>NZ_FNRT01000002.1:0-2400000 GCF_900105585.1 Nocardioides exalbidus
CCACGTGCGCCACCCGGCGTACACCGCGAGCGGCAGCGTGCCCACCCACCACCCCGGCGCCGTACGACGACCGCGCGACGGCACGAGGGACACGACGAGCACGGCAGCGGCGACGAGCAGCGTCGTCTCCCGGGTGAGGGCGGCAGCGGTGAGCGCGAGCGCGGCGAGCAGGTGCCGGTGGGAGCGGAGGAGCACGAGCGCACCGAGGAGCAGCAGCCCGGCGAGCGGCTCGGTGAGGTCCTGGCCGAGACCGACGAGGAAGCCGGCCCAGAGGGCCGGGACGGCTCCCCACCACACGCCGCGACCGAGCCGCCGGGCGGTGCAGGCGGCGACGAGGGCGATCCCCGTGACGGCGAGCAGGTTGACCACCACGAGAGCGGCCGCCACCAGCGCGTGGCGACCGCCGAGCGAGCCGAGCCAGGCGGTCAGCGGGTACCCGATGCGGGTCTGCCAGTAGGCGGGGGTGAAGGTGATGCCGTGGTCGGAGACGGCGCGCGTCAGCGGGTCGAGCGCGATCCGGAAGTAGGCGCGGCCGTCGTAGACGACGAACCCGTCGAGCCCGCCGACCAGGGCGGCCCTGGCCACGACGAACACCACGTGCAGCGCGAGCACCGCGACCGCGACGGGCAGGGCGGCGCGCAGGGTCGCGCGGCCGGACGGGACGGACGGTCGGCCGGGCGCGTGGGTCCCGGCCACCGCCTCACCGTCCGCGGACACCTGCCGGCTCCCCCGCGTGCCGGGACGGCGCGGCGAGGCCCGCTGCCGTCGACGCGAGGAGGGCGAGGAGGAAGTCGGCCACCGCGTGCGCGACCCGCGAGAGCAGGGCGACCGCGACGGCACCGGGCACCCCGAGCACGGGCGCGAGCAGCGCGACGAGCACCGCCTCGCGCGCGCCGACACCGGCGGGTGCGAAGACGACCAGCACGCCGACCGCGTGGGCGAGCGCGAAGGCCGCCGCCGCGGCGAGCAGGCTCGGTGCCGCGGCCCTGCCGGTCACGAGCAGCAGGAGCGATGCGCCGTAGGCCAGCCACACGAGCGCCATCAGGGCCACTGAGCGCGCCACTTCCGCCGGACCCAGCGCGGCCCGCACCCCGTGTCCGGCGAGGCGGTCGGCCAGCAGGCGCAGCAGCGGCGGGGAGAGCGACGCCGCGCCGACGAGCAGCGCGGCCCAGCCCCACAGCGGGCTGAGGCAGGTCCCGCACCGCCCATCTGCCTCGAGGGTGGCGAGAAGAGTTTGAGCGGGCGGGCAGTCGTGGCGCCGGCCGAGCTGCGCCTGACGGCGACGCTCCGACGGAGCCGGACGTACTTCCGAGCTGGCCGACGAAGAAGACCGCGCGGCGTCGCGAGGGCCCGACCTCGAGCCAGCCACCGCAGCAGCAGCCGCCAGAGCACCCCGTCAGCGCGAGCCCGGCGACCGCGCAGAGCACCGCGCGGCAGCCGGAGCGGACCGGTGCGGAGCCGCGTCGCCGATCTCGTCCCAGCGACCCCGGAACCCCACCAGGCGAGGGTGAGGGTGAGGAGGACGAACAGGACGCGGGCGAGCTGGAGCGCCCGTCGGCGGGTCACGTCACCCCGGCGTCACGGGTGGGCACCAGCGACGAGTGCAGCAGGGCGGTGCGCGTCGGGTAGGGCAGGGCGGGCGTGAGGCCGCGGGTCATGGTGACCGAGACCCGGTCGCCGACCGCGGCGACCGTGCTGTCGATGGCGTCGACGTAGCGCCGGCGGTCGACGTTGTCGAAGACGATGACGCCGCCGGGGGCGAGCCGGTCGACGGCCCGGGCCAGGCACGCCTCGCGAGCGCGGCCGTCGATGACCACCAGGTCGAACTCGCCCGGCACGTCGTCGATCGCGGCGACGTAGTCGGCGAAGTCCAGGCCACCGTGGCCAGGCTTCGCCGAGCCCACGACCGGCGCGTCGCTGGCGACCGGCTCGACGACCCGGAGCTCGACGTTGTCCGGCAGGCGGGGCGCGATCATCGACGCCCAGCCGGCGTGGTGCTCGACCGAGTGGACGGAGCCCGCCCGGGAGGCGAGCCACATCGTCGAGGCGCCGGAGCCCCACTCGAAGACGCGCGCGCCGGGGTGCTCGCGCAGCCAGTCCGCGGCCCGGTCGGCCGAGTCGAACGTCCACCACGGCACGTCGAGCTCCTGCAGCCCGTCGACGTCGTGGATCGCGAAGAGCGAAAGCAGCCACGTGGCCGTGCGCGAGCGCGGGGCGCGGCGGCGCAGACAGCCGAGGACGCCGATCGCGCGCAGCGGTGCCGCGACGAGGCGGACGAGACGGACGTAGAGCGACTTCACCGGATGCCGGCCTTCCGTGGGACAGGAGCGTCGATCGCGGGCGTGGTGGGCACGCGGAGGATGTCGTAGCGGGCGCGCTTGGTGTGCTCGAGGTTCGCCTCGATGAGCGCGCGGTTGGTGCGGATCAGGTCGGAGACGATGCCGAGCATCACGCAGAGCGACGACACCACGACCAGCGCGGCGCCGACGAGGAGCGACTGCACGTGGCCGCCGCCCTGCCCGGCCGCGGCGAGGACGGCGTACCGGAGGTAGGGCAGCAGCCCCAGCACCCCGAAGAGCATCGCCATCACGCCGAAGATCACGTAGGGGCGGTACATCACGTAGGCGCGCACGATCGCGGCACCGGAGCGGAAGACGTGCTGGCGCGTGGAGGAGAACAGCCGTGACTCGCGGGTCTTGGCGTTCGTGATCACCGGCAGGCTCGCGATCGCGAGGTTCTTGTTGCCCGCCTGGATGATCGTCTCCATGCAGTAGCTGAAGCGCGTGACCGTGTTGAGCCGCATCAGCGACTCGCGCGAGTAGGCGCGGAAGCCGCTCGCGGCGTCGGGCAGCTCGGTGCGCGCGGCGATGTTGACCACCCGCGAGCCGAACCGCTGCAGCGCCTTCTTGGCCGGCGAGAAGTGGTCGATCAGCCCGACCTGCCGGTCCGCGATGACGATGTCGGCCTCGCCGCGCAGGATCGGCTGGACCAGGTCGGCGATGCGCTCCTGGGGGTACTGGTTGTCGCCGTCGGTGTTGACGACGATGTCGGCACCGATCGCGAGGGCGTGGTTGACCCCGTCGGTGAACGAGCGGGCGAGGCCCTGGTTGCGCGGGTGGCTGACGATCTCGGTGACGCCGAACGACCGGGCCACCTCGACGGTCCGGTCGGTGCTCCCGTCGTCGACGACGAGCACGACGATCTCGTCGATGCCCGGGATGGACCCCGGGATCGACGAGAGGACGAGGGGAAGGGTCTCCTCCTCGTTGAGGCACGGGACCTGCACCACGAGCTTCATGTCCGCGACGCTAGGGACGACCCGGTACCCACGGACCTCACCCAGGTGACGGGTCGGCGAACGATGGGCGAGCGCTCGGCCACAGCCCTCGCCCGCCACCCGCCCGGCGCGGACAATGGCGCGCATGCCCCGGCGGCTGGTCCCCCTCCTCCTGTTCGTGCTCCTCGCGGGCGTCTACGCGCTCACCACGAACCCCGATCCGAGCCCCGACGCGTTCACCGCCGACTTCGCCGGGCGCCACATCGCGCTGACCGGCGACCCCGTCCCGGACATCTCGGGCTTCCCCTACCTCGACCACAACATCATCCGCGAGACGTGGATCGTCGAGACCGCCGACGGACGCGAGGCGGTCGGTCGCGCCCCGGGCGTGATCGCGGCCGTCGTCCCGGCGTACGCCCTCGCCCGCCCGGCCACGGTCGACCCGCTGCCCGGAGGGCTGACCGCCGCCCTCCTCAGCGCGCTGGCCGTCGTGCTGTTCTTCCTCGTCCTGCGCGACCGGATCGGCACCCACGCCGCCCTCGTCGCCTCGGGCATCCTCGGCCTCGCGACCCCGGTCTGGTCGGTGTCGGCCGACGCCGTCTGGCCGCACACCCTCACCACGCTCGGCATCCTCGGCACCGCGTGGGCCGCGGACCGCCGGCGCTGGTGGCTGGTCGGGCTCTTCGGAGGGGTGATGCTGTGGGGCCGGCTCCACGCCGCCCTCGTCTGCGCGGTCGTCGGGCTCGGCCCGGCCTGGACGCGCCGCCGGCCGGCGATCGCCGTCCGCGTCGGCGTGGTCGCGCTCGCCTCGCTCGGGCTGTCCTCGGTCTGGACCCGGTGGATGTACGGCTCGTGGGACCCGACCTCGGGCTACCGCGCCGGCGACTTCATCGGCAACGCGGCGGGCTACGCCCTCGACCCGCTCAACTGGCTGGGCTTCGTCGTCTCCGCCGACCGGGGCCTGCTCTGGTGGGCACCGCTGCTGCTGGTGCTCGGTCCGACCGCGTGGCGGCACCGCGGTGACCTGCCCGACTGGAGCCGCTGGCTGGCCGCGGGCGGGGCGGCGTACACCCTCAGCCAGGCGGTGCTCAACCGCTTCAGCGGCGGCGACCACTTCTACGGCTACCGCACCAGCCTCGAGCTCGTCGTCAGCCTCTCCCCGGCGCTGGCGCTCGCGACCCCGTGGCTCTCGGAGCGCGCGCGCCGCTGGTTCGTCCCGGTCGCGGTGCTCCAGCTGGTGCTGATCGCGCCCGGGGCGATCTCGGACGACATGTATGCCAAGGTGCGCGACGTCTGGTGGCGCAACGCCTTCGTCGACGCGCTCCTCACCCGCCCGACCGAGCTGCTGCCGCTGGTCGCGCTCACGATGGCGGTCGCCCTCGTGGCCGTGCGGCTGCTCCACACCGCACCCGCGACGGCCTGGCTCGACCGCGCCGACCTTCCCGGCGCCGGGCTCAGGAAGGCTGCTGCAGGCTCAGGTTGCGCGCCACCGTCGACGACAGACGGACCGCTCGTCCCGCCCATCCCGGAGTGGCACCCGCCAGCCCGCAGGTAGGGGTCACGACGAGGTGCTCGTCGACGACCTCGGGGTCGAGGCCGAGCATGTCGAGCCAGCGCTGCACCCGCTCGGTGAGCCGCGCGTCCGACGGGTCCGTCGCCGGGTCGTCGCTGGCGGACGTGGACGGTACGACGCCCAGTGCGGCGCTGCGACCGCCCTCCAGGGCCTCCGCGAAGGTGTCGAGGTCGGCGGGGCCGAGCACGTCGAGGTCGGCCGACAGGCCGACGACGCCCGTGCCCGCGACGAGGGACCACGGCGTCTGCGGGGCGCAGGAGTGCACCCAGGCCTCTCCCCCGGCGTCGGTGATCGCGGCGACCACCCACTCGAGGTGCGCGGACAGCTCGGGCGGGTCGACGCGGCGGTGCCGGCCGAAACCGCTGGCGGTCGGGACGTGGGCGAGGGAGACCGCGGCGAGCGCGGGCTCGTCGAGCTGCACGATCCACCGGTCGACGCCGGTGATCCTGCGGCGCAGGTCGGCGAGGTGGACACGGACGCCCTCGGCGAGCGACTGGGCGAGCTCGCGGCGCGCGCCGTGGTCGCTGAGCACCTTGTCGCCGCGCGGCTTCTCGACGGTGGCCGCGAGCGTCCACGGCCCGGTCACCTGGGTCTTGAAGGTGCCCACGTAGCCCTGCGCGAGCTCCTCGACCGCGTCGAGGTCCTGCGCGAGCAGCGAACGGGCGCGGCGGTGGTCGACGCCGCTGGTGTCGGTGAGCCGCCAGCCGGCGGGCTGGAGGTCGGCGGCGAGCCCGTCGACGACCGCGAGCGCCCGTCCGGTCATCCCGGCCGTGACCCCGCGCCCGGGGACCTCGGGGACGTGCGGGAGGTCGGGCAGCTCGCCGAGCACCACGCGGACGGCCTCGGCGTACCCCTCGTCGGTGGTGCCGGGCATCGACCCGACACCGGTCGCCGTCGTCATCGGCCGACGCCGACCGGGCGGGTGGCGGCGATGGTGGCCGAGCCGACGACGCGGGTGCCGTCGTAGATCACGGCCGCCTGGCCGGGCGCGATGCCCTCGGCGGGGTCGAGCAGCTCGATCGCGACGCGGTCGCCCTCGACGGTGACGACCGCGCGGTGCTCCCGTCCGTGGGCGCGCAGCTGGACGGTGCCGTCGACGCGCTCGGGGACGGTGCCGCACCAGCGCGGCCTGGTCCCGGCGACGTGGTCGACCGCGAGCCGCTCGCGCGGGCCGACGGTGACCGTGCCGGAGACCGGCTCGATGTCGAGGACGAAGCGCGGCTTGCCGTCGGCGGCCGGGACGCCGAGCCGGAGCCCGCGGCGCTGGCCGATGGTGAAGCCGTAGGTGCCGGTGTGGCTGCCGACCGTCTCTCCGGTGGTCGCGTCGACGATGTCGCCGCCGTGGTTGGGGGCGCGGTCTCCGAGCTTCTCGCGCAGCCAGCCCGCGTTGTCGCCGTCCGCGACGAAGCAGATGTCGTGCGAGTCGGGCTTGTCGGCGACCAGCAGGCCGCGGGCCTCCGCCTCCCGGCGGACGGCCGGCTTGTCGGTGTCGCCCAGCGGGAACATCGAGTGCCGCAGCTGGTCCTGGTCGAGCACCCCGAGGACGTAGGACTGGTCCTTGCCGTGGTCGACGGCCCGGTGCATCTCGATGAGGCCGTCGGCACCCGTGCGCAGCTGCGCGTAGTGGCCCGTCGCGACGGCGTCGAAGCCGAGCGCGAGCGCGCGGTCGAGCACCGCGGCGAACTTGATCTTCTCGTTGCACCGCAGGCACGGGTTGGGCGTGCGGCCGGCGGCGTACTCGTCCATGAAGTCCTCGACCACGTCCTCGTGGAAGCGGTCGGACAGGTCCCAGACGTAGAACGGGATGCCGATCACGTCGGCGGCGCGACGGGCGTCGTTGCTGTCCTCGATGGTGCAGCAGCCCCGTGCCCCGGAGCGGTACGACGCCGGGTTGCGGCTCAGCGCCAGGTGCACGCCGGTCACGTCGTGGCCGGCCTCCTTCGCGCGAGCGGCGGCGACGGCGGAGTCCACCCCGCCGGACATGGCGGCGACGACGCGCATCAGCGGGCCACCCTCATCGGGCCCTGGCGGCCCGGGCGCGCTCGACGACCGGCCCGATCGCCTCGACCAGGCGGTCGATGTCGCCCGGGGTCGTGGTGTGGCCGAGCGAGAACCTCAGCGAGTGGCGGGCCTGGTCGTCGTCGCAGCCCATCGCCAGCAGCACGTGGGAGGGCTGGGGCACGCCGGCCGAGCAGGCCGAGCCGGTCGAGCACTCGATGCCGCGCGCGTCGAGGAGCATCAGCAGCGAGTCGCCCTCGCAGCCGGGGAAGCCGAGGTGCGCGTTGCCCGGCAGCCGGGTCGGGCCCGTCGGGGTGCCGTGGAGGTGGGCGTCGGGGACGACCTCGCAGACCCGCCGGACCAGGTCGTCGCGCAGCTCGGCGACGCGGATCGCGTGGTCGTGCTGCGCCTTCACCGACGCCTCGACCGCGGCTGCGAGGCCGGCGATGGCGGGCACGTCGAGGGTGCCGCTGCGGATGTCGCGCTCCTGCCCGCCGCCGTGCACCAGCGCGCTCACGGCCAGGTCACGGCGTACGACGAGCGCACCCACGCCGTAGGGGCCACCGACCTTGTGACCGGTGAAGGTGAGGGCGTCGACGCCCGAGGCGGCGAAGTCCACCGGCTCCTGCCCGAGCGCCTGCACGGCGTCGGTGTGCACGGGGATCCGGTGCTCCGCGGCGAGGGCGACGACCTCGTCGATCGGCTGCAGCGAGCCGACCTCGTTGTTGGCCCACATCACCGAGATGAGCGCGACCGACCCGGGGTCCCTCGCCACTGAGTCGCGGAGAGACTCGAGATCGAGCACGCCCTCGGACGACACCGGCAGCAGCTCGACCTCGGCGCCGTCGGACTCGGCCAGCCAGTGCAGCGGGTCGAGGACGGCGTGGTGCTCGATGGCGGTGGAGAGGATGCGCGTACGACGCGGGTCCTCCGCGCGGCGCGCCCAGAAGATGCCCTTGAGGGCGAGGTTGTCGGACTCGGTGCCGCCGGAGGTGAAGACGACGTCACCCGGGCGCGCGCCGATCATCCCGGCGATGGCCTCGCGCGACTCCTCCACGACCCGGCGCGCGCCGCGTCCGGACGCGTGCAGCGAGCTGGCGTTGCCGACGCCGCCGAGCTGCCGGGTCATCGCCTCGACGGCGACCGGCAGCATGGGCGTGGTCGCGGCGTGGTCGAGGTAGACGAGCGGGGTGGTCATGACCTGCCAAGCCTACGCGGGGGCCGAGAGGCGCGGAGAACTGCGGCCGTACGACGACCAGCACGCCGCCCCGACCGTCGTCCGGCCGCAGTTCTCCCGACCGTCCGCCGGCTTTCCCGTTCCGGCCGCGCGCGGACGGGTCCACGCCTACGCTCCCGCCATGCGCGTGTCCCTGGGCTCGATCGCCTGCCTCCTCCTGCTGCCGACCTTGGCCTGCCAGGCGGACGCCGAGGTCGAGTCCGGCCCGGCGCTGCCCGAGCGCTCGGCCCCTGCCGGCATGGACGAGTCCCTCCGCGACGCCGCCCTCGCGCTCGTGGAGGAGCGCGAGCAGGCGCTGGTCGACGGTGACCGCGACGCGTTCCTCGCCACCGTCGACCCCGGTGCCGAGGCATTCGCGACGTCACAGGCGCGGTGGTGGGACAACGTCGCCCGGCTGCCGGCGACCGACTTCTCCCTCGAGCTCGGCGACGAGGGCGTGATGACGCGGATCTCGGGCGACGGGGACCTCCAGCTGCCGATCGACTTCACGATGCGTCTCGACGGCTACGACGAGCACCCGGTCACCCAGCCCCTGATCTACACGTTCGTGGGCGACGAGGACGAGGTGCGGCTGACCAACGACCGCAACCTCCAGAGCGACGCCGCGACCGGGTGGGTGCCGGCGCCGTGGGACGTCACCACGATCACGGTCGAGGAGTCCGACGGGGTGCTGGGAGTCTTCGACGACGAGACCCGGGCTGGGTCCGACGACATCCAGGCCGACATCGTCGCCGCGCGCGACGCGATCGAGCCCCTCCTGCCGCCGTGGTCGGGACGCGTCGTGGCCTACGACATCAGCGACACCGACGCCATCGACGACATGAGCACGATGACGATCGAGCAGACGGGTGGAGTCGCCTTCCCGGTCCTCTCACGACCGGACCGGAGGAGGGTCGCCGCATACCGCTTCGCCGTCAACCCGACCAATCTGGGAGGCGGTCTCGAGCGCGACCTGCTGATGCGTCACGAGCTCGTGCACGTCGCGCTCGCGGGGCGGGACGACTGGAGCCCCGTCTGGCTGGCCGAGGGCACCGCCGAGTACGTCGCCAGGGCCGCGACCTACTCGGTCGCCCAGCGCAGGTTCGACTACTTCTCCACGCTGGACGGCCGGCCCGGTCTACGCCTCCGCATGGGGACCGACTTCTACCAGCGGGGCGAGACGTGGCTCAACTACGAGCTCGCCGGTCTCGTGTGCGACTACCTCGCCAGCACGCGCGGCGACGACGTGCTCTGGGGCCTGATGGACACCTTCAGAGGTCGGTCCTTCGCCACGTTCGGGGAGGCGGACGACCTCCTCCGCTCGGAGCTCGGCCTGTCGTCGGGGCAGCTGCGCGATTCCGCCCTCGCATGGGCGCGGTCCGGCTGACCCTCAGCCGATCAGCTCCAGCCACCCGTGGTGCGGATCCCACCGGCGTACGGCCTCGCGCAGCCAGTCCTGCTCGGTGGCGCCGAGAAGCGGCCAAGAGACCTCGAGGTCGGCACGGTCCTTGGGCCGGTCGAGGCGGACCTTGTGGTGCAGCACGACCTCGGGCCGCATGTAGCGGATCCCGTCGGCGGCCACCCACGTCACGTCGGCGAGCGGGGCGACGTGGTCGTCGTCGCGACGCGAGACCCAGAGGCCGTCGCGGTCCTCGGCGAGGATGCAGTCGAGGAACCACGGCGCCAGCGCGTGGTCGCGCAGCCACACCTGCCCGGCCTCCGGGTGCAGCTCGGGCCAGTCGGCGTCGAGCGGGCGCAGCATCCCGGAGCCGACGCTCCACACGTGGTGCCGCTCCCCCACCAGCTCCTGGAACGCCGGCAGGTCGCGGCGCCAGATCACCAGGTCGATGTCGTCGTGCTCGCGCTGCTGCCCGGTGAAGGCGTCGATCGCCCACCCACCGACGACCCACCACTCGCGGTCGTAGGCCGCCATGAAGGCCGCCAGCCCGGCCGGGTCAAGCGCCTCCCACTCGCCGTACAGCCGCCGGAACGCCACCTCCTCGGCCACGTCCGCCTCCGAGGGTGTCCAGTGCATCCCCGCAGGCTAGCCGGGCCCGTCCCGCCCACGGGGAGGCTGACAGGGTGGCCTGCGTGCACACCCACGAGCCCGACGGCTACCGCTGCCCGTTCTGCCTGATCCAGGAGGGCGTCCACAACGACCACAACCAGCCCGAGGACGTCGTGGCCGTGACCGGTCATGCGTTCGTGCGGGTCTCGCCGCGCTGGTGGCCCGACAACCCGGGCGGCGTGCTGGTCATCCCGCGCGCCCACCACGAGAACCTCTACGACCTCCCGGCCGAGGTCGGCCACGGCGTGTGGGACCTGGTCCAGCGGGTCGCGGTCGCGATGCGCGACACCTACCGGTGCGAGGGCATCTCCACGCGCCAGCACAACGAGCCGGCCGGGGACCAGGACGTCTGGCACCTCCACGTCCACGTGTTCCCGCGCTTCACCGGCGACCGGCTCTACGAGCAGCACCGCCGGGCCCGCTTCGCACCACCGGAGGAGCGCCGGCCGTACGCCGACCGCCTCGCCGCGGCGCTCGGCCTCCCCCGCGACTTCGGCTGAGGCAGGATCGCTCCATGGACTTCGAGCAGATGCAGGAGCGGGCCCGGTCGGTGCGGGCGAAGTACGCCGAGGTCGAGGCGGCGACCCACGGCCGGTCGTGGACGACCGAGGAGATCATGCTCGGCTTCCTCGGCGACGTCGGCGACCTGGCCAAGCTCGTGCAGGGCAAGGCGGGCGTGCGGCCCCGCGACGACCTCGACGAGGCGCTGGCCCACGAGCTCGCCGACTGCCTCTGGAGCGTGATGACCCTGGCCGACGCGTACGACGTCGACCTGGCCGGCGCGTTCGCCGGCACCATGGACGAGCTCGACCGGGTGCTCTCGGAGGGCTAGCTAGCGGGTCGGTGTCGGCTGGATCAGCGTCATCGCGTCGCGGTGGATGACCTCGCGCTCGTAGGCTGCCCCGAGGGACTCCTTCAGCTCGCCGGTCGAGCGCCCGAGGAGCGCGGGGAGCTCGTCGGCGTCGAAGTTCACCAGTCCGCGGGCCACGACCGTGCCGGCCGGGTCGAGGACGTCGACCGCGTCGCCGGCGACGAAGGAGCCGCCGACTCCGGTGATGCCGGCAGCCAGCAGCGAGGCGCCGCGCTCCACCACCGCGCGCACGGCGCCGGCGTCGAGTGTCAGGGTGCCCTGCCCGGAGGTCGCGTGCGCGAGCCAGAGCAGGCGGGTCGGACGACGCTTGCCGGTCGCCTCGAAGTGGGTGCCGACCTCGGCCCCCGAGAGGGCCGCCGCGGCCTGGTCGGCCGAGGTCAGGAGCACGTCGATCCCGGCGCCGGTCGCGATCCGCGCGGCATCGACCTTGGTCGTCATGCCGCCGGTGCCGACGCCGGACGCGCCGGCGGAGCCGATCGTCACCGTTGCGAGGTCGGCCTCGGAGTGCACGACCGGGATCAGCCGCGATCCCGCACGGCTCGGCGGGCCGTCGTAGAGGCCGTCCACGTCGGACAGCAGCACCAGCAGGTCGGCGTGCACGAGGTGCGCCACCAGGGCCGCGAGCCGGTCGTTGTCGCCGAACCGGATCTCGGAGGTGGCGACGGTGTCGTTCTCGTTGACGATGGGCACGACGCCCAGCTCGAGGAGCCGGGCGAAGGTCTGGTGGGCGTTGCGGTAGTGCGCGCGACGGGTGACGTCGTCGACGGTGAGCAGCACCTGGCCGGTCACGATCCCGTGCCGGGCGAACTCCTCCTGGTAGCGGTGGGCCAGCAGGCCCTGCCCCACCGAGGCGGCGGCCTGCTGGGAGGCGAGCGCCCGGGGGCGCTTCTTCATGCCGAGCGGCGCGAGTCCGGCCGCGATCGCTCCGGACGACACCAGGACGATCTCGGCGCCGGCGTCACGCGAGGCGGCCAGCACCTCGACGAGCTGGCGGACACGCGCCGGGTCGATGCCGCCGGCCGCGGTCGTCAGCGACGACGAGCCGACCTTGACGACGACGCGCCGGGCGGCACGCACCAGCCCCGCACGGTCCGACCCGGCGCGGTCGTTCACTCGTCGTCCTGCTCGCCACCCCAGTCGGGGTCGTCCTTGCCGCCGATCTCGTAGGACATCGGTCCGACGCCGGAGCTGCCGGTGCTGCGGTTGGGACCCTTCGACCGGCGCTCGGCGTCGAGGCGGCGCGCGACATCGGCGCGGGCCTCCTCCTCGCCCTTGGTCTCCATCGCCTCGGCGATCTCGCGGCGGCGGTCGCGGGCGGGGCGGTCCTCGCGGAACCGCTCGTCCTCGCCGCGACGGCCGAGCATCTCGGCGCCGGCCTCGATGCTGGGCTTGAAGTCGAAGACGACCGAGTTGGCCTCGCTGCCGATGAGGACGGCGTCGCCCTCCTGCGCGCCCATCTTCGCGAGCTTGAGCTCGACGCCGAGGCGGTTGAGGCGGTCGGCGAGGAACCCGACGGCCTCCTCGTTGCTGAAGTCGGTCTGGCGCACCCAGCGCTCGGGCTTGGTGCCGCGCACCCGCCACCCGTCGTCCGTGGCGACGACCTCGAAGTCGTCGCCGCTGTCGACGGCCCTGGGCCTGAGCACGATCCGCTCGACCTCGACCTGGGGGGCGGCCGCCCGGGCGGCCCTGACGATCTCCGCCATCGCGAAGGTCAGCTCGCGCAGGCCGGCACCCGAGGCGGCACTGACCTCGAAGACCTCCAGGCCACGGCCGCGCAGCTCCTCGACCACCATGTCGGCGATGTCCTGGCCGTCCGGCACGTCGACCTTGTTGAGGGCGACCAGCCGGGGCCGGTCGTCGAGGCCGCCGTAGCGCGAGAGCTCGCCCTCGATGATGTCGAGGTCGTCGAGCGGGTTGCGCCCGGGCTCGATCGAGGCGGTGTCGACGACGTGGACCAGCGCCGCACAGCGCTCGATGTGGCGCAGGAAGTCGTGGCCGAGGCCACGCCCCTCCGCCGCACCCTCGATGAGGCCGGGCACGTCGGCGACCACGAAGGTGGTCTCGCCGGCGGTGACCACGCCGAGGTTGGGGATGAGGGTCGTGAACGGGTAGTCGGCGATCTTGGGCCGTGCCCGCGAGATGGCGGCGATCACCGAGGACTTGCCGGCGCTCGGGAACCCGACCAGGCCGATGTCGGCGACGACCTTCAGCTCGAGGCGTACGACGAGCTCGTCCCCGGGCTCGCCCAGCAGCGCGAACCCGGGGGCCTTGCGCTTGGAGGAGGCGAGCGCCGCGTTGCCGAGGCCGCCGCGGCCGCCGGCCGCGACGACCATCGTCGTGCCGTGGCCCACGAGGTCGGCCAGCACCGTGCCGTCCGCGTCCTTGACCACCGTGCCGTCGGGCACCGCGAGGGTCAGGTCCTTGCCGTTGCCGCCGTTCTTGTGGTCGCCGGCGCCCTGGCCGCCGTTGTCGGCCTTGCGCTTGGGGCTGTGGTGGTAGTCGACGAGGGTCGTGACGCTGGTGTCGACCTGCAGGATGATCGATCCACCCTCGCCGCCGTTGCCGCCGTCGGGTCCGCCGAGGGGCTTGAACTTCTCGCGCTTCACCGAGGCCACGCCGTTGCCACCCCGTCCTGCTGCGAGGTGCAGCGTGACCTGGTCGACGAACGTGGGGATGGCCATGGGATTCCTGTCAGTGGTGGTGGAACAACGAAAGGGCGTCCCCGGTCAGGGACGCCCTTTCGCAATCTGCGGAGTGCAGAAGTGGATCAGTGTCGCGTCGTCACTCGCCCGGGACGATGTTGATCACGCGGCGGCCGCGGCGGGTGCCGAACTCGACGGCGCCGGCCTGCAGGGCGAAGAGGGTGTCGTCGCCGCCACGGCCCACGCCGGTGCCCGGGTGGAAGTGGGTGCCGCGCTGGCGCACGATGATCTCGCCCGCGCCGACGACCTGGCCGCCGAAGCGCTTCACGCCGAGGCGCTGGGAGTTGGAGTCACGGCCGTTCTTGGTGCTCGCAGCACCCTTCTTGTGAGCCATTGTTCAGTCCTTTGCGAACGAAGAGATGGTGGTCGACCTCGAGCGGGGCTCAGAGGGAGATGTCGGTGACCTTGACCTGGGTGTACTTCTGGCGGTGACCCTGGCGCTTCTTGTAGCCGGTCTTGTTCTTGTACTTCTGGATGATGATCTTCGGGCCCTTGGTGCGGCCGGTGACCTCGACGGTCACGCTGGCCTTGTCGAGGCCGGTCGCGGTGACCTTGTCGCCATCGACGACCATCACCACGGGCAGGGTGAGGGTGTCACCAGCTGCGCCGAGCGCGTCGATCTCGATGACGTCGCCCACGGCAACCTTCTGCTGCTTGCTGCCACTGCGCACGACTGCGTACACGGCGAGTCACTCTCCTCGATACGTTCTACGGTTGAAGACGGCTGGAAGAACTGGGGTCCTGCGCACGACACCGCCTGGACTTCTGGCGAGGTGCGGCCGCCGGGCGGGCGCGCAGGGTGGTGTGGTGAACACCGACGGTCAAGAGTACGGGATCGGGTGCCGACCGGGCAAAACGACGTCGGAACGCCTCCTCACCCGCACTCCCCACCGTCGGACGGGCTCAGCGCTTGCGTGAGCCCTTCTTCTTGATCGGGACGTGCTCGATCGCCGGCGCCTCGGACTCCGCCTCGGCGGCCGCGTCCTCGGAACCGCTCGCGAGCGGGGTGCCGACACCCGGGTCGACGTCGACCGCGACCGGCTCCACGATGCCCGATCCCGGCGGCGTGCCGGCGTCACCGATCGGCGCCGCTGCGGACAGGGTGGCCGGCGGGCCTGCCGGCCGGCTGGCGGAGCGGCGGCGCGTACGCGTCACGACCCGCGGCTTCTCGGGCTCGGCAGGCGCCTCGACGGGTGCCTCGGCGACTGCCTCCTCCGCGGGAGCCTCGACCTCCGCGACAACCTCGACCTCGGCCGGGGCCGCAGGGGTCTCGTCGGCCGGGGTCGCCTCCTGGGTGACCTCGTCCGTGGGCTCGTCCGTGGGCGCGTCCGTCGACTCGCCCGTGGGCTCGTCCGTGGGCGCGTCCGTCGACTCGCCCGTGGGCTCGTCCGTGACCTCGTCCGTGACCTCGTCCGTTGCCTCGTCCGTCGCCTCGTCGGCCGCCTTGTCGTGGCGGGCCATCGCGGCGACGTCCTTCGGGGACGGGGCGTGGTGGTGCTCGACCGGCTTGTCGCCGCCGTTCGAGCCGCCGTTCGAGTCGCCGTTGTCGTTCCCTTCGCCGGAGGCGCCGCGGCGGCCCCGTCGACGGCTGCTGCGACGGCCCTCGCCGGCGTCGTCGGACGACGAGCCCTTGCCGTTCGGGTCGACCGGCTGGTCCTTGATGACCACGCCGCGCCCGTGGCAGTGCTCGCAGTTCTCGCTGAACGCCTCGAGCAGGCCGGTGCCGATCCGCTTGCGCGTCATCTGCACCAGGCCGAGCGAGGTGACCTCGGCGACCTGGTGGCGGGTGCGGTCGCGGCCGAGGCACTCGACGAGGCGGCGCACGACGAGGTCGCGGTTGGACTCCAGGACCATGTCGATGAAGTCGACGACGATGATGCCGCCGATGTCGCGCAGCCGGAGCTGGCGCACGATCTCCTCGGCGGCCTCGAGGTTGTTCTTGGTGACGGTCTCCTCGAGGTTGCCCCCGGAGCCGGTGAACTTGCCCGTGTTGACGTCGACGACCGTCATCGCCTCGGTGCGGTCGATGATCAGCGAGCCGCCCGAGGGTAGCCAGACCTTGCGGTCGAGGCCCTTGTGGATCTGCTCGTCGATCCGGTAGGTCGAGAACACGTCGCCGGCGCCGTTGCGCTCGTACTTCTCGACGCGCTCGGCGAGGTCGGGCGCCACCGACTCGACGTAGCCGCGGACGGTGTTCCAGGCGTCGTCTCCCTCGATGACGAGCTTGGAGAAGTCCTCGGTGAAGAGGTCTCGCACCACCTTGAGCGTGAGGTCGGGCTCGCCGTAGAGCAGCTGCGGGCCGGAGCCCTTGTTGGAGGACTTCTTCTCGATCTCCTCCCAGCGCGACTTGAGCCTCTCGACGTCGCGGGTGAGCTCCTCCTCGCTCGCGCCCTCGGCCGCGGTGCGCACGATGACGCCGGCGGTGTCCGGGACGATCTCCTTCAGGAGGGTCTTGAGGCGGTTGCGCTCGGTGTCGGGGAGCTTGCGTGAGATCCCGGAGGTGGTGCCGTCCGGGACGTAGACGAGGAAGCGGCCGGCGAGGCTGACCTGGCTCGTGAGGCGGGCGCCCTTGTGGCCGATCGGGTCCTTGGTGACCTGCACCAGGACCATCTGGCCGCTGGAGAGCACCGACTCGATCTTGCGGGGCTGGCCCTCCTTGTGGCCGAGCGACTGCCAGTTGACCTCACCCGCGTAGAGCACGGCGTTGCGGCCCTTGCCGATGTCGATGAAGGCGGCCTCCATGGACGGCAGGACGTTCTGCACGCGTCCGAGGTAGACGTTGCCGATCAGCGAGGTCTGCGACTCGCGGGCGACGTAGTGCTCGACGAGGACGCGGTCCTCGAGGACACCGATCTGGGTGAGGTCGTGGCGCTGGCGGATCACCATCACGCGGTCGACCGACTCCCGGCGGGCGAGGAACTCGGCCTCGCTCACGATCGGGGCGCGGCGACGGCCGGCCTCGCGGCCCTCGCGGCGACGCTGCTTCTTCGCCTCGAGCCTGGTCGAGCCGGACACGGCCGTGATCTGGTCCTCGGCGGAGCGGCGGCTGCGGACCCGGGTGACGGTGTTGGGCTCGTCGTCGTCCGAGGCGGCGTCGTCGCCGGCGCGGCGACGCCGGCGGCGGCGGCGCGAGGTGCCGTCGCCGTCACCGTTGCCGTTGCCGTTCGCGCTGCCGTTCGCGTCACCGTTGTCGGAGGTCGCGGAGTCGCCGTCGGAGTCGGCGTCGGCGGCCTCGCCTGCGTCGTCGGAGGAGTCGGCGTCGCCGTCCTGCGACCCGTCCTGCCCCGAGTCCGAGGACTTCCGGCGGCGACGGCCGCCGCGGCGGCGACGACGACGGGCGGGGCCCTCGTCGTCGGCGTTGTCGTCGGCGTTGTCGTCGGTGCTGTCGTCGGAGGAGCCGTCGGTGTCCTCGTCGGACGAGTCGTCGGAGGAGTCGGTCGCGGCCTCGGTGGGCTCGACGCTCTCGCCGTCGGTCGGGTCGGTGGCCTCCTCGTCGGCGGCCTCGTCGTCGGGGGTGAGCTCGGCGGGCTGCTCGACGGCCTGGTCGGCCTTCTTGCCGCGCTTGCCGGACGACTTCTTGCCGGACGACTTCTTCGCGGCGGACTTCTTGGCGGCGGCCTTCTTCGCCGGAGCGGCGGCCTCGTCGGCGCCGTCGACGGACGCCTCGACGGTCGGCTCGCCGGTGGTGTCGGTGGCCGTCTCGACGGGCACGGGCGTGGGCCGCTTGCGGGCGCGTCGGGTGGTCGTGGTGACGACCGGCGCCTGGAAGAGGACGGCGTGGCCGGTGGCATCGTCGGCCGGAGCCTCGTCGGCAGGGCCCTCGCCCTCCGCGACGACCGGCTCGGGCGACGCGGTCTTCTTCGCCGCGGACTTCCTGGCGGCGGTCTTCTTCGCCGGGGCCTTGGCGGTCTTCCTCGCTGCAGCCTTCTTGGCGGGGGCGGCGACCTCGGCCGCCTCGGCCGCCTCGATGGCGGCCTCGAGCTCGGGGGCCTCGACGTCGGCGGCCGTGGCCGCCTTCTTGGCTGCTGCCTTGCGGGGCGCGGCCTTCCTGGCCGGCGCCTTCCTCGCGGCGGCCTTCTTCGCGGGCGCGGCGGGCTCCTCCGCGGCCGGCTCCGCGGCGTCTGCCGCCGGGGCATCGACGGCGGGTGCCGCGGCCGCCTTCTTCGCCGGCGCCTTGCGGGTGCGGCGCGTCACCACGGGGGGCGACGCCTCCGCCGGGGCATCGGGCGTCGGGGCGGAAGGGGCCGCGTTCGCGGCGTCGGTGCGGTCGGGCTGGTCGTCATCGAGCATGTGGTGCTCCTCGGGCGCCGATCACGGCGCCGATACGGCGTCCACCGCTCTCGCGGAACGATCCCGGGGACGCAAAGCTTCAGTGGCGGCGACTCCCTCCGCAGGAGCGTCTCGGGAGACCGGTTCGTCACCTGCCGCGGTCGCCGGGCCCGAGGATCCTCTGTCACAGGTCCTCCGGCCGCGTCGCGGTCCGGTGACGTCCACCCTCCCGGGTGCCGACCACTCGTGGTGGCCGGCGAGAACGTCGTCGGCTCGACAGGTCCCGACTCTCACCCGGGCGTCGAACGTGGCGAGTATCGCACACGCGCGGTCAACCATCCCCATACCCGGACCCCGCGCGCGTCAGCGAGCCCTCACGCGGGAGACGACAACGGGTCACCGACCTGGCACGTCCCGAGCAGCGGACCCTGGGCCAGCCGCGTCATCAGCGGGGACTCCCCCGCGGCCAGTCCGGCCACGGCCTCGAGCCCGCGCAGGACGTCGTCGGGACGTACGGCGGGGGTGCCGTGCCGCAGCACCACGTCGAGCGACGTACGACCGGGCGCGGTGTCGGCGGGCAGCACCTCGAGGGCGATCACGGCGCCGCGGGCGTCGAACTCCCGCATGCCCTTCTTGGTCATCCGCTCGACGAGGGCCTCGTCGGCGGCGAGGAAGGCCGCGACGGCGGCGAGGGTGGCGTCACGCCCACCCGCGAGGTCGATCTGCCAGCGGCTGACCTCGAGCAGGTCCGCGAGCGAGCCGCCGGGCGACTCGACCACCTCCAGCACGTCGAGGCCGGGCGGGAGCGCCTCGTCGAGCATCGCGTGCACGTCGGCGGGCACGACGACCTCGGCGAGCGCGAGCTCGAGGTACTCCGCCTCGCTCGCGGAGCCGGTCGGCGCGGCTCCGGCGTAGGAGATCCGGGGGTGGGGGTTGAAGCCCGAGGAGTACGCCATCGGCACCCGCGCGCGGAACACCGCCCGCTCGAAGGCCCGGCTGAAGTCGCGGTGGCTGGTGAAGCGGAGCCGCCCGCGCTTGGCGTAGCGGACGCGGAGGCGCTGGACGGGCGGGGCTTGCTGCTCGGGCTGCTGCTGGGGCACGTGCTCAGGCTAGACAGCCGACGGCGCAGCCGCCGAGTCGGCACGAGGCGTCGCCGCCGGTAGCATCCCGCGACGTGAATGATGTCGCGTTCGTCGTGCCCGTCTACAACGAGGCCTCCGTGATCGCCGACGTCATCGCCGACATCCGCACGGTGACCCCCCACGTCGTGTGCGTCAACGACGGCAGCCGGGACGGCTCGGCGCAGGTCATCGTGAAGGCCGGCGGCTACCTCGTGGACCACCCGATCAACATGGGCCAGGGCGCCGCGCTGCAGACCGGGATCGAGTTCGCCCGCGCGCTCCCCCAGATCCAGCGGTTCGTCACCTTCGACGCCGACGGGCAGCACCTGGTGTCCGACGCCGTGCGCATGCTGGAGCTGCTCGAGTCGGGTGAGCTCGACATCGTGCTGGGCTCGCGCTTCCTCGGTGAGACCGTCGGGGCGTCGGGCGCGAAGAAGGCGCTGCTCAAGGCCGCGGTGAAGTTCAGCAACGTCACCTCGGGCATCCGGCTCACCGACGCCCACAACGGGCTGCGGGCGTTCAACCGGCACGTCGCGGAGACGATGGAGATCACCGCACCCGACATGACGCACGCCAGCGAGATCATCGAGCTGATCGCGGCCAACAGCTACCGCTACCAGGAGGTGCCGGTGACGATCCACTACACCGACTACTCCACGAGCAAGGGCCAGGCCAGCGTCAACGCGATCAACATCGCCGTCGACACGCTCCTGCGAAGGGTGACCCGCAAGTGATCGTCGTCCAGTTCCTCCTCATCGCGGCCTTCCTCTTCCTCTTCTTCGTCGCGATCCGCAGTCGCACGGCACACAGCGTCTCGGCGTCCAAGAAGCTGCTGTTCATGGCGTTCCTCGCCGTCCTGGTCATCGCCGTGCTGGCGCCCAACCTGGTCACCGACGTCGCCAACCTCGTCGGCGTGGGCCGCGGCACCGACCTCGTCCTCTACCTCCTCGCGGTGGCGTTCGGCTTCTACGTCGTCAACGACTACCTGCGCGGCCAGGACAGCCGCCAGCAGGTGCACCGCCTCGCCCGTCGCATCGCGGTGCTCGAGGCGCTGGAGCGCTACCGCGTCGACCACCGCGACGAGACCCACCCCGAGACCGAGACCCAGGCCCGGACCGAGCCGCAGGATGATTGAGGTCTTCCTCCCGTTCTGGGGAGATCCCGCGCTCCTGCGCGCCGCGGTGGCGAGCGTGCAGGCGCAGACCGACCCCGACTGGACGCTGGTCGTCGTCGACGATCACTACCCCGACGCGTCGGTGGCCGAGTTCTTCGCCGGGCTCGGCGACGACCGCATCACCTACGTGCGCAACGAGACCAACCTCGGCATCACCGACAACTACCGCCGCTGCCTCGAGCTCGCCTCCGGGGAGTGGATGGTGTTCTTCGGGTGCGACGACCTGATGCTCCCGACGTACGTCGCGACGGTGAAGGCGGCCATCGCCTCCGCGCCGGCGGGCGTCGACATCGTGTCCCCGGGCGCGAAGGTCATCGACGGGACGGGCGCCGACGCCGACCCGCTCGTCGACCGGGTGAAGCAACGCCTCTTCGCCCCGCGCCTGGCCGGCCCGCGGGTCCTGGCCGGCGAGGAGCTCGCGGTCTCGGTGCTCCGTGGCAACTGGACCTACTGGCCCTCGCTCGCCTTCCGGGTCGAGCCGGTGCGCCGGCAGGGGTTCATCGACGGCTTCCCGCTCGTCCAGGACCTCGCCCTGCTCGTCGACCTCGCGCTCGCCGGCTCGGGGATGCTCGTGCTCCCCGACGTGGTCTTCGCCTACCGGCGCCACGCCGCGAGCGCGTCGTCCACCACGGTGGCCGACGGCGGCCGCTTCCAGGGCGAGCGCGACTACTTCGCGATCGCCGCCGAGCGCTGCGCGCGCGCCGGCTGGCCGCGTGCCACCCGGGCTGCGCGCGTCCACCTCGCCTCCCGGCTCTACGCCGTGACCCAGCTGCCCGGGGCCCTGCTCGCCCGGTCGTGGGGCTCGGCGCGCACGCTCACCCGCCACGCGGTCCGCACGCGCTAGCTAGCGCGCCCGGTCCGTCCGCCGGGCACGCCGGACGCGGCCGGCCAGGTCGACCAGCACCCGCACCAGTCGGGCCCGGGACACCAGCACGGCCCGGGGTCCGCGCGGACGCGTCGGCGTCGCGTTGTCGTCGTGGAGGCGCCGCGCCACCGTGCGCTGGTCCAGGTGGGCGATGGTGCCCGCGAGGTTGCCGTAGGTCGCCAGCCACAGGTCGTGGGACTCGACGAGGTGGTCGGGGAACGGCAGCACGACCTCGAGCGCATCGCGCCTGACGCCCATCGCGCAGCCGTAGTAGGGCCTCAGCCCAGCGATGATCCCGAGCAGGTTGGCCCACCGGCGGCGGTCGTCGCGCGGGCCAAGCCTCCAGTCGGCCTGGCCGAAGGGCCCCTGCAGCGCGTCGGGGCCGCCCAGGGTGGTGAGGTTCGTGGCGACGACCTGGTGGTCGCGCAGCGCCTCGACCATCGCGTCCCGTCGTCCGGGCAGCCACACGTCGTCCTGGTCCGAGAGCAGGACGACGTCACCGGTGGTCTCGACGATGGCGGCCTCGAAGGTGCGCACGTAGCCACGGTTGACCGGGCTCTCGACGACCCGCACCCGTGGGTCGGTGACGCTGGCGAGCACGTCTCGGGTGTCGTCGGTGGAGGCGTCGTCGACGACGACCACCTCGTCGTGGGGCGCGAGCTGCTCGAGGATCGAGGCGAGCTGCTCGGCCACGTGCCGCGCTCCGTTGTACGTCGCCATCGCGACGGAGACGCGCAGCGCAGGTCCGGCAGGGGACTCAGGCATCGACCGCCTCCGGGCGGGCGACGCGACCGGACCGGCGGATGCGCTCGAGGCCCAGGACGTGGACGGCGAGCCCGGCCAGGGGCGCCAGGCCCAGGGCGAGGCAGGTGCGGACCTCCAACGAGCCGGGGACCTGCAGGAGCGCCACGCACGCGAGGAGCGCGACGAGCCAGCCCGCGACGTACCAGCCGTAGGCGGCGAGGGCCTGCGCGCACGCACCGGTGAGGGTGAGCGCCGCGGTGCCGCCGGCAGCGAGGGTCAGGAGCGCGAGGACGGAGCCGTCGACGTCGTAGCCGGCCCCGAAGAGGAGGCTCAGCAGCCAGGGGCCGACCAGCCAGGCCAGCACCGCCCCGACAGTGGCCACCCCGACGACGAGCGCGACCAGTCGGGCCAGCAGGCGCGCGAGCCCGGAGCCGGCGCGCACGAGGTGGGAGACCGCGACGCCCTGGAGCGCGTTGAGCGGCAGCAGGACCGGGGCTCGGGTGAGCTGGATGGCGAGGAGCAGGGGTGCGGCACCGGCGTACTCCGCGCGGCCGGTCGACGAGGCCAGCAGGATCGGGAAGCCGACGACCAGCACCGCGCCGGCCCCCTGCCCCACCAGTGAGGCGGCGATGCGTCGTCCAAGGACCGAGGCGGGGACGTCTGCGTGCAGGCGCAGGGCGTCACGCACGCGCCCCGGACGGGCTGCGAGGACGAGCCAGGCGAAGGCGCCGAGCGCACTGGCGACACCCATCCCGACGACCGTCGCCGAGGCGAGCACCACCGCGACGGTGACGAGGAGTCGCAGCGTCGCCTCGCCGGCGATCACGAGGGCGGTCTGGTGCCACCACGTGTGCCCCGACGTCGCGCCGACCACGACCGAGTGCACGGAGTAGGCGACCACCGCGACCACCAGGGCCACCACGAGGAGACCGTCACTGCCGTGGAGGACCCGCTCCCGCCAGAAGGGGGTGAGGGCCGCCACCACGACGGCCGAGCACCCGGCCACGACGGCGGCGACCTGCCCCAGCGCGGGCCCGGCCGCCTGCTCGTCACGCATGGCCGCGGCGACGGACCGGGTGGTCTCCAGCGCGACCCCCGAGAGCACGCCGTAGACGGCGAACAGCGCCGAGAGGAAGGTCAGCAGGACCGTGGTCTCCGGCTTGGGCAGCACCCAGGCGGCGATGCTCATCACCAGGTAGGTGACGGCCGCCGACCACAGCGAGGCAGCCGCGACCGAGGACGCTCCGACGGCGTCTCGTCGCGACCGACTGACGGGGCCGGGTGCCGAAGACATCGTGCACTACTCTACGCACGGTGCGCAGGCCCATCCCCGCCGGGGAGACCGACGAAACCGCCGCTCCCGTGGTCGGTGCGGCGATCGCCGTGTTCCGCCCCGGGCCCGAGCTCGTGACCGGTGTCGAGGCCGTGGGGGGCCAGGTGGCCGCCGTCGTCGTGGTGGTCGACGAGCACCCCGTCTCGGGTGCGACGCGCGAGGTCGTCGACGCCTGTCGCGCCGTCGGCGCCGAGGTGGTGGAGCACCCCGCCAACCGGGGCATCGGCGCCGCGCTCAACACCGGCTCCGACCGGCTCCGCGAGCTGCGCCCCGACCTCACCGACGTGATCACCCTCGACCAGGACTCGGCCGTCCCCGACGGCTACGTCGCCGCGCTCCTCGACGCCGGCTCCACGGCGCGCACCGCCCGCGTCCGCGTCGGCATGGTCGCCCCGGACAGCGTCGGCTCGATCGTGCGACTGCCGCGGATCCCGTCGCTCCGGGCCGCACCCGACGGCGTACGGCTCGGCGGCGAGCCGATCCAGTCCGGCCTGCTGGTGCCGGTCGACGTGCTCGATCGCCTGCACGGTTTCGACGAGGCCTTGTTCATCGACGGTGTCGACACCGACTTCTACCTCCGCGCGCGCGACCTCCGGCTGCAGTGCGTCGTCGCACCCGGCACCCGGCTCGAGCACCGTCTCGGTCAGGCCGTCACGACCGGCGACGGCCGGGAGCTGCCGCTGCTCGTCGCGAGCACCTTCCGCTACCACTACCAGTGGCGCAACCTCGTGACCCTCCTGCGCCGCCACGCCGGGCGCCACCCCGGCTGGGCGGTCCTGGCGGTCGTGCGTGCCGTGCGCCACCTGGCCATCGTCACGGTCGCCGCGCCCGGTCGCGTCGCGCGGCTCCGTGAGGCGTACGCCGGTCTCCGCGCCGGCCTGCGCGGAGAGTCGGGGCCCCGATGACGACACCGTCACTGGGCCACGCGGTCAGCACCGAGCGCGTCGTCGGCACCGAGATCCGTCGCGACATCCAGGCCCTGCGAGCCGGCGCGGTCTCGATGGTGGTCGTCTACCACTTCTGGCCGGGACTGCTGCCGGGCGGCTTCGTCGGGGTCGACGTCTTCTTCGTGATCTCCGGCTACCTCATCACCAGCCACCTCCACCGCCACCCGCCGACCAGCGTGCGCGGCTTCCTGGAGTTCTGGTCGCGCCGGGTGGTGCGGCTGCTCCCGGCTGCGGCGGCCGCGATCCTCGGCACGCTCGCGCTGGTGCTGGTGACGCTCTCGAGCGCCGAGTGGCTCGACGCGGCGAAGCACGCCGTCACCTCGATGCTCTACGTCGAGAACTGGAAGCTGATCAGCGACGCGACCGACTACCTCCGCGCCGACGCCGCGCCGTCGCCGTACCAGCACTTCTGGTCGCTCTCGGTCGAGGAGCAGTTCTACCTCGCGTGGCCGTTCGTCATCGGGGTCGCGGTGCTCGCCACCCGCGGACGCGCCGTGCTGCGCGGACGGGCGATGCTCGCGGTCGTCGGGGTCGTGACGGTCGTCAGCTTCGGCTACGGGCTGGTCCTGACCGGCACCAACCCGCCGGTCGCCTACTTCGCCACCCCGGCCCGCATGTGGGAGCTCGCCCTCGGCGGTGTTCTCGCGCTGCTGCACGCGACCGGCGCCGGTCGCGGCTCCGACCGCAGCCGCACTGCGCTGGCCTGGCTCGGTGTCGCAGGCCTCGCCGCCAGCTGCGCGCTCATCACCGGCACCACCCCGTTCCCGGGCTGGGCCGCCCTGCTGCCGACCCTCTCCGCGGTTGCGCTGCTCCACGCCGGCGATCCCGAGGGCCGCTTCACCCTGCGCCCCGTGATGCACGCGCGTCCCGTGCAGCTGGTCGGCGACGTCTCCTACGCGGCCTACCTCTGGCACTGGCCCCTGGTCCTGCTCGTGCCGGTGGCCATCGCGCCCGACGGTCTCGCCCACGACATCGTCAAGGTCGCGCTGCTCCCGGTCATCGTGCTCGTCGCCTGGATCAGCACGTTCCACCTGGAGAACCCGCTCCGCCGGGTGCCTCCCGGCGGCTCGCTGCGGCGCCGGGCGCTGGTGTGCCTCGTGGTGTGCACCGGGCTGGTGCTCGGCTCGGCCCTCGTCGTGCGCACGGTCGTCGACCGCCGGCTCGACGCGGTGCAGGCGCGCGTCGACCGGCTCACCAGCCAGGTCGGCGCCACCCCCTGCCTCGGTGCCGCGGCGCTCGACCCCGGTGCCGACTGCGACCCGGACGCACCGCTCGTCACGACGCCCGACTTCGCCCGCACCGACATCCCGAGCACGATCCGCGTCGGCGAGTGCCTCAACTGGCCGCCGTTCGCCGACGCCGTGGTCAGCTGCGGCTTCGGCGACACCTCCGACCCCACCCGCAAGATCGCGCTCCTCGGCAACTCCCACGCCGGCCACCTCATGCCGCCCCTCGAGGCGGTCGGCGAGGCCGAGGGCTGGCAGGTCGACTCGTTCGTCATCGGGGTGTGCCAGCCGTCGGTCGAGGACGTGCCGCACCCCGAGCCGGTGTCGGGGGTCTCACCCGAGCAGCTCACCGCCGACTGCGAGCGCCTCAACCAGGAGGCCCTCGACCGGATCACCTCTGACGGGTACTCGCTCGTGGTGATGTCGACGCTCGACCAGGACCCCGCCCACATGCAGTGGCGCGACAACATCTACCGGAGCACCCTGGCGACGATCACCGACGCGGACGTCCCGGTCCTCGTCGTGCGCGACACGCCCGCCTCGATGAACCAGGAGCAGGACACGCCGACCTGCCTGGGCCTCCACGCCGACGACCCGACGGCCTGCGACGGCACCCCGCAGGAGTGGATCCGGCAGGACCCCCTCACGGTCGCCGCCCAGCGCAGCGACTCCCCGCTCGTGCACCGCGTCGACCTCAACCGGCACATCTGCACCGACACCACGTGCCCGGCCGTGGTCGGCGGGATCATCACCTACGCCGACTTCAACCACCTCTCGGCGACGTTCTCCCGCACCCTCGCGCCCTACCTCGGCGCGGCGATGCTGCGGGCCCTGGCGAGCGGTTGAGGACGTCGGTCCGCCCGCCGGTAGGGTGAGCGCCATGCTTGCACGGGACGTGGGAAAGCGTCTCGGACGCGCGAACGCACTGGTGATCGGCATGATCGTGGTGCTCTCCGGCCTCTTCGTCGGCATGCACGTCCACGGCTACACCACGCTGAGCCCCGTCGACGAGCTCCAGCACATCGACTACCTCGACCGGGCGCCCGGCCACCCCGAGCCGGACGACCGCGTGGGCCAGTACGCCCTGCACCAGCAGGTGTGCCGCGGCATCGACGCGCCCGGCTTCGCGCCGCCCGGCTGCGTGCGAGGACGTCTGGACCCGAAGATCTTCCAGGAGAGCGGCTTCAACACCGCTGCCATCTACACCCCGCTCTACTACACGGTCACCAAGGTCGCAGCGGGCGCGATCAGCCTCGTGACGCCGCTCGACGACCTGGTGACGACGGGCCGCCTCGCCGGCGCCGCCTGGCTGGCGCTCGGCGCGATCCTGGTCTTCGCCGTCGGCCGTCGCCGCGGGCTCGATCGTGGGCCGCTCGCGGCGCTCTGCGCCCTGCTGGTGTCGGCCCCGGCCCTGCTCTACCCCTCCTCGACCATCGCGCCGGACGCCTCGGCACTCGCCGCCGGCGCGGGACTGCTGCTCGCCCTGACCTGGTGGGAGGAGCGGCCGTCGTGGCGGCGCGCCGCGCTGCTCGTCGGCCTGGCCGCGGTCGTCGCGCTGGTGAAGCTGACCTACCTCTGCGTCGTGGCGGTCATCGCCCTCTACCTCCTGATCAGGTGGGTGCGCGACCTCCGGCGCGGGGAGCGTGCGCACGGGACGATCGTCGTCGCCGTGGCGGGCGCGGTGACTGCGCTCGTGGCCGCCTTCGCGTGGACGGCATACGTCGCCACGCTGCCGCAGATCACCGAGGCCGAGCTGCCCACCATGGCCACGCAGTTCAAGGTGGCCGACTTCCCGTGGGCGGGCCTGGCCGACAGCATCTTCGTGCTCGTCCAGCCCTTCACGAACCCCTGGGTCGTCGTGGGCAACGCCCAGCTGACGGCACTCACCTGCACGATCGGCTCGCTGGTCCTCACCTCGGGCACCGTCGCCGCCGCGGTCTTCGGCGTCGGCCAGGAGCGCGAGCGCGACCTGGCCCGGGCCACCCTCGTCGGCGCGCTGGTCACCGGTGCCGGCCTCGTGGTGATGGCCTACGTCACCTCGGGCTCCTACGTCCCGATCCCGTCGCGCTACGGCGCAGCGCTGGCGGCGCCGCTCGTGCTGAGCACCGCCGCGTGCGTGCGCTCCCGCTCCGCCACCGCGATCCTGGCGGGCCTCGCCGCCGTCTCGGTCGTGCTCACGTTCGTGCGGCTCGTCGGGATCTCCTAGCCGAGGTCGTCGCGCCGGGGCCGGTCAGGCTGTCGGTCGCGCCCGGAAGGCGAAGGCCATGTAGGACAGGTCGCCGATGACCTTCGCGACCACCTTCGACGTGCGCGGGAAGCGCGCGTTGCCCATCGCCACCACCGGGAAGAACGCGTCGACCTCGTAGCCGGACGAGCGGAACAGGTCGTGGGCGCTCGAGCGGGTGAAGAAGCGCAGGTGGGTGCGGTCGAGCAGGCCCGAGTCGACGTAGTCGAAGCGCCCGCGCACCGTGAGGTCGACGAGGAACGGGAGGTGGCGCACGTTGGGCAGCTCGCCGACGATGCAGCCGTCGGGTGCCAGCCGCTCCCGCGTCGCCCGCAGCGCGGCCCACGGGTCCACCATGTGCTCGAGCACGTGGTTGAAGCTGACGCAGTCGAACGTGCCGGGCACCTCGCCGAGCGCGTCGGGGTAGAACCCGTGGGTCACCCCGGTCAGGCGGGTGGCAGCGGCGTCGGCGTCGAGGTCGTGCGGCTCGATCCCCCACACCTCGCGACCGGTCTTGCGGGCCAGCAGGGCTGCGCCGAAGGTGCCGTCGTTGCACCCGACGTCGAGCACGCGCCCGGCCGACGCGGGCACGAGGTCGGCGACGTGGCTGCGGGTCTCGGACCAGTACGGCGAGTCGGTGCCGGCGAAGGCCTCGGTCACTCCCTTGGTCGGATCGGGGCCGTCGGCTCGCTGGGACATGGCCCGAACACTAGTCGGACGGTGCGCGCGACCGCGGCCCCGGACGGGTCGGCACGAAGCGGCGTCACCTAGACTTCCGGCGCGTGGGGGGTCATCCAGAGCTGTCGGCGACCTCCACCGAGCAGGTCGTCGGCACGCAGATCCGGCGCGACATCCAGGCCCTCCGCGCCGTGGCCGTGTCGATGGTCATCGTCTACCACTTCTGGCCGACCGTCCTCCCGGGCGGCTTCGTCGGCGTCGACGTCTTCTTCGTCATCTCCGGCTACCTCATCACCAGCCACCTCGTGCGTCACCCGCCGACGAGCGTCCGCGGCTTCACCGAGTTCTGGTCCCGTCGCGTCGTCCGCCTCATCCCGGCGGCCGCCGCGGCGATGCTCGGCACCCTGGCCCTGGTGCTGCTCACCCAGTCCGGCGCCGAGTGGCTGCTCGCCGCGAAGCACGCGGCGGCGTCGATGCTCTACGTCGAGAACTGGCTGCTGATCCGCGACGCCACGGACTACCTCCGCGCCGACGCCGAGCCGTCGCCGTTCCAGCACTTCTGGTCGCTGTCGGTCGAGGAGCAGTTCTACCTCGTCTGGCCCTTCCTCATCGGCGTCGCCGTGCTCGCCACCCGGCGTCGCCCCGCGCTGCGCCTCCGCGCGATGCTGGCCGTCGTCGTGCTGGCTGCCGTCGCGAGCTTCGGCTACGGCCTCCACCTCACGTGGTCCAACCCGCCGGCGGCCTACTTCGCCAGCCCGGCCCGGATGTGGGAGCTCGCGATCGGTGGGGCCCTCGCGCTGGTCCACGCGCTGCGCCCGGGCCGGGGGCCGGAGAACGTCCGGGCGGCGCTGTCGTGGGCGGGGTTCTGCGGGCTCGCGCTGAGCTGCGTGCTGATCACCGGTAGCACGCCGTTCCCCGGCTGGGCCGCCCTGCTGCCGACGGTGGCCACGCTCGCGCTGCTGCACGCCGGCGACCCCGACGGCCGGTTCACGCTGCGCCGGCTGATGCACGCGCGGCCCGTCCAGCTCGTCGGCGACGTGTCCTACGCGGCGTACCTCTGGCACTGGCCCCTCGTCCTGCTCGTGCCACCCGCCCTGGCCTCCGGCACGGCCGCGGAGACCGCGGTGAAGCTGGCTCTCCTGCCCGTGCTGGCCGTGGTGTCGTGGATCAGCACGGTCCACCTCGAGAACCCGCTCCGCCGCGTACGACGTGGCGGCTCCCTGCGGCTGCGCGCCGTGGTCTGCCTGGTGCCGAGCACCGTGCTCGTCCTCGGGGCGGCGTTCGCGCTGCACACCGTGGTGGTGCAGCGCAACGACGCCGTGCAGGCGCGGATCGACGCCCTGACGGCCGGCGTCCGCGCCCAGCCGTGCGTGGGCGCCGCCGCGATGGAGAAGGGTGCCGACTGCGACCCGGACGCCCCGATGGTCACGACCCCCGAGTTCGCCCGGACCGACATCCCGACGACGATCCAGGCCGGCAAGTGCCTCAACTGGCCGCCGTTCGGCGACCTGGTCTCGTGCAGCTTCGGCGACCTGGAGCGGCCGGAGCTGAAGGTCGCGGTCCTCGGCAACTCCCACGCCGGCCACCTCGTCCCGGCGCTGGAGGCGATCGCGAAGGAGGAGCACTGGCAGGTCGACACCTACGCGGTCGGCGTGTGCCAGCCGACGACCGAGCCGGTGCCCGTGCCCGACCCGGTCAACGGCGTCTCCACCGAGCAGATCCTCCGGGACTGCGAGCGCCTCACCCAGGAGGAGTTCGACGGCATCACGAGCGGCGACTACTCCCTCGTCGTGGCCTCGACGATGGACCTCGAGCCGTCGCACGAGGTGCCGGCCACCAACGTCTACGCGAGCACCCTGGAGACGCTCACCGACGCCGGCATCCCTGTGCTCGTGGTGCGCGACACCCCGGCGCCGCTCGACTTCTCGCAGGACACCCCGACCTGCCTCGGCGTCAACGCCTCCGACCCGAGCCTGTGCGACGGCACGCCCGCCACGTGGATCCGGCAGGACCCCCTGACCTCGGCGGCCGAGGAGAGCGACTCACCGCTCGTGCACCGGGTCGACCTGAACCGGTTCGTGTGCACGAGGACGGTGTGCCCGGCCGTCATCGGCGGGATCATCGTCTACGCCGACTTCAACCACTTCACCAGCTCGTTCTCCCGCACGCTCGCGCCCTACCTCGGGCGCGCGATGCTCAAGGCGATGTCCGCGTCCTGACCTGCGGGCCGGCCGGCCCGGGGGCGTACGTGCTGCCTACGCGCGGGCCTGCTTGCCGGCGCGCTTGCGGACCGGCGCCGGCCTGGACTCGACCAGCTGCATGTCGAGCAGCCGGTGCGGGTCGAGCATCGGCGAGGCCAGCGCGGCCGGGGTGAAGCGGTCGACGTCGGGCACGCCCCAGCGGCGTACGACGACGTGGCGCTCCCATGCCTGCACGGTGCCGTCGCGCGTCTGCGACTCGAAGTGGAAGAGCTCGCAGTTGGCGACCCAGACCGTGCGGTAGCCGTGGTGGGCGACCTTGTAGCAGAAGTCGACGTCGTTGAAGTTCGACGGCAGCGCCTCGGTGAAACCGCCGATCTCGAGGAACACCTCACGCCGGATGGCGGCGCAGGCGGCGGTGACACCGGTGACCTCGCGGTTGACCGCCAGCTCGCCGAAGGGACCGGGGTCCTGGCGGGTCCGGAATCGGAACGGGTGGTGGTAGTGCTTGTTCCAGTAGCCGTGGCAGGCGTGCTGGATCGAGCTGTCGCTGAAGTAGAGCTTGGCGCCGGTGAGGCCCACGTCTGGCTCGTCGAGCGGGCCGACGAGGTTCTCGAGCCAGCGCTCGCTGATCACCTCGACGTCGTCGTTGAGGAAGACCAGCCGCTCCCCCGTCGCGTGGAGCGCGCCGACGTTGCACTTCTCCGAGAAGTTGAACGGCTTCTCGAACTCGACCAGCACGAGCTTGTCCCCGGCGATCTCGCGCAGCCGGTCGAGCACCGCGGGGGGCGTCGGGGTGTCGTGCACGACGACCACCTCGACGTCGTCGTGGTCGGTCAGCGCCAGGGCCGTGCGGACCGTCTCCTCCACCAGCACGCGACGCTCGCCGAACACCAGCGCGGACCCTCCCAGCGTCGGGATCACGATCGAGACGCGGACGGCGGGGTCCAGCTCGCGCTGGATCACGTAGCGGCCGGGCTCGGCGCCCTGCTCGACCCGTCCCCTGATGCCGAGGCGGTCGAGCTGGTCCTGCACGGCGCGCTGCCCGGCGATCGTGGCGTAGGGCTTGGCGCCGATGTCGGCGGCGGCGGAGCCGGCGATCGCGCGCCAGTGGTAGAGCACCTTCGGCACGTGGACGACGCGACGGGCGCGCTCGCTCACCCGCAGGGCGAGGTCGTGGTCCTGGGAGCCGTCGTAGCCCTCGCGGAGGCCGCCGACCTCGCGGACGAGCGACGTGCGCATCACCGACAGGTGCGAGGTGTACATCTGGCCCCGCAGCCGCTCGGGCGACCAGTCCGGCTTGGGGAACGGCGAGTGGAGGGTGCCGTCCGCGTCGGCCTTGTCCTCGTCGGAGTAGAGGTAGTCGACGTCGTCGTGGGCGGCGACCTGGCGTGCCATCACCGCGAGGGCATCCGGGGTGAGGAGGTCGTCGTGGTCGACGAAGGCGATGAACTCACCGCGCGCAGCGTCGACGCCGTCGTTGGTCGCGCGCACGATGTGGCCGTTGTCGGCGCGCTCGACCAGGCGGATCCGGGGGTCGGTGGCGGCCTGCTCGCGGATCCAGTCGCGCACCTTCGGCGACGGCGACGCGTCGTCGACGAGGATCCACTCCCAGTCGGGGAGCTCCTGGGCGACGACCGACGCGAAGGTCTCGCGGAAGACCTTGAGCGGGGGCTCGTAGACGGGCGTGACGATCGAGAAGAGGGGTGCGCTCATCGGCGCGGGCCCCGCAGCCGGCGGGCGACCCGGCGCGCGAGGGACGGACGAGCGGCCTCCAGCTCGCCGACGCGGCGGGTGAGGGCGGCGTTGCGCTTCCGTGCGGTCGCGAGCCGGTCCTGGAGCTCGGTGATGCGCTTGGCCTGGGCCTGCTTGCGCTGGGCGAGGCGCTTGGCGCGGGCGCTCTCGCGCCGCAGCTCGGTGGTGAGCCGGAGGATGTCGGCGTTCTGGCGGCCGACCTCGGCCTCGATGCCGACGACGTGGTCGCGGCTGACCAGGGCCGCCTGGCGGGCCTCCAGCAGCTCGCGCCGGAGCTCCTCCACCTGCGCGGCGAGCGTGGCCCCTGCGTCGTCCGCCGTGACCAGGCCGGCGGCCTGGCCCTGCTGCTCGTCACCCATCGTGTTCCTGTCCGTGTCCTGCGGTCACTGCCCTGCGACGCCGGTGCGTCGGCGGTCGAGGCTACCGCAGGGACCCTGCGCGCTCGGCCGGCAACGCGGGTCAGACCACGGACAACGGCAGGAGCGTCTGGCCGGTCGGCCCGACCTGGATCTCGGTGCCCATCTCGGGGCAGACGCCGCAGTCGTAGCACGGCGTCCAGCGGCAGTCCTCGATCTCGATGTCGGCGCCCTCGGCGGCCGCGAGGGCGTCCTCCCAGTCACCCCACAGCCAGTCCTTGTCGAGGCCGGAGTCGAGGTGCTCCCAGGGCAGCACCTCGTCGTAGCCGCGCTCGCGGGTGGTGTACCAGTCGACGTCGACGCCGGTGCCGGCCAGCGCCTTGTCGGCCGACTCCATCCAGCGGTCGTAGGAGAAGTGCTCGCTCCAGCCGTCGAAGCGACCGCCGTCGCGCCAGACCTCCTCGATGACCCGGCCCACGCGGCGGTCGCCGCGCGAGAGCAGGCCCTCGACGATGCCGGGCTTGCCGTCGTGGTAGCGGAAGCCGATCGCCCGGGCGTACTTCTTGTCCTGGCGGACGACCTCGCGCAGGAGGCGGAGCCGCTCGTCGGTCGCCTCGTGGTCGAGCTGCGCGGCCCACTGGAAGGGGGTGTGCGGCTTCGGCACGAAGCCGCCGATGGAGACGGTGCAGCGGATGTCGTTGCGGCCGGTGACCTCACGGCCCTTGGCGATGACCCGCTTGGCGAGGTCGGCGACCTGGAGCACGTCCTCGTCGGTCTCGGTGGGGAGACCGACCATGAAGTAGAGCTTCACCTGGCGCCAGCCGTGGGAGTACGCCGTCGCGACGGTGCGGATCAGGTCCTCCTCGCTGACCATCTTGTTGATCACCTTGCGCATCCGCTCCGAGCCGCCCTCCGGGGCGAAGGTCAGGCCCGAGCGGCGGCCGTTGCGGGAGAACTCGTTGGCGAGGGTGATGTTGAAGGCGTCGACGCGCGTGCTGGGCAGGGACAGCGAGACGTTGGAGCCCTCGTAGCGGTCGGCGAGCCCCTTGGCGACGTCGCCGATCTCGGTGTGGTCGGCGCTCGACAGCGAGAGCAGGCCGACCTCCTCGAAACCGGACTTGCGGATGCCGTTCTCGACCATGTCGCCGATCGTCTTGATCGAGCGCTCGCGCACCGGGCGGGTGATCATGCCGGCCTGGCAGAAGCGGCAGCCGCGGGTGCAGCCGCGGAAGATCTCGACGGAGAACCGCTCGTGCACCGTCTCGGCGAGCGGCACGAGCGGGTTGGCCGGGTAGGGCCACTGGTCGAGGTCCATCAGCGTGTGCTTGCGGACGCGGAACGGGATGCCGGGCCGGTTGGGCACGACGGCCTCGATGACGCCGTCCGGGGCGTAGGCGACGTCGTAGAAGTGCGGGACGTAGATGTTGCCCGTGACCGCGAGCCGGCGCAGCAGCTCGTCACGACCACCGGGACGGTCCTCGGCCTTCCACTCGCGCACCACCTCCGAGATCGCGAGCACGACCTCCTCGCCGTCGCCGAGCACGGCGGCGTCGATGAAGTCGGCGATCGGCTCGGGGTTGAAGGCGGCGTGGCCGCCGGCGATGACGACCGGGTCGTCCTCACCGCGGTCGACCGCGTGGAGCGGGATCCCGGCGAGGTCGAGGGCGTTGAGCATGTTGGTGTAGCCGAGCTCGGTGGAGAAGCTGAGGCCGAAGAGGTCGAAGGCACCGACGGGTCGGTGGCTGTCCACGGTGAACTGCGGGATCCGGCCCTGCTCGTCGCCGGTGCGCATCACCTGCTCCATGTCGGGCCACACCGAGTAGGTGCGCTCGGCGAGGATCCAGTCGCGCTCGTTGAGCACCTCGTAGAGGATCTGCACGCCCTGGTTGGGCAGGCCGACCTCGTAGGCGTCGGGATACATCAGGGCCCAGCGCACGGTCGGGCCGCCGGCCTCCGACGACGCGGCGCAGTCCCAGTCCTTGACGACCGAGTTCAGCTCGCCGCCGACGTACTGGATGGGCTTCTGCACCGACGGGAGCTTGGCCTCCAGGCGCGGGAACACCGACGCGACGGACATGTCTGCGAACACCTCGATCTGTGGTGGCTGGCACTGCGGGGGGATGCGGGGAAGGTTGGCCCGATGGGCGATCATCAAGGTTACGTCGCCGCGCCCGGACGGGCCTAACCACGGACGAGCGACGGCCGGACGAGCACGCGACACGGAGGGGGGCCGATGGGGCGGCGCGAGGAGTGGCTGCGCATCGGCGCGGTCGTGGTGATCGTGGCGATCCTGGCCCTCCTGTTCCTCCGCGACAACAGCCCGGAGGAGCGCACCTCCACCCCCGACCGGTCCGACGTCACGCCGAGCGACCCGGTCGTCGTCGAGCCGAGCCAGGATCCGACCGACGCCGAGACCGTGCCGTCCCCGCCCGCCGGGCTCGAGGACCTGGTCTGCCAGCAGTTCCGCCAGCCGCTGCGGCTGCGGCTGCTGTCGTTCAACACCCACCGCTCCACCGGCACGGTCAACGCGATCGCCGAGGAGATCCTCGAGATCGACCCGGACATCGTGCTGCTGCAGGAGGTCGACCGGAAGATGCTGCGGACCGGGTCGGTCGACCAGGCCGAGGTGCTCGCCGACGCCGTCGGCATGGACGGCTCGTTCAGCTCCAACCTGGTGCGCGGCTCCGGCCAGTACGGCACGCTCATCCTCAGCAAGTACGACGTCGTGCAGCAGGGCCGGATCCCGCTCGTGCGCAACCCGCGCTCGGAGGCCCGCGGCCTGCAGTGGGTGACCATCGACGTCGACGGTCGCCCGGTGCGCGTCTACAACACCCACCTCGACGCGACCCGTCCCGCCGTACGCCTCGCGCAGGCGCAGCAGGTCGCCGACGTGCTGGCCGACGACGACCTCCCGGTCGTGCTCGGCGGCGACCTCAACGCCTGGCCCGCCTCCGCGGCGGTCGCCACGATCGGCCGCCAGCTCACCGACACGTGGACCACCTCCGGCGTCGGGCGCGAGGACACCAGCCGCGGCGGCCGGAAGATCGACTACCTCTTCGTCCGTGGCCTCAAGCCCTTGGTCAGCCAGGTCGCACCCTCGGGCGCCTCCGACCACAACCGGCTCTGGGCCGACGTCCGGCTCACGGCTCCCGACACCTGTGGCGAGGACTCGGGCAAGGACTCGGGCGAGGGCTAGCGCCGTGGGGCCGTGGAGCGCAGGTGGATGTTCTGCAGCAGGCCGAGGGCGAGCATGCCGGCGAAGAGCGAGCTGCCGCCGTAGGAGACGAAGGGCAGCGGGACGCCGGTGACCGGCATGATGCCGAGGCACATGCCGATGTTCTGGAAGGCCTGGAAGCCGAACCAGCAGGCGATGCCCGCCGCGGCGACCCGGCCGAAGAGGTCGCCCGCCTGCGCGGAGATGGTGAGCGACCGCCAGATCACGACGGCGAGCAGCAGGATGAGGATGCCCGCGCCCACCAGGCCGAGCTCCTCGCCGGCGACGGTGAAGATGAAGTCGGTGTGCTGCTCCGGGACGAAGCCGGACCGGGTCTGCGAGCCCTCGAAGAGGCCCTGGCCGAAGAGGCCGCCGTTGCCGACGGCGATGCGCGCCTGCTCGACGTTGTAGCCGGCGCCGCGGGGGTCGAGGTCGGGGTTGGTGAAGGCGAGGAACCGGTCGACCTGGTAGGGCTTGAGCACGCCACCCACGACCGCGACCGTCGCTCCGACGACCGCGCCGACGGTCAGCCCGGCGAGCCAGAGCCGGCCGGCACCGGCCACCGCGAGGACGCCGAACACGGTGGCCGAGAGCACGAGCATGGTGCCGAGGTCGGGCTGCAGCAGGATCAGTGCCGCGGGGACGCCCGCGATGGCAAGCATGGCGACCACCTCGAGGCTCCGGACGGTGCGGCCCCAGCGGCGTTCGGTGCGCTCGGCGACGACGAGCGCCATGCCGATCACGACGGCGAGCTTGGCGAACTCCGACGGCTGGATCGACATCCCTCCTATCTGGAGCCACGAGCGCGAGCCGTTGATCGTGCTGCCGGCGACGAGCACCATCACGAGGCCGCCGACGCTGGCGACGTAGGCCAGTGGGGCCAGGATCCGCACCCACCGGTGGTCGGTGGCCATGACCGCGACCATCAGCACCAGGCCGATGGCGACGTTGACCAGCTGCTTGCGGAGGTAGGCGTTGGCGTCGCCGCCGGTGAGGTCGGCGCGGGTCGAGGTGGCCGACCACACGAGCAGCGTGCCGAGCGCGACCAGGGCGAGCGACGCAGCCATCAGCAGCCAGTCGAGTCCCGGCGCCCGGAGGGTGCTGGCGCTTTGGCCCGGGCGTGACGGGCGGGCCTGCAGGATCGTCATGGCGTCACTCCCCCACGGCCGGCGGCATGATCGAGCCGTCATTCAGGAACTGCGGCAGCCTGGTCGGCGGGACGGTGCCGGGCGTCGCGGCCCGGGCGGGGCTGACCGCCTCGCCGTCGACGCCGTACAACGCTTCCCAGATCGCCCGGATGCCGTCACCCGTCGAGCCGGAGCCGGTGCCGGCCTGGCTGATCATCATCACCACGACGTAGTCCTTGGTGTAGGAGGCCACCCAGCCGGTCGACTGCTTGCCGTAGACCTCGGCCGAGCCGGTCTTGGAGCGGACGGTGACCTGGTCGAGCGGGAAGCCGCCCATCTTCCAGGCCATGGTTCCCTCGCGCGTCACGCCCTGGAGGGCGGAGTCGATGAAGTCGAGGTACTTCTGCGGCACGTCGACCTGGGCGACCTTCCTCGGCGCGATCCGGCGCAGCACCTTGCCCTCGGGGCTGACGATCGCCTTGGCGACGGTCGGCGCGTAGAGCGTGCCGCCGTTGCTGAGGGCGGCGTAGGCGCGGGCGAGCTGGAGCGGGGTGACGATCGTGTCGCCCTGGCCGATCGAGAAGTTCACCGCGTCGCCGGCGCGGTAGAGGTTGCCCTCGAGGCAGAACTCGCGGGCGAAGCGGTAGACGAAGTCGCTCGTCGAGTCGTCCTGCGGCTTGCTGCTCAGGTCGCAGTAATAGTCCTTCTGCGACTCGTAGTAGGCCTGCTTCCACTTCCGGTCGGCGATCCGGCCGGGCGCCTCGCCGGGCAGGTCGATGCCCGTGCGCGAGCCGAAGCCGAACTTCTTGGCGATCGCGACGAGCGGGTCCTTGGCGTCGACATCGGCCGGGTCGCTCCCGAAGCGCTGCCAGAAGTTGAAGCCGATCCGGTAGAAGAACGTGTTGCACGAGACCTCGAGCGCGCGGACGAAGCCGATGTTGCCCTCGGCCGCCGACTCGTGGTTCTTGAAGACGCGGTTGCCGACCTGGAAGCCCGACGAGCAGGGCAGGACGGTGTCCATCGGGTAGCCGTTGGTCAGGGCGCCGGCGGTCATGAACGGCTTCCACGTCGAGCCGGGCGCGAACTGGCCCTGCGTGGCCCGCGAGAGCAGCGGGGTGCCGGCGTCCTCGGAGTAGAGGCGCTGCAGCTGCTTCTCGCTGATGCCGCCGGTCCAGACGTCGGGGTCGTACGTCGGCTGGCTGGCCATCGCGACGACCCGGCCGGTCCTCGCGTCGAGGACCACCGCGGCGCCGGAGTCGGCCTCGAAGTTGCGGCCGGTCACCGGGTCGAGGGTGGCGCGCTGGGTCGCGATGCGCTCGGCGAGCTGCTTCTCGACCACCGACTGGACCTTGGCGTCGATCGAGGTGACGAGGGTGTCGCCGGGGGTGCTCTCGACGGTGGAGTCGTCACCGAGCACGCGGCCCATCGAGTCGACCGCCACGCGGCGGTAGCCGGGCAGCCCGCGCAGCCACTCGTCGTACTGCTTCTCCACGCCGGCGCGACCGACGACGGAGGCGCCGTTGAGGGACTCGTCGTCCTTCTCGACGGCGAGGTCGTACTCGTCCTCGGTGACCGGGCTGAGGTAGCCGAGCACGTGGGCGAGGTTGATGCCGAAGGGGCGCGGGTAGGACCGCACGCTCTGCTGCTCGGCCACGACACCGGGGTAGTCCTCGGGCTGCTCGAGCACCCGCAGCGCGACGTCCTTGGAGACGTCGGAGGCGACCGGGACGGGCTGGTAGGGCGAACCGTTCCAGCAGACGTCCTTGACGCTGCCGGGGTCGCCGCAGGTCACCAGGCTCGCCTCGACGTCGGCGGGCTTCTCGTCGACCACGACGGCGACGCGGCGGATGAGCTCGGTGCGTGAGTCGGCGTCGAGCTTGCCGAGGAGGGTGCGGTCGACCGAGATCACCCACGAGGTGCGGTTGGCCACGAGCGGGCGACCCTGGCTGTCGAGGATCAGGCCGCGCTGCGGCTGCACGACGATGTCGCGGACCGACTGGTTGGCGGCCTGCGCCTGGTAGGCGTCGCCGCCGATGACCTGGAGGTAGTAGAGGCGGACGAAGAGCGTGGCGAAGAGCGAGAACGCGAGGACCTGCACGACGACGAGGCGGAGCCGGCTCTTCTGGGCGAAGGGGCTCACGAGGTGGCCCACTGCGGGCTCAGGCGCGTGAAGAGCTTCATCAGCGGCGGCAGCACGAACGGGGTCAGCAGCACGTCCCAGACGACGGCGACCAGGACCACCTCGAGGAGGCCGGAGATCGACATCGTCGGGTCCCGGAGCAGCACCCCGCTGAGTGCGAAGAGCGAGGTGGCCACGAACGACGCGGCGGCCACGGTGCCGACGACCGCGAGCGCGCTCGGCTTCTGGTCCTGCCGCACGCGGGCGGCGAGGAACGCGGCGATGGTGAGCGCGAGCGCCCAGCGGCCGGCGATGTGGTCGGCCGGTGGGGCGAGGTCGAGGGTCAGGCCGGCGACGAACCCGAGGACGAGCGCGAAGGGCGCCTCCACGGTGAGTGCGGCCGCCACCACGACGAGGAGCGCGAGGTTGGGCACGATGCCGTGCCACGCGACGTGCGGGAAGAGCGAGACCTGGAGCACGGTCGCCACGACGACGGCGCCGAGCGCGGCGAGCCAGCGGAGGTGGCTCATCGCAGGCTCCCGTCCGCCTCGACGATCGCCCGGTCGCTCGCCGAGCCGCTCGGCACCATCACGCCGACGACGTCGAGCGCGGAGAAGTCGACGAACGGCTTCACGACCGCGCGCTGCGAGGCCTCGCGCACCGAGCTGTAGACCTCGGTGATCGTGCCGATCGGCACACCCGGCGCGTAGGGACCGGTGGTGCTCCCCCACGTGACGACCGTGTCGTCGCGGGCGGGCACCGAGGCGTCGTCCACGAGCCGGAGGTCGAGCGCGGCGTCGGAGGTGAGCGAGCCGCTGCCGGTGACGAAGCCGATCTCCATGCTGGAGCCGACCCGCCCGCCGACAGTGGAGTCGGGGTCGATGATCAGCAGCACGGTGGCCGTGCTGCGGGTGACCCGCAGGACCCGGCCGACCAGGCCGTCGTCGTTGACGACCGTCATGTCCGGGCCGACCCCGGCGTCGGAGCCGGCGTCGATGGTCACGGTGAAGCTCTGCGACTGCCGCGAGCCGATCGCGACCACGCGGGCCGGGACGAGGGCGGACCCGAGGTCCTCGGCGGCGCTCGTGAGTCCGTCGTACTGCTCCAGGCGGTTGCGGTCGAAGCCGGCGAGCTCCACCTGGTTCTTCAGCTCGGCGTTGCTCGCCTCGAGGTCGCGGACCTGGTCGCGCAGGTCGCCCTTTGAGCGGAACCAGGCCGGCACGGCGGTGAAGGGGCGCACGGCGGCATCGGCGGCCGCCTCGGCCGGGCCGAACGCCTCCCCGACGGCACGGCGTACGGGCTCCAGCGGGGAGCTGCCGCCGCCGGACACGTCGAGGGTGATGAAGGTGATGCTGGCCAGGACCAGCGCCACGAGCAGCGAGCGCGGCGGGCGGTTGCGCTGCTCGAGCCGCTCGAGGCCGGTCCAGCGACGCTCGCGCCCGGCCTGGGGTGAGAAGCCCCGCATCAGAAGCGCCTCACGTCCGAGACGAGCACCTGCTGGAGGGCCTCGAACTCCTCCACGCACTTGCCGGCGCCGTAGGCGACCGACGACAGCGGGTCGTCGGCGACGTGGACCGGCATCCCGGTCTCGTGGCGCAGCCGCTCGTCGAGCCCGCGAAGCATCGCGCCTCCGCCGGTGAGGACGATGCCGCGGTCCATGATGTCGCCGGCCAGCTCGGGCGGGGTCTGGTCGAGGGTGGTGCGCACGGCGTCGATGATGCTGTGGATCGGCTCCTCGATCGCCTGGCGCAGCTCGGAGCTCGACACCACCACGGTGCGCGGGAGGCCGGAGACCATGTCGCGGCCGCGGATCTCGGCGTCCGGCTCGCTCGGGAGCGGGAAGGCCGACCCGAGCGACATCTTCATCTCCTCGGCGGTGCGCTCCCCCAGCATCAGGGAGTACTCCTTCTTCATCCACGCGATGATCGACTGGTCGATCTTGTCGCCGGCGGTCCGCACGGACAGGCTCGTGACGATGCCGCCGAGGCTGATCACGGCGACCTCGGTGGTGCCGCCGCCGACGTCGACGACCATGTTGCCGGTGGCCTCGTGGACGGGCAGCCCGGCGCCGATCGCGGCGGCCATCGGCTCCTCGACGATGTAGACCCGGCGGGCGCCGGCCTGGTAGCCGGCCTCCTTGACCGCGCGCTGCTCGACCGCGGTGATGCCGCTCGGCACGCAGATCACCATGCGCGGCTTGGCGAAGTAGCGTCGGCGGTGCACCTGGTGGATGAAGTAGCGCAGCATCTGCTCGGTCGCCTCGAAGTCGGCGATCACGCCGTCCTTGAGCGGCCGGATGGCGGCGATGTTGTCGGGTGTGCGCCCGATCATCCGCTTGGCCTCGTGGCCGACGGCGAGCACCTCGCCGTTGGTGGTGTTCATCGCGACGACCGACGGCTCGTCGAGCACGACTCCCTTCCCGCGGACATAGACCAGCGTGTTGGCGGTGCCGAGGTCCACGGCCATGTCGCGGCCGATGAAGCCCCCTGTGATGCTGTTCAGTGCCATTGCCGCTGCTGCCCTTGCAGGTCGGGTCGTACCGGGGAAGGTGGGTCAGCGGTGCTGCCGACCCACGCTCAGGTTAGGTACGTCCCTGCTTCGTTTCCGGCAGGACACGCGCGGGGCTGGTGGGGCTGGGGTGAAAGATGCGGCGGCGGGTCTTCCTCTTGGTTTCCCCGCTTCTGCGGTGAATCCCAAACTTCTGGGGGTTTGTACGCCCCTTGAAGTTCCGGTTTCACCGCAGAGGCGGGGAAACCAAATTGAGTCAGAGCGATGGGAACCAGATCCCGATCTCGCGCGCGGCGGACTCCTCGGAGTCGGAGCCGTGGACGAGGTTCTGCTGGACGGCGAGGCCCCAGTCGCGACCGAGGTCGCCGCGAATGGTGCCGGGCGCGGCGGTGGTCGGGTCGGTGGCGCCGGCGAGGGAGCGGAAGCCCTCGATGCAGCGCTGGCCCTCGATCACGACGGCGAGGACCGGACCGGAGAGCATGAACTCCACGAGCGGGGCGTAGAACGGCTTGCCCTCGTGCTCGGCGTAGTGGGCGGCGAGGATCTCCTCGGTGGCCTCGCGCAGCTCGACGGCCACGAGCGTGTAGCCCTTGGCCTCGATCCGGCGGAGGATCTCGCCCGAGAGGCCGCGGCGCACGCCGTCGGGCTTGACGAGGACGAGGGAACGCTGGACGTCGGTCATGCGCGCAGCCTAGCCAGCGGTGACCGGGCTCACTCCTGCTGGTCCCCCGGCTGGTCCGCCCGGGGGTCCCTGTCCTGCTCGGCCAGCGCGGCCTGCTCGGCGTGGTACGCCGCCCACGCGGCGGCCTTCTCGCGCTCGATCTTGCGACCGAGGACGTCCGCCCCCGCCCAGAGCGCGGCGAAGACGGCGCCGAGGCCGAACATGACCGGCACCACGAAGCCCAGCGCGATCGCGGCGACCTGGACGACGTACCCGGCCGCGTAGGCCCACTCGGCGCGCAGCGCTCCGGCCAGGACGATGCAGACCAGGGCCAGCCCGAGGCCGACGCCGAGGGCGGTGCCGGTGTCGACGTCGGCGATGGTGATCATCACCGGCGTGGTGAGGCCGAGCGTGATCGCCTCGAGGGTCAGGACCGCAGCCGCCATGCCCCGCCGCGGCGAGCGCTCGGGGGTGGCGACGGCAGTGGCGGGTCCGACGGCCCCGTCGCTCCCGTCGCTCATCGGCGGGCCTTCAGGAGCGCGCGGGCCTCGCCGACGGTGACCACCGACCCGGTGACCAGGACAGCGCCGGAGCCGATGGACACGTCGATCGCCTCGCCGGCCTCGGCGAGGGTGGCGCCCCGCTCGATGGCCTCGCCCAGGTCGGGCACGACGCTGACGCGGTCCTCGCCGAAGATCTCGACGGCCACGCGCCCGAGGGCGGCGGCGGACATCGAGCGCGGCGTGGAGTTCTGGGTGCAGACCAGGTAGGCGAGGTGCGGCTCCAGCGCGGCCAGCACGCCCTCGTAGTCCTTGTCCTCCATCACGCCCATCACACCGACGAGCGGGCTGAACGAGAAGGAGTCCTCGAGCGCCTCGCCGAGCGCCTCGGCGCCGTGGGGGTTGTGCGCCGCGTCCAGCACGATCGTGGGGCTGCGCCGGATGATCTCGAGGCGGCCGGGCGAGGTGACCTCGGCGAACGCTGACCGGACGAGGTCGGCGTCGAGCTCGCCGGAGCCGAACGCCTCGACCGCGGCCAGCGCGAGCGAGGCGTTCTGCGCCTGGTGGGCGCCGTAGAGCGGCAGGAAGATGTCGTCGTAGTGCCCGCGGAGCCCCTGGAGCGAGATGACCTGACCCCCCACGGCGGGGGTGCGGTGCACCACGCCGAACTCGACTCCCTCGCGCGCGATCGTCGCGCCGACCTCGGTCGCGCGCGCGAGCAGCACGGCGGCGACCTCGGGGGTCTGCTCGGCCAGCACGGCGACCGATCCGGGCTTGATGATCCCGGACTTCTCGACCGCGATCGTCGCGGGATCCGCGCCGAGGTACTTCTCGTGGTCGACGGCGATCGGGAGCACGACGGCGACGTCGGCGTCGATCACGTTGGTCGCGTCCCACGCGCCGCCCATCCCCACCTCGACGACCGCGACGTCGACGGGGGCGTCGGCGAAGGCGGCGTAGGCCATCCCGACGATGGTCTCGAAGAAGCTCAGCGGGTGGTCCTGCTCTGCGTCGACGAGGTGCGTGTAGGGCGCCACGTCGTTGAACGCGCGGACGAACGTCTCGTCGTCGAGCGGCTCGCCGTCGATGCTGATCCGCTCGCTCATCTTCTCCAGGTGCGGGGAGGTGAAGCGGCCGGTGCGCAGGTCGAGCGCGCGCAGCAGGGTCTCGACCATCCGGCTGGTGCTGGTCTTGCCGTTGGTGCCGGTCAGGTGGATCGACCGGAAGGAGCGCTGCGGCTCGCCGAGCAGCTCGGTGAACGCCTCGATCCGGTCGAGGCTGGGCTCGAGCTTGGTCTCCGGCCAGCGGGAGAGCAGGGCGTCCTCGACCTCGGCGAAGGTCTGGGCGAGGCGGGGTGCGTCGGGGGTCTCAGTCATCTCGTGCCGAGTCTATGGGCCGCGGGTCAGCAGGAGACGATCCGCCGCCAGGGCTTCACGACCTCCAGCGACCTCCCGTCGAGCGGGCGGGCCCGGAACTGGTCGATCGCGTCCTCCCAGCGCGGGTCGGCGGTGCCGGTGACGTACATCGAGGAGCCCTGGTCGGCGTAGACCAGGCCGTACCGCTTCATCGCCACCACGATCGCCCTGGCCGCCCCGGTGTAGCCCTTCGTGGGGAACGACCTCCTGAGCCGGAAGCGCATGCCGTACGCCGGCAGGTTCCGCGCGGTGTTGCCGCTGGGGCCGCAGTGGCGGGCCGGCCAGGTGTAGGCGCTGCGGGCGCTCGGCAGGGTGAAGCGGAGCGCGTGGGTGATCCGGCCGGAGGCCGCCTCGTCGTAGGAGAGCAGCCCGGGCAGGATCGGCAGCCCGGCCGCGTCGGCGGACGTCCACCCCGCCGGCCGCAGCCGGGTGGAGGAGAGGTCCCAGCGGGCGGCGGACGCGGCCCGCCAGGCGACCACGTCGCCAGCCGCGTCGCGCACCCGCTCGGCGGCGTAGAGCTCGATGAGGTCGCAGGTGCCGCGCCGCACGGTCAGCACGTGACGGTCGCCCTCGGCCGGGTCGGGGTCGCGCGTGCTGCCGCCCTCGATGAGCGCGTCGGCCGGCACGAAGACCGGGCCGCGGTCGCTCTCGTCGCGGTAGTCCTCGCCGCCGACGCCGAACTGCAGCGGCAGCAGCGGCTGTTCCTCGTCGACGACGTTGACCGGGATGCCGTAGTACTCCTCGGTCGTGCCGAGGTCGAGGTGCAGCTCGTGCCCGGCCGCCTGCGTGCCGACGATCGCCTGCGAGTGCCTCCACACCGGCCGCTGGTCGACCCGCTGGTTCCACGGGCTGCTCGCCGGGAACAGCTCGCACCCGCCGACCGCGTGCACCGGCGCCCGGCGCTCGGGTGCCTCCCCGGCGAGGACCGGCGACGACGCCGTGGCCGTCACGACGAGGGACAGGGTGAGGGCCGCGAACCTGCGCATCTGCCGAGGCTAGGGCTTCGCGGGGTCGGTGACGAGGTGCTCGGCCATGTCGACGACCGGCTCGTAGCCGAGGCCGGCATAGATCTTGTTCGACGTCGGGTTGGCGATGTCGGTGAACAGGCACATCCGGTGCCCGGCCTCGAGCCCGCGGCGGGTGAGCTCGCCGACGACGTACGACGCGATGCCGCGGCCACGGTGCTCGCGGGGCGTGAAGACCGGCCCGATCCGCCCGACGCCGAAGGACGGTAGCCCGGACCCGGTCAGGTGCGCGACCGTGCCGTCCGGGAGCTCCCACAGCCACTCGACGCCCTCGCGGATCCGGACCAGGACGCTGTCGAGGGTGTTGTGCTCGCCCGAGCCCGGGTCCGGCTCGCGGCCGGCCTGCTCGTCGGCCTCCTCGTGGAAGGAGGTGAACCACGCGAGGACCAGCTCCGCGTCGTCCTCGGTGGCGAGGCGGAGCCGACCCTCCGGAGCGGGCGGGACCACGGCGGTCGTGCACTCCCAGAGCCGGGTCGCCTTGTCGGTCACCAGCTCGCCGCCGCCGAGCTCGGCGGTCGTCCGGGCGAGGACCTCCGCACCCGGCAGCGCGCCGTTGGCGCCGCCGAGGTGCTCGCCACGCTCGTGCACCGCGGTGGCGAGCAGCCGCGCGGCCGCCTCGGGCATCGGCATCGAGAAGGACGGGTACGGCCGGAACGGTGCGGTCCGCATCGCGGCGCTGACCGGCGTACCGGCGCCGTCGCGGACCACCACCCACCAGCGTTCGAAGGGTGCGTCGACGTCCGCCCACGAGTCGATGCCGTCGGCGATCTCGCGCGCGGTGCGTTCGCTGACGCTGGCGATCACGCTGCCCAGCACGGGCTCGGCCGCGAGCACCTCACCGGCCTGGTCGAGGAAGGACTGCGGGGCGTCGAAGAACTCCAGCGTGTAGGCCTCTGTCATGTCGTCACGCTAGGTCGCGCAGCGCGCACCTCGATACTCGTTTTCGCAGGCAGGAGGCCCATCAATAGACTTCACGGCATGACTGAGAACCCCAGCACCCCGACCACGGATACGACGAGCACCGAGCCGCGTGCCGTCGTCGTACCCGAGCGTCCGGCGCTGGAGGGGCTGGAGGACAAGTGGTCGCAGGCGTGGGCCGCGAACGACACCTACGCCTTCGACCGCACGCAGCCGCGGGAGAACGTCTACTCGATCGACACTCCCCCGCCGACCGTCAGCGGCTCGCTGCACGTCGGCCACGTCTACTCCTACAGCCACACCGACCTGATCGCGCGCTACCAGCGCATGCAGGGCAAGGCCGTCTTCTACCCGATTGGCTGGGACGACAACGGCCTGCCGACCGAGCGTCGCGTCCAGAACTACTTCGGCGTCCGCTGCGACCCCGCCCTGCCCTACGACGCCGACTTCACCCCGCCGGAGAAGCCGGACCCGAAGAAGCAGGTCCCGATCAGCCGGCCCAACTTCATCGAGCTGTGCGAGCAGCTCGTCGTCGAGGACGAGAAGGCCTTCGAGGCGCTGTGGCGCCAGCTCGGCCTGTCGGTCCAGTGGAACCCGACCTACACGACGATCGGCGACCACTCGCGCACCGTCAGCCAGCGCGCCTTCCTGCGCAACTTCGCCCGCGGCGAGGCGTACCTCTCCGAGGCACCGACCCTCTGGGACGTCACCTTCCAGACCGCGGTCGCGCAGGCCGAGCTCGAGGCGCGCGACTACCCGGGCGCCTACCACCGCGTCGCGTTCCACCAGGCCGACGGCTCCCCGATCCACATCGAGACGACCCGTCCGGAGCTGATCCCGAGCGTCGTCGCGCTCATCGCGCACCCCGACGACGAGCGCTACCAGGGCGTCTTCGGCACCACGGTCACCTCGCCGGTCTTCGGCGTCGAGATCCCGGTGCTCGCCCACCCCGCCGCCGAGCCCGACAAGGGCGCCGGCATCGCCATGTGCTGCACGTTCGGTGACCTCACCGACGTCATGTGGTGGCGCGAGCTCGACCTGCCCGTCCGCACGGTCGTCGGCCGCGACGGGCGGCTCACCCGCGAGACGCCCGAGTGGCTCGCGGCCGACGCCGCCTCGACGGCCTACGCCGAGCTGGCCGGCAAGACGACCTTCTCCGCCCGCGAGGCGATGGTCGCCCTGCTCCGCGAGTCCGGCGACCTCGACGGCGAGCCCACGGCGACGCAGCGCATGGCGAACTTCTACGAGAAGGGCGACAAGCCCCTCGAGATCATCGCCACGCGCCAGTGGTACATCAAGAACGGCGGCCGCGACGCGGCGCTGCGCAAGGAGATGCTCGTCCGCGGCGAGGAGATCACCTGGATCCCCGCCCACATGAAGCACCGCTACGACAACTGGGTCGGCGGCCTCAACGGCGACTGGCTGATCTCGCGCCAGCGGTTCTTCGGCATCCCGTTCCCGGTCTGGTACCCGCTCGACGCCGACGGCGAGCCCGACCACGCCCACCCGCTGATGCCGACCGAGGACCAGCTCCCGATCGACCCGTCGACGCAGGCGCCGCAGGGCTACACCGAGGACCAGCGGGGCAAGCCCGGCGGCTTCATCGGCGACCCCGACGTGATGGACACGTGGGCGACCTCCTCGCTCACCCCGCAGATCGCGGGCCAGTGGGGCGTCGACGACGACCTCTTCTCCCGGGTCTTCCCGTTCGACCTCGCCACCCAGGCGCACGACATCATCCGCACCTGGCTGTTCTCCCGCGTCGTCCGCGCCGACTTCGAGCACCAGGTCGTGCCGTGGTCGCACGCGATGATCTCCGGGTTCATCGTCGACCCCGACCGCAAGAAGATGTCGAAGTCCAAGGGCAACGTCGTCGTCCCGACCGACATCCTCGACAAGTACGGCGCCGACGCCGTCCGCTGGCGTGCCGCGATCGGCCGTCCCGGCATGGACTCGCCCTTCGACGAGTCGCAGATGAAGGTCGGCCGCCGCCTGGCGATGAAGGTCCTCAACGCCTCGAAGTTCGTCCTCGGCAACGTCGGCGCCACCGAGCTCAGCCCGGCCGCGGTCAGCGCCCCGGTGGACTGCGCCCTGCTCGGCAGCCTCGAGGTCGTGGTCCGCAAGGCCACCGAGGCGTTCGACGCCTACGACTACACGACCGCGCTCGAGGTCACCGAGAAGTTCTTCTGGGAGTTCTGCGACGACTACCTCGAGCTGGTCAAGGAGCGTGCGTACGACACCGACGGCGGCGCCGGCACCGACTCGGCCCGCGCCACGCTCGCGATCGCGCTCCACGTCCAGCTCCGGCTGCTCGCGCCGTTCCTCCCCTACGCGACCGAAGAGGTCTGGTCGTGGTGGCAGGACGGCTCGATCCACCACAGCCCGTGGCCGACCGCGGCCGACCTCGGCTCCGCGGCCGCGTCGCAGCCGCTCGTCCTCGACGCCGTCGCCGCCGCCCTCACCGGCATCCGCGGCGCCAAGTCGCAGGCGAAGGCCAAGATGCGCGCCCCGCTCTCCCGCGTGGTGATCACCGGCCCGACCCTGCTCGTCGAGGGTGCCCAGCAGGCCTCCGACGACCTCCGCGCCGTCGGCACCATCGTCGGCGACCTCGAGTTCGTCGCCGACGACCAGGCCAGGGAGCTCTCGGTCACCGCCGAGCTCGCGCCCACCGAGGACTGACGCCCGCCGGAACCCCCTCGCGCCCCCGGAGCGGTTCGTGAGGGGGTTCTTGCACACCGGAACGCCCCTCAGCCACCGCTCGCGAGCGCGCCGGCCTACTCAGGCGGCGGGCGGAGGGCGGGCCGGCGGGCGGGCGGGCGGGCGGGCGGTGAGTGAGCCACATGTCGCACGGCGGGAAGGTGGTTCACGCACCGCCCACGCGGCGAGTCGGGTACGACACGCGGGCCGGCGGTGTCGTACCCACGTCGGAGCGGCCAGGAATGTGGCTCACTCACCGCTCGAGCAGCGGGGGTACGGCGTCGGGCGCGCCACTGACCGCCGTCGACACTGGCCCCCACGCCCGGGTCGACGACGGTCTGCAGCCGCGCTCAGCTTGCGCCGAAGGCGAAGACCATCAGCACGACGCAGAGGAGTGCCACGAGCGCGAACCCGACGAAGGGTCGCTTCGAGCCACTGCCCATTGGTTCCGCCCACATGACAACTAGACGGGCCACTCACCCGGGCATGACGTGACTTCCGGAACTTTCTCCAGAAGTTGTCTGGACCGGGTCAGGCGGACTTCTTCTTGCGGCCCTCGGCCTCGCGCGGGATGAGGGTCGGGGCGACGTCGTCCTCGACGACCTCGCGGGTCACGATCACCTTGGCGACGTCGCCACGGGAGGGCACGTCGTACATCACGTAGAGCAGGACCTCTTCGATGATCGCGCGCAGGCCGCGGGCACCGGTGCCACGCTCGAGGGCCGCGTCGGCGATCGAGTCGATCGCGTCGGGGGTGAACTCGAGCTCGACGCCGTCGAGGTCGAAGAGCTTCTGGTACTGCTTGACCAGCGCGTTGCGCGGCTCGGTGAGGATCTGCACGAGCGCCTCGCGGTCGAGCTTGCTCACGCTCGCGATGAGCGGGAGTCGACCGATGAACTCGGGGATCAGGCCGAACTTGGTGAGGTCCTCCGGGCGGACCTGGGCGAGCAGGTCGTCGGCCTCGCGCTCGGCGGCGCCGCGGACCTCGGCGGTGAAGCCGAGGGACTTCTTGCCGACGCGCTGCTCGATGATCTGCTCGAGCCCGGCGAAGGCACCACCCACGATGAACAGGATGTTGGTGGTGTCGATCTGGATGAACTCCTGGTGGGGGTGCTTGCGACCACCCTGCGGGGGCACCGACGCGGTCGTGCCCTCCAGCATCTTGAGCAGCGCCTGCTGGACGCCCTCGCCGGAGACGTCGCGCGTGATCGAGGGGTTCTCCGCCTTGCGGGCCACCTTGTCGATCTCGTCGATGTAGATGATGCCGGTCTCGGCCTTCTTGACGTCGTAGTCGGCGGCCTGGATGAGCTTGAGGAGGATGTTCTCCACGTCCTCGCCGACGTAGCCGGCCTCGGTGAGCGCGGTGGCGTCGGCGATCGCGAACGGGACGTTGAGCATCCGGGCGAGGGTCTGGGCGAGGTAGGTCTTGCCGCAGCCGGTCGGGCCGATCACCAAGATGTTGGACTTGGCGACCTCGACGACGTCGTCCTTGGCCTTGCCGCTGACGGGCTGGAGGCCGGCCTGGACGCGCTTGTAGTGGTTGTAGACCGCCACGGCGAGCGACTTCTTCGCGTGCTCCTGGCCGATGACGTAGGAGTTGAGGAACTCGAAGATCTCACGGGGCTTGGGCAGCTCCTCGAGGCTGACCTCGGAGCCCTCGGCGAGCTCCTCCTCGATGATCTCGTTGCACAGCTCGATGCACTCGTCGCAGATGTAGACGTTGGGGCCAGCAATGAGCTTCTTGACCTGCTTCTGGCTCTTTCCGCAGAAGTTGCACTTGAGCAGGTCGCCGCCGTCACCGATTCGTGCCACGAGTCGTGTCCTCCAGTCTTGCCGGGCGAGGGTCCCGGTATCTCACAACGGGCCTCACGACGGTACCCCGTGCCGGCCCCGGGTGGGGGCCGGACACGGGATGTCGCGAGACTTGATGGTCATGCGGAGCGGTCCGGTCCTCAGACGAGGGCCGGCACGCCCTTACGGGACTCGATCACGGCGTCGATGAGGCCGTAGTCGACTGCCTGCTGCGCGGTGAGGATCTTGTCGCGCTCGATGTCGGCGCTGACCTCCTCGACCGTCTTGCCGCTCGAGTCGGCGATCATCTGCTCGAGGAGCTCGCGCATGCGCAGGATCTCGTTGGCCTGGATCTCGATGTCGGAGGTCTGGCCGAACGTGCCCTCGGTGTAGGGCTGGTGGATCAGGATGCGGCTGTTGGGCAGCGCCATCCGCTTTCCCTTGGCGCCGGCGCCCAGCAGGATCGCGGCCGCGGAGGCGGCCTGGCCCAGGCACACGGTCTGCACGTCGGGCTTGATGAACCGCATCGTGTCGTAGATCGCGGTCAGCGCCGTGAACGAGCCGCCGGGGCTGTTGATGTAGATGCTGATGTCGGTGTCGGGGTTCATCGTCTCCAGGCACATCAGCTGGGCGATGACCGCGTTGGCCACGTCGTCGCTGATCGGGGTGCCGAGGTAGATGATCCGCTCCTCGAAGAGCTTCGCGTAGGGGTCGATCCGACGGAAGCCGTAGGAGGTGCGCTCTTCCCACTGCGGGATGTAGTAGTTCATGTGTCAGTCCTCCTGCTTCGATCCGGCCTGTCGGGCCGGGCGACCTTCGTCAGCGGCCTCGCGGGCGCTCGTGATGACCTTGTCGACCAGGCCGTACTCGAGGGCCTGGTCGGCGGTGAACCAGCGGTCGCGGTCGGCGTCGGTCACGACCTGCTCGACCGTCTGGCCGGTGTGCTCGGCGATGAGGTCGAGCAGCACCTTCTTGATGTGCAGCGACTGCTGCGCCTGGATCTTGATGTCGGAGGCGGAGCCGCCCATGCCGGACGAGGGCTGGTGCATCATGATCCGCGCGTGGGGCAGGGCGTAGCGCTTGCCCTTCGTGCCGGCGCAGAGCAGGAACTGGCCCATCGAGGCCGCCAGGCCCATGCCGACGGTCGCCACGTCGTTGGGGATGTAGTTCATCGTGTCGTAGATCGCCATGCCGGCGTCCACGGAGCCACCGGGGCTGTTGATGTGGAGGAAGATGTCGGCCTCCGGGTCCTCGGCGGAGAGCAGCAGGAGCTGGGCGCAGATCGCGTTGGCGTTCTGGTCGCGCACCTCCGAGCCGAGGAAGACGATGCGCTCACGGAGGAGGCGCTGGTAGATGTGGTCGTCGAGGCCATACATCCCACCGGCGCCGTTCATCTCGGGCGAGAGGGCTGGGCTGGAGTTCTGGTTCACGCTGGCGACACTAGCCGGAAGGTCGGACACATCCACGCGCAAACCCACCCTGTTCGCCCACAGCGGATTCGCGGGCGGGAGCGGGACGAGTCGGCGTACGACCGCTGCCGCCGGGTCGCGGCTCAGCCGAGGGCGACCTGCTCGAGCACCTCGCGGAACACCCGGTAGCGCTCGACCCCGACCCGCGCGACCCACGCCTCGTCGCAGGCGGCGAGCACGGCGTTCGACCGGTCCAGCGCCTGCTGCCCCGCCGCCGTGAGGCGTACGACCTTGGCGCGCGCGTCGTGCTCGGCGACCGTGACCTCGGCCATCCCGAGCGCGGCGAGCTGGCGCACGAACTGGCCGCAACCCTGGGTGGTCATGTCGACGCACTCGGCGAGCTCGCTGATGGTGATGCCCTCCGGCGGCAGCCACTCCAGCACCCGCAGCTGCGAGGGGCGCAGCTCGGGGGCGTCCTCGGCGAGCCGAGCGCGGAGCTGGTCGAAGACCATGCCCATCAGCATCGGAAGGTGCGGCTCGGCGGCCGGGAGCCTCTTGACACCAGTCATGAAAGCAACTTACCTTTTCGGATCATGAAAGCAACTTTCGCACCTCCGCCGGGCGCGGCGCGGCGTGAGCTGCTGGGGGACGACGACGTCACCGACGCCGAGCTCGAGTCGATGGTCGCCGACCTCTGGGGCGTCGGGTCGGTGACGCTGCTCGACTCCTGCGCCGAGCGCGTGGCCTACGACGTGCCGTCCATCCTCACCGGCGCGCGCACCTGGGTGCGCGGACACGCCGACGCCGGCGACGGGCCCCGGCCCTTCACGCTCTTCGTCAAGCGCGTGCACAGCTGGCGCCACGCCCCCGAGTTCGTCCACGTCCCCGTGGAGATCAGCGAGTGGGCGGCCGCCTCCGTGCCGTGGCGGGCCGAGCCCCTGCTCTACGCCTCCGACCTGGCCGCCCGACTCCCCGACGGGCTCACCATGCCGCGCGGGCTGCGCGTCGTCGAGCACCCCGACGACACCGCCGTCGTGTGGATCGAGGCGGTCGAGTGCGACCCCGTGCCCTGGACGTACGACGACAGCGTCCGCGCCGCCCACCTGCTCGGACGGCTCTCGGCCAGCGCCGCGGTCGAGCCGCTCGGGGCGATCGACCCGCAGCCCTGGCACATCGAGAACTTCGTCGCCGGACGGCTGGCCTTCACCGTCCTGCCCGGCCTGCACGACGACGGCACGTGGCGGCACCCGGCGATCGCCACCCATTTCGGCGAGCTGCGCGACGGCCTGACGGCGACCGCGCATCGCCTCGACGCGCTCGCCCACGAGTTCGCCTCCTCACGCCACCTGACCTCGCACGGCGACGCATGCCCGAACAACCTGCTGCGCCGCGAGGGCGACCCCGGCTTCACGCTGATCGACTTCGGCTTCTGGCGTCCCCAGCCCGTCGGCTTCGACCTGTCCCAGCTGCTCGTCGGCGACATCCAGCTCGGCCGCCAGGACGTCGCCGACCTGCCCGGGCGCGCCGCGGCCTGCGTCGAGTCGTACGCCGCCGGGCTCGCCGACGAGGGGCTCGACGTCCCCCCGGCCGAGGTCCGGCGGGCCCACGCCGTCAGCCTCATGCTGTTCAACGGGCTGCCGAGCCTCCCCCTCGACCTCGGCGACGAGGAGATGGCCCGCCAGCGCGCGGGCATCGCCCGCTACGCGCTCGACGTCCTCGCGGACACCGAGCCGACCTGAGCCGACCTGCGCCGACCTGAGCGGCGCGCTCGGCCCTGAGTCTCCTGGAGACTCACGACCGAGCGAGGCGCGGACCGGGCGCGGATCAGCCCTTGATCGTCACCTTCGCGGTCGTGGTCGTGGACGTCCCGGCGACGGTGGTGGTGACCTTCACCGTCGCCTTGACCGAGCCCACCTTCTTCAGCCTGGCGCGCAGCTTCTTCGACAGCTTGATCGTGAGGGTCGTCGAGCCGGCGGCCCCGAGGGACCCCCTCGCCGAGCCGAGCGTGGTCGTGCCGAGCTTCTTGCCCAGCTTCTTCGTCACCGTCGCCGACGCCTTCGCCGAGCACGCACCCGTGCAGGTCAGGGTGACGACGACGCCCTTCTTGGCCGTCGCGGTCCTCGGGACCGACGGCGTGGCGCTCGGAGCCACCGGCGGGTTCGGGGAGGGCGGCGTGGGCTGCGGGACCGGGGTGATCACGCCGCCGGGGACTCCACCGGAACCGGTGCCCACACCGCCACCGGAGTTCGTCGCACCGAGGGACGTGGCGTCGACACCGCCGCCCGGCTTCAGTGTGAACGACTGGACCTCACCGACCGCGGCTGACCCGCTGGTCGGGATGATGCTGCCGCGCCAGTAGTAGGTGACGCCCGGCTGGAGCGCGACGCCGGCATCCGCCCAGTCCGTCATGGCCTTGGCCGACCCCGGGAACTGACCGCTGGGGAAGCTGAACGACTCCGACCCCAGGACGGGCGTCATGCCCGGGTTGGTGCTGATCTCGAACTTCGCCGATCCGGCCCGGCCTCCGATGACCGCCTGGAAGGCGGAGAGCATCCCGTACCTCGTCGGCCCGCCGGGGGCGAAGGGCAGCGTCGCCTGGTCGTACGACGACGGCTGGTCGTACATCACGCCGACGTTGTTGGCGCCCGGCGTGCCGTTGAAGACGTAGACGTTGTTGGTCCGCAGCAGCATCTGCGGGTTGAAGTTGCCGTCGGCGACGTCGAGGTGGGCGTCGAGGACGACACCGGACTGGGCGTTCGGACCGACCTTCACCGGGAACTGGAACTCCCAGTAGTGGCCCTGTGCGACACCCCAGAGGTTGCCGCCCGAGCCCGAGCCGTTGTTCCAGTAGGCGTGGGAGGCGTCCATGTTGGACCAGCCCGGGCAGTTGGCCTGCGGGGCGGAGCCGCCGGAACCGTCGTACGCGCACGCGATCTGGCGCGAGGTGTCCCACGACCAGCCGACCGGGAGGTAGAACTTCGGGCGGAAGTAGCTGCCGCCGGAGCACGGGTTGCCCATGCCGTAGACGCGGTAGCGGATCCAGGTCTTGTCGTTGACGACCGGTTTCGGCCCGGTCGCGTTGTCGGGGTCGGCGAGGTAGCCGATGTAGGCACCGACGCCGTTCTCGTAGGCCGGGCTGCCCTGGATGACCGAGAAGCAGTTCAGCACCGAGCTGTAGCTGACCTGCCCGTCGTACCAGTTCGCCGTCTGGGAGCCCTCCCACCACTCGGCGGCACCGGCCGGTCCGGTCGGCACGACGGCCACCAGGCCGGTCGCGACCATGACCGCACCCACGGCGCGCACGAACATCCGGCGCGCACGCGCGCGCACCCCAGCCACAGATCCCACGACAACCCCCACGACAGTCCGCTCCGAGTCACTTCCCGCCGAGAGATTGCCAGCGGCGACAGGGCGTTGTCAGTGGTGCGGGCACGAGGTCTGGACCGGCGTCCACGAGCGTGAAATGACGGACGGCGCCCACCCCGCAGGGTGGGCGCCGTCCGTGCCGCTACGAGCCGATCAGGCGTCGGCCTTCTCCTCGTCGGCGGCCTCGTCGGCCGCCTCCTCGGTGACCTCGGCCTCGGGCTCACCGATGGTGCCGTCCGGGCGCAGGTTCTTCAGCTCGACCACGTTGCCCGAGGCGTCCTTGACGGTCGCCGCCTCGACGATCGTGGCGAGGGCCTTGCCGCGCATGATCTCCTGCACGAGCTCGGGGATGTGGTTGTGCTCGAACATGTGGTTCGCGAACTCCTGCGGGTCCTGGCCGGACTGCTGGGCGCGGCGCACGAGGTGCTCGGAGAGCTCGCTCTGGTCGAGGGCGAACTCCTCCTTCTTCGCGATCTTGTCGAGGATGAACTGCGCGGCGACGGCGTCGCGGACGCGGCGCTCGAGGTCGGCCTCGAACTCTTCCTGGGTCTGGCCCTCGTCCTCGAGGTACTTCTCCATGGTGATGCCGGCCATCATGAGCTGCTGCTCGACGTTCTGGCGGCGGGCGTTGAGCTCGTCGGTGACCATCACCTCGGGCAGCGGGATGGTGACCTTCTCGAGGAGGGCCTCGAGCACGGCGTCACGCGCGGCGGCGGCCTGCTCGAGGCGCTTGCCGCGACCGAGGCGCTCGCGCACGTCGGCGGTGAGCTCCTCGGCGGTGTCGAACTCGGAGGCGAGCTGCGCGAACTCGTCGTCGTACTCGGGCAGCTGCTGCTCCTGGACGGCGGTCACCTTGACCGTCACCTGGACCGGCTCGCCGACCAGGTCGCCGCCGACGAGCTCGGAGTCGAAGGTCTTGTCCTCGCCGGCCGAGAGGCCGACCAGGGCCTCGTCGAGGCCGTCGATCATGCCGCCGCGGCCGACCTTGTAGGACATGCCGGTGACCTCGCCGCCCTCGACGGTCTCGCCGTCCTTGGCAGCCACGAGGTCGATGGTCACGAAGTCGTCGGTGGCGGCAGCGCGCTCGACCGGGGCGAGGGTGCCGAAGCGCTCGCGCAGGGCCTCGACCTGCTCGTCGACGTCACCGTCGGTGATCTCGATGTCCTCGACGCTGGCCTCGATGCCGTCGTAGGAGGGGAGCTCGAAGTCGGGCTTCACGTCGACCTCGGCGGTGAACTCGAGCACGTCGTTGTCCTCGAGCTTGGTCACCTCGATGTCGGGCTGCGCCAGCGGCTCGAGGTCGTGCTCCTGGAGCGCGGCCATGTACTGCTGGGGGACGACGGCGTTGATCGCCTCGTCCAGGACCGGTCCGCGGCCGACCTGGCGGTCGATGACCGCCGGCGGGACCTTGCCGCGGCGGAAGCCGGGGACGTTGATCTGCTTCGCGATCTTCTGGTACGCCGCGTCGAGGCTCGGCTTGAGCTCCTCGAAGGGCACCTCGACGGTCAGCTTGGCCCGGGTCGGGCTCAAGGTCTCGACGGCGCTCTTCACAAATGTCTCCTGGTGCATGTCGTCAATGGGTGCTGCGGCATGGGGTGCTGCACGCGGCTGCAAACCTCGTCAGTCTATCGACGGTGTGGGCGCTGGCCGAATCACGCCCACACCGTCGGACCGAGCCCCGGAACGGGTGTGGCTGGCGGTGTCAGTCGACCGTGTCGAACGCCGCCCTCAGGCGTGGCACCCGGCGCAGCACGAGCTGGTCGAGCAGCAGCACCGCGAGCAGGGTGACACCGAACATCGGCAGCACGACGCCGAGCACGACCAGCGCCCCGGCGAGCCACCAGGTGGCCCGGATCGGCAACCTGCCGCGGGGCGCCCCGACCGACCCGCTGCGTGCCGGGCGTCGCCGCCACCACATGAGCGGGCCGGTCACGCACATCACCAGCACGGCGACGCAGAAGAGGAGGGCGAACCAGAAGGTGACGAGCCCGAGGCTGCGGCCCTCGTGGAAGCCGATCCCCTGCGCGACGGCCTTCGCGGCGAGCGGGTAGTCGCCGAAGCCGTACTGCGAGCGCACCTCGCCGGAGAACTGGTCGACGTGGACCGTCCGCTCCCGGCTCGGGTCGTGGAACGCGTCGCCGATGACGGAGAAGACGCCGTCCTCGCCGCTCGGCAGCACGACCGTCATCGGGTGGGTCAGCCCCTCCCGCTCGGCGACGACCACGGCGGTGTCGACGTTGGCGACCGACTCCATCCCCTCACCTCCCGCGCCGTCCGGGTCGGACGACGGCACCTCGGTCGCGCCCTGCGCCCACGGCACCTCGCGCACCGCGTGGCTGTGCGGGAGCGACTCGTCGAGCCGCGAACCCGGCTTCGACTGCGCGCCGTGGTCGAGGCTCCACAGCGACGAGCCCTGCGAGGTCGCGAGCTCCTGGACCTTGGCGCCCCAGAACCCGGTCCACGGCAGACCGGTGACGACCATCGCCAGCAGCCCGACCCCGGCGACGGAGCCGATGAGGGCGTGCCGGCTGCGCAGCTTCGCGCCGGGGGCCTTCTTCGTACGCCGTCGCAGCCGCGCCCTGCGCCCGGCGAAGAACAGGTAGTACCCGGTGAGCGACATGACGATCGCCCAGCAGACCGCGATCTCGATGAGGCGGTCGCCGAGCACGCCGCCCATCAGGTCGGCGTGGAGCCGGATGGCGTACCCGGACAGGGTGGTGTCCGGGTCGAGCTCGCCGAGGACCTTGCCGCGCCACGGGTCGACGAAGACGTCGACCGTGGTGCCGTCGTCCTTGGTGACGGCGAACGCGGTCGTGTCGTCGGGGCCGCGGCCCTCGCGGATCAGCCCGACCTCGTCGTCGGGGTAGGCCGCCTCGACGAGGTCGAGCTGGTCGGACAGCACGTAGCCCAGCTGCTGCCCGGCCGGCGCCTCGGCCTTCATGAGGTCGGGGTGCATCAGCGGCTCGAGCTGGAACCGCAGCAGGTAGATCAGTCCCGTCACGGCCAGGACCGCGAAGACCGGGACGACGACGAAGGACGCGTAGAAGTGCCAGCGCCAGAAGGCGCGGAAGAGGCCGGACGGGGTCGTCCGGGGTCGCGCGGCGGCGGTCCGCACACGCTGGAGGGTGGTCATGGGTGCTCCTCGCACAGAGACGTGTCACCGCACCGGCGCGACGCAAGGTCGCCCGGAGCGGCGGATGGCAGCGCTCACCGAGGGGTCCGGGGCCGTGTGCGGGCGGGCGGACGGGCTCAGCGAGGCAGGAGCACCGGGGGTGGTCCACGGCGCGCGGGACCGCGCGACCAGACCGGGAGGAGCGGAAGGGGATCGACCAGCCGGCGTCGTACGCCGACGAGGCGGGGCACGCCGCGCAGCACGACGGGGAGCAGGCCGAGCGCCCCCGCGGCCCGCGCGAGAGCCGCGCGGGCGCCGCAGCGGGCCAGCCGGACGAGCGAGAAGAGGGCGCGCTCCCCCACGGCCAGCCAGAGCCCGACCGTCGTCGCGGCGAGCACGTGCAGGACGGCCATGAACGGGTGGGCGAGCATGTCCTCGACGCCGTGGGACAGCCACTCGGGGAGGAAGGACGTGGAGCCCGGGTGGACCATCCCGCCGTGCGGGCCGTGGGCCATCGCCTGCGACATCTGGCCGGGGTCGTGGCCGGCCATCCCGGACAGCGCACCGTGCACGACCAGCTGGCCGCCGACGGTGAGGGCGACGAGCCGGGGTGCGGACGCCTCGCGCCCCAGCGCCAGGGCGCAGGCGGCGGCCACGACGGCGTAGAGCGCCACGAGGCCGGGCCAGTCCGGCATCCGGCCGGCGGCGGTAAGGTGCGCGAGCGACCCGGCGGCGACGACGACCGCAGCCAGCAGCAGTGCGCGCAGGCAGCGCACGAGCGGCGTGGCACGGACGTCCATGTCGGGGCGACAGGACTCGAACCTGCGGTCTCCTGCTCCCAAAGCAGGCGCGCTAGCCACTACGCTACGCCCCGCCAAACGGGCCCGGAGAGCCCCGGAAACGGGGCCCAGGAGCCTGCTTGGAGCGGATGACGGGAATCGAACCCGCGTAGCCAGTTTGGAAGACTGGGGCTCTACCATTGAGCTACATCCGCGCGCCCCGGTCGGCCGTTGACCGCCGGTGCGGGAGTCATGGTGCCACACGCGCGTCATCGCCTGTGAACCAGCAGCAGGGCGCGGTCGTCGTTGCGCGAGCCGAGCGCCTCGATGAGTCGCGTGGCCCCACCCTCGAACCCGCCGCGCAGCAACCGCTCGGCCTGGCCGAGCATCCGGTCGATGCCGAGCCCGATGTCGCGCGTGCGGGTCTCGACCATGCCGTCTGTGTAGAGCAGCAGCGCGTCGCCGGGCAGCATCTGGCCCGAGACGCCCTCGTAGACCACGTCGTCGATCAGCCCCAGGATCGGGCCCTCGGTCTCGACCACCTCCCAGCGGCCGGACCCGGCGTGCAGCGCGGCGGCCGGCGGGTGCCCGGCGGTGCGGAGGTCGTAGCGGCCGGTCGCGAGGTCGAGCGAGAGGTGGACCGCGGTGGCGAAGCCCTCGTCCCAGTCCTGGCGGATCAGGAAGGTGTTGGCGGCGGGGAGGAACTCCGCCGGCGGCAGCGCGCTGAGCAGGCCGCCGATCGCACCCGAGAGCAGCAGCGCCCGCGTGCCGGCCGCCTGGCCCTTGCCGGACACGTCGACCACGACGACCTCGAGCCGCCCGTCGACCTCCGTGGCGACCACGAAGTCACCGGCGAACGGCGTCCCCCCGGCGGAGCGGAGCTCGGCGTCGACGTACCACTGGTTCGGCAGCTCGGGGATGCCGCCCTGGCGCAGGATCCGGTCACGCAGGTCGACGAACATCATCTCGCCCTGCATCCCGGCGACGCCGAGCCGCGCGCGTCGGAACGACGACACCAGGAACATGAGCCCGATCGCGAACATGATGACGACGGCGCTGATCACGCGGGGACCGGGATCCTGGGACGTCACCACCAGCGCCAGCACCAGCAGCACGAACACCACGAACCACTGCAGCTGGCGTGGACCGAGCAGGAGGCTGGAGACCACGAGCGGGAGCAGCAGGCTGACCAGCGGCACGAAGTCGGGCACCTGCCAGATCGCGACGCCGACGAGCACGGTGACCACGACGAGGACCGTGGCGATGCGCGAGCCCCTCGGCACGAGGCGCGACGAGACGCGGTCGAAGGCCCGCGCCAGTGCGCTCGGGTGGCGTTCCAGGGAAGAACTCATCGCCGAGCTCCCTCCCTAGGTCCCGGACGTTGAGCCAGATCGTACGGCCCGGGAGCGGAATTTCGGCTGACACCGCGGGCACCAGAAGATGTTGCGCCCCACCAGTTCCCCAGTCTTGATGACGGACCCGCAGACCAGGCAGGGCATCGACGTGCGGCGGTAGACGTAGACCTCGCCGCCGTGGTCGTCCTTGCGGGGGTCGCGGCCCATCGCCTCGGGCGTGTGCTCGGGGCGGACGGTGTCGATGCGGCCGGTGCGCACGCCCTCGGCCATCAGCTCGACGAGGTCGTCCCACATCGCGCGCCACTGGCCCACGCGCAGGGTGGTGCCGGGGCGCAGCGGATGGATGCGGTGCCGGAACAGCACCTCGGCACGGTAGACGTTGCCGACGCCGGCGAGCACCGCCTGGTCCATGAGCAGGTCGCCGATCGGGCGGTGGCTTCGCGAGATGCGCCGCCAGGCGAGGTCGGGATCGGCGTCGTGCCGCAGCGGGTCGGGGCCGAGCTTGCCCAGCACCTGGCCGCGCCTGGTCGCGCCGATGAGGTCGCACACGATGGCGCCGCGCAGATCGGCGTACGACGTCCCGCGCGGGTCGTCGTCGACGCTGACCAGCCGCAGCCGGACCGCACCCACCGGCTGGGGCACCTCGGAGGCGTGCTCATGCACGTCGAACTGGCCGATCAGCCCGAGGTGCACGTGGATCCACCGCTCGCTCTCGAGCTCGACGAAGAGGTGCTTGCCCGCCGAGTCGGCGCCGAGGAGGCGCGAGCCGTCGACCTGCTCCGCGTCGGCCGCGAACCGGCCCTGCGGCGAGGTCACCCGGACCGTGCGGCCCGCGAACGCCGCCGTGAGGTCGTCGGCCAGCTTGCGGAGGGTGTGGCCCTCAGGCATCCCCGGCCGTACCGCCCTCGACCGACCCCTGCAGCGCCGACGCCGGCAGCGGCGGGAGCTCGCGCGTCTCGTCGTAGGTCGTGAGCTGGCCGATGCGACGGACGTGGCGCTCGTCCCCGGAGAACGGCGTGGCGAGGAAGACTTCGACGAAGCGGGTCATGTCGTCGACCGAGTGCATCCGGCCGCCGACCGAGACCACGTTGGCGTCGTTGTGCTCGCGGGCCAGGACGGCGGTCTCCTCCGACCAGACCAGCGCGCAGCGGATGCCTGTGACCTTGTTGGCGGCCATCTGCTCGCCGTTGCCCGAGCCGCCGATGACGACGCCGAGGCTGTCGAGGCCCTCGGCACGGTCGGCGGCCACGCCCTCCCCCGCGCGCAGGCAGAAGACGGGGTAGTCGTCGAGGGCGTCGAAGACGAACGGGCCGTGGTCGACGACCTCGTAGTCGTGGTCGACCAGCCAGGTGGTGAGGTGGTCCTTGAGCTCGAGGCCGGCGTGGTCGGATCCCAGGTGAACGCGCATGTCAGGAGTCTCCCAGAGCGTCAGGACAGGTGCTGGTCGAGGTAGCCGGCCACCGACCGCACCAGCGGCTCGGAGGCGGTGAAGGCGGCGTGGCGCCAGAAGCCGTGCGTCTGCCCGAGGCACCGGATGCCGACGGTCTCGACGCCGGTCTCGACGATCCGGCGGGCCAGCTCCTCGCCCTCGTCGCGCAGCGGGTCGGCCTCGGCGGTAGCCACGAACGTCGGCGGCAGGGTGCCGAGCCGGTCGGAGAGCAGCGGCGCGAGGTCGGGGTCGTCGTAGTCGGCCTCGGTGCGGGCGTAGTGCTCCCAGTACCAGGTGGCCTCGGACGGGTCGAAGCCGTTGGCGGCGCCGAGCTCCCACGACGGGAAGCCGTTGCGCGGGTCGAGGAACGGGTAGACGAGCGCCAGCACGTCGAAGAAGCCGGGGTTTCGCAGCGCGGCCACCAGCGCCAGGTTGCCGCCCGCGGAGTCGCCGTGGGCGGCGTACGGGCCTGCGGGTCCCTCGCGCCGCAGCCACGCGACGACGGTGTCCAGGTCGTCGGGGGCGGCGGGGAACTTCGCCTCGGGCGGGCGGCGGTAGTCCACGCTCAGCACCGGGCGGCGCACGCGGTTGGCGAACCGGCGGCAGATCGCGTCGTGCACGTCGATGTCGTTGAGCACGAAGCCACCGCCGTGGGCGTGCACGACCAGGCCGGGCAGTGCGTCGGCGGGCGTGTAGAGCCGGCACCGGACGCCGTCAGCGTCGACCTCCTCGACCGCCGCGACGTCCTCACGGGGCTGGGCGAGGTTGGCGAGCCGGACCTCCTCGCGGTGCGCGGCGAGGTCGAAGCCGGGCGCGCGCAGGTCGAGACCGGACGCCTGCTCCGCCTCGACCGCTCGTCGTACCTCGGGGTACATCACCGCGACATGAGGGCGTCGAGCCCGACGGCGATCGCCGCGGCGACGCGGAAGTCGACCCGCTGGTCGGGCACGGTGACCCGGTAGCGGTCGCCGATCGACATCTTCCGCTCGACCGAGAAGAGCGGCTTGCCCTCGGGGTCGAGGAAGTCGAAGTGCACGGGCAGGAAAGGCAGGTCGGTGAAGCGCCGCAGGATCGCGACCAGCTGGTTGCGCTCCTGACCGGTGCCGGCGAAGCCCGGGCCCTCGACGTGGAAGGTCGAGCGGAGCAGCGAGGCGCCGAAGTCCTTCTTGAAGTAGCCGATCTGGGCGCCCTGCTCGTCGGTGATGTCGTAGCCGGCGTTGAGGTCGAGCTTGCGGCGCGCCTTGAAGCCGAACACCGGGCGCGACTTGCCGGTGTCGGAGAAGAAGGTCACCTGCTCCTTGAACGCCATCCGCTTCTGCTCGGCCAGCGCCATCAGCCGGGTCGGGTTGCCGACCGCGTCGGACTCGGAGACCTCGTAGCGGTTGATCATCATCGTGAGCTTCTGCTTCACGACGAAGTGGGGCAGGTACATGTCGGCAGTCATCGCGACAGCTCCTCCTCGATGATGGACGGGTCCAGCTTGGTGAAGACGGGCGTCGGCTTGTCGACCTTCGACCCGACCAGGATCGGGCGTGACTCCCAGGCCGGGGTGCCCGCGTAGTCGCCGGTGATGACCGAGTACGACGTGTGCCCGGCGCCGTTGTCCGGCTCGAGCTCCTCGACCTGCTCGATGCGCGGCATCGGCATGAGCTCGCCCTCGCCGCCCAGGGTCGTGTGGACCTTATTGGCGGCATGGGGCAGGAACGGCGAGAGCAGGGTGTTGCAGTCGCTCACGCACTGGGCGGCGACGTGCAGCACCGTGCCGAGCCGCTCGCGCTGCGACTCGTCCTTCATCTTGTAGGGCTCGGTGACCGTGAGGTACTTGTTCACCTCGCCCACCACGCGCATCGCCTCGGCGATCGCCGCGCGGAGCCGGTGCTTCTCGATGAGGTCGCCGACTCCTGCGAAGCCGTCGCGGACGGTGCCGAGCACCTGCTCGTCGACCTCCTCGAGCGGGCCGGCCACCGGGATCTCTCCGAAGTTCTTGGCGATCATCGTGGCCGTGCGGTTGACCAGGTTGCCCCAGCCGGCGACGAGCTCGGAGTTGTTGCGGGTGACGAAGTCGGCCCACGTGAAGGCGGCGTCCGAGGTCTCCGGGCCGGCGGCGCAGATGTAGTAGCGCAGCGCGTCGGCGCCGTAGCGGGCGAGGAAGTCGCCGACGTAGATCACGTTGCCGCGGCTGGTGGAGAACTGCGAGTCGCCGAAGGTGAGGAACTCGCTCGAGACGACCTCGGTGGGCAGGTTGAGCACGCCGAAGGTGCCGGGCTCGCCGCCCTTGTCGCCCGCCCCGTTGTAGGCCAGCAGCTCGGCAGGCCAGATCTGGGAGTGGAAGACGATGTTGTCCTTGCCCATGAAGTAGTAGGACTCGGCGTCCGCGTCGTTCCACCACTCGCGCCACTTGTCGGGCTCACCCAGCCGTCGCGCCCACTCGATCGAGGCCGAGAGGTAGCCGATGACGGCGTCGAACCAGACGTAGAGGCGCTTGGTCGGCTGGTCCTCCCAGCCCGGCACCGGGATGCCCCAGTCGATGTCGCGCGTCATCGCCCGCGGCCGGATCTCCTTGAGGATGTTCTGGCTGAACCGGATGACGTTGGGCCGCCAGAGGCCGGTGGCCTCGCGCTGGTCGAGCCACTCCCCGAGCGCCTCGGCCAGCGCGGGCAGGTCGAGGAAGAAGTGCTGGGTGTCGCGGAACTCCGGCGTCTCGCCGTTGATCTTCGACCTCGGGTCGATCAGGTCGGTCGCGTCGAGCTGGTTGCCGCAGTTGTCGCACTGGTCGCCGCGCGCCTCCTTGTAGCCGCAGATCGGGCACGTGCCCTCGATGTAGCGGTCGGGCAGCGTGCGCCCGGTCGACGGGCTGATCGCGGTCTTGGTGGTCTCCTCGACCATGTAGCCGTTCTGGCGACAGGTCTCGAACATCTCCTGCACCACTGCGTAGTGGTTGCCCGTCGTGGTGCGGGTGAAGAGGTCGTAGGACAGGCCCAGCCCGCAGAGGTCGTCGACGATGACCTGGTTGTACTTGTCGACGAGCTCGCGCGGCGGCAGGCCCTCGTTGTCGGCCAGGACCAGGATCGGGGTGCCGTGCTCGTCGGTGCCGCTGACCATCAGCACGTCGTGGCCCGCCATCCGCATGAACCGGCTGAAGACGTCGGAGGGCACGCCGAAACCGGCGACGTGGCCGATGTGGCGCGGGCCGTTGGTGTACGGCCAGGCGACGGCGGACAGGACACGTGTCATGGGGTCAGCCTAGTGATCGGGCGCCACCCGGTTTCCCCGGGTGGCGCCCGTGATCAGACGAGGTGGGACCGGACGCTCAGGAGAAGTCGAGGTCGCCGGTGCGGGTGCGCTTGAGCTCGTAGAAGTACGGGAACTTCGCGACGGCCACGGTGCCGTCCCACAGCTCGCCGGCCTCCTCGCCCCGCGGGATCTTCGAGAGCACCGGGCCGAAGAACGCCGAGCCGTTGACGTGGATCGTCGGCGTGCCGACGTCGTCGCCGACCGGGTCCATGCCCTCGTGGTGGCTCTTCGCGACGGCCTCGTCGAGCGACTCGTCGTCCCAGGCCTCGATCCGCTCGGCGGGCAGGCCGACGTCGGCGAGCGACGCGGCGACGGTCTCCTTCGAGAGCTCCTCGCCGTTGTTGTGGCGACGGGTGCCGATGGCGGTGTACCAGTCGCCCAGCGTCGTGTTGTCGTGCTCCTGCGCGATCTTGATCGCGACGCGGACCGGCTTCTCCGTGCCCTGGAGCATCTCCCGGTAGCCGTCGGGGATGTCCTTGTCCTTGTTGAGGTACGCCAGCGACATCACGTGCCACTGCACGTCGATGTCGCGGACCTGCTCGACCTCGCGGATCCAGCGCGAGGTGATCCAGGCAAACGGGCAGAGCGGGTCGAACCAGAGGTCAGCGGTAGCCATGACCACCACAATCCCCCACCGGCCGGGTCTATTCCACTGGCCCGGTGGCAGGATGCCACCCATGCCTGGAACCAACCTCACCCGCGACGAAGCCGCCGCCCGCGCCACCCTGCTGGACGTGACGTCGTACGCCGTCGACCTGGACCTCACGAGCGCCACGAACGCCGACCAGTCGACCTTCGCCTCCACCACCACCCTCGAGTTCACCTGCCGCCAGCCAGGGTCGAGCACGTTCGCCGACCTCGTCGCGCCGAGCGTCCGCGAGATCACGCTCAACGGCCGCAGCCTCGACCCCGCGACGGCGTACGCCGACAGCCGCATCGCGCTCGACGACCTCGAGGCGACCAACACGCTCGTCGTGGTCGCCGACTGCGCCTACTCCAACACGGGCGAGGGCCTGCACCGGTTCGTCGACCCCGTCGACGACCGCGTCTACCTCTACAGCCAGTTCGAGGTGCCCGACGCCCGCCGCGTCTTCACCACCTTCGAGCAGCCCGACCTCAAGTCGGTCTTCACCTTCAACGTCACCGCACCGGCCGACTGGGTGGTCGTCTCCAACGCGGCGACCCCCGAGCCCACGCCGGTCAGCGACGGCGTCGCGGTGTGGAACTTCCCCACCACCAAGAAGATGTCGACCTACATCACCGCGATCGTCGCCGGCGAGTACCACGGCGAGTTCGACACCTACGAGGGCAAGTTCGGCACCATCCCGCTCGGCCACTACTGCCGCCAGTCGCTCAAGGAGCACATGGACACGGCCGAGCTGGTCAAGCTCACCAAGCAGAGCTTCGCGTTCTTCGAGGAGCAGTTCGACTACCCCTACCCCTTCGGGAAGTACGACCAGCTCTACGTCCCCGAGTACAACGCCGGCGCGATGGAGAACGCCGGCTGCGTGACGCTGCGTGACGAGTACCTCCCCCGCAGCCGGCAGGCGCGCTCGTTCTTCGAGTTCCGCGCCTCCGTGATCACCCACGAGATGGCCCACATGTGGTTCGGCGACCTCGTGACGATGAAGTGGTGGGACGACCTCTGGCTCAACGAGTCGTTCGCCGAGTGGGCCTGCTACTGGTGCGAGGCCAACGCCACTGAGTTCGACGACGCCTGGACCGGCTTCGCCAACGCCCGCAAGCAGACCGGCTACCGCGCCGACCAGCTGCCCTCGACGCACCCGATCGCGGCCGACAACGTCGACCTCCACGCGGTCGAGGTCAACTTCGACATGATCACCTACGCCAAGGGCGCCTCGGTGCTCAAGCAGCTCGTCGCGTGGGTCGGCATCGACCCGTTCCTCGAGGGCCTGCGTGCCTACTTCCGCGAGTGGGAGTACGGCAACCCCGAGTTCAAGGACCTCCTCGCCACCCTCGAGAAGTCCTCGGGCCGCGAGCTCCAGGGCTGGGCCCAGGAGTGGCTCCAGACCGCCGGCGTCAACACCCTGACGCCGCGCTTCGAGCTCGACGCCGACGGCGCCTACTCGTCGTTCTCCGTCGAGCAGTCGGCCCACCCGGACTGGCCGACCCTGCGCCGCCACCGCCTCGGCATCGGCCTGTACGACGAGGTGGGCGGCCGCCTCGTGCGCCGCGACTACGTGGAGATCGACGTCGAGGGCGCCAGCACCGGCGTCGCCGAGCTGGTCGGCGTGCAGCAGCCCGCGCTGCTGCTGCTCAACGACGAGGACCACGCCTACGCCAAGATCCGCCTCGACGAGCGCTCGCTCGCGACCGCGATCTCGTCGCTGTCGACGTTCGACGACTCCCTCCCCCGGGCCCTCATCTGGGGTGCCGCGTGGGACATGACCCGCGACGCCGAGATGCGCACCCGCGACTGGGTCGACCTCGTCCTCGCCAACATCGGCGCCGAGACCGACGCGTGGGCCGTCACCCGGATCCCCGCCTCGACCGCGCTGTCCGTCGCGTTCTACTCCGACCCCGCGCACCGCGACGAGCTGTCGGCCACGTGGGAGTCCGGCCTGCGCGAGCTGCTGCTCGCCGCCGAGCCGGGCAGCGACCACCAGCTCACCTTCGCCCGGTCCTACGCCGCTGCCGCGCGCAGCGACGCGGCCCTGGACGAGCTCATCGGCCTGCTCGACGGCTCGTTCGTGGTCGAGGGCCTCGAGATCGACCAGGACATGCGCTGGGGGCTCATCACCGCGCTGGCGAAGTCCGGTCGTTTCGGCGATGCCGAGATCGACGCCGAGCTCGAGGTCGACAAGACCATCTCGGGCAAGGAGCAGGCGGCCGCCGCCCGGGCCTCGCAGCCCACCCCGGAGGCCAAGGAGGCCGCCTGGAACGCGATCCTCGACCCGTCGACGCCCAACGAGACCGCGCGCGAGATCGCCTTCTCGATCTTCCGCTTCGGCCAGGACGACGTCCTCGCGCCCTACCTGGAGAAGTTCCTCACCGCGTCCGAGACGCTGGTCGACGTGCTCGGCTTCCACAAGGCCTCGACGGTCCTCGAGTACGGCTTCCCCAAGTCGCTCGGCTCCGAGGCCACGATCGCCCGCCTCGACGAGTGGCTCGCCGACAACAACGCGCCCAAGCAGGCCCAGCGCTACATCGGCGAGGCCCGCGCCGACATCGCCCGCGCTCTCGCAGCCCAGGTCCACGACAGGGGCTGAGCGACGTACTGACACCACGAGCCCCTTCCCGCGAGCGATCGCGGGGAGGGGCTCGTGCGTGTGGCTGGGGGTCGCTACCGAACAGTCGGGGCCCCGACACGCCGTGGCGGGCGCCGTACCGTTCGGTAGCGCTCCACCGAAAGGCGCGAGCGGAGCGGGACGGGTTGCCGCCACTTCAGCCGTCGCGCTCGCCGCCCCACGTTGTCGTGACGACGAGCGAGCAAGCGTGACGAGCGCAGCGAGGCAGCGGAGGTCGAGCGAGGAGGAAGGACGACGTCCTCCGGGGCGGCGAGCACGCGCGAGCGGAGCGAGCGCCAGAGGCTAGGCGTGCAAAGTGTTCTGCGGGCGTGCGTGCTCGGCGAGCATCGTGATGCCGCGCTGGAGGCCGGCGAGCAGGTTGCCGGAGGCGAACTCCGACGACATGGCCAGCACGGCGAGCTCGACCTCGGCGTCGCTGAGGTGCCGGCGTACGTCGCCGCCGGTGACGACCTCGATCACCCGTCGGCGGGGATCGACGATCACCATCACGCTGCGCGCGGGCGCGACGAGGCGGTTGTGCAGGCGGGTGGCCCAGGCACGGGTGTCGTCACCCTGAGCCGGGCCGACGTAGACCGAGAACTCGAAGCGACTGGACTGCTCGGCGATGCGGATGGTGCGGTCGAGGGCGAGCCGGTCGGCCTCGGTCAGCGGTTCACCAGCGGCCACTTGCGCCGCCTGCCCGCGAGTCCTCACCGTCGGCCGCCGGGAGCTCGGCGATGCCCTGGCGCGGTCCGCCGATCCACTGGCCCTCGCCGTCGACGGCGTCGTGGTGCGGGAGCAGCTTCTCCCCGCGGATCATGGCCGGGAGGTAGATCAGCACCGCGATCACGACGAAGAGCAGGAGGGGCGCACCGAGGTAGAGGCCGAGCGCGTGCAGCGCGTCGGGCTCGTAGTGGACCTCCTCGCCACCCCAGCCCTTCGGCACGTCGGCATGGGCCGGCGCGGCCAGCAGGGCCAGCGCCGGCGCGGACGCCAGGACGGAGGCCATCGAGAGGCGCCGGAGGCCTGGACGAGACGTGCGGGGTCGGGTGGCGTGCGTGCTCACGGGTAGAAGGCTATCTGCATACTGGCGGGCATGCCTCACCCCCTCATCACCCCGATCATGACTGTGACCGAGGTCTCCGGGAGCGGGACCACATCGATCGACACCATGGCCGCCTGCGCGAGCGACGAGTGGCTCTGCAACCTGGTGCTCGACAGGACCGACAACCAGCCGCTGGCCAACGTCGCGGACTGGGTCGTGGGCAAGCCGAGCGCCCTGGTCGGACTGGTCGTCATCGGGCTCCTGGTCCGGTGGCTGCTGCACCGGGTCATCGACCGCGTCGTCAAGCAGGCCGAGGTGGGCGTGCTGCCCGACCGGCTCAGCCGCGCCATCTCCGGCGGCAAGGTGGCCGGCAGGGTCGGCGAGTACCTCAACCTCGGTGAGGACGCCGGCTACACCCGCCGAGTCCAGCGCGCGGCGACCATGGGGTCGCTGCTCAAGAGCATCGTCACCGGTGTCGTGTTCACCGTGATCGCGCTGATGTTCATCTCCGAGCTCGGCTACGACATCGCCCCGCTCATCGCCGGTGCCGGGATCCTGGGCGTGGCGCTCGGGTTCGGCGCGCAGACGCTGGTGAAGGACTTCCTGTCCGGCATCTTCATGATCTTCGAGGACCAGTACGGCGTGGGCGACGTCGTCGACCTCGGGGAGGCCTCCGGCACGATCGAGGCCGTCAGCCTGCGGGTCACCCGGCTGCGCGACGTCAACGGCACGGTCTGGTACGTCCGCAACGGCGAGGTGCTGCGGGTCGGGAACATGAGCCAGAACTGGGCCCGCACCGTGCTCGACGTGACCGTCGGCTACACCGAGGACCTGGTGAAGGTGCGCCAGGTGCTCGAGGAGGTCGCCCACTCCCTGTGGGACGACGAGGACTTCCAGGGCCAGATCATCGAGGAGCCCGAGGTCTGGGGCGTGGAGTCGCTCGGCGTGGACGGCATCGTCATGCGGGTGACCCTCAAGACGGCCCCGCTGCAGCAGTGGGCCATCGCCCGGACCATGCGTGAGCGCGTCAAGGCGCGCTTCGAGGCGGAGGGCATCAACCTCGCGGTGGCCCAGCGCGTCACGTGGCAGCAGAGCGCCCCGTCCGCGGCCTCCGGGGAGCCCACCGAGAAGGCGTGACCACGCGGCCGGGAGAATGGGTCTCGTGAGTGACACGTTCTACGACGAGATCGGCGGCGAGGCGACGATCCGCACGATCGTGCACCGCTTCTACGAGGGCGTGGCCGGCGACGACCTGCTGCGCCCGATGTACCCCGAGGAGGACCTCGGCCCGGCGGAGGAGCGGTTCACGCTGTTCCTCATGCAGTACTGGGGCGGGCCTACGACGTACTCCGACGACCGCGGGCACCCGCGCCTGCGGATGCGCCACGCGCCGTTCCGTGTCACCCCGGCCGCCGCCGAGCGCTGGCTGGTGCACTTCCGCGCCGGCCTCGACGCTGCTGCACTGCCGGCCGACCAGGACGAGCGGTTCTGGGACTACGTGACCCACGCCGCCCAGTTCATGGTCAACACCCTCGAAGAGGTCTAGCCGGCCGCCGGGATCGTCGCCGCCGCGCGGAAGCTGTCCGGCACGGGCGTCGGGCGACCGGTCTCGTTGTCCATGCAGACGCCGACGACGCGGGCGCGCGCGAGCACCTGGTCGCCGTCTCGCACGACCGACTCGAAGACGACCGACGTGCTCCCGACGTGCGACACCCACGTGCGGCAGTCGTAGGGCTCGGGACGGAAGAGGATCGGTCGCCTGTAGTCGACGTCGGTCTGCGCGACGACGAGGTGGAACCCCTCGCCGAGCTCGCGACCCTGGGCGACCATCAGCTGGATCCTGGCCTCCTGGAAGTACTCGAAGTACTTCACGTTGTTGACGTGGCCGTAGACGTCGACGTCGCTGAACCGGACGTGGACGTCGTACGCCCCTCCCGGGACGTCGACCGGCTCGGGCGCCGCGGTGGGGCGCACCGGCTCGTCGGCCTCGAGCAGACGGCCGAGCGACTCCTTCTCCTCCGGGTGGAGGCGGCGCGGGCGCTCGGTGGCGAAGACGTAGGGCGTCAGCACCGTGCGGGCACGCAGGTAGACCGCGCGCTCCCCCGACCCGTCCTCGGCGAAGACCTCGTAGGCCATCGTGAAGCTCGCCGCCCGGATCTCGGTGACCCAGCACTCGATCGAGACCGGCTCGAAGCCGAACGTGAGCGAGGAGACGTAGGTGACCTCGTGGCGTACGACGACCACGCCCTCGGCGAGGTCCTCGCTGCGGCTGTCGGGGGCGTGGGTGCGGAACATGTCCACCCGCGCCTCCTGGAGGTAGTCGACGTAGGTGACGTTGTTGACGTGGCCGAGCAGGTCGAGGTCGGCCCACCGGAGCGGGCAGCGGTAGAGGTGGCGCACGCCCCGATCGTCGCAGAAGCGGGGCGATCGGGGGGTTTCGTGATCCCCGGTCAGCCGGGGATCACTCAGCGGAGATCAGTGCGCGAAGTGGAGGCGGCCGTAGTAGGTGGGGATCGACTCGCGGCGGCTGACGCGGTCGCGGCGGGTCTCGCGGAGGGTGGCCGGGACCGCGACGGCGGCCATCGCGATGGCGGCCAGGGCGGCGATGCCGACGACGACCAGGAGGGTGATGGTGGCGGAGGCGCTGATGAGCTGCATGATCGGGGCCTTTCTACAGGTGAAGAACTTCTACGTATGTAGAAGACTACGCCTCTGCCCGAGCAGCGCAACCCGGATCGGTAGTGTCCTGCGTCACGAGGGCCCCGCGCCCGCCCGAGCCGTGAGGAGAGCCGTGAGCCCAGCGACCGAGGAGCTGTCCCCGCGGCGCCGCGAGATCCTGGCCGCCGCGACGACGGTGCTGGCGCAGCAGGGCAACCGCGGGCTCACCCACCGCGCCGTCGACCGCGAGGCGGGTCTCGCCGAGGGCAGCTCGTCGGCGTACTTCCGCACACGAGAGGCGCTCATCGGCTCCCTCGGCGACTTCGTCGCCGACCGGCTGGCCGCGGACGTGCAGGCCCTCGGCGTACGACTCGCGTCGTGCCCCGGCGACCACGAGCGTGCGGTCGTCGAGGTGTCGAAGCTGTTCTCCCGGTGGCTCGAGCAGCCGGACCTGCTGGCTGCCCGACTCGAGCTGACCGTCGCCGCGACCCGCGACCCGAGGCTCGCGGAGCGGTTCACCCAGTGGCGGGACGATCTCGTCGCCATGGTGCGCGAGGTGCTCAGCAGCGCGGGCAAGGGTGGCGGCGGCGCCGCCGAGACCCTCGTGGCCGCGCTCGACGGCGTGCTCCTGGCCTCGCTGCTGCTGCCGGCGAGGAGACGACGCGCCTTCGTGGACGACAGCGTGGAGCAGCTGCTCACCGGCCTCGGCGGCGACCCCGACACTCCCTGAACGAGGCAGACCGGACTACGCTGCAGAGGACAGATGTGACCGACCAGTAACCGGAGTTCTCCATGCCCGAGGCAGTGATCGTTTCCGCAGCGCGCACCCCCATCGGCCGGGCCAACAAGGGCTCGCTGAAGGACTTCCGCCCCGACGACCTCACCGTCCTGGCCGTGCAGGCCGCGCTCGACAAGGTCCCCGGGCTCGACCCGCACACCATCGAGGACCTGCTCCTCGGCTGCGGTCTCCCGGGTGGGGAGTCCGGCAACAACATGGCGCGCGTCGTCACCACGCTCCTCGGCCTCGAGGTCCCGGGCGCGACCGTCACCCGCTACTGCTCCTCGTCGGTGCAGACCACCCGGATGGCCTTCCACGCGATCAAGGCGGGCGAGGGCGACATCTTCGTCTCCGCCGGTGTCGAGACCGTCTCCCGCTTCGCCAAGGGCACCTCCGACCACATCCCGGGCACCCGCAACCCGCTCTTCGACGACGCGAACGCCCGCACGGACGAGTACGCCAAGGGCGGGCAGGACTGGCACGACCCGCGCGAGGACGGCCTGCTCCCCGACATCTACATCGCCATGGGCCAGACCGCGGAGAACGTCGCCCGCCTGCGCGGCCTCGACCGCAAGGAGCTCGACGAGTTCGCCGTCCGCTCGCAGAACCTCGCCGAGAAGGCCATCGCCGACGGCTTCTGGGAGCGCGAGATCACCCCCGTCACCACCCCCGACGGCACCGTCGTGACCAAGGACGACGGCCCCCGCGCCGGAGTGACGTACGACGCCATCGCCGGGCTCGACCCGGTGTTCCGCCCCGACGGCGTCGTCACGGCCGGCAACTGCTGCGCGCTCAACGACGGCGCCGCGGCCGTCGTGGTCATGTCCGACACCAAGGCCAAGGAGCTCGGCCTCACCCCACTCGCGCGCATCGTCTCCACCGGGGTCTCGGGCCTCTCGCCGGAGATCATGGGCCTGGGCCCGGTCGAGGCGACGAAGAACGCCCTGAAGCACGCCGGCATGAGCATCGGCGACATCGACCTCGTCGAGATCAACGAGGCCTTCGCCGCCCAGGTGGTGCCGTCCTACCAGGACCTCGGCATCGACCTCGACCGGCTCAACGTCAACGGCGGCGCCATCGCCGTCGGCCACCCCTTCGGCATGACCGGCGCCCGGCTGCAGAACACGATGCTCAACAGCCTCGACTGGCACGACAAGTCCACCGGCCTGATCACCATGTGCGTGGGCGGCGGCCAGGGAATGGCGATGATCCTGGAGCGCACGGCCTGAGCCGTTCGACGGCCCGGCCGCACTAGGGTGCCTTCCATGACCTCCGAGGGGGAGCCGCGCTGGCTCGACGACGGCCAGCAGCACGCGTGGCGTGCCCTGATGATGGGCATGACCCTGCTCGAGGAGCGGCTCGACGACGACCTGCGCCGCGAGTTCGGCATGTCACTGACCGAGTACGAGGTGCTCGTGCGCCTGTCCGAGCGGACCGGGCGCGCGATGCGGATGGCCCAGCTCGCCGATGCGATGGCGCACTCGCGCAGCCGCGTGACGCACACCGTCGCCCGCATGGAGCAGGCCGGCTACGTCACCCGCGGGACCACGCCCGAGGACGGACGAGGGGTCGTCGCCACCATGACCGAGTCCGGCTACGACCTGCTCGTGCGCGCCGCTCCGTGCCACGTGGAGAGCGTGCGGCGCAACATCCTCGACCTCGTCCCCGAGGCCGACTTCGCCGCCGTCGGCCGGGTCTTCGACGCCGTCGCCGACCACCTGGTCAACCGCCACCCGGAGTCGGAGATCAGGCAGTCCTGAGCCCGGGGCGGTCACCGGATATCCGGTGACTCCCCCGCTTGTCGGCCCAGATCCGGGCCGACAAGCGGGAGACTCGGGTGCGAAGCTCGGTCAGTCGCGCGTCAGGCGGCGGTGCGTGACCCGGTGGGGGCGCGCAGCGTCGATGCCGAGGCGCTCGACCTTGTTCTCCTCGTAGGACGCGAAGTTGCCCTCGAACCAGAACCACTTGGCCGGGTCCTGGTCGTCGCCCTCCCACGCGAGGATGTGGGTCGCGACGCGGTCGAGGAACCACCGGTCGTGGGAGGTGACCACGGCGCACCCGGGGAAGTCGAGCAGCGCGTCCTCGAGCGAGGACAGCGTCTCCACGTCGAGGTCGTTGGTGGGCTCGTCGAGGAGCAGCATGTTGCCGCCCATCTTCAGCGTCAGCGCGAGGTTGAGGCGGTTGCGCTCACCGCCGGAGAGCACGCCGGCCTTCTTCTGCTGGTCGGGGCCCTTGAAGCCGAACGACGCGACGTAGGCGCGGCTGTTCATCTCGAAGTTGGCGACCTTGATGAAGTCCAGGCCGTCGGAGACGACCTCCCAGACGTTCTTGTTGGGGTCGATGCCGCCACGCGTCTGGTCGACGTAGGAGATCTTCACGGTCTGGCCGACCTTGAGCTCACCCGCGTCGGGCTCCTCCTGGCCGGTGATCATCCGGAACAGCGTGGTCTTGCCGACACCGTTGGGACCGATCACGCCGACGATGCCGGCACGGGGCAGCTTGAACGACAGGTCGTGCATGAGGAGGCGACCCTCGAAGCCCTTCTCGAGCTTCTCGGACTCGAGCACGATGTCACCGAGCCGGGGGCCGGCGGGGATGTTGATCTCGGAGGTGTCGATCTTGCGCATCCGGTCGGCCTCAGCCGCCATCTCCTCGTAGCGCGCGAGACGCGACCTGCTCTTGGTCTGGCGGGCCTTGGCGTTGGAGCGGACCCACTCCAGCTCCTTCTCGAGCATCTTGGCGCGCTTGGCGTCCTTCTGCCCCTCCACCTTGAGCCGGTCGCGCTTGGTCTCGAGGTAGGTCGAGTAGTTGCCCTCGTAGCCGTGGATCTGGCCGCGGTCGACCTCGGCGATCCACTCGGCGACGTTGTCGAGGAAGTAGCGGTCGTGGGTGATCGCCATGACGGCACCCGGGTAGGTCTTGAGGTGGCCCTCGAGCCACTGGACCGACTCGGCGTCGAGGTGGTTGGTGGGCTCGTCGAGGAGCAGGAGGTCGGGCTGCTCGAGCAGCAGCTTGCAGAGGGCAACGCGGCGGCGCTCACCACCGGAGAGGTTGTCGACCAGCACGTCCGGCGGCGGGCAGCGCAGCGCGTCCATGGCCTGGTCGAGACGGCTGTCGAGGTCCCACGCGTTGGCGTTGTCGAGCTCGGTCTGGAGGTCGCCGGTCTCCTGCATGAGGGCGTCCTGGTCGGCGTCGGGCTCGCCCATCTCCATGTAGGCGTCCTCGAGGCGCTTCATCTTGCCCTTGAGGTCGGCCACGGCCTCCTCGACGTTCTCCAGGACGGTCTTGCCCTCGGTCAGCGGCGGCTCCTGCTGGAGCATGCCGACTGTGGCCTCCGGGTCCTTGATCGCGTCGCCGTTGTTGGCGTGCTCGAGCCCGGCCATGATCTTGAAGAGCGTGGACTTTCCCGCTCCGTTGGGTCCGACGACACCGATCTTGGCGCCGTGGAGGAAGGAGAGGGTGACGTTGTCGAGGACGACCTTGTCACCATGGGCCTTGCGCACGTTGCGCAGTGTGAAGACGTACTCAGCCATGCCCGCGAGCCTACGGGGAACCGACCTCCTGCCGACAATCGCACCCGCGCGCGCGGACCGTGCGGGAGGCGTGAGGTTCCGGCGTCCCGGGCCGCCGGAGCCTCACCCGTCGCAGAAGGCCCTCAGGCGGCCACCTGCTGCTCCTCGACCTGCACCTCGACCCGCTCCTCCGGCGCCACCGGCTTCGTGAAGCGTGACGTGCCGTGCGAGAGGTCGTGGCCGATGCTGCTGGCGACCACCTCGTAGGACGTCTGCTGCTTGCCGTCGCGCTCCCACACGTCGGCCACGAGCCGGCCGTGGACCACGACGGGGTCGCCGCTGCTGAGCGAGTCGGCGACGTGGCGGGCGAGCCGGTTCCACGCCTTGACGGTGTGCCACGACGTGGTGCCCTTGACCCACGCGCCGTCGCGGTAGTGGGTGGGCGTGCACGCGACGCGGAAGGACGCGACCGAGCGGCCCTCGGCGAGCTCGCGGTGGGTGACCTCGCCGCCGATCCAGCCGGTCAGGGTGATCTGGGTGTCGTACATCGCTGCGTCTCCTGGGATGGGCGGCGGTGGGTCCGCCGCGGTGCTCCCAAGGCTCCGCAGCGCGACCGACGGTTCCCAGTCCCCCGTCGGTGACCCTGTGGACGACGGCCGCGAACACCCGCCTGTGGACGGTTACCGGCCCACGATCGGCCCACCGAAGGACCGGGACCGACGAGCAGGAGTCAGCGCAGGGCGACGGCGAGGCCCTCGCGGACCTCGGTGTAGGACGCGAGCTCGGCCTGGATCGGCGCGACGACCATCTCGGCCGACACCTCGGAGATGGCGTCGCGCAGGCGCTTGTCGGCGGTGCGCGAGCGAGACCTCGCCGTGGCGGCAACCAGCCACCGGCACACGAGCGCGAGCAGGAGGCCGAGCACGATCCCCCCGACCAGCATCAGCGTCGGCAGCGCGAACGGACCCACCGACGGCGTCGGCGGCTCCGGCACCCGGGCGTAGGTGCCGAGGGCCAGCACCCCCAGCCACAGGGCCCCGACGATCGCGGAGATGATCAGGAGGTACTGCAGGACGCGCACCAGCCCCGCCCAGGCGGGGATCTTCTCGGCGCCGAGGTCGGTCTGGCCGACGGCGCGGTCGAGGCGGTCGCCGAGGTCTGGCAGGCGCGACACCGACGCGGCGCGCACGGCGCTCGCCCACGACGGAGCCATGCCCTCGCCCACCTGGTCGGCCAGGGCACGCACCTCGGTGTCGACGCGCGCGCGCTGCACACCGGTCGCCTTCGGCACGGACGTGCGGGCGGCGCCGGTGAGCTGCTTGCCGGACGAGCCGAGGTCGAGGTGGAGTCGCTTGAGGGGGTCGGGCTTGAGCCGGGAGAACCACGCGGTGACCGGCCAGCCGGTGGCGCGGTTGGCCCGCATCCGGGTCGAGTCGCCGACGGCCTTCACCACCGTCGGGATGCCGGCCGCCTCGGCGAATGCGTCGTCGAGCGCGGCGACCCGCTCCTTCGACAGCGTCGGCACCTTGCCGGCGCCGGCGGCGTCCTGGAGGCGCTGCGCGGCGGACTTCACGTCGGCCTCGAGGCGCGAGCGGGTGACCTTCTTCTCCGCGACGCGCTTGGCGACCAGGCCGCGCAGCTCGTCGATCCCCCAGCCCTGGCGAGCGCTGACCGGAAGCACCGGGACCCCGGCCAGGCCGTCGGCCTCGAGGAGGCGGCGTACGTCCTCCACCATCGTGGCGCGCCGGTCCTCCGGCACGGTGTCGATGTGGTTGAGGACGACCAGCATCACGTCGGCGTGGCCGGCGAGCGGCTTGAGGAAGCGGTCGTGGATGGCGGCGTCGGCGTACTTCTGCGGGTCGAGGACCCACACCATCATGTCGGCGAGCTGCACGAGTCGCTCGACCTCGAGGTGGTGGGAGACCTCGGTGGAGTCGTGGTCGGGGAGGTCGAGCAGCACGACGCCGCGCATCTCGACGTCCTCGTCGGCCTTCGACAGCATCGAGTCACGGGTGACCTGGTGACGGGCCGGGATGCCGAGCCACTCGAGCAGCTCCTCGGCGCCCTCCTTGCCCCACACGACGGCCGTGGCCCACGAGGTGGTGGGACGGCGTACGCCGACCGCGGCGAGCTCGAGCCCGCTGAGCGCGTTGAAGGTGGAGGACTTGCCGGAGCCGGTGGCGCCGGCGAGGGCGACCACGGTGTGGTCGGCCGACAGCTTGAGCCGGCTCGCGGCCCGGGAGGCGACGGTCGTGACGTCGTCGACCACGGCGTCGTCGACGCGACCGCGCGCGGCAGCGGCGGCGCGCTCGAGTCCGTCGACGCGGGCGCCGATGTCAGAGCTCCTGGTGACCAGCTTCTTGGCCCCTTCGAGCAACGACGTCATCTCTCCCTCACGGTCCGGTGGTAGTGCGTGGACCCTCAACCCTAGGGGGCGAGGTCACCATCGTCCGACACCTGCCCCGGCTGACTGGGGGCCGGCTCCCCCGGGTGGGTCGCGGCGTAGCGCAGGTCGTCGACCTTGCGGGCCGCCGAGCGCATCCGCTCGGGCGACTCGGGCTCGACCTCGAGGCTGTCGAGGAGGTCGGTGTAGCGCCGCCGCTCCCCGTCGAGGAGGTCGCCCAACTGGGTCTCGAGGCGCTGCCGGGCACGCTCGGCCAGGGTCCGGACGGCCTGGTCCCCGAAGACGGCCTCGAGCAGCTTCTGGCCGAGGACGGCCGACCCGCCTGCGATGCCGACCTCGGCGCCGCTGACGCCGGCCGTGTGGGCGAAGACGACGACCATCAGGGCGACGGACAGGCCGTTGACGCCGAAGGCGAGGAAGCGGGCCGTCGAGCGCTTGTCGGCGCCCTCCTGCCGCACCATCTCGAGCACGTCGCCCTGCCAGTCGCGGACCGCGCGCTCGGCCCTGCGGCGGAAGTCGCGCGACGCGCGGCCCAGGTCCTCCCCCGCGTCGGCGAGCAGGCCCTGGCCAGCCACGGTGCCGCGCCAGGACGCCTCGGCCCGCTCGGCGGCGGCCTCGGCGTGCTCGAGGATCAGCGTCTCGAGCCCGGACTCGACGGCGACGGTGACGCGCTCGGCCTGCTGGGGCTTGCCCTTGACGGCGTTGACGACGCGGTCGCGGATCCAGCCGACCTTCGTCTCGAGCGTGCGGAGCAGCTCGCCGGTGCCGACGAACTCCTGCCAGCGCGCGAGCACCTCTCCGCGCAGCAGGGTGCCGTCGGCGGAGGCCTCGCTGACCGCCGTCACGGCGCGGTCGTAGGCGGCGTTCGCGTCGTCGCGCAGCCGGCGTACGGCGTCGATCTGCTCGGTCTCGGCGTCGGCGACGGTGTGGGTACGACGACCCATGGTGCGGATGGCGCCGTCGAGGGTCTGCTGGACGACCGCCTGGCGCGCGTCCTGGTCCTCGGCGAGGGCCTGGAGCCACTGGCGGATCTCGATCACCGAGCTGGAGGGCAGCAGCCCCATGTCGGAGACCTCGCCCTCCTCGACGCTGAAGAGCGGGGAGTCCTTGAGGCCGCGGCTGGCGAGCATCCGCGCGAGGTGCGTGGAGATCGTGGCGACCGCGTCGGCCGGGGTCCGGTCGAGCACGATCGCGACCGCCGCCGAGCGCTCGGCGGCCTTGCGGAGGAACTCCCACGGCACCTGGTCGGCGTAGCGCGCGGCCGAGGTGACGAACAGCCAGAGGTCGGCCGCGGCGAGCAGCTGCGCGGCGAGCACGCGGTTGCGCTCCTCGACCGAGTCGATGTCGGGGGCGTCGAGGATCGCCAGGCCCGGCGACATCGCGGTGGAGGCCACCAGCTGGAGCGCCTCGGGGTCGTTGGTCTGGCGGTCGACGCGCTCGAGCTCGGGCAGGAGCCGGTCCTGGCCGAACCACTTCGCGTCGTCGGGGTGGTGCACCAGGACGGGCGAGCGCGTGGTCGGGCGCAGCACGCCGGGGATGGTGACGCGGGTGCCGACGAGCGAGTTCACCAGCGTCGACTTGCCGGCGCCGGTGGAGCCGCCGACGACCGCGAGCAGCGGCGCGTCGAGGGTCATCAGGCGCGGGATGACGTAGTCCTCGAGCTGGTCGACCATCTCGTCGCGGCTGGCGCGCTGCTCGGCAGCGCCCGGCAGGTCGAGCGGCAGGCGCGCGCCCTGCAGGGCGCCGCGCAGGCGGACCAGCGAGGTCACCATTGCGGTGTTGTCGCTCATCGGGTGGGCACCACCTGTCCGGGGAAGGAGATGTAGGGGCGGATCCGCCGGAGCTCGTCGACGTGCTCCTGCCCGCGGACGGAGAAGTCGTCGGGAGCGGTGCCGCGGAGGTAGCGGTGGTGGAGGTAGCCGAGCTCGATGGCGGCGGCCTGGTAGCCGCGCATCGCCCGCTCGCCCTGCTGCCCGGCCCGGGCCTTCGCCCACCGCCGTGCCTGGCGGCGGGCGGACAGGTCGACCAGCCAGGGGATGTCGGTGGCGGGGAGCAGGCCGCGAGCCGCGGCGTCCTGGAGCGCGGACGTGAGGAGCGGGCGCTCGGAGCGGCGCCGGTAGACGGCGAACGCGACGACACCGAGGAACGCCGGGAACATGAGCGTGCCGTAGACGACGAAGAAGTGGCCGCCGCCGTCGAGGGTCGAGGAGTTCCACAGGCCGTGCAGGAAGGCGGCGATGGCGAACCCCGCGAGGGGTGCGAGCAGCCGCGCCCACCAGTGCCGCGAGGCGATCGCGAGACCGACGCCGATGCCGGTGAAGACCGTGAAGAAGGGGTGCGCGAAGGGGCTGATCAGGCAGCGCACGATGAAGGTGCCGGTGAGCGCCTCGGTGCCGCCCGGCCCGAGACCGCTGGTGCCGTCGTAGGCAGCCGCGAGGTAGAGGATGTTCTCGGTGTAGGCGAAGCCGATCCCGACCATGCCGGCGTAGACGATGCCGTCGAGGACCCCGTCGAGCTCGTGGCGCCGCCACCACAGGAGCAGCAGGAGGAAGGCACCCTTCGTCGCCTCCTCCGTCAGGGGCGCGACGACGGCCAGGCTGTCGCGCTCGCTCGCACCGCCTGCCATGCCGATGCCCTGGAAGACCAGCGCCGCGGCAGTGGCGACGAACGCGCCCCAGAGCAGGCCCGCCACGAGGAGGTTGCGGGGCTCGGGCTCGTAGCGGTCGAGCCACATGAAGCAGCCGACGAGCGGGCCGACGGGGATGGCGGCCAGGAAGGCCGCGAGGGCGAGTGATCCCGGCGCACCGGACAGCGCGATGACGAGCGCCATCGCCAGCGCACCGAGCAGCACGAGGATGCCCACCACGACGGTGAAGGCGACACTGTCGCGACGGCCTCGATGCATGTCCGAACCCTAACGGAGCAGGGGTGCGCGCCCCCGGTCGACGGACCGGGAGCGCACCCCTGGGTGTGGGCCGGGTCAGGAGCGGCGTACGGCCCGGGTCGGCGCGCTGGTCCTGGTGACGGTCCCGTAGCCGCGCAGCCGGCCCACCACCCTGACCGCGATGCGCTCGCCCCGGAGCGCCGGCCGGACGACGAGGCGCGTGCCCGTGCCGACCTTCCTCCCGTCGACGAGCCACACGATCCGCAGCCTCGCGCCGGGGGTCCAGTCACCGGTCCGCACCCGCAGCGCCCGGCCGACGACAGGCCTGCCGGCGACGCGCGGCCTGCTCGCCGCGAGCCGGCCCTCGCGCACGTCGCGGCGGGCGGAGGCGGTGGCCGCACCGGGCGTGAGGCCCGGCGCGCTGCCCGTGACCGTGACGCTGATCCGCGCCTCCCGGTGCCTGGCCCGCAGGACCAGCGTCGGACCGGTCTCCCCCGCCAGCGGCTGGCCGTCGGCGGACCACGAGTACGCCAGCGACGTCCCGGCGGCCCACGCCCCCGGGTCGACGGTGAGCGTCTCGCCCACGCGGGCCCGGCCCGAGACCGCCGGGGTGCCGGGGACGACCGCACCCGGGACGGGCGTCGGCTGGGTCGTGGGCTCGGTCGTCGGAGGGGTGGTCGGCGGGTCGGTCGGCTCCGGCGTCGGGGGGTCCGTGGGGTCGGTCGACCCGGTGGCGGTGAACGTGTGCACGACCGAGTGGTCGACGGCGCCGTACGGGTCGGCCGTCCGGACGTACCACCCGTGCTCGCCGGGGTCGACGGTCCAGGTCGCCTCGAGTGCGGTGCCGCTCGCGACGTCGTCGTACGCCTCGATCGTCTCCGTCGTGAGGATGTCGACGCTCAGCTCGTCGGTCGACAGCTCCTTGGTCCGCGCCTGCAGCCCGGAGGCGGCGTAGGGGATCTCGAACTCCTGGTGCACCTGGTCGAGCGACGGGTCGTCGGAGTCGAAGTCGTCGAGCGAGGGCGAGTAGGTGCGGACGATGATGCGGCCGCCGTCGTTGTCGAAGTGGAGCAGCCGGAGGTAGCCGAGGCCGCCCTCGGGCAGGCCCTGGTAGTCGAAGAGCATCGAGTAGACGGTGCGGTCCGCGACGCCGTCGCCGTCGTCGTCCATCTCGTCGGTGCGCGTGTAGGCGTCGTGGTAGTGCCCGGAGCCGACCGCGATGACGTTGGGGTTGGTCCGCACGACCTCGTCCATGATCCGCTGCGGGATCGGTCCGAGCCCGCCCGTGGTGAGCATGAACTCGTGCAGGTTGATGATCACCTTGCGCTCGGGGTGCTCGCGGATCACGCGGTTCATCCACCGGATCTGCGGATCACCGGCGCCCCAGCCCATCGTCACGACCATCAGGTCGATGCCGTCGGCGCTGACCAGGTTGTAGCTGCCGCGGTTGTTCTCGTGCGACCCGCCGTACCAGGGGTTGCCGGCGTAGCGCGCCTCGCCGAACCACCGGCCGTAGGCGCCGTAGTCGTTGCTGTGGTGGCCGACGTCGTGGTTGCCGGCGAGGACGTTGTAGGGGATGCCGGCCTCGTCGAGGTCGCGGTAGGCCACGTCGGCGCGCTGCCACTGGGCCGGCTGGTCCCAGTCGTTGACGATGTCGCCGGTGTGCATCAGGTACTGCAGGTCGAGGTTGGACCGCTGGGCCACGAGGAAGTCGTGGATTGCCCGCTGGTGCGGGTAGAAGTCCGGGTTCTGGTTGTAGTACTGCGTGTCCGACTCCCACGCGACCGTGAAGTCGTACTGGTCGCGGGGCGTGACGCCCTTGCCGGAGTACGGCGCCACCTGGTCGCCGCGCCGGCTCTGGCCGGGCGTGGTGAAGCCCTCGGAGTGCTGCACCAGGACGGTGATCCTCCCGTCCTGCACGTGGTCGGCAGCGGGAACGAGGGCGTCGAGGTCGAAGTCGGTCGGCGCGCCGCCCGTGGTGAGGTGCTCGTCGACCTGGTCCCACTCGCCGGCCGTGACGTCGAGGACGTGCAGGCCGACGCGTGCCTCGGCGTTGGCGGAGCCGGACCAGTGGATGCGGGCGGTGAAGTCGTCGCCCGCGCCCTCGGGCACGTCGACGGTGAACAGCTGGTAGGGGAACAGGTCCTTCGACGCGGTGGTCGCCGCGAGCCCGTCCTCGGTGGTGATCGCGGCGAGCTCCTCCTGCGTCAGCAGGACGGCGCCGTCGCGCGTGACGCGGCTCGCGTCGTTGGCGACGCCCGCCTTCGCGGTGACGGCCTCGTCGTCCGCGGCGAAGTGGAAGCCGCGGCGCAGCTCGACGTCGAGCACGTCGCCCTCGGGGTCGCTGGGCGTCGCCTGCAGCGCCACCTCCCCTGACGGGACCTCGGCGCCGTCCGCCGGCGCCCGGAGGGTCGCGGACGGCTGCTCCTCCGGGGTGGTGAAGGCGACCGTGCGGGTGCGGGTGTTGCCGAGCACGTCGACCGCGGTCAGCACGACCTCGTGGTCGCCGGGTTCGAGCTCGACCGAGGACGTCGGGTGCGGCAGCGTGACCTCCTCGCCGTCGAGGGTCGCGGTGAGCGACTCGAGGCCGGAGCCCGCGTCGGTCGCCGTGGCGTCCACGTCGAAGGAGCCGCGCATCTTCGCGCCGTCGGCCACCGAGGACGTGATCTGCGGCGCCGAGTTGTCGACGACGAGCGTGCGCGACGCCGTACCGGCTCCTGCGGCTGCCGCGACGGTGTGCTCGCCGTCCGCGACGGCGGTCGTGTCCCACTGGTGCAGGACGGAGTCGAAGGCGTCGGCCGGGACGTCGAACGTGGCGAGGAAGTAGACGAGCGAGGCGTCGTTGAAGCCGATGCGGGCATCGGGAGCAGGGCACGCCCGGGTCGTCGGCTGCTGTCCCTCCCCCGCACTGGCGCACGACACCGGTCGCAGCACGCGGCCGTCGGGCAGGGCGAGCCGCGGGTCGATGCCGACGAAGTCGTCGTTGTTCTCGTTCGGGTCGGGGTCGGGCCACGCCTTGGTGCCCGCGTAGATCCCGAGCGTGACCTGCTGGCCCTGCACGACCTTCTCGAGCGGCACGTCGGCGGAGACCGTCACCGTGCGCTCGTAGTAGCCCTCGTCGAAGACGGTCAGCACCTCGTCACCGATCTTCACGCCGTTGCGGAAGAAGGCGTCGGTGTTGGTCGCCTCGAAGGCGAAGCGGGGCGAGGCCTCCAGGGACGGTACGGCGTCACCGACCTGCTGGTCGTCGATGGTGAGCGACAGGTCCGCCGGGTCGCCGTCGGTGGTCGCGGTGATCGGCGCGTCGCCGGAGAGGAAGTCGCCGTCGGCGTGGTTGAGGCGGACGGGTGGACGCGGGCCTCCCGACAGGTCGATGCGGACCGGGCCGAGCGTGGTGGTGTGCGTGCCGTCGGACACCTCGAGGGTGTAGTCGACCCACTGCTTGCCGTAGAGGTCGACGGCCGGGACGGTGTAGACGAACCGCTCGGGCGACTCGAACTGGAGCGACCGGACGATCGGGTCGCCGACGTCGGTGGCGAGGGTGAGCTCCGCGGTGCGGACCTGGTGGTCGTCGCGCACGTCGAAGCCGAGCGTGAGGTCCTCGGTCTCCGGGAGCAGCGGTCCACCGGTGAGGTCGTCGATCGTCGGCGCGGTGTCGTTGGCGGGCGTCCGCACGAGGCCGGCGGGCACCTGGTCGGGGTGGGTGTAGCCGGGCGTCGGCGTGGCGAGGCCCGTCATCGTCTGGACGGTGCCGTTCCTCGGCTGCGGCACCCACAGGTGGTCGGGCGAGTCGGCCGGGTTCCAGGCGTACTGGATCGCCGTCGTCGGCGTGGTCTGCGCGTCGTCGAAGTAGTACGTCGTGCTGGTGTCGATGCCGGTGTCGGTCGCCACCCGGATGCCGCGGAGGCCTCCGTTGGACATGCCGGCGGTGTGCACCTCGACCAGGTCCTCGCCCAGGGTCAGGTGGGCACCGAAGGCCGCGTTGAAGTCGGCCTGGCCGAGCGCCTCGTTGGTGCCGTTCCTGACCCAGAGCACGAGCGTCTGGCCCGGGTCGATCACGGCGTCGCGCGGCGTCGCGGGCCAGAGCGCCTGGTTGGTCGTGACGGCGTTGGCGTCGATGTAGAGGTAGGTGAGGACGAAGTCGCGGAACTGCACCGGGGCGTCGGAGGCGTTGTAGACCTCGACGAACTCGTAGGCGTCTCCACCGCCGGCGTTGGCGGTGTCGGGCGCGACCTCGGTGACCTGGAGGACGGGAGCCTTCAGCGACGGGTCGGTCGGCGGGGCCGGCGGCTGGGCGGGGACACCGGTCTCCTCCGGCGGCGTGACGCCCTGGCCGGGCGCGAGCACGCCGGGGGTCGGCGCGGCCTTCGACGCGAAGACCGGCGCCTCGATGGCACCGACGCCCGGTGCGGAGTAGTGCGCGGACAGCTCGGGGCCGATGTCGTTCGCGGCGACGTACGTCGACCGGCTGACGGCCCCGGCCGCGGTCCGGAGCTCGATGCTGCGGGTGCCGCTGTTGGCGAGGCCGGCCTGGCCGGTCACGTGCCCGACCGGGGTGCCGGCGGGCATCCCGTAGTGGCTGCGGAAGTCGGCGTCGGTGAAGAGCGAGGAGTTCGGGCTGCCGCTCGACCAGCCGTCCGCGGACCCCGTCTGGTAGTCGAGCCAGAGCACGAGAGTGCCGTGGGCAGGGACGGACCGGGGCGTGCCGGCGGCGAGCGACAGCGTGGCCGTGCCGTTGTAGACCAGGGAGTAGTCGGCGAGGTCGATCGCGGCCGACGTGGTGTTGGCGACCTCGATGAGCTCGAAGTTGTCCTGCGTGCTGGTGCGCTGCACACCACCGGCGTCGGTGAACGTGTGGCTGCCGTTGTCCGGGAGGACCTCCGAGACGAACAGCTCCGGCGCCGTCGGCGGAGTGGGCGGCGGGGTGGTGTCGAGCTGCTCGTCGCGCACGACGCCCGGGTTCGGGTCCTGCTGGGTGGCGAGCACCCTCTGCACGGCGGTGCCGTCGGCCGGGGCGGCGTACTCCACCGTCTTGTCGACGCCCTTTTCCGTCGCTACCCAGCTCACCTGCGCGACGTCGGTGGTGGTGCCGGCGGCGGTGTGGCGCAGCCACAGCGTGCTGCCGCTGTTGTTGAGGCCGTTCTGGCCCTCGAGGACGGCGACGTCGTAGGAGCCGGTCCAGCCGAGTCCGGTGTAGAAGTCGCGGAAGTCCTGCTCGGTGAGGGCGGCGGCCCCGGTGAAGCCGCTGTGCCGGGGCCACATCACGAGCGTGCCGTGGGCCGGGACCGTGGCGCCCGCACCGTGGGTGAGGGTCTTCTGCGTCGAGCCGCTCGCGTAGACGACCGAGTAGCCGGCATCGGTGAGGTTGATCGCCGCGTCGGTCGTGTTGTGCACCTCGACGAACTCGAATGCGTCGACCGAGCTGCCGCCGACCTCGGTGCGGTTGCTCGAGTCGACGTTGATCTCGGTGACCAGCAGGGCCGGCAGGTCCTCCGCCGCCCGGGCCGGCGCCGTGGTGACGGCGAGGGTCCCGGCGGTGACGGCGAGAGAGGCGGCAAGGGTCAGGACGGATCTCGCGGACGGCATGGGCGCATGCCACAGGTGGTGCGTGAATCGATCCCGTACGACGGGTGAACGACGCGGATCGGAGGGGCGTCAGGTCGCCCTTGGCGCGTGACGCCCGCGGCGCGCCGCGTCGTACAGTGGCCGGGTGAGCGAGCCGACTGCCGAGACCCCTGCCGAGACCGTCGCCGAGACCGCCACCGGTGGCGACCAGCCGAAGACCGAGTCGCACGACCCGGCCGTGCCCGCGGCCTACGCCGCCTTCATGCGCGAGGGCTGGGGGACCGCCCCCTCGACGTGCCCCGGCACCCCGTCGCCGACCTCGCCGCGGCCCGCCGCGCGAAGCTCGCGGAGGCCTTCCCCGACGACCGGCTCGTGCTTCCCGCCGGCACCTACAAGGTGCGCGCCAACGACACCGACTACCGCTTCCGCCCCGACACCGCGCACACCTACTTCACCGGCAACCAGACCTCCGACGCCGTGCTGGTCGTCGAGGACGGCGAGTCGGTGCTCTACGCGCGTCCGCGCTCCGAGCGCGACACGGACGAGTTCTTCCGCGACCGGCAGTACGGCGAGCTCTGGGCCGGCCGCCGCCCGTCCGCGCAGGAGATCTCCGACTCGCTCGGCATCGAGGTGCGCCACGTCAAGGACCTGCCGTCCTGGGACGACGACCGCAAGACCCGCGACCTGACGACGGACGAGGACCTCGCCCGGGTCGCCGACGAGCTGCGCCTGGTGAAGGACGACTGGGAGGTCGGCGAACTGCAGGAGGCGTGCGACATCACCGCGCTCGGCTTCGAGGACTCGGTGCGCGAGTGGGACCGGGTCCGCGAGTTCGGCGAGCGCTGGATCGAGGGCACCTTCTTCCGCCGCGCCCGCGCGATGGGCAACGACATCGGCTACGACTCGATCTGCGCCGGCGGCTCGCACGCGACGACGCTGCACTGGATCGACAACACCGGCTCGATCGAGCCCGGCAAGCTCGTGCTGCTCGACATGGGTGTCGAGGGCCACAACCTCTACACCGCCGACGTCACCCGCACGCTCCCCGTCGACGGCACCTTCACGCCGCTGCAGCGCGAGCTCTACGACCTGGTCCAGGCCGCGCAGCAGGCCGGCATCGACGCCGTACGTCCGGGGGTGCCGTTCCTGGCCGCGCACAACGCCGCGATGGCGGTGCTCGCGCACGGGCTCGAGGACATGGACCTGCTGCCGGTCTCCGCCCAGGAGGCGCTCGACCCCGAGTCGAAGGTCTACGCCCGCTGGACGCTGCACGGCACCTCGCACATGCTCGGCATGGACGTGCACGACTGCGGCCGCACCTCGGTCGACATCTACCCCAAGGGCGACCTCACCGAGGGCATGGTGCTGACCGTCGAGCCCGGCCTCTACTTCCAGGAGGACGACCTGCTCGTCCCCGAGGAGCTGCGCGGCATCGGCATCCGCATCGAGGACGACATCCTCGTCACCGCCGACGGCCACCGGAACCTCTCCGCCTCGCTCCCCCGCACGTCTGCCGACGTCGAGGAGTGGATGGGACGGCTGCGCTGAGCCTCGTCACCGTCGACGGCCGCCTCCGCTGCCACCACTTCGACGCCTTCGAGTGCCGGTCGTGCAGCCTGCTCGAGGTCCCGCGGGCCCGCCAGCTCTCCGACAAGGAGGCGCACGCGCGCTCGCTCGTCGACTGCCCCACCTGGCTGCCGACGGTCGCGGGTGCGGGTGCCGGCTTCCGCAACAAGGCCAAGATGGTGGTCGGCGGGACGGTGGGGGCGCCGACGCTCGGGATCCTCGACCGCGACCTGGCCGGCGTCGACCTGCGTGACTGCGGCCTGCACTCCCCCGGCCTGACGACGGCGCTCGACCGGGTCGGCGAGTGGATCCGCCACGCCGCCCTGACGCCGTACGACGTCCGAGCGAGGGCGGGCGAGCTCAAGCACGTCCTGCTGACCGAGTCCCCCGACGCCGAGCTGATGCTCCGGCTGGTGCTGAGGTCGACCGCGCACGAGGCGCGGATCCGCTCACGGCTGCCGGCACTGCGCGAGGCGGTGCCGGGGCTGCGGGTGGTCACCCTCAACATCCAGCCCGAGCACAAGGCGGTCCTCGAGGGCGAGCGCGAGATCGTGCTGACGCCGGAGTCGACCATGCCGATGAGGCTCGCCACCGGGGTGACGCTGTGGCTGGGTCCGCAGTCGTTCTTCCAGACCAACACCTTCGTCGCGGAGTCCCTCTACGAGCAGGCGCGCGACTGGGTGGGCGACCTCGAGGTCACCCGCATCTGGGACCTCTACTGCGGAGTCGGCGGGTTCGCGCTGCACCTCGTGGGCCCGGGGCGCGAGGTGGTCGGCGTCGAGGCCTCGGCCGAGGCGATCCGCTCGGCCCGGAGCGCGCAGGTGGCGGGCGCCGCCTTCGTGGCGGCCGACGCCACGGCGTGGGCCCTCGAGCAGGACGACGTCCCCGACCTCGTCGTCGTGAACCCGCCCCGCCGCGGCATCGGCGCTGACCTCGCCGGGTGGCTCGAGGCCTCGGGGGTGCGACACGTCGTCTACTCGTCGTGCAACGCGGAGTCGCTGGCCCGCGACCTGGCCCTGATGCACACGCTGCGGCCGGTGGAGGCCCGGGTGCTCGACATGTTCCCGCACACCGACCACTACGAGGTGGTCGTGCGTCTGGACCGGTGAGGCCAGTTGGCCCGAAACCGCCACGCGGGTCGCCCACTGGTGCCATCGTCCGGAGGTGCGAACCTCACTCCTCCGCCGCGGCGCTGCCGCCGCCGTGCTGACCGTCGTCTCCACAGGGCTCATCGCCTTCACCGCCCCCGCCGCCAACGCGCAGGCGACCCGCACCTGGGTCTCTGGAGTCGGCGACGACGCGAACCCGTGCTCACGGACCGCGCCGTGCAAGACCTTCGCGGGCGCGATCTCCAAGACCGCGGCCGGCGGCACGATCAGCGTCCTCGACAGCGGGGGCTTCGGCGCCCTCACGATCACGAAGTCGATCGTCATCGACGGCACCGGCGCACAGGCGTCACTGCTGGCCTCCGGCACCAACGGCGTGGTGGTCAACAACCCGGACGCCGAGGTCGTGCTGCGTGACGTCGACATCACCGGGGTCGACTCCGTGCCGGGGTGCGCGTCACTCAACGGGGTCAACGTGGTCGCCGCGACGTCGGTGCGCCTCGACGACGTCCGGATCTCCGGGTTCCAGCGGGCCGTCAACCTTCCCGTCAGCGGCTCCAGCTCGGACGTCTTCGTCGACGTCACCCTCAACCGGGTCGACGCCATGAACAACTGCACCGCCGGTGTGGCCGCGGAGCCGGCCGACGGGAAGCACACCCGCGTCGTGCTCAGCGGCTCGCACATCAGCACCTCCAACCAGGCGCTCGTCGCCGGCCCCGGCTCGGAGGTGTGGGTGTCCGGCTCGAGCCTGAGCCTCAACAACGTCGGCGTCGTGAAGACCAACGCGGCCGTCCACGACATGTGCGGCAACACGATGGTCGGCAACGCCACCGACTCGGCCTTCACCGACGTCGCGGCGGCCTGCGCTCCGGCACCGACCCCGGTGACGCCGGCCCCGGTGCAGGTGCCCGTGCAGGTCCAGGTGCCGGTCTACGTGCCCACGCCCGTCCCGGCGACGTACTGCGTCGTGCCGAAGCTCACCGGCCTCACCCTCGCCAAGGCCACCGCCGCGCTCGACAAGGCCGGCTGCGACCTCGGGAAGGTGTCGAGGGCGAAGGCAGCGAAGTCGAAGAGGGGCACGGTGCTCACCCAGGCGATCCCCGCCAAGGTCGAGACCCGCGAGGGCACGAAGGTCGCGGTCAAGGTCGGCACGTAGCCACCTCGTCCCACGGCAGAGGCCCGGTCCCCTCGTGGGGGGACCGGGCCTCTGTCGTACGACGGGCGGGCTGGGTCAGCCGCGGCGGATCTTCGGGCTGCGACCCTTGCTCTTCAGGCTCACGCCACCGCGGAAGGCATCGTCGGCGTAGCCGGCGAGGTTGGCCGAGCCGTCCTCCAGCGGAGTCACCTTGAAACGGGTCGCCAAGGCGGCGACCTGGACCCACTTCTGCGCGCCGATGCAGGCCGTGGGGACCGAGGTGGTCAGCGTGCTCGCCGCGAGGTCGTAGCGGGCGCGGACCGACCGACAGGGCTGGAGCGGGTCCCGGTTGGCGTGGTAGGTGCCGTTGCCCCTGAAGCCCATCAAGACCAGGTCGGCCTCCGTCCGGCCGCCGGACATTCCGACGTTGAGCAGGTAACGGACGCGCGGAGTGAAGAGGCGGAACTCGACCGAGTGCTCCTCGACGTCGACCAGCTCGCGGAACTGCACGGTCAGGGTCAGGCGCTTCGTGGCGTGGTCGATCGTGGTCCTCACGATGTCGGTCGAGGTCTCCGCCGGGGCGTCGAGGAAGAACGGCCCCTCCGTGGGCGCGCCGCCGATGAGCTCGCCGAGAGTGGCACCCACGTTGAGGGCCTCGGCGTCGCCGGCGCCGTCGTCGTACGACGCCGTCTGGGCGAACGCTGCGGTCGGGAGCAGCAGGGCGGCGGGCAGGAGCAGAGCGGCGATCCTGGCGCCGGCACGTGAGGTCATGCCGCGCATCGTAGGTATCGCCGCGACCCGGTGTGACCCGACGCACGGAATCGAAAGGATGAACGTCCGGTTGGCCCTGACGTGCCCGCTTCCACGACCGTCCCGACGTCCGTCGGCGACCTGCTGACGCAGCGACGGGCCGTCGACCTCGCCCGCACGGAGAGCGCGCTGTGTCGCCCCTCCCGCGCCGCCGCCTGAACCACTCCCGCGCTCCACTCCCCAGGCGGCACCCGCGATCGCGGTGTGCCGGTCCGAAAGGTTATCTTTTCAGTATGAATACTTCTGTTACCGAGCCGGAGCAGCACACCCGCCGCTTCGCGCTCCCCTCGTTCGGCGTCCAGGTCCTGATCGGACTGGTGCTCGGCGTGGCCCTCGGTCTCGTCGCCCGCGGCATGGGCGCCGACGGCGTCGACGCCACCACCGGTGAGGTCGACCCCAACTGGCTGACCGAGACCCTCAGCACGATCGGCGGCACCTTCGTCACGCTGCTGCGTGCCATCGTCCCGCCCCTCGTGTTCCTCGCGATCGTCGCCTCGATCGCCAACCTCCGCGACGTCACCGGTGCCGCACGCCTGGCGTGGAAGACCCTCGCGTGGTTCGCCGCCACCGCGCTGATCGCCGTCTCGATCGGGATCGCGCTCGGCCTCGTGCTGCGCCCCGGCGACCACACCAGCGTGGCCGCCGACGCGGCGACGGCGTCCAGCACCCAGGGCTCGTGGCTCGACTTCCTCACCGGGCTGGTGCCCGCCAACGTGCTCGGCCTCGAGGGCTCGGCCGGCGGCGACGGCAGCGTGAACCTGGGTTTCAACGTGCTGCAGATCCTCGTGGTCGCGATCGCGATCGGGATCGCCACGCTCAAGGTCGGCGAGGCCGCCGACCCGTTCCTCGCCTTCGTCCGCTCGGCGCTGGCCGTCGTGCAGAAGGTGCTGTGGTGGATCATCCTGCTCGCCCCCATCGCGACCGTCGGCCTGCTCGGCAACGCCGTGGCGAGCTACGGCTGGGACGCCCTCGGGTCGCTCGGCACCTTCGCGGTGGCGATCTACGTGGGCCTCGCCCTCGTGCTGCTCGTCGTCTACCCGGTGCTGCTGCGCGCCAACGGCCTGTCGGTGAAGCAGTTCTTCTCCGGCGCCTGGCCGGCGATCTCGCTGGCCTTCGTGTCCCGCTCGTCGGTCGGCACGATGCCCCTCACCCAGTCGGTCAACGAGCGCAACCTCGGCGTCCCGCGGGCGTACTCCTCCTTCGCCGTGCCGCTCGGCGCGACCACCAAGATGGACGGCTGCGCCTCGATCTACCCGGCGATCTCGGCGATCTTCGTCGCGCAGTTCTTCGGCCTCGACCTCTCGATCACCGACTACGTCCTGATCGCGTTCGTCTCGGTCATCGGCTCCGCCGCCACCGCGGGCGTCACCGGCGCGACCGTGATGCTCACCCTCACGCTGTCGACGCTCGGCCTGCCTCTGGAGGGCGTGGGGCTGCTGCTCGCCATCGACCCGATCCTCGACATGGGCCGCACCGCGGTCAACGTCGCCGGCCAGGCGCTCGTCCCGACGATCGTCGCCAAGCGCGAGGGCATCATCGACCAGGACGCGTACGACGCCCCGCGCGGCCGCACCGCCTGGCGCGAGGACGCACCCGCCGAGGAGCCGGCGCACGCCGCCGCCTGACCGCTCAGCGGGTGGCATCGGGCCTGCGAGGCAGGCCCGATGCCGTCCGACGGCCCGAGCACGTCGTTGCGCGCCCCCGGCAGGACTCGAACCTGCGGCCCAGTCATTAGAAGTGACTCGCTCTGTCCAGCTGAGCTACGGGGGCTGGCTCATCCACAAGTCAATCATGTGGCTGCCCTCCGCGTGCGCAGTCCTCCTAGTGTTCCCGGATGGCGGTGCACCACACGAAGGACAAGGGCGACCTCGGGACGGCCAAGGCGCACGCGGACCTGGTCGAGCGTGGATTCCTGGTGCTCTTCCCTGCCACCGAGCACGCGGAGTTCGACCTGGTCGCCTACCGGGACGACGTGTTCCACCGGGTCCAGGTCAAGTACCGGTCGTCGAGATCCGGGACGCTGCTCGTCGCGTTCCGATCGGTCTGGTCCGATCGCCACGGCACGCACCTGAAGCCGTCGGACAAGTCGCAGGTCGACGTCCTCTGCATCTACTCCCCCGAGTCGCGGCACTGACGATCGCCCGCGCGACACGCCCCGCCGCCTCCCCGGCTGCGGGGCGTCGCCACGTCAGGATGAACGCAGGCCCCGCCACGTATGAGGTAGCGGGGCCGAACAGATTTCAGGACCCGCCGGCGTAGGCGTCGATCTCGCCGCGGATGCGCACCTTGACGTCGTCGGGTGCGAAGGACGCGTCGACGGCCGCACGGGCCAGGTCAGCGACTCCGGCCTCGTCGAGGCCGAGCAGCTCGGCGGCGACCTCGTAGTCGTGGGTGAGCGTCGTGGAGAACATCGGCGGGTCGTCGGAGTTGATCGTGACCGTCACGCCCGCGTCGACGAAGGCACGGAGCGGGTGGTCCTCGATCCGGTCGACGGCGCGGGTGGCGACGTTGGAGGTCGGGCAGACCTCGAGCACGATCCCGTTCTCGGCGAGGTGGGCCAGCAGCTCCGGGTCCTGCGCGGCCGACGTCCCGTGCCCGATGCGCTCGGCACCGAGCAGTCGGACCGACTCCCAGATCGTCTCGGGGCCGGTGGTCTCCCCGGCGTGCGGCACCGAGTGCAGGCCCGCCGCACGCGCCCGGGAGAAGTGCTCGGCGAACTGCGCCCGCGGCACCCCGATCTCCGGCCCACCCAGCCCGAAGCCGACGAGGGCGTCCGTGCGGTGCTCGAGGGCGTACTCCAGCGTCGCGTCGGCCGCCGGGATGCCCGACTCTCCGGGGATGTCGTAGATCCAGCGCAGCACCAGGCCGAAGTCACGCTCGGCCGCGACCCGAGCGTCCTCGATCGCCTCGGTGTAGTCCTCGATGCGCAGCCCCCGCAGGACGGAGGTGTACGGCGTGCAGGTGAGCTCGGCGTACCTCAGGTTCTGGCCCTCGGCCATCTCGCGGGCGACCTCGTAGGTCAGCAGGCGGATGTCCTCGGGCGTGCGGACGAGATCGACCACGGCGAGGTAGACGTCGATGAAGTGCGCGAAGTCGCGGAAGGTGAAGAACTCCTTGAGGCCCTCCAGGTCGGAGGGAACTCCCGCACCGGGGTGGCGCGCCGCGAGCTCGGAGACGATCCGCGGCGACGCCGACCCGACGTGGTGGACGTGCAGCTCGGCCTTCGGGAGGCCGGCGATGAAGTTCTGGAGGCTCACGCCTCGCAGTGTCTCAGGAGGAGGGTCAGCTTCCCGAGCCGAGGATGGCCTGCGCGATGTCGGCCATGGTGAGGTTCGCGCCCTCCACCCGCTGGCCGTCGACGATCACGGTCGGCGTCGAGTTCACGTCGGCGTCGTCCGCGGCATTGCCGGCCGCGTCGACCCAGCCCTCGAACGTCTTGTCCTCGATGCCGGGACGGACGTCGGACTCGGTGGCGCCCGCCTCCACCGCGAGGTCGACGATGTCGTCGGTGCTCGGGTAGGGACCGGACTCCTCGGGCTGGTTCTCGTAGAGCAGGTCGTGGAACTTCTTCGCGACGTCGGGGCCGGCCTTGTCGAGCACGACCGCGAAGGCGTTGGCGGCGTCGGGCGAGTAGTCGCTGATGCGCGAGAGGAACGGGATCGGGCGGTACTCGACGCGGACGTCACCGGCCTCGATCTGCTCGTTGAGCTGGTCGCCCACGGTCGCCTCGAGCTGGCCGCAGAACGGGCAGAGGAAGTCCTCGTAGATCACGACCGACCTCGGGGCGTCGGCGTCGCCGACGACCAGACCGTAGTCGCTGGTCGCGCCCGCCGGCGCGGTGTCGTCCTTGGGCTTGTTGAAGACCGTGAAGAGCAGGACGACGACCACGACGACCGCGAGCACACCGCCGACGACACCGAACCGGGTCAGCGTCTCGCGACGCTTCGCGGCCTTGCGGCGCTCCTCGGCGAGTGCCTTGGCGCGCTCGTTGCGGGCCTGGCGCTGCTCCCGCTTGGCGGCCGCGGCGGCCTTGTCCTGGGGGTTCCTGCTCTTCTTCTGCGCCATCGAGCTGTCCTTCGTGCGAGCGGTCATCGGGATCGGTGCAACACCCGAAGGTTATGAGGTGAGCCTTAATCGTCCCTGAGAGGTGGCGCGGGAGGCGGTGGGTAGGGTGCTCGACGTGAGCGACAGACTGGTGTGGATCGACTGCGAGATGACCGGACTCGACCTGGGCGCCGACGCGCTGATCGAGGTGGCCGCGCTCGTCACGGACTTCGAGCTCAACGTCCTCGGCGAGGGCGTCGACGTGATCATCAAGCCGTCCGACGAGGCCCTCGACCAGATGGTCGAGTTCGTCCGCAGCATGCACGAGAAGTCGGGGCTGCTCGACGAGCTCGCGAGCGGGACGACGCTCGCCGACGCCGAGGAGCAGGTGCTGGCCTACATCAAGGAGCACTGCGCCGACGGCAGTCGCCCGCCGCTGGCCGGCAACACCGTCGCCACCGACCGCTCGTTCCTCGCGCGCGACATGCAGGCGCTGGAGTCGTTCCTGCACTACCGGATCGTCGACGTCTCCTCGATCAAGGAGCTCTCGCGCCGCTGGTTCCCCCGCGCCTACTTCTCCGCGCCGACCAAGCGCGGCAACCACCGCGCCCTCGCCGACATCCAGGAGAGCATCGAGGAGCTGCGCTACTACCGCGAGGCCGTCTTCGTCCCGCAGCCCGGCCCCGACAGCGCCCAGGCGCGCGAGATCGCGGCCCGTCACGGCGGCCAGCTGACCGGCCTCGGTCCCACGGAGCCGTCCGGTGGGGCTGCCGATTCCGGCTCCACGGACTGAGTGCCCTACACTTCTCGTCGTCCTCGCGTGATGCGCGAGAAGACATGGTGGGTATAGCTCAGCTGGTAGAGCGCCGCCTTGTGGTGGCGGATGTCGCGGGTTCAAGTCCCGTTACTCACCCCAACACGTCGAGGCCCTGACCCGGTGGTCAGGGCCTCGACGCATTTGCGGGAGTCGGTCGCGGGCACCGCCGCCCGGCGGGTCTACGTTGGATCGATGCACCCCGCGAAGAGCAGCTATGACGTCGTCGTGGTCGGTGGCGGCCACAACGCCCTGGTCGCGGCCGCCTACCTCGCGCGTGCCGGGCTGTCCGTGCTCGTGCTCGAGCGCCTCGGCCACACCGGCGGCGCGGCGGTCTCCGTCGAGCCGTTCGCCGGCCAGCCGGCCCGGCTCTCGCGCTACTCCTACCTCGTGAGCCTGATGCCCGAGCAGCTGATGGCCGACCTGGGCCTCGACGTCCGGCTCGCCTCCCGCACCACGGCGTCGTACACCCCCTGGACGCGCGGTGGGCGCACGGGCGGCCTGCTCGTCGAGCGCCCCGAGGGCAAGGCGACGCGGTCGTCGTTCCGCGAGCTGACCGGCGGCGACGAGGAGTACGCCGCCTGGCAGGCGTTCTACGGCGAGGTCGGCCGACTGGCCGAGGTCGTGGCGCCCACCCTCCTGCAGCCGCTCCCCCACGAGCGCGACCTGCGCGAGCTGGTCGACGAGCGGACCTGGGCCGACGTCGTCGAGCACCCGCTCGGACGCACCGTCACCGAGCGGTTCACCGACGACACCGTCCGCGGGGTCGTCGCGACCGACGCCCTGATCGGCACCTTCGCCTCGATGGACGACCCGTCGCTGATCCAGAACCGCTGCTTCCTCTACCACCTCATCGGCAATGGCACGGGTGAGTGGCGGGTGCCGGTCGGCGGGATGGGCGCGGTCACCGACGCGCTCGCCAGGTCCGCGGTCGAGGCGGGCGCGGAGGTCCTCACCGGTGCCGGGGTCAGCCGCATCACGCCTGCGTCGGACGGCGCCGAGGTGACGTGGCACGACGGCGAGCGCGAGCGGTCGGTCACGGGCCGGCGCGTGCTCTCGGGCGTGGCCCCGTGGGTGCTGCGGATCCTGCTCGGGGAGGGCGAGGACACGGCCACCAAGCCGGCCGGCTCCCAGCTCAAGGTCAACTTCCTCCTCGACCGGCTTCCCGCCCTGAGGTCCGGGGCCGACCCGGCCGTCGCGTTCGCCGGCACGCTGCACCTCGCCGAGGACTACAGCCAGCTGGAGACGGCGTACGCCGCTGCCGCCGCGGGCCGGGTGCCCGACCCGATGCCGGGCGAGGTCTACTGCCACAGCCTCACCGACCCCTCGATCCTCGGCGACCGCGCGGGCTCCGCGCACACGCTGACCTACTTCGGCCTCCACACGCCGGCCGGGATCTTCGACGCCGACCCTGCCGCGCGCGAGGTCGCCACCCAGCGGGCCCTCGCGTCGTTGAACGCGGTGCTGGCCGAGCCGATCGAGGACTGCGTGGCCCGCGACGCCGACGGGAACCCCTGCATCGAGGCCAAGATCCCGCAGGACATCGAGAAGGACCTCGCCATGCCGGGCGGGCACATCTTCCACGGCGACCTCGAGTGGCCGTGGGCGCCGCAGCGGATGCTGCTCGACACCCCCGCGCAGCAGTGGGGCGTGCAGACCGCGCACGACGCGGTGCTGCTGTGCGGCTCCGGCGCGCGCCGCGGCGGTGCGGTCTCCGGGCTCGGCGGTCACAACGCCGCGCAGGCCGTGCTCGCCGAGCTCTGACCGGGCCGGCCGCGAGGACGCCCTCGATTTCGCCTGCCCGACACCACGAGGTAGTGTTCCTCTCGCTTCACCGCACGCGCCATTAGCTCAATTGGCAGAGCAGCTGACTCTTAATCAGCGGGTTCGGGGTTCGAGTCCCTGATGGCGTACAGGAGCGAAGGGCCGGTCCTCTCGGACCGGCCCTTCGTCGTGCCACGGGCAGGTCGCCCACCGGTGCCACGTCAGGACTACTTCCTCCGGGCGTCGTAGCCCGCGCTGCACCGACCCGGACGCACCACCGCTCCGGACGCGCGAAGGGCCGGTCCACCAGGACCGGCCCTTCGTCGTTCACACGTGTGGTGGCGCTACTTGAAGATGCTGTACCCACCCGGGCCGACCGCGAGGCCGACGATGATCAGGACGATGCCCCAGAGCATCTGGCCCCGGACCAGTGACACGATGCCGGACACCACGAGGATGACGGCGAGGATCCACAGCAGAAACAACATGTTCATGCTCCCTTCAGTTGTCCACCCAACGTAGCCCTCTGCGCGAGGTGTCCGAAAGTCGCCCACACCCCTAGGGCGGGGTTCGTTATCAGCCCTCTTCGCGCAGGCGGGGAGGTGTGAATCCCTCGGGCTTGAAGCCGGTCTTGTCGGCGTAGAACGCGCGCAGCACGTCCATGTCGGCGCTCACCTCGCCCGTCACGTGGAACGTGGGGCCCCACCCGACGGTGCGCGAGGGCACGTCGAGGAACGCCAGGGTGACGGGGAGGCCGGTCTGGCGGGCGATGCGGTAGAAGCCGGACTTCCAGAACTCGCCGCGCGAACGGGTGCCCTCTGCGGCGATGCCGATGAGCCAGGGGTCGTCGCCCTCCGACTCGGCGAGCAGCTGCTTGATCGTCGCGGCAGGGTTCTTGCGATCGAGCTCCACCGCACCGGTGCGGCGCAGGAGCCAGCCGAGCGGTCCGACGAAGAGCTCCTGTTTCACCAGCAGCCGGATGGTGATGCCGTACTGCCAGGCGAGCAGCATGGTCAGCACCCAGTCCCAGTTGGAGGTGTGGGGCGCACCGACCAGCACGCTGCGCTGCGGCACCTCCCCCACCGCCTTCCACCGGACGGCGCGCAGGACGAGGCGGGCGAGGTTACGACGCAGCACGAGCACGTCCTTCCTTGAGCTCGCGCTCGAGGTCCCACAGGTAGCGGTCGAAGTCGACCTCCATCGTGTGGCGAGGCGAGGCGTAGAACCGTTGGGTGTCGCGGGCGTGGTCGGCCGCCATCTTCCGCCGGACCACGTCGGCGGGCGGCAGGACGTAGCGCCCGGAGAGGGTCTCGGCGATCCAGCGCGCCTGCGCCTCGGCGAGCGGCATGACCGCGCCGATCGGCTGGAGCAGGCCGAGGAACCACAGGCCCGGCAGGTCGGGGTGCACGGCCCGCTTCCAGAGCGGGAGGTCGTTGTCGCGGACCGGCACCAGCTCCTCGGACAGGAACGGGAACGTGACGCGGTAGCCCGTGGCCCACACGACGAGGTCGGCCGGCACGCTCGTGCCGTCGACGAAGACGACCCGGTCACCGTCGAGCCGCTCGATCGCGGGTCGCGCCTCGACGGCGCCGGCGTCGAGGCGCTCGCGGATCCGCTCGGACTGGACCGGGTGCGACTGGCCGGGCCTGTGGTCGGGTGCCGGGAGGCCGTACTTCGTCATGCTGCCCGCCGTCAGCGCACCGATGCGCAGCCTCAGGGCGGTGACCCACCACGGCACCCACCCCGGGGGCAGGAGGCCCTGGTCGCTGGGCTTGCCGAGGAAGTACTTGCGCAGCACCCACTCGGTCCGCCGCACCGACCACGTCGTCGTCCGCGCCACGAGGGAGGACTGCACGGCGATGTCCATCGCCGAGTTGCCGGCGCCCACCACGACGACGTCGCGCCCGGCCAGCTGGTCGGCCGAGCGGTAGTCGTGCGCGTGGATCTGCTGGCCGTCGAAGGTGCCGGGGTAGGCCGGCTCCGGCCAGCGCGCGTCCCAGTGGTGGCCGTTGGCCACGAGCACCGCGTCGTAGGTGCGGGTCTCGGTGCCGTCGGGCCCGGAGATGCGCACGTCCCAACGGCCGTCAGCGGCGCGCGAGACATCCTCGACGGTGGTGTCGAAGGTGATCGCGTCGCGGAACCCGAAGTGGTCGACGTACTGCTCGAAGTAGGCGTGGACCTGCTCGTGGCTCGCGTAGTCGGGGTAGTCGTCGGGCATCGGGAAGTCGGAGTACGCCATCCGCGGGCAGGACGTGTTGATCTCGAGGGTGTCGTAGCAGGCCGACTGGCCGTTGGAGTTGTCGAACACCCAGGTGCCGCCGATGTCGTGACCCCGCTCGAAGCAGTCGAAGGGGATGCCGGCGAGGTGGAGGTGCTTGGCCGCGGTGATGCCGGACGAGCCGGCGCCGATGACGCACGCGCGCGGCAGGGTCTCGTCGACCGGCACCGGTGCGGTCACGGCGGCCGCGCGGTGGGACTGCTTGACGAGGTAGGCCATCGACCCTCCTGCTCAGCGGTTCTGGGTGGAGGCTAGAGGTAGAGCCCCGTCGAGCCGCCCTCCAGGCGCTCGGCGGCGACCGCATGGACGTCGCGCTCGCGCATGACGACGTAGACCTCGCCGTGGACCTCGACCTCGGCCTTGTCCTCGGGGTCGAACAGCACGCGGTCGCCGATCTCGACGGCCCGGGCGTGCGGGCCGACGGCGATGACGCGCGACCACGCGAGCCGGCGGGCGCCCATCGCGGCGGTGGCGGGGATGACGATGCCGCCGGTCGAGCGGCGCTCGCCGGCCTCCTTGTCGACCTCGACCAGGAGACGGTCGTGCAGCATCTTGATCGGTGCGCTGCCGCCCGCCGCGATGCTGCTGGACACGGCGCTCAGCTGGCGACCTTGCGCACGATCGCGAACAGGACGATCGTGCCGACGACGGCACCGGCGACCTTGAGGATGTTGTCGGTGCGCGGGGCGCCCGACTCGAGGTCGACGAAGTGCGACTTCACCGTCGTCACCTGGCGACCGACGATGGTCTTGGGGTGGGCGCGGTAGGCGAGCTGGTCGATGGTCGAGGCCAGACGCTGGCGCGTCTCCTCGATCTCGCGCTCGAGCGCGCTCATGTCCTGGGTCACCCGGGAAGGCTACCAATGCGACGGGGATCGAAACCCCACGGCAGCTCGAGCCTGTGGGCGGCCATCAGCTCGTCGTCGGTCAGCACGTCGAAGGTCGGTCGGTCGGCGACGACCACGCCCTCGCTCAGCACGACGCTGCGGGGGCACAGCTCGAGCGCGTAGGGCAGGTCGTGGGTGACCATCAGGACCGTCACGTCGAGGCTGCGCAGGATGTCGGCGAGCTCGCGGCGCGAGGCGGGATCGAGGTTCGACGACGGCTCGTCGAGCACGAGGACCTCGGGCTCCATCGCCAGCACGGTGGCGACCGCGACGCGGCGACGCTGGCCGTACGACAGGTGGTGCGGCGGCCGGTCCACGAAGTCGGCCATCCCGACGCGGTCCAGGGCGTCCATCACCCGGCGGTCGAGCTCGGGTCCCTTGAGCCCGAGGTTGGCCGGCCCGAAGGCGACGTCCTGGCGGACCGTGCCGAGGAAGAGCTGGTCGTCGGGATCCTGGAAGACGATGCCGACGCGGCGTCGGATCTCCTTGAGGTGCGCCTTGGCGACAGGGAGGCCACTGACGGTGACCGTTCCCTTCCCAGCGGTGAGGATGCCGTTGAGGTGGAGCACGAGGGTGGTCTTGCCGGCCCCATTCGGACCGAGCAGGGCGACGCGCTCGCCCTGGTGGACGTGGAGGTCGACCCCGAAGAGCGCCTGGTGGCCGTCGGGGTAGGCGAACGCCAGACCCTGGACGTCCAGGACCGGGGTGCTCACCTGTCCTCCACGCCGCTCGACACGGACGGCAACCTACCGTCGTACCCCCGCGACAGCATCGCGAGGTGCACGCGTTCGCCACGCTCGTAGGAGCGGATGAAGAGCGCGCCCAGCGAGCGGGCCAGCACCGGCCAGTGCCGGGGCGAGCGCGGGTCGCAGCCGCGTGAGCGCAGGGCCGTCATCATCCGGCCGAGCTCGGCCGTGACGACGTCGAGGTAGCGGATCATGAAGCCCATGATCTGCACGATGAGGTCGGGCATCCGCAGGCGCTGCAGGCCCCGGAGCAGGTCCTGCGGCTCGGTCGTGGCGGCCAGGGTGAGCGAGCCGAGGACGCCGAGCGTGCCCTTCACGAGGAGCGCCGCGCCCGCGTGCAGGCCGGGCTCGGACACGGTGACACCGAGGACCTCGGTGCGCGGGCCGTGCGAGATGAACGGCACCAGCACGGCGAACACGACGAACGGCAGCTCGACCACCATCCGCGGGAGCAGGTAGGTCAGCGGCACCCGGGAGAGCAGGACGACGGAGACCAGGACGCCGGCCTCGACGGCGTAGAGCCAGGGGACCTGGCGCGGCGTCGCGACGACGAGGAGCATGAAGGCGAGCAGGGCCAGCAGCTTGAGGTGGGACGGCGCCCGGTGGACCGCGCTGTGGCCGTGGAAGTAGAGCCGGTGCCCGTGGCCGGCGCCCATCAGCCCCTGCTGCCGGCGGACTCGTCCGCGTGGTCGTCCGCCGACTCGTCCTCGGGCTCGTCACGCCGGCGCAGCACGCGGAACAGGCCGGTGCTGAGCAGCAGCATGAGGAGCACGCCGACCACACCCGCGATGCCTCCGCTCAGGCGGTCGTTGTCGACGCCCTTCGTGGAGTAGCCGGCGAGCGGGCTGTCGGACGAGGCGTGGGTGGTCTCGGCGTCGATGAAGCCGGTCTTCTCCGCGACGTAGTTGAGCCCGTCGGGGTGGGCGCTGGCGTAGTAGCTCACGACTCCGGCGACGAGCAGCGAGACGAGGAGGAAGGAGACGAAGACCGCACGGTTGCTGGGTCGCTTGCTCACGGGGTCGCCGCCTTCGGGATGCGGATCTCGAGGTCGCGGGCGTCGAGGAAGGGACGCGCCCCGCGGACCAGGTCGGGTCGGGTCGCGACGACGCTCCCCACGACCAGTCCGGTCACGACCGCCTCACCGATCCCGATGAGGAGGTGCCATCCGATCATCGCGGTCGCGACCGCGCCGAGGTCGACGGGCGCCGTGCCGCCGACGGCGAAGAGCCCGGTGAAGGCGATCGCCGCGACGGGCACGCTGACGAACGCCGCCACCGCCGCGGCGGGAGCGACCATCGCGAGGCGCTGCGGGAGGACCCGGCGCAGCACGACGAAGACGCCCCAGCCGACGCCCGCGGTGATCAGGCCCATGAGCGTGATGTTGGTGCCCAGCGCGGTGATGCCGCCGTCGGCCATCACCAGGCCCTGCACCAGGAGCACGACCGCCATGCACAGCACGGCCGTCCACGGCCCGACCAGGACCGCGGCGAGGGCCCCGCCCATGAGGTGACCGCTCGTGCCGGCCCCGACCGGGAAGTTGATCATCTGGCCGGCGAAGATGAAGGTCGCGACGAGGCCCGCCATCGGGGCCGTCCGGTCGTCGAGCTCGCGGCGTGCGCCGCGCAGCGCGAGGCCCACCCCGGCGGCCGCGACCACACCGGTCGCCACCGAGGTCGGGGCGTCGAGGAAGCCGTCGGGCACGTGCACGTGGTCGCTCGCAATCGTGAGGGGTCGGGCTGGTTGGATGTCTGGTGGCCGACGCGGATCCCCCGATACCGGGCCGGCACCCTCCGACCTTATTGCAATCATCTTGCAACAACCACACCGTCCCGCCCCGCGCGCAGAGGAGACCCCCATGTCCGACCGCCTCACCCCCGGCGACGCCGCCCCCGACTTCACCCTCACCAGCGACGCCGGCGACCAGGTCTCGCTGGCCGACCTGCGCGGCAAGAAGGTGATCGTCTACTTCTACCCGGCGGCGATGACCCCCGGCTGCACCAAGCAGGCGTGCGACTTCTCCGAGTCCCTCGACTCGCTGCGCGGCGCCGGCTACGAGGTGCTCGGCGTCTCGAAGGACAAGCCGGCCAAGCTGGCGAAGTTCCGCGAGCGCGACGCCCTGACCCTGACCCTCCTGTCCGACGAGGACCTCGCGGTGCACCGGGCCTACGGCGCCTTCGGCACCAAGAAGCTCTACGGCAAGGAGGTCGAGGGCGTGATCCGCTCGACGTTCGTCGTCGACGAGGCCGGCAAGGTCGAGCTCGCGCAGTACAACGTCAAGGCCACCGGCCACGTCGCCAAGCTGCGGCGCGACCTGGGGCTCGACTGACGCGTCGTACGCCGTCCGCGGTCCGTCGCACGTGCGGCGGAGGTGGCCCTCGACGTACCGCCCCGCGGGCCAGAACCGCCACACGTGTCCGAGATGCTGCCCTCGATCGACCGTCCGGGGGGCGACATCTCGGACACGTGTGAGGATTGACCCTCCGCGCTCGTAGCCCAATTGGCAGAGGCACCAGGTTTAGGTCCTGGCCAGTGAGAGTTCGAGTCTCTCCGAGCGCACCCGCGACCTAAGTCGCTACTTCGCGTCGCGCACTCCCGTGTGACCCACGTCACCACTAGTGTCCGCGCATGGATTCCGCGCTGACGACCGTCGGTCTGCCGCTCGCGCTCGCGATCATCATGTTCGGCCTCGGCCTGGACCTGACGGTCGCCGACTTCCGCCGGGTGGGGCGCGCGCCGAGGGCGGTCGCCGTCGCGCTCGTGTGCCAGGTCGTGCTGCTGCCGGCGATCTGCTTCGGCCTGGTCGTGCTCTTCGACCTGCCCGCGCTGCTCGGGATCGGCATGCTGCTGCTGGCCGCGTCGCCCGGCGGCACGACGGCCAACCTGTTCAGCCACCTCTTCAAGGGCGACGTCGCCCTCAACATCACCCTCACCGCGATCAACACCGTGATCGCGGTCGTCACGCTCCCGCTGATCACCGGCCTCGCCATCGCGTTCTTCGACCGGCAGGACGACGTCTCGATGCCGCTCGTCGAGATCGTGAAGGTGTTCGCGCTGATCCTGCTGCCGGTGGGCATCGGCATGGTCGTCAACGCCCGCTCGCCCGGCTTCGCACGCCGGATGGACAAGCCGGTGCGGATCGGGTCGGCGGTGATCCTCGCGATCCTGGTGCTCGGCATCCTGCTCGACCAGATCGAGAGCGTCGGTGACTACCTCGCCGACGTCGGCCTCATCACGGCACTGTTCTGCGCGATCAGCCTCGTCGTGGGCTACGTCGTGCCGAAGGCGTTCGGCGTGACCGGCCCGCAGGCGATCGCCTCGTCGATGGAGGTCGGGGTGCACAACGCGACGCTCGCGATCTTCGTCGCCGTCGAGGTGCTCGACGAGGTCGAGGCCTCGGTGCCGGCGGCGGTCTACTCGCTGGTCATGTTCCTCTTCGCCGCGCTCTGGGGCGCATGGGTCAGCAAGCAGGTCACTGCCCGCGACCAGCAGGCCTCAGCCGTCTGACAGGTCGGTCGCCACCAGCGGGGCGAGCTCGCGCAGCGCGCGACCGCGGTGGGAGATCCGGTCCTTGTCGGCCGGGTCGAGCTCGGCGGAGGTCAGGCCCTCGTCGGCGTGCTCGTCGGCCACGAAGAGCACGTCGTAGCCGAACCCGCCGCTCCCTCGCACCTCCCGCAGGATCCGCCCGTCCATCCGACCCTCGACGACGCGCTCGCGCCCGTCGGGCATCACCCACGCGATGGCGCAGGTGAAGTAGGCGTCACGCCGCTCGTCGGGTACGTCGCTGAGCTGGGCCAGCAGCAGCTCGTTGTTGCGTGCGTCCTGGCTCGAGCGGAGCGAGACACCGTCGGTCCCTGAGGAGGTGAGGGACGAGCCGTCTCGAAGGGTGCGAGGCCCCGACCACCGGGCCGAGAGCACGCCGGGCATGCCGTTGAGCGCGGCCACGCAGAGACCGCTGTCGTCGGCGACCGTCGGCAGCCCGGTCGCGGCGACGCCGGCGCGGGCCTTGAGGAGCGCGTTGCCCTCAAAGGTGGGCTGGTCCTCGACGGGCTCGGCGTAGCCGTCGACGTCGTCGATCCCGAGCACCTCGAGGTCGGGCACCTGCTCGCCGAGGATGCGCTGCATCTCCAGGATCTTCTTCTGGTTGCCCGAGGCGAGGAAGATCCTCATGCGCGCAGGGCCTCCTGCTGCATCCGGGTCAGGTCGGCGCAGCCCTTCTCGGCGAGCGCGAGGAGCGCGTCGAGCTCGGCGCGGTCGAAGGCGGCGCCCTCGGCAGTGCCCTGCACCTCGACGAACTTCCCCTCCCCGGTCATCACGACGTTCATGTCGGTCTCGGCCCGGACGTCCTCGACGTAGGGCAGGTCGAGGCGCGGGACGCCGTCGATGATGCCCACGGACACCGCCGCGACCGACCCGGTGAGGGGCTCGCCGGTCAGCGCGCCGCTGGCCCGGAGGTGCGCGACCGCGTCCGCGAGGGCGACGTAGGCCCCCGTGATCGCGGCGGTCCGGGTGCCGCCGTCGGCCTGGAGCACGTCGCAGTCGAGGACGATCGTGTTCTCGCCGAGCGCCTGGTAGTCGATGACCGCGCGCAGGGAGCGGCCGATCAGCCGCGAGATCTCGTGGGTGCGTCCACCGATGCGACCCTTCACGGACTCGCGGTCGGAGCGGGTGTTGGTGGCCGCCGGGAGCATGGCGTACTCGGCCGTCACCCAGCCCAGGCCCGAGCCCTTGCGCCAGCGCGGCACGCCCTCGGACGCCGACGCGGCGCACAGCACCTTCGTGCCGCCGAACTCCACGAGCACCGAACCGGCCGCGTGGTCGAGCCAGCCGCGGGTGATCGTGATCGGGCGGAGCTCGTCGTCGGCGCGGCCGTCGGCGCGCGTGCTGGGGCTCGAGCTGGGGGTGGCGTCAGTCATGGCTCGACCCTAGATCGTTACCCTGACGCCCGTGGACAGCCGCCCCTCCCACGTCGAGACCCAGCCGGAGCTGACCTGGGTCTCGCAGGCATGGAGGCTCGCGCTCTGCCTCGTCTACTCCTCGGTCGTGTGGTCGTCCGTCGCCGAGATGGAGTGGCACGACTACCGGCACTTCTTCTTCATCGAGCTCGCCTTCGGCGCCCTGGCATTCGTCCTCGTCGGGTTCCGTCGGCGCGCGCCCGTGCCCGTGGCCGTGGCGGTCGCCGGGCTCAGCGCGTTCTCCGGCGTCGCCTCCGGGCCGGGGACGCTGGCCGCGGTGTCGGTCGCGACGAGGCGCGACTACCGCGAGGTGCTGCTGGTCGGGAGCGCGAACGTCGTCGCGACCCAGGTCTGGCTCACCATCGCGCCGATCGAGGACCAGGAGTACCTCGTCACGACGCTGGTCAACCTCGCCGTCAACATCGGCGTGATGGGCTGGGGCCTCTACATCGGGTCGAGGCGCGAGCTGCTCTGGAGCCTGCGCGCGCGTGCCGAGCGCGCCGAGCTCGAGCAGGAGCTGAGGGTCGCCCAGGCCCGGTCCACCGAGCGCGCCCGGATCGCCCGCGAGATGCACGACGTGCTCGCGCACCGGATCAGCCAGGTCTCCATGCAGGCGGGTGCCCTCGCGTTCCGCGACGACCTCGAGGCCCCGCGCCTGCGCGAGGGGCTGGGGCAGATCCAGGGCCAGGCCAACGACGCGCTGCACGAGCTGCGCGACGTCCTCGGCGTGCTCCGCGAGGACGACGAGGGGCCGGCGACGGCGCGCCCCCAGCCGACGTACGACGACATCGCGGCGCTCGTCGCGGAGGCACGGTCGCTCGGCCTCGGGATCGACTACTCCGACGACGTCGACCCCACCCACCCGGTGCCGGCCGCGACCGGTCGCACCGTCTACCGCATCGTCCAGGAAGGGATCACCAACGTGCGCAAGCACGCTCCGGGGTCGCGGCTCGCGATCACCAGCAGCGGAGACCAGCGAGCCGGCATCACCGTCCGGCTCTCCAACCCCCTCAGCACACGCGGCACGTCCGCTCCCGGTGCCGGGCTCGGCCTGATCGGGCTGCGCGAGCGCACCGGCCTGCGCGGCGGACGGCTCGAGCAGAGTGCCGAGAACGACACCTTCGTGTTGGAAGCGTGGCTACCGTGGTCGGCGTGATCCGCGTCCTCCTCGTCGACGACGACCCGCTGGTCCGGTCGGCGCTGTCCCTCATGCTCGGGGGCCAGCGCGACATCGAGGTCGTCGGCGAGGCCTCCAACGGCGAGGAGGGCCTCGACCTCGTCACCGAGCTCGAGCCCGACGTCGTGCTGATGGACATCCGGATGCCTGTGATGGACGGCCTCGAGGCCACCCAGGTCCTGCACCAGCGCCCGGAGCCGCCGCACGTGGTGGTGCTGACGACGTTCGACGCCGACGACCACGTGCTCCGCGCCATCGCCTCCGGGGCCGACGGGTTCCTGCTCAAGGACACCCCGCCCGGTGACATCGTCAGCGCGATCCGCACCGTGGCCGCGGGCGACGCGATGCTGTCGCCCTCGGCGACGCGCAGCCTGGTGTCGCGGCTGCGCAGCACCACGTCGTCCGACCGGGTCTCGACGGCCGCGGACCGGCTCACGGTGCTCACCGAGCGCGAGCTCGAGGTGGCGGTGTGCGTGGGACGCGGGCTCAGCAACTCCGAGATCGCGAGCGAGCTCTACCTGTCGGTGCCGACGGTGAAGTCGCACGTGTCACGGCTGCTGACCAAGCTCGACAGCACCAACCGGGTGCAGGTCGCGATGGTCGTGCACGACGCCGGGCTCGTCTAGGGCCGACGGCTCGGACCACGGCTCGGACTCCGGCCCGGATCCCGGCCCGGATCCCGGGCTCAGATCTCGTAGGTCGCGCCGGCCCGCGCCAGCTCGAGCGGTCCGTCCCACTGGGTGCGGGCCTCGGCCTCGGCGTCGGCCTCGTCGTGCCACGGCGGGACGTGGGTCAGGACGAGCCGGCCGACGCCGGCCTTGGACGCAGTGCGACCGCAGTCGGAGCCGGTCATGTGGAGGTCGGGCGGGTTGTCGTCGGCGTCACGGAAGGACGCCTCGGCGAGGAGCAGGTCGGCGTCGACGGCGTGCTCGTCGAGCGCCGGGCACGGACCGGTGTCGCCGGAGTAGACGAGCGTGCGGCCGCCGACGGTGACCTTCAGCGAGAAGGCCGCGACGGGGTGGACGACCTCGCGCGGCTCGATCCGGAACGGGCCGACCTCGACCGCGTCCTCGCCGGCCCAGTCGTGGAAGGCGAACTCCTCGGTCATGCCGGGGTCGAGGGGCAGGTCGTAGGCGCGCGCCATCCGCTCGGCCGTACCGGCGGGACCCCAGACCGGGATCTGCGGCTGCGGGCCGGTCGGGTGGTACTTGCGCATCACGTAGTAGCCGCAGAGGTCGAGGCAGTGGTCGGCGTGCAGGTGGCTCAGCAGGACCGCGTCGATGGTCAGCGGGTCGGCGTAGCGGTGGAGCTGGCCGAGCGCGCCGTTGCCGAGGTCGAGCAGGACCCGCCAGGTGCGGCCGTCGTGCTCTGCCTCGAGGAGGTAGCAGCTCGCGGCGGACTCCGGGCCGGGGTAGGACCCCGAGCAGCCGACGATGGTGAGCTTCACGCGAGACCCCCTGCGAACTGGGACGCACCGAGCAGCTCCGAGCCGAGGAACCGGCGACCGATGGTCGCGAAGTCCTCCGGGCTGCCGGTCGTCGAGAAGGTGTAGGCGGCCTCGCCGTCGACCCGCATCAGGCCGGTGCTCGCCAGCATCTTGTAGACGTCCTTGGCGCACTCCTCGGCCGAGCTGACCAGGGTGACCTTGTCCCCCATGACGTAGGAGATGACGCCCGTGAGGAGCGGGTAGTGGGTGCAGCCGAGGATGAGGGTGTCGACACCGGCCTCGACCAGCGGGTCGAGGTAGTCGTGCGCGGCGGCCATCAGCTCGTCGCCCCCGGTGACGCCCTGCTCGACGTGGTCGACGAAGCGCGGGCACGCCCGGATGTGGACGTCGAGGTCCGGCACGGCGGCGAAGGCGTCGTCGTAGGCCATCGAGCTCGCGGTGGCGCGCGTGCAGATGACACCGACCTTGCGGTTGCGCGTGGCGGCCGCGGCCCGGCGGGCGGCGGGCAGGATCACCTCGACGACGGGTACGTCGTAGCGCTCGCGGGCGTCGCGGAGCATGGCCGCGCTGGCGGAGTTGCACGCGATGACCAGCGCCTTGACGCCCTGGTCGTAGAGGTGGTCGAGGCACTCCAGCGCGTACTCGCGGACCTCGCCGATCGGCTTCTGGCCGTAGGGCTGGCGCGCGGTGTCGCCGAGGTAGAGCACGGACTCGTGCGGGAGCTGGTCGATCACCGAACGGGCGACCGTCAGCCCGCCGAAACCGGAGTCGAAGATGCCGATGGGGGCGTCGGCGTTCGTCGCGGTCGAGGGGGTCGGCACAGGCAGCAGGCTAGGCGCTCGGGCCGCCACCGGTCACGCCACCACGAGCGTCGGTCCGGTCACACTCCCGACTCGCCGGCGTGGACCGCGACCCATCGCATCAGGGGCACGAGGTGCGCGGCGAGCTCCTGCCCGGCCGGCGTCAGGGAGTACTCCACGTGGGGCGGGACCACCGGCTTGGCGTGGCGCTCGACGAGGTCGTCGGAGGCCAGCGTGCGGAGGGTCTGGGCGAGCATCTTCTCGCTGACGCCCTCGGCGCGCCGGCGCAGCTCGCTCCACCTCAGCGGCTCGCCCTCGGACAGCGCGAGCAGGACGAGCACGCCCCACTTGCTCATCACGTGGTCGAGCAGCACCCGGCTCGGGCAGTCCTGGGAGAAGACGCCGTCGGGGAAGTAGTCGCGGAGCTCGTCACTTACCTTCATGCCAGTACCTTACTTCAAAGTGGGTACTAACTTCTGGGAAGCATCAGGAGGGACCGCTCGTTGGCCCGGTCGACAGGCACGACCGACACCTCACGAACAGGAACTCCCATGACCACCTACCTCGTCACCGGCGCCAGCGGACACCTCGGCCGGCTCGCCGTCCAGGCCCTCCTCGAGCGCGGCGTCGCCGCCTCCGACGTGGTCGCGACCGCCCGCGACACCGCCGCGATCTCCGACCTGGCCGACCTCGGCGTCGAGACACGGACCGCCGACTACACCGACCCCGCGTCGCTCGAGCAGGCCCTCGCGGGCGTCGACCGCGTGCTGCTGGTCTCCTCCAGCGCCGTGGGCGAGCGCGTGGCCCAGCACGCCAACGTGATCGAGGCCGCGAAGAAGGCCGGCGTCGAGCTGCTCGCCTACACGAGCATCACGCGCGCCGACACCTCCACGCTCGCGCTCGCCGACGAGCACCGCGCCACCGAGGGGCTGCTCGCCGCGTCCGGGCTCCCGGTCGTGCTGCTGCGCAACTCCTGGTACCTCGAGAACTACACGGGCCAGGTCGCCACCGCGCTCGAGCACGGTGCCGTCCTCGGTGCCGCCGGAGAGGGTCGGGTCAGCGCGGCCTCCCGCGCCGACTACGCCGCCGCGGCCGCCGCCGCGCTGGTGGCCGACGACCAGGCCGGCCAGGTCCACGAGCTCGGCGGCGACACCGCCTTCACCCTCGAGGAGTACGCCGCCGCGCTGGCGGCCGCGTCCGGCACCGAGGTCGTCTACCGCGACCTCCCCGCCCCCGACTACACCGCCGTCCTCGTCGGCGCGGGCCTGCCCGAGCCGTACGCCGCGGTCCTCGCCGACTCCGACCTCGGGATCGCCCGGGGCGAGCTGCGCACCGACTCCGGCGATCTGTCGCGGCTCATCGGTCGGCCGACGACCTCGCTCGCCGACGCCGTGGGCGCCGCGCTGGCCTGAGGCTGTCGGTGACGGGAACAGAGGCGGGTTATCGTCGCGCGGTGCAGACCCGAAGCCCGCTCGCCGCCCTGCTCGCCTCCGTCCTCGTCACCTTCACGGGTGCGCAGGCCCTCGCGGTCGTGCCGGCAGGGCACGACCGTCCCGCCGCACCGGCGGCGCGCGCGGCCGAGTCGGACGTCACCTCCGTGGTGGCGATATCGCTCGACGGCCTCAACCCGACGGCGCTGACCCGCCTCGGCCGCGCGCGCACCCCGTACCTCCACGACCTGATGGACGCAGGCGCCTCCACGCTCAACGCCCGCACCGAGCACGAGCTCACCATCACCCTCCCCAACCACACGGGAATGGTCACCGGGCGCCGGATCCAGGCGTCGACGGGCGGCCACGGCGTGACCTGGAACGATGACCGCCGGCGCCCGGCCACCGTCCAGGCCGCCGCGGGAGGTCCCGTGGAGTCGGTGTTCACCTCCGTCCACGGGTCGGGCGGGTCGACGGCACTGTTCGCGAGCAAGACGAAGTTCAGCCTCTGGAAGCGCAGCTGGCCGGCGAGCATCGACCTCACGCGCATCCGACTCGACAACACCGTGCTCACCCGCGCGGTCGTCCGTGACATCCGCCGCGAGGACCGCGAGCTGCGCTTCGTCCACCTGTCCCTGCCCGACAACGTCGGGCACGAGCGCGGCTTCATGTCCCGGGCCTACCTCCGGGCGGTCGAGCAGGTGGACGGACTGGTCGGCCAGATCGTCGACTCCGTCGAGTCCGACCCCACCCGTGCAGGCAGCACCGCGATCATCGTGACGTCCGACCACGGCGGCCGCGGCGCGTCCCACTCCGACGCCCGGAGCATCGAGAACTACCGGATCGCCTTCATGGTCGCCGGTCCGGGCGTCGACGCGGGTGCGGACCTCTACGACCTCAACGACGACTACAAGGACCCCGGCAACCGGCGTACGACCTACGACCAGCGCCGCCAGCCGGTGCGCAACGGCGACGTGGCCAACCTGGCCCTCGACCTGCTCGGGCTGCCCGCCGTCCCCGGGAGCGAGCACAACTTCCTGCAGGACCTCGACGTCTCAGCCACCGAGTGATCCACTGACCCGACGTGTGACGACCGGCGCACGCGGGCGGGACGAGGGAGAGCACCATGACGAAGCCGAGGCTGCTGCTCGTGGCGCTCGTGGCCGGATCGCTGCTGGCGGGACTGCCGTCGGCAGCGCCCGCGTCGACGGGGAGGGCCCCGGCGCCCGAGGTGCTGCCCGACCCTGCGGCGGCAGCCGCCGTGGGATGGCCTCCGGCCCCGCCGACGCAGCTGGTCATCGACACCGCCGGCGCCCCCATCTCGCGTGAGGACTACGTGCCCGGGTCGGTCACGCTCGACGGCATCACCCACGTCACGGAGGTGCGCGGGCGCGGCAACTCGACCTGGGGCTGGGCGAAGAAGCCCTACAAGCTCAAGCTCGAGGACGACGCCGCGCTCGTCGGCGACGTGCCGCACGACGAGTGGGTCCTGCTCGCGGGCTACGGCGACCGCAGCGCCCTGCGGACCGCGGCGGCGTTCGCGATCGCGGCGCAGACCCGGCTGGCGTGGACGCCGAAGCTCCGCTTCGTCGACGTCGTCCTCAACGGCCAGCCGCAGGGCCTCTACCTGCTCACCGAGCAGGTGGAGGAGGGCACGGGCCGTGTCGACCTGCCGAAGGACGGCTTCCTGCTCGAGGTCAACCGGCGCTACCTGCGTGACGACGAGCCGGGCTTCCGCACCCGGCGTGGCACGCCCGTCGCCTTCAAGGACCCCGACGAGGTCACCAAGCGCCAGCGCCGCTCGGTCCACCGTGCGGTGTCGCGCTTCGAGAACGTGCTGTGGAGCCCGTCGTTCGCCGACCGCAGGCGCGGCTACGCCCGCTACATCAACGTGTCCCGGCTCATCGACTGGTACCTCGTCGAGGAGCTCTTCGCCAACCAGGACTCCAACTTCCAGTCCAGCGTGAACTTCAGCTGGTCGCCCGGGCAGCGGTTCGTCATGGGGCCGGTGTGGGACTTCGACCTCAGCGCCGGGACGAAGTGGAAGACCACCAGCTCGCCGACCGGCTGGTACACCCGCACCGGCACGCACTGGGTGTCGCGGATGCTCCAGGACCCGGCCTTCGCGCGCCGGGTCAAGAACCGGTGGTACGAGCTGCGTCCCGCCGTCGACCTCGTCCTGTCGCAGCTCCGGACCGCCTCCGCCACCCTCGGTGCGAGCGCGGACGCCGACTGGCAGCAGTGGCACGCGGACGGCAGCGACCTCGAGTGGACCCGACGCGCGCAGTCGCGGGCGGGTGAGGTCGACTTCCTCGCGAGCTGGCTCGGCACGCGGGCCCAGTGGCTCAGCCAGAACGAGGTGCGGGTCGCCGACGTGCGGATCCCGACGACCGAGCGTGCGCGGACCGTGTGGGTGCCGGTCGTGCTCCACTCCCCCGCGACAGCTGCGGTCGACGTGCCGTGGACCGTCACCGCGCTCAAGAAGGCCGAGCCGGGCGTGGACTTCGTGGCAGCGCAGGGCACGCTGACGTTCCAGCCGGGCGAGCGTCGCCACTACGTGCCCGTCCAGGTCCTCGACGACAAGCGCACCGAGGGCCGGGAGCTGGTCCACGTCGAGGTCACCGGCGCCAGCGGCGACGTCCTCCTGGGCTCACCGTCGACGGCGATCGTCGCGATCGCCCGCAACCGCAGGTAGCCACCGGCGGTCAGCGGCGTACGGCGGCGGCCTCCCACTCCAGCGGCCACGGGTTGAAGGAGCAGCCGCCCGTCCCCTTCGACTGCTGCATCATCACCGGCGCCCGGCCACCGCCGCTGCACGTCGCGTGGCCGCGCCCCAGCCAGTGCCCGGTCTCGTGGTTGACGACCATGTGGCGGTAGTCGCGCAGCGACCTCCCGGCCGCGTTCCACGCCGGTGACGCGTGCTGCCAGCGGGTCTGGTTGATGATCACGAACCGCCCGACCCGGCACGACCACCGCGTCGAGCACTGCGAGGAGAACGACGGCACCGCGCCCGCCACCGACAGCACCAGCGTGAAGTCGCCGCCCCGTCGCACCCGCCGAAACTCGACTCCCCCGGCCCGCCACCCGCGCGGGTCGTCGTACGTCTCCTGCGCCTGGCGCCTGAACAACGCCAGCGATGCACTCGTCCGGCCGCGGGTGACGACGGAGTAGGTCACCCGCCGGGTGACCGGGATCGCGTATCCCTCCGCCGTCTGCTGCGGGGGCGTGGGTGTCGTACGCCGGTGCGTGGTCGCGTCGTCGGGAGCTGCGCGGCCCGGCGTCGCGAGCAGGACGGTGAGCAGCGACGTCAGCAGCGCTAGTCGGACGACCCGGGGCATGGGGGGAGCCTAGGTGCCTCCCGTCCCGTTGTCGCGGTCGATCGACACAGGTCCCCGCGACGATCGGGCCGACCATGGCGGTCGGCCCGATCGAGGGGTCGGGCGTCTCAGCGGAGGACGCGCACGGTCTTCACCACGAGGTCCTGGCCGATGCGGACCCCGATGTTCCAGCGGGGCCGGTTGCCCATGGACTCCGTGAACGTGACGCCGAGGGCCCAGCGGTTAGGGCCGGCACGGTGGAACGGCACGTTGCCACCGACGGGCCGCTTCGGGGTCGTCGCCGCGAACACGTAGGTCGGTCGTGTGCGTGCCGAGACGAGCACCGTGTAGGTGCGACCAAGGCGGACCACGTGCTCGCCCGAGACCGTGCGCGCACCGACGATGGTCACCGGCGTCGAGCGGGCGACCACCCGCTTGCGGGTGCGGTTGCCCGCCTCGTCGGTCGCGGTGGCGACGTAGACGATCTTGGCGCCGCGGACCGTACGGCGGACGGTGCAGCGGTCGACCCCGGAGAGGCGGTCTGTGGCGCGGCAGCGGGCGTCGGGGCCGCTGGCGAAGTAGGTCGCACCGGCTCGGACCCCGGGGATCCGGACCTTCGGGCCCGCCCGGTCGATGTCGACGGAGACCGTGGCGGTCGCGGCTCCGCCGTCCGCAGCCACGATGGTGCGGGTGACCGTCCGACCTGCGCCGTCGGCCGAGAGCTTCACGGGCTGCGGGCAGGCCCCGGTGAGCGGAGCCGAGGTCGCGGCGCACTCGAACGTGACAGTGACCGGAGTGCGGTACCAACCGTTGCGGGCACGCTCACGGCTCGAGGTCGTCGCGGTGATCACGGGGTCGCGGCGAGCCGTCGAGGCCGACGAACCGCTGAAGCTGGAGTCGCCGTCGTAGACAGCACTCACCCGACGCTCGGCACCCGCGGCGACCGCATGGGCCAGCGTGGCGCGGCCCGCCGACAGGGTGGCCCGGCCGACCTCGGTGCCGCCGACCAGGAACCGCACGACGCCGGTCGGGGTGCCGGCGCCCGGTGCGACCGGCGCGACGGTGGCGCTCAGGGCGTCACCGCCGACCACGACGGTGGTGGTCGTCGCGGCTGGGCTGACGGTCAGGGTCACCGGAGTGGCCGTGGAGCCTGTGTAGGTCTCGGGGTCGTCGGGGGTGAGGACCGCGCCCACGGCGTGCGCACCGACGGGGAGGCCGCCGATGGTGAGATCGGGGCTGCGGATCTCGCTTCCCGCGCGCAGGGTGACCGGAGCGCCGACCGGCTTCCCGTCGAGCGTGAACTGGACCGACCCGGCGGAGGTGCCGGAGGTGGTGGCGGTCGCGGTGACCGCCTGGCCGGACACGACGCTCGGGGTGCCGAGGGAGACGACGGTGGAGGTGGCGACGAGACCGACGGCCACCTCCTGGGTGGCGGTCGGCGCGGCCGTGTAGTCGGCACTGCCAGCCTGGTCGGCGGCGATCACGCAGGTGCCGGTGCTCTCGAGGGAGACCACTGCCCCGCTGATCGAGCAGACCTCGGGGCTCCGGACCGAGTAGGCCACGGGCTGGCCGGAGGCGCCTCCGGTCGCGGAGACCGGGTAGGAGTCGCCGATCGCGGCACCGGCGGGCGGCACCGAGGTGAACGTGATGGCCTGCGGGCCCCGGGCGACGGTGATGGTCTGGGTGGCGGTCGGGGCGGCCGTGTGGCTGCCGTCGCCCGCCTGGTCGGCGGAGACGACGCAGGAGCCGGCGTGCTCGAAGGCGACCGTGCCGGTGGAGCTGACGCTGCAGGCCGTGCTGGTCGTGCTGAAGGTCACCGGCTTCCCGGAGCCGCCACCGGTCGCGGTGACCGTGTGGGTGCCACCCACGGCGGCGTCCGACGGCACGGCGGAGGTGAAGGTGATCGCCTGGCTCGACAGGGCGGCGATCACCGTCAGGACGCCAGTGCCAGACAGGGAGTACACCTGGCGGGTGACGGGGTCGATCTCGATAGCGCTCTGGGCGGGACCCACCGGGACCGTCGCGACGAGGGTGGAGGTCGCACGGTCGACCACCGACACGGTTCCCGGCGTGCTGTTGGAGACGTAGAGCGTGCCCGACGCCTGGTCGATCGCGACGTCGCTCGGCTGGACACCGGCTGGCAGGTTCCCGACGACCGCAGCATCCACGGCCGAGATGTCGACGATGCTCATCGTGTTGCGGTGGGCGACGTACGCACGATCGGCCACCGGGTCGACCGAGACCGTGGTGGGACCGTCGAAGGCGAGCAGGTCGTCGATGATGGTGGACCCGGCGACGGTGCCGAGCCTGCCGCCGAACAGCGTCGAGGCGTAGGCCCGGTGCGTGGTGGGGTCGACGTCGACGGCCCACGGACGGCTGCCGAGGTAGCCGGTGACGTTGATGGTCGCGGGCGTGACGGTCGGGTCGACGACCGCCAGGTTCTCGCCCCCCGTGAAGTTGGCGACGTACACCAGGTGGGTCGTCGGGTCGACCGCGACGCCGCGGGGGTTGCTGAAGCCGGGGATGGTGCGGACGAGTGTGTGCGTCGTCGTGTCGATCACCGACAGCGAGTTGCTCGCGCTGTTGCTGACGTAGGCGCGCCTGAGCTCGGGGTCCACTGCGACCCGGAACGGCTGTGCGCCCACGGGGACCACCGCGGTGACCTCGTGGGTGTCGAGGTCGACGACCGACACGACGTTCTGCGCCGGGTGGACGACGTAGGCCGATCGACCCACCGGGTCGATCGCCATGCCATCGCCGGCCGCGCGGCCGAGGTCGATGGTGTCGACGACCTGGTAGGTCGTCGCGGCGTGGGCGGGAGAGGACCAGGCGATGGTGAGGACGCTCGCGAGCAGCGCCCCCGTCACCGATCCTGCGATCCAGCCGGACGGCTTGGTGATGTTGATGAGAGGACCCTTCGATCAGAACGGCGACCCGATGCCGCCGGGACCGAACGATTCCAGCAACGTGCGGGTCCTGTCCGGGCTTCGCGGACATCGGTGCCGACTCGCCGCTCGAGGGACGCGAGCGTGCCTGTGGCCCCGCCTACGTGTGGTCAGGCGGGGTGTGGGGCGGGGTCATGGTCGTGCGGGCGGCTCGGGCTCGATCCGACTGGTCCCTGATCTGTCGCGTCGGAACTGGTGGCCGTGGGGTGAGGTCCATTCGAAGACGCCGGGCTGGGTCATGGCGTAGTGCCAGGTGGTGAAGGTCTTGAGCCGGTGGTGGGAGCGGCACAGGCAGGCGAGGTTGTCGGACTGCGTCGGTCCGGGTTGGTATCTGCCTTCTGCTTCGGCGTCGTGGTCGTACGCGGTGACGTGGTCGATGTCGCAACCACGGGCGGGTCTCGTGCAGTGCGGGAAGACGCAGGTGCGGTCGCGCAGGATCACCTGCTCGCGGATCCTGGCGGGGATCTCGTAGCCGGGTGCGCTCAGGTTCTGGTTGAGGTCGATGACCGGCTTCACGGTGATCGTGGTGCGGGAGTCGCCGCACCAGGACTGGAGCTGTTCGAGGAAGAGGAGCTTCTGCCGGTTCTCCATCCGTCCGGTGGGACCGAAGACCGTCGTCTCCTCGACCATGTCTGCGTCGAAGTGGGCGTGCAGCACGACTTCTCGGGCCGCCGGAAGGTTGGGGAGGTCGGGTCTCGATACGCCTCCTCGTTCCTCGTCGGCCACTCGACCACCCGAAGAGAAGGCGGTGGCGGCGAGGTCGAGGGCGGTCTGGGTGCGGGCGAGGTTGCCGAGGGCCTTGGCGCGGCGGACGTCGAGGGTCTCGGTGGAGCCGAGGGCTTTCTGAGTCGCGGCGTCGTGGGCGAGGGCGTGGTCGAGGTCGATGCCGTCGGCGAGGTCGAGGTCGGCCTCGACGTGGATGGTGCCGGCGAAGTGGACGTCCTGGTCGTGGACGGTGACGTGGCGGGGGTCGACGTACAGGTAGCCGTCGTCCGGGTCAGCCGCGGGACCAGGTGCAGCGAGCTGGAACCGCTTGATGGCTTCTTGGACGAGGCGGTCGAGCTGCGCGACACCGACTCGTCCGGCGACCGCACTGACCTGGTCGTCGACCCAGCTCGCGGCGTCACGGGTCAGCGAAGGAACAGAGTGGATGGTCGCCTCCGCGACCGACCGCGCCCGCCACGCCGGCACCATGCCGGCGTGGACCTGGTGCCAGAGCCTGGGGAGGCGGTGGCGGAGCTCGAGGGCGTGCCCGATGAGCTTCTTCGCAGCGGTCGTGCTGATGCCGAGCACGGCGCCGAGCTCGGCGACACAGAACTCCGCGACCAGCGGGCAGCCCTCGCCGGCGATCGGCTCCTCGTGCTCCGAGCCGGGGGTGGTGAACGCTGCGGCGAGGTGGATCGACTCGGGTGGGTGGAGATCAGCCCACCGGGCGGCGATGTCGAGCTGGCGTGCGGCGGCGGCGTTCTCGGTGTCGCGCTCGGAGCGAATCGAGGCGAGCAGGGCGGAGGCGGTGAGGTTGTCGACCTCTGCCTCTGAAATCACTGCCAGCGCTTCGCTCATGTGTTCGATTGTAGGCGACGGGTCCGACAGCGGCCATGGTCGGAGGTGCGAGGTTCGGTCAAGAGTGGGTCTGGTCTCGTGACGGGCGCCAGGGCGCCCTCCTCGACCGACGGCGACCAGCTACTCGCCTTGGTTTCAACACGCTCGCTGGCGCTCGCTGCTCAACCAGCGGCGGAGGCAAGCGCTGGACGCCCGGCTCAACCAGCGGCGAGGTGGGACTCAGGCCCAGAGCTGGCCGTCGAGGCGGTCCTCGGCCTCGTCGACGGTGCCTTCGTAGGCGCCGGTGGAGAGGTACTTCCAGCCACCGTCGCAGACCACGAAGGCGATGTCGGCGCGCTCGCCGGCCTTCAGTGCCTTGGCCGCCTGGCCGAGGGCGGCGTGGAGGATCGCGCCGGTCGAGATGCCGGCGAAGATGCCCTCCATCTCGAGCAGCTCGCGCACTCGGCGCACGGCGTCACGCGGGCCGACGCTGAAGCGCGAGTCGATGAGCGAGGCGTCGTAGAGCTCGGGGACGAAGCCCTCGTCGAGGTTGCGCAGGCCGTAGACGAGCTCGCCGTAGCGCGGCTCGGCGGCCACGATCCGTACGTCCGGCTTGGCCTTGCGGAAGAAGCGGGAGACGCCCATCAGCGTGCCGGTGGTGCCGAGACCGGCGACGAAGTGGGTGATCTCGGGGAGGTCGGCGAGCAGCTCGGGTCCGGTCCCCTCCTCGTGCGCGAGGGCGTTGGCGTCGTTGCCGTACTGGTAGAGCATCACCCAGTCCGGGTGCTCCCCCGCGATCTTCTTGGCGACGCGGACGGCCTCGTTGGAACCGCCGGCGGCCGGCGAGGAGACGATCTCGGCGCCCCACATCCGCAGCAGCTGACGGCGCTCCTCGGAGGTGTTCTCCGGCATCACGCAGACGATGCGGTAGCCCTTGAGCTTGGCGGCCATCGCCAGCGAGATGCCGGTGTTGCCGCTGGTGGGCTCGAGGATCGTGCAGCCCGGGCGGAGGGTGCCGTCCTTCTCCGCCTGCTCGATCATCCTGAGCGCGGGCCGGTCCTTGATGGAGCCCGTCGGGTTGCGGTCCTCCAGCTTCGCCCAGATGCGGACGTCCGGGCTCGGCGAGAGCCGCGGGAGGCCCACCAGCGGCGTGTTGCCGACGGAGGCCAGCAGGTGGTCGTAGCGGGTCACTGGCCGCCGGCGACAGCCGGGAGCACGACGACCTGGTCGCCGTCGGAGAGCTCGGCCTCGAGGCTGCCGATGAAGCGGACGTCCTCGTCGTTGATGTAGACGTTGACGAAGCGGCGCAGGTCGCCGTCGTCGATCAGGCGGTCCTTGATGCCGGGGTGGTTGGCCTCGAGGTCGTCGATGAGAGCGGCCAGGGTGCTGCCGTCGGCCTCGACGGACTTTGCGCCGTCGGTGTAGGTGCGCAGGATGGTCGGGATCCGGACCTCGATGGCCATCAGGGGGTGCTCTTCTCTGTAGGCGTGATCGTGACCTCTTCCTCGGTCACGACTCCGTCGATGATTCTGTAGGACCTGAACTCCACAGGCCCTTCACTATTCCCGTGCTCGCGTGTGCTGACCAGCACGTAGTGCGCGTGCGGCTCGCTGGCCAGCCCGATGTCGGTGCGACTGGGGTAGGCCTCGGTGGCGGTGTGCGAGTGGTAGACGACCACCGGCTCCTCGTCGCGTGCGTCCATGTCCCGGTAGAGCCGGAGCAGCTCGGTGGAGTCGAACTCGTAGAACGTCGGGCTCCCGGCGGCGTTGACCATCGGCACGAACCGCTCGGGACGGTCGCTGCCCTCGGGACCCGCGACGACCCCGCACGCCTCGTCGGGGTGGTCGCGCCTGGCGTGCGCCACGATGGCGTCGTACAGCTCCTGCGTGATGCTCAGCACGTGGCCAAGGGTAGGTCGGAAAACGAGGTGGCCCGGCCACGTCTCAGGACATAGTCTCGACGTCGAGAGACTTTGTGCGGAAGAACCCGCCCGCGAGAGGAACAGATGTCGCTGAGCGAGACGACGGCACCACTGACCCGGCGGGGCATCCCCGTCGAGCGCGACCTGCGGGTGCTGGCACTCGGCTCGTTCGCCAACCGCTTCGGCGCCGGCGCGGTGATGACCACCAGCGCGCTGTACTTCACCCGCCAGGTCGGCTTCTCCGCGGCGGAGGTCTCCTTCGCGATCGCCGCCTCGGCGATCGTCGGCATCCTCGTGCAGGTTCCGGCGGGCCACCTCGGCGACAGCCGGGGCCCGCGCAAGGCCCTCACGCTCTTCATGGTGGGCGCCGCGCTCACCAGCGCACTGCCCGTCCTCGCCCGTACGCCGTGGCAGCTGGCGCTGCTGCTCGGCCTGCTCGCCCTCTTCGAGCGGTCGGCCGGCTCGGTCCAGCAGGGCGTGATCGCGCAGCTCGCGACGGGCGGGCGCGGCGTCCTGTTCAAGGCCTACCTGCGCGCCGTGACCAACACCGCGATCGGCCTCGGCTCGGTCTTCGGCGGCGCCGCGCTGGTGATCGACGAGTCGTGGGCCTACGTGTCGGTGTTCGTCCTCAACGCGGTCTTCACCGGGTTCGCGGCGTGGAACACGACCCGCCTGCCCGACCTGCCGGCGTACGTCCGGGGCGAGGGCGAGCCGCGCCTGGCCGTGCTGCGCGACTGGCCCTACGTCGCCGTCGTCGCGCTGACCGGGCTCTTCTCGCTGCACTTCTTCGTGATGGAGCTCGGGCTCGCGCTCTACATATCCGAGCGCACGTCCGCGCCGCCGGTCATGGTCGCGATCCTGCTCATCCTCAACACGGCCTGCGTCGCGCTCTTCCAGGTCCGGCTCTCACGCCGCGCCGACTCCGTCCAGGCCGGCGCGCGGGCCCTGGTGCGGGGTGCGGTCTGGATGGCCGTCGGCTTCGCGATCATCTCGCTGGCCGACCGGGGCGACGCCGAGTTCGCGATCGCCGTCCTCGTGGTCGGCTCGCTCGCCCACGTCGTCGGCGAGATGATCGGCTCCGGCGGTCAGTGGGGCCTCCAGATGGGGCTCGCCCCGCACGAGCGGCAGGGCCAGTACCAGGGCTTCGCCGGCCTCGGCTTCAGCGTCGTCTCGGTCGTCGCCCCGCCCGTCGTGACGCTGCTGTGCGTGCAGATGGGCGAGACCGGGTGGCTCGTGCTCGGCGCGCTGATGCTGGCCGTCGCGCTCGTGTCGGTGCCGGTCTCCCGCTGGGCGCTCGCCTCGCGCGAGCGCTACGGCGTGCTGTCCCACTCCGGCTAGGCGCCTCAGGCCCGGATCGCCGCCGGGATCCCGTCGGAGAAGACCTCGGGCGTCGAGGGGAACGACTCCGACTCCCCCAGCGCGTGGCGCACGGCCGTCCAGGCTGCCGCGCACGCGTCGAGCAGGTCGTCCTCGCCGAACCCGGCGCCGCGGAACCACGGCGGCGCGACGATCCCGTGCGCGGCGAGCACCTCGCGGCGTACGCGCACGCCGTCGGCGTCCTTCTTGCGCTCCAGCACGGGTGCACCCGCCATCCGGGTGAAGCTGAGCTCGGGGTGGACCTCGATCACCTGGGCGCCGGGACGACCGCGCACCCAGGCGTCGACCTGCAGGACCTTCTCGCGGAGCGCGTACGCCTGCGCGCTGACGCTGGTCCGACCGTCGGTCGCGGCGAGGTTGGCCGCCCGGCCGGCCTCGTAGGTCTCCGCCTCCAGGGCCGCGCGCACCGGGGTGGAGAAGATCGACGACGCCTTCCCGACGAGCACCTTCCGGGCCTCGGCGTCGGCCAGCCGGCCGCCGGCGTCCGGCAGGCCGATCGGGATGTCGATCGCGATCACCCGGACGTCGTGGGTCTCGCGCACCAGGGCGAGCAGGTCGGTGATCGTCGCGGCCGTGCGGACCCGGGGACTGAGGTCGGTGTCCAGCACGACCCCGACCCAGCCGCCCGGGCAGGCGTCCACGCCGAGCACCGGCGCCGGCGGGGCGAGCACCGGCGGCGGCTCGAGGTCGGACTGCCCGTCGGGCGCGACGAAGCGCGCCTCGCGCTCGCTGCTGAGCGCGGCACCGATGCGGGCGACCATCTCCTCGCTCATCGGCGGCAGCCCGGAGACCGGCCACCACCGCACGTCGCTGGACTCGTCGTCGGCGACGTGGGCCTCCCCCTCGAGCCACGTGCAGGCGAAGGTGAGGTCGAGGTAGGTCGCCCGGTCGCCGTTGACGTGCAGGATCTCGCCGTGGACCGCCGTCGAGGCGAGGCGGTCCACCCGGATCCGCACGCCGGTCTCCTCCATCGCCTCACGCGCCGCGGCGACGGCGGGCTCCTCCCCCGGTTCGGGGATCCCGGTCACCGGCGTCCAGCGGCCGTTGTCGGAGCGCCTGACGAGCAGCACCTGGTCGCCGCGCCGGATCACCGCGGTGACGCCGGGCAGCCACAGCGGGTCGTGCCCGATCTTCCTGCGGATCTCGACGACGAAGTCGGGGATCGGGCTCACGGCGCCGCACTCATGAGGTCAGCGCCCCGACCACGGTCTCCTGGAGGTAGCCGACCCACTCGTAGATGTCGTGCGCCTGCGCCCGGGGGTCGTCGTCGGGCAGCGAGTGCCAGTAGTCCTCGTCGTCGGCCTCGATGCCGAGCCGGGTCGCGAGCGCGAGCCGGATGTCGGTGAAGGCGCGCATCCAGGTCTCGGCTTCGCCGGCGGTCAGCTCGACGTCGATGACCAGCCCGTCCTCGGTGAGCTCGGGCGGCAGCCCGGCGTCCTCGAGGGTGTCGATGATCAGGCCGGCGGCGGCGGCCTTGCCGTCACGGAGGCCGCTCTCGGTGAAGCGCCGGAAGTCGGAGGCCGCCTCCTCGTCGTCGAGGTAGGCCGTCGGGAACAGGCGGGCGAGCACCGGGTCGTCCGGGATCGTGGTCGCCCCGGAGAACTCCGTCATCAGCACCTCGAACGGGTCGTCGGCCGGGGTGGCCGGCTCGGCGCGCTCGTTGCGCAGCAGCTCGACCATCTGCGAGGCCAGCGAGCGGAGCAGGTCGGCCTCGAAGCCGGAGAAGGTCGCGATGACCTTGCCGGACTTCCGGTGCCGCTCGAAGCCGCTCACGGCGCACCCCACGTGACCGCGTGACGGTCGAAGTCGTCCTGGTCGGTCCACACGGGCACGACGCAGAAGACCAGCCCGCCCGGGTCGCCCATGACGGCCCAGGTGTCGTGGCGGGTCGTCACCGAGGCGCCGAGGGACTCCAGCCGCGCCACCTCGGCGTCGACGTCGTCGGTCTCGAGGTCGAGGTGCACCCGCGGCGGCGTCCCGGCGCCGGTGCGCTGCAGCTCGAGCGCGACGTTGCCCGGGAGCCGGTCGAGCGCCTCGTACTCGGGCGACTCGTTGACGGTCCGGTGCGAGCCCCGCGCGGCGGCCCAGAAGGCGGCCGCGGGCTCGAAGGACTCCTCGGGGTGGTCGATCATGACCACGGAGATGCGGGACCGGTGCACTACGACGCCTTCTCCATCGTCGCCCAGAGGCCGTACTCGTGCATCGCCTGCACGTCGCGCTCCATCTCCTCGCGGGTGCCGGTCGACACGACCGACTTGCCGTCGGTGTGCACCTCGAGCATCAGCTTCTCGGCCTTCGCCTTGTCGTAGCCGAAGTACTTCTGGAAGACGTAGGAGACGTAGGACATGAGGTTCACCGGGTCGTCCCACACGAGCGTCACCCACGGCTTGGACAGGAAGGTGATCTCGTCGGGAGCGAGGGTCGGCTCGACCTCTACGGGACTGGCGGCTGACACGAGCACCATCGTGGCACAGTACGGGTCGTGACGAGCTCAGCCCTTCTCACCGACCACTACGAGCTCACCATGGTGCAGGCGGCGCGCCAGGCCGGGACCGCCGACCGGCGGGCGGTCTTCGAGCTGTTCCCGCGACGGCTCCCGCAGGGCCGCAGGTACGGCGTCGTGGCCGGCGTCGGCCGCGCGCTCGACGCGATCGAGGACTTCCGCTTCGACGCCGCCACGGTCGCCGCGCTCGAGGGCGTCGTCGACGCCGGCATGCTCGACTGGCTGGCGTCCTACCGCTTCTCCGGCGACGTCTGGGGCTACGCGGAGGGCGAGGCCTACTTCCCCCACTCGCCGCTCCTCGTCGTCGAGGGCACCTTCGCCGAGGCCGTCCTGCTCGAGACGGTGCTCCTCTCGATCTACAACCACGACTCGGCGATCGCCTCCGCCGCCTCGCGCATGACCCTGGCCGCGGCCGGACGGCCCTGCATCGAGATGGGCTCGCGCCGCACGCACGAGGAGGCGGCCGTGGCCGCCGCGCGGGCGGCGTACGTCGCCGGGTTCGACGCGAGCAGCAACCTGGCCGCGCGGGTCCGTCACGGCGTCCCCTCGACCGGCACCGCCGCCCACTCGTTCACGCTGCTCCACGACGCCGAGGCCGACGCGTTCCGGGCGCAGGTGCAGACGCTCGGCGTCGGCACGACCCTGCTGGTCGACACCTACGACGTGGCCGAGGCCGTCCGCCTCGCGGTCGAGGTGGCCGGCACGGAGCTCGGAGCGGTGCGGCTCGACTCCGGCGACCTGGCCGAGGTCGCCCGCGAGGTGCGCGCGCAGCTCGACGACCTGGGCGCGACCTCGACGCGGATCGTCGTCACCAGCGACCTCGACGAGCACGCGATCGCGGCGCTTGCGGCGGCCCCGGTCGACGCGTACGGCGTGGGCACGCAGCTCGTCACCGGCTCGGGCCACCCGACCTGCGGCTTCGTCTACAAGCTCGTCGCCCGCGAGGGCGACGACGGCGAGATGGTGTCGGTGGCGAAGAAGTCGAAGGACAAGCTCTCGATCGGTGGCCGGAAGTACGCCCTGCGCCGCCGGTCGTCGGACGGGGTCGCCGAGGCCGAGGTGATCGGCATCGGCGCGGCTCCCGAGGACGACGGCGACGACCGCGCGCTGCTGGTGCCGCTGGTCGAGTCGGGCGAGGTCATCGGCCGCGCGAGCCTCGACGACGCCCGCGCCCGCCACCGCGCCTCGCTCGCCGAGCTGCCGCGCGCGATCACCCAGATGTCCGCCGGCGAGGCCGTGATCCCGACGCTCCACCTCGAACCTCGCTAGCCTGAGCGGATGGCACGAGCCTTGATCGTGGTCGACGTCCAGAACGACTTCTGCGAGGGCGGGTCCCTCGCGGTCGCCGGCGGCGCCTGCGTGGCCGCCGACATCGGCGACCTGCTGCACCGGTGGTCGTCGCAGGTGCCCGGCGCGCCGACGTACGACCTCGTGGTCGCCACCAAGGACCACCACGTCGACCCGGGCGAGCACTGGTCCCTGAAGCCCGACTTCGTCGACTCGTGGCCGGTGCACTGCAAGGTCGGCACCGAGGGCGCCGGCTTCCACCCCAACCTCGACCCGCAGCCCTTCGACGAGGTGTTCTTCAAGGGCGAGCACGAGGCCGCCTACTCCGGCTTCGAGGGGCGTACGACGACGGGCGACGACCTGGCCGGCTGGCTGAGGACGCGCGGCGTCGACGAGGTCGACGTGTGCGGGATCGCGACCGACCACTGCGTCCGCGCCACGGCGCTGGACAGCGCACGCGAGGGCTTCGACACCCGCGTGCTGACGGCGCTGTGCGCCGGCGTCGCCGAGGAGACGACTGCGGCAGCCATCCTCGAGATGACCGCGGCCGGCGTCGAGATCGCCTAGCGGCGGACAGCCCTCAGCACCACTTCCCGGTGACCGTCCGCAGCACCTTGATCGTGCGGGCGGTGCCCTGCCCGAGAGCCTTGAACTCCTTGCTCGCCAGCAGCTTCGAGGTGTGGATGTTGCCGTCCAGGAGGACGTAGGCCGCCCGCCCGTCCACGACGATCCTCTCCCCTGCGTGATCCAGTGCGTGGGCAGCCTCCACGGCGGCCGCGGTCGGTGCCGTCGCGTAGAGCGTCACGTAGTGGTTGCCGACGTCGCCCTCGTGGCCGTCGTGCAGCTCCTCGCCGCGCTCGGTGAGCGCCGCCAGGTCCCGGGCCGTGAAGACGATTGTGGGGACCTCGAAGCCGGCATCGGCGGCGTACGCCTCCTCCAGCGCGGCCTGCACCTTGGCGACGGACCGCGCCGCGTGGGTCAGCCGGACGTTGCCGGTGTTGATGTAGGTCTCGACGTCGGACCCGCCGGCGGCCTCGGTCGCGGCCTTGATCGCGTCCTTGGGGAACTTGCGCGTCGCGCCGAGGTTGATGGCGCGCAGGAACGCGACGTAGGTGGGCATGCCCCGATCATGCCGCCCGGCGCCGAAGTCGGCGCGGTCTAGGGTGGTGCACATGTTCCCCCGAAGCCTGGCCACTGGAATCAGCGTCGCTGCCCTCGCCCTCGTCGCGGCGGGATGTGCGAAGGACGACACCACCACGACCACCGAGTCGGGCATCTCGCTCGTGAAGGACGGCACGCTGACCATCTGCACGCACCTGCCCTACGAGCCCTTCGAGTTCACCCAGGGTGGCGAGGTCGTGGGCTTCGACCCCGGCGTGCTCGAGATCGCCGCCGAGGCGGAGGGGCTCGACACCGAGGTCGTCGACGTGGCGTGGGAGACCATCACGACGGGCGAGGCCCTCAACACGGGGCAGTGCGACGTCGCGGCAGGCGCGATGACGATCAACGACGAGCGGGCTGCCGTCATGGACTTCACCGACCCCTACTTCACGGCCACCCAGGCCCTCATGACCAAGACCGGGTCCGGCATCACGTCGCTGGAGGACCTGGCCGGCAAGAAGGTCGCGGTCCAGGACGGCACCACCGGCGCCGACTACGTCCGCGAGAACGCACCGGCGGACACCGAGGTCATCTCCTTCGAGGACTCCTCCCTCATGCAGCAGGCGGTCCTGACCGGCAAGACCGACGCGGGCGTGAACGACAACGGGCTCCTCAACTACTTCGTCAGCGAGAACCCCGAGGTCGAGGTGGTCACCGAGTTCGAGACCGGCGAGGAGTACGGCTTCTCGGTGAAGATGGACGGCAACGACGACCTGCTCACCGCGATCAACGACGCCATCGCGAGCGACGACTACGACACCGTCTACGAGAAGTGGTTCGGCACCGCGCCCACGCAGTGAAGCCCTGCCCACTCGACGAAGGTGACGTGAGTCCATGGCCAGTCCCCGCCAGCGCGCCGCCCGGTGGCGCTACGTCCAGTACGCCGTCCTCGTGGTCGTGCTGCTCGCCATCCTCCTCGTCGCCGACTGGGGCCAGATCCAGCGCGCGTTCTGGAACTGGGAGCTCGTCAAGGAGCAGTTCCCCCGCGTCCTGACGGTCGCGCTGAAGAACACGCTCATCTACACCGCGTGCGGGTTCGCCTTCGGTCTGCTGCTCGGCCTGGTGCTGGCGTTGATGCGGCTCTCCAGCGTCGGGCCCTACCGCTGGCTCGCGACCGGCATCATCGAGCTGTTCCGCGGGCTGCCCGCACTGGTGGTCTTCATCGCGCTCAGCGTGGGCTTCAACCTCGCCTTCCCGGCCTACGAGATCCCCTTCGGCAACCTCGGCGTCGTGACCCTCGCCCTCGGCCTCGTCGGGGGCGCCTACATGGCCGAGACCATCCGCGCCGGCATCCAGGCCGTGCCCAAGGGCCAACTGGAGGCCGCCCGCTCGCTCGGGATGTCACACGGTCGCGCCATGGTCAGCGTGGTGATCCCGCAGGCGTTCCGCATCATCCTCCCGCCGCTGACCAACGAGCTGATCCTGCTGACCAAGGACTCCTCACTGGTCTACATCCTCGGTCTCTCGCTGTCGGACTACGAGCTCACCAAGTTCGGCCGCGAGGGCATGAACTCCGCCTCCAACCTCACCCCGATCATCGTGATCGGGCTGTGCTACCTGTTGATCACGGTGCCGCTGTCGGTCGTCGTGCGCCGCATGGAAGCCCGCGCCGAGAGGGCCCGCTGATGACCACCCCCACCCCCGCCACGCCGACCGATCGTTCCACCGCGGCGATCGACGTCCAGGACCTCCACAAGTACTTCGGCGCCAACGAGGTGCTCAAGGGGATCGACTTCCACGTCGGCAAGGCCCAGGTGGTCTGCGTCATCGGACCGTCGGGCTCCGGCAAGTCGACCCTGCTGCGCTGCGTCAACATGCTGGAGACCCCCACCAGCGGCAAGATCTTCGTCGAGGGTGCGGAGATCACCGATCCCGACGCCGACATCGACAAGCTGCGGGCGCGGATCGGGATGGTCTTCCAGCAGTTCAACCTCTTCCCGCACATGACGGTCCTGCGCAACCTGACGATCGCGCAGGAGAAGGTCAAGGGACGCAAGAAGGATGAGGCGGTCCAGATCGCCCGCTCCACCCTGGCGAAGGTGGGGCTCTCCGAGAAGGAGTCGGCCTACCCCGCGCACCTGTCCGGCGGCCAGTCGCAGCGCGTCGCGATCGCCCGCGCTCTCTCGATGAGCCCCGACATGATGCTCTTCGACGAGCCCACGTCCGCGCTCGACCCCGAGCTGGTCGGCGACGTGCTGGCCGTGATGAAGGACCTGGCCTCGGAGGGCATGACCATGATGGTCGTGACCCACGAGATGGGCTTCGCGCGCGAGGTCGGCGACAAGCTCGTCTTCATGGACGGCGGCGTGATCGTCGAGGAGGGCGACCCGCGCACCGTCCTGGCCGACCCCCAGCACGAGAGGACCCAGTCGTTCCTCTCGAAGGTGCTCTAGCCGGTACGGACCGCGCTCAGCCCCGCTTGCACTGGCTGGGAGGCGTCACCTTGTTGTCGAAGATGTACTTCGGCGGCACGATGCCGCTGCCGTCCTGCGAGGCCTGGAGCGTCATCGTCCACCAGCCCGCGTCGCGAGTGTCGACGTTGTTGCGCTGGCCCTTGGGGAGCTTGCGCCACATGCTGTTGAGGTCGACACCGACCTCGACCAGCGGGCCGTGGGGTGCGAAGAACGCACTCGCCTCGGTGTCGTAGGGCACGTTGGCGAGGGCCGGGACCAGGCCGCGGGGCAGGCCGGGCTTCACGGCCTTGAACCCGATGGCCACGGAGACGTCGTCGCCGTCGGCCTCGATCGCGCGGGCGGCCGGGAAGGGCCACCTCGGGTCGAAGTCGGTCGGCAGCGCCCACGAACGCTCGAGGTCCGAGGTGATCTCGGACCAGCAGTCCGCGGAGTTGGGCCCCCACAGGTCGCTGTTGAAGTAGGTGCGGTCGTTGATCACGAGGTAGTCGACCTGCTCGTCGGAGCCGCCGCGCTGCTGACGGAGCGAGAGCTCGCTGTAGCCCGTCGACGGGCTGTAGCGCCCGTCGATCCCGACGATCATCTTCCCGCCCTTGTCGGGGTTCTTGGTGAGCAGCTGGCCGTGCCACTCGATGACGCCCATCTTGTCGACCTGCGAGACCATCGCGCCGAGCTTCTGCCCCAGGAGCTGGGAGTCCTCGGTCTTGGTGGCGGCGGCGGTGCCGGAGCCACCGCACCCGGTCACGGTGACGAGCAGGCCGACGCCGACGGCGGCGGCCCAGACGGCCTTTCGACTGCGTGCCACGGTGGTTCCCCGATCGGGTCAGAGGGCGAGCGCGATGCCCGCACCTTCGCGAGCGTAGGGACGGCCCCGAGCCCGTGTCAGAGGAATCGACATTCTGCTTTGTCAATGTTCATGCAACCATCCAGTCCCGCGCGGCGCTCACCACGGCCTCGGTGAGGTCGGCGACGAGCCCCGACCCCAGCCGCCAGTGCTGCCAGAACAGCGGCACCTCCGGGCGTCGGCCGGGCACCAGCTCGACGAGGTCGCCGCGCTCGAGCTCGTCCGCCACGTCGGACTCGGGCAGCAGCCCCCAGCCCATCCCGACACGGACCGCGCGGTCGAACTCGCGCACGGAGGGCAGGTACGTCACCGGCGGCGCGAGGTGGCGACGGGTGACCCTGCGGACGAAGTCGTGCTGCAGCGAGTCGCTGCGGTCGAAGGCGATGATCGGCGCCTCGGCGAGGCTCGCCGCACCGACGCCGTCGGCGAAGTGCCGCGCGTGGAAGTCGCGCGTCGCCACGGCGGCGTACCTGAGCCGGCCCAGGCGCACCACCCGGCAGCCGGGCACCGGCTTCGGCTCGCCGGTGATGGCTGCCATGACCTCACCGCGCCGCAGCCGCTCCGCCGTGCGGGTGTGGTCCTCGCGCACGACCTCGAAGACCACGCGGTGCCGGGTCTGCACGTCGGCCAGCGCATCGACGAACCAGCCGTAGAGGGCGTCGGCGTTCACCGCGATCGGCAGGGAGGTGTACAACGTCGACTCGTCGTCGACCTCCTCGACGAGCTCCGCGACCGCCTCCCGCTCCAGCAGCTCGGTCTGGGTGGACAGCCGGACGAGCACCAGGCCGGCCTCGGTCGGCTCCAGCGGCTTGACGCGGTGCAGCAGGACGCGACCGATCCGGGTCTCCAGCGCCTTGATCCGCTGGCTCACCGCGGACGGCGTCACGTGGAGCTCGCGGGCCGCTGCCTCGAAGGTGCCGAGCCGCACCGCGACGGCCAGTGTGCGCAGGGCCACAGGGTCCAGCTGAGTGAGGTCTTTCATACTTAGAGATCCTAATGATTCCTCAGAATAGTTCGCTGGATTGAAGGCACTTTGCTTTCTACAGTTGTGGACATGTTCCAGGTTGCACTCACCGGTCTCCTCACCGGACTCGCCCTCATCGTCGCCGTCGGCGCCCAGAACGCATTCCTCCTGCGTCAGGGCATCCGCGGCGAACAGGTCCTGCCGATCGTGCTGACCTGCCTGCTCTCCGACGTCGTCGCGATCACCCTCGGCGTCGCCGGGCTCGGCGTGGTCCTCGAGCGCTGGCCGGCCGTCCTCCCGGTGGCCCAGGTCCTCGGCGGCCTCTACCTGATCGCCTTCGGCGTCCACGCCGCGATGCGCGCGTGGAAGCCCGGCAAGCTCGACGCCGGTGAGGGCGCCGCCCTCACCCCCGGCCGCGCCGTCCTCCTGACCCTCGCGCTGACCTGGCTCAACCCGCACTTCTACCTCGACGCCGTCCTCATGCTCGGCACCGTGGCGAACAGCTTCGGCACCGACCGCTGGTGGTTCCTCGCCGGCACGCTGACGGCCAGCCTGCTGTGGTTCTTCGGCCTCGGCTTCGGCGCCCGGCTGCTGCGCGGCCTCTTCGCCCGCCCCGCCGCCTGGCGCGTGCTGGACTCCGGCATCGCCGTGATCATGGGCGCCCTCGGGATCGGCCTGCTCGCCCACTGAGGTCGCTGCTCCGCCCCGACCTCCTCGCGTGATCCCCGGCCAGCCGGGGATCACTGAAGTTGTCAGGCCGTGCACGGGCCGACAGGTTCGGTGATCGACAGTGGGATCAGTCACTGCCGGTGGATATACATAGGTTTCCTATGTATATTGGTGGTCGTGACCGCCCCTCTCCCCGACCTCGCCAGCGACCTCGTCGTCCTGGCGGCGCGACTGACCCGCTCGGTGCGCCGCGAGCTCGAGCACCCTGCCGGCGTCCGGGCGCTCTCGCTGCTCGACGAGCTCGGCCCGAGCGGCGTGACGGCGCTGGCGGCAGCCGACCGGTGCAGCCAGCCGACGATGACCGCCACCGTCAAGGCGCTGCTCGAGCAGGGCCTCGTCGCCAGCGAACCGCACCCGACCGACGGCCGGGCGCGCGTCGTCGTCCTCACCGACCCCGGCCGCGCCGAGCTCGCGCGCATCCGCCGGGCCAACGCCGAGCTCGTCATGGCCCGGCTCTCCGAGACCCACCACACTGCCGAGGAGGTCGCGACCGCCGTCGCGGTGCTCCGGGACGTCCTCGACCTGACCAGCGGTTCCACACCGCAGGAGGACACCACCCCGTGAGCAGCCCATCCACCACCAGCTCCACCACGGCCGAGACCGGCTCCATCCTCAAGCAGCCCCGCGCCGTCTGGGCCGTCGCCTTCGCCTGCGTCATCGCCTTCATGGGCATCGGGCTCGTCGACCCGATCCTCAAGGAGATCGCCGCCAAGCTCGACGCCACGCCGAGCCAGGTCTCGCTCCTCTTCACCAGCTACATGGCCGTCATGGGCGTCTCGATGCTCGTCACCGGCGTCGTCTCCAGCCGCATCGGCCCGAAGCGCACGCTGCTCGCCGGCCTCGCGCTCATCATCGTCTCGGCCGGCCTGGCCGGGATGTCCGACAGCGTCGGCGCGGTGATCGGCTTCCGCGCCGGCTGGGGCCTGGGCAACGCGCTCTTCGTCGCCACCGCGCTCGCCACGATCGTCAGCGCCTCCGCCGGACCGGTCGGCCAGGCGATCATCCTGTTCGAGGCCGCGCTCGGCCTCGGCATCGCCTCCGGTCCCCTGATCGGCGGCCTGCTCGGCGGGATCTCATGGCGCGGCCCGTTCTTCGGCGTCTCCGTGCTGATGGCCGTCGCCCTCGTCGCGACCGCGATCTTCCTGCCGACAACACCTCCGACCGGACGACCCACGTCGCTGCTCGATCCGTTCCGCGCGCTGAAGCACCGCGCCCTGCTGCTGCTCGCACTGGTGGCGATCTTCTACAACCTCGGCTTCTTCACCCTCATGGCCGCCGGCCCCTTCGCGCTGCCGTCGTACTCCATCATGGGCATCGGCTGGACCTTCTTCGGCTGGGGCCTGCTGCTGGCCTTCACCTCGGTGTGGCTGGCCCCGCGCCTGCAGCGTCGCTTCGGGACGCTGCCGACGCTGACCGCGGTGCTCGCCCTCTTCGCGATCGACCTCGCCGTCATGGCGCTGGGAGCGGCCCACGAGCCGGTCGTGACCGGCGGCATCATCGCCGCGGGCGCCTTCCTCGGCGTGACCAACACCCTCGTCACCGAAGCGGTGATGGGCGCGGCCCCGGTCGAGCGGCCTGTCGCGTCAGCGGCGTACTCCTTCGTCCGCTTCACCGGCGGCGCCCTCGGCCCGTGGGTGGCGCTCAAGCTGGCGGAGGACGTCGACCTCCACGCGCCGTTCTGGTTCGGTGCTGGCGCCGTCGCCATCGGTGTCGTGATCGTCGCCGCCGGCTCGCGCACCATCAGCACCGCGCTCGGCGCGGCCCCGTCCGAGCACGGCGTGACCGAGGCCGAGAGCGAGCTCGTCGGCGACCTGGCCTGAGCCAGCGCGTCTCCCCGGCGGCGTGGGCGCGGCGCAGTAGCGTCGCGCCCATGCCGTGCGACTTCTGTGGGAAAGAGTTCGACCCGATCTCCACGCGCTGGCTGTGCCCGCACTGCCACATGAAGGCCAACTGCTGCGACGGCGCGCCGCTCTGACGCGACGGGGCTAGTCGGCGGCCAGCCCGCTCCCCTGCTCGGCGAGCGCCTCACCGAGCCGGGCGATCGCGATCGGCCCGACGCCGTGCATCGCGGCGAGCTGCGCGGCGGAGTACGCCGCCACCTGCTCGAGCGTGGTCACGCCCGCCTCGCGCAGGGCCCGGGTCGCCGGGGCTCCGATCGAGCGCGGGAGCTGGGTGCCCTGCGCCCGCGGCTCGCGCACCCGTGGCTCGGGCAGCCCGGCGTCGACGACGGCCTCGCCGCGTGGCGAGAGCAGGTAGCCGATCGCCAGCGACTCCGTGAGGCCGAGCTCCTTGAGCTTGCGGACGTCCTTCTTGAAGTCCTGCGTCTCCCGACCCACCTGTGCCGCCAGGTCGGGCGCCCGCACGGTGGGGTTGAGGTCGATCAGGTCGAGCGTCTCGCGCGTCCAGGCACCAGCGGCCGACGCCGCGTCGAGGCGGTCCAGGCGGGCGAGGATCGTGGCGAGCTCGTCGTCCGTCGGCACGGTGGACCGCAGGGCCTCGCGCGGGTCGGGTCCGGCGTACGCCACCCCGATGCGCCACGCCGGATCCTCCGACCGCGCCGCGAGACCCTGCTTCAGCGCGGCCAGCGAGGCGGCGCCCGCACGGCGGGCGTCCTCGGCCCTGAGGCTGCCGACGCTCACCTGCTCGACGCTCGTCACCTCGATGAGCCCGACGCCCGTGCGCATCCGGGTCCCGACGACGACCCGCGGCCGGGCCCACCGGCGGAACGCGAGGTCGATCGTGCCCGCCTTGATCGCGGCCAGCTCGGCCGGTCGGATCATCATGCGGCTCAGCCTAGATGTCGGCCCCGGGCGGTGAGTGAGCCACGTTCCCGGCGGTCGAAGTGTGGGTCGCACACCGCCCGTCGGCGCGCCGTACGCCGACACGCGCAGGAGCGGTGAGTGAGCCACGTTCCCGGCGGTCGAAGTGTGGGTCGCACACCGCCCGTCGGCGCGCCGTACGCCGACACGCGCAGGAGCGGTGAGTGAGCCACGTTCCCGGCGGTCGAAGTGTGGGTCGCACACCGCCCGTCGGCGCGCCGTACGCCGACACGCGCAGGAGCGGTGAGTGAGCCACGTTCCCGGCGGTCGAAGTGTGGGTCGCACACCGCCCGTCGGCGCGCCGTACGCCGACACGCGCAGGAGCGGTGAGTGAGCCACGTCCCACGGCCGAGGAATGTGGCTCACTCACCGCTCGCGGAGACGCTCACAGGTTGCCGCGGGCGTCCTGCTCGCGCTCGATGGCCTCGAAGAGCGCCTTGAAGTTGCCCTTGCCGAAGCCGAGGGAGCCGTGGCGCTCGATGAGCTCGAAGAAGACCGTCGGCCGGTCGCCGAGCGGCTTGGTGAAGATCTGGAGGAGGTAGCCGTCCTCGTCGCGGTCGACGAGGATGCCGCGCTTCTGCAGCTCCTCGATCGGCACCCGGACCTCGCCGATGCGGGCACGCAGCTCGGGGTCCTCGTAGTAGGAGTCGGGGGTGTTGAGGAACTCCACGCCGTTGGCGCGCAGGGCGTCGACGCTGGAGAGGATGTCGCCGGTCGCGACGGCGAGGTGCTGGGCGCCGGGGCCGTTGTAGAACTCGAGGTACTCGTCGATCTGCGACTTCTTCTTCGCGATCGCCGGCTCGTTGAGCGGGAACTTCACGCGGTGGTTGCCGTTGGCGACGACCTTCGACATGAGCGCGGAGTAGTCGGTGGCGATGTCGTCGCCGATGAACTCGGCCATGTTCACGAAGCCCATGACGCGGTTGTAGAACTGGACCCAGTTGTCCATCTCGCCGAGCTCGACGTTGCCGACGATGTGGTCGAGGGCCTGGAAGATCCGCTTCGGCTGCCCGTCCTTCTTCTCCCAGCTCGGCGGGGCGGCGACGTAGCCGGGGAGGTAGGGCCCGGCATAGGTCACGCCGTCGACGGTGCGCTGCACGAGGGTGTGGCGGGTCTCGCCGTAGGTCGCGATCGCGGCGATGCGGACGGTGCCGTGCTCGTCGCTGACGTCCTGCGGCTCGCGCAGGACGGTGGCGCCGGCCCGGCGCGCCTGCGCGATGCACTGGTCGACGTCGGGGACCTCGAGCGCGATGTCGACGACACCGTCGCCGTGCCTGGCGTGGTGCGCGATCAGGTCGCTGTCGGGCGAGACCGCACCGCTCAGCACGAACTTGATCGAGCCCGACTTGAGGACGAACGACTTGTGGTCGCGGTTGCCGTTCTCCGGGCCGGAGTAGGCAACGAGGTCCATGCCCCAGGCCGAGGCGTAGTAGTGGGCGGCCTGCGTGGCGTTGCCGACCACGAAGCAGATCGCGTCCCAGCCGGTCACCGGGAAGGGGTCGGACTCGGCGTCGTACTCCACGAGCCCGACGAGCTGCTGCAGCTGCTCGAGGGAGAGGTCGGCCTTCATCTCGTCCACGGTCAGGGCGCCACCAGTCGAGGCGATGTCAGTCGTCATGGGTCGAACCCTGCCCAGTCACGGCAAGGTGTGCAACAGTACGTCGAAACGCTGGTCAATCTGTATGATGAAGGGCGGCCAGATGGACGAGATCGACGGCAAGGTGATCGAGCTCTTCGCCAGCGAGCCCAGGCTGGGTGTGCTGGAGGCGAGCCGACGGCTCGGCATCGCGCGCGGCACCGTGCAGGCGCGGCTCGACAAGCTCGCCGCGTCCGGTGTGATCACCGGCTGGGGGCCCGACCTCTCCCCTGAGGCGATCGGCTACCCGGTGACGGCCTTCCTGACCCTCGAGATCCGGCAAGGGGCCGGTCACGACGCCGTCGCTGGCCACCTCGCCGGCATCCCCGAGGTGCTCGAGGCCTACACGATCACCGGCGCCGGCGACATGTGGGCGCGTGTCGTCGCCCGCTCCAACGCCGACCTCCAGCGCGTCATCGACCTCGTCCTCACCGAGCCCGGCATCGACCGCTCGACCACCGTCATCGCGCTCGCGACGCAGATCCCCTACCGCGTGGTGCCGCTGGCAGCAGCGGCTACTCGCCCGGACGCATGATCAGGCAGGTCGACGTGGCGTGAGCGACCAGCCTGCCCGCGCCGTCGGTGAGCTGCGCCTGCGCGAGCGCCGTACGCCGTCCGCGCTGGATGACGGTGCCCTCGCAGGTCAGCAGCCCGGAGTCGACCGTGACCGGGCGGAGGAACTTCACCGTGAGGTCGACCGAGGTGTAGAGCTCGCCGACCGCCAGGGTCGAGTGCACCGCGCATCCCGCGCCGGTGTCGAGCATCGTCGCGATCACGCCGCCGTGCACCCCGCCGAGCGGGTTGTAGTGGAACTCTGCGGCCGGCATCTCCACGACCACGCGGCCGCGCTCGGCGCGGAGGTCGGTGAAGCCGAGGGTGGCCATGATCGGCGGGGGCGGCATCAGCCCGTCGCGCATCGCGTGCAGCTGCCCGAGGCCGTCGAGCTCGACGAGCTTCGCGAGGTCGCCCTGCCCGGGCGTGGCCCAGCTGAAGGTGCGGCTCTCGGTCTCGAACTCGTGTGCCGGCCGCTGGGTCTGGGTCATGGATCCAGCGTGCCGGTCCTTGTCTGAGTCTGTCAAGCAGACCTAGACTCCGACGATGACCACCCCGCCGGCGATGGCCTACTCCACCGACAACTGCACGATCGGTCGCGCCATGTCGGTGCTCGGCGAGCGCTGGACGCTGGTCGTGCTGCGGGAGGTCGCCAACGGCATCCGACGCTTCGACGAGATGCGCCGCCACACCGGCATGCCGCGCCAGGTGCTCACCGACCGGCTGGCCGTGCTCGTCCAGCACGACATCCTCCGTCGCGTGCCCTACCGCGAGGCAGGGCAGCGCGAGCGCAGCGAGTACCGGCTGACCCGGAAGGGCTTCGAGCTGTTCCCGGTGATGGTGGCCGTCTCCCAGTGGGGCGATCGCTACTACGCCGATCCGGAGGGCCCACCCATCGAGTTCGCCCACCGGGGCTGCGACGCCCCGGTGGAGCTGCAGATCACCTGCGAGGCCGGGCACGTCCTCGACGACGAGCGCGAGGTCGTCGGCCGCCCCGGCCCGGGGATCAAGCCCTTCAGCTGAGCCGCTCGGCCACCTCGCGCGCGGCCGCGATCACCTGCGGCGCCACGACGTCCTCGTCGATCGCCTCGTCGAGCGTCACGATGCCGACGCTCGCCCGCAGCCCGTCGACGCCGCGCACCGGTGCCGCGAGGCCGCGCGCGCCCGACTGCAGCTCACCGATCGTGACGGCGTACGCCGCGTCCTCCCCGTCGAGCAGGCCGATGGCCTTGCCGGCCGCGCCCTGCGTGACCGGGTGGCGGGCGCCGACGCGGTAGGACACGTGGAAGTCGGTCCACGTCGGCTCGACGACGGCGAGCGCCAGGGCCTCGTCGCCGTCGGCGACAGTCAGGTGCGCGGTCGAGCCGATCGACTCGGCGAGCCGCCTCAGCACTGGCATCGCGAGGTCGCGCAGCAGCGGCTGCACGCCGCTCGCGAGGTGGAGCACGCCGAGGCCGACGAACAGGCGGGAGCGCGCGTCGCGTCGCACGAGCCCGTGCTGCTCGAGCGTGCTGATCAGGCGGTAGACGACCGTGCGGTTGACCTCGAGCCGGGCGGACAGCTCGGTGATCGTCAGTCCCTCGGGGCTCCCGGCCAGCACCCGCAGGACCCGGAGCCCTCGGTCGAGCGTCTGGGAGGTCTCCGAGGCCACCTCACGACACTAGCGGGGCACGAGGACGCCGTACACCGCGGTCAGCTGGACTGGCGCATCGCCCAGTCGCGGATGCGGTCGATCCGCTCGCTGAGCTGCTCGGCGTTGGCCACCGCGGCGGGCGGGCCCCCGCACTCCTTGCGCAGCGCCGAGTGCGTGATGCCGTGCGCCTGGCCGGTGCGGTGGTGCCACGCGGCGACGAGTCCGTTGAGCTCGCGGCGCAGCACACCGAGCTGCTGGTGGGTGCTGAGCTGCTCCACGGACTCCACGACGCGGTCGCCCTTGCCCTCGGACCTCTGCTTGCGGGCCCGCTCGCTCTGGCGCGAGTGCAGCAGCTCGCGCACCTGGTCGGCCTCGAGCAGGCCGGGGATGCCAAGGAAGTCCATCTCCTCCTCGGAGCCGACGTGCACCTCGCCGGAGTGGCCGAACTGGGCGCCCTCGTAGAGCACGTGGTCGAAGGACGCCGTCGAGCCGAGCGCCTCCCACGACATCTCGAGCTCGTCGGAGGCACCCTCGCCCTGCTGGGCCTCCGCGAGGAGGCCCTCCTCGCCGGCGAAGATGTCGTCCTCGTCCTTCACCCGGCGCCCGAGCACGTGGTCGCGCTGGGCCTCCATGTCGGAGGCGAACTCCAGCAGGTGCGGCACCGACGGCAGGAAGACCGACGCGGTCTCGCCGCGCGACCGGGCGCGCACGAAGCGGCCGACGGCCTGCGCGAAGAACAGCGGTGTCGAGACCGTCGTGGCCCAGACCCCGACCGCGAGCCGCGGCACGTCGACGCCCTCGGACACCATCCGCACAGCGACCATCCAGCGGTCCTCGGACGCGGTGAACTTCTCGATCTTCCTCGAGGAGCCCTTCTCGTCGGACAGCACCACGGTGGGCGTCTCGCCGGAGACCTTCTTGAGGATCGCGGCATAGGCGCGCGCGGTCTCCTGGTCGCCGGCGATGACCAGGCCACCGGCGTCGGGCACGTGGCGGCGTACCTCCGAGAGCCGCTTGTCAGCAGCCTCGAGCACGGCGGGGATCCACGACCCCTTCGGGTCGAGCGCGGTGCGCAGCGCCTGGGCGTGCATGTCCTTGGTGAGCGGCTCACCGAGCCGGGCGACGACCTCGTCACCGGCGCGGGTGCGCCACTGCATCTCGCCGGAGTAGGCCATGAAGAGCACGGGGCGGACGACGTGGTCGGCCAGCGCGTGCGCGTAGCCGTAGGTGAAGTCGGCCGCCGACGTCGGGATGCCCTCCTCGCCCGGCGCGTAGCTCACGAACGGGATCGGGTTGATGTCGGAGCGGAACGGGGTGCCGGTCAGCGCGAGCCGGCGGGTGGCCGGGTCGAAGGACTCGCGGACGCCCTCGCCCCACGACAGCGCGTCACCGGCGTGGTGGATCTCGTCGAGGATCACGAGGGTCTTGAAGCGCTCCGTGCGGATGCGCATCGCGAGCGGGTTGACCGCGACCCCGGCATAGGTCACCGCGATGCCGACGTAGTCGTCGGAGGTCTTTCCCTTGCCGGCGGAGTAGGTCGGGTCGATCGGGATGCCGGCGCGCGCGGCAGCCTCGGCCCACTGCGTCTTGAGGTGCTCGGTCGGCGCGACGACGGTGATCCGGTCGACGACGCGACGGCTCAGCAGGTCGGCCGCGACCGTCAGCGCGAAGGTCGTCTTGCCGGCTCCGGGCGTCGCGACGGCGAGGAAGTCGCGCGGCTGGCGCGAGGTGTAGGTGTCCATCGCCGCCTGCTGCCAGGCACGGAGGGAGGGCGCGGTGCCCCAGGCGGCCCGGTCGGGCCACGCGGGGGGCAGCGGCGCGTCAGGCCGCCCGGTCACGCCTCGGGACCCGAACCGGAGTCGTCGCCGTCGCCCGGCTTCATCGACTCCCAGATCTCCTTGCAGTCCGGGCACACGGGGAATTTCTCAGGGGCCCTCGAAGGGACCCAGACCTTGCCGCACAGGGCGATCACGGGGGTGCCCAGGACCATCGCCTCGGTGAGCTTGTCCTTGGGGACGTAGTGCGAGAACCGCTCGTGGTCGCCCTCGTCGGTGGGCACCGTCTGTCGCTCTTCGACCGTCTGGCTGCCAGGCGAGAATCCGATGGTGCTCATGATGGGCAAGCCTAACGCGCCCGGAGCGATGGTCAGTTCATGTCGGGGTCGACGGGCCGGTTCACGTGCCACGCGAGCATGCCCGGCTGGCGGCGCATCACGTCGCGCCAGAGCCCGGTCGTGTCGGGGCGGAACGCGTCGCCCGACTCGGCGTGGACGACGTACCAGTCACCGCGCTCGACCTCGCCGTCGAGCTGGCCCGCACCCCACCCGGCGTAGCCGGCGAAGACCCGCATCGCGGACACCGAGCCGTCGACCAGCTCGGTCGGGGTGTCGAGGTCGACCATGCCGACACGGCCGTCGACCGGTCGCCAGCCGACCGGGGCGTCCTGGGGGTTGCGCAGCCGTGCGACCGCCAGGGCTCCGTCGAGGCCGACCGGGCCTCCCCGGAAGAGCACCTCGGGTTCCGCGACCACGTCACGCCACGGCGCCAGCACGTCGGCCACGAGCACCTGCGAGGGCCGGTTGAGCACCACGCCGAGCGCACCCTCGTCGTTGACGTCGAGCAGCAGCACGACGGTGTCGGCGAAGTTCGGGTCCTGCAGGGCAGGCGTCGCCACCAGCAGCATTCCCGAGGACAGCGCCATGGCGTCCACTATGGCAGGGGGCCGGCGCGGTCGTCAGCGCGCGGTCCGTCAGGCGGCCAGGACCGCCTTGAGGCGCTGGACGAGGCTCGGCGATCCCCCGCGGTGGTCCGCGGCCGCGTCCACAGCGGCATCCCCGGCGTCGTACGACGACCGCGCGGCGGCCTCGATCTCCCGGCCCGCCCGCTGGGCAGCGACGCCCGGTGCGCTGGCGTGGCCGGCCATCAGGGCGAGCAGCTCGTGCTCCTTGGCCGTGGCGATCGCGCTCGTGCGGGCCATCTCGGGGCTGGTCGGGTGGGCCAGGTGGTGGTCGATGACCGCCCTGGTGCCGGGCATCTCCGCGGCGGCCGAGCGCCAGGCGCGGGTGACCGCCTCGGCCAGGTCGAGGGGCTGGTCGGCGAGCTCGCGCTCGATGCGGCCGGCGAGGCGGGTGTGCCAGCGCAGCTGCAGCGCGCCGAGCAGGGTGGTCTCGTCGCCGAAGGTCTCGGCGACGCCGGCCACGTCCATGGGAAGCGGCACGGTCGGCAGGGCGGGGCGACGGGTGTCGGGGTGGGCGGCCAGCCGGGTGTCGGCGGCGGCGATCACCTCGCGGAGCACGTCTCCGCGTTGGTGGTGGGACGTCCAGGTCATGACGGTCTCCTTGGTGACATACCGTGGGTACGTACTTTCAGTATGCCCGATACCGACGGCATGCCGAAGGCTCCCGCTGGTGAGCCCGCTCACCTAGGGTGAGCCGGATGGAGACAGCCCGGAACGAGACGACACGGCGATGACCAGGCGTCAGCGCTACTCCGAGTCGACCAAGCGCGCGCTGGTCGACGTCGCCGAGCAGCTCTTCACCGAGCACGGCTACACCGCCACGTCGCTCGATGCGATCGTGGCCGGCGCCGACGTCACCAAGGGCGCGCTCTACCACCACTTCAGCGGCAAGCAGGCGGTCTTCGAGGCCGCCTTCGAGCGGGTCGAGCAGCGCGCGACGTCGGGCATCGCGGAGGCCACCGCGGGGCACGACGACCCGTGGGCCAAGTCGCAGGCCGGGCTGCGCGCGTTCCTCGCGGCCGTGCAGGAGCCCGGCTACCGCCAGATCGTCATCGCGGACGGGCCCTCCGTGCTGGGCCACGAGCGCTACCGCGAGCAGGAGGAGCGGTCGACGTACGCCCTCGTCGACGAGATCGTGCGCTCGGTGCTCGGCGACGACGCGTGGGAGCTCGACGACGCGATGCTCGACACCTTCGCCCGGATCTTCTTCGGCGCGATGTCGGCCGCCGGCACGTCGGTGGCGGCGAGCGAAGACCCGGCCGCCGCGGCGGCGCGGGTCGAGGGCGCGATCGGCCTGATCATGGCCGGCCTCCAGCAGCTGCTGGAGAGCGGGGCTACTTCGCGAAGGTGACGTCGCCGTTGACGGCGGGCACCAGCTCGACCCACACGTGCCCGGCCGGGACGGTGAGCTCGCCATCCTTCGTGGACAGCTGGATCGTGCCGGTCAGGCCGTCCTTCTCCCAGGTGCCGCGCACGACCCGGCCGCCGTGGAAGAGCAGCGCGGCGCCGGTGCCCTCGAACTTGGTCTCCGGGACCGGGTAGCCGGCGGGGTCGCGGTAGCCCGCGTCGCCGACCTTGACCCGCATCACGAGCACGGAGTCGGCCGGGAACTGGTCGCCCTGCGCGGCGTAGGAGTTGGTGTTGACGTAGGTGCCGCCCTGGTACTGCCACGAGGTGGAGTGGTTGCCGAAGTCGGCGGTCAGGGACGTCGCCTTGCCCCCTTGGGGAGGTCGGCCTCGGTGCCCCACGGGAGGTAGGCCGGCGGCTCGTCCTTCGTGGTGAGGCGCTTCGAGATCTCCGACAGGTGGGCGAAGAGGTTGTAGGGCGCGGAGCGCGAGCTGTCGCGGTAGACGCCCGCCGCACCCTCGGTGATCCACGGGATCCCAGCGGCGTTGATGCGGTTGATCGTGATCTGCGCGGCGCCGCTGGTCACCACGGTCGCGCCCTCGGGCACGATGCTGATGTCGCTGGCGCGCATCGAGCGGACCGGACCGATGTCGGCCGGGACCTGGGAGTAGTAGAACGCCGCCAGGCGGGTGTAGCCGCCCTCGACGAGCTCCTCGACCACGAGGTCCGCCGAGCCCAGGCCGACCTGCGGCGCGCTGGAGGAGGTGTTGTCGACCTTCGTCACGATCACCGGGTGCTTCGGCGCCTTGCCCGTGCGCTCGAGGCCGGTCAGCGGCCAGTACGTCGGCTCCGGCGGCTCGCTCGTCGCGGACGGGCTCGGCTCGGAGGACGAGGCGTCGCTCGGCTCCTCCTCGTCCGACCCGCCGGCGCAGCCCGCGAGGAGGAGCGAGGCGGCGACGAGCGTGGCGACCACTGCTCGGGACGAGGTGAGGTGGGGGCGGTGACGCACGGGGGGCTCCGATCGAACGGGGAATGCGGGTGATCTCGTGGAAAGTGTGGTGGCGCGCCTACCCCGTTCGGGGTAGGCGCGCCACAAAAGGTAGGTCAGCGGCGCAAGGTCCCGCCGAACCACGACGACGTCCACGGCACGGCCACCTGGACCCGCTGGCCGGAGCCGGGCGCGTGGACCATCAGCGCGTGCCCGCGCACCCAGCGCAGGAAGACCGCGGCGTGGTAGACCCCGCCGGAGCCGTGGAAGAACATCAGGTCGCCGGGGCGCATGTCGCGCTTCGCGACGCGCGAGGTGTAGCCGGCCTGGGCGCCGGACGTGCGCGGCACGGGGAAGCCCGCACGGCGGTAGCTGTAGTAGACGAGGCCGGAGCAGTCGAAGGCGTTCGGGCCGGCTGCCCCGTAGGAATAGGCGTCGCCGCGCTGGCGCATCGCGGTGCCGAGGGCGCCGAGGACGCGGGTGTCGAGCCGCTCGGCCGCCCGGCGCTCGCGCTTCTCCTTCCGGTCCTTCGCGGACTGGTGGTGCTTGTCCTTCGCGACGACGAGCGGGCTCGCGTCGGTGCCCGTGGGGGCAGCAGTGGCCGGGAGGGCCACCATCGTCGATGCAGTGAGGCCGAGTCCGGCGAGCGCGAGCGCACCGGCTCGGGCCGTACGAGAGATCGCAGGCATGAGTGTCGTTCCTTCCCACGCCTGTGAGGTGAGCTGTCGGGCTAGGGCTGGAAAGTGCCCTGCCACCGGCGGTGGCTTCGCCCCGAGCCGACGCGTGTCGGCGTGGAACCTGTGGGTCCCCCACTCCTGCCCTCGACGTGTTCTCGGGGGACGCCCCGGCCGGGCAGGACTCGGCGTTGTCCGGGGCGGTTCGGCCACGAAGGCCGCGAAACAACGTGACAGACCGTCCCGACGGCCGCAAACCGACCACGGCCCGGCGCCGCCTCGCTGGCGGCACCGGGCCGTGACGTACCTCACTCAAAGTCGAGTGGTCCACTCGACTTCACGCTCAGCCGAGCTTGCGTCCTCCGTCGACGTAGAGCGTCTGTCCTGTGATGAAGGACGCATCGTCGCTGCAGAGGAACGCGGCCGCGGCGGCGATGTCCTCGGGCTGGCCGACGCGTCGTACGGGCGTGGCCTCGGCGTTGAGGCGCTGCAGCTCCTCGGGCTCCATCTTGAGGCGGCGAGCGGTCGCGTCGGTCATCTCGGTGACGATGAAGCCGGGCGCGATGGCGTTGGCGGTGATGCCGTAGGGGCCGAGCTCGATGCCCAGCGTGCGGGTCAGCCCCTGGATGCCCATCTTGGCGGCCGAGTAGTTGGCCTGGCCGCGGTTGCCGAGCGCCGAGACGCTCGAGAGGTTGAGGATCTTGCCGTACTTCTGCTCCACGAATCGCGACTGGGCGGACTTGGTCATGTTGAAGACGCCCTTGAGGTGGACGCCCATGACGAGGTCCCAGTCGTCCTCGGTCATCTTGAACAGCAGGTTGTCGCGGGTGATGCCGGCGTTGTTGACGAGGACGTGGATGCCGCCGAGCTCGTCGACCACGCGCTGGACAGCCGTCTCCGCCGCTGCGGAGTCGACGACGTCGCAGCCGATGCCGACGGCGCGCGCTCCCTCGGTCAGCTCCAGCCGGCCGGCAGCGTCCTGGGCGGCGGCCTCGTCGAGGTCGAGGATCGCGATCGAGGCGCCCTCGCTCGCGAAGCGCTGGGCGATGCCGAACCCGATGCCCCGGGCGGCTCCGGTGACGACGGCGACGCGGTGGTCGAAACGACCCATCTCGATGACTCCTGACGCGTGGATGACAGTGCGACTGTCACCCTAGACCGGCGGGTCCACCACCCCTCCCGAGGACGTCTCCGCACCCGTCCGTGCGCGGACATGGCTACGGTGTGCAGGTGCGTCGAGGGGAATTCAGGGCCGCTGGGGTCGTGGCGGCGGCGATGGCCCTCGCCGCGGTGCTGGTGGCGTGGGAGCACCACCTGCCCATCCGTGACCCCGACGGGGCCAACCTGCCGACGTGGTTCCGCCTCCCGGTGATCGTGGGCTCCGCGATCGTCCTGGACATCCTCGCCCGGTGGGCGCTGCTGGCGTGGCGCTCCGGATCCCCGGGGTCGACCACCCTGCGGGTCGTGGCCGTCGAGCGGTGGAACCGCGACCAGATCCGCTTCACGCTGAGCGGACTGGTGACCTGGTACGTCGCCTACGTGGCGTTCCGCAACCTCAAGAGCTACGTCCCCTTCGTCACCGACCGCCTCGCCGACCCGGAGCTGGCCAGGATCGACCGGCTGCTGTGGCTCGGCCACGACCCGGCCGTCGTCCTCCACGACGTGCTCGGCACGACCTGGGCCAACTGGGTCGTGGCCGCGGTCTACCTGATCTGGATCGGGCTCGTGCCCGCCAGCCTGGCCGTCGCGCTCGTCTGGACGCGCCGGTCCGTCTACGGCGCCTGGTACGTCACCGCGATCTCGGTGGACTGGTGCCTGGGCGCGATCCTCTACTACGCGGTCCCCTCGTTGGGGCCGACGTACTCCTCCCCCGAGTGGTTCGCCTCCCTCGCACGGACGCCCAACACCGCCGTGCGCGACACGCTCCTCTCCGACCGCATCGAGGTCCTCGCCGGACCGTGGGACACGCACACGGTCCAGACGATCGCCGCGTTCGCCTCGCTCCACGTCGCGGTGATGGTCACCCTCTGCCTGGTGGCGGAGGCCATGCGCCTCCCCGTGGTCTTGCGTGCCGTGGCCTGGGTCTTCCTCGGGCTGACGATGGTGGCCACGGTCTACCTCGGCTGGCACTTCTTCGTCGACGTCCTGGCGGGCGTCGTCGTCGGCGCCGCTGCCTTCGTGATCGCCGCGGTGGCGACCGGCAACCCGCTCCGACGGCGTGCCGAGCCCTGGACGTTCCGCGCGGCACTCGACGAGTCCGCCCGCGTCGAGGTCCGTCCGCTCGACACCCAGGTCGACTGACCTCCGCCGCTAGGCGTCCAGCGCCGCGCGCAGCCGCTCGGCGTGGTCCTCGGCCTCCCCGTCGGCGTACTTCGTGCGGGGCCAGAAGAAGCCGCGCAGGCCGTCGCCCTTCGTCCGGGGCACGACGTGCAGGTGCAGGTGCGGGACCGACTGGCTCACCGTGTTGTTGATCGCCACGAACGACCCCTGCGCGCCGAGCCCCTCCATCACCGCGGTCGCCAGCCGCTGGGAGGCCCTGACGAACCCGGCCCCGAGCTCCTCGGGCAGCTCGGGCAGGGTCTCGACGTGCACGCGCGGCACCAGCAGGACGTGCCCCTTGAACACCGGGCGGGTGTCGAGGAACGCCATGAAGTCGTCGGTCTCGAGCACGACGTGACCGGGGAGGTCACCGGCGACGATCCGGCAGAACACGCAGTCGGCCACCGGACCAGTGTGCCCGCCACGGCCTGTCACGACCCGCGCCGGTCCGGTTGACGGGCCGGTTGCCGGGCCGGTTGCCGGTGCAGGTGGCGGGCCAGGTACGGCGCGGTCGCGCTGCCCGCCGTGCCCGCGATGTCGGCCGGCGTCCCCGTGGCCACCACCCGACCGCCCTGGTCGCCACCTCCCGGGCCGAGGTCGATGACCCAGTCGGCGGTGGCGATGGTGTCCAGGTCGTGCTCCACGAGCACCACGGTGTTGCCGGCGTCGACGAGTCGGTGCAGCTGGCGCAGCAGCAGCGCGATGTCGGCGGGGTGCAGGCCTGCGGTGGGTTCGTCGAGCAGGTAGAGGGCGTGACCACGACGGGCGCGTTGCAGCTCGGTCGCGAGCTTGATGCGCTGCGCCTCGCCGCCGCTGAGCTCGGTGGCCGGCTGCCCCAGGCGCAGGTAGCCGAGCCCGACCTCGCGCAGGGTCTGGAGGCTGCGGGCGGCCGCCGGCGTCCCGGCCAGGACGTCGACCGCCTGCTCCACGGTCAGGTCGAGGACGTCGGCGATGGTCAGGCCGTGCCAGGTGATCTCGAGGGTCTCGGCGTTGTAGCGGGCCCCGCGGCACGTCGGGCACGGTGCGTAGGTGCCGGGCAGGAAGAGCAGCTCGACCGAGACGAAGCCCTCCCCCTGGCAGGTCTCGCAGCGACCTTCGGCGACGTTGAAGGAGAACCGGCCGACGCCGTAGCCGCGCGCCATCGCCTCGGGTGTCGCGGCGAAGACCTTGCGGACCGCGTCGAAGAGGCCGGTGTAGGTCGCGAGGTTGGACCGCGGGGTGCGGCCGATGGGGCGCTGGTCGACGCGCACGAGGCGGTCGAACGACTCCAGGCCCGTCACGTCGTGGACGTCGATCTCGAGCTCGCTGTCCTCGGCGTCGTCCGGCGCCTGCCCGAGGTGGCGCCGCACGAGCTCGGCGAGCACCTGCGTGACGAGGGTGGACTTGCCCGAGCCGGAGACCCCGGTGACCGCGGTCAGCACGCAGAGCGGGAGGTCGACGGACAGGTCGGTCAGGTTGTGCCGGCTGACGCCGTGCAGGTGCAGCCAGCCGTGCGGGGTGCGTCCGTGGCGCTCGAGGGGTGCGACGCGACCGAAGAGGTGCGCCCCGGTGACCGAGTCCCCGACCTCCTCGAGGCCGGCGACCGGCCCGGAGTAGAGGACCTGTCCCCCGGCCTCACCGGCTCCCGGGCCGATGTCGACGATCCAGTCGGCACGGCGTACGACGTCGAGGTCGTGCTCCACGACGAAGAGCGAGTTCCCCGAGTCCTTCAGGCGGTCGAGCACGTCGAGCAGGGGCTCGGCGTCGGCCGGGTGCAGACCGGCTGACGGCTCGTCGAGGACGTAGACGACGCCGAACAGCCCCGAGCGCAGCTGGGTGGCGATCCGGAGCCGCTGGGCCTCGCCCGGCGAGAGCGTCGTCGAGCTCCGACCGAGCGCGAGGTAGCCCAGGCCCAGGTCCAGGAGGACCTCGACGCGCTCCACGATGTCCTGGGTGAGGCGCCTCGCCACCTCGCCCTCGCCGTCCTCGCTCTCCGGGCGGAGGAACGTGGCCAGCTCGGCGAACGTGAGCGCACTCGTCTCGGCGATGCTCAGCCCACGGAAGGTGACCGCCAGCGACTCCGGCTGCAGACCGGTGCCGTGGCAGACCGGGCAGACGGTGCTGCGCACGAAGCGCATCGCCTTGTCCCGCATCATCTGGCTCTTGGTGTCGGCCAGCGTGTGGCGCACGTGCTTGCGAGCGCTCCAGAAGGTTCCGTGGTAGTCGCGGCCGGTGGTGTCGTCGGCCTCCCCGCGTCGGTCGATGAGCACCCGCGGCTGCTCGTCGGTGTAGAGCAACCAGTCCCGGTCCTTCCGGTCCAGCTCGCGCCACGGCACGTCGACGTCGATGCCGACCGCCTTGGTCACCCGCAGCAGGTTCTTGCCCTGCCAGGCGCCCGGCCACGCAGCGATCGCACCGTCGCGGATGCTCAGCGACTCGTCGGGCACGAGGAGGTCCTCGGCGACGTCGTGGGCCTCCCCCAGCCCGTGGCAGGTGGGGCACGCGCCAGCCACCGTGTTCGGCGAGAAGGCCTCGGCGGCCAGCGGCGGCGCTCCCTCGGGATAGGTGCCGGCACGGGAGTAGAGGATGCGGAGGAGGTTGGACAGCGTCGTCAGCGTGCCGACCGTGGACCGCGAGCTCGGCGCGCCGCGACGCTGCTGCAGGGCCACCGCCGGCGGCAGCCCGGTGATCTCCCGGACGTGCGGTGCACCGACCTGCTGCAGCAGCCGGCGGGCGTAGGGGGCGACGGACTCGAAGTAGCGCCGCTGGGCCTCGGCGTAGAGGGTGCCGAAGGCGAGGGAGGACTTGCCGGATCCCGACACGCCGGTGAAGGCCACCATCGCATCGCGGGGGAGGTCCAGGTCGACGTCGCGGAGGTTGTTCTCGCTGGCTCCCCGCACGTGGACGAAGCGGTCCGTCGGGTCGTGGGTCACCTGCCATTCCTACTCGCCCGGGGTCTGCGCGGCGACACCCGGTGTCTCTCCGGCGATAGCGTCCCTCCCATGATCCTGCCTCAGGTCCGTGATCCCCGACTGGTCACGATCCGTCGCGGCGGGAGCCTGACCGACGACCACCACCGGCTCCTCGCCCTGTGGGCGGCCGCGTGCGCCGAGCACGTGCTGGACCACTTCGAGACCGCGCAGCCGTCTGACGCGCGACCGCGGGACGCGATCGGGGCGACGCGCCGCTGGGCCCGCGGCGAGGCTCCGATGATGGCGACCCGTGCCGTCGGCGGGCACGCGATGGGAGCCGCCCGCGAGCTGGTCGGCGCCCCGCGCTTCGCGGCGTACGCCGCCGGGCAGGCCGCCGTCGTGGCGCACGTGGCCGAGCACGACCTGGGGGCGGCGGCGTACGCCATCAGGGCCGCGGTGGCCGCGGCGCCGGCCGACGCCGCGGAGTCGACCAGGCTCGCGGAGCGCGCGTGGCAGCGCGACCGGTTGCCGGCCGACGTCCGCGACCTCGTGCTCGAGGACCAGCAGCGTCGCAGCGACATCTGCTGGAACGTCTTCGACGACTGACCTACGGTCGAGGGATGCGCATCGTCTCGCTCATCCCGTCGGCCACCGAGATCCTGTTCGCGGTCGGTGCGGGTGACGACGTGGTCGCGGTGACCTTCGAGTGCGACCACCCGCCGGAGGCCCGTGAGCGTCGCATCGTGTCGACGTCGGCGATGCCGGAGGGCCTGGCGCCGAAGGAGATCGACGACTTCGTCGCCGCCGCCGTGCATGCCGGCGAGAACCTCTACCGGCTCGACGCGGGCGCCCTCGCCGAGGTCGACGCCGACCTGGTCGTGACCCAGGACCTCTGCGCGGTGTGCGCGATCGACGTCGACACCGTCGACGAGGCGCTGTCCCACCTCGGCTGCCGCGCCGAGGTGGCGACGCTCGACCCCCACACCATCGACGACGTGCTCGGCACCATCACGGAGGTCGGGCGCCTCACCGGCCGCACCGCGGAGGCGGAGGCGGTGATCGCATTTTTCCGCGCCCGCCTGGCAGCGGTGGCCGACCGGGTCGCGGGCCGCGAGCGTCCCCGCGTGCTGGTGCTGGAGTGGACCGAACCGCCCTTCTCCCCCGGCCACTGGATCCCGGAGATGGTCGACCTCGCGGGCGGCGTGCCGTCGCTCGGCGTCGCGGGCGCCCGCTCGAGCCGGATCACGTGGGACGACGCCGTCGCGTCACGACCGGACGTCGTGGTGTGCGCCCCGTGCGGGTACGACGTCGAGGGCAGCGCGGCGCTGGCCGAGGACGTACGACAGCGCTTCCCCGGCACGCCCGTGTGGGCCGTGGACGCCGACGGGCTCTTCGCCCGGCCGGGTCCGCGGCTCGTCGAGGGCGTCGAGGTGCTGGCCGGGATCCTGCACCCCGATGCCGTGGACGGGTCAGCGACGGGGGTCGACGAGCACCTTCGCCTGCGTCCGTAGTGCTCGCGACCGTGTGCGCGCGCGATCGGGCAACAGTGGAGCCGGCGGCCCGTAGGTCGGGCGGCTGGCTCCACCGTCGGGCAGCCGGCCGGGCCTCGATCAGCCGCAGGTCGTCACCGTGGCGGCGATCTTCTTCGTCGCCGCCTTTCCCCGAGTGACCGAGACGTGCACCTTCGCCGTGACCGTGTAGGTCGCGCCCGCCTTCGGCCTCGGGATCCGGAGCGTCTGCGTGAAGGGCGCCGACCTGTCTTTCTTCAGGAGCTTGCCGGAGAAGAAGTCCACACGGACGACCTTCTTGAACGTGGCCTTCCTCCCTGCGCCCTTCTTGCCGTCCACCTTCGCGACCAGCTTCGTGCCGGGCGGGACGCAGAGGTTGGGCACGGTGAGCGAGACGGTGCCGCCGGCGACCTTCGCCGTGACGGTCCTGGTGGCCGCTGTCGGCGTCGTGGGCGTCGGCGTGATGGGTGTCGTGGTCGGCGTGGTCGGCGGCGGGACAGGATCGGGCACCGTCGACAGGTCCGCGATCCGGATCTGCGAGGTGGCGCCGGTGGTCGCTCCCTCCCAGACCGCGAAGCCGCCGTTGTCGGAGAGGGCGACCTCCATGTCGGCCATCGCGCTGTCCTCGCGGGCGATCGTGGTGACGCCGTACGACGTGCCGTCGGGCGAGAGGGCAAGCTGCAGCCGGTTGCCACCCGCGGCCTCGTTGCGTCGCCAGATGGCCGCGACCGCTCCCGAGGGTCCGACCGTGACGTCGTTGACGTGGCCCGCCTCGTTGGCGACCACCGTCGGTGGCCCGAACGACGTCGAGGCCTGGTCCCACTTCCGCACGACCTGTCCCGCGGCGCTGCTGCCGAACAGGTAGACGCCGCTGGGGCCGTGGCCGAGGCGGGTGTTGCTCATGGCACCGAGAGCGGTCGCCGGTCCCCATCCCGCCTGGTTCCGGGGGTCGCTGCCGGTCGGCGTGCGCCACAGCGTCGCGGTCGTGCCGTCGTTGCCGACGGCGATGGTCTGGTTGCCGGTCGGGAGCGGGGCGACCTGGAAGTCGATGACGCCGCCGCCGGTCAGGGTCGCGTGCGTGGTGGACGAGGCGTCGTCGGTGCCCATGGTCCGCCACACCCGGCCACCGGCACCCAGGACGAACCCCTTCCAGCCCACCGGGTTGTAGAACGCCGGTCCGGCGGCCACCTGCTGCCCGACGGAGCCGTGCACCCCGGCCTGCAGCCAGGCGCCATCACCGTTGGACGACACCCAGCTGTAGGTCTTGTCCGTCTCGGGGATCGCCATGACGACGGCGAGCGACGACGGGGACGTGCGCAGGATGGTCGCTCGCGCTGGGAAGCCGATGGGCCCGCCCGCCGGAGCCGGGAGGCTGGTCGTGACCGAGCACGACGTCGCGCCCCGTGGGACGCGGCAGTAGGTGAGCGTGTGGTCGGCCGTGTTGATCCACACCACGTGGGCCGTGCCGGTCGCCGGGTCGACGTAGATCGACGGCGAGGACCCGACGCCCAGGGTGGACGCGGTCCCGGCCTGCGCGGGCGGTGACACCAGGACGACGACCGCCAGCACTGCTGTGAGGACCGTGGCCAGCGCGGCCGAGAGGGGCTTCATGCTCGGAGCGTAGGGGCCTCGGTGCTCCCCCGGTCGCCGAATCGACGGGTTGGTGGCCCGAGGCAGGCCTTCGGAGCAGGGGGTGCGGGTGGCGAAGCGCCCGCTCACACGGACAGGCCCTCGGAACAGGGGGTGCGGGTGGCGAAGCCCCCGTCCGCCGCGCGGAGCGCGGCACAGATGACGAACCGACGTGGCCTGCGCTCGTGCGCAGGCACACGTCGGCCAGAGGTGAGTGGGGTGTTCGTGGATTCCTGAAGGTGCAGGTCAGGGGTTGGATTTCGCGAAGAGCGCCCGGCGGTTGCACCCACGGGTCTCGGAATCAGCACCCATCAGTGAGGACACTGGGCCGGGTCCGTCTTCGTGCACCAACCCTTGGGACAGATCTCTGTGGCTCCGGGCACGTACGTCATCGGCATCTCGAGGCTTTGCCAGCTGGTCCGAGTCGCCCAGTCGGGATCAGGAGCTAGGGCCCACCAAGAGATCTGCTGGTTGTAGTCCCAGCGGCCTGTTGCTGGGCCGGCGTGGAACAGCACGTCTCCACTTCGGCTCAGGCGACCCAGGGTCGCAGCGATGAAGGCGGATGCGGTGTAGTTCTTCGCCTTGATGGCGGTGTGGCCGTAGCGCTCGACCAGACGCGCGAAGTCCACCGGGTTTGCTTCGGCATAGGCGGCCTCAACCACCCCGTACTCGACCCAGCGCCCTGAGTTCCGTGCGATGGCGGCAGGAAGCTCCACTTGCAGCCCGAGCTCATCCGCAAGGCCCGACAGCCCGGGGAAATCGGGTGGCTCGGGGGCTTGGAGCCAGGTGTAGGAGCCGGGTTGAGGGTGCCCGCTGGTGTGCTCACACGTGAAGGTGTAGCCACCTTCGTCGTTGAGCCGAACCCCGGCAATGTCGTCGTCAGCGTGAAAGTGGCAGTACTGGCGGTTCATCAAGCCTCACTCCCTGCTCGCGCAGCCAGCCACCATTCGGCGACCGCGGCGGGCATCCGGTAGTAGTACTTGCCCTTGCCCTTGCGCCACTGCATGGGCCAGGTCGCTGCTCCCCCGAACAAGCGCTTGGTGAGCTTGCTCAGCGCGCCAAGCTCATTACGAAGCTGAATCGGGCTGATGCCGCCCGCTTGCTCGACGTCCGATTTCACCACCCACCGGTCGGGCTCCGCGGCACAACGATCCAGAAGTGCGGTCACGCCCGGGTAAGTGAGGCCGTCAGCGAGTTGCCGGACCATGCCCTCTGTCCAGAGCCCCTGGTCGGGCACCAACACCGTCGCGTCAGCGTCAGCATCGGAAACAGTACCGACGTCGCCGCGCGCCGCCGGCGTCTCATTCTCGCCCTCGAGGCTCTCCAGAAACGCCGCGACGCGATGCGCCAGTTTCAGCGGGACCGGCAGTAGCACGGTGTCCGTGGTCCAAGTTGTCATGCGCTGTCTCCGCATCTTCGTGTGACGTCGGATGACGTCACACGAGAATCCTGTCACGGGACATGTCTGACGTCAAGCGACGTCACTCGTAATCTGGCGCCACCGAAGCCCGTCGCGCGCGGCCTTGACTCGTGACCTCCTGCGCTCGGCATGACCACGGACCGACGCCGCATGAGTGCGCGGCCTCGTGTCCCCGTCGGCGTGTGAAAGCACTGCTAAAGCCGGAACCAGACGCCGCAACCCTCCGTGTAAAACGAGTAGTCGCTCGGGGCGATCGTGACGGTGATTTCATGCGCCCGCCCCTGGTTCGCGCCACCTTGGGCGATCGGGAGGTCGGACGCGTTACGCCGCGACCAGATGCACGAGAACACTCCACCGGCGGTGAAGGTTCGGTACGTGCCTGGCTCAACGTCCTGACCCACGACAAAGGTGTCGTCACCGCGGATGGTCTCTCCGTTGGCGATCTGCTGTCCGAAGCCCGCTTGAACCACGATGCGCTTCTTGATGGCTGCGGCGTTCGGGTGATCGGGACACAGGAGGAGCATGTTGCGGGCTTCTTCGACGAGGTTGGGCGCGCTCGGGTAGTCCTTCAAGAGGGCAGGCGTGTCGTGCTCGACGCACTGAACGTACACATTGGTCAGCGTTGAACGCTGCCTCTTGTAGATGCTGTTGCCCTTGGCGCTGTTCCAGATCGTCTGCTCGACGGCAGTGACGGGTGTGAGTTTGGGTCCGCCGCCGTAGACCCCCGTGTCCGCCTCAGAGCACATCGAAAAGTCGAGCTTCTTGTCGACAGGGATCGGAGTTGTCCATGCCTCGCTGAAATCGGGATTAGACCGACTGATGGGGAATGCGACGACTGAATCCAGGTTGTTCGGATCGACGCATTCAACCTTGAGAAGCGGTCCAACCGGCTCGGCCTCCTCGCCGGCATCGGACGCGGGCTCTGCGGAGGGCTCCGATGCAGAAGGTGCCTCGGTCGCGTCCGGGGAAGTCGAGACGACGGGCTGCCACGTCTCGAGCTCACCGTCCGCGTATGGACGCCAGAGAATCTCGTACGCCGACGGATCGTCGCTCGGTTCTCCGGAAACAGGGTCGGCCCCACCGGTGTAGTTGGCGGCCCACCCCATCTCCTCGAGCGGCAGGATTGTGTTGGTCACGTAGTCGTCGCCACGCTCAGCCGAGAAGTCGAGTGACGTGGTGATCGACTCCGCGAGCGCGATCTCCTTGTTGGTCACCACGTTGGCGATGAAATCGGCCGAGCCATGGTCGCGGGCAAGGTCGGCAAGGATGAGTTTGACCTGGTCCTTGTAACCATCGTGGGCAAAGTTGAACTTGGCCGCCGTGAGCACCCAGTACTGAGTTGGCTTTCCCGGGCCCAGTGTTCTCTCAGTGATGACGGTCTCGTACTTTGGTCCCTCGTAGGTGTACGAATCGACCTCAGAGGTCTCCGATGCCTCTGGTTCCCCGGCGGATTCCTCTGACGGCTCGCCAGACTGGTCTTCAGTGGGCTCCGCGGTTGCCGTTGGCTTCTCGCCATGCGCGGCTGCTGGCTTGGAAGCCTCGGGCTTCTCGCCGTCACCCCCGAACGCTGCGGACAACGTGCCCCACAGGACTAGAACACCAACCACGCCGCCAACGCCCGCGAGCACTCGCTTCTGCGTTGTCGGCTCGAGTCGGCGGAAGGCTGCATACCCCTGGGCGACGTATGCGCCAAATGCCTTCGGCTTGGGCTTGCGGAACGTCAGTTCTGACCCAAAATCCCCGGTGTCTGACTGACGAACTCCCAGCCTTCACTTTCGTGCTTCGTCCTCGCGGCCGTCTCACGGCCACGGATGACGTTGACGGTCAGGAACTGGTAATTGACGGCACGCTCGACGGACTGATCCGCCGACAGTGCCGAGCCAGACTCATCGCTCGTGCGCATCGATCCCCCATTCACTCGCGGCACCCTAATCGCGAGGTCGGTGTCGTGGAGGTGGTATGTCAAGAAGCGTCTGACAACACCAGTCAACCGAAGAACGCCGACCGACTAGCCTTCCCGGATCAGTCCGTTGTTGTCCCAAACGAGCAACTGGTCGTCCAGCGCCATGTGCAGGGTTGAGCGGAGACGTGCGACCGCGGGTGCGGTCCGCCGCTTCCAGCCGAACTGGGTGAGCGTCTCGGCATACAGGTCGTCCTCACTGATCCCCCAAGCGGACCGGCTGATCGCTACCATCGCGTTCACCATCTCCAGTGGGTGGATCTCTTCGAGCACGCGCGGTTCGTCATTGGTCGCCGTTCGGAACCCGGTGAAGGTCGCAATGTCGGCCGGCTCCCGCCAGGCGAAGCCGAAGCTGTCTCGCTGTGTCGGGGGCACCTGGGCGGAGATCGCTTCGATCCGCCCTGGGGTGACGCGGGACAGCCCGAAGGCGTTCGCCGTGAGCTTGCTCAGCCGCGTCAGCAGGATCGGCGACTCGGTCTCCAGGATGGTCGCCATCACGTTGCGGACGTGGGTCCGCGCTCTGGGGTCATGGAGGTTGTCCAGCCAACTGACGTCCCCAGCCAACTCCGGCGTCCATCGGCGGTAAGGCGACGCCCCATTCAGGCCCTCGGGCATTGACGCGATCCGCCCGCCGGCATCAGGTGGGAACGCGGCGTACGCCGGCGCCGCTGCTGCACCGGTTGCCGCAGCCACCGGCGCAGCCGAAGCGGCCGGCACCGGGGCAGGGGTCGGCTCCGGGACCAACACGGGCGCAGGCTCCCCTGCACGGGCGCGCCGGACGGAGTCGACGAGCCGGTCGAGCACTGCTTCCCGGTCACGCAGCCATTCGGGCAGCCACACCCGCTCGACAGCCTGCCAGCGCATCATCTGGCTGAGCACCGTGACGGGGAGCCCGTCGCGGTCGCCGACCGTGCGGCGTCGAGCCCATCCCTCGCCGTCGAGGAGCACCGCCACCACCGGCTCGTCGGGTGCAGCGGCGGTCGCCAGGGCCAGGTCGATCTTGAACTCGGACAGCCCCAGATCTGTGGTGGCCACCAGCCCGCGGGTGCGCAGCGCGACGGCGAGCTCGTCGCGGTGCCGGTCGACGACGGCGCGCGACGAGGTACTCGCCAGTGATTCGGTTCCGCGCTGTGCGAGCTCGAGGTAGTTCTTCAGGTGCTTGATGCCTAGATGCTTCGTGTCTTCGGCACGCAAGTCTGAGGGGTCGAACGAGCAGTAGATGATCACCTGCTGCCGCGCGCGGGTGACAGCGACGTTGAGCCGCCGCTCCCCGCGATCGAGGCCGAGCGGACCGAAGTTGAGCGGTAGGACGTTCTTCTCGTTCTTGCTGAACGCGATCGAGAACAGGATCACGTCTCGCTCGTCGCCCTGGACGTTCTCTAGGTTCTTCACGAAGAGGCCCTCACCGTTGCTTCCGTCGAGCGCCTCAACGATGCGCTCGTCGCCGGCGTCACGCAGCATCGTTTCGATCAAGGTGCGCTGCTGGGCGTTGAAGGTGACGACGCCGATCGACGGTGGCTGGTCCGGGGACAGAGCGAATCGTCGCCGGATCTCTGCGACGATCTGCGACGCCTCCTCCGGATTGGTCCGTAGCGCCTTGCCGGTGCCGCTGCGCAGGAATGTGCCGTCTACCCGCACGAAGCTCAGCCCCGCGGTGGGACGGCCGTGGGCGTCGAGCTCGGGCGGCGGCGTCGGGAAGGACGACAACTGGTTCTGGTAGTAGTGCTCGTTGCTGAACGCGATGAGCGCCTCGTCGCGGCTGCGGTAATGCCAGGTCAGCGAGCGGCTGAAAAGTCCGGTGCTGACAGCCTCGGTCAGGATGCTCTCGTCGTCGGCGACCAGCTGGATGCCGTCGAGCTCCTGGCTCTCCTCGTTGTCGACCGCGGACTCCGCGACCGAGGTTGGCGGCATTTGCTTGCTGTCGCCGACGATGACCACCGCCTCGGCCCGGCCGATCGCCCCGACCGCGTCTGCGACACGGATCTGTGAGGCCTCGTCGAAGACGACCAAGTCGAAGGACTGTGAGCCGACCGGGAAGAAGCGGGCCACCGAGTCCGGACTGACCAGCACACACGGCATGAGCTGGGTGATCAAGTCGCCGTACCGGTCTAAGAGCGCGCGGACCTTCATACCACCGCGCTGACGTCCCAGCTGTCGTCGCAGTTCGTTGACCTGGCCGCGTTCCGCGGTGGCCGAGAACGGGCGGGCCGCGACGATCTGTTGCGGGATGACGGTGCGGAGATGGTCACGGACCGATCCGGAGGACACCCCAAAGCGGGCGACCGTCATGTTGTGGGCACCCGGGTCGAACACGTCGAGGCCGGTGGCACCACGTCGCTCGACCAAGGAAGTCTCGGCGATGCCGCGTTCGAACGCCTTCGCCGCCAGGTGCGCCGGGATGATGCCGTCGCGCAACTGGTCGGCGGCCTCGTGCAGGCCCGCCTCGCGCAGCGGCTCGAGTGCCTGCAGATGATTCAGCCACCGGGTCAACGCCATGCTGTGCTCGGCGCCAGACTCGCGGGCCGCGCGGCCCTCGGACCAGGTGCGCAGCAGCGGCGCGCCGGCCAGCCAGCCGACTAGGTTCGCGCCGGGTGCGGCCTGGTGCAGGTGGTCGAGGGCGAGCACGAGCTCGGCAATGTCGTCCACGACACCCTGAGGGGCCGTCATGTCGGCCTCAAGGTACGAGCGCAGAGCGGCGGTGTAAGGGTTCGTGGCAACGTTGTCCGGCTCGACCGCACTCGCCACCGACAGTAGCCAGGCGATGTGGTCCTGGAGCTGCTGCTGCGTGGCAGGGTCCCACGGGTTCCAGGGATCTGGCGATCGGAGTGCGGGCAGGATGTGGAGGGCCGGCGAGAGCTGGGCCGCGTGGCTGCGGGTCTCGAGCAGCGCGTCGATCAGCGGCAATGCCTCCTTCCGCTTCGGCATGGCCGACAGGTGCGGCGCCAATGGCGCAAGGGCGGCGGCGATTCGCTTCTTGCGGCCGAAGAAGCCCGAATTCACTGCGGTGGCGACCTCGACCCGGACCTGGTCCAGCGGCAGGTTGAGAACCATCGGGTCTGCCCGATCGAGGCCGGGATGAGCAGACGCGGTGAACGAGGCGAGCTGCTGCTCGTATTGCGTGCGCCGCTCCGCCCAGGACCGGGTCCGGACCTCGTCCAGGTCGCGCAGCCCGACCGCGGGTCCGGTGAGCACGGCGCGCAGGATCTGCAGATCGGCCGGCGATCCGACGCTTTCCAACGCCGCGCCTAGGAGACCCGGCGCCTGTGTGAGCCGGTGCGCGGCGGTGTCGGCGCGGCGCACGGCTTCCTTGAGCTCCTCGACCGCGACGCCGGGGCCCTGTACGAAGCCCCACGGGTGGTGCACGCGCGGGACAGCTAGATCTGCGGTTTCGTTGAGCCGACCCAGCAGATGCCTCAAGTTCGAGGTGACCTCGCCGGCAAGGCGGCTGAGCGCGTCGACCGGGACCGGCAGCGCCGGCGTCTCCTCGCCAACGGCCAGGGCCTGGGTGCGGGCGGAGTAGTAGGAGAAGCCGGCGGAGTTCTTCTCGTGTAGACGCCGGGCGTACAGGTCGAGGGCACGGGCCGAGGCGTCGAGATCTTGGCGCTGCACGGCGAAGCCTTGCTCGTCGATGACCGGGGCGAGGTCGAGCGCCTGCAGGATCTGCGCCCGGACTCCGGCCGGCTTGCTGGACTTGTCGTGCAGGTCCAGGCAAAACGGACTGAGTCCGATCGCGTCAAGGCGGGCGCTCACAACGTCCAAGGCCGCCCGCTTCTCCGCGACGAACAGCACCCTCTTGCCCTCGGCGATCGCCCGCGCGAGCAAGTTGGTGATGGTTTGCGACTTGCCTGTCCCAGGAGGTCCCTCAAGGACGAACGTCCTTCCGGCAACAGCCGCGGCGATCGCCTCCAGCTGAGATCCGTCCGCCGGGATGGGGCAGGAGGCATCCAGCTCGTTGAGGTCACCGAGCTCGGCGTCGGCGGCCGGGTCGCGGTAGTCCGTCCCCGGCGTCTCGATCATGTGCCGGACGAGCGGGGAGGTGGCGAGCTGCTCCCAGCTGTCGTCGAGGTCCTTCCAGAGCCGGAACTTCGCGAACTGCAGGATTGCAAGGTCTGCGGTCTCGTCGACGTGGAAGTCGAGTCCGTTCTCCGCGAGCGCCTTCCGCACGGCGTCGAAGGCCGCGGCAAGGTCGATGCCGTGCTCGTCCTCGACCGGGTTCTCGAGGCCGGCGATGGACAACTTCTCCTCCTGCCTCAGCTTCTCGATCAGGCAGAAGTTCGGGGTGCTCGCACCAGACTCGTCCAGAACCAGCTGGTAGTGCCCGCCGCGCCGACCGGGAACCAGGGTCACGGGCACCAAGATGAGCGGCGACTTCACGGCACGCCGCGGACCGCCCTGCTTTGGCGCGACCGACCAGTTCAGCGAGCCGAGGGCAAGGTAGAGGTTGTTGGCACCGGTCTCTTCAACAATGGTCTTCGCCTTGTATGCCAGGCCTCGGAACCGGCTCAGGTAGGTGTCGCTACTGACCGGCGTGAACACCTGGCCCTTGTCGAGGAACTCGTGCAACTGGTCCTGCGGCAGGTGCGCCCCGAACTGGACGCCGCGGGCGCGCTGAATGTGATCGTGCCCATCGGAGGGCAGCAGCGTGATCGGCTTGCCAGCATTGAGCAGGTCCTCGACGTGCGGCAAGGCGCCGTCCGGTATCGCGAGTGCAACGGTCCCGGACTCGGTGAAGTTGATGAGCTTGTTGCGCAGAGAGAGGTCGAGGAGGTTGTTCTTCCACCGCTGAACCCGCGGCGGGATTGCTCGTCCCCGGCCGTCCACGCCGGCTTGCTCCTCAGCCGGGACGGAGCCGGCGACGAAGTGTTGCCCGGAGTGGGTCTCGGGCCGGTACTCAACGACCTCGACCACGCCGTCCGCGCGGTGGTGTGTGGCCGGCAGCGGCAGGATTCGGCTCCTGCGACAGGCGTAGACGTCGACCACCCCGTCGACCTGGGACATGTCGCCGGAGAGGTAGGTGATCACTGCCTTGCGGTGGCCATCGTGGTCGAGAGGTGCGCTGTTGGCTCCCCCCGCGACCAGCGTCGTCTCGATGATGCGCAGTGCGCCGATGTCGATCAGATTCTTCAGCCCGGACGCGTCGACGGTGGCGGGCATTCCGGTGCTCATCGGTGTGAGGTCGTCGATCGTGTGTCGCCACACGCCAAGAAATGCGTGCCCGCGAAGCAACCAGAGCGTGGTGTTGATGCCGACGGACTCAAGGGCCGCGGCTAGAACGACGGTCGTGTCGAGGCAGGTGCCGGCTCGCCCGACAAGCACCTCTTCCGGCGTCCGAATCTTCTGTTCCGCGGTCCAGCTGGCAGGTGGGTTGCTGTAGGCGATGTCCCGATTGCGTGCCGCGTCCCAGATCGCCTCGACGATCTCGTCGACACGCTTTTCGCCAGACTGGTAACCCTGCGTCGCGGAGCTGCCGGTGCGCTGCTCGAGGAGCGTGCGCGCCTCCGCGACGAGCGCGGTGATGGCCGGGTCGTTCGGCATGACGTAGGAGCCGAGCAGCTCATGGGTGAGCTCGGGCTGGTCCTCGATGAACCGCCACGAGCGTGGGCTGACGACGCTGATCGACCGGCTCGTTTCACCGATGAGGATGTCATCGGCGCTGACCCTGATCGTCACCTCTCCGGTCCGGTCCTCCTCGATCGCCCACATCGCCGCCGGATCGAGCTTTACCGATGGCGTGAAGTCCACGCTCTCTCCGCGGTGGATCAGGATTTCCGCTTCCCACGGCCGGCTCAGCGGTGTGCCGCGGTCAGCCAGGGCGATGGAGACGGCGATGCATTCAAGATCGTCTGGTAGGCGGGAGAGCTTGATGCTCTTCAAAAAGTCGACCGAGTTGTGCGCCATAGCGAAGCTGACGAACTCCCACATCCGGACGTCGATGCGGACCTGAACTGCCACGAGATGCCTCCACGGTGAAAACGGCCGCCTACCAGCGGCCAGAGGACAGGCTTACACACGGAGCCGGCGCGTGAGGCACGTTCGTACGGCTACGGGCAGCCCTGCAGGCGACGAACCTCCGCGTGGTGTTGCCGGACGTCTACGCGCAATGGAAGTAGTCATTCTCGATCTCGACGAGGTCGCTGTCGATCTCGAGGGTGCAGCAGCCAGCAGGCGACAAGCGGGAACTCGTCCCTCGGCCGAAACCTGGCGTCGACCCCGTGGGACGGGCCGCTGACGGGGCGACACGCTTGCAGCTCATGAGGCGGAGACAGTCGGGGGCAATGACGACGCGGATACCCCTGCTTGCAGGGCAAGGATCGCGAAGAGGGCTCGTCGGACTCAGCGCATGTCGCGGGACCCCATGCGATCAGCCAGTACGTGCACGGTCCCCGCAAGGTTCGAGTTCGTCTTGTCGAGTAGGTCAGCCAAAGACCGCATCACGAGCGTTTCGTGCCGCCGCTTGCCTAAGGCTTCGCCGATGCGGAGGCTTTGCAGCATCATGCCTTGAGCCTGACGCCAGTCTGACGCCCGACTGCTACGCCCCAAAGACTGCCCATAGGTGTGCAGGACCTTTGCAGCGCCGAACGAGTCATGCTCCCGAAGCAAGGTCTGCAGACTCTTGTCGAGCAAAGCGTGAGCTTCCTGATGCTTCTGTTCGCGATCGTTGATGAGAAGAATCAATGCGAGGCTGTGCTGCGCTTGGGCGACATGCAACGCGTTGCCTAGTTGCTCGCCGATGCGAATGCTCCGACGGAGCATTTTTACCGCAATGCGATAGTCGACATCAGACCGGCGGTCGCCGTCCCAACGCCCAACGAGGTGACATGCCACTGCGATCGGCATCGAGGCGCCTTTCGCTGCTGCGACCGGGCGGAGGCCCTCAATCGCCGCGCTTCGAGCGCCGTCGCTGTACAGACTCATCGCGTTCAAGAAGTCGAGAGCAGTTGACTCGTTAGGCAGCACGCCTAGTTGCTGCTGATCACGGGCGAGACGGTTGGCGAGCCACGTGGTGCTTTGATCCCCATCGAACTCTGCCGCAACCGCCAAGTCCGAGTACGTGGCCGTTCCGGCTTCCGGATCGATGGCCGCCAAGTGATACGCGCGGCCAGCCGGGTCCCTCAAGTAGGTCGGAAGGCTCTCGTCCCTCGCGCCTGCAGACTTCGCTAGGTCGAACAGAATCGAGTTGACTTCGAACCACAGCTCCTTTGCCTGGAAGCACAATGGTTGCAGATACGTTTTGGCGTCGTCACTAAGACGCCATTCGCCGTTTCGGTCCACAACGAAAGCGCACGATCGAATTAGACCTGCAAATCTTCGAGCTGACTGGCCCAGTCCGCATGCCTCAAGCAGGCTAACTGCAAGAGCGTCCGTGACTGCCTCTGGCACCGACAACGCCATTAGCCCCCGATCCTCACGTTCGGACATCCCACGCACCAGATCGATGTCATTGGGCATTCCGGCGGCAAGTGCCTCAGTCATGAGATCCGCCTGGCTCTGAACCCGATTGGAGGGCTCCGAAGACGCGTAGTCTTGTGTGCACCCACCGCACCGACTCAGCGCCAATCACGAGTCCTCTTGCGAAAGCGTGCGCCTCCGGCTGGGTCACGAACCACCCCGCGCCGAGAGCGATGTCAGCCACATCATCGATCGCATCCGGCTGATCATCAGGTCCAATCCTGACAGGAAGGTCGATAACGGTGGTCGCAGGTGGCGGAAATCCAGTTCCGTCAGGTATGTCCAGTCCGCAGTCACTCGCATAAAGAAACAATGCCATTACACCAGAATCGGCAAAGTCGGCTAGGCAGTTCTTCCACAATTCGCGGCATAGGGTAACCCGAGAGCGCTCGCTGAGCAATTGGACATCTCGAAAAACGATCACAAGCTTCCGATTGACCAGAAACTCGTCGAGTCCAGCGCGCAGGACTTCAAGGGGGTCTGCGCTGTCGAAACCCTTGTATTGGTTTACGACGACCCGGATGTCGTTATCTCTGACTTCAATGTCGCCTCGCGCGCGCAGATCCTTCATTATCTCAATCAACGGAGCACCGTGAACTTCTTCAGGTGACGACAACCCGCAGGCGTTTGCAATCTTCTGCGCAAGTCCAGCGACGTGATGAGTCGCGGGATCAGACGGATCGACGTGGACGACGACGACTTCGTCATCGTCCCAGTGCTCATTGATCCAGTGCTCAGTCAACGTGCGAATGAAGACGGTTTCAGCGGCCTGCGCATCCGGAACCCGCACATGGATGACTCCCGTCACGGTCGCGATGTGCTCCGAGATTCGAGACTTCAGGTCCCGCCAATCGATCTGAAGCACCTCAGGGAGCGTCCCGTCACCCATCCGCGTCGTTGCTCCGATCGCCCCGCGAATCTCTGTGCGTGAACTTCGATCCAGTGATTCGAATCGAACCTCCGGCCTTTGAGTCGGACACGTGACTCGCGGCGTCTCCCGCGGAGCCGACGGACGTGTCCCGAACCTCCAGATCCGTCTTCGCCCGCAAACCACTAGCGAAGTTGTACGAACTGTTTTCGTTTTCGGAACCGACCCTGCGTCGGGCGACATAGAACAGCAGCGCGAGGGTCACGAGCGCGACTGCCGCCGCTGCTACCCATGCTTGCCAGCCATCAAGCCAGTCGAGTCCGACGGTCACGGCCAGCACTATCAGGCCGGCAGCCACGGCCAGGGCAAGGTCGTAAGACCACCGCTTCATGGCGCAACAGTAGCGATACGCGGTTAGTGGCGTGGCAAAGACGGTTGTGCGTGTCAGAGTCATACGACGTTCTCGGAAGCGGGCGACGTCCGGTGCCGATGACTGCTAGGTCTGTCAGCCTCTGAATCACGCTCATCGAACTGCACCCCGGCTATTGGCGGCTGCGACCTACGACAGTCCAGTCAGGGCGTGTCCGTCGGCTCGTCCAGGTAGTCCTCGAGTCCGTGCTCGTACTCGATGTCGGCGAAGTCGGTGAGGATCTCGAGGGAGAGCATCCAGTAGGCGACGAACCGGCCCTTCTCGTCCCTCGGCTGGTAATTGGGGCCGACGACGGTCGAAGAGCACCCGGAGGAGGTCTTGGCTCCCTGAGCGACGAGCCGGAGGCCGTCGAGGGCGACGACCGCGCGGAGGTTCATGTCCCGGAGGGCGAGGGCGGTGAGGCGGCCGTCAGTGTTGGTCGGGGTGAAGATGTCGAAGGCGTCCATTGCTTGGTCCTTTGTCTTGGTCGATGCCCGGCTGCTTGCCGTGGCGAGACGGGACCGTGCGGCGGGGTCCGGCCGCGTGCAAACGCTGCACAACCCGCCGTGGACGGCTTGTTCACGGCTTGGTGACCACGCGACGCAAAGCGAGGGACGTGCCGGAACGACTCGTGCCAGCGCCGGTTTGGGACGCGGCTTCACTCGCGAACGGTGCTCGTCGAGCGCTTCGCCGCTCCGTGCCACGGCCCGGCATACGGGCTGGTCCGGGCACCAACGCCCCAGGAGGGCGGATGTCCACAAACAAGTTGAGCCCAGCGGGTCGACGCGTCACTGACCTCCCCGAGGTCAAGCGGCGCCGACGCCTGGAGAACCTGCTGTACACCCGCAAGCCAGTGGCGCACCTCGTCGCCGAGTACCGGTCGCACGGACTCGACGAGCACATCGAGCTCTACTTCCTGCAGTTGGAGGTGGAGCAGGTCCTCGCTGACGAGTTCCCCGACGCCTACGAGGACCACGTCGGTGACTGGGACGACGAGGAGGTGGGGGCCGAGCACCACCCGATGGTCACGGCCGCGACCTGCAGCCTGTGCCACGCCATCGCGCTGCACAACGGCGGAGACTCGGGCTCACCGCTCGCGGCCTGACGGCCGGACATCACGCAGTAGGGCGGGCCGACTCGGCCCGCCCCACTGTTCTGCGGATCGCGCCGCCCCTGCGCCGCGCGCCAACGGAGGTCGACTCAGTGCGCTATCCGCGTGTACACATCGCCGATGTGTACGGACGGATAGCCGCCTCGCGGCCATGAAGGGCGGTGGTTGCGGAGCGACGACCACGGCGGACGGTCGGCGCCATGACAGAACACGACGCCACCAACACCTCCGACTCCATCGACGCACCCGAGGAGCTCCACCGCTTCCTGACGGCCTACCGACCCACCAGCGTGAGCGAGGAGAACTGGGCCCTCATCGCCGACGACGCGGTGCAGCTCGTGCTCCGCGCCGGCGCTCTGACGCGGCTCCGGGTGGAGAAGGACATCCAGCTGCTCGGCGCGGTGGTCGCGCACCTGATCGAGCGCGGACGACCCGTGACTCTGGACGAGGCCCTCAGCGACGTCACCCTGCTCTCGTTCGACACGTCCCTGGAGGTGGGTGAGAAGACGAAGGAGAACAAGCGCGGCATCACCCGACGCCTGCAGGCCGTCCACCGCGGCCTGCCCTGGCGCGCGGAGAAGCGGTCACCCGAGGCGCGCACGGACAACCTGGTCGCGCACACCGAAGTCGACACCATGCACCGCATCCTCGGTCACGCGCACGCGATGGTCGACGACGCCGAGGGCGTCGCGTTCATCGCGGCCATCTCTGCAGCCCGGGAGGCTCGGCGCGGTCAGGGTGCCGGCCCCGGTGCGAGCGCACACGACTGGACTTCGGCTCGTGAGTTCGCGGGCCGGTACGGGTGGAACATGACCCAGCGCCTGCTCAAGGCCTGCGTCACGCACGAGACCCTGAACACCGATCAACCCCTCGCCATCGTGATCCGTGACTACGGGCTGTCGCGCCGCGACCTAGACCTCGGGTTCACCCGCGTGCGCGACCTGCCCGACGTCCCCGTTCCGTCGCACCACGACCTTCTTCGAGGCCCGGCCTGAGGCTGCGGAGTCGCCCTGCCAGACCCATTCGGCCGCTGGCGTGCAGCGATTGCACACCGGCGTCCCGGCGGCACGGTGCACGTCCAGATCGCCCGCCAATGACGGGTGACTGGATGAGAGGAACGGCCTGATGGCCAAGAATCCCAAGCGCACGAAGCGCCCGAGCAAGGCCGCAGTCGCCCGGCTGCGGGAAGAGGTCGAGACCCGGCCGAAGAACGACGAGCTGCCCGCCGAGGTCCTCGCGGTCATCGAGGCCTACGTGCCCGCCCGCGTCAGCGACACTACGATGGAGAAGGTCCGCCCGTTCCTAGTCGACGCCATCACCGCGTCGAGCCTGCACGGCAAGGAGAGCGTTCGCAAGCACTGCAACCACATCACGCAGCTGGCCTGCTTCGCCCTGAAGCGTGGGCTGCCGCTCGAGGTCACCGCCCTCCTCACCACCGCCTTCATCGACGAGTACGTCCGCGTTGAGATGGCGGAGGAGACCGAGCACAACCGGGCCGAGCGCCGGCGTCGACTGCTGGCGCTGGCGCGGAGCGCCAACCCCGGGCCGGGCGTTCCGCCGAAGCTCACCCCGATCGGGCACAGCTCGGTCAAGCCCTGCTACTCCCCCGCCGAGCTCGCCGTCATCACGCGGGCGGCACGGGTCCAGCCCACCGCAGCCCGCCAGCGCGACCTGGCCATCGTCGTCGCACTCAGCGGCGGCGCGGGTCTCGACAGCGTCGACATGCGCGACCTGCTCACCGACAACATCGAGGACCTCGGCGAGGCGGGCATCCGCATCCACGTGCAGCGGCCCCGCCCGCGCGTCGTGGTGCTGCGCCGGCCGTTCGAGTCCCTGCTGCGCGACGCCCTCAAGGGCAAGCCGGCCGGCAAGCTTCTGATCGGCCGCAAGCAGGACCGCCGCAACACCGCCGCCCGCGCCACCGAGCGCGCCGCGCTGCACAACGTCCCCCACATCGAGCCCGCCCGCCTGCGCGCGACCTGGATCGCGGACCTGATGACCGACTCCATCCCCCTCGCGGTCATCCTGCAGGCGGCCGGGCTGAAGTCCGCCCGTACCCTCGCCGAGCTGCAGCCCCACCTGGGGCCCTGGCTGGCGCACAAGGGCCTCACCGAGGCACCCAGCGCCGGGATGCGCGGTGAGCAGCGATGAGCGCAAAGCGCCTCACCCGGCCGATGGTCGAGCGCACCCTGTGGATCGTCGACGAGAGCAACGTAATGGACGTCCTCGCCCCGCCCACGCCCGCAGGGCAGCGCGGCCGCAAGGGCCGGATCAGGGACAACACCCGGCTCTGGGTGATCGGCGTGATCCTGTGCACCCGGATGGGCCACGAGACCACGGTCAAGGGCGTCTATGACGTCCTCACCCAGGCGCTGCCCCGGGAGATGCAGTGGGAGCTCGGCGTCCTGCGCCCCCTCACCACCACCAAGGAGACCACGCGTGCCGCCCACGACCCCGAGGCGGCGCGCCTGACGAAGAACGGCAAGCCGCGCAAGGAGATCTGGACCGACTTGGGGTACGAGCGCCTGGGCTACGACGACCTCGTCAACGCCACCAACAAGCTGCGCGACCGCCTCGACTACGGGCACGGATCCGCGCCGGACCTCCCTCCAGGAGAGCGGGTTCGTCGGCGGAGTCTGGTCGAGGACGCCGTGGACCGCCTCATCAAGGTCTCCGTCATCCCCCGCACGTGCAGCACCGTGACCATCGATGGTACCGGCCAGTGGTCGTGGAACATCGGGCCCAAGATGGAGCAGCGCAACGCCCAGAAGCGCCTCGCGGCCGGCACCGCTCACGCCGTCAGCGAGGACGTCGAGACCGCCCTGCAGGTCACCAGCATCGTCGCCGACGACGACACGACACCGGCACCCAAGGGCGCCGCCACGACGCGGCTGCGCCACTGCCTGGACGCCGCGTGGGGCTACAAGACCGGCAAGGGCGGCCAAAAGGAGGTCGGCTACGGCTTCCACCAGCACACCGTCGTCCGGACTGCCGACCCGAACTCCACCGGTCGGCCGGAGCCGCTGCTCGTCGAGGGACTGGTCGTCGTGCCCGCCAACGAGGACGTCGTGGACGCCTCGCTGCGGCTCCTGGACCGCATCCAGCTCCGCTCCAAGATCACCCGGCTCGCCGGGGACCTGCTCTACACCAACCTCAAGGCCGACCGGTGGGCAGTGCCCCTGGCCCAGCGCGGCATCGAGCAGATCCTCGCCATGCGCGAGGACGGAGGCGGGTGCGTCGACATCAACGGCGCCGTCATGCAGTACGGCTGGATGCACTGCCCCGCCGCGCCGATGGACCAGCGCCCCCTGCCGGCGACCTTCGCCCGGGACGAGGACGAGGAGCACTACGACACCGTCGAGGAGTTCAAGGCCAACTGGTCCTTCGACCGCAAGGAGTCCGGACTGGGACGCAACCCCTCCTCGAAGTGGATCTGCCCGGCCATGGCCGGCAGGGGCGGTTGCTGGGCGCGAGGCACGGACAACGTCACCGTCGCCCGGGAGGCCGGCCTGCCCATCATCACTCCGCCCGAGGACTGGCAGACGCGCCCCTGCTGCACCAACAAGACCATGGACTTCACTCCGGACCCGAAGAACCCGCACCACCAGCGCAAGCTCATGCAGCGCGAGTACGTCGGCACCCGCCGCTGGCGGCGCGCCTTCAACCTCAGCTCCAGCGTGGAGGGCGCGTTCGGGATCCTGAAGAACCCCAGCAGGCAGCGCATGCGCCGCGGCCAGAACCGGCTGCCCGGGCTCGCCATGGCCAACCTCATCAACGGCCTCAAGGCGTCGGTGTTCAACGAGGAGCAGCTGCGCAGCTGGCACGAGGAGACCGGTCTCGGTCCGGCCGAGCACCCGCTCCTCCAGGCCGACCCGCACGACTGGGGGTTCACCGACCCGACGAAGGAACAGGCCAAGGAGATCGACGCCCGCCACCTGCTGGTGGCTCGGACGGAGAACAGCACGGTCGCCGAAGAGGCCGCCTGAGCCGACACCGCTTCGTCAGTGCACGGCAGTGCGCTTGATCCTTGACAACTCAACAGCGAGACGTGGCTGCGGCGCCCGGCCGCGGTCTCACGCCACGGTGACGTCCGGGAGGGCGTGCGTTCGGACGTCGTCGAGGACGGCGACGATGTCGTCGACCTGGGCGTCGGTGAACAGCGAGTCCGGCCCGTTGGGTGCGTGGTCGGTGAACGGGGACTCGTAGAGCCTGGCGACCTCCACCACGCCGTTCGCGGTCAGCTCCTCGACCACCATCTGCACGAACCGGAGCTGGTTGGTCGAGAACGAGGTGTCGGAGAGGTAGCGGTCGAATGCGGCCGTGGCGGCTTCACGGTCCAGTCCCACGAGGGACCGGACAAAGAGGCCCAGGCCGTGGGCTTCCTCGCGGGCCTTGGCGATGTCGGTCTCGGTACCGGCACCGGACTCCAGCAGCATCGTCTCCAAGGAGGTGAGGTCACCGGCGGTGAGCTGGAGGTTACGGCGCAGGCGCTGCAGCGCGAGGTGGTCCTCGTGGTCAAGCAGGTAGGCCCGGGCTTTGGCGCGGAACCGTTCCCAGTTGGTGCCGGGCAGGACTCCCGGGAGGTCGACGATGCTGGAGTCGCCGAGCTCGTCCTCGAAGTCGGAGTAGACGATGGCGCGCTTGGTCGAGTCGACGAACCGCACCAGGCCTCGGACCCGTCGGCGAGCCAGCTCAAGCATCGGCAGGGTCGCGTCGACCCACCACTCGTCACCGGCCAGCTGGTCCAGCAGTTGCACCTGAGCCTTGACCGACGGGATGGTCGTCTGGCCGAGCAGCGCCGAGCTGATGTCTTGGACCTGCTTGCGCAGCCGTTCGTAGGTGAGTGCGTCGCTCTCCAGTCGGGCGAGTTGCAGACGCAGCAGGATCAGGTCGAAGCGTTTGGCGTTCTCGTCCTCGTCGCGATGCGCGGAGGGCAACCCGGCCAGATGCCGGGCGATGTCACCGGCCTTGTCCGTGTCCAGATGCTTCCACGAGCGCCACTCGGCGTAGGTCTCGACCCACTGCCGAGCGGGGCGCACCAGGAAGTTGTGGACGTTCATGCCCGCCACGAGCTCGTGGAGCGACCAGGCGACGTCGACCCTAAGCCCGCGCTCGGACGTCTCACCTTCACCCACCTCCGGATCCTCGGTCGTCTCACCAGAGGTGTGGTCAAGGGCTGCGACCAGACCCAGGCGGGCCTCGAAGAGGCGCTCGGCCAGCGATTTCTGCACACTGCCACCGGTCTCGGGGAGGTCCTGGCTGAAGTACTCGAGGTTGCCGCAGACGTCGAAGACATAGAAGTTCTTCTTGTCCTCACTGGGGCCGTAGAGATTGGCGCACAGGCGGGTGCCGCGGCCGATCATCTGCCAGAACTTGGACTTGGACCGGACGGCCTTGAAGAAGACGAGGTTGACGACCTCAGGGACGTCGATGCCGGTGTCGAGCATGTCGACAGAGATCGCGATGTGCGGTGCCTTGTCCTTGATCGAGAAGTCGTCGATCAGCGACTGTGCGTAGGTGACGGAGTGGGTGATCACGCGGGCGAAGTCGCCGGCGTAGTGGGGGTAGGCGAGGTTGAAGCGCTGCTCGATGAACTCGGCGTGCTTCTGGTTCTTGGCGAAGATGATGGTCTTGCCCAGGCGGTCGCCGCCGGCGACCTTGTGACCGTCCTTCATCAGGGTTGCCAGGACCTTGTCGACGGTGTCGGCGTTGAACAGGAACCGGTTCAGCTCCTCGGCGCTGATGGCGTCGGGGATCTCGCCGTCCTCGCTCCACTCGTAGGAGTCCCAGTCGTCCTTCTCCTCCTCGGAGAGTTCGTCGTAACGGATCCCCTGCCGCAGGAACTTGGTGGACATGGACACCCCCACCGGGGGGACGAGGTAGCCCTCGGCCACGGCCTCGTCGAGGCTGTATGCGTCGGTGGGAACACCGTCCTCCAGGTTGAACAGGCCGTAGGTGTTGCGGTCGACCTCGTCCTTGGGGGTCGCGGTCAGACCCACCAGCAGCGAGTCGAACCAGGAGAAGATCGCGCCGTACTTCTGGTAGACCGACCGGTGGGCCTCATCGATCACGACGAGGTCGAAGTAGCCGGGTCCGAACAGGCGTCGGCCGCTGTCGATGTCGTTGATGAGGTTGAGCATCGTCGGGTAGGTCGAGACGTACACGCGGCCGTCGTTGTTCTTCTCGGTGACCAGGTTGACGGTCGTGACGTTGGGGAGGTGGGTCTTGAACGCATTCGCTGCCTGGCGGACCAAGGCGGTGCGGTCGGCGAGGAACAGCACACGTTTCACCCAGCCGGCTCGCATGAGTTGGTCAACCAGCGCGATCGTCACGCGCGTCTTTCCCGACCCGGTGGCCATCACGAGCAGGGCGTCGCGCTGCTTGGCGGTGAAGGCGTCGCCGACGGCGCGGATGGCGCGTTGCTGGTAGTGCCGCCCGACGATCTCCTTGGTGATCGTCGCGGTGGCGAGTGGGAGCCGACCGGTGCGGCGTCCCACCATGAGCTCCAGCTCGGCGTCGGTGAAGAAGCCCTCGACCTTGCGGGGTGGGTAGCCGGCGGCGTCGTCCCAGAGCCAGGTCTGGTAGCCGTTCGTGTAGAGAATCACCGGGCGTCGGCCGGTCATCTGCTCGAGGCAGTCGGCGTAGAGCTTGGCCTGCTGCTGGCCGACGGCCGGCTCAACCGTGGTGCGCTTCGCCTCCACCACGGCCAGCGGCAGACCGTCTGCACCCCAGAGCACGTAGTCGACGTAGCCGGTGTTCTTCTCGTTGGGCATGCCGGTGACCTCGAACTCACGGTCCCGGACCTCTGTGAGTAGCCACCCCGCCTCGCGGAGCAGCTGGTCGATGATCAGCTCGCGGGTCTTGGCCTCGGAGTAGTCCCGGGTGTCCGGCAACGTGTTGGCAGCCTGTGCCGCCTTGATCTGCGCCCGGAGCTTCTCGATCTCGGCGTCCTTGGCCGCGGCCAGGTCGTCGCGCTCAGCTAGCGCCTTCGTGTGCGCCTCGTCTTGGGCTTGGAACTTCTCCGCGAGCTTGACGACGTCGTCGCGACTCAGCGGGGCGTTCTTTCCGGCCACCGACGGGTCGAACACCGCACCGGTGGGCACAGAGGCCGGATTCGTCGAGTAGCGGAAGGCAGTCCACACCACGACGTGGTGGAGCTCCCGAAGGACGTCGACGGCTGCTTTCGCCGGAATCGGCTGAATGTCGTGGACGGCCTTGTTGCCGAGACTGCGGATCAGGTTGAGCTTCTGCCCGATCCCCACACCGACCCGGTTGCGGAACTCTGCCTGGTTGATCCGCGCGGCCAGATCGTTCTTGTACGGCAACGGCAGGCGGTCCACGTCGTAGATCAGGCCGACAAGCTGCTCGGCAGCCCGACGCGCGTAGATGCACGCGGTGCGCGGGTCCGAGGCCAGGTAGCCCTCTGCCTGCGCGCAGTCCGCGTGCGTCTGCGGCCAGTCCGCCTTGATGAACTCGAAGTTGCTGCTCATACCGTTTCTGTCCCCCTCGCCGTCGACGCGATCTGCGTCTGCCGCCACAAGAACCACGCGAAAACAAATGACCCGAGCCCCACCGTGAACAGGAACGACAGGACGCCAGCTGTCAGGAAGATCGGCGCCAGGATGACGCTCCCCGCCACACGACCGGCACTGGCCTTGGGGACAGGGACCTTCCACAAGAACCAAGCCATCGCCGGAAGGCTCACGATCGTGGGCATCGTCACGAGCAGGTGATCGACCCACGGCAGAGAGGCACTGGGTTCATTGAGGTAGGCGACCGAGAGTGGGAGGGAAACGAACCAGGCGAGAAGCATCGACAGAACGGTCCACCAGCCGATGGTCCGTTGCGACGACGTACCAGCAAACTGGAGCGCTGGGGCGCCCGCGATGGGCGCCGTGGAGACTGCCCCAGGACCGCTGGTCACGCGTGCGTCCCGTTCGGCATTGCGCATAGCCCGTTGGGCTCGCCGCGCCGCTCGCCGCTCATCGGCTAACGCAACCTTGCGAGCTCTTGCCTCAGCCCTCTTCTGTCCGCGCTCGTAGGCCGCCCTGGCCTGTTGTGCTGCCAGGTCGTCGAACCGGTAGCCAGCCATGCACGGGTGTTTCGGCCACGGGATGCCGAGGGCGTCGAAGTAAGCGCAGCCACCTCGCCTGTTGCGGAAGAACCAGACTCTGGCGCCGCAGACCGGACAGTTCGCATTCGGCTCCGACGGGACTCGGCGCCACAACACCGGAGGTGGAAACGCCGGAGTGCTGGGTCGAGGGGCTCTCCGGGCACGTGGGGCCCGACGTACGCGCCGTGACGACCGGTTGCGGGTCACAGCATGAGTCGAGACCCAGTGCAGCTGTCCGTCCCTACCTCGGCGATAGTGGCCACGGCGTTGGTAGGTCGACACCTCAGGCCCCGCCTTCGTAGCCAACCGCGGCTATGTCCGTCGTCGGAGACTCGAACATGCTCGCCCCCAGGTGGCTCACTCGAAGAAGTCCTCGTCCATCTCGACGATCTGGACTGTCCTCTTCACCTGTACACCGACGCCGTAGCGGATCATCAGCCTGGTCAACTTCTCGCCGTCGATGAGCACGATGCGCGTCGGCACCTGGTCGGCGTAGGCCTGTGCCTCACCACTGAACCGACTGGTCGTGATGAAGACCCCTTGGTTGGCCTGATTACCGGCCAAGGCACCGACGAAGGCCTGAATCGCCGGCCGACCGATGGCGTTGCCCTCGGCGTAGCGCTTCGCCTGGACGTAGATCCTGCTCAACCCGAGCGCATCCTGATCGACGATCCCGTCGATGCCGCCGTCGCTGGACAGCTGGGTGCGGGTCGCTGACCCCTCCGCGCCGCCGTAGCCCATGGCGATCAGCAGGTCGAGCACGGCCTGCTCGAAGAAGACCGGCTCCTGCGCGAGAATGCGGGTCAGCAACTGGTCGGCGACATCAGCGTTGATACGAGCAACCCCGGACGCAATCTGCTCCTCGGGGTCGAGCCTGGATGACTCTTCCACCGCAGCGGGCGCGGACACCTGCACGGGCGAGGGAAACGCCTTGAAGGTGTGCGGGGCGTTCTCATCGCCGGACAGCGCGCGCAGGTGCTTCTCGGTGATGCCGTTCGGGTGCTCCGAGAGGAGCTGCCGACCGACATCAGTGATCCGGTAGCGGCCCCGACTCGGCCGCTCGGCCGCACCCGACCGGGCCAGATAGGACAACGCCCAGTTGCCGCGGTTCACCCACTGCTCCTGCCCCGAGGGAATCAGGATCTGCCGCTGCTCGTCCGTCACCCCGAGGAGGTCGGCTGCCCCCTCCACGATCGGGCGTGTGCGATGCACCTCCCCATCAGACAGCACCCGTAGGCATGGCGCCATGTACTGATCCCAGGTCGGCACTGGAGACGTCACAACTCACCCCGAAACGCGCTAGCTTGTAGCGCCTCGAACAATTCTTCAACTTCTCGCGAGCACGGGTCAAATACCGCCCGCAACGCGGCGGCTTTCCGCACTCGCTTCATGAATCGCCGCTGAACCTCAATCGGCGGCAGGATCAGTGAGAGTTTTTCGATCCTAAACAATGCCAACTTTCCAATCGTCACCTGGCCGACGTGGCTGCGGATCTGCGACTGGAGACCAGCGGACCGCAAAGCGGCGGCCAGCCACTCGGCCTCGTAAAGGTCCTTCTGATGTGGGACCAACTTGGCGGCATTCTCCGTGAGGTTCGCACCAACGAGCTCGTCCGGTACTGGTGCTACTAGCCCGATTGAACCGGCAATGGAGATAACAACGTCGCCTGACGCAACCGTGTAGCGACTGATCGTTGCCTGAACGTCGGACGTGAGATACCGGAGATCTGCGGTGGAGATGGCGCCGTTCTTCAGGTCCACGACCCGAACGTACGGATAAGGCGTCGGGGCGGCTGCGTAATCGGCTCCCTTCGGTAGCCTTTTACCCCCCTTCACCGATGCGATGTCCTTCACGGTGACCGTCGGCCACTCAGAGTCGGGCTCGCCGAACATTTCGTGAAAGATCGACTGGGCGAGACCGTCGAGGTAGGCGAGGGCTTCGCGACGCTTTGCGCGGAGGGCATCGGCCCGGTCCAGGATCGCGGCGATACGGCGCTGCTCGTCGAGGGGGGTATCTCGACATCAAGCTCGAGCAAGCTCTCGATCGGGAAGTTGTCCGCTGTAGTCGCTCGGACCCAGGTCAGTACGCGCGGCTGAAGGGACTTGACCAGTCTGGCAAGGAACGCAGGATGGACTTCAGCCGAAGGTGTCAACGCCTTCATGTCTTGGTTCACGGTGACCGGTGCGGTCGTCAGAGCGACGGGGAGCGTGTGCTTCAGCACTCCCGAGCGCACAACAACCAGGACAGATCCGGAAGCGATCAGTTTCGCGGGAGAATTGTCCACCCCGGCTTGCGTCAGCCTGACTGAAGAGTCGGACACAATCGCCCGCTTCATGTCCTTTGGAGTCACCCAGGGGATGGAACCGCCGTAGAACTCAGCCGTTGACCTTCGAGGGGTACCCCCACCTCGCACAGCCACCACGTCGCGCAGTTTTGTCACGAGAGCATCGCCCTCAACTCGCCAAGCTCCTGTTGGATCTGTTCCTCGAGCTTCTCCAAGTCCGCGATGATGTCGAGCGGAGCACGGTGCTCGGTCTCGTCGTGGACGATCTCCCTGTAACGGTTCAGGGATAGGTCGTAGCCCTGCTCCTCGATGTCGGCCTTGGGCACACAGAAACTCTGCTCAGTGCGGGCCCGGTGCTGCTCGTCAGAATCGCGATTCGCCCAGCGCGACAGCACGTCTGGGAGATCGTTTGCCTGGATCGGGCTGCGCTTGTCGTCAAGACTGAAGCCGTCAGCCTGAACGTCGTAGAACCAGACATGGTCGGTGCCGCCAGAGTTAGTCTTGGTGAAGAAGAGGATGGCGGTAGAGACCCCCGCGTACGGCCTGAACACCCCCGAGGGGAGCTTGACCACTGCGTCAAGTTTCTGGTCCTCAACAAGGATCTTGCGGAGGTCCTTGTGTGCCGTGGATGACCCGAAGAGCACGCCGTCCGGGACGATGACCGCCGCCCGACCTCCCGGCTTGAGCAGCCGGAGGAAGAGGGCGAGAAACAGGAGTTCCGTCTTCTTGGTCTTGACGACCCGCTGCAGGTCCTTGGAGGTGGACTCGTAGTCGAGGCTGCCGGCGAAGGGCGGGTTCGCCAGGATCAGCGAGTACGTCCCTTCCTCACCGGACGCGCCCTCGGAGAGGGAGTCGCGGTAGCGGATGTCAGGCTGCTCGACTCCGTGGAGCAGCATGTTCATGCTGCCGATGCGGAGCATGGTGGAGTCGAAGTCGTAGCCGTGGAACATGCTCTGGTGGAAGTGCTGACGCTGGGCGGCGTCGGTCATCACGGACGGGTGGTGCTCGCGGACGTACTGAGCCGCCGAAACCAGGAACCCCGACGTGCCCGAGGCCGGGTCGCAGATCTCGTCGGTGGGTTGTGGCGCGGTCATCGCGACCATGAGGTCGATGACGTGGCGCGGCGTCCGGAACTGACCGTTGGTGCCAGCGGTCGCGATCTTGCTGAGCATGTACTCGTACAGATCACCGCTGGTGTCGCGGTCGTTCATCGGGATCTCGTCGAGCAGATCGACGACCTTGGACAGCAGCGCCGGTGTCGGGATCGTGAAGCGGGCGTCCTTCATGTGGGTGGAGTAGGTCGATCCGTCACCGCCGAGTGCGCGCAGGAACGGGAAGACGCCTTCGCCCACGACCTGGTGCATCACGCCGGGCTCGAGGTCCTTGAACTTCGACCACCGGAGGTCGGCCTGCCCGGGCTGGAAGAGCGGGTTCTCGACGGGCTGTCCCGTGCGGTTGGCCTTCTTCTCGGCCAGCGTCTGGAGGTCATCGAGGCGACGGACGAACAGGAGGTAGGTGATCTGCTCGATCACCTCGAGGGGGTTCGCGATGCCGCCTGACCAGAACGCGTTCCAGATGGTGTCGATCTTGCTCTTTAGCTCCCCGGTGATCACACCCGAACTCTAAGCGGCACCTCCGACGCCCGCAGACAGACCACGAGAGCCGCCCCGACGGGTGTCGAGACGGCTCTCGTTCAAGAGGGCTGGCTCCCGGCGGTGTGACCCACCGGGACCGGTAATTCTGCGAAGAGTCCACGCTTATTCTGCGAAGACCCCTGAGTGGAGCTGCGGGGAATCGAACCCCGGTCCTCGAGCGTCGAACCAGGTCTTCTCCGGGTGCAGTCTGTGCTGTCGCTTTTCTCGGCCCCGGCGCTCGCACAGACACGTCGCCGACAGGCTCAGTCAGGATTGAGTCCCGGTCACCCCTCCTGACAGAGAGTGACCAGCAAGTCTCCTAGATGAGGCCTGGGTCCGGGACGGAGACGGATGCCCGGTCAGACCCTTCGATCACTGCTCAGGCAGCGAGAGCGAAGTCGTTGCGCTTGGAGTTGGCAACTATAGGTTTCCAGCGATCGTTAACGAGATGACGCTGGCTTCTCGACCCGCTTCTCCTGGAACTAACGTCCCAAGTCGAAACCGATCAGCCCCTCTTGAGTTGTGTGTCGATCATACGTGCCAACGCCGACAGCCGTCGCGCGCATTCCCGCTCAGTGCAGGGTGAGGCGCTCGTCGGTCACGATGTCGGCCATCTGGTCGACCGTGATCCCGAGGTCCAGGTCGCGGGGATCGCCCGTGATCCCGACACCGGAGTAGTGGGCCAGCACGGCCTCGTCGTCGCGGACGTCGGCGACGTACACGACTCCCGGGTCCTCCTCGGGCTCCAGCTCCTGCCACGCGAGGACGAGGTCACTGCCACCGTGGCTGAAGGTGACGCACGCGTCGAAGAAGGACGTGTCGCTGCACACGAACGGGTTCTCGGTGCTGGGCGTCACCGCGACGGCGAGGAAGTCGTCGCCGAAGCGCAGGGCGGCGCCGGGCGACTCGACCTCGAGCTCGCGGGTCATCACGTCCCACGACTCGACCGAGGTGGGCCGACGGTCGACGTGCTCGCCGACCACCTCCGCCATTCCTTCAGGGGTGAGCTCGGCGGGATCCCGGTCGGACGCGCCATCCGGGCTCCCGCAGGCCGCGAGCCCCGCGGCTGCGACGGCGAGCGCGAGGCCGACTGGTGGCCTCACTGCTCGTCGTCCGGGGGCGCCGCTCCATCCGGGGTCGGCTCGGCTGCCGCGACCGGGGCGTGGAGCCGTACGCGCGTGATGCGGTGGCCGTCGACCTCGGCGACCTCCAGGACGCGGTCGCCGACCGTCACCCGGTCGCCGGTGTCGGCCATCCGGGCGAGGCGGTGGAGCACGAAGCCGGCCACCGTCTCGTAGGGGCCGTCCTCGAGCTCGACACCCGTGCGGTCCGCGAAGTCCTCGATGGTGAGCCCGGCGTCGACCGTCTCGGGATCGGCGGACGCGGCCAGCTCGGCGTCGCGGTCGTACTCGTCCTGGATCTCCCCGACGAGCTCCTCCATCAGGTCCTCGAGGGTGACGATGCCGTCGGTGCCGCCGTACTCGTCGACGACGAGCGCGATGTGCGCTCCGAGGTTGCGCAGCTGGTCGATCGAGGGCAGCACCCGGTTGGTGCGCGGCAGCACCGGGAGGTCGCGCACGATCGCGGACACCGGCGTCGCCGCGTCGTCGCTGCGACCGAGGACGTCGCGCAGGTGGAGGTAGCCCAGGATCTCGTCGAACGACTCACCGGTCACCGGGTAGCGCGTGTAGGGCTCGCCGACGATGACCGAGACCGCGTCGGCGAGCGACATGTCGCCGCGCAGGAAGACCACGTCGCCGCGGGGCTTCATCACCTCGCTGATCGAGCGGTCGCCGGCGTCGAAGACGTCGTCGACGATCTTGCGCTCGCCCTCGGGGATGTCCTCGTGGCCGGAGATCATGATCCGGAGCTCCTCCTCGTCGACCTCGTCGCCGGCGGCGTCGGGGTTGCCGCCGAGGAGGCGGAGCAGGAGGTTGGTTGACAGCGACAGCAGCCAGATCACCGGCGTCATCACGACGGCGAACTTGCCGAGGGGCGGTGCGAAGAGCTTCGCGACGCCGGCCGAGCGCTGGAGCGCGAGCCTCTTGGGCACGAGCTCGCCGAGCACGAGCGAGAGGTACGACACGACGAGGGTCGTCACGATCAGGGAGACCGTCTCGGGCGCCGGTGACCCGATCCCCTCGAAGAACGGGACGAAGGACGGCGCGAGGGTGGACGCACCGAACGACGCCGACAGGAAGCCCGCGACGGTGACGCCGATCTGCACCGCGGACAGGAACCGCCCGGGGTCGCGCGCGAGCGCCGCGACCGCGTGACCACGACCGCCCTCGCGCTCGAGCCGGTCGACCTGCGCGGAGCGCAGGGACACCAGCGCCATCTCGGTCGCGGCGAACACCCCGCCCACGAGCACGAAGGCGAGCACCAGCAGGACGTCGACCCACAACCCCGATTCCACGCGCCGACCCTATCGAGAGGGGTCAGAGCCCCTGCCAGTCCGGCTTCCCGGCGTAGACCTCGCGGTAGTAGTCGACACGTCCCAGCCTCGACGCCGCACCCGGGTCGAGCAGCACGGTGACGTGGGGGTGCAGCTGGAGCACGGACGCGGGGCAGGACGCGGACACGGGACCCTCGACCGCGTCCGCGACAGCCTGCGCCTTGCCCTCGCCCGAGACCACGAGGAGCAGGTGGCGGGCCCGGCCGATGGTGCCGAGGCCCTGCGTCAGGACGTGGCGTGGCACCTCGTCGATCGAGTCGAAGAAGCGCGCGTTGTCCTGGCGCGTGCGGTCGGTCAGTGTCTTGAGCCGGGTCAGCGAGACGAGGGACGAGCCGGGCTCGTTGAAGGCCAGGTGGCCGTCGCTGCCGATGCCGAGCACCTGCACGTCGACTCCCCCGGCGTCCACGAGCGCGGCCTCGTAGCGCGCACCCGCCTCCGGCAGGCCGGCGGGGTCGACGTCGGGGCTGGCGACGCGGTCGCGGTCGATGCCGAGCCCGTCGGTCACCTCCGCGAAGATGGTCTCGCGGTAGGTCTGCGGGTGCCCGAGCGGCAGGCCGACGTACTCGTCGAGGGTGAAGCACCTGACCTGGTCGTACGACGGCCCGGTGCCGGCCTCGTGCCGCCGGACCAACTCCTGGTAGGTCGGCAGCGGGCTCGACCCGGTCGCCAGCCCCAGCACGGCTGTCGGCTTGCTGTGCACCAGCGCCTCGAACGTGTCGGCGGCGAGCGCGCCCACGGCCTCGGCGCTGTCGAGTGGTACGACCTCCATCAGTCCCTCCCCAGGATCGCGGCGCCGACGGTCGCCAGCGGGTAGTGCTGCGGCACCATGCTCAGCCGGTCGGCCAGCCCGAGCGAGTCGAGGAAGGGCGAGCCCTCCCCCAGCGAGCGCAGCTGGCGGACGACCTCCACCCTGAGCGGCTCGCCGACCTCGCTGACACCGCCGCCCAGCACGATGCGCTCGGGATCGATCGTCAGGCCGAGGGCGCGGATCGCGCAGGCCACGCCCCAGCAGAACCGGTCACGCACGGCGATCGCCTTCACGTCGCCGTCGGCCGCGGCCGCGAAGAGGTCGGCGGCCGGCGGTCCGTCCGGGGTGGGCCACGCACGCGCGAGCGCGCGACCCGACGCGATGGTCTCCAGGCAGCCGACCTGGCCACAGCCGCACTCGGCGCCGGCGGGGTCGATGGGCAGGTGGCCGATCTCGCCGGCCGCGCCGTGCTCGCCGCGGCGCAGGCGGCCGTCGATCACCAGCCCGGCGGCCAGTCCGGTGCCGACGCTGAGGTAGACGACGTCGTCGGCCTCGACCAGCGCCCGGGCGGCGAGGGCGGCGACGTTGACGTCGTTCTCCACGACCACCGGCACCCCGAGCCGGATCGCGAGCAGGTCGCGCAACGGCAGGTCGTCGCCGTTGACGCCGAGGTTGACCGCGTGGCGCAGCGTCCCGCGCTCGGTGTCGACCAGCCCGGGCACACCGACGCCGACGCGGCAGATCAGCGGCTCCCCGATCTCCTTCGCCAGCGCCTCGAAGACCCGCGCCGCACTCCCGACGACGCCCTCGGCGCCGGACCGCGTGGACTTGCGGGCCTGGGCCAGGATCTCGCCGTCCTCGCCGAGGACCACGCCGTGGGTCTTGGTGCCGCCGATGTCGAGACCGACGGACCGCGTCCCTGCCAGTGCCGGCCTCACCGCGTCCACCCTGCCTCTCGCAACAGCTCGGTCACCGCGGCCACGCCGGGTGCCGACGAGCCGCGCGTGCTGATTCTCGCAAGCCCGACGTCGTACGCCGCCGGCCAGCCCCACTCCACGACCACGGCGGTCCGGCCGGCCCCGGCCAGCGACCGCAGGAAGTCGAGCAGCTCGGGGCGCCGACCTGCGTCGCGCACCTGCACGACGAGCGGGACCCCGGCTGGTACGTCGTCGGGCACGGCCAGCGCCTCCGGGTCGACCCGGAGGTCCGGGGTGATGCCCCAGGCGACCTCGCCGACCGCGATGTTGGCGACCGTCTCGACGCTGACCACGACGGCGCCGGTGAGGTCGGGCAGCTCGCCGTCGATCGACATCGCGAAGGCCGCGGCGCCGGCCTGCCACGCCTCGTCGGGTGCGGTGACGTCGACCTCGGAGGCGAGCACGCTCAGCGCCCGCACCCGCCCGACGGCGTCGGCGAGGCGCTCGCGGGTGAGCCGGCCCTCGTCGACCGCGCGGACCACCGCGTCGCGGATCTCCTCCACGAGCGAGGCGGGCTTGTCGGGACCGATGCAGAGCAGGTCGCACCCCGCGGCCAGCGCGAGGACCGCGGCCTCCGGGATGCCGGTCTCGGCCGACGCGCCAGCCATGTCGAGCGCGTCACTGACGATGACCCCGTCGAACCCGAGGTCCTCGCGCAGCAGCCGCAGCACGGCCGGGCTGAGCGTGGCCGGGCGGTCGGGGTCGATGGCGGGCACGACGATGTGCGAGGTCATCACGGACGCGATGCCGGCCTGGACGACGCCGGCGAACGGCACCAGCTCGCGCTCGGCCAGGGTCTGCGCGTCGACGTCGATGCGGGGCAGCGCGAGGTGGCTGTCGGTGGCGGTGTCGCCGTGGCCAGGGAAGTGCTTGGCGCAGGCACCCACGCCGGTCGCCTGGAGTCCGCGGGTCCAGGCCGAGACGTGCGCGGCGACGTCGTCGGGCTCGGTGCCGAAGCTGCGCGTGCCGATGACGGGGTTGTCGGGGTTGCAGTTGATGTCCGCGACCGGCGCGAGGTCGAGGGTGATGCCGACCGCCGCGAGCTCGTGGCCGATCCAGCGCCCGACCGACTCGGTGAGCCGGAAGTCGCCGGCACCGCCGAGCGCCGCCGCGCCCAGCACCGGGCTGGGCTCGAGGGTGTGCAGTCGGCTGACGTCGCCGCCCTCCTCGTCGACGGCGATGACGGCGAGCGGGTTGGCGGCGGTGATGGCGGCGCTCAGCGCACGGATGCTGTCTGGACCTCCGGCGGTGTTGCTGCCGAAGTAGCAGATCCCACCGAGGCCCTCCTCGAGGAGGGCGCGGTAGTCGTCGGGCAGCGTGGTGCCGTGGAAGCCCGGCAGCTGCACCTGCAGGGCCAGGGCGCGGACGTCGTTGGTCATCCCGGTCATCATCCCTTCACCGCACCTGCGGTGAGGCCGCTGACCATCCGTCCCTGGACGATCAGGAAGAAGATGATGACGGGCACCGCGATGAGCGTCGAGCCGGCCATGATGCCCCCCAGTCGGTGCCGCTGTTGACGTCGGTGAAGGTCGACAGCCACAGCGGGAGCGTGCGCTTCTCCTCACGGGTCATCACGACCAGGGCGAGGGTGAACTCGTTCCAGGCCTGGATGAAGCCGAAGACGCCCGTGGCGACGAGGCCCGGTGCGAGCAGCGGGAAGGTGATCCGGAAGAACGCCTGGATGCGGGTGCAGCCGTCCATCATGGCCGCCTCCTCGAGCTCGTAGGGCACCCCGGCGACGAAGCCGCGCAGCGTCCAGATCGTGAAGGGCAGCACGCCGGCGACGTAGACGATCGTCAGGCCGACCACGGTGTTGAGCAGTTCCATCGTCTCGAGCATCTTGTACTGGGAGATGAACAGGCCCTCGACCGGGATCATCTGGATCACGAGCAGCGTGACGATGAACGACATCCGGCCCTTGAACCGGAAGCGCGAGACGGCGACCGCCGCGACGAACGCGAAGGCGAGCGACACCACGATCGTGAGGCCGGTGACCATCAGGCTCATCTTCAGCGCGTTGACGAACTGGTCGGTCTCGAAGACCGTGCGGAAGTTGTCGAGGTCGCCGCCGAACGGCACCCAGGTCGGCACCGGGTTGCGGATCTCGTTGCGGTCGAGGAACGAGCTGTTGACCATCCAGTAGACGGGGAAGGCGGCGACCACGAAGGTGATCACGCCGACGGTGTTGGCCAGCCAGCGGGCGGGACGGGACGTGGTCCGGGACATCAGGCCTGGTTCCTCTCCTGCCGGATCATGGACCGGACGTAGGGGGCGGTCAGGACGACGGTGAGCGCGAGCATGAAGATCGCGACCGCGGCCGACGTGCCGAAGTCACCACCGCCGATGCCGAGCCGGTAGATGTAGGTGCCGAGCAGGTTGGTGTCGGTCGCGCTGCCGCCGGCCTTCTGGAGGATGTAGATCTGCGCGAAGACGCGCAGGTCCCAGATGACCTGGAGCAGGCCGACGACCATCAGGACGGGCCGGATGCTCGGGATGATGACGTAGCGCAGTCGCTGGCCCATCCCGGCGCCGTCGATCTCGGCGGCCTCCATCAGCTCCTCCGGCACCTGGGTGAGGGCGGCGTACACCGTGAACGCGACGAACGGCACGCTCATCCAGACGATGATCACGGTCGCGACGAAGTAGAACGAGAGCGGCCGCAGCAGCCAGCCGTGGCCCTGGAAGTCGCCGCCCAGTGCGGTCAGCAGGTAGTTGACGACGCCGTACTGGGTGTCGAACAGCCACTGCCACACGGTGAGCGAGGCGACCACCGGCATCGCCCACGCGAGCAGCAGCCCGGTCTGGGCGAGCAGACGTACGCCCTTCGACATCGCGCGCATGACCAGCGCGAGGCCGACGCCGACCACCATCGTGACGGCGGCGTTGACGAGGCAGAAGACGATCGTGCGGAGGGTGACCTTCCACAGGTAGGCGTCGGTCACCAGGTCGCGGTAGTTCTCCAGCCCGACCCACTCCGGCGGGGTGCCGAACTGCTGGGCGAGGCCGAACTCCTGGAAGGACAGCACCACCTGGCGGACGAGCGGGTAGCCCAGCGCCAGGCACAGGGCGAGCACCGCCGGGGTGATGAGGAGGTAGGGCAGGGACGCGGCGCGGGCGCGGTCGGCGCGCTCACTCATGGCTCTGCTCCTCTCTGGCATGGGGTCTGGCATGGGGTCTGGCATGGGGTCTGGCACGTGGTCGTGGTGGGGGCAGGCAGCGGCGGGGGCGGCGATGGAGCCGCCCCCGCCGGAGCCGGATCGGGTGGTGCGGGTCAGCCGTTCAGCTGGCCGTTCATCTGCTCGTCGGCCTTGCTGGCGAGCTCCTCGACGTCACCGCCCTGGGCGATGGCGCTGAAGAGGTCCTCCAGGACGCGGGAGCCCTCGACCGTGGCCCAGCCCGGCGCGGCCGGGGTGAGCTTGGCGTTGGACGCGGCCTCGATCGTGGCCTGGGCGTACTCGTCGTCACCGAGCTCCGAGGCGAGCGAGACCTTGGCGGGCGTGAGGCCGGCCTTGGCTAGGATCGTCTGGTAGTCGTCGCTCAGCATGAGGGCGATCGCCTCCTGGGCGAGGTCCTGGTTGGGCGACTTCGCGGCGACGGCCAGGTCGGAGCCACCGAGCAGCACCGGGGCGGGCGAGCCGTCGTTGCCCGGCAGGGCGAAGACGCCCATCTGCTTGGCGAAGGTGTCCGGGCAGCCGGTGTCGTCGGCCTCGATCAGGCCCTTGACCCAGCCGGGGGTCGACATCATGCCGACCTCACCCGCGCAGAACGGGGTCCACGGGTCGGCCTCGTTGCCGTCCTTCGGCGCGCCGGAGGCGTCCTCGAACAGCTGCTGGGCCATCTCCAGGCCGGCGATCGAGCCGTCGGCGGTCAGGTCGCCGGACCAGGTGCCGCCGTCGTCGACCGCGAGGTCGCCGCCGGCCGCCCAGACGAACGCGGCGCCGTTGCGCCAGTCCTGGCCGGGGAACCAGAAGCCCGAGAAGTTGGCCGGCTTGGGGTTGGCCTCCTTGAGCTTGATGGCCGTGTCGACGAACTCGTCGAGCGTGGTCGGCACGTCGAGACCGGCCTTCTTGAGGAGGTCCTTGCGGTAGAAGATGTACTTCGAGCCTGCGTAGTAGGGAACGGCGTAGGTCTTGCCGTCGACGGTCGCACCCTCCACGAAGCCCGGCAGCAGGTCGTCGCCACCGAGGTCACCGAGGTCACCGGTGAGGTCGGCGAACGCGCCGGCCGAGGTGAAGGTCGGGGCCTGCGTGTTGCCGATCTCGACGACGTCAGGCGTCTCGGACGCGCTGGAGAGCGAGGTCGTCAGCTTCTCGACCAGGCCGTCCCACTCCTGCTGCTCGATGGTGAGCGTGGAGCCGGGGTTCTCGTCCTCGAACGTCTTCTTGAGCCAGTCGCGAGCCTCCTGCGGGGTGTCCGTGCCGTTGAGCCAGACCCGGATGTCCGCGCTCTCGGGACCGCCGTCCTCGCTCGACGAGCTGCTGTCGTCGCTGCCGCACGCGGCCAGCGTGGTCAGCGCGAGTGCGGCGACAGCCACACCGGTCAATGACTTCTTGATGCGCACCACTGTGTTGTTCCCTCTCATGAAATGTTCCTTCTGGGCGTCCGGGACGTCAGGAGACGCCCAGCTCTGCGGAGAGGACGAGCACGGCCGCTCCCACGACCACGACGTCCTCGCCGAGCTTGGAGGTGCGGACGGCCAGCCCCGTGGAGCTGATCGGCATCGTCCGCTCGCGGATGGTCCGGTCGGCTGCGTCGAGCAGCGGACCGTCGAGCAGCTCCGCGGGGCCGCTCAGCACGATCTCGTGCAGGTTGAGCGCGGCGACGATCGGCGCCAGCACCTCTCCCAGCCTCTTGCCGACGTCGGAGAGCGCGGCGGGGGCGTCCACGTCGGGCTCCCCGACGCGGCGCCGGAGGCGCGGCGCCGACAGGAGGGTCTCCAGGCAGCCGGTGCGACCGCAGGCACACAGCTCACCGTCGACGTCGACCACGACGTGGCCGATCTCGCCCGCGGCACCGAGGTGGCCGTGGAGGAGCGAGCCGCCGAGCACGAAGCCTGCTCCGACACCGGTCCCGACGCGCAGCACCATCAGGCCGCCGTCACCGGACTCGCCGAAGGTGTGCTCACCCATCACCGCGGTGTTGGCGTCGTTGGCGACGTAGACCGGGACGTCGAATGCCTCCGCGAGGCGCGCCGCCAGCGGGGTGTCCTGCCAGGCGAGGTTGGGCGCGTCGATCACGGTGCCCGCGGGGTCGACGATGCCGGGGCTGCCCACGCCGATGCCGAGCAAGGGGCGCTCGGTCATCGCGACGAGCTCGGTCGTGAGCCGCTGGACGAGCTCGACGGCCCGCTCCCCCTCCGCGCCGTCGACGTGGACCTCGTGCCGGGCCTGGACGGTGCCGGCGAGGTTGACCACGGCGCCGGACATGCGGTCGGTCTCGGACAGGTCGAGGCCGATGATGTGGTGCGAGTCGGCCGCCAGGCCCACGAGCGTGGGGGGCTTGCCGACCCGGCTCCCGGCAGGCGCGCCGAGCTCGGTCACGAACCCGTCGGCGAGCATCTCGCCCACGAGGTCGGAGACGGTGACGCGGGTCAGCCCGCTGGCCCTCGCGAGGTCGGCCCGGCTGGCCGGGCCCTCGCGGAAGAGCTGCTGCAGGAGCAGCGAGCGATGGTGCCGCCGGGCGTCCTCCTGGAGGAGCTTGCCCTGCGGCCGCAGCTGGCGTCCGACTGGAGTGTGCGAGGTCACATTAGTTAGTTCATCGCACTTACTTATCGTCGTCAAGGGGTCTGCGACGTCCGGGACTTCTTTTACCTTCCCTCCCCGCGCCCGGGAAGTAAAGGGCGGTGCCCGCGCCGGTCAGCGCCAGCGGAACCGGTCGACGAGCCGGGCGACGGCGGGGACACGCGCCAGGACGGCCAGCACGGCCAGGCCGAGTGCTCCCCCGACGACGTTGAAGAGCAGGTCGTTGACGTCGGCGACGTGACCGCCGCCCAGGGTGAGCGCCGTGACGTACTGCGTCGTCTCGATGCCCAGGCTGGCCGCGGCCGCGACGGCGACGACGCGCCACCACGTCGGCCGGGCGAGGACCAGCGACACGAGCACCCCGAGCGGCGCGAGGACGACGACGTTGGTCACGGCGTCCGCGACGCCGTAGCCGGCGATCGGGGTCAGGGCGAGGTAGGTGTCCCACTCGGCGCTCCGCGCCGGCTTGTCGAGGAAGATCGGGAAGACCGTGTTGGCCACGATGCCGCCGGCATACACGCCGAGCGCGAGCGCGACGGCCGCGCGCGGCCACGTGAAGATCCTGCGGCGGTGCAACCTCCAGACCAGCAGCAGGCAGACGGCTGCGCCGAGGGGCAGGACGACCGGGAGCACCGGGACCTCGCGGAACACGTGGCGTCAGTCCAGGAGTGCTGCGGTGTTGTGCCAGCACACGGCGCGCAGCCAGTCGTCGCCGAGGTCGAGCGAGGCGAGGCCCGAGAGCTGGTCGCCGTAGGCGTAGGGGATGTTCGGGAAGTCGCTGCCGAGGTGCACCCGCCCGTCCAGGCCGAGGTCGCGCAGCCGGGGCAGCAGCTCGCGCGGGTAGGCCCCGCCCATCTCCTCGAAGAACGGCGTGAACGCCATCGTCGTGTCCAGCGCGACCCGCTCGTGGTCCTCCGCGAGCCGGAGGAAGTCGGCGTACTCCGGCGCGCCGGCGTGGGCGATCACCAGCCGCAGCCGCGGGTGGCGCGCGAGCAGTGCGGCGACCGGTCCGGGACCCGTGTGCTCGGTGGCGACCGGGCCGCTGCCCGCGTGGAGGACGACCGGGGTGCCGGCCTCGGCGACGATGCCCCACGCCTCGTCGAGCAGCGGGTCGGTGACGCTGAATGCGCCGACCTGCACGTGCACCTTCCAGACCTCCACCCGGTGCGGCGACGGGTCGGTGCGCGCGGCGACGTACGACGCCGCGCCGGGCTCGGGGAAGAAGGTGCCGCAGACCGCCGCCTCAGGCACCCGCTCCGCGAACCCCGCTGCCCAGTCGTTGAGGAACTCGGCCATGTCGGGCTTGTGGGCGTAGGGCAGCGCGGTGAAGCGGCGCACGCCGAACGTGCGCAGCGTCTCGACCAGCACGTCGTCCTCGTCGCGGTAGCGCAGCGGCCACGGGCGGCCGATGAGCGGGCCGGCGGAGTCGAACTGCGCGCGGACCTTGGCCATCACCCGCGGCGGCAGGAAGTGGGTGTGCAGGTCGATCAGGCCGGGCAGTCCGAGCTGCTCTGCGAACGCCGTGGGCTCGAGGGGCTCGGGCATCAGTCCCGGTGGCCCTTGAGCCGGCGCTGGACCGCCTCGACCTTCTCCCGGTTGGCCGTGCGCTCGGCCAGCGTGTGCCGCTTGTCGTAGGACTTCTTGCCCTTGGCGAGGGCGATCTCGACCTTGGCGCGCCCGTCCTTGAAGTAGAGCGACAGCGGGACGATCGTGTAGCCCTTGTCGGTGATCTTGCGCTCGATCTTGTCGATCTCGGAGCGGTTGAGCAGCAGCTTGCGTCGTCGGCGGGAGGCGTGGTTGGTCCACGTGCCCTGGCTGTACTCGGGGATGTGCACCCCGAGCAGGTACGCCTCGCCGTTCTCGATCTCGGCGAAGCCGTCGACCAGAGACGCACGGCCCTGGCGGAGCGACTTCACCTCGGTCCCCATGAGGACGAGGCCGGCCTCCCACGTGTCCTCGATGTGGTAGTCGTGGCGCGCCTTCTTGTTCTGCGCCACCATCTTCTGGCCCTGCTCCTTCGGCATCCCGCCATTCTCTCAGGCGGTGTCCAATCGGAATCAGAAGTAGGCCATGGGGTCGACGGCCGTGCCGTTCTCCATCACCGTGAAGTGGAGGTGGCAGCCGGTCGACCAGCCGGTCGAGCCCTCGTAGCCGACGACCTGGCCCTCCTGGACCACGTCGCCGACGCCGACCGTGTAGCGCTCGGCGTGGTTGTAGATGATCGAGACACCGCGACCGGCGATCACGCCGAGGTCGATGACCAGGCGGTTGCCGTAGACGTCGCTCCAGTAGGAGGCGACCACCTTGCCGGGCGCGGAGGCGCGCTCCGGCGTGCCGCAGCCGCCGCCGAAGTCGACGCCGTCGTGCAGGCCCCAGTAGTGGTAGATCGGGTGCTCGCGGTAGCCGAAGGGTGAGGTGACGTAGCCGTCGACCGGGTGCAGGAGCGTGCCCGCGGTGGGTCCGGTCGCGGTGGAGCGGCCGGCGGCGCGCTCGCGGCGCAGCGCGGCGAGCGCTCGCTGACGCAGCTTCTCCTGCAGCGCCTTCTGCTCCTGCTCGAGCTTCTTGATCTTGGCGACGTCCGAGGCGCGCGCCTTGCGGGCGTCGACCCGGGCGTCGCGCCGCTCGACGACCAGGGCGACGACGGCGTCCTTGGCCGCCTGCTGCTCGGTCTCGAGCTGCTGCATCAGGGTGAGGTGCTCGGCGGCGGCCTCGCGCTTGGCGGCGACGTCGTCACGCGCGTCGGAGACCTGCTGCTCGGTGACCTCGAGGAGCACCTCGGCGGCCTTCAGCTCGTCGTACGCCCTCGCCTCCTGCCCCACGATGACGTCGCGCACGCCGTTGCGCCGGGTGAGCTCCTCGGTCGAGTCGGCCTCGAGGAGCGAAGAGAAGGCGATCAGCTCCGGGTCGCCCTCGGAGTACATGTCGGCGACGGTGTTGGCGACCTTCTGGCGCTGGGCCTCGCGGTCGGCCGTGCCCTGCGTCAGCGCGGCCTCGGCGTCGACGAGGTCCTGCTCGGCCGTGGCCAGCTCGGCCTGCATCTCCGCGTCGCGCTCCTGGGCGACCTCGACCTTGCCGCGCGCGGTGGCGAGGTCGGCCTGGGCCGTCACGAGCTGCGACTTGGCGGCGTCGAGCCGCGCGGTGGCCGTCGCGAGCTGCGAGCTGGACTCGTCGAGGTCCTGGTGGGCGCCCTTGAGCTCCTGCTCGACCTTGTCCTTCTTGTCCTTGAGGTCGTCGGCGTGGGCTGCCGTCACCGTCAGCGCCAGGACGGCGACGAGGGCTGCGGCCATGCGACGCTGGGCGGCACGGGGCAGGGAGGTACGGGGGAAGGGACGCACCGGGGGAAGCCTTTGCGTTGGGGAAGCGGGGAAGGGTGCCTCCCACGAGCCGAGCCACGGGCAGGCGAGATGACGCTAACCCGCCCGGCTCACACTTTGAGGTATTTGCGCGTCAACACGAGTGTCGGGAGCAACGTGAGCAGCGGACCGAGGATCGCGACGGCGCCCAGCGCCACGCGGAACTCCTGCCAGCCGATCCACGGGATGAACTTCAAGGTGTCGTCGCCGCGGCCCTCGATGCCGAACTGCTGGACGGCCGCGAGCGCTCCGCCGGCCAGCGCCACACCGAGCACGGCGGTGACCAGCGCCTCGAGGAGGAAGGGCAGCGCGATGTAGAGCGTCGAGGCGCCGACCAGCCGCATGATGCCGATCTCCCGGCGCCGGGCGAAGGCGGCGAGGCGGATCGTGTTGGCCACGAGCAGGAGCGCGGCGAGGACCAGGACGCCGGCCGTCACCAGCGCGACCCACTGCAGCAGGTTCAGCGCGCCGAGGATCGGGGAGATGATCTGGCGCAGGTCCTGGACCCGCGACACCCCGTCGAGCCCCTGGACGGCGCTGGTGATGCCTTCGTACTCCTCCGGGTCGTTGAGCGTGATCCACACGGTCTGCGGCATGTCGTCGGCCGTGAGCACCGGGTTGTCGCCGGTGAAGATGCTCTCGTCGTAGAGCTCCTTGGCCTTCTCCAGGGCGGTCTCGCTGGACTCGAAGTGGAAGTCCTTGACCTCGGGGTTGTCCTCGACGACCTGCTCGATCTCGACCTTCTGCGCGTCGGTGACGGCGTTGGGACAGGTCGGGTTGCTGTCGCCGTTGCGGCACAGGAACACCGTGATCTGGAGCTGGTTGCCCCACTGCTCGGCTGCCTTGGTCGCCTGCTGCTGGAACATCAGGCCGAGCCCGACCAGCGTGAGCGAGACGAAGAGGGTGAGCACGACGGCGAGGTGCATGGACAGGTTGCGCCGCAGGCCCTGGCCGAGCTCGGAGAAGACGTAACGAAGCTGCATGGAGTGGGGGCTCTCGATCTGCTGAGGTCGGTGGGGCGTCAGTTCTGGTGGCCGTAGACGCCCTGCGCCTGGTCGCGCACGACGTGGCCGTTCTCGAGCTCGATGACGCGCTTGCGCATCTGGTCGACGATCCCGGAGTCGTGCGTGGCCATCACCACCGTCGTACCGGTGCGGTTGATGCGGTCGAGGAGCTTCATGATGCCGACCGACGTGGTCGGGTCGAGATTTCCGGTCGGCTCGTCGGCGATCAGGATCATCGGCCGGTTGACGAACGCGCGCGCCACGGCGACGCGCTGCTGCTCACCACCGGAGAGCTCGTCGGGCATCCGGTCGCCCTTGCCGTCGAGCCCCACGAGCTCGAGGGTCTCGGGCACGACGTCCTTGATCTCCTTGCGCGACTTGCCGATGACCTGGAGCGCGAAGGCGACGTTCTCCGTGACGGTCTTGTTGGGCAGCAGCCGGAAGTCCTGGAAGACGGTGCCGATGTCGCGGCGCAGGCGGGGCACCTTCCAGCCGGCGAGCCGGTTGATCTCCTTGCCGGCGACGTAGACCTTGCCCGACGTCGGCCGGTACTCGCGGAGCACGAGGCGCAGGAAGGTCGACTTGCCGGATCCCGAGGAGCCCACGAGGAAGACGAACTCCCCCTTCTCGACGTCGACGGAGATGTTGTCGAGCGCCGCGTGGGGGTGGCCGGGATAGGTCTTGGTGACCTTCTCGAAGCGAATCACGCATCGAGGCTACGTGAGGGGTGGACGTGAACCGGAAACCCGCGCCGCGGTGCAACCGATCACCCGCGGTGGGCGTGTTGGGTGGGTGACGGCGCCCGACAGGGGCGCCCTGACGAGCAGGTCGACGGGGGAACGGATGCGGGACGGAGCCGAGGGCGACTTCGCGGACTTCTACGAAGCCACGTGGTCGCGCACGCTCGCGGTGACCTACGGGCTCACGGGAGACCGTGGAGTGGCCGAGGAGATCGCCCAGGAGGCCTACGTCCGGGCCTGGCAGCACTGGAGCCGGGTCGCGCGCTACGACCAGCCGGCCGCCTGGGTGCGCCAGGTGGCGACCCGGCTCTCGGTCAGCCGCTGGCGTCGGACGAAGGTCGCCGCGGCCTGGCTCGCCCGCAACCGCAGCGAGGCGCACGTGCCACCACCCGACGAGACCTCGACCGCACTGGTCCGGGCACTGCTCGAGATCCCCGAGGCCCAGCGACGGGCTGTCGTCCTGCACCACCTCGCCGACCTGCCCGTCGACGAGGTCGCCCGCATCGAGCGGTGCCCGGCCGGGACCGTCAAGGCCCGGCTGTCCCGGGGTCGCGCCGCCCTCGCCCTCCTCCTCACCGACCACCCGGCAGACGAGCCGAACGGAGCACACACCCATGCCTGACATCGACCAGCTCGACCCGGCCCTGGACCGCGCCTTCGACGCGCTCACCCGCGACCTCGCCCGCTCCCCCGGCCCCGGCGCCCCCGCCGCGATGGCCACCGTGCGGAAGCGACGCCGTACGCGCGTCGGTGCCGTCGCGCTCGCCACCCTCGTCGTCGTGGGCGGTGGGCTGACCGTGCCGCGGATGATGTCCGCGAACGTGGACGGAGTGGCCGCCAACGGTGCTGCGCAGCCGCTCGACGCCGCGGCGCTGGAGACGGCGACGGCCGGGTGGCTCTCGGGCTGGGAGGCGTGGAGTCCGAACTCACCCAAGGGAGGCGGCAGCTACACGATGCCCGAGTGCCTCAGCGACGACACGCTGACCGAGAAGCAGCCGCAGGTCGGGTGGGGGATCTCGCAGTTCGTCGGCAGCGAGTTCGCCATGACGACGGCGACGTTCGGCCAGTACCCCGATGTCGCGACCGCCGAGGCTGCGCAGTCCGAGGCCTACGCCACCTGCCGGGGCGCCACCACCGCGACCGTCGACGGCGTCGAGGTCTGGCACTACGCGGAGGCGCCGAGCGAGCCGCGCACGGCGATGACCGACGTCTGGACCGCGCAGATCGGCACCGAGCGGCTCACGCTCGAGATCGCCGGCCGCGCCGGGGTCGCACCCGGAGCGGTGGCCGACCGGGTGGCCGAGGCGGTCGTCGCAGGCCTCCGGTCGGGTGAGAGCCAGGAGCAGTCCGACGGTGACCCGAACGCCGTTGATCCGGACGCGAAGCCGCAGCTACCCCCGGTGATGGACAGTGACCTGACCCGCGCCCTCGCCGGCTGGAAGGCCACCTCACGGGCCACCGCATCCACCATCCCGAACGCTCCGTGCCTCTCGGCACAGGTCGACTCCGGGAGCGTCAGCGCGTCTGGCTCGGGCACGCCGCGAGGCGTCTCCTGGCAGATCGGCGGCTTCGACGACGAGACCACCGGTCCTGCCAACATCGAGCGCATGCTCGACCAGATCCGCTCGTGCACCGACCCCCGGATGTCACTCACGACGGTCGCGGCGGGCGTCACCCTCGTGACGTACGACGTCGGCGGACAGGCCGGCCACGGCGCCCTGTGGCTGCACGCGGTCGGCGACCGCGCGATGGTCACCGGGGTGGGCGGTGCCGCGGACGCCATGCCGGCCGGCGTCGGCGACGACGTCGCTCGCGTGATGGACGACTGGCTGCGGATCCCCTGGGAGTGACGCCGACGTCATGGGGATCCTCGGTGCGAACCGGGGATCCCCATGACGTAAGGGTCAGCGCTGCATCGCCTCGACGGCCTCCTTGGCCTCCCGGAGTCCGCACCCGGTCTTCTCGCGGTAGAGCTTGATCGCGTGGATCAGCTTGTCATCGGCGACGAGCCTGCGGACCTCGGCCGTCCAGTCCTCGGTGGCAGCGACCGCGGCCGCAGCCACGGTCCCGGCGGGCGCGGCCGTCAGCTGGGCGAGCTGCGCCTCGAGCCGGGCCACGCGCTGCTCGAGCCCGGCGATGCGGGAACGGTCGGCGTCGTTCGTGCCTCCGGGGCCGATGACCTCCGGCTTGCTGAAGAGTCCCATGGGCAGAACCCTAGGGGTCAGGCGTCGACCTTCTCCGCACCCCGGCGCCAGCGGATGCCGGCCTCCATGAAGTCGTCGAGGTCGCCGTCGAAGACCGAGCTGGGGTTGCCGGACTCGTGGCCGGTCCGCAGGTCCTTGACGATCTGGTAGGGGTTGAGGACATAGTTGCGCATCTGGTCACCCCAGCTGGCCTGGACGTCGCCCTTGAGGTCCTTCTTCAGCGCCGCCTCCTCGGCCTTGGCCTTCGCGAGCAACTTGGCCTTGAGCACGACCATCGCGGACGCCTTGTTCTGCAGCTGCGACTTCTCGTTCTGGCAGGACACGACGATGCCGGTCGGCAGGTGCGTGAGGCGGACCGCCGAGTCGGTCGTGTTGACCGACTGGCCGCCGGGACCGCCGGAGCGGAAGACGTCGACGCGCAGGTCGTTCTCGTCGACCTCGACCTCGTCGGTCTGCTCGAGGACCGGGACGACCTCGACGGCCGCGAACGACGTCTGGCGGCGGCCCTGGTTGTCGAAGGGGCTGATCCGCACCAGGCGGTGGGTGCCGGCCTCGACCGACAGGGTGCCGTAGGCGTAGGGCGCGTGGATGGCGAACTCGGCGGACTTGATGCCCGCCTCCTCGGCGTAGGAGACGTCGTAGACCTCGACGCCGTACTTGTGCTGCTCGGCCCAGCGCGTGTACATCCGCATGAGCATCTCGGCGAAGTCGGCGGCGTCGACGCCACCGGCGCCCGAGCGGATCGTCACGATCGCCTCGCGCTCGTCGTACTCCCCCGAGAGCAGGGTGCGGATCTCGAGGGACTCGACCGACTTCTTGATCCGGCCGAGCTCCGTCTCGGAGTCGGCGAGCGTGTCGGCGTCGCCCTCCTCCTGCGCCATCTCGACCATGAGGCCGAGGTCCTCGATGCGGGACTCGAGACCGGTGTAGCGGTCCATCTCGCCCTGCAGCGCCGAGAGGCGTCCGGTGATGCGGGTGGCGCTCTCCACGTCGTCCCAGAGGTCGGGCGCCGCGACCTGCTCGCTGAGGTCGGCGATCTCACCGCGCATGCGGTCGAGGTTGAGGACCTGGCCGACCGTCTTCATGGTCGCCTGGAGCTGCTTGATCTCTGCGTCGTAGTCGATGCCTGCCACAAGAGCCAACAGTACGGCTCGTGCGTGAGGGGTGTCGAAGCAGTAGCGCCCTCAGTACGTGATGGTCACGTATCCGTCGTCGCCCTTCTGCGCAGCAGCGGTCGTCCCCTTGCCCGCGTTGCCCGCGCTGACCGGCGACGTGGCGTTGCTGACCGTCGCGGTGACGAGGATGCCACCGGTGTAGCAGGAGCCCGCCCCGCCTGCGCCTCCCGAGTCGGCGAACGCCTGCGTGTTGCTGGGTGCGGTGGAGCTGCGGACACCGCCCGAGCCGCCGCCCCGGTAGCCGCCACCTCCACCACCGGCGCCGCCGGTGGAGCGCTGTGCGCCGGCCGCGCCGTCACCTCCGCCGTTGGAGCCCGAACCCAGGTTGCCACCAGCCGTACCCGCGGCACCGCTGCCCGCACCGGTGCCCGCGCCTCCCGCTGAACCCACCGCTAGTGGGCCGGCGCCACCGCCGCCACCCGCAGACAGGACGATCGTGCCGGCGGTCTGGGACGCCTCGCCCGCACCGGCGCCGGCCGAGCCCAGTGAGCTGCCGCCGTTGCCCGGAGTGGTGATCGAGGTGTTGGTCGGGTTGGCGCCGCCAGTGACGTTGTTGACGCTGGTCGACCCCTTCCCGCCGCCGCCCCCGCCGACCGCGATCGGCGAGGATCCGATGAGGATCGCGGTACCGCCACCGCCGGCACCGCCGTAGATGCTCGTGCCCCTGCCGCCGTCACCTCCCTTGCCGAAGCCGGTGCCACCGACCCCCGCAGTGCCTGACGTGCCGATGCCCTCTCCGCCGCCGGCCCCGACGACGACCGTCAGGACCTGACCCGTCTGGTTGGCGGCCAGCGTGACCGTGCCGGTCACCCGACCACCGTTGCCGCCGGAGAACGACGCGCTGCCGCCACCGCCGGCGCCGGCCAGGTCGAAGGTGAAGACGCGCACGCCGGCGGGGATCGTCAGCGTGTAGCTGCCCGCGGCGGACCGGGTCCACGTGAAGCTGGCGGCGTACGCCGGTGCGGCGGCTGCCACCGCGATCACCGGGACGCTCCAGGCGGCTCCTCTGGTCACGGAGCGGCGCGAGGGGGCGAGTCGTGCGCTCCTGGTGGGCGGCCCCTGCAGGTCGTCCATCGTCGTCCTTCCCGAGCGAGTGACAGCGAAAGTAAAGATATCGGGCGCGTCCAAGGTCGTCCCGCGGACCCGACAAGACGACGGCAGGCACTTCCCGGGGGCCTGTAACCCCGGGTCGTACCTGCCGTCGTCGGTCTCGGTGCCGGCCCTCGCCGGCTGCGGCGTCAGCGCGTGCAGAGCACCTCGGGCGTCGCGATCGCGGTGATCGCGGCAGGCGTGGCGCTCGCGGTGGCGTCGATCCGGAGCCGGAACACGCCGTCGAGGTCGATCGTGTCGTCGGCGACGATCGTGCCGACCGAGAGCGCGTGCGAGCCGAGGACCGAGCCGTCGGCGCTGACCGTCACCGAGCCGGTCGCGCCGGTCGCGGAGTCGTCGGTGAGGGCGTACGTCGCGCGCAGCTCGGTGCACTTGCGACCCAGCGTGTACTCCACGGAGGACGGCGACCCGGCGGTGACGGTGGCCAGGCTCTGGCCGAAGTACTCCGTGCCGATGGTCACGCCGCGGTAGCCCATGTTGGTCAGGGGCCCGGCCGTGCGGGACGTGAGCCTGCCCCACGAGTAGACCTCGACCTCGAGGGTCTTGCTGATGCCCTGGCCGTAGCCGTTGGAGGCCGGCTTGACCACGCGGTACTCACGCGTGCCGGGCGTCGACGGGTCGTCGGTCACCTTGTAGGTGCCGTTGGCCCTGACCTTCGTGGTGCCGGTGGCCTTCCACTTCTTCTTGCCGTCGACCCGCTGCTGGAGGACGACCTTCTCCCCCGCGGCCTTCGGGCTGACCCGGCCGCGGATCTTGAGGACGGTCTCCTTGCCGATGGCGGTGGTCTCGTTGATCGAGGCGGAGACCGAGTAGGTGCCGGCCTTCGTGGACGCGTGCTCGGGAGCAGCCTGCGCAGGCGCTGTGAGAGCGAGCGAGCTCGCGGCGAGGCCGGCGAGCGCGACCCAGGCGGTGGTGCGGTTCATGAGGTTCCCCCTCGTGCAGTGGCCCTGTCGGCCTGTTCGCGAGGGAGACTCCGGTCCCACCGGAAAAGTTGTCGGCTACCGGAGCAGGGCGCCGCCGTGCGGAGGGATCGTCAGGACGGCGTCGTCGAGCGTGACTCCCGACGGCGTCTCGAAGAGCACCTCGCTCGCGTCCACCTCGACGCTGACCTCGGTCTCGCCCGCGTTGACGAGCACGAGCAGGTCGCCGCGCCGCATGGTGAACAGCCGCCCGTCGACCGAGCACGACACCGCCGCGAAGTCGGGGTCGGTCAGCTGCTCGAGGTCGCGCCGCAGGCGGGCGAGGCGCCGGTAGCAGTCGAGCACGACGGCGTGGCGGCCCTCGGTGAGCTCGCTCCAGTCGAGCTTGGAGCGCAGGAAGGTCTCGGGGTCCTGCGGATCGGGCACCTCTGCCGGGTCCCAGCCCATCTTCTCGAACTCCGCGATCCGGCCCTCTGCCGTCGCGCGGCCGAGCTCGGGCTCGGGGTGCGAGGTGAAGAACTGGAACGGCGACGAGGCCGCCCACTCCTCGCCCATGAACAGCATCGGCGTGAAGGGCGCGGTCAGCGTGAGCAGCGCGGCGCACGCGAGCTGGTCGTCGTCGAGGTGCTCGGCCAGCCGGTCGCCGCGGGCGCGGTTGCCGATCTGGTCGTGGTTCTGGTTGGTCACCACGAGCCGCCAGGCCGGCATCCGCGCGGTGTCGACCGGGCGCCCGTGGTCGCGCTCGCGGAACGACGACCAGGTCCCGTCGTGGAAGAAGCCCTTCTCGATGACCTTGGCCAGCGCCTCGAGCGGCTCGAAGTCGGCGTAGTAGCCGGCCGTCTCGCCACTGAGGGCGACGTGGACCGCGTGGTGGAAGTCGTCGCTCCACTGGGCGTCGAGCCCGTAGCCACCGGCCTCGCGCGGCTTCACCAGCAGCGTGTCGTTGAGGTCGGACTCGGCGATCAGGGTCAGCGGCCGACGCAGCTGGGCCGACAGCGTCGCCGTCTCGACGGCCATCTGCTCGAGCAGGTGCACCTCGGAGGTGTCGCTGAGCGCGTGCACGGCGTCGAGCCGCAGCGCGTCGACGTGGAGGTCCTCGAACCACATCCGCACGTTGTCGAGGATGTAGCGCCGCACCTCGGCCGACCCCTCGCCGTCGAGGTTGACCAGATCGCCCCAGGTGTTGCGGCCGTCCTTCAGGTAGGGCCCGAACAGCGGCAGGTAGTTGCCCGACGGGCCCAGGTGGTTGTGGACGACGTCCTGCACGACACCGAGGCCCTTGGCGTGGCAGGCGTCGACGAAGCGTCGGTAGGCGTCCGGGCCGCCGTACCCCTCGTGGACGGCGTACCAGCCGACGCCGTCGTAGCCCCAGTTGTGCGTGCCGTTGAAGGCGTTGACCGGCATCACCTCGACCAGGTCGACGCCGATGTCGAGGAGGTGGTCGAGCCGGCCGATCGCGGAGTCGAGGGTTCCGTCGGGGGTGAAGGTCCCGACGTGCAGCTCGTAGATCACCGACCCGGCGAGCTGGCGGCCCGTCCAGCCGGAGTCCTGCCACTCGTACGTCGACCGCTCCTGCCGCGAGAGCTCGTGCACGCCGCCGGGCTGGCGGCGCGACCTCGGGTCGGGACGCGGCTCCGGGTCGTCGTCGAGGAGGTAGCCGTAGTCGACGTAGTCGTGCTCGGCCCGCACCGGGAGCGGCTCGGCCGGGCTCCACCAGCCGTCGTCGCCGCGTCGCATCTCGACGACGCCACCGCCGTCGCTGTCGATGACCAGCCGGACGCGCTCGGGGCGGGGTGCCCAGACGTCGAAGGGTCCTCTGGGGGTCGGCGAGGCCATCTCAGTCCTTCCTCACCAGAAGCGCGACGGGGTGCACGGCGAGCAGGTCGGCCAGCCGGCCGTCCGTGTCGAGGCCGGTGAGCACGTCGTGCCAGGTGCCGTCAGGGAGGTCGAGCACCGTCTCGCCCCAGCCGCCGTCGGTGGCGAGCCCGACCGGGAGTCGGGTGGCGACGGTGATGGCGCCGCCCCGGTCGAAGGCCACGACGTGGTCGGCGGTGGCGCCGGTCGCGCCGACCGGCTCGTAGTCGGTGAAGAGCTCGGGCCGGTCGCGACGCAGGGTGAGCGCCGTGCAGGTGACGTGGAGCTTGGCGGCCGCGTCGTCCTCCTCGGTCCCGGCGAGCACGGCGCGGCGGTGGTCGAAGTCGACCGGACGCCGGTTGTCGGGGTCGACCAGCGACGTCTCCCACAGCTCACTGCCCTGGTAGACGTCGGGCACGCCGGGGATGGTGATCGCGAGCAGCTTGGCCGCCAGCGAGTTCGCCTGGGCGGCCGCGTCGATCGTCGTGGCGAGCCCGGTGAGGACCTCCCGCACCTCGGTGTCGTCGAAGACGGCGTCGACCGCGGCGTGCACCGCGGCCTCGTAGGCCTCGTCGGGCTCGGTCCACGTCGTGCGGTCGCCGGCCTCGCGCATCGCCTTCTCGGCGTACCCGTGGAGCCGGTCCCGGAGGTCGGGCAGGTGGTCGGGCGTCCAGGCGCCGAGCACCGCCTGCCAGAGCAGGGACCCGAAGCCCGGGTCGGGGACGGGTGCGAGCCGCAGCAGCTCGTCGAGCGCCTGCTCCCACTCGCGCGGCTCCTCGGCGAGCACGGTGATCCGGGCGCGGACGTCCTCGCCGCGCTTGGTGTCGTGCGTGGACAGGGTGACCATCGCGTCCGGCCAGTCGCGCTGGCGGACGGCCATCGCGTCGTGGAAGGTGTCGGTGCCGATCGCGAAGATCGACGGGTCCGCACCGACCTCGTTGAGCGAGGTGAGGCGCGACCACTGGTAGAAGGAGCAGTCCTCGACGCCCTTGGCCATCACCATGCCGGAGGTCTGCTGGAAGCGCCGGGCCGGCTGGCTCCACTCGTCGTGGAGCACGGGCTCGATGGCGTCGTACGTCGCCCCGAGGTCGGGGCGGGCGGTGCGGGCCGCGAAGAAGGCCTGGTCGAGGTGCGCGCGTCCCTCGGGGAGGTAGGAGCGGTAGACCGGGAAGCAGGCCAGGAGCTCGGCGATCGCGTCGGCGACGGCGTCCTCGTCGACACCCTCGTCCTCGGTGTCCTGCCGGGTCTCCTGCACCTTGGCGACCTCGCGGGTGATCCGCAGGACCTCGGAGTGCAGGATCCCGTCGGCGACGGCGCGCTTGTTGTCGTGGACCATCCGCGTCCAGTCGACCGGCGTGCCACGCAGCCGGTTCTCGAGCGCGGTGAGCGGAGCCTCGCCGGCGGGGTCGGTCAGCAGCCGGTCGATGAGCGCGAGGGCGTCGTAACCGGTCGTGCCGGCGGTCGCCCACTCCGAGGGCAGCTCCTCGCCGGGCTCGAGGATCTTCTCCACGAGCACGTAGGCACCACCGGTGAGGGCGGCGAGGTCGTCGAGGTAGCGCTTGGGGTCGCGGAGGCCGTCGGGGTGGTCGACGCGCAGTCCGTCGACCAGGCCCTCGTCGAACCACCGCCTGATCTCGACGTGGGTCTCGGCGAAGACCTCGGGGTCCTCGACCCGGACCGCGGCGAGCGTGTTGACCGCGAAGAACCGGCGGTAGTTGAGGTCGTCGTCCGCGGCCTTCCAGTGCACGAGGTCGTAGTGCTGCTCCTCGAGCGTCGTCGTGCCGGGCGCGAGCGGGAAACGCTGGTCGTGGTAGCGGACCTCGCCGCCCTCGATGCGGATCGAGCCCTCGTCGTCGTCGCCGATCACCGGGATCACGATGCGCCCGTCGCCGGCGGCCCAGTCGACGTCGAAGGCGGTGGCGTGCTCGGACTCGCGGCCGAGCCGCAGCACGTCCCACCACCACGGGTCCTCGGACGGCGTCGCGACGCCGACGTGGTTGGGGACGATGTCGACGAGGACGCCCATGCCGAGCCGGCGGGCCTCGGCGGACAGGGCGGCCAGCCCCTCCTCGCCCCCGCGCTCGGGGTCGACGTGGTCGAAGGCGACGACGTCGTAGCCGTGGGTGCTCCCGGGCTCGGAGGCCAGGAGCGGCGAGAGGTAGACCCAGTCGACACCGAGGTCGTGGAGGTACGGCAGCACGTCCGCGGCCTCGTGGAGGGTGAAGTCCTGGCTGACCTGCAGCCGGTACGTGCTGTGCGGCCTCCGCTGGTCCACCCCCCGCTGGTCGGTCGGTGCCATCAGGCGTCCGTCCCCGTCCTGGCAGCCAGGGACGCCGCGACCGAGTGGTCCGGGCTCTCGGCAGGAGGGGTGTGCTCGCGCAGGACGACGAGGGTGTGGGTGGTCAGGTCGAAGGTCGCGCCGGCAGCCAGCGTGGCCTCCGCATCGGCGTTCCCACCCGTGTCGATCACGACGTCCCACGCGGCGGCGTACTCCTCCGGGGGGAGCGTCACCTGCGCCGGCCCGTCGGCGTTGAAGTAGAGGAGGAAGTGCGCGTCGGTGATCGTGCCGCCGCGGGCGTCCTTGCCGGCGATGCCGTTGCCGTTGAGGTACATCCCGATGGCCTTCGCCCCGTCGTCCCACGCGTCGTCCGCCATCGGCTCGCCGTCGAGCGCCAGCCAGACGATGTCGTTGAGGCGCTCGCCGTCGCCGGTGCGCACGGTCGTGCCGGTGAAGAAGCGCTTGCGGTGGAAGGTCGGGTGGTCGGCGCGCAGCTTGGCCACCGCCGCGGTGAACTCGATCAGCGGCTTGTCGGCGTCGTCCCAGTGGACCCAGCTGATCTCGCTGTCCTGGGCGTAGGTGTTGTTGTTGCCGTCCTGGGTGCGGCTGAGCTCGTCGCCGTGCAGCAGCATCGGGACGCCCTGGCTGAGCAGCAGCGTCGCGATGAAGTTGCGCTGCTCGCGGGCCCGCGCCCCCAGGATCTCCGGGTCCTCCGTCGGTCCCTCGACGCCGTGGTTCCACGACCGGTTGTGGCTCTCGCCGTCGTTGTTGCCCTCACCGTTGGCCTCGTTGTGCTTCTCGTTGTAGGACACGAGGTCGCGCAGGGTGAAGCCGTCGTGGGCGGTGACGAAGTTGATGCTGGCGAAGGGGCGGCGCCCGGAGTGCTCGTAGAGGTCGGAGGAGCCGGACAGGCGCGAGGCGAAGTCGCCCAGCGACGGCTCGCCGCGCCAGAAGTCGCGGACGGTGTCGCGGTAGTCGCCGTTCCACTCGGTCCACTGGGGCGGGAAGCCGCCGACCTGGTAGCCGCCGGGCCCGATGTCCCAGGGCTCGGCGATCAGCTTCACCTGGCTGACGACCGGGTCCTGCTGCACCATCTCGAAGAAGGTGGAGAGCTTGTCGACGTCGTAGAACTCGCGGGCCAGGGTCGCGGCGAGGTCGAAGCGGAAGCCGTCGACGTGCATCTCGGTCACCCAGTAGCGCAGCGAGTCCATGATCAGCTGCACCGAGTGCGGGTGCCGGACGTTGAGGCTGTTGCCGGTGCCGGTGTAGTCCATGTAGTAGCGCTGGTCGTCCTCGACGAGCCGGTAGTAGGCCGGGTTGTCGATGCCCTTGAAGCTCAGCGTCGGGCCGAGGTGGTTGCCCTCGGCGGTGTGGTTGTAGACCACGTCGAGGATGACCTCGATGCCGGCGGCGTGCATCGCCTTGACCATCGCCTTGAACTCCTGGACCTGCTGGCCCTGCTGGCTCGAGGCGTAGTCGGCGTGCGGGGCGAAGAAGCCGAGGGTGTTGTAGCCCCAGTAGTTGCGCAGGCCCTGGTCGAGGAGCGTGGAGTCCTGGACGAACTGGTGCACCGGCATCAGCTCGATCGCGGTCACGCCCAGCTTGGTGAGGTGGGCGGTGATCGAGGGGTGCGCGAGCCCGGCGTAGGTGCCGCGCTGCTCCTCGGGCACGTCGGGGTGCAGCTGGGTGAGGCCCTTGACGTGCGCCTCGTAGATGAAGGACTCGTTGTAGGGGATGGCGAGGCGGCGGTCGCCCTCCCAGTCGAAGAACGGGTTGATCACGACGCCGTGCGTCATGTGCGCGGCCGAGTCGTCGTCGTTCCTGCTGTCCTCCTCGCCGAAGTCGTAGCCGAAGAGCGACTGGTCCCAGTCGATCTCACCGGCGGTCGCCTTGGCGTAGGGGTCGAGCAGCAGCTTGTTCGGGTTGCAGCGCAGCCCCTTGGTCGGGTCCCACGGCCCGTGGACGCGATAGCCGTAGCGCTGGCCGGGCTGGACGGTGGGGATGTAGCAGTGCCACACGTAGGCGTCGACCTCGGTGACCTCGAGCTTCGTCTCGACGAAGGCGCCGGGCTGCTCGGGGTCGGGCTCGAACAGGCACAGCTCGACGCGCTCCGCGACCTCGCTGAAGAGCGCGAAGTTGGTGCCGCTGCCGTCGAAGGTCGCGCCGAGGGGGTAGGCCGTTCCGGGCCAGGTCTCCGTCATGACGACGACGCTACCGGCGACCGGCCGGTAGTCGTTCCTCGCTCATCCAGTGGGGTGGGGTCCGAGCGACCACCGTCACCCGACCGCGCGCGCTGGCGGGCACACTGGACGACGTGGCCGCTCGACTGCTCCCCTCCCTGTCCCCGCAGCGTCGGCGACTGGTGGTCGGGGCCGTTGTGCTCGCGCTCGTCGCGGTGGTCGGCATCGTCGTCGCCGTCGTCGTACGCCGTGGGCCGTCGGTGGAGCCCGTCGCGCAGGACCGGCCGGGACCAGTGCTGCTGGTGCCGGGTTTCGGCGGCTCGACCGCCGCGCTGGAGGTGCTCGCTGCGGACCTCGAGTCCACCGGTCGCGACGTCAGGATCGTGCCGGCGCGGGGCAACGGGACCGGCGACCTGCGGGTCCGCGCCGCGGACCTCGGTCGCGCGGTCGACGCGGCGCTGGCGGAGACCGGGGCGCCGTCGGTCGACGTCGTCGGCTACTCCGCGGGCGGCGTCGTGCTGCGGCTCTACGTCGCCGACCTCGGTGGTGGCTCGACGGTCCGGCGTGCGGTGACCCTGTCCTCCCCGCACCACGGCACCGACCTCGCGGGCCTGGCCGCCTCCTTCGGCGCCGAGACCTGCCCGGAGGCCTGTCAGCAGCTGGCCCCGGACTCCGACCTGCTCCGCGACCTCAACGCCGGTGACGAGACCCCGCGGGGTCCGGTCTGGGTCGCGCTGTGGACCGAGGACGACAAGACCGTCGTCCCGCCGACCTCCGGCGAGCTCGACGGAGCCCTCGACTACGCCGTGCAGAGCGTGTGCCCCGACCTCACCGTGGGCCATCCCGACGTGCCCCGCACCCCGGCGGTGGTCGCGATGGTCGAGGCGGCCCTCGGTCCGGAGGCGCCCGCGAGGCCGGACTCCCGGGTCTGCTCGCACGAGCTCAGTCGGTGATGTCCTTGGTGGTGAAGCTCGCCCAGGCCGCGCCGAGGAAGACGACGACGTAGGCGCCCTGCACCAGCACCCCGCGCAGCACGTCGTCCCACCGGATCGGGTCGCGGAAGAGGTCGACGAACGCCAGCCAGTGCCGGGTCAGCAGGTAGGGGTGCAGCGCCTGCGCCGCGTCGAGCGTGAGCAGCAGCGTCGAGGCCACCAGCAGGGTCATCGCACCCATCGCCGCGCCGAGCGGTGAGCGCGCCACGGTCGACAGGAACAGGGCGATGGCGGCGACACCCAGCATGCAGAGCATCGCGTAGCCGAAGGCCAGGCCCGTCCGGCCCACCAGCTCGGGCGTCGACATGGGCGTGCCCGAGACGCTCGTCGTGGGTCCCGTGACGGTGACCGTCTGGTCGCCCAGCAGGAGCAGCCCGACGACGTACGACGTCACCGCGACGACGAGCACGGTGACCACGACGAACGCCATGACGGCCACCAGCTTGGCCACGAGCAGGCGGGTCCGGCCGACCGGGCGGATCAGCAGGTAGCGCAGCGTGCCCTGCTGCGCCTCTCCCGCGATCGCCTCCCCCGCGGTGAGGGCCACGGCGATCGGCAGGAAGAGGGGCAGCACCATCGCGAGCGCGGCCAGCGGGAAGAGCGTCCCGTCGGTCAGCACGGCGGACAGGAAGGCCGGCCCGGTGCCGGGACGCGGCCCGAGGTCGGTGATGGCGAGCAGCACGGCCACCAGCGTGGGCAGCGCGTCGATGATCGCGATCGTGCCCCAGGTGCGCCGGTTGCGCAGCAGCTTGGCGAGCTCGGCCCGGATCACGCGCGCGCCCCCTCACGACCGAAGCGGTCCGTGCCGGAGGTCGTGGCCGCGAGCACCACGTCCTCGAGGCGTCGCCGTTCCGGACCCAGCTGCGTGACGCGTACGCCGCCCTCCACCAGGCGCGCGTTGAGGTCGGCGGGCTCGAGTCCGCGGACCAGCAGCCGCCCACCCCCGTCTGAAGCCTCGTCGGATGCCTCGACCTCGACGTGCGCCGTCGCGAGCAGGCTCCGGGCCAGGTCCAGGTCCGGGGTGTGCACCTCGGTGCGCCCGGTGGGGCCGCGCAGTGCGTCCATCTGGTCCTGCAGCACGAGCCGTCCGCCGTCCAGCACGCCGACCCGGGTGCACATCTGCTCGATCTCGCCGAGCAGGTGGCTGGAGAGGAACACGGTCGTCCCCTCGCGGTTGAGCTCCAGCAGCAGCGTGCGGATCTCGTTGATGCCCTGCGGGTCGAGGCCGTTGGTCGGCTCGTCGAGCACCAGCAGGCGGGGGCGTCGCAGGAGTGCGGCCGCCAGGCCGAGGCGCTGGCGCATGCCGAGGGAGTACGCCCGCACCGGGCGCATGTCGACGCTGGCCAGGCCCACGCGCTCGAGGGCCTCCTCGACCCGCTGGCCGCGGGTGCGGCGCGAGCCGTCGGGACCGGTGGCGTCGAACATCGCCAGGTTGGCGCGACCGGAGAGGTGCGGGTAGGCGCCCGGCCCCTCGACCATCGCTCCCACCCGGGGCAGCACGGACCTCGCGGACCCGGGCATCGGCTCGCCGAGCACGTCCATCTCGCCGGAGGTGGCCAGCACCAGCCCGAGCAGCATCCGCACGGTCGTGGTCTTGCCCGACCCGTTGGCGCCGAGGAAGCCGTAGACGTCGCCCTCGCGGACGTCGAGGTCGACGGCGTCGACCGCGGTCACCCGTCCGAAGCGCTTGGTGAGGGCAGCGGTGCGGATCACGCTGGGAGCACCTTCGCGGGCGGCGCTCATCCGGCCTGCTCCAGGAAGACGTAGCCGGCCAGCACGTCCCGACCGGCACGTTCGAGGGCGTCGCGGGTGAGCGTGCCCGCGAGCAGCCAGCCGCCATCACCGTCGCGGCCGGTCAGCAGCACACCGAGCGGCCCGACCGAGGCGACGGTCCGCTCCCCGTCCTGCTCGACGCCCGGGGTCAGCGTCAGCTGGTCCCGCAGGGCGCCCGCCTCGCGGTCGCGCAGCGGGATGGCGATCACCTGGGCCGTGCCCTCGCCGTAGACCCCCACAGCGCCGTCGGACGCCGGCCCCAGCGCCAGGCCGGCAGCGGTCGCGGGCGGCCGCAGGGGTGCGTACTGGTTGGCCGCGTCGGCGATGTCGAGGACGTCCTCGACCTTGACGTCGGTGGTGGCGGTGGGCTCGAAGGCGAGGATCTCGTCGGCCGGCGGGTCGGTGGAGACGGCGCTGAAGCGGCTGGTGACGGAGGGTGTGGCCTCGCCTGCGGCGTAGACCTCGACCAGGAGGGGCAGGTGGGAGTCCTGCCCGGTCCAGAGGTCGACGTGGTCGATGCTCGACAGGTCCGAGGGTGGCCGGACGCGCAGGCCCGCCGCCGACTCGCCGGCCAGTCGCCGGTTCGGGAGGGGCGACACGTCGTCGTCGGTGACGCCTCGCAGGATGCGTTCGGCCAGCACCGGTGGGACGAGGTCGCCGGGACGAGGCAGCCGGATCGCGGGGTCGCGGCTGTAGGTCGCCTCGGCCCGCTCGAAGCTCCACTCCAGAGTCGTGTCGCCGTCGCGTCGGATGTCGGTCTCGCCGGTGGTCAGCAGCCGGTCGACGCGCCAGTGCTCGGCGTCGCGCCACCACACCCGCATCGTGGTCTGCTCGCCGAAGAGGGCGGCCACGCCGCCGAACCGGTCGGCGTCCGGGAGCTGCAGGGTCCCGGTGGTCTCGACCGTCCCCGACCACTGCTGGTCGATGCCCGCGCGTGCCTGCTCCAGCAGCTCGGCCGGGCTGGCGTCGGTCCCGCCCGCGGGCAGCCAGCGTCCGACGAGGGGCGCGACGACGAGCAGGCCCACGGCCAGTGCCACCACGCACCAGCGCCCCACCCGTGTCATGCCTTCGGACAGTACGCCGACCTCCCCCACCCGCTCGGCCGGTCGATCCTCACCCGGGTCGGATCGTCACCGCGGCGGTGCTGCTGGCGCCCACCACCGGCGCGTCGGGCCCGCCGGGGATCGACAGCGGCAGCTCGAGCGGCGCGCGGAGGCGAACCGTGACCGACCGCCCGACCGGGTCGACGTCGACGGCGACCTCGATGCCGGGGAACTTCCTCCCCGCAGCGGCTCGCCCGAGGTAGTCCCGCACCGCAGCCTCGACGGCCGCCTCCTGCTGGAGCAGCCGGTCGGCGTCGAGCCCCTGCTCGTAGATGCCGGCCGACCCGAGGTCAGCGCCGTAGAGGGCCGCTCCGTCGGCGAGGTTGTCGAGCCCCTGCCGGCGGAGGTACGCCGCCGACGCGTCGACGACGACCACGACCGCCATCAGCAAGATGGCGGCGAAGCCGATGATCAGCAGGGTCACCTGCCCGCCCTCGTCGCGACCGGCCCGGTCCCTCACTCCGCTCGTCATTGGGGCGCGCTCTCGACGTACTGGCCGATGGGCACGGTGTGGGTGGCGTCCAGGGCGAACGTCGCCGCGCTCCTGCCGAGGATCGTGGGCGCGAACGGCAGCGTCACGCCCGACGTGATCCGGACCGTGATCACGGCGGTGCCGACGTGACAGTTACCGGCGGGCGCCTCGCAGGTGATGCGCACCCTTGCCCGCTGCCCGCGCGCACCCTGGTCGTCGAGCACCTGCTGCGCCGCGGCGTTGGCGCGCTGCTCACCCGTCGCGTCGTCGGGGGCGAGGGCGTACGCCCGCCCGGCTGCGCGTGCGGCCGCGCTGGTCGCGAAGGCGCCGCGCTGCACCTCGAAGACCGACAGGATGATCCAGATGATCGGCACGATCAGGATGATCGCGAGCCAGCTCAGCTCGATGAGCGCCGATCCGCGGTCGTCCCGCCTCCGCGCCGATCGCCTCACGGGGTCGCTCCGACCTCGGCGACGGCGTGCCCGGCGACGCGGACGTGGACGCCCGGGACACCCAGGCCGAGGATGCCCACGTCGGCCTCGATGACCGCCTCGTAGCCCGGCGCACCGCCGACCAGCGCCGAGCGTACGACGACGGTGCGGTCGAAGTCCTTCGAGAGGGCGCCGTCGATGAGCCCCTGCGTCTTCACCTGTCCGGCGTACGCCGACGAGCCGGCGACCGCGGCGTGGCGCGCACCCTCGGAGGCAGCCGAGGCCAGGGTGTTGCGCACGTGCAGCACGAGCGCGAGCTGCAGGATGCCGATGACCAGCGGCAGCAGGACCAGCAGCACCAGGACGAAGTCGACCACCGCGGCCCCGCGCTCGCTGGTGCGAGCGCGACGGATCACGTGCGGATCAGCCGCTCACCATCGAGAACGCCTGCTCGAGCAGCGAGCGCAGCTGGTCGCCGACGAACGGCGTCAGGGCGGCGACCACGATGGCGGTCATCAGGGTCACCATGACCCAGCCCGGGACGTCGCCGCGGTCGTCGCGCTGCCGGTCGGCCTTCGCGAGCGTCGTGAGGTGGAGGAGCAGTCCCGAGATCGACGGGTGCATGGGGTGTGTCCTTTCGTTGGTGCGATCAGGGTGCGGATCAGGGAGTGGTGAGGCGCAGGCCCAGGACGCCGGGGTAGAAGGCGAAGAGGATGGTCACCGGCAGCACGAAGAAGACGACGGGCGCCATCATCGCTATCTCCTTGCGGGCGGCGGTCTCGATCAGCAGGCGGCGGCCGGCCTCCCGGACGTCGGCGGCCTGCGCGTGGAGCACGTCGGCGAGCGGGGTCCCACGCTCCATGGCGACGGTGACGCCGGTGGCGAACCGGGCGACGATGGGCAGACCGGTCGACCGGGCGAGGGACTCGAACGCGACGCCGACGGGCTCGCCGGTGCGCACGCGCGCCAGGACCTGGGAGAGGTCCTCCGACAGCGCTCCGCGGCTGCGGCGCACGACCCGGTCGAGCGCTGAGACCGGGCTCTCGCCGGCCGCCACCGACAGCGCGAGCAGCTCGGCGATCGTGGGGAACTCGGTGAGGATCTGGCGCTCGCGCTGCTTGACCTGCGTGCTGAGCCGGTTGTCGCGGAGGAACACCCCGCACACGAACCCGAGGATGCAGAAGACGACCGCCGACCCCGCGCCGCCCACGCCGCCGAGCGCCCGCAGCAGCGCGATCGCTGCGGCGCTGCCGAAGCCGACCAGGCCCCAGACGACCTGCTCGATGCGGAAGTCCTGCACCGAGCGGTCGAGGCCCGCACGCTCGAGGCGACGGCGTACGGACGAGCTGCCGCCCATCACCCGCTCGACGACGTCGGCGGCCGAGCGGAGCACCGGACCGAAGATGCCGGCCGCCGCGGACGTCGGCGACGACGAGGGCTGGCGCAGCGCGGGTCCCTGGTCGCGCGCCGGGAGGTCGCGGAGATAGGGCAGCACGCGGTCGGACAGCTGGGGCCGGCGCAGCACGGCGACCCTGGTGACGACCAGGAGCAGCCCGGCGCCGGCGACGGCACCGAGGAGCGCACCCCACACAGCGGTGCTCACGACAGGATCCGCTTCTCGACGGGGAGCCGGCCGATCCGCATCATCGCGGAGTAGGCGAGCACGCAGACACCGAGCCCGATGCCGAGGACGAGCACGCCTCCGGGCGAGGCGTAGCGCCGGATCGCGGTCGTCTGGAAGGACATGAGGAGCAGCACGATCCACGGTGCGGCCACCGCGAGACGGGCGCCGTTGACCGTCCATGCCTGGCGCGACTCCAGCTCGGAGCGGGTGCGAGCGTCGTCGCGCAGGAACCCGGAGAGGTTGCGGAGCAGCCGCCCGAGGTCGCCACCACCGACGTCGCGCGCGAGCCGGAGCCCCTCGACCACGCGGTCGCCGACGGGGTCGGCGAGCCGCTCCTTGAGCCGGTCGAGGCACTCGCTGAACCGCCCCGTGACCTGGTAGTCGAGGGCGAACTGCGCGAAGTCCGACCGCAGCGCCTCCGGCCCGGTGGTGCCCAGGGCGGAGACGGCGTCGGGCAGCGACAGCCCGGCCCGCACGGCGCTGGCGAGGTTGTCGACCGCCTCCGGCCACACCTCGGCGAAGTCGCGGAGGCGTCGCTGGGCGCGCTGGCGCAGCACCGCGACGGGGAGGTACGCCGCCATGGCTGCGAAGACGACGGCGATCGGCAGCGTGCGCGACACGGCCTGCACGATGGCGAGGACGACGGCGAAGAGCACGACGCAGAGGGTCACCACGCTGGTCGGGGTGACGTCGCCCAGCCCGGCGCGTCCGAGGAGGCGCCGCAGGGCCGAGGACGTCGGCGTGACCGGCCGGGGCGACCGCGGCAGCACGAACGCCGACCACACCAGCAGCAGCCCGACACCGACGCCGAGCCCGACGAGCGCGCCCATCAGTGGTCCCCCGCCGGCCCGGCCGCGAGGACCTCGTGGACGTCGATCCCGACACGCTCGTAGCGCTCGGTCCGAGCCGGGACGCCACCCGTGCGACGCAGCTCGTCGCCATGGCGGACGAAGATCGGCTCGACCTCGATGACGTCGGCCTCCACCCGCCCCGGGACGGAGACGATCTCGTTGACGCGGCGCGTGCCGTCGGCCCCGACGCCGAGGTGCACGACGAGGTCGACCGACGTCGCCACCGTGGGCACCACGAACCGCGCCGAGATGTTGTCGCCCGCGAGCAGCGGGAGCGTGCACATCTTCACGAGCGCCTCGCGCGCGGAGTTGGCGTGGAGCGTGCACATGCCGGGCAACCCGGAGTTGAGCGCGAGGAGCAGGTCGAGGCACTCGGCGGCGCGGACCTCGCCGACGATGATCCTGCTGGGCCGCATGCGCAGCGCTTCCTTGACCAGGTCGCGCAGCACGATCTCGCCGGTCTGCTCGAGGCCGGCCTGACGGGTCTGCATGGCCACCCAGTCCGGGTGGCTGAACCGCAATTCGAAGACCTCCTCGGCGCTGACGACCCGCTCGCCGCCGGGCACGGAGGCGGCGAGGCAGTTGAGCATCGTGGTCTTGCCGGCCTGGGTCCCGCCTGCGACGAGGATGTTCATCCCGGCCCGCACGGACGCCTCGAGGAAACGCGCCGCCTGCGGCGTGAGGCTGCCGAGCGCGACGAGGTCGGCGAGGCGGTGGGCGCGCAGGAGGAACTTGCGGATGTTGACCGCGGTGAAGCCGCGTGTGATGCCCTCGAGCACCACGTGGAGCCGGTGGCCCTCCGGCAGCATCGCGTCGACGAACGGCGTACTGATGTCGAGGCGGCGACCGCTCGACTTGAGCATCCGCTCGACGAGCTCGTCGACCTGGGCGGCGTCGAGGCGGAGGTTGGTGAGCTCGTGGCGACCGCGCCGGGCGATGAAGACCCGCTCCGGCGAGTTGATCCATACTTCCTCGACCTCGGGGTCGTCGAGGAACGGCTGGAGCGGCCCGAAGCCCGCGATCCGGGCCACGAGGTCGCCGACCATCGCGTCGTCGTCGGCCACCGGCGCCACCGCTCCGGTGAGGCTCAGCTCGTCGTGGGCGCGCACGACCTCCTCGGCGATGCGGCGGACGACGACCGCCTCGCGCTGCGGGTCGACGCCTTCGCGGCGGACCCGCTCGCGCACCTGCGCGTCGAGCCGCTCCACGAGATCAACCGCCATGCCCTGCCTCCCCGAGATCGTGCTGGCGTCAAGTTACCCATGACGCACGGCTCGAAAACAGTGCCTCGGTAAAGGTTGTGGACAACGCCGGTCAGGGCTTCGGCAGGGGTCGCACCTCGGCGATGGTCCAGAAGGCGTCGTGGACGAGTGGCTCCCCGAGCCAGCCGGAGACGACCTCGCGGTACTCGAAGGTGTGCTGGTAGGCCGAGTGCGTGGCGACGGTCGGGCCGGGATCGCCCGCCACGCGCGGCGGCACCTCGGCGGTGCGCACGTCGAAGGGCGACGTCCCGTCGGAGAAGACCCGCCAGCCGAGCGGGTCGGAGCGACGATAGAGGTTGCGCCAGCCGTCGACGCCGAGCAGGTCCCACAGCGTGCCGGTGCCGGGCGGGCCGACGGGCGCGTTGCCGCAGTCGGTGGGCACGTCGGGGTGCGCGTCGGAGAAGGTCGGGCTGCCGTGCGTCGGGGTGCCGCCCAGCACCGCGGGGCCGAGCACCCGCGGGAAGATCCGGCCGTAGAGCGCGCGCAGCTGGCTGCCGTACGTCACCAGCTTGACGTGGTCGAGCTCGCGCCGGTCGAGCCGGATGAGGGTCGCCGCCGCGATCAGCGACCCCTGGCTGTGCCCCGACAGGATCACGATGCCGCCGCGCTCCAGTCCCCACCGCACGCGCGTGGTCAGCTCGGGCACCACGCGCTCGGCGTAGCAGGGGGGGCTCAGCGGGTGGGCCGCGCGCGGCCAGAAGGTCGTGAGGTCCCACAGGATGCCGACGGCCTTGCGGGTCGCCTCCGAGCGCCGGACGTAGCTGCTCAGCAGCACCAGGCTCGCGCTCAGCCCGAGCACGACGTAGAGCGACAGGCTCTGCACCAGGTGCGGCAGGTCGCTGCGCCACCCGGGGAAGAGCGTCGCCACCAGGGTGTTGGGCGGGAGCCCGGTCGCCGACAGGCACAGCAACAGCAGCACCGACACGACCGTCATCGCGCCGAGGAGCTCGATCAGCCGCTCGGAGCGGTGGGCGTACGCCGCCCGCAGCCGCTTGCGCCGCACGTCGAGCCGCGACTCCGTCGGCACCCTGTCCTGGACGACGTACGCCTTGATGTCGGCGCCGATGCGACGCTCGAGCCGGGCCGCGCAGGCCAGGGCGATGAGGGCGGCGAGCAGTGCCCAGAGCACCTGCACCACGGGCGCCCAGACCAGCACCTGCGGCACCACGAGCGGGGTGTTGGGCGGGTGCGCGACCTCGACGCGGATCCGGCCGTCCGGGGCGATGGCGACGGTCTGGCCCGTGACGGTCACCTCCGCACCGGAGATGAAGCCGGGTGTCTCCGGGTGGCAGGTGGACGGCACCTGCTCCCCGGCGTCGATCCAGCAGGTGTCGACGAGCCGCATCGTGTCGCCCTCGAGCACCAGCGTCCCGCGTCGTACGACGGTGTCCGGCAGCACCCGGCGCAGCGGGCCGTCGGCGACCTCGGCCGTGCCGACCTCGACGACCCCGCTGACCACCTGCGGGCCGCCGTCGGTCATCGCGACGACGGCGTCACGGAGCACGGCTTCCTCGGAGAGCACGACCACGAGGTCGGGGTCGGCGTTCGCCACCTCGTCGGGCGCGGCCGTGTCACCGACCGCCCGCTGGGCCGACGTCAGGTCGGACACCGACTGGTCGGAGCCGTTGAGGTAGTCGGCGGTGGCCGTGACGGCAGCGGTGGTGAAGAGCAGCGCGATCCAGCCGGCGGCACCGATCAGCACCGCCGCGGCGCCCCCGTTCCACGCCTCCTGCGGGTGGTGGCGGCGCTGGCCGAGCTGCCAGAGGAGCATCAACAGGAAGAAGACGAGCGCGAAGGACCCGGTCACCGCGAGGATCGGGCGCACCTCGGCACCGGTCCGCTCCCCCTCGACGCCGAGGCTCAGCCACGTGGCGAAGGCGGCGGCGGTGACGAAGAGCCCGATGACCAGCCACGAGCCCGCGCGGCTCAGCCGGCCGGCCGCGAACACCGCGATGTTGACCACCGAGATCGCCACGAAGACGCCGATGAACCAGAGGTTGTGGCCGTACCACCCCGCCGAGGAGTCCCACTGCAGGGAGCGCTCCCCCGCCCACGGCGACGCGAGCCACCCGAGCTGCACGACCACCGCCGCGACCGCCAGCCGCAGGAAGTGGCCGGCCCAGTGGTCCGGCGAGCGCTCGTCGTCCTCGACCCCGCGGTGCTCGAGGTCCTGCGGGTGTGCCCGCGCGAGGGCCCCGAAGGCGACCGCCAGGATCACGACCGCAGCCGCCGTCCACCACCCGGGGCGGCCGGCGAGGCGGTCGACCTGCGCGCCGACGTAGGCCATCACGGTCGCGATCGCGCCGGCGAGGTGGATGCGCTGCAGCCGCAGCGTGCGCCGGGTCGAGCTCCAGAAGCGCGGGTCCTGGAGGAGGTGCGACCCGCCGCCGGCCATCTCGCGGCTGTCGGAGCACGCCTCGTAGCGCGCGAGCGACTGGCGCGACAGGAACCACATCACCCCGATGCCCGCGAGCGGCACGACCGCGGCCACGGCGAGGCGCTGGCTCGGGGCGAGGAACATCATGAAGTCGAGGACGCCGGGCAGCACGTCGCAGCTCTTGGTGCCACCGCGGTAGCACTGCCACGCGACGAGGTCGACGGCGATGAAGCAGCCGGTCAGGACGATCATCATGGTCAGCAGCAGCGCCGCCCACCGCACCATCGTGGCGCCCCAGCGGCCCCGGCCGTCGGCGTCGCTCACGTGGAGCCGCGCCCAGTAGGCGAGGTTGACCAGCGCGAAGGGCAGCAGCCCGAGCCAGAGCACCCGCTGCACCCAGCCGAGCGCGCCCTTGACCGCCGAGGTCAGCGCGCCCCAGGAGTACGCCTCGACCGCGTGCCCCGGCTGCAGCTCACGTCGCGGGAGCGGGCCGTCGGACCGGAAGACGCCGGTGATGCCGTCGCCCGCGACCTGCTCGGGGTCCTCGACACCGAGCATGGAGGAGGGCGACGTGCCGTGCACGCCGTGCACACGCAGCTCGAGGGCCGCCCGGATGGCCATCCGAGCATCGTCTGCCCTGGCGGAGTCGACGGTAAAGGACGGCGCCCGAGTGGTCTGGCCCGGTCAGCGGGGCAGCGGCTTGCGCCAGTCGCGGATCGCGACCTCGACCCGCTGGCCGGTGTCGCCGGCCCAGGTGACCTCGAGGCCCCGGGCGCGCAGGGCGTCGGCGACCCGGTGGCCGACCGCGGCGTCGCTCGCGGCGATCACCTCGCCGCGCGCCGACTCGTCGCCCTCGCGCCAGCGGGCCAGGAGCGACTCGTCGACGTCGGGGGCGGGGCAGAACGTGCTGTAGCTGAGGTAGAGGGTGGCCTCGTCGTCGGCCAGCCGCTCGGCGTCCTGCTCGTGGAAGAAGGTGTAGCCCCACTCGCGGAAGGCGTAGTCGCCGTCGGGCACGTCGGCGAGCGGGGTGCGCTCGTCGTCGATCTCGGCCGTGCCGCACGTCTGGCAGCAGGTGAAGCTCATCCGGCCGACGACGCCCTGCTCGGCGAGGTCGGCGAACGCCGCCTCGACCCTGGCGAAGTCGCCCGGGCCGGTCCAGGTGTCCTCGTCGGCCCGGCGCTGGTCCCAGATCTCGCCGACGACGCGCTCGACGCGCGGGTCGCCCTCGATCTCGAGGTAGTCGCCGACCGCGGCCACGACGTCGTCGCGCGCCATGAAGCCCGGCAGCACGCGCTCGCGCGCCGCCTCGCGGACGTCGTCGTCGCTGACGTCGGACGACGCCGAGACGACAGGAGCAGCGGGGGTCGAGGGCGCGCGCCGGAAGCGGTCCAGGAACCCCACGTGTCAGGAGCCGGTCTCGAGCCGGAAGCCGACGCCCCGGATCGCGACCACGCGCTCGCCTGCCTCGGCGGCCTCGAGCTTGCTGCGCAGGCGCCCGATCGTGACGTCGAGCGTCTTCGTCGAGCCGTACCAGTTCTGGTCCCAGACCTGGTTCATCAGCGTCTCGCGCGGCACGACCTTGTCGTGGTTGGACGCGAGCACCGCGAGGACGTCGAACTCCTTCGCGGTCAGCGCGATCTCCCGCTCGCCCAGGTGGACGCGGCGCGACGCCGCGTCGATCTTGAGGCCCGAGGAGGTCGTCACGGTGGTGTCGTCGGCCGGGATCAGGGCGCTGCGCCGCAGCAGTGCGCGCACGCGCGCGAGGAGCTCGGCGAGACCGAACGGCTTCGCGAGGTAGTCGTCGGCGCCGACGTCGAGGCCGACGACGCGGTCGAGCTCACCGGCGCGGGCGGTCACCATGATGATTCCGCCCAGATATCCATCAGATCGCATCTGGCGACAGACGTCGATCCCGTCCATGTCGGGAAGGCCCAGGTCGAGGATGACGACTGCCGGCCCTTCGTCGATCACGAAGCTCACCGCTTCTGCTCCACCCGAGACTCGACTGACTTCGTAGCCCTCACGTTCCAGGGTGCGCATCAGCGGGAGGGCGATGTCTTCCTCGTCCTCAACCACCAGTACGTCGTGCGCCATGCCGTTGAGCATAGAGGGCGGGTCAGCGGTTGGTGGCGTGAATCCCCGAGTCGCCCAGCGGGGTGATGCTCGTCTGGGCCGGCGAGGCGGGGGTGTCCTCGCCGGGCCCGAGAACGACGCCGCCGGCAGCAAGGATCACCGCGATGGGGATCAGCAGGATGCGGGACATGGGTAAAGAGTGCGTTTTCCAGATCCACGAGAGACCCTCAAAGCGGTCACGCAGGGCAAAAGATTCGAAGAATCCGGGCACCTTCGGACACGACCGGGCAGTCCACGGTGCCTTCGAAAATCCTTGACAATCGCTGTCCAGCATTCGGGCGTGTCCGGGCACGATCGGGCAGGCGGACCACACCAGGCGCGTCAGGCCCCGAACACGTCGCCGAGCTCGGCGACCCGTTCCAGCACCTGGTCGAAGGTGAACTGGTCGAGCGCGAGGTCGTCCTCCGCGCCCTCCTCGACCTCCTCCCACGTGAGCGGGGTGGCGGCGGTCGGCTTGTCGCGCCCGCGCAGGGAGTACGGCGAGACGGTGGTCTTGGACCCGGAGTTCTGCGACCAGTCGAGGAAGACCTTCCCCGGGCGCTTCGCCTTGGTCATGGTCGCGGTGACGAGGTCGGGGTGCTCCTTCTGCAGCTCCTCGGCGACCTCCTTCGCCAGTGCGGTCGTGCCGTCGCTGTCGAGCGACTTCCGCCCGGTGTCGGGCAGCGCGGCGTAGAGGTGGAGGCCCTTGCTGCCGCTCGTGACCGGAGTGCACCCCAGGTCGCGCTCGGCCAGCGCATCGCGGACCATCAGCGCGACCTGCGCGCACTCGTGCAACCCGGCAGGCTCGCCCGGGTCGAGGTCGATGACGAGGCGGTTGGGCTTGCGCGGTCTCCCCCTCGCGTCGACCGTCCACTGGTGGACGTGCAGCTCGAGCGCGGCGAGGTTGGCCATCCAGGTCAGCGTGGCGAGGTCGTCGCAGATCGGGAAGCGGAGCGTGCCGTCGCCCTTGCCGGTGCGCGAGCCGGTCGTGGAGACGGTGGCCGTACGCACCCACGACGGCGTGCCGGCGGGAGCGTTCTTCTCGAAGAAGCTCGACCCCTCGACCCCGTGGGGCCAGCGGATGCGGGTGACGGCGCGGTCCTCCAGGTGCGGCAGCAGCACCGGCGAGACCTGGGCGTAGTAGTTGAGCACCTCGCCCTTCGTGGTGCCGGTGCGCGGGTAGAGCACCTTGTCGAGGTTGCTGATCGTCAGCGTGCGGCCCTCGACGTCGACGTGGACCTCGTTGGTCGGGCTCATGCGAGGTCCTCCGGGGAGAGGTCGTCCCGGACGCCCTGGAAGGACGGCTGGCGGAGCCGCTCGTAGCCCAGCCCGTGGGTGTCGATGTCGACCACGACGCGCGGCTCGACCCAGAAGGTGCCGTCGGCGTCGACACGCGGGACCTCGTCGGCGAAGGGGTTCGTGTCGCTGCTCAGCGGGGCGAGGAGGCTTGCGAGCCGGGTGGCCGTCGCGCCGGCGATGCCGCTGCCGACACGTCCGCGGTAGAGCAGGCCGTCGGGGGTCTGCTCGCCGACGAGCAGCGCGGCCAGCCGGTGCGTCGTACCGACCTGGGGGCGCCAGCCGCCCACGACGAACGAGCCGCGGTGGCGGTGGGCGAGCTTGCGCCAGTCCTCGCTGCGCTGGTCGAAGCGGTAGCGCGAGGTCCGGCGCTTGCTGACCACCCCCTCGAGCCCCTGGGCGAGGGTGGCGTCGAACAGCATGTCGCCGTCGTCGTAGGCCGGTGGCACCTGCCAGGTCGACTCGGCGAGCGGGAGCTCCTCCAGCAGGGCGCGACGCTCCTCGAGCGGGCGGCCGGTGAGGTCCTCGCCGTCGAGGCGCAGCAGGTCGAAGACCATCAGCGTGGCCGGGACCGTCTTCACCAGGCGCGCGACCTCCGTGGTGTTGCGCAGGTGCATGCGGTGCTGCAGGACTCGGAAGTCGGGGACGCCGCGCTCGTTGAGGGCGATGACCTCGCCGTCGACCATCAGGTCGCGCGTCCCCAGCGGCGGGGCGCTCAGCTCGGGCCACGCGGCGGTGACGTTGTTGTTGTTGCGGCTCGTCATCCGCGCCACGCCGTCGCGGACGTCGACCAGCACGCGCACGCCGTCCCACTTGACCTCGTGCAGCCACTGCGCGCCGGTCGGCACGCGGTCGGTCTTGCTGGCGAGCATCGGGCGCACAGCTGCAGTCAATCAGGTCCTCGTCGCCGGTCCCCTGTGTCGGCGCGGAGGGATATCGTCGTCGCATGCGAGCGATCTGGAAGGGCGCGGTCTCCTTCGGCCTGGTCAGCGTGCCGGTGAAGCTGTATGCCGCCACCGAGAGCCACGACGTGTCCTTCCGGCAGGTCCACGCCAAGGACGGCGGCCGGATCAAGTACCAGCGCGTCTGCTCCCTCGACGGCGAGGAGGTGGCCTACGCCGACATCGCGAAGGGCTACGAGACCGAGGACGGCGAGATGGTCATCCTCACCGACGACGACATGGCCGAGCTGCCGTCGACGTCGTCGCGCGAGATCGCCGTGGAGAAGTTCGTGCCGCGCGAGCAGATCGACCCGCTGCTCTTCGAGAAGTCCTACTACCTCGAGCCCGAGGGCCAGGGCGCCAAGCCCTACGCCCTGCTGCGCCAGGCCCTCAAGGACGCCGACCGGATGGCGGTCGTGACGGTGGCGTTGCGCCAGCGGACGACGATCGCGGTGCTGCGCGTGCGCGAGACCGAGGCCGGCGAGGTCATCGTGCTCCAGACCATGATGTGGCCCGACGAGGTGCGCGTCCCCGACTTCAAGGTCGAGGTCGACGACGCCAAGCCGCAGGAGGTCAAGATGGCCCACATGCTCGTCGAGACGCTGGCCGGCGACTTCGACGCCTCCGAGTTCGAGGACGACTACGCCGGCGCCGTCGAGGCGCTCGTGAAGTCCAAGATCGACGGTGGCGAGATCAAGCGCACCGAGACCTCGACCAAGACCTCCGGCGAGGTCGTCGACCTGCTCGCCGCCCTCCAGAAGTCCGTCGCTGCGGCGAAGACCGCGCGTGGCGAGGAGTCGGACGACTCCGACGCGCCCGCGGCCAAGAAGTCGGCGGCCAAGAAGTCCCCGGCGAAGAAGACGGCCGCCAAGAAGACCGCCGCCAAGAAGACCGCCGCCAAGAAGTCGGCCGCGAAGAAGTCGACCTCCAAGAAGGCCGCGGCGAAGAAGGCCAGCTGAGCCTGCCGCCGGCGCGCGGTCGTCGTACTCCTGCTGCGGGCGGTGAGTGAGCCACATTCCGAGAGCGCCGGATGTGGCTGTGACACCGCCTCGTCCGGGCCGCGCAACGACACGCCGCCCAGCGGTGCGTGACCCACATTCCCGACTCGTGGAATGTGGCTCACTCACCGCTCCACACCGGATCAGGCGCTGAGCGAGCGCAGCCGGGCCCCGATCTCGGCGGCCACCGCAACCGCGAGGTCGGCCGGCGACTCGCCGTCGACCTCGGGCACGACGTGCTGGACGACGCCGTCGGCGAGGAGGTCGGTCGCCCGGATGTGCTGGCGGGAGGCCATCTCGGGCGCGTGCGTCACGTCGCCGTGCACGATCAGGCTCGCGCCCTCCGGCGGGAGCGGGGAGAGCCACGCGTGCTCAGTCGCGACGACGGTGCGCGCGGGCAGGAAGGCGAGCGCCCCTCCCCCGCAGCCCTGGCCGAGGATCACCGACACCGTCGGCACGCTCATCGTGGTGAGGGTCGCGATGCACCGCGCGATCTCGCCGGCGATGGCGCGCTCCTCGGCCTCGGGGGAGAGCTCGGCGCCGGGGGTGTCGATGATGCTGACCAGCGGCAGCCCCAGCTCCTGGGCCAGGCGCATCCCGCGCCGGGCCTCGCGCAGCGCGCCGGGCCCCATCGCGTGCCCGGGCGTCTGGCGCGAGCGGTCCTGGCCGATGACGACGCACGGCTGGTCGTCGAGGCGGGTCAGGGCGACCAGGACCGTCGAGTCGCGCTCGCCCTCGTCGGTGCCGCGCAGCTGCAGGGTGCCGGTGGCGCCGTGGGCGAGGAGGTCGCGCACGCCGACCCGGTCCGTACGCCGGGTGCGCTCGACGCTGTCCCACGCGGGGTGGTCGCCGATCGGGAGCGGCTCCCGCGCGGTCAACCGGCCGGGGCCGGGGCCGTCCACGAGCACGGCGAGGGCCTGGTCGAGCATCTCGGGGAGTTGCTCGGCGGGGACGACGCCGTCGATGACGCCGGTGGCGGCGAGGTTCTCCGCGACCTGGACGCCCGGGCGGAACGGCCGGCCGTGGAGGCCCTCGTAGACCTTCGGCCCGAGGAAGCCCACCAGCGCTCCGGGCTCGGCGACGGTGACGTGCCCGAGCGAGCCCCACGAGGCGTAGACGCCGCCGGTGGTGGGGTGGCGCAGGTGCACGAGGTAGGGCAGGCCGGCCGCCCGGTGGTCCATGAGCGCGCGGGAGATCTCGACCATCCGCACGAAGGCGGGGGTGCCCTCCTGCATCCGGGTGCCGCCCGACGCGGTGCTGGCCATGAGGGGCAGGCCCTCGGCGGTGGCACGCCGGACGGCGGAGGTGATCCGGTCCGCGGCGACCCGGCCGATCGAGCCGGCGAGGAAGCGGAACTCGTTGACCACCACCGCGACCGGCCTGCCACGGACCTCGCCCTGGCCGGTGAGCACCGACTCGTCGGTGCCCGCCTTCTCGGCGGCCGCCTCGAGGGCGGCGCGGTAGCCGGGGTCGGGCGAGGAGTCGGCGTACGACAGGTCGATCGGCTCGTCCCAGGAGACGAACGAGCCCTCGTCGAAGACCAGGTCGAGCAGCTCGTGGGCGGTCCAGCGCTTGGTCACCGGCTGCCCCCGGACGACACCCAGGAGCGGATCGACTCGGAGTGCTGGTCGAGCAGCGGCGGCGCGGTGTGGTCGGTGCGGGTCACCTCGTCGCCGGTCGCGTCGAAGAACCGCAGGGGCGGGCCGGGCAGCGTGAGCCCGCCCAGCGTCGGGTGCTCGACGTCGACGAGCAGCCCCTGGCTGGCGACCTGGTCCCACTCGTAGACCTCGTCGAGCGTGCGGACCTTGCCGGCCGGCACGCCGACCTCGGCCAGGCGCGCGAGCAGCGGCTCGGAGTCCCAGTCGGCGAAGACCTCCTCCACGACCTCGATCACGCGCTCGCGGACGGCGACCCGCTCGCTGTTGGTGGCGAGTCCCTCGGCATCGGGGTCGAGCCCGAAGCCTGCGCAGAACTTCTTCCAGAGGCCCTCGCTGCCGAGCGCGATCTGCACCGCACCGTCGCGGCAGCGGAACAGCCCGTAGGGCGCGATCGAGGGGTGGTGGTTGCCCTGCGCCCGGCCGACCTCGCCGGCCACGGTCCACCGGGTGCCCTGGAAGGCGTGCACGCCGACGACGGACGCGAGCAGCGACGTACGCACGACCTGGCCCTTGCCCGTGGAGGCCCGCTCGTGGAGCGCGGCGAGGATGCCGTAGGCGCCGTACATCCCGGAGAGCAGGTCGGCGATCGGTACGCCGACGCGCTGGGGGTCGTCGGGACCCGAGCCCGTCAGCGACATCAGCCCGGCCTCGCCCTGGGCGATCTGGTCGTAGCCGGCGCGGCCGCCCTCGGGCCCGTCGTGCCCGAAGCCGGTGATGGAGAGGACGACCAGCCGCGGGTTGCGGCGCATCAGCTCCTCGATGCCGAGGCCGAGCCGCTCGAGCACGCCGGTGCGGAAGTTCTCCACCAGCACGTCGGCGCGGTCGACGAGTCCGAGGAGCACCGCCTTGTCGCCCTCGTCCTTGAGGTCGAGCGCGATGGACTCCTTGTTGCGGTTGGTGCAGAGGAAGTACGTCGACTGGCGGGCGTCGGGCTCGCCGACGAACGGCGGGCCCCAGCCGCGGGTGTCGTCGCCGGAGCCCGGCGCCTCCACCTTGACGACGCGGGCGCCCAGGTCGCCCAGCATCTGGGTGGCGTGCGGGCCCGCGAGCGCGCGGGTGAGGTCGACGACGAGGAGGTCGGAGAGAGGACCGGTCATGTTGTTGTTCACCATCCGGGGAGTACGAGGGCGGCCCACACGAGCAGCGGGCCGACGAGGGTCACGATCGCGGCGTAGCCGAGGATCTGCTTGTAGTAGGTGGTCTCGCCGATGTTGTCGGGCCGGTTGGCCAGCATCAGCGCGCCGTTGGTGCTGAACGGGCTCACGTCGACGATCGTCGAGCTCACGGCGAGCGCGGCGACGAAGAGCCCGGCGGACAGGCCACCCTCGGCGACCAGCGGGATGGCGATCGGGATGATCACCGGCAGCAGGGCGGTCGAGGAGGCGAACGCCGACACGATGCCGCCGACGTAGCAGAGGATCAGCGCGCCGATGGCGGCCGCACCGAGCCCGGCGGCCCACTTGCCGACGAACTCCGGGGAGCCGGCGGTGGTGAGGATCGTGGCGTAGGTGCTGACGCCGGCCACGAGGAGCACGGTCGGCCAGGCGATCTGCTTGACGGTGTCCTTGTAGGCCTTCGGCGTGAGGATCGAGAGCACGACGGCAGCGGTGATCGCGGCGAAGCCGATGTTCTTGTCGAAGACCAGCGCGACGACGGCCACGGCGACGAAGGCCAGCAGCGTCAGGGTGTGCTCGAGCGTGGTGCCGGCATCGCCCGGGTTGGGGGTCCCGGTGCTCGGGCTCGCGCCGGTGGCCGACTGCGCGTCGGTGCGGTCGCGACGCGTCGTACCACCGGTTCCGGACCCGGCGGCGACGGTTCCACCACCGGCCATGACGAGCTCGCCCTCGCCGTCCATCCGCAGCTTCATCAGCTTCCGGCCGCCGAGCACGATGAACAGGATGGCCGCCATCACGGTGTTCACCAGCAGGCTGGAGAGGAAGATCGTCATGTGCGAGGCGCCCATGCCGGCGTCCTCCATCACCGAGTTGGTGATCGTGCCGTAGATCGAGATCGGCGAGAAGCCACCCGCCTGGGCACCGTGGACGACGAACATGCCCATCATCAGCGGGCTGATGCCGTAGCGCCCGGCGAAGCCGAGGGCGATCGGGCCGATGATCGCGCACGCCGCGGGGCTCGCGGCCCCGATGGCGGTGATCACGGCGGTGACCGCGAACATCACCCACGGGATCAGGGCCACGCGGCCGCCGACGGAGGCCACGGCTGTTCGCACGATCAGGTCGACCGTGCCGTTCTGCCGTGCGATCGCGAAGAGATAGGTGACGCCGATGAGCGTCAGCACCAGGTCGGCACTGATGCCGGCGAGGATCTCCTTCTCGTCGAGGTTGAGGGAGTACATCCCGACGAGCCACGCGGCGACGTAGGCCAGCGCTCCCATGTTGATCGGCAGCAGTGTGCCGACCACGAACAAGGCGACCAGGGCGATGATCGCGATCCATTCCGGACCCATGACGAACCTCCGAGCTTCCAGAGTCGAGAGCCGGGCGCGGGGATCGGGGGGTGGTCCTCGTCACAGTTGGCTCAGTGGCCTAGCCAATAGGACAATGAGCCGGTAGTCAATAGTGTGTGCTCATGTCCGACTCGTTCCCCCCGCGGCTGCTGCGCACCCGCCTCTACGAGCAGGTGGCCGGCCAGATCTCCGCGTGGATCGACGACAACGGGCTGCGGGCCGGCGACAAGCTGCCGCCCGAGCGCGAGCTGGCCCAGCGCCTCGGCGTCAGCCGCGCCACGCTGAGCCAGGCGCTCGTCGCGCTGGAGGTCGTGGGGGTCGTGGAGGTACGCCACGGCGACGGGACCGTCGTGACCGAGCGCCAGCAGCAGTCGACCCGCATCGTCGAGGCGATCCGCAGCCACGCCGACCGGCTCCCGGAGATCATCGAGACCCGCGACGCGCTCGAGACCAAGATCGCCGCGCTCGCCGCCGCCCGCCGCACCGACGACGACCTCGCCCGCATCGACGACGCGCTCGCCTCCATGGCCGCCGACATCGAGGCGGGAGGTCGTGGCGTCGAGGGCGACGAGCGCTTCCACGGCGCCGTCACCGCGGCCTCGCACTCGCTGCTGCTGGCCCGGTTGATGGACGAGATCGGCGACCTCATCAAGGAGACCCGGATCGAGTCGCTCGGCCAGCCGGGCCGCCCCCAGGACTCGCTGGCCGGGCACCGCGCGATCGCCGAGGCGATCCGCGCCGGTGACCCCGAGGCCGCGTCCGAGGCCATGCACGCCCACGTGGCGATGGTCAGCGACGTCGCCCTGCTGCGCGAGCAGCCGTGACCGCACTCGAGGCGCTGCTGGTCCTGGTGACCGGGTTCGGCGCCGGCGTGCTCTCCTCCACGGTCGGCGTCGCCTCGCTGCTGAGCTTCCCGGTCCTCGTCGGGCTCGGGCTGCCGCCGGTGGTGGCCAACGTGTCCAACACCCTCGGCCTCATCCCCGGCGGCGTCGGCGGCGTCGTCGGCTACCGCGAGGAGGTCCGGGAAGCCGGTCGGATCGCCTGGATCATCATGCTGGTCTGCGCCGTCGGTGCAGTGCTCGGCGCTGCCCTGCTGCTCGGCCTCCCGCCGGGCGTCTTCGAGACGATCGTGCCGTTCCTCATCCTCTTCACCTGCCTGCTGGTCGGCATCCAGCCGCGCGTCGCGGCCTGGCTGCGGGCCCGCCACGAGCGCCTGCACGGCGAGCAGCTCGCCGAGCGCCGCCACATGTCCCCCACCACGACGTTCTTCGCGACGGTCACCGGTGTCTACGGCGGCTACTTCGGCGCCGGCGCGGGCGTGATGATGGTGGCTGTCCTCGGACTCGGCACCGACCTCGAGCTGCGCATCGTCAACGGCCTCAAGACGCTGTCGCTGATGGTCGGCAACATCGTCGCCGGGCTGATCTTCGTCGTCGTCGCCGACCCGCGCTGGGACGTCGCCGGACTGCTCGCCGCCGGCTCGCTCGTGGGCGGCTACGTCGGTGCCCGCATCGGCCGCAAGCTGCCCGACGGCGTCTTCCGGTGGTCCGTCGTGGCGGCCGGCATCGTGGCCGCGGTCCTGCTGCTCTGACCGCCCTCCGGGCGACGGATCAGGACAGCAGGCCGCGGACCACGCGCAGGCCGACCGACAGGCGCGCGAGCTCGGCGGTCTCCTCGCGGCAGATCTCCTCGAGGGTCGCGGCCGAGCGGCCGATGAGCTCCTCGTCGGCGTCCTCCCACGCGGCCACCCGGGCGGGTGCCGCGTCGTCGGCGCTGGTCGACTCGAGGACCTGGGCGGTGAGCTGCTGGTGCACGCCGTAGAGGTCGTCGCGCACCGCGGCGCGGGCCATCGTCTGCCAGCGGTCGTCGCGCGGCAGGGCGAAGATCCGCTCGACCAGGGCGGGCAGGCCCAGCCGCTCCCCCAGCGCGAAGTGGACGCGCGCCACCGCGACCGGGTCGAGGTCGAGGCGGTCGGCGGTCTCCACGATGCCGAGCAGGGCGTACGCCGGCGACAGCACCGCGACGCGCGAGGCGAGGTCGTCGCCGATGCCCGCGTCGGTGAGCCGCTTCTGCCGGGCCAGGTAGTCGTCGAGCTCGCGCCCGCTCATGATGCCGGGCAGCGCGGCCATGACCGTCTGCACCCGGGACTGGAAGAACTCGACTGTCGCGATCGAGTCGAGGGGCGGGCGCCGGTTGGAGACCAGCCAGCGCGAGGCGCGCTCGACGAGCGTGCGCATCTCGATCCGCATCCGGGTCTGCCGCTCGGCGGGCACCTCGTTGTCGAGGGAGGCGATCTCCTGGCGCAGCGCGAGCGAGCCGAAGATCTCGCGGGCGACGAAGTTCGCGCGGGTGAGGTCGGCCGGGCTGGCGCCCGTCTCCCCCGCGAGCCGCGGCCAGAAGGTCATGCCGGCACCGTTGACCAGGTCGTTGACGACCTGGGTCACGATGATCTCGCGGCGCAGCGGGTGGTCCTCGATGGCCGCGACCAGGTCGGGCACCATCTGCCTCGGGAAGTAGGCGAGCAGGTCCTCGCGCAGGTAGGGGTCGTCGGGCAGGTCGGACTCGATGAGCTCGTCGGCGAGCACGATCTTGGTCCACGCCATCAGCACCGAGAGCTCGGGGCCGGAGAGCGCCTGCTTGCGGTCGAGGCGCCGCCGGACCTGGCGCGTCGTGGGCAGTCCCTCGAGGTCGCGGTTGAGCACCCCGCGCCGCTCGAGCGCGCGCATCCAGTCCTCGTGCACGTGGAGCAGCGACGGGGCGTGCGCCTCGGCGTTGGCGAGGGCGAGGTTCTGCTCGTAGTTGTCCTTGAGCACGAGCTCGCCGACCTCGTCGGTCATCTCGGCGAGGAGCGCGTTGCGCGCGGTCTCGTCCATCTCGCCGGACCGCACGACGCGGTCGAGCAGGATCTTGATGTTGACCTCGTGGTCGGAGGTGTCGACACCGGCGGAGTTGTCGATGAAGTCGGTGTTCATACGGCCGCCGCTACCGCCGACGCCGTACCTCGCGTACTCGACCCGGCCGAGCTGGGTGAACCCGAGGTTGCCGCCCTCGCCGATGCACCGGGCGCGCAGGTCCTCGCCGTTGACGCGGATCGCGTCGTTGGCCTTGTCGCCGGCGTGGGCGTCGGTCTCCTCCGACGCCTTGACGTAGGTGCCGATGCCGCCGTTCCAGAGCAGGTCGACCGGCGCCAGCAGGATCGCCTTCATCAGCTCGGCGGGCGTCAGCGCCGTGGTCGACGACGGCAGGCCGAGCACCTCCCGCACCTGCGGGGACACCGGGATGGACTTCGCCGTGCGCGGCCACACCCCGCCGCCCTCGGAGATCAGCGAGGTGTCGTAGTCCTTCCAGCTCGACCTCGGCAGGTCGAAGAGCCGGCGGCGCTCGGCGTAGGACGAAGCGGCGTCGGGCGCCGGGTCGATGAAGATGTCGCGGTGGTCGAAGGCCGCGACCAGCCGGGTGTGCTCCGAGCAGAGCATCCCGTTGCCGAAGACGTCGCCGGACATGTCGCCGATGCCGACGGCCGTGAAGTCCTCGGCCTGGCAGTCGATGCCCATCTCGCGGAAGTGGCGCTGGACCGAGACCCAGGCGCCCTTCGCGGTGATGCCCATCGCCTTGTGGTCGTAGCCGACGGAGCCGCCGGAGGCGAAGGCGTCGCCCAGCCAGAAGCCGTAGTCCTTCGCGACGCCGTTGGCGATGTCGGAGAAGGTCGCGGTGCCCTTGTCGGCCGCGACGACGAGGTAGGAGTCGTCACCGTCGTGGCGTACGACATCGGCCGGGGGCACCGTCTCGCCGCCGACGAGGTTGTCGGTGATGTCGAGCAGGCCGGAGATGAAGGTCTTGTAGCAGGCCACGCCCTCGGCCAGCCACGCGTCGCGGTCGGACGGGTCGGGCAGCTGCTTGCAGAAGAACGCGCCCTTCGCGCCGACCGGCACGATCACGGTGTTCTTCACCATCTGCGCCTTGACCAGGCCCAGCACCTCGGTGCGGAAGTCGTCGCGCCGGTCGGACCACCGCAGGCCACCGCGGGCGACCGCGCCGAAGCGCAGGTGCGAGCCCTCGACGCGCGGGCTGTAGACGAAGATCTCGTAGCGCGGGCGCGGCTCGGGCAGGTCGGGGATCGCGGACGGCTCGAGCTTGAACGAGATGTAGGGGTGGAGCTCGCCCTCGGCGGTGCGCTGGAAGAAGTTGGTGCGCAGGGTGGCGCGCACGAGGGTGAGGTAGGACCGCAGGATGCGGTCGTGGTCGAGGCTGACGACCTCGTCGAGCGCCCTGGCGAGCTTCTCCTCGATCGCCTCGACCTTCGCGACCCGGGCCTCGGCGTCGGCCTCGAGGACCCGGTCGCGGCCGGGGTCGAAGCGCGACTCGAAGAGCTCGACCAGCAGCCGCGTGATGTCGACGTTGCTGCGCAGCGCCTCCTCGATGTAGTCGAGGGCGAAGGGCGAGTTGCCCTGCTTGAGGTACTTCGCGTAGGCCCGCAGCACCGTCGCCTGGCGCCAGGTGAGCCCGGCCGCGAGGACCAGCTGGTTGAAGCCGTCGATCTCGTTGAAGCCGCTCCAGACCGCGGCGAGCGCGTCGGCGAACTTCGTCCGCTCGTGGGGCGGCAGCGAGCGCCCGTGGCGGAGCCCGAACTCGTAGATGAAGGACGGCCGCGACAGCCCGCTCAGGACGTACGGCCGCTCGTCGACGACCTCGACGCCCATCGACGTGAGCATGGGCAGGATGGTCGAGAGCGACAGCGGCTCGCCGACCCGGAAGATCTTGAGCCGGGACTCGCCACGTCGGTAGACGCCGCCCTGCTCGTCCTGGTCGAAGAGCGCGAGGTCGATCCCCTCGTCGCCCTCGATCGCCTCGATCCGGCCGAGGTCGGCCGAGGCCCGCTGCGGGTTGTAGTCCTCCTTGTAGGCCTCGGGGAACGCGCCGGCCCAGGCGCGCGCGAGCTGGGCGCCGTGGTCCTCGCCGTGCTCGGCCACGACCGCCGCCGTGAAGTCGTCGCGCCACGAGCGCGAGGCCTCGATGAGGCGGTGCTCGAGCTCGGGGACGTCGATCTCGGGGATCTTCCTTCCCTTCGGCGGGTGCACGACGAAGTGCACGCGCGCGCTCGTCGACTCGTTGAGCCGCACGGTGAACTCGATGTGGTCGCCGCCGAGGTCCTCGCGGAGGATGTCGGAGAACCGCTCGCGGACCGCGGTGCTGTAGCGGTCGCGCGGCAGGTAGACGAGCACCGAGACGTAGCGCCCGTAGGTGTCGCGCCGGACGAACGCGCGCAGCTGGCGGCGCTCGCGCGCGAACATGACGTCCTGCACGACCGGCGCGAGGTCGGCCGGCGAGGTGTGGAAGAGCTCGTCGCGCGGGTAGTTCTCGAGGGTGTCCATCAGCGCCTTGCCGGCGTGGCTGCGCGGGTCGGAGCCGGCGCGGCGGAGCACCTCCTTCACCTTCTCGCGCAGCACCGGGATCCGGGTGACCGACTCGGTGTAGGCGGCACTGGAGAAGAGGCCGAGGAAGCGGCGCTCGCCGACGACCTCGCCGTCGGGGCCGAACGTCTTGACGCCGACGTAGTCGAGGTACGCCGGACGGTGCACGGTCGCCTGGGAGTTGGCCTTGGCGAGGACGAGCAGCGTCTTCTCACGGGCCTTCGCCTTCACGAGCGGGGGCAGCTTGGCGAAGGCGCTGGAGAGGTCCTGGTCGTGGCGCAGGATCCCCAGGCCGGTGCCGGGGACGGCGCGGAGACCGCACTCGTCGGGGTCGGCGTCGTCGACCTCGAGGACATACTCGCGGTAGCCGAGGAACGTGAAGTGATCGTCGGCGAGCCACGCCAGGAAGTCACGGCCGGTCCGCAGCTCGTCCGCGGGGAGCGGCGGCGGGGCGGAGTCGAGGTCCGCGACGACCGACAGCACCTGGGCGTGCATCTTGTTCCAGTCCTCGACGGACTCGCGGACGTCGCGCAGCACCCGCTGGAGGCCGTCGGTGACCTCGGCCGCCTCCTCGTCGTCGAGCCGGTCGATCTCGACGTGCATCCACGACTCGGCACCCTCGTGTGAGTCCGCGTCGGGCTCCTGGGCGTGGACGTGCTGGAGCTCGCCGGTGATGTCGCGCTCGACGTTGAACTGGGGGTGGATGACGGCGTGGACGTTGTGCCCGAGCCGGCTCAGCTCCATCGTCACCGAGTCGACGAGGAACGGCATGTCGTCGGTGACGACCTCGACCACCGAGCGGCCACCCGCCGACCAGCCCGACTCGGCCGTCGTCGGGGTGACCACGCGGACCGCCGCGGTGCCCTGCGGGCGGGAGACGGCGTGCTCGTAGTGCGAGCCGAGGGCGCCGAAGAGGTCCTCCGGCGACCGCTCGCCGACCTCCTCCGGAGCCACGTGCCGGTAGTAGCTGCGGAGCAGGTCGCCCCACTCGGGACGGGCCTGAGCCGCCGCGTCGAGCTGCTGGTCCTTGGTCTCCTCGGGAGTCGCCACGCCCCGACACTAGAACCCCTCAGTGACGGTCACAACACGGGGTCGTACCCGCGCGTCGGCTCCGTCGTTGGGCCATGATGGACGCCGGATCCGGGCCCGTTCGCAGGCCCCGTCCCCACACCACGACGACACGGAATGCAGGTGGTCACCATGGGCACGAAGCTCACCAAGACGCTGACGTACGACGCCACGGCGGAGCAGGTCGCGGCCATGCTCGACGACGTCGCGTTCCGCGAGGAGGTGCTGGCCAGGCAGAAGGTGGCCCGCGGCTCGGCGAGCATCGACGGCGACCACGTGACCATCGAGCAGGTGCGCTCCAGCGACGGCCTGCCGTCGTTCGCCCAGAAGTTCGTCGGCGACGAGATCGTGATCGTCCAGAAGGAGACCTGGACCTCGCCCACCTCGGCCGACGTGCACCTCGCCATCCCGGGCAAGCCCGGCGAGGCGGCGGGGACGCTCACGTTGACCGAGTCCGGCGGCACCACGAGCGAGGTCGTCCAGCTCGACGTCTCGGTGCGGATCCCGCTGGTCGGCGGCAAGGTCGAGGGCCTCATCAAGGACATGGTGGGCGCCGCGCTCGACGTCGAGCACCAGGTGGGCGTGGAGTGGCTGGCCCGCGGGTGACGCGGTGACGGTGCTGGCCGGGTCCTACGCCGCGCTCGCCGCTGCGGTGGGCGCCCTCGGCGAGGACGACGCGTGGACCCCGACGGGGTGCGTGGGCTGGACGGTGCGCGACCTGCTCCTCCACCTGCACGCCGACGCCGTACGCGCACTGGTGGCGGCCCACTCGCCGGCGCGACGGCCGGCCGACTGCGACGCGGTGTCCTACTGGCGCCAGTGGGGCAGCGACCCCGAGGCCGACGAGGAGAGCCGGCGGCTCACGCGCGTGGAGGCCGGTCTCCGCAGCTTCGCGGCCCTGCGCGAGCGGTGGCAGGAGGCGTCCGCGGCCGCCGTCGACGCGGTCTCCGCCCTCGGGCCAGGCGACGTCGTGGCCACCCAGGGACACGCCATCACCGCGTCCGACCTGGCCAGCACGCTGGCGGTGGAGGCGACGCTGCACCACCTCGACCTCGTCGCCCACCTCGGACCGGGGGCCACCCGACCCTCCCCCTCCGGACTGGCCGAGGCGAGGAGGGTCGTCGAGGAGCTCCTGGGACGAACGCTGGACGGGTGGGGCGACGAGCGGGTGGCCACCGTCGGCACCGGTCGCGCCGAGCCCACCGACGCCGAGCGTGCCGACCTCGGGGACGTACGGCTGCCGGTGTTCAGCTGAGGGCCTACTCGGCCCCGTCGTGCTCCTTGGAGCGCAGCCAGATCACGATCCCGAGCACCACGAACGGGCCGAACGCCAGCAGCAGCGTGAGGTACTGCTCGACGGGGTGCAGGGCACCCATGTGCCAGAGGGGGCGCAGCGGGACCGTGACCGGCACGTGCATCAGCCCTGGTGCGGGTAGTGGTGGTCCTTCGGAGGCACGAAGGTCTCCTTGATCGAGCGCGGCGAGGTCCAGCGCAGCAGGTTGACCGCAGCGCCGGCCTTGTCGTTGGTGCCCGACGCGCGGCCGCCGCCGAAGGGCTGCTGGCCGACGACGGCACCGGTGGGCTTGTCGTTGATGTAGAAGTTGCCGGCCGCGAAGCGCAGCGTCTTGCGGGCCCACGCGATCGCTGCCCGGTCCTGCGCGATGATCGCGCCGGTCAGGGCGTAGGGGGCGAACGACTCCATCTGCTCCACGACCTTCTCGAAGCGGTCGTCGTCGTAGACGTGGACGGCGAGGATCGGGCCGAAGTACTCGTCGGAGAACATCTGGTCGGTCGGGTCGGTCGACTCGACGATGGTCGGGCGCACGAAGTAGCCCACCGAGTCGTCGACCTGGCCGCCGGCGAGGACGGTGAGGTGCTTCTGCCGCTTGGCGCGGGCGATCGCGGCCTTGTGCTTGGCGAACGCGCGGTCGTCGATGACGGCACCCATGAAGTTGGTGAAGTCGGTGACGTCACCCATCGCGAGCGCCTCGGTGTCGGCGATCAGCTGGTCCTTGATCTTCGCCCAGACCGACCTCGCGACGTAGGCGCGCGAGGCGGCCGAGCACTTCTGGCCCTGGAACTCGAAGGCGCCACGGATCATCGCGACGCGCAGCACGTCGGGGTCGGCCGAGGGGTGGGCGACGATGAAGTCCTTGCCGCCGGTCTCGCCGACGATGCGGGGGTAGGACCGGTAGCCGGTGATGTTCTCCCCCACCGTGCGCCACAGGTGCTGGAACGTCGGCGTGGAGCCGGTGAAGTGGATGCCGGCGAGGTCGCGGTGGGCCAGCGCCACCTTCGACACGTCGAGGCCGTCGCCCGGGAGCATGTTGATGACGCCGGGCGGCATGCCGGCCTCCTCCAGCAGCTCCATCGTCAGCGAGGCGGCGAGCTGCTGGGTCGGCGACGGCTTCCAGATCACCGTGTTGCCCATCAGCGCGGGGGCGGTCGGCAGGTTGCCGGCGATCGCGGTGAAGTTGAACGGCGTGATCGCGTAGACGAAGCCCTCGAGCGGGCGGTGGTCGGTGCGGTTCCAGATGCCGGGGCTGTTGGCGATCGGCTGGTCGGTGAGGATCTGCTTGGCGTAGTGGACGTTGAACCGCCAGAAGTCGATCAGCTCGCACGCCGCGTCGATCTCGGCCTGGAACGCCGTCTTCGACAGGCCCAGCATCGTGGCCGCGTTGAGCGTCTGGCGCCACGGTCCGGCCAGCAGGTCCGCGGCCTTGAGGATGATCGCGCACCTCTCGTCGAACGGCATCGCGCGCCAGGCCGGCGCCGCGTCGTTCGCGGCCTTGATCGCGGCCTCGGCGTCCTTGGTCGTGGAGTTCTTCAGCGTGCCCAGCACGTGGGCGTGGTCGTGCGGCTGGACGACCTTCATCTCCGCGCCGCCACCGTTGCGACGCTTCCCGCCGACCACGGCGCGGAAGGTCTGCTGCTTCTTCTCGAGCCTGGCCAGCTCGGTCACGAGGGTCTCCCGCTCCGCGCTGCCAGGTGCGTACGTCAGGTTCGGCTCGTTGGTGGGAGCCGGAGGAAAGGTGATCGCGTCCATGCCGGTGATCGTGTCAGAGACGGGCGCGCGCCTCCAAGGCGCCGATCAGAGGGAGGCGACGAGGTCACCGACCTCCTGCACCGCCCACCACGCCAGGTCGTCGTCCGCCTCGGCGTCGTCGTCGCTGTCGACGTGCACGGCGACCACGTGGCGCCACAGCACCCCGTCGTCGGGACGGGGCGTCTCGACGACGACCACGACCCGGCGCCGGCTGCCGTCGGGGAGGCCTGCCACCAGCTCGGCGGAGGCGTCCGCGGCGGTCATGAGGGCGGCGTACTCCGTCTCCTCCCCGTCGTCGGGCGCGAGGACGGGGTCGGCGACCCGGGGGCCTTCGCCCGCCCAGTCCTCGGCGAGCAGCGGCAGCGTCGTGGGGAGGTAGCGGCGCGTCATCTGCGTGACCCCTTCGGTCCGGCGCCGGCCTTCTTGCGGCCACGCGGTGCGCGCGGGCGGGTGTCGGTGTCGCGCAGCTCCTCGAGCGCCTCGAGGAGGCACTGGCCGAGCACGTCGGCGTCCGCGACCGCGTCGCGGTCGGTGGTAATGCCGTAGAAGACGCCCCCGTCGTAGGACGTCACCCCGATCGCCACGGGGTGGTCGGGCAGGAGCGGGTGGAGGGGGTACGACTCCAGCATCCGCGCGCCGTCGGCGTAGAGCGGGAACTGTGGCCCGGGCACGTTGGTGATCGAGATGTGGAACCCGTGGCGCAGCTCGGCGGCGGCGAGCCGGGAGCCCAGCGCGTGGAACGTCGTGGGCGCGAAGCCGGCGATGCCCGACAGCCGGCGGGCGGAGACCGCGCGCCCGTTGTCGCCGTGGGCCTTCAGGTCGTAGCTCACCTGGTGCAGGCGCAGCACCGGGTTGGCCTCGGCGATGGGCAGGCGGAGGAGGTGGCCGGTGATCTGGGTGCCCAGCGACGTCGCCTCGAGCTCGTCGTCGATGACCGACATCGGCACGATCGCCTTGAGAGACTTCAGCCCGCCCATCGACTCCGCCCGGGTCATCAGCCAGCCGCGCAGGCCGCCCGTGATCGTGGCGAGGATGACGTCGTTGACGGTGCCGCCGTGCACCTCGCGGATCCGGCGGTGGTCGGCGAGCTCGGTGCGGACGGTGACGAAGCGCCGCTGCTGCGACAGCTTGCGGCTGACCGGGCCGGTGTGGACCGGCCGGCGGCCGGAGAGCGCGGTGGCGACCTCGCTGACCCGGGCGCCGGTGGCAGAGGCCTGGCGTCCCAGCGACTCGGCGTTGGCGACCGCGGTGCGCCACAGGATGCTCGGGCGCTCGAAGGTGTCGGTGACCGCGTTGACCGCGGCGCCGACCGGGCCTGACGTACGCCGGGGGTGCCAGTCGTCGTCGTGGCCGAGGGTCGAGCGGTCGGGCGAGGTGTCGAGCAGGACCTGGCCGATGTCGACGGTCTCGCGTCCGTCGACGAGGATCTGGTGGCTCTTGGTGAGCAGCGCGACGTGCCCGTGCTCGAGGCCCTCCACGAAGTAGCACTCCCACAGCGGCCGGCTGCGGTCGAGCGGCCGCGAGGCGATCCGGGCCACGAGCTCGCGCAGCTGGTCCATCGTCCCCGGCCGCGGGAGCGCGGAGCGGCGGACGTGGTAGCCGAGGTCGAAGTTCTCGTCGTCGACCCACGCGGGGTTCGCCAGCCGGCCCGGCACCTGCTGGAGGCGCTGGCGGTAGCGCGGCACGAACGCGATGCGGTCGGCGATCAGGTCGACCAGCCGGTCGTGGTCGAAGCCGGACTCCCCCGGGTCGAAGATCTCGACGGTGGCGTTGTGCATCGGCGTCGTCGGGGACTCCGCGGCCAGGATCGCCAGGTCCCGCGGACCCAACCGCTCACTCATCCACGTACTCGCTTCGCTCCGTGCGCGGACGAGGCACGAGTCACACTGCGCTGGACGATTCGCTCGCTCCGCTCACTCATGCCTGCCCTCTCGTCGACGTGCTTGGCTCTCGTGGGATTCTGGCAGAGCCCCATAGCTGAAGGAGAAGCCTGTGTCCGGTCGCGGTCTCGCGCGCCTCGTCCCCGTCGTCGTGCTCCTCGCCGCCGGCCTCACCGCCTGCGGTGGCAGCGACGCCGACCCGCCGGCCGCCACGCCGAGTGCCGACGGCGACGCCGTCGCGGTCACGGTGACCCGCGACAAGGACACCTTCACCCCCAACGGCGAGCGCGTCGAGCTCGGGATCGGGCAGACCCTGAAGCTGACGGTCACCGCCGACGAGGCGGGCGAGTTCCACGTGCACAGCACGCCGGAGCAGGAGATCGCCTACGACGAGGGCACCTCCGAGCACGACATCACCATCGACCGCCCGGGCGTCGTCGAGGTCGAGAGCCACGACCCGGCCTCGGTCGTGCTCCAGCTCGAAGTGCGTTGAGCGCCGGGCAGGTGAGCCCCCTGGGCTCGATCTCGGCCCACGGGCTCGGTGGGGCCAAGGACCTCCCGATCCCGTCCGAGCTCGCCATCGCCGGCGCCGTCGCCGCGCTGGTCATCTCGTTCACGGTCCTCGCCGTCGCGTGGCGCGAGCCGCGCTACGACCCCGCGACCAGCGGTCGTGAGGCACCCGAGTGGCTCGACCGCCTGGTCTCGTCCCGCGCGCTCGCGATCGCGCTGCGGGTGCTGGGCATGGCGTTCTTCCTCTACGTCGGCGCGGCCGCCGTCTTCGGCAAGGACGCGCTGACCAACCCCTTCTTCGGGACCTTCTACGTCCTGCTCTGGGTCGGCCTCGTCCCGGCCTCGCTGCTGTTCGGCGAGTTCTTCAAGGCGATCAGCCCGGCCCGGACGATCAGCATGCTCTTCGCGAAGATCTCCGGTGTCCCCGAGGGCGAGGGGATGTACGCCTATCCCGCCAGGCTGGGCTACTGGCCGGCGGCGCTCGGGCTGTTCGCCTTCGTGTGGCTCGAGCTGGTCTACCCCTACTCGACCGACCTCGGTCCGGTCCGCCTGTGGGCTGCGGCGTACCTCGGCATCATGCTGATCGGCTCCGCCGTCTGGGGCACCGCCTTCCTCGAGCGAGCCGACCCGTTCGAGGTCTACTCGTCGCTGGTCGCGAAGCTGTCGGTCTGGGGCCGCCGCGACGGTGTCCTCGTGCTGCGCAGCCCGCTGGCGAACCTCGACACCCTCGTCGCCCGGCCCGGTCTCGTCGGGGTCGTCGGCGTGCTCTTCGGCAGCACGGCCTTCGACTCCTTCCGCGAGTCGACCGTGTGGCTCAAGCTCGTCCAGTCGCTCTCGACGACCCGCCTCGTCCCCGACACGCTCGCGCTCATCGCCTTCTCCGGCGGCGTGATGCTGATCCTGACGGTGGCCACGATGGCGACCGGTGTCACGAGCCGGACGCCGCGGCGCGCGCTGCCCGACCTGTTCGCCCACTCCGTCGTGCCGATCATCGTCGGCTACATCGTGGCCCACTACCTGTCGTACTTCGTGGAGTACGGCCAGCAGGTCGTCATCCAGCTCAGCGACCCCTTCAGCCGCGGCGACAACTACCTCGGCACCGCCGACCTGGGCGTCAGCTACTGGATCTCGTCACATCCGACGTTCCTGGCCGTGACCAAGGTGCTCGCGGTGGCGCTGGGCCACGTCGTCGGCGTGGTGGCGGCGCACGACCGCGCGATCAAGCTGCTCCCCCAGCGGCACCAGCTGACGGGTCAGCTGCCGCTGCTGGTGGCGATGGTGGGCTTCACCGTCGGAGGTCTGTACCTGCTGTTCGCGGCATGACCGGTCCGACCGGACGGGTCAGCACCTCGCCGTAGGGCCAGCCGGGCGGCGCCTCGGTGGTGACCGTGACGATCTCGCACGAGCCGCGGTAGTCGATGACGTCGAGCGGGTCGCGGTAGCCGACGAAGATGACGCGGTCGGCGGTGCCGTTGTCGCCCTGCGTCGGGTCGTCGCAGTGGATTCGGTCCTCGAAGCCGTCGGGCAGGACGTAGATGGTGTCGTTGCCCTGCTCGGCGAAGACCTTGTCGGCCCCGGGGCCGAGGAAGATCGTGTCGTCGCCCTCGTCGCCCTTGATCAGCCAGTCGTGGCCGGGACCGTCGATCAGCACGTCGTTGCCGGGACCGCCCTGGATGGCGCCGTCGTCGCCGGGGCCGGCGTCGATGTAGTCGTCCCCGTCGTTGCCGACCTGCTTGTCGGACCCGTCGCCGCCGATGAGCCGGTCGTTGCCCGGCCCCCCGTTGAGGATGTCGTTGCCGGCCTCCCCGTAGGCGACGTCGTCGCCCACGTTGGAGGCGATGATGTCGTCGCCCTCGCCGCCGTAGAGGACGTCGTCGCCCTGGCCGCCGTCGACCTTGTCGTTGCCGAGGCCGCCCGCCACCCAGTCGTTGCCGGGCTGCGCGGTGATCCAGTCGTTGCCGTCGTCGCCGTAGACGATGTCGTTGCCGTTGCCGGCGAAGATCGTGTCGTCGCCGCTGCGACCGCGGACCTGGTCGTCGCCACCGATGCTCATGATCCGGTTGGGCTTCTGGTTGCCGTTGATCACGTCGTTCTTCGTCGTGCCGCGCATCTCTCGGGCGGCAGCGGCGTGGGCGGGGGTCGCGCCGATCAGCAGCACAGCGAGCGCGAAGGCACATGCGCGAGCGGGGGAAGTCACCGAGTTCTCCTCATCGTGGGACGTCATCAGGCTACGCGGATCCGTACCCCGTGGCTGCTGAACTGATGAACGTGACGTGACGTCATGTGGTTCACCCCACCGCGCGACGACCCAGGAGCCGGGGACGTCCCTGCCCGGCACGACGACGCCCGTGCGGGGTCGTGACGGTGGCCGGGAACACGGCGTCGGCGAGCCCGGACAGCCCCTGGACGAGCGCGGAGTCACCGACCTCGGCGAGCGGCAGCCCCGCCACGAGCGACCGGTCGACACCAGTGCGGTCCTCGGGGAGGAAGTGGAGCCCGGAGACCCTGCTGAACCCCTCGACCATGCCGGCGATCTCCTTCTCCGACCACCCGATCGAGCCCCGCATCCGGTTGACCACGACCCGCACCGGTGCCGCGGTGCCGCGCTCGCGGAGCTCGACCAGCCCACGGGCCAGCCGGGTGAGGCCGACCGGGTCCGCCGAGCCGACGACCACCACCTCGTCCGCCTGGTCGAGCGCGGCCAGGGTGAGCGAGTTGCGACCCGGCCGGCCCCCGAAGTCGGCAGCCGTGTCGTCCTCGAGCGAGAACCCGGTGTCGACCACGACCTCGCCCCGCCCGCGAGCCCGGTCGAGCAGCTGGTCGGCCTGCGCGGAGCGGACCTCTCGCCAGCGGTCGGCACGCGGCAGGCCGGTGACGACGGCGAGGTGCTCGCCGACACCGCGGCACACCGACGCGAACCGCTCGTCGAGCTGGCCGGACGCGGCCAGGCGCGAGGCGGAGAGCAGCCCCGAGACCTCGTCGAGGATCCCCAGCTGCTGGGCCACCGAACCGCCGTAGGGGTCGAGGTCGGCGAGCACCACGTCCGTCCCGCGCCGGGCGACCTCGGCGGCGAGGTTGGTGGCGACGGTCGTCCGACCCGGGGCTCCCGCCGGACCCCACACCGCCACGAGCCGCCCGCCACCCGGGGCGTCGTCGGGCTCGGCCGGGACCGGGGCTGCTGCGCGCTCGCGGACGCGGGTGTCGGCGACGTCCTCCACCGTGGTGACGACGTCGGGGATCGTGGCGAGCTCACCGGCACCGACCACGGCGCCGATGCCGAGGCGCTGGGCGTGCTCGGCGACGTCGAGGTCGGCCGACCGTGCCGAGGTCACCGCGACGGGGCGTACGGCGTGGCGGCGCAGGTGGACGATGCTCGCGGGGTCGAGACCCGGCGCGTCGAGCGCGATGACGGCGACGTCCGCCTGGCCGCTGGTCACCGAGGCGAGGAGGTCGTCGACGTCGACGCAGCGCTTGAGGACGACGACGCCCGGGTGGGCCTCGAGGGCGGCGAGGGCGGGCGACTCCCACGCCTCGCCTGCCGCGAGGACGAGCACGCAGATCACGGCCTCAGCCCCGACCGACGACGCGGACGCGGTTGTCGCCGCTGGCGGCCAGCACGAGGCCGAGCTGCTCCTCGTCGGACTGCGGGACGGCGAGCACGAGCTGCCGGGTGGTGGCAGCAGCGAAGGTGTCGGAGACCAGGGGCGCGTCGAGGACGGCGATGTCGTCGAGCACCAGCTCCGCCGCGGGGCGCGACCCGCGCCCGCCGGCGATCCGGTCGTCGACCACCCACACGTCGACGCGCGAGCCCCGGGTGAGGTCGGTGGGGACGTGCTCGGTGGCCACCGAGATGGACAGGGAGACGGTGTCGTCGTCACCGGCCTCACCCAGGGCAGCGGCCGGCACCAGCTCACCGGCCGCGAGCGGCCGGGTCAGCGTCAGCGCCGCGGGCAGCTCCTCGTCGACGGGGAGGTAGCGGTCGTGGTCGGCGCTGTCGCCGAAGCGGACGCTGGTCGCCCGGAGGTCGTCGGCCGTGATCGTCTGCCCGACGACCAGGTCGGACGAGGCGGACCACACCGGGGTCATGTCGTCGGCCGACGACAGGATGCGCGCACCGGCCACCACCGAGCCGGTCACGAGCACGATGCCGACCCACAGGCGTGGGTCGCGCCAGCCGGGCGAGCGGGTGCGGACGGCGGCGGGCACGTCGACCTCGCGCGCGGGACGGGACGGGATCCGAGACACGCGGGACATCATTGCCCGTCAGGGCCGAGTTGACACCTGCTTCTCCACAGGGGTCCTCCTCCACAGGGCCGGACCCGGGTGACGGCGCGGCACCTGCGTCGGTGGCACGATTGGGCCATGGCCGACGACCCCCGCTTCCTGACGCTCACCGACGTCGCCGAGGTTCTCAACACCTCGAGCGCGCAGGTCTACGCGCTGGTCCGTCGCGGCGACCTGCCTGCCATCAAGATCGGGGGGCGTGGCCAGTGGCGCGTCGAGCGCTCGCAGCTGGAGGACTTCATCCAGCGGATGTACGCCGACACCAAGGCCTTCGTCGACCAGCACCCGTTCGTCGAGGCCGACGTCGAGAGCGACTGACGCCGGTCCCGCGGAGTCGGCTCAGCCGACCTTGCCGTCGAGCTCGACCTCGACGACGCGCTCCTCGCCGCCGCGCAGCACCGACATCTCGACGACCTCGCCGGGCAGGTGGGTCCGGATCGCGACGATGAGGGCGATGCCGTCCTGCACCGGCTGGTCGTCGACCGCCACGATCACGTCGTCGGCCTCGAGCCCGGCCCGCGCGGCAGGCGTGTCCGCCTGGACCTCGGTGATGGTCGCGCCCACCGAGTCGGCCTGGCCGCCGGTCTGCACCTGGGCGCCGATCACGGGGTAGCGCGCCTCGCCCGTCCTGAGGATCTGGTCGACGGTGGTGCGGACCTGCTCGATCGGGATCGCGAAGCCGACGCCGATGTTGCCCGACTCGGCGGTCGCGCCGCCCGTGGTGGCGATCGCGGAGTTCACGCCGACGACCTCCCCGGCGAGGTTGACCAGCGGACCACCGGAGTTGCCGGGGTTGATCGCGGCGTCGGTCTGGACGGCGTTGATGTAGGAGGAGTCGTCGTCGGACTCACCGGAGGTGGTGACCGGCCTGTTGAGGGCGCTGACGATGCCCGAGGTGACCGTCTGGCTGAGGCCCAGCGGAGCGCCGAACGCGACGACCGGGTCACCGACGTGCAGCACCTGCGAGGCGCCGAGCGCGGCGGGCTCGAGGTCACCGGCGTCCGTGACGGCCAGGACGGCGAGGTCGTAGACCGAGCTGCGTCCCACGATGGTCGCCTCGTGGCGGGTGCCGGCCTGGTCGATCACCACGATCGGCCCGTCGTCGGAGGCGGCGGAGGCCACGACGTGGTTGTTGGTGACGACGTGCCCGTCGCGGTCGAGCACGAAGCCCGACCCGGTGGCGCCGGCGGCCTGGCCGTCGAACTCGGCCACGATCTGCACCGTGCTCGGCAGGAGCGCCTGGGCGACGGCTGCCACGGAGCCGTTGTCGGCCTCGAGCGGTGCCGCCGTCTGGGTGCGTACGCCGCCGAGGCCGCTGCTGTTGGTGCCGCGCTGCGACGCGAGCTCGTCCTGCAGCGCTCCCCCGGCCAGGCCGCCGAGCACGCCGACGACGAGCGCCACCGACGCCACCGCGGGCCACAGCCAGAGCGGGGTCCTGCGGGGCACGGGCTGGGCGTAGGCGGGACGAGGCGGGTACGGGCCGGGGCCGAACCAGCCCGGGCCACCCGGACCCTGGGGCGGCGGCGGGCCGAACGGTCCCTGCGGGCCCTGGACCGGCATCGGGGTCGTCGGGTGCGGCTGCACCTGCTGGGGCTGCGTGGGCTCCTCGCCGAAGCGGGCTGCGTACGGCGGCGGGCCGGCGAGCATCGCGTCGTCGGCGGGCTCCGGGTCGTCGGCACCGGGATCAGCACCGGGATCAGCACTGGCGACCGTCTCCGGGCCGGACCCGTAGGCCTGCCCCTGCGGCTGGGCGGCAGGCTCGGGCGCAGGCTCGGGCTCCGCGACGGAATCGGTCGTCAGGTCGGGTGCCGGCTCGTGGGCAGGCTCAGGCGCGGGCTCGGCGGGCCGCCAGCCGGCGAGCGGCTGGGTGGGCTCGTCCGCCGGGAGGTCGCTCTGCTCGTCTGGCCTGTGCTCGTCGGTCACGGAGCAATCTTCTCCCGAAACGCCACCAGCTGCTCAGCCAGGGGCGTCCGGGAGGGTGAGGCCGGGCGGCGCGCGGACCGGTCCTCCACGTTGATCGCGGGCGCGATCGGGCCGACGGGGCGGCTCAGGTCGGTGGCCGGCGGGCGGGGCTCGACCCGCGGGGAGCCCGCGACGCCGAGGGCCAGGACGCCGACGACACAGGCGCTCGCAGCGCCACCGCCGATCGCGACCAGGCCACGCCGGGCACGATGCTGGCTCGTCGGGAACTGGGGGGCCGCCAGCGCGGAGCCGGCGCCGGGCTGGCTCGAGGGGCACTGGCCGAGCAGCGCCGACTTCAGGTCGTGGGACGGCTGCGACTCGCACGCGCCGAACGAGAGCTGCGCGAGCTGGGTCTTCACCCAGCCCTCCTCCTCGACGAGGTCGCGGCAGGCGTGGCAGGCGTGGACGTGGTTCCAGCAGCGCTCCTCCTCCTCCGGCGCGAGCCGGCCGTCGAGGAGTGCGCTGACGCGGGATCCGAGGTGGCTCATCAGGACACCGCTCCCCGGTAGCGCTCGCTGCCGGCGACCGGCTCCCGGTGCGCGAGGGCCTTGCGGAGCATCGTGCGACCGCGGTGGATGCGGGAGCGTACGGTGCCGAGCTTGGCACCCATGATCTCGGCGATCTCCTCGTAGCTCAGGCCCTCGACGTCACATAGCACCACGGCCGCGCGGAAGTCGGGCGGGAGCGTGGCGAGGGCGGTCTCGATGTCGTCGTCGAAGGTCTGCTCGGCCACCGCGAGCTCGGGCGCCGGCGCCGGGCTGGTCAGCCGGGCGGCGCGCTCGTCGGAGAGCGGGTCGAAGCGGATCCGCTGCTTGCGACGGGCGCCGTCGAGGAACAGGTTGGTCGTGATCCGGTGGAGCCAGCCCTCGAAGGTGCCGGGCGTGTAGGTGTCGAGGGAGCGGAACACCCGGACGAAGACCTCCTGGGTGAGGTCCTCGGCGTCGGGTCGGTTGCCGGTGAGCCGGTAGGCCAGGCGAAAGACGCGGTCGGAGTGCTGCTCGACGACCTCGTCCCACGTCGGGACGGCGGCGGGCCCTGCGGCGTCCACCCGGGTGTCGACCTGCTCGCCCACGGAGTCTCCCTGACTCGTCTTCCTCGACCGCAGCTGCAACGGTTCGCTGTCCTTCCTGACGCTAGGTAGCGCGCCTGAGAGTTCCCTGTGAACCCCATGCGCTCCGCCCAAGAAACCGGCGTCGGGCGGGTGCCCGCTGAGCAGTCCAACGAGCGAGGTGGCGCCAGTGTTCCCCGCGATAGAGTCGCGCTCGTGCCCACCACCACGCCGATCAAGCCCGCGAGCTGGTCCTACGCCGAGTCGTTCGTGGCCGAGGACGAGATCCTCGCCGCAGCCCGCAGCCGTGCCGAGGAGGTCGGCGTCACGCCGATCGGGTCGGGCGGTGGTGCGGCGCTCCGCTTCCTCGCATCCGTGCTCGACGCGCGCGCGGTGGTCGAGATCGGCACCGGGACGGGCGTCTCCGGCCTGTGGCTGCTGCGCGGCATGCGCGCCGACGGCGTGCTGACGACCGTCGACATCGAGGCCGAGCACCAGCGCCTCGCGAAGGAGACGTTCACCGAGGCCGGCATCCCTCCCAACCGCGCCCGCACGATCGCCGGCGCCGGGCTCGACGTGCTGCCGCGCCTGACCGACGGTCACTACGACCTCGTGTTCTGCGACGGCGACAAGCGCGAGTACGCCGCCTACCTCAAGGAGGCGCTGCGGCTGCTGCGCCCCGGCGGCGTGGTGGTCTTCGACAACGCGCTCTGGCACGACCGGGTCGCCGACCCGGCCCAGCGCGACGAGGAGACCGTCACCATCCGCGACCTCGGCCGCGCGATCCTCGAGCACGACGCCCTCGTGCCGGTCCTGCTCCCCGTCGGCGACGGCCTGCTGGCCGCCAAGAAGGAGTGGGCGCCCGAGGAGGCCTGACCCCGCGCCTGGCGTCGCTCCACCATGGGATGTCGCCGAACCCGCACTTCCCTCATGCAGTTGACCGTGGGAAGTGTGGTGCTCCCCGACATCCCATGGTGAAGCATCGGGAGCGGGTCGCCGCCCGGACGGCGGGTCCCGGCCTCAGCCTCAGGCGATGCCGGCCAACGGGTCGTCGGAGCCGAGCCAGGCGAGCAGGAGCCGCGGACCCCAGCCGCTGGGGCCGGCCGTCCACTCGTTGCGGTCGGCCGGAGACTCGGCCGCCGAGGCGAAGTCGATGTGCGCCCACGGGACGTCACCGGCGAAGTGCTGGAGGAACAGCGCCGCGGTGATCGCGCCCGCGCCGCCGGCTGCGTTGTCGCCATCGGCGATGCGTGAGGACACCTTCTCCTCGTAGTCGGCGACCAGGGGCATCCGCCAGACGAGCTCACCGGAGGACGACGCAGCGGCCTCGACCTGCTCGGCAAGCGCCTCGTGGTTGGCGAAGAAGCCGCCGGTCCACTGGCCCAGCGACACCTTCATCGCCCCGGTGAGGGTGGCGATGTCGAGGATCGCGGCGGGCCCGATCTCGGACACGGCGTAGGCCATGGCGTCGGCGAGGACGAGGCGGCCCTCGGCGTCGGTGTTGTTGACCTCGGAGGTGCGACCCCCGAAGTGGGTGATCACGTCGCCGGGTCGCATAGCGGAGCCGCTCACGGAGTTCTCCGCGGCGGGCACGAGCCCGACCACGCGCACCGGGCAGTCGACGTCGCGCAGAGCCGCCATCGCCGCGATCACGGCGCCACCGCCGCTCATGTCGCGCTTCATCGTCAGCATGCCCTCGCTGGGCTTGATGTCGAGGCCGCCGCTGTCGAAGGTGATGCCCTTGCCGACGAGCACGACGGTCGGCACCTTCTTGGAGGCGCCCTTCGGCGTGTAGTCCATCCGGATCAGCCGCGGCTCGTTGACCGAGCCGCCGCCGACGGCCAGGATCCCGCCGAACCCCTCGGCGCGGAGTCGCTCCGCGTCCCAGACGGTGACGTCGAGGCCCGCGGCCTCGCCGACCTCCACTGCCTGGTCGGCCAGCCACGCGGGCGTCTTGAGGTTGGCCGGGACCGTGGCGAGCGCCCGGGAGCGCCAGCCGGCCCCGCCGAGCGCGATGGCCCGGGCGAGCGCGTCGTCGGCCGCGCCGTCGTCGCTGACGTCGGCGAGCACGATGCGCGCGACCGGGTGCTCCTTCGGTCCGTTCGAGCGCCAGTGGAAGGAGAACGAGCCGAGCATCGCCCCGACGACGAAGGCGGCGAGGCCCTCGTCGGGTGCGATGGCGGCGATCGAGGTGACGACGCTGACCCGGTCCTTCGCGGCCCGGGCGACGGCTGCGCCCGCACGCCGGAAGTCGGTCACGGTGGCGTCGCCCACGCCGACGAGGAGCACCAGGCTCACGTCGTCGTCAGCCGCCGACACCGGGACGGTGGTCACCTCACCGGTGCGACCGGTCGCTCGGGCGGCCTCGACCGCCGCGAGCAGGTCGGTCCCGAGCGCCTCGGACGCCTCGTCGGCGCCGGGGCCGAGCAGCGGCCCGTCGTCGCCCGGCAGGACCGGGAACGCCCAGACCTCCGCGCCGCCGACCTGGTGGGGCAGCGCGGGAGAGAGCGCGAACTCGGGAGGTGAGACCTGGGTCGGCAGCTGTGCGATGGCCACGATCAGCCGACGACGTCCTTGAGGGCGTCTCCGAGAGCCGTCGCCTCATCGGCGTTCAGCTCGACCACCAGGCGCCCACCACCCTCGAGCGGGACGCGCATCACGATGCCGCGGCCCTCCTTGGTCACCTCGAGCGGTCCGTCGCCCGTGCGGGGCTTCATGGCGGCCATCGGCGCACCTCTTCCTGTTCAGCCATCGGTTCGGGATGGAGGCTCTTCACATGCGAATCGAGGCGGCTGGATGTCGCTGGCCGCCCCGATCGGCGTCGTACGACGTCCAGTATCCCTCATGAGCCGCGTGATCGGCACCACAGGGGCGCACCGATGTGCGTCAAGGTTCCGGCAGACTGCCCCTCATGGCTGATCCCACCACCGCACCCGTTCTCCTCGACGTCACCGACTCGGTCGCCACCATCACCCTCAACCGGCCGGAGGCGATGAACGGCCTCGACGTCGCGACGAAGGAGCTCCTGCGCGACACCGTGCAGCAGGTCGCCGACGACGCCGAGGTGCGCTGCGTCGTGCTCACCGGCAGCGGCAAGGCCTTCTGCGTGGGCCAGGACCTCAAGGAGCACCTCGCGGGCCTGAAGGGCGACGCCGACATCCCGCTCTCGGACACCGTCACGCAGCACTACAACCCGATCGTGCAGGCGCTCGCGACGATGCCGAAGCCGGTCATCGCCGCCGTCAACGGCGTCGCAGCGGGAGCCGGCGCCAGCCTGGCCTTCGCCGCCGACTTCCGGATCCTCGTCGACTCGGCCGGCTACAACACCTCCTTCGCCGGCGTCGCGCTCTCGTGCGACACCGGCTCGAGCTGGACGCTGCCCCGCCTGGTCGGCACCGCCAAGGCGATGGATCTCCTCTACTTCCCGCGCACCGTCTCCGCGCAGGAGGCGCTCGAGCTCGGACTGGCCACGCAGGTCGTCCCGGCCGACGAGCTCCCCGCCGCCGTCGCCGAGCTCGCGGCGCGCCTCGCCGCCGGCCCGACCGTGGCCTACGGCAGCATCCGGCAGGCGGTGGCGTACTCCGCCGCGCAGCCGCTCGACTTCGCCCTCGCCTTCGAGGCGAAGAAGATGGCGCTCACGGGCGGTACGGCCGACCACCTCGCCGCGGTCGACGCGTTCGTCGCGAAGGAGAAGCCGGTCTTCCGGGGCAGGTAGGCCCGGCTACTTCTCCCGGCCGCGGTGCGCGTGGAGCGCGCCGAGGAGCTGGCGCGGCGCCGCGACCACCATCCGGTGGCGGGAGGGGCGGCCGGGGTACTCCACGGTCAGGGCGGCGCCCCGGAACTCGTGGTTGAACCACATCGTCATCGTGCCGTGGCACAGGCTGCCGCAGTCGAGCCGCGTCCGCGGCAGGCGGAGCGCGCGGGCCAGCCGGCGGGCGAAGCGCGGGTCCTTGGTGTCGGTGTCCACGCCGTTGAGGGGCTGGTGGAAGCTGATCACCCGCATCGGGTCGACGTCGGTGAGGAACGCCATCACCGCGCGGGTCTCGGGCTCGCTCCCGGGGCGGCGGCCGGACTCGTAGCTGCCGTCGAGGTCGGCCCAGCGGTAGGGGAAGTTGCGGTTGAGGTCGACGCCGCGGGCGTTGCGCCGGGTGCCGCGCGCGAGCCCGTCGGGGTTGTAGGTCGGGATCACCCAGAGGTCGACGCCCGTGATGCGGCGGCCGTCGCGGAGCGTCTCGAGGATCCGGCGGGTGTGCGGCTCGTTGCCGTGCATCGTGGAGATGAGGACGATCCGCCGCCTGCCCGGCTCGCCGAGCCGCCACGCCCGGATCGGGCGGCCCTGCACCGACGTGCCGATCGTGCGCACCTCCACGACGGCGGGACGGTCACCGGGACCGGCCTCGACCGCCGTCGCCGGGCCGGGAGCCGCGACGCTGCCGGTGAGCACGCCCGCCGCGGCGAGCAGGCCGACCAGCAGGCGCCGCATCAGACCGCGGCCGTGAGGTAGGCGTAGGTGAAGACCAGCACGCCGACCACCATGCCCAGGTGGGCCAGCAGGGACAGGCCGGGGCCGTCGCTCCAGCTGTCGCCCTCGGCGTCGGGGACGTGGCGGCCGCGTGAGGGCAGCCACCGGGCCAGGACGAGCAGGCCGAGCACGGCGGTGATCCACCAGCACGCGATCGCGAGGATGCCGAACAGCGGGCCGCCGGTGAAGGTGTCCTCCGGCGACACCAGGACGCCGAGCCACAGGACCAGCGCGACCGTGCCGAACACGAAGTGCGCGACGGGCAGGCGTCGGCTGATCGAGAACTGGCCCGCCGATGCGTCGCCGCTGAGGCGGAGGCGGGTCAGCACGATCGCCACAGCCGCGAGGGCCGTGAGGATCCACACGACGATCTGGAACGACATGACGCGGCAGTCTGCCCTAGACGTTCGGCGCGTCGCCAGACGAGTCGACCCCGGCGCCCGGACCGGCGTCCCGACCGGCGTCCGGACCCTCCTCGGAGCGCGCGTCCTCGAGCTCGGTCGCGAGCCGCGTGAGCAGGGCGTCGACGTCGGACATCCGGTAGCCGCGCACCGCGAGCGGGAACCGGACGGTGCGCAGGTCCTCCGCCCCGATCGGGCGGTCGGTGGGCAGCACCACGTCGGGGCGGTCGTCGTACGCCGGCGCCATCGACCCGCCGCGGCCGGAGGCCACGAGGGCCACACCGCCCATCGCGAGCACGACGAGGATCGCGAAGAGCCAGGTCATCGTCCGTCCTCCCGCGCGGCGACCATGATCGCGACGGCCTCGTCGACGTCGTCGGTGAGCACCATCATGTCGAGGTCGGAGGCGTTGATCTTGCCGTCGGCGAGCGCGGTCCCGCGCAGCCAGCCGAGCAGGCCCGACCAGTAGTCGGTGCCGATCAGCACGATCGGGAAGGACGTGACCTTCTGCGTCTGCACGAGGGTGAGCGCCTCGAACAGCTCATCGAGCGTGCCGAGTCCGCCGGGCAGCACGACGAAGCCCTGGGAGTACTTCACGAACATCGTCTTGCGGGCGAAGAAGTAGCGGAAGTTGATCCCCTTGTCGACCCACTGGTTGAGGCCCGACTCGAAGGGCAGCTCGATGCCGAGCCCGACGCTCACCCCGCCGGCCTCGCACGCCCCCTTGTTGGCGGCCTCCATCGCACCGGGCCCGCCGCCGGTGATGACCGCGAAGCCGGCCTCGGTCAGCTTGCGGCCCGCCTCCTCGGCGACGGCGTAGTGCGGGTGGTCGGGCCTCGTGCGGGCAGAGCCGAAGACACCGATTGCCGGGCCGAGCTCGGCCAGCGCGCCGAAGCCCTCGACGAACTCCGCTTGGATCCTCAGCACGCGCCACGGGTCGGTGTGGACCCAGTCGGTCGGGCCGCGCGAGTCGAGCAGGCGCTGGTCGGTGGTGGAGCCCTCCGTGACCTGGCCGCGACGCTCGATCACCGGCCCCTTCATCCGGTCGGCCGGCTCCGGGTGCGAGGCGGTGGACCCGCTCATGACAGCCACTCCTTGAGGATGCGCTCGCAGCGCTCGACGTGCTCGGTGGGGACGTGCTCGTCCTGCTTGTGGGCGAACATCGGGTCGCCGGGGCCGAAGTTGACCGCCGGGATGCCGAGCTTGGTGAACTGCGCGACGTCGGTCCAGCCGAACTTGGGAGCGACCCCTCCCCCGACCGCGTCGACGAACGCCTTCGCTGCCGGGCGGTCGAGGCCGGGGAGGGCCCCGGCGGCCAGGTCGGTCACCGTGACGTCGTACCCCTCGAAGAAGTCGCGGACGAACGCCTCGGCGTCGGCCTCGCTGCGGTCGGGGGCGAAGCGGAAGTTGACCTCGACGACGCACTCGTCGGGTACGACGTTGCCGGCGACGCCGCCGCGGATGCCCGTCGCGTTGAGGCCCTCGTGGTAGGTCAGGCCGTCGATCTCGGGCTGCCGGGCGACGTAGTCGTTGAGGCGGGCCAGGACCGGCCCGGCGAGGTGGATGGCGTTGACGCCCTTCCAGCTCCGCGCGCTGTGCGCGCGCTCGCCGGTGGTGCGGACGTCGACGCGCATCGTGCCCTGGCAGCCGGCCTCGATCGCGGCGTTGCTGGGCTCCATGAGGATGGCGAAGTCGGCCTGGAGCAGGTCGGGGTCGGACTCGGTGAGCTTGCGCAGACCGTTGAAGACCGAGTCGACCTCCTCCGCCTCGTAGAAGATGAAGGCGAGGTCGCGGTTGGGCGCCGTCACGTCGGCGGCGAGCTTGAGCATCACCGCGTCGCCGCCCTTCATGTCGCAGGTGCCGAGACCGTGCAGGATGCCGTCCTCGAGCCGGGCCGGGAGGTTGTCGTTGAGCGGCACCGTGTCGAGGTGCCCGGCGATCACGACGCGCTCGCCGAGGCCGAGGTCCGTGCTGGCCACGATCGTGTGCCCGCGCCGTGTCACCGCGAGGTGCGGCAGCGTCCGGAGGGCGGACTCGACGGCGTCGGCGATCTCCTCCTCGTGGTGGCTCACCGACTCGATGTCGACCAGCTGGCGGGTGAGCGCGACGACGTCGGCGGAGAGATCGAGGCGTGGCATGCCCCGATTCAACCAGCCGCCTCCCGCGTCAGTGGTCTAGTCCCCCGTGCTACCACTCTTGCCACCGCGCGCCACCTCGCCGACCGTCGGGGCAGCGGGCGTCACGGGGGCGCACGCCGGCTCGGGGGCTCGTCCATGTGCGCGTCCGGGCCCCCTGCGCACCGACAGGTCAGACGATGAACATCCGCCTCGCCCGCCTCGGCACGACCACCTCGCTGGTCGTCCTCGCCTCCCTGCTGGTCCCGGCCGCCGCGCCGGCGGCCCCGACGTGGCAGGCCGACACCACGGTCTCGCCGACCGGCGAGGCCGTGCGCGAGTCGCGCGTCGCGCTCGGTCCCACCGGCGACGCCGTCGCGCTCTGGGTGCAGGACACCGGGTCGGGCAGCCTCGTGCGCAGCGCCGCACGCCCGGCCGGCGGCGCGTGGTCGGCCCCCGTGACGCTGACCGCCCTCGCCCCCGGTGTGCTGTACGCCGACGTGGTGGCGCGGCCCGACGGCTCCTGGGTCGCGCTGTGGCTGCGGTCGGTGGGCGGGACGAGCGTCGTGGAGACGTCGACAAGGTCCCCCGCCGGGACGTGGAGCGCGCCGACGCAGCTGTCCGCACCCGGCGCCTCGGCGGGTTGGGCGACGATCGCGGTCGATGACGCCGGCCGGGTGACCGCCGTGTGGTCGCGCGCCCTGGTCGTGCAGTCGTCGACACTCTCCGGCGACGCCTGGTCGCCGGTCCGCGACCTCAGCGCCGGGGGTGCCGTCACCACCCTGGCGGACGTCGACTTCGACGCCGCCGGACGTGCCACCGTGGCCTGGACCCGGTTCCAGAACGGCGGCTACCAGGTGCAGGTCTCCGTCCGCGACACCGACGGGTCGTGGTCGACCCCGGCCAACCTCTCGCCCGACGGGGAGGTCGGGTACTACCCGCAGGTGGGTGTCGCGCCGGGCGGCGGCGCCGTGGTCGCCTGGGGGAACTCCGGCTACTTCGTCCGGTCGGCCACCCGGGCCGGCGCCACGGGCACCTGGAGCAGCCCCGTGGACCTCTCCGCGGCCAATGCCGGCCTCCCGAGCCTGGCCATCGACGGCCAGGGCACGGCGTACGCCACCTGGGCACGCGACCGCGGGGCGGGCGACGTCGTCGAGGCGTCGGTCCGTCAGCAGGGTGGTGCGTGGTCGACTCCCGAGGCGCTCACCGCCGACGGGGTCAACGCCACCTCGCCCGAGGTCGTGGTGACGCCGGCCGGCAACGCCACCCTCGTGTGGGGCCTCGGGGTGATGGACCCCACCGTGGTGCAGGCCCGCACACGTCCGACAGGCGGCACCTGGAGCAGCACCACTGACCTCAGCAACACCTCCGGCGCTCCGGTGCGCACGCCCATCGACGCCTCCCTCGCCCCCGACGGCGACGTGCTGGTCGGGTGGCGGCAGTACGACGGCGCGGACACGCTGCACGCCCGCGCCCTCGACGTCGCGGGTCCGCGCGTGACCGGTCTGAGCCTGCCGACGAACGCACAGGCAGGCGCCGCGGCCGCCTTCTCGGTGACCGCGACCGACGCATGGTCGTCGGTCGCCTCCGTTGCCTGGGCCTTCGGCGACGGCAGCACCGCGACGGGGGCCGCGGCGAGCCACACCTACACCGGGCCGGGCACCTACCCCGTCGCGGTCACCGTCACCGATGCGGTCGGCAACTCCTCGACCCGCACCGGCACCGTGGTCGTCGCGCTGGCGCGGCCGGCGGTGTCGAGGCTGGGGCTCAGGCCCGGCACCATCCACCTCACCGGACCGAAGAAGGACCGCAAGGCGAAGGTCACCGTCACCGTCACGACCGCGTCGAAGCTCACCCTGACCTTCAAGAAGAAGGGCGTGAAGAAGCCGCTGCGACTGACGAAGAACCTTCTGGCCGGGAGGAACACCTTCACCCTCACCGCGAAGATCGGGAAGAAGAAGCGCCTCACCGTCGGGACGTGGAAGGTCACCGCCGTCGCCACGAACGCCGCCGGATCCAGCACCGCGAAGAAGCTGACCCTGAAGGTGGTCCGATGAGGCGGGCGCGCGTCGCATCGATCTCGGTCGCCACGGTGCTTGCGCTCGCCGCCGCCGCGCTCGTCACGCCGGCTGCCGTGGCCGTGGAGACCTGGCTCCCGGCGACCTACTTGTCGGACGCCGACGTGGACAGCTACAACCCGGTCGTGGAGGTCGACGCGGCCGGCAACGCCACCGCGGTCTGGGTCAGCAAGTCCGGCACCACCTACGTGGTCCGGGCGAGCTCACGTCCGGCAGCGGGCGCGTGGTCCGCCGCAGTCGCGCTGTCCGGCGACGTCGGCGCCGCGGTCGCACCGCAGCTGGCCGCCAACGACCGGGGCGACCTCGTGGCGGTCTGGGAGTCCGGGCCCAGCACGACGTCGCGGATCCAGGCCAGCGTGCGCGGCGCCTCCGGTGGGTGGTCGGCGGCCGAGACCTTGTCCGAAGCGGGCCAGGGCGCGTCGTCCCCCTCCGTGACGATCGACCGGACCGGACGCGCCACCGTCCTGTGGGTCAGGAGTGACGGGACCAACCGGCGCGTGCAGGCGAGCTCGCGGGGCGCGAACGGCGCCTGGAGCACCCCGACCACGCTCAGCGAGGCCGGCAACGCGGCCCGCCAGCCGAGCGTGGGAGTCGACGGCACCGGGCGGCTGACCGCCGTCTGGGGCCGCTCGGACGGCGCGAACTACCGGGTGCAGAGCAGCACCCGCGCCCCGGACGGCGACTGGACGGTGGCGTCCACCATCTCCGATGCGGGCCAGAGCGCGTCCGCGCCCACCGTCGCCGTCGCCGACGACGGGACCGCCACGGCCCTCTGGATCCGCTCGGACGGCGCCAGTCCGCGCATCCAGGCAACCAGTCGGCCTCAGGGCTCGGGCTGGTCCATCCCGGTCAACATCTCCGACCCCGACCAGAACGTCTTCGGTGGTCCGGCGGCGGCCGTGGACGCGGCCGGTGTCGTCACGGTGGCGTGGTCGCAGCTCGTCGGCGCCAACTACCGGATCCAGGTCAGCATCCGCCGCCCGGACGGTCTCTGGACCCCCGGCACGGCGATCTCCGTGGCAGGCCAGAACGGTCTGTATCCCGCCGTCGCCAGCCGTGGAGCGCACACGGTGGTGACCTGGTTGCTCTCCGGGACCGACCAGTCGCAGGCACAGGCCTCGACGCGCACGGGCGACGGCTCCTGGCGGGCTCCGGTCCGTCTCTCGAGCGGCACCCCCACCATCTCGGCCGCGGGTGTCGATCCCGCGGGCAACGCCGTCGTGACCTGGGGCGACAAGGACGACGGTGCGCCCAGCTACCGCATTCGCGCGTCCGCCCTGGACGTGTCAGGCCCGGTCATCACGGGCTTCACCGCTCCCGCCACGGCCACGGTCGGTCAGCCCACCAGCCTGTCGCTGACGGCGTACGACGTCTGGTCGGCCGTCGCCGGTACCACCTGGTCCTTCGGCGACGGCACCACCGCATCCGGGGCCTCGGTCTCGCACACCTGGACCGCTCCCGGCACCTACACCGTCACCGCCACCGTCACCGACGCCGTCGGCAACACCACCACCCGCTCGAGCACGGCCACCGTGACCGCAGCGCAGGTGGCAGCTCCGACCCTCGGCAAGCTCAAGCTTAGGCCAGGCACCATCCACCTCATCGGACCGAAGAAGGACCGCAAGGCGAAGGTCACCGTCACCGTCACGACCGCGTCGAAGCTCACCCTGACCTTCAAGAAGAAGGGCGTGAAGAAGCCGCTGCGGCTGACGAAGAACCTTCGGGCCGGGAGGAACACCTTCACCCTCACCGCGAAGATCGGGAAGAAGAAGCGCCTCACAGTCGGGACGTGGAAGGTCACCGCCGTCGCAGCGAACGCCGCCGGATCCAGCACCGCGAAGAAGCTGACCCTGAAGGTGGTCCGATGAGGCGCAAGCGGATCGGCTCCGTCGTCCTGGGTGGTGCGCTTCTGCTGGCCGGGGCCGCACTGGTCGCGCCTGCCCAGGCGGCTGAGACATGGCTCCCGCCCGTGACTCTCTCCGCCGGCTCCGACGCTGTGGGCCAGAAGCTCGCAGTCGACGCATCGGGCACCACGACAGCTGTCTGGACGCAGACGAACGGCACGCACTACCTCGTGACCACGAGCCAGCGGCCGGCAGGCGGGTCGTGGTCGGCTCCCGTCACCTTGTCGCAGGCCGGTCAGCACGCCTACACCCCGCAGGTCGAGGTAGACGCCCGGGGCGGCGCCGTCGCCGCCTGGTACAGGAGCGACGGGGGCCGTGATCGGGTCCAGGTCACCACCAGGACCCCCGATGGCGCCTGGTCCCCCGTCGAGACGTTGTCTGCTGCAGGCCAGTCCGCCAACGGGGTCCGCGTGGCCATCGACGACTCAGGGACGGCCGCCGTCGTCTGGTCTCGGTCCGACGGTGCCACGATTCGTATCCAGGCGAGCACCCACGCCGTCGGCGGCACCTGGACCACACCAGTCACGCTCAGCGAGGTCGGCGGCGATGCCATCTCCCCCGCCATCGCAGTCGATGCCGGCGGCACGTTCACCGCCGCGTGGACGCGCTACGACGGGTCGTACTCCCTGGCCCAGGCCTCGTCGCGTCCTGCCGGCGGGGACTGGTCGATCCCGGCGACCCTGTCCGAAGCCGGCCATGGAGCGGCGCGACCCCGGGTCGCAGCGGGCCAGGCCGGCTCCGCCGTCGTGGTGTGGACGCGGTCCGACGGCAGCAACCTGCGCGTGCAGGCCAGCTCTCGACAGGCTGGCGGCCCGTGGTCCATCGCGACAACGCTGTCCAAGCCCGGTTCTGACGTCTTCGCCGGCCCCATCGTCGGCCTCGACACCTCCGGGAACGCCTCGGCGGTCTGGACCCAGCTCATCGGCGGCGACACACGCGCGGTCGCGGCCACGCGCGCACCGGGCGGGGGCTGGGCCGTCCCCGAGACGATCTCGCCCGTCGGGTCCACGAAGGGACTTGTTGACCTGGCCGTCGGTCGCGACGGGACCACGGTCGCCGTCTGGACGCTGGCCGGACCTGGTGTCACGACCCAGGTGCAAGCGGCGCTCCGGCACCCCGGCGCGGCCTGGAGCGCCGGCTCGCCCGTGTCGGCCTTCGACGGGGAGACGGTCGAACCGGACGCCGTCGTGGACCCCTGGGGCAATGCGTCCGTCGCCTGGTTCCACTACCTGCCCGACACCGGGCGCTACCGGGTGCAGGTGGCCGGGCTCGATGCCGCAGGTCCCGTCGTGGGCGGGTTCGCCGTTCCAGCCACTGCGACCGCCGGCCAGCCTGTCAACCTGTCGCTGTCGGCGTACGACGTCTGGTCGGCCGTCGCCGGCACCACCTGGTCCTTCGGCGACGGAACCACCGCATCCGGCGCCTCGGTCTCGCACACCTGGACAGCGCCCGGCACCTACACCGTCACCGCCACCGTCACCGACGCCGTCGGCAACACCACCAGCCGCTCGAGCACCGCCACCGTCGGAGCAGCACCAGCCGCCGCGCCGGCGCGGCCGGCGGTGTCGGGGCTGAAGCTCAGGCCAGGCACCATCCACCTCACCGGACCGAAGAAGGACCGCAGGGCGAAGGTCACCGTCACCGTCACGACCGCGTCGAAGCTCACCCTGACCTTCAAGAAGAAGGGCGTGAAGAAGCCGCTGCGACTGACGAAGAACCTTCGGGCCGGGAGGAACACCTTCACCCTCACCGCGAAGATCGGGAAGAAGAAGCGTCTCACCGTCGGGACGTGGAAGGTCACCGCCGTCGCCACGAACGCCGCCGGATCCAGCACCGCGAGGAAGCTGACCCTCAAGGTGGTGCGATGAGGGTCGCCGTCGCCCTGCCGCTCGCCGTCGCCGCAGCGCTCGTCCCGGCCGGTGCTGGGGCGAGAGCCAGCGACACGACACCTCCCGTGGTCGAGTCGGTGAGGTGCGAGTGCTGGCAGCCCTACCAGTACTCGACGGTCCAGTTCACGGCCGCCGCCCACGACGACGAGTCAGGGATCGCGTCGGTGAGCTGGCTCTTCAGCGACGGCGTCACCGCATCGGGGGCGACCGTGACGCGCGAGCTCAGGACCGCCGGCGTCGTGAAGGCGATGGTCACGGTGACCGACGGGGCGGGGAACGCCAGCACGGGCAGCGCGACGATCAACGTCCTGCCGAACCCCTTCCCACCGGAGCCGACGTACAGCCAGCCGACGCTCCACCACGTGCGCCTGCGGCCCGGCACCCTGTCGGCGTACGGCGACACGGCGGCGACACCGCGTCGAGCCCGGTTGTCCTTCCGGCTCGCCGACGTGTGGGACACCACGCGCATCAGGCTGGTGATCCGTCCCGTGGAAGGTCATCGGTCCGCGCGCCGGGTGGTGGAGGACGTCCGGGAGGGTGAGCGCCACCTCGTGCTCTCCACGCGCCGCAACGGCCTGCTGCTGCCCCCGGGCCGCTACCGGGTCGTGGTGCGGGCCGCCAACAGCTACGGCTCCGACCGGGCCGTCACCCGGCTCCGGATCGTCCCCTGAGGGTCGTCCTCACCCTCCGGGTGGTCCGCTGAACCCTCCCCCGCCCCCGGGCAGCCCGCCACCGAACCCGCTGCCGCCGAAGCCTCCCGTGGTGGTCGTGGTGCCACCGGCGGGCACGTCGGCGTCGACCTGGGCGAGCACGACGACGTCGCCGGCCTCGAGCCCGTCGGTGATCTCGGTGCGGGTCGAGCCGCGGGCGCCGAGGGTCACCTGGCGGCGGCTGGTCGTGCCGTCCGCGAGGACCGTGACGCTGGTCGTCGGCGAGGTGCTGACCGCCGAGGTCGGGACGGTGACCACGTCGTCGACCGACGCGGTGACGACCTCGAGCGAGGCCGGGGTCCCGAGCGGGACGGTCCGGTCGGCGTTGTCGAGGACGACCTCGACGGCGTACGTCGTGGTGCCGCTGGTGGGCTCGGCCGCGACCGAGGTGACCTCGCCCGTCACGGTGTCGTCGGCGCCGAGGACGGTGACGTCGACGCCCTGGCCGACCGAGATCGACGCCACGTCGGCGACGTCGACCTCGGCGGCCACCGTGGTCGCACCGGCGGCCACGACGACGGCGACGGTCGTACCGGCCGTGACGTCGTCCCCGACGGCGAGGTCGAGCGAGCGGACGGTGCCGGCCGTGGGCGCGGTCAGCTCGGTCGCGGCCAGTGCCTGCCTTGCGTCCACGAGGTCCGCCTTCGCCTGGTCGATCGCCGCCTGGTCCTGCGCGAGGGTGGCGGCGGTGACGCTCTGTCCCACACCGCCTGACGCGCCGCCGCTCGTGGCTCCACCGGGCGTCGACTGCTCGGTGCCCCCGCTCGGCAGCTGCTGCTGGCCACCCGTCGGGGCCTGACCCTCGGGCTGCTCTCCGGACTGCCCCGGCTGGCCGGTCGGGGACCCGCTCGGGGTCCCGGTCGGCTCCTCGGTCGGCTCCCCCGTCGGGGTCTCGGTCGGGGTCTCGCTCGGGGTCTCGGTCTCGGCCTGCGCGGCCGCGTCGACGGCGGCGATCGCGGTGGTGAGGGTGCTGCCGAGGGTGCCGAGCGCGGTCTGGAGGTCCTCCTGCGCGGTGGCCGCCGCCTGCTGCGCGGCCTGCACGGCGACCAGTGCGTCGGCGCAGGCCTGGGCGGCCGGGTCGGCGGCGCACGTCGTGGTCTGGGCCTCGAGCGCGGTGCTCGCCGTGGCCAGGGCGGTCGTGGCGGCGGACTGGGCGGCGAGCACGGCCTGCTGCTGCTCCGCCAGCTGGGCGAGCGCCGCCTGGACGGCGGGGTCCTCGCTCGCGGAGACAGTACGGACGGCCGTCGTCCGCGCGGCGACTGTGGTGATCGTGGGCGACGACGTGGTCCTGGCCGCAACGGTGCTCGCGGTCGTCGTACTGCTGCTCGTGCTCGACGCTGTCGCCGAGGCGACCGCGTCGCTTTGGGCGTCGATGTCGGCCTCGAGCTGCGCCTTCGCGGCATCGAGCGTGGCCTGGGCACGGTCCAGGCTGCGCTGCAGCTCGGTGCCGGAGGTGCGGGCGATGACCTGTCCGGCCTCCACCTCGTCGCCCTGCTCGACGAGGACCTTCGCGACGGAGCCGGACGTGGAGAACGCGAGGTCGGTGCGCCCGCTGGCACTCACGGTGCCGGACAGGGCGAGGTGCTCCTCGACCGACCCGGTCGCCGCGGTGGCGGTGCGGTAGTCGCCGGTCGTGGTGGCGCCGAAGCTGGTGGCCACGGTCGCGCCTCCGGCCACGAGGACGCCGGAGACGCCGACCACGGCGAGCCAGCCGGCCCGGCCGCGAGGGCGCCTCACGAGGCGCCCTGGCTGGAGTCCTGGCTGGAGTCCGTGGTGGAGTCGCCGGAACTGCCCGGGCCACCGGGCATGCCGCCGCCCATCCCGCCGAATCCGCCGACGGAGCACTCGCCGTCGACCTGGTCGCTCACGGAGACCGAGTCGGCGGTGACGGCGCCGGTGTCGTCGGCCTCGCCCTGCGCCGAGACGCAGACGCCGACGGTGATGTCGTCGGCCGTACCGTCCTCGGTGGTGGTGAAGGTCGTGGAGTCGTCGACGGTGACCGACACGTCCGAGGTGGTGGCGTCGGTGCTGTCCTCCCCCGGTGCGCCCATCGCGACAGCGGCGACGGTGAAGCCGCCGTCGTCGAGCGCGGTGACCTCACCGGCGACGATCCCGCCCGGGCCGCCGGCGCCACCCGGCCCACCGGACGGCAGGTCGCTCGGCATGTCGCTCGGCATGTCGGACGGCGCGTCCGAGGGCGCGCCGGACGGGCGCTGGCCAGCGCCTCCGCCGAAGCCGCCCGTGCACTCCCCGTCGACCGGGTCGGTGACCCGGACGGTGGTCGCGGCCGTCGCCGAGTCGTCGTCGGCCGTCGTGCCCATGACGACGACGCAGCTGCCGACGGTGAGCTCGTCGAGGCTGGTCGGCACCTGCGTGGTGATCGCGGTCGAGCCGGTGAGCGTCACCGCGACCTGGCCCGACACCTGGCTCTGCACCTGCAGCACGTCGCCCTGGACGGCCGCGACCTCGCCGCTGGCTCCGGGGACGCCGCCACCCTGCCCACCGCCCGGCCCGCCGTCGGGCGCGGCGCCGGCGGACGGCGTACTGCTGCTGCCACCCCCCGCCGACGAGGCATCGGACGTGTCGGCGTTGCTGCTCGAGCACGCGGACAGCGAGAGGGCGAGGACGGCGAGCGCCGCCGGGGCGAGGGTGAGGTGCTTGTTCACGTGGTTCTCCTGGGTTCGGGGGTACGACGGACGGGTGCGCTCAGCTGCTGCGGAGCGCGTCGATGGGGGTGAGGCGGGCGGCGCGGCCCGCGGGGTAGACGCCGAAGCCGATGCCGAGCGCGAGGGCGGTGCCGACCGCGCCCACTGCCGCGAGCGCCGAGACGGTGACGGTCTGGTCGATCAGCGAGGGCAGGACCAGCGCTCCGACGATGCCGACGCCCAGCCCGAGCAACCCGCCGACCAGGCCGAGCACGGACGCCTCGAGCAGGAACTGCCGCCGGATCGAGGACGGGGTCGCGCCGAGCGCCTTGCGCAGTCCGATCTCCTGCACGCGCTCGCTGACCGAGACGAGCATGATGTTCATGACGCCGATGCCGCCGACGAGCAGCGAGATGGCCGCGACACCGGTGAGCAGGACGGTCATCGTCTCGTTGGTGGAGTTGGCGGTCTCGACGAGTGAGTCCTGCGTCGAGACGGTGAAATCGGCCTCGTCCGAGCCCCCGACGTCGTGGAGGTTGAGCAGGAGCGCCTCGACCTCCTGGTAGGCCGCGCTGAGCGTGGTGGAGTCGGTGGCCTCGACGTAGATCGTGGACAGCGACGTCGACGACGAACCCGTGAGCCGGGCAGCGGTCGCGAGGGGGACGACCGCCTGGTCGTCCTCGCTCGACGTCCCGCTCGTCGAGGCGCCGGACTCCTCCAGCACGCCGATCACCGTGAGCTCGGTGCCGCCGACCCGCACGGTCTGGCCGACCGGGTTGCCGCGGTCGAAGAGCTCCCCGGCCGTGTCGGAGGCGAGCACGACGACGTCAGCACCCGATTCGGCCTCGGAGGAGGTGAAGAACCTCCCGGACGCGACCGTGCGGGCCCGGACGTCGAGCCACGAGGTGGTCGTCCCGGAGACCTGCGTGGTCCAGTTCGTGTCGCCGGCGGTGACCGACGAGCTGCTCGACGTGACCGGCGCGACGGCAGCGACGTCGGGGGCCACCGTCTCGTCGGCGATCGCCGCGGCGTCGTCGAGGTCGAGCGTCGAGGCGGAGCCGAAGCCACCGCGCATGCCCGAGCTGTCGGTGCTGCTGCCGGGCGAGACGATCAGCAGGTTGCGCCCCAGGGCATCGATCTGGTCGCGGACCTCCTTCTGCGCGCCTTGGCCGAGGCCGACGGTGAGGATGACGGACGCGATGCCGATGACGATCCCGAGCATCGTGAGCAGCGAGCGCATCCGGTGCGCGCGGACGGCCTCGAGGCTGGTCCGCAGGGTCTCGGCCCAGCTCACGACCGCACCCCCAGCGCGGCGCGCGCTGTCGGTACGTCGCTGGTGATCGCGCCGTCGTCGATGACGAGGTTGCGCCCCGCCCGGGCGGCGACCTCGTGCTCGTGGGTGATGAGCACGATCGTGCGGCCGGCCTCGTGGAGGTCGTCGAGCAGCCCGAGCACGTCGTGGGTCGACGTCGAGTCGAGGTTTCCGGTCGGCTCGTCGGCGAGCACGAGCGCGGGCTCGGTGACCAGGGCGCGCGCCACGGCGACGCGCTGCTGCTGGCCCCCGGAGAGCTCGCCCGGTCGGTGTCCGGTGCGGTGGCCGAGGCCGACCCGGTCGAGGGCAGCGCCGGCGCGCTGGCGTCGTACGTCGGCGGGGACCCCCGCGTAGACGAGCGGGAGCTCGACGTTGCGGATCGCCGACAGCGTCGGCAGCAGGTGGAACTGCTGGAAGACGAAGCCGATGCGGCGGTTGCGGACGTCGGCGAGCTGCTCCTCGCTCATGCCGGAGACGTCCTCGCCGGCCAGGTGGTACGACCCGCCGCTGGGCAGGTCGAGGCAGCCGAGGATGTGCATGAGGGTCGACTTGCCGGAGCCGGACGGGCCGATGACCGCGACGTACTCCCCCTCGTCGACGCGGGCGTCGACACCGCGCAGGGCGTGGACCTCCGCGTCTCCGGTGCCGTAGGACTTGCGGACGCCGGCGAGCTCGATGATGGCGCTCACTGGGGAGCCCCCGGCATCTGGCCGCCGCCGGGGAAGCTCGGCATCCCGCTCGGTGGCGTGCCGCCGGGGAAGCCCTGCTGGCCCCCGTCGTCCGAGCCGGTGCCGGCGCCCGGGCCGGAGAAGGCGGGCACCACGACGGTGTCCCCCTCGGCCAGGCCGGAGGTGACCTCGGTGGAGGCGCCGGAGGCCTCGCCGATCTCGATGTCGCGCCGCACCTCCTTGCCGTCGACCTCGAGGGTGACGTAGGCCTGGCCGTCCTCCGTCCCGACCGCCCGGGTGGGCACGGTGAGCACGTCGGTGCGCTGGCTGACGACGATGGAGAGGTCGGCCGAGGTGCCGGAGTAGAGGTCCTTGCGGTTGCCGGTGACCTCGACCTCGACCGGGAAGACCGCAGCTCCGCTGCTGTTCGTGGAGGCGACCGCGCCGACCGAGGCGACCGTGCCGTAGACGGCCTCGTCGACGCCGCTGACGGTGAGCTCGACCTGGAGCCCCTCCTGCACGCCCTCGATGTCGGCGGCCGCGACCTCGGCGTCGACGGCGAAGCGACGGGTGGTCGCGATGGTCACCTGGGCCGAGCTGGTGGCGGTGCTCGTGCTGGTGCCAGTGCTTGTGCTGGTGCTGTTCGACCCGGTCGTCGAGCCCCCGGCCGACCCGGTCCCGCTGCTGGAGCCACTGCTCGAGCCGGAGCCGACGGTGTCGCCGACGGCGAGGTCGAGCGCGACGACGGTCCCAGCCATCGGGGCGCGCAGGACGGCGTCGTCGACGGCCTCGCGGGCCTCGACCCACGACGCCTTCGCGGCGACGACCGAGGACCGGTCGGCCGCCACCTGCACGTCGGACGCACCGGCGTCGAGGTCCTCGTCGAGCTGCGTCAGCGCGGCGTCGTACGACGACCGCGCGGCGGTGCGTGCGGCGACGAGCGAGGTGGCGTCGACGCGGGCCAGCGCCGTCCCCCTCCTCACCCGGTCGCCCTCGCTGACCAGGACGGCACGCACGGTGCCGGCGACCGCGAAGGACAGGTCCTCGCTCCTCGCCGCCCGGAGCGTGCCGCTCGCGGTCACCGTCTGCTCGAAGGTGGAGGTCGAGACGGTCTGCGTCGTCGACGTCGCCACCGCCTCGGCGTCCGGGCGGAGCCAGAGCCATCCTCCGGCACTCGCGGCGACGGCGAGCGCGACGACGGCTGCCGCCACCACCCTGCTCCGCCTGGTCCTCAACCACCTGCCGGGCCAACCCACGCGCACGGGCGTCTCCTCGTCTGCTTCGTCTGGTGGGCCGCCCCACGGGGGGTGCGGGGCGGCCTCGACGGAGACAGTGGCGGCGCGCTCTGTGCCGGACGTGGCGCGGGCCTGTGACGAGGCTGTGGGCCCCCGCAACTTTTCGGGAGCTGGGCTCGTCGCATGCGCGAGCCGGACGCGCGTGGCACGATCCGGCGACGGTCGAGCGCGAGGACAACAGGGGGAACAGGTGGAACGACGCACGCAGCAGCTGGTCGTGGCGGTCGCCGCAAGCGTGGTGGGAGCGACGTTGGTCGCCGCACCCACGGCGGCGGCCCCGACGTGGCAACCGGTCACGAACGTCTTCGTCGACCTGTCGGCCGGGGGGCAGAACGCCCACACCCCGGACGTCGGGGTCGACGCGGCCGGGAACGCCACCGCCGTGTGGTCGCGCTACGACGGCACGCAGCTCGTCGTCCAGGCGTCGTCGCGCCCGGCGGGCGGGGCGTGGTCGGCTCCGGTCGACATCGCCGGGGGCCCGAGCATCTTCGAGCCGCAGGTCGCCGTCGAACCGGGCGGCGCGGCCACCGTCGTGTGGCGCCGCAACGAGCTCGGCTCCAGCGTCGTCCTCGCCTCGACCCGGCCGATCGGCGGCTCGTGGAGCCCGCCGGTCGAGGTCGCGTCCGACGCGTCGAGGGACCTGAGCCAGAAGCCGGACTTCCCCCAGGTCGCCGCCGGTGCGGACGGAGCCGTGACCGCCACGTGGTCGCACTTCGACGGGCGTGCGTTCATCGTGCAGGCAGCCTCCCGGCAGCCCGACGGGACGTGGTCCGCTCCGCAGGACCTCTCCGAGGCAGGCGCCCGCAACCCCGACGTCGCGGTCTCCGCCTCGGGAGTGGCCACCGTGCTCTGGACCGCCGGCAGCCGCGTGCAGGCCGTCACCCGGACCGCCGGGACCTGGTCGGCACCGGTCGACCTGTCCAGCACGGCCGCACCGACCACGACCCCCGACGTCGCCCTCGACCCGGCGGGCAACGCCACGGCCGTCTGGGGCGGCTTCACCGGCGCGAGCTACGTCGTGCAGACCGCGACGCGACCGGCGGCAGGAGACTGGATCAACGTCACGAACCTCTCCTCCCCCGGGGTCGACGCCTTCGACACGCCGCAGGTCGCCGTCGACGCGCGGGGGCGCGCGACCGCGGTCTGGCAGGAGAACGACGGGTCGGGGTGGATCGTCACCGCAGCCACCGGCCGCATCGGTCGCGACTGGTCCGCCCGCACCGCCCTCTCGGCAGCCGGGCAGGACGCGTGGACCCCGCAGGTCGACGTCGACACCGACGGCAACGCCACCGCCGTGTGGTCGCTCGCCGGGAAGGACGGCGACACCGCCCGCACGGTCCAGGCGGCCAGGCTTCCGGCGCGTGGCGACTGGACCTCCCCCGTCGACCTCTCCGAGCCGGGCGGCAACGCCTGGAACCCCGCCCTCGTCGTCGACGCCGACGGCAACGCCACCACCGCGTGGTCGCGCCACGACGGCGCCCACTGGATCGTCCAGGCCCGCGGACTCGACGCCGCCGGCCCGGTCGTCACCGGCATCACCTCGCGCCACTCCGGTGCGCGGACGTCGTACTCCGTCACGGCGCACGACGTGTGGTCGAAGGTCCGGACCGCCCGGTGGACCTTCGCCGACGGCACCACCGCCACCGGGACCTCGGTCACCCACCAGAGCAGGAGCACGCGGCCGGTCCGCGTGACGCTCACGGACGCCGTCGGCAACGCGACCCGGTGCACGTACGCCGCCACGTTCCGCTGCCGGGAGGCGCTCGGCGCTCCCGCGATCACCAGCGCCCGGCTGGAGCACCGCACCATCCGCGCGACGCGCGGGCGCGGGACGGTGCCGACCGAGTCCGAGCTGACGCTCGAGCTCTCGACCGCGGCGCGGGTGCGGGTCGTCGTACGACCCCTCGCCGCAGGCACCCCCTTGCGCCTCACCGGCAGGGTGAAGGCGGGCAGGGGCAGCTTCCTCATCACCGCGCGACTGGGGCGGTTCCAGGTCCTGCGGCCCGGTCGCTACGCGGTCGTGGTCACCGCCACCAACAAGGCCGGCACCAGCCCGAAGCACCGCCTGCGGCTGCGGGTCGTCCGCTGACGGTCAACGACCGGCGATGCCGCGCCGCGACCTGCTCGTCCGCAGGGCACCGAGGAGGTCGCGGTCGAGGGTGCCGTAGCCGGTCGTGCTCCACGCGCCGAGGTCGAGGCGGTAGTAGTGGACCGTCGAGTCGCCCTCGATGAAGTCGAGGACGTCGTCGGGCTCCCTGCCGGCGCGGACGTCCTCCGCGCACGACGCACAGGCCGGGACGTCCACCTCCCGGCCGCCATCCCGCCACGTGACCTCGGTGGTGCGTCCGTCGTGCAGCGGGTTGAACCAGCAACGCACCGGGGGCGTCCAGGCCGAGGGCTTCCTCTCCTGCGCGGTCGCGCGGGCGTCCTCGCCGCGACGGGCCAGGACGAGCGCACCGACGACGTCGGCCGGTGCCGCGTCCTGCGACAGGATCGAGCGGGCCGCGGCGTAGTGGTCGAGCGCCTGCTGCCAGGCCGCGAGGCCGTTGGCGGTGCCGGTGGCCTCGCCGCTCCCGATCGCCTCGCCCAGGGCGAGCACCTCGGTCTCGGCCTGCTCGCGCAGGCGCCGGTCCTCGGCCGCCCGGATGGTGTGGAGGACGGTGCTCGGCAGGGTGAAGCCGACGGGACGACGCCCCCGGCGCCTGCGGGCCCAGACGACGACCCCGGCGACCACGGCGCCGACGGCCACGACGATGCCGATCCCGCCGAACACCTCGGACGCCTGGATGCCCTCGTCGGCGGTCCAGGAGTAGCGCTCGTCGCGTGGGATGTCGTTCCACAGCGCCTCGGCGGTGCCGTCCTCGAGCAGCTCCCGCGCCATCAGGACCTGCGCGGCGATGTCACCCGGGTGCTCGTGCTGGGCCACGTTGTCGACGTAGAGGGTGTCCGGCTGGTCGCCAAAGGCCTGCACGCTGAGGTCGGGATCGTCCCAGCCGACGTAGGTCGCGTCGCCGCCGAAGTCGTCCTGCAGCCAGGCGGTGAGGCTGGCGAAGCTCCCCTGGAAGCGCGGGTCCCCGTAGTCGATGTCGACCAGGACGACCTTGAGGTCGGCGTCCTGCGTGCCGGCGACGGCCTGCTCGATCGCGGCCTCGTCGGCCGCCGAGATGCCGTGGCCCTTGGCGAACGCGGGATCGATCCAGACTCCGTCCCCGGCCAGCTGCTGCTCGATCTCGGCGATCGTCGCATCGGTGATCTCGGCCATCAGCCAACCTTCCGACGTCGCGTGCCGACGTACCAGCGCAGGAGCAGGAAGCCCGGCACGACGCCGAGCCCCCCGAAGAGGAGGGCCGCGGCGAGCCCGCCGCCGATGCCCTCCCAGTAGTCGAAGTCCCCCGGCTCGTAGGGAGCGTCGTCGATCGGCACGGCCTCCCAGGTCGCCATCTCCGCGGCGATGCGCTCCAGCGCCGGACCGGGCTGGCCCTTCGTGCGGTCGGTCAGGTAGTCGGGCTCGAGCCCGACGGACCCCACTTCGGCGGAGCCGTTGTCCCAGAGGATCGCGTAGTGGCCCACCTCGCCCACGTTGGTCCACCACTGCGGGCCGGCGCCGGAGGCGGTGTAGCCGACGTCGAGGCCGTCCGGGTAGGACAGGTAGGCGATCCGCGCAGGGACCGGCGAGCTCGCCAGGACCTCCTCGGCGCGCTGCAGGTCCTCCGCGGACACCCGGTCGGCCAAGAGCGGGTCCACCACGACGAGGGTGTCCTGGGCGAGCAGCTCGCGGATCGCGTCGACCGGGGCGGGTACGACGTCCTCGTGCTGGTCGCTGGCGATGCGGCGGTCCAGGTCGGAGGCCTCGCGCGACTCCTGCCAGCCCTGCACACCGAAGGCGGCCGCAGTGCCGACGACGATGCCGACGACGGCACCGACCACCCAGGCGAGCTGACGCTTCATCGTCGGCCCGCCCGATCGGCGAGGACGTCGCGCGCCAGGTCGTCCGAGACGGCGCCGAAGCCGGTGCGCGCCCACACGTCGTCGCGCTCCCAGTAGGGCTCGGTGCCGCGGCGAGCGGCCAGGCGCAGGTGCTGCGGCGTCTCGCCCCGGGCCACCGCCTTGGCGCAGGTCGCGCAGCAGGGCACCTCGACCTGCCCGTCGCCGAGGCGCCACGACGCGGTCGACGTTCCCGGCTTGTGTCGCGGGTCGAAGTAGCACGGCACGAAGGGCGGTCCGCTCCCGCGTCGGCCGCGGCCGAGGTCCGCGGCGCCGATCTGCGTGAGCACCCGGGCGCCGACGAGGTCGGCGACGTCGTCGGAGGTGAGCAGGGGCTCGGCGGCGTCGCGGGCGCTGAGTGCCCGGCCCGCCAGCTCACGGTCCTGCACGGTGTCCCAGTCGGTCCGCTCGAGGTTCTTCGCCAGCACGTCGGCGAGCCGCGACGCACGCGCCCGCTCGACCTCGAGGTCGGGCGGCGGCGCGGCCGCCGCGGTCACGGCAGATCGCTTCACCGCCGCCTCGCCGGAGCGTGGTCTGCCGTTGCGGGGCCACCCGCGCAGCGTCTGGCCGAGCAGGAGCGCGATCACGAGTGCGACCAGCCCGCCGACGAGCGCGGAGAACCCGCGCGACGCGGTCCGGACCTCGACGTAGTCGCCGACGGAGGGGCGCCACTGCGCCGCGGCCTGGACTTCCAGCGCGTGCTCGGCGAGGTCATCGGCGTCTGCTCGCGTCAGGGTGGCGGGGTAGTCGCCGCTGGTGCTGTCGCCGCCCATCTCGACGAGCTCCTCGGCTGCGCGCGCCTGCGCCTCCGCCTTGGCCACCGCCGGGACCGTGACGTAGCCGTCCGTCCCGTACGGGTGTCCGCCCACGTCCTGCATGGCCTCGTCGAACAGGTCGTTGTTGCTGTGCGCGCCCAGGCTCAGGCGCGCCGGCTCCGTGCCGAGCCCGAAGGCGTACACCTGCTGGATGCTCTCGCTCGTCTGCAGGACGTAGAGCCCGTCTCCGAGCCGGCGGTTGAGCAGGCCGGCCAGCACCTCGGTCGACTCGATGGCGTCGTCGGGCAGCCCGTCCGGCTGCTGGACGAGCGCGACGTAGACCGGGAACGGCGTCTCGCGCACGAGCTGCGCGATCCGGTCGTGGGCCTCCTGCGCCTCGCCCGACCCCATGACCCGGTCGACGACGACGCCGTCGACCCGCAGGGCCTCGGCGAGCGCGTCGAGGTCGGTCGGTGCGTCCATGCGTCGGCGTCTACCCGGATCAGGCGCGCGTCACACGTACGTCGACCTCGGCCGCGTCGTCGTACGACACCGAGGTGGAGAGCGTCTCGTCGGCGATCAGCGCCTCGTGCGTGCGGGCGGCGGCGAGGGTCGCCTCCGGTCCGGCCACCGTGAGCGCGATGCGGTCGCTGACCTGGAGGCCGGCGTCCTTGCGGGCCTGCTGGACCGCGCGCACCAGGTCGCGGGCGGTGCCCTCGGCCTCGAGCTCGGGCGTCACGGCGGTGTCGAGCACGACGAAGCCGCCGCGCGGCAGCATGCCGATGGCGGTGTCGTCGTCGGCGGACCCGGCGACGGTCTCGAGGGCGTACTCCCCCTCGACCAGCGCGAGCCCGCCCGCGGTGACGGTGCCGTCCTCGGCCACCGACCAGTCGCCGGACTTCGAGCCCTTGATGGCGAGCTGGACGTCCTTGCCGAGCCGCGGTCCTGCGGCGCGCGCGTTGACGCTGAGCCGCTGCGAGACGCCGTACGCCGTCGCCTCGGGCGCGTCGGCCGCGAGCACGTCGACGGACTTGAGGTTGAGCTCGTCGGCGACGAGCGACTCGAAGCCGGTGAGGTCGGCCTCGGAGACCACGGTCAGCCGCGAGAGCGGCAGGCGGTTGCGGAGGTTCGCGGCCTTGCGCAGAGCCGAGCCGGCCGAGCAGACGTCGCGCACGGTGTCCATCGACGCGACCAGCGCGTCGTCGACCGGCAGGTCGTCGACCGTCGGCCAGTCGGTGAGGTGGACCGAGCGCTCGCCGGTGAGGCCGCGCCAGACCTCCTCGGTCGTGAGCGGCATCAGCGGCGCGGTGGCCCGGCAGACCACCTCCAGCACGGTGTAGAGGGTGTCGAAGGCGTCGCCGTCCTCGTCCCAGAAGCGCTCGCGCGAGCGGCGGATGTACCAGTTCGTGAGCACGTCGAGGAAGCTGCGCGTCGAGTCGCACGCCGCGGCCACCTCGTAGTTGTCGAGCTGGTCGGTCATCGCGGCGACGTAGTCGCGCAGCTTGGCCAGGATGTAGCGGTCCATCGGGTGCGCACTGTCGGTGCGCCACGTGGCGTCGCGGCCCTCGCCCCCGGCGGACGCGTTGGCGTAGAGGCTGAAGAAGGACCAGCTGTTCCACAGCGGGATCAGCACCTGGCGCACCGAGTCGCGGATGCCCTGCTCGGTGACGACGAGGTTGCCGCCACGCAGGATCGGGCTCGACATGAGGAACCAGCGCATCGCGTCGGCACCGTCGCGGTCGAAGACCTCGCGGACGTCGGGGTAGTTGCGCAGCGACTTCGACATCTTCTGGCCGTCGTTGCCCAGCACGATGCCGTGGCTCAGGCACGTCGAGAACGCCGGGCGGTCGAAGATCGCGCCCGCCAGGACGTGCATCGTGTAGAACCAGCCGCGCGTCTGGCCGATGTACTCGACGATGAAGTCGCCCGGGAAGTGGTGGTCGAACCAGTCCTTGTTCTCGAACGGGTAGTGCACCTGGGCGAAGCTCATCGAGCCCGAGTCGAACCAGACGTCGAGGACGTCGGTGACGCGGCGCATGGTGCTCTTGCCGGTCGGGTCGTCGGGGTTCGGGCGCGTCAGGTCGTCGACGTAGGGCCGGTGCAGGTCGGGGTTGCCCTCCTGGTCGAGCGGCAGCCGGCCGAAGTCGCGCTCGATCTCCTCGAAGGAGCCGTAGACGTCGATGCGGGGGTACTGCTCGTCGTCGGACTTCCACACCGGCACCGGGCTGCCCCAGAAGCGGTTGCGGGTGATCGACCAGTCGCGGGCGTTCTCCAGCCACTTGCCGAACTGGCCGTCCTTGATGTGGTCGGGCACCCAGCGGATGTCCTGGTTGAGCGCCATGAGGCGCTCCTTGACCTTGGTCACCTCGACGAACCACGACGAGACGCCCTTGTAGATCAGGGGCTGCCGGCAGCGCCAGCAGTGCGGGTAGGAGTGGTCGTAGGTCTCGCGTCGGACGAGGACGGTGCCGGGCGTGACGCTCCCCGTCTCCCCCTCCCCCCTGGTCGCGGCCTTGAGGTGGTCGATGACGTGGAGGTTGGCGTCGAAGACCTGCATGCCCTCGTAGTCGACGACGGGGAACGTGAAGCGCCCGTCCTTGCCGACCGGCATGACGGCCTCGATGCCCTCGCGGTCGGTGACGACCTTGTCGTCCTCACCGAAGGCGCCCGCGGTGTGCACGAGCCCGGTGCCGTCCGTGGTCGTGACGAACTCGGCCGGCACGAGGCGGAAGGCCCGGTCGTGGCCCGCGTAGTAGCTGAACGGCGGGGCGTACTCGAGCCCGAGCAGGTCGGTGCCCTTGCCGCGCCAGGTGACGGTGGGCGACTCGCCCAGCTCGCGGGCGTACGACGCCAGGCGGGCCTCGGCGATCAGGTAGCGCTCGGTGCTGCCGGTGGGGCCGTCGGACTCGACCACGACGTAGTCGATGTCCTCGCCGACCATGACCGCGAGGTTGGACGGCAGGGTCCACGGGGTCGTCGTCCAGATCAGCACCTTGACGCCCCGGAACGGGCCCTCGGTGGTGACGTCGTAGCCGACGGTCACGGCCGGGTCCTGGCGCATCTGGTAGACGTCGTCGTCCATCCGCAGCTCGTGGTTGGACAGCGGGGTCTCGTCCTGCCAGCAGTAGGGCAGCACCCGGAAGCCCTCGTAGACCAGGCCCTTGTCGTGGAGCTGCTTGAAGGCCCAGATGACCGACTCCATGAACTCGGGGTTCATGGTGCGGTAGTCGTTGTCGAAGTCGACCCAGCGCGCCTGGCGGGTGACGTAGTCGCGCCACTCGCCGGTGTACTTCAGGACGGACTGGCGGCAGGCCTCGTTGAACTTCTCGATGCCCAGCTCGACGATCTCGTCGGTGGTCTTGATGCCGTTGAGGCGCATCGCCTCGAGCTCGGCCGGCAGCCCGTGGGTGTCCCAGCCGAAGCGGCGCTCGACCTTGTGCCCGCGCATCGTCTGGTAGCGCGGGATGAGGTCCTTGACGTAGCCGGTCAGCAGGTGGCCGTAGTGCGGCAGGCCGTTGGCGAAGGGCGGGCCGTCGTAGAAGACGAACTCGTTCTCGCCGTTCGCACCCGCGTCGCGCTGCTCGACGCTCGCGCGGAAGGTGTCGTCCTGGGCCCAGTAGGCCAGCACCGCCTCCTCGATCGCCGGGAAGCGTGGGCTGCCGGCGACGCCGGTCGCGCCCTCGTCCGGGGCGGTGTGGCTGACCTTGGGGTACGTCATGGGTCCTGGCTCGACTCTCGACTCGTGGCTGACATCCACGAGGACGATCGAGTGACCGCGGTACCACCTCGCTTGGGATCCGGGGATCCCCGCTTCGTTGCGGCTGTGTCGGGCCGTACCCGTCGGGTTCTACCGGGGCCGCGGCCGGATCGCCGTACCCGTTCTTCCCGAGGCTCGCCGCTGATGACGGCTCAAGCGCCTGCTGCGATCGTACGGCGCCGGCGCGGGTTGCTGCCAATCGGTTCACGGGGACAACTCGTTTGGCCCGCTCGACCGCATGCGGAAGGCTGCCGCCCATGAACTTCAACGGCATGTGGCTGCCCGAGGCCGAGGACCCGCGGATGCAGGCGGGCGCGACGACGGGTGAGAAGGCCTGCCTGGTGGGCTACCTCGAGCACTACCGCCAGACGCTGGCGATGAAGTGCGACGGGCTGACGGCCGAGCAGCTGGCAACGAAGGCCGTGCCGCCGTCGAACATCTCCCTGCTGGGGCTCGTGCGCCACATGGCGCGGGTCGAGCAGAGCTGGTTCCGCCGGGTGATCGAGGAGCGGATGGACCTCCCGCGGCTCTTCCAGGAGGAGGGCGGCGACACCGGCTTCAACTTCCCCGAGGTCGACGACGACCTCGTCCGCGCCAGCCACGCGCTGTGGCAGGGCGAGATCGCCTACGCCCGCGAGGTGCTCGAGCGCACCGACCTCGACACCGTCGTCGACGCCAAGGGCGACCCCACCGAGGTGCGCGACATCATCGTGCACATGATCGAGGAGTACGCGCGCCACTGCGGCCACGCCGACCTCGTCCGCGAGTGCGTCGACGGCCGCACCGGGCAGTGACGGCGTCCTAGCGCGAGAGCCTGGCGGTGAACCCGTCGACCGCCACGCACCGCGCGGGGCCGTAGTAGGAGAACGAGCCCTTGGCCTTCGTCGGGCTGACGAACTCGATCTCGAGGTAGGCCGAGTACGACGCGTCGCCGGCGTCCTTGCGCTCCGTGCCGACGAGCTCGTTGTTGCGCGGGATCGCGGTCGTCACGAAGGAGTAGGAGTTGGTGGTGGTGGTCGGGATGTCGGGGTAGCCGCCGCACCGGGTCTGGGTGGTGATCCGGAAGCCGCGGACCTTGCCGCCGCGCACGGTGAAGTCGACGCCCGCGGCCGACCACGATCCGGCGCGCGGAGGCCTCGGCGCGGGTCGCGTGCGGAGCTTCACCGTCGAGCGGCCGAGCACCTCACCCTTCTCGCTCACCACCAGCCTCAGGGTCGCCTTCGGACGCGTCAGCCTGGCCCAGACGTAGCCCTCGGTGTCGTCCTCGCCCTCGAGCGCGCCGACCTCGAAGGGGCGCACCTTCACGCCCTTGCCGGACCCGGTGACCACGACGTCGCGAGCGTCGACGCCCTCCGGCGCGGCGTTCGCGACCGTGACCGGGATCCGGGTCCACACCTTCTTCACCAGTCGGTCCCGCTTCGGCGTCCGCACGCTGAGCTGCGGGGTGGCGGTCACGACGTCGAGCGCGCTGACGAAGGCGTCGTACGGCGTCGAGCTGGTGCTGCCGTTGTCGACGAGCAGCACCGAGCAGTTCCACGCAGCGGCACTGGCGAGGTCGGGGGTGTCCTTGTCGTCGTAGAGCAGGACGTCCGGGATGTTGCTGTAGAGCCACGCCGACGTCGCCTCCTCGACCTGGCAGCTGTTGCCCTGGATCGTGCCGAAGCCGAGCAGGGTCCGGGTCTTGCCCGTCGGATCGGGCGCCCCCATCTCGGTGTCGAGGCTGTAGTGGTAGGTCAGCGCGTCGGTGCGCCAGTCGTATCCGTAGCTCACCGTGACCGACAAGCTCCCGCCAGGCATGACGAACTGGTGCTGCGGAGCAGTGCTCGTCGGCATTCCCGGCACCCGCTTGGCCGGCGTGAAGGTCGCGGTCGCGCTGACGAGCCGCGTCGCCTCCCCGGTGCGGTACGACGACGAGGCGGGCGCACGCATCTCGAACGAGCGGGGCGCGACCCGAGGATCGTCGTCCGCCGCGGTGGCCGGGGCAGCGGTCACGGCTGCGGCCAGCGCGGCGACCAGTCCGATGGTGCTCGTGATCGAGACGTGCCTGCGCATGTGCGGTCCTCCCCGTACGACACCGGACCCCCTCCGGCCCGGTCAGTGTGCCCCGGACCACATCGGCCCGGAAACCCTACTTTCGTTCCCCGTGGGACCCGATCCGTAGGCTTGGCCGGGTGACTGCTGCTTCCGGCTACGGCCTGCTGACCCTCCACGGAGACACCGTCCTCGACGCCTGGTTCCCCTCCCCCGTGCTCGGTGCGACCGAGGGCGGACCCATCGAGGAGCTCGCCCACCTCGACGGCGGCGAGGACGACCTGCGCGGCACCACCCGCGTCGTACGCCTCGTGGAGATCGCCGACCTCGACGACGCCCCGGCGTCCACCGAGGACGTCTGGCTGCGGCTGCACCTGCTCTCCCACCGCCTCGTGAAGCCCCACGGCGTCAACCTCGACGGCATCTTCGGCCTGCTCGCCAACGTCGTGTGGACCTCCGCCGGCCCGTGCGCCGTCGAGGGCTTCGAGAAGGTCCGGGCCAGGCTGCGCACGGTCGTGCCGGGCCACGTCGTGCAGGTCTTCGGCGTCGACAAGTTCCCGCGGATGACCGACTACGTCCTGCCCACCGGCGTCCGCATCGCCGACGCCGACCGGGTCCGCCTCGGCGCGCACCTCGCCGAGGGCACGACCGTCATGCACGAGGGCTTCGTGAACTTCAACGCCGGCACGCTCGGCGCCTCGATGGTCGAGGGCCGGATCTCGGCCGGCGTCGTCGTCGGCGACGGCTCCGACGTCGGCGGCGGCTCGTCGATCATGGGCACGCTGTCCGGCGGCGGCAAGCAGGTCATCTCGATCGGCGAGCGCTGCCTCCTCGGCGCCAACGCCGGCATCGGCATCTCGCTCGGCGACGACTGCGTGGTCGAGGCGGGCTGCTACGTCACCGCCGGCACCAAGGTCACCGTCACCGACATGGACGGCAAGCCGCAGGTCGTGAAGGCCGCCACCCTCTCGGGCGTCGACAACGTCCTCTTCCGCCGCAACTCGGTCAGCGGCGCCATCGAGGCAGTGCCGTGGAAGGGCGACGGGATCGCCCTCAACGCGGCGCTGCACGCGAACTAGCGGGTCGCGTGCCGACCCTGCGGTCGGCCACCATCGGAGCGGTGGTGGCCATCGGCGCCGTCGCGACCACGCTGGTCCTCGTCGACCGGGGCACCGTCCCGACGCCGTTCGCGAGCACCGGCTGCACGGCCGAGGTCGACGGCCACTCGGTCGACATCGACCTCGAGCAGGCCGAGAACGCCTCGCTCATCACCGCGATCTCGATCGAGCGCGGGATGCCCGCGCGCGCGGCCAGCATCGCGCTGGCGACGGCGTTCCAGGAGTCGAAGCTCTACAACATCGACTACGGCGACCGTGACTCCGTCGGGCTGTTCCAGCAGCGGCCGTCGCAGGGCTGGGGCAGCGTGGAGGAGCTGATGGACCCGGTCTACGCGACCAACGCCTTCTACGACGCCCTCGCGAAGGTGGACGGCTACGAGACGATGGAGATCACCGTCGCCGCGCAGGAGGTGCAGCGCTCGGCCTATCCCGACGCGTACGCCGACCACGAGGCCGACGGCCGTGCCCTGGCCTCGGCCCTGACCGGCAACTCGCCGGAGGCGATGTGGTGCGAGGTCCCGGACGACGCCGACGAAGCCAGCGACGAGCTCGACCCCGCGGGCCTCGTGCCGCGGGCCGCCACCGTGCGGGCCGACCTCGAGGCACGCTTCGGCACGCTCTCGCTCGGCGGCTTCGAGCCCGCCGGCGTCTCGACCGGCCACATGGAGGGCTCGGCCCACTACGAGGGTCGCGCGATCGACGTCTTCTACCGCCCGATCAACGCCGACAACCGCAAGCGCGGCTGGGCGCTCGCGACCTACCTCGTCGCCAACGCCGACCGCCTCGACCTCGGCACGATCATCTTCGACGGCCGCATCTGGCAGGCCCGCCGCTCCAGCCAGGGCTGGCGCGACTACCGCGTCCCCTCGTCCTCCTCCGGCGACCGGGCGATCCTCGAGCATCGCGACCACGTCCACGTCGACGTCCTCGACTGAGGAGGTCGGTCTTCCCGGCTGGAGTCACCGGATATCCGGTGACCGCCCCGCTTGTCGGCCGAGATCTGGGTGCCGAAGCGGGAGACTCGGGTGCACAGTTCCCCGCGACGGCCACCGGTCCTCCGGCGTCGTGGGGCGGGCTGACCTTCAGAACGCCGTGCGCACCGCGGCCATGTCGTCGTCACCGCGGCCGACGGAGCTCGCGGCCTCGAAGAGCTCGAGGACCGCGCCCAGCAGCCGGTCGTCGGTCGACGAGCCCCGCGCAGCGTCGCGGATCAGTCCGAGGTCCTTGACCACGCCGTCCACGGCGAAGGAGGTGTCGTAGTCGCCCGAACGCATCGCCGCCCCCTTGATGTGGGCGTAGGGCGCATCGACGGGTCCGCCGTCGATCGCCTCGAAGAACAACGCAGGGGCCAGCCCGAGGTTGTCGGCCAGCGCCACCGACTGGCCCAGCGCTGCGGTCAGCGACGCCACCCACGCGTTGCAGACCAGCTTCAGCCGCGAGGCGTCGCCGAGCTCGTCACCTGCGCGCACCACCCGGCTGCCCACCGCGTCGGTGACCGGCCGAGCCGCGGCCAGCACCTCGTCGTCGCCGGAGGCCAGCACGACCAGCGTGCCCTTCTCGGCGGGCCCCTTGGTGCCGAGCACCGGCGCATCGAGGACCCGCCACCCCCGGTCGCGGGCGAGCTCGGCGACGGCCGTCGCACCCTCGATACCGACCGTGGCGCACTGGAGCCACACGCAGTCCTCGTCGAGCGACACCTGCGACATGACCTCGAGCACCGAGGCGGTGTCGAAGAGCACGGTCACGACCGCCTCGGCCCCGAGCACCGCGTGCGCAGCGTCGGTCGCCACCACGGCTCCGTCGGCGGCGAGGGACTCGGCGCGCTCGCGCGTCCGGTTCCACACGGTCACCTCGTGGCCCTCGCGCAGCAGCGAGCGCGCCATCCCTGCGCCCAGGTTGCCCGTGCCCAGCACCGTCACCCGCATCACTGCACCTCCGTGCTCGTCCGTCGCTGCCTCCACCTTGCCCGACCGAGGGCCGGGCCGCGCGCGCGGCGTCAGCCGGCGAGACGGGAGACCGCGGCGGCGACGCGCTCGTCGGTCGCGGTGAAGGCGACGCGGACGTGCTGACGCCCGGCGACGCCGTAGAACTCCCCCGGCGCGACCAGGATCCCGAGGTCGGCGAGGTCCGCGACGGTCTTCCAGCAGTCCTCGTCACGCGTCGCCCAGAGGTAGAGCGAGGCCTCGGAGTGGTCGACGCGGAAGCCGGCACCCTCGAGCGCGGCGCGCAGGGCGGTGCGGCGAGCGGCGTACGTCGCGTGCTGGGCGTCGGCGTGCGCGTCGTCGTCGAGCGCGGCGACCATCGCGTGCTGGAGCGGGCCGGGCATCATCAGGCCGAGGTTCTTGCGGACGGCGAGGAGCTCGCCGACCAGGGCGTGGTCGCCGGCGACGAAGGCGCAGCGGTAGCCCGCGAGGTTGGAGCGCTTGGAGAGCGAGTGGACGGCGAGGAGGCCGTCGAGCGAGCCGCCGTTGACCTGCGGGTCGAGGATCGAGAGCGGCGCGTCGCCCTCCCAGGCGCACTCGATGTAGCACTCGTCGGAGACGAGCGTCGTGCCGCGCTCGCGGCACCACTCGACGACCTTGCGCAGGTGGTCGAGCGGGAGCACCCGGCCCGACGGGTTCGACGGGCTGTTGATCCACAGCAGCCGCGGCGTGCGCGGTCCGAAGGCCGTCAGCGAGTCGGTCGCGATCGCCTCGGCGCCCGCCAGGGCGGCACCCACCTCGTAGGTCGGGTAGGCGAGCTCGGGGTAGCCGACGAGGTCGCCGGCGCCGACGCCGAGCTGGAGCGCGAGGTGGGCGATGAGCTCCTTGGAGCCCGTCACGGGCAGCACGCCGTCCAGGCCGAGGCCGGTCACGCCGTGGCGGCGCGCCAGCCAGTCGATCGCGGCCTGGCGCGTCGCCTCGAGGCCGATGGTCGTCGGGTAGCCCGGCGAGTCGGTCGCCGCCCGAAGCGCGTCCTGGACCACAGCGGGGGTCGGGTCGACCGGCGTGCCGATCGAGAGGTCGCAGACCCCGTCAGCGTGGGAGCGCGCCGTGGTGGCGTACGTCGTGAGCTTGTCCCAGGGGAAGTCGGGCAGCCGGCCGGAGACCGGCTGGGACGTCACTCGTCGTGCTCCTGCGGGGGCAGCGCCGCGACCAGCTCGTGGTCAGCCTCGATGACGCCCATCTTGGCGGCACCGCCGGGCGAGCCGAGGTCGTCGAAGAAGTGCACGTTGGCGTCGTAGAAGGACTTCCACTCCTCCGGGGTGTCGTCCTCGTAGAAGATCGCCTCGACCGGGCAGACCGGCTCGCAGGCGCCGCAGTCGACGCACTCGTCGGGGTGGATGTAGAGCATCCGCTTGCCCTCGTAGATGCAGTCGACGGGACATTCGTCGACGCACGCGCGGTCCTTGAGGTCGACGCACGGCTGGGCGATGACGTAGGTCACCAGATCCTCCTGAGAGCAACGCGGGGAACGATGGGTGCAACGTCGCCACTCTAGTATCCGGGGAGTGCCCGAGACGTCAGAACCCCACCACGACGAGACAAGTGGCGGGACGAGTGGCGGGACGGGCCTCGGCAGCCACACGCTCGGCCCCCACGTCGTCGGCCGGCGGATCGTCGTACGCCACCTCCTGCCCGACGGTCGTGCCAGCGACGTCCTCGGCGTCTGCACGGCGTGGGGCGCGGACGCGCTGACCATCGACCGCGACGGCCCCCCGGACCGGGCCGGCCCGGTCACCATCGCGCTGGCCGACGTCGTCACGGGCAAGCCGGTGCCACCGCGCGCCTCCGTGCGGGCGAAGGTCCGGGCGCGGGAGGCCGAGGGCCACGGTCTCGGCCTGTGGCCGGACATGGAGCGCGTCGACCTCGGCGAGTGGGTCCTGCGTTGCCGTCCGGCGACCGACGGCGACCGGCCGCGCAAGCGCGCCAACTCGGCGCTGGCCATGGGCGACGCCGACCTCCCCCTCAGCCACGCAACGAACGAGGTCCGCAGGTTCTACGAGGCACGCGGCCAGGTGCCGATGGTGCAGGTGGAGCAGCAGTCGAGCCTCGAGCGGTGGTTCCGCAGCCTCGGCTGGCAGGTCGTCGACGGCGGCGACTCGCACTTCCAGCTCGCGCCGGTCCCGCGCGCGCTGAGGGCCGCCGGTCGCGGGTTCGACGACGCCCGGATCACCGAGACCGGGCAGGCGTGCGTCGTGGAGATCGGCGACGGCACGGCGCGCGGTGAAGCGTTCGTCGACGGCGACTGGATCGGCCTGCACACGGTCGAGGTCGACCCGACCCGTCGGCGGGAGGGTCTCGGCACCGCCGTGATCGCCGACCTGCTCGACTGGGGCGGCTCGCTGGGCGCGACGACCGCGTGGCTGCACGTCGAGGTGGGCAACGTCCCTGCGCTGGCGACGTACGAACGGCTCGGGTTCGTCACCCACCACTCCAACCGCTACCTCGCGGCGCGCTGACTCCGGGCGAAGAGCTTCTGCGACGCGGTGAGGGCGGGCACCCAGAGGAGCCGCTGCAGCACCAGGACGACCATCCCCGCGAGCACCATGCCGCCGATGTTGACGGCGAGCTGGGCCGCCGAGCCCCGGATCTCCGACGGGGCCCAGACGCCGAGGGCCAGCGCGAGGTTGCCGACCGCCGGGATCGTGGTGACCGAGATGAAGACGCCGACCATCGCGTTGGCCCGTGACGTCGTCATGGCCAGCACCCCGGCGGCGCCGGCGATCAGCGCGACGATGAACGACCACCGGTCCGGGTGCCAGATGAAACCGGTCTGCGGCCGTGCGCGGGTGACCATCTCCTCGGTGACCAGGCCGGTGAGGCCCGCCACGAGGGCCAGCACGGTCACCACCGCGACCGACACGACGACGCCCCACGCGAGCACGGAGACCGCACGGCGGGCGAGTCGCGGCTGCCGCAGGACGAGACCCGTCGCGATCGCGGCGACGGTGCCGAACTCCGGCCCGACGACCATCGCGCCGATCACCAGCACGGCGGAGTCGGTGATGACCGCGATGGCGGCGAGCAACGTCGCGAGCACGAAGAACAGGTGGTACGACACCGTCGGCCGGCTCGCGGCCCAGCACTGCTCGACGACCATGTCCCAGATGACCGCGTCGTCCGGGTCGCCCGGCGCGACGTCACCGAGCCGGCGCGCGGCGACGAACGGCGTGCTCGTCGGGGTGGTGACCACGATCCCGCCGGTCTCGTGGAGGCCGAGGGACTTGAGCCGGCCGATCACCTCACCGGCGAGCTCGCGGGCGACGTCGCACTCGACGAGGTCACCGGCGGGCGAGATCGACGCGCCACGGCACATCGTGAGGTTGGCAGACCGGTCGTCGTCGGAGAGCAGGTCGACGACGTCGTCGGTGAGGTCGGCGGGCACGGTCAGCCGCAGGTGGACCAGCATGCGGCGAGCCTAGGCCGGGGCCGCACGAGATATCCGGTTGTCGCCGGACCCGGGCGTCGCCCACCATGGCGTCGACGACCGTGAGGCCTGACACCCCTCCTGCACGCCGGCAGCGGAGCGGTCGTCCGTGCGTCCGACGTCACCGACGAGAGGCCGGACGTCCCTGACGGGTGAGTCCGGCGAAGGTGTGGTGGCACCGCGACTTCGCCCCCGCCCACACCTCCAGGGCCTACGCCACTGGAGGACACATGAGGACGCTCTGCACATCACTCGCCACGGCCGAGACCGGCTCGGCCGTCACGCTCGAGGGCTGGGTCCACCGGCGTCGCGAGCTGGCCCGGGTCACGTTCCTGGTCGTGCGCGACCGCAGCGGGCTGGCCCAGGTCGTGCTGCCGCCGGGCACGCCGGTGCCACCCGAGGAGACGACCGTCCGGGTGACCGGCACGGCGACGGCCAACGCCCAGGCGCCCGGCGGGGTGGAGGTCACCGACGCGGTCGTCGAGCTGCTGACCGAGCCGGCGGAGACGCCGCCGGCCGAGCTCTGGCGACCGAGCCTGGACGTCTCGCTGCCGGTCCTGCTCGACCACGCCCCGGTGCTCTGGCGGCACCCCGCCCAGAAGGCCCGGTGGGAGCTGGCCGCCGCCTCGCTGCGCGGCTTCCGCGCGACGCTCGACGGCCTCGGGTTCACCGAGGTCGCGACGCCGAAGATCGTCGAGTCGGCGACCGAGACCGGCTCGTCGGTCTTCGAGGTCGACTGGTTCGGCCGGCCGGCCTACCTCGCCCAGAGCCCGCAGTTCTACAAGCAGCAGCTCGTCGGGGTCTTCGAGCGCGTCTACGAGGTCGGGCCGGTCTTCCGCGCCGAGCCGCACGACACCGTGCGCCACCTCGCCGAGTACCGCTCGCTCGACGTCGAGCTCGGCTTCGTCCGCGACCACCGCGACGTGCTCGCGGTGCTGCGCGAGGTGCTCGCCGGGATGGTGGAGGAGGTCGCGTCGGCCGACGAGGCCGTCGAGCGCACGGGCGCCCGCGTGCCCGTCGTACCTGCCGAGATCCCCGTCATCCACTTCGCCGACGCGCTCACGCTCGTCGGTGCTCCTGCCGACGAGCCCGACCTGGCGCCCGAGCACGAGCGGGCGCTCGGGGCGTGGGCGCTGGCCGAGCACGGCAGCGACTTCCTCGCCGTCGAGGGCTACCCGATGGCGAAGCGGCCGTTCTACACGCACCCCCAGCCCGACGACGAGCGGTGGTCCAACAGCTTCGACCTGCTCTTCCGCGGGCTCGAGCTGGTGACGGGCGGGCAGCGCCTGCACCGCGCGTCGGCGTACGACGCCGCGATCCGCGCGCGCGGCGAGGACCCGGCCGACTACCTGGCCTACCTGCAGGCGTTCCGCCACGGCATGCCGCCGCACGGCGGTTTCGCCATCGGGCTCGAGCGCTGGATCGGCCGGCTGGTGGAGACGGCCAACGTCCGGGAGGTCACGCTGTTCCCGCGCGACCTGCACCGGCTGGCGCCCTGATCAGCCGTCGGTGGCGTCGGGGTTGGTGCAGATGACCGTGTCGCTGGGGGTGTAGGTCGTGTGGAACGTCTCGTCGCCGCGGGTCTCGGTGTTGGCGCCGACGGGCCGGAAGTATCGGACGACGTCGATGTCGAAGCCGCCGTAGCCGGTGTTGGGGTGGCACTGGACGGTGTCGACGCGGCGCGTCTTCGGCTTCGTGAGGTTGTAGCGCTCGCCCGTCGAGTCGGTGATGTCCCAGTACTTCGTCGACCACATGCTCACCGTCGCGACGCCGGACGACGAGGGTGTCGACGGGGTGACGTTGGCCTGGATGAGGACCCCGTAGGGCGTGTCGTTCTTGAACCTCAGGTCCACCGCACCCCAGGCCACCGTCGCCTCTCGGCCGACCGGGTAGCGGTCGATGTAGAAGGAGTGCGGCTTGTGCTCGACGTCCTCGAGGCCGGCGTAGAACATCGCGTTGAACGTCGTCGTCGCCATCTGCGAGACGCCGCCTCCGAGGTCGGTGACGAGGATCCCGTCGTTGATGACGTAGCCCTCGGTGAAGCCGTTCTCCTCCGTGCGCTCGCCGACGGTGTCGTTGAGCGAGAAGGTCTCCCCCGGCTTGAGCAGCGTGCCGTTGATGAGCTCGGCGGCGCGGCCGATGTTGACGTTGCGGTACTCCGCGTAGGGGAAGTAGGTCGTGAAGCTCGAGACCCGCTCCTTCACCTGCAGCGCGCGTGCGTCCTTGGTCGTGAACGCCGGCTGCGCGACCTTGGCGTCGAGGGTGAGCGTGCGCTCGCCCTGGGGCTTGGCGACGGCGTCGAGGAAGCCGTCCTCGAGCTGCTGGTCGTCGAAGGTGACGCCGGGCCTGGCCGGGATCACCTGCGGCCGGCCGTCCACGAGCGCGACGCTCGCGTCGACGGCCGCGCCGGCGGTGACCTTCGAGCCGACGACCTCGGTGAGCTTCGCCGCGTCGAGGGTCGGCACCAGCTCGCCGTCGGTCGGCACCAGGCTCAGCGCCTCGGTGTAGTCGGCCGGGAAGACCTTCACGTCCGAGCCGTCGAAGCTGAGCGTCACGGGCGCCGCCACCGCCGGGGAGGCGAAGGTGTCGAGGGCCTCCTGGACGTCGCTCGCGTCGATGTCGGGGACGACGTCGGTCAGCTCCAGGGCGACGACGGCGGGGTCGTCCTGGAGGTACGCCGCCCGCAGCGCGGTCAGCGTGTCGCTCGGGTCGAGTGCCTTGCCCGTCGTCGGGTCGGTCTTCGCGATCTCGGCGCCCTCGAAGGTGACGGTGCCGTCCACCGCGGGCGTGCCGTGCTGCTCGTCGAGGGTGGCCAGAGAGGTCTGGTAGGCCGCCTCGTCGACGGTCACGACGGCGTCGAGCGCGTCGCCGCCGGTGAAGTAGTTCCAGAGCCGGACGGGGTCCCAGCTCTCCTCGCCACCGGCCTCGGCGACCGAGGCGTCGTAGTCGACGCGCAGGCCGAGCGCGGCCGGGTCGACCTCTGCGTCCTCGCCGCCGATCGTGGTGGCGATCGGCCGGTTCACCTTGTCGGCGAGCCCGGCCTCGAGCCGCTGCGCGGCCTCCGCCTGGGAGTGGCCCCCGATCCGGACGCCGGAGACCGTGGTGTTGCGCGGGACCTTGTCACCGGCGGCGTAGTGCGCAGCGGCGTACAGCCCCCCGAAGACGACGACCAGCCCGAAGAGCAGCCAGAAGACGACCTTGGCACCCGCCTTGTCGCGGGGCTGGTCAGTGCTCGGCGGCTTCTGGGACACGCGGCGAGTGTAGGCAGGTCAGGCGTGAAGTCCGGGATCACCGGCGCGTCCCGGACCGTCGCCACGACCGGACATGACGGTCGCCAGCGCGGCGACCAGCAGGACGAACGAGCCGGCGATGAACGACCAGCCCTGCGCGTCGGAGGAGATCAGGAAGCCACCGGCCGGACGCTCCAGCGCCCCACGGAGGACCGGGACGCACCAGCCGAGCGCGAAGGCGACGCGTAGGGCGCCGGGCGGCGCCCACGCGAGCACCACCAGCCCGGTCACCAGCGCGAGGCCGAGCCCCCACCAGTGCTGGTGCAGGAGCGTGCCGGCCGCACCGGACACCGCGCCGACCACCAGTGCGACCGGGACGAGCAGTGCCCTCACAGTCCGGCGAAGAGGTCCTCCTCGAACCCGTCGGCGCCGACCTTGCCGGGCGTGCCCTTGACCAGTCGGAAGTACTCGTCCGACCACCACGAGTGGCCGCTCTCCGCGCCGGAGAAGAAGTGGCCGTCCTGCTCGACCTGGGTGTCGTGCTTGGCCAGGGCGTCCATCTTGCGCTGGACCTGGGCGGAGCCGTCGACGCGGGCGCTGATCAGCTCGTCGGGCGTGACGAAGGGCGGCAGCTTGCCGTCGGGCTCCATGCCCTTGAACGTCTCGGTGTCGCCCGACTCGCGCAGCTGGCGCAGGCTCTCGCGCATGCGCGACTCGCTCATCGCGGTCCAGTAGATCTTCGCGACGTCGTGGGGCTCGCCGAGGTCGAGCTTGTAGGACGGGGCCGCCGCCAGCTGGGCGGCGTACATCGCGACGCGGTGGGCCTGGATGTGGTCGGGGTGGCCGTAGCCGCCGAACTCGTCGTAGGTCACCAGCACCTGCGGGCGGACCTCGCGGAGCACCTTCACCAGCTCGTCGGCGGCCGCGTTGAGGTCGGCGGTCCAGAAGGCGTTGTCGGGGATCGACTCCGCCGGGATGGCGTGGCCGTCCTCGTGCCAGGCCATGCCGGAGTCGTGGAAGCGGCCGAAGCCCCCGAGGAAGCGGTGGTCGGTGACGCCGAGGACCTTCATCGCCTCGTCGAGCTCACCACGCCGGTGCTCCCCGAGGCCGCCGTCCTTCTCGAAGGCGAGGTACTCCAGCTCCGGGACCAGCACCTCCCCCATCTCGCCGGCCGTGCAGGTCACGAGGGTGACGCCGACGCCCTCGTCGACGTAGCGGGCCATCGTGGCCCCGGTGCCGATGCACTCGTCGTCGGGGTGGGCGTGGACGAGCACGATGCGGTGGTCGGGCGTCTCGGTCATTCACTCAGCCTAGGTCGGGGCGCTTGATCCTCTTCGGCGCCGTCGGGAGGTGCAACGGCGGGAGGGGGTCGCTGTGTTCCCCCGCGGGATCGTCCTCGTCGAGCCACCCGTCGTGGGTGTCGACGAGGACCTCGAGCATGAAGGCCGGGGCGTCGCTCACCACCGCCCACGGGTGGTCCTCGTCGTCGTCCTCGCCCGCCAGCCGCTCGCGCTCGACGTGCGCCTCGAAGCCGTCGGCCACCAGCCGCGCGACCACCGCCCGCGCGTCGTCCTCGTCGAAGAAGATCGCCCTCACGCCGTCCATCCTCCCGCCCGCCGGGCTCCGGGCCCGCATCCGGTGCGGACCACCGAGGCTAGGGTCGGGGCATGTCGACAGCGTCGGAGTCGCCGTTCGTGCAGGGGATCCACCTGCAGCGCACCGACGAGAACATCCGCGAGATCGACGCGCTGGCCGGGCTGGTGGGCACGCCGACGGGGCTGGGCGGGCTGCTCGACGACCTGAAGTACGCCGTCCGCCGCTCGCGGGCGCCGCGGCTGCTGGGGCGGGCGGTGCGCGAGGCGTGGCGCTGGGACGACTACGACGAGCGCGACGAGCTCTGGTACCCCCAGGGCATCTCGACGAGTGCGGACTCCTCCGACACCGAGGCCGTGCTCACTCCTGAGGGCGAGGGCCGGCGGGTCGTGGTGACGACCTGGTACTCGACCGGCAAGGACGGCATCAAGCGCGGGTCGCGGGTGACGTTCGTCGACCTCGACTCCGGGCGCTACCGCCACGTGCTGCTGGTCTCGCCTGTCTTCGACAAGGCCGGCAACCTCACCCTGCGGCCGATGAACATCCACGCCGGCGGCATCGTCTGGGCCGGGCCCTACCTCCACATCGCGGCCACCGGCCGCGGCTTCGTCACCGCACGGGTCGACGACATCATGCGGGTGGCCGGCGACGACGACCACCCCGACGAGCTCGGCATCGACGGGACGTCCCTCTACTCGTTCGGCCACCGCTACGTGCTGCCGGTGCGCTTCACCTACCAGGCCTTCACCGACGACGGCCACGAGAAGCTGCGCTACTCCTTCATGTCGCTCGACCGCCGCTCGGACCCGCCCGGCCTGATCGCCGGCGAGTACGCCCTCGGCGCCACGGCCACCACCCGGCTCGCGCGCTACAGGCTGGACCCCGCGACGTGGCAGCTGGCCGTCGGCGACGACGGCTTCTCGCGTCCCCTGGCGGTCGACGACGGCGGCGTACGCCAGATGCAGGGCGCGGTCATCGCGTCCGGGCGCTACCACGTGACGGTGTCGCACGGCCCGTGGACGCCGGGCAGCATGTACGCCGGTGAGCCGGGGTCGATGAAGCGGCACCGCTGGGCGCTCCCGATGGGACCGGAGGACCTGTCCTACTGGCCGTCGACCGACCGGCTCTGGTCGCTCACGGAGCACCCCCGCCGCCGCTGGATCGTGTCGATGGACCGGGCCTGGTTCGACTGACTCGCCCCTGACTCGCCACTGAGTCTCTCGGCGACTCAGGACCGAAAGGCGCAGGTCAGGGGCCCGACACGCCCGGGACTCGCTCGTGAGTCTCTGGGAGACTCACGAGCCAGTGCGCCGGTTCAGGGTCGCGGCTGCATGGCGAGCTGGCGGCTCTGGGCGACGAGGCGACCGGCCGGGTCCCAGACCTCGCAGTCCTCCTCGAAGAGTCCGCCGGCGACGTTGCGGGTGCGGTGCGAGACCTTGAGCCAGCCGGGCTCCGGGACCGCGCGGACGTGGACCGTCAGCGCGAGGGTCGGCGCCCAGCCGGGGCGGCCGAGGTCGAAGGTGACGGGCGGGAGCGCGTCGCACACCATGAGCAGGCCGACCGCGTCGAGCGGGTGTCCGTCCGCCATCTTCAGCCACGCCTGGATGTGCCCGTTGCCGCTCGGCTTCCCCATCGCCCACCCGATGCAGGCCGGGTCGAAGCGCAGGTCGAAGCGGTCCATCACCGGCGCGATCCGCCGGGTCTCCGCAGGTGCCATCGAGCCCGGGACGCACTCCTCGAGCGGCGGCAGGGCGGGCTCGACGGCGGTGGTCGACACGTCGGTCGGCATCTCCCGCAGGTCGGCGTACGTCGCGAGCACGGAGATCCTCGTCGTGCCCTCCTGGCCGAGCTCGGCGGCGACGGTCGCGACGGTGCCGCCCTCGCGGAGCACGCGGGTCGAGACCTGCGCGGGGCCGGGGCGCGAGGCGGAGAGGTAGGAGGCGCTCACCGAGAGGGGGTGCGGCTTGGTCGGCAGCGTCTCGGCGATCGTGCGGCCGACGACGCCGAGGACGTAGCCGCCGTTGACGCCACCACCGACGACCCACCCGGGGTCGAGCGTCGCGTCGAAGAGGCCGTCGCCGGCCGGGGTGATCGCGGTGTGCAGGTCCCACTCGGACGCGGTGGAGGAAGCCATGCGGCGAGCCTAGGACCGGCCCCGGTCAGCGGGGTCGGAGCCAGCCGGTGACCTCGGGCACACCGTCGACCCACCGCAGCCGGGCGGCGTACATCGACCGGCGTCCGCGCTCGCGCGGCTTGTGGTCCCACTTGCCGCGCCCGACGCAGGGCAGCGCCGTGCCGCGACAGGTCCAGCCGTGGAGGAAGACGAGGTCTCGACCGCCGCGACCGGAGACGAGGTCGGCACCGCCGGGACCGCACAGCCGGGTCGAGTCGGTGTCGAGCAGCACGCCCGACGCGGGTGCCGTCCAGTCGAGCAGCGTCGCGGAGCGGAACCAGGACGTCCGGTAGGTGCACTTCGTCCAGTCACCCTCCGACGCGAGCAGCACGTAGCCACCGTCGCGACGCACGAGCACCGGGTTCTCGACGACGTCCGCCGAGCGCAGCAGCTCGACGCTGGTGGCGTCCGGCTGCACGGCCTGCCCGTCCCGCGTCAGCGCGACGATGCGGATCGTCGAGGGGGTGCGATCGGTCTTGTAGAGGAGGTACGACGACCCGTCGGCGTCGCGGAACCACGACGGGTCGATGACTCCGGCGCGCGGCAGCGTCGGGTCGCGTGGCAGGAGCTGGTCCTGCGCCGCGGGTGCGTGGGCGTACGACGGGCACACGAGCGGCCGCGAACCCACCGGTCGGAACGGCCCGCGGGCCGACGACGAGCGCGCGACGCCGATGCAGCGGCCGTGCTCGCCGATCCCGCGCACGGGCGTCGCGTAGTAGAGCAGCCACCGCCCGCCCACCCGCGCGACGTCGACCGCCCAGACTCCTCCGTCGCGCGACCACTTCGGCCGCTGCGTGAGGAGCGAGGCGCCGCGCTGCCACGGTCCGTCGGCGCGGCGCGACCACGCGTGCGGCACGCGGTCGCCGGTGGCGTACGCGACCAGGCCGTTCGGCGTCGAGACGACGGCGGGGTCCGGGAAGTCGACGTCGAGCACCGGCCGCGGGATCGGATCGGCGGAGAAGGCAGGCCCAGCGACGGCGAGCAGGAGTGCGCACGCCAGCACCACGAGCAGGCGGTGGGCTCCCCGGTCAGGCACCGGCGGAACCTATCGCGGTCAGGGCCGCAACGTCGCCGGAAGCGACTCGAATCCCCTCAGGATGCGGGTCTCGCGGCGCCGGGCGCCGGGCTCGAGCCGCAGGTCGGGGTAGCGCTGCCAGATCGCGCGGAGCCCGACCTCGCCCTCCATCCGGGCCAGCTGGGCACCGAGGCAGTGGTGGCGGCCGGCGGAGAAGGCGATGTGGTCGCGCGCGTTGGCGCGGCCGACGTCGAAGCGCAGCGGGTCGGCGAAGACCTCGCGGTCGCGGTTGGCCCCGCCGAGGATCGCGGTGACCATCGACCCCGCGCGCACCTCCTGCCCGGCGAGCACGGTGTCGCGCACGGCCATCCGCCCGGTCAGCAGCACCGGCGGGTCGAGCCGCAGCGCCTCCTCGACGACGTTGGGCCACAGCGCCGGGTCGGCGGTCACGCGGGCGCGCTCGTCGGGGTGGTCGTGGAGCAGGGCGATGCCGTTGCCGAGCAGGTTGACCGTGGTCTCGAAACCGGCGGCCAGCACCAGCCCGGCGGTCGCGCGGAGCTCGGTCTCGCTCAGGCCCTGCCCGTCCTCCTGGACCGTCACCAGCTGGCTGAGCAGGTCGTCACCCGGGTGGCGGCGCAGGTGCTCGAGGTGGTCACCGAGCCACGCGTCGAACCGCGCGAGCGCCCGGTTGACCGAGCGGTAGCGGCCGTAGCCCAGTCCGAGGTCGAGGCTCGGCGCAGCAGCCTGGCCGAACTCGAGCACCCGCGCCCGCTCGTGCTCCGGCACCCCGAGGATCTCGGCGATCACGGTCACCGGCAGCACCGCGCAGTAGGCCTGGACCAGGTCGACCGGCCGGTCCGCGCGGTCCGCCAGCCCGTCGAGCAGGTCCGCCGCGATCTCCTCGGTCCGCTCGCGCAGCCGCTCGACGGCGCGCATCGTGAAGACCCGGGTGACGAGCTTGCGGTAGCGGGTGTGGTCGGGCGGCTCGGTCACCAGCAGCGACGGCGGCGCGACGGGGTGCAGCGTCGTCGGCGCGGCCCACCGCGAGATCCGGCCGAGCAGGCCCTCGTCGGCCGGGAAGCCGGTGCGGAAGTCGTCGCTGGTCAGGACCTGGCGCACGGCGGCGTGGCTCGTGGCGACGTAGCCGATCCGCGAGCGGTAGAGCGGTCCGCTCGCCCGGATCTCCTCGATCAGGTCGAAGACCTCATCGGTGCCCATCGACCCGACCCGGATCAGCCTCGCCTGGAGGTCACCCCGGCCCGCGGCGCGGCGGAGGAACAGCGTCGGGAGTCCGTGGGAGACCCCCCAGTGCACGCCCGAGCGCACCTCCCGCCCGACCGTCCGCCCGACCATCCGTGGGGCCGGGGGCGCGGCGAGCGACGTCATGCCCTCGACTGTAACCCCGGGTTACGTTCCGGAACAGAGACCCGCGAGCGCACCGCGAATACCAGCATCGTCTGCCCCACGACGTACGTCAGCATCACCCAGAACGCGTGCGCCGGGAGGTCGACGCCGGCGAAGGCGTGCAGCGCGATCAGCGCGTCGGAGAGCATGAAGACCGCACCGCCGATCCCGCCCACCCGGCCCAGGCCGGTGGCGAGCGCGGCCATGGCGGTGATCGCGGCACCGTAGACCGCGATCGGGATCGTCTGCGAGCCGGCGTCGTCGTAGCAGAGCCGCATCAGGACCAGGTAGGCCACGAGGTAGAGCAGCCCGAGCGGCGGTCGCGCCCCCGGCGCCTGGGCGCGGAGGGGACGAAACGCGAGGACGTAGGCCACCTGGGCGAGGAGGAAGCAGCCGACCATCGACCCGAAGGCGGCGTCGCCCTCGAGGAAGCGCGGCACGGTGTCCCCGAGCCACGAGAAGAAGAGCGCCACCAGCGTGAGCCGCACGAGGAGAGGCCGCGGAGCAGCGGTCCCGGCCACCAGCACCGCGGCCAGCGCGGGCATCAGCAGCGGCTGGGTGAGCGACGCGACCGCGCCGTCGGGGGCGGCCAGCTGCGCGCCGAGGTGGACGACCGTGAGCGCGACGAGGACGGCGTACGAGACCGCGCGCTGGACCAGCATGGCGGCAGCCTAGGGTCAGGGACATGTGGCTGGTGGTCGATCTGGTGCTCGTCGGGATCTTCGCGGTGATCGGGCGGCTCAGCCACTACGGCACCCTGACCGCGGGCGGCTGGTGGACCACGGCGTGGCCGTTCCTCGCCGGGACCCTGGTCGCCTGGGCGGCGCTCACCGCGACGCGTCGAGCGCCCGCGGCCTTCACGTCGGGGATCGTCGTGTGGATCGGCGCGCTCGTCGGCGGGATGCTGCTGCGCCACGCGAGCGGACAGGGCACGGCGACGTCGTTCGTCGTGGTGGCCACCCTCGTCCTCGGGGCGCTGCTCGTGCTGCCGCGGGTCGTGCCTAGAGTCGGTGCACGTGTCCGACGCTGACTCCCGATCTCGCGCTTCATCGCTCGTCCCGTTCGGCGTCCTCCTCGCCGCGGTCGTCCTCGTCTCCGTCAACCTCCGCCCGGGTGCCTCCTCGCCGGGGCCGGTGCTGGAGGAGGTACGCGACGGGCTGGGCATGAGTGCCGGCATCGCAGGTGCGATGACGGGCCTGCCGGGGCTCTGCTTCGGCCTCGTCGGCGCGCTCGCCGTCGGCTTCGCGCGACGCGTCGGGATGACCGCGGCCGTCGCGATCGGGCTCACCGCGGCTGCCGCCGGCCTGCTGCTCCGCGTCACCACCGACAGCGTCCCGCTCTTCCTCGTCCTCACGGTCGTCGCCCTCGCCGGCATGGCGATCGGCAACGTGATCGTCCCGGCCTGGATCAAGGCGCACGGCCACGCGGTGGTGCTGATGACCGTCTACGGCACCGGCCTGGTCGTCGGCGGCACGATCGGCTCGCTGCTCACCGCGCCCGTCACGGAGTCGACCGACTCGTGGCGCACCGGCCTCGGGATGTGGGGCGTGATGCTGCTGGTTGCGGTCCCGCTGTGGGTCGGCCTGGCGCTGCGCGAGCGCCGCTCCCCCGTCGAGCACGCCGTCAGCGGTGAGGCCCCGCCGAGCGGCCGGATCATCCACTCGCGCACGGCCGTCGGCCTGACGGTCCTCTTCGGCGTGCAGTCGATGCACGCCTACGTGCAGTTCGGCTGGCTGCCGACTATCTTCCGCGACGCCGGTCTCTCGGCCTCGGCGGCGGGCGCGCTCCAGGCGCTGCTGTCGGCGGTCGGCATCGTCGGAGCGCTCTTCATGCCGACGGTCATCGCCCGCAGCAAGGGCCTGCACGGCTGGATCTGGTCCTACGGCATCACCCTCGCCCTGGGCTACCTCGGCCTCCTCCTCGCCCCGGCGACCGTGCCGTGGCTGTGGGCCCTGCTCCTCGGCTACTCCGGCCTCGCCTTCCCGACCGCGATCGCCCTCATCACGGCCCGCACCCGGCACCCGTCGGTGACCGCCCAGCTGTCCGGCTTCGTCCAACCGGTCGGCTACGCGCTCGCCGCGATCGGGCCCTTCGTCGTCGGGCTCATCCACGACGCGACGGGCGGCTGGTCGCTGGTCATCGTGCTGCTGGCGCTGACCTCGGTCCCGCTGACCCTCGCCGGCCTCCGCGTCGCCTCGCCGTCGTACGTCGACGACGAGCTCTGACCTCACCGCCCCACGTGTCAGGATCTGCCCCGTGAAGCAGTGGGTGGTGGTCGTCGGCGGTACCAACATGGACGTCGTCGCGCGCACGTCCGCGCCCCTCGTGCCCGCCACCAGCAACCCCGGCCGGACCCGCATCTCGCCCGGCGGCGTCGGCCGCAACATCGCCGCCTGCCTCGGCCTGCTCGGTGCACCCGTGCGACTGGTGTCGGCGGTCGGCGACGACACCTTCGGCGACGAGGCGCTCCGCGTGACCGCCGCGTGCGGCGCCGACGTGTCGGCCGTACGCCGGGCGCCGGGGCGGACCGGCACCTACACCGCCGTCCTCGACGAGCGCGGCGAGCTGGTCTCGGCCGTGTCCGACATGGCGATCGTCGACGAGCTCGAGCTCGACACCCTCCACCTCGACGACGCCGCGCTCGTCGTCGTCGACGGCAACCTCTCGCGTGCGCAGGTCGAGAAGGTCCTCGCCGCGGCGTCGGCGGCGGACGTGCCCGTCGCCTTCGAGCCGGTCTCGGTCGCCAAGGCCGGCCGGCTCCACGACCTCGTGCGCGGGCTCTTCCTCGTCACGCCGAACTCCGACGAGGTCAGCGCGCTCACCGGTCGCTCCCGCGATCCGTGGGCCGGCATCCACGACCTGCACGCCCGCGGCAACGAGCACGTCTGGCTGCGCGAGGGCGTACGCGGGTCCTACGTCTGCCGGGCCGGGCTCCCCACCGTCCACCTCCCGGCGATCCCGGTCGAGGTCGTCGACGTCACCGGTGCCGGCGACGCGATGCTCGCCGCCTGGGTCGCCGCGTGGCTGCGCGGTGCCGACGCCGTCGAGGCCGCCCGCGACGGGCACCGCGCGGCTGCCGCCACGATCACCAGCCCCGACACCGTCCGTGCCGACCTGGCCCAGGCGATGGCCGCCTTCGAACCCCCCACGCCCCGAGAGGTCACCGATGCTCACGATCACTGACGAGGTCCGCGACGCGCTGGCGTCCGGGCAGCCCGTCGTCGCGCTGGAGAGCACGATCATCAGCCACGGCATGCCCTACCCGCAGAACGTCGAGATGGCGCGCACCGTCGAGGGCATCGTCCGCGACGGCGGCGCCGTGCCCGCGACGATCGCGGTGCTGCACGGCAGGCCGACGATCGGCCTCTCGGCCGACGACCTCGAGCTGCTCGCCTCCGACGACTCGGTCATCAAGGTCTCCATCCGCGACCTGCCCTACGTCGTCTCGCGCGGCCTGCACGGCGCGACGACCGTCGCCTCGACGATGCGGCTGGCGGCCCTCGCCGGGATCGGCGTGTTCGTGACCGGCGGGCTCGGCGGGGTGCACCGCGGCGCGGAGACGTCGTACGACGTGTCGGCCGACCTCACCGAGCTGTCGACCACCTCGGTCGCGGTCGTGTGCGCCGGCGTGAAGAGCATCCTCGACATCGGCCTGACCCTGGAGAAGCTGGAGACCCTCGGGGTGCCGGTGCTCGGCTACGGCACCGACGAGTTCCCGTCGTTCTTCTCCCGCTCGTCGGGCTTCGGTGCCCCGATGCGCGTCGACACCGCCGGCGAGGTCGCCGCGCTCATGCAGGCCAAGTGGGACCTCGGGCTCGCCGGCGGCGTCGTCGTCGCCAACCCCATCCCTGCCGAGGCGGAGATCCCCGCCGACGAGATCGGCGCCATCATCGAGCAGGCGCTCGGCGACATGGACCGGCTCGGCATCCGCGGCAAGGACGCGACGCCCTACCTCCTCGGCCGTATCGTCGAGATCACCGACGGCGAGTCGCTGAAGGCCAACATCGCGCTCGTCGAGCACAACGCGCGCCTCGGCGCCGCCATCGCGCGGGAGTACGCCGCGCGGTGAGGTGGCGGGCTCAGCGCACGTCGAACTCGCCCCGGCGCGTCGGCACGATGTCCTTGCCGAGCGGGGCGAGCGAGATCGGGATCAGCTTGAAGTCGGCCAGGCCGAGCGGGATGCCGATGATCGTGATGCACAGCGCGATGCCCGACAGGACGTGCGCGATCGCCAGCCACCACCCGGCGAGCACGAACCAGATCACGTTGCCGAGGAACGAGCCGACACCCGCCGACTGCTTGGCGACGACGGTCCGGCCGAAGGGCCACAGCGCGAAGACCGCGATCCGGAACGACGCGACGGCCCAGGGGATCGTGATGATCGGGATGCAGAGCAGCACTCCGGCGAGGACGTAGGCGAGGAACAGCCAGAACCCGCCGAGCACCAGCCAGATGAGGTTGAGCAGCAGTCGCACGAGAACGATCCAAGCAGACTCCGACGGCACAGTGCTTTGATCGGGGCATGGCCTCCCGACTCACCGAGCTCTCGATCGACTGCCACGACCCCGACCTGCTGGCGGAGTTCTGGACCGCCGCGCTCGACTGGGTCGTGATCGATCGCGAGGCGGAGGGTCTCGTCGAGATCGGACCCGAGCGGGTGAGCGACCAGGCGCTCCTCGACGCCGTGCGGTCCGGGCCGGTGGCCCCGACGCTGTTCCTCGCGAAGGTGCCCGAGGACAAGGTCACCAAGAACCGGATCCACTTCGACCTCTCCCCCGTCGACCGCTCCCGCGACGAGGAGGTCGATCGGCTGCTGGCCCTCGGCGCGACGCAGGCCGACGTCGGACAGACCGGTGACGAGTCGTGGGTCGTGCTGGCCGACCCGGAGGGCAACGAGTTCTGCGTGCTCCGCAGCCTCGCGCCGGGACACTTCTCGTTGTGACCGTGCCTCCCCAGCCGTCTCCCCCGCTGCCCCTCCGCCTGCCGCTCGAGACCGCACGCCTCCTCCTCCGGGCGCACCGGATGTCGGACCTCGACGACCTCGTCCGCTTCCACGGTGACCCCGAGGTCGTGCGCTTCGTGCCGTGGCCGGTGCGCGACCGAGCGGCCACCGAGGAGACGCTGCGGGTCAAGCTCACCCAGACCGAGCTCGTCGCCCACGGACAGTGGCTGGTGCTCGCCGTCGAGGTCCGCGACACCGGACGGGTCATCGGCGAGGTCCTGCTCAAGTGGGCCTCGGACCGTCAGGGCGAGCTGGGGTTCGCCCTCGCCCGCGACGGACAGGGGCAGGGGTACGCCGCCGAGGCCGCCACCGCGATGCTCCGCCTCGGCTTCGACGGGCTCGGCTTCCACCGGATCACCGCGGTCTGCATCGCGGAGAACGACGCCTCGGCCCGGCTGCTGGGTCGACTCGGCTTCCGGCAGGAGGCCCGGCTCGTCGACAACGTCCACTTCAAGGGCGCCTGGGCGACCCAGCTCGTCTTCGCGATGCTCGAGGACGAGTGGCGGTCCTCCGGGCGTCGCTAGGTCAGAGCCCGCAGTCCACGCCGTGACGATCGCGGTCGTGGCACGTGCAGCTGCCTCCGAGGTCAGCCCTCGGGGATGAAGTCCTTCAGCACGGCAGCGAACCGGTCGGGGTCGTCGAGGTGCGGGAAGTGCCCGGCACCCTCGAAGAGCTCGACGCGACAGCCGGGCACGGCCTGCTGCACGCTGAGCGCGTGCCAGGCGGGGATCATCCGGTCCTTCGAGCCCCACACGACCAGGGTGGGCGGCGGAGCGACGTCCGCGAGGTGGTCGTGCGCGCTGATGCTCTGGCCGCCGAAGTCGATCACGGCGCGCGTGGTGGCCAGGAAGGCCCGGCGTGACTCGCGGTCGCCGAGGGAGGTGAACCCGCGCCAGATCGCGCCGACGTCGGCGCCCGGGCGCCAGCCGATCCTCTGCGCACCGCGTCCGACGGCCTCGACCCGCTCCAGGACGGGGGCGGAGGCGATGACGCTGAGCACCTGCGCGGCGCCCGGCAACGTCGCCGAGCGCAGGACGAGGTTCACCTCTCGCCCGAGACCGCCGCTCGAGACCAGCACGAGGCACTCCACGCGATCGGGGAACAGGTAGTGGAACTGCATCGCGATGCCACCACCCAGCGAGTGCCCGACGAGCGTGACCCGCTCGATGCCGAGGCGGTCGAGGAGGTCACGCAGGGTCGCCGCGTGCGAGCTCAGCGAGTAGTCACCCGTCGGCTTCGCCGAGTCACCGTGCCCGAACAGGTCCGGCACGACGACACGGTGGTCGTCGTCGATGCGGTCCACCAGGCGTGACCACTGCCGCTGCGACCCCAGGATGCCGTGGATGAACAGCACCACCGGGCCGGTGCCGCTGTCGACGTACGACAGCTCGTGCCCGTGGAGCTCGAGCTTCTGCGGGGTCAGGCGGTCCATGGTCGTCATCCTTGCCGCACTCGGCGGGGAGCTGGTCGCGTCACGGTGGAGGGTGTCAGCCCGCGGCCACGGCCGCGCGCATGCCCTCGGCGTCGAGCTCGGCGCCGTACGCCGGCTTGTCCCGCTCGAAGCGCTTGCCCTCGGCCAGCGGACCGGCGTCGACGACGTCGAAGCCGAAGGAGTCGATCAGGTCGGTGACGACCTGCTTGGCGTCCGCGTCGTCGCCCGCGATCGCGAGGGCGCGCCGGTCGGCCGCACCGGAGGGGCGACCCTCGGTCACGATGTGCGCGGCCTGGATCGCATTGAACGCCTTCACGACCTTCGAGGTCGGCAGGTGCTCGGCCAGCATCTCGCTCACCGTCGTACGACCCTCGTCGAGCTCGGGGTAGTGACCGTCGCGCTCGAAGTAGTAGTTGTTGGTGTCGATGACCACCTTGCCCGCGAGGGGCTCGACCGGCACGTCGAGGTAGGCCTTGAACGGCACGGTCACCACGACCAGGTCGCCGGCCTCGGCCGCCTCCTGCGCCGTCGCCGCCCTCGCCCGGTCGCCGAGGTCCGCCACCAGGTCGGCCAGCGTCTCCGGTCCGCGTGAGTTGCTGAGCACGACGTCGTGGCCCTGCTCGATGGCGCGCCGCGCGATCGCCGTGCCGATGTGTCCACTGCCGATGAGTCCGATGGTCGTCATGACAGTGGAACGCCTGCGGCTGCCCGGTGTTCCCCCGGCAGGCCCGTTGTGCGGACACTCACAGTGGTCCACGCCCTGGCCCCGGGTGGCTCACCAGCCGAACTCCTCGGTGTGCACGTCCCGGTCGGCGACCCCGGCCGCCCTCGCCGCGCGGCGTACTGCCGCCGACCACCCGAACGGCCCGCAGACGACCACGTCGCACTCGAGCAGGTCCGGCACCAGGCGCAGCAGCACCTCGTGGTCGGAGCCGTCGACGCCCTCGGGCAGCCACGACCCGTGTGCACGCCGGGGGCCGGACAGGACCGTCATGTCCATCCGGCGCTGCGCCGCGAGCTCGTCCAGCTCGTCCCCGAGGAGGACGTGTCGCGCGTCCGGGACGCGGTGGAGCAGCGTCACCTCCCCCGGCGCGAACCTGCCACCCTCGACCAGTGCCCGGAACGGGGTGATCCCCACGCCCGCGGCGAGCAGCAGGAGCCGCGGGTGGCGACGCGGCAGGTCACCGAGCGCGCCGTACGGACCCTCGACGGCCACCCTCGTCCCGGGCCGCAGCCCGGCCGCGTGCCGGCCACCGTCGCCGTCCGTCGAGACGGTCACCCGCAGCCTGCCACCCGACGGGGCCGACGACAGCGAGTACGGGTGACCGCGCAGGCCGGCGCGGCCCGCGAGGAACCGCCAGACGAGGAACTGACCCGGCTGCGCGCCCAGCTCGTCCAGGTGCCGGCCGGTCATCTCGATCGACACGACGCCCGCCTGCTCCTGGCGGACCCGATCGACCCGGAGGTCCGAGCGCCACGTCCGGTGGAGCGGCACGAGGACGCGGAACCACACGAGTCCGGCCAGCGCGACGAGGTAGAGGCTCCACCAGTAGACGCCGGTCCAGCCCCGACCGAGCTCTTGGCCCACGAGCTGGTGCGGCAGCGCCATCGCCATGCCGACGTAGGCCCAGAGGTGGAGCAGGTGCCAGGTCTCGTAGCGCAGCCGGCGACGGACCTCGAGGATCGACGACACCACGACGAGCAGGACCATCACGGTGCCGAGACTGGCGGCCCACATCCACGGCTCCGTGACGAACAGCCGGTACAGCGCCGAGCCCGTGCGCTCGGGCTCGTGGGAGACGCGCTGCACCACGAACAGCAGCACGTGCAGCAGCATCAGCCAGACCGACCACGTGCCGAGGTGTCGGTGCCACCGGGTCAGGACCTGGCGTCCCCAGGCCCGCTCGAGCCACGGCAACCGGGCCAGGAGCAGCACCTGGAGCAGCATCAGGTTCGCCGACCACAACCCCGTGGCGTCCGCCTCCTGGAGCCGGGGCGTCAACGGATCGGTGAGGTAGCCGGTGAGCTCGCCGAGGGAGCGATAGGCGATCGAGGTGGTGACGACCAGCGTGGCGACGCCGCCCAGGAGGAGCACCCGGGCGATGGCCCGGTCGACCGTCGCGTGTCGCACCGCGCGAGTGTGGCACGGCGTACGACGACTTCCGCCGGCTCCGTGGCGTCGCGCGACCGTCCCGCCCCTGAGGGTGGTTTCGGTCCCGGCCTGTAACGGCGCCGTGCCGTCGTCACATGACATCAGCGAGGAACTACCTCGGGCGCTGCGGCGCCGTTGCCTGGCCCCTCGGGCCGCGAAGGAGTTGTCATGGGATACGGGTTCGGAGGATTCCTCCTCGTCGTCGGACTGGTGCTGGCCCTGGCCGTCGACGAGAGGGTCAGCGGGATCGACCTCACGATGGTCGGCTGGATCATGGCCGCGGTCGGCGCCGTGCTGATCGCGATCACCGCCGTCACCTGGAACACGGGCCGCCGCTCCCGCGCCGTGCAGACCGTGACCCACCCGGACGGATCACAGACGGTGCGCGAGAACCGGACCGACAACCTGTGAGGCGCCGTCCCACGCACCGCCAGGACATCTCACCCATCTCACTGCCCACGGAGGCACCTGCCATGAACACACGCACCATCGCCATCGTCGCGCTCGTCCTCGTCGTCATCGTCCTGGCCTTCCTGCTCCTCTGACCGGTCCTGCACCAACGAGCACGGTGGGGGAGGTCTGATGTCACGCTGGTCAGAACCGTCTGGCACGCACCGGTGACGCACACGAACGCCGAGCACCCGCGGGTGCTGGGCGGGCGGTACGACGTCATGGACCTCATCGGCCGTGGCGGGATGGCGCGCGTCTACCGCGCGCGCGACCGCGTCCTGGGCCGGGACGTGGCCGTGAAGGTCGTCAGCGACGTGAGCGGCGACGTCCGCGACCAGTTCGTCAACGAGGCGCGCCTGCTGGCCCGGCTGTCGCACGAGTCGATCGTGACGCCGTACGACGCCGGACTCGACGACACCCCACCCTGGCTGGTCCTCGAGCTCGTCGAGGGCCAGCCACTCTCCCAGGTGCTCGCCCGAGGACCGCTCGACCCCGTGGTCCTCGCCCGCCTCGCGACGCACATCGCCTCAGGGCTGGCGCACGCCCACGCGGCCGGGGTCGTGCACCAGGACGTCAAGCCCGGCAACGTGATGGTCACCTCGACCGGCCAGGCGCGGCTCACCGACTTCGGCGTGGCTCGCCTCATGATCGGCGACACGTCGATCGAGGAGGACGGCCGCGTCGTCGGCACCGCGGCCTACATCGCTCCGGAGCAGCTGCGTGGTGACTCCGTGACAGGAGCCGTGGACGTCTACGCGCTGGGCCTGCTGATGCTCGAGGCGCTCACCGGCGAGCGCACCTTCAGCGGCGCGTCGGCGGAGGCGGCGATGGCGCGGCTGCATCACGGCCCGCTCATCCCGACATCGCTGCCGCGAGGGTGGCCGTCACTCCTGGCGAGCACGACGGCCCTGGATCCGGACAACCGGCCGAGCGCTCGGGACGTCGCCTCGCGTCTGAGCAGCCTCGGACTGGGACGGACGACGCCCGGTGGCGTCGACACGCTCACCTTCCCGGCTCTCGACACGACCAGCACCGCCACCTGACGACGACGCTCCTCACGACGAGACGTTCGTCGCCACGGGCCCGGCCGCGGACCCTGCTGCCTCACCCTCTCCGTCGAGGACCGTGCGCAACCGACCCAGCGCCCGGTGCCGGGCCACGCGCACGGCCGTCGGTTTCATGCCCAGCGCCCGAGCGGTCGCGGCGACGTCCAGGCCGGCGACGTCGATGCACGCCACGACCTCGGCCTCCCGCGGGCTGAGGTGGCCGAGCAGCTCTGCGACCGCCTCGTCGTGCTCGACCATCGCGGCAGGCGCGTTCGCGGCCTCGCCGCCGCGATCACCGAGGAGCAACGGCTCGACCGGGTCCGTGCGCCGGCGGACGCCCGTGCGGTGCTGGTTGGTGGAGTGGTTGCGAGCGATGGTGAAGAGCCAGCCCCCGAAGTCCTCGTCCGATCCGCTGAACTCGTGCATCTTCGACGCCGCGGTGAGCCACGCCTCCGCCACCACGTCCTCGGGCGAGGACGCCCAGTCCGATCGCGGGAGCACGCGCACCAACGCGGTGATGCGCGCACTGTGCAACCGGTAGAGACCACGCCAGCCCCACTCCTCGCCGGCACGTGCCGCCGAGACCAGGTTGCTGGATGTGCGTCTCACCGTCGTCGCTTCTCGTCGGAAGTCATCGGCCCGGAGACGATGACGGGTGGGGCTGATCGGGGACCTGCAGCGTAACGATCCCGCGAGTCCGTGACATGTTGTGCACGTGGGAAGGATCAGATCACGAGCCGACGTCTCGCGCCTGCTGCGCGCGCCACGGCCGCCTGCCGACCCCGGCGACGAGCTCGCGTCGCGCCTCGCGGGCCTGGCCGCGGCTTCGCGACCAGCGCCGGCCGCGCGGCGACGCACCCGGCGACGAGCGGCCGTGCTCGGCGCCACCGCCACCGCCCTGGCGCTGAGCGGCGGCCTCGGCGCCGCGTACGCCGTCGGGCTGGTCGAGACGCCCTGGACGCCGACCCGACCGGCGCCGGCGGAGTCCCCGACGGTCAGCACGGAGTCGGCCACCCCGACGCCCACCTCCCCCACGCCGACAGCCGAGCCGTCGACGCCACCTTCCGACACCCGTGACCGCGGACATGGGCCCAAGCCCGGCAAGCACCACGGCCCCAAGCCCGGCAACGGGCCCAAGCCGGGCAACGGCCACGGCCCCAAGACCAACAACGGCCACGGCCCCAAGACCAACAACGGCCACGGCCCCAAGACCAACAACGGCCACGGCCCCAAGACCAACAACGGCCACGGCCCCAAGACCAACAACGGCCACGGCCCCAAGACCAACAACGGCCACGGGCCCAAGACGGGCCGCAAGCGCTGACGTGCAGTGACCGTGGACGCCCGCTGATCGCCGGACCGTTGCGGAGTACCTCGCCCAGCTCACCGGGTGAGGTGTCGGGTCCTCCCGGACTCCAGGGCCGCGAGGTCGGCGCGGAAGGGCCGGCTGCACCCGGTCAGGGTCAGGGCGGCGCGGGCGTCGATGGCCGCGCCACAGCACCGTTCGAGGCCGGCGACCCCCTCCGGGCTGGCCGACGTCACCCGCGTGAGGTCGATCCCGATGAACCGCGATCCCTGACGCAGCGCCGCGTCCACGCGTCGCCACAGGTCGTAGCCCGCCACGACGTCCAGGCTGCCGTCGACCTCGATCGAGGTCGTGCCCGCGAGGGCGAATGCCGTGACGTGGTGCATGGAGGACCTGCTCGGACATAGGTGGGCGTGCGTGGTCCCGACCCTACGAGACGAGCCCAGCCGTGGTGTGCGGTTCGCAGGATGTTCACGAGCTCGACCCCGGGCGTACGCCGCCCCCGCCGGGCGGCTCGTTCGTGGGCTCGGCCGGATGGAGGGGGGGCGGGCACCGCCGACGAGCGAGCCTCGCGCCCCGGCGTCAGCCGCCGACCACCTCGCGGACCGCCAGCTCGCTCTCGCCGAGCGGGTCGTAGCGGGTGCCGGGCAGCACCGCCCACGCGAGGACGGAGCCCGCGAGGCACATCAGCCCGATCACCAGGCACCCGCGCGAGAGCCCGTCCATGAAGGCCACCTCCATCGCCCTCGCGACGCCGGGCACCTGCGTCGCGAGGGCGTCGGTGAAGCCGACCGAACCCCGGGCCGACTCCAACGTCGCCGGGTCCAGCCTTCCCTGCAGCAGCTCGACCAGCTTGGCGCCGTACAGCGAGGAGAAGAGCGAGCCGACCACCGCGACCCCAAGCGTGCCGCCCAGCTCGCGTGTCGCGTCGTTGACGGCCGATCCCACGCCGGCACGCGCGGGCGGCAGCACCTGCATGATCGACTCGGTCGCCGGTGTGGTGATGAGGCCGAGGGCCAGGCCCATCATCACCATCTGCGGCACGATCGTCGTGGCGTAGGAGACGTCGACGTCGAGCGTGGAGATCCACAGGAAGGCCGTCCCCAGCAGCGCCAGTCCGGTGCCGACGACCGCCTTGGTGCCCACCCGGGGCGCGAGCTGGCCGCCGGCGACCGAGGCGACCGCGATCGAGATCGCGACGGGCAGGATGCGTACGCCGGTGCCGAGCGCGGAGTAGTCGCGCAGGAACTGGAAGAACTGCGTGATGAGGAAGATGAAGCCGAAGAGGGCGAAGAAGGCGATCGTCACCGACGCGCACGCCGCGCTGAACCGGCGGTCGAGGAAGAGGGTGACGTCGAGCATCGGGTGCTCTGCCGCACGCTCGACCGCGACGAAGACCAGCGCGAGCAGACCTGCGACCACGAACCCGGTGACGGTGGTGACCGACGCCCAGCCGTGCTCGGGCGCCTCGATGATCGTCCAGGTGAGGCTGCCGAGGGCGGCCACCGAGGTCGCCAGGCCGAGCAGGTCGAGCGGCGGCACCGACGGGTCGCGGGACTCCGGCACGAAGGCCAGCGTCATCGCGATCGCGATCACCCCGACGGGCACGAGTGCCCAGAACACGCTGTGCCAGGTGAAGTGCTCGAGCAGGAAGCCGCCCGAGATCGGGCCGAGCGCCACGCCCATGCCGACCGCGGCACCCCAGATCCCGAGGGCAGTGGCGCGCTCGCGCCGCTCGGTGAACGCGTTGGCGATCACCGACAGCGTCGTGGGGAAGATCAGCGCGGCGCTCATGCCCATCACGACGCGCAGCGCGATCAGTGCCTCCACGCTGTCCACGAGCGCGGCCAGCCCGCTGCTGGTCGCGAAGGCCGCGAGGCCGACGACCAGGGCCGGACGGCGGCCGAACCGGTCGCTGAGGCTGCCCATCGCGAGCACGAGGGCAGCGAAGGCGAGGTTGTAGCCGTCGACCACCCAGAGCAGGTCGCGGGTGCCAGCGTCGAGCTCGCGGGCGAGGCTCGGCAACGCCACGTTGACGATCGTGGTGTCGAGGTTGATGGTCAGCGCGGCCAGGCAGACGGTCGCGAGCAGGGCGGCCTTGCGGTTCATGGCGACTCCAGGAGGGGGTGATGTTGTCGGCGGTAACATCAGCGTGCACCCACGATGTGACCACTGTCAACATCGACTAGGATCGGAGCGTGTCCGCCACCCCCTACCACCACGGCAACCTCCGCGACGCGCTCGTCGAGGCCGGCGTGGACGTCGTGCGTGACGGTGGGCCGGAGGCGCTCTCGCTGCGCGAGCTGGCCCGCCGGGTCGGCGTCTCGCACGCAGCGACGTACCGCCACTTCGCCGACCGCGAGGCACTCGTCGACGCGGTCGCGGAGCGCGCGCTCGCCTCGCTCGTGGCCGAGGTGCACCACCGGCTCGACACCGTCGACGACCCCGACGAGGTGACCCGTGCGCGACGCCGGCTCGTGGAGATCGGGGTCGGCTACGTCGCGTTCGCGATGACCGAGAGCGGGTTGTTCCGACTGCTCTTCACCGCCTACCCCGACGCCCCCGGCGGCAAGGACGACAAGGGCGACCCTGCAGGCGACGACCCCTACGGCATGCTCAACCAGGCACTCGACGACCTGGTGGAGGTGGGCTACCTCGACGCGCGCGAACGAGCGGGGGCGGACGTGACGTGCTGGTCGGCGGTCCACGGCTTCTCGGTTCTCAACGTCGAGGGACCGTTGCGTGGGCTGTCGCCGGCCGATCGCGACGCAGCCCTGTCGACCCTGCTGCTCGGCATCGATCGCGCCTTCGGGGCCGGAGGGAGCTGGCCCGAGCTCGCGCCGGTGGGGCTGGCGCGGGGCTGACCTGCTCCCGTCAGACGTTGAAGCGGAACTCCACCACGTCGCCGTCGGCCATCACGTAGTCCTTGCCCTCCATGCGGACCTTGCCGGCCTCGCGCGCCTTCAGCATCGAGCTCGCGGCCATCAGGTCGTCGAAGGAGACGACCTCGGCCTTGATGAAGCCCTTCTGGAAGTCGGTGTGGATGACACCGGCGGCCTCGGGAGCGGTGGCGCCCTTGCGGATCGTCCAGGCCCGCGTCTCCTTGGGACCGGCGGTCAGGTAGGTCTGGAGGCCGAGCGTGTCGAAGCCGACGCGGGCGAGCTGGTCGAGCCCGGACTCGGTGATGCCCATCTCGGCGAGCATCTCGTGCGCGAGGTCGTCGTCGTCCATCTCGGACAGGTCCGACTCGAACTTCGCGTCGAGGAAGATCGCCTCGGCCGGCGCGACGATCTCGCGCATCTTGTCCTTGAGGGCCTCGTCGGCGAGCTCGTCGGAGTCGCAGTTGAAGACGTAGATGAAGGGCTTGGCCGTCAGCAGCGACAGCTCGCGCAGCAGCGAACGGTCGATGTCGGTCGCGATGACCGGCGTGCCGGACTCCAGCGCGTCCTTGGCGGCGACGGCGGCGTCGAGGTTGGCGACGAGCTCCTTGACCTTGCGCGACTCCTTCTCCAGCCGCGCGATAGCCTTCTCGACCGTCTCGAGGTCGGCGAGGATCAGCTCGGTCTGGATGGTGGAGATGTCGTTGGCGGGGTTGACCTCGCCGTCGACGTGGGTGACGTCCTCGTCGCGGAAGACACGGGTGACCTGGCAGATCGCCGCGGACTCGCGGATGTGGGCGAGGAACTTGTTGCCGAGGCCCTCACCCTGGGAGGCGCCGCGGACGATGCCGGCGATGTCGACGAACTCGACCGTCGCGGGCAGGACCTTCGCCGACTCGAAGACCTCGGCCAGCCTCGCGAGGCGCTCGTCCGGTACGCCCACGACCCCGACGTTGGGCTCGATCGTCGCGAACGGGTAGTTCGCCGCGAGGACGTCGTTCTTGGTCAGTGCGTTGAAGAGGGTCGACTTGCCCGCGTTGGGGAGACCGACGATGCCGATGGTGAGAGCCACGGGCCGGGAGTCTACGGGCGCGGCACCGACTGGGACCAAATAGGAAGAGGGGCCCGGCCGGCTGGCCGAGCCCCTCGCTCCGGATGCGTCGGTGACGCGTCAGGAGCCGTAGACCGACGCGACCCCTTCGCGGTCGGTGTCCGTCATCGACAGGTCGCTCGACGAGCCGTTGCACTGGGGGTAGTGCATGATCGAGGAGGAGTCGTACGGCGTCAGCGGACGCCAGTTGTTGTCCTCGAAGCAGGTGCCGGCCTCGGGCCGCGTGTGCTCGTGGCGGAAGCCCAGCACGTGGCCGAGCTCGTGGGCGAGGATGTTGCTCGGCGTCCAGGAGCCCGAGGTCCAGATCGAGTCGTCGACCAGCACGTTCTGCTGGGAGGACGGGCTGCTCGGGAAGAAGGCGCGCGCGATGTACTGCGTGGTCTCGGTGGGCTCCACCGAGAAGAGGACCGCGCTGTTGGAGGTCGTGCAGTTCGCGTCCGCGGACGGGACGTAGGTGAAGTTCACGCCGCTCGAGGCGGCTTCCCACTGGCCCGCGCCGGACTGCATCGCCGCGACCATGTCGGCCTTGTCGGCACCGAAGTCGTCGCTGACGCAGTAGCTGAGGTTGGCGGCCTGGCTGGCCGACCAGAGGTCGTCCGCGCCGCCGACGGTGTTGACCACGAGGGACTGCGAGTCCGTGTCGCGCGAGTTGACCATGCGCTCGTAGTAGTCACGCAGCTCGTTGCTGGTCGCGATCGTCTCGTCGCCGTTCACGACGTACTGACCCCCTACGTCCTGGAACGTGGCGGCCCTGAACTCCTGGAAGGTCGGCACGTCCTCCTGGGCGCGGGCGGCGTTGGCGCCCGGCACCATCGAAAACGCCAGGGCGGTGACCCCGAGGCTGGAGGCTGCGATCCGACTGATCCTGCTCGTCAACATTGCTTCACTTCTTCCGGTTGGATTCGGTTGGCTCTTCCAACCTCTCCGGTCTAGACCGGATTGCGAAAGGTGAACGGACGGTCAGGAAATTGCAGTGCACAAACTTGCAAAACGGCGATGGTCTGCGCAGGGGCATGCAGAACTGCACATCTTCACCACGCGCCACACCGTTCCGCCGCACCGTCGGGCCCACCTGCAAGACTCGCCCGCATGAGTGACGACGGGGGCACGGTCGACGGTGGGGACAGCGCCGAGCGGAGGGCGATCCTGCGCGAGCCCGCCCACCAGGTCTCGCCCAGGGCGGTGCCGTTCTGGACCGTCTCCGCCCTGCTCGGGGACGCCGTCGTGGTCGTCGCAGCCGCTGTCGCGTACTTCCTGGTCCCCGACGTCCCCGGGTGGGTCGGCCTGCTCGTCCTGCTCCTCGCGGTCGCGGCGGTCGCCCACGTCCTGCTCATGCCGCGCATCCGCTTCCGCGTGCACCGCTGGGAGGTCACCGACACCGCCGTCCACACGCGCGAGGGCTGGATCGGTCGCGAGAGCCGGATCGCCCCGATCAGCCGCGTGCAGACCGTCGACTCCCGGCAGGGCGCGCTGATGCGACTCTTCGGCCTCGCCTCGATCACCGTCACGACCGCCTCCGCCGCCGGCCCGATCACCGTCTCCTGCCTCGACGACGACACCGCCCGGCAGGTCGTCACCCAGCTCACCGCGATCACCGCGTCCACCGAGGGCGACGCCACGTGATCGCGGCCCCCGGCGAGCCCGGCGAGGGCTGGTCGAGGCTCAGCCCGCGCAAGCTGCTCCTCGACCCGGTCAAGGCGGTCGGGCAGTCGATCGTGCCGGTGGTCGTGGCGCTGGTCGGCATCAGCCAGAACCCGCGCTACTGGCCGATCATCCTGCCGATCGCGATCGTCGGTCCGGTCCTGTTCGGCGTGCTGCCGTGGCTGACCACCCACTACCGCCTCACCTCGACCCAGATCCAGGTCCGCAAGGGCATCCTCAACAAGCAGACGTCGACCGCCCCCCTCGACCGGGTGCGCAGCGTCGACCTCGAGGCCTCGCTCCTCCACCGGGTTCTCGGGGTGCAGAAGGTGCAGGTCGGCACCGGCGTCGACGACGACCGCATCACGCTCGACGCGCTGGCGGTCGCCGACGCGCAGGCACTGCGTACGACCCTGCTGCACCGCCGCTCGGCACCTGAGCCGGCCACCGTGGCGGAGGCGCCGGACGCCGGCGACGACGCATCCGCCGAGCGTGCGCCCCGGCCGACGACCTACGTCGAGCCGGCCCCCACCGTGCTGGCCAGGATCGACTGGTCGTGGCTGCGGTTCGCCCCGTTCTCGCTGGGCCGCCTGGTGATCGTCGCCGGCGCGGTCGGCCTCTTCTCGCAGTTCGCCGACAACCTGCCGATCTGGAACGAGGACACCGCCACCTCCGCGTGGCAGTGGATCACCCAGTTCGCGCTCGCCGTCGTCGCCGTCGTGCTCCTGGTCGGCGCCCTCCTCGGATGGCTGGTCGTCTCGGTCGGCGGCTACGTCGTGCAGTGGTGGAACTTCCTGCTCGTCCGCGAGCACGGCTCCCTCCACCTCACCTCGGGCCTGTTCACCCGCCGCTCGATCACGGTCGAGGAGGCCAAGGTCCGCGGTGTCCGCCTCACCGAGCCGGTCCTGATGCGCGGGGTCGGCGGCGCGGAGCTTGCCACCCTCGCGACCGGCGTCGAGGACGGTGTCACGACCGTGCTGCCGCCCTGTCCCCGCGGCGTCGCGATCGGGGTCGGCGAGACCGTGCTCGACCACAGCGGGCCACTCACCGAGCCGCTCGTCGCACACGGACCGAAGGCCCACCGCCGCGCGTGGTTCAGGCAGGTCCGCAACTCCCTCGACGTCGTCCTGGTGGCGGCGGTCGCGTGGTGGTTCCTCGACTTCTCGATCTGGTGGGTCGTGGCCCTCGCCGTCGTGGCGGTGCTGCTGGGTGCGGCGGCGGGCGAGGCGTCGTACCGCCATCTCGGGCACCGGCTCGCCGGCGACCACCTGGTCGCGGGCAGCGGCGTCCTTGCCCGGATCCGCACCGCCCTCGAGACTGACGGCATCATCGGCTGGGTCGTCACGCAGTCGTGGTGGCAGCGCCGGATCGGCCTCGCCGACCTCACCGCGACGACCGCCGCGGGCGACGAGCGCGTGCTCGTGCGCGACGTCCGGCTGGAGGTGGCGGTGGCCCTCGCCGACGAGACCACGCCCGGCCTGCTGACGGGGTTCCTGGCCCGGGAGAGTTGAACGCCCCTTCCGCTCGGGACAGAAGGGGCGTTCGGATCGTGGTCTCCTCACCGTACTCCGCGCCTCCCGGCCACGGGCGCAAATCCCGCTGCTGTGGACACGGCGGCGGGTTCGTAGGGTGGTGCCGTGCGCATCGCGACCTGGAACGTCAACTCCCTCCGCTCCCGCATCGACCGCGTCGAGGCCTTCGTGCAACGCCACGAGATCGACGTGCTGGCGCTCCAGGAGACCAAGGCGCGTGAGGACCAGCTGCCGCTGATGGGCCTGCAGGCGCTGGGCTACGACATCGCCGTCGCGGGCACCAACCAGTGGAACGGCGTCGCGCTGCTCTCGCGCGTCGGGCTCGACGACGTCGAGGTCGGCTTCCCCGGGCAGCCGCCCTACGGCGATCCTGCCGCGGCCGAGTCGCGCGCGATCGCCGCGACCTGCGGTGGCGTGCGGGTCTGGTCGCTCTACATCCCCAACGGCCGCAAGCCCGACGACCCGCACTACGTCTACAAGCTCGACTGGCTGGCCCGGCTGCGTGCGAGTGCCGGCGACTGGCTCGACGGCCAGACCGCGATGGTCGGCGACTGGAACATCTGCCCGACCGACGACGACGTCTTCGACATCGGACAGTTCGCGAAGTCGACCCACGTCACCCCGCCCGAGCGCGCCGCGTTCCAGGGGTTCCTCGACGACGGCTGGGCCGAGGTCACCCGCGCCCACGCGCCGGGCTACACCTACTGGGACTACTACCGCCAGCGCTTCGAGCGCGACCGCGGGCTCAAGATCGACTTCGTGCTGGCCTCCCCCGCGCTCGCCTCCCGGGTCACCGGTGCGTTCATCGATAAGGACGAGCGCGACCCGGCGCAGGGCACCGGCTCGCCGTCGGACCACGCGCCGGTCGTGGTCGACCTCAGCTGAGGACGACGGCCGGCCGCCGCGTGATGGCGTACGACATCCACGCGGCGACCGCGCAGAGCCCGGCCGCGGCGTAGAAGGCGGGGTCGTAGTCGCCGGTGAGGTCGCGGACCAGGCCCGCGCCGGTGGCGGCGACGGCCGCGCCGACCTGGTGGCTGGCGAACACCCAGCCGAAGACGATCGGGCCGGAGGCCGCGCCGAACCACTCGCGGCAGATCGCCACGGTCGGCGGCACGGTCGCCACCCAGTCGAGGCCGTAGACGATGATGAAGACCCACATGCTCGGCTCGACGTGCGGCGCCATCAGCGCCGGCAGCGTCATCAGCCCGACGCCGCGGAGCACGTAGTAGCCCACCAGCAGCAGGCGCGGGTCCCACTTGTCGGTGAGCCAGCCCGAGGCGATGGTGCCGACCACGTCGAAGACGCCGACGACGGCGAGCAGGCCGGCCGCGGTGGTCGCGGGCATGCCGTGGTCGTGGGCGGCTGGCACGAAGTGGGTGGCGATGAGCCCGTTGGTCGTCATCCCGCAGATCGCGAAGCCGCCGGCGAGCAGCCAGAAGGTCCTGGTGCGCGCGGCGTCGCGCAGCACCGCGAGGGCGCGGCCGGCGCTCGAGCCGACCTGCTGGTGCGGCGGCGGGCCGGGGTCGGCCTCGGTGGCGCCGAGCGCCTTCAGGCCCAGGTCGGCCGGGTGGTTGCGGAGGAAGAGCAGGACGAGGGGTACGACGGCCAGTGCGGCCGCGGACGCCAGCAGCGCCGCCGTACGCCATCCGTGGTTCGTGGCGAACCACGCCACCACGGGCAGGAAGATCAGCTGGCCGGTGGCGTTGCCGGCGGTGAGGATGCCGCTGACCAGGCCCCGACGGGCGACGAACCAGCGGCTGGTGATCGTCGCGACGAAGGCCATCGACATGGAGCCCGTGCCGATGCCGACGAGGAGGCCCCAGCAGAGGATCAGCTGCCACGCCTGCGTCATGAACACGGTGAGACCGCTGCCGACCGAGACCATCACGAGCGCGAAGGTGACGACCGGGCGGACGCCGAAGCGGTCCATCAGGGCGGCCGCGAACGGCGAGATCAGGCCGAAGAGCATGAGGTTGAGCGAGACGGCCGAGCCGATCAGGCCGTGCGACCAGCCGAACTCCTCGTGCAGCGGCTCGATCAGCACGCCCGGCACCGAGCGGAAGGCTGCCGCGCCGACCAGTGTCACGAAGGCGGTCGCCGCGACGACCCAGGCCCAGTGCAGCGGCGGTCGGCGCGTGGCGTCGGGGCCCGTCGGGGTCGCAGGCGTCGTCGTGGTCACCGGACGATCCTCGCTGCTGCGGCGACCGCTGCACGAGTGGCCGAAATGCCAACATGTGCAAGAATCCGGCCATGACGACTCCTCATCGCGTGGTCGTCCTCGCGATCCCGCCGGTCATCGGCTACGACCTCACCATCCCGCCGCAGGTCCTCGGCGAGGCCTACGACGACGCCGGGCGACCGCTCTACGACGTCCAGGTCGTCTCGCTCGACGGAGGTCCGGTCGCGGCCACCCGCGGCTACGCGATCGCACCGTCGGCAGGTCTCGAGGCGCTCGCGACGGCGGAGACCGTGATCGTGCCCGGCACCCAGATCGCGGGCCCGCGGCGCGACGGCACGCTCCCGGACGACATCCGCGCCGCCCTGGCGACCGTGCCCGCCGGCGCCCGCTGGGTGTCGATCTGCACCGGCGCCTTCGTGCTCGCCGCCGCCGGGATCCTCGACGGGCACCGCGCCACCACCCACTGGAAGTACGCCGACGACTTCCGCCGGCTCTACCCCGACGTCGCCGTCGACGAGGACGTCCTCTTCACCGACGACGGGCGGGTGCTGACCTCCGCCGGGCTCAGCGCCGGCACCGACCTCTGCCTGCACCTCGTGCGCCGGGACCACGGCACCGCGGTCGCCAACGCGGTCGCTCGCCACATGGTCGTGCCGCCGTGGCGCGACGGCGGGCAGGCGCAGTTCATCGAGCGGCACGTCCCGCGGCGCGGCGACGAGGCCACCGGCGACGTCCGCGCGTGGGCGCAGGCCCACCTGCACCAGCCGCTCGACGTGGCGACCCTCGCCCGACAGGCGTCGATGAGCGTGCGCACCTTCACCCGCCGCTTCCGCGACGAGACCGGCCAGTCCCCCGGCGCCTGGGTCACCCAGCAGCGGATCCGGCACGCGCAGCACCTGCTCGAGGCGACCGACCTGTCCGTCGACCAGGTCGCCGCCCGCGCGGGGCTGGGCACCGCGGCCTCGCTCCGCCAGCACCTCCGGACCAGCGTCGGGGTCTCGCCCTCGGCGTACCGGCGGACGTTCCGCGGCGCCTGACCTCGTCGCCGGGGTGGTGTCGGTGCCGACGTCCATGCTGGGGACATGGACACCTTCCCCCTGCTCCTCACCCTGGCGCTGGTCCTCGCCGTCGGCCTCGCGCTGGGCGCGTTGATCGGCGTGCTGTGGTCGCGCAGCCGCCCGGCAGACGACGGCGCCGTGGCGGCGCTCCAGCAGCGCGTCGCCGACCACGCGGTCGTGCAGGAGGGCCTCGAGCGCCTCCAGGACCAGCTCAGCGACCTCGCCCACGACCGGACCGCGTGGCAGGCCCAGCTCCACCAGCAGGTGGCCGACATGCGCCTGTCAACCGACACCCTGCGTCGCGAGACGGCCACGCTGTCGACCGCGCTGCGCAAGCCGCAGGTGCGCGGCCAGTGGGGCGAGCTGCACCTGCGCCGCACCGTCGAGCTCGCCGGCCTTGTCGACCACTGTGACTTCGCCGAGCAGGTGACCTACGACGACGGCCGGCTGCGGCCCGACCTCGTGGTCTCCCTCGCGGGCGGGCGCACGATCGCGGTGGACGCAAAGGCCCCGCTGGCGGCGTTCCTCGACCTGACGAGCGCCGACGACCCGGCCGAGCACGACCGCGCGCTGTCCCGGCTGGGCGAGCACGTCCGCAAGCACGTCGGCGACCTGGGGTCGCGGCGCTACTGGGAGGCGATGCCCGACACGCCGGAGTTCGTGGTGCTGTTCCTCCCGGGCGAGGCGATCCTCCAGGCCGCGCTGCAGGCGGTGCCCGACCTCGTCGAGCAGGCCTCGGCGAAGAACGTCGTGCTCGCCACCCCGTCCACCCTCATCGCCCTGCTGCGCACCGTGGCCCAGGGCTGGCAGCACGAGGTGCTCAACGAGCAGGCCCAGCTCGTGCAGCGGCTCGGGCAGGAGCTGCACGCGCGGCTGGGCTCGATGGCCGGCCATCTCGACCGGGTGGGGCGCTCCCTCAACGCGAGCGTCGTGGCCTACAACCAGGCGATGGGCTCGCTCGAGGGCCGCGTGCTGGTCTCGGCCCGGCGCTTCGTGGAGCTGGGCGTGACCACCGAACCGCTCGAGCAGCCCCGCCAGGTGGAGACGGTCCCGCGGTCGACGGCCGCCCCCGAGCTGGGCGTGTTCGACGAGGTCCCCGGCGCGGTCGGTGAGCCCACGCTCGACGACCTGCTGGTCGGCGAGCCCCCGACGGGGCACTCCCACGACCCGGCGCGCCGCGCGCCGGGCGCCTGAGATCGGTCCTAGGTTGACCCCGTGACAGAAGCCGACGGGTTCTGGAGGGCGTTCTGGGAGGTCGGGCACGAGCCGGGCCGCCAGGTGGTGTCCCTCGGGGTCGCGGTCACCCTCACCGCGGTCAGCTACGACATGCTCCTGTCGGGCCGGCTGACGCTCTTCTTCGACCTCAGCTTCATGACGCTGTGCCTGGGCCTGGCCGCGCTCGTGCGACGTCGCGACTTCTACATGGTCGCCCTGCTGCCGCCGGTGCTGATGACCGCCGTCTTCACCTTCATCGCCCTCGTCGCGCGCGACGCGGTGGCCGAGGTCGACGACAGCCTGCTCCAGGCCGTCGTGTCCGGCGTCGCCACCCACGGCATCGCACTCTTCGTCGGCTACGCCCTCTGCCTGGGCTGGCTCGGGTGGCGGCTGCATCGCGAGAGCGAGACCGGGATGGCGATCGAGCTCAGCCACGAGCTCGGCCGCCGCGCCGGCTGACGCCGACCGGGCGGTTCGTGCCCGTCCCAACCGCCGACCGGGCGGTTCGTGCCCGTCCCAACCGCCGACCGGGCGGTTCGTGCCCGACCGTCCCCGGCACACGGGCACGAAGTGCCCGGTCACCATGCAGGACGGGTACGAAGTGCCCGGTCACCTCACGTGACGGGCACGAAGTGCCCGGTCAGTCCTCGAAGCGCGAGACGTCGCCCGCCCCGCGTCGTACGACGACGGGCTCGCCCTCGCTCCAGTCGATGACCGACGTGGGCTCGGCGGTCACCTCGCCGGACTCGATCACGATGTCGACGACGTGGTCGAGGTCCTCCTTGATCTCCCAGCCCATCGTCCGCGCCTCGGTCTCGCCGGGCAGGATCAGCGTGCTGGTGAGGATCGGCTCGCCGAGCTCCTCGAGGAGCGCGCACACGAGCGGGTGGTCGGGGATCCGGACGCCGACCGTGCGCTTCTTCGGGTGCATCAGCCGCTTCGGGACCTCGCCGGTGGCGGGGAGGATGAAGGTGTAGGGGCCTGGGGTGGAGGCCTTGATCGCGCGGAACGCGTTGTTGTCGACGTGGACGAACTGCCCCAGCTGGGAGAAGTCCTTGCACATCAGCGTGAAGTGGTGGCGGTCGTCGAGCTCGCGGATCCGCAGGATCCGGTCGCGGCCGTCGCGGTTGCCGAGCTGCGCGCCGAGCGCGTAGCCCGAGTCGGTCGGGTACGCGATCAGCTCGTCGTTGCGGAGCGCCTCGACGACCTGGGTGACGAGCCGCGTCTGCGGGTTGTCGGGATGGATGTCGAGGAAGCGGGCCACGACCGGGCCTCAGGCCTTCTGGGCAGCGCGCAGGTCGCGACGCAGCTCCGGCGGCAGGGCGAAGATGAGCGACTCCTCGGCGGAGTGGACCGCGCGGGCGTCGGGGAAGCCGCGCTCGGACAGGAAGGCGAGCACGCCCTCGACGAGGTCCTCCGGCACCGACGCGCCCGAGGTGACCGACACCTGCTCGACGCCCTCGAGCCAGGCCTCGTCGATCTCGGTGTGGTCGTCGACGAGGTAGGACGCCTTCGCGCCGGACTCGAGCGCGACCTCGACGAGTCGGACCGAGTTCGACGAGTTGCGCGAGCCCACCACGATGACCAGGTCGGCCTCCGCGGAGATCTCCTTGATGGCGAGCTGGCGGTTCTGCGTGGCGTAGCAGATGTCGTCGCTCGGCGGGTCGAGCAGCAGCGGGAACTTCTCCCGGATCGCGGCCACCGTCTCCAGGGTCTCGTCGACGCTCAGCGTGGTCTGCGACAGCCAGGCGACCTTCGCGGGGTCGCGCACGACGATGCCGGCCACGTCGGCGGGGCTCTGGACGAGCTGGATGTGGTCGGGCGCCTCGCCGGCCGTGCCCTCGACCTCCTCGTGCCCCTCGTGCCCGATGAGCAGGATGTCGTAGTCGTCGCTGGCGAAGCGCTTGGCCTCGTGGTGGACCTTGGTCACCAGCGGGCAGGTCGCGTCGATCGTCTTGAGGCCGCGGTCGGCCGCCTGGGCGTGGACCGCCGGGGAGACGCCGTGGGCGGAGAAGACGACGGTCCGGCCCTCGGGCACCTCGTCGAGCTCCTCGACGAAGATCGCGCCGCGCGACTCGAGGTTGGCCACCACGTGCTTGTTGTGCACGATCTGCTTGCGGACGTAGACCGGGGCGCCGTAGAGGTCCAGCGCCTTCTCGACCGTGATGACCGCGCGGTCCACACCGGCGCAGTAGCCACGCGGCGCTGCCAGCAGGACGTTCTTCGCGGTCTCCGGGTCGAGCACCGGGGGCAGGCCGAGGTCTGTCATGGGGTCGAGTCTACGGGCCCGACCCCGCCTGATCGGCCGGTCCTGTCGCTGCCCTCCCCTATCCTCGCGGCGTGCCCTCACTCCGCGACGCCACGGCCGAGTCCCCGGCCCCCGTGCGCGCGGTCGCCAACGCCGTCTCGCAGTGGATCGACAAGCTCGGCGGGGTGTGGGTGGAGGGCCAGATCGCGCAGGTCAACCGCCGCCCCGGCGTCCAGACGGTCTTCATGACGCTGCGCGACACCGTCGCCGACATCTCGGTGACGCTCACGTGCCCGCGCTCGCTCGTCGACTCGATGAACCCGCCCCTGGTCGAGGGCGCCAGCGTCGTCGTCCACGCGCGCCCGAGCTTCTACGCCAACCGCGGCAACTTCTCGCTGGCCGCGCGCGAGATCCGGATGGTCGGGCTCGGCGAGCTCCTCGCCCGGCTGGAGCGACGCCGGCAGCTGCTCGCCGCCGAGGGCCTCTTCGCCAGCGAGCTCAAGCGCGACCTGCCGTTCCTGCCGGGCCGGGTCGGCCTGGTGACCGCGCCCAACAGCGCCGCCGAGCGTGACGTCCTGGAGAACGCGCGCCGCCGCTGGCCCGCCGTCCAGTTCGAGGTGGCCTACGCCGCGATGCAGGGCACCCGCTCCGCCGCCGAGGTGATGGAGGCGCTCGACAGGCTGGAGCGCAACGGCGACGTCGATGTCATCGTGGTCGCCCGCGGCGGCGGCTCGATCGAGGACCTGCTGCCCTTCTCCGACGAGGCGCTGATCCGCGCGGTCCACGGGATGCGCACGCCGGTCGTGTCCGCGATCGGCCACGAGCCCGACCAGCCGCTGCTCGACCTCGTCGCCGACGTCCGTGCCTCCACCCCGACCGACGCCGCCAAGCTCGTCGTGCCCGACATGGCCGAGGAGGCGCACGGCGTCACCTGGGCGCGCGACCGGCTGCGCCAGGTGATCACGCAGCGGATCGCCCGTGAGCAGGAGTGGCTCGCGCAGGTCCGCTCGCGGCCGGCGATGGCCGACCCCCGCAACCTGCTCTCCGCACGGTCCGACGAGCTCGACGACCTGCTGGCGCGTGCTCGTCGTACGCTCTCGCACCGCCTCGACCGCGCCGCCGACGACATCGGCCACCACCGCGCACGCGCCCAGTCGCTCTCGCCGCTGGCGACGCTGCAGCGCGGGTACGCCGTCCTCCAGGACGCCGACGGGCACGTCGTCACGTCGGTCGCGCAGGCCATCGCCGGCGCGGCCGTCTCGGTCCGGGTCGCCGACGGCCGGATCCACGCCACCACCGACCGCATCGAAGAAGCCAGCCTGATCCAGGAGGATCCCGATGAGTGACGCAACCCCCGGCTACGAGGAGGCCCGCGAGGAGCTCATCGAGGTGGTCCGCACCCTCGAGGCCGGTGGGACCACCCTCGAGGAGTCGCTCGCCCTCTGGGAGCGCGGCGAGGCGCTCGCGAAGATCTGCCAGCAGTGGCTCGACGGGGCCCGCAAGCGGCTCGACGAGGCGACGGGCGCGGAGTCCGCCGACTGACCGCTGGCGGTGACCCAGCCACCTCCGGGGCGCCGGGAACGTGGCTCACGCACCGCCCACCGGGCGGATCAGCGCGTCAGGAGCCCGAGGAACGTCTCGAGGTCCTCGACCGGCGCGGAGCCGTAGACGAGCAGGTTCTGGTCGCCAACCTCGGTGGAGTAGCCGTGGTCGCCACCGTCGTCGGACCAGGTCTGCCAGGTGTCGGTGATGTCGGAGGTCACGGACGCGTCATCGCCGGGCTCGGCCTTCTCGTCGATGTAGGTCTCGACGAGGTCGTCCACCGACGTGCGCTCCTGGCGGATGCCGACGAACTTGCCGTCGTCGGTGAGGACGCCCAGGCCCCAGCGCGGGTCGTCGCTGCCGAACAGCGGGTCGACGCTCGTGGCTGTCCAGCCCGCCGGGAGCTCGCGCGGGTGCACGACCGCGTAGCCGGCCCGCTCGGCGAGCTGGACGCTCTGCTGCCAGTCGACGGGCGTGGGCGTGTCGTCGGTGTCGGTGCGGAAGATCCCGCGCCACGCGACGAAGGCCAGCACGAAGACCACCGTCACGATCAGGGCGCCGGTCATGCCGCCGAACGAGCGGTTGTACCGGCTCGGCTGCTCACTCACGGGCCCATCCTCCCAGTGCGTGCCCGGCCGATAGCATCCGCCCCATGAGCGCCAGCGCCCCGCAGCCCGAACGCAACCTCGCCCTCGAGCTGGTGAGGGTCACCGAGTCAGCCGCCATGGCCGCCGGCCGCTGGGTCGGCCGCGGCGACAAGAACGACGCGGACGGCGTCGCGGTCGAGGCGATGCGCTACATGATCTCCACGGTCGAGATGCGCGGCACGGTCGTGATCGGCGAGGGCGAGAAGGACAACGCCCCGATGCTCTTCAACGGCGAGCAGGTCGGCGACGGCACCGGTCCCGAGTGCGACGTCGCCGTCGACCCCATCGACGGCACGACGCTGACCGCCAAGGGCATGAGCAACGCGATCTCCGTGCTGGCGGTGTCGCCGCGCGGCACGATGTACGACCCGAGCGCGGTGTTCTACATGGACAAGCTCGCCACCGGGCCGGAGGCCGCCGACCACGTCGACATCAGGCTGCCGGTCAAGGAGAACATCGCCCGGGTCGCGAAGGCGAAGGGCATCTCGATCCACGACGTCACCGTCGTGCTGCTCGACCGGCCGCGCCACGCGAAGCTGGTCGAGGAGATCCGCGAGACCGGCGCGCGCATCAAGTACATCACCGACGGCGACGTCGCCGGCGCGATCATGGCCGCCCGGCCCGACACCGGTGTCGACCTGATGCTCGGCGTCGGCGGCACGCCGGAGGGCATCATCACGGCGTGCGCCATGAAGAGCATCGGCGGCAAGATCCAGGGCCAGCTGTGGCCGCAGGACGACGACGAGCGGCAGAAGGCGCTCGACGCCGGCCACAACCTCGACCGCGACTTCGTGCTCGGCACCGACGACCTGGTCACCGGTGACGACGCGTTCTTCGTGGCCACCGGCATCACCGACGGTGAGCTGATGCGCGGCGTGCGCTACCGCGGCAACGGAGTGACGACCCACTCGCTCGTCATGCGCTCGCGCAGCGGCACGGTCCGCTCCATCACCGCCGAGCACCAGCTCTCGAAGCTACGCAATCTCTCCACGATCGACTTCGACAACTGACAGCGGCGCGGCCGGGCGCAGCGCGGCCGTGACCGCGGCGATGACGTCCGGGTCGAACGCCATGCCCAGGTGCGACGACCGCACCTCGACGGCCGTGGCCGCCGGGTCGATGCACGCGCGCCAGTCGACGATGCCGTCGCGCCGCGAGTAGATGGCGGTGAAGTCCACGTCGTCGGACAGTGGCGCCCGCGCCTGGTCGAAGCTCTCGCGGGCGCACACGCCGGCCACGCAGTCCTCGGCCATCAGGTTGCGCATCCCGGCCCGGTTGAGCCGGACCAAGAGGTCGACGCTGCGGGTAAGCGACGCGTGGTGGGCGCCGGGCGCCAGCATCGGGCTGCCCATCGTCACGATGCCCGCGACCAGGTCGGGACGACGGGCTGCGACGCCGCGGGCGAGCATCCCGCCGAGGCTGTGCCCGACGATCCGGACGCGCGACCCGCGTCGCTGGGAGATCTCCTCGAGGCGCTCCTCGAGCTGCGCAGCGGCGGCCAGGGTGCACCCGACGTTGGCCCGGATGTCGGACCGGTAGGTCCGGAAGCCGTCCCACCGCAGCGCGCGGCTCATCGGCGCGAGCGAGGAGTCGCCGGCCAGGAAGCCCGGCACCAGCAGGACCGGCTCGGTCGCGCGCACGGGCGCGGAACCGCACGGCGTACGACGTCGGGCGCCGCGGGAGCCCAGCGCGCGCACCGCGTAGCGACCCGCCTCCGACACGACCCGGCCCTCGCGAAGGACGGCGACCACGGGCGGCTGGGAGAAGCCGTCCGGCGTCAGGAAGGTCGCCACTGTGCGATGCGTCACAGTCGCCGAACCTAGCCCAGAACCCCCAAGGAATGGGGGACATCCCCCACTGTGCATCGTTTTGGGTATGCCGTCGTGTTCACTGGGGGCATGTCATCTCGTCGTGCCAGCACCGAGGCACCCGTCGTGTCCGAGGAGCTCTTCGCGCCCGTCGGCAACGAGGTCGAGCTGTGCTACCAGACCTTCGGCGACCCCGACGGTGAGCCGCTGCTGCTGGTGATGGGTCTCGGCGGTCCGATGAACTGGTGGGACGAGGACTTCTGCCGGCTGCTCGCCTCCACCGGCTTCTTCGTCGTCCGCTACGACAACCGCGACACCGGTCGGTCCACCCGGATCAAGGCGCGGGTGACCCGCGGCCAGCTGGTCCGCGCGTTCAGCGGGCGCAAGGCCAAGGCGCCGTACTCCATGAGCGACCTGGCCTCCGACGCCGTCGCCCTGATGGACCACCTCGGCTGGGAGTCCGCCCACGTCGCCGGCATCTCGATGGGCGGCATGATCGTGCAGACGATCGCCGTCGAGCACCCGAAGCGGGTGCGCTCGTTGACCAGCATCATGTCGACGACCGGGCGCCGCACCGTCGGCTGGCAGGACCCGCGGATCATCCCTGCGCTGCTGGCCCCGCGGAAGCCGGGCCGTGAGTCCTACGTCGAGACCAGCGTCGCGTTCTGGGGCGTCATCGGCTCGCCGGAGTTCCCCAGCACCCCGGAGAAGCTGGCCAGGCGGGCCGGAGAGACCTTCGACCGCGGCTACAGCGCGAGCGGGATGATGCGCCAGATGCTGGCGATCCTCAAGCAGGAGGACCGGACGCACCGGCTGCGCAGCCTCCGCGTCCCGGCGCTGGTCATCCACGGCAACGCCGACAAGATGGTGCACGTCAGCGGCGGCCGCTCGACCGCGGCCGCGATCCCCGGCGCGGAGCTGATCACGATCGACGGCATGGGCCACGACCTGCCACCCGAGCTGTGGCAGCAGGTCGTCGAGGCGATGGGCCGCACCGCCGACGCCGCTGGTTGAGCGCTGCTGGCACGTGAGTCTCCCGGAGACTCACGACCGGGCGTCAGGCCTCGAGCCGCCGCGCGCCGGCCTCCGAAGCGGCGGTGAAGACCGTCGGCTCGCCGAAGCCCGCGTCGGCGAAGGCACGGCGTACGACGTCACCCGCCGCGTCGACGGAGTCGGCCGGGACCAGCCCGATCACGCAGCCGCCGAAGCCTCCGCCGGTCATCCGCGACCCGACCGCGCCCGCCGACAGCAGCGCCTCGGCCGCCGTGTCGACCTCGGGTACGGTGATCCGGAAGTCGTCGCGCATCGAGGCGTGGGACGCCGTGAGCAGGGGCCCCAGCTCGTCGAGCCTGCCGCCCCGCATCACCTCGACCGCCTCCAGCACCCGGGCGTCCTCCGTGACCACGTGGCGGACGTAGCGCCGCAGCTCGTCGTCGTCCAGCCGGCCCAGGGCCTCGTCGAGGCCTGACGCGGTCACGTCGCGGAGGGCGGTCACCCCGAGCCGGCGGGCCGCCTCCTCGCACCCCTGGCGGCGAGCGGCGTACTCCCCGTCGGCGTGGCGGTGCGGCGCGCGCGTGTCGACGACGAGGAGGGTCAGGCCGGAGGCGGCCGGGTCGAACGGCACGGGCTGGGAGGTGAGGTCGCGCATGTCGCAGAACAGGGCGTGCCCGGCCTCGCCGCGGAGGCTGACGAGCTGGTCCATGCCGCCGGTGGCGGCGCCGACGGCGTCGTTCTCCACGCGCCGGCTCAGCGCCAGCAACCCGGCCGGCCCGAGGTCGAGGCCGAGGTGGTCGTCGAGCGCGCAGACCACGGAGCACACCAGCGCGGCGGACGAGGAGAGCCCGGCCCCGGTGGGCACGTCGGAGTCGACCTCGATCCGCAACGGGGGCACCTCGACACCGTCGTCCCGGAGCAGCCACAGCGCGCCCAGGACGTAGGTCGTCCAGTCGGGGACGTCGGGCCGGTCGGCGAGGCCGGAAGGCTCCACCTCCACCTCACCGTCGGTCTGCGCCGACACGACCGTCCATCCGTCGGCGGCCGGCGACAGCGTCGTCGTGCACCCCATCGCCAGGGCCAGGGGCAGCACGAAACCGTCGTTGTAGTCGGTGTGCTCGCCGATCAGGTTGATGCGTCCGGGCGCGAACCAACGACTCACGACAGGCCTCTCGGGTTGCGGATTCCGCGGAATCTCGAAGGGAGGGGGTGCGGTTGCCAAACCCTATCGCCACCGGATAGACCAGTGATCGACGTCATACAGAGGAGGGCGCATGGCATCACGATCATCGTCGCGTTCGCGGGGTCGCCCAGGGGGAAGACGCATCGCCGGATCGGTGGCCACACTGGCCCTCGCCGGCAGCCTCCTGACGGCTTGCGGAGGCGACTCGGGAACACCCACGCTGAACTGGTACGTCAACCCCGACGGGGTCGACACCTTCCGCACCTACGCGGAGAAGTGCAGCACGGACCAGTACGACATCGCGGTGCAGCAGCTGCCGTCGAGCGCGACCGACCAGCGCACCCAGCTGGCGCGACGACTCGCTGCGCAGGACTCGTCGACCGACCTGATGAACCTCGACCCGGTCTTCGTGGCGGAGTTCGCCAACGCCGGCTGGCTCGAGAAGGTGCCGGACGACCTGGCCGGCGACATCACCGACGGTGGTGACTACCTGGAGGGTGCCGCCGACACCGTCACGTGGGACGACGGCGTCTACGCCATCCCGCTCTGGGCCAACACGCAGGTCCTCTGGTACCGCAAGTCCCTCGCCGAGGCGGCCGGGCTCGACATGAGCCAGCCGGTCACGTGGGACCAGGTCATCGACGCGGCCGACAAGGAGGGCGGCACGGTCGGCGTTCAGGCCAACAAGTACGAGGCCTACGTGGTGTGGATCAACGCCCTGATGCAGGGTGCCGGTGGCGACATCGTCAGCGACACCGAGGCCGGCCGCGACGCGAAGGTCGACCTCGACAGCGACGCCGGCCGCGACGCGGCAGCGGTGATCCAGAAGCTCGCCGACAGCAAGGCCGCCCAGGCGGACTTCACGGTCTCCAACGAGGGCACCAGCCTCGGCCAGATGTTCCCGGCCGAGGGCCCGGGCGAGTTCATGGTCAACTGGACGTTCGTCTACGCCAACTACAAGGGCCTGGTCGGCAAGCCGGGCGGACCGGCCGACGAGCAGCAGTTCGAGGACCTCGGCTGGGCGCGCTACCCGCAGACGGTCGAGGGCGAGGCCTCCAAGCCCCCGATCGGCGGCATCGACATCGGCGTCGGCGCCTACTCCGACAACGGCGACTTCGCGATGGAGGCCGCCCAGTGCATCACCTCCACGGAGGCGCAGGTCGACCTGGCGGTCAACGACGGCCTGATGCCGTCGACCAACTCGGCCTACGAGAAGGTCGCCGCCACCGGTGACTTCCCCGAGGACCTGCTCGACCTCTACCGCACCAGCGTGGACGAGGGCGGACCGCGGCCGAAGAGCCCGTTCTACAGCCAGATCTCGAGTGCGGTGCAGTCGGTCTGGCACTCCCCGACCTCGGTGAACCCCGACTCGACGCCGAAGAAGTCGGCCGAGTACCTCGCCGACGTCCTGGCCGGAAAGAGGCTCCTGTGACGAGCACGACCGTCGCCCCCGACACGAAGGCGAGCAAGCGCGCGGCGATGAGCGACCGCTCGCGGGCCGAGAACAGCCTCGGCATCCGGTTGGTGGCACCCGCCATCTTCCTGATGCTGCTGGTGACCGCGTTCCCGATGCTGCGGGCGCTCTACCTCAGCCTCTTCAACTACTCCCTCACCGCACCCGACGACCGCAAGTTCATCGGGCTGGGCAACTACGTCACCGCCCTGACGGACTCACTGTTCTGGCGCGACACCGCGGTGACCGTGCTGATCATGGTCGTGACCGTGGCGTTCGAGCTGGTCATCGGCTTCGTCTTCGCCATGGTCATGCACCGGGTGATCTTCGCCCGCGGCATCATCCGCACGTCGATCCTGATCCCCTACGGCATCATCACCGTGGTCTCGGGCTTCGCCTGGCAGTTCGCCTTCAGCAACAACAACGGCTTCGTCAACGGGTGGCTGCCGTTCATCGGCGACGACTTCAACTGGTTCGGCCAGTTCGGCAGCGGCATCGTCGCGATCATGGTCTCCGAGATCTGGAAGACCACGCCGTTCATGTCGCTGCTCCTCCTCGCCGGCCTCGCCCAGGTCTCGGAGGACATGCTCGAGGCCGCCAAGGTCGACGGGGCCACCTGGTGGCAGCGGCTCTGGAAGGTGATCCTGCCCAACATGCGCTCGGCGATCATGGTCGCGGTCCTGTTCCGCGCCCTCGACGCCTACCGCATCTTCGACAACATCTTCGTGATGACGGCGGGAGCGCAGGGCACCGAGTCGGTGTCGTTCCTGACCTACCGGCAGGTCATCGAGCAGTTCCAGCTGGGGATCGGGTCCGCACTGTCGGTGCTGCTGTTCCTCTCGGTGCTGCTGATCGCGTTCCTGATCGTGAAGATCTTCCGCGTCGACCTGGCCGCAGCGCGGCAGGAGGGCTGACATGAGCACCAAGAACAAGATCGGCGTCGTCATCGGCGCAGTCCTCATCCTCGTGTGGTGCCTGCTGCCCGTGGCGTGGATCATCTCGCTGTCGTTCAAGAGCCAGGACGCCATCACCAACGGCAGCCCGGGCTTCCTCCCGTCCGAGGGGGGCGGGGCAGGCTGGCAGAACTACTCCGACGTGCTCGCCGACGAGCAGTTCCGCCGGGCGATCTTCAACTCGATCGGCATCTCGCTCATCGCGACGGCCCTGTCGGTCATCATCGCCACGCTGGCGGCGTACGCCATCGCGCGGCTGGAGTTCACCGGCAAGAAGTTCGTGCTGACGCTGGCCCTGGTGATCGCGATGTTCCCGGTGGTCTCGCTCGTCGGGCCGCTGTTCGACATGTGGCGCACCTTCGGCATCTACGACACCTGGCCGGGGCTGATCATCCCCTACATGTCGTTCACGCTGCCGCTGGCGATCTGGACCCTGTCCGCCTTCTTCCGCGAGATCCCGTGGGAGATGGAGCAGGCCGCCCAGGTCGACGGCGCGACGTCGTGGCAGGCGTTCCGCAAGGTGATCGTGCCGCTGGCCGCACCGGGCGTGTTCACCGCCGCGATCCTGACGTTCTTCTTCGCGTGGAACGACTTCGTCTTCGGCATCTCGCTCACCTCGACGGAGAACGCACGACCGATCCCGGCCGCGCTGTCCTTCTTCGTCGGGGCCGACCCGTTCAACCGGCCGGCGTCACTGCTGGCTGCCGGAGCCGTCGTCTCGACGATTCCGATCATCGTCATCGTCCTGCTGTTCCAGCGCAAGATCGTCGCCGGCCTCACCTCCGGCGCAGTGAAGGGGTGATCAGCTCATGGCTGGCATTCAGATGAAGAACATCGTCAAGAAGTACGGCGACGGCTTCCCCGCCGTGAACGACGTGAGCATCGACGTGGAGGAGGGCGAGTTCCTCATCCTCGTCGGCCCCTCGGGCTGCGGGAAGTCGACGCTGCTGCGGATGATCGTGGGCCTGGAGGACATCAGCGGCGGCGACATGGTGATCGGCGGCAAGCGGGTCAACGACCTCGCGCCGCGCGAGCGCAACCTGTCGATGGTGTTCCAGAACTACGCGCTCTACCCGCACCTCACCGTCTACGAGAACATCGCGTTCCCGCTCCGCCTGGCCAACAAGCCCGAGTCGGAGATCGACGAGAAGGTGCGCGAGGCGTCGAAGACGCTGGAGCTCGACGAGCACCTCGAGCGCAAGCCCGGCAACCTGTCGGGCGGCCAGCGCCAGCGTGTCGCGATGGGTCGCGCGATCGTGCGTGACGCGGAGGCGTTCCTCTTCGACGAGCCGCTCTCCAACCTCGACGCCAAGCTCCGTGGCCAGATGCGCACGGAGATCTCGCGGCTGCAGAAGCGGCTCGGCATCACCACGGTCTACGTGACGCACGACCAGACCGAGGCGATGACTCTGGGCGACCGCGTCGCGGTGCTCAAGCGTGGCGTCCTGCAGCAGCACGCCACCCCGCGCGAGCTCTACGAGAACCCCGCCAACCTCTTCGTGGCCGGCTTCATCGGCTCCCCGCCGATGAACTTCCTGCCCGCGACGGTCAAGGGCAACCAGGTCGAGCTGCCGTTCGGCACGGTCACGATCCCCGAGGACAAGGCCGCCAAGGTCCAGGACAAGGGCCTGCTCATCGCCGGCATCCGGCCCGACCACTTCGAGGACGCCAGCGTCGTGGACAGCGACAAGGTCACCGAGGAGGCGACGTTCAAGGCCAAGGTCGACGTGGTGGAGTGGCTCGGCAACGAGGCCTACGCCTACATCCCGTTCGAGGCGCCGCCCGAGGTCCGCGAGCAGCTCGCGCAGCTCGAGAAGGACCTCGACGGCGAGTCGCTGCGCACGCAGCTGGTCGTCTCGCTCGACGGCGCCAGCCGGATCGCCGAGGGTGACGAGGCCACGATCTGGGTCGACGCCCGCAAGATCCACCTCTTCGACCCGTCCACCGGCGACAACCTCACCATGGACCACGACAAGGCCGGCATCGTGCCGGGCGGCAACGTCATGGCCAAGGCCGAGCAGGTCGGCGAGGAGCAGGACGCCGTCTAGCCCGGAGGCTCGACCTCCTCAGGCGCCGCCGTCGTGCAACCAGGCGGCAGTCCACGGACCCAGCCGGACCGCCCCCTCCACCAGTGAGGGGGCGGTGCCGGTGAGGGCGTCGCGCAGGCCCGGTACGTGCAGCCCGAGCCAGTGGAGCACGTCCGCGTCGACCCAGGCCTCCTCGTCACTGACGTTGGCGGCTGCCAGCAGCGGCCCGTCGCTGTGACGTCGTACGACGAGCAGCACCCGCGGGTCGCGCGGGTCCCACACCTCCGTGGGGACCGTGGCGGCCAGCTGCGGCAGTGAGCGTCGTACGTCGACGAGGTGCCGCAGCCCGCTCGTGATGCCGTGCGGGTCCGCGTCCGCCTCGCTCCACGCCATCCGCGGGCGGTGGACCCAGCGGTTGTCGGCGGCGTGCGCGGGGTCGTCGACGAACCCGAGGTCGTTGGGCAGGCCGATCTCGTCGCCCATCCAGAGCACCGGCAGCCCGCCGAACGACAGCACGATCGCGTGCGCCAGCAGGATCCGGGGCACCGCGCCGGGATCGTCCGCCTCGAGCCCCGCGAGGGAGGCCAGCGAGCCCGAGATCCGGCGGTCGCCGGTGACGTCGTTCTGCTGGAACACCAGGCCGCGCGCCCACGAGCCGGGGAACGACCCGGAGTACCAGTCGGACAGGAACCGGCGGTGCGCCACCGGGTCGATCCCGAGCGCCCACGCGTCCTCGTCGGCGATCGCCCAGCCGATGTCGTCGTGGCACCGGACGTAGGTCACCCACGACGTGGTCCCCGGCGGCTGCGGCACCTGCTGGAGGGCGTGGGAGGCCAGCCGCACGTCGCGCGCGGCCAGCATCGACCAGACCTGGACCATCAGCCCGTTGTGGTAGGCGAGGTCGCTGACCTTGCCGGCGTGCGGGCCGACGCCGAGGTAGGCCGGCAGGTCGGCCGGCCCGACGATCGCCTCGGCCTTGAAGAGGACCGAGGGCGCCGCGATCCGGGCGACGGTGCGCAGCGCCCGGGTGAGCTCGTGCACCTCGGGCTGGTTCTGGCAGTCGGTGCCGAGGCGCTTCCAGATGAAGGCGATCGCGTCGAGGCGGAACACCTCGACGCCGAGGTTCGCGAGCTCGAGGATGATCGCGGCGTACTCGCAGAGCACCGCCGGGTTCGACCAGTCGACGTCCCACTGGTAGTCGTTGAACGTCGTCCAGACCCAGCCGGCCAGCTCGTCGTCCCACGTGAAGCTGCCCGGCGCGAAGTCGGGGAAGACCTCGGGCAGCGTCACCTCGAACGCGTCGGGCGTCGCGCGGTCGTCGTACACGAGGAAGTAGGCGCGCTTGTCCGCGTCCCCGGCGCGCGCGGCGACGGCCCACTCGTGCTCGCGCGCGACGTGGTTCAGCACGAGGTCGAGGCACAGGCTGATGCCCTGCGAGCGCAGGACGGTCGCGAGGTCGCGGAGGTCGTCGGTCGTGCCGAGGTCGGGCCGCACCGAGCGGTAGTCCATCACCGCGTAGCCACCGTCGTTCGGCGCCGGTCGCGGCGTCAGCAGGGGCATCAGGTGGAGGTAGCCGACACCCAGCTGGCGGAGGTACGGCGCCCGCTCGGCGACCCCGGCCAGCGTCCCGCCGAAGCGGTCGGCGTAGGCCGCGTAGCCGAGCATCCCCTCGCGCTGGAACCAGTCGGGGGCGTAGCCGCGCCGCAGGTCGAGGTCGCGCAGCTCGGTCGGCCGCGCCTCGTGTGCCGCCCGGGCGATCGCGACCAGCCGGTCGGCCACGCCGGGCACGGCGTCCGCGCCGTAGACCCGCCCGAGCGTCTCGCGGAGGTCGGGGAGCAGCCGACGCAGCCTGTTCTCGAAGTCGACGTCGGACGGGAGCACGGCACCCAGTATGGCGGCCCGGCGGCGACGGGCCCCGGGGGCTCGCGCTCCCGGGGCCCGTGCCGATCCGACGGAGGTCTCAGGCGGAGAGTCGCTCGCCCGTCTCGGTGTCGAAGACGTGGACGTGCTGCGGGTCCGTGGTCACGTGGAGCAGCTCGCCCTTCTGCGGGTGCTGGCGTCCCGCCACCCGCACGATGACGTTGGACGGCGTGCCCTGCACGTCGCACGTGCCGTAGACGAAGCTGTCGGCCCCGAGCTCCTCGACCACGGTCACGAGCACGGGCAGGCCGCCCTCGCTCGCGCCGACGATGCGCCAGTTCTCCGGGCGCACGCCGACGGTGACGTTGCCGCTCATCTTGCGCTCGGCGGTCGGGTCGACCGGCACGTCGTAGCCACCGACCTTGACCGTGCCGTCGTCCCCGGCGACCCCCTCGAGGAGGTTCATCTGCGGCGAGCCGATGAAGCCGGCGACGAAGAGGTTGGCCGGCTTGTCGTAGAGCTTCAGCGGGGTGTCGACCTGCTGGAGGACCCCGAGCTTCATCACCGCCACGCGGTCGCCCATCGTCATCGCCTCGACCTGGTCGTGGGTGACGTAGACCGTCGTGACACCGAGGTCCTGCTGCAGCCGGGCGATGTCGGTGCGGGTCTGCACCCGCATCTTCGCGTCGAGGTTGGACAGCGGCTCGTCCATGCAGAAGACCTGCGGCGCACGCACGATCGCGCGACCCATCGCCACGCGCTGGCGCTGGCCACCGGAGAGCGCCTTGGGCTTGCGCTGGAGGAACTCGGTGAGCCCGAGGATCTCCGCCGCCTTGGCCACGCGCTCCTTGCGCTCGGAGGCCGAGACCTTGGCCATCTTGAGGGAGAAGCCCATGTTCTCCTCGACGGTCATGTGGGGGTAGAGCGCGTAGTTCTGGAACACCATCGCGATGTCCCGGTCCTTCGGCGGGACGTTGGTCACGTCCCGGTCGCCGATGAACACCTTCCCGTCGTTGATCTCCTCCAGCCCGGCGAGCATGCGCAGGGTGGTGGACTTGCCGCAGCCGGACGGGCCGACGAGCACCATGAACTCGCCGTCCTCGATCTCGAGGGAGATCCCCGGAACTGCTGCCTCATCGGCCCCCGGATACCACCGCTGGGCCTTCTCGAACGTCACTGTTGCCATTGTCTGCTCCTTCACCGGCAGGTACGTGCCGGACGATCCGTAGTGAAGTGACGCAGGCCACACTAGTCAGACCGGGTGTGGAGGCGCAGCACCCGGTCGGCTGCCGTGAGACGGTCGAGCGGGATCGGCGGGCGATCAGTAGGTGCCGAGGTACTTCTTCGGCGTGCCGGGAGCAGGCAGCCGCTGGATGTTGACCGAGCCCATCAGCGCCATGCCGCGCACCCGGAGCGTCGGGGAGTCCGGGCCGATCTCCGCCGGCACCTTGTCCTTGCCCTGGGTGAAGTCGCCCATGATCGGGGTCCCGTCGACGACGACGTGCATGTGCGCGGGGACGATGATCTTGACCTCGCCCATGATCGAGCTGGCGTTGATCTGGGTGTCGTGCGACTGGAGGTGCGCCTGCCGCAGGTCGATGACGACCGATCCCATCAGCGCGAAGGCGCTGTGGTTCTCCGGGACCGACCAGACGCCCTGCCGCTTGGTCTCCCCCATGATCGCCGTCGAGGAGTTGTGCCCGACCATGGGCAGCTGCGGCTGCGGACGGCGCACGGGGGAAGCTGCCGGCGGTGCGACCGGGCCCGTCGCCTGGAGGTCGAGCGTGATGGGCACGAGCTCGCCGTAGGTCTTGGCCGCGAACGTCAGCTCGAGCCGCTCCTCGAGCTCGTCGAGGTCGAGGCGGCCGTCCCCGGCGGCGTCACGCAGCACGTCGGCGACGCGCTGGCGGTCGGCGTCGGAGATGCGCATCTGCGACGGATCGTGCGGGCGGTTCTCGATCTCCCCCATGGGCCCAGACTAGCGAGCGATCGGCCCCGGCACCCGTGACGGGCGTCAGGCGCCCAACCCGGTGAGGTCCTCGGCGGCTGCGGACGCCAAGTGGCGCGACACCGCCAGCGCGGCCTGCCGCCCGGCGCGCGAGGCGCCGATGGTGCTCGCCGACGGGCCGTAGCCGACGAGCTGCACGCGCGGGTCGACGACCGAGGTGGTCGCGCCCTGCACGTTGCCGCGCACCGGCACGAGCGCGATCCCGCCCTCGGGCGTGCGCAGCCCGAGCGGGGCGAGGTGGTCGACCGCGGGCCGGAACCCGGTCGCCCAGAGGATCGCGTCGACGGGCTCGACGCGACCGTCCGCCCACCTGGCTCCCCCGGCCTCCAGCCGCTCGAACATCGGGAGCCGGTCGTACGCCCCGAGCCGGGCCGCCTCCTGCTCCTGCGGGCGCAACGCCAGCCCGGTGACGCTGACGACGCTCGCCGGTGGGAGCCCACGGCGTACGCGCTCCTCGACCGCGGTGACCGCGGCCAGGCCCGCGGCTGCGTCGAACTCGTCGCGCCACACGGGAGGCCGCCGCGTCACCCAGAGGGTGTCGGTGATGGGCGCGAGCTCGCCGAGGAGCTGCACCGCCGAGGCGCCACCGCCGACGACGAGGACCCGCTTGCCGCGGAAGTGCTCGGCGCCCGGGTAGTTCGCGGTGTGCACCTGCTCGCCGATGAAGTCGGCGATGCCCGGGTACCAGGGCACGAACGGCCGGGTCCACGTGCCGGTGGCGTTGACGAGGGTGCGCGTGCGCCACGTGCGCGCGCCGGCACGGACGACGAGCAGGTCGCCCTCGCTCTCGACCCGGTCGACGCGGACGGGGCGTACGACGGGGAGGTGCTGGTCGCGCTCGTAGCCGCCGAAGTAGTCGGGCACCACGACGTTGGCGGCGAGCGCCGAGCCGTCGGGTGCGGACGACGACGGCAGGTCGGCGACGCCGTGGACGTCCGCCATGCTCAACGACGACCACCGGTGCTGCCACGCGCCGCCGGGGCCGGGGTTCGCGTCGAGGACGAGGTGCTCGATGCGCCGCTCGCGGAGGAAGTAGGACGCCGCGAGGCCGGCCTGGCCCGCGCCGATGACGAGCGAGTCGAAGATCTCCACGCCGACTGAACACCCGTCCGTCGGGACCTATGCCCGGGCGCCCTTCCGTGGAAGCCTCGGGTCATGGACATCGCCACTCGCGCCACCACGCTGCTCGACCTCCACCACACGGGCTCCACGCTGGTCCTGCCCACCGTCTGGGACGCCTGGTCCGCCCGGACCGTCGTCGACGCGGGCTTCTCGGCCCTCACCATCGGAAGCCACCCGCTGGCGGACTCTCGTGGGCAGGCCGACAACGAGGGGATGACGATCGACGACGCGCTCGACGGCGTCCGCCGAGTCTGCTCCGCGGTCCCCGACGTCCCGGTCTCCGCCGACATGGAGTCCGGCTACGGTGCACCGGCGCACGAGCTCGTCGAGCGCCTGCTCGAGGCCGGCGCGGTGGGCGTCAACATCGAGGACACCGTGCACTCCGAGGGCGGGCGGCTGCGCGACGTGGAGGAGCATGCCGACTACATCGGTGCGATCCGGCAGGCCGCGGACGCGGCCGGCGTCGACCTCGTCGTCAACGCCCGCACCGACGTCTTCATGAAGGACGGGCAGTTCGACGACCCGCTCGCCGAGGCCATCACCCGGATGCAGGCGTGCGAGGCGGCCGGGTCGCGGAGCAGCTACCCCGTGCGCGTGCCCGACGCCTCGACCCTGAAGGCGCTGCTCGACGCGCTGGACGGGCCGGTCAACGTGACCGCCAACCCGAGGTCGGGTGCTCCGTCGGGCTCGCTCGACGAGCTCCGCGCACTGGGCGTGCACCGGGTGACCTTCGGGCCTCTCCTGATGAAGGAGCTCGCTCCCGACCTCGCTGCGCTGGTGGCCGCCTGGAAGTAGGCCTCGGACGACAGTGCGGTCCTCGTGACGTGGGATTCGCGTCACGAGAACCGCATTCCCCGGGGAGTCACCGGATATCCGGTGACTCCCCGGTAGGAGTCAGCCGACCAGCTCGGGCTCGGGCTCCTCGCGCCACTGGGCCGAGGCATGGCCACGGTCGAGCGACTCGCCCTCGACGTCGATCACCGGCAGCAGGCGGTCGAGCCACCTCGGCAGCCACCAGGCCTTCTCGCCCATGAGGTAGAGCAGCGCCGGGACGAGCACCATCCGCACGATGAAGGCGTCGAAGAGGACCGCGACGGCGAGCGCGAAGCCCATCGACTTGATGATCGGCTCGTCGGTGAGCATGAAGGCCGCGAAGACCGAGGTCATGATCACGGCGGCGGCCGAGACGACGCGCGCCGAGTTGCGGAAGCCGTCGACGACCGCCTCGCGCATCGACGCGCCGTGCACGTGCGCCTCGCGGATCCGGGTGACGAGGAAGACCTGGTAGTCCATCGCCAGCCCGAAGACCACGCCGATCAGGAAGATCGGCATGAAGGACACGAGCGGTGCGCCCTCCACGATCCCGAACATCCCGTCCTGGAACACCAGCACCGTCGCGCCGAGCGTGGCCAGCACCGAGAGCAGGAAGCCGAGCGTCGCGGTCAGCGGCACCAGGATCGAGCGGAAGACCAGCATCAGCAGCAGGAACGCGAGGCCGATGACGACGGCGAGGTAGACCGGCAGCGCGTCGGCGAGCTTCTCGGAGACGTCGGCCTGGATCGCGGTGATGCCGGTGACGCCGGTCGTCGTGCCGGTCTCGGACTCGATGGCCGCCTGGCCGTCGCGCAGCTCGTGCAGCAGGTCCTCGGTGGCGACCTCGTCCGCCCCCGTGGCGGGCGTGATCATCACCTGGGCGCCGGTGCCGTCCTCGTTGGTGGCGACGACCTGGGCGTTGACGACGCCGTCCATGCCGGCGGCCCAGTCGACCACCTCGCCGAAGGCGGTGCCGCGCTCGTCCTCGGCGACGTCACGCGCGTCGACGACGACCACGAGCGGACCCTGGCGGCCGGGGCCGAATCCCTCGGTCACGAGGTCGGCGGCGCGGCGCTGGGTGGTCTCCGGCGACGCGGTGGAATCGGTCGGGAAGGCCAGGTGCAGGTTCGCGACGGGTACGGCGAGCGCGCCGAGGCCGACGACGACGAGCAGGATCGCGGCCACGGGCGCCCGGCCGACGAGGCGAGCCCAGCGGACGCCGTTGTTGAGCACCCGGCCCTTCTCGTCGCGCTGCGGGCGGTAGCGGCGGACCCGGCCACCGAAGGCCTTCGACCCCAGCATGCCGAGGACCGCGGGGAGCAGGGTGAGCGCGACGAGGACGGCGATCAGGACGGTGCCGGCGGCCGCGAGGCCCATGCTCGTCAGGAACGGGATGCCGACGACGGACAGGGCCGAGAGCGCGATCAGCACGGTCAGGCCGGCGAAGACGACGGCCGACCCGGCGGTGCCGGTGGCGATGCCCATCGCCTCCGCGCGGTCGTCGGTGTGGTCGAGCTCGCTGCGGTAGCGGGCGAGGATGAAGAGCGCGTAGTCGATGCCGACCGCGAGGCCGATCATGCTCGCCAGGATCGGCGTGCTCGAGCCGATGTCGAAGAACGCGGTCGCACCGACGACGCCGAGCAGGCCGGTGCCGAGGCCGATCAGCGCGGTGATGATCGGGATGCCCGCGGCGACGACGGAGCCGAAGACGATGAGCAGCACGACGACGGCGACACCGATGCCGATGAGCTCGGACGAGCCGCCCTCCAGCTGCGCGATGAGTCCGGAGCCGTTGACCTCGGCGGTCAGGCCACCCGTGTTGGCGTCGGCGACGGCGTCCTTGATCGCCTCGACCGTCGCCGGCTCGACGTCGGTGACCTGGTCCACGTCGAGGGCGTAGGTGATCGTGCCGATGCGGCCGTCGTCGGACAGCGGTGACAGCGCGGCGAAGTTCTCGCGAGCCTGCCCCTCGTCACCCCCGGCCTCGACCACGGCGTCGACCATCTGCTGCTCCTGGGCGTCCGCGGCCGTGACCGGGTCGAGGATCGTGTCGGCGGCCGGCGCCTGCGGGGTGTCGGCCAGCTCGGCGACCAGGTCGCCGACCTGGCCGGCGTACGGCTCCTCGGCGAGGGTGTGCCCCTCGGGCGCGGCGACGACGACCGTGATGCCGGCCTGGTCGAAGGCGTCGACCGAGTCCGGGAAGAGCTCGGCCTGGAGGTCGGCGGCCTTCTCCGACGGGATGCCCGGGATGGAGAAGGCGTCGGTCATCGGCTTGCTGATGGCGGTGGCGGTGAAGCCGACCGCGACCAGCGCGACGAGCCAGGCGGCGATGAAGGCGTACCAGCGCCGGTGGGCCGTGCGGCCGAGGCGGTGGAGAAGACGTGCCATGGGAAGGTTCCCCCGTCGAGTGGTGCGTGCTGGATCGGTGAGTGGATGAGTGAGGCGGAGCCGGGATCAGCCGAAGAGCCGGCGGACCGTGGCGATGCCGTCGACGATGAGCTGGGCGAAGTCCTGCTCGGGGTCGTCGACGAAGGCGGTGACGGCGGCCTCGGTGACGCCACCGACGACCGCGATGGCGATCTGCATGTCGCGCACGGGCAGGTCGCCCCCGGGCCGCTGGGCGGCGACGTCGACGAGCTGCTCGACCAGCCGACGCATGCGCTGCTTCAGCGTGATGAGCAGGACCGGGTTGGCGTGGACGATGCGGTCGAAGCGCTGGATCGTCGCGACGTCGACGTCCTCGTTCTCGAGGAGGTTGAGCAGCAGGGCCTGGAGGTCGTCGACCAGGTCGCCGGTCGGGCCGCCGCTCCGGAACAGCTCGAGCTCCTGCGAGTCGAGGTCGAGCTCCGGCCCGAGCACGGCGTCGACCTTGCTCGGGTAGTGGTTGAACAGGGTGCGGCGCGAGACGTCCGACGCCTCGGCGAGCTCCTCCATCGTGAAGCCGTCGACACTGCCGCGCTCGTCGGCGAGGCGCTGCGCGGCGTCGGCGATGCGGAGCTGCGTGGCGCGCCTGCCGCGCCCTCGCCCGGCACCCTGAATTGCACTATCGGACACACAGTGCAGTTTTGCACTCTTGGCCCCATGGTGCAAATCAGGGACTTCGCCCACCGCCCATCGACCCGCGCTACGCTGCCGCCGCGACGGATCGGACCGTCGACCGTGGCCCCGGCCGGGCCGACCTGCGGGGGTCCCATGCTTCGGTTGCTGTTCTTCCTGGTCCCGATCGTGCTGTCCATCTACTGCGTGGTGGAAGCCATCTCGAGCCGCGACGACGAGGTGCGCAACCTGTCCAAGATCCTGTGGATCGTGCTGATCCTGTTCTTCCCGTTCGTCGGGTCGATCGCGTGGCTCGCCGCCGGACGGCCGGTGCGGGCGCCCCGCCGGTCGGGCCCCTACGAGCGGAGCGCGAGCGCGTTCCCGGAGTACGACCGGCCGGGTCGGTTCGCCGCGGCGGACCCCGAGGCGGACGACGCCTTCCTGAAGAAGGTGCGCGAGCGGGCCGAGGAGCAGCGCCGCAGGGCCCAGGAGCAGAAGAGGACGCAGCAGGAGGCCGGCGAGGCCGGGCCGGAGCCCGACCAGCCGACCTCCTGAGGGCTGTCCCGGCCTCGGGTCAGGCGACGACCAGGACGGGCGCCGGCGCCACCTCGAGGCGTACGACGTCTCCCGCCGCGAGCCGGACGGCGTCCGAGCTGGCGAGCTGGGCGACGACGTCCGTGCCGTCGGCCAGCGAGCAGGTGACCCGCGAGAGCGGACCGAGGAACTGCACGGTCGTGACCGTGCCCTGACCGGCGGCGTCCGCGACGACGGAGACCGCCTCGGGCCGGACGAGTGCGAAGCCGCTGCCCTCGGCCGATCCCGGCAGGACGGGCACCGCCTGCCCCAGCACCGTCGCCGTACCCCCGCCGACCTGCGCCGGGATCCGGTTGCTGAGCCCGACGAACTCGCCGACGAATTGCGTGGCCGGCGAGGAGTAGAGCTCGGTCGGCGTCGCGAGCTGCTCGAGCCGGCCGGCGTTCATCACGCCGACCCGGTCTGCGACGGCGAGCGCCTCCTCCTGGTCGTGGGTGACGAAGAGGGTCGTCGTGCCGACCTCGATCTGCACGCGGCGGATCTCGTCGCGCAGCTGCACGCGCACCTTCGCGTCGAGCGCCGAGAGCGGCTCGTCGAGCAGCAGCACCGACGGCTCGATCGCGAGCGCCCGGGCGAGGGCGACACGCTGCTGCTGGCCGCCCGAGAGCTGGTGGGCGTAGCGGTCGGCGTGCTGTCCCAGCCCGACGAGGTCGAGCATGTCGCCGGCCCGCTTGCGTCGCGAGGCACCGTCCTTGCCACGGAGCTTGAGGCCGAAGGCGACGTTGTCGACCACGGTCATGTGGGGGAAGAGGCTGTAGGCCTGGAAGACCATCCCCATGTCGCGCTTGCTGGCCGGCACCTTCGTCAGGTCCTTGCCGCCGACCGTCACCGTCCCGGCGGTCGGGTGGTCGAGCCCGGCGAGGATGCGCAGCGCGGTGGTCTTGCCGCAGCCCGACGGGCCGAGCAGGCAGACCAGCTCCCCCGGCTCGAGGTGCAGGGTGAGCCCGTCGAGGGCGCGCACCGCCCCGTAGACGCGGGTCAGGTCGGTCAGCTCGACGGCGAGGCCACGCTCGGTGGTGAGGGCGGTCATGAGGATGCTCCTTGCTTGTGCCGGTCACGGCTGAGGAAGGTGAGGCCGACGAGCAGCACCGACACGAAGACCATCGAGGCGAGGGCTGCGGCCATGGCCGCGGGCGAGTTGCTCCGGTTGAGCGCCGCCATCGCCACGGGGAGGGTGTCGAAGTGCAGCAGCGAGGCGAAGACGTACTCCCCCATCACGAGCGCGACGGAGATGAAGGCCGCACCGAGGACGCCGCTGGTGATGTTGGGCAGGACGATGCGCACGATCACGGTCAGCCAGCCCGCACCCAGCGAGCGGGCCGCCTCCGCGAGGGTGCGGACGTCGATCGCGGACAGCGCCGCGTCGATGGCCCGGTAGGAGTAGGGCAGCACCAGCACCACGTAGGCGAAGGTGAGCACGAGCGGTGAGTCACCGAGCAGGTAGGTCACCCACGAGTAGACGTTGCTGATGCCCACGACGATCACCAGCGCGGGGATCGTCAGGGGAAGCAGGCAGAGGAACTCGACGAGCTTGCGCGCCCTCGGCACCCGCAGCCGCACCCACACCATCGTCGGCACCAGCAACGCCACCATCAGCACGACGGTGAAGAGCGCCAGCAGCAGCGAGGCGATGATCGAGGACCGGAGGTCCTCGTCGGTGACCATGTAGGCCCAGCTCTCCCAGGTGCGACCCTCGGCGCTGCCCCGGGCCTGGGTGGAGAAGTCGAACATCGCCAGCAGCGGCACGAAGAAGTACGCCGCGAACGCGAGCAGCAGCACCGCACGCAGGATCCGGAACGACCGGGTGGGCGTCATCGCATCCACCTCGACGTCCGCTTCAGCAGCACGTTGTAGGCCACCATCACGATGGTCACCACGACGATCATCTCGAGCGCCAGCGCGAAGCCGACGTTGGCCTGGCCGAGCAGCACCTCGCTGGTGATCGCCTGCCGGATGAGCAGCGGGACGATCGGCTGGCCCTGGCTGACCAGCACCGCCGCGGTGGCGTACGCCGCGAACGCGTTCGCGAAGAGCAGCAGGGTCGCGCCGAGGAAGGCCGGCGTCAGCAGCGGGATCGCGACGTGGCGCCAGTAGTCCCAGGTGGAGGCACCGAGGTTCGTCGCGGCCTCCCGCCACTGGGGACGCAGCCCCTCGAAGGCCGGGGCGAAGACGATGACCATCAGCGGGATCTGGAAGTAGCAGTAGACGACGACCAGGCCGGGCAGCCCGAACAGCCAGCCGGAGCCGTAGAGGTTGACGCCCACCATCGCGTCGACGGCCTTGGTGATCACGCCCACCGGGCCGATGGTCGCGATCCACGCGAACGCGAGCACGACGCCGCCGAACTGCGCGAGCACGCCGCTCACCGCGAGCGTCGTGCGCCGGAGCAGGCTCGACTCGGGCATCGAGACGACGAGGTAGGCCAGCAGCGCGCCCAGCACGGCGCCGATGACCGCGGTCGACGCGGAGAGGATCAACGACCCCTTGAGCGCGGTGAGCGCCGCGTCGCTGGTGAGGGCGTCGAGGTTGCCGAACGTCAGGGCGCCGGCCTCGTCCTGGAAGGCGCCGAGCACGACGGTGAGCGTCGGGACGACCAGGAAGACGAGGACGAACAGCAGGAACGGGAGGAGCGGGAGGACCGGGCCGACGGCGAACCGCCGGCCCGGAGCCCCGCTCGGAGCGGTCGTGCTCAGCGGATCGCCTTGGACCAGTTCGCAGCGAGGTACTCCCCGGCCTTGACCGTCTGGTCGTCGGTCGGGATCACCGGGTCGCCGGTGACCTCGGGCAGGGCGTCCCACAGGTCGGCGTCGATGGTGCCGGCCTCGGCCATCGCGTCACCGCGGACCGGTCGGGCGCCACCCTTGAGCCAGAGGTTCTGGCCCTCGTCGCTGTAGAGGAACTCCTGCCACAGGCGCGCGGCGGCCGGGTGCGGCGCGTCGGCGTTGATCGCCTGGTAGTAGTAACCCGCGACCACGGCCTCCTCAGGGACGACCGTCTTCCACGTGTCGACGTTGGCTGCCGCGGCTGCGCCGAGGTAGTCCCAGTCGATGACGACCGGCGTCGTGCCCTGCTCGATGGTCGCCGACTCGGGGTCGACGGTGAGGAAGTTGCCGGCCTTCTTGAGCTCGGAGAAGAAGTCGACGCCGGGGGCGATGTCGTCGGCGGAGCCGCCGTTGGCGATGGCCGCCATCATCACGCCGCTGAACGCGGCGCCGGCCTGCGTCGGGTCGCCGTTGAGCGCGACCTTGCCCTTGAACTCCGGCTTGAGCAGGTCGGCGACCGAGGTGATGTCGGGCACGACGGCCGAGTCGTAGCCGATGGACATGTAGCCGCCGTAGTCGTTGACCCAGGTGCCGTCGGCGTCCTTGAACTCGTCGGGGATCTCGTCGAACGTCTCGACCTGGTAGGGCGCGAACATGTCGGTGTTGGCGAGCGCGACCGACTGGCCGAGGTCGAACACGTCGGGCGCGCGGTCGGTGCCCTTGAGGTCGTTGGCCGCGTTGATCTCGTCCTGCGAGGCCGCGTCGGGCTGGTCGGAGTTGACCTTGATGTCGTACTTGTCCTCGAACGTCGAGATGACCTCGGCGTAGTTGGCCCAGTCCGGCGGGAGGGCGATGACGTTGAGCTCGCCCTCGTCCTGAGCGGCCTTGACCAGCTCGTCCATGCCACCGAAGTCCTCGGCGGAGGTGGCCGTGGCGGAGTCGACACCGCTCTCGGTCGTGGTGTCCTTCTCCTTCTCGGGCGCGGCGCACGCGGCGGCCGAGAAGAGGGTCGCCATCGCGGCGAGGGAGACGAGCGTCTTGCGGGTGTTCAAGAAGACCTCCAGGGGCGAAGTTCCGAGATCAGCACGAGTTGCCGGGCGGAGCCTCGTAGGTCCCGCCGACCGGAGGCTACTCCCGAGTGGACGTCGTGGATACGCGCGATGAATCCCGGGGGCGCCTCCACCACCTCACCCACCACCACGCCCGGCGGGCCGGCGGCCTCCCCGGCCCGTGCGTCCGCGCCACGCGCGTCCGCGTACGCTCAGCACTCGTGAGCGACGCTGACTTCCTCTACTCAGACCTCCTCCCGACCGCCGGTTCCAACGGCGAGGCCGAGACCCCCTACCGGCTCGTGACGACCGAGGGCGTGTCGACTCATCACGTCGACGGCCAGACTTTCCTGAAGGTCGACCCCGAGGCGATCCGCCGGCTCACCGAGGAGGCGATGCACGACATCAGCCACTACCTCCGGCCCGGTCACCTCGCCCAGCTGCGCAAGATCATCGACGACCCCGAGGCGTCCGGCAACGACCGCTTCGTCGCGCTCGACCTGCTCAAGAACGTCAACATCTCCGCCGGCGGCGTGCTGCCGATGTGCCAGGACACGGGCACCGCGATCGTGATGGGCAAGAAGTCCGAGCGCGTGCTCACCGGGGCCGACGACGGCGAGGCGATCAGCAAGGGCGTGTACGACGCCTACACCCGGCTCAACCTCCGCTACTCCCAGCTCGCGCCGCTGACGACGTTCGAGGAGAAGAACACCGGCACCAACCTGCCGGCGCAGATCGAGCTCTACTCGACGCCGGCGAAGGACGTCCCGGAGTACAAGTTCCTCTTCATGGCCAAGGGCGGGGGCTCGGCCAACAAGTCGTTCCTCTTCCAGGAGACCAAGGCGGTCCTCAACCCGACGCGCCTCATGGAGTTCCTCGACGAGAAGATCCGCTCGCTCGGCACCGCCGCGTGCCCGCCGTACCACCTCGCCGTCGTCATCGGCGGCACCAGCGCGGAGTTCGCCCTCAAGACCGCGAAGTACGCCTCCGCGCACTACCTCGACGACCTCCCGACGGAGGGCTCGATGGCCGCGCACGGCATCCGCGACACGGAGCTGGAGGCCCAGGTCTTCGAGCTCACCCAGTCGTTCGGCATCGGCGCGCAGTTCGGCGGCAAGTACTTCTGCCACGACGTCCGCGTCATCCGCCTCCCCCGCCACGGAGCCTCGTGCCCCGTCGCGATCGCCGTCTCCTGCTCGGCCGACCGCCAAGCGCTCGGCAAGATCACCCCCGACGGCGTCTTCCTCGAGCAGCTCGAGACCGACCCGGCCCACTACATGCCCGAGGCCGGGATGGCCGACGACATCGCTGGCGGCGAGGTGGTGCAGGTCGACCTCAACCAGCCGATGTCCGACATCCTCGCCGAGCTCTCGCAGCACCCGGTGAAGACGCGGCTCTCGCTCACCGGGCCGCTCGTCGTGGCGCGCGACATCGCGCACGCGAAGATCAAGGAGCGCCTCGACGCCGGCGAGGAGATGCCCGACTACCTCAGGAACCACCCCGTCTACTACGCAGGCCCGGCCAAGACCCCCGAGGGCATGCCGTCGGGCTCGTTCGGGCCGACGACGGCGGGCCGGATGGACTCCTACGTCGAGCAGTTCCAGGCCGCGGGCGGATCGATGGTCATGCTCGCCAAGGGCAACCGGTCCAAGCAGGTCACCGAGGCGTGCGGCACCCACGGCGGCTTCTACCTCGGCTCCATCGGCGGCCCCGCCGCCCGGCTCGCGCAGGACTGCATCAGGTCCGTCCAGGTCGTGGAGTACGAGGAGTTCGGCATGGAGGCCGTCTGGAAGATCGAGGTCGAGGACTTCCCGGCCTTCATCGTCGTCGACGACAAGGGCAACGACTTCTTCACCGACCCCTCCGGCGCCGTGACGGTCCCGCTGAGCTCGCTCACGGGAGCCGGCATCCGGGTCCGCTCGGCCGAGTAGGACGGCGCCGGTGACCTACGAGGTCGCCACCAGCCGGTCACGGAGGGCGAGCGCCGCCTCCCCCGCCCGGTGCCCCAGACCCTCGGCCTGCGGGACGCGCCCCTGGTGGGCGCCGCCCAGGAGGACGGGGGCGATCCGGGCGATCGCCCCGACCGCCTCGCGCACGGCCGGCAGGTCCTCGACCGTCGGCACGCCGAGCACGACGGCGTCCGGACGGAGGGCGCGGGCGGTGTCGACCCACGCCTCGACCGGGAGGTCCGCCCCGAGGTAGGTCACCCGGACCCCGCGGCTGCGCAGCACGACGGAGAACGCCATCACGCCGAGCTCGTGGCGCGAGCCGCGGGCGAGGCCGACCATGACGTGGGGCGCTCCCGACGGCGCGTGCGGGAGGTGCTCGAAGGTCTGGGACAGCCGTCGGAGCACGGCTGCGCTCACGAAGTGCTCACCCGCCACCGTGACCGCTCCCTGCTGCCAGGCCTCGCCCAGGCGGACCAGGGACGGCATGAGCCAGTCGTCCACCACCGCGCGCAGGTCGTCCTGGGCGAACGCCTTGTCGAGGGCCTGCTCGAGCCGCACGAGGTCGAAGTCGTTCGCGCACGCGGTGAGCTCGTCGACCGGACCGAACGCCGCCTCCGTCCCGTCGGGGAGCGCCACCGCGCTCGCGGTCGGCTCCTCGAGCACGTGGCGTGCCGCCTCCCGCGGGGACCACCCCGCGTCCACGAGGTCGCGCATGACCGAGAGCCGGCGGACCGCGTCGTCGTCGTAGAGCCGGTAGTTGCCCTCGCTGCGGGCGGGCCGGACCACCCCGTAGCGCTGCTCCCACTTGCGCAGCGTCTCCCGGGGCACTCCCGTGAGCTCTGCGGTGCGACCAGCCGTGTACACACCCCTACGGTAGCAGCGGAGTGGACAAACCATGGACAAACTTCTACGGTCCTCTCATCCACACACCGTGGACAAACTGTGGACAGAGACGGGAGCCAGACATGACGACCTCACCGATCGGTGACCCCGGCGACGACCGCCCGAGCGTGGGCCTCTACGTCGCCGGCGTCGCCGCGATGTTCGTCGCAGCGCTCGGCACCGTGGCGTTCGCGCCCCCGGCCTCGACCGAGCCGCCGACCAGCGACACGTGCCAGCTCGACGCCGGGCACGGGACGGGGTGGACCGGGTCGGACTGCGTGGCACCGACCCGCGTCGTCGACTTCAGGCGCTGAGCCGGGCCGTCAGGCGAGGAGCCGGTCGGCCAGCTCGACGGCAGCCGCGCCCGCCCGGTGGCCCAGGTGCTCGGGTCCGGCCACCTCGCCCTGGTGCGCTCCCCCGAGCATGACGGCGGTCAGCGGCAGCAGCGCCTCGGTGGCCTCGCGCACGGCGGGGAGGTCCTCGACCGTGGGCACGGCGAGCACGACGGCCCGGGGCTCGAGGAGCTCCACCGTGCCGATCCACGCCTCGAGCGGCAGGTCTCCGCCGAGGTAGGTCACCGCGACGCCGTGCGAGCGCAGCACGAGCGAGAAGGCCAGGACGCCCAGCTCGTGGCGCGACCCACGGACCAGCCCGACGACGACCCGCGGGGCGTGCGACGACACCGCGGGGAGCGACTGGAAGGTGTGGGCGAGGCGGCGGTGCACGGCCGCGGTGACGAAGTGCTCGCCGGCGACGGAGACGTCACCGCGCTGCCACGCCCTGCCGAGCCGCACGAGCGAGGGCATCAACCACTCGTCGACCACGTCGGCCAGCCCGCGCCCGACGAAGGCCTCGGAGAGCGCCTTCTCGAGCCGGGGCACGTCGAAGTCACGGGCGCACTCGGCCAGCTCCTCGACACGGTGGTCGGCCGTCTCGACCTCCGGCCGGGCGAGCTGCGACTCCGCGCCGGCGGCGTCCTCGACCACGCGCCGGGCGGCCTCCTGCGCCGACCAGCCGGCGTCCACCAGGCTGCGCATCACGACCAGGCGGCGCACGGCCTCGTCGTCGTACAGCCGGTAGTTGCCGGACGTCCGCTGCGGGACCACGACGCCGTAGCGCTGCTCCCACTTGCGCAGCGTCCCGGACGGCACGCCCGTGAGCTGCGCGGCTCGGCTGACGGTGTACACCCATCCAGAATAGGCCCAGCGCGGCCGGTGGGCAGCCGTTGAGGCACGCATGCGGGCGCGCCCACCGTGGACAATCCCTGGACAGTTTCCGAATGCCTGTGCGGAGCCACCGAGCCGGTCCCCCGGCATGGGTCAGGACCTTGCAGTGCACGAACCTGAGGGTTCCGGGAGGGCGCGAGCGCGACACAGGATGACGGGCATGATCTCCCTCGGGCGGGTCCTCGCGACCTCGGCACGCGCACTGTTCGTCACCGGCGCCCTCGTCGCCGTCTCCTCCGGAGCGGCGCACGCCGACTCGTCGTGGAGCGGCACGCTGACGTCCGGCATCTCGGCCATCCCGGTCGGCACGGAGAGCCGCACCGGCTACGACCGCGACCTGTTCGACCACTGGGTCGACGCCGACGGCGACGGGTGCGACACCCGCAACGAGGTGCTGGTCTCCGAGGCGGAGGACGCTCCGACGGTGGGATCGTCGTGCAGCTTGGGCGGCGGCCGGTGGTACTCCTACTACGACGGCGCCTCCCAGACCTCGGCCTCCGCGCTCGACATCGACCACATGGTCCCGCTCGCCGAGGCCTGGGACTCCGGGGCCGGTGGCTGGTCGGCCTCCCGGCGCGAGGCGTACGCCAACGACCTCGGCGACAGCCGGTCCCTGGTCGGCGTCACCGCGTCGCTCAACCGCTCGAAGGGCGACCAGGACGTCGCCGAGTGGCTGCCGCCCATCAACGAGTGCCGCTACGTCAAGGAGTGGGTCGCGGTGAAGATCCGCTGGGGCCTCACCGCCGACTCCTCCGAGAAGAGCGCGCTGTCGAGCGTGGCCTCGGGCTGCACGGACTCGGCGATCACGGTCACCGTCGTCTCCTGACCCTCGCCGGTCGAGCCGCACGAGGCACCCGCGAGGATGTGCCCGTGGAGAGCGTCGAGATCGCCCGGGCCGAGACCGAGCGTGGCGAGGTGGTGCTGCGCCGGCGCACGTCGGACACGGCACCGGACGTGCTCGAGCTCCGGGTCAACGGGGTCTTCGTGATGGACACCCTCGAGACCACCAGCGAGATCGAGCTGGCCGCCCAGGCGCTCGCCGTGGTCGCCGACCCGCGCAACGTGCTCATCGGCGGGCTCGGCCTCGGCTTCACGCTCCAGCGGGTGCTCGCCGACCCGCGCGTCGAGCGGGCGGTGGTCGTCGAGATCGAGGAGCCCCTCGTGCAGTGGATGCGCGACGCCACGGTGGTCCCCCACGGCCCCGCGCTGCTGGCGGACACCCGCGCGACGGTCGTCAACGCCGACATCGCGATGGCGATCGCGGAAGCACGCTCGTCGTACGACCTCGTGCTGCTCGACGTCGACAACGGCCCGGGCTACCTCGTCCACGCGGCCAACGAGGTGGTCTACGAGTCGGCGTTCCTCCAGCGCTGCCGCGACGTGCTCGCGCCCGGCGGGGTGCTGGTGATCTGGTCGGCGAGCGCCGCTCCTGCGCTGCTCGCGGCGATGCGCGCGGTCTTCGGCGACGCCGAGGAGCAGGCCCACGACGTGCTGCTGCAGGACCGGCCCGAGGAGTACTTCCTCTACCTCGCCCGGCAGTCCTAGCGGAGGAACGACTCGAGGACCGGGCCGGCCGTCTGCGACCCCGAGACGCCGGTCCCGACGAACACCGCGACGGCGAGGTCGCCACGGATCGCGATCATCCATGCGTGCGTCGGCAGGTTGCCGGCGGCGTCGGGCTCGCCGTACTCGGCGGTGCCGGTCTTGGCGCCCGTGACGCCGGGGACGTCCAGGAGGAACCGCCCCGACCCGGTGTCGACGACCGCGCGCACGAGGCCGCGGAGCCGGGTCGCCTCGCCCTTCGTCAGCGGCACCTCCGGCTGCACCTGCTCGACCTGGTGCTCGGGCAGCAGCGTCGGCAGCACGGTACGGCCGGCCGCGACCGAGGCGGCCACCGTCGCCATCGCGAACGGGCTCGCGAGCACCGTGCCCTGGCCGATCAGGTCGGCCGCGGCACCGGTCTCCGTCTCCGGTGGCGGCACCTGGCCGAAGTAGACCGGGAAGCCGAGGTCGTGGTCGACGCCGAGCCCGAGCGCGGCCGCGGCGGCGGCCAGGTCGCCGTCCGCCAGCCGGTCGACCTGGGAGATGAAGGCGGTGTTGCACGAGTTCGCCACGGCCTGGGTGAACGTGATGTCGCCGATCGCCGCGGCTGGGTAGTCGTCGTAGTTCTTGAAGGAGCGCCCGTCGACGACCGTGGTCGCCGGGCACGGGACCCGGTCGCCGGGCTCCATCCCGCTCCGGAGCAGGGCCAGCGAGCTGACCACCTTGAACGTCGAGCCGGGTGCGTACTGACCCGTGTCGGCCAGGTCGGCACCGGCGGCACCCGGTCCGTTGGCGGTGGCGAGGACCGCACCGTCGGACGGCCTGATCGCGACGATCGCGCTGGCCGGCCCGACGTCGGCGAGCGCGAGCTCGGCCTTGTCCTGCAGGGCCGGGTCGATCGTCGTGGCGAGGGGGGTGCCGTCGGTGGCGGGAGCCTCGAACAGGGTGCGGAGCCGGTCGTCGGCGCCGCGCGCGACGACAGCCGTGCCGGGGACGCCGCGCAGCTGCTCGTCGTAGCGGGCCTGCAGGCCGGACAGGCCGACCTCGTCGCCGGGGACGATCGCGCCGCCGGAGTCCTCGACGACGTCCTCGGTCGCGGCGCCGACCCGGCCGAGCAGCGCCGCGGCGAACTCACGCGACGGGGCGAGCGGCAGGCTGTCGTTGACCGCGAGCGCGCCCGGCACCCGGCGGAAGGCGGGCAGCACCTGCTTCGCGTCGTCCTCGCGCAGGACGACCGCCTCCACGAAGGCCTCCGCACCCATCGCCTCCGCGCGCTCGACGTAGGACGCCGGGTCGACGTCGAGGATCCGCGCGATCCTGCGAGCGCTGCGGGCCACCTGCGCTCCCTCGACCTTGGTCTTGTCGAGCCCGTAGCGCAGCACCGGGCGCTCGGTGACGAGGACGGCACCGTCGGCACCGGTGATGTCGCCGCGGTCGGGCGTCAGCGTGCGCAGGCCGAGCGTGTCGCCCTCGACGAGGTCGGAGGCCAGCGCCTCGGGCGTCCAGTCGACCGACCACGCGTCGCCGGCGGCCGTGAGCCGCACCGTCGTGTCGTAGGCCCAGGTCTGGCCGTCGGCGACCTGCCAGCTCCACGACAGCCCGACGTCGGCCCAGCCCTCCTCCTCGGTCGTGTCGACCGAGGACACCGAGACCGCCACCGGCAGGTCGTCGAGCGGGGTGACGAGCTCGGTGAAGGCGTCGCGCTGCTCCTCGGTCGTCAGCGGCAGGTCACCCAGCGTGTGCTGCGACAGCGACGCCGCGAGCTCCGTGGCGAGGTCATCGGCCGGGTCGGTGTCGTCCTCGCCGCCGAGCACCGAGCAGGCGGAGCCCACCCCCACGAGGACGAGGGAGAGACCGAGAGCGGGACCGAGACCAGGACGCAGGCGCACGATGCCATTGTGGCGGGTGGTGCGACGCTGGCGAAGGTGCGACGCGTGCTCAGGCGAAGGTCGAGCGGTAGTGGTCCGACCCGCCCTCGTACGCCGCCCACTCCACCGAGGCGACGTCCTCGCCGGCGAGATCCGCGACCAGGCGGTCGAGGTAGTAGTCCCAGCCGGGGCCGACGCTCGCGACCATCTCGCGACCCAGGTCACCGGCCGCGAGCACCTGGACGAAGGAGAGCGACGTGACGCCGTCGGCCTCGGCCAGCTCGAGCTCCATCTGCCAGTAGGCCGTGGCGCCGGACCCGTCGGCGCTGAAGGGCTGGGGCTCCCGCCCGCGGACGGCGAAGCGACGCGGCGGCTCGCACGCGAGCACGTCCATCTCCTCGGCCTCCACGTCCTCACCCTCGGCCGTCATCCGGAACGAGATCGACCCGGAGGCGGGGTCACCGCTCCACGTGCCGATCCAGCGCTGCATCCGCTCGGGGTCGGTGCACGCGGCCCAGACGTCGTCGATCGGCGCGCGGAACCGCCGCTCGATCACGAGCAGGCTCTCCCCGTCGCGGTCGACCTTGCGGCCGGTCATCGGGGCTGGCGTGGGACCGGGCGTGGGAGTGCTCATGCGGTGTCCTCCTGGGTGTGGGTGCGGTTCGTACGACGGTCGCGACCGGCGCGCCGCACCTCGAGCTCGAGGCCGTCGAGGTCGGCGTCGGCGATCGGCGGGACCGGGGTCTCGCGCAGCGCTGTCAGCAGGTCGGCGACCGGCTCGAGCCCGCCGCGCTCGAGCCGGTAGTGGCGCTCGCGCCCGCGGTCCTCGGCCGAGACCAGGCCGGCCTGAGTGAGCAGCCGGAGGTGCCGGCTGATCGCCGGACGGCTGATCGCGTGCCCGGAGGCCAGGTCGACCACCCGGGCCGGGCCCCCGGCGAGCCGGACGACCAGGTCGCGCCGGACCGGGTCGGCCAGGGCGGCGAACGGGTCCATGCCCTATTGGTAACCGATCCGTTACCTATTTGTCAACGACTAGCGTGGGAGGCATGAGCGAGATGCGCATCGAGCACGACTCCATGGGCGAGGTCGAGGTCCCGGTCGACGCCCTCTGGCGGGCCCAGACCCAGCGCGCGATCGAGAACTTCCCGATCAGCGGCCTGACCCTCCAGCCGCGGCACGTCCAGGCGATGGCCCACGTGAAGGCGGCGGCCGCGATCGCCAACCGCGCGCTCGACGTGCTGGACGACGAGCGGGCCGGCGCGATCGTCGCCGCGGCCGAGGAGATCGTCGCCGGTGAGCACGCCGGCGACTTCCCGCTCGACGTCTTCCAGACCGGCTCCGGCACGAGCTCCAACATGAACGCCAACGAGGTGATCGCGACCCTGGCCGCGCGGGCGGGCGTCGACGTGCACCCCAACGACCACGTGAACGCCTCGCAGTCGAGCAACGACACCTTCCCCACCAGCATCCACGTCGCCGCGACGCTCGCCGTGGTCGACGACCTGCTGCCGGCGCTCGACCGGCTCGCGACGTCGTTCGAGGCGAAGGCCACCGAGTTCGCCGACACGGTCAAGGCCGGCCGCACGCACCTGATGGACGCGACGCCGGTGACGCTGGGCCAGGAGATGGGGGCCTACGCCGCCACGCTGCGGCTCGGTGCCGAGCGGCTCGAGGCGGTGCTCCCCCGGGTCCGCGAGCTGCCGCTCGGAGGTACGGCGGTGGGCACCGGCATCAACACCCCGGACGCCTTCGCCGAGAAGGCCATCGCGGCGCTGGCCGAGCGCACGGGCCAGCCCTTCACCGAGGCGCGCAACCACTTCGAGGCGCAGGGGACGCGCGACTCGCTGGTCGAGCTGTCCGGGGCGCTGCGCACGATCGCGGTCGGTCTCACCAAGGCGTGCAACGACCTGCGCTGGATGTCGTCCGGACCGACGACCGGCCTCGCCGAGATCCACCTGCCCGACCTCCAGCCGGGGTCCAGCATCATGCCCGGCAAGGTCAACCCGGTGCTGCCCGAGGCGACCCTCATGGTCTGCGCGCGGGTCGTCGGCAACGACGCGACCATCGCCTGGGCCGGCGCGTCCGGGAGCTTCGAGCTCAACGTCCAGATGCCGGTGATGGCCCACGCGCTGCTCGAGTCGATCCACGTCCTCTCCACCTCGACGGTGCTGCTGGCCGAGCGGTGCGTCGACGGGATCACCGCCGACGCCGACCGGATGCGCCGCTACGCCGAGTCGTCCCCGTCGGTGGTCACGCCGCTCAACGGTCGCATCGGCTACGAGGCCGCTGCCAAGGTCGCCAAGCAGGCGCTCGCCGAGGGCGCCACCATCCGTGAGACGGTGATCGCGATGGGCTTCGTCGAGCGTGGCGAGCTCACCGAGGAGCAGCTCGACGCGGCCCTCGACGTCGACTCGATGACGGGTAGCTGACCGTCGGACCATATACCCTGCGGGGGTATGATGGGCTCATGGAGCACAGCGGTCACGAGCACGATCACCACTCGACGGGCAGCACCAACGCGATGGCCGTCTCGGCGACGTTGCACTGCCTCACCGGCTGCGCGATCGGCGAGATCGTCGGACTGATCGCGGGCACGGCCCTGGGGCTGGGCAACGCGTCGACGGTGGTCGTGTCGTTCGCCCTCGCGTTCGTCTTCGGCTACTCCCTCTCGACGCTGCCAGTCCTCCGTGCCGGCCTCGCCGTGGGCGCGGCGCTCTCGGTGGTGCTGGCCGCCGACACCCTCTCGATCCTCACCATGGAGGTCGTGGACAACCTCGTCGTCGTGGCCGTCCCCGGCGCGATGGACGCCGGCCTGGTGAACCCCACGTTCTGGTGGTCGATGATGCTGTCGCTGACGGTCGCCTTCTTCGCGGCGTGGCCGGTCAACCGGTGGCTGCTCGCCCGCGGCAAGGGCCATGCCCTCACCCACGGCTACATGGGCGCGACCCCGACCGGGAGCAGGCGTCTCGTCCCCGACCTCGCCACGCCCACGCTCGTCGCGGCGATCGTCGCGTTCATGCTCGGTGGCCTGCTCGTGTCGATCGCCGACGACCTGGGGGCCGCGCCGACGCAGGGGCACGCGGCTCACGCTCCGCTCCGCCCCTGACGCCTGTCCGTGAGAGCGTGCTCCCGTGGACGACATCACCCGCCCCGAGCACCTCCGGTCGCAGTACGACACCGACGACAAGCTGGCCACCCGCACGTCGGTCTGGCAGCCCACCGACGACGGCCGCGACCCGTCGAACGAGGCGTTCAAGGCGATCGACCGGGCGATGACCGGCGACTCCGACGTCCTCGAGGTCGGCTGCGGCACGGGCGCGATGGCCGAGCGGATCGCGGCGCTCCCCGGCGTCACCCTCGTGGCGATCGACTGGTCCGACGCCTTCGTCGAGCTCGCCCGCGCCCGGGGGGTCGACGCCCGCCAGGGCGACGTCTGCTACCTCCCGTTCGAGGACGACAGCTTCGACGTCGTCTACGCCGGCTGGATGCTCTACCACGTGCGCGACCTCGACCGGGCGCTCGCGGAGGTCCGGCGCGTGCTGCGTCCGGGCGGCACCTTCGTCGCGGTGACCAATGGCGACGACCACCTTGGCGACCTGCGCCGCGAGACCGGCGGCCGGCGGATGGTGCTGAACTTCTCCAGCGAGAACGGCGAGTTCACCCTCGGCCGGCGCTTCAGCGACGTTCGCCGCCAAGACCTCGAGACCCGTGCCGTCTTCGTCGACCGCGAGCAGGCGCAGGCCTACCTCGACACCCTCGACGAGGGCCTCGTCATGCCGGACTTCGAGGGACCGCGCACCTACACCGGGCACGTCACGGTCTTCGAGGCCCGCTGACCACCATCTGCGGGCAGAGCCGGTAGCCGATCGTCCGCCTCCGGTCGTACGGTCGCGGCATGAGCGACGCGACCACCGCCACCTCGCCGACGTACGACGTCCGACGGCTGACGCCCGAGACGTGGACCGCGTTCGTGGGCCTCAACGAACGGATGGGCGGCCTCTTCGGGGGCTGCTGGTGCGTCGCCTTCCACGCCGACCGCGACGACCGCGAGCCCGGGCCGGAGGGCAACAAGGCCTTCAAGAAGGCGATGGTCGACGAGGGGATCGCGCACGCGGCGCTGGTCTTCGACGGTGACGAGGCCGTCGCCTGGGCGGAGTACGGCACCCCCGAGGAGCTGCCCGACATCCACCACCGCAAGCAGTACGACGCCGAGAAGGACGCCGATCCCGACTACCGGATCACCTGCATCCGGGTCGACAAGGGACGACGGCGGCAGGGGCTCGCCGAGGTGGCGCTGCGGGGCGCGCTGGAGCTGATCGCCGCGGACGGCGGCGGGACGGTCGAGGGCTATCCCCACGACCTGACCGGCCAGACGAAGAAGACGTCGGCGTCGTGGCTCTACAACGGCACGCGGAGCATGTACGAGCGCGTCGGCTTCACCTACGACCGGCCCAAGGGCCTCAAGAACTGCGTGATGTCGATCGAGGTCGCGGCGGCGGGCTGAGCCCACGACCTGCCGCGGGAGCCACGAGAGCGAGGCGCGACCCGTACGTCCACCCTGTGTCCACGGACGGTCGGGTCGCGCCTCTTTCGACCCCCCGGTCGACTCGTGGCAGCCCGCCCTGCGCGAGGCGCACGCGAGCTGTCGGTCACCGAGTCTGGCGCGTCCGGGGCGTCCGTGGGGGCGATCGGGCCAGTTGGGTGAGATCCGCTAGACCACTCGGCCGACCGGGATCAGTACCAGCCGTTGCCCTGCTTGAAGCTCCACGCGCTGCAGGGGGTGCCGTAGGTGCCCTGGATGTAGTCCAGGCCCCAGCGGATCTGGACCTCGGCCGAGGTCATGTAGCCCTCCGGCATGTCGTGCAGGCCGGTCAGCGCCTGCGGGATGCCGTAGGCCGACGACGACGGGTTGTCCGCGTCGACCCGCCAGCCGGACTCGCTCATGTAGAGGGAGTCGAGGCAGGAGAACTGGTCGGAGGAGAAGCCGTAGACCGGCAGGAGCGCCCGCGCGATGTCGCGGGGGTCGCCCTCGGAGAGCTTCTGGGTCTTCGTGACCGCGGTGCCCGCGGACATGGAGAGCGTCGTGGCCTTGGTGGCGTCGGTGCGTCGCGCCGAGCGCGACACGACCTGGCCCTGCTCGCGTCGCTCGAGCGCGGCGGCGGTCTCGGCTGCGCTGAGCGTCGGGGTGCTCGACGCGGCGGTGGACGACTCCGGCGAGCTGGTCGCGACGTCGGCCGCGGCCGGGGTCAGCGTGGACGGGTCGCTGCCGGCGAGGCCGCCTGCGACGCTCACGCCGGTCACGGCGGCGGCGATGCCGGTCAGGGCCACCGTCGTGCGGACCGCTCGGTGCGGGACGCGCGCGGCCTTGTGCTTGCCGGGGGCGCGGTGCTTGGGGACGTACTTGTCTGGCTTCGGCACGGTTCTCGGGGGGTCGACGACGGGGGTGGGGCACGCCTGGGCGCACCGGCGACCGGGCCGATCTCGGGGCGACGGAGCCGGGTCCCCGACCCTGCTCACGACCGAGATCACGAAACGGTCTCAGCCACCATGCATGAGCCCCGGAGGGCACGCAAACCGAACGGCGAAACTGGAGGTGCCCCTTCAGTCACACCAGCACCGGCCGTATCACCGACCCCACCAGCCACTCGATGTGATGGCTGCGACGCCGGTCGAGCTGCTGCACCCACCTCGGCGAGCCCGGGGTGGGTGCAGCAGCGGCGCCGTCAGAGGGTGACGTCCTCCAGCATCTCGGTCACGAGCGCCGCGATGGGCGAGCGCTCGGAGCGGGTGAGGGTGACGTGGGCGAAGAGCGGGTGGCCCTTGAGCTTCTCCACCACCGCGACGATGCCGTCGTGGCGCCCGACCCGGAGGTTGTCGCGCTGGGCGACGTCGTGGGTGAGCACGACCTTGGAGTTGGCGCCGATGCGCGAGAGCACCGTCAGCAGCACGTTGCGCTCGAGCGACTGGGCCTCGTCGACGATCACGTAGGAGTCGTGGAGCGAGCGGCCGCGGATGTGGGTCAGCGGCAGCACCTCGAGCAGGCCACGGTCCATCACCTCGTCGACGACGTCGCGCGAGACCAGCGCACCGAGAGTGTCGAAGACCGCCTGCGCCCAGGGCGACATCTTCTCGTTCTCCGAGCCGGGCAGGTAGCCGAGCTCCTGGCCGCCGACGGCGAAGAGGGGACGGAAGACGACGACCTTCTTGTGCTGGCGGCGCTCCATCACGGCCTCCAGGCCGGCGCACAGCGCCATCGCCGACTTGCCGGTGCCCGCGCGGCCGCCGAGCGAGACGATGCCGACCTCGGGGTCGAGCAGCATCTCGAGCGCGACCCGCTGCTCGGCCGAGCGGCCGTGGACCCCGAACGCGTCGCGGTCGCCGCGGACCAGGTGCACCCGCTTGTCCGCACCCACGCGGCCCAACGCCGTGCCCCTGTCGGACAGCAGCACGAGACCGTTGTGGCACGGCAGGTCACGCGCCTCGTCGAGGTCGATGACACCGTCCTCGTAGAGCTCGTCGAGCTGGGCGGCGGCCACCTCGACCTCGGCCATGCCGGAGTAGCCGGTGTCGGAGCTGCTGATCGCCTCGGCGCGGTACTCCTCGGCGTCGAGGCCGACGGCCGAGGCCTTGATCCGCAGGGGCAGGTCCTTGGACACGAGCGTGACCGCGTAGCCCTCGTCGGCGAGGTTGCGGGCCACGGCGAGGATGCGTGTGTCGTTGTCGCCCAGCCGGAAGCCCGACGGCAGGGAGGCGGCGTCGGTGTGGTTGAGCTCCACGCGCAGCGTGCCGCCCTCGGTGCCGATCGGGACCGGCTGGTCGAGGCGGCCGTTGACGATCCGCAGCTCGTCGAGCGCACGCAGCGCCGAGCGGGCGAAGAACCCGAGCTCGGGGTGGTGCCGCTTGCCCTCGAGCTCGGTGATCACCACGACGGGGAGCACGACCTCGTGCTCGGCGAAGCGTTTGATCGCCGCCGGGTCGGCCAGCAGGACGCTGGTGTCCAGGACGTACGTGCGGCGGTCGGCGCTGATGGAGGTGGTGCTGGCGGAGCGACGGGACGAGGTCAAGCTGGTGGCCACTGCGAACCCCTTGCTGTGGGCCGGCGCGCGCACTCCTCGCCCCGGCCCGCTGTCATTCAACGGACCGGAAAGCTCCCATCAGAGTGCTCAAGGCTGCCCTCCCGGTTCGGCTGGCTTCCCCACCTGCCGATGTCGCGAAAGTACGCCCGCACACACCTCGAACCCGGGCGACACGCCCGAACGCGAGGTGACGGCCAGATGACGTTTGCTACGGCCGTGTTACGAGGTCGTACGACGACCCGGCGGACGCAGCCGGGCCGCTGCGGGAGGTCGCGCTCAGCCGCCGAAGCGGCGCTCGCGGGCGGCGTACGCACGGATCGCGCGCAGGAAGTCGACCCGGCGGAAGTCGGGCCACAGCGCCTCGCAGAAGTAGAACTCCGAGTTCGCCGACTGCCAGAGCAGGAAGCCGCCGAGCCGCTGCTCGCCGGACGTGCGGATGACGAGGTCGGGGTCGGGCTGGCCCTTGGTGTAGAGGTGCTCGGCGATGTGCTCGACGTCGATCAGGTCGGCCAGCTCCTCCAGCGAGGTGCCCTTCGTGGCGTGGTCGGCGAGCAGCGCGCGGACGGCGTCGGCGATCTCGCGGCGCCCGCCGTAGCCGACGGCGACGTTGACCAGGATGCCGTCGATGTCACGGGTGGCCTCCGCGGCCGCCTTGAGCCGCTCGGCGGTCTCCGTCGGCAGCAGGTCGAGCGCGCCGACGGGGTGGATCCGCCAGCGGCCCGCCTCGGCGAGCGACTCCACGGCGCCCTCGATGATCGTCAGCAGACCGGTGAGCTGCTCGGGCGGGCGGTTGGTGAGGTTGTCGCTCGAGAGCAGCCACAGGGTGACCACCTCGACCCCGACCTCCTCGCACCAGCCGAGCATCGGGCGGATGTTGTCGGCGCCGGCCTGGTAGCCCGCGGCCGTGTTGAGGCCGACGGCCTTGGCCCAGCGGCGGTTGCCGTCGAGCATCACGCCGACGTGCTGGGGGATGCGGTCGGACGAGAGGTTCCTCACCACCCGGGACTCGTAGGCCGGGTAGAGCACCCGACGCACGGCGTCCTTCATGTTGACCACCCAGCGATGGTAGCGCCGGGCGAGGGGCAGAACTTGTCGCGGTGTCGTGCGCGCGTCACCCCCGAGCGGGTAACTTCTCTACATGGAGACCACGTCATGACGCAGCGCGACCGCGTCGAGAACGCCGTCGAGCGTGCGAGCGAGCTCGTCGCCGACAAGATGGCCGAGGTCAAGCCCAAGCTCCGCGGCTGGCTGCACGCCGGGACCGCCCCGGTCGCGCTGGCCGCCGGGATCGTCCTGGTCGCGCTCTCCCCGACCGCCTCGACACGCATCGGCTCTGCCGCGTTCGCGCTGTCGGCGCTGCTGGTCTTCACCGTCTCCGCGATCTACCACCGCGGCACCTGGTCGCCGCGCGCGTGGGCGTTCCTGCGCCGCTTCGACCACGCCAACATCTTCGTGCTCATCGCCGGCACCTACACGCCCTACGCCCTGCTCTTCCTGCACGGGGGCGCCCGCACGACTCTGCTGGTGCTCGTGTGGGGCGCCGCGATCGCCGGCGTCGTGTTCCGGGTCTTCTGGACCGACGCTCCGCGCTGGCTCTACACCCCGATGTACCTCGCGCTCGGCTGGGCGGCGGTCTTCTTCATCCCGCAGTTCGTCGACGGCGCCGACAAGTTCAGCTCCGGCATCGCGATCGCGACGCTCGTGCTCGTCGCCGCCGGCGGCATCCTCTACACCGTGGGCGGCGTGGTCTACGGCCTCAAGCGCCCCAACCCCTCGCCGCGCTGGTTCGGCTTCCACGAGGTCTTCCACTCGTTCACGGTGCTGGCGTTCGTCGCGCACTACGTCGGCGTCTCCCTCGCGACCTACTCGCTGCGCTGAATCAGCTGTGCTTGTTTGGCGCTCGCTCCGCTCGCGCGTGCTCGCCGCCCCGGAGGACGTCGTCCTTCCTCCTCGCTCGACCTGCGCTGCCTCGCTGCGCTCGCCCCGCTTGCTCGCTCGTCGTCACGACAACGTGGGGCGGCGAGCGCGACGGCTGAGCTGAGTGGTCGGCTGACGTGCACGTGCGCCGTCACGACTCCGCGGAGGGACGCGCGAGCGGAGCGAGCGCCAAGAGCACAGTGAGGCTGCTCACGACCGGAAACCAACCGCCGCGCCCGGTCGTCGTACGCATGAGATGCCTGAACCAGACGACCCACAGACCGACCGCAAGCCCCTCCTCGACCTGAGCCTGCCCCAGCTCGTCGCCGGTGCCACCGCCGCCGCGACCTCGGCGATCCTGATCAGCCGGCTGGGCCTGCTCGGCACCGTGCTAGGCGCGGCCGCCGCGAGCATCGTGTCGGCGGTGGTGACCGCCGGCCTCGTCGGTGGCTGGCACCGCGTGCGGTCGGTGCCGAGCCGCTTCCCGCGCAACCTCAACGGGATGGTCGTGACCGCGGTCGCGCTCGGGCTCGTCTACGTCGCCTTCCGGACGGGGGTCGACCTGGTCACGCAGGACCTGCCGGCGGACTCGTTCACCGGCCGCTGGCTCGCGCAGGTCGGGATCAGCCGAGGCTGACCGCGCCGAAGACCACGAGCGAGGCGACGACCACGACGGCCGCCAGCGTCCAGGCGGCGGGCGGCGACCGCCGGGCGAGCCGCTCGAGCGCGACGTAGGTCGCTGCGATCACGGCGAGCCCGACGGTGACGTGCAGCAGCACGGCGAGCATGACGCCGGCGATCGCACCGGCCATCCGGAGCCGACCCCACAGCAGGCTGAGCGCGAGGGGGACGACGATGGCGCCCGCGAGGCCGCCGGCCAGCTCGACGACGAACGGCCGCTCGCCCATCCACGGCACGTCGACCGCTCCCCACCACGACCGGTCGAACAGGTCGCTCGTCGAGCTGTAGCCGAGGTAGACGATGGTCGCGATGGTGAGACCGGCGACGACGCGGTAGGTCCACTGCCGCGCGCGGCTCCACGGCACCGGACGTCCCACGAAGATCGTCGCCACGGTCACCGCGGTCCACACGATCCACCGGCGGATCACGCCCGTGCCGGTGTCGGCCATCGCGTCGCGGAAGATCCGGTCGGCCTCGACCCGGTCGACCTCGACGCCGTCGGTCGAGACGTAGGACGACGGGTCGTCGGGCCCCGCCACGAGCGCGTCGTGCAGCAGCGCCGCCGGCAGGTGCGCACCGGTCTTCGGCACCAGCCAGGTGAAGAGTGCCGGCACGGACGTCAGGTCGGTGCGGAAGTCGGGGCTCGCCGGCACCAGGAGCTCGCCGACGTGCCGGTCCAGGTAGGCCAGGCGGCGCTCGAGCTCGAACAGCTCGACGCCCTCCTCGGCATGCCGCTCCAGCACGATCCGCGGGTCGGTGCCGGGGTCGGGCGGCTCGCCGGGACCGTCGTCGCCGGCCAGGGTGCCGCCGTCGTAGAACCGGCGCGGCTCCCGCGGGACGGGCATGCGTGCCATGGCGTTGTGGCCGCCGCGCCCCCTGCGTCCGTCGTGCTCCCGAGTCCCCATGCACCCAGTCTGGCGAACCGCACCGACAGCCGACAGCCTCCGTAGGCTGGCCGGACCATGCGACTCCTCGTCACGTTCGTCGGCGGCCTCGGCCACCTCGCACCGCTCCTGCCGCTGGCCCGTGCGGCCCGCGACGCCGGTCACGAGGTGGGCATCGCCGGGTCGGGAGGCCTGGTCCCGACCATCGAGGAGGCCGGGTTCCGGGCCTTCGCGACGAGCCCGCCGCCGCACCACGACCAGGTCCCGGCCAGCCAGGGTCGCGAACCGCTCGAGGTGATGGATGCCGCAGCGACCGAGGCCGAGTTCGCCCGCAACTTCGCGTCCCGCGGAGCCCGCCGGATGGCGGCCGCGGTCCCGGCCGTCATCGACGCGTTCCGGCCCGACCTGGTGCTGCGCGACGAGACCGACCTCGGGACGACGATCGCTGCCGAGCTGCTCGGCGTGCCCGTCGCGACCCACCTCGTGCTGGCCTCCGGCCTGCTCGTCCGTCCCGAGCTGGTCGGCCCCGAGCTCGACGTCGTACGCGCCGAGCACGGGCTGGCACCCGACCCGGCGCTCACCCGGCTGACGTCCGGCCTGGTGCTCTCGGACGCACCGCCCGGCTTCCGCAGCCCCGAGGCGCCCCTGGCGGTCACACCGGTGCACTACCGGTCGACGACGCCGCCGGCCCTGCGCGAGCCACGGGGACGGCGGACGGTCTACGTCACGCTCGGGACGATCTTCAACCACGGCTCGGGCGACCTCTTCGACCGCATCCTGGCCGGTCTGCACGACCGGGGCGTCGACGTCGTGGCGACCGTCGGCCGGCGACTCGACCCTGCCGACCTCGGGCCGCAACCGTCCCACGTCCGGGTGGAGCGGTTCCTGCCGCAGCACGAGGTGCTGCCGGGCGTGGACCTCGTCGTCTCGCACGGCGGCTCGGGCAGCCTGGTGGCCACGCTGGCGCACGGCCTCCCGTCGGTGCTCCTCCCCCTCGGGGCGGACCAGCCGCACAACGCCCGGCGTGCCTCGGAGCTCGGCCTGGCCACCACGCTCGACGCGGCCACGGCGTCGGCCGACGACATCGGCGAGCAGGTCGTCGCGACCCTCGGCGACAGCGCGACGCGTGAGCGGTGCCGGGCAGTCGCCGCCGCGGTCGCCGCAGCACCGGGACCGGAGGCCGCCGTCGCAGCGCTCGAGGCGGCGATCGGCCCCTGACGGGTCCGCCCGGGCTCAGTCCGGCAGCAGGTCGTTGGCGAAGACGCCACCGGGGTCGAGGCGGAGGCGGAGCGCGTCGAAGGAAGCGCGGTCGTAGGCACCCGGCGGAACGCGCAGCTCCGGGGTGGCCGTGATCTTGCCCCAGTGCGCGCGCGGCTCCCACGGCGCCAGGGCGTCCTCCACGGCGCGCAGGGCGGGCTGGACCAACGCGGGTTCGGGACGCCAGGTGAAGTGCGCGACGACCGAGTCCCGGTGGCGCAGCGGGCTCAGCCACAGGTCGTCGGCCGCGACCGACCGGATCTCGTGGACCAGCAACGCGGGTGCCACCACGTCGCTGATCGCGGCCAGGGCCGGCAGCAGGTGCGGTGCGGCGGCGCGCGGCAGGAACAGCTCGCTCTGCAGCTCCTCCCCGACGCTCGGCACGTGGGAGGCGCGGAAGTGGGGCAGGCGCTCGTGCCACGGCCCCGGGATGCCCTGCTGCGGAGTCGCCGCGGCCGGGTCGACACCTGGCACCGGGTGCACCTGGCGCGTCGACGGCGCTCGCGACGCCAGGCACGGCGCGAGGCTCGCCGGACGACCGACGCGCTCCTTGACCCAGACCGACGTGACCCGGTCGGGGTCGACGAAGTCGGTGAAGACGCTGACGCTGGTGCCACTCCCCAGCACCGCGTCGAGCTGCTCGGCGACCTCGCCGAGCGGCAGGTCCTCCCACACGCGCTGGCCCACGTCGTAGGTGGGCTCGGTGTGCAGCCACAGCCGGGTGACCACACCGAGCGCCCCGAGGGACAGCACCGCTCCTGCGAAGTCGGCGTCGTCGGAGTCGATGCGGACCAGGTCACCGGACGCGGTGACGAGCTCGATCGCGGCGACCGCCGTCGCCAGGGACCCGAGGTGGTCGCCCGACCCGTGCGTGCCGGTCGCGCAGGCACCCGCCACGCTGATGTGCGGCAGCGACCCGAGGTTGTGCAGCGCGCGACCTCGCGCGTGGAGCACGGGGGCGATCTCGGCGTACGTCGATCCGGCAGGCGCCACCGCCAGCACCCCGTCCCGCCCGTCCTCGAGCCGCACCGACGTGCCCAGGCCGCGCGTGCCGACGTGCACCCCGTCGGTGTCGGCGACGGTCGAGAAGGAGTGCCGGGTGCCGAGGGCACGGACGCGGTGCCCTGCCCTCGCCGCCGCCACGACGACCTCCTGCAGCTCCTCGGTGCTGCCCGGCTCCACGAGCTCGCGGGCCCGGTAGGTCACGTTGCCGGCCCAGTTGGTGCGGCGGCTCGGGTCTCGGGCGCTCATCGAAGCTCCTCGGCGCCGCCACGCGGCAGGGTGAAGGTGAATCCAGCGGCGATCTTCTCGGGCACCACGGTAGCCACGGCGTCCACGGTGCTCGCGCGCTCGCCGCCGCCGTCGTGGGCCAGGACGACGGCGCCGGGCGAGACCGCGGCACGCAGGCGGTCCTCCAGCGCGCCGACCGTGCGGTCCGCGCAGGCGTCCCAGTCGTGGATCACGTTGCCCAGGCCCAGGGGTTGCATGCCCAGCCGCACGGCCACCGGACCGGTACGACCGACGGAGCCGTTCGGGGCGCGGAAGTAGGGCACCGGGACGTGGGGATCGCCCAGGGTCGTCCGGATGATGCGCAGCGTCTCCGCGAGCCGCGCCTCGACCTCGTCCTCGGTCGCGGCGCCGAGGTCGTCGAAGTCCACCGAGTGGTTGGCCACCGTGTGGCCCTCGGCGACGATGCGCCGCAGCAGCGCAGCACCACCCGGCGCCAGGACGCTGGACCCGACGACGCAGAAGGTGGCCGTGACACGATGGGCACCCAGGACGTCGAGGAGCCGACCGGTCTGGCGCGGGTCGGGACCGTCGTCGAAGGTCAGCGCGGCGGTGCGGCCCGTGCCGCGGGCCTCCTCGACGGGTGCCGGGACCGGGCGGGTCGCCCCTCCGGGCGCGACGCCACGGCTCACAGGGCCTCGTGCGTGACCACGGGCTCCAGCACCCGGTCGGGGCCGACGGATCGGCCCGGGCCGGCGAGCGTCAGCCTGAGCACCGCCTCGTGGTCGGCGCTGGAACGGCCGACCCGCAGCTCGACGGCGCCGGGCTCGACGATCCGGACGTGGTCCCGACCCGTGAACGACGTGAGGTCGGCGTGAAGGCGCAGGTCGACCCGGCGCCGCTCGCCCGGGGCGAGGTCGACGCGGACGGCGGCGACGAGCCGCTGGACCGGCCGGACGACCGAGGCGGCGCAGTCGTGGAGATAGACCTGCACCACCTCCGAGACGTCACGGCCGGAGTCGTTGGACAGTTCGACGCGGACGACGGCCTCGCCGTCCGTCGGCCAGCTCGCCCCGGAGCCCAGCTCCACTCCCCGCCAGGTCGCACGGTCGTAGCCCAGGCCGTGACCGAACGGGAAGAGCGGGGTCGGGTCGAGCGCGGTCACGGCGCTGCGCTGCGCCAGGGGTGAGGCCAGGTAAGTCGAGGGCTGCGTGCTGCCGGCCGAGGGGAAGCTCACCGGGAGCCGGCCCGAGGGGTTGGTCCGTCCCGAGAGCACCTCGGCCACCGCGGTCGCGCCCTCCTCCCCCAGGAAGAAGCCGCACACGACTGCCGCGAGCCGGTCGGCGTAGGCGCTCAGGTCGTAGGGGCGGCCGACGAGCAGCACGGCGACGACCGGGGTGCCGGTGTCGAGCAGCCGCTCCAGCAGCTCCTCCTGCCGGCCCGGCAGGTGCAGGTCGGGCGCGTCGCAGCCCTCGCCCGACGTGCCCTTGCCGAAGAGCCCGGCGCGGTCACCCAGTACCGCCACGCACACGTCGGCCCCACGCGCTGCAGCCACCGCCGCCTCGAGCTCGGCCTCCGGATCGGCTGCGTCGTCCTCCGCCCGCCCCGGGACACCGACGGCGCAGCCACGCTCGTGGACCACGTCGTACGCCGTCGACAGCGCCTCGCGCAGCGTGGGGATCGCCAGCCCCGGCGGGGTGCCGGGGTGGTGAGCGAGCACGTGCATGGGGAACGAGTAGCACCCGAGCATCGCCTCGCCGGTGTCGGCGTTGGGGCCCACCAGCGCGACCCGGCTCGACGGCGGGAGTGGGAGGGCACCGTCGTTGGCCAGGAGGACGACGGAGCGCCGGGCCATGTCGAGCGCCAGCTCACGGGCTTCCGGTGGGTCGAGGTCCACGGGTCGCACCGGAGCCGGCGCCCAGTCGGGCTCGAGCAGCCCGAGCTCGCACTTCTGCCGCAGCACACGACGCAACGCACGGTCGACCACCTTCTCGTCCACGCGCCCATCGGACAGGGCCTCCAGCAGCGCAGGACCGTAGGCGTCGACCGTCGGCAGCTCGACGTCGATCCCCGCTTCCAGCGCCAGGCCGGCGGCCTCGGCCAGGTCGGCGGCCATCGCGTGGAGTGAGTGCAGGAACGCGACGGAGAAGTAGTCGGCGGCCACCGTGCCCTCGAAGCCCAGGACGTCACGCAGGAGCGTGGTGAGCAGGGTCGGGTCTGCTGCCGAGGGGACGCCGTCGATGTCGGTGTAGGCGTTCATGACCGAGCGCGCGCCGGCGCGCAGCGCCATCTCGAACGGCGGCAGCATCACGTCGTGGAGCTCGCGCACGCCCATGCCCACGGGAGCCAGGTTGCGGCCGCCCCGGGAGGCGGAGTAGCCCAGGAAGTGCTTGAGCGTGGCGACGACGCCGGCGGACTGGAGGCCGCGGACGTAGGCCGAGGCCATCGTGCCGACCAGGAACGGGTCCTCCCCCATCGTCTCCTCGACCCGTCCCCAGCGGAGGTCCCGGGCGACGTCGAGGACCGGGGCCAGGCCCTGGTGGATCCCCAGGCGTGCCATCAGCGCGCCGATCTGCTCGCCCATCCGCTCGACCAGGTCGGGGTCGAAGGTCGCGGCCCAGCTGACCGGCGTGGGGTAGATCGTGGCTCCCCAGGCGTTGAGACCGGTCAGGCACTCCTCGTGCACCTGGGCGGGGAGCGCGAAGCGGTTGGCGGCGCGGACCTGGGTCTGTCGTTCGGCGAGGATGCGGAGGCCGTGCTCCACCTCGACCGGCGACGTCCCGAACGGACGGGTGAGCTGGCCGAGGCCGTCGACGATCGTGTCCTCCCACGAGATGTCGGGACCGGACTCGTGGAGCATCGGCGCCATCTCGCCGGAGTCGGCCGCGAGGAGCCAGATGCCCGAGAGCTGGGCCACCTTCTCCTCGCGCGTCATGCGTCCCAGCAGGTCCTCGACCCGGTCCGCGACCGCGGCACCCCGGTCGCGCCACGGCACGGGAGCATCAGCGGATGAGGGCGTGGTCACGACGGGGTACCTCCGAGGGCTCGGGTGGAGCGACGCAGCACCAGGTCGGTACCCAGCGTGCGGTGCAGCTCGGCGGGCTCGGCGCCCTCGATGAGCTCGATGAGCAGCGCGACGGCGTCGCGACCCATCTCGCGGATCGGCTGCTGGACGGTCGTCAGCGGCGGGTCGGAGAGCGCCGACTCGGGGATGTTGTCGAACCCGACGACGGACAGTTCGTGAGGGACGCGGATGCCGAGCTCAGCCGCGACCTCGAGCACGGCCAGCGCCATCTGGTCGCTGGCGGCGAAGACCGCCGTGGGTCGTCCGGGCCGGCCGAGCAGGCCGCGAGCCGCCTCGCGCGCGACGTCGGCCTCGAAGGCTCCGGGCACGACGAGCGAATCGTCGACGGCGACACCCGCCTCGGCGAGCGCCTCGCGGAAGCCCTGCTCACGCAGCTGGGCCGAGACCAGGTCGACGCGGCCGGTGACCATGCCGATGCGCGTGTGACCCAGCTGCAGGAGGTGTCGCACGCCGGCCCGCGCGCCCTGCAGGTTGTCAGCGGTCACCGTCGGGATCGTCGTGCTCCCGGTGTGGGGGTCGATGGCCACGACGGGACCGTCGCTGTCGACGTCGGTCACGGTCGGTGTCACCAGGACGGCGCCGTCGACCAGGGTGCCCATCAGCCGGGAGAGGTAGCGGCGCTCCCACCCGACGTGCTCGTCGACCCGTCCGCCTGCCGAGTAGGCGACGAGCTCGAAGCCGGAATCCCGGATGGCGTCGGCCGCGCCCTTGAGCACCTCGGTGCTGAAGGGCTCGAAGTCGGCGACCAGCACACCGATCACGTTGGTTCGCTGGTTGCGCAGGCTCCGGGCCACCAGGCTCGTCTCGTAGCCCAGCCGCTCGATCACCCCGTTGACGTGGGCCGCGGTGGCCGCCGAGATGCCGTAGCGACTGTTGATCACCTTCGACACCGTCGACACCGAGACCCCGGCCTCGACGGCGACCTGCTGCATGGTCACCCGCCGGTGGGACCGCACGCCGGGGCCGGCGGCGAGGTCGTCGATCCCGCGGGGCGCACCCGGCATGCCCACCATCCTCGTCATCCCTTCACCGCGCCCTGGAGTCCGTTCACGATCCGTCCCTGGAGGGCTAGGAAGAGTATGAGTGCCGGCAGGGTCGCCACGGTGGTGAAGGCCAGCACCCCGGCGGTGTCGGCGGAGTACTGGGTGGAGTAGTCGGCCACGCCCAGGGGCAGGGTGCGCATCTCGCCCTGCAGGACGAGCAGCGGAAGCAGGTAGGAGTTCCACGACCCGACGAACGCCAGCACGCCGACGGTGATCAGGGCAGGACGACTCAGGGGCACCGCGATCCGCCAGAAGACGCCGATCCGTGACGCCCCGTCGATGAGTGCGGCCTCCTCGAGCTCGCGCGGCAGCGCCATCAGGAAGGGCCGGAGGATGACGACGGTCACCGGCAGCGCGAAGGCGGCCTGCGGCAGCGCGACCCCCCACCACGTGTTCGACAGCTGGAGGTCGCGGCTGATGAAGATCGACAGCGGGATGATCGCCGTCGCGAGGGGGAAGAGCAGACCGAGGACGAAGACCATGAAGATCGGCTCGCGGCCCCGGAACTGGTAGCGGGCCAGCGGGTAGGCGGCCATCACACCGGCGCCCACCGCGATCACCGTGGTCAGCGCGGCCACCGCCATCGAGTTGGTGGCGTAGCGCCAGAAGTCGGGGTTGGTGAACACCGCCGAGTAGTTGTCGAACCGCCAGGGGCTCGGCAGGCCGGCGGGGTCGCGGGCCAGCTGCTCGTTGGACCGGAAGCCGTTGAGCGCCCCGTAGACGACCGGTCCGACGCTCAGCGCCACGACCGCGAGCGCGACGACGTACACGGCGGGACCACCGCCGCCGTGGGCGGTCCGGCGCCGGCGTGACGGCTGGGTGGGGGACACGGGGCTCACCTCTCGACGTGCGTGTCGCGCCGCAGCACGATCCGCTGGTAGAGCGCGGCCATCACCACGCCGATGACGAACAGGACCACGGAGGCCGCTCCCGCGATGCCGTAGTTGCCGCGCTGGGTGCCCTGGGTGATGAGGTAGGTCGCCATGGTCGTGGTGGCGTTCGCCGGACCACCGCCGGTCAGCACCCACACCATGTCGAAGAGCTGGAGCGATCCGATCATCGACAGGAAGCACCAGGTGCGGATCGTCGGTCCCAGCAGGGGGATGACGATGCGCCACTGGGTCTGCCACCAGGATGCGCCGTCGAGCTGGGCCGCCTCGTGGACGTCGGCCGGGACGGTCTGCAGTCCCGCCAGGAAGAGCAGGATCGCCAGGCCCAGGTACTTCCACGTCAGGACCGCCATGATCGCCCAGAGCGCCAGCCCCGGTGTGCCGAGGAAGCCCTGGTCGGGCGGGGTGATGCCGACCCCGCCGAGCAGACCGTCCACCACACCGCTGCCGGGGAGCAGCAGCTGGAACCAGATCACGCCTGCGATCACCTCGGCGAGCACGTAGGGCACGAAGATCAAGGTGCGCGCCAGGCCACGCCCTCGCATCGAGCGGTCGAGCAGGAGTGCCACTCCCAGCCCCAGGGGCAGCTGGATCAGGATGCTGAGGACGACGATGACCAGGTTGTGCGTCACCGCCTGGGTGAACACGTCGTCGGTGATCACCCGCCGGTAGTTGTCCAGCCCCACGAAGTCGTCCATCGGGCCGAACCCACGCCAGCGGTAGAGCGACATCCGCACGGCAGAGGCGACGGGCCACGCCACGAACATCCCCAGGAGCACCAGCGCGGGGAGGACGAGGACGAGGATCTCCAGCCGCTCACGCCACTGCGGGCGTCGTCCTGGCCGCGGGACGCGACGCGTCGGCGATGCGACGGGTCGCGCCCCCTGCGCGGGAGCAGCCGTCCCCGTGTCCGGGGCGGTGGTCGAGGCGTGTTGCAGGCTCACAGGTGCTGGCTCACCCCTGCTCGTCGGCGGCCTGCTGCATGGCGTCCACGACGTCCTGCGGGCTGGCCTGGCCGGCGAACATGAGGGCGATCTCGTCGTTCATGGCGCCCCCGATCGACTCGCCGAAGGCGGTGTCGAAGTAGAGCTGGACGAAGGGCGCGTCGTCACGGACCTGGATCAGGTCCGCGAGCACCGGGTCGCTGACGGCGTCCGTCGCGGCCGGGAGGGTGGGCAGGCCCATGTCGTTCTCGGCGAAGCCCCTCTGGACGTCCTCGCTCAGCAGGTACTTCACCAGGTCGACGGCAGCGTCGGGCGCGTCCTGCGCGACGGCCCACGCGTCTCCGCCCCCGAGCGCGGCGGCCGGGTCGCCGGCACCGCCCTCGACCGCGGGGAACGGGAACCAGCCGGTCTTCGCCCCGAGTCCCTTGCCGTCGTCGGTCAGGCCCTGCATCACGCCGGGCTCCCAGTGGCCCTGCATCTCGCTGGCCACCTTCCCGGTGGCGAGCAGGCCCGATGCCGAGGTGGCGCCCTCCTGTGCCGGTGTGGCGAGGAAGCCCTTGTTGAACGGTTCGGTGCCGATGAGGTCCTGGACCACCTCCCCCGCCTCGACGAAGCACGGGTCGGAGAAGTCCAGGTCGGTCACGGCCTGGGTGAGCACGTCCTGGCTGCAGGTCCGCACGGCGGCGTAGTACCAGTAGTGCGCGGCCGGCCACTTGTCCCCCGCGCCCAGGGACAGCGGGGTCATGCCGTCGGCCTTCAGGTCGGCGTTGACCGCCTCCCACTCGGACATCGTCGTGGGCGGCTCGACGCCCGCTGCGGCGAAGTCGTCGGTGTTGTACCAGACCCCGACGACTCCCAGGGAGAACGGCAGCGCGTAGGTGCGGTCGTCGACCTGCCACCCGGCGACGGAACCGCCGATGGCCTCGATCTCGTCGGCAGCGTCCTCGGTCAGGTCGCGGGTCAGGCCGGCGTCGACGTGGGCGGCGAGCTCACCGCCGCCGCGCTCCATGTAGACGTCGGGCATGTCGCCGCTCTGGAAGGCGGCGGCGAGCTTGTCGACCATGTCCTCGTGGGCCATCGCCGTGACCTCGACGGTGGTGCCGGGGTGGTCGGCCTCGAAGTCCGCCGCGACCTTCTCGTAGTAGCCCTTGCCCGGTTCGTTGTTGGAGTTGTGCCACCACGTGATGGTGTTGTCGTCACCGCTGGCGGAGTCGTCACCGCCGCCGCAGGCAGCCGTCAACGACATCCCCACGCACAGCAGGGCAAGCGCCGCGCCTCGTGTCTGCTTCCGCATCTCGATCGGTCCTCTCCGCCCACGCCCCTATGACGTAGGTCACACCTGTGCAGCGTGCAGCACGGCGAGCGGAGGTGTCAATCGATGTCGATAACGATTTCCACACTGCTGTCCACGCGTCGCAGACGTCGGAGGGAGTCGATCTGGAGATTCGCCTGCGGCCCGGGGTACCGCATCCCTAGCGTTCGCCCATGCGTCGATCCGTCGGCAGCCGCATCGGCGCCACGTCAGCCCTGTCCCTGCTGCTCGCCGCGGGCGCGCTCGCCACGGTCCCCGGGACCGTGCAGGCCTCCGGGTCGTCCGTCGGGACGGCATCCGACGTCGACCTGCCGCGACCGGCGCGGGGTGCGAGCGCCGTACGCCTCCTCGGGGACCAGGTCGACGAGGCCGCCGCGCTCAACGGCATGACCGGTCCCGAGCTCGACGAGCTCCTCACGACCGACCGCACCGCCTGGCTCGACCTCGCGGGCCGCGTGTTCTTCAAAGAGAATGGCTTCTCCGCGCCCGCCACCGGACCCGTCGAAGCGGTCGCTCCCCTCGACCAGACTTTCGCGCTGCACAGCAAGGCGGACTCGGCCCGGACGATCTTCCTCGACTTCGACGGTGGCACCGCGAGCGGCACCAGCTGGCACGCCACCAACGCGTCCGTCCCGACGACCCAACCCGGCTGGGACCCCTCTGGCAATGGAGCCGCCTTCGACGACCTGGAGAAGGCGAAGATCCAGGCCGTCTGGGCGGCGGTGGCGGAGGACTACGCACCGTTCGACGTCGACGTCACGACGCAGGACCCCGGACCAAGCGCGATCCACCGGTCGAGCCCCGCCGACACCACCTACGGGTCGCACGTCCTGATCACGCCGAGCACCGGCGCGCAATCGGCCATCTGTCGCGGCGGCTGCGGCGGGGTCGCCTACCTCCGGGCCTTCGGGCAGACGCAGGCGCCCGGCGGGGACGGCTACGGCTACTACCAGCCAGCCTGGGTCTTCCCCCAGTCGCTGTCCAATTCCTCCAAGGCCATCGCCGAGGCCGCCAGCCACGAGGTCGGGCACAACCTCGGCCTCGACCACGACGGCAGCTCGACCGGGAACCCGGACTACGACGCAGGACACGGCGCGTGGGCGCCGATCATGGGCGTCGGCTACTACAAGGCGATCAGCCAGTGGAGCAAGGGCGACTACAACGGAGCCAACGAGCATCAGGACGATGTCGCGATCATCACCAGTGTCGTCGGGCTGCGCACCGACGAGGCGCCGCCGACGATCGTGGGCGCACCAGCGCTCCCCGGCTCGACGGCCTACATCGCCGCACGCGCCGACGTCGACACGTACGCCCTCGGCACCTGCTCCGGACCCGTGACCGTCGACGCCGAGCCGCTCGCGGCAGCCACGAACCTCGACATCGGACTGAGCCTCCTCGACGCGACCGGCCAGGTCGTCGCCAGTGCCGACCCGCCCTCGGCACAGGTCAGCGACACCACCGCCTCGGGCATGGACGCCTCGCTCAGCCGGACACTGGCGTCGGGCCAGTACTACGTGGCGGTCGACGGCGTCGGCAACGGCACGTGGACCACGGGGTACGACGACTACGGCTCGCTCGGCGCGTACACCCTGTCCCGCACCGGGAGCTGCGACGGTGTCGCCCCGGTCACGTGGACGCCCACACCGACGCCGACGCCGACCCCCACGACCCCGCCGGCCACCACCCCGACCACCCCGACGGTCCCGACCACCCCGCCGGGCTCGACGAGCTCGTCCCCGCCGGCACCCGCGACCCTGCGGGTCAAGGCGCCGGCGACCGCGAGGGCCGGGAGCCGTCCCAGGGTCGTGGTGACCGTGGACCGCGGATCGGTCGCCGCCACCGGCACGGTGGTGGTCACGGCGGGGAAGAAGTCGTGGACGCTCGCCCTCTCGTCCGGCACCGCGAAGGTGCGGCTGCCGAGGGTGAAGGCGGGCAGGCTGCGGATCAGCGTCCGCTACTCCGGCGACGCGACCACGCTGCCGGCGACGTCGACGTGGGTCATCAAGGTCAAGCGCTGACCGGAGACCAGAACGGCGATCCACACCCCCGCACGTGACGAGCGTCCCCTACTCTGGGCCGCACCACCAAGGGGAGCCAGTGCTGGACGAGACCGACACCGCCAGGCCGCGCGACGGCCTCGCGATCCTTGCCGAGGGCGTGGACGCGCTCGCCGAGTTCGGGGGCGAGGACGCCTACGAGCTCCTGCAGGAGGTGGCCCGTGTCGCAGCCGGCTCCGACGCCGCGCACACCGGGATCGGTCGCAACCAGGGGATGGTCGACACCGTCGGGGTCCTGCTCGCCGCCCACATGCGCGCCTCGGCCAGGCGCCGGGTCGAGCGCCGCCGGACCCAGCTCCGCAACGCCGTGGCCGAGGTGGTGGAGGCGGCCGTCAAGGACCGTGACGTCGAGAGGGTGATCTCGGAAGCGGTCCGCGTCCTCCAGCGCGTGATGGACAGCCAGCTCGCCACGATCCAGGCCTTCGGGTCCGACGACCCGATGAGCGCCGGTCGCGACTACGGCGCGTCCCACCCCCCGGAGGTCGAGGACCTCATCACGCCGGAGGTCGTCGAGCGCGCCGGTCTGGCGGCCCAGGTCTGCTGGGAGCGGCAGACGGCCTCGCTGCACCACCTCGACGAGCCCGACGCCGAGCCGTTGACGACACCGGAGGGGCGCGACTTCGCCCTGGGCTTCATGCGGACGCTCGGGGCCAGGGAGATGCTGCTCGCGCCGCTCGGCGCCGACGGCCGGTGCGTCGGGTGGATCGTGCTCACCCGCGCCGACGGCCACGAGCCGTTCAGCCTCGACGACGTCGACGCCGTCCTGGCGATCGGCCGCGAGGTCGGCAACGCCGTCCGCCACGCGCAGGCCTTCGAGCGGCAGGTCGAGCTCATCGACCAGCTGCGCGAGCTGAGCAACTACAAGAGCTGGTTCACCGCGACCCTGGCCCACCAGCTCCGCAACCCGTTGACCAGCATCAGCCTGCACCTGGACGAGCTGACCGCCCTCCGCGACGGCCGCGCCGGGACGCCGGCGGAGGTGAGCGGAGGGCTCGAGGCGATCGAGCGCTCCGCCCGCATCATCGAGGACAGTGTCGAGTCGCTCCTGTCGCTCGCCCGCCTGGAGGAGCCCGGCAAGCCGGCGGCGCGGGAGCTCGTCGACCTCGACCTGCTGGTGATGCGCTGCGCCGACGCCTACGAACGCATCGCCCGCTCGGGTGGCGTCGAGCTCGAGACCTCCGACGTGGCTGCCGGGACGCAGGTGACCGGCGACGCCGGCGAGCTCGAGATGATCGTCGACAACGTCCTGGGCAACGCCGTGAAGTACAGCTCGGCGGGAGGCGTCGTACGCCTGGGCGTGTGCGCGGACGGCGACGGCACGCTGCTCACCTGCTCCGACGACGGCATCGGCATGGGCGAGCACGACCTGGCCCTGATGTTCAGCCCGTTCCACCGGGCGACCGAGGCCCACGACCGCCGGATCCCCGGCTCCGGCCTGGGCCTCGCCATCGTCAAGGCCGCGGTCGACCGGCACGGCGGGACGATCCGGGCCGACTCGGCGCCGGGCCGCGGGACGCGCATCGAGATCAGGCTGCCGACGCTGACGCGCGGCTGAGGGACCTCAGTCGAGCAGGTCCACCAGTGGGCGCGCGTCGTCGTGCACCTCGACCGCCCCGGCGCTGCGGAGCTCCGCGGCGTCGTGGGTGGTCGTGATCCCGTGCACGCGCCGCACACCGGCGGCGAGCGCGGCGCGGATGCCCGCGGGCGAGTCCTCGGCCGCCACCGCCGCGGCGGGGTCGACGCCGAGGCGCTCGCAGGCGAGCGCGAAGCCCTCCGGATCGGGCTTGCCTGCCGACACGTCGAGCGCGGTGACGACCAGGTCGACGCTGCCGACACCGAGCCCGAGCGAGGCCAGGGAGCGCTCGACCCACGAGGGTGGAGCACTCGTGACGATCGCGACGGGCGTGCCCGTGGCGCGGGCGCCGAGGATCAGCTCACGGGCACCCGCCACGGGGTCGGGATCCTCGTCGGGGACGTGCTCGAGGATCTCGTCGAGCACGGCCTGCGGGTCGTGGCCGGACCACGGGCCGGGTTCGGCCTCGAGCACGTCGAGCGCTCTGCGGCCGGTGAAGATGGTCAGGTCGGGGACGTCCCAGCCCTTCTCCGCGAAGTAGATCCGGTAGCCCTCGCGGTGCAGGGGCTCGGAGTTGACGAGGGTGCCGTCGAGGTCGAGCAGGAGTGCCGAGATGCCCGCGGGGGCGCCCGTCATGCGGTGCCGAACAGCAGGTCGCCCGCGACCACGTCGCCGCCGATCGCGTCGCTCGAGACCGAGCCCTTCGGGGCGTCCATCAGCACGACCGGCACCACGGGCGACACGTCCTGGCCGCCGGCGGTCGCGGGGAGGGCGGACGGGTCCCACGTGATCATCGGGTCGCCGGCGGCGACCTCGCTGCCCTGCTCGGCGACGACCTCGAAGCCCTCGCCGTCGAGGCGGACCGTGTTGATGCCGAGGTGGACCAGGACGCCGACGCCGTCCCCCATCACCACGAAGGCGTGGGGCATCACCTTGAGCACCTTGCCGGCGATCGGCGACACGACGGTGACCGGGCCGGCGGCCGGCTCGATGGCCACGCCGGGGCCGACCATCTCCTCGGCGAAGACCGGGTCGGGGACATCGACCATGGCGATGACCCTCCCCGCGCACGGGGACAGCACGTCGGTCACATCAGGTCCTCGATGTCGTCGGCGAGGTTGTCCGCCTCCGGGCCGACGACGACTTGGACGACGGTGCCGCTCGCCATCACGCCGTGCGCGCCGGCGGCCTTGAGGGCGGCCTGGTCCACGAGGGCCCCGTCCTTGACCTCGGTGCGGAGCCGGGTGATGCACGCCTCGATCTCGACCACGTTGTCGGCTCCGCCGAGTCCGGCCAGGATCTGCTCTGCCTTGCTGCTCATGTCGTGTGCCTTTCGTCCGGTGACACCGGGTCGACCGTGTGGGGTTGTCCTTGACAACTCGACCGCGCCACCACCATGCTCGTCAACTGGTACGTACCAGACCGTACCAATACGGACCACCGATGGTAAGGCGGCGCATGGCCCGCAGGATCGACGACGGCCCGCGGCCCAAGCACGTCCAGCTGAGCGACGTGCTGGCCGAGCTCGCGACCCGCGACCTCGGTCCCGACGCGGCCATCCCGTCCGAGCGCGACCTGATGGCGACGTACGACGTCTCGCGCGCCACCGTGCGCAAGGCGATCGACAGCCTCGTCGCGGGGGCCTGCTCCACCGGATCCAGGGCAAGGGCACCTTCGTCGCGCGTCCCCGCGTCGAGAGCCACCTGCACCTGGCGTCGTTCTCCGACGACATGCGCCGTCGCGGTCTCGAGCCCTCCACGCGCCTGATGCTCGTCGACGAGGAGCGGCCGCCCGCCGAGGTGGCCCGCTCGCTGCGCCTCGGCGCCCGCGGCACCGCCTGGCGCATCGACCGCGTGCGCCTGGCCGACGGCGCGCCGATGGCGATCGAGCAGGGCTGGTACCCCCAGGCGCTGCTGCCCGACCTCGACACCGAGGACCTCACCGGCTCCCTCTACACGCTCTTCGCCTCGCGCTACGGCCTCGTCATCGACGCCGCCGAGCAGACCCTGTGGGGCGAGGCGGCCGAGGGCGCGACCGCGCGCCGCCTCGAGGCCCCGACCCACACCCCGCTCCTCGTCTTCCGCCGCGTGTCCAGCGCGGCCGGCACCCCGGTCGAGCACGTCGTCTCGCGCTATCGCGGCGACCGCTACCAGGTGCACATGAACCTCGGCGCCACCCCGGGCGCCAGTGGGAGGCCTGGCTCTCGGGCAGGCACGAACAGCACCACCGGAAGGAAACGGTCCTCATGACCACAACCGACGCCGCCGCGGGCGGCACCACGAAGCGCAAGATCAACCTCGCGCCGATCCAGAAGTTCGGGCGCAGCCTGATGCTCCCGATCGCGGCCCTCCCCGTGGCGGCACTGCTCCTGCGCCTGGGTTCCGCCGACCTGCTCGGCGCCGACGGGCTGGGCTGGGACAACGTCGCGGCCGTCATCGGCGCTGCCGGTGGGGCCTTGTTCGACAACCTGCCGTTGCTGTTCGCGGTCGGCATCGCGATCGGTATGGCCAAGAAGGCGGACGGCTCGACAGCCCTCGCTGCAGTGGTCGGCTACCTGGTCTTCAAGGGCGTCGGCAACGTGATGTCTCCCTACATCGTCGAGGGATCGACTGTCGACGCCGCGAAGCTCGGTACCGACGGCATCCAGTACGGCGTCCTTGGCGGCATCGTCACTGGTCTCGTGAGCGCCTTCTTGTGGCAGCGGTACCACCGGATCTCGCTCCCGCCTTACCTCGCCTTCTTCGGTGGTCGACGCTTCGTCCCGATCATCACATCCTTCGCGATGCTGGTGATCTCGGTGCTGATGAGCTTCGTCTACCCGGCCTTCGACAGTGGTCTGACCTGGCTCGGCGAGTCCGTGACCGGCAACGCCGTCCTCGGCGGCTTCATCTACGGCACGCTCAACCGCCTGCTCATCCCGCTGGGCCTGCACCATATCCTCAACAACCCGCCGTGGTTCGTCTTCGGCGAGTACACCGACAGCAGCGGCGCCGTCTGGAACGGTGACATCCAACGCTTCCTGCACGGCGACCCGACTGCCGGAGCCTTCATGACCGGCTTCTTCCCGATCATGATGTTCGCCCTGCCCGCCGCCGCGATCGCCATCTGGCACGAGGCCAAGCCCCAGAACAAGAAGCTCGTCGGCGGCATCATGCTCTCGGCCGCGCTGACCGCCTTCCTCACCGGCGTCACCGAGCCGCTCGAGTTCGCCTTCATGTTCGTGGCATTCCCGCTCTACGTCATCCACGCCGTCCTCACCGGCACGTCGATGGCACTGGTCAACGCGCTCGGGATCAAGGACGGGTTCGGCTTCTCCGCCGGACTCTTCGACTACGTGCTGAACTTCAACATCGCCACGAAGCCGCTGCTGATCATCCCGATCGGCTTGGCCTACGCGGTCGTCTACTACTTCCTGTTCCGGTTCGTGATCCGGAAGTGGAACCTGAAGACCCCCGGCCGCGAGGACGAGGGTGACGTCGCCGGCGGATCGATCCTCGAGCAGGACAACAAGGCCTGACGTGCTCCTCGCCGCAGCACAGGTGGTCACCCCGGCGCGGATCCTCGCGCCGGGGTGGCTGCGCCTCGACGGCGACCGCATCGCCGAGGTCGGGGAGGGCACGCCACCGCGCACCCCCGACGTCGACCTCGGCGCTGCGACCGTCGTCCCCGGCTTCATCGACCTGCACGTCCACGGTGGAGGCGGCGCGAGCTTCGACACCGGTACGGCGGACGCGGCGGCCACCGTCGCCGACGCGCACCTGGCGCACGGCACCACGTCGATGGCCGCCAGCCTCGTCACCGACACCCCGCAGCGGATGGCCGACGCCGTCCGCGAGCTCGCCCTGCTGGTCGAGGACGGCCACCTCGCCGGCGTGCACCTCGAGGGGCCGTGGCTCAGCCCGCAGCGCTCAGGAGCGCACCAACCCGGCTCACTCGCCGCGCCGACCCCGGCCGCGATCGAGGCGCTCCTCGACGCCGGCGGCGGCGCCGTGCGGATGGTCACCCTCGCCCCCGAGCTGCCCGGCGGCATCGACGCCGTCCGGCAGCTCGCGGAGCGCGGGGTGGTCGCCGCGATCGGCCACACGGATGCGACGTACGACGTCTCCCGCGAGGCGCTCGACGCGGGCGCCCGGCTCGGCACCCACCTCTTCAACGCGATGCGCCCGCTCCACCACCGCGAGCCCGGCCCGGTGGGCGCGCTCCTCGACTCCCCCGTCGACGTCGAGCTGATCGCCGACGGCGTGCACCTGCACCCGGCGGTCCTGCGCACCGTGTTTGCCGCGAAGCCCGACCAGTGCGTGCTGGTCACCGACGCGATGGCGGCCGCGGGTGCGCCCGACGGCGACTACGCGCTGGGCCCGATGGCGATCGAGGTCCGCGACGGGGTCGCCCGCCTCGCCTCGTCCGGCGGCGACGGCGCCATCGCCGGCTCCACCCTCACCATGGACGCGGCGGTGCGCTACGCCGTTCGCACGGCCGGGCTGCCGCTGCTCGACGTCGTTCGGGCAGCGAGCACGACGCCCGCCCGCGTGTGGGGGCTGGCCGACGTCGGCGCGGTCGAGGCGGGACGACGTGCCGACCTGGTCGTGCTGGACGCGGACCTCGACGTGCTGCGGGTGATGCGCGCGGGAGCCTGGGTCGGCTACTGACCCGAACCTCGGCCCCGCCCCCGCGCGCCCTCCCGCGTCAGCCCTTGGTCGAGCCCAGGGTCAGGCCGGAGACGAACTGCTTCTGCAGCGCGAAGAAGACCACCAGCACCGGCAGCGCCACCAGGATCGAGCCCGCCGCGACCAAGTTGGTGTCGGTGAAGAACTGGCCGCGCAGGTTGTTGAGCGCGGAGGTCACGGGGTACTTGTCGCCCTGCTGGAGCAGGACCGTCGCCCAGAAGAACTCGTTGTAGACCCAGGTCACCTGCAAGGTGGCGAGCGCCGCCAGCGCGGGTCGTACGAGCGGCATGGTGAGCTGCCAGTACTGCCGCCAGACACTCGCTCCGTCGAGCTCGGCCGACTCGTAGATCTCGTGCGGCAACGTCTTCATGTAGTTGCTGAGGACGAACGTGCAGAAGCCCAGCTGGAACGCGGTGTTGATCAGGATGAGCGACCAGAAGCTGTTGAGCATCGACCCGGAGTCGCTCATGAACATCGGCAGCGGGATCTCGCGGAAGATCCGGAAGATGGGGATGAGCAGCGCCTGCGGCGGGAGCAGGTTGGCGGCCAGGAACACGCCGAGCAGGGTGAGGTTGAGCCGGAAGCTGAACCGGGCGAGCACGAAGCCGACCATCGACGACAGCCACAGCGTCAGCAGCACGGCGGGGACCGTGATCAGCAGCGAGTTCTTGAAGTGCAGGCCGAAGTTCCCGCGCTCCCAGGCCTCCCGGTAGTTGTCGAGCGTCCAGCCGCCGAAGGACAGGTAGCCGTTGGCCTGGGTGTAGTCGTAGTCGCGGAACGAGTTGATCAACGCCCACACCAGCGGGAACAGCCACAGCAGCGCGAGGACGGCCATGATCACCGTCGCGACGGTTCCGCGCGGGCTGTTCAGCCCGCCGCCCGAGCGGGGCGCAGGGGACTTGCCGGACGCCTTCGGCGGGGTCGTGGCGACCACGGTCTCGGTCATCGGTTGCGCTCCTCGCGGAAGACGACCCGCAGGTAGAGGGTGATGAAGATCGACGAGATGAGCATCATGATCACGGCGAGCGCCGACCCGAAGCCGTACCTCGTCGCCTCCCCGATCACGTTCTGGCTGACGAGCGCGGCGATGATCTCGAGACCGTTGCGGCCCTTGTTGATCACCCAGACCAGGTCGAAGGCCCGCAGCGACTCGATCACCACGATGACGATCACGATCATGTTGATGGGCCGCATGACCGGGAAGATGACGTGGAAGAACGTCTTCACCTCGCTGGCGCCGTCGACCGCCGCCGCTTCGCGCAGCGACGCATCGACACCCTTCAGGCCGGCCAGGTAGAGCAGCATGATGTAGCCGGTGTGGCGCCAGGCGGTCGCCACCAGCACCGCCCACAGGTTGATGTCGGGATCGCCGTACCAGTCCACGGTGGTGCCCAGGACCTGGTTGATCAGGCCCTGGTCACGTGAGTAGAACAGCTGCCAGATGAAGCCGATGAGCGCCAGTGACAGCACGACCGGCATGTAGAAGGCGGTCTGGTAGAACCGGCTCCCCTTCATCTCGCGGTCGAGCACGACCGCCAGCAGGACGCCGAGCATCGTCGGGAAGACGAACAGGAACACCAGCCAGATCAGGTTGTGCTGGATCGCCGGCCAGAACGGCGGGTAGATCGTGGCGATGTCCTCGTAGTTCTGCAGGCCGACCCACTCGATCGTGTCGAGCCCGCCGAAGCCGTTCCACTTGGTGAAGGACAGCAGGACAGAACCCAGCGCCGGGACCCAGACCAGGCCGACGACCAGCACGGTCGGGAGGGTGACCATCGCGATGACGGTCCACCGGTCCCGTCCGGCCAGCTTGCGCTCGCCCCGCGAGCGGGGCGCCTTCCCCTCGGTCGGCGCGTCCTGCGGCGCCGTGTCGATGTCGGTCATGCGTCAGCCGAAGATCGAGGCGGCCTGCTCCTGGATGCTGGCCGTGACCCCGTCGATGTCGTTGGGGTCCTTCAGGAAGTCCTGGATGGACGGGATCATCACCGTGTTGGCGAAGTCGGCGTTGGTGTCGCGGTCCATGAACTGCGCGATGTTGGCCGCCGCGCTGACGACCTCGACCGACTTCTTCTGCAGGTCGCTGTAGGTCGACGTGCTGGCCCCGTCGTTGGCGGCGATGAAGGGCGCGTCGGCGGCGTTGTTGCCCGCGTCCGCGGCAGCCGCGCTGCCCAGCCACTTCGCCATCGCCTTGCCGGCCTCCTGGTTCTTGCCCGCGGCCGAGACGCAGAAGCCGTCGATCGGGGCGTCGAGCGCGTCGGCGCCGATCGAGGAGTCGAGCTCGGGGAAGGTGAAGAAGTCGAGGTCCTCGCCGTTCTCACCGAGGCCGTCGACGACGAAGGTGCCGAGGAGGTACATCCCGCAGTCGCCCTTGCCCATCGAGGTGGCCGCCTCCTGCCAGGTGCGACCGAGCGGGTCGGCCTGGTGGTAGGGCAGCAGCTTGCGCCAGGTGTCGAAGACCAGCTTGACCTCGTCGCCGTCCCACTTCTCCGTGCCCGCCATGAGGCTCATGTGGAAGTCGAAGCCGTTAAGGCGCATGTTGAGGATGTCGAAGGTGCCCATCGCCGGCCACCCGTCCTTGTCGCCGAAGGCGAACGGGGTGATGCCCTTGCCCTGCATGTCGTCCATCAGGGCCATGAAGTCGTCGTTGGTGGTGGGCGCGGTCCAGCCGTTCTTCTCGAAGACCGACTTCCGGTAGAAGACCGCCCACGGGTAGTAGCTGATCGGCACGAAGTACTGCTTGCCGTCCGAGGCGGTGGCCGCCTGCTTGAACGAGTCGCCCAGGCCGTCGATGGGCCACTGGTCGCTGAGGTCGGTGATCAGCCCGTTGTCGGCGAACTGCGACATCCGGTAGCCCGCGAACCAGGTGAACACGTCGTCGGGCGTGCCCTGGAGGTAGGTGTTGATGCTCTCCTGGAACGTGTTGTGGTCGACCGCGTTGAGCGCGACCTCGGTGCCGGTCTCCTTGGCGTAGGTGTCGGCGATGGCCTTGAGCCGGTCGTAGGCCGGACCCGAGCCCTCCGCCTCGTTGATGCCGAACTTCACCGAGGCGCCCGAGCCGGTGGCCGGACCCTCGTCGCCGCCACCGCACGCGGCGAGCATGTTGGCGCCTCCGACGGCGAGGCCGCTGAGCGCCATGCCGCGCATCACGGAGCGACGCGTGGCCGACATCGTGGCGACGGTGGACCGGGGTACGGCGCTGGAACGGGAACGGGACACGACGGCCTCCAGAAGACAAAAACCAACAGGGACGGACAGCATGTGACGGCCACCACAGACCCGTCAAGGGTGAAACACCCCGCATTTCCGACCAGATCGAACAGTTCCGAACTCTTTTCCACCTCAAGACGTTGACTTTGACATGTGAGGGTCGCCACAGTGACCGCATGCCGACTCCCCTGCCCGCACTGGCCTTCGGTGGTGACTACAACCCCGAGCAGTGGCCCCGCGCCGCCCACGTCGAGGATCGCGCGCTGATGCGGGAGGCGGGGGTCGACCTCGTCACGCTCGGCGTCTTCTCGTGGGCCTGGCTCCAGCCCGGGCCGGACGAGTGGGACTTCGCCTGGCTCGACGAGCAGATGGACGAGCTCCATGCCGCGGGCGTGCGGGTGGACCTGGCGACGGCGACCGCGTCCCCGCCGCCGTGGCTGGCCCGGCAGCATCCCGAGATGCTCCCGGTGACGCAGGACGGCACCACCTTGTGGCCGGGTGGGCGTCAGGCGTTCTGCCCCAGCTCCCCGGTCTACCGCGAGCACGCGCTGGCGCTGTGCACCGCGCTGGCCGAGCGCTACCGCGACCACCCGGCCCTCGCGCTCTGGCACGTGTCCAACGAGCTGGGCTGCCACAACGCCCGCTGCTACTGCGACGTGAGCGCGGTGGCGTTCCGCACCTGGCTGCGCCGGAGGTACGACGACGACGTGGCCCGGCTCAACGACGCCTGGGGCACCGCCTTCTGGTCGCAGCGCTACGACGACTTCGAGCAGGTGCTCCCGCCCCGGTCCGCTCCCACCCACGCCAACCCCACTCAGCAGCTGGACTTCCTGCGGTTCTCCTCCGACCAGTTGCTCGACAACTTCGTCGCCGAGCGCGACGTGCTGCACCGCGTCTCGCCGGGAGTCCCGGTGACCACCAACTTCATGGTCATGCGCCAGACCATGGAGATGGACTACCTGCGCTGGGGACGCGAGCTCGACGTCGTGTCCAACGACCACTACCTGATCTCCGCGGAGCCCACCGGCCACCGCGAGCTCGCCTTCAGCGCCGACCTCACCCGGGGCACCGCGGGCGGGAAGCCGTGGCTGCTGATGGAGCACTCGACCAGCGCGGTGAACTGGCAGCCGCGCAACCGCGCCAAGGTCGACGGCGAGATGATCCGCAACAGCATCACCCACGTCGCCCGCGGCGCCGACGCCGTCCTGTTCTTCCAGTGGCGCGCCTCGCGCGCGGGGGCCGAGAAGTTCCACTCCGGGCTGCTCCCCCACGCCGGCACCGACACCCGCCAGTGGCGCGAGGTCGTCGAGCTCTCGCGCACCCTCGACGCGATCGAGGAGGTCGCGGGCAGCACCGCGCGCAACCGGGCCGCCATCCTCTTCGACTACGAGGCCTGGTGGGGCTGCGAGCTCGACTCCCACCCGAGCGTCGACGTCCGCTACCGCGACCGTGCCGAGGACCTGCACCGCGCGCTCTCGGCCCACGGCGTCGGGGTCGACGTCGTGCACCCCGGCACCGACCTCGCGGGCTACGACCTCGTCGTCGTCCCCACCCTCTACCTCGTCCAGGACGCCACGGTGGCCGCGCTGACGGCCGCGGCCGAGGCCGGGGCGACGGTCGTCATCACCTACTTCAGCGGGATCGTCGACGAGCACGACCACATCCGCCTCGGCGGCTACCCCGGCGCGTTCCGCGACCTGCTCGGCGTGCGCACCACCGAGTTCCTCCCGCTGATGGAGGGCGAGCAGGTCCGCGTCGAGGGGCTGGGCGACGGGGCCGTGGGCGCCGACGTGTGGGCCGAGGACCTCGAGCTGGCGGGTGCCGAGGTCGTGGCGTCCCACGTCGACGGGCCCGCCGTCGGCAAGCCGGCGGTCACCCGGCGTGACGTCGGCTCCGGCGCCGCGTGGTACGTCGCCACCCGCCTCGACGAGGCCGGCACCGACCGGCTGGTGGCGCAGGTGGTCGAGGAGGCCGGCCTCGAGCGGCTCCCCGGCGCATCCGCCTCGGTCGAGGTCACCCGGCGCGTGGGCGAGGACGCGAGCTGGCTCTTCGTGGTCAACCACGACACCGGTCCGGCCTCCGTGCCGGTCCACGGCGTCGAGCTGGTGCGAGGTCACGAGGTCGCGGGCGACCTGGTCGTGCCGGCCGGCGGTGTCGCCGTGGTCCGCGAGGCACCGGCGCCGGGTCGGAGCGCCTGATGCTCGCCGCACAGCGACGGAGCCGGATCCTGGCCGAGCTCAGCCGCGACGGCACCGTGCGCGTCACCGACCTCGTCGAGCTGCTCGGGGTCTCCGACATGACCGTGCGCCGCGACCTCGTCGCGCTGCACCGCGACGGCCTCCTCGAGAAGGTCCACGGCGGCGCGCTCGCCGTGGCCGAGCCGTCGTCGTCCGAGCCGGGGTTCGCCGCGAAGTCCGTCCAGCTGCGGCAGGAGAAGGAGGCGATCGCCGCCGCCGCCGCCACGCTCGTGCACACCGGCATGGCCATCGCGGTCTCCGCCGGCACCACCACCCACGCCCTCACCGAGCACATCGCCCGCATCCCGAACCTCACGGTGGTCACCAACTCCGTGTGGGTCGCCGACGTGCTGCACCGCACCGGCGACGCGACGACCTCGGTGCTGCTCACCGGCGGGCTCCGCACGCCGTCCGACGCGCTCGTCGGTCCGGTCGCGGTCTCGTCGCTGCGCACCCTGCACGTCGACGCGTTCTTCATGGGGGTGCACGGCATGGACGTGCGCGCCGGGTTCAGCACCCCCAACCTCCTCGAGAGCGAGACCAACCGCGCCATGATCGAGCGCTCGCGCCGCCTCATCGTGCTCGCCGACTCCAGCAAGTGGGGAGTGGTCGGGCTCAGCAGCATGGCCGGGCTCTCGGAGGCGTCGGTGCTGGTCACCGACTCCGGGCTCTCCGCGCACGCCAGCGGCGCGCTCGCCGACCACGTCGGCGAGCTGGTGGTCGTCGACCCCGCCGACATGGACGACCTCGACACGGCGGAGGACGCGTGAACGAGTCGGTCCCCACCCACCTCTCACGGTCGGGCGTGAGCCTCGTCGTCGGTCGCGACGCGTCCGGCGTCCCCGTGGTCCTCCACTGGGGTGCCGGCCTCGGCGACGTCGACGACGCCACCCTGCTCGCGCTCGAGGTCGCGCGCCGACCGGGCGTCTCGCGGTCGTCGTACGACCTCCCGCGCCGCACCGGGCTCGTCCCCGACGGCACGCGGGGGTTCAGCGGCACCCCCGGCCTGGCCGGTCACCGCGTCGGCGGCGACGCGCGCGCGGCCGCGCCCAGCCTGGTCGACTGGACCGTGGAGCGTGACGGCGACACCCTCACCTGCACCTCGGTCGACGACGAGGCCGGGTGGCAGGTCGACGTCGAGCTGGCCCTAGACGAGGGTGGCCTCCTGCACGCCCGCACGAGCGTGACCAACACCGTGGCCGGCGACCTCCACCTCTCGTCGGTCCTCACGTCGCTCCCGGTCGCAGCACACGCCACCGAGCTCCTCGACCTCACCGGCCGCTGGTGCAAGGAGCGCACGCCCCAGCGGCACCCGTGGGTGCAGGGCACCCACCGGCGCGACGCCCGCCACGGTCGTACGGGCCACGACGCCACCCTGCTCCTGGTCGCCGGGACGCCCGGCTTCTCCTTCGGCGCCGGCGAGGCGTGGGCTGTCCACACCGCGTGGAGCGGCAACCACACCCACTACGCCGAGCGCACGCCCGAGGGCGACTGCCTGCTGGGTGGCGGCGAGCTGCTGGCACCGGGCGAGGTCGTCCTCGCCACGGGCGAGACCTACCGCTCCCCCGAGCTGCTCGGCTCCTGGTCGCCGGCGGGCCTCGACCCCCTCAGCCACCGCTTCCACGCCCACCTCCGCGCGATCACGCCGCGCGCCCGCACGGAGCGACCCGTCATCGCCAACACCTGGGAGGCGGTCTACTTCGACCAGTCGCTCGAGCGGCTCGCCGAGCTCGCCGACGTCGCGGCGTCGGTCGGCGTGGAGCGCTTCGTCCTCGACGACGGGTGGTTCCTCGGCCGGCGCGACGACACCACGGCCCTCGGTGACTGGACCGTCGACCCCGACGTGTGGCCGCAGGGCCTCGGACCCCTCGTCGAGCACGTGACCGGGCGCGGCATGCAGTTCGGCCTCTGGGTCGAGCCCGAGATGGTCAGCCCCGACTCCGAGACCGCACGACGGCACCCGGAGCGGGTGCTGCGCGGGCGAGCGGCCGTGCCGCCGGCCTGGCGGCGCCAGCAGGTGCTCGACCTCCAGGACGAGGCGGCCTACGCCGACCTGCGCGACGCGCTCCTGGCCCTGCTCGACGAGCTCGACATCGCCTACCTCAAGTGGGACCACAACCGCGACCTCACCGACGTCACCCACGACGGCCGCCCGGCGGTCCACGGACAGACCCTGGCGACCTACACGCTGCTCGACGAGCTGCGCGCGGCCCATCCATCGCTCGAGATCGAGTCGTGCTCGTCGGGCGGGGCGCGGGTCGACGCCGGCGTGCTGGCACGCACCGACCGCGTCTGGGCCAGCGACACCAACGACCCCCTCGAGCGCCAGCACCTGCAGCGCTGGACCTCGCTGCTGGTGCCCCCGGAGCTGATCGGCGCGCACGTCGGACCTCCGACCTCCCACACCACCGAGCGGACGCACACCCTGCGCTACCGCGCCGCCACCGCCCTGCTGCACCACTTCGGGATCGAGTGGGACATGACCGGGCTCGACGAGACCGCCCTGGGCGAGCTGGCGTCGTGGATCGAGCTGCACAAGCGCGTCCGTCCCCTCATCGGCACCGGCACGCTGGTGCACCCGGACCACGCCGACCCCGCCGTGCTCGTCACCGGCGTGGTCGCCGCGGACCGCACCGAGGGGTGGTACGTCGTCGCGACCGTCGCGTCCACCGACACGCAGCACCCGGCGGCGCTGCGACTGACCGGCCTCGACCCGGACCGCCTCTACCGCCTGACGGAGGAGCTGCCCCCGGGACCGGGCGGAGCCGACCTCACCGACTCCTGGTCGGCCTCCGGGTCGACGCTCACCGGTCGGCTGCTGGCCGTGGCCGGTGTCGCGCTACCGGTCCTGCACCCGGAGGAGGCGCGCGTGCTGCGCGTGCGCGCCGTCGACGCCTGAGCCGACTGGTGCACGCGGGCGCCGGGCCCTGACCCTGGCCCGACGCCCGCGCGCAGGACTCAGCGCTTCAGCCGCACCCTCAGCCGCTGGGTGGGACCGTCCTCGAAGCGGACGACCAGCACGGCTCCGACGACCTTGCGCCTGTCGAGGAGGGCCCGGGCGCGCGCGTTGAGCTTCACGACCACCTTCCTCTTCTCGCGGGCGTCGAGGTCGAACGCCCCGGCGCCCAGCTTCTTGCCGCCCTTCGTGCGGAGCACGGCCCGGCCCTCGCAGTCGGTCGCACCGCACTGCAGCACCACCGAGGCCCGGCGCCGGTCGGGCACCGCGTCCACCTTCCCGCCGCCCCCGACGCCCACCGACGGGGTCGGTCCGACGGGCCCGACCGGGGTGGTCGGCTGGGGCTGCTGGGGCGTCGGGCCCGGGTCGGTCGTCGGCGTCGGTCCCGTGGTCGGTCCTGCCGGGGCCTTCACCGCCATCGTCGTGCTGCCCTGGCCGGGCTCGTGCGCGACGTCACCGGCGTACGCCGCCGCCAGGGAGACCGTCCCCTCCGTCGCGACCGGACCGACCTCGAAGGTGGCCGTGCCGTCCTCGAGGTCGACCGGGGCGAGTGCCTCGCCGTCCACGGTGAGGGTGACCTCGCCGGTGGGCGTGCTCTGCGCCTGCGAGGTGACCTCGACCTCGACGGTCGCGGTCTTCCCGGTCTCCACCTCGGCCGGCGCGGTCACGGTGACCGTCGCCGGCACGTCCTCGGGGTCGTCGAGCTCCATGAGCTGGACGTCGCGGAAGTAGACGTTCTCCCCGTTGCCGTGGTTCTGCAGGCCGAAGTAGGACGGCCAGGTGAGGCGTCCGGCCTCCGCGGCGGGGCTGGTGAAGTCGTTGACCAGGGTGTCGTTGAGGTAGACGCGGATGCGCTTGCCCTCCACCCGGATCTCGTAGTGGTTCCACTGACCGACGGGGTGGAGCGCCGCGTCGCGCGCCGCCTGGTCCGCACCCTGGAAGGTGTAGATCGCACCGGTGGTGCGGTCCGGCAGGTCGGTGGCGTCGATCTGGATCTCGTAGCCCTGGTCGACGCCCACCCACGGGTCGTCGCCCGGGTCGGGGAAGCCGACGAAGACGCCGGCGTTGTCGTCCTTGACCAGCTTCCAGTCCAGCTGCAGGGAGTAGTCGTCCTCGAGCGGCTCCGAGTGCCACAGCAGGCCGAGGCCCCCGTTGGTCATCAGCGTGCAGTCGGCCTCGCGGGTGAAGAAGCCGGGACCGGCGTGGTTCCAGCCGGCCAGGCTCTCCTGGGTGCCGTCGAAGAGCATCCGGTAGCCCGGGTCGGCCTCGGTCGCCTCGCACGTGTCGGGCTCGATGACCGGCTCGGTGACCGTGAAGCGCTCGAAGACACCGACCTCGCTGCCCGTGCCGTTGTAGGCCGCCACGCCGATGCGCGGAGCGACGAGCCCGTCGGCCGGGTAGCCGGCACCCATCGACTGCCACGTCGTACCGCCGTCGACGGACCAGCGACCCTGGATCGCCGTGCCGGTGGACGCCATCTGCAGCAGCAGGCGGTTCGGGGCTCCGGCGAGCGGCGGGCTGTTGGAGTAGACCATCTGACCGTCGATGCGACGGCCGAGCTCGAGCACCCACTGGCCCTGCGGGGTCCGCATGGCGACGAGCTTGGCGTAGTTGTCGTTGCTGGTGTGCGCGACCAGTCCGCCCTGGAGGTAGTCGTCCGTGCCGCTCAGCGACATCTCGGTCGTCGCCGCCCAGACGCCGTCCGCAGGCGCCGGCTGCAGCACCATGTTGCGGGCGCTCACCGCACCACCGGAGAGGTCGCCGCTCTGCGCAGAGATCCGCAGCGTGCCGTAGCGGACCTCGAGGCCGCCCGGAGCGGGGTTGAGGATGGTGGTCCACCGGCAGGTGTCGAGGCGGTCGCCGTCGAACTCGTCGTCCGGCGAGACCGGCTGGTCGGGGTCGCAGGTGACGCCGGCGGCGCCGACGTCGAGGTAGTCGAGGTTGACCCGGCCGTCGGTGGGCCCGTTGGCGGCCGGGACGGCGTACGAGATCGTGTTGCTGCCCTGCGCGAGCTCGACCGAGTCGACCACGGTGCTCCACTGGTTCCACGCGCCGGTGTTGGGGAGCGAGAGCTGCTCCGGAGCGCCACCGTTGACCGACACGTCGAGGGTCTTGACCAGGTTGGGCGAGGGGTGCGGCCCGTTGGCGTACCCGAGGGTCAGGGCGTGCTCGCCGGCCTCGGCGGCGTCGACGGTGAAGGTGACCTTCGCGCCGGCGCTCTCCATCCCGCCGACGTAGCCGCTGCCGCTGAACCCGGCGTGCTCGGTCTGCACGGCGGCGCCGCCGGACCTGGCCGCCGCCTCGGCCTCGTAGCGCGTCGAGGTCGGGGGGAGGACCTGGGCGTAGTCGAGGTTCACGTGCCCGTCGTCGCCCTGGACCTTCTCCAGGCGCAGCGTGCTCGGGCCGGCCGGGAGGTCGACCTGGACGGTGTGGGTGCCCCACGTCTTCCAGCTGCCGGTCGGCGGCAGCCCGATCTGCGTGCGCTCGCCGTTGACGAACATGCTGAGCGTCTTGGTGACGGGGTCGGGGCTCGGGTTCGGGCCGTTGGCGTAGCCGATCGTGACGTCGTAGGTCCCGGCCTCGTCGACCACGACCTGCACCTCGGTGCCGGAGCCGACGTCGCCCATCCCGGCGACGAAGCCGCTGCCGCTGTAGCCCTCGTGCTCGGTCTGGATGCTCGCGCCCCCGAGCAGCTCGCCGTCCTCGAGCTCGTAGAGGCCGAACGGCGCCGGCTCGGGCTCTGGCTCGACGTAGCCCGGGTAGGTGTTGAGGGTGTACCAGGCCTCGGTGCTCCACAGCGTCTCACCGGACGCCGCGGAGAACGGACGGGGCGAGCGCAGGTGCACGACGCGGCCGGGCTTCATCCCGGCCACGGCCAGCCGCACCGTCCTCCCGTCGGGCGAGGCGGTCGAGCTGGTGACCTCGAGGGTCTCCTCGTTGAGCTTGGGGCCGCCGTACTGCGCGGTCGGGCGGTAGCGCCACTGCTTCAGCTGGTAGGCGTCGGCGAGTCCGGCGAGGGTCTCGGCCGACAGCGGCTTGGTGTACTCGATCTCGAAGCCGCCCTCGACGACGTCCATCGACAGCATGTCGAAGGGCACGGTGCCGTTGAGGTCGAGCTTCTGCAGGCCGTACCGGAGCTTGCCGGTCTGGCCCCAGTTGCCGCCGGCGCCGAGCCCGCCGACGATCAGCTGGCCGTCCTCACCGGCGAGGACGCGGCTGACACCGGCCTCGAGGCCCTGGCTGGAGCGGAAGAGCGCTCCCTGGTAGCTGCCACCGACCTTCTCGAGGTCGGCCCGCTGCAGGCCGCCGTAGGTGACGTCGCCGATGAACATCTGGCCGGCGTACGGCCCGCCCTCGACCATGATCGGCGTGCTCGGCGAGTTGGCGATCTCGTTCTGCGGCATCCACAGGACCGGCTGGGTGACGGGCTGGTCGTCAAACTCGCCGGGGGTGCCGTCGGGGCCGGTCGTGAAGTGGTTGTAGAACTCCCCGGGCTTGATCTGGATCAGCTTGTTGGCCGGCAGCCAGCCACCCTGGTTGTCGGTCACGAAGATCTCGCCCTCGGGGCCCCAGCCCATCCCGTGCGGTGTGCGGAGACCGCCGGCGACGTAGTCGATCGCGCCGGTCTCCTTGTCGACGGTGATGTGGGTGCCGCGGTGGTGCGAGCCCTGCGGCACGGTGGTGGCACCGCCGAGGTTGATGGAGACCGACAGGTTGAGGTGGAACTTGCCGTCGGCGTAGAGCATGCCGAAGCCGAACTCGTGGAAGTTGCCGTCGAACGGGTAGGTCGCGATGACGTCCTTGCCCTCGAAGACGCCGTCGGCGTCGGCGTCGACGAGCCGCACCAGGCCGGTCTTCTCGGAGACGTAGACGTCACCGTCGACGACCGTGATGCCCTGCGGCTCCTTCAGCCCCTCCGCGACGCGGACCCGCGTGACGTCGGCCGGGGAGGCGGCGTCGCGGACGCCGGAGAGCCGGTGCAGCTCGCCGAGCGAGACGTTGCCCTGGTCGTTGCCGTTGCCGCCCCAGGTCAGCACCAGCAGGTCGTCGCCGTCCCACCCGAGGCCGGTGACCTGCGGCTCGAAGCCCTGCGGCCGCAGGTCGGTGAGCGTGTAGGCCGGGTTGACCGAGTCGAGCTGCAGGCCGTCGCCGGCCGACTCGTCCTGGCCCTCGCACTGCTTGAAGCCGGGCGCCGTGACGCGGGTGACGTCGGCCTCGGTGCTGAGCACGGAGCTCGGGACGAGCGTGAACGCCGTCTCGCCCGGCTTGCGCCACTGCAGGGTGAGGCGCTCGCCGTTGGTCGCCTCGAAGTAGTTGATCCGCAGCGAGTGCACCCCGGACGCCAGCGTGACGGACCCGTCCATCGCGGTGTCACCGTGGAGTCCGTCGTGGTCGACGACGAGCTCGTCGTCGATGAGGAGCTCGGAGCCGTCGTCGCTGATCAGCCGGAACATGTAGGTGCCGGCCGTGTCGATCGTGAGGTTGGCCAGCACGTGGACCAGGAAGTTGTCCTGCAGGCCGCCGAAGTCGGCCGGGCTGCTCCAGTCGACGGTCGGCTTGAGCTGGTCGACGTTGGGCGTCTGCGCGGCCTTGATCGTGCAGAGCGAGGAGATCGACTGCCCGAGCTGGAAGGCGCGCATGGTCACCCCCGGCTCGTCACCGGGGGGCACGGCGATCGCCGCGACGCCGACTCCGGCCACGAGGACTCCGGACACGGCGGCCGCGATGGCGCGGATCCGCCCGCGAGCAGGCTGGGGGGACTTCGACACCGGGACGACCTCCTGGGACCCCGGACGCACGCCGGGACGGATGTGACGTCGATCACCGTAGGGCCAATCAGTCGGTTTGTGAACAACTTTTGTCTGGTCATCGCCAAAAGGACGAGGCGTCACTACAGTCACCACGTGCTCGAGGGTCTGGGACGCCGGCTGCACCGGTGGCGGAGAGGGGTGCTCGCGACGTGGGCGGGTGTCGTGGTCCTCGGTGGCGTGCTCGGCGGTGGCGTCTTCGACCTCGCCACGACTCCCGAACCGGTGCGTCCGGACGCCGAGTCCGCGCTGGTCGAGCGGAGCCTCGAGACCGCCGACCCCGAGGGTGAGCGGGTGGTCGCGGTGCTCAGCGGCCGCGACGTGATGGCGGTCGAGCTCGTCGACCAGGCGAGCCGCGTCCTGCACGGGGTGCGGGAGCTCACCGGCGTCCACGAGGTGCGGGACCCGTGGACCACCGGCGCCCGGGACCTGGTGGCGCCGACCGGGTCGGGCACGGTCGTCACCGTCGAGCTCGACCCGGGACTCGACCACGACGAGGCGCTGGCGCTCGCCGCGGACGTCTCCGAGGACCTGCGGACCATCGAGATGCCCGGCGTGCTCGTGGGCGGACCGCTGCTCGCGGAGGAGGCGTTCGCCGAGCAGGCGATCTCCGACGCGGCCCGGGGCGAGGGCGTCGCCGTGGTCGTCCTGCTCGTCGTGCTCGTGCTCGCCCTCGGGGGCATCGCCGCCGGCGTCCTGCCCGTCGTCACGGCGCTCGCCTCCGTGGCGGGGGCGCTCCTCGTGCTGGCGTCGCTCGCCCGGCTGACTCCCGTGAGCGACTACGCCGTGAACGTGGTGACCCTCCTCGGCCTCGGGCTCGCCGTCGACTACGCGCTGCTGGTGCTGGCCAGGTTCCGGGAGGAGCGCGCGCGGCAGGGTCGTCGTACGGACGAGCAGGGAGCGGTCGCCGACGCGCTCGCCACCACGCTCGCGACGGCCGGGCGCGCCGTCCTCGTCTCCGGGCTGACAGTCGGCACCGCGCTGACCGGCCTGCTGCTCCTCGGCGACCCGGTCCTGTCCCCGATGGCCGTCGGCGGGCTGGTGGCCGTCGGCGTCTCCACCGCCGCGGGGCTGACCCTCACCCCACCCCTCCTCGCCGTCGCCCACCGGCGCATCCCGCCGCCACCGGCCGGCGGGCGGCTGCTCGGCGGCACCCCGAGCCCGGGCGCGCTGCTGCCCCGCCTGGCGCGGACGGCACAGCGGCGACCGTGGCCGGTGCTGCTCGGCTGCACGGCCCTGCTCCTGCTCCTGGCCTCACCCCTGCTGGCCCTCGACCTGCGCAACTCCGACGCGCGGTCCCTGCCGCGCGACAGCGAGCCGCGGCAGGCGCAGGAGGTGGTCGACGCGGCCCACCCCGACCTCCGCACGACGCCGCTGACGGTGCTCGCCGCCGAGGCTCCCGACTCCCCCGAGGTCGCGACCCTGCTCGCGGGGATCGGGGCCATGGAGCACGTCGACGACGTGCTGCTCCTCGACCCGATGCCCGATGGCAGCAGCCGGGTGATGGTCGAGCCCACGGGCACCAGCGACGGCCCCGACGCGCAGGCGCTGGTCGGCGAGCTGCGCCAGGCCGACCTCGGCGTGGCGGTGCGGGTCGGCGGGCCCGCTGCGGAGCTGGTGGACACGCGCGCTGCCCTGGCCGAGCGGGTGCCGTGGGCCGTGCTGCTCGTCGTGGTGGCGACCGCGCTGCTGGTCGGGCGGCTCAGCCGCTCGGTCGCGGTCCCCGCCAAGGCGGTGCTGCTCAACCTGCTGTCGTTGTGCGCCACGCTCGGCGTCGTCGTCGCGATCTTCCAGTGGGGCTGGGGGTCGTCCCTGCTCGGCTTCGACCCGTGGGGCGCGCTCGACATCACCACGCCCCTGCTGCTCTTCATGTTCGCGTTCGGGCTATCCATGGACTACCACGTGTTCCTGGTCGCGCGGATCCGCGAGGCGTGGGACGCCCCGCGACGTCGTACGGCCTCCGAGCGGGAGCGCAACGACGACGCCGTGCTCGACGGGATCGTCGCGTCCGGTCCGGTCGTGACGCTGGCGGCGGTCGCGATCGGGATCGTGTTCCTCGGCTTCGTGGCCGGCGAGCTGGTCGCGGTGAAGGAGATCGGCGTCGGGATGGCCGTGGCCGTCCTGCTCGACGTGACGATCGTGCGCGGGCTGCTGCTGCCTGCGGCGATGACCCTGCTGGGTCGCTGGAACTGGTGGCTGCCCGGGAGCGCACGCACCTCGTGACGGGCCTCGTGACAGGCCCGGTGACGGACCAGTCGGGTCCGGGTCGACTCCGGGCTCAGCCCTGGGTGTCGGCCTTCGTGCCGTCGTCGGCCGAGCGGTCGACCGGCTGGTCGCCGTAGAGCCCGGCGTCCTTGGCGGCCTGCGCCTTGCGCAGCTGCTTGACGAGGCTGAAGGCGAGCACGACGACCGCGAGGATCATGAAGATCCAGATCGCGAAGCCGAGCGGACCGGCGACGACGTCGTTGTCGCTGGGGGTCGGGTCGTCGGCGGCGAGGACGATCAGCTGGTGGAGCATGGGGTCAGTCTCCCACCTCGTGGCTCGTCGTGGGCGGTCAGGGTGCGGGCGTCGGGATGCCGGCGAACAGGTCGTCCTCCGGCAGCGTGCTCTGCACGGTCGACTCGACCAGCTCGTAGTCCTCGGTCGGCCACACGCTCTGCTGGATCTCGCGCGGGATGGCGAACCACATGCCGTCGGGATCGATCTGCGTCGCGTGCGCCAGCAGGGCCTGGTCGCGGACGCCGAAGAAGTCGCCGCACGGCACCTTCGTGGTGATGCGCTCGTCCCAGTCGGGCTCGCGCTCCCACTTCTCGAGGCGCTCGGCGTAGGGCGACTCGAGCCCGTGGTCGAGCATCGCCTGGTGGAGGGCGTTGGTCTTCGCCCAGCTCCAGCCGTGGTGGTAGTAGAGCTTCATCGGCTGCCACGGCTCCCCCGCGTCGGGGAACTGCCCGGGGTCGCCAGACGCGTGGTAAGCGGAGACGGACACCTCGTGGCAGCGGATGTGGTCGGGGTGGGGGTAGCCGCCACGCTCGTCGTAGGTCGTCAGCACGTGCGGGCGGAACGCGCGGATCAGCCGCACGAGGCGCTCGGTCGACTCCTCCAGCGGGACGAGCGCGAAGCAGCCCTCCGGGAGCGGGGGCTTCGGGTCGCCCTCGGGCCAGCCGGAGTCGACGAAGCCGAGCCAGTCCTGGCGGATGCCGAGGATGTCGCGCGCCCGCTCCATCTCCTGGCGCCGGATCTCGGTGATGTTGTCCCAGACCTCCGGGCGGTCCATCTTGGCGTTGAGGACCGAGCCGCGCTCGCCGCCCGTGCAGGTCACGACGTGGACGTCGATCCCCTCGGCGACGTAGCGCGCGGTCGAGGCCGCGCCCTTGCTCGACTCGTCGTCGGGGTGGGCGTGGACGTGCATGAGCCGGAGGCCGGCGCTGGACCGGTCGTCGACGTGGGGCTGGGGCATGTGCACGATCCTAGGACGTGCGACTTAGGCTTCCCCGGTGACCTCCGCCCCGTCGACAGGCTCCGAACAGCGCCTTGCCGAGCGCTACGGCGCCCCCGCGCCGTGGCGTCGTCGCGTCGCCATCGGGATCACCGTGGCTCTCGCCGCCGTGGGCCTGGTGTGGCTCGCGTGGGCGGCGTTCTTCCACGGCTCCCCCGAGGTGCGCTCGGAGCTCGTGACGTTCGAGGTCGTCAGCAGCAGCGAGACCACCGCACGAGTCGACGTACGCCTCGGCGAGGACGTGCAGGCCACCTGCCGGCTGCGGGCGCTGGCCGCGGACAAGACGGCTGTCGGCGAGATCGCCTTCACCCCGGTCAACGGCAACAACGACGTGGTCATCCGCACCGAGCGCGAGGCCACCGCGGTGGAGAAGCTCGGCTGCACCACGCCCGACCAGCCGCGCCCCCGCTGAGCGTCGTACCACCCCCGCGTCGAGCCGACGACCTGCACTTTTCCGCTCTGCTTGCTAGCCTGTTCGTCTGCCCGTCCGGCAGCGCTGGCCCACGTCTGCGCCGCGCTGACCCTGATCGGACGGAAGAGATCCACCGACCGGATGCGGTTGCGCTGAGGCACATCCCCAGCGCAGGCGCACGTGAAGCAGGAGTACTGACATGACCGACCAGGGCACCATCTGGCTGACCCAGGAGGCCTACGACAAGCTGCAGGCCGAGCTCGACGACCTCCGGGGCCCCAAGCGCCAGGAGATCATCGAGAAGATCGCGGCCGCGCGTGACGAGGGCGACCTCAAGGAGAACAGCGGCTACCACGCCGCCAAGGACGACCAGGGCAAGCAGGAGGCCCGCGTCCGGCAGCTGGAGGACATGCTCCGGCGTGCGGAGGTCGGCGAGACGCCGGCCAACGACGGCATCGTCGAGCCCGGCATGGTCGTCACCGCCAAGATCGGCGGCGGGGCGGCGGAGAAGTTCCTGCTGGGCGCGCGGGAGAACCTCTCGGACGGCGACGACCTCGACGTCTACTCCCCCCAGACCGCGCTCGGTGCCGCGATCAATGGCAAGTCCAAGGGCGACACCGTGACCTACACCGCGCCCACGGGCAAGGAGTTCTCCGTCGAGATCGTCGACGCGGAGCCCTACAAGGCCTGAGCGCTTCGACCGCTCCCTGGAGCGGTGCGTGAGCCACATTCCGTACGCCGGAAATGTGGCTGCCGCACCGCTCCTCGGCATTTCCGGGCGTGTCCATCGTGCGGGCGGTGAGTGAGCCACCGGGTGCGCACCGAAAATGTGGCTCACTCACCGCCCCACGAGACGATCAGACAGCTCAGGACTACGCCGCCTCAGTCGACGCGGTAGCCGCGCTCGCGGAGCCGGCCGAGGACCTGCTCGGCGTGGGGCTCGCCACGGGTCTCGAGCTGGATCCGGACCTCGACCTCGTTGAGCGTCAGGGTCGGCGAGATCCGCTCGTGGGCGACCTCGAGCACGTTGGCGCCGGTCTGGCTGACGTCGGTCAGCAGGGCCGCCAGGCCGCCGGGGAGGTCGGGGATCAGGACCCGGAGGTAGAGGTAGCGCCCGGCGGCGGAGAGCCCGTGGCGGATGACCTTGCTGAGCAGCAGCGGGTCGATGTTGCCGCCCGAGAGCACCGCGACGGCCGGGGTCTCGAAGCCGGTCGGGTCGTCCAGCAGGGCGGCCACCGCGGCGGCGCCGGCGGGCTCGACGACCTGCTTGGCCCGCTCGACCAGCGCGAGGAGGGCGACCGACAGCGACTCCTCGGAGACGGTCACGACCTCGTCGACGTGGTCGCGTACGGCAGCGAAGGTGATGTCGCCCGGCCGGCCGACCGCGATGCCGTCGGCCATCGTGCTCATCGACTCCAGCGGCACTGGCCGGCCGGCCGCGAGCGAGCCGGGGAAGGCGGCGGCCGCCTCGGCCTGGACCCCCACGACGCGGACGTCGGGGCGCAGCGCCTTGATGGCGATCGCCACGCCGGCCAGCAGCCCGCCACCACCAGTGGGCACCAGCACGGTCCGCACGTCCGGGCACTGCTCGAGCACCTCGAGGCCGAGCGTGCCCTGGCCCGCGACGACGTCGACGTGGTCGAACGGGTGGATCAGGACGGCTCCGGTCTCCTCGCTGAAGGCCCGGGCCGCGGCGAGCGAGTCCTCGAGGTAGCGGCCGTGGAAGACCACGTCTGCGCCGTAGCCGCGGGTCGCCTTCTCCTTGGGGATCGGCGCGCCCTCGGGCATGAACACCGTGGAGGTGATGCCGAGGGTGGTCGCGGCGAGGGCGACCCCCTGCGCGTGGTTGCCGGCCGAGGCGGCGACGACGCCGTGCGCGCGCTCCTCCGGCGTGAGTCGCGAGATCCGGACGAAGGCGCCGCGCGACTTGAAGGAGCCGGTGCGCTGCAGGTTCTCGCACTTGAGCGACACCGGGCCGCCGACGAGTGCCGAGAGCCACCGCGACGTCTCGATCGGGGTCGTGACGATGTGGTCGCCGAGCACGTCGCGTGCGGACTCGATGTCGGCCAGGGTGACCGCCTGCGTCACTTCTCGTCCTCCTCCGGGGCCGGCGGACCTGCCAGCGGGCTGTCGTCCGCCGGGATCAGGTCGCCCTCCGTCGGAGGTGGCGCGATGTCCTCGGCGAGGGCCTCGTCGTGGTCCTCCTCCCCGATCGCGGTGTAGCTCGCGAGGTGTTGTGCGACGGCGTTGCCGGCCGCCGCGAGGGGTACGGCAATGAGCGCGCCCGCGACGCCGGCGACGAGCACGCCACAACCGATCGCCACGATCACGCCGAGCGGGTGGAGGGAGACGAAGCGACCCATGAGGAACGGCTGGAGGATGTGGCCCTCGATCTGCTGGACCAGGATCACGCCGCCGAACATCAGCAGCGCGGTGAACGGCCCCTGGTCGACGAGCGCGACGAGGATCGCGACGGAGCCGGCGACGGTGGCACCGATCATCGGCACGAAGGCACCGAGGAAGACCAGCACGCCGATCGCGATGACGAACGGCACGCCGAGGATCGCGGCGACGATCATGATGCCGATGGCGTCGGCCAGCGCGACGATGACCGTGGCCCGGACGAACTGGGTGAGCGAGCGCCAGGCCACGCGGCCCGAGGCGTCGACCCGCTCGCGCGCGGCGCGGGGGGCGATCCGCACCATCCACGCCCAGATGCGCTCACCGTCGGCGAGGAAGAAGTAGGTGGAGAACAGCACGATGAAGAAGCCGGCGACCACGTGGCCGAGCGCGGTGCCGACCTCCGTGACGCGGGTGACCACGCCGTCGGTGCCGGTGCTCTCGGTGATCGCGCCCTGCACCTGCTTGATGTAGCCGTCGAGCTGCGAGTCGGAGATCGACAGCGGGCCGTTGCGCAGCCAGTCGCGGACCTGGCCGAGGCCCTTCACGACGGAGTCGGCGAGGTCGTTGGCGCCCTGCGCGATCTGCTGGCTGACGAAGGTGAGGAGCAGCGCGACGACCGCGATGCCGAGGATCATCACGATGCCCGTCGCCGGTCCGCGCGGCATCCCGGTGCGACGCAGCGCGTCGACGACCGGGGTGCAGAGCGCGGCGATCAGCAGGGCGATCGCGATCGGGAACGTGATGACGGAGAAGTACGCCAGCAGCCACAGCACCCCGTAGGCGGCTGCGGCGATCGTGATCAGCCGCCACGACCAGGCGGCCGCGAGGTCGAGTCCCCACGGCACCTGGGCCCGGCTGAAGTTGGACGGGCCGGTCCTGAAGGTCACCGGCTGCTCGATCCGGCGCTCGGCGCGCATCTGCGCCCACTGCGCGACGATGCGCTCGGTGAGGCGTTCGTCGTCGACCTCGCTCCGGCCGATCAGGTCGAAGAGCCGCCGCCGCCCCGTCTCCTCGTCGGTCGGGGTGGACTGCTCCCGGTCGGGAGTGCGCTCGTCGCTCACCCGCCCACGTTACCCACCCCGCCGACCCAGCCGGCACACCAGTTGGTGTGCCGTCACGGCATGGTCGTCGGCGAGCAGTCCCGCCGCGGCCAGGACGTAGTCGACGTCGACGACGACCCGCGGGTCGCGCGGCAGCTGCCACCCTCCCTCGAAGGCGTCCCCGGTCGCCGGCAGCAGCACGCGTCGTACGGCGTCCGGGCCGCCGTGGCGCAGCACGCCGCCCGAGCCGACGAGCAGGTCGACCTCGCGGAGGTCCTTGCCGCTGCGCTCCACCACCCGGCCCTCCGGACTCACCACGACCTTGCTCCGCCCGGCGTGGCGCTCCAGCGCGATCCGCACCGCGGCCGCCGCGATCTCGAGGTCCGCGTCTCGCTCGGGGTCGGAGTCGGGCAGGTAGTCCGGGTCCGCCCGGCGTCGTACGGCGGCGGCGTGCAGGTCGTCACGACCGGCGGCCTCTGCGGTGGAGATCGCCGACCAGCGCATCCCGAGGTCGCCCTCGACGGTGCGGGTGACCGGCGTGGTGGCAACGACCTCACGGGCGAGCCCGCTGTCCTCGGGGTCGAGCTCGACGACGCTGTGCACGTCGGTGGTGGCGCCGCCGACGTCGACGACGACCACGTCGCCGGCACCGGGGTGCAGGTCGTCGAGGCCGCGGGCGAGCAGCTCGACGCCGGTCAGCACGACGTCCGGGGTCGCGCCGCGGACCAGGTCGGTGAACGAGCGTCCGTGCGCGTCGGTGCGGCTGCTGAGGTGCTTGCCGCCGATGACGTGGCTGAGGAAGATCTCGCGGATCGCGCGGCGGGCGCTGTCGGGGGCGAGCACCCCGATGCGGGGCACGACGTTGTCGGCGAGGACGTGGGGCGTCCCGGACCCGCTGAGCAGCTCGGCCACGAGCGGCTGCGACTCGACGTTGCCGGCGACCACGACCGGCCCGGCCCACGGCGTGCGGGCCAGGAAGCCGGCGTCACCCTCCAGCACCTCGGCGTTGCCGCCGTCGGTGCCCCCGACCAGCAGCACCACGTCGGGCTCGGCCGCACGCAGCTCGGCGAGCTTGTCGTCGTCGAGACCGCCGGAGAGCACGAGCACGACCTTGCCGCCGCTGGAGAGTGCGACCCGGCGGCCGGCCTCGGCCGTGACGAGCTCCTCGTTGCCGACCACAGCGATCCGGAGCCCGCCGCCCGCGGACGAGCAGGCGAGCACGTCGGCGTCCTCGGCCCGCGGGTCCTGGTCGGCCAGGGCGGCGACGCAGGCGTCGTACCCGTCGAGCACGTCGCCCGTGCCGTCGGCGCCCGGGAGCGTCGTGGGGTGGCTGGCCGTGGCGAGCAGGTCGCCCGTCGCGAGGTCGACCAGCGCCGACTTGGTGAAGGTCGACCCGAAGTCGACGCACACCACGCAGGAGCTGCTCACACGACCACCGAGATGCCGGCGGCGATGATCACGACCAGCACGGCGACGGCCATGAAGTGGACCGTGTTGCCGGTGGGGAGGTCGTGGCCCTCACGGATGGCCTTCTCCGCCTGCCGGTAGCGCAGCCAGCCGCCGACGGAGGCGATGAGGCCCGACAGCACGAGCAGCAGGCCGAGGACCTTCTGCGGCCACGACGGCTCCAGCAGGTGGAACACCGCGAGCGACGCGGCGACGAGCCCGATCGCCGTCCGCTCGTAGGCGAGGAACGTGCGCTCGTTGGCGAGCGAGAACCGGATGTCGGTGTTCTGGGGCGCGGTCACGGCTCAGCCTCTCACCCGCGCACCGGTGACAGACAGAGCCTGTCAGGCACGGCTCGTTCAGCCCAGGGCACGGTCGAGGTCGGCGACGAGGTCGTCGGCGGTCTCGATGCCGACGCTGAGCCGGATCAGGTCGTCGGGGACCTCGAGGTCCGTCCCGGCGACGCTGGCGTGCGTCATCCGGCCGGGGTGCTCGATGAGCGACTCGACGCCGCCGAGCGACTCGCCGAGCGTGAAGACCTCGGCCCGCTCGCAGACCGCGAGCGCGGTCTCCACGCCACCGGCGACGCGGAAGGAGATCATCCCGCCGAAGCGCTTCATCTGGCGCGCGGCGACCTCGTGGCCCGGGTGCGAGGCGAGACCGGGATAGATCACCTCGGTGACGCGCGGGTCGCCGTCGAGGAAGGCGACCACCCGCTCGGCGTTGTCGCAGTGGCGGTCCATCCGGACACCGAGGGTCTTGAGCCCGCGGTGCGTGAGGAACGCGTCGAACGGCCCGGCGACCGCACCCATGGCGTTCTGGTGGAAGCCGATCCTGTCGGCGAGGTCGAGGTCGCGCACGACCACCGCTCCCCCGACCACGTCGCTGTGCCCTCCGACGTACTTGGTCGTCGAGTGCACCACCACGTCGGCGCCGAGCGTGAGCGGCTGCTGGAGGTAGGGCGAGGCGAAGGTGTTGTCGACGACGAGCAGCGCGCCGGCGTCGTGGGCGACGGTGGCGAGCGCCTCGATGTCGCCGATGGTGAGCATCGGGTTGGTCGGCGTCTCGACCCACACCAGCTTGGTGCGGCCGGGCTCGACCGCCGCGGCCACCGCGTCGACGTCGGCGACGGGTGCGGGGCTGTGGGCGGTGCCCCAGAGCTTCGCGACCTTGTCGAAGAGGCGGTACGTCCCGCCGTAGGCGTCGTCGGGGATCACCACGTGGTCGCCGGGTGCGGTGAGCGCGCGGATGATCGTGTCCTCTGCGGCCAGGCCGGAGGCGAAGGCGAAGCCGCGCTCGCCGTCCTCGACCGCGGCGAGCGCGCCCTCGAGCGCGGTGCGCGTGGGGTTGCCGGAGCGGCTGTACTCGTAGCCGCCGCGCAGGCCCCCGACGCCGTCCTGCTTGTAGGTGCTGCTGGCGTAGATGGGCGGGTTGACCGCCCCGGTCATCGCGTCGGGCTCGTAGCCGGCGTGGATCGCACGCGTCTCGAACCCGGCCTTGTTGGCACGCCCCTGGTCGGCACTGGTCTGGGTCACGTGGCGAGCGTAGACCCCGGCCTCCGGAGGCGCAGAACGGCCGCCACGATGGGGCGTGGCGGCCGTTCTGAGAGTCCGTGGCTCAGCAGGAGCCACTCGCCGCGTCACAGCCAGATGGTCCGACCTTCGCGGGGTTCGGGGACGTGAGGGCGGGAGAGACGGTCGCGATGGGCCGAGCCGCCCACGTGCCGAGCGCGAAGGAGCTCCCGGCCGCCGCGGCGTACACGTAGATCCCGGCCCCGAAGCGGTCCGCCGCCCCGCAGGTGTTCGCGACGCCGCTGCAGATCCCGCGGGTGCTGAGGTTGCCGGAGCCGTTCTCGAACACGCAGAGGTTGCCAGGCTCGGCGTCCGGGTTCGCGGCGTTGCCGAGGCACCCGGCGGGCGTGGCGGCGCCGTCGTTGATGTAGTGGACCGTCGGCGGCGCCGAGAACGTCGTGCCGAACGAGATGCCGGTGCGGAAGTTGTCCGAGGACGAGGCCGCCTGGCCTCCCAGCTGGAACGTCCCGCGGATCAGCTTGGGCGCAGGTGCGTACTTCGCGTCCGACTCGGCCTTGGTGTAGGACGACCCGGCCGGGGCGTACTTCGCGTCCGACTCCGTCTTCTTGTAGTAGCTGCCGAGCTTGCCGTCGGTGGCGGAGTTCGCGGCGTTCTGCGCGGCAGCGGCGGCCGCGGCCGCCTCGGCCTTGCTGGCGTACTTCGCATCCGTCTCGGACTTCTTGTAGTAGCTCTTGTTGGCGAGCGGCTTGAGCTCCTTCTTCCAGATCTTCTTCCAGTTGGTCTCGAGCGCCTGGTTGACCTGGGCTCCAGCGGGCGTGATGGCCATCAGGCCGCCGCCCACGAGCACTCCGAGCATGACGGCCACGATCATCTGGCGGGCCGGTCGACGTGAAGACATGGTGCTGTTCCTTTCCCCTCGCGAACCCGAGGTGGGCTCGCACGGAAGACGGTCCTCTCGTGTGACCGGGAGCACATCGGTGACAGCACGACGTCTAGTCCACGTAGTTCTACGTAGGCCCCTTGCGCGAGCGAGCGACAATGGAGGCATGTTCGGATTCGGCAAGCCCACCACCCTGCCCACCGCCGACGAGGCCCTCCGCGGTCGCGACGAGCAGCCCTGGACCCTCGGCGAGCACGTCGTGCTGCACACCCCGGTCGTGAGCGACGACGTACCTGCCGGCCACGAGGTCGCGCTCCTCGGCCTCGGCTGCTTCTGGGGCGCCGAGGAGATCTACTGGCAGGTGCCCGGCGTGTGGTCCACGTCCGTGGGCTACGCCGGTGGCAGCACGCCGCACCCGACCTACGAGGAGGTGTGCTCGGGTCGCACCGGCCACACCGAGGCGATCCGCGTCGTCTTCGACCCCGCCGTCGTGTCCTACGCCGACCTGGTCAAGAAGTTCTTCGAGATCCACGACCCGACCCAGGGCATGCGCCAGGGCAACGACGTCGGCACCCAGTACCGCTCCGCCATCTACTGGACCACGCCCGAGCAGGAGCAGACCGCGCGCGAGCTGACCAAGGTGTACGGCGACGAGCTCGCCCGCCGCGGCCTCGGCGAGATCACCACCGAGATCCGCCCGGCCTCCGAGACGCCGTACTACTACGCGGAGGACCCGCACCAGCAGTACCTCGCCAAGAACCCCTTCGGCTACCGCTGCCACGCGAACACCGGGGTGGCCTTCCCGGCGACCGCCTGACGGTCGCTCCCACCGCCGAAAGGCCTTCCCCTCGGCACTGCACCGCGCGAGGCTCGAGGTCCACGCTCCCACGCCACGGAGGAGACCTCATGGACAAGCTCGACCAGCCCGCCGCCACGCCCCAGGTGGCCGACCGCTCCACCTTCGACGCGGCACTGGCCGGGCAGGTCGCCCGCGAGAAGGAGGTCACCCGCCACGACGACCGGGTCTCCGCAGCGCGACGGCGCCTGCCGATGGTGGAGGTCGTCGACTACACCTTCACCGGGCCCGACGGTCCCGTGCGGCTCACCGACCTGTTCGACGGTCGCTACCTGCTCATGGTCCAGAACGTCATGTTCGACCCGTCCTGGGTCGCCGGCTGCCCCAGCTGCACCTGGGCCGTCGACAACCTCCCGGCCAACATGGACCGGCTCGCCGACGAGGGGATCGCCTTCGCGATGATCTCGCAGGCTCCGATCGACAAGCTCGAGGCCTGGCGCGAGCAGCGCGGCTGGGACCACACCTGGGTGTCGTCCCACGACACCAGCTACCACCACGACTGGGGGTGGACGCAGACCGACGACGAGGGCAATGAGGGCCAGCAGCCGGGCTACTCCTACTACCTGCTGAAGGACGGCACGCCCCACCTCACCTACATGACCACCGCCCGCGGCACGGAGGCGATCCTGCCGGTCGCTCACATCATGGACCGCACCGTCTACGGGCGCCAGCAGGACTGGGAGGACAGCCCTGAGGGCTGGCCCCAGTACCCGACGTACGGCTGACCCCGGCGACGTCCCGGGCCACCCGGTGCCGGCGACGAGGCTGCGCGAGGCTCAGTTGAGCTGGGCGAGGAACTCCCAGGACCGGCTCGTCACGTCCCAGCGCTCGAGGACCCACGGCCACTCGAGGCGGTCCTCGTCGCTCCGCTGGTCGTTGCGGCTCGTGGCCCACCTGCGGGCGTCCTTCTCCGCCTGGGCATGGGTCTCGGCGGGGAAGTCCTTGACCGTGCGGTCGGCCGCCGGGGAGTCGACGTCCATCGCGGCGTAGGCGACTCGGCACACCACGTACTTGATCCCCATCCCCGGAGGCTACGCCCGTGGCCGACGGCTGGCCCGACGCTCAGGACGCCAGGTCGGCGACGAGCGCCTCCACCCGGGAGCGGATCTCGTCGCGGATGGGACGCACGGCGTCGATGTCCTGACCGGCGGGATCGTCGAGCACCCAGTCCTCGTAGCGCTTGCCGGGGTGGAAGGGACACTCGTCACCACACCCCATCGTGATCACGACGTCGGCCTCCTGCACCGCCGAGTCGGTGAGGAGCTTCGGCTCGTTGGCCGCGATGTCGATCCCGACCTCCGCCATCGCCGCGACGGCGACGGGGTTGATCGCGGCGCCGGGCTGCGACCCGGCGGAGAGGACCTGGACACGCTCGCCGGCGAGGTGCTGGAGGAAGCCCGCGGCCATCTGCGAGCGACCGGCGTTGTGGACGCAGACGAAGAGGACGGTGGGGCGGTGGGTCATGAGGACTCCTGGTCGAGGGAGATCGGGGCAGGTGGGTGGAGCGCGCGGACGGCGAGGAACCCCAGCACTCCCCCGACGACCTGCATGAGGACGAAGCCGGCGACCGATCCCGGGGCGATGCCGGCGAAGGTGTCGGACAGGGTCCGGGCGAGGGTCACGGCCGGGTTGGCGAAGCTGGTGGAGCTCGTGAACCAGTACGCCGCGGTGATGTAGCCACCGACCGCGAACGCCACCGTCTCGGCCCGGGGCGAGCGGAGCGCACCGAAGACGACGACCACCAGGCCGAGTGTCGCGACCACCTCGCCGACCAGCTGTCCGGCGCCACCCCGCTCCTGCGAGGCGACCGAGACCGGCGCGAGGTCGAACATGAGGTTCGCGACGACGGCACCCACGAGTCCGCCCATCACCTGGGCCGCGACCAGCGCCACGGCGACGGAGGCACCGACGCGCCCGAGGGCGGCCTCGACCACCGTCACGACCGGGTTGAACGACGCCGACACCGGCTGGAGGGCGAGGATCAGGGCCACCAGCACGGCACCGGTCGCGACGCTGTTCTGCAGCAGCTGGAGGCCCACGTCGCTCGGCGACAGGCGCTGGGCGGCGATGCCGGAGCCGACCACTCCGCATACCAGGAACGCCGTGCCGAGGGCCTCCGCGACGGCGCGACGTCGGACGTCGCGGCTCACGTCGTGACGCCGCCGAGCAGCGCGGCGAGGTCGGCGAGCGCGGTCGGGTTGACCCGGTAGTAGACCCAGACGCCTCGCTTCTCCCGGTCGAGCAGACCGGCCTCGTGCAGCTGCTTGAGGTGGTGGCTGACGGTGGGCTGGGAGAGGTCGAAGGCGTCGTTGAGGTCGCACACGCACGCCTCGCCGTCCGCGTGCGAGGCGACGAGCGAGAGCAGGCGCAGTCGGACCGGATCGGCGACGGCCTTGAGCAGCGGCGCGATGCGCTCGGCTGCCTCGGACGACAGCGGCTCCCGGGTGACGGGCGAGCAGCACGCGACCGCCTCGACGGGCGTCAGCTCGAGCACAGACTTCGACATACGTGAATATTGACAGATGTCGATGTCTGGTGCCAACCTCGAAGACACATCGACATCCGTCTATGCATTGAGGAGGCATCCGTGTCCCGTATCCAGCTCGCGCTCAACGTCCACGACATCGACGAGGCCGTCGAGTTCTACTCCACGCTCTTCGCCACGCCGCCGGCCAAGCGGCGACCCGGCTACGCCAACTTCGCGATCGCGGACCCTCCCGTGAAGCTCGTCCTCATCGAGGACCCGGACGCCACCGGCACCCTCAACCACCTCGGGGTCGAGCGGTCATCGATCGACGAGGTCCACGCCGAGGCCGACAGGCTCGAGGCGGCGGGGCTCACGCTCGACGTCGAGGGAGACGTCGTGTGCTGCTACGCCCGCCAGGACAAGCACTGGGTCACCGGGCCCGACACGCAGCAGTGGGAGAACTACGTCGTCCTCGCCGACTCCCGGCCCGACCTGGAGGGCGTCAGGGGCACGGAGGCAGTCGCGGCCTGCTGCTGACCCGCTAGCTCCCCACGTCGTCGTACGACCGCGCGCCGAGGCCGTGGAGCCAGCGGACCACGTCGTGGGCACCGTCGCGCGCGGCGATGTCGAGCGGCGTCGCGTTCTCCCACGGCGGCACCCAGTCCACGTCCGCACCGAGCTCGACGAGCGCCTGCGCGGTCGCGACCTGGTTGCCGTGGCAGGCGGACCAGAAGGCGTGGTCGACCTCGCCCGGCTGGCCCCCGGACAGGGCCGCCAGCACCTCGTCCGTCATGCCGAGCGCCGCCAGGTCGGAGGCCCTCGCCCTCGCGCCGCGGGCGACCAGCGCACGCGCCGCGTCCCACTGGCCGAAGGCCGTCGCGTCCATGAGCGGCGTGCCACCGGCGATCACGGCGCCCTGCGCATCGATGTCGGCGCCGGCGTCGAGCAGCGCGTGGAGGGCCTCGACGTCGTCCGAGCTGGCGGCCCAGTGGAGCGCGGTCTCCTCGTGGGGGCCGCGGAACCGCGCCCGCACGTCGGCACCGGCCTCGACGAGGACGCGGATCGTCTCGGCGACCCGTGGGAAGTGGCCGGGCCAGTCGGTGGCCACGTGCAGCAGCGGACGACTCATCCCGCCGGGGTCGTCGTCGCCGAGGCGTACGGCGGCCAGGTCGGGGTCGTCCGCGAGGAGCCGGCGCAGCCCCTCGACGTCGCCGACGTGGATCGCGCGCGTGACGGCGACCGCCAGCGGGGCGTCGGTGCTGATCGTGGGCACGATCCCATCAGACCACGCGTCACATCGCGTAGACAGTGACCTCGTTGGCCTTGACGGTGAAGTGGACGCGGGAGCCCGGCGCCAGGTCGAGCTCCGCCGCCGCCTGCGGGGTGATGTCGGCGTCGAGGTCGTCGGCACGTGCCCTGATCTGCCCGCTGTGCGGCTCGAGGTGGCTGATCGTCACCTCGAGCGCGTTGCGCGGGCTGCCGACCGGGCGGTCGAGGTAGACCCCCACGGCGCGCGGCGGGAAGACCGCCACCGCCTGCTCACCCTCTCGTGGTGCCGGGCCGACGACGCGCCCCTCGATCCTGTGCCCCTCCGCGGTGTGGACGCCATCGCTCCGCCAGGTGCCGACCAGCATGTTGAGGCCGGCGAGCTGCGCCGTGAAGGCACTGCGCGGCCTGGCGAGGACCTCGGCCGAGGGACCGCTCTCGACGACCTCTCCCTCGTCGATCACCACGACCCGGTCGGACAGGAGCAGCGCGTCCAGCGCGTCGTGGGTGACCAGCACGACCGTGCGGTCCGCCAGGACGCGGCGCAGCGTCTGGCGCAGTGCCGGCGTGACCGCCACGTCCAGGGCGGCCATGGGCTCGTCGAGGAGGAGGAGTCGCGGCTCGGACGCCAGTGCGCGAGCGACCGCGGCGCGCTGGGCCTGTCCCCCGGAGAGCTGGCGCGGTCTGCGGTCGGCCAGCTCGGCGATGCCGACCTCATCCAGCCATCGCATCGCCGCGTCGCGGCTCGCGGCGCGGGACCGGCCGCGGCTCCGGGGCCCGAAGGCGACGTTGTCGAGGACGCTGAGGTGCGGGAACAGCAGCGGCTCCTGGGCGAGGAGCGAGACGTGGCGGTCGTGCGGGGGTACGTCGACGTCCCGCTGCCGGTGCCCACGCACCGTCAGCGGGCGGCCGTCGAGCGTGACCCGCCCGCGGTCGGGACGCAGGAGCCCCGCGGCGACCGCGAGAACGGTCGACTTTCCCGCCCCGTTCGGGCCCAGCAGGGCCACCGTCTCGCCGTCGCCGACCTCGAAGGCGATGTCGACGGAGCGCTCGGTCACGACGGCGTCGAGCTGCAGGCTCACAGCGCGTCACTCCCCCGGCGGGCGAACCCGATGACGAGGACCGCGACGACGACGAGCACGAGCGAGAGGGCGACCGCGGCCTGGGCGTCGGTCTCCCGGCGCAGGTAGATCTCCAGCGGCATCGTCCGGGTGACGCCCTGCAGGCTCCCGGCGAAGGTGATGGTGGCGCCGAACTCGCCCAGCGACCGGGCGAAGGCCAGGACGGATCCGGACGCCAGGCCCGGCAGGACGAGCGGCAGGGTGATCCGCCGGAGCACGGTGGTCGGACGTGCGCCGAGGGAGGACGCCACCACCTCGTACCTCTGCCCGGCCGTGCGCAGCGCCCCCTCGAGGCTCACCACGAGGAACGGGAGCGCGACGAAGGTCTGGGCCAGCACCACCGCGGTGGTCGAGAAGGCGACCTGGACCCCCAGCACCTCGAACGTCTCACCCAGGAGCCCGCGACGGCCGAACGTGTAGAGCAGTGCGATGCCACCGACGACTGGCGGCAGCACCAGCGGGAGCAGGACGAGGGAGCGGAGGACCCCCTGGCCGCGGAACTCGGTGCGGGCCAGCACCAACGCCATCGGGACACCGAGGAGGATGCAGAGCAGGGTGCTGGTGGCCGACGTCCGCAGGCTCAGCAGCAGCGCCTCCCGCGACGCCTCCGAGGTGATCAGCTCGAAGAACCTGCTCCAGGGCGTGCGCAGCACGATGGCCAGCAGCGGGAGCAGCACGAAGCACGTGCCCACCAGCGCAGGCACGAAGATCCAGGCCGGTACGGCGGCCCGGTTGCGGGAGCCGGCCACGTCAGGGAGCCGGCGCGAACCCGGCGTCCCGGAGGACCGACTGCCCGGTCTGGCCGACGACCAGGTCGACGAACTCCTGGGCGAGGTCGGCGTTCTCGCTGTCGGCGATCGTCGCGATCGGGTAGGAGTTCACGGCCGCCGAGGACTCGGGGAACTCGATGCCCTCCACGTCGTCGCCCGCGACGATGACGTCGGTGACGTAGACCAGCCCGGCGTCGGCCTCACCCGTGGTGACCTTGGCGAGCACGTCGGTCACCGACTGCTCCTCGCTCACGGGCGAGAGCTGCACCCCGGCCGAGTCCGCCACCGTCTGGGTGGCGGCCCCGCACGGCACCTCGGGGGCGCAGATGACGAGGTTGAGGCCCTTCTCCGACAGGTCCTGGAACGATTCGATGCCCGCCGGGTTGCCCGGGGGGACGGCGATCTCGAGGGTGTTCGAGGCGAACACCACGGGCTCGGACCCCTGGAGGTCGTCGGCCGTCAGCTTGTCCATGTTGGCCTGGTCCGCGGACGCGAAGACGTCGGCGGGCGCGCCCTCCTGGATCTGGGCGACCAGGTCGGAGGAGCCCTGGAAGTTGAACTCCACCGTGACCCCGTCGTGGGTCGACTCGAAGTCGTCCGCGATGTCCTCGAAGGTCGAGGTCAGGGAGGCCGCGGCATAGACGACCAAGGTGGTCCCGCCACCGTCCGCGGCCTCCCCCGCCGGGTCGTCCGAGCCGCACGCAGCCAGCGTCGTCGCCAGCAGCAGCGAGGTGGCGAGGGCGAGGGGGGTGGAGCGCTTCATGATTCTCCTTGGGGGGCTTCGACGACCACGGTGGTCGACTTGATGACCGCCACTGCCACGGATCCGAGCTCGAGCCCGAGGTCGCGCACGGCCTCGCTGCTCATCAGCGACACGACGCGGAAGGGTCCACACTGCAGCTCGACCTGCGCCATCACCTTGTCGACCTGGATGTCGGTCACCAGGCCGACGAACCGGTTGCGCGCCGAGCTCACCGGCCCGTCCGGGTGCGCCGGGAGCGAGGCGTGCTGGCGGGCGACCTGGGCCACCTCGAAGCCGTCCACCACCTTGCGACCGGACTCGTCGTCGGTGGCGGTCAGGAGTCCCCGGTCGATCCACCGGCGGACGGTGTCGTCGCTCACCCCGAGGTAGGCGGCTGCATCTCGAATCCTCATCTGCGGCATGGTCAGCCGAGCGTAGTCGCTGATCTACGACTGGAGAAGCCCGAGAGGTCCGAATCTGCGCCTGTCAGCGCTCCTCGATCGTCACCTTCTCCATGAACAGGCGCTTCGCGAAGGACTCCCCGCCCATGCCGAGGCGGTCCATCGCGGTCATGGTGTCGATGACGTCCATGCCGGAGAGCACCCGGGCGAAGGCCGTCTGGACGCGGTTGGTCGCGAAGCCGGCCTCGAACTCCTTGCCGTAGGCGATGAAGAAGCCGCTGCCCGCCGTGTAGGGCTGGCCGAGCCCGGCCGTGGTCACCGTGCCGACCGGGTAGCCCTTCCGCTCGGCGAGGTCGAGCTCGTCGGGCAGGCGGTAACCGGCGTCCCACCCGACCGTGTTGTCGCCGCTGCCGGCCTCCACCGCCGCGATCGCCCCGTAGTCGCGGAAGACCTCGAGTCCGTCGTAGAAGCCCTGCCGGGCGAGGAAGACGAACGAGTTCACGGCCACGGGGGCGTCGTCCTCGAGCAGGTCGATGACGATCGGACCGCACGACGTCTGGATCCGCGCGACGTAGTCCACGCCCGGTTCGACCACCTGCGCGGGCCCACCGGGGAAGCGCGGCCGGGTGGCGCGCGCGTTGGCCGGCGCCCTCGCGCCGCAGGCCACCGGGCGGTCGTCACGCGGCGGCTTCAGCCCGCTGTCGACGGCGGTGCCGGGCTGGACGGTGAAGTCCTCGGCGACCACCTCGCCCGCTGCCATCGCCTCGTTGGCCGCGGCTGCCTGGGCCTCGCCGGCCGCCTCCTCCTCGAGCATCGAGGTGTCCTGCGCCTGGGGTTCCCCCGATCCCTGGTCCGCGGCCGGGTCCTGCTCGTCACCACCCCGGGTCAGGATCGCGACCAGCCCCACCACGACCACCGCGGCGACCACCGCGGACAGGACGCTGAGCAGGACGGTACGTCGACGGCGTACTGCTGCCTGCTGCTCCTGCGCGCGCTGGAGCGCCTCGCGCTCGACCTCCCGACGGGTCTTCCGCTGCTTGTTGCTGCTCACGTCCCACTCCTCGGCCGACGGCCGTGTCGCCCGGGGCGTGCGGCCTCACCGGATCGGGAGGGCCCCTCGGGCGGGAGCCTAACCGGCGTGCCCACCGTCAGGTGCGGAGGACGCGGGTCGTCGAGGCGGGGTGCTTGGCGAGCTGGGCCGGAGGTCGGACCGGACGCCGCTCGAAGTTGCCGCCGCAGTTGGGGCACACGCCGGCCAGGACGTCGCGCACGCAGTCGACGCAGAAGGTGCACTCGTAGGTGCAGATCCGCGCGTCCGGGGACTCCGGCGGCAGGTCCCGGTCGCACTGCTCGCAGGAGGGTCGCAGCTCCATCACGCGGACATTGTGTCCCCCCGGCCTGTCGATCGCGGGGCGGCTCGTGCGTCACAGTGGTGGAGGGCCGCACCGGGCGGCCCGTGACGTCAGGAGCCTCCATGACGAAGTACGCCATCTACTTCCACCAGCAGTGGGTCGGGGACCACCCGATGGAGTGGTTCATGTCTCGCGTCGAGCCGTCCACGGCCGTCGTGGCCGAGATGGAGGCCGCCGGGGTGCTGGTGTTCGCGGGCGGGCTCGTCGAGGACATGACGCAGGCGTTCAGCGCCGACGGCACGAGCGGCGAGATGGTCGTGACCGACGGCCCCTACACGGAGACGACGGAACAGCTCGGCGGGATCACGATCATCGAGGTCGAGACCCTCGAGGAGGCCAGGGAGTGGGCCGCGAAGGTCGCCGAGGGCTGCGGGTGGCCCCAGGAGGTCCGGGTCGTCAAGTAGGACCTGCGAACCCGAGGCAACCCCTCCCGGCCCTGGTGCGTCTACCCGTCATGAACACCACCAAGCGCACCACCATCCTGGGCGCCGCCGGACTGGCGGTCGCAGCCCTCACCCTGACCCAGCTCGCCCCGGCGAGCGCCGACGGCGCCGGGGCCTCCGACGCCAAGGACCTCAAGCACGGGGTCGACCTCCGCTCGGTCACCGTCGAGCACGGCACGAGGAACGTGGTCGTGACCACGACCCACACCGACCTGGTCGAGTCGTTCCGCAGCGGCTCGTCGGGCGCGGTCTTCCTCGACACCGACCCGGACGACGCCGGCCCGGAGTACGTCTTCGTCGGCGGGTTCTTCGTCGGCACCGACTACAACCTGCTCACGACCGACGGGTTCGCGACGTCGGCGTGGGGCGACCCGGTCGAGGGGTCCTACAAGATGAAGGTGGACTACGAGAAGGAGACCGTGCGGTTCCGGATCTCCCGCGCCGCCCTCGGCGACCCCGACGAGGTCCGGGTGGCCGTCCGCGTGGCCGGCACGAAGCCCAACGGCAAGGACACGAAGGTGGACTGGCTCGGCGCCCCGCGCAGCTTCACCGACTGGGTCGCCTCGAGCTGACGGTCCGGGCTCAAGGACGTGTGGCGGTCCGGCGGTCCTGACCGCCGCACCGCCACACGTCTCGCGTGATTCAGGGACCGAGCAGGCGACGCTCGGCCCGCGACGGGCGCAGCACCCGGTCGCCCTGCTTCTTCGAAGGGTCGACGACGTCGTCCTTGCCCCACGCGACGAACAGGTCCGCACCCTTCCCGCCGACCAGCGCGTCCGCGCCGGGGCCGCCGACGAGCACGTCGTCGCCCGCGCCGCCGACGAGCCGGTCGTCGCCGAACCCGCCGTAGAGGTGGTCGTCGCCGCCCTTGCCGAGCAGCACGTCGTCACCGTGGCGGGCGAGCATCACGTCGATGCCCCGGCTGCCGACGAGTCGCTCGTCGCCGTCACCGTCGACCACGAACCGCAGCCTGACGGTCCGGGTCGCCGACCCGGCCGTCGCCGTGACGACGACGGTGCTCGCCCCGGTGGCCTCGGCCCGTCCGGCCAGGGTGAGCTGGCGGACCGTGCCCGAGCCGGTGACGCTGATCGCCGAGGCCGGGAGGACCCTCTCGTTCGACGACGTCGCCGTGAAGGTGACGTCGCTGCCGACGACTTCTAGCGGGAGCGCGACACGGTTCGCCTCGCGGTTGCCGGGGCGCTGGAGCAGCCGGAGCGACGTGAGCCTGCCGGCAGGGCGCCACGCCGCCGTGCCGGAAGCGGCGGCGGAGGTGTTGCCGGCTGCGTCGGTGACGGCGCCTCCGCGGATCGCGAGGGTGACGTCGCCCGCTGCGGTCATGCCGGTGACCGTCGCCTGCCAGGTGGTGCCGGCGACCGGGGTGAGCGTGACGGCGCTCGACCGCGCGGACCCGGAGACCGACAGGTCGTCGCCGTCCAGCCCGGTGACGGCCTCGCCGGCGGTCACCGTGAAGGTGACTGGTCCGGCCTCGGTGACCGACGACGGACCGCTGACCCGCAGCACCGGCGCGGTGCGGTCTACGCGGACGGCGTACGACGCCCCGAAGGCGAGGTTGCCGCCTGCCGAGGCCGCCGCCAGCTCGGGGACCGTCACGGAGACGTCGCCGTCAGCGGTCGCGGCCAGGACGAAAGTCCACGTGCGGGCGTCGACCTTCGTGAAGCCCGACAGCGTCGCACCGGCGACGCGGAGGTCGGACTCCTCGAAGCCCAGCACGGCCTTGCTGAAGGTCGCCGTGACCGGGATCGTCGAGGCCGTCGTGACGCCGGAGACCGGCGAGGTCAGCGCGAGCGTCGGGCGCGTCGAGTCGAACTCACGGGTGAGGGTGTTGCTCGCGGCCGACGGGATGCCGGCCTGGTCCTCGGTGGCGCCCGCGACCACGCGCAGGCCCACCGTGCCCTCGCTGGCCGGGACCAGGTCGGCGGTCCAGCGGTTGCCGCCGCCGACCAGGTTGGTGACCGTCGCATTGGTCGCCACGAGGTCGGCGGGGTCCAGGCCGGTCACGGTCTCGGACGCGGCGATCACGACCGGGACCGGCGAGGTGGTGACGACCGCACCGGTCGGCGAGGAGACGGTCAGGACCGGGACGGTCGTGTCGTACGTCGTCGACACCGCACCGCTGGCGACGCTCGGGTTGCCAGCGGCGTCGGTCGCGGCGCCGGCACCCACGGACACGGTGACGTCACCGTCGGAGGACGGGGTGACCCGGAACGACCAGTCGGTGCCCGACCCGGTGACCTGCGAGGCGGACCCGTTGGTCACCGCGACGAGGGCCGTGGAGAGCGAGAGGACCGGCTCGGAGAACGTCACGTCGACGTCGTACGCCGTCGTGGCCGTCGCAGGTGCCCGGAGCGAGGACACCGTCGGCGAGGTCGCGTCGTAGGTGACGGCGACCGTGTCCGACGCGGTGTTCGCGTTGCCCGCGTCGTCGGTCCAGGTGCCGGCGGGCAGCCGGACGGAGGCCGAGCCGTCGGTCGTCGGGGCGAGGACCACGTCGAAGACGCGGGGGCCGCCGGCCACGGAGGTCACGGTGCCGTTGGTGGTGTCGAAGTCGCCGGCACTGATGGTGGCGTCGTCGCTCAGGGTGAGGGTCAGCGTGATCGGAGCGTTGACCAGCGCTGGGCCGGTGTAGGCGAGGTCGGCCGTCGCCGTGGTGTCGTAGGTCCGCTCGAGCAGCGTGCCGGCCAGGGTCGCGTTGCCGGCCGCGTCGGCGGCCGCGCCGGCGGCCAGGCTGACGCCGAAGGTGCCCTCGTCCTCGGGCGTCAGGGTGACGGAGAAGGACGTGCCGCTGCCGGTCAGGTTGCTGGCCACCGCGTTGTCGGTCGTGAAGGCGCCGAGTCCGAGCCCCGAGACCGGCTCGGAGAAGGTCACGTCGACGGTGATGGCGTCGTTGACCGGGTCTCCCGCCGAGCTGCTCAGCACGACGCTCGGTGCGGTGCGGTCGCTGTCGACGGTCAGCGTCGTGCCGGCGAGGGACGCGTTGTCGGCGAGGTCCTGCGCGACACCGGCCGGGACGGCGACGCTGACCTGCCCGTCGCCGGTGGGGGCGACGGAGAGGGTCCAGGTGTTGCCCGGGCCCGCGGTGAAGCCCGACGGCGTGCCGCGGGTGACCACCACGTCGGCGGCCGTGAAGCCGGTGACCGCCTCCGGCCAGGTGATCGTGACCGGGAAGGACGCCGCGTTGGTCGGGGACGAGGCGCTCGTCGTGATCTGTGGCGTCGGACCGGTGGTGTCGTACGTCCGGGACACGGCGGAGCCCGCCGTGTTGGTGTTGCCGGCGCCGTCGACGGCGACGTCGGCGGGGACGGCGACCGACACCGGACCGTCGGCGGACGGAACCACGCTGACGGTGCGGGTCGCGCCCGTGCCCGACAGGCTCGCCGTGCCGTTGGTGACGGTCAGCTCGCCGGCCGTCAGGCCCGTCACCGGCTCGGTGAACGTCAGCGTGAAGACGATCGGGTTGTCGCCGGTCCGCTCGCCCGCGGCCGACGCGACCGTCACGTCCGGGCGGGTGGCGTCGTAGGTCGTGGTGCTGGTGGCGATCGCGTTGCCGTTGCCGGCGGCGTCGGTCACGGATCCGGCGGGCAGCCGCAGGACGACCGGCCCCTCGGTGGCAGGCACGACGTGGACCGTCCACGGACCGGCACCGGTGAGCTGGTCGGCGGTGCCACCGGTGACGGTGAAGTCGCCGAGGGTGAGGCCGGTGACGGTCTCGCTCGCGCTCACCGTGACGTCGTACGCCGTCCGCTGCGGGCCGGTGGGCCCGGTGAGGGTCATGACGGGGGCCGTGCGGTCGGACGTGCGCGAGGCGGTGGTCGTCCCGGCCGTGCTGGGGTTGCCGGCGGCGTCGGACGAGGTCCCCGCGCCGGGACGGAGCGTGACCTGGCCGTCGGCGCTCGGCGTGACCCGGACGGTCCACGAGTCGGTGGGCCCGGTGCCGGCGTTGGTGCGGACGACGCTGGCGAACGTGCCGCCGGTGATCGTCAGCTGCGCGGCCTGCGGCTGCGTGACGGGCTCGGAGAAGTCGAGGCGGAACTCGATCTGCGAGGCGTTGGTCGGGTCGGGCCCGAGGGCGGTCGTGGTGACCGACGGGGGCTGGCGGTCGACCGTGTAGGCCGGGCCGGTGAAGGGCAGGTTGCCCGTCGCCAGCGACTTGTTGCTGGCATCGGTGGCCGTTGCGCCGGCAGGCACGACGAGCGCCACGTCGCCCGCGCCGGAGCCGAGGGTGGCGGTCACGGTGCAGGTGGTCGACGAGGCGCCGGCGCAGGTGACCGAGGCGAGCGTGGCGGAGAGCCCGCCGGTCGTGGCGAGCTGGAAGTCGTCGAGCAGCACGCCCGAGACGACCTGGTCGAAGGTGACCTGCCAGGCCACGCTGGACGCGTTGGTCGGCGTGCTCCCCGACCGGGTGATGCCGGTGACCTGCGGCGCGTAGTCGACGGTGGTGCTGGCGGTCGCGGTGTCGTTGGTCGCCGGGTCGTCGACGACGAGCCCGACGGGAGCGACCGTGGCCGTGGCGGTGCGGACCGTGCCCTCGGCGGCCGCGTCCAGGGACCCGGTCAGCGTGATCGTGCCGCCGGCGCCCGGGTTCATCGCCGGGACGTCCCAGCCGCCCGCGGAGAACACCGCGGGCCCGGTGACGGTGCTGCCGGTCTGGGTGAAGCCCGGGAACGCCAGGGTGAGCCGGCTCGCGACCCTGCCCACCGAGGCGGCCGTCGTGCCGTAGCCGACGGTCACGGTGACGGTGTCCGCGGCGTTGACGCCGGCGCGGGCGGGGCTCGGCCTGGCCGGCGAGACCGAGATGGTCGTGGCGAGGTCGACGAGCGCGGCCGAGCGGCGGATCGCCACTCCGGGGACAGCGTCGGAGCGCACCCGCGACCAGACGTGCTGGACCGCACCGGTGAGGTAGGTGGCGAGGGCCGGGCGCATCGACTCGGCGTTGTCGTAGGACATGTCCGCGTCGGTCGTGCTGACCTGGGCGAGATCGACCAGGGAGGTGCCCGACACGCGGCCGGACATCACCTCGTAGTGGCCGGTGCCGGCGGTCGACGTACGCCGCGCGAAGCTGATGACGTCCTGGCCCTGGGCCGGGTCACCTGCGACGGTCGGCCACGTGTCGTGGGCGCCGGAGGTGACGGCCGTGCCGGCGTCGGCGACGTAGTTGTCGCCGAAGAGCGCGGTGAAGACCTGGTAGCCGCTGCCCGCGCTGTTGGACGACCACACGACCCGGTAGTCACTGCCACCGCGGATGTCCGGTGAGAGCTGCTCGATCGCCGCGCCGGCCGGGGCCGAGGCGCCGATCGACGGCACTGTCGTGACGACACCGTTGGTCACGCGCGCCACCTGGATGCGACGCTCCGGGCCTGCGCCCTCCCAGATGATCGCCGCGCGCTGGCCGCCGAGGTTCACCGACGCGACCCGCGGCCGGGTGCCGGTGCCGACCTGCGTGATGGTCGGGGTGCCGGACAGGTCGAACGGGACTCGCGTGGTCCAGACGCCGTAGGTGCCGTCGCCGGTCGTGGCCGTGTCGCCGTCCCAGACGACGCGGAGCTGGCCCTGGTCGAGGGTGACGTCGGGGTGCTGCTGGTCGTACGCCGGGTTGGTGGGCGCGACCGCTGTCAGCGCGGTCGGCGTGATCTTGGTGAGAGCACCGGGGTCGAGGATGCCGCCGAGCACCTGCCAGCTCGTGGTGTCGGTCGGCGTCGGAGCCCCGGTGGTGTCGGCGAGCACGTCGCCGGCGAAGACCAGCGCCACCTTGCCGTCGGGCAGCGTGGCGACGGCCGGGTCGGTCGCGTCCTGCGTCGCGTCGTCCGTGGCGCCCATCGAGGCGAGGAGGGTGATCGGGCCGGTGGCCGCGCCCGAGGCGTCGAGGATGCGGCCGTAGACCTCGCGCTTCACTCCTTGCGTGTTGCCGCTGGCGACGTTGCGCGCGCCCTCCCAGACCACGAGGGTGCGGCCGTCGTGCAGCCCGGCCGCGACGGACTCGCCCACGCCGACAGCTGTCGTCGCGCCGGAGATGACGGTCTCGCCCGCGCCGAGCGCGCCGGCGTGGGCGGGCGCCTGGACGAGGGCGGGCAGCGAGGCGGCCAGGGTCAGTGCGGTGACCCCGGCGAGGCGGTGGCGGAGAGGCACGGGTGTCCTTGAGGTGAGCATCGAGGGAGGTCGGCGGTGGCCGGTCAGTTCTGCGAGGGGAAGATGCCCACGAGGGCGATGATCGCGTTGAGCGTGAGGTAGGGCTGCAGGTTGGTGTGCGGCTGGCTGCCGCCGACGTTGCCGACCGTCGCCGGGTGGAAGGTGCCGTTGGAGGCGCTCGGTGCGGTGTAGACGGTCTCGCCACTGGCGAACGCCGTGCCGGACGGCGCACCGGGGTCACCGGTCGTACCGCGGTGGTCGGACACCGCGTAGCCGTGCGAGTGGCGCGGCATCTCGGCCTGGGTGAGCGCGTGCGCCTCCTCGCCGCCCGTCTGACCGAGGACGTGGCTGCCCGCGCCGACGATGACGCGGCCCTGGAGGTTGGGCAGCGCGAAGTTGGTCTGGCCGTTGCCGCCGTACATCGTGCCCAGCAGGGAGAAGAGCGCCTGGTTCTGGTTGATCGGGAGCAGCTGGCCGTTGCAGAAGGCCCAGCCCTTGGGTGGGAAGTTGAAGGAGACCCACTGGATCTCACCGAGGAACGGTTCGAGCATCGAAGGGTCCTTTCACCAACGCGGAGGGAACACGCCCTGGAGCGCGATCGCGTAGTAGAGGGTCAGGTAAGGCTGCATGTTGTTGTGCGGCTGGTCGCCACCGGCCGGCTGCAGTGGCCCGTTGGCAGAGGTCGCCGAGTGGAAGACAGGGAGCTCGGTGGTGCCCGGGTAGGCCGTGACGGGGTTGGCGGACGTGCCGACCACGGTCGATGCGTTGACCTGGTGGGCGTGCACCGGGATCTCGGACTGCAGCAGGGTCACACTCTCGGTGCCGCTGGTCTCACCGAGGTCGTGCAGCGAGAGACCAGGCCCCTGGTTGGGGTGCATCGCGACGTTGCCGTTGAGGTTGGGCAGCGCGAACGTGCTCTTGCCGTCGCCGCCGTACGTGGTGCCGAGCAACGAGAAGAGGGCGGTGTTCTGCCAGATCGGCAAGAGCTGCCCGTTGCACCACGCCCAACCCTTGGGGCAGAAGTTGAACGGGAAGAGGTTGATCTCAGCCACGAAGGGCTCACTGGCCACGAGGGATTTCCGTCCGGTTCAGCTCTGCGGCGGGAAGACGCCGAAGAGCGAGATGATGAAGTTCACGCAGAGGTAGGGCTGCATGTTGGTGTGCGGCTGGGAACCGCCGGCAGCCGTGGAGGTCGTCATCGCCTCGGTCGGTCCCGCGGTCGCCCACGGCGCCTCGGCGGCCGTCGCCGCAGGCACGCCACCCACCGCCGACCGGCTGCTGGCAGCCGTGGACGACACGGGGAGGCCGTGCGAGTGGGCAGGGACCTGGTTGGCAGTGAGCGTCACCTCCTCGACGCCACCGGTCTCGGCCAGCGTGTGGGTGGTGCCACCCTGCGAGGTGCCCGCGTGCATGGGCAGCCGGCCGCGCAGGTCGGGCAGCGCGAAGGTCGACTGCCCGTCACCCCCGTAGGTGGTGCCGATGAGGGTGAAGAGCGTCTGGTTCTCGGAGATGGGGAGCACCTGACCCTCGCAGAACATCCAGCCCATCGGGGGGAAGTTGCCCGCGAACATCCGCAGCTCGCCGACGTACGGCTGACCCATCAGCCCCTCCATCCGTTGAACGTGGCAGTGACCTGAGTGCGCTTGCCCTTGGCGGCCGGCATGCCCGGCACCAGGAAGAGCCGGAAGCGGTGCGAGCGCCGGGTCTTGAGGCTCCAGGTGCCCTGCTCGGCCGTGGCGCGCGTGCTGAAGACCAGGACGTAGGACTTCCGGCGCCACTTGGCGAGCTTCTTGCCCTTCAAGCCGCGCGGCCGGTAGTCGCCGTCCTCGACGGCGTCGAGGCGCAGCTTGAGCGTGCGACCGCCCAGGGTCGCCTCGAAGGTCTCGCCGACGAGCTTCTCGAAACGCGCGCGCTTCGGAGCCGTGGCGGCCTCGGCGATGTCAGGTGCGGCGACCGTGACGACGGTGGCGGCACCGGCCGCGATCACCGTCCTCCGGGTCGCCGCCGTCGAAACCAGCGGTGCGTGCGTCTCCACCCGAAACCCGATCCGTCCTCTACCCGTGCGCTGACAGACGGACGATTTCACGTCCGCACCCGCGGCGTACGTGGAATGGCGAAAGAGGACCCGAGGGGCCGGTCAGTCGCGGCCGACCTGCATCCGCACCTCGACGACGTCGCCGAGCTCGACCTCCTCGGCCCTCCGCACGGCCACCTTCACGGGCAGGAACCAGGTCTCCTCGCGCGGGAACATCGCGGTCTCGAACTCGGTGTCGCCGATCTGCGCGACGACGGGCACGACGCCCCAGTAGACGACCTCGGCCTTGACGTCCTCGACGAGGTCGGCGGCGTCCAGCGGAAGCCGGACGAAGAAGTACGGCGCGGGGCCGCGCCACTCGACGACCTCCCCGGCGAACTCGATCTCCATGCCGCCCACCCTCGCAGAGATCCGACCGGGACCCGTGCCGAGATGGCAGGACGGGCAGGAGCCCCTGTGACTCCTGCCCGTCCTTCCACCGCGCCCCTGTTGCACGGTGGTTCCCCCTGGAGAGGGAAGTCGATCCGCACCCTGTGGCTACCCCAGGGCGGCGACCGCAGCCACGACGTCGACCAGGCCGTAGCCCTTGTCGTAGGACGTGGTGCCGAGGGGACCGGGCTGGTAGGCAGCCCCGTCCGTGAACTTGTGGGCCGAGACCTTCAGCGCCTGCTCGATCTCGGCGGGGGTCGCGCTCGGTCGGGCCTGGAACAGCTGGGCGACGATGCCCGCGACGTGCGGGGCGGCCATCGACGTGCCGCTGATCGTGTTGAAGGTGCCGATGTCGAGGACGCCGGGGCCGTTCTGCGGGTCGAGCCCGGTGGCGCAGATGACGAGGTAGAGCCGGCACGACGAGGTGATGTTCTCGCCCGGCGCGGAGATGTCCGGCCAGGTCGAGGCGTCGGTGGACAGGCCGCGCGAGCTGAACTCGGAGACCACGCCGTCCCGGGTGCCGGTGTCCTGGTCGTAGTAGGACGCGACCGAGAGGATGCCACCGGTCGGGTCCTGGCCGGGCGGGTTGGTGAGGCTCGCGGAGCCGTCACCGCCGTCGTTGCCGGCGGCCCACACGGTCACGACGCCCTCGGCCGCGAGCGCCCGCTGCAGCTTGACGGTGGCCGACTCGGGGTCGAAGGCACCCCCGCCGGTCGGGCCGTAGGAGTTGTTGGTGACCTTGATCGGCGGGCACGTGGAGGCGGGTACGCCGGCCCCGCACGGTGCCGCGTGGTTCTCGAGGACCCAGTTGAGGGCCGAGTCGGCGCCGAGGATCACGATCGCGGCGCCGGTCGAGATGGAGACGAGCTTGGCGCCCGGAGCGGCGCCCTGGAGCCTGGCGCCGTCGCTCAGCGTGGTCGGGCGACCGGCGACGATGCCGTTGACGTGCGTGCCGTGGCCGCCGACCGACAGGGTGTCGGTGTCGACGACGTTCGGCAGCTTCTGGACCGAGCAGGTCTCGGTCAGCGGCTCGCACAGCGCCTTGAGGTTGGCCACGACCGCGCTCGAGCCGTCGGCCTCCTTGAGGTAGGGGTGGGTCGGGTCGACGCCGGAGTCGATCACGGCGACGCTCACGCCCTTGCCGGTCAGTGCGGAGCCGTCGGCGCCCGTCAGCGTGGAGGCCGCCTCGGCGCCGCGGGTCGCGGTGTTCGAGGTCTCCTGCGCGAACGTGATCGGCTGCGCGCCACCCTCGACGTAGGTCACCCCGGGTGCGGTGCGCACGGACTGGATCTGGCTCCTGGTGGCATTGGCGATGACGACGCCGATGCCCGTGAACTCGCCGGTCTTCCGCATCCCGGTCGCGGCCACGGCCTGGCGGGCGGCGGCGATCGAGCTGCCGTGGACCATCACCGTCGTCCTGCCGGTGAGGCCCGTCAGCTGCTGGGTCAGGAAGGAGCTGAGGTTGGCCGGGGCACTCGCGTCGGGCGCGGCCTGGGCGGTGCCGGCGACGGCGAAGGTCGCCGAGGCGGCGAGCACGCTCGCCGCGCAGGCGAGCAGGGGCTTGAGGTTCACGGTGGTCTCCCGAGGTTCCCGAGGTGTCGAGTCGTCGCCCACTCAACGACGTACGGCGCGCGGGGTCACGCCCGTCCTGGGAGGCATCTGCACGGGCTGTTCGGCGGCCGCCGACGACCGGATTGCCCCGCGGTGGATGATGGGTGCATGACCGAGCTGCCCCGCAAGGCCGCCGCGCGCACCGCGCGGCTCGCGGCGCTGCCCCTGGGCTACGCCGGTCGTCAGGCCCTCGGGCTCGGCAAGCGCCTGGGCGGCAGGTCCGCGGAGTCCGTGGCGAACGAGCTCCAGCAGCGCACGGCCGAGCAGCTCTTCCGCACGCTGGGCGAGCTCAAGGGCGGTGCGATGAAGTTCGGCCAGGCGCTCAGCGTGCTCGAGTCGGCGCTGCCCGAGGACCTCGCCGCGCCCTACCGCGAGCACCTCACCGCCCTCCAGGACTCCGCTCCCCCGATGCCCACCTCGACCGTCCGCGAGCAGCTGGCGACCCACCTCGGTGCCGACTGGAAGGACCGCCTCGTCTGGCTCGACGGTGCGCCGACGGCCGCCGCATCGATCGGCCAGGTCCACCGGGGCCGCTGGGACGACGGCTCCGGCGCCGGCGAGCGCGACGTCGCGGTCAAGGTGCAGTACCCCGGTGCCGGCGAGGCCCTCATGTCCGACCTGCGCCAGATCTCGCGCCTCGCCCGCGGGGTGGCCCCCGTCTTCCCCGGCCTCGACATCAAGCCGCTGGTCGCCGAGCTGCAGGCCCGGGCCGCCGACGAGCTCGACTACAGCCTCGAGGCGGAGGCGCAGGCGGCCTACGCCGAGGCCTTCGCCGACCACCCGCAGATCTGCGTGCCCGACGTCGTCGCCGTCGGCGAGCAGGTGCTCGTGACGGAGTGGATGGACTCGCCCTACTCGCTGGCCCACCTCATCCGCGAGGGCACCCGGGAGGAGCGCGACCACTACGGCGAGATCTTCGTGCGGTTCCTCTTCGAGGGACCCCGGCGCACCGGGATGCTCCACGCCGACCCGCACCCCGGCAACTTCCGCGTCCTGCCGGCACCCGACGGCGGCCTGGGCCGGCTCGGCGTCCTCGACTTCGGCGCCGTGGCCCGGCTCGAGGGCGGCGGGATGCCGCCCGCCACCGGCCGCCTGATGCGCATCGCGCTGGACAACGACGACCAGTCGCTCGTCGCCGGACTGCGCGCCGAGGGGTTCATCAAGGACCGCATCGAGGTCGACCCCCAGCAGGTCATGACCTACCTCGCCCCCTTCGTCGAGCCCGCCGCCCAGGAGCGCTTCACCTTCACCCGCGAGTGGATGCGCGAGCAGTTCGAGCGCGTCAACGACCCCCGCTCGGAGGCCTTCACCCTCGCCATGAAGCTCAACCTGCCGACGTCCTACCTGCTGATCCACCGCACGTGGATCGGCGCCATCGGCCTGCTCAGCCAGCTCGACGCCACCGCGCCCTTCCGGGAGATCCTCGAGGAGTCGCTGCCCGGCTTCGCCGACTGACGCTGCCCTACCGCGACGCGGCTCGTCGCGACAGCAGCACGAACGCCGACGCGGCGAGGGCGACCACGGCCATGACCGGCCAGAGCAGGCCGGGCGCGGCGGCGTAGATCGCCGTCCCCACAGGGGCGGCGAGGAGGGTGCCGGAGGTGGCGGCGCCGGTGTAGAGGCCCTGGTACTGGCCGACGAGGTGGTCGGGCGCCTGGTCGAGCACGTGGGCCGTGGCGGTGGTCTTGTAGAGGATCTCCCCCGCAGTCAGCACGACCATCGCGAGCAGCACCGACACGACCGTGACCGGCAGCGCGAACATCGCCGTCCCGACACCGACGAGCGCGTAGCCGAGCGCGATGACGCCGTGTGCTGCGCGCCCCTGCAGCCACTGCGTGACCGGGATCTCCAGGAGCAGGATCAGCCCGGAGCCGACCGCGATCACCGTCGCGTAGAGCCACACCGGCTGCCCGGAGTCGCGCAGGTGGAGCGGGAGCGTCGAGTAGAGCTGGCGGTAGACGAGGTCGACCAGCACCACGCCGACCATCAGGACCATCAGGGCCCTGTCCGCCCGCACCGCCCGGAGGAAGCCGCCGCGCGGCGCGTCGTGGTCGGCGACGTCGGGCGCGTCCTTCGGCAGCACCCGGCTCAGCGCCAGTCTCACGACGATCACGGCGAGGCCGTCGACGACGAACATCGCGTCGTAGCTCCACGTCACCAGCAGCGCCCCGAGCGGTGGCCCGAGCACGAACCCGGCGTTGGAGGCCGCGCGGCCGACCGCGACGGACGTACGACGCCGGCCGCGGGGCACCGCGAGCGCGGACAGCGCCCCCGAGGACACCCCGCCGGTCGCGGCGAGGTAGTTCTGGACGGGCAGGAGCACCCATAGCACCCACAGGGGCACGAACGGGACGGCCACGAGCATCAGGCCGCCGGCGGAGCTCGCGGTCAGCAGCACGCGGCGGTGGCCGAACCGGTCGCCCCAGCGGCCACCGGTGAAGTAGCCGGCCAGCATGCCGACGCCGACCGATCCGGCGAGCAGGCCGGCGGTCGTGGTCGAGAGGTCGCGCGGGCCGGTGAGGTAGAGCGTGAGGAAGAGCATCGTGAACGACGACGCCGACGACACGAACCGTGCCACCGCGAGCGCCCACACGACGGGGGGCAGGTCGCGCAGGTCCACCGCGCCAGCCTGTCAGACGGCGAAGCCGTGGGTGGCACGATGGCGACCATGCCCGCCTCCCAGGATGCTGCAGACGCCCTCGCCCGTTGGCACGCCGTCGTCGCGAGCCGCGACCCCGCCGGCCTCCCTGCGCTGGTCGCCGAGGACGCGGTCTTCCGCAGCCCCGCGGTCCACACGTCGCAGGAGGGCCGCGACACGGTCGTCGGCTACCTCACCGCCGCCTTCACCGTCCTCGGCCCGCACCTGACCTACGAGCGCGAGTGGCTCGGCGACGACTCGGCGGTGCTCCAGTTCCGGTCGGAGGTCGGCGGCCTCGACGTGTCCGGCGTCGACATGATCACGTGGGACGCCGACGGCCGGATCGTCGACTTCACCGTGATGGTCCGCCCGAAGAAGGCCCTCGACGCCGTGATCCAGCACATGGGCGCCGAGCTCGTGCGGATGCTCGAGGCCGCCGGCTCCTAGACCCAGAAGCCGCGCCCACCGCCGTACCAGTCACCGAACTGCTCGCGGTACGACGACGCCGGGCCGCGCGAGCCGAGGTAGGACCCGACGACCGCGGCACCGAGGTCGTCGAGCTCGGGGCTGACCATCCGGCCGTCGACCCGACGGGCCATCGAGTCGATGAAGCGCGCCAGCCCCGGGTCCTCCCCGAGCCGGAAGAAGGTCACCTGCGCGCCGAGGCGCGCGGAGGCGTCGAGCTCCTTCACCGACTGCGCGATCGTCAGCGGGTGCGGCGGGTAGGAGAACCAGACCTCGCCGTCCTGCTCGAGGTGGGCCGTCGGCTCGCCGTCGGTGACGATCAGCAGCACCGGCTGGGCGTTGGGGTGCTTGCGGAAGAAGCGGTTCGCGAGCAGCAGCCCGTGGTGGAGGTTGGTCCCCTTGTCCCACTTCGCGTCGAGCGCGGTGAGCTCCTCGATCTCCATCACCTGCGCGTGCCGGCCGAAGGCGATCAGCTGGAGGTCGTCGCCGCGGAAGCGCGAGCGGATGAGCTGGTGCAGGGCGAGCGCGGTCCGCTTCATCGGCACCCAGCGCCCGTCCATCGCCATCGAGAACGACGTGTCCACCAGCAGTGCGACGGCCGCCTGGGTGCGGGCCTCGGTCTCGGTGACCTCGATGTCGTCGACCTGGATCCGCACGGGGGTGGCGCCGCCCTGCCGCAGCACCGCGTTGGTGATCGTGCGGGGCACGTCCCAGGGCTCGGTGGTGCCGAACTCCCAGCGCCGGGTGGCGCCGGAGGGTTCACCGGCGAGGCCCGTCGTCCGCGTCTCGCGGGCGCCGCTGCGACCGCTCATCCGGTCGGCGACGTCGCTCAGCAGTGCCTTGCCGAGCTGGCGCATCGCCTTGGGCGAGAGCCGGAGCTCGCCGTCCGAGCCGCGCTTGAGGTAGCCGCTGTCGCGCAGCGCGCGCTCGAGCTCCTGCAGCGTCTTCGCCGACACCGCGGCATCCGCACCGAGCTGGTCGGCCAGCGCGTCGAGGTCGACGTCGTCCATCCGGGCGCCGTGGTGCGACTGGGCGAGCTGGTCGGCGAGCGCGTCGAGCTGGGCGAGGTCCTGCAGGGCACCGGTGCCGTCACCGAGCCCCATCCCCTGTTCGCCCTCGAAGCTCTCCGAGCCCGACCAGTCCTCACCGGGCCGCAGCGCCTGGAGGTTCGCGTCCATCCGGGCGAGCTGCTCCATCAGCTGCGGCGAGCCGAACGCCTGCTGCGAGAGCTCCATCAGCTCCTGGCGCTGCTCTGGCGTCATCGAGTTCATCATCCGCTGGGCCGCCGCGGCACGCTGGGCGAGCTGGTCGAGCAGCTCGTCCATGTCCTGCGGTGAGTCGGGGAAGAAGTCGCCGTGCTTGTCCATGAAGTCGGCGAACTCCTCGTCGCTGACCCCTCCGGACGCGTGCTTCTCGAGCAGGTCGTTGAGGTCGGAGAGCATCTCCGAGACGGCCTGCCGGTCCTCCTCGGTCGCCCCCTCGAGCGCCTGCTTCATCCCGGCGAAGCGCTGGTCGAGCAGCTCGCGGCCGAGCAGGTCCTTGATCTGCTCGTAGGCCTCGCGGGCCTCGGAGGACCTCCAGTCGTAGGACGCCAGCTCGCTCACCGCGGCCGGCGTCGAGGTCGGCAGGTTGTCGAGCACCATCTCGCGGAAGTCGCGGTCGGCGTCGTCCATCGTGATGTCGCGGGCGAGCTGCCCGCGCTCGGCCAGGACGGCCTGGTCGAGGAGCTCCTTGACCTCCTGCATGGTGCCGTCGAGGTTGTTGCGCTGGAGAATCTCGCGACGCTTCTCCGCGACGCGCCGGGCGAGCTCGTCGAGCCCGGCCTGGTCGGACCCGCCACGGCGCAGGAACTCCCGCATCGCGCGCTCCGGCGAGTAACCCGCCATCACGTCCTGGCCGATCGCGTCGAGCGCCTCCGCGAGGTCCACCGGCGGGGCGAGCGGGTCGCCACCGTCGTACTTCCGGAAGCGGCTCATCGGGCCAGCACCTTCTTCATCCACACGTCGTCGGGCCACTCGTCGTCGGCGACGCGCTCGACCTCCTCGAAGCCGTGGGCGCGGTAGAAGGCGAAGGCCGCGTCGTTGCCGTCGACGACCTCGAGCCACAGCTCGTCACCCTCGACGAGCGACTCGATCTCGGCGAGCAGCCGGCCGCCGATCCCGCGACCCTGGTGGTCGGGGTGGACGTAGAGCTTCCACATCACCTCGCGGTCGTCCGTGACGTGCGGGAAGGCCCGGTAGGACCGCGAGAGCCGGCCCAGGTTGGCCAGCGCGACAACCTCGCCGTCGGCCTCGGCGACGAGGTGGGTGTTGGTCTGCATCGACCGGGTGAACACCTCGGGCGTCCACCACTCGTCGATCATCCGCTGGGCGTACGCCGCGTCGATCGGGCCGTAGGTCGGCGGCACCACGGCGCGACCGAGCGCGACGAAGCCCGGGATGTCGTGCCCGGTGGCGGGTCGCAGGGTGACGACGGAGTCACCCATAGACGGTCTCCCCTGCGTCGGTGTCCTTGCCGATCTTGCGGGCGAGGTAGAGGCCCTCCAGCGCGAGCTCGAGGGCGGCGGCGCGCTCGCCGTCGTTGGTCGCGCCGAGCCGGTCGCACACCTCGTCGTAGAGGTCGGACTCGCCCAGCACCGGCAGTCCGGCGAGGAAGTCGCGGGCGCCGACACGGGCGCCGGTGCTCACCATCGCGCCCTCCTCGATCGCCTCGACGAGCAGCCGCAGGTCGATGCCGGCCAGGTGCGCCCGCACCGCCTCCGCGACCGCGGTGCGCAGGAGGTGGGTGAGGATCTCGGTCTCACGGCCCTCCTCGCCGGTCTCGAACTCGATCTTCCCGCCGAGCACGTCGACCGCGGTCTCGAGGTCGACGACGCGGGCCACGGCCTGCTCCTCGCCCTGCGTGGTCGCGCGGTGCAGCGCGGCGGCCGCGATGGTCTCCGCGCCGGCGATGGCGAAGCGGGCGCTGACGCCCGAGCGCTGGTCGACGGACTGCGAGTCGCGCAGGTGGCGGGTGAAGCGGGCGAGCACCTCGAGGAGGTACGCCGGCACCTCGGCGACGAGGTCGGCCTCCTGCTCGATGACGGCGATCTCCTCCTCCACCTCGCGCGGGTAGTGGGTGCGGATCTCGGCCCCGAAGCGGTCCTTGAGCGGGGTGATGATCCGGCCGCGGTTGGTGTAGTCCTCCGGGTTGGCGCTGGCCACGACGAGGACGTCGAGCGGGAGCCGGAGGATGTAGCCGCGGATCTGGATGTCGCGCTCCTCCATCACGTTGAGCATCGCGACCTGGATGCGCTCGGCGAGGTCGGGCAGCTCGTTGATCGCGACGATGCCGCGGTGGCTGCGCGGGATCAGCCCGAAGTGGATGGTCTCGGGGTCGCCGAGGTGGCGGCCCTCGGCCACCTTCATCGGGTCGACGTCGCCGATCAGGTCGGCGACCGACGTGTCCGGCGTCGCCAGCTTCTCGGCGTACCTCTCGTCGCGGTGCTTCCACGAGATGCGGAGGTCGTCGCCGTAGGTGGCGGCCGCCTGCTGTGACGTGACGGTGATGGGTTCGTAGGGGTGCTCGCCGAGCTCGGAGCCCGAGATCACCGGCGTCCACTCGTCGAGCAGGCCCACCAGCGAGCGCAGCAGCCGGGTCTTGCCCTGGCCGCGCTCGCCGAGCAGCACGATGTCGTGGCCCGCGAGGAGGGCGCGCTCGACCTGCGGGATGACGGTCTCGGAGAAGCCGTGGAGGCCCGGCCACGGGTCGTCGCCGGCGGCCAGGCGGGTCAGGAGGTTGTCGCGGAGCTCCTGGCGGAGCGTCCTGAGCTGGTGGCCGCTCTCACGGAGCTGGCCGACGGTGCTGGCGTCGGGGTGCTGGCTGCGCTGGTCGTTCTGCTGCTGGGTCACGTCTTCCACGCTAGACCTGCCCGTCAACGTGGAGTGCGCTCGAAGTCCGCGCCCCGGGAGCGACAGTGGAGCGCACGGCCGTTAGGTCGGGCCGCTGGCTCCACTGTCGTACGCCCGAGACGTACCCGGCCTAGACGTCGGTCGCGCCGTCGATGGACTGGCGGATCAGGTCGGCGTGGCCGGCGTGGCGGGCGTACTCCTCGACCATGTGCACCAGCACCCAGCGGACGGTGGCGGTCCCGCCCTTGGCCGGGTCGCGCGGGCGGGCGACCGGGCGCCCGAGGTCGGGGTCGGCTGCCAGGGCCGCGTCGAGGCACGCGTCGGAGTGGGCGATCGCGGCCACCAGCAGCGCGTCGAGCTCGTCGAAGTCGGCTCCGGCAGCGCTGTGCCAGTCCCAGTCGGCGTCGTCGTCCCAGGGCGCGGTGTCCCACGGCGGGGACGGCTCGTGGGCGCCGAGGTTGTAGGAGAACCAGTAGTCCTCCACGTAGGCGAGGTGCTTGAGCATCCCGCCCAGGGTCAGGTCGCTCGGCGGGAGCGTCTGGTCGAGCTGGGCGGCGGTGAGCCCGCTCGCCTGCAGCCGGATCGTGGCACGGAAGTGGTCGAGGTAGGAGCGCAGCATCCCGACCTCGGTGTCGCTGTAGGACGGGGACGGGCGCTCGATCGTCATGCCCGCACCGTAGTGCGCGAGCCGACGGACCGAACACCGCAATACGACGGACCGCCCCGCTCGCGAGGAGCGGGGCGGTCGTCGTCGGGTCCGCTGGTCGGTCAGAGGGTCGGGCCCTCGCCGCGCAGCTTGTCGACCTCGGCCATCGCGCCACGCAGCTGGCCCAGCCACTCCTCGGCGTGCTCGCCGACGAGGCGGACCGACCACGCGAGGGCGTCGGACCGGGACCGGGCGACGCCGGCGTCGACGAGGGTGTCGAGCACCTGTCGCTCGGGCTGGCGGAGCCGGGTCATCACCGGCGCGGCGACGTGGGTGAAGAGTGCCTCGGTCTCGCCGAGCCGCACCCCCCACGACACCTTGCGCTGGTAGCGAGACTGCGCCTCGAGCGCGATCTCGATGCGCTCGGCCTTGGTCTCGGAGCGGAACCGGCCGATGCGGCCCTCCGCCTCGGCGCCGTCGGCGGTGTCGTCGGCCAGGGTGCCGAGTACCGTGATCTCCTCACGGTCGGCGGTCACCTCGATCTCGCTGAACCAGCCCTCGGGCAACCGCCCGCGGAACCAGTCGGCGGCGTCGTCGGCCGGCGGCAGGTCGGCGACCTGCCACCCACCACGGCGACCGCGGCCCTCGCCGCGCTCGCCCCGTCCCCCACCGCGTCCTTCACCGCGGCCTTCACCGCGTCCTTCACTCCGGGGGCCGCGGCGCTCGCCGCGCTCTCCCCGCTCGCCGCGTCGTCCGCGGCCCTCGCCGCGGCTGTCGTCGTCGTTGTCTCGGGTCATCATGAGCATTCTCCTTCTTGCGTTGCTTACATGATTACACTGCAACACAAGACCCGCCACTGCTTATGCCCCGAGCAGCTCCTCGCGCTCCTCGGCCAGCCGGCGGGAGGCCTCGAGACAGGTCGTACGTCGTCCACCTAGCGTCTCGAGCGTCTGCGTGACGCCGGCCCGGGCCCGCTCGACCCGGCCGCTCGCCTCCCGGATCCGGTCCCGCACGGCCCAGTCGCTGAAGATGTTGTCGAACCAGACGTCGAAGAAGCTGGTGAGCTGGTTGACCTCGATGCCGCCGACCGACGACATGCCGACGTCGGCGAGCTCGGTGGCCAGGTGGCCCAGGGCGCCGTCGGCCTGGCGCATCAGGACGGCCGCCCGGTCGAGGTTGTCGTACTTGGCCATGTCGCTGAAGAAGCCGCCGCCGAAGAACGTGTCGTACGTCGACCAGCTGCCCGCGCTGCCCAGGTGGCGCGCGGCCCGGTCGAGGCACTCCGCGGCGACCCGGGCGGCCTCGACCGCCTCGTCGACCTGCACGGCCTCGGCGGCCCGCTCGCCCAGCGCGGTCGCCACCTCCTCCAGCCGCGCCGCCGTCGCACGGCTCGACGGGTCGGCGGCGACCTCCGCCTCGCGCTGCGCGAGCAGCTCCACCCGGCGGGCGGTCAGGTCACCGAACGACGCCAGCCGCGCCGCGATGCCGTCCACCTCGACCTCGGCCGCTCGTCGCCGTTCCTCCGCCTCGGCGGCGGTCCAGCGCGCGGCCTCCGCCTCGGCCCGTTCGCGATCGAGGTCCTGGTCGCGCCGGCCCCGCAGCGTGGCGAGGATGCGGGTCATCGAGACCTGCTCCAGCCGCGCCACGTCGTCGAGCTCCGAGTCGAGCCGCATCGTGGCCGTGCCCGCCCGGTCGTCCGCGGCCGACAGCCGCGTCCGGGCGACGTCGAGCCGGGCCTCGAGTCCGTCCTTCTCCGCCTGCTGTCGCGCCAGCTCGGCCAGGGCGTCGAGCGCCGGTGTTCCCCCGTTGGTCGTCATGCCCGGAGGCTAGACCGCGGCCTCCGGCTACCCTCGGCGACGTGCTGACACCGAGCTGCCCGTGCGGGTCCGGGAGGCCGTACGACGCCTGCTGCGGGCCGCTGCTGGCCAACGCCGTGCAGGCGGCGACGCCCGAGCAGCTCATGCGCTCGCGCTACACCGCCCACGTCCGCGGCGACGCCGGCCACCTCTTCCGGACCTGGCACCCGCGGACCCGGCCGGACGACCTCCGTCCCGACCCGGGCACCCGGTGGACCGGGCTGCGGATCGTCGCGGCCGAGGACGACACCGTCGAGTTCGTGGCGTCGTGGGAGGGCGGCTCGATGCACGAGGTCAGCCGCTTCGAGCGGCGTGCCGGCCGCTGGGTCTACGTCGACGGCGACGTCGACTGACGGACCTCACTCAGCCAGGACCCTGAAGTCGTAGATCGAGGTCCCGCTGCCGCAGTCGGCATCGGTGCAGGTGTCCTCGAAGCGGACCGGGATCCCCCAGTGGGCGTCGTACGCGACCCAGGTGTGGCCGAAGAGCCGGGCCCGCTCCTGGTCGGCCGTGTCCAGCAGGGTGTCGATCGTGCTCGCCTGCTCGACGGTGGGTGGCGCGCCGCACCCGCGGTCACCGCCTGCGCGTTCGACGGCGACTGGCTCTCCGTCCAGGACCGTGATGCGCCACGGGCACGCGATGCACATCCCGCTGCAGCTGGAGATCACGAACGAGTACTTCGTGGGCTCCCGCTCGGCCCACCGCGCCCTGGCCTGGTCGAGCTCACGCCGGGAGGTCACGCCCGGCGAGGACGACCACCACACGACCGCACCCGCGACCAGGGTCACCAGCACGAGCACGGCGACGATGTTGCGCAACACCCGGAGATCACCGCGCGCCATGGCATCCATGGGTCTGGGACGGGCCCTGCGCCGTGCTCGTTCCCGCGAGGGCGTCCCGATCAGCCGGGGGCGTCGATCCAGCGTTCTCCGACGGGGGCCGGCGCGGCCGCGCCCCCGGTCGCGGCGGCGACGAGGTCGGTGACCCGCTCCACCTCCGACGCAGGAGCGGCGAGCAACAACCGGACGCGGGCGTCGTACGCCACCTCGAGGACGGTCACGCCACGCGAGCGCAACTCACCCTCGACCCGGCCGGCGTCCGCGTGGTCGAGGTCGAGCGCCAGCTCGGTGAGCAGCGACCGCCGGAGGGTCCCGGCCTCGGCGAGGGCGGCGCGGACGGCGTCGCCGTAGGCGCGCACCAGTCCCCCGGCCCCGAGCAGCGTCCCACCGAACCACCGCGTCACGACGGCCGCGACGTCGCTGACACCCGCGCCCCGGAGGACCTCGAGCATCGGCGCACCGGCCGTGCCGGCGGGCTCGCCGTCGTCGGACGAGCGCTGCACCTCGCCGCGCGGTCCGATCACGAAGGCCGAGCAGTGGTGCCGCGCGCCGGGGTGCTCACGCCGCAGCACGGCGACCAGCGCCCGCGCCTCGTCCTCGTCGCCCACCCGGCGGATCGTGCAGACGAAGCGGGACCCGCGGTCCTCGACCTCGGCGGTCGCGGCTCGCGCCACGGTGTCGTACGACGTCACGCGGTCCGGTCGTCGGCCTTGGACCGCGCGGGCTCGGGCGCGGACTCGGCCTCGGACCGCGCGGGCTCGGGCGCAGGCTCGTCGGCCGGCGGGTCCTCGTGCTCGGCCGCCTTGATCTCGACCGGGCTCGGGTCCCACGTCACGGAGACCTTCTCGAAGCCCTTGTGCCGCTGCATGCCGGCGTAGAGGGCGTAGGCGCGGCGGTCGGCGTCGGTGGGCGCGATGTTGTCGGTGAACGGCGTCAGCAGCGCGCGGGGCCAGAGCCGGCGAGCCGCGACCACGTTGATCTCCATCGCGAGGACAGCCATGACGGCGCCGATCCAGAGGAAGCCGATCAGACCGAGGACGAGGCCGAAGGTCTTGGTCATCGACGACGTGTCGACCAGGACGTTGTCGACGTAGGCCGCGCCACCGATCTGCAGCACCTGCCACATGATCGCGAGCGAGTAGCCGCCGGGCGCCGCGCGCCAGAAGGAGTGCTGGCCGGTCGCGGCGAAGCGGAAGAGCAGGGTGAGGAAGGTCCCGACGACGGCGACCGTGATGAGCGGCAGGAAGGTCTTGAAGCCGTCGGCGACGAAGGACCCGAACACGTCGGTGCTGCTGGCGAGCGTCGACACGACCGTGACGGTGAGCAGCGAGAAGCCGGCCGTGACGAGCAGGACCAGCGTCTTGACCCGGGCGTAGACCGGGTTGGGCCGGCTGTTGCGCGGGACCGACCAGGCGACGTGCTGGGTGTTCTGCAGTGCCTGCCCGAGGCCCATCGCGCCGTAGAGCGCGGCGAGGGCACCGAAGACGACACCCCGGATGGAGCCCTGGAGCCCCTCGGGGCGGCCGAGCTCGTCGCCGATGATCGGGAACTGCGAGAGCGCGGAGTTGAGGATCTGCTCCTGCCACTGGGGCTCCCCGCGCAGGAAGAGGCCCAGGATCGAGGTGCCGAGCAGCATCAACGGGAAGATCGAGACGAAGGCGTAGTAGGTCAGCGCCGAGGCGAGGTAGGGCCCCTGGTCGTCGAAGTACTTGTAGATCACCGCGATCGGGAAGCCGAGCACGGAATGACGGCGCTGGAACCTGTCGACCCCGCTCACTGCTCCCACGAGAGGGAGGCTACCGGTCGCGGCAGCCTGTGCCTGTCACCACCAGCCGAGGAGGCCGCCTCCGAGTCGCACGACGAAACCGGACACGACGACGAGGAAGAACGCCCGGACGAACCTCGCCCCCCGCGCCATCGCGAGTCGCGCGCCGAGGTAGCCACCGGTGATGTTGGCCGCTGCCATCACCAGCGCGAGTGGCCAGATCACCGCGCCCTGGGGGATGAAGACGATGAGCGCGGCGAGGTTCGTCGCCCAGTTGGCGAGCTTGGCCTTGGCCGAGGCCTCGAGGAAGTTGTAGCCGAGCAGGCCCACGAGCGCGAAGACGAGGAACGACCCGGTGCCCGGCCCGATCGAGCCGTCGTAGAAGCCGATCGTCAGGCCGGTGAGCACGACGGCGGTGAGGTGCTGCCCGCCCTGGAACCGCAGCCGGGTCAGCTCGCCGACGCTCGGCCTGAACCAGACGTAGCCGCCGACGAGGACCAGCACGACCAGGATGATCGGGTCGAAGGCGCTGCGCGGCATCAGCGAGGCCACCAGCGCACCGCCGGCCGACCCGAGGCCGGCGGCGAGCATCAGCGGCAGGAAGGTCCGCGGGTCGGGGCGGATGCGCCGGACGTACGTCGCCGCGCTGATGCTGGTGCCGCAGAACGAGGCGAGCTTGTTGGTCGCCGCGATCTGGACGACCGAGGCGCCGGGCAGGCCGATGAGGAGGGCGGGCAGCTGGACCAGTCCCCCGCCACCGACGACGGCGTCGACGAACCCCGCGACGAGCGCGGCGAGGACCAGGAAGCCGACGACCTCGAGGGACAGGTCGCCCACGTCAGCTGGAGCTGGAGCCGTCGTCGCGGACGAACTCCTGCACCACCACGGCGTCGTAGTCGTCGGGCATCGTGGCGCTGAGGCCGGGGCACTCGAACTGCTGCGACTGGTCCTTGACCATCGTTGCCGCGGAGCAGCTGATCGTCGCGACCGGGTCGCTGTCGGCGGAGAAGACCATCTCGAAGATGGCCGCGCGGTCCTCGTCGAGGGTGTTGGTGATCGTGCCCTTCACGTTGGGCGTGGTGACGGTGTCGCCGTTGACGGACCGCTCGACGCCCTCGAGCGTCCAGCCGTCGTCGACGGTGAAGCCGTTCCACGAGAAGGCCTTGCCGACCTCGACCTCGACCGGGTCGGAGCTGGTGTCGACGTCGTCGCCGCTGCACGCGCTCAGCCCGAGGCAGGCGAGGACGACCAGGGCCGTGGCGAACCTCTTCACGGTGCCGCCACTCACGAGGCGGCCACGAAGGTCAGCAGGTCCTGGCGGGTGAGCACGCCGATGGGCTTGCCGTCCTCGTGCACCAGCACGGCGTCGGAGTTCTCGAGCAGCGACACGGCGTCGGAGGCCGCCTCGGTGGAGCCGATGGTCGGCATGGCCGGGGACATGTGGTCCTCGACCGGGTCGTTGAGCTTGGCCGTGCCGGCGAAGAGTGCGTCGAGGAGCGTCGAGACCGACACCGACCCCGCGACCTCGGCGGCCACGATCGGCGGCTCGGCGCGGACGACGGGCATCTGGCTGACGCCGTACTCCTGGAAGATGTGCACGGCCTCGGCGATGGTCTCGCTGGGGTGCGTGTGGACCAGGTCGGGCAGCTGGCCGGACTTGCCGCGCAGCACCTCGCCGACCGTGCGGTGGTCCTCCTGGTCGCCGGTGGCGAAGCCGTACTGGGCGAGCCACTCGTCGTTGAAGATCTTGGTGAGGTAGCCGCGACCGGAGTCCGGCAGCAGCACCACGACGACGGCGTCGGTGCGGCCCTCGGCGGCGAGCTCCTGCGCGACCTGCCGGGCGGCCCACGCGGCCATCCCGCAGGACCCGCCGACGAGCAGCGCCTCCTCACGGGCCAGGCGGCGGGTGAAGGCGAACGAGTCCGCGTCGGAGACCTCGATGACGCGGTCGGCGACGGTGCGGTCGTAGGTGTCGGGCCAGAAGTCCTCGCCGACGCCCTCGACGAGGTAGGGCCGGCCGGTGCCGCCGGAGTAGACCGAGCCCGCCGGGTCCGCGCCGATCACCTGGACGTCGGGGTTCTGCTCCTTGAGGTAGCGCCCGACGCCGCTGATCGTGCCGCCGGTGCCCATGCCGCACACGAAGTGGGTGATCCGGCCCTCGGTCTGCGCCCAGATCTCCGGTCCCGTGGTCTCGTAGTGCGAGCGCGGGTTGTGCGGGTTGGCGTACTGGTTGGGCTTCCACGCACCGGGCTGCGAGGCGAGCCGGTCCGAGACGTTGTAGTAGGAGTCCGGGTGCTCGGGCGCGACGGCGGTCGGGCAGACCACGACCTCGGCGCCGTAGGCCTTGAGCACGTTGCGCTTGTCGACGCTGACCTTGTCGGGGCACACGAAGATGCACTTGTAGCCCTTCTGCTGGGCCACCATCGCCAGCCCGACACCGGTGTTGCCGGAGGTCGGCTCGACGATCGTGCCGCCGGGCTGGAGCTCGCCCGAGGCCTCGGCGGCCTCGATCATGCGTGTGGCGATGCGGTCCTTCACCGACCCGCCGGGGTTCAGGTACTCCACCTTCGCCAGGACCAGCGGAGCGTCCGCGGCGGCGTCAGGCAGGTCGAGGGTCCGGCCGAGCCGGACGAGCGGGGTGTTGCCGATCAGGTCGAGGACCGAGTTCACGTACTGCACCCGGTCAATGTACCGACCCGGTGCTCCGTAACATGAAGTCGTGGGGGCAACGGGAGCAGCACGCAAGCTGGCATCGGCCGCCGCCCTGGGCGGGGGCGGGGTCTCCGTGCTCGGCGCCGGGCTCTACGGCCTGCTGGTCGCCGAGGCGAAGTTCGCCCGCAAGGCGATCGGCAACGCCGACGACGTCCCGCCCGACGCGACCGGCTGGTACGGCCGCGGCCGGCCCGCGCCGGCCATCCGGATCGCGCTGCTCGGCGACTCCAGCGCCGCCGGCTACGGCGTCGAGCGGGTCGAGGAGACCCCCGGCGCCCAGCTCGCGACGGGCCTCGCCCATCAGGCCGACCGGCGCGTCCACCTGCGCTCCTTCGCCGTCGTCGGCGCCCAGTCGAGCGCGCTGGCCGAGCAGGTGGACCACGCGCTGACCACCCACCCCGACCTCGCCGTCGTCCTCATCGGCGCCAACGACGTCACGCACTCCGTGCTCCCGTCGGCGTCCGTGCGCCACCTCGCCGAGGGCGTGCGCCGCCTGCGCGAGGAGGGCGTCGTCGTGGTCGTCGGCACGTGCCCCGACCTCGGCACGATCCGCCCGATCCCGCCTCCGCTGAAGCAGGTGGCGCGCGAGTGGTCGCGGCGGCTGGCGGCCGCGCAGACGATCACCGTCGTGGAGAACGGCGGCCGCTCGGTCTCGCTCGGCGACATCCTCGGCCCCGAGTTCGACGCGGCCCCCGCGGTGCTCTTCGGGCCCGACCGCTTCCACCCCTCGGCCGACGGCTACCAGCAGCTCGCCTCGGTCCTCGTGCCGTCGTGCCTCGCCGCGCTCGACCTGCTGCCCGACGACGAGGCGCTGCCCGAGCCGCTGCGACGCGAGGGGATCCTGCCCGTCGCGGCCGCCGCCGTACGCGCCGCGCGCACGCCCGGCACCGAGGTCGACGGCACCGAGGTCGGCGGCAACCAGCGTGGCCTCCGCGGCCGCTGGGTCGAGCTCCGCCACCGCCGCCGCCGTCCCTCCACCGACGCCGAGTCGCCGGGCGAGCACGAGGACCACGAGGACCACGGGCCGGAGACCGAGTCAGGGACCGAGCCGGAGACCGGGTCAGGAACCCCCGCGCCGAGCGGTGAGTGACCCACATTCCTCCAGCTCCGAATGTGGGTGGGTCACCGCCACGAGCACCGGACAGGCGTCGTACGCCGTGGGCGGTGCGTGAGCGACATCCGGCGCGCGCGAAAGGTGGCTCACGCACCGCTCCGGCAGCCGGCAGAAATGACGCCGGCCCGCCCGAGAGCGACTCGGGCGGGCCGGCGGAGCTGTGCGGGGACGGTCAGTCGCCACGCAGGATCGCGAGGATCCGGAGCAGGTTGGTGTAGATCCAGACCAGGCTGACGGTCAGGCCGAAGGCGGCCCGCCACGACTCGCGCTCCGGGAGCCCGGCGGCGACGCCCTGCTCCACGTAGTCGAAGTCGAGGATCAGCATGAAGACACCGAGCACGAGGCCGGCGAGCGCGAAGATGAAGCCGATGCCGCCGTTGCCGTAGACGCCGGTGTTGATGCCGAAGAAGCTCAGCACGAGCGACAGCAGACCCAGGCCCACCATGCCGAACATGCCGGCCACGACACCGCGGCGGAACTTGTCGCCCACCTTGATGTCGAGCACCTTGTATGCGGTCAGCGTGCCGGCGAACGCAGCGAACGTGCCGAGCACGGCGCTGGTGACGATGCCGGGGTACGACGCCTCGAACAGCTTGCTCACGGCGCCGAGCGCGACACCCTCGAGGACGGCGAAGGCCATCACCAGGGCGGGGCTGATGACCCGCTTGAAGGAGTTGACCAGCGAGAGCAGGAACGCGCCACCGGCACCGACCGTGGCCAGCAGGCCGACGCGGCCCAGGTTCGCGCTCTCGGTGAGGTCACCGATCCACCACCAGGTGGCGAAGGCGGCGACGAACACGAGGGCGATCGAGATGGCGGTCTTCTGCACCACCGAGTCGACCGTCATGCGGCCCTGGTCGACCTGGCCGGGCGTGCCGGTGCCCCAGGTGGACGGGTCGGACTCGCCGTAGCCGGGGTAAGCGGCTCCACCGGCGGGGTAGGTCTGGTTTCCGTAGGCGCTCGACGAGGCGCGGTTGAACTCCTCGGAACGGGCGAAAACGGGGTTGTTGCTCTTCATGGTCTCTCCTTGGAGGCCACCTCCGGACAATCCGGAGAGTGCGACGCCGTCGCGGTGACGACGCCTGTTTCGTCACTCCACTCTAGCCGGGGTGACACCTGATCAAACGTGCCCGGGCGGGTCGCTGTTCCCGACAAAGCAACTTCTCAGGATGCCTGCTACCAAAGGTGGAGACGCAGGACGCCGCCGCACCGACCGCGGTAGCAGTCGGGGCGGCGGCGGCCCGTGGCGTCAGGCGGAGATGATCGCCTTGACGGTGGTCGTCGACCGCTTCGTGTCCTCGTCCCCGAGGTACTTCAGCCAGACGGTCTTGGTGCCGGCCCGCTTGAAGCGCGGCAACCTGATGACGGCCTTCCCGTCCTGCAGCCGCACCCGGGACGAGCCCGCCGTGCCCTTCACCTTCACCTTGACCAGGCCCGTCGCGGGACGGTCTCCGGACCGGATCCGGAGGGTGACCCTGACGCGCTCGCCGACGCGGCCGCGCACCTTCTCCTTCGACACGCTCGCCGCGGCCGGCTGCTTGACCGTCGGGACCGGGGTCGGCGCCGGAGTCGGGGTCGGGACCGGAGTGGGCGTCGGCGTGGGCGTCGGGGTGGGCGTCGGGTTCGGCGTCGGCGTGGTCGGCGGCACCTGGCACGGAACGGTGCCCGACCGCAGCGAGTGGCTGCCGGTGTCCCCGTCGTCGCTCCACACGACCTCCTTGGCCCCGGCGACGCAGGACGTCTGCGGGGCGAAGGCGATGCCCTCGTTGTTGAGGTTGGGCATCGTGGTCGGGCGGTCGTAGGCGTGGGCCACGCCGAACACCCCACCGGTCATGTCCATGGCCACGGACACACCGTCACAGCTGTCGTCGCAGAGGACGCGGAGCACCGTGGCCTCCGGGTCCCAGGCGACGTCCATCGCCGACGGGGTGCCGGCCTTGGTCATCAGCTCGGGGTCGATCGTGGCGACGAGGTGGGCGGCCTCCTGCACGGCGGCGGTCTGCTCGAGCGCGACGACGTACACCAGGCCGGTGCCCTCGACCGCGACGGCGTACAGGCCACTGCCGTGGTTCGGGTAGTCGGCCGGCGAGTAGACCTTCCCCCTGCCCTGGTCGAGGAAGCCGCCGGCGGTGAGCGCGCTGTCCGGGATCCAGGTGATCCCCTCGAGGCCGAGGTTGGCGCCGAGGGTCGGGAGCAGGCCGTTGAGGTCCCACTCGTCGGTCGCGCGAAGCGGATCAGCACTGGTCGACGTGCCCGGCACGTAGCGCAGCACGGTGTTCAAGCTGGCTCCGCTGACGTCGTTGTTCCGCTCGGCCGCGAGGTAGACCGCACCGTCCGGGCCGATCGTGATGCCCTCGGTGTCAGGTGCGCCGGTGCCGTCGTTGTAGCGCGGGTTCCGGCCGCCGGACCAGCCGGTCGCGGGCTCCCACGTGGCGCCGTTCTTCGTCATCTTCCAGAGCGTGCCGGCCTTGTTCTGCGCGACCCACAGGGTCCTGCCGGTCGGGTCGGCCGGGTCGAAGACCACGCCGCTCGCGTCCTGGACGAACGTCTCGACGAGGTCGGAGGTCACGACCTGCTGCGAGCCGAACCACGGCTCCGTCTCGAGGCCGGGGCAGTCGTTGACCGCACCCTTGGTGGCGGAGGCGCTGGTGGTGAAGGCGCCCACGCCGTCGGCGCAGCGGGCGTACGTCGGCACACCGTGCGCGGTCCAGGTCCAGGAGTCGATCAGCTTCGCGGTCGGGTCGAACAGCCGCACGGAGTCGGCCGAGCCGAGGCCGGGGAGGGTGCCCTCGACCACCAGGCGGCCGTGGGCCGGGACCGAGCCGGAGAGGGTGGCCGGGTTGGTGTCCGTGCTGTCCTTGACGACCCACCCGGTGACGTCGACGGCCGCGCCGGACAGGTTGACCAGCTCGACCCAGTCGGTCGGGCTGGAGCTGACCTCGTTGACCCGGATCGGGCTGCACGCGTTGGCCGCGCCGCGGGTCGGGACGGTGGTGACCTGCCAGGCACCGGTGCCGTCGGGGCAGCGGCCGTACGTCGTGGCGGCGTGCCCGCCGGACCAGCTGTACTCGTCGACCTTGGACGTGCCGTCCGCCTGGTAGAGCGTGACGGTGTCGTCGACGCCCAGCCCGAAGCCCGGCGGCGGGGTCTCGGTGTAGATCGCGACGTACGCACCCGGCTGGATGACCGTGTTGGCCGGGATCGTGACGAACGGGTTGGTGGCGCCGGCGTCCTTGAGCTTCCACCCCGACACGTCGGCGGGCGTGGTGCCGATGTTGGTGAGCTCCACCCAGTCGGCGACGGTGTCGCCGTTGGACTCGACCTCGTTCAGCTTCACCGTGGTCGGGTCGGTCGTCGCCGGCGGGCAGGAGTTGGGCGTTCCCTTGGTCGGTGCCGCCGTGGTGGTGAAGGCACCGTTCGGTCCGGGGCACCGGCCGTACGTCGTGGTGGCGTGGGACGTCCAGGAGTAGGAGTCGACCAGCGTCGTGCCGTCGGCCGCGAAGACCCGCGCGGAGTCCGCCGTGCCGAGGCCGAAGCTGCCGGACACCGCGGTGTCGTCGGTGTTGATCGCGAGGTAGCCGCCGGCCGGGATCGTCGTGGAGGCCGGGACGGTGATCGCGTGGGTGTCGTCGTTGTCCTTGACGATCCAGCCGGAGACGTCGGCCACGGTGGTGCCGGTGTTGACCAGCTCGACCCAGTCGAAGGTGTCGCCGCTGGACTCGACCTCGTTGACCCTCACGTCGGTGACGGCGTCGGCCTGGGCGGGTGCGGCGAGGGCGCCGACCCCCAGGGTGGTGGCGGTGAGGGCACACGCCAGGGACAGTCGCAGCAATCGGTGCATGAGGACGCTTCCACTCAAGGGACGGGGGACGGCTGACCAGCCGAGCGGATGCTTGCGGTGCCGGCAGAACAGCGAGGCCCCGTCAGGCGAACGCCGTGCGAACGACGGGCGACCGACACCCGTCGGGCTTGCGCCGACGCGGAGACTGGACGCAACTACGACGGGGCCGAGGTCGGGAATCAGCGATGGACATCGACGAGTACCGAGCAGCGCGCCGCACGCGGCTCGTCGAGCTCGCGACCGAGCTCGGCGTGCCGGCAGAGGAGTCGGCCGTCGTGGTCGACCAGGTCATCGAGGAGCAGCAGCGACGCATCCGGCGGGCCGACGACCCCGATGACGTCGTGGTCCCGGCGCTGCGCGACAGGATCCTCGGTGGTCGACAGCGCGGCAGGTCGGCCACGGTCGTCCCCCTCGTCGCCTGCGCCGCCGTCGTCCTGGCGGTGTCGCTCGCGTACGTCACGCGTGACGAGGACCGGGCTCCCACCATGCCCTCCCTCCTCGGCTTCACGGCGGCCGAGGCCACCCGCACCCTCGAGCGCGACGACATCGCCGTGCACGTGGTCGGCGTGCCCCAGTGCAACCCCGCCGGACAGGTGCTGGGCTCTGATCCCCCCGCGGGCTCCGCGATCGGGACCGACGAGGTGGTGACGGTGATCGCGACCTCGACGCCGCAGTGGAAGTGCCCTGCGGACGGGGACTCACGTGCCCGCGCCTGGACGTTCCTCCGGTTCCTCGTCGGAGGATCGGCGCACCCCGACTTCGCACCGGGGGTGCGGTTGTACGTCGACGGCGAGCAGGTCACCGTGGTGGACGGAGGGGCGTCGGCGAGCTCGCCCGGGTGGCGTTCGGCGGTGAGCGACCCCGTCCTCCAGTACGTGTCCCGTCCTGCACCGAACCCCTTGGGGCAGCCGGTGGTCTCCGTCTCGCAGGGCACACCTCCCGCCACCACGTGCGGCCACCCCCGAGCCACGCCCGTGGGAGCCGTCGTCCCGTCCACCCGGCTGGTGCTGATGGCAGGGGGCCCGGACGCGGTCAACGGCTGCGGGCTCACGATCGACCTGTTCGAGGACGTGCTGGGCAAGATCTCCGGCGTCGCCCTCTACACGCCCGGGACGGCCGCTGCTCCCTAGCGGCCACCCTCCGGCGAGGTGGCGACGAGAGGTGCCCCGGCTGGGGTTCGAACCCAGACTGTGCGGTTTTTAAGACCGCTTCCTCTACCGGTTGGGATACCGGGGCCGTCGTGGGATCAGTCTGTCAGCGCCGTGTCCGTCACCCGCCGGGCCCGCTCGAAGACGGCGTCGGTCATCTCCGCGGTCAGCCGGCCGGTGTAGGTGTTGTGCGGCGAGGGGTGGTAGCAGCCGATCACGGTGACGTCCCCGAGCACCACCTCGGCCGCGTGGGCGAACTTCGGCTTCCGCGCGGGCGCCTCCGCCCCGGCGGCCACGAGGGAGCGGATCGCGCCGTCCCAGCCGAACGACCCGAGCGCGACGACCGCTCGCACGGTCGGCAGCAGGACCAGCTCGGCGGCGATCCACGGCGCGCACGTGTCGCGCTCGGCGGGCGTGGGCTTGTTGTCCGGCGGCGCGCAGCGCACGGTCGCGACCATCCGGGCGTCGAGGAGCCGCTGCCCGTCGCCGGCGTGCTCGCTCGTCGGCTGCGTCGCCCACCCGGTGCGGTGCAGGCTGGCGAACAACCAGTCGGCGCTCGGGTCGCCGGTGAAGATGCGTCCGGTCCGGTTGCCACCGTTGGCGGCGGGAGCCAGGCCGACGACGAGCAGCGCCGGCTCCGGGTCGCCCCACCCCGCGATCGGCCGGCCCCAGTAGGGCTGATCGGCGAACGACGCCCGCTTGTCGCGCGCGACGTCCTCGCGCCAGGTGACGAGCCGGTCGCACGCCGCGCACACGCTCACCCGGGCGGTCAGCTCGTCGAGCGTGTCGGCGTGCGCGAGTCGTCGTACGTCGTCGGGGGTGCGGGCGACCGGCGTGTCCGGGTCCGCCGGGTCGTCCGGCCAGCCGGTGCCGGGCGCCACGGGGCTGGAGAACGCACCGCCGACGAGCGGGTGCGGCAGCCGGGTCACGGCTCGATCGCGGCGGCCATGCCGTGCAGGATGTCGGCCTCGGACACCAGGTGGTCGGCGACCGGGACCCGCGCCAGGATCCGGCTCCAGATCAGGGCGCCGGCGCCGATCACGTCGGCCCGGCCGGGATGCATGTAGGGCAGGGCACGGCGCTCCGCGACCGTCATCGCGACCAGGCGGTCGACGAAGTCCGTCGTGGTCACGTTGGACAGCACCGCGCCGTCGAAGGCGTCGCGGTCGTAGGCAGCCAGGTCGAGGACGCCGCACGCGAGCGTCTTGATCGTGCCGGACGTGCCGATCGCGGTCAGCGTGCGCTCGAGGGGTACGCCGGAGGCGTCGAGGTGCGCGTCGACGTCGGCCACGCAGGCGTCGATCTCCGCGGCCGTCGGCGGGTCGGAGTGGAGGTGGCGCTCGTGGAGCCGGACCGAGCCGATGTTCATCGAGACCGACCGCCGCCCGTCACCCTCCCCCAGCACCAGCTCGGTGGACCCGCCGCCGATGTCGACGACGAGCACCGGCTCGGGCGGCATCGGGGCCTGCGCGGCGATGGCACCGGCGTACACCAGCGCCGCCTCCTCGTCGCCGGACAGCACCTCGGGCTCGATGCCGAGGCGACGGCGCACGCCCTCGCGGAAGACGTCGGCGTTGCCGGCGTCGCGGGTGGCCGAGGTGGCGCAGAACCGGACGCGGGCCGGCGGGACCGCGTGGCGCCGGATGGTCTCGGCGAGCTCGTCGATCGCAGCGAACGTGCGGGCCAGCGCCTCGTCGGCGAGGACCCCGGTCTGGTCGACGCCCTGGCCGAGCCGAACGACCCGGGAGTCGCGCAGCAGCACGTCGAGCGTGCCGTCGGCGCGGCGGCGGCCGATGAGGACCTTGATCGAGTTGGTGCCGCAGTCGATCGCCGCGACCGGGCTCGACGCGTGGTCGGGGGTCATGGGCTCATCCTGGCGCGTCGACGGACACGCACGGGCCCTTCGCCCACCAGTCACCGATGCGATCGAGCACCTCGTCCCCGAGCGGGTTCACCCCGCGGCCCATCGCCAGGGACTGGCCGGCGAGGACGTGGAGGCACTTCACCCGGTCGGGCATGCCGCCGGCGCTGATGCCGTCGATCTCCGGCACCTCGAGGCCGGCCCGCTCGCCGATCTCGGCGCGCGCCTCGAGGTAGCGCTCGTGGGCGGAGCGGTAGGCGGCGGCGAGCTCCTCGTCGGTGGCGAGGCGGTCCTGCATCTCCTTCATCACGTGGTTGCCCTCGAGGGTGCCGATGCGCGAGGCCGCGCGCGGGCAGGTGAGGTAGTAGGTCGTGGGGAAGGGCGTGCCGTTGGGCAGGCGCGGCTCGGTGGCGACGACGTCGGGGTTGCCGCACGGGCACCGGTGGCCGATCGAGTCGATGCCGCGCGGGCGGCGCTTGAGCTGCGCGCGGATCGCGGCCTCGTCGGCGGCGTCGATGCGCGGGTTGTCGCGGGGTGTCTCGCGGGGGTCTCGTTCACTGCTTCTTCGTGCCGTCGACCAGGTCGGCCGGCTGCTCCTCGGGTGGTGGTGGGTTGCCGGCGAGCTCCACCGACTCCCAGACGCCGGTCCACCACGCCTTGGGCACGGTCTTGATCACGTCGTCGGGGTCGTTGAGCCTCGCCTGGGCCTCGAGCGGCTTGCCGTCGGTGCCGATGACCTCGAAGCCCGACTCGCCGGGCATCAGGTAGCCGAACCGCTCGCGGGCCTGGGCCTTGACGTAGGCCGGGTCGTCCCAGCGCTTCTTCTCGCGCTCGAGGTCGTTGATGCTGGCCTCGCGCTCGGCGATCTGTGCCTTGAGGTCGCCGATGTGCGAGCGCTGCTGGAGGTAGGCCCGCAGCGACGACGCGTAGGACACCGTCAGCACCGCGAGCACCAGCACGAGCACGGCGGCCCGGCCGGTGAAGCGGGGACGGCGCGCAGCACTCCTCGGGGAGGCAGGACGTGCCCGGAGGTCGAGACCGGTGCTGGTCTCGCGCGTGGACGCGCTGCCCGAGGAGAGCGGCGGACGGGTCGTGGCGCCCCGTGGCCGGGGGCCACGGTCACCAGGACGCGTCGTGCTGCCCTGCCTCGGTCCGCGCGTTCCACCGCCGGGCCCACCCCGAGGAGTACGGCGCTGGGAAGGCATGCAGGCAAGTGTGCCTTGGTCAGCCCTTGAAACGCGGGAAGGCGCCCCGACCGGCGTAGCGAGCCGCGTCACCCAGCTCGTCCTCGATGCGGAGGAGCTGGTTGTACTTCGCGACGCGGTCCGAACGGGCAGGAGCACCGGTCTTGATCTGGCCGCAGTTGGTGGCCACGGCGAGGTCGGCGATCGTGGTGTCCTCGGTCTCGCCCGAGCGGTGGCTCATCATGTTGCGGAAGCCGCTGCGGTGGGCGAGCTCGACGGCGTCGAGGGTCTCCGAGAGCGAGCCGATCTGGTTGACCTTGACCAGCATCGCGTTGGCCTGGCCGCCGTCGATGCCGCGCTGCAGGCGCTCGACGTTGGTGACGAAGAGGTCGTCGCCGACGATCTGGATCTTGTCGCCGAGGCCGTCGGTAATGGCCTTCCAGCCGGCCCAGTCCTCCTCGTCGAGGGGGTCCTCGATGGAGACGATGGGGTAGGACGCGACGAGGTCGGTGTAGTAGGCGACCATGTCGTCGCTGGAGATCTTCTTGCCCTCGAAGGTGTACTTGCCCTTGTCGTGGAACTCGCTGGCCGCGACGTCCATCGCCAGCGCGATGTCCTTGCCCAGCTTGAAGCCGGCGGCCTTGACGGCCTCCGCGATCAGGTCGAGCGCCGCGCGGTTGCTCTCCAGGTCGGGGGCGAAGCCGCCCTCGTCGCCGAGGCCGGTCGAGAGGCCCTTCTTCTTCAGCACGGACTTGAGGGCGTGGTAGACCTCCGCGCCCTGCTGGAGGGCCTCACGGAAGGTCGGGGCGCCGATCGGGGCGATCATGAACTCCTGCACGTCGACGTTGGAGTCCGCGTGCGAGCCGCCGTTGAGGATGTTCATCATCGGCACCGGCAGCACGTGGGCGTTGGGGCCGCCGACGTAGCGGAACAGCGGCAGCCCGGACGACTCCGCCGCGGCCTTCGCCGTCGCGAGCGAGACGCCGAGGATGGCGTTGGCGCCGAGCTTGGCCTTGTTAGGCGTGCCGTCGAGGTCGAGCATCACCTGGTCGACGAGGCGCTGGTCGTCGGCGTCGAGGCCGACGACCGCGCCGGCGATCGTGTCGATGACGCCGTCGACGGCCTTCTGCACGCCCTTGCCGACGTAGCGCTTGCCGCCGTCGCGCAGCTCCACGGCCTCGAAGGCACCGGTGGACGCGCCGCTCGGGACCGCCGCGCGACCGAACGCGCCGTCCTCGAGGAGGACCTCAACCTCGACGGTGGGGTTGCCGCGCGAATCGAGGATTTCGCGGGCGCCAACTGCAGCGATGATCGACATGGGGAGAGCTCCTGAACAGGGACGACTTGGGGTCGGCCATCAGCCTAGTCACGAAGGCGTGGGACGTCGCCGGGTGTCCGTGGGCGTCGCTACGGTCGGCAGGGTGAACCGCACCGGGCCCGGGCCCGCCGACCACCTGGGGGCCTACGTCGATCGCGCGACGGCCAGCGAGGTCGACCCGGCGAGCGACCCCGAGGCGGCACGGGTCCGGGTCGCGATGGCGGGCGAGTCGGCGCCGAGGTTCCGCGACCGGCTCGTGCTGGAGCGGGCGGCCTGGCTCGCGCGGCACACCGATCGCCGGCTCCAGGACATCTCGGTCGAGTGCGGCTTCCGGGGCTACGACGTGTTCGTCCGCGCCTTCCGCCGCGAGCTCGGGGCGTCGCCGTCCGAGTGGCGCGCGAACCCGACCACCTGGGAGATCGACGCACCGGGCGAGGTGCACTTCCACCCGCCCGACGGGATCCGGCTGCCGGCCCGCACCCCGCACGACGACACCGTGCCGGTCGCAGCGGCCTACGTCGACGCGTTCTCACCCCATCCGACGGTCGCGCCGCTGGGCGCAGGCTGACGTCATGGGGATCCCCGGTGCGCACCGGGGATCCTCATGACGTCGCGCGCTTCTCCGCAGCCTTCGCCGCGTTCCAGAGATCCATCACCTCGGCGACCGTGCTCGCCGTGGCGTCGCCGAAGACGTGCGGGTTGCGGCGCTCCATCTTGGCGATCACGCCGCGCGCCACGTCGTCGAGCGTGAACTCCCCCGCCTCCTCCGCGATGACCGCGTGGATCACGACCTGGAGCAGCAGGTCGCCGAGCTCGTCGCAGAGCCGGGCCGGGTCGCCGGACTCGATCGCCTCGACGACCTCCTCGGCCTCCTCGCGCACGTAGGGGATCAGCGAGGTGTGGGTCTGCTCGCGCTTCCAGAGGCACTCGCGCTGCAGCAGCCGCATCTGGTCGGCGAAGGCCTCCAGCTGCGACCCGTCACGCGGAGCAGGAGCGGGCACCGGAGCCGTCATCGGGTCGTTCAGCCGCAACGCTGGGTGAGCGGGAGCGTCGCGGAGTACGACGCGTCGGGCTCGCTGGTGAGCCCGGACTTCGCGATGTCGCTCACGGCGAACGAGGTGTTGGTGTCGACCGGGGTGAGGACTCCGTCGACGCTCTCGAGGCCGTAGCGCGGGTCGATGTCCACACCGTTGGCGTCGGGCCACTGGTTGAACGCGTCGGCGCCGGCCTGCGTGATCTCCTCGTCGGTCGGGTCGGCGACGCCGTTGTCCTCCAGGACGATCGCGCCGATCTGGTTGACGATGTCGGTCGCGAGGGCGTTGGCGGTGTTGAGCTCGAGGTAGGTGTCGCGCACGTCCTCGGGCATCGCGGCCGTGGTGCCGCGGCTCTGGGCGACGGCGTTCTCGTAGCTCGACCCCGGCTCGATGCCGTAGTCGTCGGCGATCTGCAGCGCCTGCGCACGCAGCGTCAGCAGCTGGACGGTGCCCTGCCGGATGAAGCTCATCGGCAGCACGGTGCTGCTGGAGGCGAACTGGTCGCCCAGCGCCGTGCACATCTCCTCGGCGGTCTGGTCGACCTGGCGGACCGTGAGCTCCTCGTCGCCAACCCTGGCAGCGATCCCGGGCGAGGCACTCCCGCACCCGGTGAGCAGGAGGCCGGCGCCCAGTGTCGTCACGGCCGTCACCAGGCGGGCCCTGGACTTGCTCTGCTGCCTCACGATTCGCTCCCAGTGGTCGTCGGGGGTGGAGTCGGCGCGGCGATGATGTCGTCGATCACACCGCGGGCCCATTCAAGCAGGGCGACGCCCGAGACCGGCTGCACGGGGAAGCCCGTGCCCTGCGGGCGCGGCACGAGGATCGTGCTGACCGGAGCCTTGACGATGCTGCGCGGGTGCAGCCGCTGGAGCCGTACGACGCGCGAGTCGGGCAGGTCGACCGGGGCGAACCTGACGTACTTGCCGGCCACCGTCACCTCCCCCACGCCGACCTGGCGGCAGCGTGCGCGGAAGCGCGCGACGATCAGCAGCGAGTCGACGGCCTCGGGCGGGTTGCCGTAGCGGTCCACCAGCTCGGCGCGGACCTCGTCGACGTCGTCGTCGGTGCGCACCTCGGCCAGCCGCTTGTAGATCTCGAGGCGCAGCCGCTCGCTCGGGATGTAGTCGTGGGGCAGGTGCGCGTCCACCGGCAGCTCGATGCGGACCTCGGCGGCCACCTCGTCCTCGCCGCCGCCCTTGAAGTCGGCCACGGCCTCGCCCACGAGCCGGACGTAGAGGTCGAACCCGACGTCGGCGATGTGGCCGGACTGCTCACCGCCGAGCAGATTGCCGGCACCACGGATCTCGAGGTCCTTCATCGCGATCGCCATGCCGCCGCCGAGGTCGGAGTGCTGGGCCAGCGTCGCGAGGCGCTCGTGGGCGGTCTCGGTGAGCGGCTTCTCCGCCGGGTAGAGGAAGTAGGCGTAGGCGCGCTCGCGCGAGCGGCCGACGCGACCGCGCAGCTGGTGCAGCTGCGAGAGACCGAGGGTGTCGGAGCGCTCGATGATCATCGTGTTGGCGTTGGACACGTCGAGGCCGGACTCCACGATCGTCGTGCAGACCAGCACGTCGAAGCGCTTCTCCCAGAAGTCGAGCATCACCTGCTCGAGGGCGTGCTCGCCCATCTGGCCGTGGGCCGTGGCGACCCGCGCCTCGGGCACGAGCTCGCGGATCCGGGCGGCGGCCTTCTCGATCGACTGCACCCGGTTGTGGATGTAGAACACCTGGCCCTCGCGCAGCAGCTCGCGGCGCACGGCTGCGACCACCTGGCGGTCCTCGTAGGCACCGACGTAGGTCAGGACCGGGTGCCGCTCCTCGGGCGGGGTGGTGATCGTGGACATCTCGCGGATGCCCGTGACCGCCATCTCCAGCGTGCGCGGGATCGGCGTCGCACTCATGGAGAGGACGTCGACCGAGGTGCGCATCCGCTTCATCTGCTCCTTGTGCTCGACACCGAAGCGCTGCTCCTCGTCGACGATGATCAGGCCGAGGTCCTTCATCCTGATCTCCGGGTTGAGCAGGCGGTGGGTGCCGACGACGATGTCGACGGATCCGTCGGTGATGCCGGCGATGACCTCCTTGGCCTCCTTGTCGGTCTGGAAGCGCGAGAGGCCCTTGATCACGACCGGGAAGCCCGACATGCGCTCGGCGAAGGTCGACATGTGCTGGGTCACGAGCAGGGTCGTCGGCACGAGCACCGCGACCTGCTTGCCGTCCTGCACGGCCTTGAAGGCCGCCCGGACCGCGATCTCGGTCTTGCCGTAGCCGACGTCACCGCACACGAGCCGGTCCATCGGCACCACGCTGCGCATGTCGGCCTTCACCTCGTCGACCGTGGTGAGCTGGTCGACGGTCTCGGTGAACGGGAAGGCGTCCTCGAGCTCGCGCTGCCACGGGGTGTCGGGGCCGTAGGCGTGGCCCTTGGTCGCCTGGCGGGCGGCGTAGAGCTTGATCAGCTCGGCCGCGATCTCGCGGACGGCGCGGCGCGCCTTGTTCTTGCGCTTGGTCCAGTCGCCACCGCCGAGCCGGTCGAGGCTCGGGTTCTCGCCGCCGACGTAGCGGGTGACTTGGTCGAGGGTGTCGGCAGGGACGTAGAGCATGTCGTTGGGTCCGCCGCGCTTGCTGGGGCCGTACTCCAGGACGAGGTACTCGCGGACCGCGCCACCGATCTCACGCTGCTTCATCTCCACGAAGCGGCCGACGCCGTGCTGCTCGTGGACGACGTAGTCGCCGGCCTTGAGCTCGAGCGGGTCGATCTGCTTCTTGCGGCGTGCGGGCATCTTGCGCATGTCGCGCGTCGAGGCCTTCTGGCCCGACAGGTCGTCACCGGTGACGATCGCGACCAGCGCCTCGTCGTCGACGAGCCCGTTGACCACGTGGCCGCAGGTGACGGTGACGACGCCGGGACCGGCGGTCCCGCCCTCCTCGACCAACCGGGCAGCGATGTCGTTCTCGCCGAGCAGCTCCACGAAGCGCTGGGCCGGGCCGTGGCCGGCGTGGACGACGACCACGTCGAGCCCCTCGCCCACCCAGCCGCGGATGTCGTCGACGGCCTTCTGCAGGTCGCCCCGGTAGGCCTCGGCGGGGTGGGTGGGCAGGCTGCGTGCCGGCACCCCGGCGGTCTCCGCGTCCACGAGGGCGGCGGCGGGCACGTCGTCGGTGTCGATGCCGAAGGGGCTCACGGACCACCACGCGTGACCGAGCCCCAGCGCGTGCAGCCGGACGTCGGCGATCTCGCGGTACGACGCCGCGCCGAGGTCGATGGGAGCGGTGCCGCCACCGGCGGCCGCGGCCCACGACGCCCCGAGGAACTCCTCGCTCGTCGCGACCAGGTCGTGTGCGCGGGTGCGCGCCCGCTCGGGGTCGAGGACCAGCACCGTCGTGTCGGCCGGCAGCAGGTCGACGAGGAGCTCCATCGAGTCGACGAGCGCCGGGGCGAGCGACTCCATGCCCTCGACCGCGATGCCGGCGGCCATCTTGTCGGTGAGCTCGAGCAGCTGCGGGTGGGCCTGGCCGAGCTCGGCCGCGCGACGGCGTACGTCCTCGGTCAGCAGCAGCTCGCGGCAGGGCGGCGCCCACAGCCGGTCCACCTTCTCCAGCGTGCGCTGGTCGGCGACCGAGAAGGCGCGGATCTCCTCCACGTCGTCACCCCAGAACTCCACGCGCAGCGGGTGCTCCTCGGTGGGCGGGAACACGTCGACGATCCCGCCGCGGACGGCGAACTCGCCACGACGCTCGACCATGTCGACCCGGGAGTACGCCGCCTCCGCCAGGCCGCGCACGACGTCGTCCATCGCGCGCGAGTCGCCCGTCGCGAGCTCGACCGGCTCGATGTCGGCCAGACCCGGGACCTGCGGCTGGAGCAGGCTGCGGATCGGCGCCACGACCACCTTCAGCGGGCCGTTGGAGGCGTCGGTGCCGGGATGGCGCAGGCGACGCAGCACCGCCAGCCGGCGGCCGACGGTGTCGCTGCGTGGGCTGAGCCGCTCGTGCGGGAGCGTCTCCCAGCTCGGGTAGTAGGCGACGGCGTCGGGGTCGACGAGGTCGGCGAGCTCCCCGACGAGGTCCTCGGCCTCGCGCGACGTCGCGGTCACCGCGAGCACGGTGCGCCCGCGCTCGACGAGGCCGTGCACGACGAACGGGCGGACGGCGCCCGGGCCGGTCAGGTCGAGGGCGGTCTGCACCGACGCGTCGGCCAGCGCACCGCCCAGGGTCGGGGCGGAGACGAGGCGCTCGGCGACGGCCGAGAGCGGGGTGGGCGGGGGTGTGGAGGACACCGGGGATCCCTTCGAGAGCACGCACAACGACCCCAGACGCGCGGCGCATGGGGGGTACCTGAGAGTCTACGACTGCTGCCCGACAGCGACGTTCGAGGGACTCAGGGACACCGCTACCCGGAACCGGGGGGTTTGTCCCGGGCGTCACGCGGGTAGCAAGGAAGTCAACGCCGGTGCCCGAGCACCGGACGCCCAAGACGTTCACCTGAGAGGAACACGGGGACACATGCGCACCAACCGCCTCATCGCCGGCGCTGTCGCTGCCGGACTGCTCGGCCTCACGCCGATCGCCATCGCATCGCCCAGCAGCGCCACCGAGAACCGGACCGCCACCGTCACGGCCACGCCCAGCGAGACCTCGCTGGTCTACGGCGACGACCTGTCCATCAGCGTCCGCGTCACCGACGCCACCGACGGCACCGGTGTCTACGACGGTACCTCGACGCTCTACGCCATGGAGGCGGGCGCCGCCGCGTTCGTCCCGGTCGCGACCGGCACGTCGACGTCGGCCTACTTCACCGACGTGAAGCCGAAGATCAACACGATCTACAAGATCGTCTACAGCGGCTACACCGCCACCTCGACCTACGAGAACAACTACGCCGCGGCCGAGTCCGCGCCGTTCACCATCGGTGTCGGCCGCAAGATCACCGCCCCGAAGAAGGGCTTCGTCCTCAAGGGCAAGGTCAGCCCCGACGGCGCCAAGAAGAAGATCACCATCTCGGTGAGCAAGAAGTCCAACAAGGGCTTCAAGAAGTGGAAGACCATCAAGACCAACAAGAAGGGCAAGTACAAGGTCACCCTGCCCAAGCGCGGCGGTGTCTGGTACTGGAACGTCATCGTCAAGGGCGACTCCAAGTACCTTGCCAACGGCTACACCTGGCGCACCTACGTCTACTGAGCCGGGCTGAGCCCCACCTGAAACATCCCGACGGCGCGTCGTCCACAACTTTGGACGGCGCGCCGTCGTCGTACGTCTGGCAGAGTCTTCGCCACCGGCCCGACCGACCCCGACCGACAGGACCCACCGGACCATGAGCACGACCACGCGCCTCGTCACGGGCGTGACCACCGCCGCGCTGATCGGCGTCGCTCCCCTCGTCCTCACCGCGCCGGCGCGGGCGGCCGAGCCCGAGACGACCTACACCGTCGCCGAGCCGAGCGTGACGATGCTCGACTACGGCGACTCCTTCGACGTCTCGGTCGACCTGGACAGCACGACCGGCTTCTCCCCCACCGGCGGTACGACGACGCTGCAGGCGCTCAGGTCCGGCGCCGCGTCGTGGACGACGGTGGCGACCAGCAGCTCGCCCGGCAGCGACTTCTACGACGTCGAGCCGACGATGAACACGACCTACAAGGTCGTCTACTCCGGCTTCTCGGCAGCCTCGTCGTCCGACGACAGCTTCGCCCCGAGCGAGTCGGCCGAGTTCCAGGTCGGCGTGCGCCGCCTGATCACCCACCCGTCCGCCGGGCTCGTGCTCAAGGGCAAGGTGACCCCGGGCTACGGGGGCAAGAAGGTCACCGTCAAGGCCAGCAGGTCACGCACCGGCCCCTTCAAGGCGTACAAGAAGATCCGCACCAACCGGGCCGGGAAGTACCGCATCAAGCTGCCCGCCCGCGACGGCGTCTGGTACTGGCAGGTGTCGGTGCGCGGCGACTCGCGCTGGCGCGGCAACAGCTACATCTGGCAGACCGAGGTCTTCCACCGCAGCTGATCGCGCGGGGGCCGTCAGGCGTGCTCGGGGGCGGCGGACCCGCGTCCACCTCGGCCTGCGAGCGCAGGATGCAGAACTGGTTGCCCTCCGGGTCGGCGAAGACGACCCAGCCCGTCCCGGGGCTGTACTGCCCGCGCTCATCCGCGAGCTCGGTCGCGCCCAGGCCGCGGACGCGCTCGATCTCCTCGTCGCGGCTGCCCTCGCGAGGGCGGAGGTCGAAGTGGATCCGCTTGGCCGGCAGCACCTCGTCGGGCACCTCGATGAAGAGGATGCTGTGGCCGGTGCCGGGGTCGAGGATCATGCACTCCTCGTGGCCCGGCTCGTTGGGGTCGTCCTCGACGTCGACGTAGCCGAGGATCCCCTTCCACCACTCGGAGAGCGCGTAGGCGTCGTGGCAGTCGACGGTCGTGTGCGAGACGAAGGAGGTCATGGCCCCAACCTCGCGCGCCGCGCGCCGTCCCGCAACCGCGTTTGCGGTGGTCAGTCGGTGCCGTGGCGCCGGACGAAGTCGACGATCTGCTCGGCCAGCTCGGGGCGGCACACGATCAGGTCGGGCAGCGAGGTGTCGTCCTCGTTGTAGACGATCGGCGAGCCGTCGACGCGGCTGCAGTGCAGGCCGGCGGCCCGGGCCACCGCGACGGGGGCGGCGTTGTCCCACTGGTACTGGCCGCCGGCGTGGACGTAGGCGTCGGCGACGTCGCGCACGACGCTCATGACCTTCACCCCCGCGCTGCCCATCGGGACGAGCTCGGCGTCGAGCTCGGCGGCCAGCGCCTCGACGAACGCCGGCGGGCGGCTGCGCGAGACGGCGATGCGGGGGCGCTCGGAGGTGCGGGGCGGGACGACGCTCGGCCGGCCGGTGCTGAAGGTCTCCCCCAGTGCCGGCTGCGCGACGGCGCCGGCGACGAGGTCGCCGTCCTGCCAGAGCGCGACGTGCACGGCCCAGTCGTCGCGGGGCGGCTCGGAGAACTCGCGCGTCCCGTCGAGCGGGTCGATGATCCACACCCGGCTGGCGGTCAGTCGCGACTTGTCGTCGGCGGCCTCCTCGGAGAGCACCGAGTCGCCGGGGCGGTGCGCGGTCAGGACCCGGTCGAGCTCGGCCTGGGCCGCGGCGTCACCGGCGTCCTTGAGGGCCTTGCCCTCGAGCCCGGCGGCCTCGGCCCCCGCGCGTACGTCGATGAGGACGGCGCCGGCGCGCTCGGCTGCCCAGACGGCGAAGGCGTGGTCGTCGAGCGAGGTGGGATCGATCATGGCCGCCACCCTATCGACGCCCGGTGACCCCTCCGGTCTTGCTCTCCCTGCGCGGGCGCGGGACGCGCGAGGAGCCGTCGGAGGTGCGCGAGATCTGGTGCCACATGGCGACCGCCTCGAGCTGGTTGCGCGCTCCGAGCTTGGCCCTGAGCGCCTTCACGTGGCTGCGGACCGTGCCGTGCGCGACCCCGAGGGTGTCACCGACCTCGGCCACCCGGCGACCGGAGGCGAGCAGCTCGAGGACCCGCCGCTGCTGGGGCGACAGCGTCGCCATCATCGCGGTGATGCTGCGGCGGCGGGCCAGCGCACGTGCCCACGACGCCTGGAGGGCGAGCCGACCCGACGGGTCCATCGAGGACGTCCCGTCGACCAGGCTCTCGACGACCTCGGCGAGCTGGACCACCGAGGTGGTCGTGGTGGCCACGTCGACCGCGTCGGTCGCGAGCAGCCCGCCCCACTGGACGGCGCCCTCGTCGGTGGTGACCACCACGATGCGGACGTCGCCCCCGCGCACGAGCGCGGTCACCTGCTCGACCACGTCGCCCGCCTCGACGCCGTCGAGGATCGCGACCACGTGGCGGGAATGCCCGGGGCGGGTGACGCCGGCCTCCCGGTCGCGAACCGCCGACTCCCAGGCGTGGGCCTCCGCGGGAGTGCCCACCGACGAGAGGGCAGCAGCGACTGCCTGGGCCACCAGCAGGTGGGGAGAGACGACCCACACGGGCGCCTGGTCTGCCATCGCACCTCCCTCCCTGACCGTGGATGGCTCAACAACGCAAGCCTCCCGGTTGGTGGGAGCGCTCCCGTGGGCCTGATACCAACGTGCACAGAATTGGGGAGGCCTCAATTTCTCCCATCAGGTCTCGTGTAGACGCTGCTGAGCGTGGTTCGGCCGGTCTGGGGGCCTGTCTTGCAGGGCCCTTGAGGCGCACTTGAGCGTTACCCCGGACCTCATGCCGAAAGCAGGCATAGACCACGTTTGCCGCATATCGGGTACCTGCCACACACTCCTCGCAACCCCCCATCGAGAGCTTCACCCGGTCAGCACGACGGGCTCGGCTCGACTGCTCGACATCTCGGCTTCATCAGTTTCGATCACACGCTTCGACTTTCTGTGGGGGGAAGACATGCGCGACTCAGCGCAGCACGAGGGGGGACAGCACCAGCGCGTGGGGACGCGCGGTGTCGGTGTCCTGGCATTCCTGGTCCTGTTGTGGACCCAACGGGGCGGGCTCCCGCCCCTTGAGGCTGCGAGCGCGCAGTCCCAGTCGGTCGCGGACGGGCTGGTCGGGGGCATGTTCCTCGCCGGTGCCGCGCTGGCGGCCGTCGTCAGCTGGCGTCGCCACCACGCGACGACCGGCTGGACCTTCGCCGCCGGGGCGCTCGTCGCGCTCCAGGCGCTGGTGGTGGCACTGCCCGCCATCGCCAGCCCGCCGCCGCGGCTCGCGACGGACTTCGCACTCCTGCTCGCCATCGCCCTGCTCGGCCTGGGCTGCGTGCTCGGTGCCCTGCGCGGGCTGCGGCACGAGGAGCAGGTGGCCGACGACGTCTTCGTCGTCGGGATCGGGATGGGAGTGCTGGCCGCCGGCCACCTGCTGCTCCTGGTGCCCGTCTCCAGCCCGCCGCCGCCGTCGATGCTGGTGCTGATGGGCGTCCTGGTCGGCACCCACGTGCTGGCCGTCGCCGTCGTCGCGGCACGACGGCTCGTGCCCGCCACCACGACCTGGCTCCTGGCCGGCACCGTCACGGTGGTCGCCGCCGGGCTCGCCGTGATGCTCGTCGAGCTCCACGGCACCGCCTGGGACACGGTGACCTCGCTCGCCTTCGCCGCCGTCGGGGCGCTCTGGTCCGCCGCGGCCTGGGGCTGCATCCAGGGGGCGTCCGAGCGCCAGGCGGCCCGGCACCAGCGCGAGATCGAGTTCGCGGTCCAGGCCACCGAGCGCGACCGCCGCGAGCGGATGCACGAGCTGCGCAGCACCCTCGCCGGCCTGGTCCAGGGATCGTCCCTGCTCGACGACCTCGACCTCCCGGCCGAAACCCGGCAGCGCCTCCTGGGCTCCGTCCGGCGCGAGCTCGACCGGATGATGCGCCTGGTCACCGGCGACGAGGACCAGCCCACCGACATCGACCTCCAGGACGCGCTCGGCCGGATGGCCGACCTCCAGCACCTCAAGGGCCGCACCGTCGAGCTGCACACCAGCGGCGACGCGATCCACGCCCGCTACGACACCCTCGCCGAGGTCGTCAACATCCTGGTCGACAACGCCGCGACGCACGGCGGCACCGACGTCAGCCGGATCGACGTCGTCCAGCGCGACGACGAGACCGTCGACATCACCGTGTCCGACCGGGGCCGCGGCATCGCCGAGGCCGACCGCGAGCGGATCTTCGGATGGGGCGACCGCGGCGACGACTCCCCGGGCGAGGGCATCGGGCTGAACCTCGCCCAGCGCCTCGTCGAGGAGGAGGGCGGGTCGCTGCGGCTCGCCGAGGACACCGGTCCCGGGTCCGCCTTCGTCATCTCCCTGCCGGCCGCGCGCCGGTCCCCGGAGAACGCCGTCGACGCCGGCTCCCTCTTCCTCGAGGAGGTGGACCATGTCGCAGGGCACCTCGCGCGCTGACCACCGCGTCCTCATCGTCGACGACCACGTGCTCTTCGCGGAGTCGCTCGAGCTGGCGCTCTCCCTGGAGGGCTACGACGTACGCCGCCTCGAGCTGCCCGAGGAGGGCGGCTCGATGGCCACCGTGCGGTCGCTCGCCCTGCGGGCCAACCCCCGCACCGTCCTGCTCGACCTCGACCTCGGCCGGTTCGGCGACGGCATGAACCTCATCGCCCCGCTCGCCCGCGCCAACGCCAACGTCGTGGTCCTCACCGCGTCGGAGGACGTCGGCCGGTGGGGCGCGTGCATGCGGATGGGAGCCCGCAAGGTGCTGCCCAAGACCGGCGCGCTCCAGCAGGCGCTGTCGACCGTGCGACGGCTGCACCAGGGCCTCCCGGTCGTCACCCGCGAGGAGCTCGAGGGCCTGCTCGAGGTCTGGGCCCGCGACCGCCAGGTCAGCGACGACATCAGGCGCCGTCTCGACCTGCTCACCCCGCGCGAGCGGCAGGTGCTCGGCTCGCTCATCGACGGCCACACCGTGCGCGACATCTCCCAGAAGAGCGTGGTCTCCGAGGCGACGGTCCGCACCCAGGTCAAGTCGATCCTCGGCAAGCTGGAGGTCTCCTCCCAGCTCGCCGCGGTCGGCATGGCCAACCAGATCGGGTGGAAGGTCGGCGTCTGATGGGCGGCATCGGGGGCGTCCGGGTCTTCGCGGGCGGAGAGGTCGCGGCTGCCGAGCTCCGCGAGATGTCCGAGCGGCTGCGCCACCGCGGGCCGGACGCGTCGGGCACGTGGACCGGCGACGGCGTCGGCCTCACGCACAACCGCCTGGCGATCATCGACGAGGAGCACTCGCGCCAGCCGATGCTGTCGGCCGACGGACGCTGGGTCGTCGTGCTCGACGGCGAGATCGTCAACCACGACAGCCTGCGCACGCTGCTGTCGTACCCCTTCCGCTCGCACGGCGACACCGAGGTCGTGGTGGCCGGGCTGTCGATCGAGGGCATCAGCTTCGTCGAGCGCCTGCGCGGCCAGTTCGCCCTGGTCGCGCACGACCGGCGCACCGACACCACCCACCTGGTCCGTGACCGGCTCGGCATCCTGCCGCTGCACTACCGCCACGTCCCCGGCGGGATCGCCTTCGCCTCCGAGGTGAAGGCGCTGCTCACCGTCGGTCCGGCGCCGAGCGTCGACCACCGCAGCCTCGAGGCCTACCTCGCCCACCACTACGTGCCGGCTCCCGACACCCTGTTCGAGGGGATCAAGAAGGTACGACCCGCGCACCGCGTCTCGGTCACGGCGGGCGGGCACCTCGAGGAGGTGCAGTACTGGACGCCGCCGGAGTCCGACGCCGACGGCACCTGGTCGGCCAGCGACGCCGTCGAGGCGGTCGGCGACGGCGTGCGCGAGGCCGTGCGCGGCGCCCTGGTCGCCGACGTCCCGGTCGGCGCCTACCTCTCCGGTGACCTCGGCAGCGCCCTCACGGCCGCCCAGATGCAGCGCCTGCGCGGCGACGACCCGGTCCACACGTTCTCCGTCGGGCTGGGCACGCCCGCCGACGACGACCAGGCCTCCGCGCGCCGGGTCGGCGAGCTGCTCGGCACCCGCCACCACGAGGTCCACGTCCACCCGCACGAGCTCGAGGGCCTGTGGACCCGGCTCACCTGGCACCGCGACGCCCCGATCTCGGACCTCGCCGACGTGGCGGCCTTCGGGCTGGCCCGCGCCGCACGCGAGCACGTGGGCGTGGTGCTGTCCGGCGACGGCGGCGAGGAGCTCTTCGGCGGGCACGGCCGCTACCGCTTCGCCCGGTTCGCCGAGCGCTCGCTCGCGCTCCCGGCCCCGATGCGCAGCCGGGTCGCCGGCTCGGTGCAGCGCCGGATGGGCGCACCCTTCACCGCGGCCGAGCGGAACCGTCTCCTGGGCACCACCGCGCCCGCAGACCGGCGTACGTCACCCGCCCTCGGCAGTGACGCGGTGGACCGCATGCTCCGCCACGACCTGCGCCACGACCTGCCCGACCACCTGCTCGAGCGGTCCGACCGGATGTCCAAGGCCGCCTCGCTCGAGGTGCGCCCGGCGCTGCTCGACCACCGCCTCGTCGAGCTCGCCTTCCGCCTGCCCACGTCGCTCAAGGTGCGCGCCGGGTCCACCCAGTGGGTGCTGCGCGAGGTCGCACGCCCGCTGCTGCCGGACGAGGTGATCGACCCCCGGAGGTCGGGATCGCGTCCCGACCTGGCCGGCTGGATGCGCGACGGCCTGCGCCGCGACGCCCGCGAACGCCTCACCGGCTCCGGGTCGTGGGTCGGCCAGACCCTCGACCGCACGGTCGTGCGCGACCTGGTCGACCGTCACGAGCGGGGTGACCGCACCGCCCGCGACGTCGACGTACGTCTCTGGACGCTGCTCGCCCTCGAGACTTGGCACGAGTGCTTCTTCGGCGCGCCTCCGACGCTGCCGCAGCCGCGCCAGGCCTCGCGCTCGATGGCGACGCCGGGCCCGGCGTCCTGAGCACGGGAGCAGACGTCGCGATGGCACCACCCGTCCTGTCCGAGCCGGACGTCGTGCGGGCATGGTGCGGCGGCCGAGGCGGGGGAACCTCGACCGCCGCTGCTGGTCCGGTGGAGGTCCGGGTGGCGAGGCGTGGGGGTCCTCGTCACACAATCGGCCACCTGCAGGACGTCCAGTGCCGTGATGGCCTAGACAGCGAACCAGCGATGGTGCACAACCCGAGAGTAGGTCTCGGCACCGGTGGTGCCCATCCCTCTGATCGGGTATCTCCCGACCCTGCACGGCTTTCGCTCATTTGCGGCATGAGCCGACCGGATGTCGTTCCTAGGCTCGCACCCAGGTCAGCATCGGACCGCCTTGGGCGGCGGTCCTCAGGGGGGTTGATGGGGATGACGCAGGTCGTGAACGACGTGGTCGGAGCGGACACCGCGCTGCTGCGCACGCAGCTTCCCGCGCCGCGGGGGATCCGCTCGGCGGCCAGGGTCGCACCGACACCCGTCCCGCCCACCCAGCTCGTCGCGCCGGTGCTGCCGGACCCGTCGGTCCCCGCTGTTCCGGAGGTGTCCACCGTCCCGGTGTCGCCGGCACCCGTGCGTCCGACGTCGCCGCGGCTCGCGCTGGTGCTCGACGCGGCGATCGCCCTCGCGCTGGCCGCCACGGCCGTCGTCCTCGAGGTCGCACCGCTCGCCGTCGCGGCCGCCGTCGTCGCCGGGTGGCCGCTGGCCCTCCTGGCCGCGGGTCGCTACGGCCGCTTGTCGCTCGGCCAGGGCCGGTTCGCACGGCCCGGGCTGGTCCTGCGCACCGGAGGGCGGGTCGCCGTCGTCGCGCTCGCCGTCTCGCCGTTGCTCTGGACGACGCACCTCATCGCGCTCGCCACGCTGGTCGCCGCATGCGCGCTCGCCAGCACCGTGCCGGCCCTCGTCGGCGCCCGCCGCCGCGGACTGCGCCTCGTCCTCGCGGGACGTCCCGCCGACGTGCGGGATGCCCTCGCGTCGATGTCACCGGCGACCGGGCACGAGGTCGTCGCGGCCTGCCTGACCCGGAGCTCGAAGGAGTCGCTCGGCGACGTGCCGACCTACGTCGGCTTCGAGAGCTCCTCCTCCGTCGCGCACCACCACGGTGCCGACGCGCTCGTCGTGCTGCCCGGGGCGGGACTGCAGCCGGTCGAGGTCCGCCGCCTGCACTGGTCCCTGGCAGGCGTCGGCACGGAGCTCTACCTCGGCACGGGCCTGCTCGACGTCGAGCCGACCCGCACCCGCGTCGTGTCCTCCGGCGGACTCGACGTCCTCCACGTCACGCAGCCTGCGCTCGACGGCCCCCGCCGGCTGGTGAAGGACGTCGTCGAGCGCTCGGTCGCCCTCGTCGCCTTCGTCCTGGCCCTGCCGGTGCTCGCCGCGCTCTGCCTGGCCATCCGGCGCGAGACGCCCGGCCCGGCGATCTTCCGCCAGGAGCGCATCGGCCGCGACGGCGTCCCGTTCACGATGCTCAAGCTCCGCTCGATGGGGGTCGAGGCGGAGGGCCAGAAGTCCGGCCTGTCCAGCGACAGCGAGGGCGTCCTGTTCAAGATCCGGCTCGACCCGCGGATCACGCCGCTCGGCCAGAAGCTGCGCAAGTACTCCCTCGACGAGCTGCCGCAGCTGTGGAACGTGGTCCGGGGCGACATGTCGCTCGTCGGTCCGCGGCCCGCGCTGCCCGGTGAGGTCGCCCGCTACGACGTCGACCCGCGCCGCCGCCTGGTGGTCAAGCCCGGGGTGACCGGGCTCTGGCAGGTCTCGGGACGCTCCGACCTCACCTGGGAGGAGTCGGTCCGGCTCGACCTGAAGTACGTCGACAACTGGTCGCTGCGGCTCGACCTCACCATCCTGGCCCGCACCGCCCAGGCAGTCCTGGGGCACCGCGGCGCCTACTGATCCACCTGATCCATCGCACGACGAGACAACTGCACAACTACTGGTACACCGGCCGTGGGGGCGGAGACACTATGACGATGAGGCCCGTGAAGGCGGGGATCCTGAGGCTCGTCCTGCTGGGGGCGGCGACGAGCCTGGTCCTCGCGGGCTGCGGACACGACACGACACCGGCAGACGGCTCCTCGCCGTCGGCCGGTGCCTCCACGTCCCCGGCCGGAAGCGGCTCCGGGGACGGCACCACGACGCCGGGCACAGGATCCGGCACGGGATCCGGGCAGGGATCCGGGCAGTCGACGCAGTCGGGATCGCCGAGTGCCAGTCCGTCGGCGTCCGGCTCGTCGGGCGGGTCCGACGGGTCGTCCTCCGGGACCACCGGTGACGGCACCGGCGCGGGACTGGAGGTGCCCGAGGCGGCACCCGAGACGGTGGACAGCCTCTCCGAGCTCCTCGGCTCCATGGACTCCCGACCGCTGGTCACCGCTCCACTCCCTCGACCCGCGAGTGCACGAGGACGTCTGGTCGGCGGGTTCCCGACCGTCCTGCGGCCCACCTCTGCGAGCCGGGTCGTCACGAGCGGGATCTCACCGTCCGGCGATCGGCTGCAGGTCGGCCTGGTGGCCTCGTCCCGCCTCTCCGTGACCGAAGTGCTGCTCGCCTACCGCACCCGGCTGGGCAAGCGGGGCGTGGTGGAGCTGGCCGACCCGCCCACCACCGCTGGATCGGTGGCCGGATCCTTCCGACGCCAGGGAAGCAGGATCACGATCACCGCGACCAGCGAGGGCTCACGGACGACGTACTCCATCCACGCCACCCTCGTGGCAGGAGGCGAGTGAGCAGATGTACATCACCGTCCGCGACCGCCCGACGTCCGACGACAAGGCGGCCTCGTCCCGCACCGCGACCCGCCCGCCCGTCGGGCGCGTCGTCATCGTCCTCGGCATCGTCTCGCTGCTGACCGACGTCTCCTCGGAGTCGGTCTCGGCGATCCTCCCGCTCTACCTCACGATGGTCGTGGGTCTCTCGCCGGTGGCCTACGGCCTCGTCGACGGCCTCTACCAGGGCGTCAGCGCCCTCGTCCGGCTCGGCGGCGGCTGGCTCTCCGACGCTTCCGACCGCCCGAAGTGGGTGGCGTTCCTCGGCTACGGCCTGTCGGCCGTCGCGCGCATCTTCCTGCTCTTCGCCTCGGGCGCCGCCGGCATCGCCGCGGTCGTGACGGCCGACCGGATCGGCAAGGGGATCCGCACGGCGCCCCGCGACGCGATGATCAGCACCTCGACGCCGAGCGAGCACCTCGGGCGGGCCTTCGGCGTGCACCGGATGCTCGACACGATCGGCGCCGCGCTGGGACCACTCATCGCGTTCGGCCTGCTGATGCTCGTGCCAGACGGCTACCCCGTGGTCCTCGTCGTGTCGCTCGCCTTCGCCCTCGCCGGCGTCGCGCTGCTCGGCCTGCTCGGCCCGGACGTGCGCGCGCGGCGTGAGAAGGAGAAGGCGGCAGGACCGACGCCACCGCCCTTCCAGTGGCGCGACCTCGCCGACCGCCGGCTGCGTCCACTCCTGGTGATCTCCGGCGTGCTGGGCCTGCTGACCGTCGGCGACGGCTTCATCTACCTCGCCCTCCTCGACCACGGCGGCGTCAACGTGTCGTGGTTCCCGCTCTTCTACGTCGGCACCAACCTGGCCTACCTCCTCCTCGCCGTGCCGATCGGCCGGATGGCCGACCGCATCGGCCGCGCGCGGATCCTGGTCGTGGGGCACCTCGCGCTGGTCGGTGCCTACCTCTGCGCGGTGCTGCCCACGTCGACCGCCGCGGCGACGATCGGCACGCTCGCCCTGCTCGGCACGTTCTACGCCGCGACCGACGGCGTGATCGCCGCGATCGCCGGCCGTCTGGTTCCCGTGCAGGCCCGGACCAGCGGCATCGCCGCCGCGCAGACCGTGGTCGCCGTCGCCCGGATGCTCGCCTCGGCCGGCTTCGGGCTGCTCTGGTTCCTCCTCGGCCCGGCGGCCGCGATGGGCACCGTGGCCGCGCTGCTGGTCGTCGCCGTGCTCGCCGCGGCCACCCGCATCTCCCGCCTCGACGGAGCCGAGGTCACGCCGTGATGCGGTCGTGAGCACCCGTGCCCGGATCCTGGCGTTCGTGGCCATCGTGGTGGTCCTGGTCATCGGCGCCGGGCTCTACGTGCTGCGCACCGGCAGCGAGGTCCGTGCCGAGCGGGCGGCCGACCCCGTGGCCCCGGAGACCCCCGTCTCCTCGGTCATCGACGGGCCCCGGATCGTCTTCAAGCACACCGGCATCGACAACGAGCTCGGCGTGGTGGCGATCGTGCCACTCGACGATCCTGGCGGACCGCGCGCGTTCACCGGCGTGACGTGCGACCGGGTGGCGGCCCGTGCCAGCGGCGCTTCGTGCCTCTACACCGACGCCGGCATCGCCACGTCGTTCGAGGACCGGGAGTACGACGCGGACTGGCAGCTGATCGACTCCAGCGACCTGCCGGGCATTCCCAGCCGGACACGCCTGTCCCCCGACGGGACGCTTGCCGCGAGCACCGTGTTCGTGACCGGCCACTCCTACATGTCGACGGGCTTCTCCACCTCCACCGAGGTGCACACCTTCGGCGGAGGCAAGCGCTGGGGCAACCTGGAGAAGTTCCAGCTGGTCATCGACGGCAAGCCGGTCGACCCGGTCGATCGCAACATCTGGGGTGTCACGTTCGTCGACGACCGCACGTTCTACGCCACCGTCGGCACCGGCGGGACGACCTGGCTGGTCGAGGGAGACCTCGACACCCGCACCCTGACAGCGGTGTCCGAGCACGCCGAGTGTCCGTCGCTCTCTCCCGACGGCTCGAAGGTCGCGTTCAAGGTCGACGTCGACCCCGGACGCAAGATCGTCTGGCAGATCGCGGTGCTGGACCTCGCGAGCGGCGAGCGCACCCTGCTGGCCAACGGTCCGCGCGGGCTCGACGACCAAGTGGCGTGGCTCGACGACGACACGATCATGTACGGGCTGCCACGCGCCGAGGAGCCGGGTGTCACCGACGTGTGGTCGGTGGACGCCACGGCCGACGCGACGCCCCAGCTGCTCATCGAGCAGGCGTGGTCGCCGACTGTCGTGCCGTGAGACCGGCTGCCCCCGATTGGGGATGTTGCTGCACAGGGAGGGGGCGGGCTTGAGAAGTACTTGCCGACCGTTGCACGATGCCGGGACCTGCGCCCACCCCCAGCCCGGGCTCCCTCGGGCAGCGCTGGTCATGAGGTTCCGACATGAGTGCTCCTTTGTCCCCTGACCGACGCCACCTGCGAGTCCGCCGGATCGTGCCGCTCGCCGTGGCCGCGGCCGTCGTCGCCGCCCTGTCCGTCGCTCCGTGGCCGTCCCCGGCCTCACCGCGAGCGGACCGGGCCGCTGCGGCGGAGACCGGCCTGTTCGGCACGTCCGCACCGCAGGCCGGGATGACCGTCCGACGCGGAGCATCCCGCGAGGTCGGCATGCGCTTCATGCCCCGGGTGGCGGGGAGCGTGGTCGGGCTGCGCTACTACAAGCCGCTGCGGTGGAAGTCCTCCACACCGCAGACCGCGACCCTGTGGTCGAGCGCCGGTGAGGTCCTCGCACGACGCAAGATCATGGCCGTGCAGGGCGCCGGGTGGCAGCGTGTCACCTTCAAGCGCGCGGTGACGCTGACTCCCAAGAGCCGCTACGTCGTCTCGGTGCACACCCGGGGCAAGGGTGTGCACGCCGCCACACCGGGGGTGTTCCGCACGGGCAAGAAGAACGCCCACCTACGGGCGCCCGGCGGCAACAACGGCGTGACGGTCGTGTCGGACGGTCCGCGCTTCCCGAACCAGGCAGCACGGCGTGACGCCAGTTTCTGGGTCGACGTGCGCTTCGTTCCGGGAGGCTCCGGGACGACCACCCCGACACCGACGACGACCCCCACCCCGACGACGTCCCAATGGCCGGGCCCGGACAACACCGGGGTCCCGGCCGGTACGGCGCTCACCCCCTACACGGGCTCGTGCGAGATCTCGTCGCCCCGGACGCTTTCCGGAGTGGACGCCACGAGCACCTGTGACGCCATCGTGGTCAACACCAAGGGCGTGGTCATCCAGAACTCGGCCGTTCCAGGCGTCTGGTCGATCTACCAGGATGGGGGCAGCTCGGTGACGATCACCGACTCCGACGTCCGGGCGGGAAACACCTCCACCGGCGCCATCTGGGGTTGGAACATCACAGCGACCCGGGTCGACGTCACCGGCGGTCAGCACAGCTTCCACTGCAACGACAACTGTTCAGTCACCGACTCGTGGCTGCACGACCAGTACAACCCCGCCAGCGAGAGCTTCCACAACAACGCGTTCATCTCGAACGGCGGCAAGAACATGGTGATCCGCCACAACACGCTGCACTGCACCACCACGTTGAACGACAACGATGGCGGCTGTACGGGCGACATCTCGTTCTTCGGTGACTTCGGCCCGATCGACAACGTCGTGGTCGACAACAACTACATGATGGCCAACAACGACTCGATCTCCTACTGCGTCTTCGGAGGCGGCACGCCGTCCAAGCCGCACCAGGCCACGAACATGAAGTTCACCAACAACGTCTTCCAGCGTGGAACCAACCGCAAGTGTGGCGTCTACGGGCCGGTGACGGACTTCGATCGACGTGCGACGGGCAACGTGTGGGCGGGCAACGTCTGGGAGGGTGGTGGCGCCATCAATCCCTGACGTGCGACGCCGACCGGGGCGGACCTACCTCCGATAGGGGACAGCGCCGCACAGCCACTCGGTCGGCTGCGGTCGTCTCTACCGTAGGTGACATGCGTGTCGTCAACGTCTGCTTCCACGGCATCGGGTCGCCCCAGCGAGCCCTCGAGCCGGGCGAGGAGGCCTACTGGACCACGCCGGACACCTTCCTCGGCGTGCTGGACCGCGTCGCCGACCGCGACGACGTGCGCCTGAGCTTCGACGACGGCAACGAGTCCGACATCCGGATCGCGCTGCCCGCCCTGCAGGAGCGTGGCCTGACGGCGGCCTTCTTCGTCGTCGCCGGTCGGCTGGACCAGCACGGGAGCCTCTCGCGCGACGACGTCCGCGAGCTCCACGCGGCCGGCATGACGATCGGCAACCACGGCATGACGCACCGTCCGTGGCGCGGCCTCGACGTCGCCCGCCAGCAGGAGGAGCTCGTCACCTCCCGCGCGGTGCTCGCACAGGTGGTCGGCCGCCCGGTGCTGGACGCTGCCTGCCCACTGGGCCGATACGACCGCACCGTCCTGTCCGCGCTGAGGCGAGCCGGCTACCGCTCGGTCCACACGAGCGACCGCCGGTGGGCGCGCTCCGAGCGTTGGCTCCAGCCGCGCTACAGCCTCCACCACGACGACACGCCGGAGTCGTTCGAGCGAGGCGTGCTGGGACGACCGAGGGTGGCGGCCCAGGCGAAGGGCGCCCTGGTCGGCACGGTCAAGCGGCTGCGCTGAGGCACCCGACCCACGCTCCCGCACCGGCGTACCCCAGTCGGGGGATGTCACCCGCTCCGAGCACGCGGGAACACGCTGTCGTGGTCGACTCGTCCGTGTGGGGATGACGATCGCATGCGTGTACAACGACCTCGCGGTGCGCGAGCACTGCCTGGACCGCTCCTTGGCTGCCTATGACGGCCCGGTCGAGGTCGAGTACCTCCCGGTCGACAACACCGCGCACGCGTTCACGTCGGCCGGGGCCGCGCTCAACCACGCTGCCCGGATGGCGCGCCACGAGGTCGTGGTGATGGTCCACCAGGACGTGTACCTCCACGACCTCGACCAGCTGGCCAGGGCGGCTGCGGCACTCGACGACCCCCGGTGGGGCTTCCTCGGCGCCAACGGTGTGACGTCCGGTCGACGCTCGGTCGGACGGTTGCGCGACCGCGTGATCCTGATCGGTGACTCCGCCCCCGACCCGGTGGAGGTGGACACCCTCGACGAGGTGCTGGTGATGGCGCGCCGCGACGACCTGGTGGCCGAACCGCTGAGCGAGGACCCCGAGCTGGCCTGGCACGCCTACGCGGTCGAGTACGCCCTCCGCACCCGCGCGCGCGGCCGGCTGGTCGGTGCCGTCGACACGGCCATCACGCACAACAGCCTGACCATCAACCTCGCCCGTCTGGACGAGGCGCACCGGCACGTCGCCGACGGCTACCCCGACCTCACGCCGATCCACACGACCTGCGGCACCGTCGCGGCGCGCCCGTCGCGGTTGCGCCAGCTGCCGCTCGTGCGCGAGCACGGCTGGCGCCGCCGGTGGCTGCGCGAGTCGTCCGCGGCGGCTCGGGTCACGACTGCCCTCGACATCCCCGTCGTGCTGGCCGACATCGCCCACGAGGTCGACCTCGTCGACTGGTCGTCCGACGCCCCGCTCCGCCTCGTCAACCTGGACCGGGTCGGCGGCTTCGCGGCCCACGCCGGCCGGCCCGAGGTCCTCGAGCGCCGCGACCGCCCGATCCTGATGGAGGCCGTCGCCGACCTCGACGGCCTCCGCTCGTCGCTCTCCGACGTCTCGCCCGACGAGCCCGTCCTCGTGACCGGGCTGTCGCTCGAGGACCTCCCGCAGCTGCGCGACGTCATCGAGCCCGAGCGGTGGATGGCCGGAGTCCAGTGGGACGAGGTGTGGCTGCTCGGTGGGCCGCCGGCGCTCGACCCGCCGCTCGAGTGGAGCCGACCGCAGGCGGTGCCCCTCCGTGCGCGATCGCGCGCCCGGGTCGGGTGAGGACCCATGACGACGCCCACGGCCGGGTCGGCGCCGGTCACCATCGCGGTGGTGACCTGGAACAGTGCTGACGTCCTGCCCGGCCTGATCGACTCGCTGGCCGCCGGTGCCGGGGAGGTGCCCTACCACCTAGTCGTGGTCGACAACGCCTCCAGCGACGGCACGACCGACGTGGCGCGCGCGCTGGTGCCGGACGTCACCGTGGTGCAGACCGGACGCAACGCCGGCTACGCGGCTGGCGTCAACGCCGCGATCGCGGCCGACACGGCTGCACCGGCCGTGCTGGTGCTCAACCCCGACGTCCGCCTGGCGCCCGGCTGCCTGCCGACACTCATGGACGCACTCACGCGGCCCGGGATCGGGATTGCGGTTCCGCGTCTGGTCGACGGCGACGGCAAGCTCATCTTCTCGATGCGCCGGCGGCCCACCGTTCTCAAGGCATTCTCCGACGCGATCATCGGAGCCACGCGAGCCGGTCGCTGGGCCGCGCTGGGCGAAGTGGTGACGGACCCGGGGCTGTACGAGTCGGACAGGCGGACGGACTGGGCGGAGGGATCGACACAGCTTGTCAGCCGTGCGTGTCTCGATGCCTGCGGACCGTGGGACGAAACCTACTTCCTGTATTCGGAGGAGACCGACTTCCACCTCCGGGCCGGTGCAGCCGGCTTGGGCGTGGCTTACGTCGCCGACGCAACTGCGACCCACCTGGAAGGTGACTCCGCGACGTCGCCGCGGCTCTGGGCACTCCTCACGGCCAATCGGCTCCGGCATCACTCACATAGCTCGTCGCACGTCGGCACGTCTCTGTACTGGCTCGCCCTCGTGCTGCGCGAGGCGACGCGGGCCGGCCGGGGCGACGCCACCGCGCGCGCTGCGGTACGCGTCCTGTTCAGACCGTCCCTGCTGCGCTCGCAGCGTGGGCCGCAGTGGCTCGACCAGGTCCGCGTGCCCGGTCGTGCCCAACCGGCTGGCGGACGCACGAGGGCTCAGGCTCTGGCCCGCCTCTTCGCCCGTCGCCGCTCTAGCCAGTAGACGAGCGAAATCGTCACGGCTGCTCCGCTCGCGCCGGTGGCAGCCGTGGCCCGCATCCGGCTCCCGTCCATGGCGAACACCGTGGGGTCGTCCGTGGCGGCAACCGAGGTGACTCGCAACGCGGGTGAGATCCCGATCTCGTCCTGGCGCTCGACGAGGGCCTTCGCCACGCTCTCCACCGCTTCCTTCGCTCGCTCGGTCACCTCGTCCGGCGTCGCCCCTGCGACCTGAACATCGAGGTAGTTGGCAGTCATGGTGCGACGCCACTGGGTGCCGAGGTTGGGCACGCGCACCTGGATGCCGTCCGAGATGCCTTGCCCGACCATGTTCGTGTCAGTCGAGGCGGTGACCATCACCGGGTCGCCGTCGTTCAGGTCATTCGCGACAACGCCCACGAGGGGGAAGAGCGTGTACCTGGAATTCTCGAGGTAGTTGGGGAACTGATCGATCTTGGGTCCGATCAACAGGACGTTGAACTGGGTCCAGTAGACGGTGGGTTGGTGGGTCGAGACGTAGACGAAGCCCAGGGTGACGAGGGCGCCGACGAGCATGACGTACCAGCGTCGCAGGGCAGCACTGATCAGGTCCCTGGTCGTCACGTCTTCGCTCCCTCGGCCTTCCGACCGTCAGGCGCGCGAGGCGATGAAGTCGGTGAGGCTGCCGACGGTCTCGAAGACCTCGCCGGTGAAGTCCTCGTCGTCGATCTCGATGTCGAAGCGGTCCTCGAGGGCCGCGGCCAGCTCGACGACGCCGAGGGAGTCGAGCTCGGGCAGCTCGCCGAAGAGGCCGGTGTCGCGGGTCATCGACCCGGCGCGGTCCTCGATGCCGAGGGTGCGGGTGAGCACCTCGACGACCCCCGCGAGGGTGGCGTCGGTGGAGAGGTCGGTGCTGGCGGTCATGGCGGTGCTCCCTGGTGCTGTCGGTTCGGATGTCACGGGCTCTGGTGTCACAGGAGGACCTCGACGGGTGCGTCGTGGCCCAGGAAGGCGGTCGGGCTCGCGGTCAGCCCGTAGGCGCCGGCCTGGAAGATCACGACGAGGTCGTCCACCTCCGGGCGCGGCAGTTCGACGTGGTCGCCGAGCAGGTCGAGCGGGGTGCAGAGGCAGCCCACGACGGTGACCGGACCGGCGTCCGTCTCGGAGCCGGTGTCACCGAGCCGGTTGCCCAGCGCCATCGGGTAGTTGCGACGGATCACCTGGCCGAAGTTGCCCGAGGCCGCGAGCTGGTGGTGCATGCCGCCGTCGACGACGGCGTAGGCCTCGCCACGCGACTCCTTCACGTCGACGACGCGGGTGACGTAGACCCCGGACTCGCCGACGAGGTAGCGCCCCAGCTCGAGGCACACCTCCGCCTCGGGGAGCCGGTCGACGAGCTGCTCGTCGAGGAGGGCGCCGAGGCGCTCGCCGACGTGGGCGAGGTCGAGCCGCTCGTCCTTCTCGAAGTAGGGGATGCCGAAGCCGCCGCCGAGGTTGACGTAGCGCGCCTCGTCGTGGAGGTGCTCGGAGAGCTCGAGGACCAGCTCGACGGTGCGAGCCTGGGCCTCGACGAGGATGTCGGCGCGGAGGTTCTGCGAGCCGGCGAAGACGTGGAAGCCGAGCACGTCCACGTCCGCCGGCGAGACCTCCCCGAGCAGAGCGGGCACCAGCTCGGCGTCGACGCCGAACTGCTGCGGACCACCGCCCATCCGCATGCCCGAGCCCTTGACCGCGAAGGCGGGGTTGACCCGGATCGCGGCGCGCGGCAGCACCGCGAGCTCCTTGCCGGTGCGCACGAGGCGCTGCATCTCGGTGCGCGACTCCACCTCGACGATCACGCCGGCGGCGACGGCGCGGCGCAGCTCGGCGTCGGTCTTGCCGGGCCCCGCGAAGCTGATACGCGACGCGTCGTGGCCCGTGTCCAGCGCGACGGCGAGCTCGCCCGCCGATGCCACGTCGAGGGAGTCGACGAGCCCGGACAGGTGCTGGACCACGGCGGGCATCGGGTTGGCCTTGACGGCGTAGCCCAGTCCGACGCGGTCCGGCAGCGCGGTCCGCACCTCGCCGACCCGGGCCGTGATCGCGGCGCGGTCGTAGGCGAAGAACGGCGTCGAGCCGACGCGCGCGGCGAGCCGGCCCAGCGGGATCCCAGCGACGACGAGCTCGCCGCCGTCCCTGCCGAACGCGGCCAGGTGGTCCTCGGTCCTCATGCCTGCTCCCCCACGGTCTCCAGCGCTTCCTCGAGCTGCTGGCGCAGCAGCACCCGGTCGAACTTCCCGTTGGGGCTGCGCGGCAGCTCAGGGCGTACGACGACCTCCGCCGGCACCATGTAGAGGGGGAGCGTGCGGCGCATGATCGCCAGCAGCTCGGCCGTGTCGACGGTGTCGCCGCCGTAGGGGCTCACGAGCAGCACCACCCGGTGGCCCAGGCCCGGCTCGGGCAGGCCGAGCGCGACGGCGTCGGTGACCAGGCCGGAGTCGTAGGCGACCTCCTCGATCTCCGTCGGGGAGACGCGGTAGCCGCTGGTCTTGATCATGTCGTCGGTGCGCCCGACGAAGTAGAGATAGCCGTCCTCGTCGCTCACCACCCGGTCACCCGACCATACGGCGAGCTCCGGCGCACGCCAGTCGGAGGCCGGCCCGGGGACGGGCTTGAACCGCTCGGCGGTCTTCTCCGCGTTGCCCCAGTAGCCCATCGCGACGAGCGGCCCGCGGTGGACGAGCTCGCCCTCCTCGCCCGGGCCGCACGGCGTGCCGTCGGGCCTGACGACGAGGATCTCCGCGTTGGGGATCGCCTTGCCGATCGAGTCGGGGCGGGCGTCGACCTGCGAGGGGTCGAGGTAGGTCGACCGGAACGCCTCGGTGAGGCCGTACATCAGGAACGGGCTGGCCGACGGGAAGATCTCGCGCAGCCGGTCGAGCGTCGCGCGCGGCATCCGGCCGCCGGTGTTGGCGAGGTAGCGCATCGACGCGGTCGCCTCCGGCGGCCACTCGACGGTGACGATCTGGAGCCACAGCGGCGGCACGCAGGTGAGGCCGGTGACGCCGTGCTTCGCGCACAGCCTCGGGACGTCGCGCGGCAGCAGGTAGTTGAGCAGCACGACGTGGGCGCCGACGGAGAACGCGGTCGTCAGCTGGCTGAGGCCGGCGTCGAAGCTGAGCGGCAGCGCCGAGAGGATCACGTCGTCCTCGGTGTTCGCGAGGTAGGTGCTGACGCTCTCCGCGCCGACGACCATGTTGCGGTGGCTGAGCACGACGCCCTTGGGGCGGCCGGTGCTGCCGGAGGTGTAGAGGATGGCGGCCATGTCGAGGTCGACCGTCGAGTCCGCCGTGTCGACCGGTGCGACCTCGTCGAGGTCGGCGAGCGCGCGCACCATCCCCTCGGACGAGCCGGCCTCGCCGTCGACGAGCAGCACGTGCTCGAGGGCCGCGCACTCCTTGGCGTCCTCGCGCACCGCCTCCCAGCGGGAGCGCGTCGTGACGAGCACACGCACCGCGCAGTCGCCGAGGATGTAGGACACCTGCGGCGCCTTGAGGACCGGGTTGACCGGCACGAAGACGCCGTCGGCGACCGAGGTGCCGAAGATCGAGGCGACCGTGTCGACGCGCTTGTCGAGGAACACCGCGACCCGGTCGCCACGCCGGACGCCGAGGTCGGCGAGGACCGCGCCCAGGTGGGAGACGCGGTCCCACAGGTCGGCGTACGACAACGACGTGTCGCCGTGGGTCAGTGCGGTGCGGTCGGCCCGGACGTGCGCCTGCTCCTCGACGAGGTGGTGCAGGCGGGTGCGGGTCGCGGACGGGGCGGTGGTCACCAGGGCACGCATGTCAGCTCGCTGTAGAGGTAGTCGATGGCCGAGGCCGGGGTCTGGTGCGCGCTGCGGTACATCCGGCGCCGCGGGGCACGCAGGGGCCGCGACAGCCGTGGCGGCCGGCCCGCGACGCGGTGCTCGGCAAGGGTGACGAGGGTGTGGTGCCGCAGCAGGAGGTGGCGGTAGGGCGCGTGGCCGGCGCGGGCCAGCACGGCGGGGTCCGAGACGTGGAGCAGCGTCGCGAAGACCGGCATCCGCTTGCGTCGGTCGCGTCGGGCCACGACGTAGCAGGACTCGTCGCCGACCTGCACCACGAAGTGCCACGCGGCACCGGCGTGGCGGTGGTCGCGGTAGACCGCGAGCTCGTGCTCGGGCAGCGCCTGCTCGATGTCGGTCGGCTCGGTGAGCACCCGGACGCCGCGGCGTGACGGCAGCGGCACGTTGGGCACCATCGCCGACGTGGTGTCGAGGAACTCGAAGCCCAGCCGGGTGTTGAGGTCGACCACGTTGCCGCTCGGCGACAGGTCGACGAAGTCGTAGCCCTTCTGGCGCAGCATCGCCCGCACCAGGCGTACGCCGTGGGCGCGGTGCTCCTCCAGCACGCACCACGCGGCGAGGTTGCAGACCTTGCGCACGTCGTCCCCGGCGCGACGCTCGGAGTAGAAGGCGAGGTAGACGCCGACGACGTCGTCGCCCTGGCGCAGGAGGAAGCCGTGGTTGGGTGCGTCGACGGTCCACGTCGGCAGCGCCGAGCGCGCCCACAGCCGGCCGCTGAGGCGACTGTTCAAGTGCCGGTGAAGGAACTCACCGACGGCCTGGACGTCCTCGTCCCTGATGGGACCGACGTCCACCCCCCTGGGTCCGTCAACCATGGGACCACCGTAGGAAGCAGCGGCCGCCGTACCCCTCGCGCGAGGGGCACGTACCCCATTTGTGGGAAGGGGTCCACGAGCGCGCCCGACCTGCCCGGGCCCGTGGAACTCTCGGAACCGAGCTGATCACGCAGAAGCAAGGGGGCAGCGTGGAGCTGCACGTTTTCTGGCGCACATTGCGCCGTCGCTGGTACCTCACACTCGTGGTGCTGGCGCTGACGGTCGGGGCGACCGCCTATGCGGTCCGCACCGTTGGACCGACCTACAAGGCCGAGGGCTCGGCTCTGGTGTTCCCGCCGGCGAGCTCAACGCGATCCGAGGGCGAGACAAAGACGGTCGGCAACCCGTACCTAGAGCTGGCTGGCGTGTCGCAGGCACGCGACGTGGTCATCCGGTCGCTGACGTCGCGCAACGTCAGCACCGACTGGGAGGAGCAGTTTCCCGGCATGACCTACGAGGTCACCCCCGACTTCACCAACAGTGCGCCGATCATCCTTTTCGTCGTTGAAGGAGGCACAGCCACCGGGGCGGCGGCCGCGCTGGACGACCTCATGGGCAGGGTGCCCAGCATCCTCGTCGACCTGCAGGACGGGCTCGGCCTGCCACAGGACGGTTTCGTCACCGCACGGAAGCTGACCCAGGACTCCCGACCAGCGGTGGTCCACAAGGATCAGATCCGAGCCGCGCTGCTCGTCGCAGCGATGACCGCCGGACTGGGGCTGCTGCTCCTCGCCCTCGCCGACTCGCTGCTCAACCTCCGCGTCCGCCGGCGGTCCGAGAGGTCCGAGAGGTCCGACGAGACCACAGACGAGACCGCGGACACCGACGACCGTGGCGACGAGCGCCCAGGCGACGCGCATGGCCCTCCGATGGTGGAGCGCGAACCCGCGGGAGATCCCGAGGAAGAACCCGAGGTGGCCTACACCTACCGGGTCCCGCTGGAGTCCGATCTGGCGGTCAGTCCTGCCCGTTCGAGGTGGTCGCGACGGTCCCTGGGGTCCGAGTCCTCGGGCCTTCACGCTCCTCTCGGCGGCCGTGAGGTTCTGTTCACGACCTCGAGGACGAAGGCCTCCAGCAGGAACCGATGACCCAGACACGCGCCGCTTCTCCAGATTTCGGCGTCGTGGTCGTCAGGCGCGGAGCTGACGCCACGACGATCCTGACGGTCTACCTCTTACTCCTGTGGCTCATCCCGACCTCGATGGTGGTGCCCGCCCTCGGTAGCGCCGGTAGCCCCTCCAGCCTCATGGGCGTGGCCTGCTTCTTCTGGTGGGCCTGGTCCCACGTCCAGCGGTCAGGTCCAACCGGCCAGCCCTTCCAGCTGATGCGGGTTGCGGTGCTCGCCTGGCTCGTGGTGATGGTCATCGTCTACGCCCACGCGATGTCGGGTCCGATCCCGCGTGACGAGATCAGCGTCGCCGACAACGGGATGCTCCGACTCTTGGGACTGGCAGGGGTTCTCCTCCTGGCCCACGACGGCATCACGAGCCCGGCACGACTGCACCTCCTCCTGCGAAGGCTGGCGATGGCGGCCGGCGCCGTCGCGATCCTCGGCCTCCTCCAGTACCTCACCCACCGGTTGCTGGTCGACCAGCTGTCGATCCCCGGACTGACGCGCGCGTCGCTGGGCGACGAGCTCGGCAGTCGGTCGGGATTCGCCCGCCCGAGCGGGACGTCGACCAGTCCCATCGAGTACGGCGTGGTGCTGGCGCTTGCGCTTCCCATCATGATCGCGCTCGCGGGGAGTCAGCAGCGCCACCGGTTCCTGTTCCGGCTCCTGCTCGTCCCAGCGGTCGCCTCGATCTACTTCTCGGTGTCGCGATCCGCGTACCTCTGCACACTGGTGGGCCTCCTCGTCATGGCGATCGCATGGAACAACCGTCAGCGCCTCCAGGCCCTGGCACTGCTCATGGTGGCCAGCACAGCGGTCTACGTGTCCGTGCCCGGTCTGCTGGGCGCGATCCGGGGGCTGTTCTCCAACGCCGGCAAGGACCCGAGCGTTGCCTCGCGGACCGGGAGCTACGACGTCGCCGGCCGATTCATCGCTGACAGCCCCCTCCTGGGGCGCGGGTTCGGCACGTTCCTGCCGAAGTACTGGATCCTTGACAACGGCTACCTCGGCCTGCTGATCGAGGGAGGCATCCTGGGACTGGCGGGGCTTCTCGTCGTCACCGCGACCGGCGTCCTGGCCGCTCGCCGAGCCAAGGCCAGGGCGTCCCACCAGGACGACAGGCAGCTCGCGCACGCGGTCCTGGCCTCCATCATCGCCGCCGCCGCCGGCACGGCGTTCTTCGACATCTTCGCGTTTCCTCAGTCTGCTGGCGGACTTTTCCTGATGCTCGGTCTGGCCGGTGCCATGCGCCGACTCAGTGAGCCCGCCGTAGCGACCTGAGCAGGTCCTTGGCCCGACGGGCCCACGGAGCTGGCAGCAGCAGCGCAGGGCGAGCGCGACCCTGCCCCGCGAGCAGCGCCGCAGCGCGGAGCCGGTCCAGCCAGCCGAGCTCCGGCGCCATCACGTCGAGCGTGCCCACCAGCGATTGGCCGACCCCGTTCTGCATGACGCGCGCGAGACTCAGGTCGAGTGGTCCAACCTGTCGGGGGACCACTGGCGAGCTGACCGCGGAGGGCGTGGCGGACGGCGCATCGAAGACCTTTCCCACCTGCTCGAGCCATGATCCTTCCGAGTGGAACCGCCGCACCGCAGCACCCGAGCGCATCCCTAGCTCCTCCCGCAGCGCGGACGACTCGATCAGTCGCACGAGCTCAGCTGCGAGCCCGTCACCCGAAGTCGTGGCGATGAGCACGTCCTCCAGCTCGGGCGTGTCAGCACCGAGGACGGCAACACGCTCGTCGGGGTCTCTCCAGGTCATGACGGGTGTGTGGAGCGTGGCGGCCTCGAGCATCGAGGTGAGTGACGAGAACGGATAGGAATCGATGTAGATGTCGGCGGCCTCCAGCAGCGTGCCGACATCAGGAAGAAGTCCCCAGGCTCGGCCCAGACCTTCGTCGGCCAGGACCTTCCAGTCCCCGTCGGGGCTAGGCCCCGCGACGTGCATCCGCACCTCTGGATGGTCCCGCAGCACAGGAAGCAGGACGTCCAGCAGACCTTCTCCCGGCGCCGCGCCGTACTTGTACGTGTCGGCGGCGCTGACGATCACGACCGCGTCGGAGTCGATACCGAGACGAGACCGGGCTTCCTCCCTGGAAAGGCTGCGCTCCTTCAGCTGGAGTGGTCGGACCAGCAATGCGTTGCGATCCTCGGCGATCCCACGACGCTCCGCGTTCAGCCGAGCACCGCTGTGCCGCAGGTTGACGACACGATCGGCCAAGGACGCACCCAGCCAGAAGACGTGGTCGGCGTGGTTGACGAGTAGAACTTCGGGGCGATCCTGCATCCCGGACAGCGCGATCCACGCCACGACGTCGTTGGGATGCACGTGCAGCACGATGTGGTCGAACTCCACCGCCAGCCGGCGCAGGGTCGCGGCGCGCGTCACGAGCCCGTGGCCAGGACTGTCGAGGAGCGTCACGGAGTCGGGTCCCGTGAGGGATGCTGTGATCTTCTTCGGCACCTCCCGCTCACCCTGGGCAGTCACCACCACGTGGTGATCGCGATCGCTGTCGAGATGCAACCAGTTGGCCAGCATCTGCGTGTGCCCACCTGTGGCGTACAGCTGCGACGCGACGTGGAGGACTCGCGGGCGGACATCGCGCTGCTGCGGCCGACGCAGCACTGGCCGACGCAGCACCGGTTCGACGGACGCCCCCAGGCCGACGAGCACTCGCTCGAGCTCCGGGGAGGCGAACGAACCTGTGGGATTGCACCAGGCGAAGGTCGCCGCAGTCATGGCCGCCACCGCAGCGGGCTCGTGCCTACCGCGTCTCTCCAGAATCCGGCTTCTGTTCACCAGGTCTTGGAACGTCGCCCAGTTCTGGTCGGCCTGACGGTGGTCGATCATCGTTCCCCGACTCCTGCGAGGGCGCTGACCGTCTCAGGAGGCTTGCGCAGGGCGCGGACCTGCCGTGCCTGCTCCGGGTGCAACGCGACCAGACCACCGATGGCGGCCAAGCAGATGATCCCTGCGGCGCACGAGCCAAGAAAGGGCGAGGATACGCGGCCGAGCACGGCCGAGGTGGCCGCGGCTGCCCCGACGGCGACCAGTAGCGGGACGCGTACCGCCGCGGCGAACGGGGCGACCTTGAGACCGGCGCGCCGCAGGAGAACCAGGTAGCACGGCAGGATCGCCACGAGCGCCACGGCGAGCTCCGCTGAGGCGACGCCGACCATTCCCTCGCGTCGTGCCGCAACCACGACCACGGGAGCCAGCACCGCCAGCCACAGCGCTTGGACCAACAGGAGCGATGCTGTACGACGCAAGACGACCAGGAGGTCGTAAGACAGTTCGAAGAAGATCCGCAACGAAGCGACCAGGACCAACAGTGCGAACACGTCGGCGGCGGGAGCCCACTCCCGTCCATAGACGAACGTGACGACGTCGTCGGCTGCAGACGCCCCGACCAGGCACACCGGCAGCGCCACGATCGCGACCACCTTGAGCAGCAGCGTGAAGGAGCGCTCGAGTGCTGTGATATCTCGTTGGAGCCGGGAGAAGACGGCTGGGGCCACGCTTCGCAGGGGCTGCGAGAACATGTTCACCGGCCACGACGCCAAGTTGAACGCCAGGACGAAGTACCCGAGGGTCGTAGCCCCGAGTGTCGCACCGACGACGACCTGCTCGACGTACGCCACAGCAAACACGATGACGCTGGCGCCAGCCAGCGGCAGCCCGAACCGCAGCAGCGGCTCGACGAGACTCCGATCGACCCGCAGGCGGTAGGGCCTGGTCGCAAGCACGAACAGCACCACCCCAACGAACGTCGACACCACGCGTCCCCACGCCAGGCTCCACGCGCCGAACCCCATGAGCGCGAGGGCGAGCGAGAGACCGGCACCGGTCCAGGTGACGACCTGGTCGATCGCGAACCTGCGTCGTTGCCTGAACTGTCTCTGAAGAAGGGCCGCCGGCCCCGCGACGGCTCCGCTGAACACGACCGACACGGACATCAGCTGGATGATCCCGGCAGCATCCGGAGCGCCCAGCAGCGTTGCGACGGGTCCTGCGGTGACGCACAGTGTGACGAAGAGGAGCACGCTCCCGATCGTCGAGATCGTGTTGACCGTGCCCAGGACGGTCTCCGGATCACGCTCCCAGCGCACCACAGCGAGGCTGACGCCGAGCTCATTGAAGCTGAGGACGGCCACGAGCGCGACCATGGCGACGGCGAACGTGCCGAACTCGTCCGGGCCCAACGTCCTCGCCAGCAGCACTCCGACGAGAAGAGTGCCGAGCCTGGACATCGCCGTGTTCAGGAAGCTCCACCCGAAGGCACCAGCAGCGGCGCGCGCTAGCTGTGTGTCGCTCTCCACCCGCATCCCCCCGAAGCCGTGTCGTCCATCCGTCCTGCGGTCGTCCCGCCGGTCACGGCGACGCGGCGAACGCCACGTCGACGAAGTAGTTGGTCGAGTTCCACGAGGATGACGGGAACCCGCCCCCCGCGCCGTAACGGTAGACGCCGTTGCCTCCCCCCGGCGCAGTGAGCGGACCGACCGTGCGCGGCGAAGCGAAGTAGGCGCCGGTGAACGAGTACCTCCCGTTTGGCGCGTAGTACGAGACGGTGTAGGTGTTGCCCGCGGTCAGCGCCACCGGGGTGGCAAGGGTGGCTGTCTGCCATCCGGTCGCGGTCTCGCCCGAGAAGGTGACCTGACCGAGACGGGTTCCTCCTGGACTCCAGATCGAGCCCACATGCGTTCCGGTATTGCCCGCGCCCTTGTAGAACCGGACCGCCGTCACCGTGCCGTCGACGGACGGCGTGAACTTCATGCCTATCTCAATGGCGTCGGTGTCGTCGGCCGCTGCTGTTGCCGGTGCGGCTCCGAGCAAGAGCGAGGTCGTCCCCGAGCTCGCCGCAGCCGTCGTGAACGACCAGGTCTGTGTCGGTAGGGTCGCGCCTTCGGTGGAGGTCAGACCAGTGACCGTCACGGTGAAGGTTGACCCGGCCGCCAGTGCCGCCGACGGCGTGAAGGTGATCGTCTTGCCGTCTGTCGACAAGGCCGCCGCGCCTGGGACCGCGGACCCGCTACGTGCGAGCGACATCGTCCAACCCGTCGCCAGCGGGGCGGAAAGGGTCAGCGACGGCTTGACCGTGACCGCCTCGTCCACGTCACCCGCGTCGGGATTGCGACTGGTGACCGACATGGTCGCAGCTTCGCGGGCGAAGACGACGTCGACGAAGTAGTTCGAAGCCCCGTACGAGTACGACGGATAGCCACCGCCAGCGCCGTACAGGTAGCGACCGTTTCCAGCTGCCGGTGCCGCGAGGTCACCTTGGGTGACCGGGTTGGCGAAGTATCCACCCGTCACCGCGTAGTGGCCTTGCGGCGCGTAGTAGGAGACCACATAGGTGGTACCGGCCGTCACGCTCAGCGCCTGTGGCAGTGTCGCCGTCTGCCATCCGGAAGCGGTCTCCCCGGTGAACGTGACTGTCGCGAGCCGCGTGCCGCCAACGGACCAGATGGAGCCCGTGTGCGTGCCACCGTTGCCGACTCCCTTGAAGAAGCGGATCGCCTTGATCGTCCCGGAACGCGCGGGCGTGAACGCCATGCCGAGCTCGATCGGCGCGCCGTCGTCCTGCGCAGCCGTGACTGGCACTGCGTCCCCGAGGAGCGTCTGGTTCTGCGTGTCCTCTGCGACCCGGGTGCGGAAGGTCCACGTCTTGGCGCCGAGTGCCGCGCCATCGTTTGACACGACCCCGGTGAGGTTGACCGTCACGTCGGTCCCGGGCGGCAGAGCAGCGCTGGGCGTCCAGGTGATGCGGGTGGCGTCCGGGGAGAGCAGTGCAGAGCCAGTGACCGCACCGCTGGCCGTGGAGACACTCACCGCCCAGCCGGCGCTGATCGGGGACGAGAGGTCCACCATGACAGTGGTGGTGCGGGGGACGTCGACAGCTCCCGGCGCGGGTGTCTGCGACGTCATCGAGATGCTCGCTACGGTCTTCTCGAAGACCACGTCCACGAGATAGCTGGAGCTCGAGGTCTGACCCGGGAAGCCCGTGCTGTATGTGTACGCACCCGCGCTGGAAGTGACGCGGAGCGGCGCCCAGGACAGATCACGCTCAGCGAAGGCGTTCGGAGAGACCGAGTAACGACCGGTCGTCGTGCGATAGGAGACGAGGTATTGCGTGTCCTTCGCGATCGCGACCGGGGTCGCGAAGTTCAGCTGCTGCCAACCGCTGGCCGACTCGTTCGTGAACGTGCCGGAGGCCAGCTCGACCCCATTGGCGTTCCAGAGCGACCCCACGTGGGCGCCGGTGTTGCCGGGCGACTTGTAGAACCGGATCCCGGTCACGACGCCCTTGACGTCCGAGGTGAAGCGGGTGCCGAGCGACAGCGGGACCCCGTCGTTGATCTCCAGCGTCGCGGGAACGGTCTCGTCGCTGAAGAGTGAGCAGGGACAGACCCCGGGCTGGTTCGGCGGCTTCGCTGTGGTGAAGGACCAGGTCCCGCCGGAGCTGATCTGGCTGCCCTGGGTGTCCGTGCCTGACAAGGTCACGGTGTAGCGGACGAACGACGCGAGCGCAGTCGATGGCGTGAACGTGAGGATCCGCGTCGTGGCGTCGTAGGACTTGGTGCCGGTAACCGTGGCACCGTTGGCGTCGACGACCGAGATACCCGGAGTCCCGGTCATCGGCTTGGAGAATCGTGCCGAGACCTTGGTGTCGATCGGGATCGCGGTCGCACCCGCAGCCGGCGCCTGGCTCAGCGCGACGAGCGGTGAGTCGTCCGTGGCAGAAAAGGAGACATCCACGAAGTAGTTGGTGTTCTGGTGGCTCTGCAACGGGAGGGTGCCCGCACTTCCGAACACACCGGCGGGCGTGGACCCGTAGCCGCCCTCGACCTGCATCGCGCCGGCGTCCTTGCCGCGATAGGCGAAGGCGTAAGCCTCCGATGCGTAATGACCGTTCGGCGCGGTGTAGGAAACGGTGTAGTTCTGGCCCGCCGTGAGCGGGATCGCCGCGGCGAACGTCGCCGTCTGCCATCCGGTGGCAGTCTCACCCGCGAACTGAACCTGCCCGAGCCGCTGCCCGCTGGCGCTCCACAGCGAGCCCACGTGGGTCCCGGTGTTGCCGGATCCCTTGTAGAAGCGGACACCCGTCGCGAAGCCGTCAGTCATGGCGGTGAAGCGAAGCCCCAGCTCCACCCCGCCCGGGTCATCCGTGTCCGGGGTGCCCGGGGTTACGTTACCGAAGATGCTGCACGGGCACGTCACGGAGAACGAGCGGGTTGCCGCTGCGCCCACGTTGGCGCTGTCGTCGACGCCCCGGACCAGGATCGCCGTGCTACCGCGACCCTGCTGGACGAAAGTGTGGGTCCATGACGTGGTGCCCGTCGCCGCTCTCCAGGTCGTGCCGCCATCGGTCGACACCTCGACCCCGGCAACCCGCCCGGCGGCGTCCGAGGCCGTGCCGGTGACCGTGACGCGGTCGCCGTTCTTCTGCGCTGCTCCGGCCGCGGGCGAGGTGATGGCCACGGTGGGTCCGGCCGTGTCGGTTGACTTCGAAGCAGCCGCAAGACCGGTCATGAGGGTGGTGGGCTGGGCTCCCATGTCGGCCAGCAAGTTGACCTGCGCCTGCTGCATCCGCGTGTCTGCGACCGCGTCGCGGTACTCGGAGTCGTGAGTGGCGTCCAGGCCCCACACCCACTGAACGGACCCGGCACTGAAGACGAGCGCACCGCTCGGAGCCTTGTAGAGCGTGAGGTTGTGGGTCGTCGTACCGGGAGTGACGGTCTTGCCGAAGTCACGCAGGTACTCGGGAACCGCGCCCGTCGTGGTCGACAGCTTGATCAAGCCGGGTGGACCGAAGCCGTTGTCGAGCGGCTCGTTGGACTCGTAGCCCACGGTGTGCGGCGCGAGGGTCGTCGACGGACCCGTCATCGAGGCGAGGCCCGTGTTGCGCCACAGCCGGAGCTTGCCCTCATCCTGACGGACTGTCAGAGCGAGGTCGCTGAAGTTGACCATGTAGGCCGTCCCGATGAGCTCGTTCTCGGGCGAGCCTCCGCCGTTCGCTCGCGAGGCGAAGCGAGGGTCTCGCCATGTCCCTGTCCACTCCGCGGTGGGATCGATCTTGGCGTCCGACCACGTCTCCTTGTAGCTCACGAGGGTCCTGTAAGCAGTGTGCGAGCTGTCGGCCGACGACTCGTAGCGCGTGCGCCAGTAGCCCTCGTTGCCGGCCAGGAACTGGAGGTTGACCCCTGCATCACGCGCAGCCGTGATGTTGGCTCGCTGGGCGCCGCTCCAGTACTCGTCGTGACCCATGGAGATGAACGTCTTGTGGTTCTTGATCAGGTTGCCGCGGCGATCCGTGTCGACGCCGGCCATGTAGGACACGTCGTAGCCGTTTCGCTCGAGGAAGCGCACCAAGGGGTACTCCGTACCGAAGTAGAAGTCTCTCCCGTAGGCGGTCCCACGCGTGTTGAACGGCCGGTTGTAGCTGATCTTGTAGGCACGTCCGTTGGCAGCGCCCTGGTAGAAGTCCGAGCCGCCGTAGGTGTTGTAGGCGTGCCAGGTCGGGTCCGAGGTCTGCACCACGATGTCGGAGGTGCTGGAGTCGTCGCGGACCACGAAGGTGATGTGACTGCGGTCGCCGTTGCTCTGCTGGAGGACTGCCAAGTAGACGCCCGAGACAGCAGTCGAGGGAACGTTCCAAGACGCGGAGACCGCCCAGTTGCCGCAGTCGTAGAGCTCGGTCGCGACGTCGGTGATGCAGTTCGGCTGGTTCTGCGGCAGGGAGACGCTGGGCGCCACGGATGCGATCTTGCGTGCACCCAGGCCCTGGTACCAGCCCGTGCGGAAGATGTCGATGGTGTAGGCAGAGGCAGAAGTCTTGATCTTGAAGTCGATGCGTTGCCCGACATTGACGGAGATGTCGGTGGCAAAGCCCTGGATCGAGGCGGCGCCGGCACCGAAGATGTCCCACTCAGCCGGATCGGCGCCGGGCTTGGAGTTCTCGCACGCGATCTTGTTGCCCGTCGGACCGCAGGGATCCGCCGCGTTGGCCGCCGTCGGGCCACCGAGGATCGCCGGACCCACCAGTGCGTTCAGCCCCGCGATCAGCAGGAGTGCCGTCGCCTTCGCTGCCCACGATCGCGAACTGCCGCTCTTCGACCTGCTCATGTCTCCACACCCCTCGTCGCGCGCCTGATACCGCGATCCTGATCTTTGGTCACGCTTCACCGCGGCCTCGATGGCCTCCGGCGGATATCCCCACAATTCGGTGTGGCCCTCAGCCGTGGATGACGGTCGCCGCGGTGGCCGCCGCCGCGACGGCGCCGGCGCCCCGCTGGCGCGGGATGCGGACGCCGCTGATGTGCAGCGGCGGCGGGTCGGCGATCTTGCTGACCCGGTGCGCGGCCGCCGACGCCAGGTCGCGTCCCTTGAGGCTGTCGGCGTCGCGCGAGATGCACAGGTCGCGCAGGGCCAGGTCGAGGGCGATCGTGAGCTGGTGGTCGTCAACGTGCTCGCCGTGCTTGGCCCGCCGCGGCACGAGGATCGGGAACTTACCGTTCTCCAGCGCCATGAGCGCGATGCCGGTCCCGGCGTGCGCGACGACGACGTCTGCCTCGCTGATCGCCTGGCGCATCTCCTCCGACGGCACCTTCTCCCGACCGTCGATGCCGAGCCCGGACGTGTCGGTGCAGCCGGTCTGCCAGAGCACCTCCGTGCCCGCGGGCACCAGCGGCACCAGGCGCTCGAGCAGCCGCCGGAACCCGTAGTCCTGCTGGGTGCCGAGGGACACCACCATGGACCGCACCGGACGCGGATCGGTCGGGGCGACGTCGTACAGCTCCCAGGGCGAGGCGAGGTAGTGCCAGGCACCCTTGTCGAGGTCGCTCGACTGGCTGAAGGTCTTGATGCCCGGCATCGCGGCCATCGCGCGGCCCGACAGCGACGGCTCGTCGCGACGGGTGGCGCTCTCGATGTAGACCGTCTCGATGCCGCGCATCCGCGCCTGCGGGAGCACCGCCAGCGCCAGGGCCGCGCCGGTGCTCACGACGAGGTGCACGTCGTGAAGGCGGAACAGCTTGCGGGCGGCGAGGGTGTTGCGGGCCACCGCGCGCAGGTCGCGCGGCGGGCAGGGCTCCATCCAGTGGACCTGCTCCCCCGCGAGCATCGACTCGGTCTGCGGCGTCCGCACGGTCACCCACACGACGTCCGTGCCGACGCCGAGGCGCGGGCGCAGGGTGTGGAGCTGCATCAGGTGGCCGCCGTCGTTGGCGACGAGCAGGGTGGTCATGCGGTGGTCCCTTCGGAGGTGGTTCCGACGACGTTGCGCAGCACCTCGACGACCCGGTCCTGCATGGCCTCGGTCAGGTGCGGGTGCATCGGCAGCGAGAGGATCTCGCCGGCCGCCTTCTCGGCCACCGGAGCCGTCCCACGCCCCAGGCCGAGGTGGGCGTACGCGCCGGTCAGGTGCACCGGGTAGGGGTAGTGGATGCCGGCGCCGACGCCGGCGCCGTTGAGCTCGGCGAGCACCCGGTCACGGTCGGCGACGCGGACGACGTAGAGGTGCCAGACGTGCTGGCCGTCGGCGCCGGGCAGCGGGCGGCGTACGGCCGGGACGTCCGCCAGCAGCTGGTCGTAGCGGGCGGCAGCACGCACGCGCAGCTCGTTCCACTTCTCCAGCCGGTCGAGCTTCGCGCGGAGGTAAACGGCCTGAATGGTGTCGAGGCGGGAGTTCATGCCGATGACGTCGTGGACGTAGCGCACGGCCGAGCCGTGGTTGCGCAGCCGACGGACCTCGGCCGCGACCGCGGCGTCGTCGGTGGTGACCGCGCCGGCGTCGCCGGCCGCGCCGAGGTTCTTGCCGGGGTAGAAGCTCGTCGCGCCGATCGTCGCGAGACCGCCCGACCCGCGACCGCCGACACGGGCGCCCTGGGACTGGGCGGCGTCCTCGACGAGGGGCACGCCGGCGGCGTCGCAGATCTCCTTCAGCCGCGCGATCGGTGCGAGCTGGCCGAAGAGGTGCACGGCGACCACGGCCTGCGTGCGGTCGGTGATCGCGGCCTCGACGAGGTCGGGGTCGATGAGGAGGCGCTCGTCATCGCAGTCGACCAGCACCGGCACGGCGCCGATCCGCGACACGGCCTCGGCCGTGGCGATGAACGTGTTGGCCGGGATGACCACCTCGCCCCCCGGGCCCACGCCCACCGCCCGCAGCGCGAGCTCGAGCGCGTCGGTGCCGTTGGCGACGCCGATCGTGTGCTCGACCCCGACGAACTCGGAGTAGGCGTGCTCGAAGTCGGCGACCGGCGGGCCGTCGACGAAGGACGTCGCCGCGAAGACCGCGGCGATGCCGGCCTCCACCTCGGCCGCGACCTCCGCGTGCTGCGAGGCGAGGTCGACGAAGGGGACGTTGCTCATGTGAGGACTCCTGTGCGGATGGGTCGGGCGGGCACTCCGGCCCAGGTCTCTCCTGCGGGGACGTCGTGGAGCACGACGGCCCCCATGCCGACGGTGGCGCCGGCGCCGATGTGGACGCCCTCGCGGACGGAGGCGTTCATGCCGATGTAGGCGGCCTCGCCGACCTCGACGTCGCCGCCGAGGGAGACGCCGGCGCAGATCGTGGCGTAGTCGTGGACGGTGCAGCCGTGGGTGAGGGTCACCTGCGGCATCAGCACGACGTGGTCGCCGACCTCGACGTCGGCGGTGAGCACCACGCCGTCGAGGGCGATCGAGCCGACGCCGATGTGGCAGCTGCCCGGCAGCACCACGCGCGGGTGGATCATCGACCGGTAGCGGGCCGGGTCCATCCCGAGCATGTCGAGGCGTACGGCGACCCGCCTGCGGTGCCGCCCCTTGCCGAGGGTGAGCAGCACGCCGTGGTCGGCGAGCTCGGTGACCAGGTCGACCGACCCGATGACCGGGGTGAGCCCGTGGAGGGTGCCCCAGACCGCGGGGTTGTCGTCGACGATGTCGAGCGGGCCGTCCTCGTGCAGCAGCACCGCGACCGCCGTGGCCTCACGCGCCAGGCCGCTCGCGCCGACCATCAGCAGGCCGCTCACGGGCGCCACGCCGTCAGGAGGGCGTCGCAGACCCGGGCCTGCTCGGCGTCGGTCATCTGGTGGAACAGCGGCAGGATCAGCGTCTGGTCGTTGAGCCGCTCGGTGACCGGCAGCGGGACGTGCGACCGGTCGCGGTGCGCGGGCTGGCGGTGGGCCGCCATGATCCCGCGGCGTGCGGAGATCCCGGCATCGGCGAGGTGCATCATCAGCTCCTCTCGGTCGAGCGGGTGCTCGGGCAGGACCTCGAGCCAGCACGACTGGAAGTTGGTGGTGCCCCACGCGGGGTCGCTGACCATCCGGAGGCCCGGCAGCCCGGCGATGACCTCGGCGTAGCGCGCGGCGAGCGCGCGGCGGCGGGCGACCATCTCCGGGAGCCGACCGAGCTGGACCAGGCCGACGGCGGCCTGCAGGTCGGTCATCCGGTAGTTGAAGCCGATCTCCGCGTAGGACTCCGGGGGCGCGAGGACCGAGGCGTGCCGGTCGGCGGCCGAGACGCTCATCGCGTGCTCGCGCAGCTGCCTGGCCCGGGCGGCCCACTCGGGACGCGAGGTGGTGAGCATGCCGCCCTCACCGGTGGTGAGGAGCTTGCGCGGGTGGAAGGACCAGGCGGCGATCTCCGCCTCGGCGCCGACGGGGCGACCGTGGGAGGTCGAGCCCGCGGCGCAGGCGGCGTCCTCGATCACGACGATGCCGCGCGGGTCGCACCAGGCACGGATGGCGCGGAGGTCGAGCGGCACGCCGCCCTGGTCCACAGCGATCACCGCGCGCGTCCGCGGGGTGACCACTGTGGCGATCGTGGCGGGGGTGAGGTTGCCGGTGGACTCGTCGACGTCGGCGAAGACGGGCGTCGCGCCGACGTAGGTCGGTGCGTTGGCGGTCGCCACGAAGGAGAACGACGGCACGACGACCTCGTCGCCGGGACCGATGCCGGCGACCACGAGCGCGAGGTGGAGGGCGGTGGTGCAGTTGCTGACGGCGACCGCGTGGGCGGCCTGCTGGGAGGCGGCGAAGGCCTCCTCGAAGGCCGCGACCCGCGGACCCTGGGCGACCCAGCCGGAGCGGAGCACCTCGGAGACCGCGGCGACCTCCTCCTCGCCCAGCCACGGCTGCATCACGTTGATGCGGGTGAGCTGCTGGTCGATGCTCATGACGCCACCGCCTGCGGCGTGCGGCCGGCGGCGATCTCGTCACGCTGCGGGCGCCACCACTCGACGAGCTGGCGCAGTCCGTCCTCGAGGCCGGTCTGGGCGACGAAGCCGAGGTCGCGCTCGGCGGCGCACGTGTCGGCCAGGCGGCGCACGACGCCGTTGACCCCGCGCTCGGGGCCGTGCTCGACCGGGAGGTCGGAACCCATGACCGTGAGCAGGGTCTCGGCGAGCTGGAGCAGGCTGGTCTCCTCGCCGCGGGCGACGTTGTAGACCCCCTCGACGACCGGCGACGAGGCCGCGAGCACGTTGGCGCGAGCGATGTCGGTGGTGAAGACGAAGTCCATCGTCTGGCGCCCGTCGCCGAAGATCAGCGGCGGCAGGCCGTCGTCGATGCGCTCCATCCAGCGGACCAGGACCTCGGTGTAGAGACCGTGGACGTCCATGCGAGGGCCGTAGACGTTGAAGTAGCGCAGCGCGACGTAGTCGAGGCCCTGCATCGCCCGGAAGCTCTTCAGCATGCCCTCGTTGAAGGTCTTGGCCGCGCCGTAGAAGGTGTCGTTGGCGTAGGGGTGCTGGACCTCGGTGGTCGGGAACTCCTCGGCCAGGCCGTAGACGGAGGCCGACGAGGCGGCGACGACCTTGTCGACGCCGGGCGTCGCGGCGGCGGCCTCGATCACGTTGAAGCTGCCGTCGACGAGCACCTCGAGTGCCAGGCGCGGCTCCTCCGCGCACTGGGTGATCCGGATGGCGGCCTGGTGGAAGACCAGGTCGCAGCCGCGGGTCAGGTCGTGGACGAGGTCGCGGTCGCGGATGTCGCCGCGCACGAGCGAGAAGCCGCTGCGCTCGATCGACTCGGCGAGGTTGGCCTCACGGCCACGGACCAGGTTGTCGAGCACCCGCACCTCGGCAGCGCCGGCCTCGAAGAGCTGGTCGACGAGGGTCGAGCCGATGGTGCCGGCGCCCCCGGTGACGAGGGCGGTGGCCCCCTGCAGCGCGGTCATCGTGCCCCCTCCAGCACCGACGCGGCGGCGGCCTGCTGCGGCACGGGCGGTGGGCCGGCGGGCATCATGACCCCGTCGGCGTACGTCTTCCCCGCCTGCTCGGCGAGTCGGTGCGAGGCCTGCTCGAGCACCTCGAGCACCCGGAGGCCGGCGCGGCCGTCGGTCAGCGCCGGGCGGCCCTCGCGGATCGCGGCGGCGAACTCGGTGACCATCGCGCCGAGCGCCTCGCGCTCCGGCAGCGCCGGCGACCAGGTGTCGCCGAGGCGGTAGGAGACGCGCGACGCGGTCGGGTCATCCCCGCCCACCGACGTCCGGGCCAGGTCGACGCCGCGGTCGAAGACGCTCAGCCGCTGCTGCGGGTTGAGGTCGTCCCACAGCAGGGTGCGGCGCGAGCCGCCGATCACCATCTGCCGGATCTTGGTGGGGCTGAGCCAGTTGACGTGGACGTGCGCGAGCCCGTCGTCGGGCAGCGGGAGCGTCAGGTGGCCCACGCACGCGCGACCCGCGCCGATCGGGTCGGCACCCGTCGCGCCGATGCCGGTGCTGGGCAGCCCGCCGGGCAGGACGTGGTCGAGGATCGCGAGGTCGTGGGGCGCGAGGTCCCACAGCACGTCGATGTCGGGCTGCACGAGGCCGAGGTTGATCCGCACCGAGTCGATGAAGTGGATCTGGCCGAGCTCGCCGCTCTGCACGAGGTCGCGCATCTTCTGCACGACCGGCGTGTAGCAGAACGTGTGGTCGGTCATCAGGACCAGGCCCTGCGCCTCGGCCAGCTCGACCATCTCGCGACCGCGGGCGACGCTGTCGGCCAGCGGCTTCTCGACGACGACGTGCTTGCCGGCGCGGAGCGCCTGGAGCGCGAGGCCGTGGTGCGTGCGCGCCGGGGTGGCGATGGCGACGGCCTGGATCTCCGGGTCGTCGAGGACCCGCTCGAGGCTGTCGGTGACGCCGACGTGCGGGCCGGCGACCTTGCGGGCCCGGTCGAGGTCGAGGTCGCAGACCAGCTTGAGGTCCCAGTCGGGCGAGCCGGCGAAGTTGCGGACCAGGTTGGGTCCCCAGTAGCCGGCGCCGATCACGGCGATCCCCATGGGCTGGTGCGGGGTGGTGCTCATCGTGCTTCCTCCAGTCGTCCGTCGATCTCCACGTAGACCTCGCCCGAGACCGGGCAGATCCACCGGTCGCGGTTGTCGGACACCAGCGGCACACCGCTGCGTCCGACCCACCCGACCTGTCGTGCGGGGGTGCCCACCACCAGTGCGTGGTCGGGCACGTCGCGCGTCACCACCGAGCCGGCGCCGACGCTGGCCCAGCGACCGATCCGCACGGGGGCGACGCACACGGCGCGGGCGCCGATCGCGGCGCCCTCCTCGATCGTGACGCCGACGGCCTCCCAGTCCTCGGCGCCCTTGCGGCGGCCGTCCGGGGTGACCGCGCGGGGGTAGGTGTCGTTGGTCAGCACCACCGCGGGACCGATGAAGACGCCGTTGCCGAGCACGGCCGGCTCGTAGACGAGGGCCTGGTTCTGCACCTTGCAGCGCTCGCCGAGGCGGGCGCCGGGGCCGATGTAGACGCCGCGGCCGAGGATGGTCTCGGCACCGATCTGGGCGCCGGACCGGACCACGGTCTGGTCCCAGACCTGGGCGCCGGGGCCGACGCGGGCGCCGTCCTCGACGGTCGCAGTCGGCGCGACGATGGTGCGGGCGCCCGAGTGGGGCCTCGCGCTGGACAGGGTCATGTGCGTGAGCTTTCGTCTCGTTGCCACGTGGTGAAGTCCCCAGCCCTCAGCGCCTTGCGGGCACCGAGCTGGGAGGCGACGTGGATGGCCACGAACACCGGGAGTCGAAGGGCGAGGCCGGGGCGGCTGACCACCAGGCCGAGCAGGGAGCGGGCGCCGGTGCGGGACGCGGGACGGCGTACGCCGAGCTGCGCGGCCTGCGCGTTGCCCGTCACGATGCGGATCCGGCGACGGACGAGGTCGCGCACGGTGCGCGGCGGGTGGACGACCGCGACGGCACCGTCGACGATGCGGCGCTCGGCGCCGCTGAAGGAGTCGGACATGCCGAGGTCGTCACTCATCATCCGCGGCAGCGCCGTGACGCGCGCCTGGCCCTGCTCGGAGAGGACGACGACACCGCGGCCGAAGAGGCCGGCCTCGACCTGCGGGAGCGCCTCCCAGACGTCGTAGTACCAGCGGACCAGCGGTGAGCAGCCGGCCTTCGGGACGGCGCGACGCGGCGCGGTCGCGAGGACCTGGTCGCGGGCGATCGGCTCGAGCAGCTGGAGCGCGTCGGTGCCGGTGAGCTGGATGTCGGCGTCGAGGTGGATCCGCGGGAAGACGTCGGTCGCGGCGTTGCCGACCCGGACTGCCTCGGCCTTGGACGGCTGCTGGATCTCGATGACGCGGGCGAGCGGGTCGGCAGTGCGGGCGACCTCGGCGGTCCGGTCGGTGCAGCCGTTGCAGACCACGACGACGTCCAGGTCGTCGCCGCGCGTGCCCTCCCGCAGCGCACGGAGGTTGCGACCGATCGAGGCCGCTTCGTTGTGCGCCGGGATGATGACGCTGGCAAGTGCCATCTCAACTCCCCCAAGTCGCGTGCACCGGACCCCACGTCCCGTGCAGCACCCCGATCCTGTGGACTGGACGTGCCCGAGTGGGGGCTCGTCGGGTGCTTTCGCCGAAATTGGGGAGTGCGGCGCCGACGAGGCGTCGTCAGCCCGGCTGCGCCATGGCGTAGGTGATGTCCAGCGAGCGCAGGTTGCGCAACTCGAGGACGAGCAGGTCCATCCCCAGGACCGACCAGTCGTCGTCGACGGCCGTGCCGTCCACGGTGGTGCTCAGCGCGCGGTAGAGGTCGAGCGGTCGCTTGCGCAGCTCCTGGTGGAGCGTCGCCTCCATCGCCTGCTTGAGGTAGTCGTGCTGGACCTCCGGCCCGGAGCCGTAGACGTAGGCCGGGTCGGCGCCGTTGGTCGCGGCCAGGCGGGCGAAGGTGTCCCAGTCGACGGCGATGAGGTGGTCGACGCGACGGCCCGACCACGTCTCGACCGCGGCCACGACGGCGCTGGGCCGCTCCTGGGCCGCGGTGTCCTCCACCCCGCTGCCGGCTGGCAGCGTCTCCACCCGCGCGGAGCGATCGTCGGGTGCCACCTCGACGAGCATGACCGCCTCGACCGACTGCTCGCCCTCGAGCCACGGCACGTCGGGGCCGGCGACGCCGGGGCGGGTGCCGACCATGAGGAAGGTCCGTCCCGCGGCCTCCGGCGGGCGGTCCGCCAGGCCGGCAAACGCCCCGTCGATCCGCTCCAGGCGACCCACCACCACGACGTTGACCACGGCCCCCGCCAGCGCGGCGAGCAGCCCGGTCACGACGACCACGAGCAGGAGACGGCGTACGACGCTGCGCTTGCGACGCACGGGCGGGGTGGTGGGCGCCAGCGGCGGGTCCGAGGCGCGTCGCGGCGCCGGGATCCGGATGGTCCCGGGACCCGTCTGACCGCGCGGGCTCGCGCTGCTCGTCGCCATCGTGCCTTCCCCCTCGCCGGCCGGGTGCCGACCACACGACGCTAGGGGGCGACGCGCCTTCGCTCATGCCCCAAACGGGGGAGGCTCAGGAGTTGAAGCGCTGCTGGGTCTTCTCGAGGCCGTCGGTGATCAGCGACTCGACCGCGTCGGCGGCGTCGCCGACCTGGAACGGCAGCTCCTTGCGCTCGACGGTGGAGTAGTTGGACAGCACGAAGTCGGCGACGTCCTGGCGGCCCGGCGGGCGGCCGATGCCGGCGCGGACGCGGTGGAAGTCGCCGGTGCCGAGCGAGGAGCGCATGGACTTGAGGCCGTTGTGGCCGTTGTCGCCACCGCCGAGCTTGATCCGGAGCGTGCCGAAGGCGATGTCGAGCTCGTCGTGGATGGCGATGACGTGGTCGGGCGCGACCTTGTAGAAGGTGGCGAGCGCCTTGACCGGGCCGCCGAGCTCGTTCATGTACGACCGGGGCCGGGCGAGGACGACGCGCGGGCCACCCATGGCGAGCCGGCCCTCGACGACGTCGGCACGGCCCGACTTGTGGGACCGGAAGCCGCTGCCCATCCGCGAGGCGAGCTCGTCGGTGACCAGGTAGCCGATGTTGTGGCGGTGCCCGGCGTAGGTCGGCCCGGGGTTGCCGAGGCCCACGACCAGCCACACGTCGCCCTGCGGGGCGGCAGCTGCGTCACTCACGGCGTACATCCTTCCATCACGGCGACCGGGCACTTCATCCCCGTCACGTGCAGCGACCGGGCGGTCCGTCCCCGGTCAGTGGGGACGAACCGCCCGGTCGGCAGTCAGGACGGGCACGAAGTGCCCGCTCGTCACTCGGAGTCGGAGTCGCCCTCGGCGGCGGCGTCCTCGGCGATGGCCTCTTCCTGGGCCTCGGCGATCTCGTCGTCGGACGGGTCGTGCTCGATGCCGGCCTCGGCCTCGGCCTCCTCCAGCTCGGCCTCGAGGGCCTCGGCGGAGATCTGCTCGGTGACGTTGACGATGAGCAGCTCCTCGTCGGCGAGCAGCGTGGTGCCCGACGGGAGGTCGAGCTCCTTGGCGAGGATCTGGGTGGCGGCGGGCAGCCCCTCGACCGAGACCTCGAAGAACTCGGGGATGTGCGTGGCCTCGGCCTCGACGGAGACGACGGTGTTCTCGTTGACGACGAGCGTGTCGGGGCCGGCCTCGCCCACGACGTGGATCGGGACGTCGACGGTGACCTTCTCACCGCGGATGACGGCGACGAAGTCGAGGTGCTCGATGACGCGGCGGATCGGGTCGACCTGGATGTCCTTGGTCAGCGCGAGCTGCTCGGAGCCGTCGATGTCGAGCGCGAGGAGCGCGTTGGCGCCGCCGTGCTTGAGGGCCATCATCGTCTGGTGGCCGGGCAGGATCACGTGGACCGGCTCGTTGCCGTGCCCGTAGACGACGGCGGGGATCTTGTTGTCGCGGCGGATGCGGCGGGCGGCGCCCTTGCCGAACTCGGTGCGGGACTCGGCGACGATCTTCTCGGGGGCAGACATGGTGTTCTCCGTTGCTGGACTGCTGGACGTGGACTAGAACTCGGGGGCCTGGCCGGAGACGACGAACGCCGCGCTCCGGATCGTGAGCGCGGCGCAGTGGGACTGACCGGCCCAGTCGATCACGGAGTCCCGGTCGTAGGACCGTGCTCCCTCGCCGAGGCAACCCGGGAACTCTACGCCGAGCCGCGGCCCGGGGTCGAATCCCGGGAGCGCGGCCTCGTGCGCGGCACCTAGGGTGGCCGGGTGCCCCTGATGCTCCCCGAGGCGCGCGAGCGCGCCGCCCTGCTGACCGACGTCCACACCGAGGTCCACCTCGACCTCACCTCGACCGATGACTTCCTGGTCGAGGCGACCATCACCTTCGGCTGCACCCAGCCGGGAGCCTCGACGTTCCTCGAGCTCAACGGCGGCTCGGACGTGACCCTCGACGGGCAGCCGGCGCCGTACGCCGACGGGCGCATCGCGCTGACCGACCTCGGGGCGACCACCACGGTCCACGTCACCGCACGGATGCCCTACGTCCACGACGGCAACGGCATGACCGAGACGATCGACCCCGCCGACGGTGAGCGCTACCTCTCCGCGCACACCTCGATGGACATCACCCAGAAGGTGATCCCGTGCTTCGACCAGCCCGACATCAAGACCACGTTCGAGGTGTCGGTCACGGCGCCGTCGCACTGGACGGTCGTGGCCAACGGCGCACTGGCGGAGCGCGCGTCGGGTGAGGCCGGCGACACGTGGCGGTTCGAGAGGACGCCGCCGTTCTCGACGTACCTCTTCACCGTCCAGGGCGGGCCGTGGGTCTCGGTGACGTGGGACGAGCCCTACGCCCCGGCGCCCGGCGGCACGCTCCCGTTCGGCTGGCACGCGCGCGCCTCGCAGGAGCGCGAGCTGCGCCGCGACGCCGACGAGCTGAAGCGGATCACGAGCGCCTGCTTCCAGCACTACACGACCGTCTTCGAACCGGAGTACCCCTACGCCGACTACCAGCAGGTCTTCGCGCCCGGCCTCAACTGGGGCGCGATGGAGTTCCCCGGCTGCGTCGTCTTCCGCGACTCCTTCCTCTCCCCCGGCACGCCGACGGAGCTCGAGAAGGAGTGGGTCGCCTCGACCATCGCGCACGAGATGGCGCACATGTGGTTCGGCGACCTGGTGACGATGAAGTGGTGGGAGGACTCGTGGCTCAACGAGTCGTTCGCCGACTTCATGGGCTACGACGTCGCGGGTGTCGCGGCCGGCTACACCGATGCCTGGACGTCGGCGGCCATCACGCGCAAGCCGACCGGCTACCGCGCCGACCGACGCCGCTCGACGCACCCGATCGCGGAGGACACCGAGAAGATCGTCGACGTCGACACCGCCTTCGCGAACTTCGACATGATCACCTACGCCAAGGGCAACTCCGCCCTCGCGCAGCTCGGCCACTGGCTCGGCGAGGACGACTTCCTGGCCGGGGTCAACAAGCACCTCACCGCGCACGCCTTCGGCAACGCCGACCTCGCCGACTTCCTCGACTCCCTCGACGCGGCCACCGACAAGGACGTCCGCGGCTGGGCCGAGGCGTGGCTGCGCACCACCGGCTTCGACACCCTGGTGGTCACGCGCGACTCCTCGGGCGTGCCGGTGCTGACGCGCGACGGCTCGCGGTCGCACCGCATCACCGTGTCGGCGTACGACGACGACATGGCGCTCGTCGGCAGCGAGGACGTCCTGATCGGTGACGAGAACGTGCGGCTCGAGGCGTTCGCCGGCCGGGTCGTGGTGCCGAGCTCGGGCGACGAGACCTTCGCCGTGATCCGCCCCGACGAGCAGTCGTGGGCCGCGATCACGGCCGGACTGTCGTCGGTGGAGTCGCAGCTCACCCGCGCGATGCTCTGGTGGACCGCGGTCGACCTGACCGAGGCGCACGTCATCGCGGTGGCCGACCTGGTCGCGCTCGCCGACGAGCACCTGCGCCCCGAGTCGCACCCGATCGTCTTCGAGGGCGTGATGCGCAACCTGCAGCTGATCGCGCGGCGCTACTCGACGCCGTCCGAGGTCGCCGGGCACCTCGCCGTCATCGCCGACATCGCGCGTGGTGCCGTCGAGGGGGGCGACCCGACCCTGGCGCCCGGTGCCTCCCGGGTGCTCGCCCGGCTCAGCGCCGACCGCGACTTCCTCGTCGGCTGGCTCGGCGAGGACGACGTCGACCCGAGCGTCCGCTGGGCCGCGGTGCACCGGCTCGCCGAGCTGGGCGACCCGTCCCACATCGACGTCGAGTCCGAGCGCGACAAGTCGGTCTCCGGGCACCACTCCGCGCTCCGGGCACGCGCGGCGATCCCCACGGCCGAGGCCAAGGAGGAGATCTGGGCGCGGCTGATGGGTGGCGAGCTCGGCAACCACGAGTTCGACGCCGTCGGCGAGGGCTTCTGGGGCTGGGAGCAGGCCGACCTGCTCCGCCCGTACCTCGACCGCTACGTCACCGAGGGCCTCGACCTCGCCCGCCGCTCGGGCCAGGCGATGTCGGACGTCATCGGCGACGCCTTCCCCCGGCTGCCGCTCACCGTCGACGTACGCCGCGAGCTCCGCGCCGCCGTCGCCTCGGCGCTCGAGGCGGGGGACGTGCCCACGGTCCTCGCGCGCTCCTGGAACGACTCGCTCGACGACCTCGACCGGACGCTCTGAGCGGGGGCGGTCACCGGATATCCGGTGACCGCCCCGCTTGTCGGCCCAGATCTGGGTGCCAAAGCGGGAGACTCGGGTGCACAGCACCCGGATCAGCTCAGGCGTGACCGTCGAACATCGACGTCACGGACCCGTCCTCGAACACCTCGCGGATGGCACGGGCGATCAGGGGGGCGATCGAGAGCGTCGTGAGCTTGTCGAACTGCTTGTCGGCCGGGATCGGGAGCGTGTTGGTCACCACGACCTCGATGGCGGAGGAGTTCTTGAGCCGGTCGACGGCGGGGTCGGACAGGATCGGGTGGGTCGCGGCGATGACCACGCCCGCGGCACCGGCCTCGACGCAGGCCTCGGCGGCCTTCACGATCGTGCCGCCGGTGTCGATCATGTCGTCGGTCAGGATGCAGATCTTGCCGCTCACGTCACCGACGACGCGGTTGGCGACGACCTCGTTGGCCACGTCGATGCGACGGCTCTTGTGGATGAAGGCCAGCGGCGCGCCACCGAGGCGAGCCGACCAGCGCTCGGCGACCTTGATCCGGCCGGCGTCCGGCGAGACCACGGCGAGCGGCTGGTCGCCGTACTTCTGCTTGACGTAGTCGGTGAGGATCGGCAGCGCCATCAGGTGGTCGACGGGGCCGTCGAAGAAGCCCTGGATCTGGTCGGCGTGCAGGTCGACCGTGATCAGCCGGTCGGCGCCGGCGGTCTTGAACAGGTCGGCCACCAGCCGCGCCGAGATCGGCTCGCGGCCACGGTGCTTCTTGTCCTGGCGGGCGTAGCCGTAGAACGGCATCACGACGGTGATCCGCTTGGCCGACGCGCGCTTGAGGGCGTCGACCATGATCAGGTGCTCCATCATCCACTCGTTGATCGGAGCCGTGTGGCTCTGGATCACGAAGGCGTCGCACCCCCGCACCGACTCCTCGTATCGGACGTAGAGCTCACCGTTGGCGAAGGCCCGCGCGTCCTGCGGGACCAGCCCGCACTCGAGGAGGTCGGCGACCTCGTGCGACAGCTCGGGGAAGGCCCGGCCACTGAAGACCATCAGGTTCTTCTCGGTGGTCCGCTTCATTCCGGTCACGCCACGCAACTCCTCGCTCGGGGGGCTGTTTCGGAGGTGTTCGCACTGATTCTGGACCACATCCCGGGCGTCCCCAAGACCGGGGTCACTGGACGGTCACTCCCCGGTCACTCGGCAGTCTTCTCCTGCTGTTCACGCGCCGTTCGGGCCGCCTCGGCCTGCGCGGTGCCGGGTCGCTTCGACTCGCTCCAGCCCTCGAGGTTGCGCTGCGCGGAGGCGCTCACGGCCAGTGCACCGGCCGGCACGTTGCGGCGTACGGTCGTCCCGCCGGCAGTGCCGGCACCGTCCCCGAGGGACACCGGGGCGACGAAGGTGTTGTTCGAGCCGGTCCGGGCGTGGCGCCCGATGACGGTGCGGTGCTTGGCCACCCCGTCGTAGTTGGCGAAGATCGTGCCGGCGCCGATGTTGGTGCCCTCGCCGATCTCCGCGTCACCGACGTAGGACAGGTGCGGGACCTTCGCGCCGTCGCCGATCTGCGCGTTCTTGGTCTCCACGAAGGTGCCGATCTTGCCGGCGATCCCGAGCTGCGTGCCGGGGCGGAGGTAGGCGAACGGTCCGACGTTCGCCTGGTCGCCGACGACCGCGAGCTCGCCGTGCGTGCGTACGACGCGGGCGCCGGCGCCGATCTCGCAGTCCTTCAACGTGGTGTCGGGGCCGACCACGGCGTCCTCGCGGACGACGGTCGCGCCGAGGAGCTGGGTGCCGGGCAGGATCACCACGTCGGGCTCGAGCACCACGTCGGCCTCGATCCACGTCGTGGCGGGGTCCATGACCGTGACGCCGTCCTTCATCCAGCGGGTGACGATGCGGCGGTTGAGCTCCCTGCCCAGGTCGGCGAGCTGCGCACGGTCGTTGGCGCCCTCGGTCTGCGCGACGTCCTCGATGAGGTGGGCGCCGACGGTGAGGCCGTCCTCGCGCGCGATCCCGACCGCGTCGGTGAGGTAGTACTCGCCCTTCGCGTTGTCGTTGCTGATCCGCGGCAGCGCGGAGACGAGGAACTCGGCGTCGAAGGCGAGGATCCCGGAGTTGATCTCGTCGATCTCACGCTGCAGCGGCGACGCGTCCTTCTCCTCGACGATCGCCTCGACGTCGCCCTCGTGGTTGCGCACGATGCGGCCGTAGCCGAACGGGTTCGGCACCCGCCCGCTCAGGATGCTCACCGCGCGCTGCGCCGCCTCGTGCTCGGCCGCGAACGCCCGCAGCGACTCGCCCTCCAGCAGCGGGGTGTCGCCGGCGGCCACGATCACGGTGCCGGTGGTCGTGCCCGACGCCTCCATCGCGATGCGTACGGCGTGGCCGGTGCCGTCCTGGGTCTCCTGGACCGCCAGCACGGCGTTCGGCATGAGGTCGATGATGTGCGGGCCCACCTGGTCGCGCTGGTGGCCCACGACCGCGACGACGCGTGTCGGCTCGACGGCCGCCACGGCGTTGAGCACGTGGCCGATCATGGAGCGCCCGGCGATCGGGTGCAGCACCTTCATGGTCTTCGACTTCATGCGGGTGCCGCCGCCTGCGGCGAGGACGATGACGGTGAGGTTGTCCATGGCCGCAGTCTTGCATCGCCCGGTGACGGGGCGAACTCAGCAAGCTCCCCGGGTAGGAGTCGAACCTACGTCGCTAGTCCTGATTCAAAGTCAGGCGGGCCCTACCGGCAGACCAACCGGGGAATGTGCCGCCCAGCCTAGGGCCGCGCCGATCCGTCGTACGAACCCGCACGCATGGCCTCCGCCCAGGATGACGGATCCGCGGGACCCCGGATCTTCACCACACCTCCACACCGATCCGGGCGATCCCTGATGCCGGTGGGTACGACGTCCCGCTAGCGTGGCGGGCGTGACGGGGGAACTGACACCGGAGGCCAGACGGCCGCCGGTCATCGCGACTGCGGGCCTGACGAAGCACTACGGCAACGTCCACGCCCTGACCGACCTCACGGTCGACGTCGGGGCCGGCGTGACCGGGCTCGTCGGCGCCAACGGTGCCGGGAAGTCGACGCTCATCAAGATCCTGCTGGGGCTGCTCGAGCCGACCGGCGGGCACGCGCAGGTCCTCGGGCACGACATCGAGCACGAGAGCCAGGAGATCCGCCGGCTCGTGGGCTACATGCCCGAGCACGACTGCCTCCCGCCCGACGTCAGCGCCAGCGACTTCGTCGTCCACATGGCGCGGATGTCGGGGCTCGGGGCCTCGGCGGCGCGCGAGCGGGCGGCCGACGTGCTGCGCCACGTCGGCCTCGACGAGGAGCGCTACCGGCCGATGGGCGGCTACTCGACCGGCATGAAGCAGCGCGCCAAGCTCGCGCAGGCCCTGGTGCACGACCCGCGGCTGGTCTTCCTCGACGAGCCCACCAACGGCCTCGACCCCGCCGCCCGCACCGACATGCTGCGCCTCGTCGGCCGCATCGGCAGCGACTTCGGCATCGCCGTGCTCGTCACCTCGCACCTGCTCGGCGAGCTCGAGCAGGTCAGCGACCACGTGATCGTGCTCGACGGCGGCCACCTGCTCCGCTCCAGCGCCACCACCGAGTTCCTGCGCCAGACCGGCAGCCTGCTCGTCGAGGTCGTCGGCACCGAGACCGAGCGCGACCGCCTCGGTGAGGCCCTCGCGCAGCGCGGGTTGGTCTGCCGCCCGCGCGGCAAGGTGATCGCCATCGACCCGCCCCCGCCCGAGCTGGCCGGGGAGGGCGCCGCCCACGACCTCATCCGCGACGTCGCGGCCGACCTCGGCCTCGGCCTGATGCGCCTCGAGCCCGACCGCGGGCACCTCGAGGACGTCTTCCTCGAAGGAGGCGCGCGTGTCTGACGCGAGCGGGCGCTCCGGCGTCATCCACGACCTCGGCTACCGCCACTACGACGGCCCCCGCGAGGGCACCGGCGCGATCGGGCGCACGCTGTTCGTGACCGGCCTGCGCCACGCGTACGGCCTGGGTCGCTCCGGCAAGTCGAAGATCATGCCGTTCCTGCTGCTCGGCATGTCCGTGCTGCCGGCGGCGATCGTGGTCGGCGTCGTGGTCCTCACCGGCCTCGCCAGCCTGCCGGTCACCTACGCCGACTACAGCAACCAGACCAACCTGCTGGTCAGCCTGTTCGCCGCCGCGCAGGCGCCGGTGCTCTTCTCGCGCGACCTGCGGCACCGCTCGATCGTGCTCTACCTCGCCCGCCCGCTGTCGGCCTCGGTCTTCGCGCTGGTGCGCTGGCTCTCGCTCAGCGTCGCGATCTTCCTCTTCACGCTGGTCCCGACGCTCCTCCTCCTCGTCGGCGCGCTGCTGGCCGGGCTCGACAAGAGCGACCAGCTCAGCGACCTGTGGAAGGCGCTCGTCCTCCAGGTGCTCCTCGCCGCGCTGGTCGCCGGGCTGTCCGGGTTCATCTCGTCGGTCTCCCTGCGGCGTGGCTTCGCGGTCGTCGGCTCGGTGATGGTGCTGATCGTGCTGGCCTCGGTCATCACCGTCGTCCAGTCGATCGCGCACGAGCAGGACTCCGACACCGTCGGCGTCTGGGCCGGCCTGCTGTCGCCCTGGTCGCTCTACGGCGGGCTCGGGCAGGCGTGGGACGCCGGGGTCCGCAACCCGGTGACGGTCGACGGCGCCTGGGTGCCGGCGTACGCCATCGTCGCCCTGCTGCTCGTCGGCGGGTGCCTCCTGGCGCTGGTCGCCCGCTTCCGGAAGGTGGGCTCGCGATGAGCGACCTGGTCCTCGACTCCGCCTCGCGCTGGTTCGGCAACGTCGTCGCCGTCAACGACGTCTCGCTCAGCATCGGCCCCGGCGTCACCGGCCTGCTCGGGCCCAACGGTGCCGGCAAGACGACCCTGATGGCGATGATGGCCGGCTACCTCGCGCCGTCCGCGGGCTCCGTCACGCTCGACGGGCAGCCGGTGTGGCGCAACACCGCGATCTACCGGCAGATCGGACTGGTGCCGGAGCGCGAGCTCAGCTTCGGCTACCTCACCGGCCGCCAGTTCGTCCGCGCCAACGCCGACCTCCACAAGCTCCCCGACGCGGCCGCCGCCACGGAGCGGATCCTCGGGGTCGTCGACATGGTCGAGCCGGCCGCCCGTCGCCTCGACACGTACTCCAAGGGCATGCGGCAGCGCATCAAGATCGCCGCCGCGCTGGTCCACGAGCCGGCCGTGCTGCTGCTCGATGAGCCCTTCAACGGCGTCGACCCACGGCAGCGGATGCACCTGATGGACCTGCTCCGCCGCCTCGGCGACCAGGGCAAGACGGTGCTCTTCAGCTCGCACATCCTCGAGGAGGTCGAGCGGCTCGCCCGACACATCGAGGTCGTCGTCTCCGGCAGGCACGCGGCCTCGGGCGACTTCGGCGCGATCCGGCGGCTGATGACCGACCGCCCGGTGCAGTACGCCGTCCGCTCGAGCGACAACCGCCGCCTGGCCGCGCTGCTCATGGCGGAGGCGTCGGTGCGCGCGGTGGGCCTGCGCAAGGAGCACCTCGACGTCCAGGTCGACGACCTCGGCAGCTTCGCCGTCGGGCTCCCGGGCCTCGCCCGCCAGCACGACCTGACCCTCTTCGAGCTCTCCCCCAGCGACGAGTCGCTGGAGAGCGTGTTCGCCTACCTGGTCGCGAGGTGAGTGGCCCGATGATCAACACCACGATCGCCAAGCTCGCGCTGCAGGCCCTGCTCGGCCGGCGCCGCTTCTACCTGCTGCTCGCCTTCCCGGTGATGCTGATCGGGCTCGTCGCCCTGGTCACCGCGCTGACGGACGGCGAAGCGGCCTACGAGCTCATCCCGGGGCTCGGCTACCCGCTCGTGCTGCCGCTGGTCGCGATCCTCGCGGCCTCGTCGGTGCTCGGTCCGGAGGTCGACGACGGCTCGATCGTCTACCTGCTCTCGAAGCCGGTCAGCCGGCACGGTGTCGCGATCAGCAAGTGGCTGGTCGCGCTCGGTGCGACGCTGACGGCCGGTTCGCTGCCGATCTTCGTCGCCGCGCTCATCACCGGCGACACCACCCGGGCGGTCGCCCTGCTGGTCGGTGCGGTCGTCGCGGGGACGGCCTACAGCGCGCTCTTCCTGGCCATCTCGGCGGTGACCCGGCACGCGGTCATCGCGTCGCTGATGTTCGTGCTGATCTGGGAGAGCCTGCTCGGCAACCTCTTCACCGGCGTGGCCTGGCTGAGCATCGGCCAGTGGGGCATCCGGGTCGGCCACGAGATCTCCGACCAGCTCCCCGACCCGGCCAACCTGCCGTGGGCGATCATCGCCAGCGCGCTCGTCACGGTGGTCGGTGTGTTCTTCGCGGGCGACCGGCTGCGCTCGTTCTCGCTCCGCGGCGAGGACTGATCACACCTAGGCTGGGCAGATGTCGCGGCTCGGAGCACTTCTCGTCGTCCCTCTGCTGGCAGCGCTGCTGACCGACCCGGCCGCGGCGGCTCCCGCCACGGAGCGGGTCCAGAGCCGCGAGGTCCGCGGCGTCGGAGTGTGGGAGATGCGCGGAGCCACGAAGGCGCTGCGGAAGTCGCGCGCCGGGTGGTACCACGCCTGGACGGCCGAGCCGCCGGCGTACGTCGGCCGCACCCGCGCCGAGTTCGTGCCGATGATCTGGGGCGCAGGCTCCGTGACCGACGAGGCGCTCGCCTCGGCGAAGCAGCACGGCCCGTGGCTGCTCGGCTTCAACGAGCCCGACCTCGCCGAGCAGGCCGACATGGACGTCGAGCAGGCCCTCGACCTGTGGCCGCGCCTGGAGTCGACCGGGCTCCGGCTGGTCAGCCCCGCGGTCGCCATCGGCGGCGCCGACGCCGGCGGCTGGCTCGACCGCTTCATGACCGGTGCCGAGCAGCGCGACCTGCGCGTCGACGCCGTCGCCCTGCACTGGTACGGCGGCGACTGGCGGCCGCGGCGCGCCGTCGAGCAGCTGACGTCGTACCTCGATGCCGTGCACGACCGCTACGGCAAGCCGATCTGGCTCACCGAGGTCGCCCTCATGCGCTTCGACGGCGGTCCGCGGGTCCCGCCGGGCAAGGTGCAGGCGCGGTTCGTGAAGCTCATGTCGCGCGCGCTGGGCACGCGCGACTGGGTGAGCCGGTGGGCGTGGTTCGGGCTGCCCGCCGCGGCGAAGGGTCCGAGCAGCGGGCTCTACAAGCCCGGCGCGCGGCCGACCGCGGTCGGCAGGGCCTACGCGGCGTTGCCCTAGGTCGTGCCGGACGCCGCAGGGATAGGCTCGATTTCGTGGACCTCCCCGTGATGCCGCCCGTGCAGCCGATGCTCGCGAAGAGCGTCAGCGGTGTGCCCGACCCGGCCAGGCACGGGGGCCTGAGCTTCGAGCCGAAGTGGGACGGGTTCCGCTGCCTGGTCTTCAAGGACGGCGACGAGGTCGAGCTCGCGAGCCGCAACACCAAGCCGCTCACGCGCTACTTCCCCGAGGTCGTCGCGGCAGTGCGCGAGCAGCTCCCCGACCGGATCGTGCTCGACGGCGAGATCTTCGTCGGGCTCGAGGGCCCGGACGGCTGGCGGCTCGAGTTCGAGACCCTCCAGGAGCGCATCCACCCCGCCGCGAGCCGCGTCGACAAGCTCGCGGACGAGACCCCCGCCGGCTTCGTGGCCTTCGACCTGCTCGCCCTCGGCGACGAGTCGTTCATCGACCGGCCGCTCTCCGAGCGCAGGGCCGCCCTCGTCGAGGCGCTCTCGGGGCTCGACGGGAAGGGCCCGTGCTTCCTGACCCGCACCACCGAGGACCCCGCCGAGGCGGAGCGGTGGTTCGAGGCGTTCGAGGGGGCCGGCCTCGACGGCGTCGTCGCCAAGCCGCTCGGCTCGGTCTACGAGCCCAACAAGCGCACCATGCTCAAGATCAAGCACGAGCGCACCGCTGACGTCGTGCTCGCCGGCTACCGCGAGCACAAGACCTCCACCCCCGAGGAGCCGCTGATCGGCTCACTCCTCCTGGGGCTCTACGACGACGACGGCGAGCTGCAGCACATCGGCGTCTCGGCCAGCTTCACCGCCGCGCGCCGCGCCGAGCTGTTCCAGGAGCTGCAGCCGCTGGTCTGCGACGTCGCCGACCACCCGTGGGGCCGGTGGAACGAGTTCCTCACCGCCAACCCCGACCGCGTCCCCGGCACCCAGAGCCGCTGGAGCGCCGGCAAGGACCTCGGCTTCACCGCGCTGCGCCCCGAGCGGGTCCTCGAGGTGAAGTACGACCACATGGAGGGTCGCCGGTTCCGCCACACCGCGCACTTCAAGCGGTGGCGGACCGACCGCGACCCCGAGACCTGCGGCTACGCCCAGCTCGACGAACCGGCAGGCTACGACCTCACCCGCATCCTCAGCACCGAACCTGGAGGCCACTGATGACCGAGAACAGCCCGATCGACGACGGCGACATCCACGACGGGCAGGGCACCTACGACGTGGTGCTCCTCGTCGAGCAGGCCCTCACGGCCGGCGACGCCCAGCAGGTGCGCTCGCTCCACTCCGAGATCGAGGACCAGGTCGTCTACCACGTCCTCCTGCCGCTCGAGGACGCCGCGGCGCGGGTCGAGGCGTCCATGGGGACGCTCGGTGCGGGTGACCTGATGGCCGCCCCGGCGCTCACCATGAACGACGTCGACCTCGAGTCGCTGCGGCGCGAGTGCGAGGAGACCTCCTCCGCCGACCTCCAGGCGACGCTGGCCGTCCTGGTCGCCGCCGGCGCGCAGGCCGACGGCAAGGTCACGTCCGAGCCGCCCGTCGACGCGCTGGCCGCCCTCGTCACGGCGGTCGACGCCCGCGAGGCCATCATCCTGACCCGTCCGCACGTCGTGGCCGAGTTCTTCCACGTCGACTGGACATCGCGCGCGCGCCGCAAGCTCGGCGTACCGGTCCTCCACCTCATCGAGCACGAGAACTTCGACGAGCAGGCCTCCGGCACCGGCGAGGGCGTCACCGGCCTCTGACGGCCGGCAGGCTCAGCGGCGGGCTCAGCGACGGGTGACGCGGCGTACGACGGCGCGGCGCAGGATCGCGGCCGCCTCGCGGCCGCCGACGGTCTGGGCGACCGGGGTCGAGCCGGCGCGGCGGGCCTGCTCGAGGTCGCGGCGCACCTGCTGGAGGGTGGATCGCTGGGAGTCGCGGGCCTCACGGGCGGCCAGGGTCGACTCGGCCTTGGTGTGGTCGAAGGTGAGCGCGACCGCGTCGGCGTAGCGCGCGACGTAGTCGGCGTGGACCTCGTCGAGGCGGGCGATCGTGGCCTCGTCGTGCGGCGAGGTGGTCAGCACACCGAGCAGCTGCCAGACCTCCTCGGCCATGTCCTTCAGCCAGTCGGGGGTAGCGACGTCGTCCCAGCCGAGCTGCGACTTGCGCATCGACGGCTCGATGAAGTCGTCGACGGAGTGGTGCTCCGTCGACGACAGGCCGGTGTTGAAGGAGAGCTCGAGCTGCTCCTGCACCGGCGCGAGCGCGGCGCGCCAGTCGGCCAGCAGGTCGACGTACTTCACGAACGAGCGCTTCGAGCCGCGCCCGGCCTGCTCGGTCAGGAGCGCGGCGTGCACCCAGCCGGCGACGTTGGAGGTCTCCTTGGTCAGCCGGAGCTCGTCGGACTGGCTGGAGAGGTAGGCGATGTCGCGCGAGCCGACGACCTCGGCCGGGTGGCGCAGCGCGGTGAGCCAGCGCAGGTCGGCGCCGAGCTCAGCGGAGACCGATTCCCAGACCTCGGCGAACCAGAAGGCGTGCGGGTCCTTCACCACCACCTGATCGGCCTCGAGCTGGCCGGCCATCCACTCGCGCAGCTCGGCCGCGGGGACTCCCCCGGCGACGTAGTCTGCGACCAGCTGGACCGCGGCCGGGCGGCTGTCGATGTTGAAGAGCGCGAGCTCCTTGAGGTGCCGCTTGTGGAAGTCGATGACCCACTGCGGCTCGTAGAACCCGCGCGGATTGGTCTCCGACGCCTCCACCTCGGGCTGCGGCACGTGCAGGCCGAGCCGCTTCAGCGTGCCGGCGAGCGAGCTGGTGCCGCTGCGGCCGGAACCGGAGACGAGGACCAGCGGGGTGGGGGACGTCGGCATGCGGCTCACCCTATCGGCCGCTCGCCCGGCCTCTAGGATCGTGGCGACCCGCTCGAAGAGACAGGACTGAGGGACACGTGGCGCTCACCGACAAGCTCGGGGGGAAGGTGCGCTCGGCCGTGCGCCGGGTCCGCCGCGACGGCCCGCTCGACATCGTCTTCGTGCTCTTCAACGCCGACGGCATGGGCGGTACCGCCCGCTCCGGCATCGAGCAGGCCAACGCCCTGGCCGGGCTCGGCGAGGGGCACCGGGTCCGCATCCTCAGCGTCACGCGGAGCGGCGAGTCGACGCACTACCGGCTGGCGGACGGAGTCGAGGTCACCTACCTCGTCGACGTACGACGCCCGCAGCACGTCGCGGTCGACGGCAGGCACCCGGCCGAGCTCGCCGAGCGCGAGTCGGTGATCGTGCCGCGCAGCTGGGACGCCCTCTTCAACGGCCTCACCGACGCGACCCTGCGCGAGGCGCTCGGCAGCATCGACGCCGACGTCCTCGTCACCACGACCCCCGAGCTGCTCGCCGTCGTCGCACAGCTCGCCCCGGCCGACGTCGCGCTGGTCCACCAGGAGCACCGCGCCTCATCGAGCCGGGTCAACGACCTCGGCGCGCTGCTCGAGTTCGCCCCGCGGGCCGACGTCGTCGTCTCGCTGACCGAGTCGATGTCGCGCTGGCTGGCCGGCCGCCTCGGTGGCGCCGCCCCGGAGCTGCTCGTCATCCCCAACCCGCTGCCCGCCCAGGCGCAGCGGCGCTCGCCGCTCGACCAGAAGACCTTCGTGACCGCGGGCCGGCTCGCGCCGGAGAAGCAGTTCGAGCACGTCGTCGACGCCTTCTGGCGGATCCGGGACGAGGTGCCGGGCTGGACCCTGCGGATCTGGGGCGACGGTCCGCGCGCCGACAACCTCGCCGCCCAGGTCCGCAAGCTCGAGCTCGAGGACCGCGTCGACCTGCCCGGCTCCACCGACGACCTCGGCTCCGAGTGGGCGCGCACCAGCGTCGCCGTCCTCGCCTCGCGTGGCGAGGGCTACCCGCTGGTCCTCCAGGAGGCGATGTCGGCGGGTGTGCCGACGGTGTCCTACGACTGTCCGTCCGGTCCCCGCGAGATCATCACCCCCGACGTCGACGGGCTGCTCGTCCCGCCCGGGTCCAAACCCGCGCTGGCCGCCGCGATGCTGCGGATCGCCACCGACGACGACCTCCGCACCCGCCTCGGCGCCGCCGCCCTCGAGCGCTCCCGGGCATGGGACGGGCCGACTCTGGCCGCCCAGTGGGTCGACGTCTTCCGCCGCGCCGTCGCCCGCCGCGCCGACCCGCTCGCCCCGCGTCGCGTCCTCCACGGCCTGCGCCCCGGGCCGCTCGGCGACCTGCCCGAGACCACCGGCGCACGCGGCGTCACCCCCGCCGAGTGCCGTACGACGACCCTGCGGGCGCTCGCCTCCGCCGCCGCGGCGGCCGGGGACGGCTGGTTCGTGATGCCGGCCCGCGGCCTCGACCCGCACCCGGTCGTCGTCGTGCCGTCCTCACGGCGGGCCGCGTTCCTGACCACGCTGGCCGCGGGCGACGTGCCCGACTGGCTCTCGGTGCGCGACCCCGCCGAGCGCGGCTGGCCGGAGCGCCGCGGCACGGTGGCCGCGATGACCGTCGAGCTGGCCAAGGCCCGCACCGCCTCGCTCTTCCTCGAGCCGTGGCCCATGCGCGGCGGTCACGACGGCCTCCTCGGCGAGGGCGTGGAGGTCGGCGTGCAGTTCTGGGAGGTGTCGCCCGAGGGCGACCTCCTGGCGCCGGACCTCAACCGCTACGGCGACCGCGTGCCTGCCGGCTCGCCCCGCACCACGATCGCCGTCGAGGGAGTCGACGTACCCACCCTCGAGGTGATGGCGCTGCCCACCGTCGACGACTGCCGCTTCGACGTCGACGTCGTCTACACGTGGGTCGACGGCGACGACGAGGCGTGGCTCGACGCCCGCGACGAGCGGCTCACCGGGCTCGGCCAGACCCCCGACAAGCGGGCCAGCGGGGCGGCGCGCTTCCGCAGCCGTGACGAGCTGCGCTACTCGATGCGCAGCATCCACCTCTTCGCGCCGTGGGTGCGCCGGATCCACCTCGTCACCGCAGGCCAGGTGCCGTCGTGGCTCGACACCTCGCACGAGAAGATCCGCCTCGTCGACCACCGCGACGTCCTCCCGGCCTCCGCGCTGCCGACCTTCAGCTCGCACGCGATCGAGACCCGGCTGCACGCCGTGCCCGACCTCGCCGACCACTTCGTCTACGTCAACGACGACGTCTTCCTCGGCAAGCCGCGACGCCCCGAGCACTTCTTCACGCCCGGCGGGCAGTACGCCGCGTTCGTCGCCGACCACCGCGCCATCGGCCTCCCCGGCACCGACGACCGCCCCTACCTCTCGGCCGCGCAGAACAACCGCCGCGTGCTCACCGAGGCGTTCGGCGTGGCGCTGACGAACACGATGATGCACAGCCCGCACCCCCAGCGGCGCACGGTCCTCGAGGAGGTCGCGGCCCGCTTCCCCGCCGAGGTCGACGCCACGACCCACGCGCCGTTCCGCTCGGCGACCGACCTGTCCCTGCTGTCGTCCTTCGCGCAGAACTACGGCCTCGTCACCGGCCAAGCCTTCCGCGCGAGCGCCCACCACGGCTACGTCGACCTCGGCCACCAGCAGCTGCCCGTCCAGCTCAAGCAGATGCTCAAGCGCGACCGGGACTTCTTCTGCGTGGCCGACAACCACGTCTCCGCCTTCGACTCCGAGCGGGCCGACGGGCTGCTGATGGAGTTCCTCCAGGAGTACTTCCCGATCGCCGCCCCCTGGGAGCTCGGCTGAGCGGTGCGTGACCCACATTCCTGACCGCTGGAATGTGGGTCACTCACCGCTGGCGGGGGTGTCGGCGTACGACTGGCCGCTGAGCGGTGCGTGAGCCACATTCCTGGCCGCCGGAACGTGGGTCACTCACCGCTCATCCGCGTGTCGGCAGCGTGACCGGAGTCCTCAGTCCTCGATCCGGTTGCCGTCGGAGTCCCAGTGGGACTCGACCTTCTTCGACGGCTGGACGCGGGGCGGCTCGCCGGGCATCTTCGGGTGGTCGGGCGGGAAGTTGAGCTCGACGGGGTGCTCGTCCCAGAGGTCGAGCAGCGGCTGGAGCGAGTGGTGCTCGTCGTCGATCGTCGCCCAGGGGTCGCCGTCGGACGCGAGCCGCTCGGGCACGGTGAAGAGGTTGAACCCGCTCGGCGAGGTCAGCGTCTCCAGCTCGTCCCAGGTCACCGGCGTCGAGACCGGAGCGCCGGCGATGGGGCGGAGGGAGTAGGCCGAGGCGATCGTGCGGTCGCGGGTGTTCTGGTTGAAGTCGACGAAGATCCGCTCCCCGCGCTCCTCCTTCCACCACGCCGTGGTCACGCCGTCGTCCCGCTTCTCGAGCTCGCGTCCGAAGGCGATGGCGGCGTGCCGGACTGCCGCGAAGTCCCACTGCGGCTGGATCCGGACGTAGACGTGGATGCCCCGGTTGCCCGAGGTCTTCGCGAACCCGGCCATCCCGAGGTCGGCGAGCAGCTCGCGCGCGACCCCCGCGACGCGCACCGCGTCGCCGAACGTCGTACCCGGCTGGGGGTCGAGGTCGATGCGCAGCTCGTCGGGGTGGTCCACGTCGTCGCGCCGCACGGGCCAGGGGTGGAACGTCAGCGTGCCCATGTGCGCGCACCAGACCGGCACGGCGATCTCGGTCGGGCAGATCTCGTCGGCGGTGCGACCGGACGGGAAGGTGATCGTCGCGGTCTCGAGGTAGTCGGGAGCGCCCTTGGGCACCCGCTTCTGGTAGAACGCGTCGGCGTTGCGGTCCTGCGGCCCGGTCGCCAGCTTCATGCCCTCGCGCACTCCCGACGTCCAGCGCTCGAGGGCCGTCGGCCGCTCGCGCAGCGCACGCATCAGCCCGTCCTCGACCGAGGCGAAGTACTCCGCGACCATCAGCTTGGTCACCTCGCCGGTCGTCTCCGTCGCCTCGTAGATGACGCGGTCGGGCGAGGAGACGCGGACCTCCCGGTCGCCGGCCTGCACCATCACCGGCTTCGCAGCTGCCATGGCCACAACCTAGCCGTCCGGCGCGCTGGTGTGCCGCCGTAGGCTGGAGGCATGGCCTACGACGTGCAGAAGACCGATGAGCAGTGGCGCGAGGAGCTGACCCCCGAGGAGTACGCCGTGCTGCGGCAGGCCGGCACCGAGCGCGCCTTCACCGGCGAATACACCGACACCGAGACCGAGGGCACCTACTCGTGCAAGGCCTGCGGGTCGGAGCTGTTCACCAGCGACACGAAGTTCCACTCCGGCTGCGGCTGGCCGAGCTTCTACCAGCCGATGACCGACACCGTGGAGTACATCGAGGACAACACCCACGGCATGAAGCGCGTCGAGGTCCGCTGCGCAACGTGCGGCTCGCACCTCGGCCACGTCTTCCCCGACGGCTTCGGCACGCCCACCGGCGACCGCTACTGCATCAACTCGATCAGCATCTCGCTGAACAAGAAGTAGCCGCCGCCCGGGCCAGCGGTGATCAGGAAGCCGGGACCAGCGCCGAGGTGACCGTGACGAGCCCGTCGCCGTAGGTCGCGTCGGCCCAGTCCTGGATCGAGCCGTCGTCGTAGACGACCTGCGCGTCGAGGGAGTCGGGCCGCGACGAGCCGCTGGTCAGCAGCCGGTCACCGAGCGCGGCCTGGAGCTCGGTGTTGATCGCGTTGAGGTCGGCGTCGGTCTTCTCCACCGTGGTCACGCAGAGCAGGCCGCCCCAGGTCTCGCGCAGGGTCGCCTCGGCGGCCTCGGCGTCGCCCGTCACGGCGACGCTGATCGTGCCGTTACTCAGCCACGCGGTGGCGTAGGTCGGCAGCGCGGAGGCCGCCGCGAGGGTCGCGTCCATGTCCTCCGGGGTCGCCTTGTCGGCGTCCGTCGTCGTGGCGTCGTCGCAGGCCGGCTCGAGCCCGCCGGCCGCGGGCGTCTCCATCGTGTCGTAGAGCGCGGCCGGGATCGCGTCCGTGACGGTGAAGGTCGTGCCGTCGTAGGTGCCGGTCACGGCGTACTGGCCCCACGTCACATCGCCGGCCGTCTCCGCGCCGACGTCGCCGAAGTCGAAGCCCTCGAGGGCCGGGCCACCGCACTGGGGCGGGTACGACTCGGCGACCGCACCGAGGCACAGCTCCGGGCCGCTGCCGCTGTCGAGCACGGTCACCAGGCCGTTGGTGCCGACCTCGCCGTCCGGCACCGGGTCCGGCGCCTCGCCGGGGCCCTCGTCCGGGGCCGACGAGGTCGGCTCACCGGACGCGGCCGGGTCCACCGCCTTCATCTCGTCCTCGGTCGAGCAGGCGGCCAGGCTGGAGAGCGCGGCGACGGACAGGGCCAGGGCAGCGATGGCTCGTGTGGGGCTCATGGTGGGTACGACGCTAGCGCGCCGCGACCCGTTCCCCGTCAGTCCGCGGCACCCCGACAGGCCACCGGGAGGTGCGCCTCGCGCCACGCCTTGAAGCCCCCGACCACGTCGGTCGCGTCGAGGCCGAGGCTGCGGAGCGCGTCCGCGGCCAGGCTGGAGGTGTAGCCCTCCTGGCACAGCACCAGGATCCGGGCGTCGTACGACGCCTCGGGCACGCGCGCGTCCGAGCGCGGGTCGAGCCGCCACTCGAGGACGTTGCGCTCGATGACCATCGGCTCGACGGCGGGGTGGACCTCGCCCTCGGCCGCCCGCTGCGCCGCCGGCCTGATGTCGACGAGGAGCGCCCCGCCCAGAGCCTCGCGGTAGGCGGTCTCGACGTCGATGCGGGCGAGCCGCGAGCGGGCGTCGGCGAGCAGCGCGTCGACGCCGTCGTGCCGCACGGCGGGGCGGTCCTGGACGGTGCTCACCACTGCTCCCCGCGCTGCTCGACGCTGGTCACCTGGAGGCGGCCGCGGACCAGCTCGTAGCGGGTCATCGCCGCCAGCGACGGTGCGTAGGCGTGCAGCGACACGGCGGTGGTGCCATGGTTGACCACGTCGTGGATGTGGCTGCCGTCGAACTCGCGGACCGCGTGCTCGTCGAGGGTCGAGGCGGTCGCGACGCCCGTCCAGACGTACTCCGTGAGCCGCCCCTGCAGGGTCACGAACGCGCCGCTGGCCGAGCCGTGGTCGTGCCAGCCGGTGCTGGAGCCCGCGGGCCAGGTGATGAGCCAGATGTCGGCGCCGGCGACGGAGCCGATGCGCTCCCACGTGCGCTCGGGGAAGGTCAGGTCGACCGTCGCGAGCGGGTCGTGCGTGGAGAGGTACTCGGCCAGGGCGTCCCGGGCGACCTGGTCGCGGGGGTCGTCGTCGATGGGTGCGACGGTGCGGAACGTGGTGGGGAAGGTGGCGGTCATGGCTACTCCTTTGAACAATGTTGAGTAACTTACTCTACATTGCTGGTACGCCGCGACACGCCATTCCAGGAGGAACGGCGCGAGGCTTTCCCGATCAGGGCAGACGGTCGAGCAGGTCGCCCGGCGAGACGCGGGCGCCGGTGTAGAACGGCACCTCCTCGCGGACGTGGCGACGGGCGTCGGAGGCCCGCAGGTCGCGCATCAGGTCGACGATCCGGTGCAGCTCGTCGGCCTCGAAGGCCAGCAGCCACTCGTAGTCGCCCAGGGCGAACGAGGCGACCGTGTTGGCCCGCACGTCGGCGTATCCCCGCGCCTGCTGGCCGTGCTGGGCGAGCATCCGGCGACGCTCTCCGTCGTCGAGGAGGTACCACTCGTAGGAGCGGACGAACGGGTAGACGCAGATGTGCGCCCGCGGCTCCTCGTCGGCGAGGAACGCGGGGATGTGCGACTTGTTAAACTCGGCCGGGCGGTGCAGCGCCATCTGCGACCAGACCGGCTCGAGGCGACGACCGAAGGCCGTGCGCCGGAAGGCGTTGTAGGCCGCCTGGAGCTGCTGCGAGTCGGCCGCGTGCCACCAGACCATGAGGTCGGCGTCGGCGCGCAGGCCGGAGACGTCGTAGAGCCCGCGGACGACCACGTCCTCCTCGGCGAGCACCTCGAAGAGCGCCTCGACGTCCGTCGCCTCCGCGGAACGGTCCGCGTCGCCGAGGACGTCGCGGAGCTTGAACACCGACCACATCGTGTAGCGGATGGTGTTGTTGAGCTCCTTGGTGCGGGCGGCGTTGGTCTGCTCTGCGGGGGCGTCCGTGCTCATGCGTTCATTCTGCCGGGAGCAGCGAAGCCATCGCGCGGCGGGCCGAGCCGATCACGGCCGGGATGCCCACGCCGTCGTACGCCGCCCCGCAGAGCTCGAGCCCCGGCAGGTCGGCGATCCCGGCGCGGATGCGCGCGACCCGCCCGAGGTGGCCGACGGCGTACTGCGGCAGCGCGCCGCCCCACCGCTGCACGTGGGTGTCGACCGGCTGCGCGGTGATGCCGGCCGTGGTGGCCAGGTCGGCGAGCGAGACCCGCACGAGGCCGTCGTCGCCGGCCTGCAGCGTGCTCTCCTCCCCGTGCCGGCCGAGCGAGGTGCGGAGCACGACCACGTCGGGGTCGAGGTCACGCACCCAGCCCCACTTGGCGAAGGAGAAGGTCGACGCCTTGATCGCGCGCCGCTCGACCGGCGGCACGAGGAAGCCGGAGCGCTCGAAGCTGGCGTCGGGCACGTCGCTCGCGCGGAAGGCGAGGGTCACGACGGCAACGCTCGCGGCCTCGATGGCGGCGAGCCCGGCGGCGGCCTCTGGAGCGACGTCGGCGAGGAGCCGTGCGGTCGGGGCGGCGGGCGTGGCCAGCACGACGGCGTCGGCCTCGACGGTCTCGGGGTGGGTGGTCGGGCCGAGGACGACCCTCCACCCGCTGCCGGTCCGGTGGAGCTCGCGCACCGCCGCGGACATGCGGACCTCGAAGGAGCCGTCCGCCACGAGCGCGGGCAGCCGGCCCATCCCGCCCGGCAGGGACGCGAAGACGGGCGCGGCCGAGGTCGGCACGGCGGCGGCCTGCTCGAGGACGCTCCCCCGGCGGGCCATCGCGAGCAGCTGGGGCACGGCGGCGGCGGCGGAGATCTGCCGGGCGTGGCCGGCGTACACCCCTCCGAGCAGCGGCTCGACCAGCCGGTCGACGATCTCGTCGCCGAGGCGCGCCGCGACCAGGTCGCCGACGGACACGTCGTCGGGCACGTCGGTGTCGACGACCTCGACCGAGGCACGGGCCACGCCCTCGGCGCTGAGCACCCCGCTGGCGCCGAGCTGGGCGAGGTCGAACGGCACGCCCATCAGCGATCGCGGCATCGGCCGCAGCGCCCCGCGTGACCAGACCGCCGAGGTGGCGGCGGTCGGGTGGACGACCTCGGCGCCGAGCTCCGCGACGAGCGCGACACCCTCGGGCCGGCGCGCCAGCATGGCCTCGGCACCGACATCGACGGTCAGCCCGGCGACCTCGGCGGAGCGCAGCTTGCCGCCGACCTCGGGCGAGCCCTCGAGCAGCAGCACGTCACGGCCCGCCACCGCGAGGTCGCGGGCGGCGACGAGGCCGGCGATCCCACCCCGACGACCACCACGTCCCTGCGCTGCACCACCCGACCAGCCTAGGGTGATGACCATGGAGACCAGTGGGGGCACCGACCGGATCGCCGTGCTCATCGACGGCGACAACACCCGACCGGCCTACGCCGACGACGTGCTGAGCGAGGTCGCGAAGTACGGCAACCCGACGATCAAGCGGGTCTACGGCGACTGGACCAACTCGCACCTCAACCAGTGGTCGCGCAAGCTCAACAGCCTCGGCCTGCGCGCGATGCACCAGAACGCCTTCACCACCAGCAAGAACTCCACCGACCTCGCGCTCGTGATTGACGCGATGGACCTGTTGTACGACGACCACGTGGAGGCGTTCGCGCTCGTGACGAGCGACAGCGACTTCACCAGCCTGGCGCACCGGCTGCGCGAGTCGGGCAAGACCGTCTACGTGCTCGGCGAGAGCAAGGCGCCGGCGGCGCTGAAGAACGCGTGCGACAAGTTCATCGACCTCGGCGTCGTGCAGGACGAGAAGAAGCCGGAGCCCGAGCCCGAGGAGCACCCGGACGAGGCGCACGACGACGAGTCCGCCCCGGCGCCCATCAACCTCCAGAGCGCGCTGACCCGCGCGATCAACGCGGTCTCCGACGACGAGGGCTGGGCCCACCTCGGCTCCCTCGGCAACCAGCTCAACCGCACCCACCCGTCCTTCGACGCGCGCACCTTCGCCGGACCGGGCGGCCGGCTGAGCACGCTGGTCGAGGCGCAGCCCTACCTCGTGACCGAGGGGTCGGGCAACGCGCTGCGCGTCCGCCTCAAGGGCTCGGCCGCCAGGAAGGCCGCGGCCACGCAGGCCGACGCGAAGAAGGCGCGGGCCAAGGAGGCCCCCGCGAAGCAGGCCCCTGCAGAGAAGGCGCCTGCGAGGAAGGCACCGGCGAAGAAGGCCGCCACGACGAAGCCGGTCGTCACCCAGACCCAGAGGACCTGAGGGTCACAGTTCCGTCACGGGCCCGACCACGCCGGAACCGGCTCCGACGCGCGCCGCGTCGAACGCGACATGAGCAGACTCCCCACGACGCGCCTGCGGGCGGCCGGCATCCTGACCGCGATCACCATGACGGCCCTCCTGGCCGCCTGCTCCTCCGGCTCGGGCGACGGCGCGGGCGACAGCTCGGCGGCCGACTCGGTGGCGTCGAGCGGTTCCGGCGGTGGTTCGGACAGCAGCGGTGGCACCGCCCGTGAGCTCGGCGACCGGTCCACGGCGAAGGACGCCGGCTCCCGCACGGGCTCGGCGCCCGGCGGCGGACCCACCACGCCCGAGATGCAGCGCGCCGTCATCTCCAGCGGGGCGGTCTCGCTGTCCACCGACGACGTGCGGGCGACCCGCCAGGAGGTCCAGCGGATCGTCGACGCGCAGTCCGGCGACGTCGCCGAGGAGAACACCGAGAGCGACGAGCGGGGCGACGCGTCCTACTCCCGGCTCGTCGTGCGGGTGCCGAGCGCGAAGTTCGCCGCGACCATGCAGGCGCTCGAGGACACGGCCACGCTGCGGTCCTCGACCCGCGGGTCCGAGGACGTCACGACGCAGGTCATCGACACCGGCGTGCGCGTGCGCGCCCAGGAGGCCAGCCTCGAGCGCGTCGAGCTGCTGCTGGCGGAGGCCGACAGCCTCAAGGACGTCATCTGGATCGAGTCGCAGCTCACGAGCCGCCAGGCCGAGCTCGACTCGCTGAAGTCGCAGCAGTCCTACCTCGAGGACCAGACGTCGCTGTCCACCATCACCGTCGACATCTCCCAGGTCGACGTCTTCGAGGACGACCCCGAGGGCCAGGACGACCGGCCGGCCGGTTTCCTCAGCGGGCTCGATGGTGGCATGAAGGCGATGGGTGCGGTGCTGGTCGCCGTGCTGACGATCCTCGGCGCCCTGCTGCCCTTCGCCGTGGCGGCCCTGGTGCTCGGCCTCCCACTCTGGCTCGTCGTACGCCGTCGCCGGGCCGCCGCGGCACCTGCCGAGGTCGCCGACGCCTGAGCGCCCCGGGGGTGGACGACGAAGGCAGCGGCCCGGCCTCCACTTCGCCCAAGGGAGGCCGGGCCGCTGGTGACCCGGGAGCGTTGGCTCCCGGGCGTCTGGTGGCGATCAGGCCGCGTCGTGGGCCTCGCCGGGTACGACGGACGGCTCGCCCCGGTCGACCTCGGCGCCGTTGATCCGGCCGTCGAGGCGGGACGGGTCGAGGTCGTCGCGGTGCAGCTTGGCGAAGGCCGAGCGGTGGAAGACGAGCGGGTGCTCGCCGTCGCCCCCTCCGACCTCGTGCACCTCGAGCAGCACGATCACGTGGTCGCCGGCGACGACCTCGTCGTGGATGGAGCAGTCGTAGGTCGCGACGGCCTCGTCGAGCAGCACCGAGCCGTTGCCGGTGACCCGGAAGGGCAGCCCGGTGAACCGCTCCTCACGTGGCCCGGCGAGCTGGCGGCAGACCGCGTCGTGGTGGTCGGCGAGCACGCTGATGCCGAGCCGGTCGGCCTCGCGCAGCGCCGGCCAGGTGGAGCTGGACGTCGCGATCGAGAACGACACGAGCGGCGGGTCGATGCTCACCGAGGTGAACGACGACGCGGCGATGCCCGTCAGCTGGCCCTTCACGGACGCGGCGACGGCGACGACGCCGGACGGGAACGCCCCGAACGCGTCGCGCAGCGTGCGCTGGTCGAGCCCGGGCGCACTCACGACGCCGCCTTCTGGGCGCCGAACGGCACCGAGGCGCGTGCGGTGACCGGAGCGGGGTTGGTCCACAGACCGCGCTCCTCGAGGATCGGGAGCACCCCCTCGCCGAACTGGTAGGCGCCCTCGAGGTGGGGGTAGGCCGACAGCACGAGCTCGTCGATCCCGACGGAGTGGTACTCCTCGACGAGGTCGGCGACCTCCTCGTGGCTGCCGACCAGGGCGGTGCCGGCACCGCCGCGGACCAGGCCCACCCCGGCCCACAGGTTCGGGTGGATCTCCAGGCCGTCCTTGCTGCCGTTGTTGAGGTCGAGCATGTTCTGCTGACCCACCGACTCCGAGCGCCGCAGGCCCTCCTGCACGCGCGCGATGTCCGCCTCGTCGATGCCGGCGAGCAGCCGGTCGGCCTCGGCCCACGCCTCCTCGGAGGTGTCGCGGGAGATCGTGTGGACGCGCAGGCCGTAGGTCAGCTCGCGGCCTCGCTTCTCCCCCAGCTCCTTGATCCAGGCGATCTTCTTCGCAACCGCGGCCGGCGGCTCGCCCCACGTCAGGTAGACGTCGGCGTGCTCGGCGGCGACCTCACCGGCGGCCGGCGACGAGCCGCCGAAGTAGATCTGCGGGATCGGGTCGGGCAGCTGCTGGAGCCGGGCCTGGTCCACGCGCAGGTGCCGCCCGGCGTAGGTGACCTCCTCGCCCGTCCAGAGGCGCCGGACGATCGAGAGGAACTCGCCGCAGCGCTCGTAGCGCTCGTCCTTGTCGAGGAAGTCGCCGTAGGCGCGCTGCTCGTGCGACTCACCGCCGGTGACGACGTTGAGCAGCAGCCGGCCACCGGTGAGGTTCTGGAAGGTCGCGGCCATCTGCGCGGCCAGGGTCGGCGAGGTCAGGCCGGGCCGGAAGGCGACGAGGAACTTCAGCCGCTCCGAGAGCGGGGCGAGCATGGCCGTGGTCAGCCACGCGTCCTCGCACCACGCGCCGGTCGGGGTCAGCGCGGCCTCGAAGCCGAGCTGCTCGGCGCTCCGCGCGATCTGCCCGAGGTAGGGCACGCTGGCGGGCCGGCCGGCGACGCCGTGCTCGACGCCGTGGCCGCCGCTGACGACCTGGCGGCCGTCGCCTCCGTTGGTGGGCAGGAACCAGTGGAACTTCATCGCAGTCCTTTCGGGACGGGTGTCAGAGCTGGCCGTGGTTGGGCGGTGGCGTGCCGTCGACGGCGTACCGCCCGAGGTGCTGGACCTTCCACGCGGCCGGGTCGTGGAGGGTGTGGGTGCGGGCGTTGCGCCAGTGCCGGTCGAGGTTGAGCGAGTCGAGGGCCGAGCGGGTGCCCGAGACCTCGAAGAGCCGGCTGGCGACCTCGACCGACGTCTTCGCCGAGTGCGCGCGGGCGGCGGCGACGGCCAGGCTGGCCGTGGCCGCCGTGTCCTCGCCCAGGTCGGCGTCGGCCGCGTCGACGGCGCGACCGGCCTCCCGCAGCAGCGCCTCGGAGGCGCGCACGTCGAGCTCCATCTGGCCGAGGGCCTGGACGACGAGCGGGTCGTCCGCGGCCCGCTCGACCCCGGCGTCGGGGTACGGGCGCGACTTCGTGCGGACGAAGCGCGCGGCCTCGTCGAGCGCCGCGCGCGCGATGCCGACGTCGAGGGCGGCGTGCAGCACCTGGGCGAAGGCGCCGTAGGTCTGCGGACCGGTGAAGGTGAGGTGGTACGGCGTGATGTGGGCGTCGTGCACCTCGACGTCGACCAGCTCCACGGTGCCGCTGGCGGTCGTGCGCTGGCCCATCCCGTTCCAGTCGTCGGTCACCGTGACGCCGCGCGCCTGTCGCTCGACCCACGCGACGTGGAGCGGGCCCTCGCCCGGGGCTGCGAGCGTGTCGAGGTGGGCGAGGACGGGGATCCAGTCGGCGAAGAGGGCACCGGTGCTGTAGCCCTTGGTCCCGTTGAGCGTCCAGCGGCCGTTGCCGATCGGCGTCAGGGCGGTGCGGATGTCGCGCACGTGCCGGGTGCCGGTCTCGGACTGGGCGTTGCCGAACCGCTTGCCGGCGAGCACCTCGCCGAGGAAGAACCGCTGCTGCTCGGTCGTGCCCTGGTGCCGCATCGCGTTGACGTACACGAAGTGGCTGTGCGGCACCTGCGCCACGCTCGGGTCGCCGGCGGCGAGGATCCGGAAGACCTCGACCAGCGTCTCGACGGACAGGCCGGCGCCACCGTGCTCGACCGGCACCGTGACCGCGAGCAGCCCCGAGGCCGACAGCCGCTCGAGCTCGGCGGCGGGCAGGATCCGGTCGCGGTCACGCTCGCTCGACGTCGCGGCGAGGTCGGCGGCGACCTCGCGGGCGGTGGCGATCGCCTCGTCGGCGGTGAGCACGGGGACGTGTTCCGCGTCACCAGCCGGGTGGTCGGAGGCAGACGGGGTCCCCGCGGCGTTGTCCGGAGGAGCGGAGCGGGGGAGGAGAACGTCGTGGGGTGTCTTCACGCCACGCGCTCCTGCTCGGCGGCCTCGAGCTCGCGCACGATGGGGAGGACCTCGCGGCCGAAGTGCTCGACCTCCTCCTGGAAGTGCAGGAAGCCGAGGAGGAAGAGGTCGACACCGCGGCGCTTGAACTCGATCATCCGGTGGGCGACCTGCTCGGGCGTGCCGACCAGGCCGGTGCGGAAGCCGTCGTTGTACTGCACGAGGTCGCGGAAGTCGGAGTCCTGCCACATGCCCTTCTTGTCCCCCGTCGACTGACCGGCCTGCTTGACCGCGTCACCGAAGCCCTGGACCGCCTCGGGGTTGGCCCGGGCGATGATCTCCTCGAGGGTGGCGTGGGCCTCGGCCTCGGTGTCGCGGGCGACCATGAAGCCGTTGACCCCGATCTTCACCGCACGACCGGCCTGCCGCGCGGACGCCGAGACGCCCGCGACCTGCTCGGCGATCCCGTCGGGGGTGTTGCCGTTCGCGAAGTACCAGTCGCTGACCCGTCCGGCCATCGCCTGCGCGACGCCGGAGTTGCCGCCCTGGAAGATCTCCGGGAGCGGACGCCCGGGCAGGTCCAGCGGCTTGGGGTTCATCGAGAAGTCGCGCAGCTGGAAGAACTCCCCGCGGAACTCGGCTGCGTCGGTGCTCCAGATCTCGCGGATGTAGGAGATGAACTCCTCGGCCATCCGGTAGCGCTCGCCGTGCTCGAGCCACCGCACCCCCATGTTGGTGGCCTCGTCCTTGAACCAGCCGGACACGACGTTGATCGCCGCACGGCCGTTGCTCAGGTGGTCGGCGGTGGCGATGAACTTCGCCAGCACGCCCGGTTGCCACATGTAGGGGTGGACGGCGGAGATGACCTTGAGCCGCTCGGTGGCGAGCAGCAGCGCCAGGCTGAAGCTGGTGGCCTCGTGCTGGTAGGCGGCGCCGTAGGACGCGGTGTAGCGCACCTGGGTCAGCGCGTAGTCGAAGCCGTTGTTCTCGGCCGTCTGCGCGAGGCGCTTGTTGTAGTCGTAGTCCCAGCCGGTGCGCTGCTCGATGTCGGAGATGACCAGGCCACCGGAGACGTTGGGGACCCAGTAGGCGAACTTCAGCGGCTCGCTCGCGATCGGTCGGCTGGTGCTCATCGGTGCTCCTCGGCAGTGCTGATCAGGTCGGGTTTCATGGCTTATCTCTATCGATCTTGTAGACAAAATTAGCAGCGGGTGAGCCCGATCTCCCGCACCCGTCCAGCGGGGATGGCGATCGGGTGACAGGTGGTGCCTTGCAGCCAGACCGGTTCAGGTCCGGCCAGGCACCACCCGTCGCCCTCGGGTGCCGGTGCGTGACCGGTCAGCTGGTGGGGGCGGGCGCCCAGTCCTGGCGGCGGCGGGTGCCACCGATCGACCAGGCGTACGGCGGCGGGGTGCCGTTGACGACGTGGGCGCCGACGACGCGGGCCTTGAGGATGCGCGGGTTGTGCGAGGCGACCGTCCGGGCGTTGCGCCAGTGCCGGTCCAGCGCGAGCGGGCGCGCCGTCGCGGAGGCGCCGAGCGCGTCGAAGAGGTCGGACGTCGCCCGCAGCACGAGCTCGGAGACCACGACCTGCGCGGTCGACGACTCGATCTCGCTGACCTCGACGAGGCGGGCGACCTCGTCGGCGTCGGCGAGCACCGCGTCGGCCACGGCCTGGACGCTGCCCGCGACACGCAGCGTCGCGGCCTCCGCGGCGTACACCGCCGCGGCGATCTCGCCGATCCGGGCGAGCACCTGCGCGTCGTCGCGCACGCGCGGTGCGTTGGCGTGGGAGAAGTTGCGGGTGCGCTTCTGCACGGCGTCGACGACGTCGGCGAGCGCGGCCCTCGCGATGCCGGTCAGCGTCGCGAGGAGGTTCAGCTGGTAGAACGCGGTCTGGTACGGGAAGCGCTCCTCGAACGGCAGCACGTGGTCGGCCGGCACGCCGACGTTGTCGAAGGTGGTCGTCCCGCTGCCGGTGCCCTTCTGTCCGAAGCCGTTCCAGTCGTCCGCGGTGACGACGCCACCGTCGCGGGTGTCGACCAGGGCGATCGCGGTCGGGTCCTCGACCTCGTCGGGGTGGCCGGGTCGGGCGACGCGCGCGTGCACGTCGACCCACTCGGCGAAGATCGTGCCGGTCGTGTAGTACTTCGTGCCGTCGAGGCGGTAGGACCCGTCGGCGCGGGGACGCAGCACGGTGCGCGGGAGGTCGATGTCGGAGCCGACCTCGGACCACGCGTTGCCCGCGATCTCACCGGCGGCGAACCGGTCGAACGACACGCGCTGGTCGCTCGAGCGCGCGTGGTGCCACAGCCGGTCCTCGACGAGCGCGAAGTGCCCGCGGAAGGCCTGCGGCAGGTTGGCGTCGGCCGCGGCGAGGTCGATCCACAGGCCGGCCAGGTCGACGAGGTCGAGGCCGGAGCCGCCGTGGGCGACCGGGACGCGCAGGGCGCCGAAGCCCGCGGCCTTGAGGCGCGCGACCGCCTCGACGGGCAGTGCGCCGTCGAGCTCGCGCTGGAGTGCGCCCTCGCCGACAGCGGCGAACACGGCCGGCCAGTCGGTGGACTGCGGGCCGGGCGGGCGAGGGGTGGACCGACTGAGGGTGGGTCGGACACGCAGGGTGGTCATGGGTGGTTCCTCCCGTTTTGTATAGTTACTTAGTAGACTTTAGGGAGTCGGGGTCGCGGACCACGACTTCCCGGCAGCAGGTTTTGCCGACCACCACGCCAGATCACGTCAGCAGAGAGCAGGAGCAACGGGTGCGGATCGAACAGCTGGAGTACCTCGCGGCAGTGACCGAGCACGGGTCGCTGCGACGCGCGAGCGAGGCGATGCACATCTCCCAGCCGGCCCTGAGCGAGGCGGTGACCAAGCTCGAGAAGGAGCTCGGCACGACGCTGCTCGACCGTCGGCGCACCGGCTCGCGGATCAGCCGCCAGGGCCTCGACCTGCTGCAGAGCATGACGGAGGTGCTCGAGGCGGTCGATCGGCTGCGCGAGGCCGCGGGCCAGCAGTCCGTACGCCGACGCGACCTGCGCATCGGCACCGTGAACACGGCGTCGTCGAGCCTGCTCGCCCCGGCGCTCCGCGACCTCCATGCGCGCCACGGATCGGGGGGCATCGAGGTCGTCAACGGCCGCCAGACCGACATCCAGCAGGGACTCGCCGAAGGATCGCTCGACCTCGGCCTGGTCAACGTCCTCCCCGGCGACGAGGTGCCGCCGACGCTGGTCGCGGACAAGCTCATCGAGGGCACGCCGGTCGCCTGCCTGCGCTCCGACCACCCGCTGACCTCCAAGGAGCGGGTCACCATCGACGACCTGCGCGCCGAGCCGCACGTCTTGATGAGGCCCGGCTTCGTCATGCACCGCTACGCCCACCGCCTCTTCGCGGGCGCGCTGCCGGAGACGACGTACGCCACCGACGGGGCCGAGATGGGCAAGGCGATGGTCGCGGCGGGCCTGGGCCTGTCGATCCTGCCCGACTTCTCGATCACGGGCGACCCGCTGGTGCGCGCCGGGGTGCTGACGACGCGGCCGATCCAGACCGACCAGACCACCGTCACGCTGCTGATGCTGCGCCGGCGCGCCGAGCGGGTCTCGGAGCCGCTGCGCGACCTGCAGACCGCGCTCGTGCGGCAGGCGCGCGCCTACCTCGCCTCGCTCGAGCTGCCGGCGACCGGGTCGGACCCGGTGACGGTCCCCTCGCCCGTGACGCCGATCAGTAGCCGTGCACGAAGTCTGTGAGCCGCGCCAGCTGATCGGGGTCGGTCGACGGGATCACGCCGTGGCCGAGGTTGAAGATGTGCCCCGCGGCCGCCCGGCCGGCGTCGATGATCGCCGCCGCCCGCTGCGTCATCACCTCGGTCGGGGCGAACACCAGCGTCGGGTCGAGGTTGCCCTGGACGGCCCGGTCCCCCACCTGCGGGATCGCCAGCTCCAGCGGCGTACGCCAGTCGACGCCGACCACGTCGGCACCTGCCTCGCCCATCAGGCCGAGGAGGTTGGTGGTGCCGACGCCGAAGTGGATGCGCGGCACGCCGAGCTCGCCCGCCGCGGCGAGCACGCGCTGTGAGTGCGGCATGACGGAGGCGCGGTAGTCGTCGGGGGTGAGTGCGCCCGCCCAGGAGTCGAAGAGCTGCACGGCCGAGGCGCCGGCCTCGACCTGGATCCGGAGGTAGGCGGCCGCGATGCCGGCGATCTTGCGCATGAGCGCGTCCCACACGTCGGGGGCGCCGAACATCATCGCCTTCGTCTTCGCGTGCTCCTTCGAGGGACCGCCCTCGACGAGGTAGGACGCGACGGTGAAGGGCGCACCGGCGAAGCCGATGAGCGGGGTGGCGCCGAGCTCGGCGACGAGCTGGCGCACGGCCTGCGTGATGAAGGGGACGTGTTCGTCGGTCAGGTCGGGGATCGCCTCGACGTCGGCGAGGGTGCGCACCGGTGACGCCACGACCGGGCCGACGCCGGGCTTGATGTCGAGGTCGACCCCGACGGCCTTCAGCGGCAGCACGATGTCGGAGAAGAAGATCGCGGCGTCGACGCCGTAGCGGCGGACGGGCTGGAGCGTGATCTCGGTGACGAGGTCGGCGTCCATGCACGACTCGAGCATCCCGATGCCCTCGCGGACCGCGAGGTACTCCGGCAGGGAGCGACCTGCCTGGCGCATGAACCAGACCGGCGTGTGCGACGGCGCCTCACCCCTCGCCGCGGCGAGGAACGGGCTCTGCGCGAGCCCCGGGTGGGGGGTCTGGCCGGCGTCTGTCACCCTCGAATCTTCGCAGGTCAGGCGGCGTGGCGGCACATCCACGAGGACGTGGGCTGGCTTACGCTGGCTGGCATGGTGGCCCGTCACGAGACCCACCCGGGCAGTGCTGCCGCGGCTGGGCCCGCGGAGTTCCGCGCGGCTGTGGAGTCGATGCGTCGGGCCGCACTGCGCCCGGAGGTCTTCTGCGAGGAGATGCCCGCACCCCAGCGGATCGCCCCCTGGTCGTCGGCCCTGAGCGCCGACGTCACCGTCGACGACGAGGACCTCGGCACCGGCCGGCTGATCCTGCTGCACGACCCCGCGGGCAACGACGCGTGGGACGGCACCTTCCGCTGCGTGGCCTACGCCCGCGCCGACATCGACCCCGAGCTCGGCGCCGACCCGATGCTGGCCGCCGTCGGCTGGTCGTGGCTCACCGAGGCGCTGGAGGCGCACGGCGCCGACTACCACGCGGCGTCCGGCACGGTCACCTGCGTCACCACCGAGAGCTTCGGCGGGATGGCCGACGAGGAGGGCACCGCCCAGGTCGAGATCCGGGCGTCGTGGACCCCCGACGTCGACGACGGGGGCGCGCTCGACATGACGGCCCACGTGGAGGCGTGGGGCGAGCTGATGTGCACGGCCGTCGGCCTGGCCCCCGTGCCCGAGGGCGTCATCGCCATCCCGAGCCGTCGCGGGCAGCGCGGCACCTGAGCAGATGCCAGAGACGCCGCACAGTCCTGACGCCGAGCCCGCCACCGCGCCCGACGAAGCTCCCGACGCCGCACCCTCCCCCGATGCCGGGGCCTCCCCCGACGCCGAGGCGCCGCCCGCGCCGCTCCTGGAGCTGCGCGACGGCCTGCCCGAGGTCGTCGACACCGACGCCGGTCTCCTCGAGGCCTGCGCGGCGCTCGCCGCCGCGACCGGTCCGGTCGCGATCGATGCCGAGCGCGCGTCGGGCTACCGCTACTCCAACCGGGCCTACCTGATCCAGCTGCGCCGCGAGGGCGCCGGCACGTGGCTGATCGACCCGATCCCGATGACCACGCTCGCGCCGCTCCAGGAGGCGCTCGCCGGCGCCGAGTGGATCCTCCACGCGGCGACCCAGGACCTCCCCTGCCTCCGCGAGGTGGGCCTGACCCCGACCAGCCTGTTCGACACCGAGCTGGCCGGACGGCTACTCGGCTACCCGCGCGTCGGCCTGGCCACCCTCGTCGAGACGATCCTCGGCCAGCGGATGCGCAAGGAGCACTCTGCCGCCGACTGGTCGACGCGCCCGCTGCCCACGCCCTGGCTCGACTACGCCGCGCTCGACGTCGAGGTGCTCATCGAGCTGCGCGAGCACATGATCGGCGAGCTCGCCGAGGCCGGGAAGACCGAGTGGGCCCGCCAGGAGTTCGAGCACCTCCTCGGCTTCGAGCCCGCCGTGCGCGTCGACGCGTGGCGGCGTACGTCCGGGGTGCACCGGCTGCGCGGGCGCCGGTCCCTCGGGGCCGCGAAGGCGCTCTGGGAGGCCCGCGACGAGATCGCCGCCGAGCGCGACGTCACCCCCGGCCGGATCCTGCCGGACTCCGCGATCGTCGTCGCCGCGACCGCGATGCCCTCCGACCGCCGCGCGCTCCTCGCCCTCCAGGGCTTCCACGGCCGCGGCGCCAGCCGCTACGCCGCGAGCTGGGTCGATGCACTCACCCGGGTGCGCGAGATGTCCGAGGACGAGCTGCCGAGCCGCGCTCCCCGGGGCGACGGACCGCCCCACCCGCGCACGTGGGCCGACCGCGACCCGGTCGCCGACCGGCGCTTCAAGGCCGCCCGCGAGTCGATGCTCAACCTCGCCGAGGTCCACCACCTCCCGGTGGAGAACCTGCTGACCCCCGACTACCTCCGCCGGCTCATGTGGGCGCCGCCGGCGACCCGGGAGCCGGCCGCCCTGGCCGAGGGCATCCGCCAGCAGCTGGCGTCCTACGGCGCACGGCCGTGGCAGGCCGAGCTCGTCACCGGCGCCCTCGTCGGCGCGGTCCTCGGCGCCGAGGTCGAGCCCGGCTGAGCCCGGCTCCTCGGTCCTGAGTCTCCTGGAGACTCAGGAGCGAGCAGCTACTCGGTCGGCGAGTCGCTCGGGTCGTCGGTGGGCGTCTCCGTCGGCGTCTCGGTCTCGTCGGGCGGCGAGAGGATCGCCTGCGACGCCTCGTCGATCTGCTCGGTGACCAGGTCGAGGTCGAGCACGCCGGGGGCGGTCACCATCCGCTCGAGGAACGGGGTCACCGCCTCGATCAGCTCGAGCCGCTGGTCGATGAACGGCGGCACCACCATGTAGCGGATGCTCGCGTTGTAGACCGCCGCGTCCGCGGGCTCGAGCTCGGGGGCGAGGAAGTCGTCGGAGGACGCGACCTCGGTGTTGGCCGGCACGATGTAGCCGGTCTTGGCGACCGTGGCGCTCGCGGCGTCGGAGACGGCGTAGGCGATGAAGTCGGCCGCGTCCCCCGTCACCTTCGAGTCGGCGGACAGGCAGAGCCCGGTGATGTCGCCGACCGTGGCGCGGTCGTTGATGGTCGGCATCGGCATCACGTCGAAGTCGAGCTTCTCGGCGTCGCGCAGCTGCGGGACGAGGTTGCGGAAGCCGGCGATCATTGCGAGCTCGCCGCGCTTGAACAGCTGGACCGGCGTGGCGCGGGCGAGCTGGGCGTTGGTCGGCGTGAGCGTCGAGTCGCGCAGGATCTGCAGCGTCTGGTTCAGCGCGTCGCGGGTGCCGTCGTCGGTGAAGGCGAGCGAGGTCGGCTCGCGGTCGTCGTCGAAGACCTGGCCGCCGCCGGAGTAGATGAACGGGGCCAGGCCCTGGAGGGTCGGGTCGATCCAGACCCCGCGACGATCACCGCGGCGCGAGGCGAAGCGCGCGGCGTCACCGAACTCGGCGAGCGTCCAGCGGTCGCGCACCCCGTCGGCGTTGGGCGTGGGCACGTCGTAGTCGCGACGCTCCATCTTGTCCCAGTCGACGAGCTTGGTGTTGTAGTAGATGACCATCGGCGAGATGGAGTACGCCATGCACTGCAGGTCGTCGTTCATCGCGAAGGCGTCGACGGCGTCGCGCGAGAACCGGTCGCCGAAGTCGACCCCGCGCTCGTCGAGCAGCAGGCTCACCGGCTGGAGGGCCTCGGCGTTGACCAGCTGGCCGAGGTCGATGCGCGAGGTGAGGAAGGCGTCGGGCGCGTCGCCGGCCAGCACGTCCTCGAGCGCGGACTCGTGGTCGGGCCACGACTTGAGCGTCACCTGGCGGGTGGTCGAGGTGGCGTTGAAGGAGTCGACGACGCTCTGGAACGCCGCGACCTCCTCGTCGGTGCCGTAGGCGCCGAAGGTGACCTGGCGCGGCTTGTCGGTCGGCTTGCCGGTCTTGGTCGGCTTCGGGCCCGGCCCGGGCTCCGGGTCGGCGTCGCCGGTGCACGCCGCGGTGGCCAGCGCGACCATGAGCGCGCAGCCGGCGAGGGCACCTCGACGGAGGGTCGATCGGGAGACAGGAGCACCAAGCACAGCGAGACCCTACCGAGGGAGTCCACGGCGGGCGGAGACGACGGCGTCGAAGGTCGCGCGGTCCAGCGCGGCCCCCTCGCGGCGTACGCCGTCAGGGCTGAGGCGGACCAGCCGGTCGAGGCGCACCTCGCTGGGCCGGCGCTGCGCGTCCCAGCCGCCGGTGCCGACGTCCATCCAGTGACGGCCGTGGCGTGCCTCGTCCTCGGCGTCGCGGTCGTGGTCCTGGCTGCTGAGCATCAGCCCGACCCAGCCGGGGCCGTCGGGATCCTCGTCGAGCACCAGCACCGGCCGGTCCTTGCCCTGGCTCGGGTCGTCCTCGTAGGGGACCCACGCCCACACGACCTCGCCCGGGTCGGGCTCGCCGTCGATCTCGGGTGCGTAGTGGGCCTCGACGTCGTCAGTCACAGCCCGAGCCTAGGGCCGGAGGAGGTGACGAGTGCGCCGGACCGGGAGCGCCTCACGGCGCGTGGCCGCTCGTAGCGGCTTATTTTGGGACCCGGGGCTGCCACAGCCCGACGCACTCATGACCATTGTAAGTGGCTACGCCAGCGTGTCCGCGATTTCCCCATGTCCGGCCGCCTCGAGCTGCTCCGACAGGGCCAGCATCCGGGAGATCTCGTCGTGCGACGCGTCCAGGCTGGCGCGCCCGGCGGCGACGATCCGGGCGAAGGCGGCGGCCCGGAAGAGCGTGACGGCGAAGTCACCACGGGCGATGCCGCGCAGCACGTCGTCGACCATGGAGCGCAGCTCGTCGGGGCCGGGCGGGTCGGCGACCCCGGCGACGACACGGGCCACGTCGACCCTGCGCTGGCCGGCGTCGTACTCGGCAGCGACGCGCTCGGGGTCGGCGTGCACCCACGAGCGGAGGAGGAACAGCCGCCACAGGCTGCCGGCCAGGGTGTCGGCGGGCGCGCCGGACCAGACCTCGGCGAGCGTCTCGAGGCCCTCGGTCTCGGCGAGGTGGACGACCCGCTCCGCGAGCGTCGGGTCGTCCGACTCGCGCGCCCCGCGGACGAGCACCGTCGCGGCGAGGTCGCCCGCCTCGCGCACCTGCGCGGGATCGGCGCCCCCGACGATGTCGGCGAAGAAGCCGTCACCGGGGGTCATCGGGCGGTGGTGGATGCGATCGCTCACCACGACAGGTTAGGACCTGGTCACGACACCGCGCCGTCGTGCCTGCTCAACCCGCGGAGCGCGCCATCACCTTGCGGATCCGCTGGTCGCTGACCTTCTCGCGCGTGCCGAGGGCCTGGGCGAAGAGCGAGACGCGGTACTCCTCCAGCAGCCACCGTGCGTCGCGCAGGTGCGCCGGCACCGGCTGGCCGTCGGGGAGCGCGGCGACGGCGTGCAGCCAGGCCTCCTGGAGACCGGACAGCTGGTCCATCAGCTGTCGGTCGCGGACGACCTGCTGGTCGAGGCGCTCGCGACGGTGGGCCACCGCGGTGAGGTAGCGGCTCAGGTCGCGCAGCCGCGCCGGGCCGGCGTCGGCGACGAACCCGGCCGTCATCAGCCGGCCCACCTGGGCGCGCATGTCGGTCAGTGCGGGCAGCGTCATCAGGTCGGCGCGGCCGGAGATCGCCTTGTCGGTCGCGCGCCACGACTCCAGCACCCGCATCACGTCGTGCACCGCGGCACTCGTCCCGGCGGCCACGGCCTCGCGGGCGGCGGCCACCGCGTCGTCGTACGCCGCCTCGTCGCGGACCGTGGGTCGCGCGTCGACCACCTCGCCGACGATGCCGGCGCGCACGTCGTCGAGCAGGTCGGCGACCGAGGGGTACGGCGACCCGACCAGTGCGAGCTTGGCCCTCTGGTCGAGGCCGGCCGCGGCGAGCACGTCGTCGACAGGGGCCGCCGGGCCGAGCGCGAGGAGCACGAGACGGCGTACACCGAGCCGGTGGTGCGCCGCCGCCTCGTCCGCCGTGGCGAGCACCTGCAGGCCGACGGTCGCGCCCTCGTCGACGAGGGCCGGGAAGCCGCGGACCTCGTGGCCCGCGCGCCGCTGGACGAAGGACTCCTCGACGGTGCCGAAGGTCCAGGTGGTCTGCCCGGTGGAGGTGATTCCCGAGTCGGCTGCGACGTCGGCCATCGCCTGCTCGAAGTTCGGCCGCAGCGGTTCCTTGAGCGCGTCGAGGTCCTTGCCGCGACCGGCCACGGTGCCCTCCTCGGTCACGACGCGGTAGGTCGGCCGCAGGTGCGAGGGGACCTTCGACCAGTCCCACGCCTCGCGGTCGATCACCAAGCTGCGGGTGCTGCGGGCGAAGCGCTCGAGCGCGTCCAGGAGCGGCTCGGCGCCGGGCGGGGTCGCCGCGAGGAACTCGCGCGCGGTGTTGGGCGCGGGGACCATCGAGACGCGGAGGTTCTTGGGAAGCGAGCGGATCAGCTCGGTGACCAGCTCCTCGCGCAGGCCGGGCACGAGCCACGAGAAGTCATCGGCCTCGATGCGGTTGAGGGTCGCCACGGGGACGTCGATCGTGAGCCCGTCATCGACCGCGCCGGGCTCGAAGTGGTAGCTGATCGGGAAGGTCAGCCCGGCCTCGTCGGAGTCCTGCCACTGCGTGGGGAAGTCGGTCGCGCGCACGTCGTCGGCCGTGTCGTGGGTCAGCATCGCCGGGTCGAAGGTGAGCAGGTCGGGCCGCTTCTGCCGGGCGCGCTTCCACCACTGGTCGAAGTGCTGGCCGCTGACCACGTCGGCGCCGACCCGGCGGTCGTAGAACTCGAAGAGGGTCTCCTCGTCGACCACGATGTCGCGGCGCCGGGCGCGGTGCTCGAGCTCCTCGGCCTCCTCGAGCAGGCGGGCGTTCTCGGCGAGGAACCGGTGGCGCGAGGACCACTCGCGCTGCACCAGCGCGTGGCGGATGAACAGCTCGCGGGCGAGCGGCGGGTCGATCCGGCCGTACTGCACCAGCCGGTCGGCGACCAGCGGGACGCCGTACAGCGTCACCCGCTCGCGCGCCATCACGGCGGCGCGCTTGGTCGACCAGTGCGGCTCCGAGTAGGTCCGCTTCACCAGGTGGGCGCCGAGGGTCTCGGCCCACTCGGGCTTGATCGCGGCGTTCTGGCGGGCCCACAGGCGCGAGGTCTCGACGAGCTCGGCGCTCATCACGAATCCGGGGTTGCTGCCGCGCAGCACGCTGCCGGGGAAGATCGCGAAGCGTGCGTTGCGGGCGCCGAGGTACTCCCGCATCGGGCGCCGCTCGCCCGGCTTCGCCTTCTCCCGCTCCTCCAGCGCGCCGATGTGGCTGAGCAGGCCGGACAGCAGCGCCTGGTGGATGCCGTCCTCGTCGGGGGTGTCGGACGGGTGCCCGACGTGGAGCTTCATCTCCTTGGCGACCTGGCGGAGCTGGGACTCGTAGTCCTGCCACTCGCGGATGCGCATGTAGTTGAGGTGCTCGCGCTTGCACATCCGGCGGAAGGCGCTCGACGAGAGCTCCTTCTGCTGCTCCTTGACGTGCCGCCACAGGTTGAGCCAGGTGAGGAAGTCGCTCGACTCGTGCTTGAACCGCGCGTGGAGCTGGTCGGCCTGGGCCCGCTGCTCCTCGGGGCGCTCGCGGGGATCCTGGATCGAGAGCGCGGCGGAGATCACGAGCACGTCGCGCAGGCAGCCGAGGCGATCGGCCTCGATGATCATCCGGCCCAGCCGGGGGTCGATCGGGAGGCGGGCGAGGCGCCTGCCGACCTCGGTCAGCCGGACGCCCGGACGGGACGTCATGGGTCGTCCCGGTCCGGACCGGGGATTCTCATGACGTTGCGGCTCGGGGGCGGTGGAGAGCGCGCCGAGCTCGTCGAGCAGGTCGGTGCCGGCCTTGATGTTGCGGCGGTCGGGTGGCTCGACGAAGGGGAAGCGCGCGATGTCACCGAGGCGCAGCGAGGCCATCTGGAGGATGACGCTGGCCAGGTTGGTGCGCAGGATCTCGGGGTCGGTGAACTCCGGGCGCGCCTCGAAGTCCTCCTCGGAGTAGAGCCGGATCGCGATGCCCTCCGACACGCGCCCGCAGCGACCGGAGCGCTGGTTGGCGGAGGCCTGGCTGATGGGTTCGATGGGCAGCCGCTGCACCTTGGTGCGCACGGAGTAGCGGCTGATCCGCGCGACGCCCGTGTCGACGACGTACCGGATCCCGGGGACGGTCAGCGACGTCTCGGCGACGTTGGTGGCGAGCACGACCCGGCGCACGATCGAGGAGTGGCTGGAGAAGACCCGGTGCTGGTCGGCCGCGCTGAGGCGCGAGTAGAGCGGGACGATCTCGAGCCGGTCGCTCCTGAGGGCGTCGAACGCGTCGGCGGTGTCGCGGATCTCCCGCTCCCCGGGCAGGAAGACCAGCACGTCGCCGGGGCCCTCCGCCGAGAGCTCGCGGACGGCGTCGAGGATCGCCTCGGTCTGGTCGCGCTGGACGGGCTCGCCCTCCTCGTCCTCCTCCGGCAGCTCGAGGAGCGGCCGGTAGCGGACCTCCACGGGGTACGTCCGTCCCGACACCTCGACGACCGGCGCGTCGAAGTGCGCGGCGAAGCGATCGACGTCGATGGTCGCGCTGGTGATGATCACCTTGAGGTCGGGCCGGCGCGGGAGCAGCCGCTTGAGGTAGCCGAGGAGGAAGTCGATGTTGAGGCTGCGCTCGTGGGCCTCGTCGATGATGATCGTGTCGTACTTGCGCAGGTCGCGGTCGCGCTGCAGCTCGGCCAGCAGGATGCCGTCGGTCATCAGCTTGACCCGGCTCGAGCGGCTCGTGCGGTCGGTGAACCGGACCTGGTAGCCGACGACGTCGCCGAGCTCGGTGCCGAGCTCCTCGGCGATGCGCTCGGCGACCGAGCGGGCGGCGATCCGCCGCGGCTGGGTGTGCCCGATGAGCTTGCCACCCTCGGCGGACCCGAGACCGCGGCCGAGCTCGAGGCAGATCTTGGGCAGCTGGGTGGTCTTCCCGGAGCCGGTCTCGCCGGCCACGATCACGACCTGGTGGTCGCGGATCGCCTCCGCGATGTCGTCGCGGCGCGCGGAGACCGGGAGCTCGGCGGGATAGGTGATCTTCACAGCGGGAGACATTCTCGCCCACCGCGGCAACCGGATTGTCCGTGGTCGTCCGATTCGTGATCCCCCGGCTGACCGGGGATTCCCCAACTTCTCGGGTCTTGCACGGGCCGACAAGTTCGTTGATACCCGGCTGACCGGGGGATCACGAGGGGTCACACGAGGGGTCACGCGAGGGGTCAGGAGCTGGAACCGGAGTCCGAGTCGTCCTCGGGCGGCGTCGTCGGCTGCTGGCCTCCCGGCATCCCGCCGCCCGGTCCGAAGCCCGGGCCGCCGTTGCCGTCCTGGCGGCCACCGGGGCCGCCGAAGTCGCCCATCGGGCCGCGCTGCTGGCTGAAGTCGCCGCGGTCGGGGCCGTCGTTCGTCACCGCGTGGACGGCGGTGACGCCGAGGCCGCCGACGATGACGCCGGCCAGCGCGGAGGCGATCAGGGCACCGAGGCTGAAGGCGCGGTTGCCGTCGCCGCGGCGCACGCCGCGGAAGCGCTCGCGGAAGCCGCGCCTGGCGGCGGGCGCAGCAGGCGGGACGGTCGCGGCGGCGTACGGCGGCGCGGGCGGCAGGGCGCTGGTCTCGTCGGTGGGGGCCTGGCCGGCGGGGGTCCGCGCTGCGGGCTGGTCGACCGGCGCGCCCTCGGGACGCACCGGCTGGGTCTCGTCGATGGGCTGGGCGCCCGGGGACTTGTCATCGGTCATGTCCCCGAAGGTGCAGCCGCTCCCTGTGCGGGACCTGTGGCGAGGATCTGAGGCAACCGAGAAAAGTCGCCCGGTGGATGTCGAGACGCGCCGCGCGGCTCCGTCCCCGGGGTGGACGCGGCCACAATGGGCCGCACGAGACAAGGAGACCGACATGCCGAAGTACCTGCTCCTCAAGCACTACCGCGGCGCGCCCACCGCGGTGAACGACCACCCCATGGACGAGTGGACGCCCGAGGAGATCGACGCCCACATGCAGTTCATGGACGACTTCGGGAAGCGCCTGGAGGCCAACGGGGAGTACGTCGACGCGCAGGCGCTCGCCCCCGACGGCGCCTGGGTCAGGGCCGACGACGCCGGCACGGCGCCGGTCACCGACGGCCCGTTCGCCGAGACGAAGGACCTCATCGCCGGGTGGTACGTCATCGACGTCGACGGCTGGGACCGCGCGGTCGAGCTCGCCAGCGAGCTGTCGATGGCCCCCGGCAAGGACGGCAAGCCGATCCACGAGTGGCTCGAGGTGCGCCCCTTCTACGGCTCGCCGACCAGCACCGGCGACTGACGCCCGACGACCTGGACCGTGATGACAGACGCCCTCGACCCGGCCGTGCTTCGCCCGCTCGTGCCGGCCGTCACCGGCATCCTCGTCCGCCGCGGAGCCGACTTCGCGGCGGCCGAGGACGCCGTGCAGGAGGCGCTCGTGGACGCGTGGCGGACCTTCGGCGACGGCTCGGCGGAGGCACCGCGCGACCTCAAGGGCTGGCTGGTGACGGCCGCGTGGCGGCGGTTCCTCGACGTCGTACGCTCCGAGTCCGCGCGCACGCGCCGGGAGGTGGCCGTCGACGCGGAGCCCGAGCGGGGACCGACCGAGGCCGTCGACGACACGCTGCGGATCTTCTTCCTCTGCGCGCACCCGGCACTCACCCCGGCGTCGGCGGTCGCGCTGACGCTGCGCGCCGTCGGCGGCCTCACGACGAGGCAGGTCGCCGAGGCCTACCTCGTGCCCGAGGCCACGATGGCGCAGCGGATCAGCCGCGCGAAGAAGACCGTGTCCACGCAGTCGTTCGACCAGCCGGGCGACCCGGCCACGGTGCGCCGGGTGCTCTACCTCGTCTTCAACGAGGGCTACACCGGCGACGTCGACCTCGCCGCGGAGGCGATCCGGCTGACCCGCCAGCTGGCGACGCTCGCCCGTGACCCCGAGACCGACGGGCTGCTCGCGCTGATGCTGCTGCACCACGCGCGGCGCGAGGCGCGCACCCGCGGGGACGGCACGATCGTCCCGCTCGCCGAGCAGGACCGGAGCCGCTGGGACACCGCACTCGTCGCGGAGGGGGTCGCGGTCCTGCAGGCCGCGCTGGCGCAGGACCGACGCGGCGAGTTCCAGCTCCAGGCGGCCGTCGCCGCGCTCCACGCGGATGCCGCGAGCGCCGAGGAGACCGACTGGGTGCAGGTCGTGCAGTGGTACGACGAGCTGCTGGCGCTCACTGGCAGCCCGGTCGTCCGGCTCAACCGGGCGGTCGCGCTCGGTGAGGCCGACGGGGCCCGGGCCGGGGTCGCCGCGCTCGCCGAGGTCGACCCCGCGCTGCCGCGCCACCGGGCCGTGTCGGCGTACCTGCACGAGAAGGACGGCGACCTCACGACCGCCGCACGGCTCTACGCCGAGGCCGCCGCCCTGGCGACGAACGTCGCGGAGCGGAACCACCTCACCAAGCAGGCGGCCCGCCTGAACCGGCGCTGAGACGGTCGACAGGCGCGGCACAGGAAACGCACAGCAATAATCGGCAAGATGCTGCCCATGCAGCAGCTCACCCGGCCCGACGGCACGCCTGTGCGGGTCCTCGTCGTGGACGACGAGGTCAACATCGCCGAGCTCCTCTCGATGGCCCTGCGATACGAGGGCTGGGAGCTCCAGATGGCCCACAACGGCACCGACGCCGTCGCGACCGCCCGCGACTTCCGGCCCGATGCCGTGGTGCTCGACATCATGCTCCCCGACTTCGACGGCCTCGAGGTGCTGCGCCGGATGCGCGCCGACGGCAACGACGTGCCGGTCCTCTTCCTCACCGCCAAGGACGCCGTCGAGGACCGCATCGCCGGCCTGACCGCCGGCGGGGACGACTACGTGACGAAGCCGTTCTCGCTCGAGGAGGTCGTGGCGCGGCTGCGCGGCCTGATCCGCCGCGGCGGCACCGCCGCCCAGGCCGATGCCGGCAACATGCTGGTCGTCGGCGATCTCACCCTCGACGAGGACAGCCACGAGGTGCACCGCGCCGGCGAGGAGATCAGCCTGACCGCGACCGAGTTCGAGCTGCTCCGCTTCCTGATGCGCAACCCGCGCCGGGTGCTCAGCAAGGCGCAGATCCTCGACCGCGTCTGGCAGTACGACTTCGGGGGCCAGGCCAACGTCGTCGAGCTCTACATCTCCTACCTCCGCAAGAAGGTCGACGCCGGCCGTGAGCCGATGATCCACACCATGCGCGGCGCGGGCTACGTGCTGAAGCCGGCGTGAGGTCCACTCCGTGAACCGCCTCCGGTCGCTGACCGGCCGTCCACTGACCCTCACTGCCCGGCTCGTCGCCGTGGCGGTGCTGCTGGTCGCGGTGACGGCGCTCGCCATCGGCACGGCGACGACCCTGGCGATGCGGCAGAGCCTCGACAAGCGGCTCGACGCCGATGTCGCCGACACCATGCGCACGCTGTTCGGCCCGGGACGCGGCGGCCCGGGCGACTTCGGCGCGGGGCAGGAGTACGGCACCCTCTACGCCGGGTTCCTCGACGACGGTCCCGTGAAGGCCGGCGGCCAGGTGCTCAACCACGACGAGGACGACCGGGGTCCCCGACGCACCTCGTTGACCGACGACCAGCTCGACGCGCTCTCCGGGCTCGATCCGTCGGAGGAGCCGCAGGACGTCACGATCCCCGGGCTCGGGGACTACCGCGTGCTCGTCACCGACCTGAGCGACGGGGTGGCGGTCGTCGGCCTCCCCTGCTCGGACGTCGACGCGACGATCAGTGACCTCGTACGCCTCGAGCTGCTCGCCACGGCGCTCGGCGTGCTCGCCGCGGCAGGCGTGGGCCTCTGGGTCGTTCGCCGCCAGCTGGCGCCGCTGCGCGAGGTCTCGGCCACCGCCCACCGCGTCTCCGAGCTCCCCCTCGGGTCGGGGGAGATCGAGCTCGGGGAGCGGGTGCCGGAGCGGCTCACCGACGACCGCACCGAGGTCGGCCAGGTCGGTGCCGCGCTCAACTCGATGCTCGACCACGTGGAGAGCTCGCTGGCCGAGCGGCACCGCAGCGAGCAGCAGGTGCGCCAGTTCGTCGCCGACGCCTCCCACGAGCTCCGCACGCCGCTGGCCACGATCGCCGGCTACACCGAGCTGGCCCGCAAGCGCCCCGAGGCCACCGGCACCGCGCTCGACAAGGTCGAGACGGAGTCGGCGCGGATGACCGGGCTGGTCGAGGACCTGCTGCTGCTCGCCCGGCTCGACTCCGGTCGCCCGCTCGTGCGGGAGCCCGTCGACCTGTCGCGCCTGCTCATCGAGGCCGTCGACGACGCCCGCGTCGTCGACCCGGAGCGGTCGTGGCGGCTCGCGCTCCCCGACGCCCCGATCACCGTCCAGGGCGACGGCGCACGGTTGCACCAGGTCGTCAGCAACCTGCTCACCAACGGACGCAAGTACACCCCCGCCGGCAGCACGATCACGGTCACCGGGACGGCGTACGGCTTCACGGTGCGCGACGACGGACCGGGCTTCCCGACCGACCTGGCGCCGCGCGCCTTCGAGCGCTTCGTCCGGGGCGACGCCTCGCGCAACCGCGCGGGCGGCGCCGGGCTCGGGCTCTCGCTGGTCGAGGCGATCGTCCTCGCCCACGGTGGCACGGTGTCGCTGCGCAGCGAGCCGGGCGAGACCGTCATCGCGGTCGACCTGCCCGGGGACTCCCCCATTTCGTAACTCCGAGTTACAGTCGGACCCATGAGCCTCAGGACCGTCTCCGACAAGGTCGTCGTCATCTCGGGCGCGGGGTCCGGCATCGGCCGGGCACTCGCCCTGCGCGCCGCCCGCGGTGGTGCGCTCCTCGCGCTGTCCGACTGGAATCCCGAGGGCCTGGCCGAGACCGTCCGGCTGGCCGAGCAGGCCGGCGCGACCAAGGTGCGCCACGACGTCGTCGACGTCTCCTCGCGCGCGGCCATGGCCGCCTGGGCGGAGGGCGTCGTCGAGCAGTTCGGCCGGGTCGACCTCGTCGTCAACAACGCCGGGGTGACGCTGACCGGCGACTTCACCGAGCTCACCTACGACGACCTCGACTGGATCGTCGGGGTCAACTTCGACGGCGTCGTCCACGGCTCCAAGGAGTTCCTCCCCCACCTCATCGCCTCGGGCAACGGAGCACTGGTCAACGTCTCCTCGCTGTTCGGGCTGGTGTCGGTCCCCGGGCAGTCGGCCTACAACGCCACGAAGTACGCCGTCCGCGGGCTCACCGAGGCGATCCGCGAGGAGATGCTGGTGGCGGGCCACCCGGTCACCGTGACCTGCGTGCACCCCGGCGGCATCCGCACCGGGATCAGCCGCAACGGGCGCAAGGCCGCCGGTCTCGACGGCAGCGCGATCGACGCGCTCTTCGAGAACAAGCTCGCCAAGATGTCCCCCGACCGCGCCGCCGAGATCATCCTCGACGGGGCACTGAAGGGGAAGGCGCGCGTGCTCGTCGGCCTCGACGCCCACGCGATCCACCACTTCGCCAAGCTCGCCGGCTCGCGCTACCAGGACGTCGTCGCACGCGTGACGTCGCGGATGCCCCTCCGCTGACCGGGCACTTCGTCCCCGTCCCAGCCGCCGACCGGGAGCTTCGTCCCCGTCCCAGCCGCCGACCGGGCGCTTCGTCCCCGTCCCAGCCGCCGACCGGGCGCTTCGTCCCCGTCCTTCGCGATGAAGTGCCCGGTCACCGCGCCTGACAGGGACCAAGTGCCCGGTCACCGCGCCTGACGGGGACGGAGTGCCCGGTCATCTAGGTTGAGGCCATGGAGCCCGGGACCCCGATCCGTGTCGAGATGACGAAGTGGGGCGACCGGCCCCACTGGGAGTTCGACGGGATCTACCTCGGTGCGGACGAGCACGGCGAGTGGCTGGGGTTCCCCGAGGGGACGCTCAACCGCCGCCCCGGGCACGAGTTCGTGTCCTCCGTCGACGCCGTGACGCTGGTGACCGCGGACGGCTGGTACGTCCCGACGTTCCAGGCGCCGGGCATCTGGTGCGACGTCTACATCGACGTCTCGACCCCGGCGAGGTGGGACGGCGACGTGCTGCGGGCGGTCGACCTCGACCTCGACGTGATCCGGATGTCGCCCGAACCCCTGGAGTCGCCGGCCGACTGGATGGCGGGGCCGGGCGAGACCTTCATCGACGACGAGGACGAGTTCCTCGAGCACCAGGCGGCCTTCGGCTACCCCGCCGACGTCGTCGCCGCCGCGCGCTCGGCCGCCGACCGGCTCGTGCCGCTCGTGCGCGCCCACGCAGCGCCGTACGACGGATCCCACCAGCGGTGGCTCGACGCGCTCAACGCCCGGAGAGACCGTCCCTGACCTTGCGCAGCGCCTTGCGCTCGGCGCGGGTCATCGCCCGGTAGGGCCCGACCAGGCGGGGTCCCGACAGCCGGCTCTCCAGCCTGCGCGCCTCCCGCTTCAGCGGCTGGGCGACGTACTCCCCCAGGATCACGCCGGAGGCCAGCGCGATCGCGACCGAGATCGCGGTCATCAGCGCCAGGATGCCCTGGGAGATCAGGTAGCCGCCGTCGGCGAGCCAGGTGAGGCCGCGGTAGATCGACAGTCCCGGCAGGAACGGCACGATCGCGGGCACCGCGACCACGAGCGGCGGCACCCGGACCCGGCCGGCGGCGGCGTAGGCCACGAGGCCGATGAAGAACGCCGACGCGCCGGCGGCCGCGACCCGGCCGAAGCCGTTGAGGGAGACCAGCTGGCCGATGAGCGCGGCCAGCGCGGTGATGACGGCGATCGGCAGCACGGCGCGGCGAGGGGCGTACGACGCGACGCTGAACGCCGCGGCGGAGACGGCCGCGCCGACGAGGATCGTCGGCAGGTCGGAGTACTCCCGGCCGAGCTGTCCGGGCACCAGCGTGCCGAGCTCGAGGCCGACGCCGTTGGCGACCGAGATGCCGAGGGCGACCCCGGCGATGATGCCCGCGGTGGCCATCATCGCCTCGATGAGGCGCGCGCTGGAGGTCAGGTAGAAGCCGGTGAGCGCGTCCTGGACGGCACCCATCAGGCCGATGCCGGCGAGCAGCATGATGATGTTGGCGGTCACGACCAGCGAGGGATCGACGTCGATCGGGGACGCCGCCACGGCAGCGGCGATCAGGGTCGCGATCGCCCCGCCGGCGACCTGGAGGTAGAAGAACGGCAGTCGGCGACGGGCCAGTGCCATCTGCACGCGGTCGATCAACGCGGCCGCCACGGCGGCCACGGCGGAGACCACGACGCCACCGCCGAGGAACACGCCGACCGCGGCCGCCATCACGGCCCACGCGATCGTCACGGCCCATCGCGGGAACGCGTGGCCGAGCGAGACGATCGTCGCCATCCGCGACCGCGCGAGGTAGAGGTCGGCCTGGTCGGTGAGGACGTCGCGGACGAGGTGGTCGACCGCGGTGAGGTCCTCGTAGTCGATGTCGCGCTGCTGCACGTGCCGCATCATCAGCACGGGTACGTCGTCGGGCGAGCGCTGGAAGCTCATCGAGAGCGCGGTGAAGGTGACGTCGACCTCGGCCGCGCGGAGGCCGAAGTGGTCGGCCACCGACCGCATGGTCGCGGTGACGTCGGCGGCCCCTGCGCCGGACGACAGGAGCATCTCGCCGATGCGCAGGCAGAGGTCCATCGTCAAGTGGGCCTCGCGGGCCAGCTCTGCGGCCCGCTCCTGCTCGGTCTGGTCCTCCTGCTCGTCCACCGGCCCATGGTGGCACCGGGCCGGCGACGGACGTCACAAGGGTGATCCGTCGTGTCGCCGGCACCCCTAGGGTGGTCGGCATGCGCATCGACTTCCACGCGTCGCCGCAGCCGACCCTCGGCGTGGAGTGGGAGTTCGCGCTCGTCGACCGGGTCAGCCGCGACCTGCGCAGCGTCGCCTCCGAGGTGCACGACCTCGCAGGTGGCCGACTCGCCGACCCGGCCCGCCTGCACAAGGAGCTCCTGCGCAACACCGTCGAGGTGGTCACCGGGATCTGCGACACGGTCGGCGAGGCGATGACCGACCTGGCCGACACGCTCGCGGTCGTCGTGCCCGCTGCCCAGGAGGTCGGCGTCGACCTCCTCGGTGCCGGGTCGCACCCCTTCGCCGACTGGTCGATGCAGCAGCTCACCGACGGCCACCGCTACGCCGAGCTCATCAACCGCACGCAGTGGTGGGGCCGCCAGATGCTGATCTGGGGCGTGCACGTCCACGTCGGGATGCCCGAGCGCGACCGGGTGATGCCGGTCCTGGCCTCCATGCTCACGACGTACCCCCACCTCCTCGCCCTCTCGGCGAGCTCGCCGATCTGGGCGGGCCAGGACACCGGCTACGCCTCCAACCGGGCGCTGATGTTCCAGCAGCTGCCGACCGCCGGGCTGCCCTTCGCCTTCGACACCTGGGCCGAGTTCGAGAAGTGCATCGGCGACCAGACCACGACCGGCATCATCGACTCGATGTCCGACGTGCGCTGGGACCTCCGGCCCGCGCCCCACCTCGGCACCCTCGAGAACCGGGTGTGCGACGGCATGTCCGACATCCGCGAGGTCGCGGCGATGACCGCGCTCGTGCACTGCCTGGTCGTCGACCTCGACACCCGGCTGGCGGCCGGCGAGGTCCTGCCGACGATGCCGCCGTGGCAGGTGCAGGAGAACAAGTGGCGTGCCGCGCGCTACGGCCTCGACGCGATCGTCATCCTCGACGACGCCAACCGGGAGCGGCTGGTGACGGAGGACCTCGACGACCTCCTGGAGCGCCTCACGCCCGTGGCGAAGCGCCTCGACTGCGAGGCCGAGCTGCGGACCGTGGCCGAGATCCCGCGGCGCGGCGCGTCGTACCAGCGACAGCGCACGGTCGCGCGCGAGTCGGGCGGCGACCTGATCGCGGTCGTCGACGCGCTGGTCACCGAGCTCACCGACTCGCTGTCCGACGCGCGCGCGACCTGACGCGCCGGACACCTCCTTGTGGCGGTCGTCGCAGGGCGAGAGGATGCGCGGACTGCCCTCGAGCCGAGGGGGCCGGAGGAGGATCCCGTGGTCAACCCGATCGACCCGACGGCGACCGGCTTCCTGCTGGCCGAGAACCGCAACATGCCGATGCACGTCGGCGGCCTCCAGCTCTTCGAGAAGCCGGAGGGTGCGGGGCGCGGGTTCGCTCGCGAGATGTACGAGCAGATGAGCAACGTCGAGGAGATCGCACCGCTCTTCCTCAAGCACCCGCACCGCTCGGCGCGCACGGCCGGCCAGCTCGTCTGGCAGCCCGACGAGCAGTTCGACATCGAGCACCACGTCCGCCACAGCGCGCTCCCCCGGCCCGGTCGCGTCCGCGAGCTCCTCGACCTCTGCTCGCGGCTGCACGGCACCCGCCTCGCGTGGGAGCGGCCGCTGTGGGAGGCGACGATCATCGAGGGCCTGCGCGACGGGCGGGTCGCGATGTACACCAAGACCCACCACGCCCTCGTCGACGGCGTCTCGGCCATGCGGCTGCTCGCGAGCGTCCTCTCGACCGACCCCGACGAGCGCAACATGCCCGCCCCCTGGGCGATGCGGCCGCGCGCGCCGCGGGAGGAGCCGGTGAGCGACGGCGGTGCCTCCCTGGCCGACATCTCGGCCAGCACGGTGCGTACGGCGCTCGCGCTGGCGTCCGAGGCCGCCGGGATGCCCGGTGCGCTGATCCGCACCCTCAACAAGTCGGTGCGCAACGAGACCTCCGCGCTGTCGCTCTACGCCCCGCGCACGATGCTCAACCAGAACATCACCGGGTCACGCCGCTTCGCCGCCCAGGACTGGCCGGTCGAGCGGCTGCGCGACGTCGGCAGGGCGACCGGGACGACGATCAACGACGTCGTGCTCGCCATGGTCAGCGGCGCGATGCGGACCTACCTCGCCGACCTCGACGCGCTGCCCGAGACCTCGCTGATCTCGATGGTGCCGGTCGGCCTCAACGCCAAGCAGTCGCATCTCGCCTCCGGCGACGGCGGCAACGCGGTCGGGGCCGTGATGGTGCAGCTCGGCACCCACCTCGCCGACCCCGCCGACCGCCTCTCCGCCATCCACCGGTCGATGAAGGACGGCAAGGAGAGCCTCTCGGCGATGACGCCGGCGCAGATCCTCGCCATGAGCGCCCTCGGCCAGGCACCCGCGATCCTCGGTCCGGTCCTCCGGATGCAGGGCATCGTCCGCCCGCCCTACAACCTCATCGTCAGCAACGTCCCCGGCCCGCGGACGACGCACTACTGGAACGGCGCGAGGCTCGTCGGGACCTACCCGCTCTCGATCCCGATCAACGGCATGGCGCTCAACATCACCTGCACGTCCTACGACGGCAAGATGGCCTTCGGGCTCACCGGCTGCCGTCGCACGGTGCCCCACCTCCAGGTGCTGCTGCAGTACCTCGACGACGAGCTGGCGGCGCTGGAGAAGGCCGCCGGGGTCTAGCGCGGCCCCTGTCTGGATTCACCGGATATCCGGTGACTCCCGGACCACCTCGAGCCCGCCGCCGAGCCGGTCGGCGACGGCGGTGAGCCGGGCCACCGTGATGTCGGCGACGGTGGCGAGGCCGGCGGCGTGGGCGTTGGAGCCCTCGCGGGTCGGCTCGGTGGAGTTGACGCTGATGCAGCGGCGGGTGCCGCCGTCGGCGAGGTTGGCGAGCGCGACGGCGTGGCCGGTGGTGCCGCTGCCGGCGAAGGGGTCCAGCACGACGACGTCGTCGGGCAGGGTCGCGAGGATCCGGCGGACCAGGCCGGTCGGCTTGGGCGACTCGAAGACGTGGCCCACGAGCGCCTTGAGCTCGGCGACGGCGGAGTCGGTGGAGCCGATCTCCTCGGCGAGCCAGATCGTGCGCAGCTTCTTGCGCCGGCCGCCCTCGCGGTGGAGCCAGTCGCGCTGGAAGATGTCGGCGCGCTCACCGCCGCGGCCGCGGATCACCCGGCACTCCAGGTCGTCGGGCCGCTCGTCGACCTTGCGCTGCGACCAGCGCCAGACCGCCGCGCGCCCGTCGCCGAAGACCGGCGCGAGGGCGAGGGCACCGTCGAACGCGGTCGTCGACACGCGACCGGTCACCGGGTCGCCGTACAGCTCGAAGTGCAGGGTCGGCGCGGTGCCGGGGTTGAACTTCTTGTTGGTGTTGCGCAGCGGCAGGTAGCGGAAGCGTCGCCCGTCGTCGGTGGTCAGCGGGAAGTCGCCCTCGTCGACCGCCTCCGTCGTGCTGGCGTCGACCGCGCAGCCCGGGAGGTGGCGGGCGTAGGCCAGGACGTACTCGTGGCTGGTCGCGAACCCGCGCCCGAGCTGGCGGCCCTTCGGGTTGAGGTTGACCACGACCTGCGCCATGAAGTTGGCCTCGCCGAAGACCTCGTCCATCAGCAGCCGCAGGTGCGCGACCTCGTTGTCGTCGATGCTGACGAACACCGCGCCGTGCGCGGCCAGCACGTCGCGGACGGCGAGCAGCCGCGGCCGCATCATCGCCGTCCACGCTGCGTGCCGGCCGGCGTACCGGTCGGGGTGCGAGCCGTCGCGGAAGCGGTCGGCGTAGGCGAAGTCGTTGCCGGTGTTGTAGGGCGGGTCGGCGTAGACGACGTCGACCGATCCGGGCGCCAGGCGGGGCAGCACGTCGAGGTTGTCGCCGGCGTGGAAGGTGTTCCACGGCTGCCCCGGGAGGGGGTACGACGACGAGGCGGGCACGCCCGCAGCCTAGGGCGTCACCGTCGGGGCGCCGGATCACGTTTCGGGAGCGTCGGTCCCAATATTCCCACCAGTCCCATAGCGTCCTTTACTCTGGAGCGCGTGCCTGACCTCGCCCGCAGCCCACGGTCCCGCAAGGCCGCCGCCACGTCCGCCCGCAGCCGCGCCCTGACGCTGGCCACGGCGGGCGTCCTCGTCACGGGACTCGCCGTCACGGCGGGCATCGGTCCGTCGGCCGCCGACGACCGGTCGGCAGGATCGGCCGTCGGCCGGTCCTCCCTCGGTGCGCAGGGCGCGAGCGGCTACCGGGGTCGCGACCAGACGTCCGACGGCAAGCCCGGGACCGTCGTCGGCCCGCCCGTCAACGCCCGGGTGGCGCCGAAGCTCAAGAACGACGTGACCTACGAGATCGCTCCCGGCGTCACGCTGCGCCAGTGGGACCAGGTCGACGGCCGCCAGCCGGTGGGCCAGGTCCACATGAACCTGGTCTCGGTCAGCCTCGACGCCCCGAACCTCAGCTTCGAGTCGCTCTCCCCCACCTACGTGACCAACCGCCGCAAGGTGAGCGAGTTCGGCGCCATGAACCAGGCGCTGGTCGCGGTCAACGGCGACTTCTTCGACATCGGCAGGACCGACGCCCCGCTCGGCGTCACCATCGACCAGAAGCGCGGCATCCTCGGCGGCTCGCGCGACGGCTGGATCCCGGGCGTGAACTCGACGCTGTGGTTCGACGACTCCGGCCCGCACGTCAGCCCGCTCAGCCTCCAGTACACGATCCGGCAGCGGAAGGCGTGGACGGTCAGCGGCATCAACCACCCCTCGATCCCGCCCGGGCAGATCGGCGTCTACACCTCCGACTGGCACCGCACCTCGGGCTACGAGGTGACCGCCGGCAAGAAGCGCGCCCGCGAGGTGATCGTCCGCAAGAACAAGGTCATCTCGAACCGGCCGAAGCTGTCGGACGGCAAGAAGATCGGCACGAAGGACCGGGTGCTGATCGGCACCGGGCCGATGGCCGCCAAGCTCGCGACGCTCAAGAAGGGCAAGCGGATCACGCTGTCCAAGCGCATCGAGGGCGGCCGGCCCAGGGTCGCGATCAGCGGCGACCGCGCCCTGCTGGTCAACGGCGTACGCACCGTCATCAACAACACGATCGCGCACCCGCGCACCGCCGTGGGCATCGACGCCGACGGCCGCAAGCTGCTCATCCTCGTGGTCGACGGTCGCTCCACGGTCAGCCGCGGCTACACGATGGTCGAGCTCGCCAACGTCATGACGGCGCTCGGCGCGGAGAACGCGATCAACCTCGACGGCGGCGGCTCGTCCGCGATGTTCACCCGCGACGGCGCGGGCAACATGGGCATCGTCAACGTCCCCTCGGACGGTGGCGAGCGGCTCGTCGCGAACTCGTTCGGGGTCGTCTACTCGGGCCCCTACGTGCCGGTCGTCCCGGTCCTGCCGACGACCCCGACGGCGTCACCGACCACCCTGCCTCCGACCACGCCGCCGACCTCGGTGCCGCCGACCACCCCGCCGCCCTCGAAGGGCTGACGGATCAGGCGTTCGGCGCCGCGAACACCACGACGTAGGTCACCGGGGCGAGGCACTGGATGTTGCTCTTGGGCAGCTTCGGCAGGACGGTGAAGCCGGCCTCACCTGCGTCGATCGCGACCGACCGCGGCGGCTCGCACCCCACGGCCGCGACGTTGGCGTAGGTGGTCGAGCCGGGGTTGGCGCTCGTCGTCTCGGTGATCAGCGAGGTCACCGTGTCGGCGAAGCCGGACTCCAGGCCCGAGATCGAGACGAAGTCACCGATCGCCTGCTCCGTGTCGACGGCGAACGCCATCTCCGACGCCGTGCCGCCCGCGTCGGTCTGGCTGACCAGCTGGGCCTCGGTGACGCCGGCGGAGCCGATGGCCCCGATCGGGACCGAGGAGCCGCTGCCCGACTCGGGCACCTCGCTGGTCGGCGACTCGGACGGCGTGTCCGAGGGCGTCTCCGACGGGGTGTCGCTCGGCGTGCTCGTTGAGCCGGCCGGGTCGGTGGCGGTGTCGTCGCCGCCGTCGGATCCGCAGGCCGACAGACCGGCGGCGAGCGCGAGACCGGCGACGAGGGCGGCGGCGGGACGGTGGCGGCGCAGTCCGCGACAGGATGACGTCTTCATGGTGGTTCGACGATAACCGGGACCGGACGGCTCCCGGCGGAGGCTGGTGCTCTGGCAGGCTGGCGTCATGAGCGAGCAGGAGCCGGTCCGCGAGGCGGTGAGGGCGTACGCCGCCCGCCAGCCGCAGCTGGTGGCCGCGACAGGTGCGTGGGTGACGCTGGTGCGCACGCTCCTCGACGACGCAGGCATCGACTACCTCAGCGTCACCGGGCGCACCAAGAGCGTGGCGTCCTTCGCCGCCAAGGCCAACCGGGCCGAGGGTGGGGGTCCGCTCTACCGCGACCCGCTCGAGGAGATCACCGACCAGATCGGCGTCCGCGTCATCACCTACGTCCACAGCGACGTCGCCGCCGTGGCCGAGCTGCTCGACGACGAGCTCACCATCCTCGACGACCGCGACCTCGGCGAGGAGATGGCCCGGTCGGGCCGCTTCGGCTACGCCAGCCGGCACCTGCTCGTCCGTGGCAACGACGGCGACGAGGAGCACGGGGAGCTCGCCGGCGAGCGGGCCAGCATCCAGCTGCGCACCGTGCTGCAGCACGCGTGGGCGGAGTTCGAGCACGACATCCGCTACAAGGGCAACGTCCCCGAGGACGCCGCCGCCGACCTCGACCGTCGCTTCACCCTCGCCGCGGGCCTGATCGAGCTCGCCGACCGCGAGTTCTCCACGATCCGGCGCAGGATCCAGGCCGCAGCACCGGGCAGCACGTCCGAGGGCGAGGCCGACCACATCGTCGGCCAGGAGCTCGCGACCTTCCTCGCCGGCCACTACAGCGACGCCGGCTGGTCGCACACCGACCACTACGACTGGATCGCCGGCCTGCTCGCCCAGCTCGGCATCGACACCGTCGACGACCTCGCCGACCTGCTCACCTCCGTCGACGCCGACGCCGTGATCCGGCGGATGGGCTACCGCTACCCCGCGGGAGCCGTACGCCGTCTCGACGACGCGCTGCTGGCGATCTTCGGGGAGCAGTACGTCACCCTCGACGGCAACAGCCACCGCGTCCCGCTCCTGCGCGCGCGCCTCGAGAAGCTGACGACCCCCGAGACCTGAGGGCCGCCTTCAGGAACTCCCCATAGGGTTGCCTTATGAGCAGGCCATCCTGGACGACCGTCGCCCCCATCCTGGCCCTCGTGGTGCTCGTCCCGGCCTGGTTTGCGCACCCCGAGAGCCCGATCCTGCTGGGGCTCCTCGCCCTCCTGCTGGTCGGCGCGGTCCTCGCCGCCGTCCACCACGCCGAGGTCGTCGCCCACCGGGTCGGCGAGCCCTACGGGTCGCTGGTGCTCGCGGTCGCGGTCACGATCATCGAGGTCGGCCTGATCGTCACGCTCATGGTGACCGCCGACAAGGACGCCTCCGGCCTGGCCCGCGACACCGTCTTCGCCGCCGTGATGATCACCGTCAACGGCATCGTCGGCATCTCCCTGCTCGTCGGTGCGCTCAAGCACCACCTCGCCGTGTTCAACCCCGAGGGCACCGGGGCCGCGCTGGCCACCGTCATCTCGCTGGCGGTGCTGTGCCTGGTCATCCCCTCGGTGACGACGTCGCAGCCCGGCCCGGAGTTCACCGGCGCCCAGCTGGCGTTCGCCGCGATCGCCTCGCTCGCGCTCTACGGGATGTTCGTCTTCACCCAGACGATCCGGCACCGCGACTTCTTCCTGCCGGTGGAGCAGGGCCAGCACACCCCGACCGTGATGTCCTCCGGCGGCGGCGACTCCTTCGAGCACGAGCCGGTCGACCTCGACGAGGACGGCCACGCCGACCCGCCGACCAACCGTGCCGCCCTGGCCAGCCTCGGCCTGCTCGTCGTCTCGCTCGTCGCGGTGGTCGGGCTCGCCAAGATCGAGTCGCCGGCCATCGAGTCCGGAGTCGCCGCGCTCGGCTTCCCGCAGGCCGTGGTCGGCGTGGTCATCGCCCTGCTCGTCCTCGCGCCGGAGACGATCGCCGCCGTGCGCGCGGCGGCCCGCAACCGCGTCCAGGTCAGCCTCAACCTCGCCCTCGGCTCGGCGATGGCCTCGATCGGGCTCACCATCCCCGCCATCGCCATTGCCAGCATCTGGCTCGACGGGCCCCTCGAGCTCGGCCTCAACCAGCTCCAGACGGTCCTGCTCCTGCTGACCGCCGCGGTGGCCATCCTCACCGTGGTCCCGGGACGCACCAAGCCGCTCCAGGGCGGCGTGCACCTCGTGCTCCTCGCGTCGTTCCTGTTCCTGACGATCGCGCCGTAGCCCGACTTCCCGCGCCGTCTGTAGCGGTGCGTGAGCCACATTCCCGACGCCGCGAACGTGGCTCACTCACCGCCATCCCGGCAGACACGCCCGACAACGCAGACGAGCGGTGACCCAGCCACATCCCGCACGCGCAGGATGTGGCTGGACCACCGCTCGAAGCAGCAATCGGTGTGCGATCAGCCGAAGTACTTCTTGTAGATCTTGTCGTAGGTGCCGTCGTCGCGGAGCTCGGCCAGCGTGCCGTTGATCGAGCGGAGGAGCGGCACGTTGCCGTCCTTCTTGACCGCCATGCCGTACTGCTCACCGGTGTCGAACTCGCGGGCCAGCTTGAGGGTGCGGTTCTGCGCGACGAACTCGCCGGACACGGTGTTGTCGAGCATCGCGGCGTCGATCTCGCCGGCGTTGAGCGCGGCCTGGAGGCCCGCCGCGTCGTCGAAGGTGACGACCTCGGTGGACTCCGGGGCGTAGTCGCTCATGAACGTCTCGCCGGTCGTCTCCTTCTGCACGCCGACCCGCTGGCCGGCCAGGCCCTCCAGCGTGTCGGTGCCCGAGCCGCGCGGCGTGATCAGCGCCTGCTTGGCGTCGAAGTACGGGCTGGAGAAGTCGAGCACGCGGGCGCGCTCGCCGGTGATGGTCATCGCGGAGACGGCCACGTCGCAGACGTCGTTGTTGAGCGAGTCGCCCGAGGTGATGTCGTCGAAGTCCACGTCGATGACGTCGAGGTCGACCTCCAGCGCGTCGGCGACCTGCTGGGCCAGGTCGACGTCGAAGCCGACGAGCTTGCCCTTCTGCTCGTAGACGAACGGCGCGTAGGGGCTGTCGGTGCACACCGTCAGCGCGCCCTTGAAGACCAGGGACACGTCGCTGAGCGAGTCGGCCGACTGGCCGCTGGCGCTGCCGCCGCACGCGCTGAGCGTGAGCAGCAGGGCTGCGGAGGAGAGCGCGGCACCGACGACGCGGGCGCGTGGAGTGGAACGGGTCATCGATCAGTTCGCATTCACGGTGAGCGACTCGCGCAGTCGCATGAGGGCGTATTCGGTGATCTTCACGAGCGCACCCTTGGCCTGCTCGCGGTCGCGGGCGTCGAGGCTGATGATCGGGACGTCGGCGGGCAGGGCCAGCGCGGCGGCGATCTCCTCGGCGGGGTAGCGCGGGACGCCGTCGAACTCGTTGACGGCGACGATGAACGGGATGCCCTTGGACTCGAAGTAGTCCAGCGGCGAGAAGGACTCGTCGAGGCGGGCGACGTCGACCAGCACGATGGCGCCGATGGCGCCGCGGCACAGGTCGTCCCACATGAACCAGAAACGGCGCTGGCCGGGCGTGCCGAAGAGGTAGAGGACCAGGTCCTCCGCCAGCGTCAGCCGGCCGAAGTCCATGGCCACCGTGGTGGTGGCCTTGGTGGGCACGGCGGCGAGATCGTCGACGCCCTCGGACTCGTTGGTGACGAGTGCCTCGGTGCGCAGCGGGTCGATCTCCGAGACGGCGCCGACGAGCGTCGACTTGCCGACGCCGAAGCCGCCGGCAATGACGATCTTCGTCGACGCAGCCGCGCGCTGTGCCTTAGTAGTTTCGAAGTCCACGGAGGGTCCTTTCGATGAGCTCCAGACGCTCATCTGTCGACGTCTTCTCGGTGATGGTGGCCTGGATCCTGATCAAGCCCTGCTCGATGAGGTCACCCAGCAGCACCCGGGTGACGCCGATCGGCATCTTGGTCAGGGCCGAGACCTCGGCCACGGAACGGCGGTCGCAGACCTCGAGAACCTGCGCGGCGGAAGGGGTGAGTACGGGCGCCTCTGCACCAGCCTGGAGGCGCAGCGTGGCCTCCATGGCCAGGTCGACGGACGTGGCCGTCCGACCTGAGGTGATGGTGTAGGAGCGGATCAGACGCGGGGTGTACCCGTCGTCCTCAGGCTCGATTGGCGGCGTCATGGCACGGAGCCGGTTCAGCCGCCCGTACCGACGCGGGCCTGGGCCTCGACGGTACGTCCCACGCGGTCGACGAGCAGGGCCATCTCGTAGCCCACCTGGCCGATGTCGGCCTCCTCGGTGGTGAGCACGGTCAGGTTCGAGCCGTCGCCGACGCTCATCAGCATCAGGAAGCCCATCTCCATCTCGACGATGGTCTGCATCACCGAGCCGCCCTCGAAGAGGCGGGCGGCGCCCACCGCGAGGCTGGCCAGGCCGGAGGAGACGGCCGCGACCTGCTCGGCGCGCTCGCCCGGGATGCTGGTGCTCGAGGCCATCAGGAGGCCGTCGGCGGAGACCAGGATGGCGTGTGCCGCATCGGGGACGTCGTCCACGAAGCGCGACATCACCCAGTCGAGGTCGCGGTCGTCACCAGCGGCGCCGGGGACGGAGGTTTCGTAGCTCATGCGGGGCCTGCTTCCGTGTGCTGAGTGGAACTTTGGGCTGCAGCTCGACCACGGCTGACACCGGCCTTGTGGGCCTGGAGCCGGCGACGAATCGCTTCCGGGTCGCGCGTCTTGGCTGCAGTGGGCGGGGTAACGCTACCCGGAACGAGGCGCTCTCCGGGGGCACGACGAGGGAGTCCGGCGACCGTGGACTCGGCCACGGGGGCCTCCTCCGCGACCTGCTCGGCGATCTCCCATCCGCGGTCCACCTCGGTCTGGTGGAACTCGCCCTGGCCGTCGCCGGCGAGCCAGCCCGACCGCATGGACTTGAAGATCGGCGAGTCGCCGCCGACACGCGCCGGCGCCACTCCCTCGGGCGAGATCCCGTTGCTGGCGTGGCCCGGCTCGTACGCCGTCTCGGCGAGGGCCGCCGGGGTGTCGTACGTCGGCTCGGGGACCACGGGCAGGTCGACCAGGGTCTCGGTCTCGGTCTCGGTCTCGGCGACGGTCTCGGTGAGGGTGTCACCGTAGGTCGCGACGGGCTGCGCGGGCTCGGGCTCGTAGGCGACGACAGGCTGGTAGGCCGGCAGCTCCGGCTCCCAGGCGGGCGTGGCCGCGACGACGGGCTCGGGCTCGACCTCCGCTGCGGGCTCGGGCTCCGCTGCGGGCTCGGGCTCGACGACCGGCCTGGCCGGCAGGGACGGCGTCCCCAGGCCCAGCGGGTCGTTGTAGTCGACCTCGACCTCGTCGTGGACGTGCGCGACGGGCTCCTCGACCACCGGCTCCGGCTCGACCGGCTCCTCGGCGGCAGGCTGGGCAACCGTCTCCTCGACGACCGGCTCCTCCGCGACGGGCTCCTCGGCGACGGGCTCGGCGACGGGCTCGGCGACGGGCTCCGGCGAGGCGGGCTCGTCGTCGAACGCGTCCGCGGGCAGCGGGTCGGACAGCGGGTCGGGCACCGGGCTCGAGCCGACGACCGACTCGTGCGAGCGGTAGGGCTCGAAGATCGGGGACTCGACCGGGGTCTCGGCGACGGGCTCCTCAACGGGCTCGGCGACCGTCTCCTCGACGACCGGCTCCTCCGCGGCGGACTCCTCGACCGGGGTCTCGGCCACCGGCTCCTCGGCGGCCGGCTCCTCGGCGGCTGCAGCAGCAGCCTCCGCGGCCCGGGCCTCGGCCTCGGCCTGGGCGCGCTGGCGGGCGGCGAGGGCGGTGATCGGGACGACCCGGGCGACCTTCTCGGCGGTCTTCTCGGCGGTCTGCTCGGCGCCGGCGGCACCCTCCGCGCCGGCGGTGCCGGACGTGGTGGTCCCGGCAGCGGTCGACTCGGCGGCGGGTTCCTCGACCGGCTTGGGCTCGCGCTTGCCGAAGAGTGGGCCGGTGACTCCGGACGTCTCGGGCGGCAGGAACGCGTCGGCACCCGTGCGGGGCATGTTGGCGCCGGGCTCGCGGCGCGGGAGCAGGCTCTCGAGCGGCGGGCGGTCCTCGGTGACGACCGGGGCCTCGACGACGGGCTCGGGCTCGACCACCGGCGCAGCGGACCTGGCGGCGGACTCCTTCTTCGCGGCCTTGTCGGCGGCCTTGGCCTCGGCCTTCTCGGCGCGGGAGCGGTTGCGGGCCTCACGGCGGGACTCCACGACCTCCGGGGCGGCGGCGGCCGCGGCCGGCTCGGCGACGGGGGCCGGCGCCTCGAGGGCAGTGGCCGTCTCGCGCAGGGGGGCGGCCGGGGCGGGCGCACCGGTCTGCGGCAGCTCGGGCAGCACCGACGGCGGGAGCACGACGGTGGCCGTCATGCCGCCCCCGGCGTTGCGCGACAGGGTCGCGTCGATGCCGTGGCGCTCGGCGAGGCGGGAGACCACGAACAGGCCCATGCGCCGGGCGGTGTCGGGGGTCGCCTCGGCACCGTGCTCGAGGTCGCGGTTGAGCTGCTCGAGCTCGGCCGGGGGCACGCCCAGGCCGGAGTCGGTGACCGTGATGGTGACGCCCTCGGCGCCGAGCTTCGCGGCCAGGCGGACCGGCTCGGCCGGGGGCGAGTAGGTGAGGGCGTTGTCGACCAGCTCGGTGAGCAGGTGGACGAGGTCGGCGGCGGCCTCGTCGCTCACGCGGGTGCCGATGTGCGACAGGATCTGCACGCGCTGGTAGTCCTGCACACCGGAGGTGGCGGCCTGGAGGGCCTCCCCGACGGTGAGGCTGAACTGGCCGGCCGCGCGGTTGGGGGCGTCGGCGAGGATCAGCAGCGAGTCGGCCGTACGACGCATGCGCGAGGCGAGGTGGTCGAGGCGGAAGAGCGACTCGAGGCGCTTCGGGTCCTCCTCGTCGTGCTCGAGGCGCTCGATCTGGGCGAGCTGCTGGTTGACCAGCGAGGTGGAGCGCCGCGACAGGGTCACGAACATCGCGTTGACGGTCTGGCGGAGCTGGGCCTCGCCGGAGGCGAGGTGGATGGCCTGGCGGTGGAGGTCGTCGACCGCTCGCGCGACCTGGCCGATCTCCTCGTTGGTGGTGACGTCGATCGTCTTGATCGGCTCCGGCTCCTGGCCGGCGCGGATCCGGGCGACCGCGTCGGGCAGGCGGTGGCGGGCGACCGCGAGGGCGCCGTCACGGACCTTGCCGATCGGCTCGAGGAGGCTGCGGGCCACCAGGAGGGCCAGGAAGATGGCGGCGGCGAGGGCGGACAGCGTGAGCAGCGCACCGAGCAGCGCGTTGCGCTGGGCGGCCGACGCGGCGCTGTCGAGAGAGGCGGTGACGCCCGAGATGAGGTCCTCGGTGATCTTGTCGTAGGACGCGTAGGCGTCACGGCCGTCGAGGTTCGTCGCGGAGTTGTCGCGGATCTCGTTGGCGTGGCGGGTGTTCTGCGTGCGGAGCTGGGACGTCTCGGCCTCGGCGCCGTCGACGGAACCGGCGAGACGGTCGATGGCGGCCGCCTCGACGCCGACCTCCGAGAAGAGGTCCTGCGAGGTGGACTGGGCCAGCGTGGTCGAGACGAGTCCCTGCTGGAGCGCGAGGGACAGGCGGCCGCTCATCGCCTGCGAGAGCTGCTCGAGGCGCGGCTCGGGCGTCTCCTGTGCCGCGTTCACGCTGGTGATCAGCTGCGAGACGCTCGACTCGAGCTGGCGGACGAGCGCGACCCAGGTGGCGGGTCCGAGGTTCTGGGCACCGTCGCCGCGGATGGCCTGGCTGAGGTCGAGGAGGGCGTCGACGTGGGCGGTCTGGAGCTCGTCGAGGTCGGCGGAGTCGCGGGCCTGCGTCAGCGCCTCGGCGTTGGTGACGATGTCGTCGATCGCGTCGATCTTGTCGCCCTGGCTGGCGGCGGAGTCGGACTGCGCGGCGACCATCGCGGCCTCGGCGGCGGTCAGGTAGTCGACCGCGGGCTGGATGATCGTGACCTGCTGGGCGCTGCGCGAAGCCTGGCGCGAGTCGCCGTAGTCGCTCGACACGCGCAGCCCACCGAGGACACCGGCAAGGACCAGCGGCACGGCGAGCGCGAGCGCGATCTTGCGGCGCAGCGGCCAACCGGCGACCGAACTGCCCCTGCCCTTGGCGGGCCGGGCTGCATCCTGAGTCATGTGTGCCTCGCGAGGGTGGTAGCGGCTTCGAACGGTGGATCGGACGCCGGGTTGCACCCGGAGCAGACTCAACCTAAAGAGTCTGGCGACTTTCCGTGGCGTTTTCACAGAACTGTTGCGCCATCGTGTATGGATGCCGCTCGTGCAGCCCGGTGAGCGTGGGAAGTGTCCCACCAGCACCACCGACCCCACCAGAGGTTCATCCGGACGCCCTTTCGCACCGGACGATGTTCGGGCAGGGTGCACTGTCATGACCCTTCATCTCGGGAAGGGCCGGTCGCTCGCGGCCGCCCTTGTGTCCACCCTCGTCCTGACCCTCTCCGTGGTCGCCCTGCCAGCCCTCACGGCTCCGGCGCAGGCGGCCACGCCGATCACCGTCAGCCAGGCCATCGGCCAGCAGACGGGTGCCTCGCAGACCGTGCGCGGCTACGTCGTCGGGCAGCCGACGGCCACCAGCACCGTCGTACGCTCCGGGTTCCCCAACGACTACGCGCTCGCGATCGCCGACTCGGCGTCGCAGACCGGCACGTCGTCGATGCTCTACGTGCAGATCCCCTCGGCCTTCCGGGCGCAGTGGGGCCTGAGGTCGAACCCGTCGCTGATGGGCCGGCGCATCGACGTCACCGGTGCGCTGGCGGCGTACTTCTCCCACCCCGGCATGACCGGCACGTCGGCCTTCGCCGACGCCGGAGGCGGTACGACGCCGACCGACCCGCCGACGACCGATCCGACCACGCCACCGGGCGGGGCCGACAGCCCGTGGGACGACACCTACTACGCGCCGGCGATCGGCAAGACCGGCTCGGCGCTCAAGAGCTCGTTGCACGAGATCATCGACGACAACACGCGGCTGTCCTACGACCAGGTCTGGACCGCCCTGAAGGACACCGACCAGGACCCGAGCAACACCGCGAACGTCATCGAGCTCTACACCGGCAGGTCGATCTCGAAGAACAGCAACGGCGGCGGCACCGGCCAGTGGAACCGTGAGCACGTCTGGGCGCAGTCGCGCGGGGGCTTCTCCACCAGCGCCGGACCGGGCACCGACCTGCACCACCTGCGGGCCGAGGACGTCACGGTGAACTCCACCCGCGGCAACAAGGACTTCGACAACGGCGGCTCGGCGGTGTCGAGCTGCTCGGGCTGCTACACCGACTCCGACTCGTTCGAGCCGCGCGCCGCCGTCAAGGGCGACGTCGCCCGGATGCTCCTCTACATGGCGGTCCGCTACAACGGCGACGACGGCTTCAACGACCTCGAGATGAGCTCCACCGTCGGCAGCTCGTCGTCGCAGATCGGCGACCTCGAGACGCTCCTGGCCTGGAACGCCGCCGACCCGGTCGACGCGTTCGAGATGCGCCGCAACGACCGGATCCACGCGCAGTGGCAGGGCAACCGCAACCCGTTCATCGACCACCCCGAGTGGGCGAACGCGATCTGGAACTGACGACTCCGACGGCCGAACCCCTTCTCACCCCGACCGTGCGGGTGTAGGCAGGGTCGGGAGGCGCACCGCCTCCCGACCCGCCAGGAGTCCGACATGGCCGCTCTCGACACCACCCAGCTGCTGACCGAGCTCGAGCCGGTGGTGGAGGAGAACCTCAACCGCCACCTCGGCACCGCCGACGAGTGGATGCCCCACGAGTACGTGCCGTGGAGCCTGGGACGCGACTTCGCCGACCTGGGCGGCGACCCGTGGGAGGTCGCGCAGTCCCAGCTGTCGCCCATCGCGCGCACGGCGCTCGAGGTCAACCTGCTCACCGAGGACAACCTCCCGAGCTACCACCGCGAGATCGACCGCGCGTTCGGCCGCGACAGCGCCTGGGGCACCTGGGTCAACCGCTGGACCGCCGAGGAGGGCCGGCACGCCTTCTGCATCCGCGACTACCTCCTCGTCACGCGTGGCGTCGATCCCGTCGAGCTGGAGCGCGCTCGCATGGAGACCATGGAGACCGGCTACGAGGCGCTCGACAAGTCGCTGCTCAACGTGTGCGCCTACGTCTCGTTCCAGGAGCTCGCCACCCGGATCTCGCACCGCAACACCGGGCGCTACACCGAGGAGCCCATCGCGGAGAAGCTGCTGAGCCGCGTCGCCAAGGACGAGAACCTGCACATGATCTTCTACCGCAACATCGTCACCGCGGCCCTCCAGCTCGCGCCGAGCCAGACCATGCGGGCGATCACCGAGGAGGTCGTCGACTTCCAGATGCCCGGCAGCGTCATCCCGGGCTTCTCCCGCAAGGCGGTGCAGATGGCGAAGGCCGGGATCTACGACCTGCGCATCCACCACGACGACATCGTCACCCCACTGCTGCGGCAGTGGGGCGTGTGGGAACTCGAGGGGCTCGACGAGGACGGCGAGAAGGCGCGCGAGGAGCTCGCGGCGGCGGTGTCGGCCCTCGACGGCGAGGCCACCCGCTTCGTCGAGCGCCGCGCGGAGGCCGAGGCGAAGCGGGCGGCGCGCCAGTCGTCCTGACCACCGGGCATGCTCCTCCCATGAGCGAGCGCAACGTCCTCGGTGGCGAGCTGGAACCGTGCGGGACCGACCCGGTGACGGGCTACTTCCGCGACGGCACGTGCACCGTCGGCCCGCGCGACGTCGGCCTCCACGCGATCTGCGCGGTGATGACCGAGGAGTTCCTCGCCCACCAGAAGGCGGTCGGCAACGACCTGTCGACGCCGCGCCCGGAGTGGAGCTTTCCCGGCCTGGTGCCGGGTGACCGCTGGTGCGTCGTCGCGACGCGCTGGCTCGATGCGTACGCCGACGGCCTCGCCGCCCCGGTCGTCCTGGCCGCGACCTCCGAGCGTGCGCTCGACGTCGTACCGCTCGAGGTGCTCCGGGCGCACTCCGTGGACGTGCCGCCCGACCTCAGCGGCATGGGGTGAGATCGCTCGACCGGGTCAGTGGCTGTGCGGCGGGAGGACGGGTCCTTCGGAGGGCTGGACGACGACGAAGCCCGGACCCTGGAAGGCGTACTGGAACGCCTCACCCGTGCCGCCGCGCAGCATCGAGCGCATGTTCATCGAGCTGACCACCTGCGGCACCAGGTTGGCCGACCAGCAGACGGCGGCGTTCATGTCGACGTAGGTCGGCGGGCCGGAGCAGTCGAGGATCAGCGGCTGGCCGTCGCTGGTCAGCGCGACCGTGCCGTGTCCCTGGATCAGGGTGTTGAACATCCCGCCGGTCATCATCCCGGCGCCCTTGACCCGGTGGACGTCGTAGTCGAGCGTCGCGTCCATCGCGAGCAGGGACGTCCCGTTGACCGACAGGCCGTCGCCCTCGAGGCCGACCAGGAAGATGTCCTTGGCGGTGTCGGCGAAGAAGACCTCGCCCTGGCCGGCCACGGTCATCAGGGGCGTGTCCTCCGACGTCACCAGGCGGCGCATCATCTTGCCGACCGAGCCGGCCGACTTGTGCTCGAAGGTGACCTGCCCCTGGAACGCCACCATCGAGCCCTTCGCCGCGAGCACGGGCTCGCCCAGCACCGCCCGCAAGGTCTTGCGGTGGTGCAGGCTCCACCTCTCGGTGGTCGGGTTCTCCTGGTTGGCCTGGTCGAAGAGCTCGCTGCGCATGCAGGCATCCTCACCCGTTCCGGCCGCGCCAAACCTCAGGGCGCGCGGTTGCCTCGCGCGGACTCCTGCTCGACGAGCTCGTCGAGGTCCTTGAGCCGATCGAGCCCCTTCACGGCGCGCGACATCCGGTGGTTGCCCTCGAACGTCTCCCGGTGCCGGTCGAGGAACCACCAGTAGCCGGCGGTGAACGGACACGCGTCCTCCCCCACCCGGACCTTCGGGTCGAAGCGGCACGACCCGCAGTGGTCCGACATCTTCGAGATGTAGGCCCCGCCGGAGGTGTAGGGCTTGGTCATCATCGTGCCGCCGTCGGCGTGCTGGGACATGCCGACGACGTTGGGCACCATCACCCAGTCGTAGCCGTCGACGAACGCGCGGTGGAACCAGTCCGTGACCTGCCGCGGCGACCACCCGCGCTGGAGGGCGTAGGACCCCAGCACCATCAGCCGCGGGATGTGGTGCACCCAGCCGTTCTCGGCGACCTGGCCGAGGGTGTGCGAGAGGCAGCGCGCGTCGGTCGCATCGGCGTCGAGCTCGGCGAACCACTGCGGGAGCCGCTCGCTCGCGCGCAGGTGGTTCTCCCCCCGGTAGGCGTCGCCCTGGTGCCAGTACGTGTGCCAGACGTAGTCGCGCCACCCGATGACCTGCCGGACGAAGCCCTCCACGCTGGCGATCGGTGCAGCCCCCGAGCGGTACGCCGCCTCCGCCCGCTCGGCGACCTCGAGCGGGTCGAGCAGGCCGAGGTTCATCGGCGCGCTGACCAGGCTGTGCGCCATCCACGGGTCGCCCTCGAGGATGGCGTCCTCGTGCGCGCCGAACTCCGGCAGCCGGTGCTCGACGAAGTGGTCGAGGGCGGCCAGCGCCTCGCGCCGGGTGGCGGGGAAGAGCCGGTCGCCGTCACGACCGAGGAACATCAGGGTGCCGTCGCGCTCCCACCGGTCGAGGTCGTCACGCACCTCCGCGTCGATGTCGTCCTCGCTGGGCCACCACGGCTCGGTGACGCCCAGCGTCGTCGCCCCGCGCGGCGGGGGCTCGCGGTTGTCGTGGTCGAAGTTCCACTGGCCGCCGGCCGGCTCGCCGCCGTCGAGCAGCACGCCGTGCGCGAGCCGCGCGCGCCGGTAGAAGTCCTCCATCACCAGCCGCCGGCTCCCCCGCGCGCCCGCCCAGCGCTCGAAGTCCTCGCGCGGGGTGGCGAAGCCCCGCGGCGGCAGGACGGTCGCCCCGAGCCGCTCGACCAGGCCCAGGGCGGCGAAGGTGGTCGGGTGCACGACCTCGAGGTCCTCGACGTCGGCCACCACCTCGGCGTACGTCTCGGCCCTGACGTAGGGCATCCGGTCGCCGAACTCCGCCGCGCGGTGGCGCATCGCGCTCAGCACGAGGTGCGCCTTCGCCCGGTGGAAGCGTCGCCGCTTCAGCACCGCGAGCGACTCGACCATGAGCAGCGGCCCGCGGTGGTCGTCGGTGAAGTGCGGGCCGAGCTGGTCGCCGAACAGCCAGCGGGTCGTCATGCCCCCAACCTACGGATCAGGCCCGCTCGACCTCGCTCTGCAGCTTGAGCACGGTGGTGCCGTCCTCCTGCTCGATGACGTAGGCCGGGTCGTCCTCGCTGCCGTGGCGGGTGATCTTCTCGCCCTTGGTGGTGCGGGAGACGTCGTCGTGGTGCACCTCGGTGACCTTCCCCTCGGCCCACGAGGAGCCCCACTTCCACTTCACGGTCGTGCCGGTGCGGATCGCCATGCGCCCACCGTGCCACCTCCGCCGGACAGGACGCACCACCCTCAGGAGCGGACGTGCATCCGCTCGCCCTGCGGCCCGAAGATCGCCAGCACCTCGGTGACGGTCGGCCCCGGGTTCCCGAGCCAGTGCGGGGTGCGGGTGTCGAACTCCACCACCTCGCCCGGGCCCAGGGTCAGGTCACGGGTGCCGAGGATCAGGCGGACGCGGCCGCTCAGGACGTACAGCCACTCGTAGCCCTCGTGGGTGCGCAGCACCGGCGACGGCTCGTCCTCGATCGGCATCAGGATCTTGTAGGACTGGAGCCCGCCGGGACGCCGGGTGAGCGAGATGAAGGTGCGCCCGTGCCGGACCACCGGCTTCGAGCGGATCCGCGGGTCACCGGTCTCCGGTGCGTCGACGAGCTCGTCGAGGGCGACCCGGTGGGCTCGCGCCAGCGGGAGGAGCAGCTCCAGGGTCGGCTTGCGCTGCCCGGCCTCGAGCCGCGACAGGGTGCTCACGGAGATGCCGGTCTCCTCCGCCAGGTCGCCCAGGGTGGCCTCGCGCTCGAGCCGGAGCTGGCGCAGCCGCGGGCCCACCCCGCGCAGCACGTCGTCGTCGTCCATGTGGATGAGTTTGCCATTACGGCAAGAATGTTTGTCAATACCGCGAACGACTGTGCATCATCGTCTGCATGAGTGAGAACACGACTTTCGACGTGGTGGTCATCGGCGGCGGCGCGGCCGGCCTGAGCAGTGCGATGGCCCTCGGCCGGAGCAAGCGGTCCGTGCTGGTCATCGATGCCGGCGAGCCGCGCAACGCGCCCGCGGACCACGCCCACAACTACCTCGGCCGCGAGGGCGTCAGCCCCCTCGAGCTGCTCGAGATCGGCCGCGGGGAGGTGGCTCAGTACGGCGTCGAGATCCTCGCCGACCGCGTCACCGGCCTGTCCGGCGAGGCGGGCTCCTTCCTCGTCACCACCGAGGGCGGGCGCCGCGTCACCGCACGCCGCATCCTCGTCGCCGGCGGCGTCGTCGACGAGCTCCCTGCCGTGCCGGGCCTGGCCGAGCGGTGGGGCAAGGACGTCCTGCACTGCCCCTACTGCCACGGCTGGGAGGTGCGCGACCAGCGGATCGTCGTCCTCGGCACCACGCCGATGGCCGGGCACCAGGGCCTGCTCTTCAGCCAGCTGTCGGACGACGTCACGCTGGTCGTCTTCGACGACGTCGAGGTCCCGGACGCCGAGCTCGAGAAGATGAGCGCGATCGGCGTGCAGATCGTCCTCGGGACGCCCCAGGAGGTCGTGACGGACGGCGACGCGCTGGTCGGCCTGCGCCTGGCGGACGGCACCCTCCTCGAGCGCGACGCGATCGTGGTCGCCTCGCAGGTGCACGCGCGCGCCGACTACCTCGCACCCCTCGGCATCGAGCCCGTCCCCTTCGAGATGAACGGCGTCACGTTCGGCTCCGTGGTCGAGGTCCAGCCCCACACCGGAGCGACGTCCGTGCCCGGCATATTCGCCGCCGGCAACATCACCGACGTCTCGATGATCCTCATCGCCTCCGCGGCCCACGGCGTGCGCGTCGGTGCCTGGATCAACGCCGAGCTCGCCGGCGAGGAGGCCGCCGCCGCGGTCGCCGAGAAGCGCGCCCACTTCTTCGAGCAACCGGCGTGGGAGGAGCGCTACTCCGGAGACAAGGTCTGGAGCGGCAAGGTCAACGCCCAGCTCGCCGCCGAGGCCGCCGACCTCACCCCCGGCCGGGCGCTCGACGTCGGCTGCGGCGAGGGCGGTGACGTCCTGTGGCTGGCCGAGCGGGGCTGGGAGGTCACCGCGTCCGACTTCGCCGAGGCCGCCCTCGCCCGGGTGAGCGAGCACGCCGAGGAGGCCGGTGTCGCCGACCGCGTCGAGACGCGCCGCATCGACGTCCGCACCTTCGAGCCCGCCGGCGAGACCTGGGACCTGGTCACCGCGCACTTCGTGCACCTGCCCGACGGCGGCATGGTCGACGTCGTACGCCGACTCGCGTCCGCGGTCGCGCCCGGTGGCACGCTGCTCGTGGTCGGCCACGCCCCCAACGACATCCACACCGGGCTGCGGAGCGGGCACCACAGCTTCATGCACACCGCCGACCAGCTGCTCCCCGCGTTGGACGAGGACTTCGTCGTCGAGGTCTGCGAGTCGCGTCCCCGCACGCAGAGGCACCCGGAGACCGGCGAGGACATCGACATCGCCGACGCGACGCTCCGCGCCCGCCGCCAGGGGTGAACCGACGTCACCGGTGGGCGGGCAGGATGGTCGGGTGAGCACGCACGCCCCGACCGTTCCGCCCGCCCGTCAGTGGTGGACCCTCGCCCCGTTCCTGGTCGCGGTGATCGCCGTCGCCGGCCTCGGTGGGCTGGCCGCGGCCTCCGCGCGCTCGACGTACGACGCCCTCGAGCTCCCCCCGTTCGCACCGCCGGGCTGGCTCTTCGGGCCGGTGTGGTCGGTCCTCTACCTCTTCATCGGCGTCGCCGGGTGGCTGCTCTGGCGGGCGCGCGGGTGGGACGGGGTCCTGTGGCTCTGGGCCGGCCAGCTCGTGCTCAACCTCGCCTGGACTCCGCTCTTCTTCTCCGCCGACCGCTACGTCCTCGCGCTCGTCGACATCCTGGCGCTCGACGTCGCGGTCGCCGTGCTGGTGGCGCTGGCGTGGCGCACCTCCCGAGTCGCCGCGGGTTTGCTCGTGCCCTACCTCGCGTGGGTGCTGTTCGCGACGGCGCTCAACATCGGGATCGTCGTCCTCAACTGACTCCGAGCCGCGCCACGACCATCGCCGCGATCCGGTCGACGGGCAGGGCGGGGTCGACGTCCATGCCGTCCTCGTCGGCCTGCAGCGGCTCGAGGGTGTCGAGCTGCGACTCCAGCAGGCTCGGCGGCATGAAGTGCGCGCGTGCCTCCATCCGCTGGAGGAGCAGCCCCTTGTCACCCGTGCAGTGCACGAAGAACGTGCCGGCCCCGCCGGTGCGGAGCACGTCGCGGTAGGCCCGCCGCAGCGCGCTGCAGGTGATGATCGTCGGCTCGCCGCGCTGGTCGCGCTCGGCCGTCCACTGCGCGAGCGACTCGAGCCAGCCCCACCGGTCGTCGTCGGTGAGCGGGACGCCCCGGCTCATCTTCTCGACGTTGGCCGGGGGGTGGAAGTCATCGCCCTCGGCCGTCTCCCAGCCGAGCAGGCCCTGCACGGCCCGGGCGACCGTGGACTTGCCCGATCCGGAGACGCCCATGAAGACGAGGTGCAGCGGCGTCGCGCCGGTCATCCGATGGCCCACACGCCGAGCGCCAGCACGAAGATGCTGAGGCCCAGGGTCGTCTCGAGCACCGTCCAGGTGCGCAGCGTCGTCTTCACGTCCATGCCGAAGAAGCGCCCCACCAGCCAGAAGCCCGAGTCGTTGACGTGGGAGAGCACCGTCGCGCCCGCCGCGATGGCCAGCACGAGCGCGACCAGCTGCAGCGAGGAGGGGTCGGCCTCGGTGACGGCGGCGGAGAGCAGACCGGCAGTCGTGGTGAGCGCCACGGTCGCCGACCCCTGCGCGACGCGCAGGATCGTGGCGATCACGAAGGCCGAGACGATCAGGGGCAATCCGAGGTCCGCCAGAGAGTCGGAGAGCGCCTCACCGATGCCGCTGTAGCGGAGCACCCCGCCGAACATGCCTCCCGCACCGGTGATCAGGATGATGGCGCAGATGGGGCCGAGCGCGTCGTTGAGCAGGCCCTCGATCTCCGCGCGCGTGTGGCTCTTGATCGCAAGGGTGTAGGTCGCCACCAGCAGGGCGATCAGGAGCGCGACGGGGGTCTGGCCGATGAAGATGAAGGCGTCCACGACACCGTTGTCCGCGCCGATCGTCTCGTTGGTCCGCAGCGTCGTGAGGATCGTGTTGCCGGCGATCAGCAGCACCGGCAGCAGCAGGATGCCGAGCACGTGGGCGAAGGCCGGACGGGCGTCCTCGCTGACGTCCTCTCGACCGCCGGTGAGCACCGAGTCGTCGATCGGGACGTGCACCTTGCCCAGCCACGACGTGGTGACCGCGTAGACACCGGCGAACCAGGCGACCAGGGCCACCACGATGCCGACCAACAGGGTGAGGCCGATGCTGGCGCCGAGCTCGGTGGCGGCGGTGACGGGGCCCGGGTGCGGCGGGACGATCGCGTGCATCGCGGCGAATGCGCCGGCTGCGGGCAGGGCGTACAGCAGGACGGAGCCGCCGAAGCGCCTCGCCACCGAGAAGATGATCGGCAGGAAGACCACGAGGCCTGCGTCGAAGAAGATCGGCAGGCCGAAGAGCAGCGCCGCGACGCCGAGCGCCAGGGGTGCGCGCTTCTCGCCGAAGCGGCTGATGAGGCTGTCGGCGAGGACCTGGGCGCCTCCCGTCACCTCGAGCAGCCGGCCGATCATCACGCCGAGCCCCACGAGCAGGGCGACCGATCCGAGCGTGCTGCCGAAGGCGGCGATGGCGATGGTCGGCACGTCGGCGACCGGCACGCCAGCGGCGACGGCCGTGCCGAGGCTCACGAGCACGAGCGCGACGAACGCGTGCATCCGCAGCACGATGATCAGGACGAGCAGCAGGGCGACGGCCGCGGCAGCGATGAGCAGCAGGGTGCCCGAGCCGTAGACCGGGGTCATGGTGTCCACGAGAGAACCTCCCAGTTCGATTGCCTCACCCTAGGCGTCAGCGCCGACGGCACAACCTGCCGACCCGTGCGGGTGGGCTCGCCGTAAGAGGCCGTCTCGGTTGTCCACAGATCGTGTCAAGGGTCTGTTGTCGGGACGGCCGGGCAAGAGATGGTCTAGACATGATCGTCTCCGGAAAGCTCGCCCTCGACCGCAACGCGCACGCCACGGCCTCGACCAGCCTGTCCTCACGGCTGCAGGACATCGAGGCGCGTCGCCGCACGGCGGAGTCGACCGTGGGATCGCTGCTCGCGTCGTGGCGCGGCGACGCCTCCGCGCACTTCACCACGCGCTGGCAGGAGTGGGACGACGCGGCCAACGAGGTCATCGACTCCCTGTCGGCCCTCCTCGCCGCCCTCGACCTCGCGCGCGAGGAGCTCGTCGACGTCGACGAGAGCATCGTCGTCGTGCCGCGCCAGCTCGACCGCCGCCTCGGGTGACACCGGCATGACGGCCTTCGACATCGACCTCGACGAGCTCCGCGCCGCGGTGCGCGAGCTGGGAGCCTGCCACCGCGACCTCCTCGCCCTGGCCGCCGAGGTCGACCGCACGCAGGCGGCCCTGGGAGAGGAGTGGCTCGGCGTGGCCGCCGACGCCGAGCGGACGGCGTACGCCGACTGGCGCGGGCACCGCGACGAGATGGTCACGGCCCTGTCCGCCCTGCGCGGCATCGCCGATGCGGCCGACGGCCACTACTCGCGCGCCGTCGACGCCAACCTCGCGCGCTGGCGGCTCGTGCGCGCCTGAGCGAGTTCTCCACAGATCGTCCGGCACGGGTGGTGACGGGACCTCTCTGCCGCTGAAGGTGGAGGGGTGCGGATCTCAGTGGAGTGCGGAGGGTTCACCCGGGCGGCAGACGCCTGCCTGGCGGCCAACCAGACCTCGGCCCTGCTCACCCAGTCCCTCGCCGGGCGGCTGGTCGCGGGGGCCGGGATGGCCGGCAACGACGCCACGTCGGCGAGCTTCGCCCGGGCGTACGACGCCAGCGCACCGGCAGCGCTCGCCGCCCTGGCCGACCTCACGCACGCCTTCATCGGCGCCGGTCGGCTGCTGGCGGCGACGGGCTCGGAGCACGCGAAGGCCGAGGCCGCGGCCGCCCATGCCGTGTCGGCCTACAGCGGCCGGGGCCTCGACGACGATGCCTTCGTCCGGGTCAGTCCTCCGCGGCCGCCGTCGAGCCTCGGCGCGCAGGAGCCGTCGCTCGGCGCCGTCGATCGGTGGATCCTCGACCAGGTCGAGGGGTTCGTCTGGCCGGGAGGCGACGTGACGGCGCTCCGCGCGACCGCCTCCGCGTGGCGACGGGCGGCCGCCTCCACCGACGGGCTGGCCGACCACGTCGACGCCGCCATCACCTTCCTGGAGTCGCAGCGCTCCCCCGAGATCCCGGTCGCCGCCGATGCCCTGGCTGACCTGCGCGACCTCGTCCTCGACACCGCCTGGCAGCTCGGTTCGCTCGCGACCGCGTGCGACGACTACGCCGACGCGATCGACGACACCCGCGAGCGCACACGAGCCCTCCTCGAGGAGATCGGCCGGATGATCGTCGAGGGCGTCGCGATCTCGACCATCGCCACCGCGATCTCCGGCAGCTTGGGCGGTGGCGCCTCGGCCACCGCAGCTGTCGCGAAGATCCGCGAGAAGTTCCCCCGCTTCGTCGCGCTCCTGACCGCCCTCCGCGCCTCCGTCGCCACCGCCTCTGCCCGGCTCCAGCGGGTGCTCGACGACCTGGCCGACCTCCGAACTCGGGTCGAAGGCTGGCTCCGGGTGCCGGCGCGCAACGAGCGCGGTGAGCTGAGGCACCCGCTCGCGTGGCTCTCGAAGGACGCCAGGTTCGAAGCCAGTCCCAAGCACGGAAGTCGACCCAATGGGCGCGCCGCTGCCGGGCCGCGCAACGGCCAGCAAGCACTTGAGGACAGCGTGGCAGTCAATCCGAGCACGACCACCCGCCGCGTGGCATACGACGGCAAGACGGAGGAGTTCGTCGTATTCGACGAGACAACGCCTGGCGTGTTTCATGGCCACGTGCGCAGCTGGGGCGAGCTCAGTCACGCCATGCAACGCGCACTGGTCGAAGCGGGAGTGGTTGACCGCAAGGGCCGGGCCATGACGAGAGGTGGATCGTGAATCGGTACGAGGAACCAGATCAGGCCAGTCCCCTCCTGCTGGCGGCGGCCATCGAGGCCGACGACCCCGACCTCATCATTTCGAGGTTGATCGCTCTTGCGCTGCAAGGGGCGGAACCCGAGTGGCTCACAGGCCGATCGATCGAGCTCGGGTCTCACCCATCTGCTCAGGTCAGGCGCGCCTCGGTCGTTGCTCTCGGACACATCGCACGCGTCCATCGCTCTATCGATGCCGACGTCGTCGTTGCGCACCTCCAGGCGATGGCCAGCGACCCCGACTTGGCGGGCGCTGCCGCCGACGCGCTCGAGGACATCGAGATGTTCACCGGGGACGTACACGACCGGGGAACCAACGGGTAGTCGTACCAGCCTTCAAGGAGCCCGACGGTTCCCCACGCGGTGGAATGGTGCGGCCGCCCGCGACGAGACTCGCGCTACGTCGCCAACGACGACTTGATCTCCGTCTTCAGCACCTTGCCCACCTTGGAGCGGGGGAGGTCGTCCCAGACGTGGACCTCCTTCGGTGCCTTGACCGAGCCGATGCGCGCTTTCACGAAGGCGGTGAGCTCGGCGGGGTCGACCGAGGCCCCGGCGTGGGGCTGGACGACGACCACGACGCGTTCGCCCCACTTCTCGTCGGGCAGCCCGATGACGGCGCAGTCCTGGACGGCCTGGTGGTCGAGGACCGCCTGCTCGACCTCGGTCGAGTACACGTTGAACCCGCCGGTGATGATCATGTCCTTGGCCCGGTCGACGATGTGGAGGAAGCCTTCGTCGTCGAGGAACCCGATGTCGCCGGTGTGCAGCCACCCGTTGGCCAGCGTCGACGCCGTCTCGGACGGGTTCTTCCAGTAGCCCGCCATCACCAGCGAGGAGCGCGCACAGATCTCACCCCGCTCCCCCGGCGCGACCGGCTGGTCGGAGGAGTCCAGGATCGCGACCGTCACGAGCGGTGACGGGCGGCCGGCCGAGGTGAGCCGGGAGACCGCGACCGAGCCGTCCGGGAGGAAGTGGTCGGCCGGCGGCATCATCGAGATCATCATCGGCGCCTCGGTCTGGCCGAAGAGCTGCGCCATGACCGGGCCGATCCGGGCCAGTGCCTCCTCGAGCCGCGACGCCGACATCGGCGCGGCGCCGTACCAGAAGCACTGCAGGCTCGAGAGGTCTGTCGTCTCGAGCGCCGAGCTGCCGAGCACCATGTAGATCAGCGTCGGCGGCAGGAACGTGTGGGTGACCCGATGCGCCTCGACCAGCTCCAGGAAGCGACCGACGTCGGGTGCGCGCATGATCACCACCTCGCCACCGAGCGACAGCACCGGGAAGCAGAGCACCCCTGCGGCGTGGGTCAGCGGCGCGAGCGCGAGGTAGACCGGGGGACCGTCGAACGGGTAGCCCATCAGCGTCAGGGCAGTCATGGTCTCGAGGTTGGTGGGCGTGAGCATCACGCCCTTCGGCCGTCCGGTCGTGCCGCCGGTGCCGACGAGCATCGCGAGCTCGTCGGCACCGGGGCGATCGGGGAGGGCGGGCACGGCGGCGGGCTCACCGAACGACACGAAGTGGTCGAACGTCAGCGACCCGTCGTCGACGGCGTCGAGGCAGACCCACGTGTGCACGCCGGGCAGCGCTTCGCGGATCGCCGCCACCAGCGAGGAGAACCCGGACTGGTAGATCACCACCTCGGCCCCGAAGAGGTCGAGCAGCTCCTGGTTCTCCGAGGCCTCGTTGCGCGGGTTGATCGGGCACCAGACACCGCCCGCCCGGCTGATCCCGAAGACGCAGGTGAAAGCGACCGGGTCGTTGGCTGACAGGATCGCGACCCTGCCACCCGGCTCGAGGCCGCGCGCCACGAGCGCGGCCGCGACGTCCCGCGACAGCCCCACCACGTCGGCGTACGACATCGAGGTGCCGTCGGTGGTGAGGCAGGGGCGGTCGGCACCGAGGCTGGCGCCCTTGTCGAGGTAGTCGTGGAGCCGCACGTCGCGCCGCCGTCAGTCCTGCGTGGTCAGCACCGGCGTCGAGACCAGGCCGAACGTCCGCAGCACCCCGAGCAGCTCGTGGTGCCCGAAGGCCTGGCAGCCCGACGCGAAGCCGACCCGCCTGGGCGGCTGCTGCAGCAGCGAGTAGGCGGCGTACGCCTGCATCAGGCCGGTCTGCTTGTAGTTGCTGTTGCCGTGGATCACGCAGTGCGCGCGACCGAGCGGTCCGGAGGCGTGGACCGAGTCGAGGGACTTGTTGACGCGCGGGTTCTCGCGCGGCGGCATCTGGTCCATCACCTGGCGCGCCGTCGCGGTGAGGGCAGCGGCACGGTCCTCGGCGCTCATGTCCTTCGTCGCCTCGAGGGCGCCGGCGACGATCTGCGGGACGCCGTTCATCAGGGCCGCGTTGAAGACACCGCCCTGCGCCTTGCAGTTGGCCACGCGCGGGTCGCGCTTGAACCACACCGGGTGCGAGGTCCCGCCCCAGGGCAGGGACTGGGCCAGCTCGTGCTGGCCGGGGACGACCAGGGGGACGAGCCCCTGCCCCGGGTCGAAGGGGACGTAGGCGTTCTGCTCGAGGAAGTGCGCGGCCGACGAGGCCGCGTTGACGAGGATCGTCTCGGTCGAGGCGATCGTCGGGGAGCCGCCCCAGAAGACGGCGATGTCGAGGGTGTCGAGGCCGGGCTTCTCGAGGCAGAGCTGGGCGGCGATCTCGCCGGTGGTGTACATCTGCGCGATGCCGGGCGAGAGCAGCAGCCCGGCCTCGGCGTACTTCTCGCCCCAGGTGGCGTCGCAGTCCATCAGCCAGTCCTGCTCGCCGGTGGTGTCGGTGTAGTGGACGCCGGCCTTGAGCGCGGCCTCGACGACGGTCGGGCCGAGGGTGCTGAACGGGCCGACCGTGTTGCACACGACGGAGGCTCCGTCGAACAGCTCGGCGAGGCTCTCGACGTCGTGGTCGACGGTCCTGATCTCGTAGTCGGCGGTCTCGATGCCGGCGACGTTGGTCGCCATCGAGGACTCGAGCTTCTCCTGGCTCCGGCCGGCCGCGACGAACGGGACGTTGTACTCGCGGAGGTACTCGCAGATCAGGCGGCCGGTGTAGCCGGACGCTCCGTAGACGACGACCTTCTTCTCACTCATGGCGATCTCCTCTGGTCTCTGGTGTCTCGTCGGTCCCGGTCACATGCCCATGCCGCCGTCGACGGGCAGGCCTGCCCCGTTGACGAAGCGCGACTGGTCGGAGGCGAGGAAGACCACGGCGTCGGCCATGTCCTCGACCTCGCCGAGGCGGCCGGACGGGGTCAGCTCGACGACGGCGCCGATCGCGGCCTCGACGCTGGGGTAGAGCCCGAGCTCGGCCATGTCGGTGGCGAGGCCGGCGCCCATCGCGGTCGGGACGAGACCGGGGTAGACGCAGTTGACGCGGACGCCGTAGCCGAGCTTCCCGGACTCCATCGCGGCCACGCGGGTCATCCGGTCGACGGCCGACTTGGTGCCGGAGTAGATCGAGATCGCCGGGAAGGCGATGGTCGCGGCGACCGAGGCGATGTTGATGATCGAGCCGCCCTGGCCGGCCGCACCGCCCGGACGCATGGTGCGCAGGCCGTGCTTGAGACCGAGGGCGGTGCCGAGGATGTTGACGTCGAGCATCTTGCGGATGTCGTCGGTCTGGACCTCGGTGATGAGGCTGCTGATCTCGACGCCGGCGTTGTTGACGAGCACGTCGAGGCCGCCGAGCTGTTCGACGCACCCGGCGGTCGCGGCCTCCCACCCGGCGTCGTCGGTCACGTCGAGGTGCGTGAAGCCGTGGCCGTCGCCGAGGCTGGCGGCTGTCTCGGCACCTGCCTCGTTGACGTCGGCGATCATCACCTTCGCCCCGGCCGCGGCGAGCGCCCGGGCCATGCCCTCGCCCAGTCCCTGGGCGCCTCCCGTCACCAGTGCGACGCGGCCGGTCAGGTCCATTCCAGTCATCCGGGGCTCCTCGAAAATCGTCGAGCGGTGTGTGGTGACCATCACAGTGGCCCCGCTTCTTGACGACTGTCAAGGAAATCTTTGGACACATGTCAAGAAAACGAGTGAAGGCGTAGGATCGCCCCATGAGCCCGTCGTCCGCACCCGCTGTCGCTGACCCCGCGGCGTCCGCTGCGGCCCGCGCGAGCAAGCACGACAACCGGCGCGACCAGCTCGCGGAGTCCGCGCTCGTCACGCTCGGCAAGCTCGGCTACGCCAAGACCTCGTTGCGCGAGATCGCCCAGCACTCACCGTTCTCGCACGGGGTCGTGCACTACTACTTCGCCGACAAGCAGGAGCTCATCACCTACTGCGTGCGCTACTACAAGCGCACGTGCGTGACGCGCTACGACGAGATTGTCGAGACCTCGACGTCCGCGGGCGAGCTCCAGTCGCGCTTCGCCGCGAAGCTCGCCGAGACCATCCGCGAGGAGGGTCCGATGCACCAGCTCTGGTACGACCTGCGCAACCAGTCGATGTTCGAACCGGCGCTGCGCGAGGTCGTCCTCGAGATCGACGGACAGCTCGAGGCGATGATCTGGCGCGTCGTGTCGCAGTACGCCGAGCTGGCGGAGAAGGAGCCCGCCCTCGACCCGTCGACGACCTACGGCATGCTCGACGGGCTCTTCGTGCAGACGCTCCTGTCGTGGGCCACCGGCCCCGAGGAGCACCGCGAGCACGCGCTCTCGATCCTCAGCGGCCGCGTCGACTCGCTGCTGCCGTCACTCCTCGCCTGACCCCGGGCACGCGAAAGGGCCGGCCCTGGAGGACCGGCCCTGCTCACGTGGTGTCGACGAGACGGCGTACGCCGCTCAGGTGCTCGCGATCACTCGCTCCACGAGCGCGGCAGGCTGCTGTTGGCGATGCGGTTCTCCGCGTCGATCATCCAGGCGAGCTGCTCGATGCGCTCGAGGATGGTGTGGATGAGGTCGGCGGAGGTCGGGTCCTCGGAGTCGACCTCGTCGTGGATGCGGCGGCCTGTGCCGGCGACGGCGTAGAGCGCGGCGACGATGAGGTTGACGCAGTCGCCGGTGTTGACCTCGTCGGCGGGGAACTCGGCGAGCGAGGTCTGCGCGACGACGGACTTCGCCCGGGCGTCGGGGGTCACGTAGACGGCGCGCATCCGCTCGGCGACGTCGTCGGAGAAGGCGCGGGCGGCGTCGACGACCTCGTCGAGGACGAGGTGCATGTCGCGGAAGTTCTTGCCGACGACGTTCCAGTGGGCCTGCTTGCCCTGGAGGTGGAGGTCGGTCAGGTCAACCAGCAGCTGCTGGAGGTGGCCGGCGAGGCGCTCGGAGGCCTGGAAGGCGGGGTGCGCGGTGTGGGTGGTGGCGCTGGAGGTGGCGGTCTGGGTCATGGCTCTCCCTCAAAGATCTGGGTCGGATCGGTGTGCTGACGCCTACCTAACCGTCTTTTCTTGAACGATTCCAGTAAGGCGAGGCTGGCCTGAACGCCTCTGACCGACGCTGCGACGCCGGGTTCGTGGCTGTGCCCACCCTGCTGCAGAGGGGTGGGCACAGCACGTGACCCGGCGTCACAGCGCTTCTGAGGTCCTGGTCAGAAGGGATTCAGCGTGATCCCGGCCTGGCGCGGGTCGCCGCTGTGGACCAGGGACTCCTGGGCCTGGACGTCGTCGAACGCGAAGCCGTACGCGCGTCCGTCGACCATGTTCTGGTGGATCAGGCGGGAGTAGTGGTTGGTGATGTCGCCTTGGTAGAAGTCGGCCGCCGTGCCGCTGGGCTGGGTGTCGAGGCGACCCAGGGTCGAGCGGTGGAGGGCCGCGCAGAGGGTGCGGGCGATGGGGCCGACGACCTGGTCGTTGGGCGCACCGAGGTTGCCGTCACAGCCCCAGACGTTGCTGGTCGAGGGCTTCTGGAACGACGCGACCTGGGCACCGGTGGTGTCGGTGAAGCTCATCGTGCTGCCCGAGGTGGTGCCGAAGAACTTCACGTCCGGCCGGTCGCCGAAGGGCTGCACGGTGAGCGTCTTGCTGGCGTACGCACCCCACGCCTCGTCGATGTAGGGGGCGAGGTAGTCGGGGTCGAACGATCCCGAGTCCGCGCCCTTGCCGGGGGCGAGCACGCGCAGGACGATGCCGTCGCCGCGGGTGCGGATGAGGCCGTCCCAGCCGCCCTGGTCGCGCAGGCCGTTGATGACGGCGTCGCGGCCGCCGGCCTTGAGCTTGCCGGTCTCGAGGTAGGTGCCGTTGGCCTCGGTCACCGAGACGGCGTGCGGCACGGCGAACATGTCGACCTGCGAGCTGTTGAGCCAGAGACCGGCGTCGTTGTAGGTGAACTCACTCCAGTCGAACAGGATGTTCTCGGACGCGTCGCCCGGCGCCCACGGTGCGGGCTGCACGAGGCCGTCAGGCGTGAGGGAGAAGGGCAGCTTCTCGCCGAACGACATGTAGAGGCGGCCGGAGAAGCCGCGGGGCACGTTGAGGGTCGTGCTGGAGCCGGAGCCACCCATCTGGATGGACACGTCGGGCGCGGGGCTGGGTGGGTTGGTCCCGCCCGACCATGCGGTGAACGTGCCGTCCTGGCTGACGTAGCCGAGGCGACCGGACGTGAGGTCGACACCCACGACGTAGAGGAAGACGTTCTCCCCCCGCTGCGAGTTGTTGGTGATGTTGAACGGCAACCGGTCAGGGCCGGCGGCGGCCGCCGGGGCGACCGGACTGGCGAGCGTGAAGCCGATCGCGAGGGCGACCAACAGGCCGAGGAGCGCGCGGAAGGTGCGCATGACGGAACCTCTTTCCCGAGAGATTGGTGACGCCCGTCACGCTATGAGAGCGCTTCCATCACTGTCCAGCAGCCACCGGACCGGAGCCGTTCTGGTCATGCGGACCAGTCGGGGCGGTGGTCCGCTGCCGGGGACCCGAGGTCAGAGGTGCTGCAGCTTGGAGTACGGCGGCTGGATGCGCACCGTCTGCCCCGCGAAGTCGACGGTCACCGCGTGGCTGTCGATCTTGGTGACCCGGCCGAGGCCGTAGAGGTCGTGGGTGACGCGGTCACCCACCTCGAACACCTCGATCTCGGGCTCGACCTTGGGCTTGAAAGGGCTGCTCGAGAGGTGCTTCGGCCGTGAGCCGTGCGAAGAAGTCATTTGCGTCGAGTATGCGCCCTCGCGGTGAATTCAGCGCTGTCCCAGCACGAATCCGGGCCGCACGATGTCGGCGTACACGCCCAGGAACGGCTCCCCGGCGCGGTTGGTGGGGCGGCTCCGGACCAGCGCCTTGAGCAGCCGGACGTCCTTCTCGCCGGTCACCGGATGGTGGTCGACGACCGCACACCGTGGGACCGGCCCACCGATCCGCACGCGCGCACTGCCGACACGCACCTCCGCTCCGCGCCATGAGTCCTCCTGCCAGGGCTCGTCGGTCTGGACGACGAGGTTCGCCCGGAACCGGGCCGAATCCACTGGTTCGCCGAGCTCCTCGGCGAGGGCGGCGAGCGAGGCCGTGCCGAGGATCGTGAGCGGCGAGGCGAACACGACGCCACCGCGCGGCGCGGCAGCGAGTCGTACGTCGACACCGAGCAGGTCGCCGAGCATCGCGGCGTGCGGACCGTCGGTCAGCGTGAGCGGGACGGCCCTCCCCCAGTAGTCGCAGGTGATCGTCTCGCCGGTGGCCCGGGGCTCGGCCGCGACCGACTCCCCCGACGGCAGCTCCATGGTCAGGACGTCATCGTCCTGCCGGGCGACGACGCTGATCAGCGACGTGTGCTGGACGGTGCGCAGGACCTTTCCAGCACGTACGTCGACCACGCACCAGCGCCGGTCGCCGACCGGGCCGTGCTCGTCGAGCTCCACCCGCGGCTGGGCGAGGTGCCGCATGCCCTTGACCGGCGAGTGGCCGGCGGCGCGGACGACGAGCTCGGCGGGCATGGCGCCAGTCTCGCAGGCAGGCTCAGTCGTCGAGCTCGACCCTCAGCACCTCGCCGGTCTCGGCATCGACGTCGACCGTGGACTCGTTCGGGGTGTCCTCGTCGAGCTGGACCTCCCAGACGGCCGTGCCGTTGTCGTCGGACAGGTCGACGCCGGTGACCGTCCCCTGGACCTCGCCCGCCGCGGCCTCGATCGCCGCCGCGTAGTCGAGCGAGGCACCGAGGAGCGTCTCGCGCTCGGCAGCGTCGTCGGCGTCCTGGTCGGTGTCGGCGACCGGGCCGCGGGTGACCTCGGTGGCGTCGGCGTTGAGCTCGATGTCGTTCTCCTCGCCGTCGGCGGTCACGATCGTGACGTCCCAGCCCTGGCCGTCGTGGTCGACGGAGAAGACGGTGCCGTCGACCTCGCCGAGGGCCGTCTGGGCGGCGGTCTCCACGTCACCCTCGATCGTGGTGGACGCAGCACCCTCGCTGGGCGCCGCGGTCCCGGACGCGCTGGTGACCGGTGCGTCGTCGGAGTCGTCGTCGCCTCCGCAGGCGACGAGTCCGAGGGCGAGCGGGGCCAGCACGGCGGCGGTCGCGAGGCGGGTGCGGCGGCTGAGGGTGTTCATCGTGATTGCTCCTGTGGTCGTCTTCTCGTGCGTACGACGACCACAGTGCCGGGAGGCGGGATAAGGCCGCTTCCCCAGTCCCTCAACGTGCGGTTAAGGCCTCAGCCGAGCTCGACCGTGCCGGTCAGCTCCGCGCTCGCGTCCTCGGGGCCCTGTCCGTCGGCGCGCAGGCCGGTCAGCGTGCGCGCGATGTCGAGCGTGCTCGGGTTGCCGTCGACGACGACCCGCGTGACCAGGCTGGTGAGCCGCTCGTCGACCACGGTCGACTCGCCCGTCGTGCCGTCGAACCCCGAAGCGTCTTCAGCCCCCTGCACGTCGTACGTCGTCCCCGCGCGGGTGAAGGAGTCGATGCGGGTCTCGACCTGCGCCACCGTCCAGCCGTCGCCGTCGGACCAGCCCTGGCCGCTGAGGTAGGGAACCCTGGTGAGCGTGTAGGTGCAGGCGACGTCGGCGGAGACCCCCGTGCCCCTCAGGGGCGGGCACTCGGCCGACTCCGGCGCGGCGAGGTCCGCGAGCGCATCGGCGCGGTCGCCCGTGGCCGAGCCGGTGTCGAGGTCGAGGCTGGTCGTCACGCCGTCGAAGGTCACCTCGACCACCGGGGACTCCCCGGACGCGACCGCGACGTAGACGGTGCCGCCGGTGCGCACCTCGGTCGGGGTGGACGTCGAGCCCGGAGCGTCCCCGAGCTCGGTGGTGGCGTCACCGGCCACCAGCTCGAGCGTGGTGCGCTGCGCGGTGTCCTCCATCAGCGTGCGCTGGAAGGGGTCGAGGCCCTCCCCCGGGCTGAGCTCCCAGTCGAGGGTCAGCCACTCGGCGCCGTCCGGCGCCGGGTGCTCGCGGCCGTCGGCGGCGTCGGTCGGACCGATCGAGTCCGGCCCCTCGGCCGCGACGACGGTGAGCAGGCCGTTGGGCAGGAGGAGGCTGTGGGTCGTGCCTTCGACCTCACCGAGGCGCCCGCGGACCAGGTCCCCGGCCTGCGCCGAGCCGGACTCGTCGCCACCGCACGCGCTCACGAGCAGCACGGACGCCAGGGCCAGGCTCCCGGCCACGCTCGCGGCCCGGCTCCTCATCGGCTCCAGAGCTGCTTCTTGTAGTCGGCGAGCACCAGCAGCCAGGCGGCGACCATCTCGTTGGCGGCGGTGGTCAGGGCGGCCCCCAGGCCGTCGCTCCCGAGCCGCTCGCAGGTGCCCGGCTGGAGCTGGATGACGAACTGCTTCATGCCGATCGAGGTCACCTCGACCGCACCGCCGGCGGCGTACCCGGTCACCTGCTTGTCCTCGACGGACGACTCGAGGTGGTCGCGCGTGCGGCGCAGGGACACCGGGTTGGGCTGGAGGTGCACGTCCATGAGTCGGTAGTACTCACGTGTGCGGGCCACGAAGATCAGGCGCGCGAGCTGGGTGACCTGCGCGGCCATCTCGGCGTCGGAGGTGCGCTCCGCGTGGCCGGGAGCGATGCCCACCCGCACGGCGTACCACCCGTTGATCTCCGCGAAGAGGGCGTCACCGGCCGTGCTCGCGCTCACGTGCATCGCGTCCACGGCCCTGCCGAAGGGGCTGACGTGGCCGTCGGCCTGCGGGACGTACTGCAGCTGCGTCTCACTCATCCGTCATAACCCCCGAGGTTGCCGGGACCCTGCGCGAAGCCGGTGGGCTTGAACTTGAAGGCAGGGAACTCTCCTTCGGCGAAGTCGGTCCTGTTGATGTCGGCGTTGACCGCCGCGGCGTAGTCGCGCAGGCCCTGAGAGATCTCCTGCTGGCGGGTCTTGACGTGGTTCTCGACCTTGTCGACCGCGTCGTAGAACTGGGTCATCACGCCCTCGGGGTCGCCCGCGCTGAAGTCGAGGGAGGTGGCGGAGGCGCCCACGGACGCCGCCCCTGCGGCGACGGCGATGACGACGGCCGCCGTCCCGGCACTGGCGACGGTGACGGCGACGGTCCCGACCGCCGCCAGGACCGTCAGCGCGAAGCTCCCGTCCGCGCCACCGCGCCCGTCGGCCGCCTCCAGGGCGGAGAGGGTCTTGTTGCCGATGTCGATGATCGACTCGTAGGCCGTCGTGTAGAGCTCGTTCTGCGCCTCGAGCGCCGCGATGGCCACGGAGATGCCGGTGAAGTTCGCGTCGGCGACGTAGGGCAGCTGCGCCTTGTAGTTCTCGGTGAAGTCGGTCGCGGCCGAGCCCTTCCAGTCGTCGACGTCGGTGGCGATCCGCTCCATGTTGGCGAACACGCCGTTGGGCGTCACCGTGACGGCGTCGGCGATCACGCCCGACGAGCCCTGGCCGGCGATGGCGACGCTGTTCAGCGCGGTGGCGAAGGACGGCCACGAGCCGGTGATGCTGTCACCGGGCAGCCCGTCGTAGTGCCCGAACGACGGACCGATGTCGCCGTACTTCCCACCGATGACGGTGTAGCCGGGCGGGGTGCCGTCGATGAGCTCGGAGGCCTTGGCGCCGACCTGGCAGCCGATGTCGAAGGCGCTCATGCGAGCGTCCCACCCGCGGCGATGAACGCGCGCCTGATCTCGTCGTCGGTCTTCGCGAAGTCGCGGGCCGTGGTCACGAGGGCCTGGGCCACGTCGTCGAGCACCGCGCCGGACTTCTGCGTCGAGGAGGCCATCGCGCTCATCAGGGAGGCCATGGCCTCCTTCGGGTTGTTGCTGTCGAAGGGACCACCGTCGGCGAACATCCCGCCCGTCGAGATCCCCGACAGCGTGGTGCTGGCGTTCGTGAACGCATCCGCGATCGGTGGAACCTCCGTGAGCCCGCCCTTCAGCAGCTCCTCGAGGCTCGCGCCCATGTCCTCTTTCCTCGTCACTGCCACTCCCCCACTCGTCGCGTCGTTGCGCGCACCTCCTACCCGACACCGTGTCGAGCAAACGTCAGGAGCCGAGCAGACCCTTCACGTAGGCGGCCTGGCCGAGGTGCTGGAGGCAGTCGGACTGGATGCTGACGAGGCGTACGCCGGCGGTGACCGGCGGGTCCCACTGCTCGTCGACGACCCGCTCGAGCTCGTCCTCGTCCACGGACTCGAGGTAGCGCGCGGTCGCGAGCGTCACCTCGTGGTGGTAGTCCGCCAGCAGCGCGGGGTCCTCGATCCGGAGCGCGTCGACCTGCGCGCTGGTGTGGCCGTAGCCGATGTCGTCGGTGCCGTGGGGCAGGCCGAACCGCTCCTGGAACCTCTCCCACACCTGCGCCTGACCCGCCAGGCCGGCGACGTGGTGGTCCTGCACGCGAGCGAGGTGCCACAGCAGCCAGCCGATCGGGTTGCCGGAGCCGCCCGGTCGGGTGTGCAGGGTCTCGTCGTCGAGCCCCTCGACGAGGCCGGCGTACAGCTCGGTGATGCGGCCGAAGCCCTCGGTCAGCAGTCCACGGACGTCCATGCCGACCTCACTCGACCGGGTCCGCCGAGCGGACCTGCGGCGTCCCCGACTCCTCGTCCTTGAGGGCGTCGATCTCCTCGAGGATGCGGGTGCGCTCGTCGGCTCCGAGGCTCACCTGCGCCTCCGCCAGGCCCTCGTCGAGCTGCTGGGCGATGTCGGCGTCCTCGGCGCTGTACTGGTAGGAGCTGACGTTGTCCACCACGCGCTGCGCGGCCTCGACGGCCGCCTGCTTCGTCTCGTCGGTCATGCGTCCCACCGTAGCCACGCTCCCCCGGGCGACCACGCCCGTCGGGGTGGCGCCGTCAGGCGGTAGCGGCGTGGGTCCAGAAGGCCTCGAGCACCGCGGTCGACTCGGGGCTGCCGAGCTCGACCTGGGTGAGGAGCACGTTGACGGATCCGCGGCTCGGGATGACGTACGCCGACGTGCCGGTGCCGCCGACCCAGCCGTAGCGGCCGACGACGTTCCACGGCTCGCGGACCGAGGTGTCGACCCCGCCGCCGTAGCCCCAGCCCTGGCCGTCGAGGAAGAAGCCACCCATCTCGCGCAGCTCCGGCGTGGTGTGGTCGGTTGTCATCTGGCGCACCGAGCCGGGCGTCAGCAGGTCGCCGCCTCCGGCGAGCAGCATCCGGCCGAAGGCGAGCATGTCGTCGACGGTCGTGACGATCCCGCCGGCCCCGGACGCGAAGGCGGGCGGCTCGGCGAACGAGCCGTCCGGTTCGTCGCTGACGCTGAGGTCGCTGCCGTAGAGCGTGGTGAAGCGGTCACGCTTCTCCATCGGCACGAAGAAGCCCGAGTCGACCATGCCGAGCGGTCCGAGCAGCCGCTCGGCCATGAGCTCGGCGAGGTCCTTCCCTGCCGCACGCGCGAGCAGGACGCCGAGGAGGTCGTAGGAGGCGTTGTAGGTCCAGCCGTCGCCGGGCTGGTGGATCAGCGGGATGTCCGCCAGGCGCCGCATCCACTCGTCGGGCGCGGGGACCTTGTCGAGCTCCATCGAGGCCTGCCCGAGCCGCTCGACGAGGAGCGGCACGACCGGGGTCTCGACGGTCGCGAACCCGTGCCCCGACGTGCTCGTGAGGACGTGGCGGGCCGTGATCGGTCGCTGCGCGGGCTCGGTGTCGTCGAGCTCGCTGGTGGGCGTGCGGAGCACGCGTGGGTCCGCCAGCTCGGGCAGCAGGCCGGAGACCGGGGCGTCGAGGTCGAGCGTGCCGTCCTCCACGAGCATCATCGTGACGGCGGCCATGAGCGGCTTCGCGATCGAGGCCCCGCGGACGATCGATCCGCGCTGCATCGGCGCACCACTCGTGCCTTGGCTCCCCAGCGCGACGACCTCGACGTCGTCGCCCGTCGCGACGAGCGCGACCAGCCCGGGGATCGCGCCTGACCCGACGTGGGGACGCAGGACTGCCTCGAGGCCGGACATGGCCCCTACCATCGCACCCGTGAGCAGCCCTGTCGCCTCCCTCGAGCCGCTGCTCGCCCGCGCCGACGCCCTGCTCGCCCGCCCCGGTCGCAGCATCCTCGGCATCACCGGGCCGCCGGGTGCGGGAAAGACGACGCTGACCTCGCTCGTGCTGGAGCACCTCGGGCCGGCCGCCGGGCACCTGCCGATGGACGGCTTCCACCTCGCCGACGAGCAGCTCGACCGGCTCGGGCGCCGCGACCGCAAGGGGGCGCCCGACACCTTCGACGTCGACGGCTACGTCTCGGCGCTGTCCCGGTTCCACGCGTTCCCCGGGCAGACACTCTTCGCACCCGGCTTCGAGCGCGACCTCGAGCAGCCGATCGCGGCCGCGATCGCGATCCCGCCGTCGGCGCGGCTGGTGCTGACGGAGGGCAACTACCTGCTGCTGCCCGGCGACGGGTGGGAGCGCGTACGTCCCCTGCTGGCCGAGGTCTGGTACGTCGACGTGGACGACGACCTGCGCGTGGCTCGGTTGATCGCGCGGCACGAGCGGTTCGGCAAGTCTCCCGCCGAGGCGCGCGAGTGGGTGATGCGCAGCGACGAGGCCAACGCGCGGCTCGTCGCCGCGACGCGCGACTCCGCCGACGTGGTGATCGGTCTCGACGCGTGATCCCACCGGTGCCGCCACTGCGCATCCACCAGCGCGAGGCACTCGAGGCACTCGCGCGGGCGTGGGACGGCTCCGAGCGCCCACGGGCGTGGGTCGTCCTGCCGCCGGGCGCGGGCAAGACGCGCGTCGGCCTCGAGGCGATCGCCGGCCGGCTCCGGGCCGACCCGGGCTCGAGGGCCGTCGTGCTCGCCCCCAACACCGCCATCCAGTCCCAGTGGATCGCGGAGGCGCGTGCCATGGGGCTCGACGCCGACGACGACAAGTCCCTGGCCGGCGCCCTGACCTGCCTGACGTACCAGTCCCTCGCGGTCTTCGACTCCGAGGCCAGCGACTCCGAGGCCGCGGTCGTCGACCGGCTCCACCCCAACGGCGTGGCGCTCTTCGACCGGATCCGCACCGAGCCCGACCTGACACTGGTGCTCGACGAGTGCCACCACCTGCTCGAGGTGTGGGGCCGCCTGCTCGCCGAGCTGCTCGAGGCCGTGTCGGGCGCCCACGTCCTGGCCCTCACCGCCACGCCGCCCGAGAGCCTGACGGGCGAGCAGCGCGACCTCGTCGACGAGCTGTTCGGGAGCATCCGCTACCGCGTGTCCGTGCCGGCGGTCGTCAAGGAGGGCCACCTCGCGCCGTTCGACGAGCTCGTCTGGCTGACCACGCCCACCCCGACCGAGGAGGACTGGCTCACCAGCGAGGCGCTCCGCTTCACTGAGCTCACCACCCTGCTCACCACCCCGGGCTTCGGGTCGATCGGGTTCTACGAGTGGCTCACGGCGCGGTACGACGACCCGGTGCCCGCCACGACCACGTGGGCCGCGTTCGCCGAGCGGGAGCCGGACCTCTGCGACGCCGCGCTGCGCATGCACCACGCGGGGCTGCTGGCGCTGCCCGTCGGTGCACGGCTCCGCGAGGAGCACCGCCACCCACCCTCCGCCGAGGACTGGGTCGGCCTGCTCGGCGACTGGCTCCTGCACCACGTCGCCGTCTCCTCCGAGGCTCGCGACGCAGAAGTGCTGGCGACCGTGAAGGCGGCGCTGCCGTCGGTCGGCTACGTGTGGACCCGACGCGGCGTGCGTCGTGGACGGTCCACCGTCGACCGGGTGCTGGCCCGGTCCTACGCCAAGCCGGGCGCGGCGGTCGAGATCATCGCCGCCGAGCACGCGGCCATCGGCGTACGGACCCGGGTGCTGGTGCTGTGCGACCACGAGCGCGCGTCGGCGACGGTGCCGGTCACGCTCGACGGGGTCCAGGACGCGGAGGCCGGCTCGGCGGTCGCCTCTCTGGAGGCGCTGCTCTCGTCGCCCGACACCGCCGTGCTCCAGCCGATGCTGGTGACCGGGTCGGTCGTCGCGGCGTCCGCGTCGACGTTGCGCGAGCTCGTCGAGTTCGTCGCGACCCGCGACCCCGAGCTGGCCGCCCGGCTCGTCGTCGACGCAGGTGCGGGTCCGGTGGCGACGTGCACGGCCGGGTGGACCTCGCGGACCTGGGTCGGCCACGTCACGGCCTTCTTCGAGGCGGGCGGGACGCAGGTCCTGGTCGGCACCCGTGGCCTCCTCGGCGAGGGGTGGAACGCCCGCGGCGTCTCCACCCTCATCGACCTCACGACCGCCACGACCCTGACGGCCGTCGTCCAGACGCGGGGCAGGGCGCTGCGCACCGACCCGACCTGGCCCGAGAAGGTCGCCACCAACTGGACGGTCGTGTGCGTGTCGGAGGCACACCCGAAGGGCGACAACGACTGGTTCCGGCTGGTCCGCAAGCACCAGGGGTTCCACGGCGTGGACGCCGATGGCGACATCGTCGACGGAGTCGCCCACATCGACGCGTCCTTCTCTCCCTTCGCGCCGCCGCCCGTCGCCTCGTTCGACGGCTACAACGCGCGGATGCTGGTCGCGGCCGCCGACCGCGACGCCATCCGCGACCTCTGGGCGGTCGGCGAGCCCTACGAGGACATCACGCTGGCGTCCCTGCGCGTCCGACGCGCCACCTCTCCTGTCGCCGTGCACCCGGGCGAGGTCGTCACCCTGGTCCCGGCTGGGCCGACGTGGCGGCTGACAGCGGACGGCCTGGCGACCGACGCCGAGGTCCCGGACACCAGCTGGCGTACGCCGCTCTCCCTCGCCGCCGGCACGGCCGGGGCCGGCGGTGCGGCTGCCGCGCTCCCGGGCGTGGGGACGCTGGTGGGCGCCGGTGTGCTCGCCGTCCTGACCGCCGGCGGGGCTCTTGTCGCCCGTCATCGCAACGCGGACGTCCTCACCCAGTGGGTGCACGCACAGCTCGCCCTCACGTCTGGCACTCCCCCGCTCGAGGCGGTTGCCGCCGCCGTCGCGGACGCCCTCGTCGCTGCTGGCCTCACCGGTGTGGGCGCGCCCGCCCTCGCCGCGGACGTCCACCCGGGCGGGGAGTACCGCTTCCGCCTCGTCGGCTCCGAGGCCGACGCCGAGGTCTTCGCGACGGCCTTCGACGAGGCCATCGCCCCTGTCGGTGCACCTCGCTACCTGGTGTCGCGCTGGACCTCGGCCCGGCTGCACGCCCCCGGCCGGCGGATCCGCACCCGCGCCGGCGCTCGCAGGGCGTTGGCCGCGGCCGGCGCCACCGGGGAGGTCTGGCACCCAGTGCCGACCGTGCTCGGACGGAATGCCACCAGCGCCGGTCACTACCTCGAGACCTGGCGCACCTGGGTCGGCGAGGGCCGGCTCCTGGCGACGGCTCGGCCCGAGGGGGCCGGCATCATGGCCGCGGTGTCCGGCGAGGACCCGTTCGCCGCGACCACGGTCATGCGTCGGCAGTGGTCCTGACGGGCTCGCGTTCGCCGCTTGGGCGCTGAGCGAAAGGTTTCGGTCAGGCTCAGACCGCGCCCTGAGAGCGCCAGCACTCGTGAGGTGGTACGGCCGCTCGGAACTCGTCGGTCACACCCCGACGACTCGCAGGTCAGGGTCGATCGCCAGCAGGTCGCCTGCGTCGGACGTCACGACGAGATGTCCGTGAAGGCGGGCGTGCCACACGACGTGCGCGTCGACGACGTCCGAAGTGGCCGAGGCTCCGCAGAGCCGGCCCACTTCGCGCGCAGCGTGGACGTCGTACGCCGGCGTCTCGACCCCGCGCGCCGTGAGCAGCGCAGCAAGTCGCGCCTGTCGCGGACCGCCGCGCCAGACCTGAGCGACGACCTCAGGGACGACGTGAACCTCCAGTCCGCGTCGCACCGCCTCTCGCAGCAAAGCGCGAACGTTCGCGTCACCCCGCTCGATCGCGATGAGAGCGCCCGCGTCGAGGCTGACTCCGCTCATCGGCCGAGCGCGTCGAGCGCCCGCTCAGCACGAGCCCGGGCGTCCTCGTCGGGAGCGCCCAGCTCGGCGTCCATCTCGTCGAGAACCTCCGCCAAGGTGAGTCGCCGCGACTTCTCCGTCATCGCCTCGGCGACATACGCCGAGACAGATGCCACTCGCCCCGTGGCCACCGCGTCACGGGCCTCGTCGACCAGGTGATCCGGAAGGCTCACCGCGATCTTCGTGGTCATACCATGATCATACCGCCTCACGCCGCGTCGGCCAGCCCCCGGCGAAGCCGTCGGCACAGCACGTCGGCAGGCGAGGGAAGCAGAAGCTCGAGGTCGCGGAGTGCCGCTGCGTCCGAATCCACGAGCATCGACGCCAGTCGCCCGACCGTGTCAGGTTCGAGCATCGCCGCAGCCACCAGCGGTTCCAGGGGGCGTCGTTCGTCGTGCTGTCGCCCGCAGCTGCACAGCTCGTTCTCGTCGCGCTCCAACTCCCCCGCAACTGCAGCCAGCACCAGCGCGACGTCGTACTCCGTGCCGTTGCCACCCGACACCACACGGTCGGAACGCAGGTCGGGATCCGGTGGCTGGATGAGGTAGCGACGGGATCGGGACGACAGATCGAAGAGCAGGTCGAAATGGTTCAGCTTGGCGATCAGCTCGGTCATGACCTCGCCGTACGGGCCCCGACACGCCTCGTTGATGGCGTCGATCCACGCGAAAGGACGATCAGCGACGGCCTGCGCGACGTCGATCGGAACGCAGAGCGGAGCACTCTCGAACAGTCGCACGTCGTCAGACTCGACGATCCGGCCGATCGCGCCCTCCCCGATGGCCATCATCGACGCGCTCCCGAGATTGAGGGTGGTGACCGGCAGCGAGGTCGCCAGGTCTCGCCACACGATGTGGTTGCTCGCCTCCTCCCACAGCTCGTATCCGCCCATCGGCGCCGTCGACCACGACGTCATGTCGCCGGTGAGGCCACGCAGGTCCGGGCTCGCCACCCGTCGCAGGAAGTCCGCCAGGCCACCGTGGTCGTGCAGGACGAGCTGGCGGTAGACCCAGTCGTGATCGAGGATCTTCGACCTCGCGTCATCGTCGATCCCCCACAGGGTGCTCCGACCACCGCGCGTACGGATGGCCAGATCCATGGCCTCCCTGGGCCGGCCGGGCGACACCTGCGCTGCCTGGGCGACCGCCCAGCGACGTACGGCCCACGTCGGCACATCGGCACCGAGCTCGACGAGCTGGCGAAGCCGTCTCACGCGCTCCGGCCGCCAGAAGGGTCGCCCGTCCGGGCCGAGCAGCATTTCCTCGATCAGCTGCAGCGCCCCTCGTGCGTCGCCGTCGGCCTCGGCCGCGTCGACGGCGAACATGCGCTCGAGCCAGGGCAAGGAGCCCTTCAGCTCGGGGTGGGCCGCCACCGCGTCGGCGAGCGTCACTCGGGGTGGCGTGGACGGGTGGTGGGGCCTGCGGGTGCTTCCCTTGCGGCGGTGTCGTGAACGAGGCATGCATCCACTGAAGCCGCACGAGCGGGTCGCCGTAAGACCTCGACGATGATCTGTGGACAACCGCGACATCACACCGACACAGCGCGTCACGTCGACAAGACGGAGCACGCTGTCGACGAGCTGCTGGTCCGGCTGCGCGCAGCGGCCTCGCTCGTCTGGGGCGGCGACTGGAACCACGCACTGATCGGACGGGAGCACGCCGGCTCGCTCGGCGGTCGCGCGGCCATCCAGTCAGTCTTGGCCGAGCTCGAGCTCGACGTCCCGACCGCCGACCTGCCGCACGTGATCGACGGCCTGGTCAGCATCGACCACATCGCCGTGCCGCATGGTTGGAGTGCGGTCGCCACGCGGATCGAGGCGTCGTACGACGGCAAGCGGCTCTCGGACCACGACGCCTACGTGGTCGCCTCGGCTTGAGCCCGACGTAGCGTCATGGTTTCGACTGGACGCATGAACCGCTCGGTGCTCGCCTACCTCACGTCCTACGGGATCTCCTTCCTCGGCAACTCGGTCGCGGTCGTCGTCCTGCCGCTCGTCGTGCTGCAGACCACCGGAAGCGCGCTCGACGCCGGGCTCGTCGCCGCCGCCACTGCGCTCCCGGCGTTCGTGGCCGGGTTGTTCATGGGCAGCGTGGTGGACCGGTACGACCGACGCTGGGTGTCCGTGCTGACCGACGTCATCTCGGGCGCGGCCGTCGCAGCGCTGCCGATCACCGCGCTGTTCACCGACCTCGGACTCGGCTGGTTCGTGCTGTTCGGCATCCTCGGGTCGTTCGGCGACGTACCCGGACTGACCGCTCGCGAGGCGCTCCTCCTGCCCGTCGCGCGGCGCAGCTCGTGGACCGTGGACCGGCTGGTCGGGCTCCGCGAGGGCACCGCCGCGATCACGATGATCGTCGGCCCGGCGATCGCGGCAGGCCTGGTCACCGCGCTGGACGGGACGGAGGCACTCTGGGTGACCGCCGGCATGTCCCTGCTGGCTGCGCTCATCACCCTCGTCCTGCCTGGCGACGTCGGGGTCATCGGGGCGTCGCCTGCCGGGTCGTCGCCGCGCGCCGTGCTGGCCCACTTGGCCGAGGGCTGGTCGCTGCTCTTCCTGTGCAGCCCCTTCCTGTTGACCGTCACGGTGCTCACGCTGGTCCTCGCGTCCTGCCTCGCGGCCGTGCAGGGCCTCCTGCTCCCGGTGCACTTCACGATCACGGGCGACGAGGGGCGGCTCGGCCTCGTCCTCAGCTCGCTGGCCGTCGGCATGCTGGTCGGGGCGGGCGTGTACGCCGCTGTCGGCACGCGGCTGTCGCGACGGGTCTGGCTGGTCGTCGGCCTGCTCGGCTCCGCGGCCGGGCTGCTCGTGATCGGCTCCCTGCCGGCGGTGTGGCTGGTCTTCGGCGGAGCCGCGATCGTCGGTACGTTCGGGGGCATGGTGAGCACCGTGCTCGGCGTCCTCATGACCGAGCGCATCCCCGAGCAGCTGCGGGGTCGGGTGACCGGCACCCAGAACGCCCTGCTCACCGTGGCGCCGTCCCTCGGCATCCTCGCGACCGCCGTGCTCGTCGACCAGGTCTCGCTCGAGGCGGCCGGCCTCGCGATCGGCGGGCTGTGGGCCGTCGTGGCCGTCGCCGCCCTGTTCCTCCCTTCGCTGCGCGACCTCTCCTCATCGGAGTCTTCGCAGTCCCCGGAGCTCGTGGCATGAGGAGCAAGGAGGTCGCCGAGCTCGCGGGCGTCTCGGTCCGCACGCTCCGGCACTACCACCAGGTCGGCGTGCTCCCCGAGCCCGGCCGCGGAACCAACGGGTACCGCACCTACGAGCTCTCGCACGTCGCCCGCCTCCTCCGCATCCGGACCCTCGCCGAGCTCGGCGTACCCCTCGAGCGGATGGCCGCGCTCCTGGACGATCCCGCCGACACCGCCAGCGCGGACCTGCTCGCCGACCTCGAGACCCAGCTGCGCGAGCGCATCGCGCACCTCGAGGGCCAGCTGCGGCGGGTGAGCGAGCTGCGCACCTCCCGCGCGCGGCCGGACCTGACTCCGGCGCTGGCCGAGTTCCTCGCGGCGGTGGGCGGGGTGGAGGAGTCGGGTCTCGCCGACCTCGAGCACGACGCCTCGGTCCTGCTGGCCCGTCTCTACGAGGCCGGCGGGACGCCCGAGGACCTGCACGAGCTCGCAGCGGTGCTCAACGATGTACGCAGCCGCGGGGAGTACGACGACTTCGCCGCCCGCTTCGAAGCACTGCCCGCGGACGCCTCCGAGGCCGACGTCCGCGGCGTCGCGGATGCCTTCATCGCCGCCTTCGGTCCGATGTTGACGCAGCACGCCGACACGGCGATGGGTGGACGGCTGCGCCAGCTGCGCGAGCAGGACGTGCCCGCCGTCGACCTCGACCCACGCCTCAACGACGCCCAGGCCGCGGTGCTCCGGTTGATCGGCGACACCCTCTGACCCTGCGTCGCCGGACGACGGCACACGTGTCCGAGATGTCGCCCCCGATCGCGCGGATCAGGGGCAGCTTCTCGGACACGTGTGGCGTCGGTCAGGTCAGGCTCACGCCTTCTCGCACGCGATCCCGTCGCCGTCACCGTCGAGGCGGCGGTTGGCTCGCATCGCGGTGTTGTAGAGCGCGGTGTCGCGGCGGAAAGTGGTGACGGGCGTGCCGGAGGTGCGGTCGCGGGCGTTCGCCCGGCCGACGCCGTGAGGCAGGCGGTTGTTGACGACGGTGCAGTTCTGCCACTGCGCCGGGACGGCTGCCTCGGCAGGCGTGACGAGCACCAGGACAGGTGCGGTGATGGTGATGCAGGCGATGGCGCCGGCGAACTTCCTACGCATGGACGTAGCCCCCTTCGGTCGAGCACGGACAGCATCGGTGGGTACCCGCCCTCCTGTCTGCCGAACGCCCGAACGCCCGGAAGAACAGACGGACGCCCGCCGAGGGTGGGGTCCTCGGCGGGCGTCCTCAGCAGGTGATCAACGCACCCCAGCGGCGCGGATCACCTCCTGCTCGACGCGGTTGCCCGCGTCGTCCGAGGCCGTGGCGCGCAGGGCGAGGTGGGTGACCCTCGCCGGGAGTCGCACCGTCCCCGACCACTGACCGACCTTCTCGGGGGTCAGGTCGATCCGCTGCCAGGTGGCCCCGTCGTCGTACGACACCTCCAGCGTCGCGTCCGTCACGCGACCGGCGCCCTCGACGTCAGGTGGGAAGGCGGCTGCGAGCCCGATCTCCTGCCACCTCCCGGTGAGCCGGCCGTTGAGGTCGGTGTCGAGCGCGTAGTCGAGCTGCAGCAGCGGCAGGTTCACCCAGTCGGCCGTCTCGTTCGTGCGCGCGCGGAACTCCCACGAGGTCGACGTCCGCGTGCCGAGCTTCCACGCCGCCGGGCGGGTCGTGTCCATCTCGAAGCGGTAGTCGCCCCAGCCGCCGGCCGCCGGCACCTCGGTCTGGACCGCCTGGAACGGGCCCTCGTCGACGAGCGCACCACCGGCGTAGAGGCGGGACGTCACCGTCGATCCCTCGTCGAGCATGCCGCCGGTGACGCCGTCAGCACCGGAGCTGGCGGTGGGGACGTTGACGGCGAAGAAGTTGCCGACCCGGCGCGGCTGCCAGTAGCCGGGACCGGTGCGCGGCCGCACCACCGGGTCGAACCAGCTGCGGGCGACCTTCTCACCGCGGCGGTAGGACTGCTGGTCGCCGCGCTGCTCCCAGCCGCGGACGTCCTGGACGTCGTCGTACCACGCGGTCCCGGCCTGAGTGCTGACGTAGTCGGTGCGCTCGGTGCCGAGGTGCACCGGCTCGGTCTCCATCAGGCAGGGCGGCCAGTTCCAGTCGCGGCAGTCGCCGCGGCTCTCGATCGCGAGGCGACCGTCCTCCCCGACGAAGCGGTTGGTGATCGTCGCGAGGTCGCTCGTCGACGGCGCCCACGCCAGGTTGGCCGGGATGCGGCCGTCGAACGACCGGACCAGGTCGTAGACGTAGGGCGCCTGCTCGGTGCCGTCGAGCTTCACCGTGACCTTCCGACCGCGCTCGAGCTTGTCGATCATCGGCTGCCCGTCCGCCTGCGTCACCGCGAGGACGGGCAGGTCGGTGCCGCCGGCGTAGCTGACGAAGCGGCCCGGCCGGTCGTTGACGACGAGCACGACGCGGGCGCCGGCACGCGCGGCGTTCTCCGCGACCTCGTAGGCCGCGATGTCGTCGGAGCGCCGGACCAGCACCGCCTTGCCGCGGACGTCGCGGCCGGTGAAGTCACCGGCCTGACCGGTGCCAACCGAGACCGCGGCAAGGCGGGTGGTGCCGTCCCACCGACGGGCGGACGGCAGGTTGCGGGCGTCGATGTCGTCGCCGCCCACCGTCACCGTCAGCAGCGGAGCGGTGCGCCGCCAACGGGTCAGGAACTCGTACCTCGCACCGGCGACCTGTCCCGTCGGCGCCGCGTAGACCGTGTCGATCGCGGGCGAGACGTCGTACTGGTTGACGAAGGTCGCGTAGTCCCCGCCGATCCCGGAGTCGTGCACGTAGCCCGGGCGGCGGGTGCCGTCGATGCTCGGGCGCGGCGTGCGCACCGAGATCTCCTTCGCCTTGCGCGCGTCGAGGACGAGGGTCTGGTCGGCGTCGCCGACGACGAGGTGCGGGTTGCCGACGAGCGCGACACCACTGGCGTTCGCGTCGACCGGCAGCCAGCTGGTCACGTTGTAGACGCCGGGCCGCAGCCGCTGGGTGGGCACCTGTCCGGTGGTCGGGTCGAGCTCGAGCGTCTGCACGAACTGGTCGCCGTAGCGGTACATCGTCACGAAGCCGCCGGTCGCCCGGCCGTCCCTCCCGAGCGCGCGGATGGTGAGGTCGTGGCGCTCCTCCTCCTTGACCAGGCCGACGGCGGTCTGCGCGACCTGCTCGCCGCCGGAGGAGGCGACGATCGTGCCGGAGTACGTCGCTCCCGGCGCGCCGGCGTCCGGGTTGCCCGTGACGGTGACGTCCGCGGTCCCTCCTGCGGGCACCGTGACCTGCTCGGCCGACAGGGTCACGAGCGGCTCGGGTGCCGGAGCCAGGTCGTCGGCGGTGACGGCCTCGGTGAGGTCGAGCGTGACGTCGGTGTCGCCGTCGTTGGTGTAGGTGATCGCGTGCTCGACCGGGACGTCGTCGTCGGCGGGCCAGGCGTGGTAGCCGAGCTCGACGCTCGCGGTCGCGTGGATGTCGGCCAGGGCGGACGGGACGTCGAGGCGACCACCGCCGACCTGGTACGCCGTCTGCCCGGCGAGCGGCTCGGCGGTGCTGACCAGCGCGTCCTTGACCTGCGCGCCCGTCCAACCGGGGTGCTGCTGCTTGATGATCGCGGCCGCACCGGCGACGTGGGGGGTCGCCATCGACGTACCGGACAGGGAGACGTAGGCGCCCTCTCCTTCCGCGGACGCGGACGAACGGGCGGCGAGGATGTCGACGCCGGGGGCGACGATCTCGGGCTTCACGACGGCGTCGCCGAGGCGCGGGCCCATGTCCTGGAAGTACGCCCGCTCGTCGTTGCCGTCGACCGCGCCGACCGTGAGCGCGGACTGGGCGGCGCCGGGCGAGCCGATGCCGCTGACCCGGCCGTAGTTGCCGGCGGCGATCACGAAGAGCGCGCCGGTGGACTCGCTGAGGGAGTCGACCGCGAGCGCCATCGGGTCGGTGCCGTCGCTGGGCTCGGTACTGCCGAGGCTCATCGAGACGACGGGGGCCACCGAGGCGCCCCACTCCATCCCCTCGATGATCCACGACTCGGCGCCCGAGCCGGCGTCGTTGAGCACCTTGCCGATGGCGAGGTGGGCGCCGGGCGCGACGCCCTTCTCCTTGCCGCCCGACGCGGCACCCGTGCCGGCGACGGTCGAAGCGACGTGGGTGCCGTGGCCGTTGACGTCGGTGATCGTCTCGCCAGGCACGAAGCTCTGCGTCTGGGTGACCTGGTCGGCGAGGTCGGGGTGCGTCTGGTCGATGCCAGTGTCGAGCACGGCGACGGTCGTGCCGGTGCCGTCGAGGCCGGCCGCCCACGCCTCCGGGGCGCCGACCTGCGCGACGCTGTCAGCGAGCGAGGCCTCGACCTTGCCGTCGAGGTGGATCTTGGCGATGCCGCCGGCGAAGCGGGCCTTGCTCTGCTGCGCGAGGTCCGCCCAGAAGTCGGTCGCGTCCTCCTTGGACGCGGCGATCGCAGCGCCGTGGATGCTGGTGAGGACCGCTGACCTGGTGGCGTGCTCGGGCGCCGGCGCAGCAGCCGCTCGGGTGCCCGGGCCGTACTGCACGATCAGCGGGATCGACGACACCGACGCGTCGTCGTACCCCTGCTCGACGAGCTCGGTGACGTTGAAGAGGTCCGCGTCGAGGCGGTCCTGCGCGAGGAACGGCAGAGCCGAATCCGGTACGACGTGGAGGTCGCCGCCCACGGTGTACGTCTGGACGCCGCCGGTGCTGCCGGGCGCGCGGTCGATGGTCACTGCGTCGCCGACCAGGGTGACGACGTCGCCGGTGAGGAGCGTGACGGTGGTCTTCTTCGGCGCTGCTGGCTGCGGCGCGGGCTTGCCCTCCGGGCTGGCCGCGGCGCTCGGCACCGACAGCGCGGCGGCGGTGACCGCCAGCGCTGCCAGGCCGGCGAGGAGTGATCGGGGCATCAGGGGTGGGTCCTTTCCGAGACCGAGAGGTAGGCATGAACCTGCCACCGATGAGTACGCTGCTCAATGGCGGGGATACGCCATGACACATCTCCGCCTATGACCGTGCTCACCCGGCAACCCGGAAGGCGGCAGCATGCTCGACGTGCTCGGACTGGATGCGACGGAGGAAGGCGCCTACCGCCGGCTCGTCGCGCTGCCCTCTGCGTCTGCGGAGGACCTCGCCTCGGCCATGACGCTGTCGGTGTCGGCGCTCGCCACCGCTCTCTCCGCCCTCGAGTCGAAGGGCCTCGTCGCCCGCTCGACCGGCCAGCGCGACCACTTCGTCGCCTCTCCCCCGTCCCTCGCGCTCGGGTCGCTGATCGTGGAGCGGGAGGAGGAGATCCGCCGCGCGCAGCTCGAGCTCGGCCGGCTGACCGAGCAGTACCGCGGCTCGGTCGCCGACCGCACAGGGACGGACGTCGTCGACGTCGTACGCGGCCCGCAGGCTGTCGCCGACCGCTTCGCCCAGATGCAGCGCGGCGCGACCTCCGAGGTGGTCGCGCTGGTGAAGTCGTCGGTCGCGATCGTGTCAGCGGAGGAGAACTCGGCATCTGAAGATGTCGCCCTCGCCCGCGGGGTGGCCTACCGCGTCGTGCTCGAACGCGCCGCCTTCGAGCGGCCGGGCTTCATGGAGCGGGTCATCGAGTCGGTGGCCGCCGGCGAGACCGTGCGGGTGGCGGACTCGCTCCCCCTGCGGCTGATGATCGCCGACCGCTCCCTTGCTCTCCTGCCGTTGGCGCCGACCGCCTCCGACGTGGGTGGCGGCGCGTTGCTCGTGCACGAGTCAGGGCTGCTCGACGCCCTGCTCCACCTCTTCGACCTCGTGTGGGCCTCATCCAACGAGGTCCTGCCCTCCGGCGCGTTCCAGCCCTCCGACCAGATCGACGAGGTGGACGCCCGGATCCTGACGCTCCTGCTCGCCGGGCTCACCGACCAGGCGATCGGAGGGCAGCTCGGGATGTCACTCCGTACGATCCAGCGGCGGGTGTCATCCCTGATGGATCGGGCTCGGGTGGTGACGCGGTTTCAGCTCGGGCACGAGGCGGCTCGGCGCGGGTGGGCGGGGAGGTGACCTTTCAACGCCTCGAGTGGTACTAGCAATTTTGCCGGGACGCTATCCGCGTGGCAGATCTGGCCGCGTGACCACGGCCGGCCGTCTGGATTTCGGGCGGCTCGTCCACATCCGACCTTGATCCATGACGGCCTGTCGTTGCGTGCCATAGGGTCATTCCAGCCGACCGTGGAGATCTGAATGCCGTACAACATCGCCAAGTCCCTCGTGAACAAGTTGCCAGCCAACGAGCGCAACGATCCCGAGGTGATCGGCAAGTACCTCCTCGACGAGCAAGGCGGCATCTGCTGGCTCTGTAGTGGACAGATGCACATTGCGTCCGAGGTTCTCGAGGCCGATCACGATGAGCCAGAGGGCGAGGGAGGGCCAACGGTCCTCGCAAACCTCCATCTCGCTCACTTGGAATGTAATAGGTCCAAGCGAAATCTTTCCACGACCCAGATTCAACCCTATCTTCGCCTACGTCGGTTCATGCGAGAAAACGGCGGGCGCCTTAAGTATGATGGCGTGACGACCCACTTTGACATCGTGCCTGGACCGTCGCACGTCGAGCTTTCTCCGACATCAGCGGATATCTCATTCGCGGACAAGTCAACTACCTCGTCCCAGTTGCATCGAGAAAGCGTAGGGGGCACTGACTTCACCTTCTGCTTCGTCGAGGTACCGAGGGTTGCTCTATTCAACGACGCTCGCGTGCAGCCCCGAAATATCCGATATGACCACGCATTCATGATCTACAGCGATCTCTTGAAGAATCCACTTCACGAGCCACCTGGCTGCAGGCTCGACGAGCCGGATAAGAACGGTCTTCAGCGAATCCTGATGTTTGACGGCCAGCACAAGACGATTGCTTGCTGGATGCAGGGGCGCATGACCATCGTCATTAAGCTCTACCTAGACATGAGCGTCTCTGCTGCCAACTATCTCGTCAACTCAATTCAATCGAAGATCAAGAAGCTCCCACTCTCGGCGTTCGAACTCGCATCGAAGATGTCAGACGAATGGCGCAATAAGGTCGACCAGTACGAATCCGCGATGGCCGACCAAGGCAAGAGTGCCAGCGAAGACGGGTTCCTAAGGTGGGTGCCAAGCGGTGCAGAACGTACCCGCGCCAAGGCCGCCTTTCAGTCAGCACTTATGCAAAGAGTGCTGGAACACTCCAATTTTCGAGCTAACAACTTCACGGAGGCGTCGGCCTCACCCAGCCTGACGGAAGGCATGATCAAGCGTCAGATCCTGGACAAGATGTTGAGTAGCGCGCCACTCAAGGATCCGTTCTACGAGTCGACTAGTCGTCGCGAAGAAGAAGTCGAGAATATCGTCTGGATGTGGAATCTTGTTCTCGATGAGCTCGCGACCAAAAGGGATGATGGAACACCTGACGAGATCTTTATTGAACGAAGCCGACGACTATTCAAGCAAGCTTCTCTCGAACATATCTCGAATCTGCTCGGCCAACTGTACGGATACGTCATGATAAAGGGGGACTCCAAAATGCTTGATGGCGTTCCCGATCAAACCCAGCGTGACGCTATCGAAAAGTCGATCAAGAACATTTGCGATCACCCAGTTTGGACTGCATCACTCGATCGTGACGGAAGGATGCTAGCGGTTCAAGACGCACTGACGAAGAATCAGGGAGGAAAGGACTCGTTTGAAGGCGTGGCACTCAAACTCTCTTACGCGCTCCTTGGGCAGGGCGATACTGAGTACGGTGCCTACTGGAAGTAGGCACTTACGTTTCCCGCGCAGGCGGATCATAGGTGATCTGAGGCTGCGCGTCCTCGAGGGGCAGGAATGTGGGCTCCAGCAAACCCGCCTCCGCCGCAGCGGGCACCTTGTCGCGCGGGACACCGTAGACGCCCTAGCGATCGTCTCGATAGGCAACTCCTCTCAGCTTGGTGCAGCACACGGATCTCTCCCCAGTCCTCCATCGACAACAGTCCAGTCCTCGTGCCTCACCGTCTCGACGAAGGGTCAGAATTCAGCGGCGGAAGGAGGACAGGTTTCAGGCGGCATCGATCCGCAAAGACTCATCCGGCGCTCGGCGTCCGATTCGCGATGCCTATTCGCGCCCGGGATGACGGGGACGTGTCGTGCTACATCCCGCTCAACATTCCAGTAGTTGCTTCGCCATCCACTCCTACCATCGCCACACGGTCCAAGAAGATGTTCCGGTGCTCGCAGCTCGTCTCCGGCAGCAGCAGACATGCGTGGCACGCTGCGAGATTCAACCCGTCGCTGCCTGAGGGCCCTGACTCCGAACAAACGGGGTCATTGGAACACCAACGTGCCCTAGTGACTGCGTTCCGCAGGATCTCGGCCATGCGCTCCTGGTCTGCTAGTGCAGCTAGACCTCCAAGGCTCCCGGCTGCGTCCGATGACGCCGTGTACACGAGGAAGCCCGCCTGCTCCTTCTCGGCGTAGATCCGTTCCCGCAGAGCGCCCACGGGGTAACCGGCATCGAGGCTGAGTTCTTTTAGTACCGCATGTGCGAGCGTGTGGACCGCGAGGAAGCGAGTAGAGGGCGCTTCCACGTTCGACCCTGTGTCGCTGTCTCGGGCCTGAATCGCGGTGGCGAGCATGGTGCGGCGATCGTTAGCCTCGCTCCCAGACTCCCAATCGGCTACAAGGCCCTCATCCAGGCGGACGAAGACGCCTTCGCCGAAGATCTCGACGGCCGGCAACCAGTCGTGGCGTCGCAGGCTAAGCCCCGCCGAAGGCCCTTGTTCCGTGGCCACCGGAGTCACCCTAGAGAAGCCACTCAAAGCCCTGACCTCACGTAGGCGAGTGACCTTTGAGACCTGCGCCAGAATCCACGACAGACTCGGGGACACGTCCACGGCGACGCATTGGAACGAATCTTGTCGACCGCCGTGGTTGCCGTCGACGAGCGCTTGGTACTCCTCTGCACGGAGTTCCGCCTCGGTTGGCGGAGGGCCTGCTATTACGCCCCGCCGTTGGGCCACCAAGGCCATGGCGCTTTCGACATCTACGTCACGATTCTTCGCCGCCTGTGCTTCCACAACGGTGCGCACTGCCACGTCGTCGAGCACCTCGAACGAGTCCCAGAGCTTGGTTACGAGGCGCGCACTCGGGCTAGACCACGGTGGGATCGAGATGCTGGATCGCACAGACGCGAACCACACGTTCGCGGAACCGCGCTGCAGGGCACGCAGGTTCTTGTCGCAGGCTTCAGGCTCAGAGCCGGGCAGCCACGGACGCCGGCCGGAGCAGCCCTTGACCATGGCGACTGCGTTGCGCCCGAACGCTCCTTCCAGGTCACGCGGCGGAACTCCGCAGGAACACCTGATCACGATGTCCCCCAAGGAAGACGATGTCCCGCGAGTCTCCAACCGCAGGGAGTGCTCGGCGGACTCGTCCCAAGTGACGGCCCCCTCCACGCGGCGGTGAACCCATTGGAAGTACGGGAACTCCTCAAGATGTCCGTTCTCGCAACAGGCCACGAAACGTGACGGGGTTAGTTCGCGGATGCATTCCTGGCATTGCATCTTCTGGGCATCGAACTCCCAGTAGCGCGCCAAGCGGCGGCACTCCGGGCAGTACTGGAACTCAGGAAAGCGGACAACGGGGACGTCCCCGCGCCGCGCGCCCGTGGAGGGTGCCCTGAACAGGGAGACTCCCAACGACCGCGCGAGCCGCGGCTCCTCGATCGGGGTGCACCTCCGGTCGTCCCACTCATCAAGGCCACAAATCAGGTAGCTGTGATCGCCCGAGGGGAAGATTGCGCCGACCCCGAAAGTGGAGACCAATTGGCTCTGCCGCACTCGTGTGTCCTCAGGCTTCATGGCGTGCGGGCCTCTCGTTTCACGTTGACCAACCGCAGTGTGCTCTCGCTGTCGACATTCCTGAGGCTCGTCAGCGTCGGCCAAGCGGGCCGGCTGGGTGGGAAAACTTCCACCAACGGTTCGTTATCCGCACCTTGCATTTGGGCGCCTGCCGGAACCATCAGCGCCGCATCCGGAGATCTCCAGCCTGCGTATTTCGACACGTATCCATCGGCAACCGCATCCCTCCAGTGGTCCACCAGAGCGTCGACGGCTTGCAGCACCTCATCCTCCTGCTCGGGCGCGATACTGCGGACGCGCTCCAGGACGCAAGCCAAGGCATCGTCGAGATCTGAGCGACTCACCTCGTCGACCATGCCCGCTGCTGAATCCGGCCGTGCGCCGGTAAGCAGGTGCCGGAGGAGGACTACAACCACGCCGTGAAGCCCACGGTCCAGGGCTCGGGGAGCGAAAGGCGTGGCACCGGTTGCCTCAACCTGCTGGTAGATCGAACGGTGGTACGTGGTGAATGACTCGAAATGGGAGAGGTCCCTCGATCGGCCAGCATTGAACAGGGTTATCACCAAACCGGGGTGGCGACGCCCTACTCGACTGGTCGCTTGGATGTACTCCGACGTTGTTTGGGGTTGCCCGGAGACGACCATGAGGCCAAGTCTGTCGACATCCAGGCCGACAGAGATCATGTTCGTCGCCAGCACGGTGTCCGGAGATTCGGGAGATGGATAGGGAGTCTGCAAGGCATCGAGCTCGACGGGGATCTCGCTTGCCTTCTTGCGTGACGTCAGCTCGCGGGGGTCTCGGGTCTTGCGCTCGGACTGCCCCAACCGCGATGCGACGACCTTGATGCGGTCCCGGACGTCGTCGATGGTTGCGATGTAGGCCGCTCCAAGAACCCTTAGGCTCCCGAAGTAGCCGAGCAGCGTCCAGTAGGCATCCCGGACCTCGTCTGGCACCTCCATCCCGGCTCCTGCCTGGAGGAGCGCCGCATAGGCACGAACCGTCAGGGTCGCGTGGCTCGCGCCTGGTGCCATGACGCCGACGTATTGCCGGGTGCCCTTCGTCGCCGATGACGCATCGACGGCAAAGAAGGAATCCCCTGCTTCTATTCCGGGTGGCGGGAACTGTCGCGACTCCCGGTTGAACACTGCGCGGACTTGCTGGGCAGATCGTCGAATGGTTGCCGTGGACGCCACCACCTTGGGACCGGCACCCGTGTGCGGGTCGGTCGCAAGCCGGTCCACGGCGGTCTCGTACAAGCCGACCAATGTACCGAGGGGTCCACTGATAAGGTGCAGCTCATCCTGGATAACCAGTTCGGGTGGGGCGTCTGTACCTCCCCCGAAGATGCTGTTCGAATCGGCATTCCACGCCAACATCGCAAACTTGTCAACGGTGCCGATGACCAAGGACGGTCGCTTCGCGTACACGTCTGTGTCAACCAATGCGACCGGCAGCCCTGCCGCGAATGGGCAGGTGGTCCCGGGACACTCAACGCGTAGTTCATCGGCCGCCCTGTCAGCGACGTAGGCGACCTCAGACAGCCTGCTCCCACACCAAGGGCAACGCAGCAGTTGGACGGGATCCCCATTCTCCGGGGTGAGCCCGCGAGCTCTGTCACGCAGCGCCTTGCCGGCGTCCCTCACGTTGTTCGGTGTCGCTCCTTGTCCCACCCACAGCCCAATGGTGAACGGCGACTTCGACGAGAGGTCGGGCTGCCCGGCCCGCCAAACCTCAAGTGCGCAGACGAGGCCCGCAGCCCGTTCGAATTGTTGAAGGGTCAGCAGCCGCAGGGTGTAGCGCATGAGGACACCCACGCCGCCCCCCTGCCCATCGCTGCCGGTCCCTCGCAAACGCCGAAGCACTAAGGTCAGTGAGATCAGGCCGAGGTAGGCCTCGGTCTTCCCACCGCCGGTGGGAAACCACAGCACATCCGCAATCTCGCGATCGTTGCTGGCCGGGTTAACGACCCCTTCGATGTTCATCAGGATGAAGGCCATCTGGAACGGGCGCCACGCTGCGACGACGGCGTCGATGTGTCGGTCCGAACCGGTCCTCAGCACCTCCTGACGTTGCCTTTGGCTACGCATCGTCTCGTTCATGGCCGCGAACGCACGAGCGACCATCGCATCGCTCTCGAGGAGCGAGATGCCTCGTCGCATCCTTCGAGCGGCTGCCTCAGCTTCTCGGAGATGCCTCCCCGCGGTGTCCAGGTGGGCTCCGTCTAGAGACTCTAGGTCGATGATGCTGCGGTCGTGAATCCACGCTTCGTAGGTTTCGACCAATGCGTACAGGAGGGTTCTGTCACCGGAGGCCAGCATCTGCATATCCAGAGACGGCACATCAGCACGGCTGGCATCGGCCAGAGGCAGGTCGTGTTGGGGGAAGAATGTGGTCGTCAATTGACGGACCACGAGCCCTTCCTCCCATTCGACGGCGACGCCGTGACCTACAGCGAGGTTGCGCTGGCGGCGGTGTAGCAGCGCGCTGCTCATCTCGTCGTCGTCCATGAATTCGACGCTCGGGCTGGGACGCCGGTCCACGAACTCGCCATCCGGCGTGCGAACTGTGAGCGAGGGCCGGAACCAGCAAGCACCGTCGGGTGCTCCCTGCAAGGGCTCTGACAAGTCGTTGAGCAGCACGACCGTCACACTTCGACGCCCGTCCTTCACCGGCCGGATCACATAGCGCAACACCAGGCCTTGTCCCAGGACGGACTGCCCAGACCCGGTGACCGCCAGAGTGAGGTCAACCTCGACGGGTCCGAACGGAACCCTGCTCCATGAGTTGCTCGCAGATTCTTCAGACACCCGCTCGTAACGATCGGCTTGCACCGTCACGTTGATGACCGGGGTAACGGCACTGACCGAGGTGGTCAGACCAATGGTCGATGGCCGACGAGTATGAGCAAACGAAACACCCGGGTCGTAGGTAGCGTCCACCTCGGTTCCGGCGTCCTGATCAGTGTCGTCACCCAGCGTCGAGTCCGGTTGCGGTTCGGCCGAGGTGCCCCTTGGGTAGAGCACGCCAACAAGGAATCGCCTCAATGGCGCTTCGTCGATCAGCTCGTGGTCATGCGTGCCCTGCAGATCGGCCACCAGCGCCTCGACCATCATCCGACGGGCGTCGTACCACGCAGAAATGTCATTCACCGTCGCTGTCGCTCCATTCGATGTCGGCAAGTCCGGACAGCACCGGTATGAGCCGGAACTTAAGGGATTCGTCCACAAACGTGGCCACATCCTCGATGTAGGCATTAGTAAGAGTTGGCCAACCGCGGCGACGCCTCTCCAGCCCTCCGATGCGGCTCACAAGGTCCGTCCCGAATGCCTCGGTCGTTACGCCGACGGACTTACCCTCGATCTCCACGCTGTAGATGGGTCGCTCCAAAGTGGAGAGGACAAGATCAGGCGTCAGGCGAGCGGACCTCCCGACGAGGTACTTCACGTCCAGCATTCCGGTGGCCCCCGTAACACCGAGATCGCCGCCAGCGTCTCCATCGATGTCACCCATGCGCATCTCGAACGCCAACGTCTGCCACTTCTGCGGACCTCCGCGGATCCACCGGGCCCCTGCTGGTGGAGGCGGCTTGTGTAGCCGAACCGTGCGATCGGAGGGTCCGGGCACTCTCAGAAGCAGATCCTTCGCCCGGGTCAGGGCAACGAACCGTCCTCTTGACTCCTCCTCAGCCGTGCGGGATTGGCCCGGCGATAGATCCTCCACCAAGGCGACGTGGTCAAACTCCAGACCCTTGGCTCGGTGCACCGTCGACACCACCACATCTGCGTCGGGGACGGAGACGAGTTCCGGGGCGAAGGTGAACCGTGCTCGGAGCGACGAAGCCAGAGCAACCTTGTCGATCTCCGTGCCGCGCCCTGATACGACGGACCTGAGCGCTTGCCAGGCGACGGCGGTATCCACTTTGGGGGCGACCTCGCTCAGCAGATCTCGGAACTCATCGCGAGCCAGCGAGGCTGCGGGCGAAACGAAGACAAGTGCTATCCAGGCCGCTAAGCACTGCTGCTGTGCGCCGCGGTGCAGGGTCACCCTCAGCCCCATGTCGCGCAGCGCCGACGCCACCAGCAATGCGTGCCCGTTCGTCCCCGTCAGGAAGGCCTTGGTGCCCGACCGGGTTGCCAGCACGTCCCACGCCTCACCTGCGCTGCCAAGCGGAACCACTTCATTCCAGAAATCCTCGACGTCGTCAGGATCCGCTGTATCGGCGCCCGACATGCGGAGGCCAGCAGCGGCGACCGCGTCACGGCTCCGTGCGCGGTACTGACCTCGCAGAAACACTGTCCGAGCCCCGTCGGCCCGCACTTGGTCGAGCATCTCGGACGAGGTGGTTCCTCCGCCTTCCTCCGCTAGCTGGAAATCGTAGATCGCCTGCGCGGGGTCGCCCAGGAGGGTCATCCCAGCCTCCTTCGGAATCGATGCGAGAAGCGCCAACACGAAATCGGCTCGCACGCCCACTACGTCCTGCACCTCGTCGACCAAGACATGCTCGATGTCCTCGCCGTCATCCCATCCGCCGGTCTTGAGTAGTTCTGTTGCGTGAGAGACGCGTGCCTCGAAGGAGGAGCTCGTCGGGTCATCCTCCGCATACCGACGCAGGATCAGGCCGGCCAGAGAATCGATAGTCCGCACCTGAACGGGCGGGACATCGTGCGCCTTGAGCCGAGCGTGGACAGCGTGCACAGCAGCGTTGGAGAAGCTCAGCACCAGCAGTCCGTTTACCGGGTCGACGCCCTCGTCAATGATCAGGTTCTCCACCAGACGGGCAACAACGTGCGTCTTCCCTGCCCCAGGCCCAGCAATGACGACCTGCCGTTCCGATGGGTCACAAGTGGCGACGGTCAACTGGTCGTCGTCGAGGCAGACATCGCTCAACGCTTCGTCCAGAGGTACTCGAACTCGTTAAAGGCCAGCAAGTCGCCGTACTGATCGAAGTTGTCCTCCACGTTGACGATGAGGACTTCTTCCGACCCGCCGTTGAGCGGTCCTCTGAGCCCGCGTCCGATCATCTGTTGGTAGACGTTCGGGCTGAAGGTGGGTCTGGCGACGTATACCGCTCGCACCTGCGGAGCGTCGAAACCCTGGGTGAGAACGTTGTAGTTCGTGATCACCCTGATGCGCCCCGCTTTGAACTCCTCGACATAATGACGGCGCACCGCTGGCTCGGTATCGCTGGAAACGGAGACCGCGGGGACCCCGCGCTGGGCGAGTAGCGCCGCCACGACGCGTGCATTCTCCACCGACGGGGCGAATGCGATCACCGTCCAGTCGTCCGGCAACGACGCGATGTGATCCACCACGCGCTTGGTTCGCTCGAGGTCCGACCCCAGTCGCTCGGACACCGTCGACGGCAACTTCCGAGTCTTTTCGATCTCCGCCTTGTCTTGCGCGCTGAGCGTGACGTCGATCCCGTCAAGCACTTCGTGGCGCACCTGCGCCAGAACGCCCATGTCTTGGAGTTCTTCGTACGGGTCTTCCTTCCGGAAGGCGCCCTGATCCAGCCGATTGCCGTCGTACCTTCCCACGAGTCGGTCCGTGTCCACCTCCGAGGTCCCCCGGAATGGTGTAGCTGTCAGACCGAGTAGCGGACGTCGGATGTCCCTGTCGCGACCCCGACCTCCACGCCCCATCCAGTCCAGCACTTGGGTGTAGGAGGTTGCGATCGACGTGTGCGCTTCATCAATCACGACGATGGATGGGTCGCGCAACCAGTCATACTCCTCGCCCCGCTTCTGTAGGGACGACAGCTTCTGCACTGTGGCGATCACCAGTTGGAACGCGCCCGGCTCCTCCGGCACCTCGTTGCTGCCCCATAAGCGACCCAGACGCATAGGAACCTGAGGCCCGATGGCGCGCCAGACATACGTCCAGGTCTCAGCCGCCTGCTCGCACAGTTCATCCGTCTGTGCAATCCAGACCAAGGGCTTGTCGGGGGCGACCAGCTCCAGTGCGACGGCCTGCACAAGGGCCTCCACCGTAACTCGCGTCTTGCCGGCTCCTGTCGGCAACGAGACCATCCCGCGATCTGGTCCCACCCCGCGCAGGAGTTCCTCGATCCGCTCGGTGACGACCTTCTGGTAGGCGTGCAGCGGACTCAGCACAGCTGGCCCATCTACCACCTCTACGGCAGCTCGCTGGCTCCCCGGGAACCCGGCCCAGTCTCCCGGGAAACCAAGTCCGTCGACCCACTGCCGCGGGAGCCGACGCCCTGTCCACTCGCGAGGCGGCATCAGTCCGTTCTCTTCCAGCGCAGGACTGAGCACCTTCAGGATTCCGACACCGTGGACAGCTTGGGCCAAGGCTGCCACCTGTGTTGGCGAGGCCTCCCCCGTCGCTTGCTCGAGGACGGTGAGTGCTTGCGCGGGGACGGCACGACGCAGTGCCTCGACACCTGCTGCCAACACAAGCCGCTCATTGTGGTCCTTGCAGCGTTTCACCTGCGTACGAAGCTTGTCAGTCGCGGCCTTTGCCATCGAGGCGAGGACCTGGTCCACGCCCTCACGTCCGAGGTCGAGCCCAAGCGCTTCAGAGACCTGCGCGAGGCGATCGCGGGCCGACTCGCCAGTCACGAAGAGCGTCCCGGACTCCCGACGGAAGGCCAGCCGCTTGGCCACCTGGCCCTTTGGCGTGGCGGTCATGCGTTCGATGCGGCTTGCCGGCTGCAGCTTCAGGTCTTGGTCAGCAGTCTGCAACCGGATCTTCAGCGGTGGAAACTCATCGGTCAGGTGTACCAACTCACCGGATGGCTCGACGATTACCTCCTCTTGGAGCAAGTCCTCGCCCAAGGGCATCTCGAGCTTACGGACGAACTCGTCGAGATCCGTGGGTTCCTCCACGAGGAGGGCAGGGATACCCGCATCGAGCAGAGAGTCGTAAGTGGTGGACGAACTCGTCACGCCGACGTTCTGCACCTCCACTGGTTGCCGGCTGTTGCCGACTGCCACGACCGGAGGTGAATTTGTGAGGAGGTCCGCCGGTCCGTGGTACAGACTCCACGCGTAGAAGTGGGAACGGTCCGCGTCCCTATCCGGGGAGCGCCAGTTATCTACAACGTGCTTCATCCGACGCCACGATTCTCCGCCAAGCTCCTCGAGTGATGCCTTAACGCCGAGCATGGACGCCGCGCTAGGTGCGATGTCTACAGTCGGGAAGACCTCAGGCCTGACACCCTCCAACGGAACCACGGTGTCCGACGGGCGAAGCGTTCCGTGCGAGGTCGCGAAGTGGGCGTTCCGCCAAAGGAAGAAGGTCTCCGGCCCCACCACGGTGACCGACTCACCACGGTTTGCCACCCTCACGGGCGGTGGCAAGGTGCGCCTGAGCAGTAGCTCCGTCACGATCCGTTTGGCCTCGGCGCTCATGAGCGTGACTGGCTGAAGCGGCCATGTCACGCTCGCGGGCATCGAAATCTCGGCCTTCTTGGGGTCGACGAACCTTGTGTTATCGACGAAGGCCTGACGAGCCATCTCCGCCCATTCCTCGAGCCATGGCTCGCCGAGCTTGCCACTTCGGCTCAGCGGAACCTCCACGGCTCCGAAGTGCTGAAGTAGCTCGTCGTCGTGCGAGTGGAACTTGGGGTCGATCAGGAAGCCCGGATCGCGACTCCCATCGGCTGGCACCAGCCGACCACCTATGAATGCGTCGCAGACCCTTACCCACCTTCCCGCAGCAGACTTGACGCGCCCTGATCTGACGAATTCCCCCGGGAGGTCCTCATGAAGGATGTCGTCGATACTTCTGGGCGAAAGCTGGCGCATTACCCGCCAGATTTCACTCCAGATCGCGGCATCCGCCGGGCTCTTCGCACTGGCATTCCACCGGTGCAGAAGCTTGCGAAGTTCACCGCTGAGGTCCATGAGCTTCACACCGAGGACACCGAGTGCATCCGGAATTCCTGGGCGCTTGGCGAGATCACGATCAACGAACGCTACGTCGGAACTGTCATCCCCCGCCACGCGCACGAAGACTCGCCCCTTGGCAGGCGCGCTGAGCGATCCATCCTCGAGGCGCACGATCTTGGCTGCCCGCACTTGGGCCTGAACCTCACGCTGAAGTGCCTTCGCGTCTTGGCCGCGTCGCCGCCTCGTGAACTCCTCAATACCCGCATCGTCTGCGAAGACATGTTCGGCCAGCAGGATCGCGTCTGCTGACGCGTCCACCGTTTCGCTTGCAACTAGCGCCTCGAGCCATTCCGATAGCCCTGCTGCGCTGTCTTCGATCGCAGCACCTGCACCCATCAACCGCGAAACCTTCAGGCGTCGCTCTTCGGGCGCGTAAGCGGCACCTGCGACCCAGTGGTCCAACGGTGCTGAAGCCGTCGCGGCCCACCTGTCCAGCCAGCCGCTGGCGCCCATATTGCCGACCCACTGGAGTTCCTTCGGCTTACGCAGGTCGCCCGCGGCGTTCGGCACACACGCGACCTTCCTCATGTGGCTGAAGATCGGCCCATTGATCTCCTCGTCAGCCCAGTTACGTGCCTCCTTGGCGCCGAGCTCGCCACCACGGGACGGCAGCGCATCCAGGATGCTCACCGCTTGGTCCGTGCCCCCGAAACGGATCAGGGCCGAACCGACCAACTGTGGCAGGACCTCGAGCAGTTCTCTGTTGAAGCTGCTATCCAGGAGGTGACGGCGGTCGTCGCTCAGCTTCCACGGCGCATTCACGATGCCCGACAACGTCGTCTTCGTTTCGGTCGGGAAGTAGGCCCAGAAGGCACCGTCACTCTTCGACGGCGGGAACTGGACGGCGTACTGCACCTCTACGGACTGTCGCGCAGCAACGTGGCCAGCCTCGGCGTAGGCGGCTCGCGATACCGCCACCTTCTTGGTGACGAGCGACCACGTGGTCGATCCTGTCCCGGAGACGACGGTAACGAAGCCGTCACCACGGTCCTGCCGCGCAATGGTGCGGTCTCCCGCCATTATGGATGGCTGACCGTCAGGCCCAGTCACGTTGCTTCGCATCCGGACCGTCTTGAGATGCGGGGAGAACAGAACAAACTCAGAAGGAAACTGTGCGAGTCGGGACGCCAGGGGCGTCACGTCCGTGTTCAGCGTGGCCACCACCACGGTGGACGCCCAGTCCATGAGTTCTGCCAGCACGGGATCGGCATGCGCGCCGTCCCCCTGCGGATCCAGGACACGAGCAAGCCGCATCACCGGATAGTGGTCCTCGTCGTACCCACGGCTCTGAAGCAGCTCGGTCGACCACATACGGTCAAATCCGAAGGAGACTGTGCGACTAAAGACCTTAGGCGTGTCCGACACCGCCAGGATCGACTTGAAGCCGATTCCGAACTTGCCGATCTGCTCATCGTCCTTGGCGGAGATATCGGACGCCAGGACTGATCGAATGCCTCGCTCAGTGAATGGTTCCCCATCGTTGGCCACGTAAAGAGTCGTGTCGCTCAGGTAGACCTCGACGCGACCTCCGCCCTTGGCGGCAGCGTCCGTGGCGTTCTGGAGCAGTTCCTCGAACTGTCGCGACGAGTAGCCGCCTTGAGCGATGCGGCGCTCATTGTTCGCGTCCTGCCGCACCCGTGACGCATCCTCGGCATACACGTTCAGGCACACCCGCGTCTGCTCGTCTACTACCCATGCCAGACCGGCCGAGCCAGCCTTCCAACCGTGCACTGTTCCCCCATAATCACGCTTCCGGTACGGGACGAATGTAGATCAGCCGTCCGACACACGCAGGAGAACAGCGACTCACCCGAGCGCTCGACGCAATTGATACTTCGCTCGATACTTGCGGACTACTGCACGGACAAATGACCGCAGCGGCACCGATCACATGTCGCATCCCGTGCCGCGGTCACGAGCCTCCCGCCGTGACAGCCTGAAAGTCCTCCAACATCTGCGCCACAGTCCACACTGTCTGTGACGGCAGATATGCGCCATGGAGGTCGGCCGGTACAACGAGCGTCACGTTGCTGTCGGCCATCTCTGTCGTCTGGCCTTCACTGATCGGCGCCTCCAACGTCAGCAGATGCTTGTGCGGGATTCGAGCGGCTTCACTCAGGATCTGACGCCATCGGTCCTTGCAGGTCGATTTGACCGCGAGCATGCGAAGTCGCGCCGCGTCGTGGGTGCGGTCGCGGTAGGCAACCTCCCCCGGTACCAGGAAGTCGGGACGCACCTTGCCCTCTGTCTTGGGTTGCGCATCGAACGAGATCTCCCAGGCCTCAAGGACTGCAGCTACATGGTTCTCCAGCGCGTGACCCGCGCGCGACTTGCGGCGCTGGAAAGCGCTCATGGCGAGCTTGAGTATCTGATCGACGTCGGTCGCCGCTTCGGCGATCTTCTCGGACAGCACGTGCCGTTCAAAGGTGCGGAACAGGATCTCCTCGCGCTCCCACCACTCGAGAAGGGCCGCGTCAGGGTCAATGCGCGAGTCAACGGCCAGCAAGGTCTCTCGCGCGAAGGCAGAGAACACCTTGGTCTGAGGGAAGGTCATCCCGAATCGTTCGATAAGGACATCGAGAAAGTTGTCGTCAGCGAGCTCAACCTCATAACCGAGGGCTTCCAGAAGCGCACGCGACGTGAAGTTCAGGTCGACGCCCGACGGAGCAGTCTCAACATCGAACCGATCAGCGGGCTCCAGCCCAAACAGGACCTCCACCTGCTGCGCAAGGGTTGACCCTCCAGCGGCCACGATCACCAACAGGTCGCGTTGCGGATCTGACCGCGTCTTCGCAAGGACCAGGTAGTCGCCGGACTTCGCCCGACTCATGACCTCGATGCCAGCGGGATAGTAGAAGCGGTACTCGGTGCGCGTCGGGTGGGCTTCGCGAGCGTCGTACCACGTTGAGGTGCTGTCGACCACGAGCGGGTCGTTGTCGTCCTCTAGGTACACGTAGGAGGTCGCGAACCTGCGGCCTCCGTTAGCTGGCGGCACGTCAAGCAGCTCGATCAGTGGTGCGACACCATTGAATTCATGCTGGTTCGACCTGGTGGGATCCGTCTCGACACTGCTGAGGTACTTTCCTGCAGCTCCGTCGAAGTAGTCCTCTAGCCTTGCGCTTGCAGCCATGCCACGTCGACTCTCTGGCTCATTCCCCTCAACCAGCCCTCGAGCTGATCAACCGTCGAGTCGAAATCCTTCCGCGTCGCGCACTCCCACACGACCGCGACTCGCCAGCCTGCATCCTGAAGCAGACTTAAGTTGCGCTGATCCCGCTCGCGGTTAGCCATCAGTTTGTCCCGCCAGAACTCGGGCCGCGTGGCGGGGAGTTTGAAGTAGGGACACCCTTCGTGGGCATGCCAGAAGCATCCGTTCACGAGAACAACCGCGTGACGCGCGGGAAGCACGAGGTCGGGCCTACCAGGCAGGCTCCGATCGTGGAGCTTGTACCGGAACCCCCGGCGGTGCAACGCCTTGCGGAGGACGACCTCAGGCTTGGTGTCCTTGCCGCGGATTCCAGACATCATGCGGCTGCGGACCTCGCGAGACACAATATCCGGCATGCATCGAGGCTAGCCCGCGGCGGCGACCTCACGAGTCTGGGCCGCAAGGACTTCCGCCACTCGTGTCGCAACGGCCTCGACAACCGGGACCACGACACTGTTGCCGAACTGCTTGTAGGCCTGCGTGTCACTCACCGGGATCTCGAAGGTATCCGGAAAGCCCATGAGCCGGGCACACTCGCGCGGGGTGAGACGACGCGGGCGCGAGTCCGTTCCTTGGTCCACGAGGATTTCCGACCCGTCCTTGTAATACCGAGCGGAAAGCGTGCGGGCAACGTCATTGCGGGTGACCAAGCCGAAACCGAAGCCATTGCCCGCAGCGCTGTGCTTCTTCTTGTAGTTCTGCAGGTACTGCCATAGCCCCGGCGTCAGCGTGTACTTCTGAGCGACTTGGCCAACAGCGTCGGTGTACGGCAGGTGAGGAGCCTCAGAACCATCCTCGCGGTGCAAAACGGACTCCATGGTGGGTGAGTCGCCATCGAGCTCGAAGTCCTCGAAGGTGAAGCCTGATCCGTTGGGGAAAACGCGCTTGTCGAAGCCGACCATGAAGATGCGCCGACGACCCTGCGGGACAACACGACTGGCGTCGATGACGATCGAGTGGAATTCGTAGCCAAGTTCGTCCTCGAGCTTGGCCCGAATCACCTTGAAGGTGTTGCCCTTGTCGTGCGACACGAGGTTGCGAACGTTCTCCAGCACGAACGCTCGCGGACGCTTCTCGGCGATGATGCGCGCGACGTCGAAGAACAACGTCCCCTGCGTGGGGTCCTGGAAGCCGTGCGGTCGCCCGAGGGCATTCTTCTTCGATACACCAGCGATGCTGAACGGCTGGCACGGGAAGCCGCCAACAAGTACGTCGTGGTCGGGAACCTCGGACGCCGTCACCTCGCGGATGTCGCCAGCGAAGACATGCTCACTACCCTCGTCCGTCGGATAGTTGGTCTCGTAGGTCTGGCGCGCGAATCGGTCCCACTCAGACGTGAAAACACACTCCCCGCCAGCTCGCTCAAAGCCGAGCCGGCAGCCGCCGATCCCCGCGAAGAGGTCGATGAAGCGAAACGTGGGGTCGGGATTCCGATCGATCTGACTGACAATCTTGGAGACCACGGTGATGCCCTTTCAAAGCGCTCGACGACCCTACGGAGCCAGGTTAGACAGGCCCACCGACATTGGTGGACTGGAGCGACGAGACACGCCGCAACCAGCCCACCAGGTGTCAGGTCAGCTGCAGCCGCTGGTGGACCCGCAGCCCTCGCACACGTAGCACGAACCAGCAGGCCGCATCTTCGTGCCGCAAGTCATGCACAGCGGCGAGTCGACGGCCGTACCGGTGAGCTGCTCGAACAGCTCGGCGGTGGTCTTGGCACCCGACGGAGCCGGCTTGGCGGTGGCCTCGACGACGTCCTCGACCTCGACGACCTCAGCGGCGACCGGGGCAGCAACCGCCTCGACCAGCTCGGAAGCGTTGCCGGTCTCCTCCACGAGCGGCTCGTAGGAGCCGGTCTCGAGGTGGCGCTGGCGCTCGTCGGCGGAGTAGATGCCGAGAGCCGAGCGCTCGTCGAAGGACAGGTAGTCCAGGGCCAGGCGGCGGAAGATGTAGTCCATGATCGACTGCGACATCCGCACGTCCGGGTCGTCGGTGAGGCCGGCGGGCTCGAAGCGCAGGTTGGTGAACTTCGAGACGTAGGTCTCCAGCGGGACGCCGTACTGCAGGCCGATCGACACCGCGATCGAGAAGGCGTCCATCACGCCGGCCAGGGTCGAGCCCTGCTTGCCGAGCTTGAGGAAGACCTCGCCGAGCTGGCCGTCGTCGTGGGCGCCGGAGGTCATGTAGCCCTCGGCACCGCCGACGGTGAACGACGTCGTGCGGGAGACGCGCGACTTCGGCAGGCGCTTGCGGACCGGGGCGTAGACGACCTTCTCCACGACCTTGGTCTCGACGACCGCGTCGGCCGCGGCCTTGTCGGCCTCGTCCTTCTTGGCCTTGCCGCCACCGTCGGACAGGGGCTGGCCGACCTTGCAGTTGTCGCGGTAGACGGCCGTCGCCTTGAGGCCGAGCTTCCAGGACTGCATGTAGACGTCCTCGATCTCCTCGACCGAGGCGCTCTCGGGGAGGTTGACCGTCTTGGAGATCGCGCCGGAGAGGAACGGCTGCGCGGCAGCCATCATCCGCACGTGGCCCATCGGCTTGAGCGAACGAGCGCCCATCGCGGTGTCGAAGACCTCGTAGTGCTCGAGCTTGAGGCCGGGAGCGTCGACCACGTGGCCGTGCTCGGCGATGTAGGCGACGATCGCCTCGATCTGCTCCTCCTGGTAGCCCATCTTCTTCAGGGCCCGCGGGATCGTCTGGTTGACGATCTGCATGGAGCCACCGCCGACGAGCTTCTTGAACTTCACCAGCGAGAAGTCGGGCTCGATGCCGGTCGTGTCGCAGTCCATCATGAAGCCGATGGTGCCGGTGGGCGCGAGCACGGAGGCCTGCGCGTTGCGGAAGCCGTTCTTGTCACCGAGCTTGATGACGTCGGCCCACGCCTGCGTCGCCAGCTTGTGGGTGCGGCCGTCCTCGGTGTGCAGCACGCGGACGACGTCGTTGGCCGCCTGGTGCTTGCGCATCACGCGCTTGTGGGCCTCGGCGTTGCGGGCGTAGCCGGCGTAGGGGCCGACGATCCCGGCGAGCTCGGCGCTGCGCTTGTAGGACGTGCCGGTCATGAGGGACGTGATCGCGGCAGCCATCGAGCGGCCGCCCTCGGAGTCGTACCCGAGGCCCATGGCCATGAGCAGCGCGCCGAGGTTCGCGTAGCCGATGCCGAGCTGGCGGTAGTCGACCGTGGTCTTGCCGATCGGCTCGGTCGGGAAGTCGGCGAAGCAGATCGAGATGTCCATCGCGGTGATGATGAACTCGACGGCCTTGGCGAACAGGGCGGCGTCGAAGGTGTCGTCGTCCTTGAGGAACTTCAGCAGGTTGAGCGAGGCCAGGTTGCAGGACGAGTTGTCGAGCGACATGTACTCCGAGCACGGGTTGGACGCGGTGATGCGGCCGGTCTCGGGGTTGGTGTGCCAGTCGTTGATCGTGTCGTCGTACTGCAGACCCGGGTCGGCGCAGGCCCACGCGGCCTCGCTGATCTTGCGGAAGAGGTCGCGGGCGTCGACGGTCTCGATGACCTCGCCGGTGCCGCGCGAGCGGAGGCCGAACTCGGTGCCGTCCTCGACGGCGCGCATGAACTCGTCGGTGACGCGGACGGAGTTGTTGGCGTTCTGGTACTGGACCGAGGTGATGTCGGCGCCACCGAGGTCCATGTCGAACCCGGCGTCGCGGAGGGCGCGGATCTTGTCCTCCTCCTTCGCCTTCGTCATCACGAACTCCTCGATGTCCGGGTGGTCGACGTCGAGGACGACCATCTTGGCCGCACGACGCGTCGCGCCGCCCGACTTGATGGTGCCCGCGGAGGCGTCGGCGCCGCGCATGAAGGAGACGGGACCCGACGCCGTACCACCGGAGCTGAGCAGCTCCTTGGACGAGCGGATGCGGGAGAGGTTGAGGCCGGCACCGGAGCCGCCCTTGAAGATGAAGCCCTCCTCCTTGTACCAGTTGAGGATCGAGTCCATCGAGTCGTCGACGCTGAGGATGAAGCAGGCCGAGACCTGCTGCGGCGACGCCGTGCCGACGTTGAACCACACGGGGCTGTTGAACGAGAAGTACTGGTTGACCAAGAGCCAGGTGAGCTCGTGCTCGAAGATCTCGGCGTCGCCGGGGGTGGCGAAGTAGCCGTGGTCGACACCGGCCCTGGTGTACGTCGTCACGATCCGGTCGATGAGCTGCTTGAGGCTCCACTCGCGGACGTCGGTGCCGACGGCGCCGCGGAAGTACTTGGTGGTGACGATCGTGGAGGCGTTGACCGACCAGGTGTCGGGGTACTCCACGCCGCGCTGCTCGAAGACGGTCTCGCCGGTCTTCCAGTTGGTCTGGACGACGTCGCGGCGCTCCCAGGTGATCTCGTCGTAGGGGTGGGTGCCCTCGGTGCTGAAGACGCGCTCCAGCGTCAGACCCTTGCCCTTCGTCGCACGCTTGCTGCGGGCGCTCGCCGTCTCGGTCATTCGGGCTCCTCGTTCCCTCGTGGTGTGTGCTGCCGTGTGGTGGTGCTGATGTCCTGCAGGTGTGCGGAATGCGTCCGCGGCATTGGTAGGCCCGGCAGGCAGCTTCCCCACTACCTGCCGGGCCGTCTGGGGGTCAGCCCGAGTGCGCCGATTCGGCGGCGGGCTGATCGTCGGCTGCGGCTCGTTCGAGCCGCAGCATCTTGATCTCGGCGTCGAAGTCGTCAGCCGACTCGAACGCGCGGTAGACGCTCGCGAAGCGGAGGTACGCCACCTCGTCGAGCGCGCGCAGCGGGGCCAGGATCGCCAGGCCGACGTCGTTCGCGTCGAACTCGGCCTGGCCGCTCAGGCGCAGGGCGTCCTCGACGTCCTGGCCGAGGCAGGCGAGCTGGGCGTCGGTGACCGGGCGGCCCTTGCAGGCCTTGCGGACGCCGGCGATCGCCTTGTCGCGGTTGAACGGCTCGGTCGCACCGGAGCGCTTGAGCACCGTGAGCTGCATCTTCTCGATCGTCGTGAAGCGGCGGTCGCACTCCGAGCAGGTGCGCCGGCGGCGGATCGAACCGCCGTCGTCGGCGACGCGGGAGTCGAGGACCTTGGTGTCCTCGTTCTTGCAGTAGGGACAGTGCATGGGTCCTCCTCTCGCGTCGTCAGGGCGCGCTTCGTACACCCTCATAACAGGGTGCGGCTTGGGGATGTTCCTGTGGACAACTAGCCTCAAGCTGTGCGCTTCGGCCTCTAGCTTGTGCACCAGATGTGGATAACTACAGCGGTGTAACTACTAGATGTAGTGGTAACCGTACGCCCCGACCACAATGCTTGGCAAGCGAATGCGGAACCTCTGCCGACCAATTTGGCGGCGCTCACAAAACTGCAGGTCAGAGCGATTTCGAGTCCTGTCGGGGCGGCGTGTCGACCCGTGTTTGTGGTCAGTTCGGGTGTCCCCCTCCGGTCACATGCGTCACACTGTTCCCCGTGTCCACGGGGAAGCGAGCAGGGTCGAGGCGTGGCACTCGCCAGCCCCGCTCCCTCAACCGCGCGGCGCTCTTCCTGGGCGCGGCGATCACCGTCTGCGTGGTCGCCTGGGGCTACCTCGTCTACGCCGCCATCGACTTCGGTACGGCCGCGCGCGGGGGCAGCTCAGGCGCCTGGGGCTTCATGGCCCTCGCCTGCCTCGGCGCGATCGCGTGCCTCTTCGTGGGGCTGCTGCTGGTCGCCCGGATGATGCGGGCCCTGGGGGTCACCTCGGCCCCCGACTCCCCCGCTCCTGCTCCTCGGCCGGTCGGCGGGAAGCGCGCGGCTCGCTAGCGCGGCGTCCGCTCGAGGACGTCGCGCTCAGCGGATGACGAGCTGGGGCAGCGCCTCGACGACCCGGAGGTCCGAGCCGGCGCCGGCGACGGTGAGCGCGTCCGGGATCGACTGCCAGTCGCCGTCGCCGATCCGGAACTGGCCCGCGTACGTGGTGTCGACGCTGACCACGACGTCGCCGGTCGCCAGGTAGACGTGGGTGACGTCGAGATTCGGGTGCGGGCGACCCGGGTTGGTCGTCGCCGTGCTCTGACCGTCGCCGAACTTGAAGGTGTACGACGGCATCGCACGGATCTCGACGCGGCGACCGGCCAGCGTGACGGTCCGCGTGCTGACCTGGTCGTTGGTCGTGTAGAAGTTCGTCTCGAGGTTGACCAGTGTCTTGCCGCCGGGCGGTTGGACGACGAGCTCGGACGAGGGCCACGTCAGGCGCTTGAACTCGCGGATAGCAAGCTCGGCGATGTTGACCTCCTCCACTTGGCTCTCGGGTACGCAGACGTCGCCGACGTCGGTGCCATCCATGTAGACGTCGTGGACGAAGCCCTCCTCCCCGTTCTCGAGACACTCGACGTGCTCAGCGCAGATGCCGCCATTGCTGCACTGGATCGTGACGACCCACGTGTGCCCATCTCCGGAGCCGGAACTCGAGCTGTAGTCGGCATACGTCCACTGGCATTCGGCATCTGCCTGTTCCCACCCAACGGTGATGCATGGCGATGGCTCGGCAGAAGCTGGACTCGAAACAGCTGGAGTGATGAGCAGGGCAGCCACCAGCACGAGGGCTCGGAGTGCATGAAAGGGCTTCACAGGATTCCAAAGTGGGTCACGACCCAATTGCCCGATGCCTTGCCAAGCGTGACTCTCAGCGTGGTGCGCCCTCCCGGCAGGGTTTCCGGGGCCTCACCCGGTCGCGAGATGACCGTGTCGGGTAGATCTTTCGTGAGGTTGAAGGTGGGAGGCGTCTTGCCGAGTTGCTTGATGCTCACGATGGTCGAACCGGCGAACTCGGCGCTTCCACCGGCGGCGTACACCTCGCTCACGTTGTCGACGAACGCCTGACAAGGCGAGCACTTTGGCGTCATGGCGTCGTACTCGGCGGTGTCCCCAGTCACCTGCATCTCGTCGCCCGCCTTCACCCAGCGCCGGATGAACTCCTCCGCGCTCTCGGCCTCAGGCGTCTCGGTCTCCGTCGGCTCATCCGTGGGCGTCGAGGTCGACGTCTCCGGCATCTTCGGCTTGGGCTCGGGGTCGTCGGAGCACCCGGCGAGGAGCAGGGGTGCGACCAGGGCGAGCGCGAGGGCGCGGCGTACGTGCATCGAGTGGGCCTTCCCGAGAGCGTTGAACGCAGTCAAGTTACCCATGACGGAGCGTCTCGAACCAGTGCGTCGGCAAAGCCTGTGGACAAACCGAAATGCGCCGAGGGGCGGGCACATGGCCCGCCCCTCGCCTTCCCCTTGGTCCACCAGCCGGGGTCGAAGCGGCTGATGGAGGCCTCTGCGCCTACTCGGTGACGACCGGGACGCGGAGCTTCTGGCCAGCCGTGAGGCTGGCGGAGTCGAGGGCGTTGAGCCGCTCGATCTGGGTCATCATCCCGCGGACGTCACCTTCGGTGGCGATGTCGCTGGCGATGCCCCAGAGGGTGTCGCCGGGGGCGACCTGGACGACCTCGGTCGGCACGGGCTGGCCGGCCGAGTCGGTGCCGACGGCACCGCCGGCCAGCATGATCGCCACGCCGAGGACGAGGAAGAGCGACGTCAGGAAGACGACGAGCCGGCCACGTCGCGTCAGCCGCACGGTCGAACGCGGGCGAGCGGTGGCGGGGCTGGCGGTGAAGACCGGAGAAAGGCTGAGGGTGCTCATGGTGTGGCCTCCTGGGGAAGATCAGCCGGGTGGAAGTTGTCGGAGGAATGTCTAGCGACAGCCACCGACAGTGGGTGGTTGTCGATCAGACGTTCGATCGAACAGGTGTACGACGTTAGAGCACGTGTTCGAACGATGCAAGACCCCTGTTGAACAAATGTTCGGCGTGTCGCCACCGGTCTCGCGCGACACGCGGCTTCGAACAGATGTTTGATCACGCCCCTCGGTTCGGGCTACGGTGCTCGCACAGCCGGCCTGGTCCGGCAGTCGCACCACCAGCCCGTCCAGACATGCGTCGAGAGGTTCCACAGATGGCCAAGTCAGACGACAAGAACGTCATCGAGATGCCCGACGGTCCCCCGGACGCGACGGGCCTGACCCCGCGCCAGCAGCGCGTGCTCGCGACCATCAAGGACTCCATCGAGTCCAAGGGCTACCCGCCGTCGATGCGCGAGATCGGCCAGGCCGTCGGCCTGACCTCCTCCTCGAGCGTCGCCCACCAGCTGCGCGTGCTCGAGAGCAAGGGCTTCCTCAAGCGCGACCCCAACCGTCCGCGCGCCCTCGAGGTGTTCCTGCCCGAGGTGATGGCCGCCCGTCGCTCGATCTCCAGCGGCGACGAGTCGAGCGTCGACGAGACCGGCATCGGCGACGTCTCGCCGACCGCGGTCAACATCCCCGTCGTGGGCCGCATCGCCGCCGGTGGCCCGATCCTCGCCGAGGAGCAGGTCACCGACGTCTTTCCGCTGCCCAAGCAGCTCGTCGGCGACGGCACGCTCTTCCTCCTCGAGGTCTCCGGTGACTCGATGGTCGACGCGGCCATCTGCAACGGCGACTACGTCGTCATCCGCCAGGAGCAGACGGCCGAGAACGGCCAGATCGTCGCCGCGATGATCGAGGGCGAGGCCACCGTCAAGACGTTCCAGCGCAAGGACGGCCACGTCTGGCTGCTGCCGCACAACACCGCGTACGACCCGATCCCGGGTGACAACGCCACGATCCTCGGCGTTGTGACGGCGGTCCTGCGCAGCATCTGAGCTGGGTCTCGACACGGGCGCGGGGCGCCCTGCTCAACCATCGCACGGGTGGACACCTCCACGGGTGTCCACCCGTTCGTGCGTTGAAACGGCCGTATCCGCCGGACACGATGGCCAGATGAGCGCCATCAAGGAGTCGTACGACTACGTCATCGTCGGAGCAGGCGTCACCGCTGCCAGTGCAGTGAAGGGGATCCGGTCCGGGGACGGGGGCGGCACGATCGCCGTGCTCGGGTCCGAGCCCGCGAGGCCGCTCTACCGCCCGGACCTGTCCAAGGACCTCTGGCTCGACGACGACAAGACGCTCGCCGACTCCGACCTGGCCGGCGACCTCGACGAGGACGACGCGGTCGACCTGGTCACCGACACGACCGTGACGGAGATCGATCCGGGCGCGCACGTCGTACGCCTGGCTGACGGGACGTCGGTGTCCTACGGCAAGCTGCTGCTCGCCACCGGCGCCGAGCCGCGCGTGCTCGGCATCGACCCCGGCCCGCGGGTGGTCTACTACCGCACGGCCGCGGACTACGAGCGGCTGCGCGCGTTCGCCGGGGAGGGCAGCCACGTCGTGGTCGTCGGCGGTGGCTACATCGGGTCGGAGATCACCTCCGCCCTCGTGCAGAACGGCGTGACCGTCACGCTCGTGCTCGACCTCGAGGACGTGCAGGAGCAGATGTTCCCGCGCGCGCTGGCCGCGACGCTGACCAAGGCCTTCGCCGACAAGGGCGTCACGATCGTGCACGGCTCGGTCGAGGGTGGGCAGGAGGAGGACGGCGGCGTCCGGATCAGCCTCGAGGACGGCACCGACATCACTGCCGACGGCGCGGTCATCGGCGTCGGGGTGCTCCCCCGCACCGGTCTGGCGGACGCTGCGGGGCTCGAGGTCGACAACGGCATCGTCGTCGACGAGCACCTGCGCACCAGCGCCGAGGACGTGTGGGCCGCGGGCGACGTGGCGGCGTACGACGACGCGCTGCTCGGCCGTCGTCGCGTCGAGCACGTCGACCACGCCGAGAAGTCCGGTGAGGCCGCCGGCAAGGCCATGACCGGCAGCGACGAGACCTACGACTACACGCCCTTCTTCTGGTCCGACATCCTCGACCACGGCTACGAGGCCGTCGGCGAGACGAAGAGCGACCTCGACCTGGTCGAGGACTGGAAGGACGGCGAGGTCGGCACCGGCGTCGTCTACTACCTGAAGTCCGGGCACGTGCGCGGCGTGCTGCTGTGGAACGTGTGGGACAGCGTCGACCAGGCGCGCGAGCTCATCGCCGAGACCAAGGACGAGCCGGTCGCCGACCCGGAGGCGCTGCGAGGGCGGATCGCGTTCGGCTGACCGGTCGGGGTCTCGATGCGCCTCGTTCGTTCCACGCGGGGCTGCTCAACCGCCTAGGCTGAGCGGCGATGTCGCGACCTGATCCCGAGCTGTTCCGCACCCGACCCGGCAACCGGCGCCGGCTCACGCCGCCCGGTGAGGCGGAGCTCGACCGGCTCGCGACCGCCGGCGAGGAGTCCGGCTGGCTCAGCCCCCTGGCGTACAACCTCACGATCAGCCACTCGCACCGGTTCGTCTGGTACCGCGTGGCGAAGGTCGCCACGCGCACGATCCGGCACCACTGCGAGAGCAACGGCGTGGTCCTCGACGTCGACCACGCCATGCGGATCCGCTACCCGTGGGAGTCGTACGCCGACTACTTCACGTTCGCGTTCGTCCGCGACCCGCTCGACCGCTTCGTGTCGGCGTGGCACGACAAGGTCGTGGACAACAACTACTACGACTTCGACCCGGCGACGCACGCGCGGATGCAGGTGATCGAGGAGTTCGCCGCGTGGACCGCGACCCACGACCTCGGCGCGGTGCCGGGCACCGACCAGCACCTGACGCTCCAGAGCCGGATGATCGACCTCAACCGCGTCGACTTCGTCGGCCGGCTCGAGACCTTCGACCGCGACTTCGCCGAGGTGTGCGAGCGGATCGGGGCGCCGGCCGTGCCCACCGCTCCGAAGAACCAGACCGCACCCGGCGGCCGCGACCGCCAGGTGTCGGCCGAGCTGCGCGACCTCGTGGCACGGATGTACCGCCGCGACTACCAGCTCTTCGGCTACCCGACCGACGTGGAGGCATGATGACGCTCGACCGCCCGCGCTTCTCGACCACCTCGCTGCGCGAGGGCTACGACATGCAGGAGGTCGACCAGGCCATCGACCTGATCTTCGAGAACCTCGAGCTCGCCGAGCCGCGCTTCGGCGCCGAGCGGATCACTGACCTGCGCTTCACCCCGGTGCGGCTGCGCCAGGGGTACGACATCGGCGAGGTCGACACCTGGCTGGACCTCGCCGCCGCGGAGACCGCCCGACGCGCGTCAGGAGGCGCGCCGCCCGAGCAGGCGCCTCCGGTCCCCGGACCCGCGCCCGAGGCGCAGCCGCATCCGCAGGCCGCCCCGCAGCCGGTGTCGGCGCCGCAGCCGCAGGCGGCGCCCGCGCGGTCGTCGTACGAGCCGACGAGGTCGTCCGCGATCACCGAGGTGAGCTCGGGCGGACCCGCCCTCTACCTGATCCTCGTCGCGATCCTCGTCGTCGTCGGCGTGATCGCCTACGCGCTCTTCGCCTGACCCAGCCTCGACAGCGCCTGGCGCACCAGCGCCGGGTCGGTCGTCGACCACATCGGCGGCAGGGAGGCCTTGAGGAACCGTCCGTAGCGCGCCGTCTCGAGGCGCGGGTCGAGGACGGCGACGATGCCGCGGTCGGTGGTGGTGCGGATCAGGCGTCCGGCGCCCTGCGCCATCAGCAGCGCGGCGTGGGTCGCGGCGACCTGCATGAAGCCGTTGCCACCGGCCTGGTCGGCCGCCTTCTGCCGCGCGGACATCAGCGGGTCGTCAGGGCGCGGGAAGGGGATCCGGTCGATGATCACGAGCTGGCAGGTGTCGCCCGGGACGTCGAGGCCCTGCCACAGCGACAGCGTGCCGAACAGGCAGGTGTGGGGATCCTCGACGAACTGCTTGGCGAGCTCGGGAAGCTGCGCGTCGCCCTGCGCGAGCGTGGTCAGGTGGGGCAGCCGGGCACGCACCGCCTCGGCCGCGGTCTCCGCGGCGCGTCGGGACGAGAACAGCCCGAGCGTGCGACCGTCGAGGGAGTCGACGAGCTCGCAGATCTCGTCGAGCTGCGCCTGTCCGAGGCCGTCGCGGCCGGGCTGCGGCAGGTGGCGGGCGACGTAGAGGATCGACTGCTGGCCGTAGTCGAAGGGCGAGCCGACGTCGATGCCCTTCCAGGGCAGCGCGTCGTCGGCGTCGGTGGTCGCGACCTGGTGGCCGATCCGCTCAGTGGGCTTGAGCCCGAGCGAGGTGGCGACCGCGCCGAACTCGCCGCCGAGCATCAACGTGGCGCTGGTGAAGACGACCGTCTTGTCGGTGAGCAGCTTGTCGCGCATCGGGCCCCAGACCTGGAGCGGCGCGACGTGCAGCCGCGCCGGGAACCGGTCGCGCGCCTCGCCGAGCCACAGCACGTCGGCCTGCGAGCCGGCGGCCATCCGCTCGGCGTTGACGAACACCTCCTGCACCATGCCCCTGGCCTGGGTGCGCCCGGCATCGCCCTCGCCGCCACCGCCACCGGACTCGCGGGGGTACGCCGACAGGCAGGCGCGCGCGGCGTCACGGACGAGCACCAGGGCGTCGGACAGCTGCTGCGAGACCTGGTCGATCCGCCCGGGCGGCGTCGCCTCGAACGCCTCGGCCAGCTGCTGGGCGGCGTCCTCGAGGTCGCCCGCCGGATCGCCGTCCGCGTCGGCGGTCCAGCGGCTCGAGCGCCGGGCGGCGCGCTCGATGTCGGCGGCCGCGAGCTCGTCGGTCGCGGCCTGGGTGACGCGGGCGGTCAGCTCGTGCGCCTCGTCGATGACGACGGTGTCGTAGTCGGGGATCATCGGCACCTCCTCGATCGCGTCGATCGCGAGGAGCGAGTGGTTGGTGACGATCAGGTGGCTGCGCTGCGCCTTCTCACGCGCGAGCTCGGCGAAGCACTCCGCGCCGAAGGGGCACTTCGCGGCACCGAGGCACTCGCGGTGGCTGACCGAGACCTGGCGCCACTCGCGGTCGGTGTGGCGCGGGGCGTTGTCGCGCTCACCGCTGCCCTTCTGCTCGGACTCCTCCTCGGCCCACGCCCGCAGCTCGAGGACCTTCTCGGCCATCGAGCCCATGGGGACGTCGACCAACGTGCCCTGGTCGTCGGGGACCCCGGCGCGGATCCGGTGGAGGCAGGCGTAGTTGGAGCGGCCCTTGAGGACGGCGTAGGACGTGTCGAGGCCGGGCACGTCCTTGACCGCCTCGACCAGCCGGGGTAGGTCGCGCTCGACGAGCTGGTGCTGGAGGGCCAGGGTCGCGGTGGCGACCACGACGCGCTTGTCGTGCAGCATCGCCGGGACGAGGTAGCCCAGCGACTTGCCGGTGCCGGTCCCGGCCTGGACGAGCAGGTGGCGGCCGTCCTCCATCGCCTCCGCGACCTCGGTCGCCATCTGGACCTGGCCGTCGCGCTGCTGCCCGCCGAGCGCCGAGACGGCCTGGGCCAGCACGGTCGCGACTCGGCTGGAGGAGGTGTCGGGCTCAGGCACCAGAGCACCCTACGGGGCGGCGCCGACACGACGTCGTACGCCATCCACAAGGGACGTCAGTAGTTCTTCTTGCGGCCGATCTGGCGCTCGATGCGCCGCTCGGGCTGGCCGAGGAGCCTGGCCAGGATCTTCACGCGGTACTTGTACGCGACCACGCCCAGCACGACGATCAGCAGCAACCACAGCATGGGCAGAGCGTACGACGACCGGGCAAGGTGGGGGCGCGGCCGATCGAACCTTTGCACCCGAGTCTCCCGCTTGTCGGCCGAGATCTCGGCCGACAAGCGGGGCGGTCACCGGATATCCGGTGACTCGCGGCAGGAGGCGTCAGACGACGGCGCCGGAGTCCTCGGGGGCGCGGACGACCTTCTCGCGCTTGACCCGGCTCATCGGGAAGCGCTGGTGGAGGTAGGTCAGCATCGGGGTGGCCACGAAGACCGAGGACAGCGTGCCGATGACGAGTCCGACGAGGAGGGCGATCGCGAAGTCCTGGAGGGAGTCGCCGCCGATGACGGCGAGCGCGGCCAGGATGAACATCGCGCCGAGGCCGGTGTTGACCGTGCGGGGCATCGTCTCGACGGCGGCGGTGTTGGCCATCTCCATGAAGTCGGCGTCGGGCTTGGAGCCGTACCAGCGCTCGCGGATGCGGTCGAAGACGACGACGGAGTCGTTGACCGAGAGTCCGACGATCGTCATCACGGCAGCCAGGAAGATGCCGTCGATCGGCTTGTGGAGCCAGGCGAAGAGACCGACCACGAGGATCACGTCGTGCGCCATCGCGACGACGGCGGAGAAGCCGAAGGTCCACTTGTAGCGGATCGCGAGGTAGAGCAGCTGCGCCAGGAAGGCCACGCCGAACGCGATGAGCGCGTTGTTGCGCAGCTCCTTGCCCAGCGACGACCCGATGGTCTGGTCGTCGACCTTGGTGACGTCGCCGCCGACCTTGGCCAGCTCGGCCTCGATCTTCTGCTCCTCGTCGTTGCTGATCTCACCGGTGCGGACGGTGAAGCCGCTCTCGGCCGTCTGCACGACGGCCTCCGGGAAGCCGGCGTCGGCGACTGCCTGGCGCGCCTGGTCGACGGAGGTGTCCTTGGTCACCGAGTAGTCGAGCTGGCGCCCACCGGTGAACTCGACGCCGAGGTTGAGGCCCTGGGTGACGATGCCGGTGACGGCCACGACGAGCGCGGCGGCGGAGATGCCGAGCCAGATCTTGCGGCGCGGCATGATCTGCGGGTTCTTCTTCTCGAGCCACTTGCGCACCGCACCGACGTCGCTGAGGCCGGTGAGGCGCGGACGACGCGAGACCGGCCGGTTGGAGACCAGGAGGTCGCACAGCACGCGGGCGACGATGAGCGCGGAGATCATCGACGCGATGACACCGATGGTCAGCGTGACACCGAAGCCCTTGATCGGCCCGGAGCCCAGGAAGAACAGCAGGCCGGCGGCCAGCAGGGTGGTGACGTTGGAGTCGATGATCGCGCTCCACGCCTTGTTGAAGCCGACGGCGAGGGCGCGCCGGAACCCTGCCGATGGGTAGGCGGCGTACTCCTCCCTGGCTCTCTCGAAGACGAGGACGTTGGCATCGATCGCCATGCCGATGGCGAGCACGAAGCCGGCGAGGCCCGGCAGCGTCAGCGTCGATCCGAGGCCGACGAGCATGGCGTAGGCGAGGAGGGCGTACGACGCCAGCGCGAGCGTCGCGCCGAAGCCGACGAGGCGGTAGACGATGATGATGAACAGGCCGGTCAGGACGATGCCGATGATGCCGGCCTCGATGGACTGGTCGATCGCCGCGGCGCCGAGCGAGGGACCGACGAGGCGGTCGGAGATCGGCGACAGCTCGAGCGGCAGCGAACCACCCTCGATGAGCGCGGCGAGGTCGCCGGCCTGGGTGGCGGTGTAGCTGCCGGTGATCTGGGTGCTGCCGCCGCGGATGCCGACGTCGCAGCCGACGTCGGTGTTGACCTCGGGCGAGGAGATCACCTCACCGTCGAGGACGATCGCGATGCGGCGCTTGGGGTCGCCGGACGGGTTGCAGGCGGCCTTGCCGGTGATGTCGGCCCAGGTGTCGCCACCCTTGCCGTTGAAGTCGATGCCGACGACCCAGTCGACGCTGTTCTGCGGCTGCTGCGCGCTCGCGCCGGTGATCTCGTCACCCTGGATGACCGTCGGGCCGATCTCGATCGTGTCGCCCTGGTCGGACACCAGGACCTGGTCGCCCTTCTTGCTGGGCTTCGCGTCGGCCTGTGCGGTGGCGAGCACCTCGTGGATGGTCAGCTTGGCGGTCGAGCCGATGCGCTCCTCGGCCCGCTGCGCCTCGGCGTCGTTGGTGACGCCCGGCAGCTCGACGAGGATGCGGTTCTCGCCCTGCCGGATGACGGTCGACTCCGCGACACCCAGCGCGTCCACACGCCCGCGGAGGACCTGCAGGGTCTTGTCGACGTTCTCGGCCGTGGCTGGCGTGGCGTCGGTGCCCTCGGCCTGGAAGACGAACTGCGCGCCGCCCTTGAGGTCGAGACCGAGGTTGGGCTTGACGTTGATCGCGAGTGCCGCGCACCCGACCAGGAGGCCGAGCACGAGGAAGAAGCGGATCCAGACACCACGTGACATGCGCGACATACTTCCTTAGGGGTGACGGTCGCCCGAAATCGGGCGCCGGAGACGTCAACGGGTGACTTCACCCGAAGGTTCCGCACGCCCGAGGACGCAAAACGTCAGCGACTGTACGCCGCCAGCTCCCCCGCCAGGTCGGCATTGGCGCGACCGGCGACCACCGTGCCGTCGCCGGTGTGCTCCATCGAGCCGATCTCGGCCTCCTGGTGGATCCGGTTCACCAGGTCGCCGCGCTCGTATGGCAGCAGCACGTCGAACTCGACCTGCGGACGCGGCAGCTCGGACTCGATGGTGGCGAGCGCGGCCTCGATGCCCTCCCCGGTCCTCGCGCTCACCACGACGCTGTGCGGCTCTCGTGCCAGCAGCCGGCTGATCACCAGCGGGTCGGCGGCGTCGGCCTTGTTGATCACGATGATCTCGGGGACCTTGTTGGCGCCGATCTCGGCGAGCACCTGGCGCACCGCGGCGATCTGGCCCTCGGGGTCGGGGTGCGAGCCGTCGACCACGTGGAGCAGCAGGTCGGAGTCGGCGACCTCCTCCAGCGTCGAGCGGAACGCCTCGACGAGGTCGTGCGGGAGGTGGCGGACGAACCCGACGGTGTCGGACATCGTGTAGACGCGACCGTCCGAGGTCGTCGTACGACGCGTGGTGGGGTCGAGGGTCGCGAAGAGCGCGTCCTCGACGAGCACGCCGGCGTCGGTCAGCCGGTTGAGGAGCGAGGACTTGCCGGCGTTGGTGTAGCCGGCGATGGCGACGCTCGGCACGTGGTTGCGACGGCGCGACTGGCGCTTGACGTCGCGGGTGCTGCGCAGGTCCTTGAGCTCGCGGCGCAGCTTGGCGATCTTGGTGTTGATCCGGCGGCGGTCGGTCTCGATCTTGGTCTCACCGGGGCCGCGGCCACCGATACCGTCACCGCCGGCGGCGCGACCGCCGGCCTGTCGGGAGAGGTTGCCACCCCAGCCGCGCAGGCGCTGCTTCATGTACTGCAGCTGGGCCAGCTCGACCTGCGCCTGGCCCTCCTTGCTCTTCGCGTGCTGGGCGAAGATGTCGAGGATCAGCGCGGTGCGGTCGACGACCTTGACCTTGATCCGGTCCTCGAGGTTGCGCAGCTGGCTGGGCGCGAGCTCGCCGTCGCAGATGACCGTGTCGGCGCCGGTGGCCTGGACGATCTCGCGGATCGCCTCGACCTTGCCGCGGCCGATGTAGGTGGCGGGGTCGGGCGACTGGCGGCGCTGGAAGACGGCCTCGAGGACCTCCGAGCCGGCGGTCTCGGCGAGCAGCGCGAGCTCGGCCATCGAGTTCTCGGCGTCGGTGACGGACCCCTCGGTCCAGACGCCGACGAGGACGACCTTCTCCAGCCGGAGCTGGCGGTACTCGACCTCGGTGATGTCCTCGAGCTCGGTGCGCAGGGCGGCGACGCGGCGCAGGGCGTGGCGCTCGGCCAGCTCCTGGGCGCCGACCGTCAGCTCCTCGGGATCGCCGTCGTCGGCGTAGCCGGACTCACCCCACTCGTCGGAGGTGTCGTCGAGGAGCTGGTCGTCGAGCTCGATGGTGTCGTCGTCCCAGGCGCGGGTCGCGTCGAGGGCGTCACGCAGCGTGAAGTCGGCCGCGGGGAGGTCAGGTGCGTTCGTCATATGCCCTCAAGGGTAGGTCGCCCGCCTGACCTGCGCGAACGACTTCGCCGAAGGCGAACAACAGGGCAGTGCCGAAGGCGAACATCAAGCGAGCGCCGACGGCGAACAACCGAGCAGTGCCGTGGGCGAACAGGGCGCGGGTGGCGTCAGCGCTTGACCTTCACCCGGGGCGAGGTCGCCGGGGCGCACATCGGCTGCTCGGGCGAGGTGACGGTGACGTAGTACTTGCCCGCCTTCGCGGGGCGCTTGGTGGCGAACGCACCGTTGGACTTGGCCGACACGACCACCAGGCGACGGTCGGCCTTCTTGTGCACGCGCCACACGGTGACCGTCGCTCCGGTGCGGCACCCCGACGCCGGCGAGGTGACGGTGCCGCGGAGCTTGGACCCCTTGACCTCGAGGCCGACCTCGCGCTGGTAGAGGCAGCCGGTCACGCAGCCCGGGATCGCGACGGGCGGGGCGATCGGAGCCGTCGTGGGGCTCGGGTGCGGGACCGTGGGAGTGCTGGTCGGCGTGCTGGTCGGGGGCGTGGTCGGCGGGTTGGTCGTGGGCGGAGTCGTGGGCGGCTCGGACGTCGGCGGGTTCGACGTGGGTGGCGTGGTGGGCTCGCCGGTCGGCGTCGGGTCGCACACGTCGCCGAAGCCATCGCTGTCGGTGTCCTCCTGGCCGGGGTTCGGGACCTGCGGACAGTTGTCCGCGTAGTCCTCCCACCCGTCGCCGTCGGAGTCGTAGATGGGCGGCTCGCACGGGTCCTGCGGGATCGACTGCGCGCTGCCGTCGGTCGGCTGCTCGGGCGCGATCGGGCAGACCGTCGTGGGTGGCAGCATGCTCGGTGCGGGCGCCGACTGGGCGGATGCGCCGGGCTGGGTGATGCCGAGCGCGGCGACCACCGCGAGCGCCGTGCCGACGAAGACCTTGCTCCCGAGGTGCTGTCCCATGGGTGGCCCGTTCCCCCGGCGCCGAAGCGCCAAACCACCGCGAAGGTAAAGGAAACGACCGCCCGTCAGGCGCGGTGTCGACCCACCGGGGCGATCTCGTGGGTGCTCACGAGGGCGGTGTCGATGAACTCGTCGCACGCGCCACGGACGTCGTGGGGCGTGTGCCCGGGGCCGACCACGACGACACGTACGCCGGCAGCGTGCAGGCGGTGGACCAGCGGCAGCATCGAGGTCATGTCACCGACGATGACGATCTCGTCGATCGCGGCGTCGCGGGCGATGTCGACGGCGTCGATCGCCATCGCGACCAGCGCTTGCTCGTCGTCGTCGGCGAACTGGTGGAAGGAGTGCAGGCCCTGCCGACGCATCCGGCCGACCCAGGCCCCGAGGTCCGATCGGCTCCAGTCGGCGTAGGCGCGGCACACGTTGACCGTGCCGCGCTCGCCGAGGCGGGAGAGCAGTCCGGCAGCGACGTCGTCGTCCACCCGTCGGGCGTCGATGAGCACCGCGATGCGCCGCGCGTGCTCGGTCTCCTCCGCCGTCGGGCGGTACGGCAGCGGCGGCGTACGGGGGGCGGGTGCCTGGAGCGACGGTGCCGCCGGCGCGGTGGGGGCGTCGACGGGTGCCTCGGCCACGACCTCGGTCTCGGCGACGGCGTCGTGCTCGACGTCGGCCTCGAGCGCGGCCTGCGGTGCGTCCACCTCCACCTCGACCTCCACCTGTAGGTCGGCCTCGGCCTCGAGCACGGGCTCGACATCCTCGACGGGAGGTGCCACGCGCAGCACGGTGTCACGACGCAGGCGCTCCTGGCGGCCGGCCGTCATCCAGCGCCGGACGAGCGAGGCGAGCTCGCCGTCGTCGGCGGCCTGGACGCCGGCGGCGTCGCTGTGGAACGTCGCGTCGAGCGACTGCGTCATGGTGCTCACTCCCCCGATCCCGACTCGATGTGGCGGGCGTTACGCCTCTCCCTGCATGACCATGCACCGTTCGTATAGCGGACACGCCGAAAACGGCAGAACTGCTCGCCTCGGGCTAGACCACCGGGTCGAGGGTCAGCGACGCTTCACCCGGACCGTCCGCGAGCGGTCGGCGCCGCACAGCGGCTCGATCGTTGACCCGACCGTCGCGTAGTAGCGGCCGGCCCGCCGCGGCGCCTTGGTGGCGTACGCCCCGCTCCCCCGGGTCGTGACGACGAGGACCTTGCGGTCCTTCGACCGACCGACACGCCAGATCGTGACCGGCACCCGGCTGCTGCAGCCGGTCGCGACGGAGGCGACCCGGCCGGTCAACCGGTGCGTCTTGCGCCGGTGCTTGATCCCCACCGTGCGGGGATACGCGCACGCCACCGTGCAGCTCGGCGGCGTGGTGGTCGGCGGTGGGGCGTCGCAGGCGCTCGGGGTGATGACCAGCGTCCAGTCACGGAGCCGGACCGGAGCCGAGGAGTAGTTGGTGACAGAGATCGAGTACGCCCCGCCCACCGGCGTTGCGTCGAACGCCGCGAGCGGCAGGAAACCGTCGACCTGCGGCGGCTTGTAGCGGCCCCCGGACGACGAGTCCGGAGCCAGGGGCGCAGCAGCCTCGTCGTCGAAGGTCAGGGAGAACGGACCGCCCGCCGGGCTGGGTGTGTAGGGCCCCATCAGCTGGAGGTTGACACCCCCGTGAGCGATGTGGATCTCCGGGCCGCTGGTGTAGTCGTCGAAGGAGAAGGCGACGTCGACGTCGGCGATGGACAGGTCCGTGCGGCCGTCCGGAGGTGCCAGCGTGAACGAGCGTCCCACGGTCTCTCCCGGCTGCACGTCCGTCGCAGCGACCAGGGCGGGCTGCGCCAGCGTGCAGGGGACCGTGGCGCGCGCCGTCGGCGTCGTACCGGCGCTGGAGAGCGTCGCAGCGGCTGTCACCGCTGCAACCGCGAGCACCGTCCGTCCCCCGACCACGCGGTCAGGTTAGTCCGGACGGCCGACTTCAACGATGCTTCACCCGAACCGTTCGTGAACGGTCGGTGCCGCACAGCGGCTCGGCCGCCGAGCCGACCGTGGCGTAGTAGCGACCCGGCCGCCGCGGTGCCCGGACGACGTAGTGCCCGGTGCGCCCGGTGGTGACGACGAGGACCTTGCGGTCCGTGCCCGTGCGCTGGCGCCAGATGGTGACCGGCACCTCGCGGCGGCAGCCGACCGCGACGGAGGAGACCGTGCCGGCGAGGCGCTTCTTCTTGGAGCGGTGGTCGAGGTCGACGGTGCGCGGGTAGGCGCAGGACGCCGAGCACCCCGGAGTGGTCGGGACCCCCGTGACCGGCGGCGGAGACACGACGGGTGCGGTGCCCGGGGTCGGGTCGCAGACGTTGCCGGTTCCGTCGCCGTCCCAGTCGACCTGGTCGGCGTTGGCGGCGCTCGGGCAGTTGTCGGACGTGTCCTCGACGCCGTCGCCGTCCGTGTCGCACCTGTCGCTCGTGACCGTGACGAGCATGTTGCTCGTGGCGACGGGGCCGCCGCCGTAGTTGTTGGCCTCCAGGACCCACAGGCTGCCGGCCCTGAGGCCGTCGAGTCGAGCGAGGGGTTGCTCCGGCTGGTAGCGCCCGCCCGTGGCACCGAGCGGCCACGGGCCGGCCTCGTCGTCGAGGGTGATGTCGTAGCCGCCGGGCGAGGCAGGTCGGGACATCAGCGTGCTCGTCGGGCCCTGGGAGTGCTGCAGTGTCAGGACGAGAGACGTGTCGGCTGCCTGGACGTCGAGCCCGAGATGGACGTCGACGTCCGTGACCCGCGCCTGCTCGCTCCAGCCCCCGTTCACCTGCACGCGGAAGACGGCCCGGCCGTAGGGAGCGATGGTGCTGCCCGAGGTCGACACCGCGGGGAACGTCTGGGTGCACGGCACCGGGGCGGCGTACGCCGACGGGCTGGTCGCGACGCCGCCGGCGAGGCCGGCCCCGAGCAGCACCAGCACTGCACTCGCTCGCGTCGACGTCCCCATGACAGCCCGACTACCCCGGGCGCGCCGGGTGGAAACGTCAGCTCACTTGGGTGGCATCCGGATACCGCCGTCGACGCGGATGGTCTCGCCGTTCATGTAGGAGTTGGTGAGGCACTCCACGACCATGCTGGCGAGCTCCGCGGCGTGGCCGAGGCGCTTGGGGAAGAGCACGTTGGCGCCGAGGTTGGCCTTGAACTCGTCGGGGTTGGGGAACGCGTCGTAGATCGGGGTGTCGATCAGGCCGGGTGCGACCGTGTTGAGCCGGATGCCGGCGGCGGACAGGTCGCGTGCGACCGGGAGGGTCATGCCGACGACGCCGCCCTTGGAGGCGGAGTAGGACGCCTGCCCGATCTGGCCGTCGAACGCGGCGACCGAGGCGAGGTTGACGATCGCGCCGCGCTGGCCGTCGGCGTCGGGCTCGTTGCGGCTCATCACGGTGGCGGCCTGGCGGGTCATGTCGAAGGTGCCGATCAGGTTGATCTCGACGACCTTGCGGAAGGCGTCGAGGTCGTGGGCCTGCTCGAGCAGACCGTCGCGGCCGATGGTGCGCTGCGCCCAGCCGATGCCGGCGGAGTTCACGCAGGCACGCAGGGGCGCGATCTCGGCGGCCGCCTCGACGGCCGCGGTGACCTGGTCGGTCCTCGTAACATCGACGGACGCGAAGACGCCGCCGATCTCGGAGGCCAGGGCCTCGCCCTTCTCGGCGTTGAGGTCGGCGACCACGACGACGGCGCCCTTCGTGGCGAGGGCGCGCGCGACGGCGGCACCGATGCCGCTCGCGCCGCCGGTGACGATGGCGGTCGATCCGGTGATGTCCATGTCCCGGATCCTAGGACGTCCGATCTCCGGCTCCGGCGCTCGCCCTCAGAGGTCGGTCTCGCCCTCGGCCACGAGCACCGCGGGACCGGTCATCAGGACCCGGTCGTCCTCGGTCCAGGTGACGTGGAGGGTGCCACCGGGCACGTCGACGCGGTACGCCGTCCCGCGCGGCGCGCCGTCGGCGAGGGCAGTCGCGACCGCGACGGCGCAGGCGCCGGTGCCGCAGGAGCGGGTCTCGCCGGCTCCGCGCTCGTGCACGCGCATGGCGACGTGGTGCTCGCCGCGCCGGACGACGAACTCGACGTTGACCCCGTGGGGGTAGACCTCGGGGTCGTGCTCGGGCGCCTCGAGGAGGTGGCCGGCGTCGGCGAGGTCGTCGACGAACGCGACGGCGTGCGGGTTGCCCATCGACACGTGCTGCGCGGCCCAGCTCCGGCCGTCGACCGACACCTTCGTCTCGCCCAGCACCTCCGGCGTACCCATGTCCGCGGTGAGCTCGTCGCCGGCACGGTCGAGGACCTTCACGCCGTCGCGGGTGCCGATGCGCATCGGGAACGGCTCGCCCTGGTGGTCGTGGAGGTAGCGCGCGAAGACCCGGACACCGTTGCCGCACATCTCGCTGACCGAGCCGTCGGAGTTGCGGTAGTCCATGAACCAGCCGCCGTCCTGGCGCACCGCACGCAGCACCCCGTCGGCGCCGAGGCCGGCCCGGCGGTCGCACAGCGCGCGCACCCGCTCCACCGACAGGTCGCCGTGGACCGTGCCGTCGGGGTCGGGCAGGACCACGAAGTCGTTCTCGGTGCCGTGGCCCTTGAGGAAGGGATAGCTCACGCCCTCCAGTGTGGCAGGCGCTCGGACGGCTACTTCTTGTCGACCACCGCGGCGGATCCCGTGCCGCGTCGGGTCGGCTCGGCGACCGCGGTCAGCAACGACTTCGGCCCGAACTCGATCGCCGTCGCCGCACCGATCTCCGCGGCGCTGGTGAAGGCGTCGCCGGCCGGTGCGAGGGTGTGGCCGAGGGCGGTGAGCGCGGCACCGTAGGCGTCGATGAAGGCCGGCTCGGCCGTCACGCTCGCGGTGTTGCGCTGGCTGGCGCGCGGCGCGGCGATCGCCTCCTCGATCGTCATGCCGAGGTCGATCCGGTTGACGATCATCTGCAGGACGGTCGTGATGATCGTCGAGCCGCCGGGCGACCCCAGCGCGAGGAACGGCTTGCCGTCCTTGAGGATGATCGTCGGCGACATGGAGCTGCGCGGGCGCTTGCCCGGCTGGATCCGGTTCGGGTCGGCGGCGTCGTAGACCGTCGAGAAGTCTGTGAGCTCGTTGTTGAGCAGGAAGCCGTGGCCGGGGACGGTGATGCCCGAGCCGCCGGTCTGCTCGATCGTGAGGGTGTACTCCACGACGTTGCCCCACTTGTCGGCGACGGTGAGGTTGGTCGTCGAGATGTTCTCGGTGTCCTCCTCGACCTCGCCCTGCCTGGCCGCGGGGCCGCAGATGCCGTCGTAGGACGTCACGTCGCCGGCCGCGACCGGCTTGACCGCCGCCCTGGTCTGGTCGAGCGAGCACGCCCGCTCGGCGGCGTACTTCTTGTCGAGGAGCCGCTTCACCGGGACGTCGACGTAGGCGGGGTCGCCGACGTACTTCCCGCGGTCGGCGAAGGCGAGCGCGCTGGCCTCGAGGTAGTGGTGCAGCGCGGCCTCGGGCGTCATCGCGGCGAGGTTGTAGCGCTCGAGGATGTTGAGCGCCTCGCCGATGGTCGTGCCGCCGGACGACGACGGCGCCATGCCGTAGACGTCGTGGCCGCGGTAGGTCGACCTCGTGGCCTTCTGCGAGCGGACCTTATAGTCGCGAAGGTCGCGCGCCGTGAGGTACCCCTTCGGCACCGGCAGCTTCGTCTTCTTCGTCGTCCGCGGCTTGCGGACCACGTCGGACATCAGCCGGGCGAGCGGGCCGCGGTAGAACGCGGAGATGCCCTTGTCGGCGATCAGGTCGTAGGTGTCGGCGAGCTCGGGGTTGCGGAAGATCGAGCCGACCTTCGGGGCGTCGCCCTTGGGGAGGAACAGCTTCTTGGTGTCGGGGAACGCCGTGAAGCGCACGAGGTTGTCGAGCGTCTGCTGGCGGAAGGTCGGGTCGACCTTGAAGCCGCGACGGGCGACCTTCGTGGCCGGGGCGAGCGCGTCGCCGAGCGACAGCGTGCCCCAGTTGGCCAGGGCCTTGTCCCAGGTCGCCAGGGTGCCGGGGGTGCCGACGCTGACGCCGCTGGTCACCAGGTCGGGGGTGAAGGTGTACGGCGCCCCGGTGGCGGGGTCGATGAACGCGTCCTGCGGCATCTTGTTCGGCGCGGTCTCGCGGCCGTCGATCGTGCGGACCTTGCCGGACCTGGCGTTGTAGTAGACGAAGTAGCCGCCGCCGCCGATGCCAGCGCTGTAGGGCTCGGTGACGCCGAGGGTCGCGGCCGCGGCGACCGCGGCGTCGACCGCGTTGCCGCCGGCCTTGAGCACCCGGAGACCTGCCGCTGTCGCCTCGGGGTCGACGGTCGTGACGGCGCCGCCCTTGCCGATGGCGGTCGGCTTCTTGGCGGTGGGCCGGGCCACGGTGTCACCGGCCCGGTCGGACGGACCGGCGCCGGGTGCCGCCGAGGTGGGGGTGGCGACGACGAGGCCGGCGAGGACGCCGGTGACGGCGAGTGCGGCGATGGGCGTGCGGAGCTGCATGTTCTTCCCTCCCGAGGGTGCGATCCGTCCACCCTGCCGTCCGGAGGCCGCGCTGTCCACGACCGTCGGGAGGTGTCTCAACCCGCGACGGTGTAGCGGCCGCACATGAAGTCGCGGTTGCGGGCGACCTCCTCGAGCCGCAGGTCGACTGCCCGCGGGAGCACCGGTGCGCCCGCCCCGAGGGTGCAGGGGGCGTACTGGATCCAGACCTCGTCGAGGAGTCCGAGGTCGACGAGCTGGCCGACCAGCTCGCCGCCGCCCACCAGCCACACGTCCTTGTCCCCCGCGACCTCGACGGCCTGCGCGTGGACCTCGGCGATCGGCGCCTGCGTGAACGTCGTACCGGCCAGGGGGGCGAAGTCGCGGTGGGTCATCACGAAGTTGGGCAGCGTGCCCCACGGCTGGTCGCTGTCGTCGTGGTCGAGGACCCACTGGCAGGTCGTCGCGCCCATGATGCTCGCGCCGATGCGCTCGCGGAACGCGGTGTAGTGCATCGGTCCCGCCTCGTCGATGTCGCGCGAGAGCAGCCAGTCGAGGGAGTGGTCGGTGGTCGCGATGAAGCCGTCGAGGGAGCTTGCGGTGTAGTAGATCGTCGCCATGGCGCAAGCGTGGCACCGTCAGGCCGTCGGCGCTGCCGCCCGGACCGCCTCGGCGGCCCTGTCGGCGCGGTCGGGGTCGTCGTGGGCCACCCAGACGATGCGGGGGTCCTTGCGGAACCAGGCGTCCTGGCGGCGCGCGAAGCGACGGGTGGCGGCCTTGGTCTGCTCGACCGCCTCGGCGAGGGAACGGTCGCCGGCGAGGAATCCGACGACCTCGCGGTAGCCGATCGCGCGGTTCGCGGTGCGACCGTCCTGGAGCCCCCTCGCCAGCAGCGCCTCCACCTCCTCGACCAGCCCGTCGGCGAACATCTCCTCGACCCGCTGCTCGATCCGTGCGTCGAGGGTCGGCCGGTCGATGTCGACGCCGACCTGGACGGTCAGCGGGTCGGCGTACTCGAGCCTCGGGAGGCTCGCGCTGTAGGGCCGGCCGGTGAGCGCGACGACCTCCAGGGCGCGTACGACGCGGCGCCCGTTGTCGGGCAGGATCGCGGCGGCCGCCTCGGGGTCGACGCCCGCCAACCGCTCGTGGAGGGCGTGGCTGCCGATCCGCTCGAGCTCGGCCTCGAGCTCACGGCGCAGCGACTCGTCGGTGCCGGGGAACTCGAAGCGGTCGACGATGGCGCGGGTGTAGAGCGCCGAGCCACCGACCAGGACCGGCACGCGGTCGCGCTCGCGGATGTCGGCGATCGCGTCGCGGGCGAGGCCCTGGAACTCCGCGACCGTGGACGGCTCGGTGACCTCCCTCAGGTCGAGCAGGTGGTGCGGGACGCCGCGCCGCTCGGCCTCCGGGAGCTTGGCCGTGCCGATGTCCATGCCCCGGTAGACCTGCATCGCGTCGGTGTTGACCACCTCGCCGCCGAGGCGCTCGGCGAGGTCGAGGGACAGGCCCGTCTTGCCCGACGCCGTGGCCCCGACGAGGGCGACGATGGGCTGGGGCATGGGCACATTGTCCATGTCTGGCTACCCTTTTGGACGTCGGAGTCACCGTCCCGTGGGGGCGGACCGGCATCCCTCGAGGAGGCAGCACATGTCGTTCCTGGACAAGGCCAAGGACAAGCTCACCAAGGCGGTCGACGACCACGGCGACAAGATCGCCGACGGCATCGACAAGGCCGGCGCGTTCGCCAACGAGAAGACCGGCGGCAAGCACGCCGACAAGATCGACCAGGCCACCGGCAAGGCGCGCGACGCGCTCGACAAGCTGGACGGCAAGGACGACGACATCCCGCCGGCGACGCCGGCTCCCTGAGTCCCTAGGGTCGGCCGGGTGAGCTTCTCCCTCGTCCCGGCCTCCTACGTCTACCTCCTCCGGGGCTCGGGCCCCGACACCGAGGTCCTGCTCCAGCTGCGCCAGGGCACGCCCTACATGTCCGGTCACTGGGCAGCGGCGGCTGCCGGACACGTCGAGCGCGGCGAGACGGCCTGGGACGCCGCGCGCCGCGAGGCGCTGGAGGAGCTCGGCGTGGGCGACGTCGCCCTCGAGTTCGCCTTCACCATGCAGCGCACCGCGCACGCGGACGCGATCGACGAGCGCGTCGACTGGTTCTTCACCGCCCGCTCGTGGAGCGGCGAGCCGCGGATCATGGAGCCGGAGAAGTGCGCGGCGATCGAGTGGTTCCCGCTCGCCTCGCTCCCGGAGCCGACGGTGCCGCACGAGGCGTACGCCCTCTCACAGCTCGGGTCGGGAGCGGCGTACCTCACCTTCGGCTGGTCCTCCCCGTCTGACCCCGTCTGACCCGCTCGGGGGTGGTCAGGCTTGACCGGGCGCGGCAGGATCGCGGGATGAGCGACGAGCACCTGGCCCCGATGCCCACGCCCGCCAGCGAGGACCCGCAGCTGCTGCCCGGCGGCGTCGACGCCGACGCGCTGCACACCGACCCCGCCGACGACGGGCTCGGGCGCGACCTGAGCCCCGACGACAACCCCGCGGTCGACGACGTGCTCCCGGAGGAGGTCGCCGAGGCCGACGACAAGACGCAGGAGCCGGACGGCTCCGACGACGAGGAGTCGGGGACGACCGAGTCGCCCTCCGCCGGCCAGGAGGCCGAGGACGGGTCGCCGGAGCCTCCTGCCTGAGGTCCGCCTCTCCCCTTCGCCGTCCCCGCGGCAGCAGCCGCCGGGACTCCACGCGCCGAACCTCAGCCGAGGTGCTCGCGTGCGAGCCGCTCGCCCAGGTCCGCGAGGAGGCGGGCGGGCTCGCGCAGGCAGGTGTCGAGGTCGGGCTCCACGTCGGTGAGGGCGTACGCCGACCCGATGCCGGCGGCGACCAGCTGGTCGGGCGAGAGCAGGCGGCGACCGCAGACGGCGACGACCGGTGCACCCGCCAGGCCGGCGGCCGAGGAGACCCCGACCGGAGCCTTGCCGCGCAGGCTCTGCTCGTCCAGCGAGCCCTCGCCGGTGACGACGAGGTCGGTGCCGACGACGCGGTCGGCGAAGCCGAGGAGGTCCAGCATCAGCTCGATGCCGGGCCGGAGCTCGGCGCCCAGGACCGCGACGAGACCGAAGCCCACGCCGCCGGCCGCGCCGGCACCGGGCACGGAGCGGAGGTCGCGGCCGGTCGCGGCGGCGACCAGGTCGGCCCACTCGCCGAGCCGCGCGTCGAGGACCGCGACGTCCTCGGGGGTCGCACCCTTCTGCGGGGCGTAGACCGCCGCGGCCCCCTCGGGGCCGGTCAGCGGGTTGTCCACGTCGCAGGCGACGACCACCCGCGTGGCGGCCAGCGCCGGATGGAGACCCGACAGGTCGAGACCGTCATCGGTGCGGGCACCGAGGGCCTCGAGCAGCCCCCGGCCGCCGTCCGTGCTCGCGCTGCCGCCGATCCCGACCACGAGCTCCCGGCACCCGGCGTCGAGCGCGGCCACCATCGCCTCGCCGAGCCCGCGGCTCGACGCAGCCAGAGGGGCCGGCACCCCGCCGGGCAGCCGGACCAGCCCACAGGCGTCGGCCATCTCGACGACGCCCACCGACCCCCGGCGTGCGTAGGAGGTCGCCACGGGTTCGCCGGTCGGGCCGCGGACCTCGACGCCGACCCGCGCGAAGCCGCTCGCGACGGCGGCGTCGACGGTCCCGTCCCCACCGTCGGCGACCGGCAGGCAGTCGATCCGGGCGTCGGGACGGACGCGCCGCAGTCCTGACGCGAGAGCGGCGGCGACGCCCTCGGCCGACAGCGAGCCCTTGAACTTGTCGGGGGCGAGCAGGACGCGCGTCATGCCGGCGGCGCCGCCGAGGAGTCGCGCACCACGAGCTCGGCACCGACGGTGCGGCGGCGCGGCCGGGCGCCCGGCTCCTTGAGCGCGAGCAGGAGCGCCTGCTCCCCCATCTCGCCCATCGGCAACCGGACGGTCGTGAGCGAGGGAGCGAGGTCGCCGGCCACGGCGACGTCGTCGAAGCCGGTGACCGAGACCTGGCCGGGCACCGAGATGCCGCGCGCGCGGAGCGCCGAGAGCACGCCGATCGCCATGTCGTCGTTGAGCGCCATCACTGCAGTGGTCCCCGGGTGCTCGTCGAGGATCTCCTCGACGGCGACCTTGCCGCCGGCGCGGGTGAAGTCCGCCTCCACGACGGGCACGTCGCCGAACGCCAGGCCCGCCGCGGCGAACGCCTCTCCCACGCCCGCGATGCGGTCCGCGACCGTCGTCAGCGAGAGCGAGCCGGTGGCCACGGCGATGCGGCGGTGGCCGAGGTCGAGCAGGTGCTGGGCGATCGCGCGGGCACCCTCGGTGTTGTCGGGGAGCACCGCGTCGACGCCGAGGTGGTGCCGCCCGATGACCGCGACCCGCCCGCCCGAGCGCCGGAAGGCCTGCAGCTCGACCTTCGCCGCTGCCTGCAGGCTCGGGTCGACCAGGCCGGAGCCGGCGATGATGATCGCGCCGACCCGGTTGGCGATCAGCGTCCGGAGCTGGGCCAGCTCGCGCTCGGGGTCACGACCGGTGTGGCAGATCTGGACGGTCAGGCCCTCGCGGGCGCCGACGCCGAGGACCCCGCTCGCGATCTCGGAGAAGTAGGGGTCGCCGATCTCGTGCACGACGAGCCCGACGGACCGCGTCGGACCACCGGCGAGGCTGCGCGCGTGCATGTTGGCGACGTAGCCCAGGTCGGCGGCCACGTCGCGCACCCGCTGGGCCACGGTCGCGCTGACACCCGGCGACCCGGACAGGCTGCGCGAGGCGGTCGCGATGGAGACCCCCGCCGCCGCGGCCACGTCCTGGAGTCGCAGCGTCGCTGCCCGCTCCCTGCTGCTCATCCGTCCCCCTCGTGACGCTGCACCGATCGTCGCGCCCCTGGCCCGGAGTGGGCCCGGAGTGGGCCCGGACCGGATCCGGACAGTTCCGGATGTGACCCTTGCCACATCTCCGGCGTCGTGCCTACAGTAGCCGAAAGCGCTTACGAAAGCGCTTACGCGTTGGACACGAGGAGTGACATGAAGGTCAAGACCCCCTACCGCGTGGCCGGACTCGCGATGGCCTCCTGCCTCGCGCTGAGCGCCTGCATGAGCTCCGGTGCAGGCGGCGACGCGGCCGATGACGGCACCGGTCCGATCCAGATCGGCATCTCGCTCCCGCTCACGGGAGACTTCTCCGAGCCCGGCAAGGGCGTGCAGCGCGGCTACGAGGCCTGGGCCGCCTACGTCAACGACAACGGCGGCCTCCTCGGCCGCGACGTCGAGCTCACGATCCTCGACGACCAGTCCAACGCCGACCGGGTCGCCGCCGACTACGAGAAGCTCATCAACTCCGACGGCGTCGACCTGATCTTCGGCCCCTTCTCCACCCGCCTCGTCGTCCCGGCCGCGCAGGTCGCGCAGGACTACGGCTTCCTCTTCGTCGAGCCGGCCGGTGCCGCCGAGGAGGTCTTCACCCAGGGCTTCGACAACCTCTTCTACGCCGCGCCCGCGGTCGCCAACGACCACTACGACTACCTCGCCGACGCCATCGAGGCTATGCCCGAGGCCGAGCGGCCGAAGACCGCGGCCTACGCCTCGATGGACGACCCGTTCGCGATGGGCACCGCCTACGGCCTCAAGGACCGTCTCGAGGAGATGGGCGTCGAGACGGTCGTCGACGAGGTCTACCCGCCCAACACGACCGACTTCGGGTCGATCGCGGCGAAGATCGCGGACAGCGACGCCGACGTCGTGGTCGGCGGCACGCAGTACCAGGACGCCGTCAACATGATCGTCGCGCTCCAGCAGCTCGACTACCAGCCGAAGATGGCGGCCTTCTCGACCGCGCCAACCAACCCGGAGTTCCCCGAGGCGATCGGCAAGACCGAGGGGATCCTCTCCCCCACCGGCTACACCCCCGACGCGACCTACCCCACCAACCAGGAGTTCGTCGACTACTACACCGAGATGCACGGCAACCCGCCGGCCGAGGACGAGGCCAACGCCTGGACCACCGGCCAGGTCGTGGCCGCCGCCGTCGAGGCCGTCGAGTGCGCCAGCCCCGACCCCGAGTGCCAGGGCCAGCTCATCGACTGGCTGCGCGACAACGAGGTCGAGACCGTCGTCGGCCCGCTGACGTGGGACGCCGAGGGCCGGCCGCAGGGCGCGCACCTGATCCAGCAGTACGTCGACGGGAAGATCCGCATCGTGCTGCCCGAGGACGCCAAGGAGGCCGACCTCATCGTGGCGAAGCCGAGCTGGTGACCCGCGACCCCCACGTTCCCGCACACGTCCCCGACCGTTAGGCGACCTCGATGTCCCTGTTCGTCCAAAGCCTGGTGCTGGGCATCCTGCTGGGTGGGCTCTACGCCCTGCTGGCAGCCGGCCTCACCCTCTACTTCGGCGTGATGCGCGTGGTGATGATCGCGCACTCGGCGTTCCTCATCCTCGCGGCCTACCTCGCCTGGTGGTTCACCAACCAGACCGGCCTCGACCCGCTGTTCTCGCTCGCGCTGACCGTGCCGCTCTTCTTCGGGATGGGCGTCTTCATGCAGCGGGTGCTCATCAGCCGGCTCCGCCCCGCGACGCTGACGATGATGTCGGTGCTGCTGACCTTCTCGATCGCGCTGGTGATCGAGGGGACGCTCGGCTTCGTCTTCAGCGGCACCCAGCGCCGGATCCGCCTCGACTACGGCGGCGCCAACTTCGAGGTGCTCGGCGCCAACGTCGCCGTCGTGAAGCTGATCGCCTTCGGCCTCGCCGTCGTCTCCCTCGCGGCGCTCTTCCTCCTGATGAAGAAGACGCAGTTCGGGCAGGCGCTGCGGGCCACCATCCAGCACCCCGAGGCCGCCCGGCTCATCGGCATCAACACCGAGCGCGTCGCGGGCTACGGCTTCGGCCTCGGCCTCGCGACCGCCGCCATCGGCGGCACCGCGCTCGCCCTGGACTCCACGTTCTACCCCTCGCTCCACTGGCACTGGATCGGGCCCCTGATGGCGATCATCGTCGTTGGCGGCCTCGGCAGCATCCCGGGTGCGGCCATCGCCGCGATGGTGCTCGGCATGGGCCAGGCCCTGCTGCAGATCCCGCTCGGAACGACGTGGGCCCAGACGTTCTTCTACATCGCGTTGTTCGCCACCTTGATGGTGCGACCGCAGGGATTCTTCGGAGGTCGTCTTGCCCAGCGCTTCTGACACCAGCCACGACGTGCCCACCACCGTGCCCGCCAGGGCCGGCACCCGTCGTACGTCACTCGTCCTCAAGGCCGTCGGCCTGGTCGCCCTGGCCGCCGCGGTCCTGTCCTTCCCGTCCGTGGCGGCCAACCCGTTCATCCTCTCGGTGGGCGTCGTGATCATGAGCTACGCGGTACTCGCGACCTCGTGGAACTTCGTCGGCGGCTTCACCGGCTACATCTCGCTCGGCCATGCCGCCTACTCCGGTCTCGGCGGCTACGCCACCGGACTGCTCGTCATCCACACCGGCATCAACCCGTGGCTCGGCATGCTGCTCGCCGGCCTGGTCGTCGCGGCCCTCGCGGTGCCCATCGGCATCGCCAGCCTCCGCGTCCGGGGCGCGTCGTTCGTGATCGTGTCCATCGCGCTGGTGCTGATCCTGCTGCTGGTCTTCCAGTCGTGGGGCTCCTTCACCGGCGGCTCCAACGGCCTCCGGGTGCCGCGGCCCTTCGGACCCGAGGTGCTCCGTCCCGAGCAGCACGAGCGGTTCTTCTACCTGCACGCCGCACTGCTCGCCGTCGCCCTGCTGGTGTGGTGGCTGATCGACCGCTCGCGCTTCGGCATGGGCCTCAAGGCCATCCGCGAGGACGAGGACAAGGCGCAGGCGCTCGGCGTCCCGACCTTCACCTACAAGCTGATCGCCTTCGTGGTCTCGGCGTTCTTCACCGCCCTCGGAGGTGGGCTCTACGCCCTGTGGTTCGGCTTCCTCGACCCGATCTTCCAGTTCTCGATCCTGGTCGGCTCCTACATGGTGCTGATGAGCCTGCTCGGCGGCATCCGGAGCCTCTTCGGCCCGCTGCTCGGCGCGGTGATCGTGGGCTACGCGGTCGAGTACTTCAAGAACCAGTACGGCGACACCCAGTTCCACCTCGTCGCCATGGGCGTCCTGCTCGCCCTCGTCGTGCTCTTCATGCCCGACGGGATCATCCCGGCCGTGGCCAACCTGGTCGACCGGTTCCGCCCCCAGCAGGCCTCTATCCGCGAGGTCACGCAGGCCGAGCTCGCCGAGCAGCGTCGTACGACGTCCGCAGAGGCAGCAGCGCCGGCGGACGACGACGCCCCGGACCGCAGCGCCGACGACACCGTCACGGAAGGAGCCCGGTCATGACCGCCACGGCACCCGCGCGCCCGGAGACCACCAGCCTCGCCACCGTCGGGCTCACCAAGCGGTTCGGCGGCGTCACCGCCGTCGACGGCGCCACGGTGAGCTTCCACCACGGCAAGGTCAACGCCCTGATCGGGCCCAACGGCTCGGGCAAGACGACCTTCTTCAACTGCGTCACCGGGATGATCCGGCCCGACGAGGGCACTGTCACCTATCGCGACGCCGACATCACCGGGAAGGCGCCGCACCGGATCGCACGGGCCGGTGTCGGGCGCAGCTTCCAGCTGTGCCGGGTCTTCCCGCGGATGACGGTCATGGAGAACATGCTGGTCGCCGTGCGCTCGACGTCGCTGCGCCGCCAGCTGTCGTCGGCCCGCAACGCCGAGGAGCTGGACCGGGCGCGCGGCCTGCTGGCCCGCGTCGGCATCGAGCACCTCGAGCACTCGTTGGCCCGCGACATCTCCTACGGCCAGCAGAAGCTGCTCGAGCTGGCCGGCGTGCTGATGGCCGACCCCGAGACGATCATGCTCGACGAGCCCGCCGGCGGCGTGAACCCGGCGCTCATCGACCGGATCGCCACGCTCGTCCGCTCGCTCAACGCCGAGGGCAAGACGTTCATCGTCGTCGAGCACAACATGGAGCTGGTCATGGGCCTCTCCGACCACGTCGTGGTCTTCGACCGCGGCCGCCCGATCTGCGAGGGCACCCCGTCGGTCGTGCAGAGCGACCCCCGAGTCCTGGAGGCCTACCTTGGCATCTGACAACGCCACCGACTACCTGCTCGAGCTCGACGACGTGCAGGCCGGCTACGGCCGGGCGGCCCTCGTGCTGCGTGGCCTCACCGTGAAGGTCCCGCCGGCCACCGTCGTCTGCCTCGTCGGGCCCAACGGTGCCGGCAAGTCCACCGTGCTGAAGGTCGCGAGCGGCATGCTCACGCCCCGCTCGGGCACGATCCGCGTGGCCGGCAAGGACGTCACGAAGAACTCCCCGCAGCAGATGCTCGCGGCCGGGCTCTCCCACGTGCTGCAGGGCCACAGCGTCTTCAAGGAGATGACGGTCGAGGAGAACGTCCGCCTCGGCGCCTACTCGGTGAAGGACAAGGGCGAGGTCAACGACCGCATCGACTTCGTCAAGACCCTCTTCCCCGTGGTCGCGGAGAGATGGGGCGCGCTGGCCGGCGCGCTCTCCGGGGGCCAGCAGAAGCAGGTGGAGTTCGCCCGCTCGCTGATGGTCAGCCCGCAGGTCGTCCTGCTCGACGAGCCGTCGATGGGCCTCGACCCCAAGGCGACCGGGACCGTCTTCGAACAGGTCGTGCGGATGCGCGACGCCGGCACCGCCGTGCTGCTCGTCGAGCAGAACGCCCGTCGCGCCCTGGAGACCGCCGACCTCGGCTGCGTCCTCGACCTCGGCAAGGTCCACATCTCCGGTCCGGCCGACGAGCTCCTCCGCGACCCCCAGCTCGCCGAGCTCTACCTCGGCGGCCGTCCGGCCGCGGCGCCCACCACGTGACGTACGCGCGCCGACCAGCCGCCAGCCCAACCGCACCCCACCACCGACCCGACAAGTCCGACCTCGACGTGAGGACCCCACATGCCTGACCAGACCTATCGCATCCTGATGAACGGCGTCACCGGCCGCATGGGATACCGCCAGCACCTGCTGCGCTCGATCCTGGCCCTCCGCGACGACGGCGGCATCCCGCTGCCCAACGGCACCCGGCTCCAGGTGGAGCCGGTGCTGCTCGGCCGCAACCCCGACAAGCTGGCGCGGCTCGCCGACCAGCACCAGATCGCGGACTGGTCGACCGACCTCGACACCGCGCTCGCCGAGGACCCGGCCCCGATCTACTTCGACTCCCAGGTCACGAGCGAGCGCAAGAAGGCGATCCTCAAGGCGGCCGCCGCCGGCAAGCACGTCTTCACCGAGAAGCCGATCGCCGAGACCGTCGCCGAGGGCCAGGAGCTCGTCGACGCCGCCGAGAAGTCCGGCATCATCAACGGGGTCGTGCACGACAAGCTCTACCTGCCGGGCCTGATGAAGCTCAAGCGCCTCGTCGACTCCGGCTACTTCGGCCGCATCCTCTCGGTCCGCGGCGAGTTCGGCTACTGGGTCTTCGAGGGCGACTACCTGCCCGCCCAGCGGCCCAGCTGGAACTACCGCGCCGAGGACGGCGGCGGGATGGTGCTCGACATGTTCTGCCACTGGAACTACGTCCTGGAGAACCTCTTCGGCGCCGTCGAGGCGGTCACCGCGAAGGCTGTCACCCACATCCCGGAGCGCTGGGACGAGCAGGGCGAGCGGTACGACGCCACGGCGGACGACGCGGCCTACGCCATCTTCGAGCTGGCCGGCGGCATCATCGCCCAGGTCAACTCCTCCTGGGCGGTGCGCGTCGAGCGCAAGGAGCTCGTCGAGTTCCAGGTCGACGGCACCGACGGCTCGGCGGTCGCCGGTCTCTTCAACTGCCGCATCCAGCCGCGCGAGTCCACCCCGATGCCGGTCTGGAACCCCGACCTCCCCACGACCGAGGACTTCCGCGGCCAGTGGCGCGAGATCCCCGACAACCAGGCGTTCGGCAACGGCTTCCGCGCCCAGTGGGAGCAATACCTGCTCGACGTCCACGCCGGTCGGCCGCACCGCTACGACTTCGCCGCCGGCGTGCGCGGGCTCGAGCTCGTCGACGCCGGCCTGCAGTCCTCCCGCGAGGGCCGGCGGGTGACCCTGCGATGAGCGCCTCCTTGCTGGGGGCGTCGGTCGACGTGCCCCTCGCCGGTGGCGGGTGGGAGACGGTCAGGCTCCACGAGCCCCGGCAGTGGAAGGACCACCCCCAGGCCTTCGAGCAGCGGGTCGCCTTCGCCGCCGCTCACGTGGTCGCCGACCCGCGCGGCGAGAACGTCCCGGGCGCCCCGGCGGTCGTCGACTGGGAGGGCACGCTCGCCTTCCGGCGCGAGCTCTTCCGCCATGGTTTCGGGGTCGCCGAGGCGATGGACACCGCCCAGCGCAACATGGGCCTCGACTGGCCGGCCGTCCAGGAGCTCGTCCGGCGCAGCGCCGAGCAGGCGCGCGAGTACGACGCCCGCATCGCGTCGGGCGCCGGCACGGACCACGCCCCCGGGGCGAGCTCGCTCGACGAGGTGCGCGCGGCCTACGCCGAGCAGGTGGAGTTCGTCGAGTCGACCGGCTCGCAGGTGATCCTGATGGCCTCGCGCCAGCTGGCCGCCGTCGCCGCCGGACCCGACGACTACCTGTCGGTCTACTCCGGGCTGCTCGGCCAGGTCCGCGAACCGGTGATCCTGCACTGGCTCGGCGAGGCATTCGACCCGCAGCTCGCGGGCTACTGGGGCTCGACCGACGTCGACGCCGCGACCGAGACGTTCCTCGACCTCGTCACCGCCCACGCCGACCAGGTCGACGGGGTCAAGGTGTCGCTGCTGTCGGCCGACCACGAGACCGGGCTGCGCGCCCGCCTCCCCGCAGGAGTGCGCCTCTACACCGGCGACGACTTCAACTACCCCGAGCTCATCCGGGGCGACGGCACGCACCACTCGGACGCCCTGCTCGGCGCGTTCGCCGCCGTTGCGCCCGCGGCGTCGGCGGCGCTCACCGCGCTCGACGAGGGCGACCTGGCCACCTACGACGCCGAGATGGCGCCGACGCTGCCGCTGTCCCGCCACGTCTTCGAGGCACCCACCTACTACTACAAGACCGGCATCGCGTTCCTGTCGTGGCTCGCAGGCCACCAGCCCGGCTTCGCGATGGTCGGCGGGCTCCAGTCGGCGCGCAGCGCGGTCCACCTCGGCCGGCTCTTCGCGCTCGCGAACGACGCCCGGCTGCTGCCCGACCCGGAGCTGGCCGCGCACCGGATGCGGACCTGGCTCGACGGAGCGGGGCTCGCCCGATGACCGCCGTGACGACCGAGCTCGACGTCCCCTCCGGTGCGCCCGCGCGGGTCGAGACTCCCGCCCCCGGCGACCCGCGGCTGGCCCGGCTCTCGCTCAACCAGAAGACGGTCGACGGCTGGGGGCTGCGCGAGGCCATCGACGGCTGCGTCGCGGCCGGGCTGCCGGCGATCGGCACCTGGCGCGAGCCCGTCGCCGACGTCGGCCTCGAGACCGCCGCCCGCTGGGTGCGCGAGGCTGGCCTGCGGGTCTCCTCGGTGTGCCGCGGCGGCTTCTTCACCGGCGCCGGCGACCTGTCGCAGGCCGCGCGGCACGACGACAACCGGCGCGCGCTCGACGAGGCCGCCGCCCTCGGTGCGCCCTGCCTGGTGCTCGTTCCCGGAGGCCTGCCCGCCGGTGACCGCGACCTCGGGGCCGCCCGCTCCCGCGCCGCGGCTGCGGTCGAGGCGCTCGTGCCGCACGCCCTCGACGTCGGCGTCCGGCTGGCGATCGAGCCGATGCACCCGATCTTCGCCGCCGACCGCGGTGTGGTCTCGACGCTCGGCCAGGCGCTCGACATGGCCGAGCCGCTGCCGGTCGAGGCGGTCGGCGTCGTGGTCGACACCTTCCACGTCTGGTGGGAGCCCGGCGTCGAGGACCAGATCGCCCGCGCCGGCGCGCGCATCGCGTCCTACCAGGTGTGCGAGTGGATCACCCCGCTCCCGCCCGACGCGCTGCTCTCACGCGGGATGATGGGCGACGGCCACATCGACTTCCCCCGGCTCACCTCCCTCGTCGCGGCCGCCGGCTACACCGGCGACGTCGAGGTCGAGATCTTCAACGCCGACGTCTGGGCCGCCGACGGCCGCGCGGTCGTCGACACCCTCGCCCGACGCTACGTCGAGCTCGTGGAGCCGCACCTGTAGGCAGCTCCGCACCGTCCACCCTCGCACTCGGAAAGGTTCGTGGATCATGCACCCGAAGAACCGGATCGCCGCCGCCGGCGCCGTCCTCGCCCTGGCCGCCGGGCTCACGCCCGCCGTCGCCACCGGAGCGGGCGCCGCCCCGCCGGAGCAGTCGGACCTCGCTCGCCACGGACCGCGGGTCGCGGTCGTCGTACCGGGTGCGTCCCCGCGCCACTGGGACCCGCTGACGGACGACAAGTGGTCCTTCGACGGCAACCAGGTCGTGCTGACCGAGCCGGGCACCGCGCCGTCCGGTCCCCGCCGCCCGTTCGAGTACGCCGTCGTGACCAAGGGCCCCGAGCTGTCGTCCGTCGCGATCTCCGCACAGGTCCGGATCGACGAGGCCGTCGAGGTCACCAACCGTGACGTGATCATCGTGTGGAACTACCAGTCACCGACGAGGTTCCACTACGCGCACCTGTCGACCGACAACACGATCTACCCCCACAACGGGATCTTCGTCGTCGCCGACGCGGACCGGCTGCGCCTCGACGACCAGTGGGACCCGGCTGCCTCGCGAGGTGCGGCGCCCGCAATCACTGACGCCGAGTGGCACGACGTGCTCGTCACCCACGACACCCGCACCGGGCGGATCGAGGTCCGCCTCGACGGCGCCCGCGAGCCGCTGATGACGGCGACCGACACGACCCTGACCCGCGGCCGGATCGGCTTCGGCTCGTTCGACAACTTCGGCCGCGTGCGCCACGTCGGCGCCGTCGGCCTCGTCGCCCCCTGATCCCCGTCGGTCCCCCGGCCGTGCCGGGGGACCGACGAGGGCTGCCACGGCACCGGGCAAGGAATCGCGGCAGCAGTTGTCTCCAACCACCTCAACGATAGGGACACCACCATGCGCACCACCCGCGTATGGGTCGCTGCAGCCACCGCATCACTGGTGGCAGCGGCCCTCTCCCCCTGGGCCACCCCGGCCACGGCCGGCAGCTCGTCCGGACCCGGCGCTCCCCCGATCCCGCCGGACCCGAGGCCCTCCAGCCTCGGCCTCGTGCTCGAGGAGTACGCCCAGCTGCCGACGTCGGAGCCGACGCCCGCGCCGACCGACCCACGCCTCGTGCGGCACAACCGGATCAACTACGTCGGCGAGGTGCCGGACGGCTCCGGCCGCCTCTACGTGCCGGACCTCAACGGCCCGCTCTACCTGCTGCGCGACGGCGAGGAGACGACGTACCTCGACATCAAGGCGCGGTTCCCCGACTTCTTCTCCGGCCGCGGGATGGGCTCGGGCTTCGGCTTCGTCACCTTCCACCCGGAGTTCGCGGACAACGGCAAGTTCTACACCGTCCACTCCGAGAACCAGGACGCCATCGCGACGAAGACGCCGACCTACCCCAACCAGCCCAACGCGTTCGTGCAGAGCGTGGTGACCGAGTGGACGGCCGACGACCCCGCCGCCGACACCTTCACCGGCACCCAGCGCGAGATCTTCCGCTTCGGCTTCACCGAGCAGATCCACGCGATCCAGCAGATCGACTTCAACCCGACGGCGGAGCCGGGCGACGAGGACTACGGCCTGCTCTACCTCGCGGTCGGTGACGGCGGCAACGGCGTCCGCAGCGACGAGCCGCAGGACCTCTCCTCCCCCGCCGGCAAGATCCTGCGGATCGACCCCTTCGGCACCGACGGCCCCAACGGGCAGTACGGCGTCCCGGCGACCAACCCGTGGGCCGGCGAGGAGGGCGCCATCGGCGAGATCTGGGCGATCGGCATGCGTGACCCGCACCGGTTCAGCTGGGACCTCGGCGGCAAGAACGAGATGTACGTCGGCCACATCGGCCAGCGCGCCATCGAGGCGGTCTACCAGGCCGACGCCGGCGACGACTTCGGCTGGCCCGACGTGGAGTCGCGGCTGGACTACCAGAACGAGACGCAGTGCCGGCTCGACCCGATGACGCCGGAGCAGGCGGCGAAGGGCTACGACTTCCCGGTCGCGTCCTACGCCCACGACACCCCCGCCAACTGGAGCTGCAACGCCGACTCCGGCCACGCCATCTCCGGCGGCCTCGTCCACCGCGGCGACCTGCCGGGGCTGAAGGGCAAGTACGTCTTCGGCGACCTGGTCGAGGGCAAGGTCTTCTACACCGTCGCCTCGCAGATGAGCGACGACCGGGACCGTGAGGCCACGATCCACGAGATGCAGCTCTTCACGACCGACGGCCGGCGGGTGCGGATGCCCGACCTGGTCGGCGACGGTCGCATCGACCTGCGCTTCGGCACCGACTCCGAGCGCAACCTCTACCTGCTCTCCAAGGCCAACGGCACCATCTGGAAGGTCGTGGACACCACGCGGTCGCCCTGGCCCGACGAGGTTGAGCCGGCGCTGCGCAAGCACGTCGTCGCGGCCTACGACTTCGAGCACCCGTTCGCGGCCAACGATGCCTACGAGGAGGACCAGGGCGCCAGCCGCACCCTCGTCCAGCTCATCAACGGCGGCGACCGGATGCGCATCGACGACGGCGCCTACCCGGGGTCCAACAACTCGCTCCAGGTGCACAGCGCCGCCGAGTCGCCGACCGGGACGGCGTGGAAGGCCGGTGTCTACGAGGCGGACGCCGACGGGGTCGCCTCGCTCTCGCGCTTCAGCAACGCGAAGGGCACGACCGTCATGGGCTGGTTCAAGATGACCGGGCAGAACCCGACCGCCGGCTACAACGCCATCGGGCTGGCGGGCGTGCTCGCCGGCAACTCCGACGGCCACGGCGTCCGGGCCCTGCTGGAGCTGATCCAGGTCGACGGCGAGCTCAGGCTCGTGGCGCTGGGTCGTCGCCTCGACGACGGCAGCTCGTGGACGTACGCCGCCTCGCAGCCGTGGCAGGAGCTGCTGCCGCAGGGTGAGTGGGTCCACCTCGCGGCGACCTTCGACTTCGCCAAGGGCTCGATGCAGCTCTACCGCAACGGCAAGAAGGTGAAGGGCGCCTACACCGCGACCGACCCGTGGGCGGTCGACGGCACCGGCACGTCGGCGACCAACCCGCGGGGCATCAAGATCGGCGGCTCGTTCCCGCAGAACGGCACCGAGCGCAACCCGTGCAACTGCCGCATGGACGCGCTGATGTTCCTCGACGACGCGGCCTCCGCGTCCGAGGTGGCCCGCCAGTACCGTCGCTACCTCCGCTGATCACCGCTGGTCGAGCAGCGAGCGTGTCGAGACCGAGGTCGCACGATGGCCTCGGTTTCGACACGGGCGCAGGGCGCCCTGCTCGACCGGCGGGCGGAGCCTCAGCCGCAGGCGGGCGCCGGCGGCAGCGGAGCCGGCACGCCGACCGCGGGCATGCCGAGGCCGACGGACGAGGCGGCGGGAGGTGCGGACGTACGCCGCTCCCAGGCGTCACCGGCACGGGTGCGGCGCACGGACCGGATCGCGCCGTCGGCGACGAGGTGGTGCGGCGCGGCGTAGGTGACCTCGACGGTCACCATGTCGCCGGGGCGCACCGAGTCGGCATCGACCGCGGAGAAGTCGGCGGCGAAGTGCACGAGCCGGTTGTCGCGGGCGCGACCGGAGAGCCGGTGGGTGGCGGAGTCCTTGCGACCCTCGCCCTCGGCGACCATGAGCTCGACGGTGCGACCCACGAGCGCCTTGTTCTCCGACCAGGAGATCTCCTCGACGACCTCGACGAGCCGCTGGTAGCGATCCTTCACGACCTCCGGGGAGACCTGGTCGTCGAGGACGGCGGCAGGCGTGCCGGGGCGCTTGGAGTACTGGAAGGTGAAGGCGGCCGAGAAGCGGGCGGCGCGGACCACGTCGAGGGTGGCCTGGAAGTCCTCCTCGGTCTCGCCCGGGAAGCCGACGATGATGTCGGTGGTGATCGCGGCGTCGGGGATCGCGGCGCGCACGCGCTCGATGATCCCGAGGTACTTCGACTGGCGGTAGGAGCGGCGCATGTCGCGCAGCACCTTGTCGGAGCCGGACTGCAGCGGCATGTGCAGCGACGGCATCACGTTGGGCGTCTCGGCCATCGCCTCGATGACGTCGTCGGTGAACTCCGCCGGGTGCGGTGAGGTGAAGCGGACCCGCTCGAGGCCCTCGATCCCGCCGCACGCACGCAGCAGCTTCGAGAACGCTTGGCGGTCGCCGAACTCGACGCCGTAGGCGTTGACGTTCTGGCCCAGCAGGGTGACCTCGGTGACGCCCTCGGCGACCAGCGCCTCGACCTCGGCGAGGATCTCGCCGGGCCGGCGGTCCTTCTCCTTGCCGCGCAGCGCCGGGACGATGCAGAACGTGCAGGTGTTGTTGCACCCGACCGACACCGACACCCAGGCGGCGTAGGCCGACTCCCGCTTGGTCGGCAGCGTCGAGGGGAAGACCGAGAGCGACTCCAGGATCTCGACCTGGGCCTCCTCCTGCACCCGTGCCCGCTCGAGCAGGACCGGCAGCGAGCCGATGTTGTGGGTGCCGAAGACGACGTCGACCCACGGTGCCCGCTGGGTGATGGTGTCGCGATCCTTCTGCGCAAGGCAGCCGCCGACGGCGATCTGCATCCCCGGGTTCCTCGCCTTGACCGGGGCGAGGTGGCCGAGGTTGCCGTAGAGCTTGTTGTCGGCGTTCTCCCGCACAGCGCACGTGTTGAACACGACGACGTCGGCCTGCTCGTCCGCCGGGGCCCTGACGTAGCCCGCGTCCTCGAGCAGCCCGCTGAGGCGCTCGGAGTCGTGCACGTTCATCTGGCAGCCGTGCGTCTTCACCTCGTAGGTGCGCGCAGGAGCGTCGGCGGCGGTCTCGGCAGCGGTCTCGGCGGTGGTTTCAGCGGTGGAGGTCATGGCCGGACCAGCGTACGGCGCGCTCCGGAGGCGGCAGGAATCCCGAGGGGATCCCGATGCGCGGGGTGGACCGCGGATTCCGTGGTCATTTCTCCCCCCGACAGGTGGGCGCGGTCTAGTCCATGAGGGTTGTTACGTAGTCCATTCGAGTGGTTTGGAACAGACTCACGGGCGTTTCGCCACAACCGTCCCTCAAGATCGTCTTGTTAATCCACAAATCGGTAACAGTGTGAACCACGGGATCCGGGCCCGCGAGCACTGAGCCATCACCGCCCGGGAGAAGCCATGACGCACGGATGCGCAGTGGACCGTTCCAACACCGCACGGATCGCGGTCTCCACGTTGATCGGACTGGTTGTTACCGTCCTGTTCCTCAGCCTGTTCCCGGGCACCGCCCACGCTTCCGCGAAGCAGGGCAAGAAGGACCGCCAGATCGCGGTCCGCGGCACGCTCGCCTCGCTCCCGCCCATCGTGCAGCCCGGCGCCACCGCCGCCGCCCCGCAGAACACCGGCAGCATCCTCGCCACCTTCACCCCGGCCAACCCCGGCCAGAAGGTCACCCTCGAGCGCAGGACGGCCAAGGGCTGGAAGACGTACGCCACCGCGACCGAGGACGCCTGGGGCTCGGCGGCCTTCGCGCCGCGCCAGGGCACCTACCGCGCGTACACCACCTCCGGCGGCCGCATGTGGGTCACCGGCACCGTCACCACGAAGCGCTGGACCCCCGAGTTCGAGGACACCTTCTCCGGCGCCGGCCTCGACCCGGCCGTGTGGAACGACCAGAAGCGCGAGCACGAGAGCGTCTACGCCCCCCGCACCTGCGCCCGCACCGACCCGGCCGCCCGCCGCGTCGAGGGTGGCGTGCTCAAGCTCGGCGTCGCCGCCGACCCGGCCTACGCCGGCCAGACCTGCGACTACGTCTCCAAGGGCGTCGCCGGCCAGAGCACCTACATGCTCAACAGCCAGGTCGCCACCGAGTACACCCGCTCCTTCCGCCACGGCATCGTGGCCGCCCGCATGAAGCCCCAGCGCTCCAAGGGCATGCACTCCGGCTTCTGGCTGCTCCCCAACGGCACGAAGTACGTCGACGGCCAGCCCGCCGGTGGCACCGAGATCGACGTGATGGAGTTCTTCGGCGAGTCCGGCCGCGGCACCGACACCATCGGCTCGCACGTCCACTACTACGAGGCCAACTGGTCCAAGGTCAGCCTGGGCGACTACTTCCCCACCGCCCGCCGCGCGCTCACCTCTGGCAAGGACTGGTGGGACGAGTTCCACGTGTTCTCGGTCGAGTGGACCGCCCACGAGTACATCTTCCGCGTCGACGGCCGCGAGTACTACCGCGAGTCGAAGGCCGTCTCGCAGGTCCCGCAGTACCTCGTCTTCTCGAACCTCACCTCCGACTACGAGCTGAAGAACCTGAGCGCGGACAAGTTCGGCGACACCGCGCAGGTCGACTGGGTGCGCGTCTTCGACGCCACCTCGCGCGCCGCGTCGAAGGTCACCGTCGGCCGCAGGATCGCCTGACCATGACGACGCAGCCGATCCACCCGGTCCGGCCTCCTGTCGGCCGTCCGCTCCTGCCGGCGCCTAGGCTCGCGGCCATGCCCCGCCTGCACGCGCTCGAGCTGCTGCCCGACGAGGCCGGCTGCGACGTCGTACGTCGTGACTGGCAGGCGCTGCGCGACGCGGGCCTGCCCTCGCAGCTCGACCACCGCGGCTCCACCAACAGCCCGCACGTGACGCTCGCCGCGGCCCCCGGCATCGAGGCCGACACCCGGCAGCTCGCCGCCGCGCTGTTCACCGACCTCCTGCCGACCGGCGTGCGCACGTCCGGGATCGCACTCCTCGGCGGCGGAGAGCGCGTCACGCTGGTCCGGCTCGTCACGGTGCCCGACGCCCTGACCCGCTCCGCGCTGGAGCTCCGCTCGGCGATGCCCTCGGTCGAGCACCTCGGGTGGCTCCCCCACATCACGCTGGCCCGCCGGCTCGACCGGTCGGACGTGGCGCGGGCCTTCTCCGTCATCGCCCGCGGCGACGTCACGATCACCCTCTCCTCGCTGCGCCACTGGGATCCGGACGCCGGAATCGTCACCTTTTTGTAATAGCCCGTTGTGACCATGCTCAATGGCCCTTCGCGCTGACCTGCCGATAGGTTCCTCCTATGACCGCGCAGGAAACGGCCCCCGTCAGTGCCGGCCGGGGTGAGCCCCTCGTCGTGCTGAGCGGAGTCCAGAAGCACTTCGGACAGCTGCACGCCCTCAAGGACATCGAGCTCACCGTCAAGCGCGGCGAGGTCGTCGTGGTGATCGGTCCGTCGGGCTCCGGCAAGTCGACGCTCTGCCGCACGATCAACCGGCTCGAGACCATCGACGAGGGCTCGATCACCCTCGACGGGCAGCCGCTGCCGCAGGAGGGCAAGGCCCTCGCGGCGCTGCGTGCCGAAGTCGGCATGGTGTTCCAGAGCTTCAACCTCTTCGCCCACAAGACGATCCTGGAGAACGTCACGCTCGGGCCGATCAAGGTGCGCGGGGTCGGCAAGGCCGAGGCGGAGAAGAAGGCGCGCGAGCTCCTCGACCGCGTCGGCGTGGGCCACCAGGCGGAGAAGTACCCCGCGCAGCTCTCCGGCGGCCAGCAGCAGCGCGTGGCGATCGCCCGCGCCCTGGCCATGGAGCCGAAGGTGATGCTCTTCGACGAGCCGACCTCCGCGCTCGACCCGGAGATGATCAAGGAGGTCCTCGACGTGATGGTCGACCTCGCCGAGCAGGGCATGACCATGGTCGTGGTCACCCACGAGATGGGCTTCGCCCGCACCGCCGCGCACCGCGTCGTCTTCATGGCCGACGGCGCGATCGTCGAGGAGAACACCCCGGAGGAGTTCTTCACCCACCCGAGCTCGGACCGCGCGAAGGACTTCCTCGGGAAGATCCTCAAGCACTGAGCTCCCTCGTCTCGGGAACACCGCACCACCCCATCCCCAGAAACCCCAGACGGCCTCGGGCCGCCCAACGAAGGAGAGCAAGGATGAGATTCACCAGGACCAAGGCGATCATCGCCACGGCGGGATTGGCCCTGTCGCTCGCCGCTTGCGGCGACGCCGGCGGCGACTCCGAGGGAGCAGACGTCGAGGTCGCCGACAACGCGTCCGACAGCTTCGACGACGGCACCCGGATGAAGGAGCTCGCCGACGCGGGCACCATCAAGATCGGCGTGAAGTACGACCAGCCCGGCCTCGGGTTCAAGGACGCAGCGTCCGACACCCCGACCGGCTTCGACGTCGAGATGGCCAAGCAGCTGGCCGCGAGCCTCGGCATCACCGGCGACGGCATCGAGTGGGTCGAGACGATCTCCGACAACCGCGAGCCCTTCCTCGAGGACGGCACCGTCGACCTCGTGCTTGCCTCGTACTCGATCACCGACGACCGCCGCAAGGTCGTCGGCCAGGCCGGCCCCTACCTCCTCACCGGCCAGCAGCTGCTGGTGCCCGAGGACAGCGACGTCGAGTCGACCGCCGACCTCGCGGGCCAGGAGGTCTGCTCGGTGACGGGCTCCACGTCGCTGGAGAACGCGAAGGCCGAGGGCATGAAGCCCGTCGGCTTCGACACCTACTCCGAGTGCGTGGAGAAGGTGCTCGACGGCACCGTCGAGGCGATGACCACCGACGGCACGATCCTCGCCGGCTACGCCGCGCAGAACGAGGGCCAGCTGAAGGTCGTCGGTGAGCCGTTCTCCGAGGAGCGCATCGGCGTCGGCTACGCCATCGACCGTCCGGAGATGTGCCAGTGGATCGTCGACACGATCACCGCTGCCTACGACGACGGCAAGTACGAGGAGGCGTTCAACGCCACGCTCGGCCCCTCGGGCGTCGAGGTGCCGGAGCTCCCCGAGATGGACGCCTGCGCGTGACGTCTCGCTGAACGATCCCCGAGCCGGGGCCCGGGTCCGCCCGGGCCCCGGCTCGACACCAGCCACACCTCGTACGACCTGCCAGCCGCCCACCCCACCAGCCCGGAAGGAGCCGCGTGAACGCCGTACTCGACAGTCCGGACGTGTACCTGAAGGCCTTCGGCTACACCGTGTTCCTGTTCCTCGTCTCCGGGCTCTTCTCGGTGATCCTCGGGACCGTGCTGGTCGCCATGCGCGTCGGCCCGGTCTCCGTGCTGAGCAAGGCCGCGACCGTCTACATCTCGACGGTCCGCAACACCCCGCTGGTGATGATCTTCCTGTTCTTCCAGCTCGGCGCACCGAAGGTGTTCCAGACGCTGCGCTTCACCTGGGTCGACATCCACATCGGGACCTACGACTTCACCTCGTTCTTCTCCGCCGCCGTGGTCGCGCTGACGCTCTACACGTCCTGCTTCGTGTGCGAGTCGTTGCGCGCCGGCATCAACGCCGTACCCCTCGGCCAGGCCGAGGCCGCCCGCGCGATCGGCCTGCCGTTCGCCGGCGTGATGCGCCAGGTGATCCTGCCGCAGGCCTTCCGCGCCTCGGTGCCGCCGCTGGCGAGCACGCTGATCGCCCTCCTCAAGAACACCTCCGTGGCCGGCGTCTTCGGCGTGATCGAGGCCGCCGCGCAGATGAAGTCGTACACCAACGACTTCGCCAGCGAGCGCACCGGCATCTTCATCATGTTCGCGCTGGGCTACGTCGTCCTGGTCGAGATCGTCTCCGTGGTCGCGACCTTCCTCGAGCGTCGTTGGAGGATCGCCTGATGGCCGCCGGAGTCCTGTTCGACGCGCCGGGTCCGGCGACCCGGGCCCGTCACCGCGCCTACGGCATCGCGACCGTCGTCGCGCTCGTCGTCCTCCTCGGCTGGGTGCTCTGGCGCTTCAGCGAGACCGGCCAGTTCGAGTACGCCAAGTGGGAGCCGTTCGTCACCCCGCGCTACATACAGGCGATCCTGGTCGACGGCCTGCTCGTCACCCTCCAGATGGCTGCCAGCGCGATCGTCGGCGCCATCGTGTTCGGACTGATCTTCGGCATCGGCAAGCTGAGCGACCACGCCTGGGTGCGGTGGCCCTGCTGGCTCGTCGTGGAGTTCTTCCGCGCCGTGCCGGTGATCCTGCTGATCGTCTTCGTCTTCTACTCCGTCGTCAGCGGGATGGACGAGCTCTCGCGCCGCACCTACTGGGCCGTCGTCATCGCGCTGACCCTCTACAACGGCGCCGTGCTCGCGGAGGTCTTCCGCGCCGGCATCAACGCCGTGCCGAAGGGCCAGGCAGAGGCGGCGTACGCCCTCGGCATGCGCAAGTACCAGGTGATGTCGCTCATCCTGCTCCCGCAGGCGGTGAAGATCATGATCCCGGCGATCATCAGCCAGATGATCGTGGCGCTCAAGGACACCAGCCTCGGCTACGTCGTCGCCGGACTCGGACTCACCCGGGTCGCCAAGGCGATCTACCCGCAGTTCGCCAACCACGTGCCGACGATCATCGTCATCGCCGCGATCTACATCGTCGTCAACCTGCTGCTGACCTGGCTCGCGACGTGGGTGCAGAAGAAGCTCGTCGGTGAGCGGAAGATCCTCGAGGTCGGCATGGTCGGCGAGGACAAGGTCGGCGCGTCGGCGCCCTTCTACAAGGGCGACACCGGCGGCGGACCCGTCTAGCGCTTCACTCCGTCCAGCGCTTCTCGAGCGGTCGCGTCCTCGCGGGCTCGGCCGCGCTGAAGACGTCGAAGGGGGCTTCACTCCGTTCAGCCCTTCTCAGTCACCGAGAGCCGGATCTCGCCCTCGATGACGGTCGTCCCGTCGGCTCGCACGCCGCGGACGCGCACGGGGAGGTCGTACCCCTCACCGACCTCACCGGTCCACTGCTCGGGGTCGGTCTCGGCGATGCAGGTGATGTCGGTCGTCGCCTTGGCGGTGTAGGCGACCACCATCCCCTTTGGGATCCAGCGCCGGTCGGGCGGGATCGTCGACTCGGCCAGCGCGCCCATCGCGGCCTCGAGGCCGTTGCACAGGGCGATGGCGTGCACCGTGCCGATGTGGTTGTGCACCCCGCGGCGCTTGGGGATGACCAGCTCGGCGCGGTGGGGCTCGATCACGGTGAACCGCGGTCGGATGGTGGCGAAGTAGGGCGCCTTCTGGCTGAAGGCGAGCGAGAAGACCCGGTTGCCGAGCGGCAGTGCGGAGGTCTTCTTCCAGAGGTCCAGGACGGCGGGCATGGCGATGACATTACCAGCCGGTAACCTTCTTCCAGTTTCCCCGGCTAGCCGGGGAAACCCCGACATCTCGGGGTTTGCGAGCACCGAGAAGTCGGCAACTCGCTCACGAGGTCGACTGGAGGACCTCGACCCGGTTGCCATGGGTATCGAAGGTGTGGAACCGGACGTGCCCCGGGAACGAGTCGCGCTGGCCCTCGTCGACCTCGAACCCGAGCCCGCGGAGCCGCTGTGCCGTCGCAGCCAGGTCGTCCACGACGAACGCCGGGTGCGCCTTGCGGGCCGGTGAGAACGGGTCCTCGACGCCGACGTGCAGCTCGGCGCCGACCGCACCCGAGTCGTCGTACGACCGGAACCAGCACCCGCCGCGTGCGACCAGGTCGGCGGGCTTGTCGACCTCTGTCATGCCGAGCCCGTCGGCGTAGAACCGGCGCGCGCCCTCCTCGCCGCCGGGCGGGCAGGCGACCTGGACGTGGTGGAGCCTCATCGCTGCGGCTTGCGCGCCACGACGAAGATCCGGCGGAACGGCAGGATGACGCGACCGTCGGCGTCGGCGGGGTAGGCCTCGCGCAGCCGCGCCCTGAACTCCTCCTCGAACCGCGGGCGCAGGTCGTCGGGCAGCGCCTGCAACGTCGGGCGCGCACCGGTGCCGGAGACCCAGGTGAAGACCGGGTCGTCGCCGGTGAGGACGTGGAGGTACGTCGTCTCCCACGCGTCGACCTCGCAGCCGAGGTCGAGCAGGAGGCGGGCGTAGTCGGCCGGGGCGTGGCTCGTCGGGACGCGGGCGTCGCGGGTGAGCTCGGCGTAGGGCTCCTGCGCGGCGAGCTCGGTGCGGATCGTGTGGCTGGGCTCGTCGAAGTTGCCGGGGACCTGGAAGGCGAACCAGCCGCCGGCCGCGACCCGGTCCAGCAGGCCGGGCAGGAGGTCGAGGTGCTCGGGCAGCCACTGGAGGGTCGCGTTGGAGACGAGCACGTCGATGGGGGCGCGGAGCGCGAGCGGGTCGGGCGTGGCCCACGTGCGGAGGTCGTCGACCTGCCAGGCGATGCCGTCGATCTCGCTGGCCTTCTCGATCATCTCAGCACTGCTGTCGACGCCGGCAACCTTCGCGTCCGGCCAGCGCTCCTTGAGCAGCCGCGTGAGGTTGCCGGGGCCGCACCCGAGGTCGACGACCGTGGCAGGGGCGTCGGCGTCGATCCGTCCGACCAGGTCGACGAACGGGCGCCCGCGCTCGTCGGCGTACTGCAGGTAGCGGTCGGGGTCCCAGGTGTGTGCCATCGCTTCATCCTCGCAGTCGAAGTATCTTGATGTCGAGATACCTTCACCCTCGCCCACATTCGTCTTGATGTCAAGATTCTCGATCTGGCAGGATGTCCGCCATGCGCGACGAGGTGGACGACCTGGTCGAGGCCTGGGGTCGCGAACGCGGCGACCTGGACCTCGCCCCCGTCGAGGTGTTCTCGCGCATCAGCCGGCTGGCCCGCCACCTCGACCTCGCGCGGCGCGACGCCTTCACCGCGCACGGCATCGAGTCGTGGGAGTTCGACGTGCTGGCCGCCCTGCGGCGGGCCGGCGAGCCCTACGAGCTCTCCCCCGGACGCCTGCTCCGCGAGACGCTCGTGACCAGCGGGACGATGACCAACCGCGTCGACCGGCTCACCGACCGCGGCCTGGTGCAGCGGCTGCCCGACCCGCACGACCGGCGTGGGGTGCTCGTGCGGCTCACCGTCGAGGGCAAGGCCGCCGTCGACGGCGCCTTCGAGGCGCTGCTCGCCGCCGAGGCCGACCTGCTCGCCGAGCTGCCCGACAAGCAGCGCACCCAGCTGGCCGGGCTCCTCCGCTCGCTCCTCGCGCCCTTCAGCTAGGACGCCCGCTACTCGACAAGCTCCGAGGCCTCGAGCCACTCGAGCTCGAGCTCCTCCTTCTCGGCCGCGAGCTCGCCGAGCTGGCCGCCGACCCGCGCGAGGAGATCGTAGTCGCTGAGGTTGGCCTCCATCTCGGCCTGCAGCTCCGCCTCGCGCTCGGCGATGCGCTCGAGCTGCTTCTCCACGCGGGCGAGGATCTTGCGGGCGGCACGGTCCTCGGCGGACCCGGGCCGCGACTTGGGCGTCGTACCGGCTCCCGGTCCGTCATCCGGACCGGAGGCCATCAGTGCCGGTCCGGATGACGGATCCTCGACGGCCTGCTGGGCAGCGCGACGTTCGAGGTATTCGTCGACGCCGCGCGGCAGCATCGAGACCTGGCCGTCGCCGAGGAGGGCCCAGACGGAGTCGGTGACGCGCTCGAGGAAGTACCGGTCGTGCGACACCACGATCAGCGTGCCGGGCCAGGAGTCGAGGAAGTCCTCGAGGACGTTGAGGGTGTCGATGTCGAGGTCGTTGGTGGGCTCGTCGAGGAGCAGCACGTTGGGCTCGGTCAGCAGCAGCTTGAGCAGCTGGAAGCGGCGCCGCTCGCCGCCGGACAGGTCGCCGAGCCGGGCGGTCAGCCGGTCACCGGTGAAGCCGAACCGCTCCAGCAGCGACGTCGCGCTGAGCTCCTGGCCGTCGAGCGTCTTGGTCACCCGCCGGATCGACTCGACGGTCGGCAGCACCCGGCCCCCGGGGTCGACGTCGTCGAGCGCCTGGGTGAGGTGCTGCATCTGGATCGTTCGGCCGTGCTTGACCTTGCCGACGTCGGGCGCGAGCGTCCCCGCGATCAGCGACAGGAGAGAGGTCTTGCCGGCGCCGTTGACGCCGACGATGCCGATCCGGTCGCCCGGGCCGATCCGCCAGGTGGCGTGGTCGAGCAGCACGCGCTCGCCGCGCGCGAGGTCGACGTCCTCGATGTCGACGACGTCCTTGCCGAGGCGCTGGCTGGCGAAGCGCTGGAGCTCCATCCGGTCGCGCGGGGCGGGCACGTCCTCGATCAGCGCGTTGGCCGCGTCGATGCGGAACTTCGGCTTCGACGTACGCGCCGGGGCGCCGCGTCGCAGCCAGGCGAGCTCCTTGCGGGCGAGGTTCTGCCGGCGCGTCTCGGTGGCGGCGGCCTGGCGCTGGCGCTCGGCCTTCGCCAGGACGAAGGCCGCGTAGCCGCCCTCGTAGGAGTCGACCGCTCCGTCGTGGACCTCCCACGTCGTCTGGCAGACCGCGTCGAGGAACCACCGGTCGTGGGTCACCACGATCAACGCGCTCGGCAGGTCGACGAGGTGCGAGGCGAGCCAGGCGACCGCCTCGACGTCGAGGTGGTTGGTCGGCTCGTCGAGGATGATCAGGTCGTGGCGCGAGAGCAGCAGCGCCGCGAGGGCGCACCTCCGGCGCTCGCCGCCGGAGAGCCCGACGACGGCGCGGTCGAGCGCGACGCCCTCGAGCAGCTCCTCGACGACCTGGCGGGTGGTCTGGTCGGCCGCCCACTCGTGGTCCTGGCGCCCGCCCAGCACGGCCTCGCGGACGGTGTGGGTGTCGACGAGCTCGTCGCCCTGGTGGAGGTAGCCGATCTCGACGCCGCGGGTGCGCGACACGCGGCCGGCGTCCGGCTCCTCGATCCCGGCCATCACCTCGAGCAGCGTGGTCTTGCCGTCGCCGTTGCGACCGACGATGCCGACCCGCTCACCGACCGAGATGCCGAGGGAGACGTTGTCGAGCAGCGGCCGGACGCCGTAGGACTTCGAGACCCGCTCGAGGTTGATGAGGTTCGCCATGACCGGCCGATCCTCTCAGGTGGCACCCAGCGGGTGCGGATCGGCGTACGTCCCGGGTGCAGCGGTGCGTGACCCACATCCTGCTGGCGCCCAAGGTGGCTGTGCCACCGCCCGCGGCGGTGGCGTACGACGACACGCTGGCAAGCGGTGAGTGGGCCACGTCCCGGGCGCCGGGAATGTGGCTCACTCACCGCCCACCGGACGATCAGCTGAGCGGCTCGCCCGACGCCGGCGCGGGGGTCGACGGCGTGGCCTCCGACAGGGACGGCGCCTCGGTGCGGGCGTACTTCTGGATCAGTGCCTCCACGTCGAGGCCGGTGGTGGTCTTCAGCAGCTCCATCGTCTGGACGAAGTTGTTGGTGACCTGCTTGGGCAGCTCGCCGGCACCGTCGGCGGAGATGACGGTGAGCTTGTCGATGCCGGACATCGGGCGGGCCAGCTCGGCGGCGACCTTGGGCATGACCTCGATGAGCATCTGCAGGACGGCGGCCTCGTTGTAGCCGGCGAAGGCGGCGGCCTTCTTGTCCATGGCCTCGGCCTCCGCGTTTCCGGCGGCGAGGATCGCGGCGGCCCTGGCCTCACCCTCGGCGCGGGTGGCGTCGGCCTCGGCGACACGGCGGGCCTTCTCGGCCTCACCGCGCTTGGCACCCTCGATGGCCTCGGCCTCGGCGAGCGCCGAACGACGGGACTTCTCACCCTCACCGGTCAGGCGGGCCTTCTCGGCCTCCGCCTCGGCGTTGGCGATCGAGGAGGCCTTGCGCGCCTCGGCCTCGAGGATCTCGGAGCTGCGGCGACCCTGGGCCTCGGTCTCGACGCGGTAGCGCTCGGCGTCGGCGGGCTTGCGGACCTCGGTGTCGAGCTGGCGCTCCTTGAGCGCGGCCTGCCGCACGGCGACCTTCTCCTGCTCGAGCAGGATCGCCTGGTCGCGGTCGGCCTGGGCGAGCGGTCCGGCGGCGGACGCCTGGGCGTTGGCCGCGTCGGTCTCGGCCTTGATCTCCGCGCTCTTGAGCGCGAGCGCACGCTGGGTGATCGCGATCTCCTGCTCCGCGGCGATGCGCGCCTGCTCCGCGGCCTGGCGGGCGTTGGCCTCGGCGATGGAGGCGAGCTGGTTGAGCTTGGCGGCCTCCGGGCGTCCGAGGTCGGCGAGGTAGGAGCCGTCGTCGGTGATGTCCTGGATCTGGAAGGTGTCGAGCACGAGCCCCTGGCCGGTCAGCGACGACTCGGACTCCTCGGCGACGCGCTGGGCGAAGGCCGCGCGGTCGCGGATGATCTGCTCGACCGACATCGAGCCGACGATGGAGCGCAGCGCACCGGCGAGCACCTCCTGGGTGAAGGTCTCGATCTCCTGCTGCTGGGACAGGAAGCGCTGACCGGCGGCGCGGATCGAGTCCTCGTTGCCGCCGACCTTGACCAGCGCGACGCCGTCGAGGTTGAGCTTGATGCCCTGGCCCGACACGGCGCCGCGGATCTGCACCGAGATCCGGCGCGAGGAGAGGTCGAGGGTGGCGAGCCGCTGCACGAACGGGATGACGAACACGCCGCCGCCCATGACCACCTTCTGGCCGGACAGGTCGGTGGAGATCTCACCCGTCTCCGGGTTGCGCACCTCACCCTTGCCCTTGCGTCCGGTGATGATGAACGACTCGTTGGGGCCGGCGACCTTGTAGCGCGTGGTGACCAGCAGCGCGAGCAGCACCAGGAGGACGACGAGGCCGATCACCGAGGTGACGACCGGGGACAGATCAAGCATGGACAGGGCTCCTTGAGATGCGGAGGGACGCGGACACACGGGGGTTCAGGGGTGGATCGGGGTGGTTCACGGGAGGAACAGCGGCTCGACCTGCACGGCCGTGGGCGAGATGACCTGGGTGACGCTGACCTGGGTGCCGGCAGGGACGGGCACGCTGGAGCGCGCGTTGAGCCTCGTGAGGTGCCCGCCGACGCTGATGGACACCACGCCGAGGCCGCCCTCGGGGATGTCGCTGACGACCCGGCCGATCTTCTCGACCATGTCGGAGGTGCGGACGGTGTCGGTCTCGCCGTCGCCGTGCAGGAACGCCGACGCCTTCGCCGCGCCCCAGCCCAGCAGGATGCCGAGCACGAGGCCGACGACCACGGCCACCGAGGTCGAGCCGGTGACCGACAGGGTGATCGCGCCGCCGAAGCCGAGTGCGCCGAGGAAGCCGGCGAGGGCCTCGGTCGAGAAGAAGCCCGCGCTCAGTCCCTCGAAGGCGCCGTCGAAGATGTCACCGACGACCAGCGCCACGAGCAGCAGCACGACGCCGACGGCGCCGACCACCAGGAACACGGTCACGATGCCTCCCCCAGGTCACCAGCGGCATGGTTGCCGCGCACAACATAGCGGCACTCTTCCCCGTCCGGACCGGTTCATGCCACCCGGTGCGGACCCCGTTGTCGGCGGGCGGGAGGCGTCACCCGACGACGTGCACGCCGGCGACCGGACCCGTCGCGGTGAGGACGACGCGGTGGCCGGCCGCGGCCAGCCCGATGCCCGTCGCGTGGGCGCCGTCGGCGGAGTCGCACAGGAACACGACCGTCGGGCCGGAGCCGCTGACGATGCCGCGCAGCGCACCCTCGGACTCACCGAGGTCGATGAGGTCGCCGAGCTCGGGGCGCAGGTCGATGGCGGGCTCCTGGAGGTCGTTGTGGAGCGCGCGGGCCACGCGCACGACCTCACCGGTGGCGAGCGCCTCGAGCAGCAGGTCGGCGGACAGCGGGACCTCGGGGGCGTCGGGTCGCATCGCGTCGAAGTGCCGGTAGACGGCGGGCGTCGACAGCCCCTCGGCGGACGGCACCGCCACCCACCACCACGGGCCGGCGTCGTCGACGGGCGTCACGATCTCGCCACGACCCACGCCCCGCGCCGTCCCACCCACGAGGGAGAAGGGGACGTCGCTGCCGAGCTCGGCGGCCAGGGCCAGGAGGTCGTCGTCGCTGGTCTCGAGGTCGTGCAGGCGGTCGACGGCGACGAGCGCCGCGGCCGCGTCGGCTGACCCGCCGGCCATCCCTCCGGCGAGCGGGATCGACTTGTCGAGCACCAGGTCGAGGGGCAGCTCGCGGCCGTGGTGCCGCTCCATCGCGGCGACCGCCTTGCGGATGATGTTGTCGTCGCCGTCGGTCAGCCCGGCGAGGTCGACGTAGTCGGCCACGCGCATGGAGAGCTGCACGTCGGCCGCCTCGGCGACCGCGAGGTCGTCGTAGATCGAGATCGCCTGGTAGACCGTGTCGAGCGGGTGGAAGCCGTCCTCGCGCGCCCGGCCGACGCCGAGGTGCAGGTTGATCTTGGCCGGAGCACGCACGGTGAGGTCGTGGGTCACCACGCGATGCCCGCCTCCGTCAGGCCCTCGGCGATCCGGGCGAAGTCGTCGACGTCGAGCACCTCTCCGCGGGCGGTCGGGTCGACGCCGGCCTGCTCCAGGGCGGCGGTCGCGGCCTCGGCCGACCCGGCCAGGCCGCGCAGCGCGGCGCGCACCTGCTTGCGGCGCTGGGCGAAGGCGGCGTCCACGACGGCGAAGACCTGCTCGCGCGTGGCGGTGGTCCGCGGCGGGTCGGTCCGGGTCCAGGCGACGAGCCCCGAGTCGACGTTGGGCGCCGGCCAGAACACGTTGCGACCGATCGCGCCGGCACGTCGTACGTCGGCGAACCACGCCGCCTTCACGCTGGGCACGCCGTAGGTCTTCGAGCCCGGGCGCGCGGCGAGCCGGTCGGCGACCTCGGCCTGCACCATCACCAGCCCGCGCTCGAGCGAGGGCAGCAGCGTGAGCAGGTGGATCAGCACCGGGACGGAGACGTTGTAGGGCAGGTTGGCGACGAGGGCGGTCGGCGGCGGGCCGGGGACCGCCTCGATCCGCATCGCGTCGGCCAGCACGACCTCGAAGCCGTCAGCCTGCCCGGGGGCGTAGGACGCGATGGTGGCCGGCAGCCGCTCGGCGAGCAGCGGGTCGACCTCGATGGCGATGACGCGCTGCGCGACCTCGAGGAGGGCGAGCGTCAGCGACCCGAGGCCGGGACCGACCTCGACCACGACGTCGTCGCCGGTGATGCCGGACTCGCGCACGATCCGGCGGACGGTGTTGGCGTCGATCACGAAGTTCTGCCCGCGCTGCTTGGTCGGGCGGAGGTCGAGCTCGGCGGCCAGCTGACGCACCTCGGCGGGCCCGAGGAGCCTCGGGCCCGGGTTGGTCGTCATGGAGCGGAAGCCTAGTCGGGGACCGGTCCCACGGAGGAGGCGACGCGGGCCTGCAGCCGCTGGCGTACGCCGTCGAGCCAGTCGCCGACGCTGCGGCGGGCCTCGGGCGTGCCGGGGTAGCGGCAGCGCAGGTGCAGGCCGGTGGCGTTGACCACGAACCAGATCATCACGCCGTCGGTGCGCACCACGGCGGAGACGTGCTGGGGCTCGAGCCCGGGAGGTACGGCGACGGGGAGCCGGCGGTTGTCGAGCCAGGAGACGGCGAAGTTGCCGGGCGTCATGGGCATCCCGCCGTAGGGCGCCATGATCGGCTCGAGCGGGTGCGAGCCGAGGACCACCGCCTCCTTGACCGCGCGGTGGCACGCCGCGGGGTCGGGCGAGGGCACCTCGATGACCGAGTTGGTGATGAACCAGCCGACCGAGTCGTGCCAGCGGTCGTCGTACCTGCTGTGCACCGGGAAGATCGCCCGCAGCGGCGCGGGCGCCCCGGCCAGGTCGTCGGCCGTCGCGCACGACTCGGCGAGGGAGACCGCCAGCATGCTGGCCCCGATCCCCCGGCAGTGCTCCTCGAAGCGGGCGAGCTGCTCGTAGTCGAGGACGTCGTGCACCTCGACCACGGCGGTGCGCGGCTCGCTGAGGTCGCCGAGCGACAGCGGGAACGTCGGCATGGCGCCGTCGCCGGCGTCGAGGATCTCGCGCCAGCGGGCGACCACGTCCTCGGGGACCGGCGGCCGCGAGGCGAGCTCGTGGGTGTGGTCGGAGAAGGCCGGTGCGGGCGGCAGGTCCGCGCCGGGGGCGCGACCGGCGGTGAGGTCGTCGAGGCAGGTGGTCAGGTCGCGCACGAGCACGAGCAGCGACCACGCGTCGACGTGCGAGTGGTCGGCGGCGATGACGATCGACGGCGGGCCGTCGGCGGGCTGGACCACGCAGAGGCGGTGGGAGGGACGGGCGAACGGCGCGCACGCCTCGTCGAGGACCTCGCGCAGCCGGTCGCGGATGCCGACGCCGGGCTGGGCGGGGTGGTCGACCCAGCCGCCGCGGCGCAGCTCGATCTCGTGGAGCACCACCGAGCGCGGCGGTCGCGCGACGAAGGCCGACCGCAGCGTGCCGTGCCGTTGCACGACCGCCTCCCAGGCCTGCGCGAGGCGGTCGTCGTCGACCGGCTCGGGGAGCCTGAAGGCGACGGCCATCCACGACCCGCGGCGCTGGCCCTCGAGCACGTGGCGCCGCTGGTCGAAGGAGACCGGCAGCTCGCGGGTGTGGCCGACGCCGCCGCTCCGCTTCAGGACGTGGCTGCGCAGCTGCCCCTCGGGCAGGTGCACCTGGTCCACGATGGTGAGCCGCATCACGACGGAGTGTAGGCAGCCCGTCGACGCTCCTAGGATGAGCACCCCGGCTGTTCGCCCTCCCGTCACCTCCGAGGAGCACCGTGCCCGTCCTCCGCCGACGCGACGCCGCCCTCGACTTCGACCTGCGCGGCGACACCGGCCCCGCCGTCGTCCAGCTGCACGGGCTGACCTCGAGCCGGGCGCGCGAGGACCTCATCGCCGTCGACCTGGTGGGCGAGCTCACCGGCTGCCGCGTGCTGCGCTACGACGCCCGCGGGCACGGCCGGTCCACGGGCCCGCGGGACGCGGCGGCGTACGCCTGGCCGAGGCTCGCCGACGACCTCCTCGCGCTGCTCGACCACGTGTTCCCCGGTGAGCCGGTGCACGGCGTCGGCAGCTCGATGGGCAGCGGCACGCTGCTCCACGCGGCGCCGACGGACCCGGCGCGCTTCGCCGGGCTGACGCTCTGCATCCCGCCGACCGTCTGGGAGACGCGGGTGGCGCAGGGCGCGGCCTACGAGGACTGCGCGGTGGTGGTCGAGACCCAGGGCGTCGACGCGCTGGTCGAGGCGGGCCGCGCCGCCCCGCACCCGCCCGCCGAGCGCCCCGACAAGCCGGTCACGTGGCCGGACGTCGCGATCGACCTGCTGCCGACGGTGTTCCGCGGCGCGGCCCTCACCGACCTGCCCGACCGCTCGGTGCTCGCCGGGCTCGACGTGCCGGCCCTGATCCTCGCGTGGATCGAGGACCCCGCCCACCCGGTGAGCACCTCCGAGCAGCTGCACGACCTGCTACCGCGCAGCGAGCTGGTCGTCGCGCGGACGCACCCCGACGTACGCCTCTGGCCGGGGATGGTGGCGCAGCACGTGCACCGCGACGGCGAGGGTCAGCGCGGCAGGCCGAGCTTCGCCGCGCAGCCCGGCCAGGAGCCGTAGCCCCCGGTGGCGTCGCGCAGGCGGGTCGCCACGGCGATCTGCGTCTCGCGGGAGGCCTGGTGCGGGTAGCCGGCGCCGCCGTAGGCACGCCACGTGCCGAGGTTGAACTGGAGGCCGCCGTAGTAGCCGTTGCCGGTGTTGATCGCCCAGTTGCCGCCGGACTCGCACTTCGCGAGGGCGTCCCAGACGGTGTCGCCGACGGCGAAGTTCGAGGTGGGCTGCTCCTTGGTGCCGACGTTGACGATCGTCGCGACGGCCTTCACCTGCACCGACGCCTTGACCACCTTGCGGGCGACGAGCTCGCCGTTGACGAAGCGGAGGCGGTAGGTCACGTTGCGCACGCCGTCACGGCCCTCGCGCACGACCTCCTCCTCGCCCTCGTACATCTCGGGGTCCTCGCGCTCCACGACGGGTGCGTCGACGACCTCGCGCGCCACGCGCCTGGTGGCGATCCGGATCTCCTTCAGCACGACCTTGTCGCCGTCGGCGATCTCCGTGTCGAGGGCCGGGCTGACCTTGTCGTGCTTGCCGAGCTCGATGCCCATCGAGTCGAGCACGTCGGAGACGGTGAGCGCGGCGACCCTCTGCTTCTCGATGTCCTGGGCGCCGAGCTTGATGTGGAGCACCTTCGGGGTGACGACGTCGAGCGTGAGGCCGCTGCGGCCGATGGAGGCGCTGCGGCTCGTGGACAGGTCGGCCCCGTCGAAGCGGCGGCCGATCTCGCCGAGCGCGCTGGCGACGTTGGTCGAGTTGACCCAGTACGTGTGGGTGTCGCCGTCGACGGAGAGCTCGAGCGGGCGCCCGAACTGGACGGCGATGGCCGACCCGTCCGTGACGGTCTCGTCGACCGCCGGTGCGACCAGGTCCCGGTCGGTGACCTCGATGCCCTCCGCGGCGAGCACGTCGCCGACCGTCGAGCCGATGGCCGAGACGTGGGACGTCCGACCGTCGAGGGAGAGGGTCACGTCCTTGCTGAGGGCTGCGTAGCCGACCGTCGTGCCCGCGACGGCCGCCACGGCGACCGCCGAGAGGGTCGCCAGGACCGCCGTGGACCTGCTGAGCTGTGCGAATCGAGAGCGCACGGTTCTCCGAACGTCGTACTCCCCGGGCCTCGGGCGGCAGCACCCCCCGACCAGCCTGCGCAGCAGGCACCGGTGAAGCAGGGTGGTGCCGTACGACGTGCGAGCGGGGGTCTCGCGAGACCGGCCCGATCCGGTCCCCGTGCTGCCGTAGATCGCTCCCGATCCCGGCCAACAATCACAAGACGATAACGACGTGACCCCGTGTCGCAAACTCGAACGACGAAATTCGACCTCGGAAATCCCTGTCGGGCGACCTACCAGGCTCCCCCGAAGGCGGTCTCCGTGGTCGCGTCGATCGTCCGGCAGAGCGTCTCCAGGTCGGCGCCGAGGACCTCGGCCATCGCCCGGACGGTGAGGGGGACGAGGTAGGACGCGTTGGGCCGGCCGCGGTAGGGCGTGGGCGTCAGGTAGGGCGCGTCGGTCTCGACGAGCACCCGGTCGACCGGGGTGATCGCGAGCGCGTCGCGCAGGGGCTGGGCGTTCTTGAACGTGACCGTGCCGGCGAAGCTGAGGAAGGCGCCGCGGTCCAGGCACCGGCGCGCGAAGTCGGCGTCGCCGGAGAAGCAGTGCATCACCCAGCGCTCGGGCGCACCCTCCTCGTCGAGGACGCGGAGCACGTCGTCGTGGGCGTCGCGGTCGTGGATGACGAGGGTCTTGCCGAGCCGCTTGGCGATGTCGACGTGGCGCCGGAAGCTCTCCTCCTGCACGGCCCGGCCGTCGTCACCGGTACGGAAGGTGTCGAGCCCGGTCTCCCCCACCGCGCGGACCTTGTCGTGGGCCTGCGCCAGCCGCTCGATCTCCTCGAGCGCGGCCTCGAGGTCGCCGGTCGCGGCCAGCCGCGGGGCCTCGTTGGGGTGCAGGGCGACGCCCGCGACCAGGGCGTCGTGGTCGGCGGCCGCCTGCACCGCCCACCGCGCACCGGGCAGGTCGCAACCGATCTGCACGATCCGGCGTACGCCGACCGCGGCCGCCGCGGCGATCGCGTCCTCGGTGCTGATCCAGTCACCGTCGGCGATGTCGAGGTGGCAGTGGTTGTCGACGACCGGGTGCGGCAGCGGCTCGGGCGCCGGCGGACGCTCCCGGTCACGGCGGGCGCCGGACTTCTCCTCCGTGGCAGCGCGCGAGCGGGTCGGTTCACCGGTGGACAACGTCGTAGACCTCTCGCTTGGGCAGCCCGGCACGCCTGGCGACCTCGGCGATCGCCTCCTTGCGGGTCGAGCCCGACTCCTCGAGCCCGGCGACCGCGGCGCGCAGCGAGCCCGGGTCGCTCTCCACGGCGGGGGCGCCGCTCGAGCCCTCGACGACGATGGTGACCTCGCCGCGCACGCCCTCCGACGCCCACGCCACGAGCTCGCCGAGCGGGCCGCGGCGCACCTCCTCGTGGGTCTTGGTCAGCTCGCGGCACACGGCGGCGGGCCGGTCGTCGCCGAGCGCCTCGGCCATCGCGGCGAGCGCGGCCTCGGTGCGGTGCGGCGCCTCGAAGAAGACCATCGTGCGCTCCTCGGCCGCGAGCGCGGCGAGCCGGCGACCGCGCTCCCCCGCCTTGCGAGGCAGGAAGCCCTCGAAGCAGAACCGGTCGACCGGCAGGCCGCTGACGGCGAGGGCGGTGAGCACGGCGCTGGGGCCGGGGACGGCGGTGACGCGGACGTCGTGCTCGACCGCCGCGGCCACCAGCCGGTAGCCCGGGTCGGAGACGCTCGGCATTCCGGCGTCGGTGACCAGCACGACCCGGTCGCCGGCGAGCAGCGCCTCGAGCAGCGCGGGGGTGCGGGCCTGCTCGTTGCCCTCGAAGTACGACACGACGCGGCCGGACAGCGTGATCCCGAGGTCGGCGCACAGCCGCTTGAGGCGGCGGGTGTCCTCCGCCGCGACGACGTCGGCACCGGACAGCTCGGCCGCGAGCCGCGGCGGGGCGTCGCCGGCCTGCCCGATCGGGGTGCCCGCGAGGACCAGGACGCCTGACATGCGTCCGATCATCTCAGGGTCGAGGACGCACCTTGAACCACCAGGTCTTCGTCGCCTTGTTGCCCGCGGTGTCGCGGACCACGAGGCGGACGACGTGGCGCCCGGGCGCGAGGGCCTTCGTCGACCTCCACGTCACCAGCCCGCGCTTCGCGTCGTACCTCAGCCCCGCAGCCTTGCGGCCGTCGACGCGGAGCACGACGTCCTTCTTCCGCACCGCCGAGTCGCGGTCGCGTACCCGGACCCGGATGGTCGGTCGGGCGCTGGCCGACGTCCCCCTCGGGCCGAGCTGCGAGATCCGCGGCGGGGTGGAGTCGACGACCGGCACGGCCGGCGGGACCGGCGGGGGCGTCGGGGTGGGCCTGCCGCCTCCCACGACGACCTGGACGCTGTCGCTCACCGACGTGTGACCGGCGTGCGCGCCGGAGCCGTGGGTCACGGTGACGGTCGCGGTGTAGGTGCCGGGCGCGGCGTAGGTGTGGTCGGGGTCGGCACCGGTCGCGGTCGTTCCGTCACCGAAGCTCCAGACGTAGACGAGGTCGGAGGTGCTCGGCGCGAGGTCGGCGCAGGCGAGGCGGCGCGACGCCATGGCCGGGTCGTGGACCACGAGCGAGACGGCCTTGGCGCTCGCCCGCACCGGCTTGGTGACCTCGACCAGCCCGCTCGCGCCACCGGCACCGGTGGTGAAGAGCGGCCAGATCTCGTTGACCTCGGCGAAGGGCTGCGTCTCGTCGAAGCGGTAGTGCACTCCCCCGTCGCCGACACCGCACGGCTGCTCGTGGACGTGGACCTGGTTGTAGGACGTGCTCGGCTTGGCTCCGGTCACGCTCAGTGAGGTGTACGTCGACACGCGACGGCGCACCATCGTCGCCTCGCCGGCCAGGGGCCCGTCGGCGGACGTCCAGGCGGCGAAGGGCGCGAGGGTCCCGCGGGTGGTCACCTGCGTGGAGAAGGCGGCGGTCAGCGACGGGCCGCCGGCGGCGAGCGCGTCGATCTCGGGGAGCGCGTCGTCGGCCGGCGGCTCAGTGGTGCCGCCGCCGCCCGTGACGGTGATCGGGAAGTCCTGGGCGTAGAGGCCACCGCGCCCGTCGCTGACGCGCAGCCGGACGACGTACTGGCCCGGGGCCACGTAGTCGTGCATGGCGTGGTTGTCGGAGGAGCGGGCACCGGCGACGCCGAAGTCCCAGGAGATGTTCAGCGGGTCGCCGTCGGCGTCGGTCGCGTTCGCGGTCGCGTGCAGGACGTTGGTCGTGACGGTGTCGAGCGCGACGACCGGGCTCGCTGTCGGCGCCGTGTTGTTCGCGTCGTCGGTGACGACGACCGTGCCCGACATGGTGGTGCCGTGCAGGGAGCACCAGTAGTTGTAGGTGCCGACCTCGTCGAAGGTGTGGGTGAACGTCGTGTCGCTGCCGTCGCCGGGAGCCCAGTCCGCCGAGAAGTCCCATGCCTCGTCCCAGGGGTCGCGGGGAGGCAGGGAGACGAGGTCGTGGGCCTGGCTGGCCCGGTCGAACTGCCACTCGACGGTGTCGCCGACCGCGATCGTGACGATGTTCCTGCCCGTGTCGACCGACTCCCAGCGGTTGAGCCCGGACGTCCCGGTGGCCGGGTCGATCGCGTCGACCACCCAGGTGCGACCCGCGGCCGCGGCACTCGTCGAGCCCGTCGAGGCCGTCGCGGCGACCCAGGCCCCGGGCAGGACCGCGCAGACCAGCGCGAGCACCGTGAGGACGGTGCGCGTCCTCGAGGTGGGACGTGCGGCGGACCGGGCGGCGCGTGGCATGGAGACCTCTCGTCGGGGCGACCTGTCGAACGGAGTTCGCATGTCTGAATCAGTGGGACGAGTCTCCGGTGTGGCCACCGTCACGTCAAGGCCGGACCGCCCGACGTGGGACGGGAGCGTGGCCGCGCGGGTCGGTCCCCGCGCGCGGAGGTCTGGTTAGAGTTCCCGCGTGACTCCGACTGCCGCCGAGCGGAACCGGCCGCGCTGGCGCTCGGAGGACCCGGCGCTCGGCTGGGTCGGGGCGATCTGCCTCGCCGCGCTGGCCTTCTTCCTGCGCCGGTGGCACCTCGGCACGCCGCACCAGTTCTCCTTCGACGAGACCTACTACGCCAAGGACGCCTGGTCGCTGCTCAACCACGGCTACGTGCTGGGCTACGTCGACGACGCCGACAAGACGATCCTCAACGGCAACGTGATGGGGCTGTGGAAGGACGACCCGTCGATGATCGTCCACCCCGAGGTGGGCAAGTGGCTGATCGCGCTGGGCATCAAGGCGTGGGGCATGGACCCCACCGGCTGGCGGATGGCCTCGGCGATCGTCGGCTCGCTGATGGTCCTGGTGATGTGCCGCTTCGTGCGGCGCGTCACCGGCTCGACCGTGATCGGACTCGTCGCCGGCCTGCTGATCAGCATCGACGGCCTCCAGCTGGTGCTCTCGCGGCTGGCGCTGCTCGACATCTTCCTGGCCTTCTTCATCCTCTGCGGCGTGCACTGCGTCGTCGCCGACCGGCAGTGGCTGCGCGACCGCCTCGCGTCCGGACGGCACGGACGCGCGCTCGGCCTGTGGCGGCCGTGGCTCCTGCTGGGCGGGCTGATGTTCGGTCTGGCCTGCGGCACGAAGTGGTCGGCCGCCTACACGCTGGCGGTCTTCGGCCTGCTCGCCTGGCTGTGGAGCGCCGGCGCGCGCCGGGCCTTCGGCCAGCGGCGACCGCTGCTCCGCTCGATCCTCCTCGACGGCGCGCCCGCCTTCCTCGCGCTGGTCGGCGTCGCGCTGGTGACCTATGTCGCCTCGTGGACCGGCTGGCTGATCCACGCCGACGCCTACGAGCAGACGCTCAGCAACACGCAGTACACGACGTACGAGGGCGGGAAGCAGTGGCCGACCGCGACCGAGCCGGACGCGGAGGGCCTCGGCGAGGTCACCCAGTCGCTGCGGTCGCTGTGGCACTACCACCACGACGTCTACGTGTTCCACAGCCACTTCCTCAACGACTCGACCCACATCTACGCCTCCAAGCCGTCGACCTGGCTGGTGATGGGGCGACCCGTCGGCGTCGACGCACAGACCGACATCCAGCCCGGCTCGCAGGGCTGCGACGCGGCCAGCGGCTCGACCTGCATCCGGCAGATCCTGCTGCTCGGCAACCCCGTCATCTGGTGGGGCGGGTGCCTGGCGATGATCGCCTCGCTCCTCCTCTGGATCGGCGCACGCGACTGGCGCCACGGGGTCGCGGTCGTCGGGCTGGCGAGCACCTGGCTGCCGTGGTTCCTCTACGACGACCGGCCGATCTTCTTCTTCTACGCCATCGCCTGCCTGCCCTTCATGGTCCTCTCGATCGCGCTCGCCATGGGGCACCTGCTCGGCTCCTCCGACGAGCCCACCCCCCGGCGCACGTTCGGGGTGGTCGTCGCCGGCAGCTACACCGTGCTGGCCCTGATCGCGTTCGCGTGGTTCTGGCCGATCTGGACCGACGTGCTGCTGACCAAGTCGGAGTGGGACGCGCGGATCTGGTTCCGTCGCTGGATCTGACCTGCGGAAACCGTCTCTCGAGCGCAGGCAAGTCGGCACGATCTTCCGAGTTTTCCTCAAGATGACCCGGAATTCGCATCTCGACCATTTCGCTGCGCCTGCACCGGGCGCACCATGAGTGGGACAGACCACTCGGGCCGAGCACAGTGAGGGGTGCGCGATGGGTTCCACGATGCTGCACATCTGCCTCGAGACCGCGGGGGCGCCGAGGGCCGACGGCGAGCACGAGGCCGGCGACCGGTGGATCTGCGAGTGCGGGGGCAACTTCGTCTACCGCGAGGGCTTCAACGCCTCCCGCCCGGCGCACTCGACCATGGGCTGGTGGCCGGCGCCGGCCATCCCGCGCCCGCGCAGCGCGATCGGCAACCTCCTCCTCGGGCCCCGCAAGGGCTGACCCGACCGGCGTCCACGACGCCGCCACCGACCGACAGGCCCCGTCCGGCCCCATACCGGACGGGGCCGTCGTACGTCAGTCGTCCCAGGCCCGTCCGCGGACGAAGTCGACGAACCGCTGCGCCGGCGGCGCGAGGGGCCGGTCGGTGCGCCAGGTGAGGCCGATCGTGCGCGTCGCACCCGGCGACGAGAGCGCGAGTCCCACCGACCCCGACTGGCCGGCGAAGGCCTCCGGGACGACGGCCACGCCCAGGCCGGCGGAGACGAGGCCCTCGATCGTGGCGAGGTCGGCGCTCTCGAAGGAGATCCGCGGCACGACGGCGACCTCGGCGAAGAGCGCCTGCACGATCACGCTGTGGGCGTAGCCGACCGGGGTGGTGACGAGCTCGTCGTCCGCGAGCTCGGCGAGGTCGACCCGCTTGCGCCCGCGCAGCCGGTGGGTCGGCGGCACCACGACGACGAGGCGCTCGCGGCGCACCGGCAGCCACGCGAGGTCGTCGGATCGGTCCATCGTGAGACCGAGCTCGACCGCGCCCCGGTCGACGTCGCGGCGGATCTCGTGCGCGGGCTCCTGGCTCAGCGCGACCTTCAGGCCCGGGGCGTGCGCGTGGAAGGCGCGCAGCATCCGGGGCACGAGCGTGGTGGCCATCGAGTCGAGGAAGGCCAGCCGTACGAGGCCGGTGTCGGGATCGACCCGGTTGGCGAGGGTGGCGCGCAGCAGGTCGTGCCGGGCGACGAGGTCGCGCGCGGCCTCGAGCACCAGCTCCCCGTCGGCGGTCGTCTCGACGCCGGTGGGCAGCCGCTCGAAGACCCGCACGCCCAGCTCGTCCTCCAGCCGGCCGAGGGCCCGCGAGAGCGTCGGCTGGCTGGTGCCGAGGGCGGAGGCGGCCTCCGTGACGTGGCCGAGCTCGCCGACCTGCAGCAGCCACTCGAGGTCGCGGATCAGCACGTCCGGCATCATACGCATCACGTATGGATTGACACTGCAAACGACATTGGACGCATGTCACCGCGAGGTCGCACGATCGTCCGATGACCACTGCCCACGCCCTCGACGCCGAACCGGGGACCCACCTCCCCGGGACTGCGGGCTACCGCCGCCTGATGGTCGCGACGTTCCTCGCCGGCATGGCCACCTTCGTCGTCCTGTACGACGTCCAGGCGCTGCTCCCCGACCTGGCCCGGGCCTACGACGTGACCCCGGCCCGCGCGACGCTCGCGCTCTCGCTGACCACCGCGGCCCTGGCCGTCGCGCTCCTCGTCGCCGGCCCGGTGTCCGAGGTGGTCGGCCGCACGCGGCTCATCCACCTGTCCCTCTGGTCGGCCTCCGTCGTGGCGCTCGCCTGCGCGGTCGCACCGTCGTGGGAGTGGCTGCTGGCGCTGCGGACCCTCCAGGGCATCACCCTCGCCGGGCTGCCCGCGGTCGCGACGGCGTACCTCCGCGAGGAGCTGCACCACTCCGCGCACGGCCGCGCGTTCGGGCTCTACATCGCCGGCACCGCGCTCGGTGGCATGGCCGGCCGCCTCGTCACGGCCCCGGTCGCCGACCTCGCCGGTTGGCGGTGGGGCCTGGCCGCGGCGGGCACCTTCGCCCTGTTCTGTGCGGCGCTCGTGGCGTGGCTGCTGCCGGCGTCGCGCCACTTCTCCCCCGGCCCCGCCGGGATCGGGAGCGTCGTCAGCGGTGCGCGCGACGCGGTGCGCGACCCCGCCCTGGTCGCGCTCTACGTCCTCGGCGGCTGCGGGATCGGCACGATGGTCGCGGTGTTCAACGGCCTCGGCTTCCGGCTCAGCGAGGCGCCCTACGGGCTCTCGGCCGGCGCGGTCAGCCTGGTCTACCTCGTGTACGCCCTCGGCAGCGTCAGCTCGGCGACGGCCGGCCGGGTGGCCGACCGCATCGGGCGCCGCGCGACGATCCCGGTCGGCTGCGGCTTCGCGCTCGCCGGGGTCTGGCTGACCCTGAGCGGCTCGCTGGTCTTCGTCGTGCTCGGCATGGCCGCGCTGACGGTCGGCTTCTTCTGCATCCACGGCCTCGCCAGCGGCTGGGTCACCTCGCGAGCGCACCTGGCCGGGGTGAGCACGGGCCAGGCGGCGTCCTTCTACACCTTCACCTACTACGTCGGCGCCTCGGTCTTCGGCAACCTGGGCAGCGTCGCGTGGAGCCACGCCGGCTGGGACGGCGTGGTCGCGCTGGCGTCCGCGCTGCTGCTCACCGTGTGCGCGATGGTCGTCGTGCTCCGGCGGACCCCGGCACTCCCGCAGCCCGCCTGACGATCACCGGACCCGGCTCACCACGAGCCGGGGAAGCGGGACGAGCCGGCGATCGCCAGGAGGCTGAAGACGAGCGCGACGCCGGTCGCGATCAGCAGCGTCTGGCCGACGTGCCGACGGGCCGGTGCTGCGAGGAGGCCGAGCCCGGCGAGCAGCGCGAGCAGGGGCAGCACCCACACCGGTACGACGGCCGACAGCAGGCCCGCGACCACCGCGAGGCCCACCCCGGCGGCCACCGCGGGCCCGAGGGGGACCGGCCGCGTGCCGCGGCGCAGCCCGACCTCCGTCACGGGACCCGACTCCGGGAGCTGGTCGGGCGCGAGGACGCGCAGCAGCAGGGTGATCGTGGCCGGGTCGGCCACCACGACGACGTCGCGGAAGCGGTCGGCGACGGCGTGGCGGCGGACGACCTCGTCGAGGCGGTGGCCGCGGTCGACGTCGGGGAACCGCACGGGTGCGAGCACTACCTCGGGCCGCGCGCCGCGACCGAGTGCCTGCACCACCCGCTTCGCGTCGCCGGTCGGGGCCGTCAGCACGACCGCCGAGGAGCCGAGGCGCCCACGCACCTTCGCCAGGTCGCCGTCCGCGGCCTGCGTGCTGACCACGAGGATCCGCTGGTAGTCGGTCACGTGCTGACCGTAGACCCGTCGGGCCACCCGCGCCGCACTCGCTCTGCGGAAGCGATGTCTGCGGGATATCAGCCCGGCCCCCGACGCGACACCCGATAATCGGACGTGCCACCTGCACGTACACCCGAGGAGGACCACCCGTGTCAGAGGTAGACGCAGACCGACGGATCCTGCGTGCGTCATCCATCGGGGCGCTGGTCCTCACAGGACTTTCGCTGTTTCTGGGGTACGTGGGCTACCGCACTCTTGGCCTAACCCCGCTCGACTCCTTCTTCGGCACATTGCAGATGTTCGCGCTGGACGCACCACGCGATCTGGCTTCGGATTCCGTCGCGATCGGTATCGCTCGCTTCACTGCGCCCCTAGCACTGGCAATGGCCTCGGTGCTCGCAGTGGCGGCGCTAGCCGGCACCTCGGTGCGGCACTCGTGGCGATTGCGACGCGTCGACCAGCACGTGGTCGTTCTCGGACTCAGCGACAACTCGGTCGAGTTCGTCAACTCGCTTCTCGAGCACGGGCAGGCTGTCGTCGTCGTCGAACTTGCGGGCGACCATCCGAGGCTAAACGCCGTTCGGCAGTCCGGAGCGCTGGTGATTGTTGGCGATGCGTCGCGGGAACCTGCTCAACAGCGGGCACGCATCGAGCGAAGCCGTCGGGTGGTCGTGAGTACCGGTGACGACGGCCGCAACCTGCGTACAGCTGAGCTCGCCATGCGCTTGATGACAGACTCGAGGGACGCGACGGTTCACGTGTTGCTCAACGACTACTGGCTGCACGAGGAGCTCGCGCGGACTGAGTTCACGGCCGGAGCCGAGACCGGGCCGGCCATCGACTTCGTCCATCGCGCCGATTACGAAGCCGCCGCATTTATCGAGACAGTGACGACCAGTTCCGCCTCGTCACTTGCATCAGCCGTCCTCCAGTTCACTGGCACCGGAGTCCGTGGTCGCCGCACTCTGGTCCACCTGGCGCGTCGCAACCTGCTGCTGGGAATAGTCGGAGCAATTTCCGTCGACGACGCCACTCGGGAGTCGGTGGTGCGCCCGGCGTTGGAGGAAGCGCCGTGGATTGGCGACGCGCTGAGCTCCAACAACACCCGAACGAGGACGCCTGGCGTGTGCTTGGTCGCCGTGGACGGCTCGGACGGTAACGCGCTCGGTACAGCCCTGCGTCTGGCATCGGCGCACCCGACATCCGAGGTGTTCGTCCTAACCGATCTCCCCGTCGGTGAGTCGCTCGCACAGCGAGGCTCGGCAGTAAGGGTCGTTCCCGCCGGATCGCTCGCCCTGAGTCCGGGGAGCCTCCTGTCGCACTCGTGGGTGGACACCCTTGCCCGTTCGCGTCATCAGATCTACTGCGCCTTCGAGGTTCAACGCGGGGTGGATCCCGCGACCAATCCCTCGATCGTCCCGTGGCTTGACTTGCCCGAGCCCCTCAAGGAGTCGAACCGAGACTTCGCCAGGTCCATAGCGACGTTGGTGGAGGGCTTGCCTCTCACCCTCACGGCACTGCGAGGCATGCCGGAAGGTGGCGCCGCGCTTAACGACGACCAACTGGAGCTGCTCGCACGCGGGGAGCACGATCGCTGGATGCGAGACCTCGTCCGCAAGGGCTGGCGGTGGGGAGCCGGTCCGAAGGATTCTGAGGCGAAGACTCACCCTCTGTTGGTCGACTGGGCAGACCTGTCGGAGCCAGAGCGCGAGAAAGATCGCGACAGCATCCGGTCGATCCCGGACATGCTCGCGCTAGTCGGGCTCGAGCTACAGCCGGAGCGGTAGACGCGGTCAGCGTTTGCGGATATTCACGCCAAGCACGACACCCACGATGAGGCAGGCGAATGCAATCCAAGCCCCGGCATCGGAGAGCGGTCCACTGGCATTTCCCTGCGCATCCGTCGGGCTTACCCCGATCAAGATGAATGCGACAGCGGTAGCTGCGCCGAGGGCACCTGCGAAGGTCAGCATCCGCTTCCTGCGAGCGAGATCGTGCTTGAGGCGCCCAGAAAACCAGAGCGGAGGGATGAAGGCCAGTAGTCCGACCGTGAACAGGGGTAAAAGGATGACCCAAATCCCTGGTCGTTTGGTGCCACCGTTCGGCGGACCGACGGGTGCGGGAGGCGGGTACCAGGCTGCCGGTGTGGGGGCTGTCTGAGGTGCTGTGGGCGCGCCGCTCACGGGAGGCGGGTACCAACCCGTCGGAGTTGCGGTGGCCGGCGGCCCGGCTTGCGATGCTTGCGCCGCTGCCTTGACCCATCGCGACCCGCGATCGTCCACTGGAGAGTTCGGCGAACCCAGTCCGAGCTCGGCCCGGTGCTTCATGAGGAACCGGCCGACCATCGTGTGGTAATTCGCGCGGCTGGCCACTCCGTCGTGGGTTGCCAGCATCGCAGGATGCGTGGAGACGTCCTTGGTCGCGAACTGTCGCGGCAACTGGGATACGGCGTACTTCACCGCATCGAGGTCGAGATCGTCGAAGGACACGGTCGGCGTGTTGGGCGCACCCGGCGCAGGGGTGGGCCCACTTCCACGCAGGATGCCAGACAGGGTCTCGATGTCTTTCGTCCATCGGGTGTCCGAGAGCTCGAACGCGTTGAGTCGTGCCAGCCGGCTGATGTCGTCGGGCAGCTCTGCCGCACCAGGCATCTGCGCTCCCTCGACCAAAACTGGAATCACGCGAACCCGACCAGTCTCCAAAGCGCTCTGTACCTCGAGGCGAACGAAGTCCTGGGGTTCGTCGATGCGCCGCACCGCGGTCCCGGGACGGACGTCCAGCCACTGGTCGCCGATCATGACCAGGACGACGTCGCACTGGGCGATTTCTCCGCGAATGTGCTCTTCGAAGTCAGCACCTGGAGGGATCGAGTCGATGTCCATGAAAATCTGCGCGCCTGGAAGGCGATTCCGTAGGCCGTCGTTCAGACCATTCGCCTGTGACTGCGCGTCACTTCGCCGATAGGAGATGAATATGCGCTGTGCGCCCTGCATGCCCCGTGTTCCGTCCCCATCAGTTTATGTGGCGCTGCCGAGCGCCGTATGCCCGCTTAGGCAGTGAAGGCGACGACGCTGCGACTGAGTACGGCGGCACACTAACAACGCGACGACTTGCTGGCATGCCAATCCTGCGATGCCAGGCCCCGCGGTGACATCTCGCGATGGCTCGCAATGCTACGGCACCCGTCTCTGCGACGATGCGGGCATGAAGCTCCTGCTGACCTCCGGCGGCGTCACCAACGCCAGCATCCGGGCCGCGCTGGTCGACCTGCTCGGCAAGCCCATCGAGGAGTCGGCCGCACTCGGCATCCCGACCGCCCAGTGGGGCCACCCGATGTGCGGGCCGGGGTCGTTGCGCCGGTTCGTCACCGACGGCACTCCCCCGACGATGACCGGCCTGGGCTGGAGGTCCGTCGGGATGCTCGAGCTCACCGCCCTCCCGACGATCGCCCGCGAGCGCTGGGAGCCCTGGGTCCGCGAGGCGGACGTGCTGCTCGTCGACGGCGGGGAGGCGACGTACCTCGCCCACTGGGTGCGCGAGTCCGGCCTCCTCGACGTGCTGCCCGAGCTCGACGACACGGTCTGGGTCGGCGTCAGCGCCGGCAGCATGGTGCTGGCACCGCGGATCGGCGACCTGTTCGTCGAGTGGGAGCCGGAGCAGGGCGACGAGGCGCTCGGGGTCGTCGACTTCTCGATCTTCCCGCACGTCGGGCTCTTCCCGGGCAACACCTTCGAGATCGCCAAGGAGTGGGCCGCCGGGCTCGGCAACGCCGCCTACGCCCTCGACGAGCAATCGGCCGTCCTGGTCGACGGCGAGCGGGTCGAGGTCGTCTCCGAGGGCGAGTGGCGGCAGCTCGGTGGGTGAGCGCGCCACGCCCCACCTCCGCGTCGACGTCGAGCGGCTGCGCGCCAACGTCGTGCGCGCCGCTGCGTCCGCCGCGGACGCCGGGGTCGCGATCCGGCCGCACGCCAAGACCCACAAGTCGGCCGACATCGCCCGGCTACAGCTCGAGGCGGGCGCCGTCGGGCTGACCGTCGCGACCGTCGGTGAGGCAGAGGCGTTCGCCGACGCCGGGTGCACCGACCTGTTCATCGCCTACCCGCTGTGGCTGACCGACGCGCTGGCCGCCCGCCTCGGAGCGCTCGCCGACGGCGGCGCCCGGCTCGCGATCGGGGTCGACTCGGTGGACGGCGCCCGGACCACCGCGACGCTGCTGGCCGGCTCGGGTGTCGAGGTCGTGGTCGAGGTCGACTCGGGTCACCACCGCAGCGGCACCGACCCGGCGTCCGCCGCCGAGGTCGCGCTCGCCGCCTCTCCCCTCGGCGTCCGCGGCGTCTTCACCTTCCCCGGGCACTCCTACTCCCTCGACGGGCGGGCCTCCGCTGCCCGCGACGAGTCGCTCGCCCTCACCACGGCGCGTACGTCGCTCGCCGCCGCCGGCATGTCGGCACGGGTCGTCAGCGGCGGGTCGACCCCGTCACTGGAGCACGCGGACGCCTCCGTGCTCACCGAGGTGCGGCCCGGCGTCTACGTCCTCGGCGACGCCCAGCAGTGGGAGCTCGGCGCGATGGCGCCCGGCGACATCGCCCTGTCGGCCGTGGCCACCGTGGTCAGCCACGCCGGCGGACGTGTCGTGCTCGACGCCGGCTCGAAGGTGCTCGGCGCGGACCGGGCGGCGTACGCCACCGGGTTCGGGCGGCTGCTCGACCACCCCGACGCGCGCATCGTGCTGCTCTCCGAGCACCACGCGGTCGTCGAGATGTCCAGGCCCCTGCCCGCTCTCGGCAGCCGGGTGCTGGTCGTGCCGAACCACTGCTGCACCGCGGTCAACCTCGCCGACGAGCTGTGGCCGACGACCGGCGACGGGCCCTGGCCGGTCACCGCACGCGGTCGCAACACCTAGAAGGCGATGACCTGGCGGAGGGCCCGGCCATCGGCGAGGTCGTCCATCCCCTCGTTGACGTCGGCGAGCGCGATGGTCGAGGTGATCAGCCGCTCGACCGGGAGCCGCCCCGCGCGCCAGAGCTCGACGAACGCCGGGATGTCACGCGACGGCACGGCCGAGCCGAGGTAGCTGCCGATGATCGACCGGCCCCCCGCGACGAGCCGGAGCGGGGAGATGCTGGCCAGTGCGGCAGCCGGGGGGAGGCCGACCGTGACGGTGCGGCCGCCCGGACCGGTGACCTCGACGGCGGTCTCGAAGGCGCGGACGTTGCCGGCCGCCTCGATGACGACGTCGGCGGCAAGCCCTTGCTCGACCGCCTCGGCAGGAGCGAGTGCGCGGTGCGCTCCGAGGTCCCGCGCCGCGGCGACCTTGTCGGGGGCCGCGTCGACCCCGACCACGGTGACGTCGTCGACGGACAGCGCCGTCAGCAGCGCGGCCATGCCGACGCCTCCGAGCCCGACCACGGCGACCGTGTCGCCGGGACGCGGCCGACCGGCGTTGAGAACGGCTCCCCCGCCCGTCAGCACCGCGCAGCCGAGCACCGCTGCAACCCCGGGAGGTACGTCGTCGTCGACCGGCACGACCGAGCGCTCGTCGACCACCGCGTGCGTCGCGAAGCCCGAGACGCCGAGGTGGTGGCTGACGGGCTCGCCGCCCCGAGAGAGACGTGATCCGCCGCCGATCAGGTGCCCTGCCTCGTTGGACGCACTGCCCCTCACGCACGGCCGGATGCCGTCGGTGCGGCACCCGTCGCACTCGCCGCAGCGCGGCAGGAAGGTCATCACCACGCGCTGCCCGACCATCACCTGGGTGGCATCCGGCCCGACGGCCTCGACGCGGCCGCACGCCTCGTGCCCGAGGAGCATCGGCACCGGGCGCGGCCGGTTCCCGTCGACGACCGACAGGTCGCTGTGGCAGATGCCGGCCGCCTCCATCCGGACGAGCACCTCGCGCCCGGTCGGCGGCTCGAGGTCGAGCTCAGCGACCGTGAGCGGCGTACTGCTCGCGTAGGGCCTCTTGGCCCCGAGCACCTCGAGGACGGCAGCAGTGATCTTCACCCCGTCGACACTAGCGACGGGTGGACGCACGGAGGGGCGCCCCGTCACCGGGACGCCCCTCCGCTCGGATGCTGCTAGCGTTTCCTGACGAGCACCACGCGCGTGGTGGTCACCGAGGTCGCACCGGTGGTGCTGACGAACCTGATCGTCAGCGTGACACCGACCCTGCCCTTCTTCCTGAGCTTCTTCAGCTTGCTCCCGGTCACCTCGATCTTGGCCTTGAGCGTCGTCGCGCCCGAGGCGGTCCTGGTGACGCTGCGGACCTTCGGACCGGTGACGCTGAGCGTGCCGGCCGCGCTGACCGTCACCCCGAGCACGGCCGTGCCCCGCCGGGTGTTGGGCTTCGCCGTCCCGACCTCGACCACCAGGTTCGTCACCGGAGCGACCGGCGGGACGACCGGCGGAGTGGTGGTCGGCGGCGTGGTCGGGGGCGTGGTCGGCGGCGTCGTCGGCTCCTCGGGCTCCTCCGCGACGACGAGGGTCAGCGCCTCGGATGTCGTGGTCCTGCCCGACGAGTCGGTGACGGCCGCCTGGAGACGGACCTCCTTGCCGGCGTACGTCGCGCTCGGCGTCCAGCCGAAGAGGTACGGCGCCGTGGTGGCGGTGCCGACCGGCGACCCGTCGACGAGCAGCGTGGCCGACTTCACCGCGAAGTCGTCCGAGCCGCGCAGCAGCGGGTAGACGGTCTCGCCGACGTCGATCTTCGTGCCGTTGCCGGGGTCGACGACCGCAGCCGTCGGGGCGTTGTCGGCGACGGCACCGACCGTCGTCGGCACGCCCGCCACCGCGGTGGTCGCACGCGTGGTCAGCGTGATCGACGCCGCCCCGTTCACGTCGGTGCCGGAGATGGCCTCGACACCCGTGCTCGGGTCGGCGGGACCACCCGCCACCGGTGCCGTCGAGCCGACGTAGCTGCCCGAGACGGCGAGCGGGGCGCCCACCCGGACGGCAGTGTTGTCGGCGTTGGCGTTGTAGGCCGCGAAGCCGTTGCCGGTCAGGATGCTGCCGGACACCGACAGGGTTCCCGTGCCCGCGTCGGTGGCGAGGATGCCGTAGGACTTCGCCGGGTCGGCCTTGAAGTAGTTGCCGGTGACCCGGCTGCCCTTCACGAAGCCGTCCGCGCCGCTGGTGAACTTGACGCCGGTCTGCGGGTAGACCGAGTTCGGCGTGCCCTTGACCACCGTGCTGCTGACGTAGCCGTGCTGCTCGATGCCGGTGCGGACGACGTTGTCCGCCGCACCGTCGCGACCGCGGGCGCCGTCGAAGAGGATGCCGCCGGACTGGTAGCCGGTGACGACGCTGTTGGCGACGGTGACCTCGTTCTCGACCGTGCCGGCGCCGGAGCCCCGGATGAGGCCGGTCTTCACGATGCCCCATCCGTGCGGGTTCTCCGCCAGCTCCGCGGCGCTCGTGGCGACCTTCATCGGCCCGACCACGCTCTCCGAGACCCGGCCCGCCGCACCGAAGAAGGCGATGCCCGCCTCGGCCCAGGTGCTGCCGGAGGTGACGGTGACGCCGGAGATGTCGACGAACATCTCGTTGGTGTCGGTGGAACCGAGCGACTGGCGCGAGACGGTGATGACGTTGCCGCCGCCGTCACGCAGGTACGGCGCCGCGCCGGCGAGGGTGCGGAGCGACTGGTCGGGCTCGATGGTGACCTTGCCGGCACCGGCGCCCTTGATCTTCAGGGGCTTGGTGATGGTCAGGCCGTTGGTCGCGCCCGCGGCCACCGGGTTGGCGGCGTGGGTGAAGGGCGTCGAGGACTCCTGGTAGGTGCCCTCGCAGACCACGATCGTGTCCCACGGAGCCGCGAAGTCGACGGCGTCCTGGATCGAGGTGAACGACGCCGTCGGGCACTGGACCCGGTCGTCGTCGACGACCCAGGCGGTGTCGTTGTACTCGTGGCCCACCTGGTCGTCCAGCTTCACGTTGCCCGGGGTGTTGTCGGACGACGTCAGGAACGTCGCCGGGTCGGGCCCGGTGGCCGGGGCGCCGCTGCCGGCACCGTCGGCGACGTCACCGTCGGAGAGCACCATGTCGGACGCAGAGGTCGACTCCTGGAAGCGGAGGTCGGCCAGCTGGATCGACCCCGAGGCCGGCGTGCCGTCCTCGCCGAACCGCAGCTCGACCGCGTCGAGCGTGCTGAGGTCGACGCCCTGGGCGGCGAACTCGCTGAGGGGCACACGGATCTGCTCCAGCACGATGTGCGTGTTGGGCGTGTTGGTGCCGGTCGACATGTGCAGGGCGTTGCCCCACCGCTCGTCGCCGGCGCGGACCGTGGCCTCGTGGCCGGCCTCGTCGCGCAGGGCGATGACGAAGTCCTGCGTCGTGCTCGCCGGGTCGTACGACGTCGGCTTCTCGTTGGGGTACTCCCAGTTCGGGCTGGTGCCCGTCCGGGTGTTGTCGCCGCGGTTGTCGGCGCCCGGGTTGCGGAGGTCGAAGAAGTTGACGTCCGCGTCGACGACGAGGGCCTCGAGTCCGCTCATGTCCTGGCTGGCCGCCGGGATCTGGGCGGTCAGCTCGGCCGTCCTGCCGCTCTCCCACGCGAGGGCCAGCTGGCGGCCGTACGAGTGGTTGACCGGCGCGTTCTCGCGGATGCCGTTCTGTCCGCCGAGGGCCGCCTTGCCGGGCAGCGGGCAGGCCTTGGCGCCCGTCGGCTGGGTGGGCTTGCCGAGCTGGGCCGGGGCGAAGTCGTCGGGCTCCGGGTTGCACCAGTCGTAGCCGCCCGCCGTCCTCTTCGGCAGCGCGACGGCTCCGTTGTCGAGGTAGGGGTAGGCGAAGCCGCTACCGCTCAGGGTGCCGCCGAGGGCGTTGAGCGAGAGCGGGTTCTCGATCTCGGGACGGATCACGTCGACCCGCTGCGCCGGCGGGGCGAAGTAGGTCGTCGAGGCGTACTCCTCGCACCCGATCCGGGTGCCGGACACGCTGGTCGGGCAGGCCGAGGCCGGGATCTGCAGGTGCGAGTCGGTGTCGGACAGCTCACCGGTCAGGTAGGGCTCGAACGCGCCCTCGCCGCCGACGTACCGACGGAAGAAGGCAGCCATCGTGGCGAGGCCGAGCTTCTCCTGGTCGCCCATCCGCGCCGGGTCGCCGGAGATCTTGGTGTTGACCAGCGGGTTGAAGGTGTCGGAGTTGTCGATCTTGTAGTTCTGCGCGTCGTCGGTGTAGCTCGCGGCGCCGCTCAGCCGGAGGTTGTTGGGGTGGACGTTGGTCGCCGCGGTGGTCGAGAACGGCGTCGAGTTGCCGCAGGCCGCGTCGTTGTTGTTCTGGCCGTCCGCACCGCCGTCGGCGTACCAGACCGTGTTGTACCAGTTGTGGATCGACCCGAGGTGCGTCACCTGGATGCGCGGGAACGGGTCGTCGCCGTTGACGTACTGGCTGCGCTCGAAGAAGCGGGCGCCCTGGAGGTTGGACACGTCGCCGTCGCACATCGGCAGGATCGTCATGTACGGCGTGCCGTAGGGCGCCTTGCGCTCGTAGTCGACCGGCGCCAGCGAGATGACGCCGCGGAGGGGGTAGCGAGGTCCGTCGGTCCGGATGCGGTTGTAGTCGATGAAGCTGGTGACCGCGTCACCGCCGCGCGAGTGGCCCATCAGGCCGATGCGCGTCATGTCGAGCTTGCCCTTGAGGGTGTCACCGAGCGTGGTGTGCGCGTCGTTGACCAGGCCCGTGCTGCTGCCCGCGCTGAGCGCGTCGAGGGTCGCCGCGATGAGGAGGCGACGCTGGTGCATGCCCTTCCCCTTGGCGTTGTCCTGGCGCATCATCAGCTGGTCCTGCGACAGGGAGAACACCGTGTAGCCCCAGCTCGCGAGGTTCTCGCCGAGGTAGGCGTAGCCGGCCTCGTTGCGCTTGAACGCCGTCACGCAGGTGAGGCCCGCGCTGTTCGTGTTGCCGTCGCACGAGCCGTGGTTGCCGTGCACGAGCACGATCAGCGGGGACGGCTCCGTGCGCTGGGTGAAGTCGGGGTGGTAGAGCGCGCCGCGGATCTCCATGTCCTCCGGCGCGGCCACCGACCCGGCGGTCGGTGCACCACCGGCGGAGTCCGGCTCGTTGAGCGGGGTGGTGCCGAGCTTGACCTCCTGGATCGTGCGAGGCGTGTAGCTGCCCCTGGCGGTCGGGTCGGGGAGGTCGTCGACCGAGGTGGTCGCTGCCGCCCGGGCGGGCGCAGCGATCAGGGTTGCGGCGGTCACTGGTGATGCCAGCGCTGCGAGGAGCGGCAGCGCCGCCAGCGCGCGCAGGCGCGCCGAACGGGGTTGCTTCACGGGATGTCCTGTCTCTTCGGGGGTGAGCGCTCGTCAGACGTACGGCGCGGCCCGAGGACTCGCACCCGAGCGACAGGTGAAAAGTAGGGTCGCTCGGTTGCGGTGGTGTTGCCCGGTTATTTCGGTGGAAGCCCCGTTCGGCGTCCTTGTGTTACGAGTGGTCGGCTGGGCCGAACGCCCTCACGAGTCGGGAACCCGCGGAGGGCCAGGAGGACGCGAAGGGCCCGGATCGACGATCCGGGCCCTCCTCGCCCCTGCGTCGATCCGGACCGACCGGCTATGACCTGCGGGTGCTGTTCTGCTCGTTCAGCTTTTTCTTGGCCAGCGGGAGTCCCACCAGGGCGAGGAGCTTCCAGACCGCCCATCCGAGCAGGGCGAAGAGATTGCGTTTGGTGCGAGCCATGGTTGCCTTCCGTCCTTCTGGTGTCGTCGCGGCGCGGACGGCGCCGTCGAGCTGGGGAGCGGGTGCGGCGGCCGGACGAGGCCGGCCGCCGTACACGTCACGCGGTGGGCACTACTTCTTGAAGGCGTCCTTGACGTTCTCGCCGGCCGACTTGACGTCGGACTTCGTCTGGTCGGCCTTGCCCTCGGCCTTCAGGCTGTCGTTGTCGGTCGCGTCGCCGACGACCTCCTTGGCCTTGCCCACGAGGTCCTCGGCGGCGTTCTTGGCCTTGTCTGCGATTCCCATGTGATTTCTCCTTCTTCCGGGTCGGGTGATGCGGTGTTGCTCCACCCCGGCGCCCTGCCGGGGAAGTCGGTGTACCGCGTGCGTCAGCTGGCGCGCGGGAGCGAACGGCCCCACGGGGCGACGCGGAACTGCACGCTGCAGTGGAGGTCGTCGCGGCCGAGGGCACCGGCGAGCTGGGCCGACACCTCGTCCGCGCGGCGGGCCAGGTGCGCCAGGTCGGCTTCGGGCTCGATGACGGCCTTGAGGGTGGCCACGAGCTGACCACGGTCACGCACGACGGCGCCCCGGGCCGAGCGGACCCCGACGGTGGTCGCGAGCGCGTCGGCAGCGGCGTCGGCCACCTTGGAGCCGGCCACGTCGAGTCGGCCCGTCGCGTCGGAGCCGTCGAGGACGAGGTGCTTCACGCGTGCGCTGGTCAGGTGGGAGGCGATCCACCGGATCCCGATCAGGGCCAGGACGATGCCCACCAGGGCGGCGGCCCAGGGGAACCACGCGGCGTCGACCACCTCGGCCACCCGGCTGGTGTCGCTCGTGGCGACCGGTCGGCGGCCGGCGATGGTGACCCCGCTCCACCACCAGATGGATGCTGCGCCGCCGACGATCAGCACGAGCGCCAGCAGGAGGGTCGCGATGCGGTCGATGAGGAGAGTCTTGCGCGTTGTCATGGCGGTACCTCAGCTTGCTTCGTTCGAGATGGAGATCGCGAGTCGTGGCCTACGCTCCAGGGCGTCGAGGGCGGGAGCGACACGTGCGTCGATGTCGTCCTCGACCTGGCTGTTGCGGTCCTTGGCAGCCACCGAGGTGGCCGTGACGCGCACCTTGCGACGGGTGGCTCTGACGCGGACGTCGGTGAGGGTGTCGGTCCCCTCCAGCGCCGATCCCAGGACGGCGGCGAGGTCACGAGGACGCAGGTGGACGCCCGTGTTGGCGCTCAGCGCGAGACCCTTGCGAGGCCTCCGCCTGAAGACGACGGGCAGCAGCAGCAGGCCGAGCACCACCGCGACGATCCCGGCCAGGAGGACCAGGACGGAGTCACCCTCGATGCCGTCGCCGGCCTCGATCGCCGACGAGATCCATGCCGTGTCCGTGATGGCACCCAAGGACACGAGGAGTGCCTGGATCCCCACGACACCCAGCCCGATGAGGGCGAGCGCGATCAGCTGCGCGAAGAGCGGTGAGGCACCGGTGCCCACGGGGGGCTTGGCGGCGCGCAGCGCGTCCTCGGCGCCGACGTCCGGCGCGGCGGGGGCCGCGACGTCGGACGTCGGGGCTGGTCCCGGGTGCGCGTCCGCGGCGTTGCGGGTGGGGGTGTCAGGTGTGGCGGTCATCGGTTCTTCCTTCTGCTAGTGAGGCTCCGTCTCGGATCGGATCGAGCCGGGAGCGGGCTACTGCACCCGGGCGTCAGCGGCTTCGAGGTGCACCACGTCGGCCACGGTGACGTCGACCCGGGTGACGGTGACGCCGGTGAGGTCGGCGACCTGGCGGGTCACGTGCTCACGGACCTGGGCGGCGACCCGGTCCAACGGCGTGGGCCAGGTCGCGGCGACCTCGACGGTGATCTTCGAGGTGCCGCCCGCGACGACGGCCTCGGCGTGCGGCAGTCCCTTGCGGATGAGCTTGGTCCACCCCGTGCGCGTGTCGATGACGGCCTCGATCTCGGAGGTCGCGATGGACGCGACCCGCTCGACGACCTTGTCGGCGATCACGGTGCGGCCACGCTCGGCGGCGGGCACGGGTGCCGTGGGGGCGGTGAGCGAGGTGTCAGCCACGGTCACGACGTCCCACGAGGGCGGAGAGGTCGACCTCCCCGTCGAAGTGCCCGCCGATCAGGTAGCCCACCGTGCCCAGCACGAGGGCGATCAGGAAGCCGGCGAACCCGCCGGCGGCGGCGGCGATCGCGAGGAGGAGGCCGGCGATGAGGCCGACGGTGGAAGTAGTCATGGTGTGCTCCTTGTCGGTGGACTCGGTGACCGAGTCCGTTGGTGTGTGTGCGGCTGCCCGCTGGTGCGTCTCGGGCGTGTCGTGGGACGGGGGTTCAGCCCCGTCGCGTTCAGCGTGGTGTGGTGGGGGTGATGTCCTCGACGACCACCTCGACAGGCCCCCCGAGCAGGGTCGAGACGGTGTCGCGGACCTGCCCGGCGACGGCCAGGACGTCGGAGCCCATGGCCACGGTGACGTGCACCTGGGTCGAGGCACCGAGCCTGACCCCGCTGACGCGACGACCCGGCAGGTAGGTCCCCACCTCACCGAACGCGCCACCGTGCAGGCCAGTGACCCCCGGCACCGCGAGCACCGCAGCAGCCACCACGTCGGCGGTCGTGCCGTCGGGTGCTGCGGTCCCCTCACCCCCGTAGCTCTGGGTCGGGACATCGGTCCCGGTGGGGAGGTCGGGTGCGGTCACTGGACCCGCGGCTCGCTGCCGGCACCCGAACCCGTGCCCGAACCCGCGCCGGTGGCGTCGGCGTGGTCGTCGTCGGAGTCGATGTGGACGTCCTGGACCTCGATGTTGACCTCGACCACGCGCAGGCCGACCATCCGCTCCACCGCAGCGATCACGTTCGACCGGATCCCCGCAGCCAGGTCGGCGATCGCCACGCCGTACTCCGCCACGAGCTGGATGTCGATCGCGGCCTCCTTCTCGCCCACCTCGACCGAGATGCCCTGCGAGTGGTTGGTCGAGCTGCCCGGGATCCGCTCACGGATCGCACCCACCGCACGCGCCGTGCCGCCACCGAGGGCGTAGACACCGGAGACCTCCTTGGTCGCCAGGCCCGCGATCTTCGACACCACGGTGTCCGCGATCGTCGTACGACCCTGCGTCGACTCCAGCTCCCCACCAGTCGTGCTGGTGGCGGCCGTCTTCGCGATGCTCTTCTCGCTCACGTGATCAGTCCTCTTCCATGCTCCGGTGCACTGCTCGTGCACGCTCCTGCCGGCGTGATGTGTGTACGCCGATCGTTCGAAGGTGAGACGAGACCGGATTCCCGATCGTCACGCCGGTCTGCACGTGGCGCACGTCACAGCAGGCGCAGCGTGAGGATCGGCGACCCGACCACGTCTCACACCGAGGGGGATCGAAGTGCGTCGCGACGGTTGAGGCCGTGGGGATGACCCGGCCGTCGCGACGCATCCCGCCCCTTCCCGTCACGTCCGAACCGGAGGAACGCCCCATGCCCCACGAGGCCCACCGTGCACCGCGTCGCCCTGGCGACATCCGTCCGCTGCGGGATGCGTGGGCGTTCTCGACCAGGAGTCGCGTGACCTGGCGCGAGGCGATGGAGGGCTCCGCCGTGATGTCGATCGGACTGGTGGCCGCCGGCCTCGGTGCAGGCGCCGTGCTCCTCGTGCGTCGCGCGCGGGCCCGGAGGGACGACGCGCGGGCCCGGATGGACGACTAGAGCGCGAGCACCCCTACAGGTGACCTGTGCGCGAAAACGCCTCGCGGGCGATCCAGCGTCGTTAACGTGGACAGATCAAGCTCTCAAGCAATGGGGTCTTGACCGCGAGCCATGACTCGACGGAGCAGCGCCATGCCCCCTCCCCCACGCCGAAACCGACCTGCCCGACCCAGCACCGAGGACCCGGTCGCAATGCGGCTCAGCCGCGCAGCAACAGGTGACCAGGAAGCCTTCGCCGAGCTGTACGACCTCATGTCCAGTCGGGTGCACGGGTTGGTCCTGCGCGTGCTGCGCGACCACCACCATGCCGAGGAGGTCACCCAGGAGGTGTTCGTCGAGGTCTGGCGCACGTCAGCCAGCTTCGACGTCGTGCGTGGATCGGCCCAGGGATGGATCCTGACGATGGCCCACCGCCGGGCCGTGGACCGCGTCCGATCGCACAGCTCCGTCCGGCAGCGGGACACCACGTGGCACCGCGAGCACGACAGCGCCACCTCCCACGACTCGACGGCCGCGCTGGCCGCAGCACATCTCGACGCACTGTCGGTGCGCGAGGCACTGGCCCTCCTTCCCGCACCGCAGCGGCGGGCGCTGGAGCTCGCCTACCTGGACGGGCACACGTACTCCACCGTGGCGCAGATGATGCAGGCGCCTGTCGGCACGACCAAGACGCGGATCCGGACCGCGCTGCACACCCTGAGGGCCCACATGGAGAACCCGAGCCTGGTCACCACGTGAGCATCCGCCCCGGCCGGAAACCCCGTCAGGCGGACGTGTGCTGCCCCGGCGCGACGTCGGTGCCTGCTCGAGCCTCGCGCACGACTCGCTCCAAGGCCTCGGCGACCCCGTCACCGGCGCCCGTCCCACGGTCGGCCCGCTCGAGCAGTGTCCGAGCGACGTCGGCGACCTTGCGGTTGGCGAGCTGGGAGCTCAGCCGCAGCCGCGCGAACGCCTCGTCGGCGGTGCAGCCCTCGGCCAGCATGATCATGCCCTTGGCCTGCTCGATGACCGGTCCGGCCACTGCCTTCTTGGTCAGGGCGTCCTCGACGTCGGCCTGGGTCTCGTCGCGACGTGCCTGCGTCAGGTCGATGTAGTACCCCTGGACCTCGAAGGTCCGACCGTCGGTGTCGAGGTGCGAGCTGCCGACGCTGACGACCGAGAGGACCTTCTGGTTGCGGTCCACGATGCGGTGGTAGCAGCTGTAGGTCCCGCCGTCGCGGATCACCGCAGCGAAGACGCCGGCGGCACGCTCCCGGTCGTCAGGGTGCTTGTGGTGCATCAGTGCCGTGGTCGTGGCCGGGATCTCGCGTGGCACGTAGCCGTGGAGCTGGTAGAGGGCGTCCGACCAGTCCCACCGGTCACCCGCGACGTCGTAGGTGAAGGGAGCGACTATGCCGGGCGAGCGCTCGCCCGGGAAGGAATGGATGTCCACGAGCAGTGCGTGTCTCCCTCGTCATGACCGACTGCCCGTGACCGACGACGAGCGTTGAGCGAGACTACCTGTCGCGCGACGCCCGCCGCCGGTGATCACGAGCGAGCCACCACCGACTCCGGTGGCGACGTCGTCACGACGCCAGCAGGGGTGATGGACCCGCCGTCCTTCGCGGTCCGCAACGCGAGGGGCGCGAGGGCGAGGACCGTCGCGACGATGGACAGGCCGACCGCCCAGGCCGGCACCGTCTCCCCGAGCAGGTAGACGAACGCCGGGATCGTGCAGGTGGTGAAGGCCATGATGAGCGTCAGCCACCCCACCAGTGCCGTCCAGCGCGCCTTGCCCAGGGCGATGACGACGAAGAAGGCGGCCCACAGCACGGACCACTGCGCCCAGAGCAACGCCGAGGCGACGTCGTCGAACCGGACGGCGTTGACCACGGCGAAGCCGGCGGCCATCAGGGCCACCCAGGCCGAGTACCAGCCGAGGCCGGTGCCCTCGTAGCCGGCGAGGTTGTTGATGCCGACGTAGAGGTAGGTGAACCCGAACATGAAGACGCCGGCGGCCGCGAGGACCTGGTCGGGGTCGTCGGCGGTGGCGATCGCGTAGAACGGGATCGCCACCTGCAGCGCCCCGACGAAGAGGTTGAAGACGCCGGCGGTCTTGGCATCCACCTGGCCCAGGAACAGCAGGCCGTTGACGAAGAGCGCGGCTCCGACGAAGAGCAGTCCCACGGATGACATCAGTTCTCCTCCTCCAGCGTCCGCGGCTCAGAAGTACGCATTGCCCGGGAAGGACGCGCCGTTGACGTGGTGGTCGCCGATGGCCGAGGCCTTGAGGAACGTCGGGTTGTGCGTCGATGCCACCCGGGCGTTGCGCCAGTGTCGGTCGAGGTTGTGCACCTTCTGCGTCGCGGACGCGCCGCCCACGTCGAAGAGCTTCGCCGCGGTGGCGTAGGAGAACCGGTCGATCGCGACCTTGGCCTGGGCGGCAGCCAGCTGCGCGGCCTCGGCCAGGGCGGGGTCGGGAGCGCCGTCGACGACCGAGTCGTAGGCGACCTGGATGGCGCCGGCCGCGGCGAGCACGATCGCCTCCGCGGCGAAGGCGTCGGCGGAGATCTCGCCGACCACCTGCAGGACCTGCCGGTCCTCGGCTGCCGATCCGGTCGCAGCGTGACTGAAGTTGCGGGCGCGGCGCTGGACGAGGGCGACTGCGTCGTTGCGGACGCTGCGCAGGATTCCGACGGTCACGGCCTGGAGGTAGAGCTGCAGGAAGGCGCCCATGTAGCCGGTGGGCTGGTCGTCCGGGTCACCCAGGTCGAAGAACTCGTCCTCGCTCACCTCGACGTCGTCGAGTCGCGTCGTGCCCGTGGCCGTGAGGCGCTGGCCGAACCCGTCCCAGTCGTCCTCGACTGTGACACCGTCGCGGTCGACGGGCACCACGGCGCCCGCGATCCTCTGGTCACCCGACCTGGCCCAGATCTGGGTGTAGTCGCTGTAGAGGGTGCCGGTCGAGTAGAACTTCTCGCCGTTGAGCCGGTAGCCGCCGCCGGGCTGGGCCGTGATGGTGGTGTCGAAGTGCAGGCCCACCGCATGCTTGCTCTGCTCGCTGAAACCGTTGCCGACGAGCTTGTCGTCGGTGATCAGCCGGATGCCGCGGGCCCGGGCCCCGGGGTCGACGGCCACCAGCTGCTGCTCGACGAACCAGAAGTGCGTGCGCAGGATGTGGGCGACGTTCGAGTCGGCCTCTGCCAGCGCGATCAGCGTCGCGAAGAACTCGCGCACGCTGGCGTCTCCGCCGCCTTCCGCCGTGGGGACGCGGAGGCGTCCGAGCCCCGCCTGCTTGGCCCAGGCGATCTGCTCGAACGGCGCGATCCGGTCCCGGTCGCGCAGGTCGGCGTCCACCGAGATGCGGTCGAGGAGTGCGGTCAGCTCGGGCGAGCCCGGCTTCACGGGCGAGGTGTGCGCCGACTCTCTCGCGAGCGCGGTGTGGTCATCGGTCTGGGTGCTCATAGGTGGCTCCTTCGGCGACGGGGTCGCGACGTCAACTAATCTCTACTGAGTTTATTGACTTAAAGCGCTTCAGCAACGACGCGGCTGCGCGTGCCTGCCGGTGGCCTCATCGGAGAAACGGAGCACCCAGGGTCTTCCGAACAGGCCCGTCGTCTGCCGGTGCCTCGCCAGATGCAGAAGGGCCGCGCCTGCCTCCCTCGTGGGGATGGCGGGCACGGCCCTGATCAGCTGTCTTCGGTGGAGCTGAGGGGATTCGAACCCCTGACCTTCTCATTGCGAACGAGACGCGCTACCAACTGCGCCACAGCCCCTCCACGCCTCACGGCGCGTCGCAAAGATACACGAGCCGTCGGCGGCGTTCCCAATCGGCCCGGCCGATCGACGGGGAGGCTCAGGCGCCGCTGGCGCGGCGGCTCTCGCTGTCCTCGCGGGCGGCCTTGGCGGACTGCTCGGCGGAGCGGGCGAGGGCGGAGTCCTCGTCGTTGCGGCCGCTCGACCAGACGCCGGTGGAGTCGAGGTCGATCGTCGAGACGGTACGACGCTGGGCGGCCGGCTTGCTGACGTAGGTCGGGAGCGTCGTGGGAACCATGTCCCAGCCACCGGCGACCGGCTCGGGGACGACAGCGGCCTCGACGGTGGGTGAGTCGACGACGGGAACCTCGACCGGGATCCGCGGCGCCTCGGGGGTCACCGCGATCTCGCCGGTGAGGTCGAGGTCCTCCTGTTCGGGAGCACCTGCCACGCGCGCCGGCTCGCCGACCTCGATCGCCGAGCGGGCTGCGCGCTCGGCCCGGACCGAGAGGCGGCAGGCGACCAGCCACGCCACGAGCACCGCGGCCGGGGCGGCGACCCACGGCCAGGTGACGACCGAGAAGGCGGCCAGGCCGATGACGACGGCGTTGGCGAGCAGCACGACCGCGAGCACGTTGCGGCGGCGCTTCGCGGCGCGGCGCGCGGACGCCCGCAGCTCGCCGGGTCGCGGCGCGGCGGGCGACGTCGTACGCGACGCGACGACGGGCTCGGGCTCCACGTGCTTCTTGGTCTCGACCGGCGGGCGCAGCGCGGCGCGGATCGGCGACACGACGAGGCGGGCGCTGCGGCGGTCGACCGGCTCGCGACGGGCCAGGACGCGCATCGTGTGGGAGAACTTGTCGACCGAGCGGCTGCGGACGACCTCGTCGTGGTGCTTGAGGGCCTTGGGGATCAGGTAGACGGCCCACGCCACGGCAAGGGCGACGAAGATGAGAGCGCTCAGGTCCACGCACCGAGACTAGGAGCGCGGAGCACGAGCGGGGCGGATGTCAAGTGGTGTGTCGCAGAACTACTGGTGTGACTGGTGTGTCGAGAGCCGCGCGAGGATGCCCCGTGGCACCTCCTCGACCGTCACCGCGAAGACCCGGTGGTCGCGCCACTCGCCGTCGATGTGGAGGAAGCGGGGGGCGTAGCCGACCTGCTCGAGGCCGAGCTTCTCCACCACGCGCAGGGAGTTGGAGTTCTCCGGGCGCACGCAGATCTCGATGCGGTGCAGCCCCACCGAGCCGAAGCAGTGGTCGATCGCCAGCGCCACCGCACGCGGCGCGACGCCGCGACCGGCGACCTCCGCGGCGACCCAGTAGCCGATCGAGGCCCACTGCGCCGAGCCGCGTGCCACGTTGCTCACCGTCACCTGGCCGGCGAACTTCCCGTCGACCTCGATGACGAACGGCAGGCACGCCCCCTGGCGGGCCTGCTGCAGCAGCGACTTCGTGACGAGCTTGTACGACGACGGGCGGGGCGCGGAGCCCGGCGGGACCGTCGCGTCCCACGGCCGAAGCCAGTCGTGGTTGCGCTGGCGCACGGCCTGCCACGCGTCGGCGTCGGACTTGCGCAGCGAGCGCAGGACGACGCCCTCGGACTCCAGGTGCGCGGGCCAGCCGGGCGACGTGCCCGGCAAGGCGTTCAGTGGTCGCTCCCGACGACCTGCTCGACGGCGTGGCGGAGCACCGGCTCCAGCACGGCGAGCCCGTCCTTCACGCCGCCGCGGGAGCCGGGGAGGTTGACGACGAGGCACTGCCCGGCGATGCCGGCGATGCCGCGCGAGAGCATCGCGGTGGGCACGCCCTTGGCCACGCCGGCGGCCCGGATCGCCTCGGCGATGCCCGGCACCTCGCGGTCGAGCAGTGGCCGGGTCGCCTCCGGGGTGCGGTCCGTCGGGGTCAGCCCGGTGCCTCCGGTGGTGAGCACGAGGCGTACGCCGTCGGCGACCGCTGCGGAGATCGCCTCGCGCACCGGGTCGCCGTCGGGCACGACCGCGGGGTCGCCGCACTCGAAGCCCTGCCCGCGCAGCCAGTCGGCGATCAGCGGACCGGTCTCGTCGGCGTAGACCCGCGCAGCGGCGCGGTTGGAAGCGACGACGACGGCGGCGCGCAGGCTCCCGGAGCTCATCGCGACCACAGTGTCACCTCGTCCATGGGCCGCTCTTGCCGCCGGTCTTGGTCTCGACCCGGATGTCGGTGATGACCGCGGCCTTGTCGACGGCCTTGACCATGTCGACGACGGCGAGCGCGGCGACCGAGACGGCGGTCAGCGCCTCCATCTCGACGCCGGTGCGGTCGGTCGTGCGGACGGTCGCGGTGATGTCGACCGACTCGTCGGTGACCTCGAGGTCGACGGTCACGCCGGAGATGGCCAGCGGGTGGCACAGCGGGATCAGCGCCGGCGTCTGCTTGGCGCCCATGATCCCGGCGATGCGGGCCACCGCGAGCGCGTCACCCTTCGGCACGCCCTCGCCGCGGAGCAGCTCGACCACCGCGGGGCTGACGAGCACGCGGCCGGACGCGGACGCCGTACGCGCCGTGACTGCCTTGTCGCCCACGTCGACCATCCGGGCGGCACCGCTCGCGTCGACGTGCGTCAGGCGATCCCCCGGGGTCACGTCAGAACTCCTCGTCCAGCTTGCGGATCGCCACCATCTCGCCGGCCGCGATCGCGGTCGTGTCGGCCGGCACCTCGATGAGGCAGTTGGCAGTGGCGAGGTCGCCTATCAGGTGCGAGCCGTGGCCGCCGACCGGGGACACGAACGTGCCGCCGCGGTCGGAGTCGTAGAGCCCACGCACCATCTGCACCTTGCCGTCGGGCGAGGAGAGGCCGTGGGTGAGGCGCGCGCGGCTGGTCGGGCGGACGTAGGGCAGCTTGCCCATCATCCGGCGGATCGCGGGCAGCACGAAGGTCTCGAAGGAGACGTAGGACGAGACCGGGTTGCCGGGCAACGTGAAGACCGGGGTGGCGTCGTCGCCGACCGTGCCGAAGCCCTGCGGCTTGCCGGGCTGCATGCCGACGCCGCCGAACCACATGGTGCCGTGCTGGGACAGTGACTCCTTGACGACGTCGAAGTCGCCCTCGCTGACGCCACCGCTGGTGACGACCAGGTCGGCGCGGACCAGCTGGTCGCTCAGGGCCTCGGTGAAGGCGTGCGTCTCGTCGGGGACGATGCCGACGCGGTACGCGATGGCACCGGCGGCGCGGGCTGCCGCGGCCAGGAGGTAGGAGTTGCCGTCATAGATCGAGTCGTGGCCCAGCGGGGTGCCGGGGTCGCGGAGCTCGGAGCCGGTGGAGATGACGACGACGCGCGGCCGGGGACGGGTCCGCACGGTCGCGCGGCCGACCGCGGCGAGCATGCCGAGGTGGCGCGGGCCGAGGACCGTGCCCTCCTCGAGCAGCATGTCGCCCTCGGCGATGTCGTCGCCGAGCGGACGGATGTGCTGGCCGGCGCTGGGTGCCTGCGCGATGCGGACCTGCGCCACGCCGCGGTCGGTCCACTCGTAGGGGACGATCGCGGTGGCGCCGGCCGGCACGGGCGCACCGGTCATGATCTTCACGGCGCTGCCGGGCGACAGCGCGAGGATCGAGGACTGGCCGGCGCCGATCTCACCGACGACCGGCAGCACGACCGGGTCGTCCTCGGTGGCGCCCGCGACGTCCTCGGTGACCACGGCGTAGCCGTCCATCGCGGAGTTGTCGAAGCTCGGCAGGGAGATCGGGGCGACGACGTCCTCGGCGAGCGCCAGGCCGAGCGCCTCCATCAGCGGCTGCGGGAAGGCCGGCAGCGGGGAGATCGTGGCGAGGATGCGGTCGAGGTAGTCCCCGACGGGGAGCAGCCCGGGCTGCGCCGGCGGGAAGTCGGGCTCAGCCATGCTGCTCCTGCTCGTCGAGGATCGTGCCGCCCTCGACGCGCTGGGCGGAGCTCGCGTTGAGGGTGACCTCGCCGACGACCTTCACGCCGTGGCCGAAGGTCCAGTCGCCCTCGACGGTGAACGAGTCGGCCTCGCGCAGGGACGGGGCACCTTCGGGGAACCGCTTGTCGAAGTCGCCGACCAGCTTGTAGAACTCACCGTCCAGCGAGACGTAGGGAACCTCGTCGCCGGTCTGGTCGAGCACGAAGTCCTTGCCGATGTCGTAGACGTCGGAGCGCAGCACCAGCAGGTCGTCGGTGGTCTTCACCGGGACGAACCGGTCGCGGCCGACCTCGATCGTGCGCGCGCCCTCGAAGACCTCGATCGCGGCGCCCATCGCGGTCTCGACCTGGATCACCTTCGGGGTCGAGGCGTCCGCCGGGTCGAGGTTCTTCACGTTGCGGATCAGCGGCAGGCCGAGGATCCCGCCGCGCGCGTCCAGCGCGTCGGACATCGCCTGGAGGTCGAACCAGAGGTTGTTGGTCGAGCAGAACTTGTGGCGGCTCAGGTCGGCCAGCGCCTCCTTGTCCGCCTCGAGCGTCTGGGCGGACTCGCGCAGCACGATGCGGCCGTCGGACTTGCGGCGCGCGAAGTGCCCGCCCTTGCGGTCCGACGGCGTGCGCCGGACCGCCTCGATCGCGAACGGCGCGCCGCTCTGGGCGAACCAGCCGGCGACCCGCGCATCGGGCACCGCACCGAGGTTGTCGGAGTTGGAGACGAAGACGTAGCGGAAGCCCTGGTCGACCAGCCGGGCGAGCAGGCCGGTGCCCCTCAGCGCGGTGTAGAGGTCACCGTGGCCGGGCGGGCACCACTCGAGGTCGGGGGCCTTGGGGTAGGCGGCCGGCATCAGGTCGGCCTCGAGGAGCTTGGGCTCCTTGTTCTGTAGGAACTCCAGCGGCAGGCCGTCGACGGGCAGCGCGTCGTAGCGCTCGAGCGCGGCCATCGTGTCGGCCGAGGTGCGGAAGGAGTTCATGAACAGCAGCGGCAGCGTCGCGTCGTACTCCTGGCGGAGGTGGAGCACCTGCCGGGCGATGATGTCGAGGAAGCTGAGCCCGCGGCGCACGCAGAGCAGCGACTTCGCGCGCTCCATGCCCATGCTCGTGCCGAGGCCGCCGTTGAGCTTGATGACGGCGGTCTTGCGGATCGCGTCGGCGGCGACGTCGTGGGGCACCTCGACGTCGGCCAGCGCCTCCATGTCGAGCGGGTCGATGGTGTCCTCGGCGATCATGCCGGTCTCACCGTGCTCGAGGAGCCGGTAGTAGTGCGCGAAGGTGTCGATCGCGACCTCGTCCACCCCGGCCGCACGCATCTTCTCGCGCGCCAGGGCGAGGCCCTGGGCATTGCCCTTGCTTCCCATGCTTCGATCGTAGGCTGCTGGGGTGGACTCGCCACATCCCGGTGTTAGCACGGTCACCAAGGACGCCCTGCGCGACCAGCTGCGCGCTGCCCGCAAGCGCCGCCCGCTCGAGGCCGCGGCCGGTTTCGCGGCCTCCGTCGCGGAGGTCGCGACGGAGTGGTCGGAGGTACGACGGGCCGCGACCGTGGCTGCCTACGTCTCCGTCGGCAGCGAGCCCGGCACCGGCCTCCTGCTCGACGCGCTGGTCGCCGCCGGCAAGCGGGTGCTGCTGCCGGTCCTCATGCCCGACAACGACCTCGACTGGGGTGTCTACACCGGTCCTGACAGCATCATGAAGGCAGCTCGCGGTCTCTACGAGCCGAGCGGAGCGCGACTCGGCCTCGACGCGATCCGAACTGCCGACATGGTGCTCGTCCCCGGGCTCGCCGTCTCCTCGACCGGCGAGCGGATGGGCCAGGGCGGCGGGTCCTACGACCGCGCGCTCACCCGGATCACGCCCGGGACCCCCGTCGCCGTGGTGCTGTACGACGACGAGGTCGGGGTCGTCGTGCCCACCGAGCCCCACGACCTGCCGGTCGACTTCGCGCTGACGGCGGGCGGCGTCGTACCTCTGCGGGAGTCACCGGATATCCGGTGAGACTCCCGCTTGTCGGCCGAGATCTGGGCCGACAAGCGGGGTGGTCACCGGATATCCGGTGACCGCCGCCGCTACTCGGCGACGAGCGGCGTCAGCACGAGGGTGTCCTCGGCCGAGGCGAGGACCGCGTCGCGGCTGAACGGCCAGGCGAGCGTCTCGCCGTCGACGTAGAGCTCGGTCTGGTCGGAGTAGTGCGAGGACGCCGGGTGGCCGGAGACCCCGGTGAGGTTGATCCAGCGCGAGTCGTCGAAGTCGGCCATCGAGATGACCATCCGCATCGACGGCGCGGCGGTGACGTCGTAGCCGTCGACGGCGTTCCACGAGGTCGCGTCCACGATCGAGGAGCCGCCGCCGACCTTCCAGCCGTCGCGGTTGAAGAGCCGCTCGACGAGCCCGACGCCCGACTCGCCGAGGGTCGCGTTGTGGAGGTTCATCCGGTGCAGCCGGCCCCACTCCCACAGCTGCGGGTCGCGCGCCTGGCGGCGGGTGAGCTCGTCGCGGGCGTCGAGCAGCGCCTGGCGCAGGATGTCGTCGCGGGTCTCGACCTCGTCGGTCCCGGCGTCGTCCCACCACGGCCCGGCGGGCTCGGTCAGCATCCGGCCGACGACCAGGAACCACCGGTCCCCGCCGTCGGGCCAGGTGCGCTGACGCAGCTCGTCGTGGAAGGTGAGGTCGAGCAGGTTGCGCCACACCACGTTGAAGTACGCCGCGGGCGCGCTGTCGGCCGGTGAGGTGAAGTCCCAGTCGCGCAGCAGGTCCTGGGCGTTGCGGTAGTAGCCGCCCGGGACGTCGAGGTCGAGCAGGTAGGGCACCAGGGTCTCGGCCATGGGGTTGGTCGTGTCGAGCTGCAGCGCCGACATCTCGGCCACCGACAGCTCACCCTCCTCGGTCAGCACGTCGCGGATCCGCGTCGAGCGGTAGCCGTAGTCCCAGTCCTTGGTGAGCAGGTAGGGGTAGCGCTCGTCGATGACCGCCTGGTTGGCGGTCGCGATGAACCCCTCCTCCGGGTCGAGGACGCTGGGCAGGCCGTCGAACGGGATGTCCTCGCCCGTCCAGTCGTTGGCGCTGTTCCAGCCCTCGACCGGCAGCGTGCCGTCGTTGCCGCCGCCGCGGATCGGCACCCGCCCGGGCGCCTGGTAGCCGATGTGGCCGTCGCGGTCGGCGTAGACCAGGTTCTGCGACGGCACCGAGAAGTCGGCGGCCGCGTCGCGGAACGAGTCCCAGTCGCTCGCGCGATTGAGCTCGAGGATGGCGTCGGCGGTCGGGGCCGGATCGAGCGCGGTCCACGCCAGCGCGACGGCGTACCCGCTCCCCCGGTCGCCGTCGTCGTCGGCGGGCGCGTTGGCACCGACGGTCGCGAACTCCGACGACACGTCGCTGATGAGCGGCCCGTGCACGGTCTCGCGGACCCGCAGCGACACATCGTCCTGCCCGCGCACCTCGATCGTCTCGGTGCGCACCTGCATCGGCTCGGTGGTGTCGTCGCGGACGTAGCGGTCGTCGCCCTCGGTCTTCTCCAGGAAGAGGTCGGTGACGTCCGGGCCGAGGTTGGTGAAGCCCCAGGCGATGTCGGCGTTGTGGCCGATGATCACGCCGGGCACGCCGGAGAAGGTGAAGCCCGCGGTGTCGAGGGTGCAGTCGTCGGACACCTCGCGGCAGTGCAGGCCCATCTGCATCCAGATGCCCGGCTGGCTGACGCCGAGGTGCGGGTCGTTGGCCAGGATCGGCATGCCGGTGGAGCTGTGCTCGCCGTCGACGACCCACGAGTTGCTGCCGAGCCCGCGGCCCTTGCCGAGCAGGTCGGGCATCGCCTCGACGCTCTCCTGCACGCGCTCGAGCGCCTCGACGACGCCCTGGGGGTACGCCGGTCGCCGCGGGTTGCGCGTCCCGTTGGACGTCGCGTTCTGCTCGAAGACGCCGTCGACCACGCCCCCGCCCGAGACGATCGGCGGGTGCTCGTCGTAGGGGTAGTCGGGCCAGAGCTGGGCGATCTCGGCGTCGGTGTGGTCGAGGGAGAGCAGCACCCGGTCGACCTCGGCGTCCATGTTGCCGCGCAGGTCCCACGCCATCGCCTTGAGCCAGGCGAGGGAGTCGATGGGGTCCCACTCCTCGGGCGTGTAGTCGAGGCCGGTCAGCCCGAGCACGGCGTACTCCGCCGACAGCTCCGAGGGCGAGCGCTCGGCGATGTAGGCGTTGACCCCGTCGGCGTACGACATCAGCGCGTCGCGCGTGGCGGGCTGCAGGAGCGCCCACTCCTGCTCGGCGACCCGGCGCCAGCCCATCGTGCGGATCATCTTGTCGGTCTCGAGCGTGGTGTCGCCGAACATCTCCGAGAGCCGGCCGGCCGTGACGTGGCGGCGGAAGTCCATCTCGAAGAACCGCTCGGAGGCGTGGACCCAGCCCTGGGCGAACATCAGGTCGGCGTCGGTGTCGGCGTAGACCTGCGGGATGCCGTGGGCGTCCCTGATCACCTCGACCGGCCCGGTGATGCCGGGCACCTCCACCTCGCCGGACGTCTGCGGCAGCGGACGGCGCACGACGACCACGGCAGCCGCCGCGAGCACCAGCAGCAGGATCACCAGCCCGAGGGCGGTCCACGCGGTCCAGCGCACGGCGCGGGGCGCGCGCCGGAAGGTCTGCCACCAGTTGATCCGCGGCAGCGGGGTGTCGGTCTCGGGGGCAGACGTCTCGCTCATCACTGGGCATTGTGCCGTACCATTGGCAGTCGATCCGCCTGAGTGCCAGCGCGTCGCGCCGGCCCCGGCAGAGTCCCTCCCTGTCGCTCTCGAAGGACCCACATGCCCACCTACCAGTACGCCTGCACCGAGTGTGGGCACGCGTTCGAGCAGTTCCAGAGCTTCAGCGACGACGCGCTGACCGTCTGCCCCGTGTGCGACGGCAAGCTGCGCAAGGTCTTCAACGCCGTCGGCGTGGTCTTCAAGGGCTCGGGCTTCTACCGCACCGACTCCCGCTCGACCTCCTCGTCCTCCGACACCGCGTCGTCGAGCACGAAGAGCTCGGACTCCTCCTCCAGCGGCACGGGCTCCGACTCGTCCGGCTCCTCCTCGTCGTCGACGTCCACCAGCAGCTCCACCTCGTCGTCCTCGTCGTCCTCGTCGTCGTCCTCCTCCGACTGACGGCCCACCGCCTGCGGGTGGGCCCCTGTGGAGAGCCCGAGCGGCACGAGGCCCGTCCGGCCTAGCGTCGTCGGATGCTCCCGGGACTCCCACCGACCCGACGCCGGCTGCGGGCCGTACGTCACCAGCTGCGGCGCCGTCGCCGGCTGGTCGCCGCCTGCCTGACCGGGATCGCGGCCCTCGCCGCCATCCGTGCGGTCGCGCCGCCGCCACCCGACACCGTGGCCGTGCTGGTCGCTGCTCGTGACCTCCCGTCGGGCACCCGGCTCGGCGACCGCGACCTCGTCCGGCGCGACTACCCCGCCGACCTCGCTCCCTCCGGAGCGGCCAGCGAGGCGGTCGGTCGCGTCCTGGCTGCCCCGATCGGGCGGGGCGAGGTGCTGACCGACGCCCGGGTGGTGGGCCCGGGACTGGCCGAGGCCCAGCCCGGCGACACGGTCCTGCCGGTCCGGCTGCCCGACGCCGGGATGGCGACGCTCCTCAGGCCGGGCGACGTGGTCGACCTGCTCGCCACCGATCCGGGGACCGGCACCGCCACCACCGTCGCGCGCGACGTGACCGTCCTCGCCACGCCCGGCGACGTGCCCGAGGGGCCGGCCGGCGGCTCCGGCGGCGCCCTCGTCGTGGTCGGTGCGTCTGCCCAGGAAGCCGTGGAGATCACGTCCGCGGCGCTGTCACAGTTCCTGACCGTGTCGTGGGAGCGATAGCGTTCTGCCATTCACTCAGTCGGCCTCTCGGGGCCTAGCAAGAGGGAGCACCATGACTGGTTTCAGGAACTTCATCCTCAAGGGCAACTTGATCGAGATCGCCACCGGTCTGATCATGGCCCTCTCGTTCGCAGCAGTGACCACGACCTTCACCGAATGGCTCACCGGACTCCTGCCCGACACGACCTCCGATGTCTTCGGCACCGCGCCCCAGAGCTTCGGCGCCTTCCTCAACGCGGTGATCTCGTTCCTCATCCTCGCCGCGATCGTCTACTTCTTCGTGATCACGCCTTACACGAAGGCCAAGGAGCGCTTCTTCCCCGACAAGCCGGAGGGCACCCCGGCGGACATCGCACTCCTGGAGGAGATCCGCGACCTGCTCAAGGCGCAGCGCCCCACCGCCTGAGGGCGTCGTACGACCCAGGCTCCACACGCACGAACGGCCCGCCCCGGGAGGGAGGCGGGCCGTTCGTCATGTCCGGGGCGAGGCGCTCAGCCGTGGTGCGGCGGCACCTGCTCGCGGTACCACGCATCACCCTTGCCGGAGCGGTCCTCGCGGGCGTCGGTGTCGTCGGAGGTCTGCTCGTGCGTGCTGTCGCCGAAGACCGCGGCCAGGCGCCGGCGCCGCTTCCACTGGGGTTCGACCTCGGGCTCCTGCTCCGGAGCACCCTGCTCGTCGGAGCGGTCGCTCATGCGCAGACGCCGTAGATCTTGTCCTCGGGATCCGTGGTCTCCGTGGGCGTGGTCGGCGAGGTGGGCGTCCCGGTCTCGGTCGGCGTCTCGGTCGGCGTCTCGGTCGGGGTCTCCGTGGGCGTCCCGGTCGGCGTGCCGGTGGACGTCTCGGGCGTGCCGGTCGAGGAACCCCCGGCGCTCGGCGACTCCGACGATCCGGGCGGGCCCTCGGCGCTGACGGAGGTGCCGCCGATCAGCTTGGCCGGGAGCTCCTTGTCCTCCGCGATGAGCTTCCAGATCTGCGTCGCCTGGTCCGTCCAGTAGACGCGGCCCCAGAAGTCGGAGTCGCGCGGGTAGTAGGCCGTCGGCAGCGTGACGAACTTGATCTTGTCGAGGCCGATGCCCTGAAGCTGCATGGCGACCTTGCCGAGCCGGGTGACGTTGGCGAACTCGTCGTCGGTGGTGAGCGACTTGGTCGCCGCGTCGAGGAACCGCACCACCTTGTCGAGGCGGGTCAGGGTGCCGGCGGAGAGCACCTCGCGCACGAGGGCGCCGATGAACTCCTGCTGGCGGCGGATGCGGGAGATGTCGTTCTGCTGGATCAGGTCACCGACGTAGCGGGCGCGCACGTAGTCGAGGGCCTCGTCGCCGGTCAGCACGGACGGGTTGCCCTTGGGCACGAAGATGCTGTGCTTCGGGTCCTTGATGTCCTCGGGCACGCAGACCGGCACACCGCCGACCGCGTCGACCATCGAGCCGAAGCTGGCGAAGTCGACCACGATGAAGTGCTCGACGCGGATGCCGGTGTTCTCCTCGAGCTGGCGCATCGTGCACAGCGGGCCGCCCACGCTGTAGGCGGCGTTCCAGATCACGTCCGTCACCGCCGGGGAGTCGCACCCGTCCTCGGGACGGTTCACGATCGAGTCGCGCGGGATGGAGACGGCGTACGCCCGGCTGCGGTCGGCGGACAGGTGCACCAGGATCGTGGTGTCGGACCCGCCGCCGCCCTCCTGGTCGATGCCGCAGCCGTCGCAGTCGCGCGAGTCGGAGCCCATCACCAGGATGTCGAGCGGCTCGCCGTTGCCGGTGTAGACCTCCTGGGGCCGCGCATCCTCGTCGAGCGCGTCGGTGGAGACGCCCTCGATGTTGCCGTTGAGGTGGCGGATGAAGTAGACCGTGCTGAGGCCCGTGATGAGTGCGAGCACGAGCGCGCTGATCAGGACGACCCGTCCGACCGTGTGCTTGCGCTTGGCCTTGCCCCGTCGTTTGGGTGCCGTGTCGAGGGCGCCGTCGGGCGGCTCCGGGCGCGACTCATCGGACACGGGGGCTCACCTTCGACAGGGACGGGCAGTGCTGACCGCACTGAACTTACTTCACGAGCGCAAGATCACAGTGTCCGCGACACCACCGAGCCACCCGTCGCAGGCTGCGGAAAAGGCCTGATCAGGTGCGTCGCGCGGAGAGCAGCCCGATGAACTCGTCAGCCATCTCGAGCTGGCGAGCGAGCCTCGCCCGACGCTCTTCGGCGTCCGACTCGACCGCCACGAGGCGCTCGCGCGACGCCGCTCGCCCGGCGGCGTCGGTGGCCGGGTCGTCGAGCACCTCGAGGTCGGACATCACGGCCTTCATCTCGTCGATGCTGAAGCCGAGCGGCTTCATCCGGCGGATGACGAGGATCTTGTCGACGTCGGCCTCGGTGTAGAGCCGGAACCCGCCCTCGGTCCGTCCGGACGGCTTGAGGAGCCCGACCTCCTCCCAGTGCCGCAGGCTGCGCAGGGACAGCTCGGTGCGGGTCGCGACCTCGCCGATCTGCATGACCTCGCCCATGACCGCCCCTCCGATTTCAACCCTACCCTTACGTGAGGGTAGGTTTCCGCCACGTGCCTGACACCGCAGACCCTACGAGCCCGCCGGCCGAGCCCTCCGTCCGCTCCGCGCTCCGCTCGCCGAAGCTGCTCCGCACGGAGGTCCTCGCCGGGCTCGTCGTCGCGCTCGCGCTGATCCCCGAGGCCATCTCCTTCTCGATCATCGCGGGCGTCGACCCGCGCGTCGGGCTCTTCGCCTCCTTCACGATGGCCGTCACCATCTCCTTCCTCGGCGGTCGCCCCGCGATGATCTCCGCCGCGACCGGAGCCATCGCCCTGGTCATCGCCCCGGTGATGCGAGAGCACGGCATCGACCACCTGGTCGCCACCGTCCTGCTCGGCGGCGCGATCCAGGTCGTCCTCGCCGTGCTCGGCGTGGCGCGGCTGATGCGGTTCATCCCGCGCCAGGTGATGGTCGGCTTCGTCAACGCCCTCGCCATCCTCATCTTCGTGGCCCAGGTGCCCCACCTCGTCGACGTGCCGTGGGCGGTCTACCCGATGGTCGCCGTCGGCATCGCCCTGATCGTCGGCCTGCCGCGGATCACCACCGTCGTACCGTCCCCGCTCGTCGCGATCGTCGCGCTCACCGGCTTCGCGCTCCTCGCCGGCCTCGGTCTGCCCGACGTCGGCGACGAGGGCCGGCTGCCCGACAGCCTGCCGACGCTCTTCCTCCCTGACGTCCCGTGGACGCTCGACACGTTGAAGATCATCGGGCCCTACGCCGTCGCGATGGCGCTGGTCGGCCTGCTCGAGTCGCTGCTCACCGCCAAGCTCGTCGACGACATCACCGACACCCGCTCCGACAAGACGCGTGAGGCCTGGGGCCAGGGCGCCGCGAACCTCGTCACCGGCTTCTTCGGCGGGATGGGCGGCTGCGCGATGATCGGCCAGACGATGATCAACGTGAAGGCCTCCGGTGCCCGGACCCGGATCTCGACCTTCCTCGCCGGCGTCTTCCTGCTGGTCCTGGTCGTCGGCTTCGGCGATGCCGTGGCGCTCATCCCGATGGCCGCGCTCGTCGCGGTCATGGTGATGGTGTCCGTCGGCACGTTCGACTGGCACTCGGTCCGACCGAGCACCCTGCGTCGGATGCCGAGGTCGGAGACGGCCGTCATGGTCGCCACCGTCGTCGTCACGGTCCTCACCCACAACCTCGCCATCGGCGTCGGGGTCGGCGTGCTCGTCGCGATGACGCTGTTCGCCCGCCGCGTCGCCCACCTGACCGAGGTGCACCGTGAGCTCGTCGAGGCCGCCGACGGCACCGCCTCCGCGGTCTACCGCGTCACCGGCCAGCTCTTCTTCGCCTCGAGCAACGACCTCTACACCCAGTTCGCGTACGCCGAGGACCCCCCGCACGTCGTCGTCGACCTGTCCGCGTCGCACGTGTGGGACGCCTCCTCGGTCGCCGCGCTCGACGCGATCACCACCAAGTACGCCCGCCGCGGCGCGACCGTCGAGATCGTCGGCCTCAACGCCTCCAGCGCCGAGCGCCACCAGCGGCTGAGCGGGTCTCTGCAGTCGCTCTGAGCCGCATCGAGTTCGCCGGCGTACGTCGTCGTGGCAGGATGCTCTCCGCCGTGCGCGCACGGCACGCCCCAGTAGCTCAGTGGATAGAGCAGCCGCCTCCTAAGCGAAAGGTCGCAAGTTCGACTCTTGCCTGGGGCACCAGCAGGACCCGTTGCACCACCGCCACACGTCGAAGAACTGCGGCCGGACGACACGTCCGCCCAGGTGGCGGGTGTCGTACGGCCGCAGTTCTCGAGGTCGTTCGGCAGGTCCGGATCCGGCAGCCCCTGCCTACAGCGTGCGGAGCGTGCCGAAGCCGCTGCGGTGGAAGACGAGCGGGTGGGCGTTGTCCTCGGCGCGGTGCACGGCGTGGAGCTCGAGCAGGACGACCACGTGGTCGCCGGCCTCGACCTCGCGGTAGATCGTGCAGTCGAAGCTCGCGAGCCCGTCGTCGAGCGTGACCGCGCCCTCGGTGGTGGTCGACCACGCGATCGCGTCGAAGCGGTGCTCGACCGGACCGGCCAGCGCCCGGCACACCTCGGCGTGGTGGTCGGCCAGGACCGTCACGCCCAGGTGCGAGGAGCGACGCAGGTCGGGCCACGTCTTCGACGACGTCGCGAGGCTGACCGAGACCAGTGGCGGGTCGAGGCTGACCGAGGTGAACGAGCTCGCCGCGAGCCCGACCGGCTGGCCGTCGATCTCGGCCGCGAGGGCCACGACCCCGCTCGGGAAGGTGCCGAACGCGTCGCGCAGCAGCCGCGGGTCGAGGTCCTGGTTGGTGGTGAGGTGGGTGCTCACGGTGGGCACGGCAGTCACGGGGTTCCGTTCGTGGTGGGGGACGTCGAGGCGAGGAAGGTGGAGACCAGCGGCCGGGTGGCCGCGAGCCAGTCGGCGTACGCCGCCGGGTCGTCGTGCTGGGCGTCGACGACGTAGAGCGCCCGGCCGGGGACCGTCCCGCCGATCTCCGTCAGCACGGGCCGGAGCGTCGTCTCCGGCGCGAGCGAGTGGGCGGGGCTGCCCCCGAGCATGAGGGGCACGGCCAGGCCGGAGAGCCCGGTGCCACCGGCGAACCGGTCGAGGAAGAGCTTGAGCAGCCCGGTGTAGGCGGCCTTGTAGGTGGGGCTCGCGACGACGACGAGGTCGGCCGCTCCCACCTGCTTCACCAGGTCGGCGACACCCGCGTCGGCCCAGTCGAGGATCGCCGGGCCCAGCGTGGCGAGGTCGACGACGAGGTCGGGCTCGGCTCCGCCCAGCTCGGTCGCCACGTAGGTCGCCGCGGAGAGCGTGCGGCTGCCCGGCTTCGGGTTGCCGACGACGACCGCGATGACGCTCATCGGACGGCTCCCGCGGGGACCAGCACCGGGGGCAGCCCCGCACCGAGCTTCAGGGACTCGAGGAACAGCACGATCGTGGCCGCCACGGAGCGGTGCGACACGTCGTTGAGGATGTCGTGCCGACCGCCCTCGACCAGCCACACGCGCGCGTCGGCGGCGTCGACGTACGACGCGATCGCGTCGGCCGCAGGCGTGATCCGGTCGGCGGTCCCGTGGACGACGAGCACCGGCTTGTCGGGCGCGGACAGCTCGACGGTGGTCCACGGCAGCGGGCGGTCGAGCGCCTCGCGGTCGAGGAGCACGTCGGCGTCGAGGACGGAGCGGTGCACCGGACAGGCGGTCCGGGCCTCGACCTGGTCCTCCCACGAGCCGTCGGCGGTCGAGCCCGGGAGCGCGACGCCCGCGATCACCGCCGCGTCGGCGGCCACCTCCCCCACGAGGGTGGCCGCCAGCGTGGCTCCGGTGTCGGCGCCGACGAGGACCTTCGGCGAGGGCAGCGACTCGTCGGCGAGCAGCTTCTCGACGCGCACCCGCGTGGCGGTCAGGTCGTCGAGGTCGACGGCCACCACGCGCACCTTGTAGGCGTCGGCGGACAGGCGCTTGCCGAAGCGGGCGTAAAACGCGTCGGTCTCGCCGCGTCCGGGCAGGACGACGAGCGTGCCGCGCGGCGTCGCGCCGGCGGGCTCGTCCCAGGCAGTGACAGTCATGATCGGTCTCCTTCTCGGATCGACAGGTCAGGCAGGTCGCGCGGGCTCAGGCCCAGCGCGAGGTGAACCAGTGCACGGCACCGGTCTCGGGGTCGTAGCTGCGGCGCGGGAGGGTGCCGATGTCCGCGCCGTAGACGTGGATGCCGACAACGGGCTGGTCGCCGCCGCAGCGGACCTGGTGCACGTCGTCGTCGGTCGTGCAGCAGACGGTCACCTGGCCCGCACCCCACTCGTCGGTGCCCTGGCCCACCAGCGGGACGTCGGGCACGCTCGGCTTCTCGTAGCGCGTCTCGACCTCGACGCCGGAGTAGATCCCGACGACGCCCCAGGTCTCGTGGCCGTGGACGGGCGTGCCCTGGCCGACGTCCCACACCGCGCTGGCGATGGAGAAGCTGCCGTCGGCGGCGACGTGCAAGGGGTACATCACGTAGCGCACCGGGTCGGGGGCCACCTGCTCCGCGGGCAGCTCGAAGCCCTCGGCGAGGGCGCGCTCGAGCTCGGTGCGGACGGCGGCGGTCAGTGCCTGCTCGTCGAGCCCCTGGCTGATGAGGTCCTCGACGGTCCGGGCGAGGTCCGCGATCGCGGGCACCTCGCTGCGGACCGGGACGATCTCCTGCTGCGCGGTCATGCGGACTCCTTCTTCCTGGCGTTCCTGGCCTGGGCGGCCTTCATGGTCTGGTCGGCGTACGCCGTGATGCGGGCGTGGAGCCCGGGTGCGCTCACCGAGCGGGCGAGGGCGCTCACCTCGGCGTCGCTGTCGTGGTGGGGGCGGGCGGGTCGCGCGGCGGCGAGCACCGAGGCGAGGTCGCCCGGCACGCCGGTGGCCCAGGCCTCACCCAGCTCGGCGCGCCGGACCACCCCGAGCGCGACGCCGAAGGCGGAGCCCGGGAACCGGAGCGTCACGGCCGGGTCGACGAGCCGGTGGTCGCACGCCAGCACGACGTCGGCCCCGGCGCCGACCGCGGCACCCTCGACCACCGCGACCGTGGTGCACGGCGCGGCGATGAGCCGTTCGAGCAGGTCGGCGATCCTCAGGAAGCGCAGGGCCAGCGTCGCGTCGGTCTCGTCCACCAGGCCGCCGAGGTCGAAGCCGGCGGCGAAGTGGCGGGCGTTGCCGCGCAGCACGAGCGCCTCGGGTCGCGCACCCTCGACCTCGTCGAGCACCGCGTGCAGCGCGTCGACGAGCTCGACGGACAGTGCGTTGGCACGGGTGGGCCGGTCGAGGGTGACTGTCCAGACCGGGCCGCGGTCGACGATGACGCTCATGCCGTCCACTCCTCTGTCCACTCCTGCACGACGTCGGGGTGCGCACCGAGCCGGGGCGCTCCGCGCTCGAGCCGCGGCGCGAGGCCGGAGATCCGCACCGGGTAGACGACGGTCGGCGTCTCCCCCGCGACCGGGACGTCCACGCTGGCCACGAGCCCGGTCGCCTCGACGTGCGGGTCGGCCAGGGCCTCGCCGAACGTGTTGACCGGTCCGCAGGGCACGCCGCGTGCCCGCAGCTCGGTGAGCCAGTGCTGGCGCTTCTCCTGCGCGAGCTGCTCGCCGAGGAGCCCGGCGAGCTCCAGCTGGTTCGCCACCCGGTCGCCCTGGGTGACGAACCGCGGGTCGTGGACGAGGTGCGGCAGCCCGACGACCTCGGCGACGGCGGCCCAGAGCTTGTCGTTGCCGGCGGCGATCGTCAGGTCGCCGTCGGCCGCGGAGAAGCCCTGGTACGGCGCGTTGCGCGGGTGGGCCGTGCCGAGGCGCTGCGGCTCGCGGCCCGATCCCCAGTACTCGCTCGTCTGGAGGGCCGAGACGCCGATGAGGCAGTCGAGCATCGGGACGTCGAGCCGCACCGACGCGCCGGACTCGCGGACCTGCGGCAGCATCGCGGCGATCGTGTAGGCCGCGTAGAGGCCCGCGGTGAAGTCACCGACCGGCACGCCCGACTTCACCGGGTTGCCGTCGGGCTCGCCGGTCACGCTCATCAGGCCGGACATGCCCTGGATCACGACGTCGTAGGCGCCGTCGTTGACGTAGGGGCTGCTCAGCCCGTAGCCCGAGATCGACGCGTAGACCAGGCCGCGGTGCCCGGCGGACACCTCGTCGTAGCCGATGCCGAGGCGGTCGAGCACGCCCGGCCGGTAGTTCTCGACCACCACGTCGGCGGCGGCGATGAGCGCGCGCACCTCCGCGAGCTGGTCGGGGTCCTTGAGGTCGGCGGTGATGCTGCGCTTGTTGCGGTTGACCGAGGCGAAGTTGTGGCTGAACGCCGATCCGTCGTCGTCGCGCGCGAACGGCGGCCACGCCCGCATCTGGTCGCCGGTCGGCGGCTCCACCTTGACGACGTCGGCACCGAGGTCGGCCAGCAGCATCCCCGCGAACGGGCCGGCTGCGACGTGCGCGAGCTCGACGACGCGGACGCCGCTCAGCGGGAGACGGTGGTCCTCAGGAGGCACGGGCGGTCCCGGCGCGGTGGGCGAGCTCCTGGCGGACGAGCGGCAGCAGGTCGCGGCCGTAGTCGACGGCGTCCTGCAGCGGGTCGTAGCCGCGGATGAGCACGGTGTTCACGCCGATCTCGACGTAGTCGAGGATCGCCGCCGCGACCGTCTCGGGCGAACCGACCAGCGCGGTGGAGTTGCCGCCACCGCCGACGGCCGTCGTGGTCGGCGTCCAGAGGCAGCGATCGTGCACGTCGCCCTTCTCGGCCACCGCGAGCAGCCGCTGCGAGCCCGCGTTCTGCGGGCCCTGGCCCTGCGGGTGGATCCGCCCGACCTTCTCCTTGAACGCCTGGCCGACGACACCGTTGATCGTGTCGAGGATGCCGTGCGCGCGCTCCCACGCCTCCTCGTCGGTCCGCCCGAGGATCGGGCGGAAGGAGACCGAGATGCGCGGCGCCGCCGGACGTCCGGCTGCCGCCGCCTCGCGTGCGACCGTGGCGATCTGCTCGCCGGTCTCGGCGAGCGGCTCGCCCCAGAGCATGTAGGTGTCGGCCCGCTTGGCGCCCACGGTGTAGGCCGCCGGGGAGCTGCCCCCGAAGAACAGCTCGAGGTGGCGGTCCTCGAAGGGGTGGACCTGCGGGTCGAAGCCCTCGAAGCGGTAGTAGCTGCCCTGGAAGTCGCGCGGGCCCGTCGTGTCCCACGACTGGCGCAGGACCTGGAGGTACTCGTCGGTGCGCGCGTAGCGCTCGTCGTGCGGCAGGTAGTCGCCCTCGCGGCGCTGCTCGGTGTCGTTGCCGCCCGTGACGATGTTGAGCGCGACACGGCCCTTCGAGAAGTGGTCGAGGGTGGCGAAGGTGCGCGAGGCCAGGGTCGGGTGCACGACGCCGGGGCGGTGCGCGACGAGCAGGCCGAGGCGCTCGGTGCGGGAGGCGGCGTACGCGGCCACCTGGGTGCCCTCGGACCAGCCGGAGCCGTAGCCGATGAGCACGCGGTCGAAGCCGCCGTCCTCGTGGGCCTGGGCGAAGCGCGCGGTGTAGTCGGGGTCGACGACGGGACCGGACGAGCGGCGGATCTCGGAGGAGTCGGCGGTGCCGATCATGCCGAGGATCTCGACGGAGTCGTAGGGCGCGGGGGTGGGCGCGGGGGTGGGCGAGGGGGTGGGCGAGGTGGTCATGGTGGTTCCTTCTCTCGGGGGTCGCGGACGTTCTCAGACGAGGGCGAGGCGCCGGTCGGCGCCGGCGCGGACCAGGTCGATGACGGGGGCGTACGACGTCGCGTCGGCCAGGGGGTCGAAGCCGCGGATGAGCAGGGTGGTGACGCCGAGGGCGACGTAGTCGAGCAGCGCGTCGGCGACCTGCTCCTGCGTGCCGACGAGGGCGGTCGAGTTGCCGGTCGCGCCGGTGACCTTCGCCAGCGCGGTCCACAGCCGCTTGTCGTGGACGTCGCCCTTGTCGGCGGCGTCCAGCAGGCGCTGCGACCCGACGGCGTTGCGGCCGTCGAGGCCGAAGGTCCGCCGGGTGGTGCCCCAGCGCTCCTGGGTCGCGGCGAGGATCTGCTCGGCGCGCGCCCAGGCCTCGGCCTCGGTGTCGGCGACGATCGGGCGCAGGCTGACGCTGAACCGCGGGTCACGGCCGTAGGGCGCCGCGGCGGCGCGGACCTGCTCGATGCGCTCGCGGATGCCGTCGAGCGGCTCGCCCCAGAAGGCGTACGCGTCGGCGTGCTTGCCGCCGACCCGGATGGCGTCCTCGGACGCGCCGCCGAAGTAGACCGGGATGCCGCCGGGCGCGGGGCGGACGGCCGACCAGGCGCCCTCCACCCGGTAGAACTCGCCCTCGTGGTCGAACGGCTCCTCCGACTCCCACTCGCGGCGCAGGACCGTGAGGAAGTCGTCGGTGCGGCGGTAGCGCGTGGTCTTGTCGGAGAAGTCGCCGTCGCGAGCCTGGTCGACGTCGTCGCCGCCGGTGATGACGTGCATCGCGACCCGGCCGGGGTGGAAGGCGTCGAGGGTGGCGTAGGCGCGGGCAGCCAGGGTGGGGGCGAGGAAGCCCGGGCGGTGGGCGAGCAGCACGCCGAGGCGGTCCGTCGACTGGAGGACGTGGGACGCCACCAGGAAGCCGTCGGGTGTCGCCGAGGAGTGCGCGATGAGCACCCGGTCGAAGCCCGCGGCCTCGTGCGCCTGCGCCAGCCGGGCGGCGTACGCCGGGTTGACGGTCGGCCCGACCGGGACGCCGGCCTCGGTCTGGGCCGAGATCCCGTCGACGCGGTTGTGCTCCGACGGGGCGATGCTGGTCTCCTGCGTGGCGGTGATGCCGATGAGCTCGATGGTCATCAGGACTCCTGGGTCTCGGTGATCTGGGCACGCCACTCGCCGGCGACGTGGCACGCGGCCTCGCGCTCGTCGGCCAGGGCGACCGGACGGGGCTGCGTGGCGCACGCGTCGTGGGCGAAGCGGCAGCGGTTGGCGAAGACGCACGCCTCGGGCGAGGTCCACACGCGCGCCCCGGCCGGCGGCCGGAGCTGGTCGGGCCGCAGGCGGTCGACGTGGGTGACGCTCGGGGCGAAGGCGGTCAGCAGCCCCGTGTAGGGGTGGGCGGGGCGCTCGAGGACGTCCTGGATCGGACCCTGCTCGACGACGCGGCTCCGGTAGAAGACCGCCACCCGGTCGGCGATCCCCGCGAGTGAGCTGAGGTCGTGGGCGATGATCACGACCGCGAGGTCGAGCTCGCGGCGCAGCCGGTCGAGCAGGCTGAGCACCAGGTTGCGGTTGGAGACGTCGAGGGCGGAGACGGGCTCGTCGCAGAAGAGCAGCTGCGGGCGGGTCGAGATGGCGCGGGCCAGCGACACGCGCTGCCGCTGGCCGCCGGACAGCTGGCGGGGACGGCGTCGCAGCATCGACTCCGGCTCCAGCCCGACCAGGCGGAGCGACTCGGCCACCCGCTCGTCCCGCTCGGCACGCGACAGGGTGCCCGCGATGTCGAGGGGCTCGCGGACCAGCTCGGCGACCGTGAGGTCGGGATCGAGGGAGCGCAGCGGGTCCTGGAAGACGAGCTGCACCTGGCCGGATCGGCGGAAGTCGCGCAGCGCTCGTCCCTTCAGCGCGCCCATGTCCTGGCCGTCGAACTCGATGCGGCCGGACCGCGGGCGGACGAGGCCCACGGTGGCCCGGGCGAGGGTGGTCTTGCCCGAGCCGGTCTCACCGATGATGCCGACGATCTCGCCGGGACGGACCTGGAGGCTGGCGTCGGTGAGCGCCGCGCCGGTGCCGAGGTTCGTGCCCTTGCGGGGCCGGGCGTAGGACACCGACAGGTCGGTGACCCGCAGCAGCGGGACCACCCGTGCCCCGGCGTGGTCGAGCGCCTCGGCGCGTTCGCGGGTGGCGGTCATGCGAACGCTCCTTCGAGCTCGTCGATGCGGGCGCAGCGCGCGGCGCGGCCCTCGCCCAGGTCGGCCAGCGGGACCGGTCCCGAGGTGCAGGCATCGGTGGCGAAGCGGCAGCGGGGGGCGAACCGGCAGCCCGGCATCTGCTCCCCCACCGAGGGCGGCTGGCCGGGGATGATCTCGAGCGAGCGCCGCTCCCAGGTGCCGATCGTGGCCACGCCCATCAGCGCCTGCGTGTAGGGGTGCCGCGGGCGGGCGAGCACCTCCTCGGTGGTGCCGCTCTCGACGATCTCGCCGCCGTACATCACGAGGATCCGCTCGCAGGTCTCGGCGACGACCGCGAGGTCGTGGGTCACCAGCAGGAGCGACAGCCCGTGGCTCTCGCGGAGCCTCCCGAGCAGGTCGAGGATCTCGGCCTGGATCACCACGTCGAGCGCGGTGGTCGCCTCGTCGGCGATGAGCAGCTCGGGCTCGCAGGAGACCGAGATGGCGATGAGCACGCGCTGCTGCATGCCGCCGGAGAGCTGGTGGGGGTACTGGTGGAAGACGCCCTCGGGGTCGTGCAGCCCGACCTCGGTGAAGAGCTCGACGGCCCGGTGGTGCGCGTCCGCCCGCGAGAGGCCGCGCTTCACGCGCAGCTGCTCGGCGAGCTGGTGGCCGACGGTCAGGGACGGGTTGAGGTACGACGCCGAGTCCTGGAACACCGCACCGAGCCGGGTGCCCCGGACGTCGTTCCACGTGCGCCGGCTCGCGCCGGTCAGCTCGGTGCCGCCGAGCACGATGCGGCCGTGGTCGACCTCGCCGGTCTTCGGCAGCAGGCCGAGCACCGAGCGGCAGGTGAGGGTCTTGCCGCTGCCGGACTCGCCCACGAGGCCGACGGACTCGCCGCGGCCGATCGTGAACGAGACGTCGTGCACGGCGACGAGGTGGTCGCCGACCGACACCTGGAGGTCGCTCACCTCGAGGACCGGGCTGCCCGGGCGGGAGGTCTGGTCAGGCATGGGTGGTCTCCTTCCGCGCGGCGCGGGTCTCGGAGCGGGTGGCAGCGCGAGCAGCACGGGACGGCGTACGCCGCCGGGGTGCGTCGCCGGTCGCCTCGCGGACCGCGTCGGCGAGCAGGTTGAGGGAGCCGACCGTCGCCATCATCAGCAGGCCCGGGAAGACGGGCGCCCACGGCTGCTGGGCGAGGTAGTCCAGGTCGGAGGCGAGCATCCCGCCCCACGTGGGAGCCGGCGGCGAGACGCCGAGCCCGAGGAACGACAGCGACGCGACGACCAGCAGCGCCGAGCCGGTGGCCTGGGCGGAGGTGACCGCCACGTTGGGCAGCACCTTGCTCCAGATGTGCTTGCGCAGCGTCCACCACTCCGTGGCGCCCATCAGCTCGGCCGCCTCGACGTACTGCTGGCGGCGCATGCCCATGGCGACCGCGCGGGTCACGCGGTAGAAGATCGGGCTGATCAGCACGCCGATCGCGAACATCGCCTGCTGGAGGCCGTTGCCGAGCGTGCCGGCGACGGCGATGGCGAAGACGGTGAACGGGAGGATGACGAGCGTGTCGCTGATGCGCAGCGACAGCCACTCGAGACGCGGCCCGAGCCAGGCCGACGCGAGGCCGGACGGCACGCCCAGGGCGGCACCGATGACGACCGCCTCGAAGGCGCCCACGACCGAGAGCCGCGTGCCCGACATCAGCCGGCTGAGCACGTCGCGGCCGACGTAGTCGGTGCCGAGCCAGTGGGTGGCGGACGGCCCCTCGAGCACGTGGTCGGTGTACTGCCGCAGCGGGTCGTGCGGGGCGAGCGCGCCACCGAAGACGGTGAGGAACGCGATGCCCGCCAGGACGACCATCGCGAAGCGTGCCGTCGGGATCCGCCACAGGTTGCGCAGCGTGGTCATCGCAGGGCCCCCTCTCGGCGGGCGGTCGGGTCGAGCGCCTTCTGCAGGACGTTCACGAGCGAGCTCGCGACGACCACCACGACGGCGGTGACCAGGAGCGTGCCGAGGACGACCGGTACGTCGCCCCGCTCGGCGGACTGCAGGGCGAGCTGGGCGACTCCCGGGAGGCCGAAGAGCCGCTCGGTGATCACGGCGCCGCCGACGATGAGCGGGATCGCGAGGCCGATCACGGCGAGGGTCGGGGCGGCGGCGTTGCGCAGCACGTGTCCGAAGAGGACCCGTGACCTGCCGTAGCCGCGCATCTCCGCACCGATCGCGTAGTTCTCCCCCAGCGCGGTCACCATCGAGGTGCGGAGCTGGCGGGCGATCGAGGCGGCGACGTCGAGGCTGAGCGCGAGCGACGGCAGGATCGAGAAGCGCAGCCACTGCGCCGGGTCCTGGTCGATCGGCACGTAGCCGCCCGAGGGCAGCAGCTGCAGCTTGACCGAGAAGATCACGATCAGCGCCATGCCGATCACGAACGGCGGCAGGGTGGCGAGCACCGAGCACACGAGGGTGACCACGCGGTCGAAGAAGCCGCCGTTGCTCAGCGCGGCACCGATCCCGGAGCCGCCGCCGATGAGGATGGCGAGCACCAGCGCGAGGGCCGCGATCGACAGGTCGACCGGCAGCGCCTGCTTGATGCTGTCGGCGACCGGGATCGTGGTGAACCACGAGCGGCCGAGGTCGCCCTGCACGGCGCTGCCGACCCACGAGACGTACTGCTCGACCAACGGGCGGTCGAGGCCGAACTCGTGGTTCATCCGGGCGATGTCCTCGGGCGTGGCGGTCTCGCCGAGGACGGCCGCGGCCGGGTTGCTGTCGCTGAGCGCGCCGAGCGCGAAGGCGATGACCGAGGCGAGCAGCAGCACCGTGACGGCGACGGCGAGGCCGCCGGCGACCGCACGGACCAGGGGTACGACGCGGCGCGGGCGCACGACCTCGGTCGCGGTCGACGGACCGGGCGCGGGCGGCGGGGCGTCGGGCGCGGTCGTGCCGGTGTCGGGTGCGACGGTGAGGCTCACGCCGTGACGCCTTCGAAGCGACGCAGGCTCGGCCGGGTCGGGAGCCCGCTGACGCCCTTGCGGGCGATGACGGCCGGCACCAGCGTGAGGAAGGTGTTCGGGAAGGTGGTGACCGCGATCTTCGTCGCCTCCTGGAGGAGGGCGGGGTAGGCCGGGTCGTCGGTCGGGGTGTTCTTGACCTTCTCCAGCTGCGCCTCGAGCTCGGGGCTGGTCGTGCGGCCGGGGTTCATCAGGCCCTCGGCGCCGAAGAGCACCTGGAATGCCTGCACCGGCGACTCGCGCCCGGCGAAGCCGTCGTAGGCCAGCGCCTTGGAGTGCTCGAGGTAGACCAGCTGCGTGTGCTGGGTGGCCGGGATCGAGTCGATCGTCGCCTCGATGCCGACCTCCTTCAGCTGCGCCTGGATCAGCTCGACCGCCGCGTCGCTCTGGCCGCTGCTGGTGAAGACCGCCTTGATCGGGGTCTTGAGCCCGGCGTCCTGGAGGATCTGGCGCGACTTGTCGGGGTCGTAGGCGTAGATGCTCGCCAGCTCCGGGTTGTAGCCGACGTAGCCGGGCGGGAAGGGCTGGTAGCTGACGTCGCCGACGCCGAAGGCGGCGACCTGCTTGAGCTTCTCGCGGTCGATGGCGTACTTCATCGCCTCGACGACGGCCGGGTCGTCGAAGGGCGCCATGGTCGCGTTCACGTCGAGCACGCTGACGAACATGGTGTTGATCACCTGGACGTCGAGACCGGCGTCCTTGGCCTGCTGCAGCTGCGCGCCGCCGAGGCGGGCGAGGTTGAACTGGCCGGAGCGGGCCGCGGCGACCGCGGTCGACGGGTCGGGCTGCGGGTAGAGCTCGAAGTTCTCGACCTTGATCTCGTCGGCGGCGGAGAAGTTCGGGTTCTTCTTGAGCGTCGCGTGGTCGTTCTGGACGTACGCCGTCAGGGTGAACGGCCCCGACCCGGCCGGCTGCGTCGCCAGCGCGTCGACGTCCTTCTCGAAGGCGGCCGGGTTCACGACCATGCCGGTCTTGCCGGCGAAGAGCAGCGGGTACTGGTAGTCGACCTCGGTCAGCTCGATGACGACGTCGAGGTCGCCGTCCGCCTTCACCGACTTGATCGTCGCCATCTGGGGCGCGATCAGCGACCCGTCCTGGGTGCGACCGCGCTCGATCGACTTCGCGACCGCGGTGGCGTCGAGCGGGCTGCCGTCGCTGAACTTCAGGTCCGGCTGGAGGGTGAACGTCACCACCTTGCCGGAGTCGTCGTAGGCCCACTTCTCGGCCAGCCACGGGGTGGCGTTGCCCTGGTCGTCGAGGGCGGTGATGGCGTCGTAGGTGAGGGCGAGCATCTGCACGTCGGAGCCCGCGGACGACGTCACCGGGTCCCAGGTGGTCGGCAGCTGCCAGGCCCACTTGATGGTGCCGGTGCCGCCGGCGGCACCGCTGCTGCCCACGGTGGAGGTGCCGCCGCAGGCCTCGAGGCCGAGCACGAGGCCGGCGGCGAGGCTCAGGCCGAGGAAACCGCGGCGGGACGGGGTGAGGACGGGGCTGAGGGCGGGGTTGGTGCTGGCGCGCGTCATGGTGGGCGTGTGCCTCTCGGTTCGGGTCGTACGACGGTTGGGTGGGGGTGGGTGCTGCGGCCGGGGTCAGCCGGCCTGCCGAGCCGCCGTGTGGCGGTTGACCGGCACGGGCAGCCCGAGATGCCCGCGCAGGTGGGTGGAGTCGTAGTCGGCGCGGAAGACGCCGCGCTCCTGGAGGATCGGGACGACCTCGTCGACGATCCGGCGGAAGTTGGCGGGGTGGTCGAGGCCGATGTTGAAGCCGTCGCAGGCCCGCGCCTCCCACCACTCGACGAGCTTGTCGGCGACCGTCGCGGCCGAGCCGACGAACTCGCTCTTGCGGAAGGCGCGGGTGGCCTCGACGGCCTGGCGCAGGGTCCAGCCGTTGTCGGCCGCCCGCTGGGTGACGGCCTTGGCCTGCGTGTAGAAGGAGCGCTCCCCGTGGACGAGGGCCTCGGCCGGGAACGGTGCGTCGAGGTCGTACTGCGTGAAGTCGTGCCAGCCGAAGGGACGCCCGAACTCCCGCAGGGCGGCGCCGAAGGTGTGGTCGCGGTCGTTGTTGGCCGCCTCGATCTCGCGGGCGTCCTCGTCGGTGTCGCCCACCACGACCTTGATGCCGGGCATGACGACGACGTGGTCGGGGTTGCGGCCGAACTTGTCGCGGGCGCGGGTCTTGATGTCGTCGTAGAAGGCCTGCCCGCTCGGGATGTCGGGCGCGTGGGTGAAGATCCCCTCCCCGACGCTCGCGCCGAGGTCGCGGCCCTGGTCGGAGTCGCCGGCCTGGAAGATCACCGGGTGGCCCTGCGCGGAGCGGACCAGGTTGAGCGGGCCGCGCACGGCGAAGTAGGTGCCCTCGTGGTCGAGGACGTGCTGCTTGCTGGCGTCGAGGAACTGACCGGTCTCGCGGTCGCGGACGAAGGCGTCGTCCTCGTAGGAGTCCCAGAGCGCCCGGGCGAGCTCGACGTACTCCTGCGCCCGGCCGTAGCGGGTGTCGTAGTCGTAGTGCTCGTCGAGGCCGTAGTTGCCGGCGGTGCCGGCGTCACCGGTGGTCACGACGTTCCAGCCCGCACGGCCCTTGCTGATCAGGTCGAGGCTGCCGAAGCGGCGGACCAGGTTGAAGGGGCTGTTGAAGCTCGTGGTCGCCGTGCCGACCAGCCCGATGCGGCTGGTCTGCGTGGCGAGCGCGCTCAGCAGGGTGAGCGGCTCGAGCCGGTTGAGGTAGTGCGGCGGCGAGAACGGGGTGATGAACTGGCTGTCGACGATGAAGACCAGGTCGAACTTGCCGCGCTCGGCGAGCTGCGCCATCTCGACGAACCAGTCGATGTTGACGCTCGCGTCGCCCGGGATCTCGGGGTCGAGCCACAGCGTGTGGCTGCCCGGTCCGCCCGTGCCGTACGGCACCGCTCCCAGGTGCATCTGCCTCGTGCCCATCGACTCCCTCTCGCAGTTGGAACACCTTTCTCTACTAAGTTAATCGACTTTGCGTGAACGATCCAACGCGGGTCCGTGATGCGTGTCATCACGACGCGTGATCAATAGTCGACTAATCTGATCGACATGGAACGCATCCTCGACATCGGCCCCCTCCGCAGCCTCGTGGCGGTGGCCGACCACGGCGGGTTCCAGCGCGCTGCCGAGCACCTCCACCTGAGCCAGGGAGGGGTCAGCCAGCACGTGCGGCGGCTCGAGGCGGCCACCGGGCTCCGGCTGGTCGAGCGGCACGGTCGCGGCTCGCGGTTCACGCCCGAGGGCGAGCGGCTGCTCGCGTCGGCCCGCGGCATCCTGGCCGCCCACGACGACGCGCTCCGCGACCTCGCCGGTGCCCACCTCGAGGTCACCATCGGCTCGACCGAGCACGCGGCCGCGCGCCTGCTCCCCTCGCTCTCGGCGGCGCTCGAGGACGCCGGGTCGCGCACGACGTTCCGCTACCGCATCGACCGCGGCGCCCGGCTCCGGGAGGGACTGGCGTCGGGCCAGGTCGACCTCGCCCTCCTCCTCAACGCAGCCGACCACCCCGGGGCGGTGCCCGTCGGCGCGCTCGAGCTGACCTGGTACGCCGCTGCCTCGTGGCGGCTGCCCGTCGCACCCGACCCGGTGCCGGTCGTCGCGTTCGACAACCCGTGCGAGCTGCGCAAGCGGGCCCTCCAGACCCTCGCCGACCACGGCGTGCCCGCCACGATCGGGGCTGAGGCGACCCAGCTGGCCGGGGTGCAGGCGGCGGTCAGCGCCGGCCTCGGCGTCGCCCTGATGGCGCTCGACGAGCCGCCGCCCGGCCTCGTCGCGGTCAGCGACCTGCCCACGCCGGAGCCGCTGACGCTCTACGTCTGCCCGCGCGCCGGGCTGGCGGACGACGTCGTCGCCCTGGCCGCGGACGCCGTCGCCGCCGTGCTCGCCGGCTCGGGACTCGCGCTCACGTCCTAGGCCGCTCGCTACCGAACAGTCGGGGTGTCGATCGGCTCCGATCACCCCGCGACTGTTCGGTAGCGCCAGACCGATCTCAGACGGTCTCGAACCGGATCCCCGCCGCCTGGAGCCGGGCGAGCAGCGCGTCGCCCATCGCGACGGCCGAGGTGACCTGGCCGGACGTCTCCGGGTTGTCGTCGAGCGCGAGGCAGAGGGCCGCCTCGGAGAGCATCTTCGCGGTCTCGGTGTAGCCGGGATCGCCGCCCGAGACACGGGTGTGGACCGTCTCGCCACCCGCCTCGCCGACGAAGTCGACGGTGAACCACGACTTCTTCCGCTTCGACGCGTCCGGCCCGGACCCCTGCGGCACCTTGCCCTTGAGGAAGTCGCGCACCGGCTTCACCTGCGCCGCGACGGTGAGCGCGCCGACGCCGATCGCCCCGCCGGCGGCGTACCGCAGCGTCTTCGTGCCCGCCCAGTGGGAGTAGCGGAACTTCGGGCCGTACGCCGGCAGCGCGGCGCCGCTGCGCGCCACGACGATCGGGTCGATGGTCGGCAGCGGGAGCAGCCAGTAGCCGAGCACCGGGTCGCGGTGCGGCTTGCCCCCGACCGAGCGTGACGAGCGGCCGTCGGCCGGTTTCCCCTCGGCCCGGCGGCGGTCGGCGTACGTCTTCTTCATCTGCTTGGCGCGGGCGAACTGGTCGAGCGCCGAGTGGAACGTGCCGCCCGACGGCGTGCCGCCGGCGCGGACGACGCCGCGCACGGTGATCGGCCCGTCGGAGGGCAGCTGCTGGACGGTGAAGTAGGCGCCGAGGTCGTGCGGGACCGAGTCGAAGCCGCACGCGTGGACGATCCGGGCGCCGGTGCGCACGGCGGTCTCGTGGTGCTCGAGATAGGTCCGGTCGACGAACTCCGGCTCCCCGGTGAGGTCGAGGTAGTCGGTGCCGGCCTCCGCGCAGGCGGCGACGAGCGCCCCGCCGTTGGCGAGGTAGGGGCCGATGGTGGTGACGACGACCCGGGCCTGGCGGGCGACGTCGGCCAGCGCGGCCGGATCCGTGGCGTCGGCGACGAGGACCTCGACCGCGGCACCTGCGTCGGCGAGGCGGCGGCGCACGCCCTCGAGCTTGTCGGCGTTGCGGCCGGCGACCGCCCAGCGCAGGCCCTCGGGTGCGTGCGCAGCGAGGTAGTCGGCGGTGAGGCCTCCGGTGAACCCGGTGGCGCCGAACAGCACGATGTCGAAGGGCCTGTCGCTCATCGCGCCATCGTGTCACGCGGCGGTCGCGGAACCCGTGGGCCGCACGCGCCGTCCCACCCGACATGGCCACCCCGCTCCGACTGCGCACCACCGTCACCGGCATCGCCGCTCTCACCAGCCTCGCGGCCGCCGTCGGCGTGGGCTACGCGATCGGGCAGGACTCCGGCCCCACTGGCACCCCGGAGTCCCCGCGCATCCGGCTCGCGAACGCCGACCTGACCAGCCCCGGCTCGTGCGACGCGCTGCTGCAGTCCTACGTCGACCGGGCCGTCGAGCAGGTGGGCCCGTGGGGCTGGGACGGCGAGATGCGGGTCTTCGCGGCGGAGGGCGACGCGGCGATGCCGCTGTCCTCGAGCGCAGGCGTCGAGCGGTCGATGCCGACGACGTCGCGCACGACCAGCGACGAGTCCGGCACCAACGTCCAGGAGGCCGGCGTCGACGAGGCCGACGTGGTGAAGGTCGCGGGCTCGCTCCTGCTGCGGGTGCGCGACGGCGAGCTGCTGGCGTACGACGTCTCCGGCGACGCCCCCGTGCTGTTGTCGACGACCCCGGTGCCTGCGGCCCGCAGCCATGGCTGGCCCCACGACCCGGGCGGCGAGATGCTGCTCGTCGACGGCCGCGCGGTCGTCCTCGGGACGACCGACACGGGCACGACGATCACCACGGTGGACCTGTCGGACCCCCGGTCGCCGTCGATCGTGGACACGACCACCGTCACCGGGCACGCGTCGGCCGTGCGGCTCACCGGCGACGTCGTCCGCGTCGTCGTGCAGACCGAGCTGCCCCAGCTCGACTTCTCGACGCCGGACGGGACGCTCGGCGAGCTGCGGGCGCGGCTCCACAACCGCGCGCTGGTGCGCGGCACCACGCTCGCCGACTGGCTCCCGACGGTTGACGGCCAGCCCGTCGTCGACTGCGGCGACGTGGCGGTGCCCGCCGACGAGGACCTCGCGCTCGGCACGACGACGGTGCTCGCGCTCGACCCCGCCTCGCCCACGACCCGCACGGCGACGGCGGTCGCGACGGACTCCGACACGTCGTACTTCTCGACCGACCGCTTCTACCTCGCGGCCGGTGCGCCGGCGTGGTGGGGACCGTGGAGCGAGTGCATCGACTGCGGCGTCGGCCTGCCGGAGAAGCCGCGTGGCACGACGCCGATCTTCGCCTTCGCGCTCGACGGGATGGAGGCGTCGTACGTCGCCTCCGGCGAGGTCGCGGGCACGATCGCCGACCGCTGGTCGATGGACGCCGTCGGCGGGTCGCTCCGGGTCGCCGTCGGACCGAGCGCGGCGACCGGCACGGCCAACTCCGTGATCACCCTGCGCGAGGACGGCTCCTCGCTGGTCGAGGAGGGACGCGTCGACGACCTCGGCGTCGGGGAGACGATCCAGTCGGTGCGGTGGTTCGACGACCTCGCGATCGTGGTGACCTTCCGCCAAACCGACCCGCTCTACGCGGTCGACCTGACCGACCCGGCCGCGCCCGTGCTGCTCGGCGAGCTCGAGATCCCGGGCTACTCCGACTACCTCCACCCACTGGGCGAGCACCGCCTCATCGGGCTCGGCCAGGACGCCACCGCGGACGGACTCGTCCAGGGGGCGCAGGCCGCGCTCTTCGACGTCACCGACCTCGCGAACCCCCGCCAGATCGACGTCGTCCGCTACGACCCCGGCACGTGGGCCGGCGCGAGCTCCGACCCGCGCCAGTTCACCTGGCTGCCCGACCAGCGCACCGCCCTCGCCGTCGTCGACGGCAGCAGCGCGAAGGGGATGACCGGCTGGGTCTCGATCCTCTCCCTCGCCGACGGGCGGATGACCAACCGGATGGTCGAGGTCGAGCACGGGGAGGCGGTGTACGACGTCCGCCTGGTGCCGCTCGCCTCCGGCAAGGTCGCGCTCGTGACCGGCTCGGACGTCTCGTTCCTGGCCCTGTGACGGCGCCGCTTCCGGACGTACCCTCACCTCTATGTGCCGCAACATCCGACCGCTCAACAACTTCGAGCCGCCCGCGACGCGCGACGAGGTGACGGCCGCCGCGCTGCAGTACGTCCGCAAGGTGGCCGGCACGACCAAGCCCTCGCAGGCCAACGAGGAGAGGTTCTACGCCGCCGTCAAGGAGATCGCGCACATCACCGAGCACCTCCTCGACGACCTCGTGACCACCGCGCCGCCGAAGAACCGCGAGGTCGAGGCGGCCAAGGCGCGGGCCCGCGCGCAGGCGCGGTACGCGTGACCCTCGCCCCGATCCGTGCCGAGGCCCTCGACCTGCTGGCCACACGGCCGCTCGTCGTGCTGACCGGCGCCGGCCTCTCGACCGACTCGGGCATCCCGGACTACCGCGGCCCGGGCGCCCCGACGCGGGCGCCGATGACCTACCAGGAGTTCGTCGCGACGCCGGAGGCGCAGCAGCGCTACTGGGCGCGCAGCCACCTCGGCTGGCAGCGGATGGGGAGGGCACTCCCCAACGACGGCCACCGGGCACTCGCCGCCCTCGACCCCGACCTGCTGATCACGCAGAACGTCGACGGCCTCCACGAGGCTGCCGGCTCACGGTCCGTGGTCGCCCTCCACGGCCGGGTGTCCGAGGTCGTGTGCCTCTCCTGCGGGACGACCTCCTCGCGCGCCGACCTCGAGCGCGAGCTGGACGCCCTCAACCCCGGCTGGCTCGAACGGCACGGCTGGGTCGAGTCCCGCCCCGACGGCGACGTCGACCTCGACGACACCCACGACTTCGTCGTCCCCCGCTGCCGGTGCGGCGGCCCGCTGAAGCCGCACGTCGTCTTCTTCGGCGAGAACGTCCCCGCCGACCGCGTGGCCCGCTGCTACGCCGCCGTCGAGGCGCTCGGCACCTCGGGCGCGCTGCTCGTGGCCGGGTCGTCCCTGACCGTGATGAGCGGCCTCCGGTTCGTGAAGCGCGCGGCCGCGGGAGGCACGCCGATCGTCATCGTCAACCGCGGTGAGACCCGGGGCGACGCGTTGGCGTCGTACAAGCTCGAGGTGGGGTGCAGCGAGTTCCTGACGGAGCTGTGCACCCGAGTCTCCCGCTTGTCGGCCGAGATCTAGGCCGACAAGCGGGGCGGTCACCGGATATCCGGTGACTCCAGCGCCAGCTCAGCGCCGCACGAAGATGTGCTCGGCCGCCTCGACCACGAGCTCGGCGGTCTCGCCGCCGGAGCCGATCAGGATGCCCTCGTCGGTCTTCGCGATGGTGACGGTCTTGCCGGGGAGGGCGCCGACGCGGCGGAGGAGGCCCATCAGCTCCTCGTCCTTCTGCATCTCCTCGGAGATCCGCTTCACGTGGACGCGCTGGTCCTCGGAGACGGCGGCGCCGGAGAGTGGCTCCACGTTGTCCATGAAGTCCTCGCCGACGGTGTCGCCGAGCTCGTCGAGACCGGGGATCGGGTTGCCATAGGGCGACTCGGTCGGGTGGTCGAGCAGGTCGAGCAGGCGGCGCTCGACGGTCTCCGACATCACGTGCTCCCAGCGGCACGCCTCGGCGTGCACGAGCTCCCAGTCGAGGCCGATGACGTCGGTGAGCAGCCGCTCGGCGAGCCGGTGCTTGCGCATCACGCGGGTCGCGAGGAGCAGGCCCTCCTCGGTGAGCTCGAGGTGGCGGTCGCCCTCGACGGTCAGCAGTCCGTCGCGCTCCATCCGGGCGACGGTCTGCGACACGGTCGGGCCGGACTGGTGCAGCCGCTCCGCGATCCGGGCGCGCAGCGGGACGATGTCCTCCTCCACGAGCTCGTAGATCGTGCGGAGGTACATCTCGGTGGTGTCGATCAGGTCACTCACGAGGTCATTGTGTCCCATCCGGCAACTGCGGTGCTCCACCCGCCCGTGGCACAGTGGCCCGGGTGAGCGAACTCATCGTGCCGCGACGTTTCTGCGGGCCTCCCGACTCGGGCAACGGGGGCTGGACGGCGGGTGCCCTGGCCGCCCTCGACGAGCCCGACTCACCCGACAACCGGTGCGACAGCTGGCCCGCCATCGAGGTCTCGCTGCGCCAGCCGCCGCCCCTCGACACGCCCCTCCTCGTCGGCCAAGACGGCGGAGTGACCACGGCGTCCTTCGGCGGTACGCCGATCGCGACGGCGCAGCGCAGCGACCGGGACCTGGCCGAGGTGGAGCCGGTCTCCCCCGAGGTCGCGGCCGCCGCCTCGTCGTCGTATCCGGGACTCACGTTCCACCCCTTCCCCACCTGCTTCGCCTGCGGCACGGCGCGGGAGGAGGGCGACGGGCTGCGGATCTTCCCCGGCAAGGTGGGGGACGCCGGGCAGGAGGGAGCCGGCGACCTCGTCGCTGCTGCCTGGACGCCGCACCCGAGCCTCCACGAGGACTGGCACACCTACGTTGACGACGTCCCCCGCGCGTCGGTGGCGGTGACCTGGGCCGCGCTCGACTGCATCGGCGGCTGGGCCGGCGACCTCACCGAGCGGCTGATGGTGCTCGGGCGGATGACCGCGCGGGTCGACGACCTGCCGGTGATCGGCGAGCCGCACGTCGTGGTCGGCGAGGGCCGCGGCCAGGACGGCCGCAAGACCTTCACCGCCTCGACGCTGTACGACGCCGACGGCCGCGTCGTCGCCACCGCGGAGCACATCTGGATCGCCGTCGACCCGGCGATGTTCGGCGGTCGGGTTCCCAGCCGGTGAGCCGGGGTTTCGACGTCCTCGACGAGACTTGAGACGATGGGGCGCATGGCTGATGTGAACGATCCAATCCGCAGCGACTGGTGGCGCCACGCCGTCGTCTACCAGGTCTACGTCCGCAGCTTCGCCGACAGTGACGGCGACGGCATCGGCGACCTGCCCGGCATCACGGCGCGACTGCCGCACCTCGCCGACCTCGGCGTCGACGCGCTCTGGATCACGCCGTTCTACACCTCTCCCCAGCACGACCACGGCTACGACGTCGCCGACTACGAGGACGTCGACCCGCTCTTCGGCACGCTCGCCGACGCCGACGACCTCATCGCCCGCGCGCACGAGCTCGGCCTGCGCGTCGTGGTCGACCTCGTGCCCAACCACACGTCCAACGAGCACGAGTGGTTCCGGGCCGCCCTGGCCGCCGGTCCGGGCAGCCCCGAGCGGGCCCGCTACCTCTTCCGGGACTCGCCGGAGGGCAAGCCCGCCGGCACTCCTCCCAACAACTGGAGCTCGGTCTTCGGCGGCCCGGCGTGGACGCAGGTCGACGACGGCCAGTGGTACCTCCACCTCTTCGACTCCTCCCAGCCCGACCTCGACTGGCGCAACCCCGAGGTGCCGGCGATGTTCGAGGGCGTGCTGCGCTTCTGGCTCGACCGCGGGGTCGACGGCTTCCGCGTCGACGTCGCCCACGGCCTCTTCAAGGAGGCCTCGCTGCGCGACCAGGTCGTCGAGCCCGGCGGGACGCCCGTCAGCGGTGCCGGCGAGATGGTCGAGCGCAAGGTCACCGACGAGCCGATGTGGGACCAGCCCGAGGTGCACGAGGTCTACCGCTCGTGGCACCGGATCCTCGACGAGGCCGGCCCGGACCGGATGGCCGTCGCCGAGGCGTGGACCCAGACCGTCGAGTCGATGGCGGCCTTCGTGCGACCCGACGAGCTCGACCAGACCTTCAACTTCGCGTGGCTGCTCGCCGACTGGTCGGCCGAGTCCTTCTCCGAGGTCATCACCAGCACGCTCGCCTCCGTCGAGAGCATCGACGCGGCCCCGACGTGGGTGCTCAGCAACCACGACGTGATGCGCCACGTCACTCGCTACGGCGGCGGCGCGCAGGGCCTCGCGCGGGCCCGCGCGGCCACGCTGACCATGCTCGCGCTGCCCGGGTCGAGCTACCTCTACCAGGGCGAGGAGCTCGGCCTCGAGCAGGTCGACGTCGCGCCGGAGGACCGGCAGGACCCGTCGTACCTGCGCACCGGCGAGGTCGGCCGCGACGGCTGCCGGGTGCCGATACCGTGGGGCGGCACGGAAGCGCCGTACGCCTTCGGGCCGGGCACCGCGCAGCCGTGGATCCCGCAGCCGGCGGACTGGGCGCCCCTCACCGTCGAGGCGCAGGCCGCCGACCCGTCGTCGACGATGGCGTTCTACCGCGACGCCCTGCGGATCCGCCGCGACTTCGCATGGACGGCCGGCGAGGACGTGACGATGCTGGACGCCGGGGACGACGTCGTCGCCTTCACCCGCGGCCCGGTCACCGTCGTGCTCAACTGCGGCACGACCCCGGTCGAGCTCCCCGAGGGCGAGCTGCTGCTCGCCAGCGGTCCGGTCGACGGCACGCTGCCGCCCGACACCGCCGCCTGGCTCCACTGACGCAGCTCCGCCCCCGGGGATCCGTCATCCCGATCCGCGCAGATGAGTGCGACTTCAGATGACAGATCGCCCGGAGGCGGGTGCGGTGCTCGAGCTGAGTGGCCTCAGTCGTCGCTGAGCGCGGTGTTGTACGCCGACAGCTGGGCGGAGAACGTCGCGAGGTCCTCGTCGGACCAGTCCGACAGCCGCGCGTCGAACCGGTCGCTGCGGCGACGGCTCATCGCGTCGAGGCGCGTGCGGCCCTCGTCCGAGGCGTCGAGCAGGATGGCGCGGCGGTCCTCGGGGTCCGGCATCCGCACGACGAGGCCGAGGTCGACCAGTGCCTGCACCTGCCGGCTGACGCCGCCCTTGTCCATCCCGAAGGCGTCGGAGAGGTCGGCGCCACGCATCGGCCCCTCCTTCGCCAGGTGGGTGAGGATGAAGAACGTCATCGGGTGCAGGTCGGGGTGCACCTCACGAGCGCGCTCGCCGATGACCCGCTTGACGCGGCGGATCAGCGTGCCGACCTCGGCCTCGATGGCGCGGAGGTCGTCGTAGCGGGACCTGGTGGTCGTGCTCCTCGTGGTGCTCACGGCGGTCATTGTGGTGCTCACACCTGAGAAGCGGGTGAGACGGGGCTGACCTCGGCCATGAGCTCGTCGTCGCGCTTCACCGAGGTGCGCAGCGGCACCTCCTTGATGAAGAGCACGGCGATGAGCGCGCCGATCGCGAACGGCAGGGCGACCAGGAAGATGTGGCCGGTCGCGTCACCGAAGGCGCTCTCGAAGATCGCGCGGAGCGGTGCCGGCATCCCGGACACGTCCGGGATCCCGCCCTGGCTGTGGCTGACGGCGTCGGCGTACTCCGGGTGCGCGGCGAGCAGCTCGGTCAGCCCGGCCTTCACCGAGTCGGCGACCTGGGTAGAGAGCACGGCGCCGAGGGCGGCGATGCCGACCGAGCCACCGAGGGAGCGGAAGAACGCGACCACCGAGGAGCCGGCGCCCATGTCGGAGAGGGCGATGGTGTTCTGCACGGCGAGGACGAGGTTCTGCATCGTGGCGCCGAGGCCGAGGCCGAGGACCGCCATGAAGATGCCGGTGTGCCACAGCGGGGTGTCGGCGTCGATCGTGGAGAGCAGGCCGATGCCGAGGATGACCGCGACCATGCCGGCGACGAGCCAGCGCTTCCAGACACCGGTGGCGGAGATGATGCGACCGCTCGTGATGCTCGAGACGAGGAGACCGCCGACCATGCAGATCGACATCAGGCCGGCCTCGGTCGGGCTCATGTCCTTGGCGCGCTGGAAGTAGAGGCTCAGGTAGACCGTCGAGCCGAACATCGCGACACCGATCAGCACCGACGCGACAGTGGCGAGGGTGAGGGTGCGGTCCTTGAAGAGGCGCAGCGGGATGACCGGGTCCTTGGCCACGTTGGCCTCGACGTAGATCGCCGCGCCGATCACCGCGAGGGCTCCGACGACGAGGAGGGCGCTGGTCGTGGAGACCCAGTCGAAGTTCTGGCCGCCGAGGGAGACCCAGATCAGCAGGATCGAGACGCCGCCGACCAGGAGGAAGGCGCCGAGGTAGTCGATCGACACGTCGTCGCGCTTGACGACCGGGAGCCGCAGGGTCTTCTGCAGCACCACGAAGGCGAGGGCCGCGACCGGGAGCCCGGCGAAGAAGCACCAGCGCCAGCCGACGGTGTCCACCAGCACGCCACCGACGAGCGGGCCGCTCACGGTCGCGAGGGCGAAGACGGCGCCGATGTAGCCGCTGTAGCGGCCACGCTCACGCGGGGAGACCATCGAGGCGATGACGACCTGCACGAGTGCGGTGAGTCCGCCGACGCCGAGGCCCTGCACGACGCGGGCGCTGATCAGCACCTCCATCGAGGGCGCGAAGCCGGCGACGACGGAGCCGATCGAGAAGATGACCAGCGCCGACTGCACCAGGATCTTCTTGTCGAAGAGGTCGGCGAACTTGCCCCAGATCGGGGTGGTCGCGGTCATCGCGAGCATCGTGGCGACGACGACCCACGTGTAGCCGGTCTGGCTGCCCTGCAGGTCGTCGACGATGGTCGGCAGCGCGTTGCTGACGATCGTGGAGGAGAGCATCGCGACGAACATCGCGAGGAGGAGGCCGCTGAGGGCCTCGAGCACCTCGCGGTGGGTCATCTGGCCGTTCTGCTCGGCGCTGATGGTGGGAGCCTGGGTCACTGCGTTGCCTACGATTCTTGGTTGCCGTCCGCAATAGTTGTTGACCACAACTTTACGCCTCCGACAACCATCAGGCCAGCCGACGACGACGAGACCTGGCCCACACCGACGTCGCCCGGACATGCAGCGACCCGCAGGCGTGCTGCCCCTTCGAGAAGGGGCCCCGGTGGATGAAGACCGGGCGCCTGCGGGTCGGGTGGCTGCAGTGGATTCGCCGGCAGCTGTCGGCGGACCGGGCTGCCTAGCGGGCAGCCACCTCACTCATCCGAAAAGAACTCATTCCTCGGATCACCTCCCTTCTGTGTGCCTCGAGCGTACGTCGGCAGGCACGGGGGCTCAACGCATTAACTCCCGGACTTGCACCTGCCGCAGCGTCATGTGGTCCGGTGGTCCCACGCCCACACCCCAGCCACACGGAAAGAGGAACCACCCATGAGCTTGCCGTTCGCGATCCCGCGCCAGGTCAAGATCGGTGACGCGGCAGCGTTCGTCGGCACCACGCCCCGGGCGATCCGCCACTACCACGAGATCGGCCTGCTCCCCGAGCCCGAGCGGGGCAGCGACGACCGCCGCCGCTACGGGTACGACGACATGATCCGCCTGCTGTGGATCCGCCGGATGGCCGACGCCGGGATCGCGCTCGACGACATCCGTGCCGCGTTCACCGATCCGGCTCCGGCACAGTCCGACGGCACGGACGACCAGGAGCTCGCAGCGATCCTGCAGCGGCTGGAGGGGACCCTCGCCGCCCGCGAGGCCGAGCTGCGGGAGCAGCGGAGCGCCGTGCAGCGCATGCTCGCCGCGGGCAGCAGGAGGGGCCTGCTCTCCGACCTCGTCACCACCCGGCTCGCGGGTGTCCCCGAGGGCTCACTGCGCCAGGCGGACCTGGACACCCTGCTGGTCACCGAACGGATCTTCGGTCCGCTCGGCGCGGCCATCCAGGCCGGCCGGTTCGTCGCCCTGGCCGCCCACCCCGACCTGCAGGAGGAGTCCGACAGCGTGGACGCCGCCGAGGAGGCGCTCGACGACACCGTCGACGTCGACGACCCCCGCGTGGCAGAGGTGGCCGAGCGACGACACGCCTTCGAGCTGGCGCTGAACGCCGTCATCGAGGAGTCCGGCCAGGCGGAGGAGGAAGAGAGGTTCTTCGACTCCTGGGAGGCCTCGCAGGCCGGCGACGTCGACGCCGGACCCGGGTCCGGGCAGGGCTCGACGGGCGTCCTTGCGGCGGTCGAGCAGATGCCCTACGACTTCTCCCCGGCTCGCGTGCGGTGCCTCGAGCTGGTGGCCGAGATGCTCGCCGAGGAGCCGCTGGCCCGCTAGACGCTTGGGAGCGGTCAGCCGACGACGACCTCCTCGGCGGCCGACTCGAACTGGGAGCGGTAGAGCCGGGCGTAGGCACCGCCGACCGCCAGCAGCTCCTCGTGGGACCCCTGCTCGACGATCGAGCCGTCCTCCATGACGAGGATCAGGTCGGCGTCGCGGATGGTCGAGAGCCGGTGCGCGATCACGAACGACGTCCGGTCCGAGCGCAGCGCGGCCATCGCCTGCTGGAGCAGCAGCTCGGTGCGGGTATCGACCGACGAGGTGGCCTCGTCGAGGATCAGCAGCGCCGGGTCGGACAGGAACGCGCGGGCGATCGTGACCAGCTGGCGCTCCCCGGCGGAGAGGTTCGAGCCGTCCTCGTCGATGACGGTGTCGTAGCCGTCGGGCAGGGAGTGCACGAAGCGGTCGACGAAGGTCGCCCGGGCTGCCTCGAGGATCTGCTCCTCCGTGGCGTCCGGCCGGCCGTAGGCGATGTTGTCGCGGATCGACCCGGCGAAGAGCCAGGTGTCCTGGAGCACCATCCCGATCCGGCTGCGCAGCACGCCCCGCGGGATCGAGGTGATGTCGACGCCGTCGATGAGGATCCGCCCCGACTGCGGGTCGTAGAACCGCATGACCAGGTTGACCATCGTGGTCTTGCCGGCGCCGGTCGGTCCGACGATCGCGACCGTGCTGCCCGGCTCCGCGACCAGGGACAGGCCGGAGATGAGCGGGCGCTCGGGGTCGTAGGAGAACGACACGTCCTCGAAGCGCACCTCGCCGCGCGCGTCGGCCTCCGCGGCGGGCCGGCCCGAGGCGTCGGGCGTCTCCTCGTCGGCGTCGAGCAGCTCGAAGACCCGCTCGGCCGAGGCGACGCCGGACTGCAGCAGGTTGAGCATCGAGGCGACCTGCGTGAGCGGTTGGGTGAACTGGCGGGTGTACTGGATGAAGGCCTGCACGTCGCCGAGCGACATCGTGCCGCTGGCGACCCGGAGGCCACCGAGGACGGCGATGACGACGTAGTTGAGGTTCCCGACGAACATCATGATCGGCATGATGAGCCCGCTCACGAACTGGGCGGAGTACGACGCCTGGTAGAGCTCGTCGTTCTGCTCGGCGAACTTCCGCTCGGAGTCGGCCTGGCGACCGAAGACCTTGACGATCGCGTGCCCGGAGAACGTCTCCTCGATGTGGGCGTTGAGGGTCCCGGTGCGGCGCCACTGCTGGATGAACATGCCCTGCGAGCGCTTCATCACCGCCGCCGTGACGAACATCGAGATCGGCACCGAGACGAGCGCGACCAGCGCCAGCAGCGGCGAGATGTAGAACATCATCCCGATCACCGCGAAGACCGTGAGCAGCGAGGTGAGCATCTGGCTCATCGTCTGCTGGAGGGTCTGGCTGATGTTGTCGATGTCGTTGGTGACCCGGCTCAGCAGCTCGCCGCGCGGCTGCTTGTCGAAGTAGCCCAGCGGCAGCCGGTTGACCTTGTCCTCGACCTCGGACCGCATCCGCAGGATGGTCCCCTGCACGACGTCGTTGAGCAGGTAGCCGCCCAGCCACGCCAGCAGCGACGCGGCGACGTAGACCGCCAGCACGAGGAGCAGCACGTCGGCGACGGCCGAGAAGTCGACGCCGTCGGTGAGCTTCATCGACGCGAGCATGTCGGCACGGTCGTTCTCACCCTGCGCGCGGAGCGCCTCGATGGCCTGCTCCTGCGTCGCACCCGAGCCCAGCACGTCCTTGCCGATCAGGCCGGCGAAGATCAGGTCGGTCGCCCGGCCCAGGATCTTCGGCCCGACCGCGGTGGCGACCACGCTGACCAGCGTCAGGGCGACGACGGCGTACGCCTTGTGGCGCTCGGGGCGCAGCCGCGCGAGCAGCCGCTTGAGCGAGGGCCAGAACGTGTCGGCCTTCTGGCCGATCATCCCGCCGCCCATCGGGCCGCGGCCGGGACCGCCCGGGCCCTGCTGGATGCGCTCGGTCTCCTTCAGCTGGCCACCCTTGGCGGGGGCCTGCGACTCGGTGCTCATGCCACCTCCTCGGCGGTCATCTGGGACTGGACGATCTCCTGGTAGGTCGAGCACGTCTCGAGCAGCTCGTCGTGGGTGCCGGTGCCGACGACGGCGCCGTCCTCCATCACCACGATCCGGTCGGCGTGGCGGATGGTCGCGACGCGTTGCGCCACGATCACCACCGTCGACTCACGGGTCACCGGTCTGAGCGCGGCCCGCAGCCGGGCGTCGGTGGTGAGGTCGAGCGCGGAGAAGGAGTCGTCGAAGAGGTAGATGTCGGGGCGCCGGATCACCGCCCGCGCGATCGCCATCCGCTGGCGCTGGCCGCCGCTGAGGCTGGTGCCGCCCTGGGCGATCTCGGCGTCGAGCCGGTCGGGCATCGCCTCGACGAAGTCCTTCGCCTGGGCGATCTCGAGCGCCGCCCACATCTCCTCCTCGGTGGCGTCGGGCTTGCCGTAGCGCAGGTTGTCCGCGACGGACCCGCGGAAGAGGAATGCCTTCTGCGGCACCAGGCCGAGCCGCGACCAGAGGAGCTCCGGCTCGATGTCGCGTACGTCGACTCCCCCGACGCGCACCGCACCTCCGGTCGCGTCGAACAGGCGCGGGACCAGGTTGACCAGGGTCGACTTGCCGGCACCGGTCGAGCCGACGATCGCCACGGTCTCGCCCGGGCTGGCCGTGATCGCCACGGACCGCAGGACCGGCTCGTCGGCACCGGGGTAGGCGAAGGTGACGTCGTCGAGCTCGAGCGCGAGCCGCCCGGGGAGCTCGGTGACCGCGTCGGCCGGCGGGACCACCGACGAGCCGGTCTCGAGGACCTCGGTGATGCGCTCCGCGCAGACCGAGGCACGCGGGACCATCATCAGCATGAACATCGCCATCATCACCGACATCACGATCTGCATCAGGTAGGAGATGTAGGCGGTCAGCGCACCGACCTCCATGTGGCCGTCCTCCACGCGGTGCCCGCCGAACCAGAGCACGGCGACCATGGCGACGTTGGAGACGACCATGACCGTCGGGAACATCGCGGCCTGCCACCGGCCGGTGCGGATCGCGACGTCGGTGAGCTGCTGGTTGGCGTCGCCGAACCGCTCGGTCTCGTGCTCCTCGCGGACGAACGCGCGCACCACCCGGACGCCGGTGATCTGCTCGCGCAGCAGCCGGTTCACCTCGTCGATGCGCTCCTGCATGAGCCGGAAGCTCGGCACCATCTTGCGGACGATCAGGCCGATCGCACCGCCGAGCACGGGCACCACGGCCAGCACCAGCCACGACAACCCGATGTCCTCGCGGGCGGCCATGATGATGCCGCCGACCATCATGATCGGCGCCGACACCATGAGCGTGCCGCCCATCAGCACGAGCATCTGCACCTGCTGGACGTCGTTGGTCTCGCGGGTGATCAGCGACGGTGCGCCGAAGTGCTGCACCTCGCGGGCGGAGAACGACCCGACCCGGTGGAAGATCGCCGCGCGCAGGTCGCGGCCGAAGCCCATCGCGTTGCGCGCGGAGAACCACACCGCGGCGATCGAGCAGACGATCTGCACGAGCGAGACCGCGAGCATGTAGCCGCCGTGGCGCAGGATGAAGCCGGTGTCGCCGGTGACGACGCCCTTGTCGATGATGTCGGCGTTGAGGCTCGGCAGGTAGAGCGCGGCCATGGTGCCGACGAACTGCAGGGCGACGACCGCGGCCAGCGGGGCGGCGTACGGCTTCAGGTAGGTGCGGACGAGTCGGAGCAGCATCACGTGTCCTGGGTGGTCGTGGGGGTCTTGAGGACGCCGTTGAGGACGGTGTCCACGATGTCGGCCGCCGTGAGCGGGTGGCCGTCGGAGATGTGGGGGTGGGTGCCGGAGAAGGTCAGCAGCCGGACCATGTGCATCAGCTGGGCCGGCGGGACGCGCAGCAGGTCGCGGTGCGGCTCGGCGAGGGCCTGCAGGATGGTCGCGACCCGCTCGCGCTCGGCCTCCATGTGACGCCGCGCCTTCGGCGGACCGAGCATCCCCATCCGCGACATGAGGGTGAAGACGCGCTCGAAGCGGTGCTGGAAGAGCTCCACCACCTCGAGCAGGAGGGCACCGAGCGGTTGGTCGGGGTCGACCTCCAGGAGCTGGGAGATGAACGGCTCGAGGTCGAGCGCCTCGTCGAGCGCTGCGGCGACGAGGTCGTCCTTGGAGTCGAAGACGCGGAAGATCGTGCCCTCCGCGATCCCGGCGGCGTCGGCGATCTGCTTCGTGGTCACGGTGCGACCGTGCTCCACGAGCAGCGGGACGGTCGCCGTGACGAGGGCGGCCCGGCGGTCGTCGGGCGAGAGGGGCTTGGCGCGAGGTGGCACGCGCTCCAGACTAAGTGAGTGAGCACTCACTCACAACTCCTTCTCCGATTCCGGGGATGCCGCTCGCACCCGGTTCGTGGTGCGCTCGACCCATGACTGCCATGGACAGGTTCCTCAACTCGAAGCTCGTCGACCAGTACGGCGCCGCGCTGGCGCCGTCGTTCGACTTCGTCAACACCGCAGCCGGCGCAGAGCTCGACGTGCCCCGTGAGCCGCTCGCTGTGAGCGCCGCGGTCCAGAAGCTCGTCGCCGACGAAGGACACACCCTGGCGGGGATGAGCGACGACCAGCTCGGCATCGCGGTGATCACGAAGAAGACGCTGATGAGCTGGGAGAACGCGACCGGGATCGTCATCACGCCGTCCCCGCAGGGCTCGCACGTCCAGGTCTTCATGGAGAACATGCCCGGTCGACCGAAGGCCCTGATGGACGGCAAGAAGAACAAGAAGATGGCGCAGAAGCTCGCAGAGAAGATCAAGGCCGCCGTCTGAGCCACGCCTGACCGACGGGGCGCGTTCGTAGACTGCCGCCGTGCGCGCGAGGCGGGGGCTCCAGGTCGGCGTCGTCCTGCTCGTCCTCGCCGCACTCGGCGCCGGCATCGCGCTCGGCATCTCGAGCGCGCTGGGCATCCGGGTCGAGCCCAAGCAGGTGCCGATCGAGGAGCTGGTCGCGGCGCCGCCGCGCGACGCGGTCGCTCCCCCGCGCCTGATCGACGTCGTCGCACCCGACGGCGTACGCATGGACGCGGCGCTCGCCGAGCTCGGCGAGGCGACCTCCGGGGAGACGGACGGCACCGCGACCCTGCGGGTGTCGTACGACGACGAGGCGCTGCCGGGCGACGGACAGGGCGACGGACAGGGCGACGACTCCTACCGGCTGTCCGGCACGGACGAGCGGATCCGCATCACCGCCGGCAGCGAGGCCGGTGCCGTCCGCGGCGTCTACGACCTCGCGCAGAAGGCCCGCGCCCAGCGGCCGCTAGCGGAGGGACGCGGGCTCGTCACGTCGGCCCTGCCGTTCCGGATGGTCGACCTCGGCGCGGCCGGCGTCGACCCCGATCCGGAGCAGTGGCGCGGCGGCACCGACTACTCCCACTACTCGCGCGCGTTCGAGGACGTCTTCCTCGACGAGGCTCCCTACATCGACCGGGCCGCGCTCGCCGAGGCCCGCGAGAGCGTCCTCGCCTACGCCCATCACGTGCTCGCGCAGGGCTACAACGCCGTCGCCGTCCCGGGCTTCCTCGACCTCGTCACCTTCGACGCGATCCCGGAGATCTACGCCGACGACCCTGCGTACGCCGCTCGCGCCCGGGCGGTGCGCGACGCCTTCGGACCGATCTACGCCGAGCTCGACGACCTCGGCCTCGACGTCTACCTCCGCACCGACATGCTCATCCTCAGCGAGCCGCTGGAGCGCTACCTCACCGACGAGTTCGACCTCGACACCGAGGACCCCGGGCTCTGGAAGGTCTACGAGGCAGCGCTCGACGAGATCTACGCGGAGCTGCCCCAGCTGTCCGGGGTCGTGCTGCGCATCGGCGAGGGCGGCGGCATCTACAACTCGCCCGGCATCGACTACTACTCCGAGATCTCGGTGACCACGCCGAAGGCGGTGCAGGCGATGCTCGGCGCCTTCACCGACCAGGCCGAGCGCGCGGACAAGGACGTCGTCTTCCGCACGTGGAGCGTCGGCGTCGGCGCGGTCGGCGACATGCACACCAACCCCGAGTCCTATGACGAGATCCTGGCGGGCATCGACTCCCCGCGGCTCGTGGTGTCGACGAAGTACAGCCTCGGCGACTTCTACTCCTGGCTCCCGCTCAACGACACCCTCGAGCAGGGCGACCAGCGCCGGATCGTCGAGCTGCAGAGCCGGCGCGAGTTCGAGTCGTTCGGCGCCGTGCCCGACGACCTCGGCGTGCTGCACCAGATGGCCCTGCAGCACTTCATCGCCGCCAACCCCCACGTCGAGGGCATCTGGACCTGGACCCAGGACGGCGGCCCCTGGCGGGCCGGCCCGAGGTCGCTGCTGCTGACGACCGGCTTCTGGCAGCTCTACGACCTCAACTCCGAGACCGCCGCGCGGCTGGCGCGCGACCCCGACGCCGACCCCGCCGAGCTCACCGCCGACTGGGTGCGCCGCTGGTTCTCCACCGACCCCGACACGGTGGCCGCGATCACGCAGGCGATGTCGTACTCCCGCGAGGCGGTGACGCACGGGCAGTACGTCCCGCAGTTCGCGCAGGTGCGCGCCTTCGCGCTCGGTCTCGAGCCGCCGCCGCAGATGCTGCTCTTCGAGTGGGACATCCTCACCGGCGACAGCGCCGTGCTCGACGTCCTCTACGCGATCGCGCGCGACCACGGCGGCACCGACGGGCTCGACGGCGTCACGGCCGCGATCGACGACGGCCAGCACGCCGTCGACCTCGCCGCCACGATGCGCGACCTCGTCGCCGGGACCGACGCGACCACCTACTCCGACCCCGTGATGCGCGAGCAGCTGCTCTCCTCCCTCGACTACCAGGTCGACCTCCACGCGCTCCTCGGCGCCTACCGCGAGATGACCCTGCGGCACGCGCTGTGGCTCGACACCGGCGAGGGTCGCGAGGTCTGGGAGTCCGCGCGGGAGCGCTTCGACGCGGCGGCGACCGAGCACGAGAGCCGGTACGGCGACGACCTGGCGCTGCCGGCCTACAACCTGACCGCCGCCAGGATCGGCGAGGAGCGCGCCGCCCGCGACCTGCCGATGGCGTGGCTCGCCCGTGGCGGGCTGGTCGCGCTGCTGCTGGCGCTCGGACTCACGCGCACCGGCCGGACGATGGTGCGGACCGCGGTGACGCCGTGGCGCGAGCCGGGTCCGACCAACCGGTGGCTCGTCGTCGCGATCCCCCTCGTCGCCGTGGCGTGGAGCCGACTCGTGCTGACGTGGTTCCTCGCGCCCAGCCACCTGCTGCTCGTCGGCATCGGGTGGGCCGTCCTCGCACTCGTCGTCGGTGCCTCGCTGCTGTGGACCCGCTCGTGGCACGTGGCGGTGGCCGTCGGCGGCGCGGTGACGATCCGGTCGCTGCTCCTGCTGGCCGTGCTGGCGTGGCGCGGACCGGGCGGTTACTGGTTCGCCTTCTGGACCGAGCCGGCGACGCGGTCGGCGTACGTCGTCGTGTCGTTCGTGCTCGCGGGGTGGGTCCTCGCCGCCCTGCTCTGGGCGCTGGCGGCGCACGTCGGCAGGCGCCGGGCGACGGCCGCCGTCCTGCACACGGTGGCGCTGACGCTGCTCGGCGTCGGGTCGCTGCTCCAGCTCGTCGGCCTCGAGGACGCCCTCACCGTCTGGAACGACCAGATGGCGCTGCTGCCCTGGGGCATGGCGCGGATCCTGGGGATCACGACCTTCCTCGGCATCCCGACCGCGTTGCCGTCCTTCGTGCTCGGCGCGGCGGGTGTGCTCCTGCTGGTCGCGGCGGCGCTCGGCCTGCCGATGCGTCGACCAGCCGCCGTCCCCACGAGGACCTCGTCGCGGTGATGAAATTCGTGATGCACGTGGCGACGCCGCACCTCCCGGCTGAGCGAAAGCTTTCGCGCAGAGGCGAGGGCCACGTCGACCCCGTGCACCGGATCTTGCAGCGCCGCTAGGGAGCAAGCCGCTCCGTGACCCAGCCCGAGCCGGAGCGGCGGTAGACGAGCCGGTCGTGCATCCGGCTGCGGCGGCCCTGCCAGAACTCGACGACCTCGGGGACGACGCGGTAGCCACCCCAGTGCGGCGGGACGGGGACCTCGGCGTCCGTCGGATCGGCGCCGAAGCGCTCCTCGACCTCGGCGTAGGACGCCGACAGCTCGGCCCGCGAGGCGACCGGGCGGGACTGGGCGGACGCCCACGCCCCGAGCTGCGCACCTCGGGGACGGGAGTGGAAGTAGGTCTCGACGTCGGCGTCGTCCAGCACCGAGGCGCTGCCCTCGACGCGGACCTGTCGCTCGAGCGGGTGCCACGGGAAGAGCAGGGCGCACTGCGGGTCGGCCGCGAGCTCGTCACCCTTGCGGGAGGCCTGGTTGGTGAAGAAGACGAACCCGTCGGGCGAGACGCCCTTGAGCAGCACCATCCGGCTCGACGGCCGGCCGTCGGGGGTCGAGGTCGCGAGCACCATGGCGTTGGGCTCGTGCACGCCCGCGTCGATGGACTGCTGGAGCCAGCGCTCGAACATCTCGATCGGGTCGGCGGCCAGGTCGGGGACGTCGAGGCCCCCGCGGCCGTACTCCTCACGCAGCGCGGACAAGTCCATGTCTGGACACTAACGAACCGGGTGCAGAATGAGCCGACACCAGGAGGAGCACCATGACCGAGATCCACCACGGCCTCGAAGGCGTCGTCGCGTTCGAGACGCAGATCGCCGAGCCCGACAAGGAGGGCTCCGCGCTCCGCTACCGCGGGGTCGACATCGAGGAGCTCGTCGGCCGGGTGCCGTTCGAGAACGTCTGGGGCCTCCTGGTCGACGGCTCCTACTCCCCCGGCCTCCCGCCGGCCGAGCCCTACAACATCTCGATCCACACCGGCGACGTCCGCGCCGACGTGCAGGCTGCGGTCGCGATGCTCGCCCCGATGCTCGGCATGGGCCAGACCTACGACATCTCCGACGAGCAGGCGCGCCTCGACCTGTCCCGCGTCGCCGTCATGGTGCTGTCGTACGCCGCCCAGTCCGCCCGCGGCCTCGGCAAACCGGTCGTCACCCAGGCCGAGGTCGACCAGGGCAGGACCCTCGCCGAGCGGTTCCTGATCCGCTGGCGCGGCGAGGCCGACCCGAAGCACGCGCACGCCATCGACGCCTACTGGTCCTCGGCCGCCGAGCACGGCATGAACGCCTCCACCTTCACCGCCCGCGTCATCACCTCGACCGGCGCCGACGTGGCCGCCGCCTTCTCCGGCGCCATCGGCGCGATGTCCGGCCCGCTCCACGGCGGCGCGCCGTCGCGCGTGCTCGGCATGATCGAGGAGGTCGAGAAGCGCGACGGCGACGCGGCGACCTACGTCAAGGAGCTGCTCGACAGCGGCGAGCGGCTGATGGGCTTCGGCCACCGCGTCTACCGCGCCGAGGACCCGCGCGCCCGCGTGCTGCGTCGCACGGCCAAGGAGCTCGACGCCCCGCGCTACGAGGTCGCCGAGGCACTCGAGAAGGCCGCCCTCGCCGAGCTGCGCGAGCGCCGTCCCGACCGCGTGCTCGAGACCAACGTCGAGTTCTGGGCCGCGATCGTCCTCGACTTCGCCGAGGTGCCGGCCCACATGTTCACCTCGATGTTCACGTGCGCGCGCACCGGCGGCTGGTCCGCCCACATCCTCGAGCAGAAGACCACGGGTCGCCTGATCCGGCCGTCCGCGGTCTACGCCGGACCGAGCACCCGCCCGGCCAGCGAGGTCGACGGCTGGGACCAGGCCTGGGGCTGACTCACCCGGTGGGTGGCTGCTGCTGCGCGTAGTACCAGGACGTCAGGCCCTTCGCGCCCTGCCGGGTCAGCGAGATGTGGACGTGGTCGCGGTGGCGCAGCGTGGGCGAGCACGACCTCTTCGTGCGGCAGCTCGAGCTGAGGTAGCGCTCGGGCGCGAAGCCCCGGTAGGGGGCGTACATCCTGTCGTTCCAGATGACGTACATGATCCCCATCCGGCGGGCCAGCGCGGCCGGCTCGCCGGTGTCGTCGGGGGCGAAGATCTCGTCGAGCATGGCCTGGGCGAGCGCGGCGTCCTCCGGCTTGCTCGCGTCGAGCAGCCAGTCGAAGGCCCGCGACTCCTTGTGCTCGCTGGTGCTGGTGCCCTCGCACGAGCGGCTGATCGGTCCGTAGCCACCGCCGCGCGCGACGAGCCAGTCGGCGAGCAGCAGGATGCCGGGCTTCGGCTTCTGCCGGCACTTCGTCTGCGGCTGGTAGCCGGCGTAGGGCTCGATCGGCATCACGTAGGGCGCGGACGACGTCACGACCCCGATCCCCCGGCGCGCCGAGGAGGGGTGGTACGACGACTCCGCGGAGGCCGCGGCGGCGTGGCCGAGCAGCAGTCCGAGGACGAGGAGGACGGTCGTCGGGACCATCGCACGCATGCGCATCGCCTCGCACCACCTTCCCCAGTGATCACTCGTGACCCGAGGACCGTAGGTGGCCCGCGCAAAGCCCGTCAGCGGTTCGTGGGAACTACAGATCTGTAGTTCTCAGCAGCCGTCCGAAGCAGCGGCTGAGGTCGCTGTCGGCGTAGTAGCCGAAGCCCGGGATCGGCTCGTAGCCCGAGGAGAGGTAGAGCTCGATCGCCTCCGGCTGCTTCATCCCGGTCTCGAGCACGAGCGCCTCGATCCCCTCCGCGGCGGCGGTGGTCTCGAGGTGGGCGAGCATCCGCCGCGCGAGGCCGCGGCGCTGTGCGGCAGGCACGACGTACATCCGCTTCACCTCGGCGGTGACCTGCGCACCGAGCGCCTTCACCGAGCTGCGGCGCCACGCCCCGGTGGCGACGGGTCGGCCGTCGAGGTAGCCGACGAAGAAGGTGCCGAGCGGGTCGTCGAAGTCGCGTCGGTCGATGGGTGAGTCATCACGACCGCCGTAGCGGGCGACGTACTCCTCCTGGACGGCCTCGACGAGGAAGGCGGCGTCGGGGTGGGTGATCGAGACCCGCTCGATCCGCAGGTCGTCGTCCACGTCCCAGACCCTATGCCCGCGCCGGCGCGCGACCTCCACAACCCCACCCGTCGTCACCCGCCCCACAGCGGTTGCACAGGTCCGCTGCCTCGCAGGAATCTTTCGGATCGGCGTAACGCAGCCGGGTCGCGACGACAAGTACCTGGTGACAGACCCCCCAACCCCGAGGAGAAGGCATGAAGCAGCGACGCTTCCGCGCCGTCACCGCCCTGTTGTCCGTGCTCGCCCTTTCGGCCGTCGCCGCCCCCGCGCACGCCGGCGATCGCGGCGGGGACCGCGGCGACGGACCCCGCCACAGCCAGCACGGACACGGCGGAGGACACGGCTGGGGCCACGGCCACGGCCACTCCCGCGGCACCGGGATGACGGTGACCGAGGAGGTCACCGCGATCCTCGACGCCGCCTCCGTCGAGGTCGAGGGCTCGAACGGCGCACGCGTCGGCCGCGACGACGACGACCTCCTCGTGATCAGCGTCGGAGGGCGCCACCGCGGCCACTGGAACGACGACTCCGACGATGACGACGACGAGCGGGACGACCGCCGCGGCAAGGACGGATCGAGGGGCGGCGACGGCTCGAACGCCGTCGTGACCTTCACCGGCACCACGGTGACCTCCGAGTGGACCGACTTCGACGTCGACGTCCGCGACGGCGTCGTCACCGCCGAGGTCGACGGTGTCGAGGACGTCCCGGTCCTCACCATCGTGAAGGCCGACGATGACGACGACGACCGCGGCCGGGCGCGCCGGGGCGGCTCGCACGACCTGTCCCTCGAGTACCAGCTGACCGAGGAGTCCGCCGTCGTGCTGGGCGCCGTGGTCGGCGCCGACGCGTTCGAGGCGGGCGACGTGTTCGCCACCGCCGGCGGATGCGGTCGCTGACCGGGCGACCCACGAAGACCGCCGCATGACCACCTCGGAGCCCCGGATCCCGGCACTGCGCCTCGACGCGCCCGTGCTGGTCCCCGACCGGGCGTTCCTCATGCGGCTGTGCGCGGAGTCGGCCCAGTCCCCCACCCCCACGTGGGCCGACTCCGCGCTCGAACCCCTCCTCGCCTCGTGGCGGCCCGTCGTCGCCGCGGCGGCCGCGGCGGCCGTGGTCGCTGGAGGTACGACGATCGCGTCCCGCATCGGCGACGAGTCGATCGCGCCGGCGAGGCCGGCGCCGACGGTCCCGGCGATCCCCGACCCGTCGCCCGGACCGACGCGCGGCCCGGGCCTGTCGGTCCCGCCAGCCGGTCCCGGGGCCGCCGCGGGCGGGGGTGACCGGGATGGCGAGACGCAGTCCGACGACACGACCGCCGGGGACACCGCTGACACGTCGGGAGACGCCCGCGGCACCGACCCGGCCGGGCGTGACGACGGCACCGGCACCCGGTCGGGCGGGCGCGCCGGCGGCCGGGACCACGACGAGGACCGTGACGGCTGGCGTGACGGCGTCCGTGACGGCTGGCGGCACGGAGATCGGCACGGCGACCGCAACGGTGGCCGGAGCCAGGGCCAGGGCAAGGGCCAGCACGGTGACCGCGACCGCGGGGACGACCGTGGAGGCGACGAGGACCTCGACCACGGTGGTCATGACAACGGCCGGGATGACGACCGGGATGACGACCGGGGCGACCAGGGCGACCAGGGCGGGTCGGGCTCCTCCGACGGCTGGGACGGACCGACCCAGCCGTGAGCGACGACGCCACCGTCACGGCCGCGAAGGCCGGCGACCCGGACGCCTGGAACGAGCTCTACCTGGCGTACGCCGGTCGGCTGCTGCTGTGGCTCAGGGCGCGCCAGGTCGCGGACTCGGCGGTCACCGCGGAGGACGTCGCGTCGGAGGCGTGGCTGGTCGCCGCCCGACGGATCCGGCACTTCAGCGGCACGCGCGACGACTTCGCCGGCTGGCTCTTCGGCATCGGGCGCAAGGTGAGCGCCAACCAGGCCCGGCGCGGGGCGCTGCGCAGCACCGCGACCCTGCTCGACCACGACGGCGACGACGACCACCCGGTGGTCACCCCGCACGACGAGGTCGTGGGCCTCGACTGGGTGCGCGACCAGCTCGCCCGGCTGCCCAAGCGCGAGCGCGACGTGCTGGCGTGCATGGAGGTCGTCGGCCTCGACGCCGCCGCCACCGCGCAGGCCCTCGGCATGACGGCCGTCGCGGTGCGGGTCAGCCGCCACCGCGGCCTCAAGCGGCTGCGCACGCGGATGGGCGACGACGTACGCCCGGAGGGGGCTCCGTCATCGGCTCCCGGGGTCGCGGTGCTTCAGCCGAGCGACTGACCGCAGCCGTCGCAGAACGTCGCGTCGGCGTCGTTGCGGGTGCCGCACTGGCGGCAGTAGGGGCCGGTGGCGGTCGACGCCGCAGCCGTGCGGCCGATGTGGGCGATCCCCTGGCCGTCACTGAGGTAGGTCGCCGAGTCCTTCACGACCGGCATCGTCTCGCCGGCGAGGTACCTCACGTGGGCACGCATCCAGCCGATCTGGGCTGCGACGAGCCCGAGGACGATGCAGAAGCCGCCGCCGGCAGCCATGAGGATCGGGCCCGGTCGGGCGTCCATCGTGGGATCGCCGAACTCGGAGGCGAACTCGCTGACTCCGCGCACGAGGAGGACCGCGCCCGTGACGAGCAGGACGCCGGCGACGACGCGTGCCGTCGTGCGCACGCGAGCCTGGCCCAGCAGGCCGGGCGGTGGGACGTGGTGGTCGCTCATCGTCGTTCCCCCATCGTGAGACGTCCTCGGGCGGGGTGCCACAATAGTCACGTCTGACAGCGTGGTCAGGGCAACCCGTTCCGTATCGACGTGAGGCACCCATGACCGACGCACTGCAGATCCCCGCCGAGCTCATCCCGGCCGACGGCCGCTTCGGCGCCGGCCCGTCGAAGATCCAGACGAGCCACCTCGACGCGCTCGCCGCGACCGGCTCCGAGCTGATGGGCACGTCCCACCGCCAGGCTCCGGTGAAGAAGACCGTCGGCCGCGTCCGCGAGGGGCTCACCGCCCTCTTCGACGTGCCGGAGGGCTACGAGGTCGTGCTCGGCAACGGCGGCGCGACCGCCTTCTGGGACATCGCCTGCTTCGGCCTGATCCGCGAGAAGAGCCAGCACCTGGCGTTCGGCGAGTTCTCCTCGAAGTTCGCCACCTCGGCCAGGAAGGCGCCGTGGCTCGCCGACCCGACGGTCATCTCGAGCGACCCGGGCTCGCGTCCCGAGGCGGTCGCCGAGGACGGCGTCGACGCCTACGCCTGGGCGCACAACGAGACGTCGACCGCGGTGATGGCGCCCGTACGCCGTCCTGCGGGCGTGGCCGACGACGCGCTCGTGCTGGTCGACGCGACCTCTGGCGCCGGCGGCCTGCCGGTCGACCTCGACCAGGTCGACGCCTACTACTTCGCCCCGCAGAAGTGCTTCGCCTCCGACGGCGGCCTCTGGGTGGCGATCATGTCGCCGCGCGCCCTGGCCCGCGTCGAGGAGATCGCCGCGACCGACCGCTACGTCCCGCCGTTCTTCGACCTGCCGACCGCGATCGACAACTCCTCGAAGAACCAGACCTACAACACCCCGTCGGTCGCCACGCTCTTCCTGATGGCCGAGCAGCTCGACTGGATGAACGGCCAGGGTGGGCTCACGGGCATGGTCGAGCGGACCACCGCGTCGTCCGACGCGCTCTACGGCTGGGCCGAGCGGACGGCGTACACCACCCCCTACGTCACCGACCCGGCCGACCGCTCGCTCGTCATCGGCACGATCGACTTCGACGACAGCATCGACGCCGCCGCGATCGCCGCGACCCTGCGCGCCAACGGCATCGTCGACACCGAGCCCTACCGCAAGCTCGGCCGCAACCAGCTCCGCATCGCGATGTATCCCGCGATCGACCCGGCCGACGTCGAGAAGCTCACCGCGGCGATCGACTACGTGGTCGCCAACGCCTGACGACTAGGCACGCAGCAGCTTGAGGACGGCGCGCTCCAGGGCAGCCTGGCGCGCGTCGTTCGAGTCGTACGTCGTCCTCACCCGGATCGTGCGCCCGCGCTCGTAGGCGTCGACGACCCGCGGGTCGACGTAGGACGACCGCGCGAGGGTGGGGGTGTTCCCGAGGAACTCCGAGACCTGCTTCATCGCGCTCGAGACCGCCCGCTTGCGCGACGCCTTGGTCTGGCCCGGCTCGTCGGTGTCCGCCAGGGCGGCGGCCGCGATCACCGTCGCGTGCCACGTGCGGAAGTCCTTGGCGGTGGCGTCGATGCCGAAGCAGGTGCGGATGTAGTCGTTGACGTGCCCGGCGTCGATGTCCTTCCAGTGCCGGCCGTCCTTCCACGCGAGCAGCTCGTCGCCGCCCCCGCGCCGGCGCCGCATCACGTCGAGCGCCTCGACGGCCGAGGGGTCGTCGATGTCGATGCAGTGCTCGACACCCGACTTGCCGACGAAGCAGAAGCGCAGCCCGTTGGCGTGGCGGGAGACGTGGTCCTTGCGGAGCGTGGTCAGCCCGAACGAGCCGTTGGTGTCGGTGTAGACGTCGTTGCCGATCCGGAAGTAGCCCAGGTCCAGCAGCCGCACCGCGACGGCGCAAGCCCGCTCGCGCGACATCCCCTCGGCGCCGATGTCGACGAGCACCCGCTCGCGCGCCTTCGACAGCGCCTTGCCGAAGCCGAGGATCCGGTCGAACTTCGCTGCGTCCCGGCTGGTGCGCCACTGCGGGTGGTAGAGGTACTGCTTCCTGCCGGCGTCGTCGATGCCGACGGCCTGCAGGTGCCCGTTGGCGTGCGGTGTGATCCACACGTCCTGCCAGGCCGGCGGGATCACGAGCTCCTTGCAGCGCTGCACGTCCTCCGGCTCGAGCCGGAGCCCGTCCTCGTCGAGGTAGGTGAAGCCCTTGCCCGCCCGCCGCCGGCTCCAGCCAGGCTGGTCGGGGGACGTACGCCGGAGACGAGGCATGCGTCCGAACCTAGTGGGGTCGTCCCGCGTGCCGAACACCCACAGGGAGGGTTCGTCCCACGCCTCAGGAGCCCGGCCGCAGGAACCGGCGGGCCAGCTGCGCCTGGCTCTCGGAGAGCAGCTGCTCGGGCACCCGGACCGGGTCGTGCCCGTCGAGGGTGAACGTGTAGACGAACATGTCCGGCTTGGGCGGCGTCGCCTTCGTGCTCGAGCCGAGGACGGCCCGGCTGACGAGCCCGCGGACGTCGTCGTCCTCGCCGTCGAGGTCCACCTCGGCCGACTCGGTGCGACCGGCGAAGCCGCCGGAGCGCTCGACGCGCAGCCTTCCCGCCGGCCGGTCGGTGCTCCCCGCGGATGGCGTCGCGCTCGCCCCGGGCTCGACCCCGACCTGCCGCCACGCCTCACGCACCGCGTCGGCGTGCTCGCCTGCCGCGGCGACCGTGGCTGCGGCGAAGGTCGCGAAGTCGGCGTCCGCGGGCACGTCGCCACCGACGAGGGCGTCGTACCAGATCCGGCCGGCGCCGGCGATCGACGTGCCGCCGACCGCGACGGCGGCGAGATGGAAGGCCTTGTTGGGGATGCCGGAGTTGAGGTGGACCCCGCCGTTGTCGTCCGCGGTGTCGATGTAGTCGTCCATGTGCCCGACCTGGGGGTCCTTGCCGAGCTCGGGATCGTCGTAGGCCGTGCCGGGCGCGGCCATGTCGCGCAACGCGCGGGCGAGCACGGTCGGCTTGAAGATCCCCTGGCCGATCAGCCAGTCGCCCTCGGCGGCCTGCTGGCCGAGGAGCCGCTGCTTGAGGCAGGAGGCGAAGACGTCGGCCACCGACTCGTTGAGGGCACCGGACTGGTCCCGGTAGACGAGGTCGGCGGTGTGCTCGACCACGGCGTGGGTGAACTCGTGTGCGAGGACGTCGACCGGCTTCGTGAAGCGCTCGAAGACGCGACCGTCGCCGTCACCGAAGACGAGCTGGGTGCCGTCCCAGAAGGCGTTGTCGTAGCTCGAGCCGTAGTGGACGGTCAGGCTGACCGGGGCACCGGCGTCGTCGTGGGAGGCGCGACCCAGGTCGTCGGCATACATCTCGAGCGTGGCCGTGATCCCGGCAGCCGCCTCGTCGACGGCCACGTCACCGGTCTCGGGCTCGCCGGCCGAGCGGACCGGGGTGCCGGGGAGGTCCGTGGTCGACCCCGCGTCGTGGACGGTCCAGTCCGGCTCCGCGTCGGCTCCGGGCATCGCCGTCGCCCGCGGCGGCTGGGGGACGGTGCCCCGGCCGGAGCGCAGGGCCTCGTCGCGCGCGGCGGCCTCGGGGCCGTCGACCCGCTCGACGAGCCACGGGGGGATGAAGGTGCAGTGCGCGTGGGCGTTCCGAGTAGCCATGGGTCAGGTCTACCCCTCGGCACCGACAGCCGGAAGGGGTCGGCAGGCCCCGGGCGCCGCCGCCCGTGGGGGGCGGGCGGCGGCACCACGCTGGTCCCGCAGCACCTCGTCACGCTCGACGGTGGGGGTCCGCTCCCACCCACTGGGTGGGACGAGCGAGACGGGCGCAGCGAGTCTGGGTCCAGGCCTGCCCCGCACGGGGGACAGCGGGGCAGGCCTGAGTCTGGGTCAAGCCCTCAGCAGGGCTTGTAGTTGAACGTCAGGTCACTGACGTAGATCGTCTGGTCCTGGTCGAGCGTGTTGTTGAAGCTCGACGCCGAGTTGGAGTACTGGATCGTGAACGAGCTGATGGTGCCGGGGTAGGTGATCGTCAGGTTGCCGGCGTTGCCGGTGCTGTTGTCCGTCGGCGTGTTCTCACCGGTCGCGATGAAGTACTCCCCGACGCCGGCGGCCGTCGTCTTGGTGATGGTGGCGGGGTACGACGCCGTGTAGCCGCTGGTGAGGGTCAACGCGTCACGGAAGTCACCGGTGGCCGAGTCGATGTCGGTGATGGTGAAGCGCAGGTTCGTGACGGGCCGCGAGAAGGTGAACACGTAAGTGCCCGTGTCCTGCGTCGGGGACGGCGTGTCACGTGTCGTGGCCTGCCAGAGGCTGATCCCGGACTTGTTCAGGTTGCCGACATTGGCGGACCGGCGGAGGCTGGGGTTGACCGTGTTCGTTCCGGGGTTCTCGTACCCGGCCTTCATCAGGCCCGTGTACGACGCCTTGACGTCGAGCGTGAGTGCCGGGACGTTCGTGGCTGGCACGAGGGTCGCGGAGGCAACCGTGTCGCTCGTCCGGGTGAAGGTGACGTTGCCGCCGTTCCAGCTGAGCGCCTGGTCGGTACGGGCATCGCAGGGGGAGGCAGCGAACGCCGGCGCAGTCGCGGCTACCGAGATCACGGGGACGCTCCAGGCGGCCGTGCGGACGACGGCGCGGCGAGACGGCCGGGCCTCGTTCAGGTTCGCGATGCCGTACTTCATGTCAGCTACCTCGGGTGGGATGGATCCGCGGTGGGATCCGGGACTACTCCAAAGTAGGGGTTGACATTCCACGAATCAGTAACTCGTGGTCAAAGTAAAGGATCAGATTGGGAACGTTTCCGATCGTGCCCGAACGTGTTGTGGTCCCGGTCACAGAGCCGCCCGTCGCGGGCCGCCCGAGCGTCGCCGAAGTCTCGATCCGAGCCCTCCCGCACTAGACTTGCCGCGCTGCGGCCGTGTGGGCCGCGCCCGGCTCCAGCCCCTCGTCTCCACCCGGAAGGCCCCTGCATGCCCACCCAGTCCCGCTCCGACCTGCGCAACGTCGCGATCGTCGCCCACGTCGACCACGGCAAGACCACGCTGGTCGACGCGATGCTCCGCCAGGCCGGCGCCTTCACCGCGCACCAGGCCGAGAGCGTCGCCGACCGGGTCATGGACTCCGGCGACCTCGAGCGCGAGAAGGGCATCACGATCCTCGCGAAGAACACCGCGGTCCACTACGCCGGCCCGGCCGGCGGCGGCCAGCCGATGGTCATCAACATCATCGACACCCCCGGCCACGCCGACTTCGGCGGCGAGGTCGAGCGCGGCCTGTCGATGGTCGACGGCATCGTGCTGCTGGTCGACGCGTCCGAGGGCCCGCTCCCCCAGACCCGCTTCGTGCTGCGCAAGGCGCTCAACGCCGACATGCCGGTGATCCTGGTCGTCAACAAGACCGACCGCGGCGACGCCCGCATCACCGAGGTCGTCGACGAGTCCTACGAGCTCTTCATGGACCTCCTCGACGAGTCGCACAGCCAGGACGCGCTCGACTTCCCGGTCGTCTACGCCTCGGGCAAGGCCGGCATCGCCTCCCTCACGCAGCCCGAGAACGGCACGATGCCCGAGGGCACCGACCTCGAGCCGCTCTTCAAGACGATCCTCGAGACCATCCCCGCCCCGCAGTACGACGAGGGCGCGCCGCTCCAGGCCCACGTGACCAACCTCGACTCGTCGCCGTTTCTGGGTCGCCTCGCGCTGCTGCGCATCCACCAGGGCAACCTCAAGAAGGGCCAGACCGTCGCGTGGATCAAGCGCGACGGCACGGTCAAGAACGTCCGGATCACCGAGCTCCTCATCACCGAGGGCCTCGAGCGCGTCCCCGGCGAGTCCGCCGGCCCCGGCGACATCGTCGCCATCGCCGGCATCCCCGAGATCACCATCGGCGAGACCCTCGCCGACGCGGAGAACCCGATCGCGCTGCCGCTCATCCACGTCGACGACCCGGCCATCTCGATGACGATCGGCACCAACACCTCGCCGCTGGTCGGCAAGGTCAAGGGCGCCAAGGTGACCGCGCGCCTGGTCAAGGACCGCCTCGACTCCGAGCTCATCGGCAACGTGTCGCTGCGCGTCCTGCCGACCGAGCGTCCCGACGCATGGGAGGTCCAGGGCCGCGGCGAGCTCGCGCTGGCGATCCTCGTCGAGCAGATGCGTCGCGAGGGCTTCGAGCTGACCGTCGGCAAGCCGCAGGTCGTCACCCGCGAGGTCGACGGCAAGGTCCACGAGCCCTTCGAGCGCCTCACGATCGACGCGCCGGAGGAATACCTCGGCACCATCACCGAGCTCCTCGCCACCCGCAAGGGCCGCATGGAGGGCATGACCAACCACGGCACCGGCTGGGTGCGCATGGACTTCGTCGTCCCCTCGCGCGGCCTGATCGGCTTCCGCACCGAGTTCCTCACCGAGACCCGCGGCACCGGCATCGCCCACCACATCTCCGAGGGCTACCACCCCTGGGCCGGCGAGATCCGCTCGCGCAACAACGGCTCGCTGGTGGCCGACCGCGCCGGTGCGGCGACGGCGTACGCCATGACGTCGCTGCAGGAGCGCGGCGTGCTCTTCGTCGAGCCGACCACCGAGGTCTACGAGGGCATGATCGTCGGCGAGAACTCCCGCGCCGACGACATGGACGTCAACATCACCAAGGAGAAGCAGCAGACCAACATCCGGTCCGCCACCTCCGACAACTTCGAGAAGCTGATCCCGCCGAAGCGCCTCTCGCTCGAGCAGTGCCTGGAGTTCTGCCGCGAGGACGAGTGCGTCGAGGTGACGCCCGACATGGTGCGCATCCGCAAGGTCGTCCTCGACGCCAACGCGCGCGCCAAGACCGCGTCGCGGGCCCGCAAGGCCAGCAAGTAGGACTTGGTGTCCTCCTGCTCCCCGGCCCGCGTCGATCCCCCTGAGGGCGGGTACGACGACGGGCTGGGCGAGCGGCTGGCCACCTGGCTCGAGGACCTCGGCCTCGCTGACCAGCTGGCGGCCGCCGGGCTGCCCACCTACGACCGCGCGCACGACGAGGTGCGCTGGCGTGAGCCCGGCACGGTCGAGCCGCTCCCGCCCGACCGGCTGGTCGAGCTCGACCGGCAGCTGCGCTCACAGGGCGACGACCCCGCGCACGGCATCCCCGTCGCCCTCGTCCGGCTCCGTCGCGAGGCCCGCGTCCGCGCCGAGCTGCTCGACGGCGGGTGGCTCGACTACGCCGGCGTCGCCGCCCTGCGCGGGGTGTCGGAGAACGCGGCCCGATTCGCCTTGCACAAGGCCTCCGACCGGCGCTCGGTCCTGCTCGTCCAGCAGGAGGGCGCAACCCTGGTGCCGTCGTTCCAGCTCGACGGGACCGGTCAGGTCCGTGAGGAGCTGCTCACGATCCTCGAGACGCTCCTCGCGGCGTCGGTCGACCCGTGGCGTGCGTGGATCTGGCTGACGACCCCGGCGGCCCTGCTCGGCGGCGACGTGCCCCACGAGGTCGCACGCGACCCCGAGGAGCTCCCCGTCGTGCAGCGCGCGGCGGTCGCCCTCGGCGAGCGCGCACGGGCCTCTCGCTGACGGCAGCCGTCAGGCCGCCTCGGCCTCCGCTTCGACGTCCACGCTCCGAAGCGTCGGGGCCAGCACGAGCAGCCCGAGCACGGGCAGGGCGGCGAGCAGCAGCAGGGCACCCGTCATCCCGAGGGGCCCGCTGAGACCGGCGATCACGGCGGATCCGATGCTGCCGCCGATGAGGAAGAGCAGCGTGGAGACGCCGAGCGCGACTCCGCGCACGTTCTCGTGGACGGCGTCACCGACTACGGCGCTGAGCGCCGGCTGGCCGAGCCCGAAGGCGACGGTGACGAAGACGATCCCGACCACCAGGATCGTGGCGCTCGCGAAGTGCGCCCCGAGCGCGGCCAGCAGGATCGCCCCGGAGGCCACGAGGGCGGCGGCCCCGACGCTCCGCCCGGGCCCGATGCGTCGGAGCATCGGCCCGACCAGTCGCGGGACGGTGAGGGCGATCGCCGCGCTCGGCACCATGGCGACGCCGACCTGCCACGCCTCCCAGCCCTCGGCGAGGAGGACCGCGGGTGTGGCGATGAGCAGGGCGAACCACGACGCCGGGATGGACGACGCCGACACCGCGGTGCGTACGACGGTGGAGTTGCGGATGACCTCGACCGGCAGGAAGCCGTCGGGGCGGCGGCGGACCGTCGCGTGGACGGCAGGGACGCCGGCGAACAGCATCACGGCGCCCACGGCCGCGACGAGCAGGCCGGCCGACGGCGACTGCACCAGCAGGACCATCCCGGCGGCGGTCAGGCAGACGAGGATGGCGCCGACGACGTCGAGCTTGGCGCCGCTGCCTCCGGTCGGCAGTGCGCGCCAGATGAACGGCAGCACCAGTGCACCGAGGATCGGCAGCGCCATCACGGCACGCCATCCGAACGCGGCCTCGACGACGCCACCGGCGAGCGGCCCCAGGCAGCCCACCGCGGCCGAGACCCCGGCCAACCGGCCGAAGGCGACGCCGCGGACCTCACCGGCGTACCTCGACGACAGCACCGCGACACCCAGCGTCGGCAGTGCGGCCGCACCGGCGCCCTGCACCATCCGCGCGCCGAGCAGCACCTGGAAGGTGGGAGCGACCGCTGCCACGAGCGCGCCGGTCGACATGAGCACCAGGCCCGCCAGCATCGGGGCGCGGAAGCCGACGAGGTCGGAGATGCGGCCGTAGAGCGCGGTCGTGACCGCGAGCATGAGGACGTAGAGGCTGATCGCCCAGGCCGCGAGGCCCGAGCTGATGCCGAAGTCGTCGCTCATGAGGGCCAGCGTCACCGCAGCGCTCGACGACCCCAGTCCACCGAGGCCGAAGAGCAGGCCGAGCAGGACCGAGATGCGACGGGAGTCGTCAACGGGCTGGCTGGTCGTGTCCGCGGCAGTCATCGACCACGGACAACATGTTGTCGACCGGGCTTGTTCCCGGGCGTCAGCAGATGGTCGTGAACGAGATGTTTGACAATCCAGTGTGCGGCGTACCCGTCGGAGCGCCAATCTGGAAGTAGCGGTACGTCACGCTCGTAAGAGGACCATTCCACGTCAGCGTCACGTTGCCATCCGGATCCGAGTTGTCGATCTGCGTAGTTCCGCTCGAGCGATAGGGACTGTTCTCGGTCCCAGCGCCTTGGATACGGCTCCCGACCGACACTGAAGAAGGCGTGCCAGTAACGGCGATACGGTCTCGCCAGGCAGTGGAGCCGTTGCCATTGTTGGCGTTGTCGATGTCGAGAATCGTGAAAGAGAGATTCTTCACTGCCCTACTGAAGGTGAGAGTCACCGTAATGGAAGATCCGTCAACGCCGTTCGTGGGGTAGAACCGAAGCGCCGGGTTGACGCCACCTTCGTCCTGGTAGAGCACCTTGCCGCTGTCGGAGCCAAGGTTGCCGGACTGACTGAGCGTGAGCTTCGTCGATCCGAACATCGCAGAGGAGAACACGGTGCCGTCCGTGTAGTTGCTCCAACTGAGGGTCTCAGCGTTGCCGCAGGAGGCGGCATAGGCCGGCGCAGTTGCTGCGACGGCAACGACGGGAACGGACCACGCCGCGCTACGGACCATGGTGCGCCGCGTCGGACGCATCGGCTCGTGAACCGTCAACTTGCTTGACATGACGAATGAACTCCCACCCCATCGGCGAACCCCCACGGTCGCCTGTTGACAACGAAACTAGGTGGAGCATGTCAACGGATCAGTAACAGCGCAGCACAGTCGAGTACCGGTCTGGACCAGTAGTGGATCGTTCAACCGGAAGACGTAGCCCGAACGGACGAGCTCGTGGTCATTTCGGGTCATCTGACGCGAAATCCTCGGGGACCAACGTCCTGATGTCCCCGTTGCCCCGGCCGAGAGAGCTCGGGAATCACGTGATGATCTCAGCAGCCGCGCGCCGTGAACGTGAAGTCGCTGAGCAGGATGCCCTGAGGCCCGGGCGAGCCGGCGTTCCAGTAGACGAGCTGCAGCTGGGTGAACGACGCGCCGCCGGCATAGACGAGCTGGACGTTGCCGGCGTTGCTCGTGTCGTCGATGCCCGTCGTCCCGCCGGTGTAGCGGAACGGCCCGCTGCCGGGGATCTCGAGTCCGGCGTCGCCGACGCCGGCCACCGTCGTCGGTCGGTTGTTCGAGCTCGTCGGCACCGGGTTGCAGGTGACGCGGTCCCAGAAGTTCGCATCGCGGTCCAGGTCGACGATGGAGAAGGACAGGTTGCTGACCGCTCGGGAGAACCTGACGGTGATCGTCTGGTTCACCAACGCGGTGAGCGCCGTGCTGCCCGACCGGATCGCGAGTCCTCGCTCGCCGGCTCCGAGGGCGCCGATGTTGGTGGTGGCCGGCACCGTCAGGTTGCCGTCGTACCTCGTGGCACCCCCGGCGGGCGAGCTGTCGAACGTCACGGTGATCGCGCTCCCGCTGGCACTGCCCGTTGCGACTGCCGTGCCGACGTTCGGCGTCGCAGTCAAGCTGCCCGGTGGGGTGTACGCGCTGACACCCCAGTCGATCTTGTAGGCCCGAGGGTCGCACGGCGATGCAGCGAACGCCGGAGCCTGCGCGGCGACGTAAACGACGGGCACGGACCACGCAGCGCCACGCATCAAGGTGCGCCGCGAGGTGCCCTGGCCCCGTTCGGTGCCCAACTCGGTCATGGCGACCTGCCCCCATGGTTGAAGATCCGCGAGAAGTCCTTCGCCACAAGGTTAAGATATTCTCAAGAAGATCAACGAACGATCAAGATCCCCCATGCCCGAACAGCAGGACGTCGCGGAGTCGCAGATGCGGCAAGTACGCGCGGATCGACCGCGTCAGCGCCTAGCCTGTCGACCATAACGACCTCAGGCGGTGCGCCTCAAGGTGCCGGCGACGAGGCGCTCGGCACGTGGCTCGACGCCCGCCGTCGCTCTCACGCCGAGCGAGAGGCCGTCCTCGCCTCCGACGCCGACCGTGAGCGGGTCTGCAGCCTCCTGTCAGCCGCCTTCGGGGAGGGACGCCTGACGTCCGCCGAGCTCGACGAGCGGACGACCCGCGCGCTCGCCTCGCGGACGCACGGGCAGCTCGAGGACGTGCTCGACGGCCTCGCCGGACCGGGTGCTGGGACCCTGTGGGCGAGCCGCCCGGAGGGAGGCATCGTCCCGAGGATCGTCTTCTGGGTGGTCGGGCTGTTCACCTCGCCCTTCGTCCTCATCGGCACGCTGCTGCTGCTCTTCGGCGACGACCTGGGGAGCCGGATCTTCGGCCTCGTCTTCCTGGTGGTGTTCCTGCCTGGGCTGATCGCCCTCTACCGCTGGGCGCACCCGCGGAGCTGACGAACCGTACGATCTGGGCCATGTCCTCGGCACCTGTCGCAGCACTCGTCGCGGTGCTCACACTGGCTGCGGTGCTGGCGACGAGCGGCGTGGCGAAGCTGCGAGACCGGGTGGCCACCCGGGATGCGTTCGCCGCGCTGCGGGTTCCGGACGTCGTACCGGCCGGACCAGCTTCGGCGGCGCTTCCGTGGGCCGAGCTCGCGCTCGCCGCCCTGCTCCTGGTTGCGCCCTCGCGCGCCCTCGTCGCGGTCACGGCCCTGGTGCTCGTGCTGATGCTGGCCTACACCGCTCTCATCGGGAGGGCGCTCACCTTCGACGAGCCCGTCACGTGCTCGTGCTTCGGGAGCCTGAGTCGCCACGACGTCGACCGGACCACGCTGCTGCGCAACGTCCTCCTCTCCCTGCTCGCCGGCGCCGCCCTGTGGTTCGCGGTCGACGGGGGCTCCGTCCTGTCCGTCGTGCGCGACCTGGACGCGGCTGGCTGGTGGGCGATCGTCGCTGCGATCGCAGCCGCCGCGGTCGCCGCGCTCGTCGTCGGCACCGGCTCGGCTCCGCGGGCGGCCGAGACCGACGAGCTGCTCGACTACGAGAGGGACCGGACCCCGTACGGCGTCGTGCGCCGGGCCGACGGCTCGGTGGCGAACCTGTGGGACCTCACCTCGACGCAGGCTCGGCTGCTCGTAGTGCTGAAGCCCGGGTGCGGTCCGTGCGTCCGCACGGCCGAGAAGCTGGACGGCCTCGCGGCGCAGCTGTCCCCCGCCGTCGGGGTACTGGCGGTCTACCCGGACGAGACGGCCGCGTCCTCGGTCACCGAGCACGCGCGCGACCTCGCCGTGTCCGAGCCGGACGGCAACATCCGCCGTGGCTTCTCCGTCGGGACTCCTGCTGCGGTGCTGCTCGGCGCGGACGGCTTCCTGGCCGGCGGCCCGGTGGCAGGCGAGCGGGACGTCACCGAGTTCTTCGCCGAGGTCGTCGAGGCGCTCCGCGAGCAGCCGGAGACCTAGCCACCCCTCCCGGAGGGCATCACTTGAGCAACCAGCTGCACGAGACCTCTGCGATCCATTCAGTGGGCACGTCGGTCGGCGTGAGCTGCACCTCGGCCACGTCGCTGTCGCCCCGGCACTCTCGAACCGCATCGTCCACAGACGTCGCCCACGTCGGACCGTGCGAGTTCCACGAGTCCCCTGTCAGGTCACCCACGGCCGCCAGACCGAAGAGGGCCACAGCCATGGCGCCCACTGCCCTTCCCCGCGCATATGAAACCGCGACGAGAACTGCTGCACCGAGGAGGAGGGATGGACCGACGGAGTAGCGGGAGCCGTTCCCCAGCTGCCACGCCGGGTCGAGCTCGAGCTGGTCGTGGGGCGCGAAGACGAGGGTGGCGGCCAAGATGCCGACGCCAGCAAGGATGAGGATGGCCACCATCGCACGCGGCCCGCCTCGCGGGCGACTGAGTGCCGCGAGGAACAGCGGAACAACTCCGGCGGCCACGGCGAGGAGGATGGATCCGTGGATCAGCACTTCGACGCCGTTCTGCCCGAACTGTGCGACGGCGGGGCCACGAGCGAGGAGCTGGACCAACGCCTCGCCCGGGTCGCGGACGTACCACCCGAGGTCTGTCGGTCGGGCGGACGGCACCAGGAGCAGCCAGTGGCAGACCGCTCCCGCCGCGACCGCGGCGGCGGGTAGCGCTCGTCCGAGCTGCGGCGCGGTGAGCATTCGCCAAGCGGCAAGGGGCAGAAGGAGGAGCACGAGCGGATCCGACATCGCACCCACGAAGCCGAGAACGGACGCAAGGACTGACATCCGACCACGGAAGAGTCCCACGCTGACGAACAGACATCCGGCGTCGAAGAACCACCTGAGGTTGGTGATGTTGCCGAGCACCTCCTGCTGTCCCACCGGGACGAAAACGAAGAGGAATCCGGCAGCAATGCCCCACGCGCGAGTACGCGTGTAGGGGACGAGAACGGCGGACACGACGATGGCCAAAAGGATCCGAACGAGGGCGGCTACACCGCCCACACAGGGCGCGAACCACGAGACGGGGCCCGACGCACACGCTGCTGTGGCCACCCGTGCACCCAGGTGCTGGTACCCGGTGTAGGGCGCGAACATCGAGCTCCACCCGTCACGCACCCATTCCTGCAGGAAGATGGCTCCGTCTTCCTTGTGGAGGTGCACCAGCTGCCAGCCACTGACGCGCGGACCGAGCAGCCACACGGCGCTAGCAGTGATGAGGAGTACCCACGCCCACGCGGGTACTCGACCGATGGCCGACTCACGATCGAGGCCGAGGTCAGGAATGCGCACGGCCGAACGATATGTGTGCAGGCGACGTCATGTGGTCTGTTTCAGCACGAGCTCCATCGGGTCGGGCTTGTCCATCAGCAGAGTGACGATCGAGTCACCGGTCGAGTGCTGATGGTGCGACCACAGGAGCTCGAGGCCCTCCTGCCCGAACCGGCCCTCGGGATCGTCGCCCATGTAAGCTCGACCGCCCTGGCCCGCGAGGTACGCCGTCCCGCCGACCATCTTCACCTGCTCGATCAGGCGGTCGGTGCCGGCCTCGTTCGGCGGCTCGGTGACGGTCAGGGGTGTCGTGATGTCGAGCATGTCCTTCACGATTTCGATCATGGCGATGTTGACGTCGTGCAGGAGACTGCCCTCACTCGCCAGGATCCGCTCGGTGAGCTCGCGACCGCGCGACTCGAAGTAGGCCGCTCCTGCGTACCGGCCATGGATCACGTCGACGATGCGCTGCTGCCAGCCTTCGGCCACTTCGACGGTGTTGATCGGCACCAGGGACGGCTTCCCGACGAGCTGGTGCGAGCACCAGGTGCCGCGCATCGTGACACGGCGCTGGTAGCCGTGCTTCTGGAACTGGTCGTGCACGGAGAGGACGAACACGTCGCAGGTCGCCATCTTGAACCAGAAGCCCGAGTACGGCAGCAGGTCCGGCTGGTGGATGGTGACCTTCACCGTCGCACCTGCCGCACGAGCGCGTACTGCTCGGCGAACTCGACCTTGCGCATGTGGCCGACAGTGGCGGCGATCTCCTTGATGCTGTTCATCGGGTGCGCGCCCCCGGGGTTTTCCGAGAGGTAGGCGGCGCACGCAGCTGCCTTGAGGTCGGCATGCTCCTCGCTCAGCGCCTCGAACACGTTCCAGCGGAGGTCGGACGGGTAGAGGTTCACGTCGTAGACCGCGATGTCGTAGACCAGCACCGAGTTGGGCACCCAGTGGTTGGGGGACATGGACAGCCGCGACGAACGCATCCCCGCCTCGTAGACGCCGATGTGGTCCTGGTGCAGCGACGGGAAGGGGAGGTAGATCTCCTCCGGCTGCACGTCGGACATCACCCGGTCCAGCTGCTGCACGAGGTCGGTCATGTGCTGCTGCGTCGTGCCGTCGTCGAAGTCGAGGCAACGGAAGTCCGAGATGCCGAGCACCTCCATCGCCTTCGCGTGCTCCTGGCGACGCGTGTCGCCGCTCTGCGTCACGACGAGGACCGTCGCGTCCTCCGGATGCTTGGCCAGCAGGCCACCGCACCCCAGAGACTCGTCGTCCATGTGGGGAGCGATCACCAGGCGGCGCATCAGGGTCCTTTCGAGGGGCGGCGACCTTCGGAACTCTAGCGACCACCTTCGTCCGACACCGAGGAAACGTCGCGCTTCCCGACCCGTGCGGCGCCGACAGCAACTAGTCTCGTGACGTGGCTCCCAGCGACGACAACCAGCAGATCTACGAGGATGCCGGCGTCATCGACATCTACAAGTCGGCGGCGCCCCCACAACAGGCCGAGCTCAATATGTTCGAGCCGCTCAACGCGGAGCTGAAGGCCGGGCGACTCCTCGACATCGGGATCGGAGCGGGCCGCACCACGGCGTACCTCTTCCCGAAGGTCGGGCACTACGTCGGGGTCGACTACTCGCACGGTCTGGTCAAGGCGGCGCAGCAGATCTATCCCGACGCCGAGATCCTCTGGTGCGACGCGCGCGACATGTCGGACTTCAAGGACGCCAGCTTCGACTTCGTGAACTTCAGCTTCAACGGTCTCGACTCGCTCGACCACGAAGGCAGGCTCCAGGTCCTGGCCGAGGTGCGACGCGTGCTCAAGCCAGGTGGGCACTGGATGTTCTCCAGTCACAACCGTGACTACTACCGGCGGGGCCTCCTGCCGTGGCAGCCGCCGTTCAAGCCCGGCCGCGTCATGCTCAAGAAGTCCGCGCACGCGATCATCTCCCACAAGAACTGGCGACGGCTGCGCAAGGAGCAGGTGGAGACGCCCGACTACGCGTTCGTCAACGACGAGGCGCACAACTACTCGCTGCTGCACTACTACGTCACGCCCCAGGCACAGACGAAGCAGCTCGAGGAGGCCGGCTTCACCGACATCCGCGTCTACGACCAGTGGGGCACCGAGTTCACGGGCACGTCGCCCAAGTCGGTCTGGCTCTACTACGACTCGCGGCGCGCCTGACCGCTCCACACCTCGTGCGTGAGCGCGCGTCGTTGCTTCCAGTCCCGGACGGGCGTGGTGTCCCGCCCCAGTGCCCGCCTCGCCGAGTCGACCAACAGGTTGGCAGCCGAGGCGCCCTCCATGGCGAGCCACAGGCGCCTGCGCCAGCCCCACTTGTCGGCGTACTTGACCCACGACTCGGTCTGCCACCGTTCACGCTTGCCGGGATCGGAGGACCCGAAGCCCAGGTGGTGCACGACGACGTGGCCGAGGTACACGGACTTCAGCCCGCGCTCGCGCAGCCGGCGCTGGAGGTCGACCTCCTCGAGGTACATGTGGAAGCGGTCGTCGAAGCCGCCGACGGCGCGCAGGTCGGCTGTCGGGAGGAGCATCGCTGCGCCTGACACCCAGTCCACGACGTGCTCGTCCTCCGGGCTCGGCGGCTTGTCCTCGCCGATGAGGTCCGACGCCCACCGGCGATCACGCCGGTTGGCGAGCAGGCCGATCCGTTGCGCGAGGACGGTCCGGGCGGTCGGGAAGCGGAACGACGTGGCTCCGTCGTGGCCGTGGGTCACGACGCGTGGTGCGACGACCGCAGGGAGCCACGGGCGCGCAGCGGCCACGTAGGTCTCGATGAAGTCGTCGGCGACCTGGAGGTCGCTGTTGAGGATCGCGACGAGCTCGGTGGTCACCTCGGCGACGCCCGCGTTGACGGTGGCGCCAAAGCCGGAGTTGACCTCGCGGCGGATCACCCGGGCGCCCGGGATGTCCTCCAGAGGCTCCGGCGAGGCGTCGTCCACGACGATGATCTGGCCATCCTTCTCGACTACCTGCGGCGCGAGCTGCGCCACTAGTGCCCTCGTCGGTCCGTCCGCCCCGTAGTGCGGAATCACGATCGAAACGCTCATCTGTTCACCTACTCCCACTCTTGCCGCCCTTCACCGACTCTTCGAGTCCAGGTAGGGCGATTGAACCCACTCGCCCGCAGGTCTAACTATCATGGCGACATGGATCTGTCGGCGCGCGCGAGGGAGATCAAGCACACCGCCTGGCTCGGCAAGAAGCGTGGACTGAGGACAATCGACAGCATCGTTGGGGCAGGCCGCGACAAGGTCCTTTCTACCCGGAGCCGGTTGACGCCTCCGTCGTTCGGCGTCGGCGACTTCCCCGACTCGTTCGTCGACCGCGTCCCGAAAGGGACGATCGAGGTGGCGCCGGGCCGATTGGAGCGCAGGATTTTCTGCCTCTGGACCGGCGACAACCCGCTCACCCCCAATCGTGCGGACGCGCTGCACCAACTGCGCGAGGAGAACCCGACGCTCAACGTCGTGCTTGTCACACCGGGCACCCTGTCCGACTGGGTCGTCGAGGACAGTCCGTTGCCGGCGGCGTACTGGGACCTCTCCTTGGTGCACCGGTCCGACTTTCTGCGCTGCTATCTCATGCATCATCATGGCGGCGCATATGCAGATATCAAGCGTGACTATGGCGATCTGACACCGTGTTTCGACCGGCTGGGGCAGCAACCCGAGATGTGGCTTTTGGGGTATCCCGAACGCAGCGCGCGGGATGTCTCGGACGAACCCGGCACGATCTACAAGAGTCTGCAGTTGCACCACCGTCGCTTGCCCGCGAACGGAGCGTTCATTGCTCGGCCTGCGACTCCTCTGACCACAGAGTGGTATGCCGAGGTATCCCTACGTCTAGAGGCCTATGCGCCGCGACTCGCGAAATCGCCGGGCAACATTCTCGGCGACAACGTCGGGTACCCAGTGCCATGGGGTGCGTTGCAGGGTGCCACATTCCAGCCCTCGTGTTTCAAGTATCTGGAGCACGTCATCCTCGACGAGCGACTCCGGCCCTCTCTCGTCGACTACCGCTAGGCCACCCGATGTCCCGACACGCATACCTCATCACCGCCTACAACGACCTCTACGTTCTCGAGAATCTGTTGCGACTGATCGACGACGAGCGCAATGAAATCTTTGTTCACTTGGACCGTCGGTTCGTGGCGGCCGATCCCGCTCGACTACGCAGCCTCTGTCGCTGCCGAGTGACCTTTGTAGACCGGACGAAGGTGCACTGGGGAGACTACTCACAGGTTGCCGCCGTCTTTCGGCTGTTCAAGGCGGCCACCCCAGGGCGCTTCAACTACTACCACCTGCTGTCTGGTTCGGACCTCCCCATCAAGTCGCAGGACGCAATCCACGAGTTCTTCACAATTCACGAGGGACGAGAGTTTGTCGGATACGCGGCAACACCGTTCGATCGAACCTGGGTGACTGAGCTGCACTTCTTCAACCGCTTCATGAGACCCGCGAACCGCGTCCAGTACATCGTCCGCAATCGGGGCACCGCAAACATCATCCGACTGCAGCGGCGGCTGGGCTACGACCATTCGCGAAAGTTCGGCCTTGAGCTGCGGAAGGGGAGCGACTGGTTCTCAATCACCCATTCGCTGGCATTGCACCTCCTGGACAACGAGGGGGTCGTGCGAAGGCTGCTGCGCTTCGGGCACGTTCCCACCGAGGTCTACATGCAGACACTCGTGTGGAACTCCGAGTTCCGTGAAAGGCTTTACGACGAGACCGATGAGTTCCGTGGGAGTGCGCGCCTGATTGACTGGGATCGTGGCGGACCCCACGTCTTTACCGGAGCCGACTTCGACGAGCTCATGAGCTCCGATCGGATGTTCGCACGCAAGTTTGTGTCATCGACCGACCGTCAAGTAGTCGACAACGTCGTCGGCCACCTCACCTGACGTGAGCCATGGGTCCATCACATCTAGGGTGGTGACATGACATCGAGCGCTTCACCTGGACGAGTGTCCGTGGTGATCCCGTGCTACAACGACGGCGCGTTCGTGCACGAGGCCGTGGACAGTGCGTTGGCGCAGACCCATGCGTTGGCCGACATCATCGTCGTTGACGACGGATCGACTGATCCGGCCACTCTAATTGCTCTGAAGTCCGTGGAGCGCGACGGCGTCGTTGTCCACCGCCAGGAGAACTTGGGCCTGCCTGCGGCGCGCAACGCAGGAATTCGTCAGGCTTCGGGGGACTACATACTCCCGCTGGACTCCGACGACCGCATTGGCCCGCACTACGCAGAGATGGCTGCCGGGGTCCTAGATGGCGACCCGGACGTCGGCATCGTGGGTGGTCAGATCGAGTTCTTCGGGATGCGAGAGGGACGCGTCAACCCGACGTACAACGGCATTGAAGGAATGCTGTTCGAGAATTGCCTATACACCTGCTCGGTGACCCGCCGCGCAGACTGGGCAACTGTGGGTGGCTATCCGGAAGGGGCCAGGTTCGCAGAGGACTGGATCTACTGGCTAAGGATTCTGGGACTCGGACGTTCGGTGCACCTACTAGAGGAAGTGGTCTGGTTTTATCGGCAGCGACCGGGTCAGATGACTCGGTCGATGGACAGCCGTACAGCGTCCACGGCAGTCATTCAAGCGATGCGGGACCAGCCCGACCTGTATGCGGCTCACATGGACGTCGTGACGGACTATCTCGAGAGCAAGACCATGGTGCTCGACAGTTTCCGCCGGCGCTACGGACGAGCGAACGATCTGCTCGCCCGTGTGTTGCCGCTGGTCCGCAGCGTGTCGCGATGACGCGAATCACTGTCGTCGTCCCGTGTTACAACGACGGGACATACCTGCACGAAGCGATCGAGAGCGCGCTCAAACAGGACCACGAAGACATCGAGGTAATCGTGTCCGACGACGGGTCGTCGGACACTCAAACCCTGAGAGCACTGGACGCGCTCCCTGACCTCGGAGTCAAGGTCATGAGGGGTGCGCACGCGGGCGTATCAGCGGCCCGCAATGCGGCGATAGAGGCAGCCACCGGCGACTACATCCTCCCCCTGGATGCGGACGACCGACTGGCCCCCGATTTCGCAAGCGCGGCAGGGCGGGTGCTCGACAGCGACGTCAGCATCGGCGTCGTTGGGTGCGGGACTGAGCTGTTCGGGTCCAGCAACGCCGTTGTGCACCCGCGGACGCCCCATCCCACTGATTGGCTCGTTTCCAACCAACTTCCAGTGACGGCTCTGTTCCGACGATCTGACTGGCGTGCTTGCGGCGGCTATCCGCTCGACCTGAGGTGGGGTGAGGACTGGTACTTCTGGGTGAAGCTCGTTGCGCTCGGCAGGGGGGTGACGGTGCTCCCAATGATCGGACTCCACTATCGACAAAGACCCGACCAGGTGACATCGCATGTTCCGTGGGACATCCAAGAGAACACCCGGGGGAACGTCCTCAGGGCCGGACTACCAATCGTGAACTCCTACCCGGTTGAGGCCACGACACTGTTGGCGGCTCATCTCAACCAGTTGCAGGCCGTTCGAGAACGGCGCTCTGAGCGTCTGAGAACACGCATCGTCAGCATGGCACGCCGAGGTTGACCCTCAAGTTCACTTGTAGTCGTGGAGCTGCGGGATGAGCCGTGTGTCGTAGCGCAGCCGTTCGTTGAACTCGAGGCACAAGGGATGAAATATCTCGCCGAGCAGACCGTAGAAAGGGAGTGGATATCCCGGAGGCCCGGACGCAACTTGTCCCGGCCAGGTCAGGATGTCGTCCTTCCAGACGTCGAGTCGACGGTCAGCTTCGGCCAGCCACCTCGCGGTGAAGGGTGTGCCGGGTTTGACCACATACGCGCAGTTCCCCAGAAGCCGGGCGTAGTGAACCCGCAAGTGTCGCCGGAGCGGCTGTGGCGCCGGGGCCACCATGCGGTAGCTCACCTCGGGATACCCCACGATCCAGGAACTGTCGTCTGCATTGAGCGCTTCGAAGGTCGGCCCCCAGCTGTTCTTGGCCGCCTTGACGTCCGAGTAACCGCCACCATGGTGGTGCATCAGGTACGTCCGCAAATAGTCGGCGCGGTGGATCAGGGCGAGACCCTCGTAGGCTTCGTGGAGTGGATGTCCCGGCACGATCCATTGCTCGATGTCAGTTGGCTTGACCACGATCACTTCGACATCGGGTTCGTTCAGCCTTCTGATCTCGGTCACGGCGCGCACTCGGTTACTCGACATCGGATTGTCCCCAGTCCAGAGGCAAAAGATCCGACGCGGGGCGGCACGAGCCGAAATCGGACCGACCGCATCGCCTCCGGGTGGTCTGAGCTGCGTGTAGCGACGCAGCGCCGTGTCGATGCCGGGCGCGAGGTAGGGCTCGACGCCTGCCCACGCTCGTCGCCTCGCCAGCCATGCCGTGTGCTTGAGTGACCGCAGCCGGGTTGGCAAAGGGTCGGACCTCATACGACGATTCTCCTAGACTTGTCGATACTGACCGCCACCCGCGAAGGTAACCACGTGCTTGACCTCGTGCGACGAGCTCTACGGTTGTTTGACCGTCTGACGACCCGGCGCTTCTCGCTGGCTCTGGCGGGTTCGATCGTCATCTCTCTGGTCGAGGTGCTCGCGACGCTGATGGTGATCCCACTCATGCAGCTCATCACGCAGACCGAATCAGGCGTCCTTGACAAGATCCGTCACGTACTCGGCGATCCGGCGGACGACACTCTTGCCATCGTCCTGGCTGCTGCCGTCGGGATCGGCTTCATCGGCCGAAGTGTCCTCTCGCTCGCCATCCGGTGGTGGACCATCGGATTCGTCAGCCGACGCATGGTTGATCTGTCCGCCGAGCTGATGCGCTACTACCTCCACGCTCCCTACAGCATGCACGTCCAGCGGGGCTCAGCAGACCTACTGCGCCGGGTCAACGACTCTGTGAACAATGTCTTCGGGATGGTTCTCGTCCCCGCCGTTGGAGTCGTCACCGACGCCGTGACGGTGGCAGGCATGACTGTCGCACTACTCGTCGCCGCACCGCTCCCAACCCTCGTCGCAGTCTTGATCTTCGGTCTGGGCGGCTACCTTCTCCAGCGATACTCGAAGCGTCGGGTGATGCACGCGAGCTGGGCCATCACGGACGCAAACCTGATCTCCATGCGGTACGCGTTGCAGAGCTTCGGCGGGATCAAAGAGATCAAACTTCGGAACGAGCAGGAGATCTTTGTAGACGGCTTCGCCGACGCCAAGATGGCCTCGGCGATGCAGGGCCGCATCATCACGTTCCTGTCGGACTTTCCCAAATACGCGACTGAGACACTCTTCGTGATTGGCATTGGGGCGATGACTTCAGTGCTGTTTGCTCAGCAGTCTTCGGGACACGCACTTGCCGTTCTCGCGCTGTTCGCGGTTGCCGGATTCCGCGTCATGCCCGGCAGCGTAAGGATCGTTGCCTCGCTCAACACGATCAGGTCTGGCGGGCCGGCGCTCGATCTGATCGAGGACGACATCCGCGCCATGCGAGCAACCCCGCCCGCGCGGGTGGTCGCACGCGACCCGATGCCGCTTCGGAAGGAGCTCCGGCTCGAGTCGGTAAGCTTCCGCTACGACGACTCCACCACCGACGTGCTTACCGAATGCAGCCTCAATGTGCCTGCCGGATCTTCACTTGCACTTGTTGGTGGTAGCGGCGCCGGCAAGTCGACGTTGGTTGATCTCATTCTCGGATTGCAGACACCTGCGTCAGGCGCCATCACAGCGGATGGGGAGGACACCGTGGCGGGTCGCACCGGCTGGCAGGCAGGGCTTGCGGTGGTGCCGCAGGACGTCTTTCTCCTAGACGGGTCCCTTCGAGACAACATCACGTTCTCACCTGACGGGCAGGCGTCCGACGACAAACTTATGGAGGAGGTTGTCGCCAGCGCCCAATTGGCTGATCTAGTGGCCGAGCTCCCGGAGGGACTCGAGACGCACGTCGGCGAACGCGGCACCCGACTCTCGGGCGGGCAGCGTCAGCGCGTCGGAATCGCGCGTGCGCTCTATCGCGACCCTCAGCTTTTGGTGCTGGACGAGGCGACGTCAGCCCTCGACAATGCCACCGAACACCGCATCAGCGACACTGTGCGCGGTCTTCACGGAGACACCACGCTCGTGATCGTCGCCCACCGACTGTCGACGGTCCGCCACTGTGACCAGATCGCGCTGCTGTCGTCGGGCCGTGTCGCGGCGACAGGCACCTTTGACGAACTGCGCGCAACCAACCAGGAGTTCGCACGATTGGTGGAACTCGGAACGCTTTGAATGGGCTGGCTTGTCAGGTCTTGCTGCCCGGGCCAACTGAATGCGATGCAGATTCAAATCTGTTGAACACCGCTGTCCCGAGGCGCCCGGCTAGGCCGTCGGTTCCGACGGATTGCGCAAGAATTCCTGGTTGCGGAAAACGCGATCACGAGACCAGTCCCACCACGAGATGTCGAGCAGCTTTGCAACAGTGTCAGCGTCGAATCGCATGTCGATCCGACGCGCTGGGACCCCGCCTACGATCTCGTAAGGCGCCACATCCTTGGCCACAACGGCTCCAGCTCCGAGCACTTCGCCGTGGCCGATAGTGACCCCAGCGAGCACCACGACGTTCAAACTGATCAGAACGTCGTGCCCGATCGTCACCATGGCACGCTTTGGCTCCTCGCCATTGAGCGCTACTGGATGTGTCGTCGCGTATGACAGGACGTGCTCGCCTGGACAGACATGAACGCCGGCTGAGATCGAGCAGTAGCGTCCGATCCTGCAATTCTCCAACGACGAGCCATACCCGACGTACGAATAGTCGCCGATCGAAACATCGTCGTCCACGATGGTCGTACTCGACACCCTGACGCCCTCGCCGTACTCGGCGACAAGGCTCGCCTGACCACCAATGCGGACTCCGGTGCGGAGGGAGAGCGCCCTGCGTTCCTGCTCGGCGCGAACCCGAACTCGGTACTCACCTAGAAGTTGTCGAGCCATCCCCATGCCGGAGGATGGTATGCAGGCAGACGCCTGATGGCCTCGGCACACCAGGAAAAGCGATCAGCGCCTCACTGTTCGGCGCGTAACCGACATAGAGCGTCTCGAACACGGTCGACCCGACGTCCAGCAGCACTGTCGGGGCCACTACTCGCGAAGGCTGGGCATACAGCCAACGTGCAGCACGCGGTCAATCGAGGCTGCCACCTCGACAGTCGGGCGAAGCGCAAAACGGGCCCGCGCGTCATTGGGAGCAAGTAAGGTTTCCCATGATGCGCGCGTCGATCGTCGTACCCTCCCGTGGCGGGGCAGCCCGACTCCCGGTCCTCGTCGCGTCGCTGCGGGCACAGACCGTCCAGGACGTCGAGATGATCGTCGTCCTCGACGGCGACATCGACGACTCCGAGACCGTCGTACGCCGGCTCGGTGCGGATGCTCCGGTCCGTTCGATCGTGTTCCCCGAGAACCGCGGACGGGCCGCGGCGCTCAACGCCGGCTTCTTCGACGCCACCGGCGATGTGTTGATCCGGGCAGACGACGACCTCGAGCTGGAGAGCGACTTCGTCGAGCACCACGTCCGTCTCCACGCCGAGAGTTCTCGCGGGGTCATCGCGATGTGCAAGGACGTCTTCCCCGACACGCCGTACGCCAGGGCCTACGGGATCGAGGCCGACGAGGACATCCGGTCTGCCGCCTTCGCGACACCGCCGGACCGGACATGGCAGTGGTGGTCGGGGAACGTGTCCACGACGGCGGACGACTTCCGCCGGGTCGGGGGCTATGACGAGGACTTCCGGGCATATGGCTGGGAAGACATCGAGTGGGGCTACCGCCTGCACCTCCTCGAGCGCGAGATCCTCATCGCCCCGGGATTCACCACGCTGCACCACGGTCCCGTCACGAGCACCGTCGAACGTCTTGAGCGCGCCTACGCATCGGGCGCCGCCTTCGAGAAGTTCGTCTCGAAGCACGGCAACGCGTGGCCGGCGCCCGGCCCGGCCACCTCGACCTGGGACCGTCTCGTCGTGGCGACGTCGCGCGCAGCGAATGTCCGAACGGTCTCCTACGCAGGACGTGCCCTCGACCGCACCATCCCCGTGCTGCCGCACTACGTGGCTCACAAGCTCGTCGCGCTCACGCTCCAGGCCTCGGCCCGCGCCGGCCGTCAGCGAGCCGGCAGGTAGAGCTGGTCCTAGGGTGTCCCTGTGACCCTCCAGCGGCGACTGACCCGTGCGAGGTCTGGCCTGCGATGGCGTGTGGGTGAGATCAGCACCCGGCTGCTCCTGCGCCAGGCCTTCGGCAGCATCGGTGAGGGCACCGTGATCGTCAGGCCGCTCAAGCTGCAGGGCGTCGAGCGCATCCACATCGGCTCGGGCTGCTCGGTGTTCGAAAGCGCCTGGCTGGCGAGCGAGCCGGGCGGTGGCGAGCTGCGGATCGGTGACGACACCTACCTCGGCCATGGTGTCCACCTGCATGCGCTCGACCCCGTGACCATCGGTTCGGGGTGTGTGCTGGCTGACGGCGTGTTCGTCGGGTCTTCGGACCACGACCGCGACGACCGCCACCAGGTCCACGGCACCGGGCCCATCACGATCGGCGACCGGGTGTTCCTCGGACAGCGCTCCGTGGTGCTCGGAGGCGTCACGATCGGCGACGGTGCGACGGTCGGCGCTCACGCGGTCGTCACCCGCGACGTCGCCCCCGGCCAGACGGTCGTGGGCATCCCGGCGAGGCCCGTCGGAGGATGAGGTCATGAGGGTGCTGCTGGTGAGCCCGGGGTTCCACGGCTACCACGCCTCCATCGCCGCTGCGCTCACCGCCCGCGACCACCAGGTCGCGACCCACGTCTACGACGACAACGGCGGCCCGGCCGGCCGCGTGTGGCACCAGCTGCGCCACCAGCTGCCGCACAAGCTGGGCGCTGGCCGGCACCGGGGCCTGGAGCGCGAGGCCACCGAGCGCGCGGTCACGGCGGTCGCGCGTGCCCGTCCCGAGGCGGTCGTCGTCGTCAAGGGGGACACCCTCGGCGACGAGTTCTGGACGGCGATCGCGGGCCTGCCCCGCGTCACGTGGCTCTACGACGAGGTCCGGCGCACGCGCTGGACGACCGAGCGGCTCGCCGGCATCGGCCCGATCGCGACGTACTCCGCCCTCGACGACGTCGACTTCGACGCGGCGGAGCTGGACACCCGCCACCTGCCGCTCGCCTTCGACCACCGACTCGTGCCCGGGCCCACGTCGCGCCGCTCGGCCGACATCACCTTCATCGGCGCCCGCTACCCCTCACGCGAGCACACCCTCGCCCTGCTCCGCGACGCGGACGTCCCGGTGCGCGCCTACGGGCGGGACTGGTCGAGCCACCCGGTGGACCGGCTCAGGACGTGGCGCATCGGCACGCCCGACCTGCCGGCGGGTCGCGACCTCGCCCGGTCGGCGGCCTACGACGTCATGGCGGCGTCGGCGGCCACCCTCAACCTCCACGGCGACCAGGACGGCTTCACCATGCGCACCTTCGAGGCAGCCGGTGTCGGCGGCGTGGAGCTGCTGGACCGGGACGACACCGAAGGCCTCTACGAGGCCGGCACCGAGGTCCTGACGTGGAACACACCTGAGGAGCTGGTCGAGCTGTGCCGGCGGGCGGTCGCGGACGCCTCGTGGGCCGACGGGATCCGACGTGCGGGGCGTGCGCGGACACTGGCCGAGCACACCTTCGACCATCGAGTCGCCGTCCTGGAGGGCGCATGGGACACGGCGTGAGGCACCCCGCCGACCTGGTCGCCTGGCGACGCTGGCACGAGTCGCGCCATCCCGTGCGCGGCGCGGCGCGAGCAGTCAGGTCGCGGCTGCGCCCCCCTGCACCCGGGACCGCCGAGCTCCTCACCCCCGGGCCGGACGCCGACCTCCTCGTCGCCGTCGAGGCGACCCATGCCAGCGTGTCCAACGCCGTCGTCGCGCCGCTCGCCCACCTCGATCCGGCCCGCACCACGATCGTCGCGCCGGCCGGCTGGCAGCCCCCGGAGGCGTACGCCGCCCACGCGCGGCGCACGATCGGGCTCGGTGAGCTGACCGGGCTGGTCGGGCACCGGGCCGTCCTCGCCGCGGGCCACTACACCGAGATCGGCGCCGCCGCCTTCGCCCTCGCGGAGGAGCACGACCTCGGCTACTTCGTCTCGCAGCACGGGGCGCTGACGCCGTTCGCTCCGCCGCTGCCACGGGCGGCACACCTGCTCGCGTGGAGCCAGCGGGACGGGGAGTTCTGGACCTCGGGCCGGCAGGACGTCGAGGTGACCGTTGCCGGGAGCCAGCTGCTGTGGCGGGCGGGTCTTGGTGTCGACACGGGCGCTGGGCGCCCTGCTCGACCAGCGACCTCACTGGTCTACCTCGGCCAGGGACACGCGGCCGAGATCTCCCGCGCGCGCCTCGCCCGTGCCGCGCTTGCCACGTGCCGGGAGCACCATGCGGTCTACCGACCCCACCCGTCGGAGCGGGACGCCGTGTCGCGTGCGGTGCTGGCGGCGTACGCCCGTGCCGGGATCACTGTCGACACCAGCGGTGTGCCCCTGATCGACCTCGAGGCTCCGATCGTCAGCGTCTTCTCCACCGGCGTGCTCGAGGCTGCTGCCCGGGGTCGCGACGCGTGGGTCGACTTCCCCCGTCCGCCAGCGTGGCTGGGCGAGTTCTGGGAGCGTTACGGCATGCACCGCCTCGCAGACACCCCCACGCCCGCGCCGGACCGGACGGACCTCGAGCCGGCCCGTCGGATCGCCGAGATCCTCACCGAGGCCGTCTCGTGACCCTCTGCGTCATCCCTGCTCGCGGCGGCTCGAAGGGCGTGCCCCGCAAGAACCTCCTCGACGTGGGTGGCAAGCCGCTGATCGTGTGGACGATCGAGCACGCGCTCGCCGTCCCCGGGCTCGACGTGGTCGTCTCGACCGACGACGAGGAGATCGCCGACGTCGCCCGAGCCGCCGGGGCGCGCGTGCCGTGGCTGCGGCCCGAGGAGCTCGCCCGGGACACCACCCCGACCGAGCCCGTCGTGCGCCACGCGATCGAGCAGGTGACCGCCGAGCGCGGCCGGCCCGAGGCCGTGATGCTGCTCCAGGCGACGTCACCCGTGCGCCACGACGACACGCTGGCCCGCGCGCTGGCCGAGTTCGCCGAGACCGGCGTCGACTCGATGGTCGGCGTGGTCGAGCAGCCGCCCTTCATCTGGCAGGCCGGCGACCCGCCCACCGCGGCGTACGACGTCGCAGCGCGGCCGCGGCGGCAGGACCTCACCCCCGAGGCGAGGCGCTACCGCGAGACCGGCTCGCTCTACGTCACCCGGACCGGGATCTACGAGCAGCACGACAACCGGCTGGGCGGCCGGATCGGCATGTTCGTGATGCACGAGGACGAGGGCATCGACATCGACACCGAGCTGGACGTGGCGCTCGCGCTGCGCCTCATGGGCCGCTCATCGAGCTGAGTCGCCACGAGAAACCGCATGGCTGGCTACGGTGGTCCCATACGTTTCCTTGATGGAAGGTTCCGGCGTTGATCATCGAGCGTGACCTCACGCCCTACGTCGTCTACTCGGGCGACCCGGTCCTGCGCGCCCTGGAGAAGATCACCGCCAACAAGGCGCGCGTCATCTTCCTCGTGGACTCCCACGGCCACCTCGACGGCGTGCTGTCCGACGGCGACTTCCGGCGGTGGGTCAGCAGCGCCGAGAGCCTGACGACCGACGTACCCGCCCTCGAGGCTGCCAACACGGCGCCGCGCAGCCTGCCGATCGGCAGCAGCCCCGCCGAGATCGCCCACGCCTTCGGCTCCGGCATCGACCACGTCGCCCTCGTGGACGACCGCGGCCACCTGGTCGCGATCGCGATCAACCGGGCCGACGAGCTCCGCATCGGCACGCACGTCATCGCCCCCGACGCACCGGCGCTGCTGATCTCCGAGATCGGCATCAACCACCAGGGCGACGTGTCGCTGGCCAAGCAGCTGGTCGACCTGTCCGTCGAGGCCGGCGCCGACATCGTGAAGTTCCAGCTGCGCGACATGGAGTCGCTCTACCGCCAGGGCTCCGCGGGCTCCGGCGGCGAGGACCTCGGTCCGCAGTACACCCTCGACCTGCTCGCGAAGTACAACCTCGACGCGGACGGCCTCTTCGAGGTCTTCGACCACTGCAAGGACGTCGGCATCGAGGTCATGTGCACCGCCTGGGACCCGGTCAGCGTCGACCGGCTCGTCGACTACGGCATCACCTCGCTCAAGGTCGCCTCCGCCGACATGACCAACCACGCGCTGCTGCGCCACATGGCCGCGAGCGGCACGCCCATGGTGATCTCGACCGGCATGTCCACCGAGGGCGAGATCCGCGAGACCGTCGACGTCGTCCGCAGCACAGGGGTGGCGCACGCCTTCCTGCACTGCCAGTCGACCTACCCGGCGCCCTTCAAGGACATCAACCTCGCCTACCTGACCCGGCTCGCCGAGCTCACCCAGGCACCGGTCGGCTACTCCGGTCACGAGCGTGGCTTCCACGTGCCGGTCGCCGCCGTGGCGCTCGGCGCTCGCATCATCGAGAAGCACTTCACCGTCGACCGCGACCTCGAGGGCAACGACCACAAGGTCAGCCTGCTGCCGGGTGAGTTCAAGGAGATGGTGCAGCGCATCCGCGAGGTCGAGGAGGCGCTCGGCACCAACGCACCCCGCGCCGTGTCGACGGGCGAGATGATGAACCGCGTCAACCTCGCCAAGTCGCTCGTCGCGGCCCGCCGGATCGAGGTGGGCGAGGTGCTCACCGACGCCGACATCGACATCAAGAGCCCCGGTCGCGGCCTCCAGCCCAATGCGTACGACAAGCTCGTGGGCCGCACGACGACGCGCGCGCTCGACGCCGGCGACTTCTTCTACGCCACCGACCTCGGCGACGCGGCGCCCAAGGGTCGCGCCTACGACTTCCGCCGCCCGTGGGGCCTGGCCGTCCGCTACCACGACATCGACGCGATGACGAAGGACACGACCCCGGACTTCCTGGAGTTCCACTTCTCCTACAAGGACCTCGACCTCCCCGTCGAGGAGGTGTTCGCGAAGTACGACGGCGGTCTGCCGATGGGCTTCACCACCCACTCCCCCGACCTCTTCGCCGGCGACTTCTTGCTCAACCTCGCCTCGACCGACGACGCGCACTGGGAGCGGTCGATCCGCGAGCTCCAGCGGGTGGTCGACACCACGCGCGAGATGCAGCAGCACTTCACCCGCAGTGCCGACGCGAAGGGCGAGACCGAGGGCCCCGTGATCGTCGCGAGCCTCGGCGGCTTCACCACCGACGCCTTCGTCGCGCCGGCCGAGCGCGAGGCGATGTACGCCCGCGTCGCCGAGGGCCTCGCCCGGGTGGACGACTCCGGTGTGCGGCTGTGCGCGCAGACCCTGCCGCCGTACCCCTGGTACATGGGCGGCCAGCTCTACTGCAACCTGTTCGTCGACCCGCGCGACACGGCCGATTTCGCAGCGCGCTACGACCGCCGGCTGTGCTTCGACGTGTCGCACTCGAAGCTCTCGGCCAACTACCTCGGCATGTCGTTCGCCGACGCCACCGACCTCCTCGCCCCGCACACCGAGCACCTCCACCTCGTCGACGCGACCGGCGTCGACGGCGAGGGCGTGCAGGTGGGCGACGGTGAGATCGACTGGGCCGTGCTCGCCCAGCAGCTCGACGCCATGTCACCGGGGGTGAGCTTCATCCCGGAGATCTGGCAGGGCCACGTCAACGACGGCGAGGGCTTCTGGATCGCCCTGGAGCGGTTGGAGCAATGGTTCTGACCGCACCGACTGCCCTGTGGGTGGTCCCGGTCAGCAACATCGCCGGGGTGGCCAGGCACGTCCTCGACGTCGCCGCCAGCGGGATCCCCGGCTGGCGGCTCGTGTTCCTCACCCCACCGGGCGACCTCCCGGAGCGGCTGCGCGAGCTCGGGGCCGTCGTCCACGAGGCACCGTTCGGACCCGACCACGGGCTCGGGCCGTCGGTGCGCAGCGTGCGTGAGGTCGTACGACGCGAGCGTCCCGCCGTCGTGCACGCGCACCTCGCGTACGCCGACATCGCCGCGGCGCTGGCCGTCGGACGGGGCCCGGCGCTCGTCACGACCGAGCACGGCATCGCGCGCGACGACGTGGTCTACCACCGCTCGGGCGCGAAGACACGGGTCATGGCCGCCGTCCACACCGCGAGGCTGCGGCGCTTCGACGCCGCCGTCGCGGTGAGCCGGGCGACGGCCGACGCCATGGTCGCGAAGTGGCACCCAGCCAAGCCGGTCACGGTCATCCACAACGGGGTCGACGTGGTGCCGGGAGCGTCGCCCACAACCGGGCTGCGGATCCTGTCGCTGGCCCGGCTGTCGCCGGAGAAGCGCCTGCCCGCCCTCGTCGACGGCTTCGCGGAGCTGCGCCGCATCCACCCCGAGGCGCGGCTCACCCTCGCCGGTACCGGCGAGGAGGAGAAGACCCTCCGGGGGCAGGTCGACCGGCTCGGGCTGGGCGACGTCGTTGACCTGCCCGGTTTCGTCGACCCGGAGCCCGCCATGGCGAGCCACGACGTGCTCGCGATGATGTCGGTCTGGGAGAACTGCTCCTACGCCCTCCTCGACGCGGCTGCACGCGGGATGGGCGTCGTCGCCAGCGACGTCGGCGGCAACCCCGAGGTCCTGCCTCCGCACGCGCTGGTCGACGCGGAGGACCGGGAGGCCGTGGCGACCCTCCTGGAGACGCAGGGGCTCGACCTCGCCGCGCGGCCGGGGCTCGCCGACTGGCTCTCGGTCGCCGACATGTGCGAGCGGATCGCCGAGGTCTACGTCCCCTTCGGGAGCCGGACGTGAGCAGGCGCATCGACTCCCCGTGGAACCTCGAGGACAAGACCGTCACCCGGGCGGACGAGGTCGACCGGGACATCCGGGTCACCGACTTCGCGCTGATGGCCGCCCTTCCGTTCCGCACGACGGAGGTCTCGGGGTTCCCGGTCAACGAGCTAGCGATGGCGGCACTGGTGGGCCTGTGCCTGGTCCGTCCCGCGCGGGGAGGTGCTCGACTCCCCGCCATGGCGGTCGTGCTGATCGGCGGGCTGCTCGCCCTCATGCTCTACTCCGGGATGGCCAACCAGATCGACTGGACGCGTCGGGTCGGACACCTCGTGATCATCAGCGGCGTGATCTGGAGCCTCGCGACCGGGCGGGTCTCGTTGCGGTCGGCCGGCCTGGGGATCGCCACAGGGTTGATCGCGGTCATCGGCTTGGGCGTGGTCGGGATGGCCACGAGCTCGTACGCCGGCCGGTTGACCGGCTACCTCGGCGACCCGAACGCAGGGGCGTACTTCGTCGCCGTGCTCGGCGTCCTCGCGGTCTTCTACAGCGACCCGCGGTGGAAGGTGCGACTGGTCGTCGCCCTGCCCATCCTCGCCGGGCTGACCCTGACCTACTCCCGCACCGGGCTGCTCGCGGGCGCCTTCGCGGCCGTGTGGGTCCTGCTCGGCCGGCGCCTCGGCGTCGCGGGCGGCGGGGTGTTCGCCTTCGGCCTGGTGTGGCTGGTGGGAAACATCCCCGACAGCATCACCACCTTCGGACCGTTCTCCAACCGTTCGGGCAGCGACGCCCTGCGCGAGCGCATCATCGCGCAGGAGCGGGTCCAGATCGCCGACGCACCTTGGTACGGGCACGGGCCGGGCACCGCCAAGGTCCGCATCCAGGACCTCGACTTCTTCTTCCACAACAGCTATCTCGCGACCCGCCAGGAAGGCGGCTGGGGTGCCCTCGTGCTCGTGCTGGGGCTCATGGCCTTCGCCTTCTTGAGGCTGTCACGCCAGTCGCGTCGCGGCGACCTGTACGCCGCCGGCGCCCAAGCGGCGATCATCGCCGTCGCCGTCATGGGCATCACGCTCGGTGAGGTGCTGCTCGACACTCCCATGGCAATCGCCGTCGGGTTCGCCCTGGCCCAGGCCACCCGCGCGTCCGTCGTCGAGGACGGCCCGGATGGCTGAGCGCGTGTACCTCGCCGCCAACAACCCCGACCTCGGAGGCGGCGAGGAGATGATGGTGCGGACCGCCGCCGCACTCGTGTCGCTCGGACGCCCGGTGACGGTGGTGGCGCCGGATGCGCCGACCGACGTGCTCGATGCGGCCGCAGCGGTCGGCGCGGACGTCGTGGCGATCCGGGCCGATGGGCGCCGCGAGTACCTCCCGCGGCTGCGGGCGTGGGACCGGACGCGCGGTGACGGACCGCTGTGGTGCCACGGGCTGGTGCCCGCCTTCGCGACCACCGGTCACCGGCGGCGGATCGTCCACCTGCACCAGCTGCCGCGGAGCCGCGCCCAGTGGGCCGCACTGGCAGCTGCCCGGATCGGGGCCGACCACGTCCTGGCGCCGTCCTCCTTCCTCACCTCCCGCATCCGCGGCGCCCGGGTCTGCGCGAACTGGACCGAGCAGGTCGAGCGCCGCCAGCGCCCCGACGGGCTGCGACGCGTCGGCTTCATGGGTCGTCTGGCGACCGACAAGGGGGTGGACCTGGTGGCGCGAGCCATGACGTCAGCGGTGCTGCCGTCCGACCTCGAGCTCGTGGTCGCCGGGGACGACCGATGGGTCCCGGACGAGCAGCGCCTGCCCGTCGCCGAGTCGCTGGAGGCGATCGGCGACCGGGTTCGACGCCTGGGTCGTGTGACGCCGGCGGACTTCTTCGCCCAGGCCGACATCGCCGTCTTCCCGAGCAGGGCGCCGGAGTCCTTCGGCCTCGTCGTCGCCGAGGCGATGGGGGCAGGCATGCCGTTCGTGATCAGCGACGCCGGGGCACTTCCCGAGGTCGCCGGACCCGAGCACCCGTGGGTCGCCCGGAGCGGGGACGCCGACGACCTCGCCCGTGCGATCGGTGAGGCGCTCGCGACCCCGGCGGACGACGTACGCGCCGTGACCGACCGCGCCCGCGCGCGTTGGGAGGAGATGTACTCCCCCGAGGCAGGTCGCGAGCGGGTGCGCACCCTGCTGGCAGAGCTGGGCACCAGGTGAAGGCGCACGGCCGCGTGGCGATCGCCCACGACTACCTCACCCAGCGCGGCGGTGCCGAGCGCGTCGTCCTGACGCTCATGAAGGCGTTCCCCGAGGCGCCGGTGCACACGACGCTCTACGACCCCGACGGCACCTACCCGGAGTTCGCCAGCGCCGATGTCCGCACCTCGCCGCTCAACCGGATCGGGCCGCTGCGCCGCGACCACCGCCTCGCGCTGCCCCTCCTCGCGCCGGCCTCCTCGCGGCTGCGGATCGACGCCGACGTCGTGGTCGCCTCGAGCAGCGGCTGGGCGCACGGCTTCGACACCGAGGCGCGCACCGTCGTCTACTGCCACAACCCGGCGCGCTGGCTCTACCAGACCGACGAGTACCTCGGCGGCACCGCGTGGCGCTCGCCGATCGGCCCGCCGCTGATGGCCCTGCGCCCGTTCCTGAAGAAGTGGGACCGCAGCCGCGCCGACAAGGTCGACGTCTACCTCGCGAACAGCCGTGTCGTGCAGCAGCGGATCCGCTCGACCTATGGCCGCGACGCCGAACTGCTTCCACCGCCGCACGGCATGGACGCCGGCGCGCCGCGTGAGCAGTTGCCTGAGCTCGCCGACTGGGAGCCCGGCTACGCGCTCGTCGTGTCGCGCCTGCTCCCCTACAAGAACGTCGACGCGGTGATCGAGGCCGTGCGCGGCACCGATCGTCGCCTGGTCGTCGTGGGCCGCGGTCCCGAGGAGGCGCGGCTGCGGGCGACCCTGCCCGACAACGTCCGCCTCCTGGGTGGACTGAGCGACGCACAGCTGCGAGCGGTGTACGCCGATGCCGGCGTGCTCGTGGCCGCCAGCCACGAGGACTTCGGGCTGACGCCCCTGGAGGCGGCGGCGTTCGCCGTGCCCGTCGTCGCGCTGCGGGGCGGCGGCTTCCTCGAGACCGTCCTCGAGGGCGAGACCGGCGTCTTCTTCGACAGCCCCGAGCCCGACCAGATCGCGACCGGTCTCGCCATTTCCGACAAGCAGGACTGGGACGCTGCGAGACTGCTGGCGCGGGCCGAGGAGTTCGGCGAGGCCCGCTTCATCGACAGGATCCGCACGATCGCGCTCGAGGAAGGGACGGGGGTCTGAGGTGCGCCCGGAAGGCATCCGCCTGCTGCCGTGGCTGATCGCCGCCATCGACCTCGTCATGGTCGCGGTCGCGACCGTCCTCGCGATCCAGTTCCGCCTCACGCTGCAGGTCTTCGACACCGTGGGCGACGTCCTCGACAACACGGCGCTGGCGAGCGTCTTCTTCGGCGCCACGTGGCTCGTGATGCTCGTCTTCTTCGGCACCTACGAGCGCCACGTCTTCGGCGCCGGCACCGAGGAGTTCAAGCTCGTCGTCAACGCCTCGTTCTTCACCGGCGCACTCGTCGCGACGATGGCCTACCTCATGCAGTACCCGCTCTCCCGCGGCTTCTTCGTCCTCTACTTCCCGATCGGCGTGCTGCTGCTGCTCGTGGGACGCCTGGTCTCGCGCCGGATCATCCAGCGGCTGCGCCGCGCGGGGCACTTCAACGAGAAGGTGCTGCTGGTCGGGACCCCCGGCTACATCGGCGAGATCAGCACGGTCCTGGCTCGCGAGGGCTGGCTCGGCTACAAGGTCATCGGCTGCCTCGTGCCCAGCGACTACGCCGGGCTCGAGCGCACCTCGGCCGGCATCCCCGTGCTGGGGCTCATCGACGAGGTGCGGGCGGTCGTCGACGACGTCGGTCCCGACATCGTCTTCTTCACCGCTGGCGCAGTGAGCTCCTCGACCCAGCTCCGTCGCCTCGCCTGGGACCTCGAGGACCACCAGCACGTCCAGATCATCGTCGCGCCCAACGTCACCGACGTCTCCAGCGAGCGCGTCCGGATCCGGCCGGTGGCCGGCCTCCCCCTGATGCACCTGGGCCGCTCGCGCTCGCAGCTGGCCACCAACGACGCCAAGCGTGCCTTCGACCTCGTCGGCGCCCTCCTGATCCTCGCGCTCGTCTGGCCCGTCCTGCTCGGCCTGATGCTCTGGATCAAGCGCACCGACGGTGGTCCGGCCCTCTTCCGGCAGACCCGCGTGGGCCGCGAGGGCGTCGAGTTCACCTGCCTCAAGCTGCGGTCGATGCACGTCGACGCCGAGGCGATGCTGGCCGAGATGGAGGCGCGCGACCACGTCCTCTTCAAGGACGCCGCCGACCCCCGCATCACGAGGCCGGGCCGATTCATCCGTCGGTTCTCCCTCGACGAGCTGCCGCAGCTCTGGAACGTCGTGCGCGGCGAGATGAGCCTGGTCGGCCCCCGCCCGCCGCTCGCGAGCGAGGTCGAGCAGTACGAGGACGACATGCTGCGCCGGCTCAACGTGCTCCCCGGCATGACCGGACTCTGGCAGGTCTCCGGGCGCTCCGACCTGTCGTGGGAGGACACCGTCCGCCTCGACCTCTACTACGTCGACAACTGGTCGATGGTCCAGGACCTGCTGATCCTGGCGCGCACCGTCACGGCCGTGGTCGGCAGCCGTGGCGCGTACTGATCAGTCCTTCTTGCCGACCTTCAACAGCTTGCGCCGGCCCTTGCCCGCGGTGGAGTACGCCTCCCGCGAGGCGTACTCGGACTTGTAGCCGCCGTAGCCCCCGTAGCCGCCGTACCCACCGCCGTAGGCGATGGCCGCAGCGCCCTTGATCGGCGCCTTGTTGAGCACGACGCCGAGGAGCCGGCCGCCGACCTGGTCCAGGATGCGGCGGCAGTGCTGGCTCTGCTCGATCTGCGTCTTGCCGGCGGCCTGGACGAGCAGCGCGCCGTCGCAGAAGGCGGACAGCAGGCCGGCGTCGGTGACGGGCAGCAGGGGCGGGGCGTCGAGGATCACGAAGTAGTCGTGGGAGAGGTCCTCGATGAACTGCTTCATGCGCAGCGAGCCGAGCAGCTCGCTGGGGTTGGGCGGGATGCGCCCGGCCGGGAGCACGCTGAGGTTGGTCAGCCCGGAGTCGACGATGACGTCGCGGATGTCGACGTCGCCGGCGAGCGCCTGCGTGAGGCCGACTGCGCCGTCGATCTCGAACGTCGAGGCGATCTGCGGACGCCGCAGGTCGGCGTCGATCAGCAGCACGGGCGTGCCGGCCTGGGCGACGAGGCGACCGATGTTGGACGACACGGTCGACTTGCCCTCACCGGCGAGCGCGGAGGTCACGACGATGCGACGTGGCTCATTGTCCACGTCGACGAAGCGCAGGTTGGTGCGCAGCTGGCGGAAGGACTCCGCGGCTCGGCCGAGGTCGCCCCGCACACCACGGTGGCCGCGTCCGAGCGCGTCCTCCTTGGGGATGATGCCGAGCACCGAGGCACCGGTCGCCTCCTCGACGTGCTTCGCCGAGCGGATCCGGCGGTCGATGAGCCGGCGACCCACCAGGAAGGCGTAGCAGAGGCCGAGGCCGCCGGCCGCGCCGTACATCGCGGCCTTCTGGTAGTTCGGCGTGAAGGGCGCGCCGGGGAGCTGCGCCTCCTCGAGGGGCACGATCGTCGCGAGCGAGTCGCCCTTGGGCGTGGTGCCGCCGTTGTCGACCTGCGCTGCGTAGACGACGACCGCCTTGATGACCGCGTTGGCGAGGTCCTGCGCGTCCTGCGGGGTGCTGGCGGTCGCGGTGACCGTCAGGGCGTTGACCGTGGTGTCGACCGAGGCCGAGAAGTTGCCGGCGATCGCCTCCGGCGGGACGTCGAGCCCGAGGTCGTCCACGACGAGCTGGGCGACCGGCAGCTTGGAGACGAGGAACGCGTAGAGGTTGGCCTTGTCCTCGGCGAGCTGGGCGTTGTTCTGCTCCTCGCCCGCCGTGGTGGCGTTGCCGACCTTGACGAAGCCCGACGCGTTGGCGGCGTAGAGCACCGGGTCCTGCGTCGTCTTGGCGACCATCAGGAGGGCGCCGAGGATGGTGCAGCCGATCAGCAGCCAGACGTAGGCGCGGCTCAGCCGGACGAAATCCCCGAACGTCATGGTCGCGAGTCTAGGGCGTCCGCCAGTGCGGACCGGGCGAAACGGCGACACGCGTGCTGGCACGATGGGAGCAGCGAGGTCGACCTGGACAGAGGCCGGACGGCGGTAGGCAGGCGGGAGGTGAGGCGTGGACGAGCACGACCCGACGGGCGACGAGCCCACTGACGACGCTCTCGGCGCGATCCCCATCGCAGCACGCGTCCACCTGTCCCACACCGTCGTCCAGGCGCTCGCCGACCTGCACGGTGTCGACCTGCTCCACCTCAAGGGACCGGCCGTGCTGCCGGGCCTGCGCGAGCCGGGTCGCCACTCCAGCGACGTCGACGTGCTGGTCCGGCCGCGCCACCTGCCCGCGCTGGTGACGGCGCTCGAGTCGAGCGGCTGGGAGCAGCGCACGACCTTCGCCGCAGGCTCGGTCTTCGCCCACGCCGCCAACTGGTGGCACGACGACTGGGGCTGGGTCGACGTGCACCTGCACTGGCCCGGCGTGACCGTCGACGCCGAGCACGCCTTCGACATCTTCGCCCGCGACCTGATCCATCACCCCATCGCCCACCGGCCGTGCCCGGTGCCCGGAACCGCCGCCCAGCGGTTGATCCTCGTGCTGCACTCCGCCCGCTCCGGAGGCACCACGGACGTCCAGTACGCCTGGGAGGCCGCCGATGCCGAGCAGCAGGCGGACGTCCGGTCCCTGGCCGCCGAGCTCGGCGCCGAGGTCGCGCTCGCCGCCGGCATCGGCGAGCTCGAGCAGCACCGCGACGACCCGACGTACCTCCTCTGGCGCCACTTCCTCGAGGGCGGCACCCGGATCGGCGAGTGGCGGGCACGGTGGGCGGCCGCCCGGGGCGTCCGCGCCAAGTCGCACCTGCTGACCGCCGCGATGCGGGTGAACCAGGACCACCTGAGGATGGAGCTCGGACGGCCTCCGACCAAGGAGGAGATCCGTGCCAAGCAGCGCGAGCGCCTGCAGAAGGCGAGGGACGAGGTCCGTTCGCGGGCGCGCTCGCAGTGGGAGGCGCGGGTGAGGAAACGGTGACCTTGCACTACCGGATCGCCGACGACGTCGCGTGGGTCAGCCAGGACGACCTCGACGGCGGCGACCTGCCGGTGGCATACATGACCCGCGTGCCCGGCGGCCCGCCGATCCTGCTCGAGGGCTCGGGGTGCATCGTGTGGCTCGCGCTCGCGGAGGGCGGGACGATCGACGAGATCACCGAGCGCGCGGCCGAGCTGTCGGAGACCGACGCCGCGGACATCAGGGACGACGTGTTCGACCTGGTCGACCAGCTCGTGATCATCCGGCTCGCCGACGAAGAAGATCGCTGACGAGCGCCCCGACCAGGGCACCGGCGGTGTTGGCGACGACGTCGCCCCAGCTGGCCTCGCGGGCCAGGAACGCCAGCTGCACCAGCTCGATCGCACCCGACAGCGCTGCCGCGGCGACGGTGGCCCACCACCACCGGCGCCCGAGCACCACCACGATCAGTGCACCCACTGGCACGAACAGCACGACGTTGAGCAGCACGCCGTAGTGCTCCGGCAGCGCCCCACCGGGTGCGATCGGCACGTCGTAGCGGAAGAGGACGTACAACCGCACCGTCAGCCGGTTGAGCGCCCAGCCCCACGGGCCACCGACCAGCACGGCCAGCGCGACGACGTACGCCGCTGCGAGTCCGGCCAGCACCCGACGGTCGCGCATCCAGCCCACGCGGACACCCTAGGCTTGCCACGTGACTGACGTGGGCCAGCCGGACGAGGTCGTCGTGGACGCCCTCGGCGTCCCGGTGGGGATCCCCGCCACCGGTGACACCGCCGCACGCCTGCGACGGCAGTGGAGCCGCGCCCTCACCGACCAGCCGGCGGTCACCTCGATCGAGGCCTCGGAGATCGCCTCGGACGACGAGGTGGCCCATGACTACGCGGTCACCACCCGCGTGACGCTCGCGGCGCTCGATGCCACCGCGGGCCGGCGGATCAACCTGCATGCCGGCGCCGTCGCCGACGACGAGGGCCGCACGCTCACCGTCATCGGGCCGTCGGGATCGGGCAAGACGACCGCGATCCGCCTCCTGGCCGCGCGGCTGGGCTACCTCTCCGACGAGACCACCTCGATCGACGACCGGCTCGGCGTGCACGCCCACCCGAAGCCGCTGTCCGTGATCACCGACCCGCTCGTGCCGCTGCACAAGGAGTCGCTCTCCCCCGACGACCTCGGCCTCGTCCTACCGCCCGACGAGGCCTGGCTCCACCGCATCGTGCTCCTGCACCGGGGCACCGACGACGACGGCCTGGTGCCGCTCGACCAGGCGCACGCGATCGCCGAGATCGTCGAGCAGACGTCCTCGCTCGCCCGGCTCGACCACCCGATCCTGCGCCTCGCCGACACGATCGACGCCTGCGGAGGCGTGTGGGGCCTGAGCTACACCGAGTTCGAGAGCTGGATCGACGACCTCGTCGACCTGCTCGACCTCGAGGGCCAGCCGCCGCCGGCCCGGCTGCACCACCCCTCCGCCGAGGTGGGCGAACCCGTCGTCGGCGCATGGACCCGCGCCGCGTGGCGCGACGCGGTGGAGTACGACGACGAGCTGGTCCTGATGGTCGACGACCGGGTCCACGTGCTGGCCGGCCTCGGCGTCGTGGTCTGGCTGGCCCTCGCGTCGCCGCAGTCGGTCGACGACCTCGTCGCCGAGGCGGAGGCCCTCTGGGGCGCCCACCCGGAGGCGCCGGCGCTCGTCGCCGACGCCCTCGCGGTCATGGCCGAGGCCGGCATGGTGCGTCCCCCGGCGTGACCCAGCTCTACGTCCCGGCCGGTCCCCGGCTGAAGACCACCCGGAACGGCCCTCCCGGGCCGAGCGTGAACCGCCGACCGAGCTGACCGTCGAACCAGGCGCCGGGGTCGTCCAGCACGAAGGCTCGCGCGAGGCGGCTGTAGCCGCCGCCCTGACGCGACGACGAGCGCCGGCCCTCGCTCATGGCCGTGCCCTCGGCCACCAGGTCGTGGTCGATGCCGGTGATCTCGGCGCCGAGCACGACGATCCCGCCGCAGGTGACGACGAAAGGCACGCCACGCTCCGGCCCGAGGATCCTGACCAGCCTCCTCGTCCGCTCGCCCAGGTGCCACCAGCCGCGCGCAGCGTCGAGCTGTTCGGGACGCGGTGCGAGCACATCTGCTCCACGCCACGACCGCCAGCCCGACTCGACGTCCGCGATGCGCGGGCACACGCGTGCGACGAAGATCGGCCGGCGCGTCCGCAGCCGCAGCTCGCACGGCGGGTCCATCCTGCCCAGCGCGCCACGCACGGCATCCGCGTCGTAGAGGAGCGCGTTGCTCACCTCGAGCGGGCGTCCAGCGACACCCGCCTTCAACGCACTGCGGGCGCCGTCGCGACCGACCCCGGGGACCGCGAGGTGCCTCGTCGCCTGCCGTTCGGTCCAGAGCTCCATGCGCGAGAACCTAGGTCCGCCCGATCGACCGTGGGGCGTTCTCCACAGGCGGACCCGCCCCCTCTCTGGGCCGCCACGCTGCCGGACGAGGGCAGGTGTCCGCGCGCTGGGTGTTCCGCCGCACGTGTACTGATCAGATCCCGACCGACCCGTACACGTGTGGCTGAACACCCAGTGCGGCCACGGCTGCCCTCGTGGCCACAGCTCGGCCTCCTCGATCGCGCCCGGCGCCGGCACCGGAGGTAACGTCCGCCACATGACCGCCCGCCGCCAGCTGCCCACCGACGAGGCCCGCGACCTGCTCGCCCTGACCCGCGAGATCGCGACGAAGGAGCTCGCGCCCCGCTCGGCGGAGGCGGAGGCGACCGAGACCTTCCCGCGCGACGTCTTCCGGATGCTCGGCCAGGCAGGCCTGCTGTCCCTGCCCTATCCCGAGGAGCACGGCGGCGGCGAGCAGCCCTACGAGGTCTACCTCCAGGTGCTGGAGGAGATCGGGGCGGTGTGGGCCTCGGTCGGCGTCGGGGTCTCGGTGCACGCGCTGTCCTGCTTCGGCCTCGCCTACTACGGCACCGACGAGCAGCGCGCCGAGTGGCTGCCCGACATGCTCTCCGGCGACCTGCTCGGCGCCTACTGCCTCTCCGAGCCGCACGCGGGCTCCGACCCGGCCGCGATGCGAACCATCGCGAAGCTCGACGGGGACGAGTACGTCATCAACGGCGCCAAGGCCTGGACCACCCACGGTGGACACGCCGACTTCTACAAGGTGATGGCCCGGACGTCGGACGACGCCGGCGCCTCTCGAGGGGCGGGCATCTCCTGCTTCCTGGTCCCGGCCGACGCCGAGGGCCTGTCCGCCGACCCGCCCGAGCGCAAGATGGGGCTCACCGGCTCGGCCACGGCGACGATGCGCTTCGACCAGGTCCGGGTGCCCGTCGAGCGCCGGCTCGGCGCCGAGGGCGAGGGCCTGAAGATCGCGCTCGCCGGCCTCGACTCCGGCCGCCTCGGCATCGCCGCGGTCGCGACCGGCCTCGCCCAGGGCGCCCTCGACGCGGCGACGGCGTACGCCCGTGAGCGGGAGACCTTCGGGACGAAGATCATCGACCACCAGGGCCTGGCCTTCGTGCTCGCCGACATGGAGGCCGCGATCGTGTCCGCCCGCGCGACCATGCTCCACGCCGCCCGCCTCCGCGACGCCGGGCTGCCGTTCTCCCGCGAGGCGTCGATCGCCAAGCTCGTCGCCACCGACAACGCCATGAAGGTCACCACGGACGCCGTCCAGGTGCTCGGCGGCTACGGCTACACGCGCGACTTCCCCGTCGAGCGCTACATGCGCGAGGCGAAGGTGATGCAGATCTTCGAGGGCACCAACCAGATCCAGCGGATGGTCATCTCCCGCTCGCTGGCGAAGGACAACAGCGGCCTGATCGGCTGATCAGACGTCGGTGACGCGCACCCCGGCGTGCGCCTTGTAGCGGCGGTTGATCGCGATCAGGTTGGCGGTCAGCGCCTCGACCTGGTGCGCGTTGCGGAGCCGGCCGCCGTACATCCCGCGCATCCCGGGCACCACGTCCGCGAGCGACTGCACGAGGTCGGTCGCCTCGCGGTCGTCGCCGAGCACCAGCACGTCGGTGTCGATCCGCTCGACCTCGGGATCCTCGAGCAGCACCGCGCTGACGTTGTGGAAGGCGCCGACCACCCGCGACTCCGTCAGGATCGCGGCGGCCTGCTGGGTCGCTGAGCCCTCCTCGACGGGGAGCGCGTAGGCGCCCTGCTTGTCGAAGCCGAGCGGGTTGACGCAGTCGACGACGACCTTGCCGGCCAGCACGTCGACCAGCGACGCGAGCAGCTCCGCGTGGCCGTCCCACGGCACCACGACCAGCACGATGTCTCCGGCCGCTGCCGCCTCGGCGTTGCTCGCCCCGCGCACCTTCCCGACCGCGGACAGCGTCTGCGCCGTCTCGGCGGCGCGGGAGGCGTCGCGCGACCCGAGCACGACGTCGAGGCCGGCGCCGGCGAAGCGCCGTGCGAGCCCGCGGCCCTGGGGCCCGGTGCCGCCGAGGACGGCGATGGTCAGGTCGGACAGCGCGGGGGCCTGGTCGGTGTCGCTCACGCCGCCGACGCTAGCGCCCTCGTCGCAGAGGCCTCACCCCGACGTGTGTTGTCGCGCTCGACCGGGCGAGCGAGCGTGGGGGCATGGCCAAGCGCATCGCATTCCTGACCGCATCCGAGGGCGTCGAGGAGGTCGAGCTGACCAAGCCGTGGCAGGCCGTGGTCGACGCCGGCCACACCGCCGAGCTCGTGTCGCTCGACGAGGGCGAGGTCCAGCTCTTCGAGCACCTCGACAAGTCCAGCACCCAGCGCATCGACCGCCGCGTCAGCGACGTCTCGATCGGCGACTACGACGCCCTCGTCCTGCCCGGCGGCGTCGCCAACCCCGACGCCCTGCGGGGCGACGAGGAGGCGGTGGCGTTCATCCGCGACTTCGTCGACTCCGGCAAGCCCGTCGCGGCGATCTGCCACGCACCGTGGACCCTCGTGGAGGCCGACCGGGTCCGGGGCAAGAGGCTCGCCAGCTGGCCGAGCCTGCAGACCGACATCCGCAACGCCGGCGGCGAGTGGGTCGACGAGGAGGTCGTCGTCGACGGCAACCTCATCACCAGCCGCAACCCGGACGACATCCCCGCGTTCAACCACGCCCTACTGGCGGCGCTGCCGACAGACTGAGCCACGCCCGCACACGGCGACGTCGTAGGTGTGGCGCTCGTCACACATGCGTGCGAGACTCCGGGTGGAAGCGCTCTCACACTCGGGAAGGGTCGTCCCCCATGCCACGCCAGCCACGTCGCCGTACTCCCCTGCGAGCCGTCGTCACGGCCCTGGTCCTCGGGGTGGTCGGCCTCGCGCCGATCGCCTCGGCCCCCAGCGCCGTCGCCGGTCGCGACCACCACCCGCCGGCTCACCCGCCGTCGCAGGGCCCGGTCGACCTCGGCCCCCGCACGATCGTCTTCGACGACTCGATGCCGGTCGCCGAGATCCAGGCGAAGGCCGACGAGATCTACGCCCAGCAGGTCGACGCGGAGATGTCGTCCGAGCGGTGGGCGCTGCTGTTCCGGCCCGGCACCTACGGCACCGACGCCGAGCCGCTCCAGATCAAGGTCGGCTACTACACCGAGGTCGCCGGGCTCGGCGCGTCGCCGTCCGACACCGTGGTCAACGGCAAGGTCGAGGTCTACAACCGCTGCCTCACCGACGGGCCGACCACGCCCTACTGCGTCGCGCTCAACAACTTCTGGCGCTCGCTGTCCAACCTCACCATCCAGGTCAACGGCGCCGGCCAGGACGGCTGCCGCACGACGGCGAACTTCTGGGCCACGTCCCAGGCCGCGTCGCTGCGCCGGGTCGACATCCGCGGCGGCGACCTCTCGCTGATGGACTACTGCACCGCTGGGCCGCAGTTCGCCTCGGGCGGCTACCTCGCCGACTCGCGTGCGGGCACCGTCATCAACGGCTCGCAGCAGCAGTGGCTGACCCGCAACAGCGAGGTCGGCGCGTGGTCCAACGGCGTGTGGAACCAGGTCTTCGCCGGCACGACCGGCGCCCCGTCCGAGGCGAGCTTCCCGACCGAGACCTACACGACACTCGACCGCACGCCGCTGAGCCGGGAGAAGCCGTTCCTGTACGTCGACCAGGCGGGCGCGTGGCGCGTCCGGGTGCCGGACGCCCGCACGGACTCCGTCGGCCCGGACTGGACGACCGGCCGGGCCGCCGGCCGCGACCTCCCGCTGTCGGCGTTCCACGTCGCCTCGCCCGAGCAGTCGGCGAAGGAGATCGCGAAGGCGCTCGCCCGCGGCAAGAACCTGCTGCTCACCCCCGGCGTGTACGACGTCGACCGCAGCCTGGTGATCCGGCGCAGCGACACGGTGGTGCTCGGCCTCGGCCACGCGACCCTCACCGCCACGCGCGGAGCGACCCCGGTCGTCGTGGACTCCCACGCCCGCGGCGTCGTCGTCGCCGGGGTCACCATCGACGCCGGCACCGGCCTCTCGCGCAACCTCATGCGCATCGAGGGCGGGCGGGGCCACGGGCACGGCCACTGGCGGAAGGGCCGCACCACGACCCCGAGCACCACGCTCAACGATGTCTACTTCCGCGTCGGCGGTCCCCACGTCGGCAAGGTCGACACGGCACTGGTCGTCGACGCCGACGACGTCCTCATCGACCACATCTGGGTGTGGCGCGCCGACCACGGCGTCGAGGGCTTCACCGCCGGCGTCGCCGGCGACACCGACCGATGGAACACCAACACCGGGCGCGTCGGCGTGGTCGTCGACGGCGACCGGGTGAGGGCGACCGGGCTCTTCGTCGAGCACTTCCAGCAGGACAACACCGTCTGGAACGGCGAGGACGGCCACGTCGTGCTCTACCAGAACGAGCTGCCCTACGACCCGCCCTCGCAGGCGGACTGGACCCAGCCCGACGGCACGCTCGGCTGGCCCGGCTACCGGGTGACCGACCGGGTCACGCGCCACCAGCTCTTCGGCGGCGGGGTCTACGTCTTCAACCGCAACGACCCCTCGATCACCACCGAGAACGGCTTCGAGGTGCCCGAGCGCGACGGCGTACGCCTGCACCACGTGATGACGGTCAACCTCGACGCCGGCAGCATCGAGCACGTCGTCAACGGGGTCGGCGACCGCGTCGACAGCACCCGCTCCGGCACGCCGAGCTTCGTCGTCGACTACCCGGCAGTGGGCTGACTACTCCACCAGCCAGCGACCCAGGAGCGTCCCGTCCTGCTCGAGCAGCAGGACGGGGCGCAGGGCGACGTCGACATCGGCACCGGTGGCGATCCGCGGACCGTCGCCCCCGAGCAGCCGCGGCACGACCGTCCAGCACAGCTCGTCGACGACCCCGGCCGCCAGCAGGTCCGCGAACAGCGAAGGCCCGCCCTCGCACAGCTGCTCGTCCCAGCCGCGGTCGGCGAGCTGCGCCTTGAGGGCGGCCAGGTCGATCTCCTCCTCGCCCAGGACCATGACGTTGCCCTCGCCGAGGACGTGCCTTGCCTCGGCCAACCCGTCGGCCGTCGCCACCGTCGCCATCAGGATGCGACCGGGCGGCGCGTCCCGGAGCTTGGGCGGGACGTCACCCGAGCGGGTCACGACGACGAGCGGCAGCCGCGGGACGTCGTACCCCTCGTCACGGAGCGTGCCGGCCGCGACCACGAGGCAGTCCGCACGCGACCGCAGGGCGTCGAAGACCCGGCCGTCCGCGTCGTCGTTGATGCTCTTGCTGAGCCCGTCGGAGCCGGTGGCCGCACCGTCCACGGTGCTGACGAAGTTCACCCGCAGCCAGGGCCCGCTGCGCGGGGCGTAGGCCGCGACGAGCTCGTCGTCGGACAGGTCGGCCAGGCGCTGGATCTCGAGGTGTCCGGTCACGGGCTTCATCCTGCCGCCTACCCTGACCAGCGTGATCACCCTTGCGGACCTGGCCGCGCTCCAGAACGCCCACGGCGACGACTGGGCCAGCCCCGTCGCCCCGGTGGTCATCGACGGACCGCACGGGTCGGTCACGATCGGTGACGGCGCGGTGACGCTGATGGGCTGCGTCAACCTCTCCCGCGACTCGAGCTACAAGGAGAGCGTCGCGACCAGCCCGGACGACGCCGTCCGGATGGGCCGGATCCAGGCGGCCCAGGGGGCGCAGATCATCGACCTCGGCGCGGAGTCGAGCAACTCCGGCACCCTCCGGGTCTCGCCCGAGGACCAGATCGCCATGCTCGTGCCCGCCGTGAAGGGCCTCGTCCAGGACGCGGTCGTCTCGGTCGAGACCTACGAGCCGGCCGTCGTCCGCGCCTGCCTCGACGCCGGCGCGCGGGTCCTCAACATGACCGGGCGCCAGCACGAGGAGGAGATGCTCACCCTCGCCGCGGAGTACGACGCCGCCGTCGTCATGTGCTTCGGCGAGACCGCCAACGTCCGCGAGGTCGCCGACGTCCCGCCCGACGCCGACCCGATGCCGGTCCTCGTCGACCACTTCACCCCGCGCCTGGCCCGAGCCCGCGAGCTCGGCGTCGACAAGGTCGTCGTGGACCCCGGCATGGGCTTCGTCTACGGCAACCTGATGGACCCGATGACGCGCTCGCGCCACCAGACGCGGGTCCTCACCCAGACGTTCCGCCTCCGCCCCCTCGGCGTGCCCGTCTGCAACGTGGTCCCCCACACCTACGAGATCTTCGGTGACGAGTTCCGCAAGGCCGAGGGCTTCTACGCCATGTTCGCCGCCCTCGGCGGCACCCACCTCCTGCGCATCCACGAGGTCTCCCACCTCCGAGTGGTCCTCCGCGGCCTGGAGATGCTCGAGGTCCGCTGACCGAGCACCAGGAAGGCAGTTGGTGAGCCCAGCTTCGCCATCACGCTCACGCCGCGAGGCCGTGCCGTCCAACTGCCTGCATGGTGCGCCACTCGACGACGTCCGCCAGGGCGGTCGCAACGTCGTCCGGGTGGTGCATCACGTCGGCCCACGTGAAGCGGACCACGACCAGCCCGAGTCGGGCAGCCGTCGTGTATCGATCGACGTCACGTTGGAGACCAGCCCTGGTCCAGTGGTGCTCGAGCGACTCGGCCTCGATCACGATGCCGAGCACACGGTCGAGCAGGTCGACGAACCCCAACCCGGGCACGTGACCCTGCGGCTTCACCGACAGTCCGAGGACGGTGATCGCGATCGCGTAGAGGCACGACTCGAACGGGTTGGCGCGCAGCCGCGAGGCGTGCTGCGCGACTCGCTGGGCACGTGCCCTGCCGGTGCGTGGGCTCCTGGCAGCGGCGACGAGCAGGTCGTCCTGGTCGAGGATGCCCTCCCGGAGTGCCGAATCAGCGACCGACAGCGCGACGTCGAAGTCGTACGACCTCGCGCAGTCGATGACGGTGCGCGTCCTGGACGTGACGTTCCGGCGCCGCTCCCGGTCGGAGAGGTCTGCCCAGTGGAGCTCGTAGCTGCCGGACGGCTTGCGGGCGCTGCGAGGCAAGGTGATGCACGGCTTCACCGGATCGTGCTTGAGCTTCCAGCCGAACTCCTGGGCAGCGCTCAGGTGTGACGCGGTGCCGCCCGTCGCGGCGACCGCTCGCCTCGTCGCATCAGCGGTGGAGAGGCAGTACCTGTTGTGCCGCGGCTTGAGGATGCGGCTCTGGTGGACTGCCCGGTCGAGCTCCGAGCGCGTGGTGCAGGCGATCAGCTCACCGAAGGTCGCGACGCCGCCGAGCTCGCGCAGCGCCTCGACAGGGTCCATGCCCACAGGCTTTCAGCGACGAAGCCCGCCTGCAGGCGTCATCCACAGGCACCACGAAGGCAGTTCGCGGTTACCGCCTCACCTGCCACGTTCGACCGAATAGCTTCCGAGCCGAACTGCCTGCATGGTGCTCAGTCGAGGAACTCCCGCACCCCGGCGACGAGGCCGCGGGCGTAACGCTCGCGTCCCCGCGCCGACGTCATCACGCGGGCCTCGGCGGGATTGCGCATGTTGCCGAGCTCGACCATCACGGTGGGTACGTCGCTGAGGTTGAGGGTGCCGAGGTCCGAGCGGACGTCGAGGCCGTCGCCGCCGGCGACGTAAGTGGCGACGACGAAGTCACGCCCCAGCAGGCCTGCCTTCACCGCCCGGGCGAGGCGCTGCGAGGTCGCGAAGATGTCGTCGGTCCACGGCGCGCGGTCGGCCGGGGCGATGACGTGGAACCCGCGGGCGCCTGCGGCGTAGGAGCCGTCACCGTGGATCGACAGCTTCAGGTCGGCGCCGATGGCGTTGCCGGCCCGCCCGCGGACGTCGACGCACGGGCCCCAGCGGTCCTGGCGGTTGCTGTGGCGGGTGAGCCTGACGGTGGCGCCCTGCTTGCGCAGCCGCTCGGCGAGGACGCGGGAGACCTGCCAGGTGAAGGTGGCCTCCGGGTAGCCGCCGTCGGTCGCCGTGCCCATCGTGTTGCACGGCTTCGTGAAGCCGCCGGCCGGCACCTGCCGGTTGATCTGCTCGGGGAAGTGCTGGTTGCCGAGCTGGTGGCCGGGGTCGATCACGATCACCTTCCCCTCGAGCGGCCGGGCACCGACCGGGACGGACTCGGACACCCTCGTGGACGCCGGGGCACCGGCATGCCGTCGCTCGGGCGGCCCGTGGTCCGCCCGAGCAGCGCCGGGGACGGCGCCCGCCGCCAGCGGGAGCACGACCCCGAGGACGACCGCGACGAGGCGGCGCATCAGCCCGAGAAGCCCTGGGGGTTCTGGGACTGCCAGCGCCAGACGTCCTCGCACATGTCGTCGATCGTCTTCTTCGTGCTCCAGCCGAGCTCGGCGTTGGCCTTGGACGGGTCGGCGTAGGACGTCGCGATGTCGCCGGGGCGGCGGGCGACGACCTCGTAGGGGAGCTCGCGACCCACGACCTTCTCGAAGGCCCGGAGCATCTCGAGCACCGAGGTGCCCTTCCCGGAGCCGAGGTTCCAGGTGTGCACGGCGACGTCCGACGTCGACAGCGCCTCGAGGGCGGCGATGTGCCCGGCGGCGAGGTCCTCGACGTGGATGTAGTCGCGCACGCCGGTGCCGTCGACGGTGTCGTAGTCGTCACCGAAGACCATCAGCCGGTCGCGCTTGCCGACCGCGACCTGGGCGATGAAGGGCACCAGGTTGTTCGGGATGCCGGACGGGTCCTCGCCGATCGTGCCGGAGGGGTGCGCGCCGACCGGGTTGAAGTAGCGCAACAGCGCGAAGCGCATCTGCGGCGCGGCCACGGCGACGTCGCGCAGGATCTGCTCCTGCATCACCTTGGTCCAGCCGTAGGGGTTGGTGGCGTAGGTCCGGCGGTCCTCGGTCGCGGCGGCCTGGTCCTCGCCGTAGACCGTGGCACTGGACGAGAAGACCAGCTTGTCGACGTCGTAGCGCTGCATCGCGCGAACGAGGGAGAAGGTCGAGCCGAGGTTGTTCTCGTAGTAGTCGAGCGGCTTCTCCACGCTCTCGCCGACGGCCTTGTGGCCGGCGAAGTGGATGACCCCGTCGAAGTCCTCGGTGGCGAAGAGGTGCTCGGTCTTGTCGTGGTCGGTGAGGTCGAAGGAGTGCGCCACGATGCGCGTCCCGGTGAGCGCCTCCAGCCTGCCCAGCACCGTCGGGTGGGAGTTGGCGAAGTTGTCGACGATCACCACGTCGTGGCCGGCGGCGATGAGCTGGATGACGGTGTGCGAGCCGATGTAGCCGGCACCGCCACTGACGAGGATCTTCATGCCGTCACCCTAGATGCCTGACAGACTGCCCACATGCCCAGCGCACTCATCACCGGAATCACCGGCCAGGACGGCCTCTACCTCGCCGAGCTGCTGCTCGGGAAGGGGTACGACGTCCACGGGCTGATCCGCGGCCAGAACAACCCGCGGCGCGAGCTCGTCGAGAGCCTGGTCCCCGACGTCAAGCTCCACAACGGCGACCTGACCGACCTCTCGAGCCTGATGCGCGCGATGCGCGACGCCGACCCGACCGAGGTCTACAACCTCGGCGCGATCTCCTTCGTCGCCTACTCCTGGGAGAACGCCTTCGTCACCAGCGACGTCACCGGGATGGGCGTGCTCAACATGCTGGAGGCCGTCCGCCTCCACGCCGGCGACGACCCGTCGCGGATCCACTTCTACCAGGCCTCGAGCTCGGAGATGTTCGGCAAGGTGCAGGAGGTGCCCCAGTCGGAGAGCACCCTGCTCTGGCCGCGCTCGCCCTACGGCGTGAGCAAGGTCTACGGCCACTACATGACGATCAACTACCGCGAGTCCTACGGCATGCACGCCTCGTCGGGGATCCTCTTCAACCACGAGTCCCCGCGCCGCGGGCCGGAGTTCGTGACCCGCAAGATCAGCCAGGCCGTCGCCCGGATCCACCTCGGGCTGCAGGACGACATCACCCTCGGCAACCTCGACGCGCGTCGCGACTGGGGCTTCGCCGGCGACTACGTCGAGGCGATGTGGCGGATGCTCCAGCAGGACGAGGCCGACGACTACGTCATCGCCACCGGCGAGACCTGGTCGATCCGCGACTACCTCGACCTCGCCTTCCAGCACATCGGCGTCGACGACTGGGCGCACCTGGTCAAGCAGGACCCGCGGTTCATGCGCCCGGCCGAGGTCGAGCTGCTCATCGGCGACGCCTCCAAGGCGAAGGACAAGCTCGGCTGGACGCCCACCGTGTCGTTCGCCGAGCTCGTCGCGATGATGGTCGACAGCGACATCGCCGCCTTCAAGGCCGGCTGGTGACCGCCCGGGCCTTCATCACCGGCATCGGCGGCCAGGACGGCACCTACCTCGCGGAGCGCCTCGTCGCCGAGGGGTACGACGTCCACGCGCTCGTCCTCACCTCCGACGGCCACCCGGACCACTGCCCCGAGGCGGTCGTGCTGCACCGCGGCGACCTCACCGACGTGGAGTCGACCCGGCGCCTCGTGCTCGACCTCGCGCCGACCGAGATCTACAACCTCGCCGCGATCAGCTCGGTCGCCCAGTCGTGGGACGAGCCGGACGCCACGGCGCTGGTCAACGGCCACGCCGCCGTCGGGCTGATGGAGACCGCGCACCGGCTCGGCGACGTACGCCTCGTGCAGGCCTCCAGCGCCGAGATCTTCGGCGAACCGGCCGAGTCTCCCCAGGACGAGGACACCCCGGTCGCCCCGGTGAACCCCTACGGCGCCGCCAAGGCGTTCGCCCACCTGTCGGCGCGGGTCTTCCGGCAGCGCGACCTCCACGTCTCCAGCGCGATCCTCTACAACCACGAGTCGCCGCGGCGCCACCAGCGCTTCGTGACCCGCAAGATCACCTCGACGGTGGCTGCCATCGCGAGGGGTGAGGCCGACGAGCTCGTGCTCGGCAACCTCGAGGCACGGCGCGACTGGGGATGGGCGCCCGACTACGTCGACGCGATGGTCCGGGCCGCGCGGGCCGACCAGCCGTCCGACTACGTCGTCGCGACCGGCCGCGCCCACTCCGTGCGCGACTTCGTCGCCGCCGCCTTCGCCGCTGCCGGCATCACCGACTGGGAGGGGCTCGTCCGCCAGGACGAGGCCTTCTTCCGCCCCGCCGACCCCACCGAGCTCGTCGGCGACACGAGCCGCGCCCGTGAGGAGCTCGGCTGGGCGCCCACGGTCCGCTTCGAGGAGCTCGTGGCACGGATGGTCACCGCCGACCTCTCGTAGGCGGCGTCAGTCGAGCGGGATGTCCTCGGAGTTGTCCCGGTCGACGACCGGGGTGTCGTCGGGGACCTCGACGTCGCCGGCCTGGTCGAGCCTGAGGGCGAGCTCGCGGGGACCGACCTTGGTCCAGCCGATCGTCGTGCGGAAGTCGTCGCGCTCGAGCTGCACCCACGGGTTGGCCTCGCCGGCGTCGAGCCCGGCGGCCTTGCGGGTCCAGCCGGCGTCCTCGAGGGCGGTGGCGGCCTGCTCGACCTGGCCGGCCTCGTCGCCGGAGCCGACGAGCACGGCCCGGGCGAGGTAGTCCTGGGCCCGACGAGTCGACATGCCCTTGTCGTCGACGCGCCCGGTCGCCTGCTCGACGGACAGGCCGGACGCGTCGAGCACGCCGGCCATCGCACGCAGCTCGTCGTCGACCGAGCTCTTCATCGACGCCAGGGCGTCGGCCGACTCCTCGGAGGACGGCCCGCCCCCGCACGCCGCGAGGGCGAGCCCGAGGGTGAGCACGAGCAGCAGCCGCAGCGGGAGACGGGTCATGCCCTCCATCATCACCGGCGTGCGGTCGTGTCCGAGCGCCCGGGCTGGTCAGCCGTCGGCTCGCGATCCCACTCGGGGTCCTGCGGCGGACCCCACCACGGGTCGTAGCTCTGGTCGACGACGTTGACGTCGCCGCCGTGGCCGTCGACGACCCGGCCGATGTTGTAGAGCGACTCGGAGTCGTTGTCGAGGTAGGAGCTGTGGGCGTCGCCGGTGTTGCGGATCCAGCTGCGGTCGACGTCCTCGGCGGCGAACCGGGTCGCCTCGAAGTCCTTCGACGACGGGTCGGTGCCGAGCCCGAGGCCGAACTTCCCGATCCATCCCTCGTCGCCGAGCACCGCCACGAAGTCACGGCTGTCGCGACCGACGTAGACGTTGCCCTGTCCCAGCTCGGAGGCCGTGTCGGCCGGGCCCGCACCCGGGCTGCCGATGAGCACCACGTCGTCGACGGAGCCGTTGTTGTGCGTGGCGTACGCCGTCGTGGTCGAGCCGTAGCTGTGGCCGATCGCCGTGAGGTGGGCGGGGTCGTCCGGGCGCGAGGCCCGCAGCCCGTCGATCGCCTCGGAGAGCTGGCGCCCGCCGTCCTCGGCGCGACCCTCGGTGAAGGTGGCCAGGTCGGTCGGCCCGTGCGGCGCGTCGTAGCCGAGCCAGTACATCGCGGCGACGCTGGAGCCGTCACCGTTGTAGCGGGTCGACTCGTAGAGGTTCATCATCTTGTCGGTGTAGCCGGTGGTGCCCGACATGTCCGTGTTGATGCCCGGGGTGAACACGGCGACGTCCTGCGCGGTGTCGAGGTCGCCCACCGCGATCGCGACGCGGCCGTCGCCGTCGTAGGCCCCCGGGTCGTAGAGCCAGAGCTGGCCGCCCGGGCGGATGCTCGGGTCGAGCGGATCGGTGTAGGCATCGGCGTTGCCGAGGGAGTCGCGCGCCTGCACGGCGTTGGCGAGCACCTTCTGCTCGGCCTCTGAGATCGTGCCGTCGGCCTGCTTGGAGGCGAGGCGGGCGAGGTCGTCGTCGAGCAGCACCCGGTTGGCCTGGTCGCGGGCGTCGGCCGGCAGGCCGTTGCCCTGGCCGATGCGGTCGGAGTAGGCCGCGATCACGGCCTCCCGCTCGGCCTCGGTGAGGCCGTCCCACCACGCCTTGGTCTGCTCCGGCGTGGCACCGCTCCCGGGCGCGCCCGGACGGTTGATCGCCGCCTCGGCGAGCGGCGGGATGCCACCGTCGGCCGAGGTCGACTCGGCCAGCGTGTCGGCGGCCTGGAAGACCTGGCGCAGCAGGGTCTCGTTGTCGCGCACGCGGCGCTGCAGGTCGTCGTCGGCGCGGACGAGCTCGGCGTACCCGCTGCGCAGCTCGGCGGCCCGCTGGCGGAACGCCGCGATGTCGGCCTCGGTGGCGCCCGCGGCCGCGTTGATCTCGGCGATGAGGGCGTTGCGCCGGTCGTCCAGGGTGCGCTTGCGCTCGACGAGGTCCTCGTGCTCGCGGAGCAGGTCGCGCAGGGTGTCGGCGAACGAGGTGACGCCGCGCCCGACGCGCCGCACGGTCGTGCCCATGGCGGCGTGCTCGCCGGACGCCTTCCCGGACGCCACCTTGTAGGCGTCGTAGGCGCTGCCGGTCCAGCTGCCGAGGGTCTGCAGCTCCTTCGAGCGGTCGGCGAACTCCTCGTAGCGTCCGGCCGCCGTGTAGAGCGTGGTGGCGAGGGCGTCCACGCCGCCCGGGTCGCCCTCGGGCTTCTTGATCTGTGCCGGCACCGACGCCGGGACCTCGATGGTCGTCATCGCGCAGGCCCCAGCCGTCCGTCGAGGTCGCTGAACTGGCGATCGGTGGCGTCGTCCGTCGTGGAGTAGTCGTTGCCGGTGGCCTTCAGCGCGCCGACGAAGCCCTGCGCGATCGCGGTGCTCTCACCGGCGAGGCCTGCCCACGTGGTCAGGAACGTCGTCGCGGCGCCCTGCACGCTCGGCGGCAGCGACGCCGACGACGCGGCGCCGAAGTCCTTGGCGGTCGCGTCCATCAGCCGCTCCTGCGACTCCCACCCGGTCGTGCCCTTCTGGAGGACCTGCAGGTCCCAGACCAGCTGCTCCGTCATCGGACGTCACCCCCCAGGGAGGCGGCGGCCGCTACGGCGCCGACGTGGACCAGGGCCGAGCGCATCCGCACCACGAGGCGCGTCGACGAGGCGAGGACGACGTGGACCTCCTCGCGCCCGGGCTGCGCGGCCCGGCCGGCGATCACCCGCGGCAGGCCGTCGGTGGGGACGAGCGTGTGCCAGCCGTCGTCGGCGGCGAGGATGCGCTCCGCACGCTCGAGGGCGGCGGAGGCCAGGAGCGGGTCGACCTGCTCGAAGGTCGCGGTGCCCTGCCAGCGCAGGGTGCCGGGCGCGACCCCGGCGAACCACACGTCGTCGACGTGCGTCGGCTCGGCGTCGAGACCGAGCTCACTCCAGAACGCAGCCGCCTGGCCGCGCAGCGCGGCCCGGGCCTGGTCGGGGTCGACCTCGGGCTCGTCGGCCGGCACCACCTGCTCGACGGCCGGCTCCTGGGGGAGCACGACGACGTCGATGTCGCCGTGCCGGCGCAGCACGGTCGACCAGAAGGGATCGTCGGCGACCGCGCGCTCGGCGGCGCCTCCCTGCACGAACTCCAGGTCACTTGACTGGGGCACCCGGGACCTCCTGTGGCGAGCGTCGTCCTGTGACCCCTACCTCCCCCGCCCGCGCCGGGTCGAAACGTGCCGGGCGCAGGTTGGGGAAGATCGCGTGCCGAGGCGGCGTCAGCCGTGCTTCAGCAGGCCGAGGAGGTACTCCCCGTAGCCGCTCTTGCGCAGCGGCTCGGCGCGCGCCACGAGCTCGTCGTCGCTCATCCAGCCGTTGCGCCACGACACCTCTTCGGGGGCGCCGACCTTGAAGCCCTGCCGGCCCTCGATGGTGCGCACGAAGTTGGAGGCGTCGTTGAGCGAGTCGAACGTGCCGGTGTCGAGCCAGGCGGTGCCGCGCGGCAGCACCTCGACGTGGAGGCGGCCCTCCTCGAGGTAGCGGCGGTTGAGGTCGGTGATCTCCAGCTCGCCACGCGCCGACGGCTCCAGCTCGGCGGCGTACTGCACCACGTCGTTGTCGTAGAAGTAGAGCCCCGGGACCGCGAAGTCGCTCTTCGGGTGCTCCGGCTTCTCCTCCAGCGACAGCGCGCGGCCCTGGTCGTCGAACTCGACGACGCCGTAGGCCCGCGGGTCGGCGACGTGGTAGCCGAAGACGGCGGCACCGTCGAGGTCCTTGAACCGCAGCAGCTGCGAGCCGAGGCCCGAGCCGTAGAAGATGTTGTCGCCGAGCACCAGCGCCGAGCGCTCGGAGCCGATGTGGTCGGCGCCGATGACGAAGGCCTGTGCGAGGCCGTCGGGGCTGGGCTGCACCGCGAAGGTCAGGTTGATGCCGAACTGCGAGCCGTCGCCGAGCAGCCGGTGGAAGCCCTCGGCCTCGTGGGGCGTGGTGATGATCAGGACGTCGCGGATCCCCGCGAGCATCAGCGTCGAGAGCGGGTAGTAGATCATCGGCTTGTCGTAGACCGGGACCAGCTGCTTGCTGATGCCCTGCGTGATCGGGTGCAGTCGGGAGCCGGTGCCACCGGCCAGGATGATTCCGCGCATGGATGCACACTATGGCGTACGCCGCTGGCGACTGTTTGGCACCATGTGGGCATGCCGTCCTCCCGTCGCACGTCGAAGCGACGGGTGATCCGGCCGGCCACCGTCATCGGTGCGCTCTTCCTCCTCGTCGTCGTCCTGGGCCTGCTGGCCATCCCGTTCCTCAAGGCGCCGGGCAACGCCGAGGCCGCGAAGGCCGACCTCGAGGCAGCGCAGGCCTCGCTCAGCGCCGGCGACATCGGCGCCGCGACCACGAGCGTCGAGAGCGCCCGCCGCCACGCCGACGAGGTGCAGGGCGCGATGCAGGGCATCGGCGGTGACGTCTGGAGCCTCGTGCCGGTCCTGGGTGGGCCCGTGTCCGACGTACGCCACCTGGGCAACGCGCTCGACGAGCTGACCGCCACCGCCGAGATCGCGATCGGGGCCTGGCCGACGATCCACGGCAAGGACGCCACGCTCTTCGGCGACCGCTCCGTCGACGTCGACGCCCTCGACAGCCTCGTGCAGGCGGTCGGCGACGCCAGCACCAGGCTCGACGACGCCCAGCTCGAGCTCTCGCAGGTGAGCGACTCCGCGATCGGCATCGGCACCCAGCTGGCCGACGCACGCGACGAGGCCAGCGACGTCGTCGCCCCGCTGGCGTCGGGCGCCCGCCGTGCCGCGTCGCTGGTCGACGCGCTGCCGGCGCTGATGGGCGTCGACGAGGACCGGACCTACCTGCTCACGCTCCTCAACCCGGCCGAGGAGCGCTTCTCGGGCGGAGCGCCGCTCACCATCGCGCCGATGGAGGTCTCGGGCGGCAGGCTCACGCTCGGCGAGGCGCGCGACACCTCCGACCCCCGCCTCTACAAGGTCGGACGGTGGGAGAAGGTCGAGGGCAACCCGTTCCACAACGGCAAGCTGCGCATCTCCACCGCGACCTACGCCCCCGACTGGTCGGTCTCCGGCGAGGAGCTGCTGCGCGGCTGGGCGCGGCGCACCGGCCAGGAGGCCGACGGCGTGATCGCCGTCGACGTGGTCGCGCTCGCCGAGATGCTGCGCATCACCGGGCCGGTCGAGGCCCCGACCTACGGCGAGCTCAACGCGGACAACTTCACCCAGAAGATGGTCGGCGACTACGACGCCTTCCCCGACAACGACGCCCGCCACGACCTCAACCGGGCGATCGTCCCGGTCTTCGCCGAGCGCCTCTTCGAGCCCGGCAACGGCGTGGCGAAGATCGAGTCCCTGCGCGACTCGGCGCAGGGCCGCCACTTCGCGCTCTGGATGCGCGACCCCGGCGTGCAGTCGGCGATCGCCGACATCGGCCTGTCCGGCGAGCTCTCCGACACCGACAACGACTACATCGCGGTCTTCAACCAGAACACCAACCGCTCCAAGTCGGACTACTGGCAGAAGCGCACGGTCGACAGCCGGGTGACGCTGGGCGAGGACGGCTCGGCGAAGGTGCGGATGACCGTCTCGGTCTTCAACGACTCCCCGCCCTACGGCGAGAACCAGATCTACGGCGACCCCCGCCGCGGCAGCCCGCGCACCCGCTGGAACGGCATGACCGTCGGCGTGTTCCTGCCCGACGGAGCCCGGATCACCGGCGCCACCGCCGCCGGCAGGGCGCAGGGCACCGACACGTTCGACTACTACGGCCGCCCCTACAAGCTGTTCCGGCTGGTGCTGCCGCCGCGGGCGACCCGCGAGGCCGTCCTGGACTACGTCGTCCCTGCCGCCGCCGACGCCCCCGGTGACGGCACGCTGACCTACCGGCTCGACGCGACGCCGCAGGGCATGGTCACCCCCGAGGCGCTGAAGGTCACCGTCCAGTGGCCCGACGGGTACGACGTCGACGCACTGCCGGAGGGCTGGACGCGCAGCGGCGCCGGGCTCGCGACGTACGACTCCCCTGGATTGGTGACGCAGCCGAGCTTCACGCTCACCGGATCGGCGGCGGGCGCGGTCGCACCCTAGACTCCGGGCCATGGAACGCCTTCTCGTGACCGGGGGCGCGGGGTTCATCGGATCGAACTTCGTGCACCACCTCGTCGAGCACACCGATCTCAACGTCACCGTCCTCGACAAGCTGACCTACGCCGCCTCGAAGGAGTCGCTCGCGGGGCTGCCCGAGGACCGGGTGCAGCTCGTCGTCGGCGACATCGCCGACGAGGACACCGTCGACCCGCTGGTCGCGGCCCACGACGCGGTCGTCCACTACGCGGCGGAGTCGCACAACGACAACTCGCTCAACGACCCGAGCCCGTTCATCAGGACGAACATCCTCGGCACCTACACGATCCTCGAGGCGGTGCGGAAGCACGACAAGCGCCTCCACCACGTGTCGACCGACGAGGTCTACGGCGACCTCGAGCTCGACGACCCGAAGCGCTTCACCGAGGACACCCCCTACAACCCGTCCTCGCCCTACTCCGCCTCGAAGGCCGGCTCCGACCACCTCGTGCGCGCGTGGGTCCGCAGCTTCGGCGTGCGGGCGACCGTGTCGAACTGCTCGAACAACTACGGACCCTGGCAGCACATCGAGAAGTTCATCCCGCGCCAGATCACCAACGTCATCGACGGCATCCGCCCCAAGCTCTACGGCTCCGGCGAGAACGTCCGCGACTGGATCCACGCCGACGACCACTCCTCGGCCGTGCTCACGATCCTCACCAAGGGCGAGATCGGCGAGACCTACCTGATCGGCGCCGACGGCGAGAAGAACAACCTCGAGGTCGTCCGCCTGATCCTCACGCTGATGGGCAAGGGCGCCGACGAGTTCGACCACGTCACCGACCGCGCCGGCCACGACCTGCGCTACGCCATCGAGTCCGGCAAGCTGCGCCAGGAGCTCGGCTGGCAGCCGCAGTTCCAGGACTTCGAGTCCGGCCTGGCCAACACCATCGCGTGGTACCAGGAGCACGAGGACTGGTGGCGCCCCCACAAGGACGCGACCGAGGCGAAGTACGCGCAGAAGGGCCAGTGATGGCCGAGCTCGCCGTCGAGAAGACCCCGATCCCGGGCCTGCTCGTCGTCCGGATGCCCCTGCACGGGGACGCCCGCGGCTGGTTCAAGGAGAACTGGCAGCGGGAGAAGATGGTCGCCCTGGGCCTGCCCGACTTCGGCCCCGTGCAGAACAACATCTCGTTCAACGCCTCGAGGGGCGCGACCCGCGGCATCCACACCGAGCCGTGGGACAAGTTCGTCTCGCTGGCGACCGGCCGGATCTTCGGCGCGTGGGTCGACATGCGCGAGGGCGAGTCATTCGGCACGACCTTCTCGATCGAGGTCGACCCGTCGGTGGCCGTCTTCGTGCCGCGCGGCGTGGGCAACTCCTACCAGGCGCTCGAGGACGGCACCGCCTACACCTACCTCGTCAACGACCACTGGCGTCCCGGCGTGGCCTACCCCGCGCTGCACCTCGGTGACGAGACCGCCGCGATCCCGTGGCCGATCCCGCTCGACGAGGCGGAGATCTCCGAGAAGGACCACCGCAACCCGCGCCTGGCCGACGTCGTGCCGATGAAGCCGAAGAAGACGCTCGTCGTGGGCGCCCTCGGCCAGCTCGGCCGCGCGCTCCACGCCGAGCACCCCGACGCCGACCGCGTCGACCTCTTCGCAGGCGACGGCGTCACCTCGCTCGACCTGACCGACGCAGCCGCCGTCGACGCGTGGCCGTGGCACGACTACGCCCTCGTGCTCAACGCAGCGGCCTACACCGCCGTCGACGCCGCGGAGACCACCGAGGGCCGGGTGGCGGCCTGGGCCGCCAACGCCTCCGCTCCCGCGACGCTGGCGCGGCTCGCGCGCGTGCACGGGTTCACGCTCGTGCACGTCTCGTCGGAGTACGTCTTCGACGGCACCGCCGCGCTCGACCCCGGCCACACCGAGGACGAGCCCCTCTCCCCGCTCGGGGTCTACGCCCAGTCCAAGGCCGCCGGCGACGTCGCCGTCGGGCTCGCCCCGCGCCACTACCTGATCCGCACCAGCTGGGTGATCGGCGACGGCAAGAACTTCGTGCGCACCATGCAGGCGCTCGCCGAGAAGGGCGTCTCGCCCAGCGTCGTCGACGACCAGGTCGGCCGGCTGACCTTCACCGAGGAGCTCGTCCGCGGGATCAGCCACCTGATCTCGACCGGCGCCCCCTATGGCACCTACAACCTCTCCAACGGCGGCCCGGCCATGTCGTGGCAGGAGATCGCCCAGGCGGTCTTCGAGCGCTCCGGCCGCAGTGCCGACGACGTCACCGGCACGACCACGGCGGCCTACGCCGAGGGCGTGCTGGCGCAGGGCAACCTGTTCGCCCCGCGCCCGCTCAGCTCGGCGATGTCGCTGGAGAAGATCCGCGCCACCGGGTTCGAGCCCGAGGACGCGATCGCCGCGCTCGACCGCTACCTGGGCTGACGCCTCGGTCCCACCGGGCAGGTCAGCCTCGACCCGAGCCGATCTCACCGGACGCGATCGCGAACTTGATTGATGTCAATCAAGTTCGCGATTCGGTGTCCCTGTGGAGGAGATCGGCGAGAGGGTGCCTCGAGCTGGTGTGCTGTCGTGGTGGGCGACGACCTCGATGACGCGGACCAGCACGGTGACCCCTTCGGCATGCGATTCGGCCCGATGTTCGCCCCCGGGAGGCCAGCGCGATCGGAGCGGGCGACCGATCTGGCGATCCCGGTGCTGCACGCGGGCGGCTGGTCCGGGCTGACGCTGCGCACCATGGCTCGCGCCGCCAACACGACCCCGCAGGCCGTGGCCGCATGGTTCCCGTCGGTCGGTCGCATGCGTCTGGCGATCGCTGAGCGGTACGGGAAGCGGTGGATCCGCGAGCGCGGGGCAGCTGCCCGCCGTCAGCTCCGGGCGATCGACACCGACGACGAGTGTCGAGTCGTTCAGGTGGCACGCGCGCTCGCGACTCGAAATCGCGCGGAACGCGCCTTCGACGGCATCTGGTTGACCATCGTCGAGGCGAGCCGATGGGACCTCGCCATTCGATCCGTCGTGGCGCCCGTCCTCGCACGTGAGCGTGACTTGGTCACCGGCCTGCTCGTGGAGCTGGGCGAACCGGAGCCTAGCGAGAGCGACGTCGAGCTCGCGCTGGCGTTGGTGCGGGGGCAGCGGTTCAGCGTCGCGGCGAGGTGACCTCGCGCAGCGCGGGCCGCACGTCGGCGAGGTAGACCAGGGCGGCGATGAGGAAGACCAGGTTGATGATCCCGATCGGCGAGCCGATCAGCACGAGCTGGGCGGCGAAGCCGAGGCCGGTGATCACGCACCACGCCTGCTTGGTGAGCTTGCCGGCCGCTTCGTAGGCCTCCGCGGAGAAGGTCATCGCGTTGACGAATGCGAAGCCCTTGATCGCGAGTGCGACGACGAGCACGGCGAGCATCAGCCAGCTCTGGAAGATCCACGGTTCCACAGGGACAGACTAGGCGAAGATGCGAAGGGCCCCCGTCCACCGGACGGAGGCCCTCCTCCTCAGAACAACGAGAGCTGACCCGGGTCAGCCTCGGCGGCTCTTCAGTCGCCGACCTTCACGGCTGCGTCGACGACGGCCTGGGCGGCGTTGGTCGCCGTCTTCTTCGCGGCGGTGGCGGTGGCCTTGGCGCTGCTCTGGGCGGTCGCGGTCTTCTTCGCGGCGCTCTTGCGCGCGGTCGTGGCGGCGGCCTTCTTGCCGGCGGCCTTCTGGGTCGCCTTCTTGGCGGTCGGCCGGGGCTTCGGGGCGACCTTCGTGGCGGAGGTCCGGTCAGCGGCCGTGGCGGTGGCGTCCGCGGCCTTCTTGGCCTGGGTCGCGGTGGTCTTGGCCTTGGTGACCGTGGTCTTCGCGGACTCCCGGGCGGCGGCGGTCGACTCCTGGCGACGGATCCGGCCCACGAGGGACTCGCCGCGCTTGACGAGGTCGGCGTAGGCAGCGTTCGCGGCCGCGACGTTGTCGTCGACCAGCGAGGAGACCTTGCCGGGGTAGGTCTGGAGCTCGGCGACGCGGGCCTCGACGGCGGCGCGACGCGCCTGGGCGTCCTTGGCGAGGGCGTCGACCCGGGCGTTGACGACGGCCTTCGGGTCGGCAGCGGTGCGCGTGGCACGCTTCTGCACGGCCGCGACGCGCTTCTGCACGTCGGCGACGGCCTCACGGACGGCGCCGACAGCGAGGTCGGTCACGCCGACACCGGCGAGGACGGGCTTGAGTGCCTGGTTCTTCAGGTCAGCGGTCTTGATGTCGAACTTGGCGGTGGCCATGTCGTTCTCCTTGGTTGGGTGCTGCTGGTCGGATGTGCTGGTCATGCAGGGTCGGCGGGTCGGGCGTCGCGCTCGTTGAGGGCAAGGAAGGACGCGTAGACGTCGAGCAGCGAGTGCTTCTGCCGCTCGGTGAGAGCGGCGTCCGCGAGGATCGCGAGCTCGACACCTCCCGCCTCGGCGGTGTCCGGGTGGACGATGCCGGCGCGCACGTAGAGCTGCTCGGCGGAGACCCGCAGGGCGCGGGCGAGCTGCTGGAGCACCTCGGCCGACGGCTTGCGGAGCCCACGCTCGATCTGGCTCAGGTAGGGGTTGCTGACCCCGACCTGGTCGGCGAGCTGGCGCAGCGACAGCTGGGCAGCGAGCCGCTGCTCCTTGAGGTAGTCGCCGAGCTCGCCGATCTTCTCCTTGACCATGCCTCCAGTGTGCTAACACGAGTTAGCAATTTGCAAACAATGGGACGGTGACGGTCGTCACGAAGCCAGCAGGAACTGGCCGGAAGGCGCTAGCTAGAAGGCAGCACGGATCTCGCCGACGGGCTTCCCGCCACCGAGCAGCTCGAGTCGTCCTGTGCCCTCGACGGCGTCCGCGTCGACGCCGTCCTCGGCCAGGACGCCCGAGCGGCGCAGGGCCTCTGCCATCAGAACGGGACGCACCCGGGGCGCGCCGTCGTCGGTCTTGAGCGCCCACGCGCGGCCGTCCGGGAGCGCGACGGCGTAGACCGACTCGGCACCGGCCTTCCCGATCAGGCCCGGGACCGCCCGGTGCAGGGTGAGCTCGTCGCGCGTGGTCCCGCTGACGAACTCCGGGTGACGGCGGATCGCCTCGGCGATCCGCTGCTCGGGACCCCCGGTGGCCGTGGCGAGCGCGGAGAACGCGCGGGCCAGCCCGGTCAGGGAGGCCGACAGGAGCGGCGCCCCGCAGCCGTCGATCGCCACCGTGGCGGGCTCCCCGGTCAGGCGCTCGAAGGTCTCGACGATGGCCACCTGGAGCGGGTGGTCGACCTCGAGGTAGGTCTCGGTGTCCCAGCCCCGGGCCACGCAGGTGGCGAGCATCGCGGCGTGCTTGCCCGAGCAGTTCATCAGGATCGGCGACTTCTGCCCGCCGGCCCGGATCACGGCCTCGCGCGCGGTGTCGTCGAGCGGGTAGTCGGGCGGCGTCCGGAGGGCGGACTCGTCGAGACCGGCCGACGCCAGCGTCCGGCGTACGCCGTCGACGTGGAACGGCTCGCCGGAGTGCGAGGCGCAGGCCAGCGCCAGCAGGTCGTCCGGCAGGTCGAGGCCGAGCTCCACCATCGCCAGCGCCTGGATCGGCTTGTTGCTCGAGCGCGGCAGCACCGGCGCGGCGACCTCGCCCACGGACCAGTCGACCGAGCCGTCGGGGGCCAGGGCGACGATCGAGCCGTAGTGATGCCCCTCCACGAAGCCGGAGCGGACGATCTCCGCCACGACGGGGAGACCAGGGACGGGCAGACCAGCGACGGACGGACCAGCAGACATGGGCGGCAGGCTATCGGCCACGTCCTTCCCCTCAGCGCCGCGTCCTTCCCATCGGCACAGTGAGAGGATGCGCGGGTGATCCAGCACTGCCCCACGCCGACCGAGCTCGACGACCTGGAGCTCCTGGTCTCCGGTGCCTACGCCCCCCTCGACCGCTTCAACGCACCGGGGAGCGTGGTCACCCTCGACCTCCCCGACGGCGCCGCCGAGGCCGAGCTCGTCGACCCCGAGGGCCTCCCGCTGGCGCGGGTCGCGGCCGACGGCACGTTGGAGCCGCTGACGCATGCGCAGTACGGCCCCTTCCGCCGCCTGCACCTCACGCCGGCGCAGGCCCGGGAGCAGCACGCAGGTGCCACCTTCGTCCCGGTCGTCGACGCGCTCACCGAGGCCGACCTCGACGAGCTGCGCGGACTCGGTCGGGTGGTGCTCGTCGCGCTGGTGGGCACCGGCACCTCCGAGCTCTCCCCGGTGGCGCTGGTGCGCGCCACCCTCGCCGCGGCCGCGCTGCTCGACGGCGCCGACGTGGTCGCCGTACCCCTCCCGTCGCACGGCGACGTCGACGCCGACCACGCCCTGGGCGCGCAGGTGCTCGAGACCTACGCCGCCGGCGACCCGGTCCACGCACTCGCCGACACCGGGCTCGTCACCGGCGCGGGGGCGCCGTCGTCGACCAGCGACGCCTTCCCCCCGGCGATCGCCGAGATCGTGGCGGAGGACCAGCCGGCGCCCGCCGACCAGGGCCTCGTGCTGTTCTTCACCGGACTCTCCGGCAGCGGCAAGTCCACCCTGGCCCGGGCCCTGATGGACCTCCTGCTGGAGCAGGGCGGCCGCTCGGTCACCAGCCTCGACGGCGACGTCGTACGCCGCAACCTGTCGGCCGGCCTGACCTTCTCCAAGGCCGACCGGGAGACCAACATCCGCCGGATCGGCTGGGTCGCCGCCGAGATCTCCCGCCACGGCGGGGTGGCCGTGTGCTCGCCGATCGCGCCGTTCGCCGAGACGCGCGCGCAGGTGCGCGAGATGGTCGAGCAGGCCGGCGGCGCGTTCTTCCTGGTCCACGTGGCGACGCCGCTCGAGGAGTGCGAGCGCCGCGACCGCAAGGGCCTCTACGCCAAGGCCCGCGCCGCCGAGATCCCCGAGTTCACCGGGATCTCCTCGCCCTACGAGGAGCCCGACGACGCCTCCGTGCGGGTCGACACCACCGGGCGGACCATCGAGGACGCCCTCGACGACGTGCTGGTCGCCCTCGACGAGGCCGGCTACCTCCACCTGACCGCCCAGCAGACCGACGAGCATGCCTGACGCTCTCGCGGTGCTCTTCGTCTGCACCGCCAACATCTGCCGCTCGCCCACGATGGAGCTGCTCGCGCGCGACCTCGCCGGTGACGCACGCATCTACTTCGGCAGTGCCGGCACCCATGCCCGGGACGGCGAGCCGATGAACCCCGACATGGTCGCCACCCTCCCGGCGGGCATCGACAGCCGCGAGTTCCGCAGCCAGCACCTCGGGGCCGGCCTGCTCCGCGAGGCCGACCTGGTCCTCACCGCGACGGCCGTGCACCGGCAGTTCGTCCTCGACGACTTCCCCCAGCACCACCGCAAGCTCTTCACCCTCGGCCAGTTCACCGAGACGATCACGCAGCTCCCCGACCTGACCGGGCCCGAGCTGGTCGCGGCGGCCGGCGCCCGCCGCGTGCCCACCACTCCGGCGCACGACATCGCCGACCCCTACCGGCGGGGCAGGGCGGCCTCCGAGAAGGCAACGGGCACAATCACTGCCATGTTGAGCGACATTGTCCCCCGTCTCACCGCTCAGGAGTCCTGATGGACTGGATCACCGTCACGTTCTTCTCGATCCTCGCCGCCGGCTTCTTCGTCGGCATCGTGGTCGGCCTGACCGGCATGGGCGGCGGCGCCCTGATGACGCCCGCGCTCATCTTCCTCGGCGTCGGTGAGGCCGCGACGGTCGTCACTGCCGACCTGACCGCCGCGGCGATCTACAAGTCCGGCGGCGCGATCGTGCACAAGCGCGAGGGCTCGCCCAACATGCAGCTGGCGAAGTGGCTGATGATCGGCTCGATCCCGATGGCGCTGCTCGGGCCCCACCTGGTCTCGTGGGTGGTCTCGCCCGAGGACATCGACGACACGCTCAAGCTCTGCATCGGCTTCGCGCTCCTGCTCGCGGCGGCGACGTACGCCCTGCGCCTCTACCTCAACCTGCTCCGCGTCCGCGGCGGCGACCACCCCGACGACAACCCCGCCATCCGGCCGATCCCGACCCTCCTGGTCGGCGCCCTCGGCGGCCTGCTCGTCGGCATCACCAGCGTCGGCTCGGGCTCGGTCATCATGATCGCGCTGCTGATGCTCTACCCCGGCCTCTCCGCCGTCCGCCTCGTCGGCACCGACCTCGTCCAGGCCGTCCCGCTCGTGCTGGCCGCCGCGATCTCCAACATCGCCCTCCACGGCCTCGACTGGGCGATCCTCGTCCCGCTCGTCCTCGGCTCCGTGCCCGGCACCCTGATCGGCTCGGCCATCGCCCCGCGCGTCCCGCAGTCGTTCATCCGGCGCGGCATCGTCGTCGTGCTGACGATGAGCGGCGTCGCGCTGCTCGACAAGGCCGGCTGGGCCCCGCTCGGCGCCGGCGAGGACGAGACCCACCCGATGCTGATCGCCGGCGTGGGCCTCGTCGTCCTGCTCGTCCTCCCCGTCGTCTGGGGCTTCATCCGCAAGTCGCAAGGCCTGCCGATGTTCGGCCAACCCACGATCGCCCAGCTCGAGGATCCGTCGTACCGCCCCGGCCTCGTCGGCATGAAGAAGGTCGACGACTCCTAGGGGCCCGTCGAGCGGTGCGTGAGCCACGTTCCTCGTCTTGAGAATGTGGCTCACTCACCGCCCGAGGTTCGACAGCCTCACGCGAGGCCGAGCAGCTCCCGGCACTGGGCGGGCGTCATCGGCGTCCGCTGCGCGATCCGGCCGAGGTCGACGGCGCGGGAGACGAGCTGGGCGTTGGACTCGACGGGTACGCCGCGGCTGATGGTGAGCACGTCCTCCATCCCGACGCGGAGGTGCCCGCCCATCGACAGCGAGGCCATGGCGACGGCGAGGGTCGAGCGGCCGATGCCCGTGGCGGACCAGGAGGTGACCTCGGGCGGGAGGGCCGCGACGCCCGCGACGAGGGCGGGAGCGGTGCCCGGCATGCCGCCGGGGACGCCCATCACGAAGTCGACGTGGACCTTGCCGCCGGCGGGGACGCCGTGCTCCCGGACCAGCCGACCGAGCGCGTGCACCTGGCCGAGGTCGAAGAGCTCGAACTCCGGGGCGACGCCGCGGGCGAGGGCGAGCTGGTAGAGGTCCTTCACGAAGGGCCACGGGTTGAGGAAGACGTCGTCGCCGAAGTTCGTGGTGCCCATGGTGAGGCTGCACGAGTCGGGCTCGGCGTCGAGCACCCTCAGCCGCTCGTCGAGCGGGTCGTGGACCGAGCCCCCTGTGGACAGCTGGACGACCAGCGAGGACGACGACCGCACGGCGGCGACCCACTCCCGCAGCAGCCCCTGGTCGAGCGTGGGCGCGTGCGTGGTGTCGCGCACGTGCAGGTGGATCATCGCTGCCCCGGCCGCCTCGCACTCGGCGGCCGTGCGGGCGATCTCCTCCGGGGTGGTGGGGAGCTGCGGGCAGTCGGCCTTGGCGGTCTCGGCCCCGGTGGGGGCGACCGTGATCAGCAACACGTCAGACATGGCGGCATCCTTGCACCATGCGTGCTGTCATCCAGCGGGTCCTCTCCGCCAGCGTCCGGGTCGACGGCGAGGTCGTCGGCGAGCTCGACGGGCCGGGCCTGCTCGTCTACCTCGGCGTCACGCACGACGACGGACCCACCGAGGTCGCCTGGACCGCGCGCAAGATCTGGGACCTCCGCCTGCTGCGCGAGGAGCAGAGCGCAAGCGACGTCGGGGCGCCGGTGCTCGTGGTCAGCCAGTTCACCCTCTACGGCGACGCGCGCAAGGGCCGCCGGCCCACGTGGCAGGCAGCCGCTCCGGGACCGGTGAGCGAGCCGCTCTACGACGCGGTGTGCGCCGAGCTCGTGCGCCTGGGCGCCCGCGTGGAGCGAGGCCGGTTCGGTGCCGACATGCGGGTGGAGAGCGTGAACGACGGCCCGATCACCCTCGTCCTGGACTCCGCCGGCTAGGTGTGATGCCCAGGCACGTTGGTCGAGATCGTGTGACATCGCGATCTGAGGTGTAGATGGGTGAAGGCCTCCCGGTGTGGAGTGGAGCTATCTAGGAACCGCTCCGCCACCGAAGGAGGCCTTCATGGCCCACGCTACCCATGCCAACGCCGCTCTGACCCCGCGTGCCCGGCTCAAGCTGGCCAGGCTCATCGTCGATCAGGGCTGGGGGATTCCGCGCGCTGCTGAGCGATTCGACGTGTCGTGGAAGACCGCGAAGAAGTGGGCTGATCGCTACGAAGCCGAGGGCCCAGCAGGGATGTTTGACCGGTCCTCGCGTCCGCACCACCTGCCCAACCGCACGCCAGCACCGGTTGTCCGCAAGATCGTGCACCTGCGCTGGAAGCAGCGGCTCGGGCCCGTCGAGATCGCCGATCGACTCGGGATGCAGTCCTCGACCGTGTACGCCGTCCTTCGCCGGTGCCGGCTCAACCGCCTCACCCACATCGACCGCGCGACCGGAGAGCCGATCCGGCGGTACGAGCACGAGCGTCCCGGCGACTTGATCCACGTCGACGTGAAGAAGCTCGGCAGGGTGCCTGACGGCGGCGGGTGGCGTTATCTGGGGCGTCAGCAGGGCAAACGGAACCGGCACGTCACCGCCGCCAAGACCGGTGGCCCTCGCAGCAAGTGGGGTCAGCCGCTGATGGGGACCTGCTACCTGCACACCGTGATCGACGATCACTCCCGCGTGGCCTACGTCGAGGCACACGACGATGAGACCAAGGAGACCGCCGCAGCTGTGCTGCGCAACGCGGTCGCCTGGTTCGCCGAGCGTGGCGTGACCGTGCAGCGGGTGCTGTCCGACAACGGTGGCGCCTACCGGTCCTACCTGTGGCGCGACACGTGCGCCGAGCTCGGCATCACCCCGAAGCGGACTCGGCCCTATCGGCCCCAGACCAACGGCAAGATCGAGCGGTTCCATCGCACCCTGGTCGAGGGTTGGGCGTTCAAGAAGTTCTACAACTCCGAGTCAGCCCGCCTGGCCGCACTGCGAGGATGGGTCCACGAGTACAACCACCACCGGCCCCACTCAGCAATTGGGAAGCAGGCACCCATCACCAGGTTGGACAACCTGCTTGGGCATCACAGCTAGGGCGCGCCGGTCTCCCACACCCGCGCCCAGTCGACCTCCATGTGCTCGGGCAGCTCGCCGTTGAAGCGCGGCAGCTCGTAGTCGGACGAGAGCAGGCTCAGGATCAGGAACTCCGGGCGGCCGGACGTGGGGCCCTCGAGGCGCTGGGTGACCTGCCCGTCGATGCGGAAGACGTACTCCTCGGGCGTCCACTCGACCGAGTAGACGTGGTACGTCGACGCCCAGTCGTCGCCGTACTGCTCGACGTCGGGCACCCAGCCGCCCACGGTCTGCTTCTTGCCGGCCTCGTCGAGGAAGTAGGTGAACTGCGTCAGGCCGCCGAGCGGGTGGTCGTCACCGAAGTACTCCATGACGTCGATCTCCGCGCCACCCTTCTGCGGGCCGCCGGAGAGCTGGCCGCCGACCGCCTGCATCCAGAAGGCCGCGTGCTGGCCACGCGCCGACTGCGTCTTGATCCGCGCGGCGGCGTAGCCGTAGGTGAACGACAGCGTCCCCTCGGTGCCGACGTGCCCGTTGAGCCGGTAGGGGAACTTCTTGCGGCGCCCGGGCAGCTGGCACTCGCCCTTCATGTCCGGGTCCTCGATGACGCTGAGCTGGAGGACGCCGTCGGCGACCTGGGCGGCCTGGGCGCCGGCGCGCGAGCACGTCCGTACGCCGATGTGGCCCTGTGCCCGCGTGTGCCAGGTGGCGTCGGGCTGGTCGAGCGAGTTCTCGTCGAAGTCGTCGGTGAACGTCGCGGCGGGTGCGTCGCTCGTCGAGACCTCCGCGCCGATGGCGTCGTCGCCCGAACCCACGACGACGTGCAGGTCGCCGGCGGTCGTCGAGGTCAGCGCGACCTGCCCGTCCGCGTCGGTCTCCTGCTCGTCCACCTCGTCCCAGCCGTCGCCGGTCCTGCCGTAGAGGGTGACGGTCGTGCCTTCATCGACGTCGGCGATCGTGGCGTCGACGACCCAGGCCGCGTCGTCGGCGGCCTCGGTGTCCTCGCCGTTGGCGGCGAGCTGCGGCAGCACGCGTGCGTCCACCGCGTCGCTCTCGGTGTACGACGGCGGCTGCGGGTCCCCGTCTGACGAGCAGCCGGCCGTGACGATGCCCACGGCGAGCAACCCCGCGATCAGGCGCGTGGCAGCGTGGGGACGGGACGAGGCACGGCGGGCACGGCTCATCTGGCCGAGTCTGGCCGACCACGCCCGGCCACGCGAATTCACCGAGCCGTGTGTCGTGGCTACGATGAACGCTGCTGTCCCCGAGAGAGGCCACCTCTGCATCATGACCAACACCCACGTCGACTACCAGCTGAGCCAGCTGGACCAGCTCGAGGCGGAGTCGATCCACATCTTCCGTGAGGTCGCCGCCGAGTTCGAGAAGCCGGTCCTGATGTTCTCGGGTGGCAAGGACTCCATCGTCATGCTCCGCCTCGCCGAGAAGGCGTTCTACCCGGCGAAGATCCCGTTCCCGATCCTGCAGGTGGACACGGGCCTGGACTTCCCCGAGGTCATGGAGACCCGCGACAACTGGGTCAACCGCCTCGGCGTGCGCCTGGTCGTGGCCTCGATCGACGACGCGATCGCCAACGGGGTCGTGGTCGACGACGGCAAGACCAGCCGCAACCGCATGCAGACCGGCACCCTGCTCCACGCCATCGAGGAGAACGGCTTCACCGCCGCCTTCGGTGGTGGCCGCCGCGACGAGGAGAAGGCCCGCGCCAAGGAGCGCGTCTACTCCCACCGCGACGAGTTCGGCCAGTGGGACCCGAAGATGCAGCGCCCCGAGCTGTGGAGCCTCTACAACGGCCGCCTGCACGCCGGCGAGCACATGCGGATCTTCCCGATCTCGAACTGGACCGAGCTCGACATCTGGGACTACATCGGCCGCGAGGGCATCGAGATCCCCAACATCTACTTCAGCCACCAGCGCCGCGTCTTCGAGCGCGACGGCATGCTGATGACCGAGACGCCGCTCAACCCGCTGCGCGCGGGCGAGGTCGCCGAGGAGCGCACGGTGCGCTTCCGCACCTGCGGCGACATCACCCTGACCGGCTGCGTGGAGTCCACCGCCAGCACGATCGACGAGATCATCGAGGAGGTCGCGGCTGCCCGGGTCACCGAGCGCGGCGCGACCCGCGGTGACGACCGGTTCAGCGAGGCGGCCATGGAAGACCGCAAGAAGGAAGGCTACTTCTGATGGGCGCCACCGATGGCCAGATGGACCTGCTCCGCTTCGCGACGGCGGGTTCGGTCGACGACGGCAAGTCGACCCTGATCGGCCGCCTGCTCTTCGACAGCAAGTCGATCTTCGCCGACCAGCTCGAGGCCGTGGAGAAGACCTCCACGGACAAGGGCCACGGCTACGTCGACCTGTCGCTGCTGACCGACGGCCTGCGCTCCGAGCGCGAGCAGGGCATCACGATCGACGTCGCCTACCGCTACTTCGCGACGCCCAACCGCAAGTTCATCATCGCCGACACCCCGGGCCACGTGCAGTACACCCGCAACATGGTCACCGGCGCCTCGACCGCCGACCTCGGCCTCGTGCTGGTCGACGCCCGCCACGGCCTCACCGAGCAGTCGCGCCGCCACGCGGTGCTGCTCTCGCTGCTGCGCGTGCCGCACCTGGTCCTCTGCATCAACAAGATGGACCTGGTCGAGTGGTCGCAGGAGACCTACGAGCGGATCCACAGCGAGTTCACCCAGTTCGCGACCAAGCTCAACATCCCCGACCTCGAGGTCATCCCGATCTCCGCGCTCAACGGCGACAACGTTGTCGACCGCTCGGAGAACACGCCCTGGTACCACGGCCCGACGCTCATGCACCACCTCGAGCACGTGCACGTGGCCTCCGACCGCGACCTCGTCGACACCCGCTTCCCGGTGCAGTACGTCGTACGCCCCAAGTCCGACGAGCACCACGACTACCGCGGCTACGCCGGCCAGGTCGCGGGCGGCGTGCTGAAGAAGGGCGACGAGGTCATCGTGCTGCCCTCCGGCATGACGTCGAAGATCTCGGGCATCGACCTGTTCGACCGCGAGGTCGACGAGGCCTTCCCGCCGATGTCGGTCACGGTCCGGCTCGAGGACGACGTGGACGTCTCGCGCGGCGACATGATCGCCCGCGTCAAGAACGCGCCGAAGCCCAGCCAGGACATCGACGCGATGGTCTGCTGGATGACCAACGAGCCGCTGCGCCCACGCCAGAAGCTCGCCATCAAGCACACCACCCGGACCGGGCGCGCGATGGTCAAGGACATCCAGTACCGCCTCGACGTGAACTCGCTGCACCGCGACCAGGAGGCCGGCGAGCTCGGGCTCAACGAGATCGGCCGCGTCCAGCTGCGCACCACCGTGCCGCTGCTGTGCGACCCGTACTCGAAGAACCGCACCACCGGCTCGTTCATCCTGATCGACGAGGCGACCGGCGTCACCGTCGGCGCCGGCATGATCAACAGCGGCAGCTGAGCCGCCGCTGACGCCTCGCATGACGCAGGGCCGGTCCAGACCGGCACGGCGCAGAACGTCCCCGATGGGCCCCACCGCACGCGGTCGGGGCCCTTCGTGTTGCCCGCCCGTGGACGACCGGTGGCGGTTCACTTGCCAGAAAATGACACGTCCTTGGCAAATGTGACCCAGAATGTCCGAATGGACTCGCGTCATGCCGAGATGCTCGCCCAGACCGACCGCGTCGCACTGGGCCGTCGTCTGCGTTCCGCCCGCCAGGCCCGTGGCCTGACGCAGGGCGAGGTGGCCGCCGACGTCATGTCGATCGCCTACCTCTCCCGCATCGAGACCGGGCACCGCCGCCCCACCGCACCGGCGCTGGAGGAGCTCGCCGAACGCCTCGGCGTCACCGCCGAGTCGCTCCTCGGCGTCGCCGACCGCCGCGTGGTCGACGAGATCCGGCTGGCGCTCGACTACGCCGAGCTCTCGCTTGAGTCGGGCCAGCCCGAGGACGCGGCGACCCACCTGCAGGCAGCGCTCACGCAGATGACGACCTCCAAGGTCGAGGACATGCGCGACCGCGCACGGCTGCTCCACGCCCGCGCCCACGAGGCGCTCGACCAGGTCGACGACGCCATCCTGGAGCTCGAGGAGCTGATCGACGGCGACACGACCGACGGCCTCACCCGGATCAAGGCCGGCATCGCGATCAGCCGCATCTACCGCGAGTCCGGCGACCTGAGCCGGGCCATCGAGTGCGGCGAGCGCGTGATGGCCTACGTCGAGGACGCCGGGCTGGACTCCTCCGACGAGGCCGTGCAGCTCGCGGTCACCCTGGCCGCCGCCCACTTCGAGCGCGGCGACACCGGCCACGCGGTGCGGATGTGCCGCAAGGCCATCTCCCGCGCGGAGACGCTCGGCACGCCCAAGGCGCGCGCCTCCGCCTACTGGAACGCCAGTGCGATGCAGGCCCGGCGCGGTGACGTGGCAACCGCGGTCCCGCTCGCCGAGCGCGCCCTCGCGCTGCTCGGCGAGGGCCAGGACGCCCGCAACCTCGCCCTCCTCCGTGGAGAGGTCGGCCGCCTGCAGCTCGAGCTCGACCCGCCCGCGCTCGACGACGCGCGGCGCAACCTCGAGCAGGCCGCTGCCGAGATGGAGTGGAGCCCGTCCACGTCCTCCGACCGGGCCCAGGTGCTGCTCGGTCTCGCGCGTGCCGCCTTCCTCTCCGGTGACGTGCCGGCGAGCCGCGACCTGGTCGCCCAGGTGCACGACGTCGCCAACGGGCACCTGCCCCTCGCCGAGGCAGAGGCGTGGGCCCTGCTGGGCAGCACGCACGTGTCCGAGGGGGCCACCGACGAGGCGGGCTCGTGCTTCCGCCAGGCGGTGCTCACCCTCTCGGGCATCGGCGCCGACAAGGGCGCCGCACAGCTGTGGTTCGACCTGGCCGCGCTCCTCGAGGGCATCGGACAGGCCGAAGCGGCGTCCGACGCCTACCGGCGCGCCGCGGCGTCGACCGGGCTGCGGGCGCGCGTGGCGTCCACCACGTTCGCCCGCAGCTGAGGTCGACGTGAGCCCTCAGCGGGAGGACCGGAGGGTCAGCAGCACCAGCCGGTCTTGAGCGTCGTGGGGCCCACCGGTGCGGCCGAGGCGGGAGCCGCGAGGCCGGCCAGGCTGACGAGGGCGATCGAGGCGAGGACGAGGCGGGCGGGCTTGCTGTTCATGGGAATCTCCAGGGGTTGTCTCGTGGGTGGGTGCTGACGCTGACGTGCGGGTGTCTCAGGTGGATCGGGTCGTGCTGGTCGTGCTGGGACGTGCAGGAGCGCTGGCCGGGCAGGGGCCGGTCAGCAGCACCAGCCCGTCTTCAGCGTCGTGGGGCCGACCGGGGCGGCCGAGGCGGGAGCCGCGAGGCCGGCCAGGCTGACGAGGGCGATCGAGGCGAGGACGAGGCGGGCGGGCTTGCTCTTCATGGGGTTCTCCAAGGGGTGATGTGCCGGATGGGTTGGCAAGCTCCCGAGTTCCTGCACGATAAATAGTGTCAAAACTGATGCGAAGTCTTCTCCGGTTTGGCAAACTTGGGCAAGTCCCGTTGTCAATTCCCTGTGTCGACAGCGGTCACACCACCTCGTGAACCCCCCTTCGCGAGAACACGCACCGGTCCCCACCCGGTTGCCGCCCGGACCCCCCGCCACCCCCCGCGGGGGTCCTCGCACGTGTGGACCAGCCCGGTGTGCGGGCGCGCTCGAGCCCCGCCACGCCGGTCGGCGAGGCGGAGGAACCGCAGGTCAGCGCGGCAGGACGACGGAGACGGTGGTGCCCGCGGCGGGAGCGCTCTCGAGGTTCACCGCACCCCCGTGGGCCTCCACGATGGTCCGCACGATGGCGAGACCCAGACCTGCGCCGGGAGCCTGGTCGCGGAGCGCGTTCGCGCCCCGGAAGAAGCGGTCGAAGACGTGCGGCAGGTCGTCCGGGGCGATGCCGTCGCCGGTGTCGGCGACCGACACCACGACCTTGTCGGCCTCCGCAGCGACGCTCACCGTCACCTCGCCGTCGCGCGGGGTGTAGAGGACGGCGTTGGCGAGCAGGTTGTCGACGACGTGGCGCATCCGCATGCCGTCGGCCACGACGGGCACCGACTCGGGCTGCACCAGCGTGAGGCGTACGCCGGCGCGCTCGGCGTCGGGCGCGGCCGACTCGACCGCCTCGGTGATCGTGGTCGCGAGGTCGAGCCGGTAGAAATCGACCAGCGTCGACCCGGCTGTCGCCCGGGTGGCGAGGAGCAGATCGGCGACGAGGTGGGAGAGCCGCAGGACGTTGCGGCGGACCGCCACGACCTGCTGCCGGCCGTCCTCGGAGACGTCGTCGGACTCCTCGAGCAGCTCGAGGTAGGCCAGCGCCGACGTCAGCGGCGTCCGGAGCTCGTGGGACACGGTCGAGACGAAGTCGTCCTTGACCTTCTCGGCCCGGATCTTGTCGGTGACGTCCTGGTAGGCCAGCGCGGCACCCGCGTGGGCGCCGAAGCGGTCGCGCACGGAGCGGGCCGAGACGGAGACGGCACGGCGCGTCTGCGGGTCCTCGCCGACCCAGAGGAGGAGGTCGTCGAACTCCTCCCCGGCGACGGCTCGGACGGTCGGCATCTCCTCCGACGTCAGCAGGCGGGCCTGCTCCTCGTCGTAGAGGAAGCCGAGCTGGCCGACCCGGCCGAGGTGGCCGTCGGGGAAGGCCAACGCCATGAACTCGCTGTGCCGGTGGTTGTAGCCCTGGTAGGCGCCGTCGGCGTCGAGGAGGAGCAGGCCGACCGCGACCGAGTCGAAGACGGCCTCGGCCTTGCGGCGCTCGGACTCGATCGCCTCCTCGGCGGCGTCGAGGCGCTCGACGAAGGCGTGCCGCTCGGTGAGGTCGGCGATCTGGGAGATGAAGTGGATCGGGGTGCCGTCGGGGTCGCGGAGCAGCGCCACCGAGAGGTCGCCGATCAGGGTCGTGCCGTCCGCGCAGACGTAGCGCTTGGTGATCCGGTAGGAGCCGATCTCGCCCGACAGGCACTGGTCGACGAGCCGCAGGTCGCTCGCGAGGTCGTCGGAGTGGGTGATGTCGTGGAAGCTGAGGGTGGCCATGACGTCGGGGTCGTAGCCGAGCATGTCGCACAGGGCGACGTTGGCGAACTGGAAGTGCCCGTCGGGCGACACGATCGCCATCCCGACCGGGGAGTGCTCGACCGTCAGGCGCCAGAGGTCGTCCGTGGGGAGCGCACGCGTCGTCACGGACACGGCACACCTCCTACGCTCCTCGGCACGCTCGTCGGCCGCTACCCAACGGTACGAGCCACCGCGACGGCACTGCCCCGCCTTGGGAGGATTCGTGGGGAAAATGCGGCAAACGCCTCCCGCGCACGAGGCGCGGGAGGCGTTTGCTTGACGGTCCTGTGAGACTCGGGCCGGTCGTCAGGCCGAGACGAGCACCTGCACCTCGGCGACGGAGCCGGTGGTGGCCACGACGCGCGTGTCGACCGGCTCGGCCTTCGGCGCGAGCGTGCGCAGCGTCCACTCACCGTCGCCGGCGAAGAACCGGAAGTGCCCGGTCGCCGAGGTCGGGACCTCGGCGGTGAACTCGCCGGAGCGGTCGAGCAGCCGGACGTAGGCGTTCGGCACCGGCTCCTGGCCCCGGAGGACCTGGCCCTGGATCACGGCCTCCTTGGCGACGTTGACGCCGTCGAGCGAGAGCCCGCCCTCAGTCGCGCCGCACATCAGGCCTCGCCAGCCTCGTCGCCGAGGGCGACCGGGACGCCGACGAGCGAGCCGTACTCGGTCCACGAGCCGTCGTAGTTCTTCACGTTGTCCTGGCCGAGGAGCTCCTTGAGCACGAACCAGGTGTGCGAGGAGCGCTCGCCGATGCGGCAGTAGGCGATGGTGTCCTTGCTCCAGTCGACGCCGGCATCGGTGTAGATGGCCTTGAGCTCGTCGTCGGACTTGAAGGTGCCGTCGTCGTTCGCGGCCTTGCTCCACGGCACGCTCGCGGCGGTCGGGATGTGGCCGGCGCGCTGGGCCTGCTCCTGCGGGAGGTGGGCCGGGGCGAGGAGGCGACCGGCGTACTCGTCGGGGCTGCGCACGTCGACCAGGTTCTGGGTGCCGATCGCGGCGACGACCTCGTCGCGGAACGCGCGGATCGAGGAGTCCTGCTCGGTGGCGGTGTACGACGTCGCGGCACGCGTGGGCAGCTCGGAGACGAGCTCGCGGGAGTCGAGCTCCCACTTCTTGCGGCCGCCGTCGAGCAGCTTGACGTCCTGGTGGCCGTAGAGCTTGAAGTACCAGTAGGCGTAGGCGGCGAACCAGTTGTTGTTGCCGCCGTAGAGGACGACGGTGTCGTCGTTGGACACGCCGCGCTCGGAGAGGAGCGCCTCGAACTGCTCCTTGTTGACGAAGTCGCGGCGGACCTGGTCCTGGAGGTCGGTCGTCCAGTCGAGCTTGATGGCGCCCTTGATGTGGCCCTTGTCGTAGGCAGTGGTGTCCTCGTCGACCTCGACGAGGACGATGCCGTCGGTGTCGAGGTTGTCCTCGACCCACTGGGCGGTGACGAGAGAGGTCTCGCGGCTCATGGTTGGTGTGCTCCTTGCTGGTGGTGAACAGGTGTGGACGTCAGGTGGGGACGTCAGGCGGTGACGCGTCGGAGAAGCAGGTAGACCTCGCATCCCAGGCAGAAGGCGAAGACGGCGTTGAGGAGGGCGGCGACGAGCGCGAGCCCGACGGCCACCTGGCCCACGACGGTGGCTCCGGCGAGGAGGGCGACCAGCCCGACGAGCGCGAAGGCGAGGCCGACGCCCTGCGCGAAGCGCGGGGGCTGCGGGTCCTCCCACTCGGTCGGCGGCGCGAGGCGCGGCCGGACGAGGGTCCGGAAGAGCCAGGCGTGCGGCGTGTGCTGGACGCCGCGCACCGCACCGATGGCGAACAGGACGGCCTGCACGGCGAGCACCGCGGTGCTGGCCGGCGCCGGCAGGAGCAGCACGGCGACCAGCACGACGGCGGTCAGCGCTGCGGCGAGCTGCGGGCCGCGCGGGTCGATGCGACCCGCCGGCGGGCTGACGGCACCGGACGCGGTGTGGCTGGTGGTGGTGGACATGTCTCTCCTGAGGTCGGTCGGCGCGGCACGTGGCCGGGCGCGCCGGGACGTCGCCCGGCGCCGGGTCCTTCCCGCGAGCATAGTCCAGTTGATTGATGGACTTTGTTGCTCAGGTCAGCGGGGGACCGCTACGACATTCGACACAGCGCGGAGCGCACGCGGCAGTGGTCGACTGCGCGTCGCTTCGTGAGCATGGTCGAGGACATGGGGACGACAGTAGGCGGTCGCCACATCGCCGTCATGGTTCGTCTCACGATGTGAGCCTGCCATCCATATCGTGAGATCAGACCTGCGCCAGGGCGGTCAGGACCTGGTCACGGGTGGGCGCACCGGTGGCCCGGGTGACCTCGGCACCACCCGCGTCGAGCACCAGGGTGGTCGGGGTGCGCAGGATGCCGAAGGCGCGCGTCGCCTCGAGGTGGTGCTCGGCGTCGACCTCGACGTGAGCGACCCCGTCGACGAGACCGGTCACCTCGTCGAGCACCCGTCGGGTCGCCCGGCACGGAGCGCAGAACGCGCTGGAGAACTGCAGCAGCGTCGCCCGCTCCCCCAGCGTCGCGCCCACGGCTGCGACGAGGTCGGCGGCCGGCGCGGGGGTGGGGTCCGCCTGCTCGTGGCCGTCGTCGGCACCGGGACGTCGTACGACGTGGGTGCCGCGGAAGCGGCCGTCGGTCGCAGCACGCCACAGCCCGAAGCCCGCGGCGAGCACGACGGCGACGACGGCGATCCAGGCTCCGGTGCTCACGTGGGTCCCAACGACGACCGGTCAGCGGATGTTCCGCGCCGCAGGCCCCACGGGACGCGACGAGGCCCCGGGAGCTCGTCCCGGGGCCTCGCGGTGCTGCGGTCAGGTCAGCGCTTGACCTTGACCTTCTGCGTCAGGTCGCCGGAGCCGACCTTGCCCTTGCCCTTCAGCGAGAACACGAGCGTGTGCTTGCCCTTGCCGAGCGGCTTGGAGAAGCGGACGGTGCCCGTGCCGTTCTTGATCGTGGCCTTGCCGATCTTCTTGAGCTTGTCGTCACCGTTCTTCCTGGTGCCGACGACGTCGTAGACCACGACCGAGGCCTTGACCTTCTTGGCCTTCAGCGACTTCACCTTGAGGGTGAGCGCGGCCGAGCGGGCCGAGACCTTCGCCTTCAGCCTGGGCTGGAGGCCCACCTTCGCGCTCGCCCTGGTGAGCGCCTGGCCCTGTGCGAAGCCGGCGTCGTTGGTCACCCGCGCGGTGATCTTCTTGCCGAGGTGCTTCTTGGTGACCTTCAGCGAGGTGCCGGTGGCGACGACCTTGCCGCCCACGAGCCACTCGAAGGTGAAGCGCGACGCGGCCTGGGTGTTCCAGCGGCCGGCATCGACCCGCAGCGTCTTGCCGACCCAGGCGTCGCCGAGGATCTCGGGTCGGTCGACCGCCTTGACGTCCTTCGACAGCGAGGCGGAGATGCCGGTGACCACCTGGCCCGGCTTCACGGTGATCGCCGTCGCGTCCTCCGGCAGTGCGTTCTTCCACCACTCGGTGACGTGCAGGTAGGCGCCGAAGGCGACGGTGTACTGACCCGCCCACAGGTTGCGCTCGTCGTAGCTGCCGTCGATCTCCGGACCTGCCGAACGGACGGCCCGGTTGTCGCTGTCGGTGAAGGTCACGAACGTGTCGTCCGGCACGCCACCCGCGTCGCTGGTCACGCTGCCGCTCACGCCGCCGGCGACCGGCAGCGTGAAGTCGACGGTGCCCGACGTCGCAGTGACGGTCGTCGCGGTGGCGAAGTCGAGCTTGTTGCCCGACCACGTGGTGCGGCGCGAGAAGTCGCCCTCCTCACGCGGCTGCTCCGGACCGCCGTCGCCGTCGGTGCCGTCTACCTCGATCTTGAACTGGGTCGCGCCACCGATCCGGTCGAGCTCGGTGAAGAAGTACTGACCGGCCCGGTTGCTGTAGGTCGAGGCCACGAGCTCGGAGTCGCGGAAGTCCGCGGTCGCGGTGTAGAGACGGACCGGGTAGCCGACGCCGACGGCGCCGAGCTCGTCGCGGACCGTGCCGCTCACGTCGACGCCGGTCGGTGCGACGACCGGGGCAGCGGCCAGCGCGGCGTCGATGCCGGTGACGGCCTGTCCCGGCGCGACCACGACGGGCGTGGCGGTGCTGAAGGTCGACGCGTTGTTCCAGTACTCACCGATGAACTCGCCGATCGGGTCGCGGAAGGTCACCGTCTGCGTGCCGGTCCGGGCGCCCTCGATGAGGTAGACGCCGTTGCCGTCGGTCCAGTCGCAACCCCCGGTGCTGGTGCACGCCTCGACCCGGTGGATCGGCGCGCCGAACTCGGTCGTGACGCGGCCGGAGATGCTGCCGCCCGGAGCCAGCGTGACGACGCCGAGGTCGGCGCCCGCTGCGGTCGGGGTGACGACGTCGGCGGCGTCGATCGAGATCTTGTCGTTGAACCACTCCGAGGCGAGGCTCTTGCGCGTGCGGCTGTCGTAGCCCCTGAAGAACAGCTTGACCGGCACGTCCTCCGAGACGCGGAAGGCACCCGAGCGGTCGGCCGTCTCCTGTCCGAGCGAGGTCCCCGTGGCGGCGTCGTACACCTCGACGGTGGCGGGGACGCCGCGCCCGTCGGCCGTGCGGACCACACCGGTCACGCTGGGGCTGCGGTCCACCGTCCAGGGCGCGAGGACCTGGCCGGCACCGGCGACCGTGACGACGTCGGCGGTCTCCTCGGTGGCCTTGTCGCGGTACCACTCGCCGGCGTAGGCGCTGGAGTCGAACTCGAGCTTGTAGGACCCGTCGGCCAGCGGCAGGTCGAAGGCCCCGTTGGTGAAGGAGTCGCTGGTGACGTACGTGCCGTCGAGGGTGTAGGCGGTGACGTAGCCGGTGGCGTAGTTGCCGTTCGGGTCGATCACGCTGCCACTGACCACGACGGCGGCGTGGGCGGGTGCGACCAGGCCGACCGACATCCCGGCGACGGCCACCGAGGCGGCGACCCCGCCGGCGACGAGGCGCGCGACGGCGCCTCTGGTGGATGAACTCATGTACTGACTCCCCGTGGTGACGAATGCCGGCCCGCGATGAGCCGGCAGGTCAGGGATCCCCTGACGTGAGGAGATCAAACCTCATCGGCCCCACGAGTCGTGCTCAGCCCCCAGCGAAGGGAGGGAGCAGCTCCACCACCGCCCCGGGAGGTACGACGACCGCTGCCGGGTCGCGCGACCCGACGGGCTGGTCGCCGAGGAGCACCGAGCAGGCGGCCACGGTGCGGGCCATCCGGTCGCCGGGATGGCGGTCCAGCACCTGCTCGACCAGGGCGGCGAGGGTGAGCCCGCCGGACGCCTCGAAGGAGTCGTCCGGGACACCGGCGGCAGCCCGCGCGCCGGCCCAGTAGCGGACTGTGATCGTCCCAACACCGTGATCCCGGTCAGCAGGCGTGCTCATGCGGGATATCCTTCACCATCCCCGGGCACCACCCCACCGGCAGACAGGAGGCCTCGCCATGAGCTCGCTCTTGCTGCTCACGGGCGCCCTCCAGCCGTCCGCCGAGGTGCTGCCCGGCCTCGCGCTCCTCGCGCACACCGTGAAGATCCTGCCCGCGCAGGGAAGCGCGCTGCTCGACGCTCCGGAGGCCGACCTCGTGCTGGTCGACGGCCGCCAGGACCTCGCGGCCGCCCGCGACCTGTGCCGGCTGATCCGCACGACCGGCGCCGACGCGCCCGTCCTGCTCGTGGTCACCGAGGGCGGTCTCGCCGTCGTCGCGCACGACTGGGGCATGGACGACGTGGTGCTCCACACCTGCGGCCCCGCTGAGCTCGACGCCCGGATCCGGCTCGCCATCGGGCGCAGCAGCGCCGCGAGCGCGGAGGACCCGTCCGCCCACGTGATCCACCGCGGCGAGGTCGTCGTCGACGACGCCACCTACACCGCCCGCATCGGCGGCCGCGCGCTCGACCTCACCTACAAGGAGTTCGAGCTCCTGAAGTACCTCGCCCAGCACCCGGGCCGCGTCTTCAGCCGCGAGCAGCTGCTCCAGGAGGTCTGGGGCTACGACTACTTCGGCGGCACCCGCACCGTCGACGTCCACGTGCGGCGCCTGCGCGCCAAGCTCGGGACCGAGCACGAGCACCACATCGGCACGGTCCGCAACGTCGGCTACCGGTTCGTCGTGCCCAGCCGCGACAAGGACTCCGAGGACGTCTCCGAGCACTCCACCTCGGCCTGATCCTCAGCCCGCCTGCGTCCGGGCGTCGCGGTGCACGACCTGCGAGGGCTCCCGGCCTGCGCGGTCGTCGGCGACCTCCTGCTGCTCCGACTCCCGGTCGCGGGACTCGCCGGACGCCTGGTCGGGGACCTCTCCGGAGTCCTGGCCCCGGTCCCGGGCCGTGAGCGCCTCGACCACGTCGCCGGCCACCGCCTCGACGCGGTACGACGTCGCCCGCCCCTCGCGGCGGACCACCAGCCGTGCCGGGTCGCCGTCGACGTGCTCGACGTGCTCGACCGCGTCCCAGGGGACGACCGTCGCCTCGGGGTCGCTCAGGAGCGCGAGCCCGCTGGTCCGCACCGAACGGGCCAGCACCTGCTGCGGGTCCGTGCGGCGGCCGAGCGGGGGGATCGCGACGAGCTCGCGCAGGCCGATCCGGCGCACGACGAGACCCGCCTCGGTGACGTGGACGACCCGGGGGCTCCAGCGCAGCTTCTGGCGCACGACGAGGACGGACAGCACCTGCGGGCCGGTCGGGCCGATGACCACGCTGCTGACGACGGGGTTCCAGGTGCCGGAGATGCCCTCGGCGCGCAGCACCTTGAGCAGCCACTCGGCCTGCCTCGGGACGCCGACCACGCCCTGGACCAGCTCGGCCACGTCGACCTCGGTGCCGGTCTCGTCGACGATCACGTCCGTGCGGTTCCAGCGCAGCGCATGGGTGGTGTGGCCCGCGCTGACCAGGGCCGTGCGCACGAGTGCGCCCAGGGCCTCGACGAGCGTGGCCTCGGTGGCCTCGCCCTCGCCCCCCAGCGCTGCCGCGAGCTCGGGTGCTCGCTCGGAGCCGACGAGGCGGAGCACGACGCTGAGGTCGACGGCACCCGTCGTGATCGCGTCGGCCGCGGCCCGGAGCGCCACCGCCCGCTCCTCGTCGCGACGCCGGTTGCCGAACAGCACGGCCTTCTCCCACGTGACCGGTGCGAGCCCGCCGGCGCGGGCGTGGTGCGCCTCGACCCGGCCGATCGCGGCGGACGGGTCGACGAGCAGCAGCAGGGCCGGGTCGTCGCCCGCCGGTGTGTCGACGTCGGCCGTGAACTGCTCGATGCGGGCGATCCGCGTGGCGGTCGGCGGGTGCGTGTCGAGCGGGGACGGCCGCTCGTCGGCGACGATGCGCCCGGCGTCGACCTGCTCGACCTCCGGGTCGGACAGGAAGGACGCGTAGCCGGGGAACAACCCGCGCGGCACCATCCCCGCTGCGGTCCCGATGGAGCCGTAGTCGCGGTCGAAGGTGGCCCAGGTCGCCGCGGTGACCGCGGTGGCCCGGAGCGCGGACACGCCGGCCAGTCGTCCGCTGAGCTCCGCGGCCCAGCGGTCGGCGTCGAGCTCCTGGCCACGCCAGAGCGCGCGGACCACGCGCGAGTAGACCGCGAGGTGCGCGCGGAACAGCCAGCCGAGCACGTGCCGCGGACCGAGGCCGTCGGTCACCTCGACCAGGGCCAGCAGCCCGCGGCGGCTGAGCCCGGACAGGGCGACGTGCCGCTGGCTGTGGTGACCCAGCTCGTGACCCAGCACCCACACGAGCTCGGCGCGCGTGAGCGTCTGGAGCAGGGGTACGCCGATGTGGAGGGTGCGGGTGCCCGCCCCCAGGCCGAGCGACCGGGAGTCCTCGGTCACCCCCACCACGGCGTCGACGACGAGGCGGATCTCGTCGGGCGCGCGGGTGCCGACGCCCTCCGCCGTCTTGCTCACGAGCGCCCAGAGCTCGGGCTCGGCCATCAGCGGGACGGGCATCCCGTCGGGCGCCACCGGGGTCGACCGCAGGATCCGCACGAGCGCGAGGACCAGTGGGACGACGACGACCGTGACGACGACACCGACGACCACGCCGAGCGGGCTGCCCGTGCGCGCCACCCACGCGACGACGGCCACGAGGGCGCCGAGCAACAGCGCTGCGAGCACGAAGAGGCCGGCGAGCAGCGCCGCAGCGGCGGTCGCGCGCAGTCGTGCCAGCATCCCGAGTCCCCTTGTCGTCCTCTTCAAGCACATCCATGCTCCCCGAGCAACGGCCCGCGCGGGCCATTTCTGCGGAATCGATGGGACGGGGGTCGCTAGGGTCGTCGCGTGGACCGGGTCATCGAGATCGCTGACGAGGCGGCCGCCGCCGACGGGGCCGACCCGCTCGACGAGGCGGCACGCATGGCCCTCGCCGACGGCACGGCCGACGCGCTGGTGGAGGACGACGCCTTCGCGCTCCTCCACGACGGCGACCTGTCGCTCGTCGTGCGCCCGACGGCCCGGGGCCGGGGCCTCGGGTCAGCCCTGCTCGCGCGCGCCTCGTCGTCGTACGGCACCGGGCTGACGGCGTGGTCGCACGGCAACCACCCCGCCGCCGCCGCGCTCGCCGCGAGCCACGGCTGGGAGCGCGTGCGCGACCTGTGGGTGATGCGCCGGCCGGCCTCGACCCCGCTGCCGCCCCTGGACGTGCCGGACGGCGTGACCGTGCGGTCCTACCGCGACAGCGACGCCGCGGACGTGGTCGCGGTCAACGCGGCCGCCTTCGCCCACCACCCCGAGCAGGGGTCGATGGACCTGGCCAACCTGGCTCGGCGGATGGCCGAGCCGTGGTTCGACCCCGCCGGCCTGCTCGTCGCCGAGGACGCGAGCGGGATGCTCGGCTTCCACTGGACCAAGCCGCACGACGGCCGGCTCGGCGAGGTCTACGTGGTCGGTGTCGCGCCGGCCGCGCAGGGCCGCGGGCTCGGCAAGGTGCTCACCCTGGCCGGGCTCCACCACCTCGCCGGGCTCGGCGTCGAGGAGGTCCTGCTCTACGTCGAGGCCGACAACGCCCCGGCTGTCGCGGTCTACTCACGCCTCGGCTTCGCGCATGCTCCCGCCGACACGCACGTGCAGTACGCCCAGCCCTGATCAGCGCAGCGGGCGCACGTGGAGGCCCACCTCGGGGTCGACGACGACCTCCTGGGCGGCCGGCATCTCGTCGACCGTGAGGGCGGCGTCGACGGGCACGTTGCGCTTGACCACCGCGAGGGCGATCGGGCCGAGCTCGTGGTGGCGGGCGCTGGAGCCGACGAAACCGATGTCGCGGCCGTCGTGGGACACGGGCGATCCGGCCGGGGGCAGACGGTTCTCCGAGCCGTCGAGGTGCAGCAGCACCAGCCGGCGCGGCGGCCGGCCGAGCGTGTGGACGCGCGCGACGGTCTCCTGGCCGCGGTAGCAGCCCTTGTCGAGGTGCACGGCCGCGCCGATCCAGCCGACCTCGTTGGGGATGGTGCGGTGGTCGGTGTCGAGGCCGAGGCGCGGCTCGCCGCGCTCGATCCGGAGGGCCTCGAAGGCCCACAGCCCGGCAGCCGGGCCGGCGGCGTCGGCGTACGCCTCGAGCCTGTCGCGCGGAACCAGGTCGTAGCGACCCGGTCCGTCGCCCGGACGCCACATCACGGCGAGGTCGTCGACGAGCTCGATCTCGACGCGCGTCATGAACTTCATCCGCTCGAGCCACTCGACCAGGGCGGGGCCGGCGCCGGGCTCGGTGTGGGCGGTGAAGGCCTCGCCGTCGTCGACGCCGGCGAAGGCGTGCTCGACGTGGCCCTGGGGGCTCAGCACCAGGGCCTGCGTCCAGGTGCCGGGCGCGAGACCCTCGAAGTACTGGGTGGTGAGGTTGTGCAGCCACGAGAGCCGGTCGGGACCGGAGATGCGGAGGACGTCGCGGTGGGAGAGGTCGACGAACCCCTCGCCCCGGGCGAGGCTGCGCTGCTCGGTGTTGAAGGAGCCGTAGTGCGCGGCCACGGGCGCGTCGATGCCGTCTCCGGCGACGGCGCCCGGCAGGGACATCAGGGGGCTTGCCATGCCCTCGAGTCTAGGTCGCGTCCGTCTGCGGGTCCGGGGCGCAGTCCGTGCACTCGCCGAAGACAGCGAGGTGGCCGACGTCCATGGTGAAGCCGTCGGCCGCCAGCGCCGCGACCAGGGGCGCGACGAGCTCGGGGCCGTAGGACCGCACCTTCTGGCAGCGGCGGCAGACCACGTGGACGTGCTCGTGCTCGAGGGTGGAGTGGTACGTCGGAGCGCGGTCGCTGAGGTGCGTGTGGCGCACCAGCCCGAGCTCCTCGAGCACCTCCAGCGTGCGGTAGACGGTGGAGGCGTTGACCGAGCTGACCTGCTCACGGACGTGGCACAGCACCTCGTCGGGGGTCGCGTGCCGCAGCTCCTCCACGGCGCGCAGGATCAGCTGGCGCTGCGGGGTGAGCCGGAGGCCCTGCTCGCGCAGCCGGGACGCGAGGTCGTCGCTCACGGGGTCACGCCCGTTGGAGGCGGGCCCAGGTGTGCGGCTGGAGCTCCTGGCCCTGACCCGCCATGTCGTAGGCGTAGAGCAGGTCGCCGTCCACGTTGCCGTACATCCGCGACCCGGCCGTGACCTCCTTGGCGGTCTCGGTGAAGGAGACGCCGGCGGTGTGCATCTCGACCTTGCCGCCGTCGGCAGCGCCGTACCAGACCTCCGCGAAGCCGGTGTTGTGCGCGAGGAGGAACTCGACCTTGCCGGGCTCGGGGCAGCGCAGGAAGCCCGACTCCATCGCCGCGTCGCGGACGAACTCGCCCTCCTCGTCGACGATCCACGCGCGCGACATGTAGTGGAAGAACGGGCGGCCGTCGTGGGTGAAGATCAGCTCCTGGCCGAACTGGAACTTCTCGATCGTCGGGTAGTCGCCGTGGCCGTTGCCGCGCCACGTGCCGAGGAGCCAGGCGACGGGGCCGCAGTTGGGGTGCAGGTTGTCCGGCAGCTCGAAGGGCATGCCCGCCATTCTAGGGTGAGCCCATGGCTCGTTCACTGGTCGTCAAGGTCACCTGCGGCTCGGACGACGCCGAGCGCTGCAACCAGGCCTTCACGGTGGCCGCGGCAGCGGCCGCGGCAGGCGCCGAGGTGTCGCTCTGGCTCACCGGCGAGGCGGCCTGGTTCGGGGTGCCCGGACGTGCGGAGTCGTTCGCGCTCGACCTCGCGACGCCGCTCGACCAGCTGATGGCGGCCGTCCTGACCTCCGGCACGATCACCGTCTGCTCGCAGTGCGCGGCGCGGCGCGGGATCACCGAGGGCGACCTCCGCGACGGCGTGACGATCGCCGGTGCGGCGGTGTTCGCCGAGCAGGTGCTCGGCGACGGCGTGCAGGCGCTCGTCTACTGACGTCCGACGTCATCTGACGTTCACCTGACGGTGCGACACTGACGGCATGTCCGACCCGGCCACCACCCTCGTCAGCGCCGCCTCCCCGTCCGTCGAGGAGGGACCGGGCGACCAGCCCTTCCCCGGGCACCCGAGCGAGACGTTCGACGTCGAGCCGCCCTACACGCCCGACGCCGCCGCGATCGAGGCCGTGGAGAAGTTCGAGGACCGCTTCATCGACCGTGAGGTCTCCTGGGTCCGCTTCAACCAGCGCGTGCTCGAGCTGGCCGAGGACCCCGACCTGCCGCTGCTCGAGCGGGCGCGGTTCCTCGCCATCTTCGCCAGCAACCTCGACGAGTTCTTCATGGTCCGGGTGGCCGGCCTCAAGCGCCGCATCGCGGCCGGGGTCGCCGTCCGCGCAGCGAGCGGGCTCATGCCGCGCGAGCAGATCGAGCAGCTGTGGTCCGACAGCCGCTCGTTGATGGAGCGGCACGCGAAGGCGTTCACCGACCTGCTCCCCGAGCTCGGCAGCCAGGGCATCGAGATCGTCAGGTGGGACGAGCTCGACCGTGAGGAGCAGAAGGTCTGCAAGAAGCTCTTCAAGGACCGGATCTTCCCGGTCCTCACCCCCCTCGCCGTCGACCCCGCCCACCCCTTCCCCTACATCTCCGGGCTGTCGCTCAACCTCGCGGTCGTCGTACGACACCCGGGGACCGGCACCGAGCACTTCGCGCGCGTGAAGGTGCCGCCGACGTTCGGCCGCTTCGTCGGGCTGGGCAACCAGCGCTTCGTGCCGATCGAGGACGTCATCGGCGAGCACCTCAAGAAGCTCTTCCCCGGCATGGACGTGCTGGGCGCGCACACCTTCCGGGTCACCCGCAACGAGGACCTCGAGGTCGAGGAGGACGACGCGGAGAACCTGCTCAAGGCCCTCGAGAAGGAGCTCCAGCGGCGTCGCTTCGGGCCGCCGGTGCGCCTCGAGGTCGAGCAGTCGATCGACCCCAAGGTCCTCGAGCTGCTGGTCTCCGAGCTGGGCGTGGGCATGGACGAGGTGGTGCCGCTCCCCGGCCCGCTCGACCTCACCGGCCTCCACTCCATCGCCGACCTGCCCCGCGACGACCTGAAGTACGCCGCCTTCCTGCCCTCGACGCACCCGAGCCTCGCCGAGGTCGAGTCGTCCTCGCCCGTCGACGTCTTCGACTCCGTCTCGCGCCACGACGTGCTGCTGCACCACCCCTACGACTCGTTCGCGACGTCGGTGCAGCGCTTCCTGGAGCAGGCGGCGGCCGACCCGCACGTTCTCGCGATCAAGCAGACGCTCTACCGCACGTCCGGGGACAGCCCGATCATCGAGGCGCTGATCGACGCCGCCGAGGCCGGCAAGCAGGTGCTGGTGGTCGTCGAGATCAAGGCCCGCTTCGACGAGCAGGCCAACATCCGCTGGGCGCGCAAGCTCGAGCAGGCCGGCTGCCACGTCGTCTACGGCCTCGTCGGGCTGAAGACCCACTGCAAGCTCTCGATGGTCGTGCGCGACGAGCCCGAGGGGATCCGCCGCTACGTCCACCTCGGCACCGGCAACTACAACCCCAAGACCGCGCGCGTCTACGAGGACCTCGGCCTCCTGACGGCGAACCAGGAGATCGGCGAGGACGTCGCCCTCCTGTTCAACAACCTCTCCGGGATCAGCCGCAATCGCACCTACGACCACCTGCTCGTCGCCCCGCACAGCGTGCGCGAGGGCCTGGTCGCGCAGATCCACCAGGAGATCGCCCACCACCAGGCCGGCCGCACGGCGGGCATCCGGATCAAGGCGAACTCGGTGGTCGACGAGGCGGTGATCGACGCGCTCTACCTCGCCTCGCAGGCCGGCGTGCGCGTCGAGCTGGTCATCCGCGGCATCTGCGCGTTGCGACCCGGCGTACCCGGCCTCTCCGAGACCGTCCGCGTCCGCTCGATCCTGGGTCGCTTCCTCGAGCACAGCCGCGTCTTCTGGTTCGAGAACGACGGCGACCCGGCCGCGTGGATCGGCTCGGCCGACATGATGCACCGCAACCTCGACCGTCGCGTGGAGGTGCTCGTACGTCTGCGCGACCCGCGGGTGGTGGCCCAGGTCGGCGAGCTGCTCGACCTCGCGCTCGACGACGCGACGACCGGGTGGGACCTCGGCGCCGACGGGGAGTGGACGCTGCACAGCGGCGAGTGCAACCTGCACGACGAGCTGATCGCGCGCCAGCGCGGCCGGCGCCGCTGACCGCTCCTCCGCGCACCTGAGGCGCGTCCCAGGCGTGCGTGCGGCGCGTGTTCCGTGCGACACGCCGGGCGACACGCCGAGCGGTGAACCCGTTCCGAGGGGTCCCGGAGCACCTGCGAGCCGCGACTTGCACGTCCGGGCGAGCGACCCCCTACTCTATTTCCCGGTTCACCCGCCCCCCGTTCGGAGTTCACCGTGCGTTTCAGGTTCCGCCCTGTCGACAGCTCGTTCTACGACCTCTTCAGCGAAGCCGCTGCCCACCTGGTCGTCGGCGCCCAGCTTCTCAGCGAGATGCTGGCCGACGGCGCCCCGCGCGCCGACATCGCCCAGCGCATGCGCGAGGCCGAGCACGCCGCCGACGAGACGACCCACTCGATCATCCGCCGGGTCAACAGCACCTTCGTGACCCCGTTCGACCGCGAGGACATCTACTCCCTCGCCTCGGCGCTCGACGACGTGATGGACATGATGGACGAGGCCGTCGACATGATCCTCCTCTACGAGGTCACGTGGCTCCCCTCCGAGACGACCGAGCAGGTCGAGGTGCTGCAGCGCTGCGCCGAGCTCACCGCCGCCGCCATGCCGAAGCTCGAGTCGATGGGCGCCCTGGACGAGTACTGGATCGAGATCAACCGGCTCGAGAACACCGGCGACAAGTCCTACCGCCGGATCCTCGCCAACCTCTTCAGCGGGGACCACAAGGCCCTCGAGGTCATGAAGCTCAAGGACATCGTCGAGTCGCTCGAGGGGGCGATCGACGCGTTCGAGAAGGTCGCCAACATCGTGGAGCAGATCGCCGTCAAGGAGTCCTGACTCCATGGAGCTCGGCATCATCATCGCCGTCGTCGTCGTCGCCCTCGTGTTCGACTACACCAACGGCTTCCACGACGCGGCCAACGCGATCGCCACCTCCGTCTCGACCGGCGCGCTCAAGCCGCGCGTCGCGCTCGCGATGGCGGCGGTCATGAACTTCGTCGGGGCGTTCCTCGGCCAGAAGGTCGCCCACACGGTCTCCGACACGATCGACCCGGGTCCCGGCAGCCACGGCCTGGTGATCGTGATGTGCGGCCTCCTCGGTGCCATCACGTGGAACCTGATCACCTGGTACTACGGCCTGCCCTCGTCGTCCTCCCACGCGTTGATCGGCGGCCTCGTCGGCGCCGCCGTCGCGGCCGGAGCCACGGCCAACTGGGCGCTCGTGATCGAGAAGGTCGTCATCCCGATGTTCCTCTCGCCCGTGGTCGCCTTCACCCTCGGCTTCGCGCTGATGCTCGCGATCATGTGGATCTTCCGCCGGGCCAACCCCAGCAAGGCCCACCGCGGCTTCAAGGTCGCCCAGACCGTCTCGGCCGCCGCGATGGCGCTCGGTCACGGTCTGCAGGACGCCCAGAAGACGATGGGCGTCATCTTCCTCGCCCTGCTCACCGGGGGCTACGTCGCCGAGTCCGACGGCCTCCCGCTCTGGGTGATCCTGGCCGCCGCGACCGCGATCTCCCTCGGCACCTGGTCGGGCGGCTGGCGCATCATGCGCACCCTCGGCCGCCGCATCATCCACCTCGACCCGGCCCGCGGCTTCGCCGCCGAGTCGGTCGCGGCCTCGGTCCTCTACACGACGTCCTACGTCTTCGAGGCGCCGATCTCGACCACCCACACCATCACCTCCGCGGTCATGGGCGTCGGCGCCACCAAGCGCCTCTCCGCCGTCCGCTGGGGCGTCGCGAAGTCGATCCTCACCGCCTGGGTGCTCACCTTCCCGGCCGCCGCCGCGGCCGCCGCCCTCTGCTACACGGTCGCCCGCCTCTTCCTCCCCTGACCTCCGCTTCGCCGGATCTGTCATCCGAAGCGATACCGATGACGACCGGTCTGGATGACGGATCGGGCCACGCCGGATCCGTCATCCGAAGCGGCACCGATGACGACAGGTCTGCATGGCAGATCGGGCCACGCCGGATCCGTCATCCGAAGCGACACCGATGACCACCGGTCTGCATGACGGACGGGCGAGTACGACGGCGAGGTGCCCCTCGCAGGCCCCGGTCAGGCGGCGGCGGGCTCGCGCCGCGCCCAGCCCGCGTCGGTCAGGGCGCGCTCGATCTGGACGAAGAACTCGTCGGCTGCGACGCGCAGGCCGAGCACGGGGAGCCTGAGCACGGTGAGGTGCTCGAGTGTGACGTCGTTGTGGCGAAGGGCGTCCCCGACGATCTCCTCGGCCCAGGCGTGCTGGATGCCGTCGACCTCGACGACGACGCGCCATCGCTCCCACAGCACGTCGAGGTAGTAGCGACCGCGCGGACCCCGCCGCACCGCCTGTCGAGAGGGCTCGGGCAGACCCCGCGCCCGGCACTGACCTGCGAAGTCGAGCTCAGCAAGGCTGCGCACCCCGCCGACGAGATCGGTCACCACGTCCCGCACGAGACCCAGCCGAGGGGCCTTCCTGACCTGGAGGAGCGCCCGGCCGACCCGCTCGGCCGGCACGATGCCCTGCTGGACCACCATCGTCAGCAGCAGCGCCGCCTGGCGATCGCTCCGCGCCCAGAGCGCCCCGCGAACGGCGGCGACCTCGGTGCGAGTCCGCGCCGGCCCTGGACCGGCGTACAGGTCGTCCTCCCGCCAGCGGCGCGTCTGTCGGACGTCGACCAGCCTGTCCCGGAACACCCTGGCGCCGCGAGGGACCGAGACTCGGTGCCGGTCGACGTCGAAGCCCTCGAGTCCGGCCGCGATGAGCGACGACGCCCCGTCGAGCCTGGCGCGCGGGCCACCGGACAGCTGAGCGGCCCACAGCGCGGTCAGCGCGTCAATCGGTCCGGTGTGGAGGACGATGACGTGGCGACCGACCGTCTGCCAGCGCCCGGCCCGCACGTTGGCCCGTACCTCCGCCCTGGTCAACCCGGCGGCGTACAGCTGCCGGCGGGACACCGCACTCGCCTGCCCCTCGCCGATGTCCGTCGCGCGGCGGCGACGTGCGTCGCGGGCGGACGCGGTGCGGGGCTTAGGTCGAGCGCTCATCCGAGCAGACTGACCTCGGGTCGACCACGTCGCACGCGGCCCGGTTCGTCGGTGTGGATGACCAGCCCGGGCACGGCCCTGTGGACACTTCGTGGCCCGCTGGTCGAGGCCGATCCGTCATCCTTTCCCGACGCCATCGATGCGAGAACGGATGACGGATCCGGGCACCGGCCGATCCGTCATCCTTTCCCGACGTCATCGATACGAGAACGGATGACGGATCCGGGCACCGGGCGATCCGTCATCCAGAGGCGACCCGATGGCTTCGGGTTCGGATGACGGACCCGTCGGAGCGGCGGCGGCGCAGGACGACGAACGGCCGGGCAACCCCATGCTGCCCGGCCGACGACGAAGGGGTGCTGCTCAGCCGAAGCGGCCGGAGATGTAGGCCTCAGTGGCCTCGTTGTCCGGGTTGGCGAACATCTTCTGGGTCGAGTTGAACTCCACCAGGTGGCCGGGCTGGCCGGCGGCCTTGAGGTTGAAGAAGCCGGTCTCGTCGGAGACGCGGGCCGCCTGCTGCATGTTGTGGGTGACGATGACGATCGTGTACTCGGACTTCAGCTCGTGGATGAGGTCCTCGATGGCCGACGTCGAGATCGGGTCGAGCGCGGAGCACGGCTCGTCCATCAGCAGGACCTCGGGCTGGACCGCGATCGCGCGCGCGATGCACAGGCGCTGCTGCTGGCCGCCGGAGAGGCCCATGCCGGGCTTGCCGAGGCGGTCCTTGACCTCGTTCCAGAGGTTGGCGCCCTTGAGCGAGCGCTCGACGATCTCGTCGGCCTCCGCCTTCTTCATCTTCTTCGAGTTGAGCCGGTTGCCGGCCAAAATGTTGTCGTAGATCGACATCGTCGGGAACGGGTTCGGGCGCTGGAAGACCATGCCGATCTGGCGGCGTACGGCGACCGGGTCGACCGCGGAGTCGTAGAGCGACTGGCCGTCGACCATCACCTTGCCCTCCACGCGGGCACCGGGGATGACCTCGTGCATCCGGTTGAGGGAGCGGAGGAACGTCGACTTGCCACAGCCCGACGGGCCGATGAAGGCGGTGACCGAGCGCGCCTTGATGGTCATGCTGACGCCCTGCACGGCGAGGAAGTCGCCGTAGTAGATGTCGAGGTCGTCGACGGTGATGCTCTTGGCCATGGGAGTGAGTCTCTCTTGTCTTTCCGGAGTTCGGGCGGGCTCAGTGGCCGGTCTTGGGGGCGAAGATCCTGCCGATGATGCGTGCGGCGAGGTTGAGCACCATCACGATCACGATCAGCACGAGTGCACCGCCCCACGCGATCTCGATGCCGGGCGGCGTGCCGCCGGGCGTCTCGGCGATGCCGGGGTTCGCGTTCTGCGTGTAGATGAGCACCGGGAGCGTGGTCATGCGGCCGTCGAACACGTTGAAGTTGGTGCGGGTCGTCAGGCCGGCGATCAGCAGCAGCGGCGCGGTCTCGCCGACCACGCGGGCGATCGACAGTGTCACGCCGGTGACGATGCCACCCAGGGCGGTCGGCAGCACCACCTTGACGATCGTGCGCCACTTCGGCACGCCCAGGGCGTACGCCGCCTCCCGCAGCTCGCCGGGCACGAGCCGCAGCATCTCCTCGGTCGAGCGGACCACGATGGGGATCATCAGCAGTGCCAGCGCCACCGAGCCGCCGATGCCCACACGGGTCGACGGGCCGAACAGGAGGATGAAGAGCGCGAAGGCGAACAGGCCGGCGACGATCGAGGGGATGCCGGTCATGACGTCGACGAGGAAGGTGATCCAGCGCGCGAGGCGCTTGCCCTTGCCGTACTCGATCAGGTAGATCGCCGCCATGATGCCGATCGGCACCGAGATGAGGGCCGCGAACAGCGTGATCAGCAGCGTGCCGATCAGCGCGTGGTAGATGCCCACCTCCTGGTCGAGGCTGGTGCGGTACATCGAGAAGGTCAGGAAGGTCGAGTTGATCGCCGGCAGCCCCCGGTCGACCACGGTCCACAGGAGCGAGACCAGCGGCACGATCGCGACCAGGCAGGCCGCCCAGACGAGTCCGGTGACGGCCCGGTCGGCCGCACCGCGGCGTCCCTCCACGACGCGCGACCAGAGGGGCAGCGCGACCAGGTAGACGAGGCCGGTGAGGAGCGCCCAGGCGACGACGCCCCAGCCGAGGAGGAGGACGGGGAGGGCGGCGGCGGCGACCGACACGACGGCGACCAGGTAGGGCGCGAACCGCGGCAGCCTCGCGGCGGTGAAGGAGACCGGCTCGGAGCGCGGCCGGACGGGAGCAGTCGTGGTGCTCATGACCGGGGTCCCCTCGAAGTTGTCGGGCGGTGGAGCGAAGCGGGGGAGACCGAGAAGTTCGTGGGGTGGTTCATCGAGCCAGCTTCCTCTCGTTGCGGGTGACGATCCATCGGGCCGCGAAGTTGACCAGGAAGGTCACCAGGAACAGCACGAGGCCGGTCGCGATCAGCACCTGGATCTTGCCCGGGGTGCCCTCCTTGTAGTTGGAGGCGATGTTGGACGCGATCGACGCGGGGTTGCTGCTCGAGATCAGGTTGAACGAGATGCCGCCGCCGGCGGAGAGCACCATGGCGACGGCCATCGTCTCGCCGAGCGCGCGGCCCAGGCCGAGCATCACGGCGGACACCATGCCGGAGCGCGCGTAGGGGAAGACGGCCATCTTCACCATCTCCCACCGGGTCGCGCCAAGGGCGAGCGCCGCCTCCTCGTGCAGGCGCGGCGTCTGGGAGAACACCTCGCGCGAGATCGCGGTGATGATCGGGATGATCATGATCGCCAGCACGAGGCCGGCGGTGAGGATCGTACGACCGGTGCCCGAGGCGGGTCCGGCGAAGAACGGCAGCCAGCCCATGTTCTCGTCGAGCCAGACGTAGACCGGCTTGAGCTGCGGTGCCAGCACGCTGATGCCCCACAGGCCGAACACGACCGACGGGACGGCGGCCAGCAGGTCGATCACGTAGGCGATCGGGGTGGCGACCCGCTTGGGCGCGTAGTGGCTGACCACCAGCGCGATGCCCCAGGCGAGGGGCACGGCGACGATGAGCGCGATGACGGCAGCGAGCACCGTGCCGAACAGCAGCGGCGCGACGTAGCCGGCGAAGTTGGTGGCGTCGCCGTAGAACTCGGCGGGCTTGGCCAGGCCGGGGATGCCCTCGATGGCCAGGAAGATGAAGACCCCTGCCAGCGCGACCAGGATGGCGATCCCGGCGGCCAGCGCGAAGCCGGAGAAGACCCTGTCGCCGACCCGGGCCTTGGCCTGGCCGGTGTCCTCAGCAACAACGGTGGTTGCCACTCGCTACCTCACTCAGTCGTTTCATGCGTCGGTGCGGCGGGCCGGTTGCCCGACCCGCCGCACTCGGCGTTGGGTGGTCGGAGCGCGCTCCGACCCATGGAATCAGCCCGCGGTGATCGCGTCCACGATGGACTGCGCACGCTCGGCGACCGAGGAGGACAGCGGCGCGGAGCCGGCCTCGTCGGACGCGGCCTGCTGGCCCTCGTCGGACACGATGTAGGACAGGTAGCCCTTCACCAGGTCGGCCTCGGCCTGGTCCTCGTAGGTCTGGCAGGCGATGAGGTAGCTCAGCAGGACGACCGGGTAGGCGCCCGCCTCGGTCGAGGTGCGGTCGATGTCGACGGCCATGTCGACGTCGGCGCGACCCTCGGCGGCCGGGGAGGTCTCCACGACGATCGCGGCGCCCTCGGCGGACGGGGCGACGTACTCCTCGCCGACCTTGACCGAGACGACGGACAGGTCGCCGACCTGGCTCTCGTCGGCGTAGCCGATGGTGCCGGTGCCGCCGGAGACGGCCGAGATGACACCGGAGGTGCCCTCAGCGGCCTCGCCACCCTTGACCGGGAAGGCGTCCTCGGCCTCGTAGGACCACGACGAGCTGGCCTTGCCGAGGTAGTCGGTGAAGTTCTTCGTGGTGCCCGAGTCGTCCGAGCGGTGCACGGGGGTGATGGCCGTGTCCGGGAGGTCGGCGTCGGGGTTCTGGTCGGCGATCGCCGGGTCGTTCCACTTCGTGATCTTGTTGTCGAAGATCTGGGCGATCGTGTCGGCGTCCAGGTTGAGGGAGTCGACACCCTCGAGGTTGAACGCCACGGCGATCGGGGAGACGTAGGCCGGGACCTCGATCGGGTCGCTGCCGCCGCACCGCTCCTTGGCGGCGCTGAGCTCGCCCTCGTCGTCGTTGAGGTAGGAGTCGGAGCCAGCGAAGCTGACGCCGCCGCTGATGAAGTTCGTGCGCCCGTCGCCGGAGCCGACCGGGTCGTAGTTGACGGTCACGTTGCCGTCGTTCATGCCCTGGAAGCCGGTGGCCCAGGCGCCCTGGGCCTTCTCCTGCGAGGAGGCGCCGGCGCCGTTGAGGTCACCGGACAGGCCGCCCGAGGTGTCGCTCGAGCCGCTGCTCGAGTCGGAGCCGGAGTCCGACTCGTTGCCCGCGCCACACGCGGTGAGGGAGATCGAGAGGGCGAGGACGGCCACGCTGGGGGCGAGCGCCTTGCGGAAAGAAGTGCGGTTCACTTCGAGTGCTCCTGGGAAGTCTGATGAGTGCTGACACGAGTGAAGGTAGGCACGTCAGGAGAACGAGCACGGCGCCGTCGGTGAACGCACGATGAACTCGATCAGGCCGGATGACGTCGGGCACCCGTAGGTGAGACGGCAATCACGTGAACTCGCCCGAGAGGCCTTGACGGCGGCGATGGAGGAGGTCTAGGAACCGTCCCCGCTCAGGGGTGCAGGACCTCGGTCGCCACGACCCGGCCCTTGCGGTGGTGCACCACCAGCATCGCACCCGGCTCCAGCTTCACGTCGGGCACCCGGAGGGCGTCGAGGACGGTCGGCAGCACGGGGCGGTGCGTGCACAGGACCGAGCTGGAGCCGGAGTCCATCAGCGCGTCGACCAGGTCGAGGATCCCCTCGGCGGACGCGTCCTCCTCGGTCAGGTCGTCGTACGTCTTCACCGGCCACCCGGTCGTGTCGACGTAGGGCGTCACCGTCTGCACGCAGCGCAGGCTGGAGGAGGTGTGGGCGGCGGTCACGTCGAAGGCGGCGAGCAGCGGCACGAGCCGCTGGGCCTGCGCCTCCCCGAGCTGGACGAGCGGGCGCTGCCGGTCGTCCTTCTTCCAGCCGCCCCGGGCACGCGCCTTGCCGTGGCGCAGCACGACGAGTGCGCGCGTCTTGCGCCGCAGCGGCTCGGCCTCGAGGAGGGTCTCGCGGTCGTGGGGGTAGGTGAGGCGGCGCATCGCGGCCTTCCACTCCACCCACTCGACCCGATCGATCTCGTCGTTGGGCCGGTAGCGGCTGACGTCGTCGCTGCCGACGACCCGCGCGACCCAGTAGTCGACGTGCTTCCAGCGACCGCCCGACAGGCGGTAGCGCTGGGGCGCCAGGGCGGGCCCGAGCCGGACGTCGAGCCCGGTCTCCTCCGCGACCTCGCGCACCGCAGCGGCGACCACGTGCTCGCCCGGGTCGAGCTTGCCCTTGGGGAACGACCAGTCGTCGTACTTCGGCCGGTGCACGAGCAGCACCTCACCGCCCTTGCGGGTCACCACGGCACCAGCAGCGCGCACGTCGCGGGGCTCCATGGAAGTAGTGTCACACCCATTCCCGACCCCTGAGGAGACCACCCGTGCCACGACGTGCCGTGCTGGCCCTCGTGGCCGTCCTGGTGGTGGTCGTCGGGGGACTCGTCGTGTGGCGCTCGAGCCAGTCGACGACCGCACTCAGCCACGCCCTCGAGCTCGCGCCCGCGGGCACCAGCCGGTCCTCGTGGACGGACTGGGAGGGCGTACGCCGTGAGGTGGGCGCCGAGGTCGACGCGAGCTCGTCGGCCGACGACGTGGACGCGTTCGTGGCCGACGCCTTCGGGGCCGACCTCACCTCGATGTCCGCGCTGGGCACCTCGGCCGGGACGATGCAGGAAGAGCTCGGCCTCTCCCCCGCCACGATCTCGTGGGAGCTGCTGGCGCAGTCGGGCGACGGGGCCGTCGAGCTGATGGGTGTCGGCGACGACGTGGACCTCGACGACGTCGCCGACCGCCTCGACGGGCTGGGCTGGACCAGGCCGGACGACGACGACGACGTGTGGGTCGGCGGGACCACCGTGCTGGCGAGCGTCGGCGCGCTCACGCCGGAGCTCCAGCACTTCGCGCTGCTGCGCGACCGCGGCATCGTGATGGCCTCCGACCAGGCGGCGTTCCTCGAGCAGGCCGTCGAGGTCGCGAAGGGCGACGCGGACGGAGCCGGCGACCTCGCCGGGCTCGCCGCAGGGCTCGAGGACCCGGTCGCCGCGGCGGTCTACAGCGGCGACTACGCCTGCGAGCACCTGGCGATGGCGCAGGCCGACGACGACGCGCAGGCCGAGGCGGACCAGCTCGTGGCGGCGGCAGGCGGCGTCCATCCCCTGACCGGCTTCGCCATGGGCCTGCTGCCGGACGGCGACGTGCGCGCGCTGCTGCAGGTGGAGGACTCCGACGACGCACCCGACGACGCCGACGCGCGAGCCGGGCTGGCATCTGGCCCGGCGCCCGGGCAGGGCGGGGACTTCGCCGACCGGTTCTCGCTGGAGGACGCGAGCGCGGAGGGCCGCGTGGTGACGCTGGACCTGCGTCCGCGCGAGGGCGAGTACGTGCTCTCGGACCTGACGAGCGGCCCGGTCCTGTTCGCCACCTGCTGACCGGGCCCGACTGGCGCGCGGCGTCAGTCGATGGGCTTGCGCGGGGTGACCCCGAGCAGCACGTCGATCTCCTCTTGGGAGAGGTGCTCCTCGGACTCGCTGGCGGCGATGATCAGGGTCGTGGTCAGCTCCACCTCGCTGAGGAGGTCGCCGTCCTCGAGGGTCACGTCGAACTGGTCGTGCATGTCACCCTCCTCCTGTCCGCCCCGGTCGGATCTTCCGACTCTAGGTGTTGTCGCCAAGTGTGACGCAGAGCCACGTCGGTGTGTATGACCCGAACGTGCTACTAGTCTGCCCCGAAATCGACTTCGACCCCAGCCCTCGGGGGATGGGGTCGAAGCCTTGATCAGATCTGGAACAGGTCCAGAGTCAGCCGATCAGAGCGGGCGGACGTTCTCCGCCTGCGGGCCCTTCGGACCCTGGGTGACGTCGAACTCGACCTTCTGGTTCTCGTCCAGCGACTTGTAGCCGTTGGTCTGGATGGCCGAGTAGTGCACGAAGACGTCGTCGCCGCCGTCCTCCTGCGCGATGAAGCCGAAACCCTTCTCGGCGTTGAACCACTTAACGGTGCCCTGAGCCATGATGCTCGTTACTCCTTTGTCGGGGCGAGAGCCGCCACCTCGGCGACCCACACCAGATGCGGTGACACGCCGCTTGCGACTCACGAGCTGGCAGGGCCCGAAGAAGAAAACGCCGTTGGATCACAAACTCCGCGGGCGTCTACCTGCTGGAACTTGCACCTGTTGCACTCCAAACCCTACCAACAAGACGGCCGTTGTCACCTGTCCGTTGGTAGCGCATCGTGAACTCTCGACCAACGGCCCGTCCGAGGGGGTGAGCGGTCGGGCCTGACACGATCGGGAGCGTGACCAGCACACCTCTTCCGCGCATCGCCGTCTGCGGCATCAGCCTCGAGGCGTCGACCTTCTCCCCCGCCCTCACCACGGCCGCGATGCTGTCGCCCAAGCGTGGCCGCGAGGTGCTCGACGCCTGGCCGTTCTGGAGCACCGGCGGGTCCCTCGCCGACCGGGCGGAGTGGATCGGGATCCTCCAGGCACGCAACATCGCCGGCGGCGCGATCCCGGCCGACGACTACGCCCAGCTCAAGGCCGAGATCCTCGGCGGGCTCGTGGCCGCGGTCGCCGAGGCGCCCCTCGACGGACTCGTCCTCGACATCCACGGCGCGGGGAGCGTCGTCGGCCTCGACGACATGGAGGGCGACCTCGCGGTGGCCGTGCGCGACGTCGTGGGTCCCGACTGCCTCCTCAGCAGCGGGATGGACCTGCACGGCAACGTGTCCCGCACGCTGGCGGAGACCGTCGACCTGCTGACGACGTACCGCACCGCGCCGCACGTGGACTGGCAGGAGACCAAGGAGCGCGCGGCGGCCAACCTCGTCGCCCGGCTCGCGCTGCCCGCCGGCCGGCGCCGGCCTGCGAAGGCGTGGGTGCCGGTGCCGATCCTGCTGCCCGGCGAGATGACGAGCACCCGGCAGGAGCCGGCGACGAGCCTCTACGCGCGGGTGCCGGAGATCGAGGCCCTCGACGGGATCCTCGACGCCGGGATCTGGATCGGCTACCCGTGGGCCGACGAGCCGCGCAACTGCGCGGTGGTGATGGTGGTCGGCGACGACGCCGAGCTGGCGATGGCCGAGGCGGGCGACCTGGCTCGTGAGCTGTGGGAGCGGCGTGAGGACTTCGGGTTCGTCGCGCCGACCGGCTCGTTCGCCGAGGTGCTGGCCGCGGCGACCGCGTCGCCGCTCCGGCCCTACTTCATCTCGGACTCGGGCGACAACCCGACCGCGGGCGGTGCCGGTGACGTCACGTGGACGCTGGCCGAGCTGCTCGCGAGCGAGGACCTCGCCGCCAGCGGCAAGCGCGCGATCTACGCATCGATCCCGGACAGCATGGGCGCCCTCGCCGCCGCGGAGGCGGGCGTGGGAGCCGACGTACGCCTCACGCTGGGCGCGCGCGTCGACGACCGCCCGGCCCCGCCGGTCGAGGTCGCCGGCGAGGTCGTCGCGGTGGTGCCGAGCGAGGACAACCTCGAGGTCGTGGTGCGCACGCCGACGGTCGACGTGGTCCTCACCCGGCGGCGACGGCCGTACCACCTCGAGGCCGACTTCACCCGGCTCGGGCTCGACCCGCGCAGCGCCGACATCGTGGTGGTGAAGATCGGCTACCTCGAGCCCGAGCTCTTCGACATGGCCGCCGACTGGATGCTGGCGCTCACCCCGGGCGGCGTGGACCAGGACCTCGTGCGGCTCGGCCACCAGCGGGTGCAGCGGCCGATGTTCCCGCTCGACGACGTGTCCGGGGTCGACCCGGTGGCGGGCGCCGTGCTCTTCCCGGGAGACACCGCCTAGCGCTGCACCTGTCGGCCCAGGGCCGCCATCACGTCGGCCAGGACCTCGGCGCTCGTCACGCTGCGGGTGCCGTCGTCGTAGCCCGCCGACACCCCGACCGACGCGACGGTGCCGGGCGCGCGGAGGTGGACCTCGCGGGCGCCGGTCGCGGCGACGACCTCGGCCACGTTGGCGGGTCGTACGCCGCCTCCCACCGCGATCCGCACGTCCTCACCGCCGCGGGCGACGAGGTCGGCGAGCTCGGGGAGGTGCTCGAGCGCCGGCCCGGGGCCTCCGCTGGTGAGCACCCGGGTGACGCCCAGGTCGGCGAGGAGCGCCAGTCCCGTCGGCTTGTCGGGCACGGAGTCGAAGGCCTTGTGGAAGGTGACCGGCGCGTCGCCGCACGCGGCGACGAGTCGTCGTACGGCGTCCGCGTCGACCGTGCCGTCGGGCTCGAGCGTGCCGATCACGAAGCCGAGCCGGGTGGACGGCTCCACTCCGGAGCGGACGGCCTCGATGTCGGTGACCATCACGTCGACGTCCTCGGCGCCGTGGACGAAGTCGCCCGGCCGGGAGCGGACCAGCACCCGGATCTCGAGGGCCGGCGCCGCGGCGGCGCAGTGGCGGACGAACCCCAGCGTGGGCGTCGTACCTCCGTCGACGAGGCCGGCACACACCTCGAGCGCATCGGCTCCCGCCTCGGCTGCGAGCCGGGCGCCTCCGACGTCCTCGAGGCAGATCTCGACGAGGGTGTGGGTCTCGCTCATGGGCCACACGCTATGCGTGTTCGCGGACTCCGATATTTTCCCTCCGTCATCCCCCACCGATCAGGAGAGCCCGTGAGCGTCCTCGTCTTCCACAAGCCCACCCCCGAGGGGGCCGAGGCCGTGCGCGCCGGGGCCCAGCAGGCCGCCTTCTTCGGCACCACCCTCGTGGTCCACAACCTGCCCCACGACGCGGCCGAGGCCGAGGAGGTCTCCGCGCTCGCGTCGGGTGCCGCGGCCGGCGCGGGCGTCGAGCTCATCACCGTGCTCGGCCCGGACGACGGCGGCACCGGCGTCGACGAGTTCCTCGCCGCGGCCGACGAGCCCGGTGTCGACCTGCTGGTGCTCGGCATCCGCCACCGCACCCCGGTCGGCAAGCTGATCCTGGGCAGCACCGAGCAGCAGATCCTGCTCGACGCCCCGCGCCCGGTGCTCGCGGTCAAGGCCTGATGGCGACCCTGCTGCCGTTCGGCGACCACACGCCCGAGGTCGACCCCACCGCCTGGCTCGCGCCGAACGCGACCCTGATCGGCGACGTGACGGTCGGGGAGGACGCCAGCGTCTGGTTCGGCGCGGTGATCCGCGGCGACGGGGCGCACATCTCCGTCGGCGCCCGGAGCAACGTGCAGGACAACGCCGTCTTCCACGCCGACCCTGGCTTCGCGCTGACCCTCGGCGCCGACGTGGCGGTCGGGCACGCGGCCGTCCTGCACGGCTGCACCGTCGACGACGGCGTCCTGGTCGGCATGGGCGCGGTGGTGATGAACGGCGCCCACATCGGCAGCGGCTCGATCGTCGCGGCGGGCGCTCTCGTCACGGAAGGCACCGTCGTCCCGCCCCGCTCGCTGGTCGCCGGGGTGCCGGCCAAGGTGCGACGCGAGACCACCGAGGACGAGGTGGCCGGCATCGCGCGCAACACGTCGGGCTACCGCGAGCGCGCCCGGGCGTACGCCCAGCACGGCTGAGCACGCCACGGCGGCGCTGTCAGTGCAGCTCGTCGCTCGGGTCGACGACGTGGGGGTCGCCCACGGTGACGTCGGAGACGTGGACGTGGCTGAGGGTCACGGGAAGGTCCTCACCGGCCGGTCGCTCCCCCAGCAGCGACGTGAGCACCTCACGCCCGAGCTCGCGCGCGAGGTCGCCGGTCGGCATGATCTCGGTGCCGTACTGGACGTAGAGCTCGATGGTCAGGGCGGTGAGCTCCCCGTCCCGGTCGACGTCGAACAGGATCCGCCCCACGGCGGCCCCGACGAGGTGCCGATCGAGGTGCTCGCGCATCGCGCCGGTGATCGCCAGCGTCGACACCCGGAGGTAGTCGTGGGGCCCGTGCGCCCGCACCAGGTGCGAGCGGCGGGGTGCGGCCAGCGCGCGGGTCAGCACCCGGTCGGCGATCTCGACCCGTCGCGGGTGGTCGAGGGCGCGGAGCTGACGGGCGGCCTCGTCGAGGCCCGCCTCGCCCCGTCGCAGCTCGATGCCGTCGGGCACCGGCTCCAGGTCGCTCATCGCCACTGCTCCATCCTGATCGCGAGGGTACGCCGTGCTCGGTGCAGCTGTCCGCGCACCACCGTAGGGGTGGTGTCGAGGACGTGGGCGATCTCGCCGTAGCTCATGTCCTCGAGCTCGCGCAGGACCCAGCACGCGCGCTGCGTCCATGGCAGCTCGCTCAACGCGAGCTGGAGGGTCTCCCACAGCTCGCGCCTCAGGACGGCGCGCTCGGGGTCACCCTCTCCCCGGTCGGTGAGCGTCGTGCGTGCATCACCGCGTGCCAGCGGCTCGAGGATCTCGTTGTCGACGGCGAGGGGACGTCGGAGCCGGCGCCGGTCCAGGGCCGTGCGCTGGACGATCGTGAAGAGCCACGTCTGCACCTTGGACGTGCCCCGGAACTCCGGCAGCGCCTGCCATGCCTTGACCCATGCGTCCTGCACCACGTCCTCGGCCAGCACCGGGTCGTCGGCGAGCATGTGCGACGCGAACCGCAGCGTCCCGGGGAAGAGCCGGTCGAAGAGCTCCTCGAACGCTGCCCGGTCGCCCAGCCCGGCACGTCGCGCCAGGGCGTTGTCGGAGGCGTCCCCCACTGGAGGCCCGGGCGGCCCGCCGTCGATCGTCAAGACCACCCCCAGCGCACGAGTGCGACCCGGGCGGTCAGCACCGTCACATCGTGACAGAGGACCTCAAGTGTGCGGTGTGTCACACACGCGTGACGATCGGGAATCCGTCCTCGTCTCACCTTCGAACGATCGGCGTACACACATCACGCCGGCAGCAGCGTGCACGAGCAGTGCACCGGAGCATGGAAGAGGACTGATCACGTGAGCGAGAAGAGCATCGCGAGGACGACCGCCACCAGCACGGCTGGTGGGGAGCTGGAGTCGACGCAGGGTCGTACGACGATCGCGGACACCGTGGTGTCGAAGATCGCGGGCCTGGCGACCAAGGAGGTCTCCGGTGTCTACGCCCTTGGTGGCGGCACGGCGCGTGCGGTGGGTGCGATCCGTGAGCGGATCCCGGGCAGCTCGACCAACCACTCGCAGGGCATCTCGGTCGAGGTGGGCGAGAAGGAGGCCGCGATCGACATCCAGCTCGTCGCGGAGTACGGCGTGGCGATCGCCGACCTGGCTGCGGGGATCCGGTCGAACGTGATCGCTGCGGTGGAGCGGATGGTCGGCCTGCGCGTGGTGGAGGTCAACATCGAGGTCCAGGACGTCCACATCGACTCCGACGACGACCACGCCGAGGCCAACGGCACCGGTACGGGTTCGGGCACGGGTTCGGGTGCCGGCAGCGAGCCGCGGGTCCAGTGACCGCGCCCGACCTCCCCACCGAGGGTGACGGCACCGCAGCACCCGACGGTACGACCGCCGACGTGGTGGCTGCTGCCGTGCTCGCGGTGCCGGGGGTCTCGGGCCTGCACGGTGGCGCGTTCGGTGAGGTGGGGACCTACCTGCCGGGTCGTCGCGTCAGCGGGGTCAGGCTCGGTGACTCGACCCAGGTGCACGTCACCGTGGCCATGGGTTCGGACGTCCTGGCCGTCGCCGGGCAGGTCCGCGACACCGTCTCGACCCTGCTCGGGGGCCTGTCGAGGTGGTCGTCGAGGACATCACCCCCACCACATCACGCTGATGCCGACCAGCGGACCGGTCGACCCGGACCTGCGCGGCCGCTGGCTGCGGGAGCGCCGCGCCGTGATCCGGGACCACCACCCGGACCGCGGCGGCGACGCGGAGGCGATGCGCACCCGGCTCGAGGAGCTGGATGCCCGCTACGCGCGGCTGGAGGTTCCGCTCGACGACCGGCGCCCGTCCGTACGCCGGATCGGACGCGTCGTCACGAGGGTGCGGCGCGAGCTCCGGTCCGTGCGGCGCGCGGGCCAGGCCCGGCTCCCCCGGGGCTGGCCGGGCAGCCGGCGCTACTTCGACCTCTGACCCCGAGCCCCACGAGACCCGCCAGGGCAACCGTCGCCGCACCCGACCCGCACCCACACGTCCTCGGCACCGCCGAGGCCCAGCACCACACCCCATCCAGAGAAGGAGCACGTCATGGGAATCGCAGACAAGGCCCAGAACGCCGCCGAGAACCTGATCGGAAAGGCCAAGGAGGTCGTCGGAGAAGCGACCGACAACGACAGCCTCAAGGCCGAGGGCAAGACCGACCAGACGAAGTCGGACCTCAAGTCGGCCGGCGAGAACGTCAAGGACGCCTTCAAGAAGTGACCCGCGTGTCCCCCCGGCGCCCCCCCGTCGGGCGCCGGCGGTCCGCTGCCCGCCGGGCGCCTCCACGCCGGGTGGACCGTCACGACCCGCGCTCGTCGTCCGGGTCCCCGGGTCTGGAAGGATGCGGGCTCGGAGCATGGGTCGACCGGCCTCGCCGGGTGACACCTCCCATGTCCCGGGCCTCTAGCTCAATTGGCAGAGCAGCGGACTTTTAATCCGTTAGTTCAGGGTTCGAGTCCCTGGAGGCCTACCGCAGACCTGCCGCCCCGGCTCGGTCCAGGTGAACGTTCGGCGACATTTGGGTGACGACGGCAGACTGGGCGTGACGCCCCGACGAGCGCCAGGAGCCGCATGTCCATGTCACCGCCCCCGGCCACAGCACCCGGAACACTGTCGCGACTCCCCGTCTGGGCCTTCGTCGTCGTCAACGCCGCGATCATCGGCGGCGCCGCCTTCCTCGCCAGCGCACTGCTCGAGCGACCGATCGCCGACCCCGAGGGCAGCTTCCTCGGCCCGTCGTGGGTCCGCCTGCCCGTGCTGTGCGCATCCGCGATCGTGCTCGACCTGGTCCCGCAGGCCCTCTGGCAGGGTCGGCTCCACCCGGGACGCACGTGGGACGCCGTGGTCCACCGGGCGCGCACGCACTGGACCCGCGCGCGCCTGCAGCTCGTCGTCGTCGGCATCTCGAGCTTCTACGTCGTCTACGTCTCCTACCGCAACCTCAAGTCGCTCCTGCCGCTGCTGCACGACGAGAAGTACGACCGGGAGCTGAGGTTGCTCGACCGGTTCCTGCTGTTCGGCCACGACCCGTCGACGCTGCTGCACGACGTGCTCGGCACCGACCTCACCGCCCACGTCCTGTCGGCGGTCTACCTCACCTACATCCCGCTCGTGGCCATCTTCGTGACCGCCTGGCTGGTGTGGTCGCGGATCGGCTTCGGCTGGTGGTTCGTCACCGCGCAGGGCATCGCCTGGACGCTCGGCGCCGTCTCCTACTACGTGCTCCCCACGCTCGGCCCGGGGATCATGTACCCCTGGCTCACCAGCGACCTGGCCACCACCGGCGCCTCCGACCTGATGGACTCGCTCGTCTACTCCCGGCAGGGCTTCCTGTGGGGCGGAGGTGACTACCAGGGCGTCGCCGGTTTCGCGAGCCTGCACACCGCGATCGCACTCCTGTGGGCCCTGATGGCCAGCGCCACGATCCGGAGCAAGGCGATCCGGACGGCCTTCTGGGTCAACTTCGTGCTGACGGTGATCGCGACCCTCTACTTCGGCTGGCACTACATCGCCGACGACGTGGCGGGCGCGGCCATCGCGATCGTCGCCTACAAGGTCGCCGCACGCGTCACGGGCCAGCGTCCGATCGACGACGAGGCGCCGGATATCGCGAGCATCACACCCACACGTGTTGGAGACCCGGCCCCCTGAGGCAGATAGTTGAAACATGAAGAGTCTTCGTTTCGACGCCTACAAGTCCTCCCCCGAGCTGGTCGAGACCGGGCGCCCCGTGCCGGGTCCCGGCGAGGTGCTGCTCAAGGTCGCCGGTGCGGGCGCGTGCCACTCCGACGTCGCGGTCTTCACCGAGTTCGACGAGGAGTTCGGCCCGGCCCAGCTCCGCCCGTCGTTCACGCTCGGCCACGAGACCTCGGGCTGGGTGGAGGAGCTCGGCGCCGGCGTCAGCGGCTTCGAGAAGGGTGACGCCTACCTCGTGTACGGCCCCACCGGCTGCGGCCACTGCCGCGCCTGCTCCCGCGGCCAGGACACCTACTGCGAGAACGCCGCCACCATGCCCTACCTCGCGATCGGCCTCGGCCGCGACGGCGGCATGGCGGAGTACGTCACCGTCCCCGCCCGCAACCTCGTGCCCCTCGGCGACGCCGACCCGGTCGCCGCCGCGCCGCTCGCCGACGCCGGCCTCACGCCGTACCACGCCGTCAAGAAGTCGCTCCCGAAGCTCGCGGGCGGCGGCACCTACGCCCTCGTCATCGGCCTCGGCGGACTCGGCCAGCTGGCGGTGCAGATCATCAGCGCGCTCACCGGCGCCACCGTCATCGCCACCGACTCCAACCCCGCCGCCATGGAGCGCGCCGCCACCAACGGCGCGTTGACCGTGGACAGCGGCCCGGACCAGGCCGAGCAGATCCGCGCCCTCACCGGCGGTCGCGGCGTGGACGCGGTCTTCGACCTCGTCGGCATCGCCCCGACCATCGAGCTGGCGATGAAGGTCGTCGCGCTGCAGGGCCGGGTGACCGTCGTCGGCATCGGCAACGGCAGCTACGACTGGAACTTCTACGGCGTGCCCTACGAGGTCGAGCTCACCAGCACCTACTGGGGCACCGTCGAGGAGCTGCACGAGGTGGTCGACCTGTACCGCGCCGGCAAGATCACGCCGCAGGTCGAGCTCTTCAGCCTCGACGAGGCCCCGCTGGCCTACGAGAAGCTGATCGCCGGTGAGCTTGCCGGCCGCGCAGTGGTCTCCCCAGCACGCTGAGCCCCTCGCACCAGACGACACGACCTCCCCGGGAGATCCCGGGGAGGTCGATGCGTCTGTGGCCCGACGGGCTGGGGTCAGCTGACCTCGTGCACGCCGCGCACGCCGGAGTCGGTGAGCTCGGCCTCGCGGATCGCGGCTGCCTCGAGCTCCTGGCGGCGGGTCTCCTCGAGCATCGCCCGGGTGGCGTCGTAGATGCCCGGGTCGGAGACCAGGTCGGCCGCACCGCCGCGGAGCCTGGCGAGCGCCGCACGGGCGAAGATCTGCTGCTCGGTGGTGGTGCGCTCCGAGCGGTTGTTGCTGACGAACGTGATCGCCCACCGCATGAGGGCGGAGACCTGGTTCTTGAAGCCGGTCAGGTAGACGAGGTGGACGCTGAGCCACATCAGCCAGGCGAGGATGCCGCTGAGCCGGACCTTGCCGACCATGGCGACCGCGCGGAACCGGCTGATGATCGCCATCGAGCCCTTGTCGAAGTACTTGAACGGGCCCTGCGGCTGCTTGCCCTCGACGCGGTTCCTGATCTCCTTGGCGGCGTACTTCGCGCCCTGGATGGCAACCTGCGCGACACCGGGGAGGTTGTCGAGGGCGATCATGTCGCCGACGACGAAGACCTCCGGGTGGCCGGGCAGGGTCAGGTCGGGGTTGACCGCGATGCGTCCGGCGCGGTCGAGCGGGGCACCGGTCTGCTCGGACAGCGTGCGCCCGAGCGGGTTGGCCTGCACGCCCGCGGCCCAGATCTTGGTGACGCTGGAGATGCGCTCGACCCGGCCGTCCTTGAACTTCATCTCGAGCCCGCGCTCGTCGACGTCGGTGACCATCGCGCCGAGCATGACCTCGACGCCGAGCTTCTCGAGCTCGCTCTGGGCCTTCTCGCCGAGCTTGGCGCCGAACGGCGGCAGCACCTGGGGCGCAGCGTCGACGAGCACGACGCGGGCCTCGCGGGTGTTGATCGCGCGGAAGTCCTTGCGGAGCGTGTTGTGCGCGAGCTCGGCGATCTGGCCGGCCATCTCCACGCCCGTCGGGCCGGCGCCGACCACGACGAAGGTGAGGTGGTGGTCGACGTTCTCGCCACGGGTGGCGCCGAGCTCGGCCATCTCGAACGCGCCGAAGATGCGACCGCGCAGCTCGAGGGCGTCGTCGATGCTCTTCATACCGGGGGCGAACTCGGCGAAGTGGTCGTTGCCGAAGTAGGACTGGCTGGCGCCGGCGGCGACGAGCAGCGAGTCGTAGGACGTCACGGTGTCGCGGCCGAGCACCCGGGAGGTGACCGTCCTCGCCTCGAGGTCGATGGCGGTGACCTCGCCGAGGATGACCTTCGCGTTGTCCTGGCCGCTCAGCACCTCGCGGGTGGGCGGGGCGATCTCGCCCTCGGAGAGGATGCCGGTCGCCACCTGGTAGAGCAGCGGCTGGAAGAGGTGGTGGGTCGTCTTGGCGATCATCGTCACCTCGACGTCGGCACGACGCAGCGCCTTCGTCCCGAAGAGACCACCGAACCCTGAGCCGATCACGACCACCTTGTGGCGGGGCGTCTGCGTCGTGGTCATGGGGCTCTCCTGTTGTCGTCGTGCGGGACTCGTCGTGCTGCTCCCACCATTGTCCTCCTGACCCTGCGTGACTGCGAAACGCGGGCGCGTCTGGTTGCTCACACGACACCGTGCGGGGCCTCGAAGAACTATGGTGTCGTCGAGGTTTGAACCATCAGTCCCATGGGTACCGAGAGATCCACCGGACTGTCCAGTCCACCCCCCTCTGAAAAGAGTCCCGGTGCCGCTGAGCTCAGAGTTGACGCTGGCTTCGTCGCCGCGCGCTGCGGCTGACGCGCGTCGCTGGGTGAGCGACGTGTGCCGCAAGCTCGAGCGGGCCGACCTCGTCGAGTGCGCCGAGCTCGGCGTCTCCGAGCTGGTGGCCAACGCGATCCTCCACGCAACCGCCCCCTTCAAGGTGCGGGTCCGCGGCACCGCCAGCCACCCACGCATCGAGGTGGTCGACGGGTCCACCAACCCGCCCCTCCCGCCGGCCCTGCCGGCTCCCCGCGACGGCGACGACCTCGACCTGCTCCTGACGTTCGGCCGCGGCCTCGCGATGGTCGCCCAGTGCGCGGTGGCCTGGGGCGCGACCATCGAGGCCGACGGCAAGGTCGTCTGGTTCGAGCCGTCGGACGAGATGACCGACGAGGTCGTCGCCGAGTGGGTCGTCGACCACCTCGACGAGACCGGCCCGGAGCCCACGAGCGACGCCGCGGTCGAGGTGCAGCTGCTCGGCGTCGACGTCGCGCTCTACTCGGCGCTGGGCCGGCAGTACAACGAGCTGCGCCGCGAGCTCCGGCTGCTCTCGCTCTCGCACCAGTCCGACTACCCGCTGGCCGGCGACCTCACCTCGATGTTCGCCAACTTCGAGCGCCAGTTCCCCGACACCTACCGCACCCAGCTGCGCGACGCGCAGGACCGCGGCCTGCCCCGCGTCGACCTGACCTTCCCGATGATGCGCGAGTCGGCACCGATCTTCGTCACGATGACCGAGATGTTCGACGTCGCCGACGCCTTCTGCCGGGCCGAGCGACTGCTCTCGATGGCGCGCACCGGCCCCCAGCGCACGCTCCACAACTGGCTCCTCGGCGAGCTCATCCACCAGCTCGACGGCCGGTCGGCCCAGCCGTGGCCCGGATATTCCCGCACCACGTCGTCGTCGACCAGCCGGGTCGGGTGAGCGCGCGCCCGCTGCGCACCGCGGACCTGGCCGTCGTCGCTGTCGGCGGGGCGCTCGGTGCCGTCCTGCGCTTCGCGATCGACTCCGCCGCACCCGGCACGCTCCTGCCCTGGCCGACGCTGGCGATCAACGTCGTCGGCGCGTTCCTCCTCGGCGCGCTGCCCGCGCTCGGTGCCGTACGCCGTTCGCACCGGGTCGCGGCCTTCCTCGGGCCGGGCGTCCTGGGCGGGTTCACCACGGTGTCGGCGTGGGTGGGCCAGGTCCGGTCCCTCGCCGACGACGGGCACGTGGCGCTCGCCGGGACCTACCTCGCCGTCACGCTGGGCGCCGGCCTGCTGGCTGCGGCCGTCGGGCAGCGGCTCGCGCACCGGCCCGAGCCCGAGGAGGCGCTCCGGTGAGCACGCAGTGACCGCCCTCCTCGTCGCGATCGGCGCCGCCGTCGGCGCTCCGCTGCGCTTCGTGCTGTCCCGGCTCGACGCCCGGTTCCCCACCGGCATGCTGCTCGTCAACGTCCTCGGGTCGGCGCTGTTCGGGGTGTTCGGGGCACTCGCGCTCGGCGACCGGGCGTGGGCGCTGCTCGGCACCGGCTTCTGCGGAGGCTTCACGTCGTTCTCGACCTTCGCCGTGCAGTCGGTGGACCACCGCGGACGGTTGCGGTGGGCCTACGTCGCGGCGACCACCGTGCTCGCCGTCGGGGCCTGCGCGGCCGGATGGGCCCTCGGGACCGCGGTGGACTAGCCCACTGAAAAGGTAAAATCTTTGGACGCTCGTCAAGACGCGTCCGGCTATCCCCAGCCGAGCTCGTGGAGGCGCTGGTCGTCGAGGCCGAAGTGGTGCGCGACCTCGTGCACGACCGTGATCCGGACCTCCTCCTCGAGGTCCTCCTCCGTGTCGGCCATGTCGAGCAACGGTCCCCGGAACAGCAGGATCCGGTCGGGCAGCATGCCGGCGTGGTTGGCCTGTCGCTCGGTCAGCGCGAGCCCGTCGTAGAGGCCCAGCAGGTCCGGGTCGTCCGGGGGCGCCTCGTCCTCGACGAGCACCACGACGTTGTCCACGAGCGCCGCGAGGTCGTCCGGGAGGCCGTCGAGGGCGCGGTCGACCATCGCGTCGAACGCAGCGGGGTCCAGGTCGATCGGCATGGCCACAGCGTAGGGAGGCGTGGGAAACGCGAACGCGCCCGAAATGCAGGACAGGGCGGGCCTGGAGGCCCACCCTGTTCTTCCTGCGACCCCGACGGGACTCGAACCCGCGGCCTCCGCCGTGACAGGGCGGCGCGCTAACCAACTGCGCTACGGGGCCATGTGGTGCTGGGGTGTTGCTGGTCGTGCTGGTGAAGCGTCGGAACTCTAACCCATGCTGTTCTGCGGCACCCAATCGGCGTGCCCACCCGGTCCGGTGGCACCCCCAACCGGATTCGAACCGGCGCTACCGCCGTGAAAGGGCGGGGTCCTGGGCCGCTAGACGATGGGGGCCCGCTCGGCCGGGAAGCACCCGGTCGGGCGCCGACCAGCATAGGGCCAGCGCGGCCCACGCTCCCAACCCGCCCGTGTTGGGTACTGGGACGGCATGTCAGTTCCGAGACGATGCGAACATTGACCGCCATGTTTACTAATCTTGTCCCATGACAGAGAAGCCGCGTGAGCTTCGTTTCCTCGTGGTCGACGACAACGAGGACATCCGCGACGTCTTCTGCCGTCTCGTGGAGCGTGCGGGCCACGTGGCCTCGACCGCGAGCGACGGGCAGGAGGCCGTGGAGACGCTCCAGGGCGAGACCTTCGACGTCATGCTCCTCGACCTGACCATGCCCCGCATGAACGGCGTCGACGTGGTGCGCTGGCTGCGGGCCCACCCCAACGTCGCTCCGGACCTCAAGATCGTGGTCATCAGCGCCTGGGCGGGCGAGCACCGGGCGGTCCTCCAGGAGCTCGGAATCAAGTCAGTCATGCAGAAGCCGCTGCGCATTCAGCAATTGACTGATCTGATTAGCGAGACACTTCGCGACACGGAGTTCTGAACCCGGTCCCTGAACGCACCAATCGGGTACATGCTCCGTGACGCTTCCGGAGTCCGTGACCGACCCTGAACGCACCAACGGGACCGGCCTCCGGGTGGTGTCGGGCGCGCCCGATCGGGCGCGTGCCAACTCAACCCCCTGGAGAAGAATCATGATGAACCGCATCCGCACCCGCATCGAGGCCAAGCGCAACGCCAACGCCATGCAGTCCATGTACATGTGGCGTCCGGCCCCGCCGCGCGGCTGAACACCGGGTGATTCACCTCACGTGACTCACGCACTGTGATGCACCTGGACAGCGTCGAGTCGGCCGGCGGCCGGCTCGGCGCTGTCCTCTCCACCCCTCGCTCCGGGTTCGTCCGGCTGAGCCCCGGAGGGCCGTGGCTGGCGACCACCCCCGAGCTGGTCAGGCAGGTCCTGGCCACCCCCTCCGACTTCGACTTCCCCGGGGACGTCAGCCGCAGCGGCGACCTCTCCGGCAGCGTCGGCGACACCCGCTCGGGCCACAGCGTCTTCGCGCCGGTGGCGCCCGCGCAGGTGGCGATCGGCACCGAGGTGTTCGCACGCCAGTGGCGCCTGGCCCTCGACGAGCACGATCGCGCCGCACCCGGCAGGCCGTACGACGCCATGGAGCTGCTGCGACGTCCGGTCGCGCGCTCGACGACCGCCGCCGTGCTCCCCTCGGTCGACGAGTCACAGCGTGACCGCATCGGCGACCTGGCGCTGGCCTGGATCGATGCCCTCGGCCCGGTGATCGCCGCCCGTCGTCCGCCCCGTCGCTGGAGCCGGACGCGGCGCACCGAGGAGGCCGCCCGCACGGCGCTCGAGGTCGCCCTCGACGCGCTGCCGGGACGCGTCCAGCCGGCCGGCGAGCTCGCCGCGCTCCTCGCCGCCGGCATCCAGGTCCCGATCGCGGCCGGTGCCTTCCTCATCGCCTGGCTCGCCGGAGCCGACGTCCCCGATGCAGACCCCACCCACGTCGTGTGGGAGACCCTCCGCCTGACACCGCCGACCTGGATCACCGCCCGGGTCGCGACCGGGGAGGTGGACGTGGACGGCACGTCCCTGCCTGCCGGCTCCCTGGTCCTCGTCAGCCCGCTGCTGCTCGGCCGCCTGGACGAGCTGGTGCCGGGGGGCGACCTCGCGGCCTTCCGGCCCGACAGGTGGCACGAGGGCGACCGGCGTCCTGGCGCCTGGTTGCCGTTCGGCGCCGGCCCGCACGCCTGTCCCGGACGCAACCTGGGCATGGCACAGCTCACACATCTCGCGGCGTGGGGCCAGCTGCTTGATATTTCCTTGAGCGAGCGCGCCACAATCGACCAGAGTCGGGGAATCGCCCCGCTGCCCTGCCGCTTCAGCGTGGCGACGAGGAGGGAGGTGCCGTCGTGAACCCGCCCGCCACGTTGCAGGACATCACGGCGAGCGGTCCCGCGTCCCAGGAGGCCGCGGCACTCGCGGAGGTCATCCTCGCTGGAGCGATCAGCGTCGACGAGGCGATCGGCCGCACGGCGCTCCACCTCCTCACCAGCCCGCGCGTCGAGGCGGTGATCGCCGCCCTCACCAGCTTCGCCCCGGAGGACGAGGAGGGCTGGGTTCGGCTCGGCGGACGTGCCTGGGTGCGCGAGTGGACCCGACCGGACAGCGACTTGCGGGTCGCTCCACCCCCCGGAGCCGGACCCGAGTCCGCACTGACCATGCCGTGGCTCTCCCAACACGTGCGGTCGGCGCCTGCCGTCCTCGTCGACCGCGAACTCCTGCCGGCCCAGGCGGAGCAGGATCGCTTCGAGCTGGAGCGCATCGGCGTCCGCAGCCTCGCGGGATTCTCGTACACGCACGGCGGTGAGATGTACGGCAGCATGTCGGCGGGTTCGCGGACCGCGGGAGAGTGGCCAGACCAGGTGGTCGCCGACCTCAAGCTGCTCAACTCCGCCATCACCTCACGCATGACGCTCGAGCGCTCCCGCCGGGCTCTCGCGGAGGCGATCGAGGCCGGGTCCGAGGCACAGCTGGCCTACCAGCAGTTCTTCGGCTCCGTCGGGCACGAGCTGCGTACGCCGCTGGCCGCGGTCCTGGGCTACACCGAGGTCCTCCTCGACGACGCCGAGCACGGCACCCCCGAGCTGGTCGCCAAGGGCATGCTGCGCGACGGCCCGGTCATCGTCCGGGCCTGCGAGCAGCTGCTCTCGGTCGTCGACAGCCTCCTCGGCGCCGGCCGCACCCTCTCCGAGGACGACCAGCGCCAGCACGTCTCGGTGGCCGACGCGGTCGCCGACGTCGTGCACTGGCACCGGACGCCGGCCCGCACGGCCGAGGTCGAGATCTTCAACGAGGTCGAGCCCGACGTGACGGTCTGGGCACACGCCGCCGGCGTGCGCCAGGTGCTGACCAACCTGCTCGGCAACGCCGTCACCCACCACCACCCCGGCGGCGGCACGGTGCACCTCTCGGCCCAGCGCCTGCTCGGCGAGAGCGGACGCCCGATGGTGCGGATCATCGTGCGCGACGACGGCCCCGGCCTCGCTCCCGAGCAGATGGAGCACGTCTTCGAGCCCTTCGTCCGCTTCGCCGACCGCGACACCAAGGGCAGCGGCCTGGGCCTGTCGATCTCCCGCACCATCGCCGAACGCGACGGCGGCGCGGTCCGCGGCGAGTCCCACCACGGCCACGGATCCACCTTCTGGCTCGAGCTCCCCGAGGAGGAGCCGTCCGGCCGCTCGTGATCACGTATGTCCGGCGGCTGGCGGGGTACGGACGAACAGTCCTGCCTCGAACGAGGTGGCCTGACTGCTCGTGATCGACCAGGGCCCCGGGGCACCCTCGCGTCACGTCCTCACCGGAAGGGAGCGCCCGCCGTGGTCTCGCACGCTGCCCTGCAGGACACGTCGAGAATCGGCGCTCCCTCCACCGAGGCCACCGCCCTGGCCGAGGACGTCCTTCTCGGCGACATGACGTCCTCGGCCGCCATCGCCGCCGTCGCCGGGCACCTGCTCGGCGCGACCGGGGCGGACGTGGTCGTCTGCGCCCTCACCCGCTTCGCGCCCGACGACCCGTCCGGGTGGATCCGGCTCGGTGGTCGCGCCTGGCTCCGCGAGTGGGTCCAACCGGGATCGAGCATCACCTTCCTCCCCCCACCGGGTGCCGGACCGGAGGCGGCCCTCACCATGCCGTGGATGTCTGCCCAGGCGCGCAGCAGCGGCCTCGTGGTCGTGGTCGACGGCGAGCTCCTGCCCGCGGAAGCCGCCCAGGACCGCAGCGAGCTCGAGCGGATCGGTGTGGGCAGCTTCGCGGCCACCTCCCTCTTCGCCCGAGGTGAGATGTTCGGCAGCATGTCGGCGGCCAGGCGAACGTCGGGGCACTGGCCGGAGGAGGCCGTGGCCGACCTGCGCCTGCTCCGCGCGACACTCACGGCCCGCCTGCTGCTGGAGGAGTCGCGCCACGCGCTGGCGGAGGCGATCGAGACCGGGTCCGAGGTGCAGCTGGCCTACCGGCAGTTCTTCGGCTCCGTCGGGCACGAGCTGCGTACGCCGCTGGCCGCGGTCCTGGGCTACAGCGAGGTCCTCCTCGACGACGCCGAGCACGGCACCCCCGAGCTGGTCGCCGAGGACATGCTGCGCGACGGCCCGGTCATCGTGCGGGCCTGCGAGCAGCTGATCTCGGTCGTCGACAGCCTCCTCGGCTCCGGCCGCACCCTCTCCGAGGACGACCAGCGCCAGCACGTCTCGGTGGCCGACGCGGTCGCCGACGTCGTGCACTGGCACCGGACGCCGGCCCGCACGGCCGAGGTCGAGATCTTCAACGAGGTCGAGCCCGACGTGACGGTCTGGGCACACGCCGCCGGCGTGCGCCAGGTGCTGACCAACCTGCTCGGCAACGCCGTCACCCACCACCACCCCGGCGGTGGCACGGTGCACCTCTCGGCCCAGCGCCTGCTCGGCGAGAGCGGACGCCCGATGGTGCGGATCATCGTGCGCGACGACGGCCCCGGCCTCGCTCCCGAGCAGATGGAGCACGTCTTCGAGCCCTTCGTCCGCTTCGCCGACCGCGACACCAAGGGCAGCGGCCTGGGCCTGTCGATCTCCCGCACCATCGCCGAACGCGACGGCGGCGCGGTCCGCGGCGAGTCCCACCACGGCCACGGATCCACCTTCTGGCTCGAGCTGCCGGCCGCGGCGACGAAGGACCCGTCGTAGTCGTCCTCGGACGGGTCCCGATTCCTGTCCGGACGCGCGCTCATGTACGCTTTGTCGCGCTTGGGCAGGTAGCTCAGTTGGTACGAGCGATCGCCTGAAAAGTGATAGGTCGGCGGTTCGACCCCGCCCCTGCCCACCGCACAGAAGGGCCCCGATCGCGTCCCGATCGGGGCCCTTCTGCGACTCCCGGAGGAGTCCTGCGGTGACGACCTAGCCGAAGCGGCCGTTGACGTAGTCGCTGGTGCGCTCGTCGCGCGGGCTGGTGAACATCGCCTCGGTGTCGCCGTGCTCGACGATCACGCCGGGCGTGCCCTGGGAGGCCAGGAAGAACGCACACGTGTCGGAGACGCGCGCGGCCTGCTGCATGTTGTGCGTAACGATGACGATGGTGACCTGCTGGGCGAGGTCCTTCATCGTCTCCTCGATCACGCGGGTCGAGGTCGGGTCGAGGGCCGAGCAGGGCTCGTCCATGAGCAGCACGCGCGGCTTGATCGCCAGTGAGCGGGCGATGCAGAGGCGCTGCTGCTGACCGCCGGACAGGCCGCCTCCGGGGCTGTCGAGGCGGTCCTTGACCTCCTTCCAGAGGCCACCGCGGACGAGGCACTCCTCGACGAGCTCCTCCCTGGCCGACTTGCCCATCTTGGTGCCGGTGAGGCGCAGGCCGGCGATCACGTTCTCCCGGATCGACATCGCGGGAAACGGGTTGGGCTTCTGGAACACCATGCCGATGTTGCGGCGGGCGTCGGTGAGCTTCTTCTGCGGGTCGTAGATGTCCTCACCGTCGAGCAGCACCTCGCCGGCGAGCGCGGCGGACGGCACGAGCTCGTGCATGCGGTTGAGGATGCGCAGGAACGTGGACTTGCCGCAGCCCGACGGGCCGATGAGCGCGGTGATGCCCGAGGCCGGCATGGTCAGCGAGACCCGGTCGAGGACCTGGTGGTTGCCGAACCACGCGGTGATGTCGCGCGCCTCGAGGGCCGCGGGGCCGGTGCCCGACTCGTGGGTCGGGATGGGCGGCAGCGTCGTCTGCGTCATGGGGTTCTTCTTCGTCTCGGGTGTGCGGGTGGAGAGGGAGGAGGCGGGCGGCCGTCAGCGAGCCGCCCGCCTCCGGATCACGAGCGGACGATCACCTGATGGTGATGGTCAGCTTCAGCTTCGAGGCCTTGAACGCCGAGCTGCCGGCGTACGCGACGACGAGCTTGTTCTTGCCCTTCTTCAGGCCCTTGATGTTCTTGACCTTGGCGACGCCGTTCTTGACCTTGCCCTTGGCGACGACCTTCTTGCCGAGCTTGATCGTGAACTTGCCCGACGCCTTGCTGTCCGCGGACGACTTGATCGTGATCTTGCCCGAGATCTTGTCGCCGGCCTTGTAGGACTTCTTGAAGGTCGACTTGATCGTGGTCGTGGCCTGGGTGGGAGCCGGGGTGGCCGCGAGGACGTTGACCGCGGTGTCGGCGGAGGCGGAGCCGTTGAAGGCCTGGCCGGTCGGGACGAACGTGGCCTTGACGGTGTGGGCGCCGCCCGCGATGCCCGTCAGGTTGAGCGTGGCACGGCCACCGGTCACGACGCCGTTGCCCTTGGCGACACCGTCGACGCTGAAGGAGACGACGCCCTGCGGCTTGAGCGTGCCGCCGCCGCCGATGGTGGCGGTGAGGGAGAGCGCACCGGCGGAGGCCGACGTACCGGCGACAGCGGTGGTGGTGTTCACCTTGGCCGTGAGCAGGTCGCTCGTGGCGGTGGCGGTGGTGGTGGCCACGCCGCACTTGCCACCCTGGGAGGCGGAGAGGAGCTGCTCGAAGCCGGCGTCGAGGATCAGCGAGGTGGCGGCCGGCGAGCAGATGAAGCCGGACGGGCCGAACAGGCCCTGCGCCCACGAGCTGCCGGCGTCGGCCGGACGGACGACGTTGTAGAGCGCGCGCGCAGCGGTCCAGCCCTGCTCGATGCGCAGGGTGCCGAGGAGCCCGGCGCGACCGACGGAGAACGGCGCGACCGCGTTGGCGTCGCCCTTGAGCGCGGAGTCGTCGTGCTCCTGCACCGGGGTGACGGTGCCGGCCAGCGTCACCGCGACGCCGCCGTTCATCGCCTGGAGCTCGCCGGTGAAGAACGAGCGGGTGCCCGAACCGGGCTGCGGGATGAGCGGCTTGATGACACCGGCGGTGCCGCCGACCTGGTTCCAGTTGGTGATCTCACCCTTGTAGATGCCGACGATCTGGGCCGGGGTGAGGGTCGCCGGGGCGTTCGAGGTGGTCGCCGTGGCCATGGCCAGGGTGTCCTTCGCGAACGGGAAGGCCTGGAGGCCGGCGGCGGTCTCCGCGTCGGAGTTCTTCGACGAGGAGCGCGCGAAGCTCACGTTGGCGTTGTTGCCGGCGCCGTAGAGGAGGTTCTTGCCGGCGGTCGAGCCGTTCGGGCGCGTGATCGCGGCCGAACCCGCGCGGAGCACGACGGTCGTCGAGTTGGTCTGGGCACCGGCCGCGTCGACGGTGTTCGCGTCGAACGAGACGAGGCGCTGCGCCGCGCCGCCGGCGTTGTAGCCCGCCACGCCGCCGTGGCCGTCGGCCGCGTAGCTCAGCGCGTACATCGAGGTGTCGGAGCCGACACCGACGATGTCGTCGGCGTCGGGGACGAAGGCGGGGTCGGCCTGGGCCGGGGCGGCCACGGCGAGGGCCGTTGCCATGATGGACGTGGTGGCCACGCCCGCGAGGAGCCTGCGAACAGACATTCTGGTTCCTTTTCTCGGATGGTGCTGTGGGTGGTTCCTTGACGGGTGGAGCAGGTCACTTCGGTTACATCAGGTTGGGCAGCAGCCGCATGACCACATCGGTGGTGAGCCAGGCGACGGCGATCACGACGGGTGTCGTGACGACCCAGACCAGGGCAGTGGAGAACCGCTGCCGGGCGGCGATGACGCCGAGCGTCAACGCCAGGAGCAGCCCCAGGCACAGCGTCAGCAGCGGCATGACCGCTCCAGACTCCGTGCCCATCGCCTGCTCCGGTTCGGGGACCACGCGGGGCAGGCCCGCGGGGGTCTGGAACGCCTCGTCCGCCTCGGCGTCCACGTAGACGACCTGGCCGGGCGAGAGCGACGGCAGCCGGGAGCCGCTCGCCTCCCCGCTGACCAGGACGAGCCGCGCGGCACCGTCGGGACGGGGCTGGGGAAGCGGGTCGCCCGCACGGCGTACGCCGATCACGCGGAAGCGGACCTCGCCCTGCGCGGTGGTGACGTTGATCTGGTCGCCGTCGACCAGGTCGCCGATCCGCGCGAAGGGGGCGCCGTAGGTGCTGGCGCGGCCGAACACCGCGGAGGTGCCCTCCTGGCCGGGCAGCACCGTGTTGCGCAGGTGGCCGGGACCGTCGAGGAGGTCGCCCGACGCCGTGCCCTCGACGACGACCTGGTCGACGCCGATGTGCGGGATCGACAGGGTCGCGACGGGCTTGCCGACCTCGGTGACCGGGCCGATCGGCGCCGTGCCGGCAGCCAGCTCGGCACGGAACTCGGTGTAGAGCTCGTCCTGGGCGCGGTCCTGGGCCAGCCCGCCGAGGTAGAGCATCTGCGCGACCATCCAGCCGGCCACCAGGCACACCATCACCGAGGTGGTCGACACGACGGACCAGAGGTCGTCGCCCTGGCTCGGCGCAGGGCGGGGCTCGGTGCGGCGGGCGGCCGGGGCCTTCACGGCGGGAGCGGTGCCCCCAGCCGGTGAGGCCGGCGTCGTCGGGCGCGGGGTCGTCATCGTCATGACCGCCTCCGGCGCAGGTGGCGCAGCCGGATCAGGTTCGCCGCGATGGCGCTCACGAGCGCGACGAGGAGCAGGAGGGGCAGGGCGCGCTCGGCGACCGGGGAGGAGACCTCCGTCGTGGGCGGCATGGCGACGAGCTCCGGCTCGTCGGCCTCGTCGTCGGTCGTGTCGCCCTTGCCCTGGTCGCCCTCGCCGCCCTTGCCGTTCTGGCCCGTGCCGCCCTCGTCGGTCGGCGACTCCTCGGTGCCGCTGCCACCGACCTCGGTCACGCTGCCGGGACCGGGGTCGGTGGTGCCGCCACCGCCGCCGGCGCCACCCGAACCGCCGGCGCCGCCACCGGAGCCTCCGGTGGACCCGTCGCTGTCGGTCGCGCCCTTCTGCTCACCGATGGCAGCCGCCACGGACTGCGCCTGCTTCCAGAGCGGGGCGGTGATGCCCGTCTTCTTCAGCGGGTAGTAGCCGGGAGGGAGCTGGCCGTTGCCGTAGCCCTCCTTCTGGCCCTCGGTGGTCGCCACCTCGATGAACTGCTCGACCTTGTCCGCGTCCTCCTGCGGCAGGTTGGCCGTACGCGCCGCGGTGTAGACGATCATCGTGCCCGGGTAGGCGTTGGCCTTGACCATGTCGGCCATCTCGAGGGTGAAGGGCTCCTCGCCGCTCTTGCTCGGCTTCGCCAGGCGGAGCGCCCTGGAGATCCCGGCGCTCGACGGGGCGACGAACGTGTTCCGCGTCTGGAGCCGAGCCTGGTCGAGCCCGAGGCGCTCCGCGTCACCCATGCTGACGACACCGAGCATGAAGCGGGTGCCGACGCCCTGGCGGTCGACGCGACCGATCTTCCACGGGTCGGTGATGGTCGAGCGCTCGCACTTGGTCTGCACGTTGGGCCAGGCGTCGAGGATGGCCTCGGCGATCTTGCGGATCGAGTTGACCGGCGCGGCCAGCTGGGTGAAGTACGGCGTCGGGTTCTGCTGGCGGCACTCGTCGGCGGTCACCGGCACGAAGTCGTCGAGGAGCGGCCACTCCGGGGTCGGCAGCTTGATCTTCTTGTAGCTCGGGTTGACCTTCATGCCCCACGGGTCGGCCTTGCCGGCGACGAACGCCGCGGCGTCCTTGTCCTGCGCGATGTAGGACGTGAGGGACTCGATCACGTCGCTCGACTCCGACAGCGAGAGCAGCGTGGCGGCGGCCTCGCGCGTGATGGTGTCCAGGCCCGGGTTGAGCTTCTGGAACTCCGGGTCGACGTTCAGCGACACCGGGTTCGTGGACATCCCGGGGTGCGCCCGGCCGAGCTCGCTGCCGAGGTAGGACTGGGTCATCAGCTTCGCGATGAGCCGCGCGTTGAGCTTCAGCCCGGTGAACTCGCCGCTGTTGCCCGGCCGGTCGATGACGTAGCCGATGGAGAAGCCGGTGACCGCCGTCGGGGCGTACGCCATCGGGTCGGTGCCCTTGACGGCGTGCTCGCCGGAGACGAACGCCGCGGCGCCGCCGCCGTTCTCGGCCAGGGTGAAGCCGGCGGCGTCGGCCATCTTGTTGTGCTGGAACTTGAACCGCTTCTTGTTGAGGCAGAAGGACGGGGACCACTGCAGCGAGGCCTGCGACATCAGCTCGGACCCGTAGAAGCCCGTGGGCGCGCGGTCGTCGAGCACGGTGCACGCGTCCGGCGGGAGGCCGAACGTGATCGGGATCGAGAACCGGTTGCGCCAGTTCGACGCCGCCCACCAGAGCGTCGGCGACGCCGTCAGGTCCACGCCCTGGTTCGCGAAGTTGCTCGACCCGGGCTCGAACTGGCCGCCGCGGCTGCAGGCGGGGTCCTCGTCGAGGCAGCTGATGCCCTGGATCGGGATGACCACGATCGAGCAGGCGACCTTGTCGTTGCAGCCGAGCGACTCGTTCTCGATGTCCGAGCGGACCTCGAACTTGGTGTGGCCGTTGCCCTCGAGGTCGCTGTAGGCGGCCTGCTCCGCGGGCGGGAAGGCCGCTCCGATCGCCGCCTCCGGCGGCATCGTCTCGGAGGTGCAGCTGGCGTAGACGGTGCCGTTGGCGGCGCGGAACGGCGTGATGTGCGTGGAGAAGTTCGCGACGTCGTTGCACTCGGCCGGGATCGGGTCCAGGCCGTACTTCTGGCCCCGCGCGGCATCCGTGGCGAAGGCGTCGTGGCGCCACACCGCCTCGGTCTCGTCGACGACCTGGCTGCGCTGCGCACGCGACGAGGTCCAGCACGTCTCCGGCGAGAGCTGCTTGTCCAGCGGCAGGCTGGGGTCGTCGAGGCCGCGACACTGGAGGATCACGACCGGGTACTCCTGCAGCAGCCCCTGCTCGCCGAACGGGCTCGACGCCCGCCCGCCCGTCGGGTGCGCGCCGGTCCACGAGATGTTGACCCGCTCGCGACCGCGCAGCTGGGTGGTCCGGTCGACGGTCACCGTCATGTCGCGGGAGTCGATCGCCAGGGACTGACCGCCCACGACGATCGACCGGTCGAGGTGCCTGGTCTGCTCGTAGGCCGGCTTGTTCCCCCCGGGTGCGGCGGTCGCGACTCCTGTCGTGAGCCCGACGCCGAGCGCGGCGGGGAGGCTGACGGTGATGCCGAGGACGGCGACCACCAGGAGGCGGGATCGATCCAGGAGGCGCTTCACTGGCCCGCACCCCGACGTCGTACGCCGCGCGCGATGAGCAGTCCGGGCACGAGGATCAGCGCGAGCAGCTCGAGCGCCGCCAGGGCGCCGAAGGCCCGGTCGTCGCCGGGACGGCTGGCCGAGAGCTCGGTCGGGGTGGCGTAGATCGGGTCGGTCGTGGTGCCCGCCGCGTCCGTCGTACCGCCGCCGCCACCGCCGCCACCACCGGTGCTGACCGTCTCGCCGGTGACCGGGTCGACCTCGGTGGTCGCGCCGTCGCCGGCGCCGCCGCCTCCGCCACCTCCGCCACCGCCGCCGCCGGTGGTCCCGGTGGCGCCGCCGTTGCCCTTGCCACCCGACTTGTCCGAGCCGTCACCCGAGTCGGTCGGCTGGCCCTCGTCGGTGGACGGCTCGCCAGTGCCGGTCGCGGTGCCGCACGGGCCTTGGCCCTCCTCGTCGCACGCAGCGGGCTGCGGCGCGATCTTCGCGAGCCGGTTCTCCTTGAGGTTGCCGGAGACGAAGGTCGGGTTGTTGCACTTGGTCGCGTCCCGGTTCTCGATGTCGACGGCCGGGTCGGCGGCCTTGAGCTTGGCCAGCTGCGTGAAGCCGGCCTGCACCAGGTTGAGCGGGAGCGGCGAGTAGCCGTACGGGCCGGCCTTGGCCTGTCCCTCGCACAACGAGTAGTACATGAAGTCGCCGAGCGTCTGGCGCTTGGCGGTCGACATGCGCTGGTCGCTCGCACCGGTCGGGATGATCATGTAGCTGTAGGACGAGAGCGGGTAGGCCCGCGGGTCGGTGGCGTTGTAGACGCCGTCGAGGATCTGCGTGAGGTAGAGCGGTGAGGACGTGTCCTCGTTGATCTTGGCCTTGGTCAGCGCGACCGCGACGTTGTACTGCGTCGGCTCGACGTAGTAGCCGCCGTTGTTGAGGACCTTGACGACCGGGTAGTCCTTGTTGAGCGGGTAGGCGTACTCGACGTAGCCGATCGTGCCGTTGCCGGCGAAGCCGGAGATCGTGTTCATGACCTGGTCGGAGCCCGACTGGGCGAGCATCCGGCCCTTGCGCGGGTAGTACGACGTGAAGCCGCTCTTGCCGAAGTAGGGCCGCCAGACGTCGGGGTACTCCGCGTCCATCCAGGTCGTCAGCTGTGCCGTCGTGCCGGAGCCGTCGGAGCGGACCACCGGGGTGATCGCGAGCTTCGGGAAGGCGCGGCCGTTGTTGTCCTTGGTGATCGCCGGGTCGGACCAGTCGGTGATCACGCCGGTGAAGATCTTGGTGAGCGTCTCGCCCGAGAGCCGCAGGTTGCGGACCAGCTCGTTGCCGATCTTGAGCTGGTAGGTGAAAGCCGTGCCACCGGCGACGATCGGCAGGTAGGCGAACTCGCGGCCGTTGCTGTTGTCGGCGTTGCCGAACTCGTCGACGCCCGGGTAGGGGATCTCGGAGATGCCGAAGTCGGTGACGTTCTGCGCGAAGTTCTTGCGGCCCTGCGAGGAGCCACCGCCGTTGTAGGTGACCTTCATGCCGAGCGCGTCGACGTCGGAGATCCACTGCTGCACGATGACCTCGGACCAGGTGGAGCCCGAGCCCTCGATCTGGGCGTACGCCGCGCGCGGGGTCGCGTTGCCGAGGCCACCCGGTCCGAGCTCGTCCGCGTTGGCGGCGCCGAGTCCGGAGAGGGAGAGGAGCACGGCGGCCAGCAGGGCGGCGCCGAGACGGTGGAAACGTCGACTCATCAGGACTCCTCAGCGGTGCGCTTGGCGCGGGTCGTACGACGGGGGCGGGCGCTGGCGCGCGGGGGACGGGCGACGAGGCGGGCGATCACGAAGAGCACCAGCACCAGGACGAGCAGGACGGTGGCGGCCGCGAAGGCGCGCTCGATGTCCATGGGCTCGGGGCTGCGGGCGCCCTTGAAGATGTAGAGCGGCAGCGAGTTCATGACGCCGTCGGTCGGGTTGGTGACGAAGAAGGTCGCGACACCCGAGGTGAGCAGCACGGGCGAGGTCTCACCGACGCCGCGCGCGACACCGAGGATCAGCGCGGTGGCCAGGCCGGGACGGGCGGTGGGCAGCACGACGTGCCACACGGTGCGCCACCGGCTCGCGCCCAGCGCGAGGCTCGCCTCGCGCAGGCCGCCCGGCACGACGCGGAGGACCACGTCGGCGGCGCGCGCGATGATCGGGAGCATCATCACCGACAGCGCCATGGCGGCAGCGAAGCCCGACCGGGGGAACCCGAGGGCGACGATGAGCACCGTGTAGATGAACAGCCCGGCGACGATCGAGGGCAGCGCGGTCATCGCCTCGACGATCGTGCGGACGATCACGGCGAAGCGGCCACCGACCTCGGTCATGAAGACCGCGGTGCCGATGCCCAGCGGCAGGGTCACCGCGATCGCGATGCCGAGCTCGATGGCCGAGCCGAGGATCGCGTGGCCGATGCCGCCCTTGTCGAACGGGTCGCGCGGACCGACGCCGGCCATGTCGTCGACGAAGAAGTTGAGGTGGAGCAGCGGCTCCCAGCCGCGGTAGACGACGAACACCACGGTGCTCACGAGCGCGGCGCCGACGACCAGCGCACCCGACGTGACGACGCCGCTGACGACGCGGTCGACCACGTCGACCCGGCGGCCGGACATCGAGGTGGTGACGGCGCTCATCAGCAGGCCGAGCACGAACCAGGCGAACAGCAGCCAGGCGGGCCCGTTCAGCGGGAGCAGCCGCTGGGTGATGATCCAGGCGAGCGCGAAGGCGCTCACCCAAGCGCCGACGACGGTGAACCGCTCCTCGGCCGTGGGCTTGCCGAGGCTGGCCCGGCGCACCGCGGGCGGTGCGTCGAGGTCGCGGACGGGCAGGTACGTCGTCGCGGTGCGGGTCGTCGTACCCGCGCCCTGCGTGGTGGTGTCCCGGGTGGTCGTCATGCGTCCGTCCCCGCTCCCGAGCGGCTGCGCGACACGATCACCGCGGCGAGCGTGTTGACGACGAGGGTGATGAGGAAGAGCACGAAGCCGGCGGTGAGGAGCGCGGAGAGCTGCGCGGCGCTCGCATCGCCGAACCGTCCGGCGATCAGCGCGCTGACCGAGCTCGTGCCGACCTCGAGGATGCGTGGCTTGATGATGAAGTCGGGCGAGATGATCAGCAGCACGGCGATGGTCTCGCCGAGGGCGCGGCCGAGGCCGAGCATCGTGCCGCCGATGATGCCACCGCGACCGAAGGGCAGCACGACCGCGCGGATCATGCCCCAGCGGGTGGCGCCCAGCGCGAGGGCGGCCTCCTTCTCGCCGGGCGGCGTCTGGGAGAAGACCTGGCGCATCACCGCGCACGACATCGGGAGCACCATCATCGCCACCGCGATGCCGGCGCAGAACGCGCTGCCGATGTAGCGCGACTGGTCCCACACGGCGGCGTTCGGATCGGCGTCGACCCGGAAGAGCGGGATCCAGCCGAAGTTCTGGTGCAGCCACAGGCTGAACGCCGCGGCGTGGGGCATGACGAGGAAGTAGCCCCACATCCCGTAGATGATCGAGGGGACGGCGGCCATCAGGTCGACGAGCGAGACCAGGGTCGGCTTGATGCCCGCGGGTGCGTACTCGCTGATGAAGAGGGCGGTCAGCAGGGCCAGCGGGAAGGCGAACGCCATCGCGACGCCGGCGATCGAGACCGTGCCGACGAGCACCGCGGCGATGCCGAGCTGGTCGGACTCGGGCTGCCAGGCGCTCTCGGTGAAGAAGCTCCACCCGTAGCGCTCGAGCGTCGGCACCGACTGCCAGGCGAGGAAGACGCCGATGCCGCCGGTGACCACGAGCACGGTCGCGCCGATGGTCCGGGCACTGAGCTCGAACACCCGGTCGGCACCGGTGGCCTTCCGGGAGAGCCGACGCGGGGTCGGCTGGCCCGTGGGCAGGACAGAGTCCTGGGCAGGGAGAGTGGTGGTCACGGCTGACTTTCGAAACGGACCCGAGAATGCTGCTGACGGTGTGCGCTCCAGTCGGCCTGTGATCGTGGCGGCTGGCGAGCGCCGCAAGCATCAGGGCCGATTCGGAACGGATGCGCCGTCGCAGGTGAACGCCGGGCCAACGGTTGGCCCTTGCTGGCGAAACGTTCTCGAGGCCCGACCGCCGGCATGGTCCGGTCGAGCCAGGAGCGTGGTCAGGTCGGGTGGTGCGGCACCATGTCGGGGTGCTCCCCCGCCTCGAGGTCGTCCGACGGCTGCGCCCGTTCGACCTCCTCGCGCCGGGCGCCCGACAGCTCGGCGCGGGCAGGCACGCGCTGCCCAGCCCGGCGCCGTACGTCGCTGCGACTGCCGCCGTCGCGAGCGGCGAGGTGGCCCTGCACCTGGCGGGTCACCGGTTGGCCGCGGTCCTCGACGACGGGTCGGTGTCGCTGACCGTGACCGGCGCGCACGGTTCGCGCGAGCTCCGCAGCCGGCGCTTCCACCGCGCCGAGTCACCGACCGCCCTCGGCGTGACGCTGACCGGCACCCACCTCACCGCGTGGAGCCGGGAGGCCGAGGGATGGGTCGCGCGCGCCCGGCACGACCTGCGCGAGGTGGTCGACACCCGCGACGAGGCGGCCCTCGCCGACCTCCACGTCGTGCTCCCCGACGGCGGCGGGTCGGCCGGCGGCTTCGGCCAGCTCGGCCTGCGCGACGTCCGATTCGTCACCGAGGAGGACGGCAGCCCGCTGCGCGACGGCGACCAGCTGTGGCTGACGGCGACGTCGGCAGGCCCCGGCTTCTTCGACACCGCCCACACGAGCGTGTGGCGCTTCGACCCGGTGGACCTCGCGCTGTCACACTCGGCCGACCTGTTCTTCCGCCGCCCCGACCGACCGGGGGTCTTCGGCGACCACGCGACCCACCTGCTCCGCAGCGGCGGCCGCTGGCTGGTGGCGACCAGCACGTGGGGCGACTTCGAGCAGCCGACCACGCGAGCTGGTCGTCGTACGCCGTCCGGGTTGCGGGTCACCCTCGCCGAGTCGGGCGACGACCTGCTCCGCGGCACCCACGTGCTCGACACCCGCGAGCTCCCGCTGCCCACCGACGGACTCGAGTCGATCGCGACCTGGGACCCGCACCTGGTGCGCCGCGACGGCGGTTGGCTGGTCGGCTTCGTCAGCGCGCGGAAGTTCTTCGACTTCCACCCGGTGCTCGCCGGGGGCCCGTCCCTCGACGACCTCCGCCTCCTCGGTGCGGCGACCGACCGACGGGCGACCGAGGGCACGACCGTCCTCGACGTCGACGGCGAGCTGGTCGTCCTCGCGAGCGACGGCCGCGACTCACACCGCGGGCAGCGGGCGCGCTTCCCCGTCCTGGACCTGGCGATGCGCGACGTCGGCGTGCTGGACGCGGCGTACCCCACCAACCTGCCGTGGCCGACGCTGGCGCACGTCGACGGCAGCTGGCTGATGGCGACGTTCAACGGGCGACCGGCGGGCGGGAGGCTCCTCGGCTACGGCACGCACGGCGACCTCGTGGTGATGCGGAGCACCTGAGCGCGCGGGACTACCCTGAGGTGATCGCGGTCACCACCCCTCGACCGCGTTGACCAGGCCCGCACACCCCGCGGCCGCACCCACGAGAAAAGGACCCACAGCATGTCTGGAGCAGTCAGTTCGGGCGTCGACGTCTTCGAGCTCGGCAGCGAGCACGAGCAGGTCGTCTTCTGCAACGACCACGCGACCGGCCTCCGCGCGATCATCGCGATCCACTCCACCGCCCTCGGGCCCGGCCTCGGCGGGACGCGGTTCTACCCCTACGCCAGCACCGACGACGCGATCGTCGACGTGCTCAACCTCTCGCGCGGCATGTCCTACAAGAACGCGCTCGCCGGCCTCGACCTCGGCGGCGGCAAGGCCGTGATCATCGGCGACCCGGCCGAGCTGAAGACCGAGGCCCTGCTCCGCGCCTACGGCCGCTTCGTGCAGTCGCTCAACGGCCGCTACTTCACCGCGTGCGACGTGGGCACCTTCTCAGAGGACATGGACCACATCGCGCGCGAGTGCGACTTCGTCACCGGCCGGACGGTCGCCCACGGCGGCGCCGGCGACAGCTCGGTGCTGACGGCCTACGGCGTCTTCCAGGGCATGCGTGCCTCCGCCGAGCACCTGTGGGGCGAGCCCACGCTCGCCGGGCGCACCGTCGGCGTCGCGGGCGTCGGCAAGGTCGGCAAGCACCTGGTCCGCCACCTCGTCGAGGACGGCGCGACGGTCGTCGTGACCGACGTGCACGCGCCCTCGGTCGTCGCGATCCGCGAGGCCTTCCCGCAGGTGCAGGGCGTCGGCTCGACCGACGAGCTCGTGCGCAGCCAGCTCGACGTCTACGCCCCCTGCGCGATGGGCGGTGCGATCACCGACGAGGTGCTCGACGTGCTGACCGCGACGGTGATCTGCGGCGCGGCCAACAACCAGCTCGCGCACGCCGGCATCGAGAAGCAGGTCGAGGAGCGCGGCATCCTCTACGCCCCCGACTACTGCGTGAACTCCGGCGGCGTGATCCAGGTCGCCGACGAGCTCGAGGGCTTCTCCTTCGAGCGCGCGCAGCAGCGCGCGTCGGGCATCTTCGAGACCACCCGCAAGGTCCTCGCGCTCGCGAAGACCGACGGCGTCACCACCGCCGAGGCAGCCGACCGGCTCGCCGAGCGCCGGATGCGCGAGGTCGGCCGCCTGCGCGGCATCCACCTCTGACCGGGCACGTCGTCCCCGTCCCGGTTGCTGACCGGGCACTTCGTCCCCGTCGTGGCGCGATGAAGTGCCCGGTCACCGTCGCTGACGGGGAGGAGCTGCCCGGTCACCTGAGGGCGTGCGTGTACGCCGACCCACCCGGGGTGCCGGGTGGCGATCAGGTGGGCTCAGTCAGCTCTCGCGACGACGAGGATCGGCATAGTCCGACCACTCGTCCTCGTCCGGCTCGACCTCGGTCGGCCGGGGATGAGAATTGCCATTGCCGTGCAGCTCATTCGCCAACGCGCCGAAGTCCGTCTCGTGAGTCCGGTACTTCAGGTCGCGTGCGACCTTGGTCTGCTTCGCCTTCGCTCGGCCGCGCCCCATAGGGTCGACCCCCTCGCACACTTGGCCGGGGCTGTCGAGGAGCACTCGACGCGCCCGGTCTGATCGGTTACATATCGTGGGGACAACGCTACCTGAGCGGTGGCTGTTCCCGCACACCGTGGTCCGGCATTTCGTCGCCGAGCCCACGGATTTCTCTCCAGCGGCCTCGCCGGCGGGTCACCAACCGGGGTGCTGGCCCTCGAGGAGCACGCGCCCGCCGTTGTCGGCATCGGCGGTGACCTCACCGGCGACCCAGGCCCGGACGCCGTGGCCGGCGAGCACCGAGATCGCCGTGTCGACCGAGTCGGGCGCGGTGAGCGACACCATGCCGACGCCGCAGTTGAGGGTGGCCTCGAGGTCGGCCTGCGACACGTCGCCCACGCGTCGTACGACGTCGAAGACGGGCTGCGGCGTCCACGTGGCACGGTCGATGCGGGCCGAGAGCTCCTGCGGCATCACGCGCTCGAGGTTGGCCGCCAGACCACCGCCGGTCACGTGCGACATCGCGTGGGTCTCGGTGCGGTCGGCGAGGTCGAGGCACGCCTTGGCGTAGATCCGGGTGGGCTCGAGGAGCTCCTCGCCGAGGGAGCGACCGAAGTCGTCGACCTGGCGATCGACCGTCCAACCGGCCCGGTCGAGCAGCACGTGGCGCACGAGGGAGTAGCCGTTGGAGTGCAGGCCGCTGGCCTCCATCGCGATGACCACGTCGCCGGGACGGACACGACCGGGCCCGAGGAGCTTGCTGGCCTCGACCACACCGGTCGTGGCGCCGGCGACGTCGTAGTCGTCGGGGCCGAGCAGGCCCGGGTGCTCGGCGGTCTCGCCGCCGATGAGCGCGCAGCCGGCGACGACGCAGGCCTCGGCGATGCCCTTGACGATCGCCGCGATGCGCTCGGGGACGACCCGGCCGCAGGCGATGTAGTCGGTCATGAAGAGCGGCTCGGCACCGCAGACGACGAGGTCGTCGACGACCATGCCGACGAGGTCGAAGCCGATGGTGTCGTGGACGTCCATCAGCTGCGCGATCGCGACCTTGGTGCCGACGCCGTCGGTGGAGGTCGCCAGCAGCGGCGCCTCGTAGCGGGTCAGGGCGGAGGCGTCGAAGAGCCCGGCGAAGCCACCCAGGCCGCCGATCATCTCGGGGCGTCGGGCCTTCTCGACCCAGCCCTTCATGAGGTCGATCGCGCGGTCGGCCGCCTCGATCGAGACCCCGGCAGCGGCGTAGGCCCCTTCAGGTGCGGCGGGCTGGTCGGTCAACGGGGCTCCCTCGGTGACGGTGCTGGGCGGATCAGGGGTTGTTGAGGACCGGCAGCGCGCGGCCCATCGTGGGCGACTGCAGCGTCGCCTCGAGCAGGTGCTTGCCCAGCAGGCTCTCGTCGGGGAGCTCGATGGGGTACTCGCCGGTGAAGCAGGCCTGGCAGAGCTGCTCGGCCGGCTGCTTGGTGGCCTCGATCATGCCCTCGAGCGAGATGTAGCCGAGGCTGTCGGCGCCCACGCTCGCGGCGATCTCGTCGACGTCGAGGCCGTTGGCGATGAGCTCGGCGCGGGTCGCGAAGTCGATGCCGTAGAAGCACGGCCACTTCACCGGCGGGCTGGAGATCCGCACGTGCACCTCGAGCGCGCCGGCCTCGCGGAGCATCCGCACCTGGGCGCGCTGGGTGTTGCCGCGCACGATCGAGTCGTCGACCACGACGATGCGCTTGCCGCGGATCATGTGCTCGAGGGCGTTGAGCTTGAGCCGGATGCCGAGCTGGCGCAGCGTCTGGCTGGGCTGGATGAACGTGCGGCCGACGTAGGCGTTCTTCACGAAGCCCTGGCCGAACGGGATCCCGGACTCGGCGGCGTACCCGGACGCGGCGGGCGTGCCGGACTCGGGCACGGGCATCACGAGGTCGGCGTCGACGGGGAACTCGCGCGCGAGGCGGCGGCCCATCTCGACGCGCGCCTCGTGGACGTTGCGACCGTTGATGGTGGCGTCGGGGCGGGCGAGGTAGACGTACTCGAACACGCAGCCCTTGCGCGCGGGCTCGGCGAACTTGTGGGAGCGCAGGCCGTTCTCGTCGATGACGATCATCTCGCCGGGCTCGACCTCGCGGACCACGCTGGCGCCGATGGTGGCCAGTGCGGCGTCCTCGCTGGCGACGACCCAGCCGCGGTCGAGGCGACCGAGGACGAGCGGGCGGATGCCCTGGGGGTCGCGGGCGGCGTAGAGCGTGTTCTCGTTCATCCACACGAAGCAGTACGCCCCGCGCAGCTGCGGCAGCACCTCGAGCGCACGCTGCTCGAGCGAGGTGTCGGGGTGGTGGGCCAGCAGTGCGGTGACGAGGCTCGTGTCGTTGGTCGCACCCTCGACGCCCTTGATGTCGAGCTCGCCGGCCGGGCCGGGCAGGGCGGTGACCATGTCGCGGAGCTCAGCGGTGTTGATCAGGTTGCCGTTGTGGCCGAGCGCGATGGAGCCGTCGGCGGTCGGGCGGAAGGTCGGCTGCGCGTTGTGCCACGTCGACGCGCCGGTGGTGGAGTAGCGCGAGTGGCCGATCGCGAGGTGGCCCTTGAGCGAGTCGAGCGTCGACTCGTCGAAGACCTGCGAGACCAGCCCCATGTCCTTGTAGACCAGGATCTGGCGGCCGTTGCTGACCGCGATGCCCGCCGACTCCTGGCCGCGGTGCTGCAGGGCGTAGAGCCCGAAGTAGGTCAGCTTGGCGACGTCCTCGCCGGGGGCCCAGACGCCGAAGACGCCGCAGGCGTCCTGCGGGCCCTGGTCCTGCGGGTCGAGGGCCGTGGTGAGGCGGCCGTCGCCACCAGTCGGCTTGCTCTTCTGGTAGGGCACGGCCGTCAGTCTACGGGCGATCGGGGGTGGCCCACGAACCGAGGCGACGGCTGCTCACCCACTGGTCATCCGAGGAGTGATCCGAGCCGGTGGAGGGCGAGCCGGGCGGCGGCCCGCGCCGACGCCGGGAGGGGTACGACGTCGAGGAGCGGGTGCGGACGCGTCCAGGTCGGGTCGGAGGGCAGCGCGCCCTCGGGGCCGGCGTACTGCCGTGTGGTCGCCCGCCCGATCGCCTCCTCGACGCCGAGGAGCGGACCTCCGGTCGCGGGCGCCCACGTGTGGTCGGGGCGGCAGACCATGTCGTGGCGCAACGACTCGATGAGCGCGGTGACGGTGTGGAACGGCGCGGTCGTGGCGAGCGCCGTGGCGATGCCGACCAGGCCCTCGGGGGCGACGGGGGCGGGCACCCGGAGGCGCGGCAGCCCGGCCTCCCGGGCGCAGGCGCGCATCAGGTCGGGATAGGGCAGGACGTCAGGGCCGCCGACGTCGACGGCGCCGCTGATCTCGCCCGCGAGGGCGTCGTCGAAGGCGCGGAGCACGTCGGACACGGCGATCGGCTGGACCGTGCTCCGCATCCAGGTCGGGACCGGCTGGACGAGGAAGAGCGTCGCGATCTGCCGGACGATCTCGAACGACGTCGAGCCGGCGCCGAGCACGACCCCGGCACGGAGGGCGACGGCGTCGTCGCTGGCGCCGAGCAGGATCCGCTCGACCTCGAGCCGCGAGGAGATGTGGGCGGAGAGCTGGTCCTCGGCGACGTCGGGGACGAGTCCGGAGAGGTAGACGATCCGGCGCAGCCCGGCCGCGGCCACCGCCTCCGCGACGACCTCGGCACCGTTGCGGTCCACGTCGGTGAAGTCCGTGCGGTCGAGCGAGTGGACGAGGTAGACGAGGGCGTCCACGTCGGCCAGGGCCTCGGCCACGGCCGACGGGTCGGCGACGTCGCACCGGATCGCCTCCACCCGGTCGTCCCAGCCGAACCGGCCCGGGTCGGGCACCGAGCGCGAGGCGGCGACCACCTCGTGGCCGCGCTCGAGGAGGTGCGGGACCAGGCGGGAGCCGACGTAGCCGGTCGCGCCGAGGACGAGGACCCTCACGCGGCCTCTTCGCCCAGGTGCTGGAGGAGGTTGCGGGAGAAGACCGCGCCCATGTGCTTCACGACCCCCGCCATCACCCGCTCGACGGCAGGGCGGGCGAGCCCGGGCAGCGGCAGGTCGCAGGCGATCTGGAGGTCGATGCTCACCGAGGTCCCGCCGCCGTCGTGGTCCGCGAGCTCGTAGGTGCCCATGACCGAGGTCATCTCGTCGGGCCGGTCGGGGTCGTGGGTGAAGCGGATCCGGCTCATCGGCTCGAGGTCCATCACCTCGGTGAAGGTCGGCGCGACCGAGGTGCCGAGCACCGGCAGCGTGGCCATCCGCCAGGTCCACCGGTCGCCCTCGACGTCGATGCGGGTGACGTAGGGCGTCATCCGCGCGATGAGCGCGGCGTCGGTCAGGACCTCCCAGACCTCGGCGCGGCCCGACTGCAGGACCGCGGACGAGCGGTCGCGCGCGTGGAAGGTCGCCATGCCTCCACGGTATCCGCGTGCTCCAGCGTTGCGGACCACCCGCGCAGCGGTGCGGCGACGCGGTGGTGCTTCAGCACGGGATGTCGGGGGGAGCGACGATCAGCGGGGCAGGGCGCCGAGGTTGCGCAGGAGGAACGCCTCGGCCTTGACGACCTTCTCGAACTCGGCGAGGTGGAGACCCTCGTTGGCCCCGTGGGCGCGGGTGTCGGGGTCCTCGACGCCGGTGACGAGCACGCTGGCCTGCGGGAACGCCTCGAGGAACTCGGCGATGAACGGGATCGAGCCGCCGACGCCCATGTCGACGGGAGCGGTGCCGTCCCAGGCCTCGGCGAAGGCGGCGCGCGCGGCGTCGTACGCCGGACCGCTGGCGTCGATCTGCGTGGCCTCGCCGGTGTCGACGACGGTCGCGGTCAGCGTGGCGCCCCAGGGCGTGTGCTTCTCGAGGTGCGCCTGGAGGCACGCCACGGCGTTGGCGGTGGTGTCACCGGGCGCGATGCGCATCGAGATGCGGCAGCGGGCGGCGGGGACGAGCGTGTTGGAGGCGCCCTCGACCTTGGGCGCGTCGAAGCCGGTGATGCTGATCGACGGCTTGGTCCACAGGCGCTCGACGATCGAGCCGGTGCCGATCCACTCGATGCCCTCGGCGGCACCGGACTCGGCGCGGAGCCGGGCCTCCGGGTACTCCACGTCCGCGGCCGGGCCGGAGTGGAGGCCCTCGACGGCGACGTCGCCGGCGTCGTCGTTCAGCGAGGCGATGAGGCGGCTCAGCGTCATGATCGAATCGGGCACGAGGCCGCCCCACATGCCGGAGTGCACGGCGTGGGTGAGGGTGCGGACCTCGACGTCCATCCGCACCAGGCCGCGCAGCGACGTGGTGAGCGCCGGCTCGCCGATGTCCCAGTTGCCGGAGTCGGCGATGACGATGACGTCGGCGGCGAGGCGGTCGCGGTGGGCGTTCAGCAGGTCGACGAGGGTGTCGGAGCCGACCTCCTCCTCGCCCTCGATGAACATCACGAGGTTGACCGGGAGCTCGTCGCCGAAGATCCGGACGGCGCCGAGGTGGGCGGCGATTCCGGCCTTGTCGTCGGCGGCACCGCGCCCGTAGAGCCGGTCCCCGCGCTCGGTCGGCTCCCACGGCGGGGAGTCCCAGTCGGCGTGGTCGTTCTCGGGCTGGACGTCGTGGTGGGCGTAGAGGAGGACGGTGGGCGCCCCCTCGGGGCCGGCCTTCTTCGCGATCACGGCCGGCGGCGCACCGTCGTACGCCCTCACGATCTCGGCGTCGAACCCCTCGGCCGCGAAGAGGTCGCGGGTCGCCTCGGCGCTGCGCTCGACCTCGCCGGCGCGGGCGGGGTCGGCGGAGACGGACTGGATGCGGACCAGGTCCTCGAGGTCTCGGCGGAGGCCGGGCATGACCTCGGCGAGACGAGCGGCGATGTCGACAGTCATGTCACGACCCTAGCCGGGAGCGACGGAGTCGCTGACGGCGTGGGTCGGGAGGTTGAGCAAGCCCGCGGGTGAGCCTGCGAACCCGCGTCGGGCGCGTCGAAACCCACACCCTCCTCTTACGAGTCGAGGGTCGCCCACTCGCCGCTGCGCTTCTCCATCATCAGCTGGCGCTCGACGTCGTTGAAACCGAGCCGTCGGTAGATCCCGATGGCCTCTCCGTCGGTGTCAGCGACGATCACGAGACGGCGTACGTCGAGGTGGTCGAGCGCGTGCTGACCCGCGGCGTGGACGACGGCCGCGGCCAGCCCCTTGCGGCGGTGGTCGGGGTGGGTCTCGACGCTCTGGTAGCGCGCGACGCCGTCCTCGGTGACGAAGACGCCGGCGGTCGAGACGATCGTGTCGTCGACGAACGCGCCGAACCGCTTCCCCCGACCCGCGTCGACGAGGCGCCGCTCCTGGGCGTTCTTCTGCCGGGCGTAGGTCATGAATGTGTCCTCGGACGTCCGCGGGTAGAGCTGCTGGCTCAGCCGCGCCCGCCCCTCCCAGTCCTCGTCGCTCGTGACCTCGCGTACCTCGCCCTCCACCTTGCGCGGGAGGTTCACGCGCGACGCGGAGAGCACCGTGGCGACGTCGACGACCAGCCCGGCAGCCTCGAAGGCGGCCCGCGACTCCTCGGACAGGTCGGCGGTGTCGATGCCGATGCTCACGTGGTCGGCCAGCGGGAACTCGGTGTGGAAGGCGCCCACGACCTCCTTCTCGCCGCCCAGCACCGGCGGCTGGGCGAGCAGGATGAAGTTGCCCCAGAAGTACGACGGGTTCTCCGGCGACCGGACGACGAGGTGGGTGCCGCGGTCCTCGACCACGCTGCCGGACGAGGTCAGGAGGGCGAGGTCGGTCTGGAAGCCGAGCGAGCTGACGTGCATGGGCGAAACCTACCCAGACACGACGTTGGCGAGCGGCTCGCCGGCCACGCGGCGGCGGAGCTGGTCGCGGACGAGGGCAGCGATGCGGGGCAGCATGGCCGTGGTGCCGCCGGCGATGTGGGGCGTGATGAGCACGCCGGGGGCGTCCCAGAGCGGGTGGCCGTCGGGCAGCGGCTCGGGGTCCGTGACGTCGAGCGCGAAGCGCAGGCGCCCCGCCTCCGCGATCACCGCGTCGGTGTCGACGACCGGTCCGCGGGCGACGTTGACCACGAGCGCACCGTCGGGCAGCAGCGCGAGCGTCTCGGCGCCGAGCAGGCCGCGGGTCGCGTCGCTGAGCGGGACCAGCGCGACGACGACGTCCTGCTCGGGCAGCAGCTGCGCGAGGTCGGCGATGCCGCGCACCCGGCCGACGAGGTCGTCCTGGCGCTCGCGGGAGGCGACGGCGGTGACGACCGCCTTCATCGGCAGGAGCCGCTCGGCGAGCGCGCGCCCGATCGAGCCGTAGCCCAGGACCAGCACCCGGGAGTCGGCCAGCGAGCGACGCATCTTGTCGGTCTCCCAGTGGCCGTGGCTGCGCACGGCCTCCGGGATGCCCCGCAGGCTGGCGAGCACGAGGCCGACCGCGTGCTCGGCGGTCGCGTCGTCGTGGACGCCGCTCGCGTTGCAGAGGGTGATGCCGGCGGGCAGCCGCTCCAGCACGCCGTCGTACCCGGCGCTCTGCAGCTGGACGACCTGCAGGCCCCGGAGCTGACCTGCCTGGTCGAGGACGCCGGCGCTCGTGGCGTAGTGCGGCACCCAGAGGTCGACGTCGCCCTCGGGCGCGGGTCCCTCGCCGTTCCACACGTCGACCTCGACCCCGTCGACCGGGCCGACCGCGTCGGCGAGGGTGCGGGAGGAGATGACGGCCTTCACGGGGCGGTTCCTTCGGTCAGCGGGAGGTAGGGGGTCAGGTCGGTGCGCTCGCCGCTCGCGGCCACCTTCCCGGAGTCGACGGCCTCGGCCCAGGTCGTACGTCCGGTGGCGACCGCCAGCCACGTCTCGGCGTCGGTCTCGACGACCGCCGGCGGCGTGCCGCGCGTGTGGCGGACGCCGGGGATGGCCTGCACGGCGGCGAAGGGCGGGACGCGGACCTCGACCGACTTGCCGGGCGCGCGGGTCTCGAGGACCGCCAGGTAGTGCTTCACACGAGCCTTCGTGTCTGCGGACTCGAGCTCGGCTGCGGTGAGGACCTTGAGGCGTGCGGGCACGTCCCCAAGTTATGCGATGGAGTCGAGCACCCGCACGCAGGCGGCCCAGGCGTCGCTGGAGGGGTCGATCACGCCGAAGTGGCCACCGGTGACCTCGACCAGCGTGGCCTCCGCACCCGCGGCCCTGGCGGCGTCGACGTACGTCCTCGACTGCTCGACGGGCACGACGTCGTCGTCGCTCGCGTGGACCGCCCAGACCGGCACGTCGAGCGGCACCTGGGTGAGCGGGTCCGCCTGGTCGTACGTCGTCGCGTCCGCGTCGCCGAGGAACGCGAGCGCGGCGTCGGAGCCGAGGTGCTGTGCGACGGCGTCGCGCAGGTCCAGCACGCCGGCCTGGCTGACCACGTGCGTGAGGGCCGGACCGCCGGACCACCGGTCGAAGCGGCCGCGCGCAGCGGCCCACGTCGCGAGGTGGCCACCGGCGGAGTGGCCGAGCGTGACGACCGGGCCGTCGGCGCGGGCCGCGACCGCGCCGATGGCGGCGTGGATGTCGTCGAGCGTCTCGGGGAAGCCGCCGCCGTTGCCGACCCGGCGGTACTCCACGTTGGCGGCCGTCCAGCCCCGGCCGACGAGGTCCTCGGCCAGCGGGGCGCCGTAGTCGGCGCCGTACTGCGCCTTCCAGAAGCCGCCGTGGATGACGACCACGAGCCCGCGGCTCGCATCGCCCGGCGTGTGCAGGTCGACCCACTGGCTCGGGTCCTCGCCGTAGGTGATCCGCTCGGTGCTCGCTTCGTCCGCCACGGGTCCCACCCTGCCCGACGGGCGGTCGGAGCAGGCCGCCAGGGCGGCGGCCGCGAGACCCGCGGCGGGCAGGGCGAGCAGCGAACGACGGCGCATGCCGGTGGTTCGGAGCCGGGCGCCGGTCGGCTCGGTCCGGGGTGCCGTCACTGTCCGGCGTCGGCCGGGTCGTCCGCGTCGGGGTAGGGCTGGACGACCTGGAGGAGGAGGTACGTCCGGCGCTCGGGGTCGCGGCCGCGGGTCCGGTCGGCCCAGGAGTCGATGAGGTCGTCGACCTCCTTGCGAAGCTCCTGGGCCTCCTCGTCGGTCAGCTTGAGCGTGTGGTCGGAGGTGGAGAAGACCCCGCTCCCCTTCGGCCGGTCGATGACGAAGGTGCGGTCGATGACGGCGTGCAGGCGGGCCAGCTGGCTCGCGCGGAAGACCTCGACGGCAGCCCGGCCGCCGGGCTCGTCGGCCATCGTGCCGAGGTTGACGGTGTAGCCGGCGGGAGCGGCCGCGCGCCAGACCCGGTCCCGCTTGTCGCGGGCCTCCTCCGGGGCCTCCTCGACCAGCCCGTACTTCGCGAGCTGGCGCAGGTGGAAGCTCGCCTGGTTGGCCGGGATGCCGAGCAGGCGGGCGACGTCGGCGGCCCGCACCGGGCCGGACGCGGAGAGCTCGTCGAGGATCCGGTTGCGGACGGGGTGCGCGATCGCGCGCAGCACGCGGGGGTCGCCCAGGGGTCGTGACTCGGCCATGCGCGCACTCTACCGAGTTGCGCACGAAATATTGCGCAACATTACTTGCGCACCATATGGTGCGGATATGCCCGGATACCGCCAGCTCGCGAAGAACCGCGACTTCACCGTCCTCTGGATCGGCGACACCGTCAGCGAGCTCGGCAGCGCGCTGTCGATGTTCGTCTTCCCGCTCATCGCCTACGCGCTGAGCGGCTCGGCCCTGACCGCGGCGGTCGTCGAGGCGGCCTACCTCGGCGGCCTCTGCGCCACGCTCCTGCCGGCCGGGGTCCTCGCCGACCGCGTCGACCGCAAGCGGCTGATGCTGCTGTCGAGCGCGAGCGGCTGCGCGGCGTACGCCTCCCTCGCCGTCGCCGGTGCGACCGACCGCCTCACGCTCCCGCACCTCGTCGGCGCCGCGCTGGTGTCGGGCGTCGCGGCCGGCGTCTTCAACCCGGCGCAGATGTCGGCGATCCGGTCCGTGGTCGCGACCGAGGACCTGCCGACCGCGCTCAGCCAGAACCAGGCGCGCCAGCACGTCGCCTCGCTGCTGGGCGGGCCGCTCGGGGGTGCGTTGTACGCCGTCACGCGCTGGCTGCCCTTCGCGGTCGACGCGATCACCTTCGCGATCGCCTGCGTGACCGTCAGCCGGGTGCGGACCGACCTCTCGGCCCCGCACCGGACGGCCGAGCCGCTGCGCCAGCAGCTCACCGAGGGCTTCCGCTTCATGTGGGCGCGGCCGTTCTTCCGGACCCTGCTGGCGTGGTCGTCGATGACCAACCTGGTCACCAACGCGATCTTCTTCGTGGTCGTGCTGCGGATGGTGCAGGAGGGCGTGCCGGCCGCCCAGATCGGGCTCGTCTCGACGGCCGCCGGCATCGGCGGGATCCTCGGCGCGATGATGGCGCCCAGCCTGATCCAGCGCCTGGCGACCGGGCGGCTGACCGTGCTGATCGGCTGGATGTGCTGCCTGCCGCTGGTGCCGCTCGCCTTCTCCGCCAGCACCTGGACCGCCTGCGTGAGCACGTTCTTCCTGCTGCTGCTCAACCCGGTCGGCAACGCCGGCATCGGGTCGTACCGGATGGCCGTAACACCCGCCCGCCTGCAGGGTCGCGTCGGGTCGACCAGCCAGTTCGTGTCGATGTCGGTGATGCCGCTGGCCCCGCTGCTCGGCGGCTACCTCCTCGAGCACCGGGGCGGCACCTTCGCGATCGGCGTCCTCGTCGTCGCGACCGCGCTCCTCGCCGTGCTGCTCACCTCGAGCCGGACGATCCGCTCCGTGCCGAAGCCGTCGGAGTGGGCGATCCCGGCCGAGGAGCCGGTGCTCGCTGCCTAGCGAGTCACCGGATATCCGGTGACTCCCCCGCTTGTCGGCCCAGATCTGGGTGACGAAGCGGGAGACTCGGGTGCCAAGTCCTCATCCGGCCCGCGAGAAGCGGGCGCCCACCTCGGCGACCTTCTCGGCCAGCTCGGGCGGCGACTCGACCACGAAGTCCGCGCCCGAGCCGGCGAGCACCATGACCGGCCAGTCGAGGTCGTCGACGTTCATCTCCAGCACGCAGCCCTCACCGTCCGGGGTCACCGTGCCCCAGCGCCCGACCCGGGCGGCGAGGTCGTCGGCGGTCATCGCCAGCCGCACGCGTACGGCGTGGCGCTGGGGCATCCGCCTGATGCCCTGCTGCACGAAGGCGAGCGCGTCGCCGCCGGGGAGGTCGCGGGGACGGAACCGCTGGCCGGTGGGCTCGGGGTCGGAGATCCGGTCGAGGCGGAAGCTGCGCCAGTCCATCCGGTCGCGGTCCCACGCGACGAGGTACCACCGGCGGCCGATGGACACGAGGCGGAGCGGCTCGACCCGGCGGTGCGTGACCTCGGCCTCGCGCGCGGCGTAGTCGAAGCGCAGCATCTCGCTGTCGCGGCAGGCCTGGGCGAGCGTGGTGAGGACGGCCGCGTCGAAGACCGGGGCGCCCTCCCACGGGCCGGGCGAGTCGGTCTGGCTCGCGACGGCGTCCATCTGCCGGCGCAGTCGCGGTGGCATGAGGGACAGCACCTTCGACAGCGCCTGCACCGACCAGTCGTCCATCCCCGCGACGGCGCCGGCCGCGGCCGTACGCAGCCCGACGGCGACCGCGACGGCCTCCTCGTCCTCGAGGAGGAGCGGCGGGAGCGAGCCGCCGGCGCGGAGCTGGTAGCCACCGGCGGCACCGCGGACGGCGTCGACGGTGTAGCCGAGCTCGCGCAGCCGGTCGACGTCGCGACGCAGCGTCCGGTCGCTCACCTCGAGGCGCTCGGACAGCTCCGGACCCGGCCAGTAGCGGTGGGTCTGGAGGAGGGACAGCAGCCGCAGCATCCGTTCGCTCGTGCTCATGTCCTCCAGGATATTCTCAATGCGGACACTTCCTGACCTGATGGGTTCCTAACGTCATCTGCATGACCCACACCACCCACACAGGACCGGCGATCGTGACCCGTGGCCTCACCCGCCACTTCACCTCGCGCAAGCAGACCGTCGAGGCAGTGAAGGGCCTCGACCTCGAGATCGGGCAGGGCGAGCTGGTCGCCTTCCTCGGACCCAACGGGGCCGGGAAGTCGACCACGCTGCGCATGCTCACCACCCTCGTCCCACCCACCTCCGGCACCGCGAGCGTCGCCGGGCACGACGTCGTCACCGGGCAGCGCCACGTGCGCCAGGCGATCGGCTTCGTCGGCCAGGGCAACGGTGCCGGGCACCGTCAGCTCGGCCGCGACGAGCTGATCAGCCAGGGCCGCGCCCACGGGCTCTCGCGCGCCGACGCCCGACGCCGGGCCGGCGAGCTGATCGAGGACCTCGACCTCACCGCGGTCGCCGACCGCAAGGTCTCCTCGCTCTCCGGCGGGCAGCGACGCCGCCTCGACATCGCGATGGGGCTGGTCCACCTGCCCCGCGTGCTGTTCCTCGACGAGCCGTCGACCGGGCTCGACCCGCAGAACCGGATCAACCTGCAGGAGCTCATCCAGCGCCTCCACTCCGAGACCGGCAGCACCGTCGTGCTCACCACGCACTACCTCGAGGAGGCCGACGCCCTCGCCGGCCGCGTGATCGTCGTCGACCACGGCACGGTCATCGCCGACGACTCCGCCGCGCGACTCAAGTCCGGCCTCGGCGACCTCGTCCGGATGGAGTACGCCGACCCGGCCGGGGCCGCGCGTGCGGCCTCGCGCCTGTCCCGGGTGCCCGCGTCGCGCGTCGACGTCACCGACCGGGGCGTCGACCTCCGGGTGAAGGACGGCTCGACGCTCGTCGGCGGGCTGCTCGCCGACCTGGCCGCGGACGGCGTACCTCCGACGCGGGTGGAGGTCGCACGACCGACCCTCGACGACGTCTTCCTCGACCTCACCGGTCGCAGCCTGCGCGAGTCCCAGCAGTCCCCCACCCCCGGTTCGGACGCCGCGTCCGACCAGCCCACCTCCATCGAGAGCGAGGTCGCAGCATGAGCACCTTCGTCCAGGACACCGTCAACGTGATGAACCGCGAGCTCAAGCCCGTCTGGCGCGAGCCGATGGCAGTGGTGTTCGCGATGATCCAGCCGCTGGTCTTCCTCGGGCTGTTCGCGCCGCTCCTGCCGGAGATGGCGACCGGCTCGGCTCTGCAGTGGTTCGTGCCCGGCATCGTCGCGATGACGGCGCTGATGGGCGCGTCGTTCACCGGCTCGAACCTCATGGAGGAGATGCAGTCGGGCTCGCACGAGCGACAGCTCGTCTCACCGCTCGGCCGCCCGGCACTGCTCGTCGGACGCGCGCTGAAGGAGGTCGTGCCGATGCTGATGCAGGTGGCGATCATCGTCGCCGTCGTGACGCCGTTCAGCTTCGACCTGCACCTCGGCGGCGTGGTCGTGGCCGCGCTCGTGCTGTCGCTCTTCAGCGTCGGGATCGGCGCCCTGTCCTTCGCCCTGGCGCTCGCCTCGAAGGGCCAGGACTGGATGTTCTGGACGATCCAGCAGACCCTGCTGTTCCCGACCCTGCTCACCGCGGGCGTCCTCCTGCCGGTCGACGGCGCGCCCCGCTGGCTCGAGGTGGTCTCCGCGATCAACCCGATGACGTACGTCGTCGACGCCACCCGCGCGCTCTTCGCCGGCACCTTCCCCGCCGACGTCGTGCTCCAGGGCGTCGCCGGCGCCGCCGTGGTCGCCGCGCTCGGGCTCTGGGTCGGGGTGCGGGCGATGCGTCGCTCGAGCTGAGGTCTGGCCCGCTCTGCCGGGGGAGTCACCGGATATCCGGTGACTCCCCCGCTTGTCGGCCGAAATCTGGGTGCCGAAGCGGGAGACTCGGGTGCGAAGTACGGCGTCAGTCCAGCGGACCGGCCGAGCCGAGGCGCCAGATGGCGGTGCCGCGGAGGCCGAGGCCGGCGGCGAGCGATGCGCGGGCGTCGTACGACCTGCCGTCGGACCACCACACCCGACGGCCGCCGGACAGGCGGGCCGACCACTCCCCCGCGCCGGCGCGCCAGCGGGCCGTGCCACCCGCGCGGCCGACGAGGTTCCGGGCGGCCTTGACGGTTAGGGTCCGGCCGGTGCCGTCGGGGTTCCAGAGGTAGCCGTAGCCCGCGATGCCGAGGTCGAGCTTGTCGGCCGGCACCAGCTCGAGGGCCGCGGCGACGCTCTTCTCCACCCACGGCAGGCCACCGACCGGCCCGGGACCGGACCAGCCGGGGCCGTGCTGGTCGTAGGCCATGAGCTGGATCGCGTCGACCACGGCAGCGAGCTCGGCCATCCGGTACCCCCGGGAGAGGTACGCCGACGAGGTGCTGGACGCCGACACGTCGATCGTGACCGAGGCAGTGTCGGACAGCCGCTCGCGGAGCGCGGTCACGAAGGCCACCAGACCTCGGGAGTCGCGGCGCCGGACGAGCTCGAGGTCGACGTTGACGCCGTCCCACCCACCGGCCCGGACGAGCGCGGCGAGCCTGTCGGCGACCGCGCCGATGTGGGCGTCGGACGAGAGCAGGGCCGAGAGCGCGTCGGGGTCGAAGCCGCCGAGGCGGTCGCTGTAGTTGCCGACGAGCAGCTCGGCGCGGAGCCCCACGGCGTGGGTCGACTCGACCAGGGCGGCGACCCGGTCGTCGGGCCGGGTCACCGACGCGCCGTCGGGTCGCAGCGACACCGCGGCGACGGTGACCGTCGTCAGCGCGCCGGCGTCACGCCCGATGACCTCCGGAGGGGTGCTGGGCAGCGCGTAGCCGGTGACGGCCAGCCCGTCGGGTGCCCCCTCCGGCACGGCGCGCTCGGTCGCGGGCGCCGCGCCCGCCGGCAGCGGCGCGAGGAGGAGCAGGGCGAGGGTCGCGATCGTCGTACGCACGAGGGGCAGTCTGCCCCGCCGAGCCGCCGTCAGGCGCCGAGCACCGCCGGCAGAGTCGCGCGCCAGGCGGCCTTGGCCTCGGCGACGGGGAGGTCGAAGACGCCCTCGACCGAGATCGTGTCGCCGCCCGTGCGGCCGATCGGGGTGAGCGGCACGCCGTGCTGCTGGGCGAGCGCGACGAGGGCGTCGGCCTGCTCGTCGGTCACCGTCACTAGCACGCGGGCCGTCGACTCGGAGAAGAGCGCGACGAACGCGTCGTCGGCGACCGAGGCGAGCGAGACCTGGACGCCGACGTCGCCGGTGAAGGTCGACTCGGCGAGCGCCTGGGCGAGGCCGCCGTCGGCGAGGTCGTGGGCGCTGGTGACGACGCCGTCGCGCGAGGCGTCCTGCAGGAGCGAGGCGAGCGCCTGCTCGGCCGCCAGGTCGAGGCGCGGCGGCAGGCCGCCGAGGTGGCCGTGCACGACGTGCGCCCACTCGGAGCCGGACAGCTCGTCGGCGGTCGACCCGAGCAGGAAGACCCGCTCGCCCGCGGCGCGGAAGCCGGTCGGCGTACGACGCGTCACGTCCTCGATCACGCCGAGGACCGCCACCACGGGCGTCGGCAGGATCGCCGTCTCGCCGGTCTGGTTGTAGAGGCTGACGTTGCCGCCGGTGACCGGGATGCCGAGCTCGAGGCAGGCGTCCTTGAGGCCGCGGCAGGCCTCAGCGAACTGCCACATCACGGCCGGGTCCTCGGGCGAGCCGAAGTTGAGGCAGTCGGAGACCGCGAGCGGCCGCGCGCCGCCCGTGGCGACGTTGCGGAACGACTCGGCCAGCGCGAGCTGCGCGCCGGTGTAGGGGTCGAGCTTGGCGAAGCGGCCGTTGCAGTCGGTGGACACCGCGACGCCGAGGTTGGTGTCGGCGTCGACGCGGACCATGCCGGAGTCGGCCGGCTGCGACAGGACCGTGTTGCCCTGGACGTAGCGGTCGTACTGGTCGGTGATCCACGACTTGTCGGCGAGGTTCGGCGAGGCGACCAGCTGGAGCAGCGTGGCCCGCAGCTCGTCGCCGGACGCCGGACGCGGCAGGCGCGAGGCGTCGTCGGCCTGGAGCTCGTCCTGCCAGTCGGGGCGGGCGAAGGGGCGCTGGTAGGTCGGACCGTCGTGCGCCACGGACCGCGGGGGTACGTCGACGACGCGCTCGCCGTGCCAGTCGATGTGCAGCCGGCCGGTGTCGGTGACCTCGCCGACGACGACCGCCTCGACGTCCCACTTCTCGCAGATGGCCATGAAGGCCTCGACGTCACCGGGCTCGACGACGGCCATCATCCGCTCCTGCGACTCGCTCATGAGGATCTCCTCGGGAGCGAGCGTGGAGTCGCGCAGCGGGACGCGGTCGAGCTCGACGTGCATGCCGCCGTCACCCGCGGACGCGAGCTCGGAGGTGGCGCAGGAGAGTCCGGCGCCGCCGAGGTCCTGGATGCCGGCGATCACGCCGGCCCGGAAGAGCTCGAGGGTGCACTCGATGAGCAGCTTCTCCATGAAGGGGTCGCCGACCTGCACGCTGGGCCGCTTGGCCGGACCACCCTCGTCGAAGGTCTCGCTCGCCAGCACCGACACCCCGCCGATGCCGTCGCCGCCGGTGCGGGCGCCGTAGAGCACGACCTGGTTGCCCGTGCCGGAGGCGTTGGCGAGGTGGAGGTCCTCGTGGCGGAGCACGCCGACGCAGAGGGCGTTGACGAGCGGGTTGCCGGCATAGGTCTCGTCGAAGACGGCCTCGCCGCCGATGTTGGGCAGGCCGAGGCAGTTGCCGTAGCCGCCGACGCCGGCCACGATCCCGGGCAGCACCCGCGCGGTGTCGGGCGCGTCGAGCGGCCCGAAGCGGAGGGGGTCCATCACGGCGACCGGCCGCGCGCCCATCGCGAGGATGTCGCGGACGATCCCGCCGACACCGGTCGCGGCGCCCTGGTAGGGCTCGACGAACGACGGGTGGTTGTGGCTCTCGACCTTGAAGGTCACGGCGTAGCCCTGGCCGATGTCGAGGACACCGGCGTTCTCGCCGATGCCGGCCAGCATCTTGCCGACGGGCGTCTCCTGCGGGATCTCACCGAACTGCTTGAGGTGCACCTTGGTCGACTTGTAGGAGCAGTGCTCGCTCCACATCACGGAGTACATCGCCAGCTCGGAGCTCGTCGGGCGGCGGCCGAGGATCTCGCGGATCCGCGCGTACTCGTCCGCCTTGAGGCCGAGCTCGGCCCACGGCTGCTCGCGCTCGGCGTCGGTCGCGGCGATCGCGACCGTGTCGAGGGTGCCGGTCGCGCCGGACGTGGTCAGGGTGGACTGCGGGGCGCTCGTGTCGGGCACGGCGACAATCTACCGGCGCGAGCCCCTCGGCTCCGAGCCGGTCTCGGCGGTCGTACGCCCCTCGCGGTCCGCAGCCCCCTCGGCACCGCCGTCGGCGCCGGCGTCCGTGTCGAGCTCCTCACCGAGCTCGTCGCCGAGCTCGTCGTCGGCCTCGGCGTCGGAGCCGACGGTGACCTCCTCGGTCGGCACGCCGTCGAAGCGCTTCTTCTCCTCGTCCTTCTCCTGCTCGCGCTCGGCCTTGCGGGCGGCGCGCTCGGCGCGCTTCTCCTCCAGCGCAGCGCGCTTGGCCTCCTTGGCGGCCTCCTTCTCGCGTGCGACGCGGGTCGCCTCGTCCTCGGCCGCCGACCCGCCCGACCCGCCGGCGGCGGTGCCGCGCGCGCCGGCCTGGCCCTCGAGCTTCGGGGTCGCGAGCCGGGTCGGACCGGAACGGCCGCTCGCCATGCCGCGCGACATCGTGCCCGCGCGGGCACCCATCGCGCCGGCGCCCATCCCGCCCATCGGCGGCGTGCCGCTGGACGGCTTCTTGTCGCCGCGGCGCCCGAGCAGGCCGCCGGCTGCGCTGGCCACGAAGGGCGCGACGTTGCCGGAGACGCCCTGGAGGTCGGGCATCGACACCGAGATCGGACCGATGGGGGGCAGCGCGGCGATGCCCGCCTGCGCCGATCCGGGCACGGACGTCGACGCCGACGCCGGCGGGACGGAGCCGACGCCGGTGACGTCCTCGCCCGGCTCCGTGCCGGCGGGGAAGAAGCCACCCGCCAGGGTCTTGAGCTCGGTGCGCACCATGACGAACTCGGCACGCGCGGTGCGGAGCCGGCCGCTCTCCTGGTCGAGGGTGGCACTCATCCGGCGACGGATCTCGCCGGTCTCCTGCTCACCCGAGGTGACCTTGCCGCGGTCGTCGTCCTCGGAGGGCCGGAAGACGAGGTAGCGCGACTCGCCGACCACCTCGTGGGGGATCAGGGCCACCTTGGCCCAGGACTGGTCGAGCTCCACCTGGGCCGCGGTGATGATCGCGCTGATCCCGCGCAACGAGCCGGCGATCTGCAGGGCGAGGGTGGTGAACCGGTCGAGGTTGACCAGCACCTGGCGACGGTGGTTGTCGTAGCTCTCGGCGGCCTCGGCGTCCCAGCCCTCGGTCGCGCGACGGGCCGCGGTGACGATCTCGTCGCCACGGCGGGTCATCAGGGTGCTGAGCTCCTCCCACCGCACGGCCGCCGCCTCAAGCGGTCGGACGTCGGCACGGAGCTCCCAGGCGTTGGCGGGCACGTCAGCGACCCCCCGGGCTGGGCATCCGACCCATCTCGCTGGAGCCGATCTGCGAGGCGGCCCGATCGAGCTCGCCGGCCACCGTGTCGTCGGCGCGCACCGCGTCGCGCGCCGCGTCGATGAGCCCGGCCACCCCGAGGCCGAGGGCTTCCGACAGCGCGGCGAGCGTCTCGCCCGCGTCGGTCAGCGAGTCGGCGTACGACGCTGCGACGTTGCGCATGCCGTCGGCGTCGCCGAGCTCCGCACACGCGCTCGCGAGCTGGTCGACGGCGAGCGCCCAGTCCTGCTGCATCGCGGCAAGGGTGCTCTCGGACGACTCGGCGAGCTCGACCAGCTTGGTCGGCTCCACCTGCATCAGGGATCGCTTTCCGGTTGCGCTCACCCTTGCGGCCTACCCCCGCGGGCGAGGCCCAAACACCCGACCGGCGAACCTGTGGGTAAACAAATCGCTCGGTAAACAATTCAGGGCCGGCGGTTTCGCGGCTCGGAGTTCGGGGAAGTCAGCCAGCACAAGCCAGTGTCCCTCTCGGAAAGCCAGGAGCTGCGATGAATGCCGTGATGACCGTCGACCTCTCGGAGCTCGATGCCTGGTCCGCCCAGGTCCAGCGGGCGAGCGACGACCTCACCGGGATCGCCCGCAACGGCGGCAACAGCCTGGTCCAGAGCGACTTCGGCCCCATCCTCGAGACCATGATGGGCGCCTACAACGCGCTGCTCCCCTCGGTGAACCAGTCCCTCGAGGACAACGGCACCGGCATGAAGGACCACGCGGAGGCGCTGCGTGCCACCGCCCGCGACTTCACCCTCACCGAGGACGGCATCGTCCGGCGCCACAACGCCACCGGCGTCGACGCGCGCGACGGCTCGACCAGCTTCTGGGACGTCGCCGACACCACGATCCGCCGGGCCGCGCCGACCGAGGGCGAGCTCCCCAGGATCAGCTTCGGCTTCCCCTACGACACCGTGTGCGACCTCGTGCGCATGCTCACCGGCTTCGACATCCGCGCCGAGCTCGCCGAGAAGATCGGCGGCGACGTCGTCAGCGCCTCCGGCCAGGGCTCCTCGTTCGGCAGCCTCGGCACCTCGATGAAGGGGGTCGCGGCCAACCTGCAGAGCGGCGGCCAGACGATCACCAAGACCTGGCAGGGCTCGACCTCCGACGCCGCCATCAAGCAGATCGGCACCTGGGTCGGCTCGCTCAACACCCAGGCCGGCCAGCTCATCCAGATGGGCCAGAACATCGTCCAGATCTGCCGCGACGCCTGGCAGACCGCGCTCTCCGTCGTGCAGTGCGTGAAGTCGGCCGTGCAGACGGTGTCGTCCGCGCTCGCCACGATGAGCATCCCCGGCGTCGGCTGGGCCCGCGTGGTGCAGGCCGTGTTCCAGGCGTTCCAGGCCGTGATGAAGGCCTACAAGGCGATCATGAAGTTCATCAACATCCTCAAGCAGGTCAAGTCCCTCATCGAGACCGTGAAGAACTTCTTCGACGGCGACAAGGCCCCGGTCTCCACGCCCAGCGCGCCGACCGCCACCGGTGCGCCGTCCAGCGTCACGCGCGACCCGAGCACGATCACCACGCCGACGGTCGGCCAGAAGCCCGCCGCACCCGTGGCGCCGACGGTCGTCACGGCATAATCCCGTTCATGAGCGACCCCCGTAGCCAGGCCGAGATCCTGGAGGCGATCAGCGCCGCCCGCGAGGACCTGACCGCGAGCCTGGCCGACCTGAAGGCGACCGTCGACCAGCTCAACGCGAAGCCGCTGCTCACCGACGAGGAGAAGGAAGCCCTCGAGGAGCAGGCGGAGTCGGGCGAGCTGGGGGACGACATGTTGGAGCTCGTCGGCAAGATCAAGGGCGGCGAGGACACGTGGGACAACGTCTTCTCCGGCGAGTCCCCCAACGGCGCCCTCCTCCAGGGCCACCTCACCAAGATGTTCGAGGAGCACAAGGAGGACCTCGCGCTGGCCTTCGAGGAGCTCATCGAGGAGGAAGAGGCCAAGGGCAACTTCATCTTCGACGAGGTGCCCACGAGCGACGCCTGAACTACACGACTGTAGTTCACGAGAAGGCCTGTTACGGGTGTGACTCGTGTGATTGTCTGGCCGCTGCTCGCGCCAGTCCATCCCCTGGAGTCACCGCATGCGTCGCCTCGTCCTCGCCCTCCTCACGCTCGTCCTCGTCACGCCGGTCGTCGCGTCGGCCCCGGCCACGGCCGGGGAGCCGGCGAGCACCCAGCGGCTGGCCTCGAAGCGCCAGGTCGCGCTCGCCACGCCGGGTGACTTCACCGGCTACGGGTTCGACCAGTGCCTGGCCCCGACCCAGTCCGCGATGGACACCTGGTGGACGAAGTCGCCCTACTCCGCGGTCGGGATCTACATCTCCGGCGACTCGCGCGCGTGCCGGTCGCAGCCGAACCTGAGCCCCACCTGGGTCGCGACGCAGGTCGCCCGCGGCTGGCGGCTGCTGCCGATCGCGCTCGGCCCGCAGGCGTCGTGCCAGCCGCGCTTCCCGCGCTACAAGGACGACTTCACGATCTCCGCCAAGCCCGTCGGCGGCTACGCCACCGCGGCCGCCCAGGGCGTCGTCGAGGCCGACAAGAACGCCACCGACGCGACGGCGTACGGCATCGGCCCGGGCAGCACGATCTGGTACGACCTGGAGGGCTTCGACCTCACGAACATCGCCTGCCGCGAGTCGGCGCTCGTCTTCACGTCGGCGTGGGTCACGCGGATCAAGGAGCTCGGCTACGTCGCCGGCTTCTACTCCAGCGCCAGCTCCGGCATCAAGATGCTCGACGACGCCCGCACCCAGCGCCCCGGCCAGTTCGCACTGCCGGACCGGATCTGGATCGCCCGCTGGGACGGCGCCGCGAACACCTCGACGACGTACATCCCCGAGGACGGGTGGCGTCCCGGTGGCCGGATGAAGCAGTACAGGGGCGGCCACAACGAGACGTGGGGCGGCGTCACGATCAACATCGACAGCAACTACATCGACCTCGGCGCCGGCTCCGTCGCGCGCCCCGAGGGTCGGTGCCCCGGCACGAAGCTCGGCTTCTGGAAGTACCCCACGCTCTCCCCCGCCTCCGCGCAGGCGACCCGGGTCAAGGTGCTGCAGTGCCTGCTGACCGAGCAGGGCGCCTACGCCGGCCCGATCTCGGGCTCCTACGACGCCGCGACGATCGCCTCGGCCCGCGCCTGGCAGGCGGCCCGCCGGTTCACCCCGACCGACACCTTCGAGAAGCGCCACTGGATCGCGCTGCTCTCCGCCGGGGCGCGTACGACGATCAAGCGCGGCTCCGCCGACGAGTCGGTCAACCGGCTCCAGCGCGCGCTCAACGCGGCGGGCGCCGGGAAGTTCCGGGCGACCGGCGTGTTCGATGCCAAGACCGAGGCCGCACTGAAGGCGTACCAGTCACGGCTCAGGATCGCCGTCTCCGGCGTGGCCACGGCCCAGACCTGGAACAAGCTCCAGCAGGGCCGCTGACGCGTCCTGCTTTCCCGATTCCCCCGCCTCTGCGGGGATTCCCGGACTTCTGGGGGTTTGCAAGACCCTGGAAGTTTCGGTTTCACCGCATGAGCGGGGAAACCACGAGGGAGGGCGTCAGGCGGGCGGGCCGACGACCAGCGCGACGCCGGTGAGGCCGGCGACGGCGAGGACCCCGACGAGCAGGCCCTGGGCCGGGCGGCGGAGCAGCCACGCTGTCGGCTTCTCGAGGAGTCCGGTGGGCGACTCGCTGCGCAGCCGCCAGGCGTCACCCAGCAGGCTCGCGCGCTCGGCGTACCGCTCGAAGGGGATCGTCACGAACGGCGGGATCGCGGCGAGGAGGCCCAGCGCGAGGCGGCCGGGCGTCCACCTCTGGTCGACCCAGAGGAGCACGGTGGTCAGGCAGTAGGCGATGAACACCACGCCGTGGAGCATGCCGCCGACGCGGACGCCGAGCTCGGTGGTCTCGGTGACGTACTTGAGGAACATGCCCGTCAGGAGCAGCGCCCAGGTGACCGCCTCGGCGCGCGCGACGAGGCGGTAGAGACGGGTGGGGGTCCAGCGAGCGTTCACGCGAAGACCTGCGAGGCGAGGGAGGTGAAGAAGCCGAGCCCGTCCGTGCCGGGACCGGTGAGGTCCTCGACCGCGTGCTCGGGGTGGGGCATCAGGCCGACGACGTTGCCGCGCTCGTTGGAGATGCCGGCGATGTCGCGGAGCGAGCCGTTCGGGTTGTCGTCGAGGTAGCGCGCGACCACCCGGCCCTCGCCCTCGAGCATGTCGAGCGTCGCCTCGTCGGCGACGAAGCCGCCCTCGCCGTTCTTGAGGACGATGGTCACCTCGTCGCCCGCGGAGTACGCCGACGTCCACGGGGTGTCGACGCGCTCGATCCGCAGCCGCTGGTCGCGGCAGACGAACTTGCGGTGGTCGTTGCGGATCAGGGCACCGGGCAGCAGGTGCGACTCGCAGAGGATCTGGAAGCCGTTGCAGATGCCGAGCACGGGCAGGCCCTGGCCGGCCGCCTCGATGATCGGCGTCATGACCGGCGCGAAGCGCGAGATGGCGCCGCAGCGGAGGTAGTCGCCGTAGGAGAAGCCGCCGGGCAGCACGACCGCGTCGACGCCCTGCAGGTCGTCGTCGCCGTGCCAGAGGGCGACGGCCTCGTTGCCGCCGATGGTGACCGCGCGCCGGGCGTCGGCGTCGTCGAGCGAGCCCGGGAAGGTGACGACCCCGACCCTCACTGGACGTGCACCTCGAAGTCCTCGATCACCGGGTTGGAGAGGAGCTTCTCGGCCATCTCGCGGACCTCGGCGAGCAGCGCGTCGCTCGGCTCGCCCTCGAGCTCGACCTCGAACCGCTTGCCCTGCCGGACGTCGGTGACGCCCGCGAAGCCGAGCCGCGGCAGCGCTCCGAGCACCGCCTTGCCCTGGGGGTCGAGGATCTCGGGCTTGGGCATGACATCAACGACGTAGCGAGCCACGTGGCGCTCCTGGGGACAGGCGGGGGTGGGCGAGGCCGATTCTAGTGAAGGGTCACCTCGCCCTCCGACTCGGGCGGCCCGCGCGGACGGGTACGACGCCAAGCTGGGGAACCGACGGGTCGAGGATCACCGACTCCGGGGACTCGACGGTTCCCCGGCCCTGCGGTCCTCCAGCGCGGCGTAGTGCGCGAGCATGATCACCTCGCGCTCGGCCTCCTCCGCGTCGACCGGGGCCAGTGGCGGAGCGGGGACGAAGGCTCCGACGCGCCACCGACGGCCGGACTCGGGCACCCACAGGGCGCGTTCGCGTGCGGCGTGCATCCGCTCCACCTGCACGTCGTCGGAGTCGGAGCCCACGACGACGAAGGTCTCGAGGCCGACGGCCCGGAGATCGGCATGGCGCTTCTCGTCCCGGGACTGGCGCCGTGCCGACCGATGGGCCGAGCCGTTGAACTCGCCGCACACCCCGGCTTCCACGTCGAGCAGGTCCACGACCGCGAGCAGCCGCCCCGACAGGTTGCGCACCTCGCTGTTCATCAGGGGTCGCGGCAGCCCCGCGACCGACTCCCACACCTGGAGCATCGCCGATTCCTTCGGCGAGCGGCACTCCGCGCACGCGCGCCCGAGTGCGTACGTCGCGTGCGCCGGGAGCGGGACGTCGCGCACGAGCCCGCGCAGCACCGGGAGCTCGACGGCTCCCGCCGCCAGGGCCATGTCGACCATCACCCCGGCGGCTCGGGCGGAGGCGGCACGACGGACCTCGTGCAGGAGCGCGACGTCGTTCGGCGCGCACCGGACGCCGTACCTCACGACCGGGTCCGGCAGCTCACGGCGGCTGCGGGCGACCAGCACCGCCGGCCCGCGCAGCCGCCTGGTGTGGGGCAGCAGCACCGGGACCGGGAGCGGCGTACGCCGGTCCGGCTCCACGCCCTCGAAGTAGCTCGCGCCGGCCAGGCGGAGAGCCGCCCAGCCGGTGAGCATCCCGCTCGCCGGCAGCAGGCAGCCCACCTCGAAGGCCCGCTGCTCAGGCGTGCGCGGGGTGTCGGCCGGCACGTGCCACCCGCGGCTCACTGCGAGGAACCCGGGACCTCGCACACGACCGGCGCTCGGCCCCTTGCGACCCTCGGCCCCGCGGCGTACGGGCGCCACCAGCCCCGTCGCAGGCGGGCAGCACGGGTGCCAGTTCTCCTCCATGTGGGCGTCCTGCCCGCCGCTCCGAGTTGCGACACCACCCGGTCGCGGCCTGTGGACAGGCGAACCGGGGAACCCACGGGTCGTCCCGCGGCCCCGCCTCCGACCCGACGGTTCCCCGGACGGGAGGAGTCACCGGATATCCGGTGACTCCCGCAGCGGCAGCGGGAGCTAGTGCGACCGGCGGGCGGCGGTGATCACGAGCGCGACCCCGAGGCCGGCGAGGAGGGGGCCGATGATCGCCCAGACGGTCTGGTCGGTCATGGGGCTGCCGCCGATGTAGCCGAGGCCCTGGCCGGTCCAGAGCACGCCGACGAGCACCATGACCACCCCGAGCGCGATGAAGAGGGCGCGCATCAGCTGAGCTCGCGCTTGAGGATCTTGCCGGTGGCGGTCATCGGGAGGGCGTCGACGAACTCGACGATGCGGGGGTACTTGTAGCCCGCCATCTGCTCCTTGCCCCACGCCACGAGCTCGTCCTCCGTCACGGTCGCGCCGTCGTTGCGGATGACCACGGCCTTGATCTCCTCGCCGTGGCTCTCGTGCGGCACGCCGATGACGGCCGCGAGCGAGACGTCCGGGTGCGTGAGGAGGACCTCCTCGATCTCGCGGGGGTACACGTTGTAGCCGCCGCGGATGATCATGTCCTTGGACCGGTCGACGATGTAGTACCAGCCGTCGGCGTCCTTGCGACCGAGGTCGCCGGAGCGGAACCAGCCGTCGACGATCGCGTCGGCCGTCGCGTCGGGCCGACCGTAGTAGCCCTTCATGATGTTGGGGCCCTTGATCGCGATCTCGCCGATGACGTCGTCGCCGTCGCCGAGGTCCTCACGGACGCCGGGCTCGGGATTGATCAGCTTCATCTCGACGCCGGGGATCGGCTTGCCGATCGAGCCGACGCGAGCGGGCTGTCCGAACACGGAGAAGCTCGCGACCGGCGACGTCTCGGACAGGCCGTAGCCCTCCAGGATGGTCACGCCGAAGCGCCGCTCGAAGTCCTTGTGCACCTCGACCGGCAGCGCGGACCCGCCGGCGGCCGCGACCCGCAACGTCGCGGCGAGCTTCTTCACGTCGACGCCGGAGTCGTCGAGGGCGCCGAGGAGCCCCCAGTACATCGTCGGGACGCCGGCGAAGAAGGTGACGTCCTCGCGGTCCATCAGCGCGAGGGCCGGGCCGGCCTCGAAGCGCGGCAGCAGCACGACGGTGCCACCGAAGGCGAAGCCGGCGTTCTGGATCACCGTCTGGCCGAAGGAGTGGAAGAGCGGCAGCACGCACAGCAGCGTGTCGGGGTTCTCCGGGTCCGCGCCGAAGAGCGCGTCGCTGGCGAGCGCGTTGGAGATCATGTTGCGGTGCATCAGCTCGGCGCCCTTGGGCTGTCCGGTGGTGCCCGACGTGTAGAGGATGACCGCGGTGTCGTCGCCGTCGACGGCGACGGTCTCGAAGATCGGCAGCTGGCCCTTCGTGGCCTGGCCGAGCGTCTCGGTGCCCTCGATCGGCGACTCGGCCGCCGGGTCGGCGGTGATCACGAAGAAGTGCTCGCACGAGTCGGTCTGCTCGAAGCCGGCGTGCCCCTCGGCCCCGATCGGCAGCTCGGGAGTGCCCTGGAAGCAGAAGTACGCCTTCGCGTCGGAGTCGTCGAGGTGGTAGGCCACCTCCCGCCCCTTGAGCAGCACGTTGAGCGGGACGACCGTGGCGCCGGCCTTGAGGATGCCGTAGTAGACGATCGGGAAGTAGGGCAGGTTCGGGCAGCTCAGTGCCACCTTGTCGCCCGGCTCGATGCCGCGCGAGACCAGCAGGTTGGCCACCTGGCTGGCGGCCGCGTTGACCTGCGCGTAGGTCAGGCGGGTGTCCCCGAGGACGACGGCGGTGCGGTCCGGGTAGGACGCGGCGGATCCTTCGAGCAGCGAGGCGAGGTTCGACATGCGCCCAACCTACCGACCGGGCGTGACCGCGGTCACTGGCTCGATCGCGAGGCGAGGATCCGGCCGGCCTTGCGCAGGTCGGCGGCGATCGCGGTCGAGGCGAGCAGCCCGGCGGCACCGGCCGGGACCGACCAGATGCCGCGACCGGACACCTCCCCCTCGGCCCGCACCCGGCAGCCGCCCGCGATGTCGGTGAAGTGCAGCGTGAGCGTCGCGGTGACCCCGCGCCAGCTGCCGCGCTCGGTCCAGGTGCGGAAGGGCGTGAGCTCGGTGGTCTCCATGTGGGGCCGTACGCCGACCGCGGTCCGCTCGCGCCAGGCCTGCCCGAGGTGCGGCTCCTCGTCGGGCGGCACCTCGACCGACAGGAGGGAGGACTGCCACTCCGGCCGGTTGCGCGGGTCGGAGAGGTAGCGGAAGGCGACCTCCGCCGGGACGGCGTACTCGAGCGTGGCGGCGATGGCACCCATGGTCAGAAGCTCGTGCCGGTCAGCAGCTCGAAGGCCTCGACGTAGCGCGCGCGTGTGCGCTCGACGACGGCCTCGGGCAGGGACGGCGGGGCCTCGCCGGAGTGGCGGTCCCAGCCGGACTCGCCGGTCAGCCAGTCCCGCACGATCTGCTTGTCGTAGGAGGCCTGGGTGCGGCCCGGCTGCCAGTCGGCCGCCGGCCAGAAGCGGGACGAGTCGGGGGTGAGGACCTCGTCGGCGAGGATCGTCGTGCCGTCGGGACGGCGACCGAACTCCAGCTTCGTGTCGGCCAGGATGATCCCGCGCTCGCGCGCCAGGTCGTGCGCCTTGTCGTAGACCTCCATGGTGAGCATCCGCAGCTCGGCGGCGGCGTCGTCGCCGACGGCCTCGACGACCGCGGCGTAGTCGACGTTCTCGTCGTGGTCGCCGAGGTCTGCCTTCGTGGCGGGCGTGAAGATCGGCGCCGGGAGGCGGCTGCCGTCCTGCAGGCCGGCGGGCAGCGCGATGCCGCAGACCTCACCGGTGCGGTCGTAGTCGAGCAGCCCCGAGCCGGTGAGGTAGCCGCGGGCCACGCACTCGACCGGGAACATCTCGAGACGCTCGCAGATCACCGCGCGCCCGGCGACGGAGGCCGGCACGTCGGTCGAGACGACGTGGTTGCCGACCAGGCCGGCGAGCTGCTCGAACCACCACAGCGACATCCGGGTGAGGATCTCGCCCTTGTCGGGGATCGCGGAGTCGAGGACGAAGTCGTAGGCCGAGATCCGGTCGCTCGCGACCATCAGCAGCCGGCCCTCGTGCTCGCCGGAGTCGATCCGGTAGAGGTCGCGCACCTTGCCGGAGTGCAGGTGGGTGGTGCCGTCGATCGCAGGGGCGGTGGGAATGTTCAGCTCGGCCACGAGCCGAGCCTAGCGGGGACTAGCGGTGCAGCCACCAGCTCATCCGGCGCGTGATCCACGGCAGGAAGACGTAGGTCATCAGCGGCGTCATCACGGTCGTCACCAGCACCACCCGCGGGACGAGCGGCCAGCCGGAGATGGTGTGCAGGGCGATGAAGTTCGCGAGCAGGCTGAGCGGCAGGAAGACCAGGTAGATGGTCGTCATCTGCTTCCAGCGCGGCGGCGCGGACGGGGCCGCGACGCTGAGGTGCTCGACGGTCGCCGGCTCGTCGAACCAGCCCTCGATGCCGGTACGACGTTCGCGCCGCTTCTCCTCGACGTCACCCGCCGCCGCCTCCAGCCACCAGGCTCGCTGCGGGGAGGCCTCCCAGGCCGCGAGCGACTCGGCGTCGGCGAAGCGGTAGAGCATGTGCCACTCGGCCGAGTCGACGCTCGGACGGACCCAGCCCGAGCCGAGGAAGCCGTCGAACTTCTCCGCCATCGACGTGCCGGCCTGCATCCACGCCAGCATCTGCGTCGTGTGCCGCGGGTCGACGTGACGGGTGACGGACACGGTGACGGGTGCGGTCATGGGTCCCAGTGTCGAGCGACCGGGCGCTCGGGGTGAAGCCGACGGCGACGAGATCCCGGCCACGTCGGATGGACGGGACCTCGCGCCGCCTGCTCACGGGCAGCCGAGGGCTTGGGAGTACCCCTGCGGGACGTGGCCCGCGGCCAGCTCGTCGGCCAGCTCCCACACCACGTCGGGGTAGTCGCCCGTCGCGTCCATCTCCTGCAGGATCGCCCAGTCGCGGCTGGTGGACATCGCCTCCGCCGCTCGCGCCGCCGCGGCCTGGTCGCCCGACCGCGTCGCGCGCGCGAACTCGTCGATCCACTGGCACGACACCGACCCGGCGACGGCAGCGCCGAGCTGATAGCGATCGGTCTCGGTCGATCCGGGTGCCTCCCAGCTGGGAGGCACCGGCACGTCACGGAGCATCTCGTCGACGACGTCCTCGCGCTCGCTGCCGGTCACCGAGGTGTCCGGCAAGGACGCCTCGAAGCCTGACTGGTCGGTCCAGCGCAGCTGCCCGATGAGCTCGACGTAGGCCTCCCGCCCCATGCCGGCACCGCGCGCCTCGGGGTACACGCCCTGCACGGCGACCCCGATGGCGGTGTGGTCGTCGGCCGAGTACGGCCACATCAGCGCGTCCGCGCCGGCCAGCTGCACCGGGGTGCCGGGGTCGACGTCGGGGTAGTCGAGGCGCTGGCGGTCCTCGACGTAGCCGTCACGCAGCTCCGCCGCGACCACGCTGATGTCGAGGCGCTGGTCGCCGTTCTCGTACTGCACCTCGTGCCAGCCCTCCGCGCCGGAGCTGTAGACCACCTGCCACCCGGCGGCGTCGAGCACCAGCCACTCGTGCGCGGTGGCGACCGGTGGGGTGGTCGGCTCCGTGGCGGCGGTTCGCCCCGCCCCTCCGGCAGGGGTTGGTGCGTCGGCACCACCGCCGGCGAGCAGGTAGGTCGGTGCAGCGACGAGCGCCGCCACGGCGGCGGCCGCGGCGAGCGGGACGGACCAGTGGCGGCGCGACCGGGTCGCCGGCTGGATCTCGGTGGGTTCGGACAGTGGCGTGGACATGATCTCCTCCAGGAGCTCGGCCCTCGCCGTGGCGAGCGGCAGCCCGGAGACCTCGTCATCGGTCAGTCGCGGAGTCATCGCTCCTCCTCTCGGCTGGGGATCGGTTGCTTGCCGTGGACATGTCCGGCCGCGGGCGGGTCGTTGCCGAGCAGGTCGCGCAACCTGGCCCGCGCACGCGACAGCCGCGGACGCACGACGCTTGCAGGGATCCCCAGCACCTCCGCGATCTCCCGTGACTCCAGACCCTCCCAGAGGTGCAGCTGCAGCACTTCCTCGTCACGCGCGCTCAGCCGGGCCATCGCCGAGTCGACGGCGGCGTCCTGGACGACCCGGTCGCTGAAGTCGGGCACGACCAGGCGCAGGTCGTGCCGCAGGCGAACACCGAGCCGGCGTCGATGCAGGTCGCCACGGCGGTGGTTGGCGAGCTGCCGCCGGGCGACGGCGTACAGCCATGGGCGCTCCATCGCCTGCCGGTACGTGCGCCAGGCGCCGCCACGCCACCAGGAAGGTCTCGGCCGTGACGTCAGCGGCGTCCTCGGCGCGCTCGCAGCGCCGCAGCGCGTAGCCCAGCACGCTGTCGAAGTGCACGGTGTAGAGCGCGCGGAAGCGCAGCTCGCGCTCGTCCCCCGAGGTGTCCATGCCTCCCCCTGTCCGGCACGGGAGCGATCGTTGCACCCGGCGGCATCATCGTCCGCCGAGCATCAGCCCGTCGTGGTGAACGACGTCGCGCCCGTGGGTGCGGCCTCCCGCACGGCGACGTGCTCGACGCGGGCGGAGGGCGGCCCGTGGTGGCACCACGCGACCAGGTCGTCGACCGCCACCTCGTCACCCTCGACGTGCAGCAGCACCGACCCGTCGACCTCGTTGCGCACCCAGCCGGTGACGCCGAGGCGGCGCGCCTCCACCTCGGTGTGCCAGCGGAAGGCGACTCCCTGGACGCGCCCGGTGACGCGGACGGAGACGGCTGCCATCCGGCCATCATGCAGGACCGGGCCTGCACCCACGGCCGGACGGCACGGGTCAGGCGGTGCCGATCGTGTAGGTCAGCTGGCCCGAGGCGTCGTCGGACAGCACGGTCGCGCTGGCGTCGCCCTTGCTGTACTGCGCCATCTTCGTGCCCTCGGCCTCGGTGACCATGACACGCGTCCAGCCGTTGGCCTCGAGGTCGGCGACGGCCTCGTCGAAGGCACCCGCCGGGTCCTCGACGTCGAGCGTGACCAGCGATCCCTGCGGGGTGTCGACCGACGAGACGACCTCCCCGTCGGGGATCGACAGCTCGCTCGGGAACGAGTCCGGCACCTCGCCCGAGCCGACGGCGATGGTGCCCTCCTCGGACTCGATGGTGACGTCCTCGCCGTCGACGTCCACGTCGACGTCCCCGCCCCCGGAGTCCTCCATGGCCTGCTCGGCGAGCTTCTCACCCAGCTTCTCACCGGCCTTCTCGCTGGCGTCGTCGCCACCGCACGCGGTGACGAGGCCGGCGACGGCGACGAGGATGACCGCTCCCGCGGCGCGTCGTAGTGCGATCCTGCGCATGCTTCCCCCTGTGAAGACCCTCGTGGAGACCGAGGTGAAGAACTCGTGTGTGGCTCCACCCAACCCACCCGGATGAACCGTGGCAAAACGACGGGCAGCGGTCTGGACCAGCCCTTCGGGCGGGACGGCTCGGGCGCGGGTGCGAGGCTGGTGGGGTGAGCGAGGAGACCCGGACGACGGCGGCTGCCGACGAGGCGTCGTACGCACCCGATCCACGTCGCTGGCGGGTGCTCGCGGTGTCCCTCGTCGTGGGCTTCATGTCGCTGCTCGACGTCACGATCGTCAACGTCGCGGTGCCCTCGATCCGCGCCGGGCTGGGCACCAGCGCCGCGACGATCCAGTGGGTCGTCTCGGGCTACGCGCTCGCCTTCGGCATGACCCTCGTCGCCGGCGGCCGGCTCGGTGACGCGCACGGGCGACGGCGGCTGATGCTCGTCGGGCTGGTCGGCTTCATCGTGTCCAGTGCCGCGGTGGGGCTCGCGCCCAACGCGGCCTGGATCGTGCTGGCCCGTTTGGTGCAGGGTGCCAGCGCAGGGCTGCTCACGCCGCAGAACTCCGGGCTCATCCAGCAGCTCTTCCGTGGCGCGGAGCGCGGTCGGGCCTTCGGGATGTTCGGCTTCACGGTGGCGGTGGCCTCGGCCACCGGGCCGCTGATCGGCGGCGCCCTGATCGGCCTCCTCGGGGAGGACAACGGCTGGCGGGCCCTCTTCCTCGTCAACGTCCCGATCGGCCTCGTCGCACTGGTGCTGATCTGGCGGCTCGTGCCCGACAACGAGGTCGGCGGCGACGCGGAGAAGGACCCCCGGGTCGACCTGCCCGGAGCGCTGCTCCTCGGGCTGGCGGTCCTCGCCGTGCTCTACCCCCTCATCAGCCTCGAGGGCGGGGCCGGCCTGCCGCTCGTGCTGTTGCTGGCGTTCCCGCCGCTCGCCTGGGCGTTCGTGCGCTGGGAGGCGCGCACCGTGGACCGCGGGCACCCGCCGCTGCTCGACGTGTCCCTGCTGAGCGGGCTGCCGGGCTACGCCAACGGGCTGCTCGTCGGCACGCTCTACTTCACCGGCTTCACCGGGATCTTCCTCGTGCTGTCGGTGCACCTGCAGGAGGGTGAGGGGTTCTCGCCGCTGCAGGCGGCGCTGCTCATCACGCCGTTCGCCGTCGGCGCGGCGACGACCTCCCCGCTGGCGGGCAAGCTCGTCGGGCGCATCGGTCGTCGGGTCACGCTGCTCGCGCTGTCGGTGATGATCACCGGCACGTCGCTGTCGGCCTGGCTGGTGACCCAGCCGACCGACCGGTTGTGGTGGACGCTCGCGCCCGCCCTCTTCGTCGCGGGAGTCGGCGGCGGTGGCGTGATCTCCCCCAACTTCACCCTCACCCTCGCCGAGGTGCCGCCACGCATGGGCGGCGCCGCGGGCGGCGCGCTGCAGACCGGGCAGCGGATCGGGTCGGCACTGGGTGCCGCGTTGCTGATGACCGTCTACCAGGCCGTCGGCACGGTCGCCTCCGCGCCCGTCGCCGCGCGGTCGGCACTGCTGGCCGCGCTCGTGGTGCTGCTGGTCGCGCTCGCCGCCGCCGTGCGCTCGTGGCGGCTGGGCGACTAGAGGATGGCGCCCGGGACGTAGGCCGCCGCGTCGGGGAAGCGGGCCGCGAGGGCCTCGACCCGGGCGACGACCGCACGGGTCTGGGCGACGGCGGCGCCGGTGAACTCGATCGGGTCGGCGACGAGCGCGTCGATCTGGTCGCGGGTGAGCCCGAGGCGCTCGTCGGCGGCGAGCTTGGCGAAGACGTCGTTGTCGGCCTGGCCGGCGCGCATCGCCAGGGCCGTGCCGACGGCGGCCTCCTTGATCGCCTCGTGGGCGGCCTCGCGGCCGACCCCGTTGCGGACCGCCGCCATCAGGACCTTGGTGGTGGTGAGGAACGGCAGGTAGCGGTCGAGCTCGCGCTGGATCACGGCCGGGAAGGCGCCGAACTCGTCGAGGACGGTGAGGAACGTCTGGAAGAGGCCGTCGGTGGCGAAGAAGGCGTCGGGCAGCGCGACGCGGCGGACGACGGAGCAGGAGACGTCGCCCTCGTTCCACTGGTCGCCGGCGAGCTCGCTGACCATCGACAGGTGCCCGCGGATGATCACGGCCAGGCCGTTGACCCGCTCGCAGGAGCGGGTGTTCATCTTGTGCGGCATCGCCGACGAGCCGACCTGGCCCTCCTTGAAGCCCTCGGTCACCAGCTCGTGGCCGGCCATCAGCCGGACGGTGGTGGCGAGGTTGGACGGACCGCTCACGAGCTGCACCAGCGCGGCCACGACGTCGAAGTCGAGGGAGCGCGGGTAGACCTGGCCGACGCTGGTGAGCACCTGCTCGAAGCCGAGGTGGGCCGCGACCCGCTCCTCGAGGTCGTCGAGCTTCGCGGCGTCGCCGTCGAGGAGGTCGAGCATGTCCTGCGAGGTGCCCATCGGGCCCTTGATCCCGCGGAGCGGGTAGCGGGCGAGCAGCTCCTCGATCCGCTGGACGCCGATCAGCATCTCGTCGGCGACGGTCGCGAAGCGCTTGCCCAGCGTGGTGGCCTGGGCGGCGACGTTGTGGGAGCGGCCGGCCATCACGGTGGCCTCGTGCTCGGCGGCGAGCCGGCCGAGGCGGACGAGCGCGGCGACGGCGCGGTCGCGCACGACCTCGAGCGAGCGGCGTACCTGCAGCTGCTCGACGTTCTCGGTCAGGTCGCGCGAGGTCATGCCCTTGTGGATGTGCTCGTGGCCGGCCAGCGCACTGAACTCCTCGATGCGCGCCTTCACGTCGTGGCGGGTGACGCGCTCCCGGGCGGCGATCGAGTCGAGGTCGACGTTGTCGATGACCGACTCGTAGGCCTCGACGACACCGTCGGGCACCGCGATCCCGAGGTCGCGCTGGGCCTCGAGCACCGCGACCCAGAGCTGGCGCTCGAGGACGATCTTGTGCTCGGGGGACCAGATCTCGGCGAGGTCGGCGCCGGCGTAGCGGGTGGCCAGGACGTTGGGGACGGTCACGGCTCAGATCATCCCATCCGCCGGGGTCCACCCGTCCCACGGTGCCCACCAGAGGTCACCCCGGTCGAGGAGCTCGGCGACGTGCGCCGCCTCGCGGAGCACGGCGAGCAGCTCGTCCTGGGTGATCCGCCCCGACGCGAGCGTCGGCGCGAGGTCCTGGACGTCCTTCCAGCGCCAGTCCCCGTCGGGAGGTACGACGATGTCGAGCTGGAGGTCGTTGACGTGGATCGCCCCGTCGGCCCGGACGTAGGGCGTCTCGAAGTTGACGTACCAGTGGAGGAAGGCGCCGTCGGCGTCGAAGAACTTCCACACCGAGTACCAGTCGCCCTCGCGGCGCAGCTTGAGCACCGTCGTGCCCGTCCAGGCGTCGACGTGGGCCCACGGGTGCGGGTGGTCGTGCGGCGGGAAGGTCAACGGCGTGCCGTTGCGCTGGAGCGTGACGAGGATGCCGTCGTCGGCGACGACCTCCTCGTCCCACGACGCCCACTCGGCGCCGTGGAGGACCTCGACGACCCGGACGTCGGAGCCGATCGGGAAGGCTCCGTCAGCCACGGGACGCCGCTCCCTCGACCACGCCCAGCGGCTCGGCCGCGATGTCGGAACGCCGCTGGAGGCCCTCGAACGAGATGAGGTCGGCGGCGGCGTAGGCACGCGAGCGCGCGTCGGCCACGTCGTAGCCGACGGCCCGCACCGAGAGCACCCGGCCGCCGGCGGTGACGAGGTGGCGGTGGCGGGGGTCGCCCTCCTCGGGCGCCGCGACGATCGCGGTGCCGGCGTGGATCACGTCGACGTCGTGGACGCCGTCGGCGGCACCCGCACCGCTGATCACGTCGCCCTTCGAGGACGACTCGGGGTAGCCAGCGGACGCGAGGACGACGGAGACGGCAGCACCGTCGGCGAACGTCGGCTCCGGCACGGACGCGAGGTCACCGGCGGCGGCCGCGGCCAGCAGCGACCCCAGCGGCGAGGTGAGCAGCGCGAGCACGGGCTGGACGTCGGGATCGCCGAAGCGGCAGTTGAACTCGATCACCTTGGGGCCGGCCGACGTCAGCGCGAGGCCGACGTAGAGGCAGCCGACGAACGGGGCGCCGAGCCGGCGCATCTCGGCGAGCGTCGGCTCGACGACCTGCGTCATCACGGTCTCCACGGTGCCGTCGGGCAGCCAGGCCAGCGGGGCGTAGGACCCCATCCCGCCGGTGTTGGGACCGAGCCCGCCGTCGAAGATCCGCTTGAAGTCCTGGGCCGGGAGCAGCGGGCGGCCGACGGTGCCGTCGCAGACGACGAAGATCGAGAACTCCGGTCCGTCGAGGAACTCCTCGACGACGACGGTGTCGCAGTCGGCCGCGTGGGCGAGCGCCTCGGTGCGGTCGTTGGTGACGACGACGCCCTTGCCCGCGGCGAGCGCGTCGTCCTTGACGACGTAGGGCGCACCGAACGCGTCGAGCGCGTCGGCCACCTCGTGGGGGGTGATGCAGGTGCGCGAGCCGGCGGTCGGCACCCCGGCGGCGGCCATGACGCCCTTCGAGAAGGCCTTCGACCCCTCGAGCCGGGCCGCCGCCTGCGACGGGCCGAAGCAGGCGATGCCGGCCGCGGTGACGGCGTCCGCGACTCCTGCGACGAGAGGCGCCTCGGGGCCGACCACGACCAGGTCGGCGCCGATCTCCGTGGCCAGGGCGGCGACGGCCGGACCGTCCATCGGGTCCACGTCGTGGAGGGTGGCGAAGGCGCCGATCCCGGGGTTGCCGGGCGCGGCGTGGACCTCCGAGACGACCGGGTCGAGGGAGAGCGCGAGCGCGAGCGCGTGCTCGCGGCCGCCGGTGCCGATGACGAGGGTCTTCACGGGCGTCGACCCTATCCGCGCCACGGGCTCACCGGTTCCGGGGAGGTTTGCGTGGGACCGCACCGGGCAGGGGTCACGCACCCCGAGACGTAGGAGTGAGAGTGGGCGCGACACCCCGGCAGGGCGAGACCTTCGGCCGCTACGAGATCGAGCGACGCCTCGGCGCCGGCGGCATGGGCGTCGTGCACCTCGCGCTCGACACGCAGATGCAGCGCCGGGTGGCGCTCAAGGTGATGTCGGACCAGATCGCCGAGGACCCCGAGCTGCTGGCACGCTTCCACCGCGAGGCCGAGACGCTGGCGCGGCTCGACTCGCCGCACATCACCACGATCTTCGACCACGGCGACGTCGACGGCACGCCCTACCTCGCGATGCAGTACGTCGCCGGCGGCGACCTCGGCTCCCAGCTGAAGCAGCGCGGTCCCGTCCCCACGCCCCTGGCCGCGGCGATCTGCGCGCAGGTCGGCGAGGCGCTGGCCGACGCCCACGCGGCGGGCATCGTGCACCGCGACGTCAAGCCGGCCAACGTGCTGGTGCGCGACCCCGACGCCGCCGAGCCGTTCGTCTACCTCGGCGACTTCGGCATCGCGCAGGCCCAGACCGGCGAGCAGGGCCTGACCCGGGCCGGCGGCGTCGCCGGCAGCTGGGCCTACCTCGCGCCCGAGCGCGCCCACGGCGGTCCGGCCACCCCGGCCAGCGACGTCTACGCCCTCGGCTGCCTGCTCCACGCGTGCGCCACCGGCCACGCGCCCTACTCCGGCTCCGACGTGGAGATCGCCCTCGCCCACGTCAACCAGCCGGTCCCCCAGCTCGACGGCACCGACCCCGCCACCGCCGAGCTCAACCGGATCCTCCGCCTCGCGATGGCCAAGGACCCCGCCGAGCGCTACTCCTCGGCCGGCGACCTGCGCGCCGACCTGCTCGGCCTGGCACGGGGCACGCACGACCCGGGCCCGTCGCCCGCCCCGGGCGCGACACCGACCCCGGCGACCCCGGCTCCGGCCGCCGCACCCGTCGAGGAGGGCCCGGCGCGCGGTCGTCGTACGGCACTGGTGGCGGGGGTGGCCGCGGTGGCGGTCGTCGCCGTGGTCGGCGGCATCTTCGGCGTGCGGGCACTGGGCGGTGACGACGACACCGCTGCCGACGGGGGGTCGGACGCGGGCGGCGCCCCCATCGAGGGCGCGATCGACGATCCGGTCGCCGGCGACTGGGACGGCGACGGCCTCGGCGACGTCCGCGTCGGCCGCACCGTCTGGCGCGACGGCTTCGAGGCGGAGCCGGGGCTGCTGCTGAGCTCCGACGGCACCGCCTTCGGAGCGGCCGTCGAGGACGCCGGCCGCATCGAGCGGCCCAAGGCGGGCGACGTCGACGGCGACGGCCGGCCCGACCTGGTGCAGGTCGTCGAGAGCGACGACGACACCGAGGTCACCGTCTCCACCTGGCGCAGCACGGGCGACGGCGTCGAGGAGCTGTCCGAGCAGACCTTCCCGTGGCGCACCGACTACGGCTTCTACGGCATGGGCGACTTCGACGGCGACGGCCGCGCCGACCTGCTCCTCACCCGCAACCGCGCCGAGACCCTGATGACCGTCTCGGTGGCGCTCAGCAACGGCGCGGGCTTCGACGAGCCGGTCGAGTTCGCCGAGCGCCGGGGTCGCGCCAACGAGGACGACCTGTTCGCGATCGGCGACTTCGACGGCGACGGCACGGACGACCTCGCCGCCCGCGTGGTCAACGGGGGCGACGCCGTGGGCGTGCGCTTCAAGGTCCTGCTCAGCACCGGCGACCGGTTCCGCAAGACGCCCGACGTCCGCATCGAGGACGGGCGCTACGGCGTCGCCGACTACACCGCCGCGGACGTCGACGGCGACGGCGCCGACGAGCTCGTGCACCTCGTCACCGACCGCTGGAAGGAGGACGAGTACGGCGCCACGCTGGCCGTGCAGCGCTTCGTCAACGGCAGCTTCGGGACGCCCGAGGAGGTCGTCGCGCCCACCAGCGGCGGACCGGACTTCCCGCGCCTCGACGTGATCGGGTCGGACGTCGACGGTGACGGCGACGAGGACGTCGTCCGCCTCCTCGACCACGACGACGACGGCACCGCGAAGATCGAGGTCTATCTCTCCGAGGACGGCGTGCTCCAGGAGCCCGTCGAGTGGGGCACGGTGCCGTGCTCGACGGCGACCTGCGACAGCGAGGGTGCGAGCCTGGTCGCCGCCGAGTGACGGCTCATGCCCTGACGCCCGGCCTGACCTTCGTCTTGCCGGCCCCGTTGGCGAAGGTGACGGTCAGCGTGATCCGCGCCTTCGGCACTGACCTCAGCAGCGCCCGCGCGGACCTCGGCAGCCTCACCTTCGTCGTGTAGGTGCCGAACCCCTTGGCCTTCACCGACTTCGTCGCCCTCATCGGCTTGCGGCCCGGTGCGACGACCGTCGCGACGGCCTTGATCGTGCCCGGCGTGTTGGTCGTCGCGCGGATCGTGAGGGTGCCCTTCTTCGAGGAGTACGCCGCGCGGCCCTTCTGCGTCAGGACCGGCTCGATCGTCCGAGGGCTGGCCTCGGCCGCCCAGACGACGGCGGTGGAGTCGCTGTCGCGGTTGCCGAGCCCGACGGCCCAGCCGTCCGAGACGTCGAGGTGCGAGTAGTAGCTGACGGCATCCGCCGCGTCGTCGATCACCCGGCTGGTCGTCCAGGTGCCGTCGGCGCCGCCGCTCGCGCGGGCGACGTAGAGGTCGCTGTCGCCGTTGTCGCGCCAGATCGCGGCCAGACCACCGGCGCCCGGGAGCGAGCGCAGCTGGAAGAACAGGGCCTGACCGGTGCTCAGCCGGTGCTCGGCACCCAGCGCCCCGGTGGCCGGGTCCAGCCCGCGCACCCACAGCGCGGTCGTGCCGGAGGCGGCGTACGCCGGCGTGTGCGACGTGGCGAGGGCCGCTCCCGTGGTGTCGCCCGCGACGCCGAGGAGGCTGCCGAGGCTGCCCGCCCCGAACACCTGGGTGTCGAGCATGGTGTCGTACGTCGCCCCGCGGTGCGCGTAGATGCCGGCGGTCGTGAAGAAGCCGAGGACCGGCGTCCGCGCCGGACCGGCCGTGACCAGGCCCGTCGCGCCCCGGCTGCCGAGCTTGTCGGTCAGCCGGATCGCGCCGGACGGGGTCACCTGCATCGAGTAGTCCGCCGGCACGTGCGCGATGAGCGCGTCGGTCTCGCCGACGGTCGTCCAGAACCCTCCGTCACCGTCGGGCGCGGCGTCGCCGACGCCGAAGGAGTTCCACACCTTGGTCGGACCGGACCACGTCACGCCCTGGTCGGACGACCACCACAGGTAGGTGCCGAGCGTGCCGGGCAGGTCGCCCGACGCGTTCGCCGAGGCGGTCAGCAGGACCCGCCCGGTCGCCGGGTCCTCGACCAGCGACGGGACGCCGAAGGTGTCGAGGCCGCCCTGCGCGAGCGCGACCGGAGCCCACTTCCCGGTGCCGACCTGCCGCTGCAGCTCGAGGGTCCGGGCGACTCCGGGCCCCTGGCGGTAGTAGCCGAGCAGCGACGTGCCGGCCGCCGTGGTGAGGGCCGCCGGGCCGCCGAACGACTGCCCGGCGCCCGCCACCGCGACCACCGTGGTGGGGTCGGCGGGCAGTGCCTTGGCGGCGTACGACGCGGGGCTCGCGGCGGGTGCCGCGCCGGCGCCCGTGCCGGTGCCGGCGATCAGGGCGAGGGCGACCGCGGACGTGAGGACGACCGCGCGGGGGCGGTTCGGAGAAGGTGCGCGCAACGGGAGCTCCTGGTGAGTGGTGGACCCCTCACGCTAGGAATCCGCCCGCCCGCCGGGGAGAGGGTTAACCCGCAAATCCCGCCCCGGCACGCGTCGATCCGTCCGGATCGACCCGCTTCAGCGGTTCGGTCGCGGGTGGAGCCCTACTGGTGGACGACCACCGTCTGCTCGCGACCCGGACCGACGCCGACGCCCCAGATCCTCGCGCCCGAGATCTCCTCGAGGGCCCGGACGTAGGCCCGGGCGTTGTCGGGGAGGTCGTCGAAGGAGCGGCAGCCGGAGATGTCGGACTTCCAGCCGTCGAAGTACTCGTAGATCGGCTTTGCGTGGTGGAAGTCGGTCTGCGTCATCGGCATCTCCTCGACCCGCTCGCCGTCGATCTCGTAGGCCACGCAGACCGGGATCCGGTCCCACGCGCCGAGGATGTCGAGCTTGGTCAGGAAGAACTCGGTGAGGCCGTTGACCCGGCTGGCGTAGCGCGCGACGACGGCGTCGTACCAGCCGCAGCGACGGGTGCGGCCGGTCGAGACGCCGATCTCGCCGCCGAGCTGCTGGAGCTGGACGCCGTCGTCGTCGAAGAGCTCGGTCGGGAAGGGGCCGGAGCCGACGCGGGTCGTGTAGGCCTTGATCACGCCGATCACCCGGTCGACGCGGGTGGGGCCGATGCCGGCGCCGACGCAGACGCCGCCGGCGACCGGGTTGGAGGAGGTGACGAACGGATAGGTGCCGTGGTCGACGTCGAGCATCGTGGCCTGCGCGCCCTCGAAGAGCACGGTCTGGCCGGCGTCGAGCGCCTGGTTGAGCAGCAGCGAGGTGTCGCAGACCATGGGCCGCAGCCGGTCGGCGTAGGACGTGAGCTCTTCGACCACCGCCTCGACCTCGATCGCGCGACGGTTGTAGACCTTGGTCAGCAGGTGGTTGCGCACGTCGAGGGCCGCCTCGACCTTCTGCGCGAGGATCTTCTCGTCGAACAGGTCGGCGATGCGGATGCCGACGCGGTTGATCTTGTCGGCGTAGGCCGGGCCGATGCCGCGCCCGGTGGTGCCGATCTGGTTCTTGCCGAGGAAGCGCTCGGTGACCTTGTCGATCGTGGCGTGGTAGCTCGCGATGACGTGCGCGTTGCTGCTCACCTTGAGGTCGGCGACCTCGACCCCCCGCTCGATGAGCCCGTCGAGCTCGCGGAAGAGCGCCTCGGGCGAGACGACCACGCCGTTGGCGATGACCGAGGTGGCGCCGGGCGTGAGGATGCCGCTCGGCAGCAGGTGGGTGGCGTACTTCTCGCCGTCGATGACGATCGTGTGGCCGGCGTTGTGGCCGCCACTCGTGCGGACGACGAAGTCGATGGGGTCGGTGGTGGCGAGCAGGTCGGTGGCCTTGCCCTTGCCCTCGTCGCCCCACTGGGCTCCGAGCACGACGATCGCGGGCATCTCAGCCCTCCTCTGTCTTTCGGCAGATCATTCGGCAGTTGTCTCGGTCGAGATGCAAACAGCCCCGGCACAAGGCGCCGGGGCTCTTGCGACGCCACGCTACCGCACCGCGGGCGGGTTGCCCGTGCGCTGCCCACGGTGCCCCCTGCGGGTGGACCCGGCGGTCGGAGGGGTGGGCTACTGTCCCGGGCGTGCAGTCCCTCCTCGTGATCACCAACTCCGACGCCGGGACCTCCGACGAGGAGAACCTCGCCCTGGCCCTCGGCGTGCTCCGCCAGGAGGCGTCGGTCGAGGTCGCCAGGACGTCCAACCCCGGCGAGCTCGACGGTGTCCTGCACCGCGCCGGCGGCCGTACGGTCGTGGTGGCCGGTGGCGACGGCAGCATGCACGCGGTCATCACGGCGCTGCACAAGCGCCACGAGCTCGCCGACACGACGCTGGGGCTGCTCCCGATGGGCACCGGCAACGACTTCGCCCGCGGCAACGACATCCCGCTCGAGATCGAGGACGCCGCGCGGCTGGTGCTCTCCGGCGAGGCGCGACCCGTCGACCTGATCATCGACGAGACCGGCAACATCGTGGTCAACAACGTCCACGTCGGCGTCGGCGCCCAGGCCAGCCGGCGCGGTGCCCGCTGGAAGTCCCGGCTCGGGTCCGTCGGTGTCGGCAAGGTCAACCTCGGCAAGCTCGGCTACCCGATCGGCGCCGCGCTGTCGGCGTTCCACCCGCCGGAGTGGCGGCTGCGCGTCGAGCTCGACGGCAAGGTCGTCAACGACGTCGACACCCCGGTGCTGATGGTGGCGATCGGCAACGGCGGCAACGTGGGCGGCGGCACCGAGCTCAACCCGGACGCCGACACCGAGGACGGGCTCCTCGACGTGATGGTCAGCCGCGCCGTGGAGCCGCTGGCGAAGCTCGGCTACGTGCTGCGCCTGCGCAAGGGCGAGCACGACCAGCGCGACGACGTCCTGTCGCTGCGCGGCACCAGCGTCAAGGTCAGCGGCGACGAGTTCTGGCTGTCGGCCGACGGCGAGATCTCCGGCCCCGAGCGCAGCCGGAGCTGGCGCCTCGAGCGGGCGGCGTACTCCATGATCCTGCCGGCCTGAGCCCCGGCTCGCGGCGCTGGTCGCCGCGGGCTGCGCACCCGGGGTGTCAGAGCCAGCCGCGGCGGACGGCCTCGACGCCGGCCTGGAAGCGGGTGTCGACGCCGAGCTCGGACATGAGGGCGGCCACGCGACGGCGGACGGTGCGCAGGCTGACGTCGAGGTTGCGGGCGATCTGCTCGTCCTTGACCCCGTCGGCGAGCTCGGCGAGCAGCATCCGGCGGTGGTCCAGCTCGGCGAGCCGACCGGCGCCTGCGTCCACACGGCTCGCGGTCTCCCACAGCTCGTCGAAGTACGCCTGCAGCATCCCGACGATGGACTGCTGGCGGATCACGGTGCGCCGGTCGGAGCCGACGCCGAGCGGCTCGGGGAGGATCGCGCGACGGGTGCCGACGACGACCAGGCGGGTGAAGACGCTCGGCACCAACCGGATCTCCTCGCCGATCTCGGCGCGCTTGCGCAGCATCTCGGGTGCCTCGGTCATCGCCCGCGCCGGATAGATCGCGCGGACCCGGAAGCCCTCGCGCACGGCGTTGCTCACCGCCACCGCCATCTCCGACTCGCTCGGGAAGCGCCACTGGTCGGGCCGCAGGAAGGACAGGTCGCCGCGCTTCTCGCGGATCCAGCCGGTGATCAGCGCCGGCACGTCGCCCTCGGCCGAGATGTCGCCGTCGATGGCCTCGGCGCTGTCGCGCGGGGGCTCGCGGACGTCGGTGAGCAGCGGGATGATCTCGGCCATCCGGGCGATCTCGCGGCTGGTGCGCTCGAGCGCCCTCGACTGCGACGAGAGGACGATCCGGGTCGCGGTGACCGGGTCGGCGACGTGGAGGACGCCGTCCTCGACCTCGAGGATCCCGAGGCGGACGAGGGGCCGGACCTGCTCGAGGAAGCGGTCCGGCCTGAGCAGCAGGCTGGCGGCGACCTGCTCGACCGTCTGGCCGGAGCCGGGCAGCACCTGGAGGTAGAGGTGCTCCACCCGGGCGTGGCCGGAAACGTCCACCCACTCGCTCACGGTGGCATCTTAGTGCCAGTGGCCACGTGGAGCCACGCACGGAATCCGCAGCACTGGCATGATGCTGCCGACCACTCGGAGGTCCGGCGCGGACGCGGGGGTGACTGCGCCGGACCACCAGTGTCGAACCACAGGGACCGCACTCGGATGCCAGTGGGGCGTCGGAGCCGCCGCGGGGGACGGCTCCGGCGCCGCTCTCTCCTGCCGCTGGGCCCACCGATAGCCTTGCGCGCATGGCTAGAGGTGGGCAGCAGGGCGACGAAGACCGGACCCCGGTCGACTGGGTGACGCGCGCGGCGGACGACGCCGTGCGCCACGCCGGCGAGGGCAACCTCGTGACCGTCGCGTCGGGCGCCTCGCCCAGCGGCCCGATCCACCTGGGCAACCTGCGCGAGTTCATCACGCCCCACTTCGTCGCCGAGGAGCTGCGCCGCCGCGGCGTGCCCGTGCGCCACCTGCACTCGTGGGACGACTTCGACCGGTTCCGCAAGGTCCCGGCCGGCGTCCCCGCGTCGTGGGCCGAGCACATCGGCCGCCCGCTGACCGCCGTCCCTGACCCGTGGGAGTGCCACGCCAGCTGGGCCGAGCACTTCAAGGCCCCGCTGCAGGAGTCGCTGCGTGCGCTCGGCGTCGAGATGGAGGAGGTGTCGCAGACGCAGATGTACCAGTCCGGCACCTACCGCGACCAGGTCCTCCTCGCCGTCTCGCGCCGCGACGACATCGAGGCGGTGCTCGCCCAGCACCGCACCAAGAAGGTCGCACCCGCCGAGGACGCCTCCGACCAGGAGGCCGCCGACCTCGCGGACTCCGTCGCCAACGAGGACGACGAGCCGGCCGGTGCCTCCGCCGACGCGATCGCCCGCTTCCCCTACCGGCCCTACTGCCGCGAGTGCGGGCGCGACACCGTCACCACGACGGCCTACGACGACGCCACCACGACGCTGTCCTACACCTGCAGCTCGTGCGGCTACACCGGCACCACCGACCTGTCGACCGACACCGACGGCAAGCTCGTGTGGAAGGTCGACTGGCCGATGCGCTGGGCCTACGAGTCGGTGAACTTCGAGCCGGCCGGGCGCGACCACATGACGCCGGGCTCGTCCTACACCGTGGGCACGGAGATCGTGAGGTCGATCTTCGACTGGAAGGCCCCCGCCCGGGTGATCTACGCGTTCGTCGGCTTCGCCGGCGTGCAGAAGATGTCGTCGTCGGCCGGGGGCGTGCCGACCGCGACCGACGCGCTGCGCGTGCTGGAGGCGCCGATGCTGCGCTGGCTCTACGTCCGCCGCGCCCCGACCCAGGCCTTCGACATCGACTTCGGTCCCGCCGTCGTCCGGCTCTACGACGAGTGGGACGCGCTCGGTCGCAAGGCGGCGGAGAAGTCCGACGTCGCCACGCTCGCCTGGGACCGGGCCTCGACCACGGCCGCCGGGAGCCTGCCCACGCCGGCGGTGCCCGTGCCCTTCCGCACGCTGTCGTCGGTCGCCGACGTGACCGCGGGCTCGGCCGACCTGATCTCGCGCATCATCGAGTCGTCGGGCTTCCCGCACGGCTCGGTCGCCGACCTCGAGCCACGGCTCTCGCTGGCGATGCAGTGGACCGCCGAGCACGTGCCGGCGGACGAGCGGACGACCGTCCGTTCCACCCCGGACACCGAGCGGCTCGCGTCGCTCTCGGAGGACGAGGAGCTCTGGCTGCGGATCTTCCTCGACCGCCTGCCCACCGAGGACCCCGACCTCGACGAGGTCACCTCGGTCGTCTACGGCGTGCCCAAGGTCGCCCGCGGCCTCGGCCTCGACGACGCACCGACCGAGCAGGTCAAGGCCGACCAGAAGGACTTCTTCCGGCTGCTCTACAACCTCCTCGTCTCCGCCGACCGCGGCCCCCGCCTCCCCACCTTGGTCCTCGCCCTCGGCCCGGCCAAGGTCCGCTCGCTCCTCGGCGCCTGACGCACCATGCAGGCAGTTCGACCGGATGCCTCCGTGCGCCCGGCGTGCCGGGAGGCGGACCGCCCTCGAACTGCCTGCACGGTGTTGAGACACTGACGCCATGACCTCGAACTTCGGCGACCTGATGGCCGGTCCCCCGCCCACGCACCTGCCCGCCGACCCTGCCGACGCCGAGCTGGCCGGCGGCGACGCGCCGGCAGCGGTCGTACGCCGTCACCCGGCGTCGCCGGCCGCGTGGGCCGCCTTGGCGCAGCAGGCGCAGGACGCGGGAGCCGACGACGTGACCGTCTACGCCTACGCGCGCGTCGGCTACCACCGCTCGCTCGACATGCTCCGCCGCAACGGGTGGAAGGGCCACGGACCCGTCCCGTGGGAGCACGAGCCCAACCGCGGATTCCTCCGCTCCCTCGCCCTGCTGGCCCTGGCCGCCCGGGCGATCGGCGAGACCGAGGAGTGGGACCGCTGCTCGACCTTCCTGCGCGACTCGAGCCCCGCCGCGGCCGACGCGTTGCTCTGACCTCGGCGCGCTAACCGCTCGGCGCGCCAGCCCGACCGCTGGTCGCGCCACCCGCGGAGGTGGGTGACGGTCGTCACCGCGGGAGTAGTGTCGCGCGGGTGAATTCCGGGAACACACCTCCAGAGCCGCGCCCGCAGCAGGGCCCGCCACCCACCGACAAGACCAAGATGGCGCTGGCCGGCGTCCTGCTCCTCGTGCCGATCCTGGCGCTCCTGTGGGTGCCGTCCTACGCCAAGGTGGACCCGGAGCTCTTCGGCTTCCCGTTCTTCTTCTGGTACCAGTTCCTCTGGGTGTTCATCTGCTCCGCCCTGACCTACACCGCCTACCGGCTCACCCTCTCGGCGCGCGGCAAGACCACGCACAAGGTCGGTGAGGACACGTGATGCCCCAGATCACCGTCATGGCCGCCGACACCGACGGCGTCAACGGCGTCGCGCTCACCGTGCTGATCGTGCTCTTCCTGCTCGTGACCGTCGCCGGCTTCATGGCCAGCCGGTTCCGCCGGGCGGAGTCGCTGGAGTCCCTCGAGGAGTGGGGCCTGGGCGGGCGATCGTTCGGCACGTGGATCACGTGGTTCCTGCTCGGCGGCGACCTCTACACGGCCTACACCTTCGTCGCCGTGCCCGCCGCGATGTTCGCGACCGGAGCCGTGGCCGGGTTCTTCGCCGTTCCCTACACGATCATCCTCTACCCGATCATCTTCATCTTCATGGCGCGGCTCTGGTCGGTCAGCCACCGCCACGGCTACGTCACGACGGCGGACTTCGTCCGGGGCAGGTACGACGACCGGGGGCTGTCGCTGGCCGTCGCGGTCACCGGCTTCGTGGCCACCATGCCCTACATCGCCCTCCAGCTCGTCGGCATCCAGGCGGTGCTCGAGGTGGCCGGCCTCGGCGGTGGCGACAACATCGTCGCCAAGGACGCCCCGCTGTTCATCGCGTTCGCCGTGCTGGCGGCCTACACCTACTCGAGCGGCCTGCGCGCACCTGCGGTCATCGCCTTCGTGAAGGACATCCTGATCTACCTCGTCATCATCGTCGCGGTGATCTACCTGCCCGGCCAGGTCGGCGGGTGGGAGGCGATCTTCGGCGCCGCCAGCGACAAGATGGACGCCAACAACGCGGCCGCCGTCGAGGCCGGCCTCGCTCCGAGCTCGTCGTTCGTCCCCGGATCGGGCGCCTTCTGGGCCTACGCGACCCTGGCGCTCGGCTCGGCGATGGCGCTGTTCATGTACCCCCACTCGATCACCGCGTCGCTGTCGTCGAACTCCCGCAACACGATCCGGCGCAACGCCTCGATCCTGCCGGCGTACTCCTTCGTGCTCGGTCTGCTGGCCCTGCTCGGCTGGGTCGCCATCGCCGCGGGCACGCAGCCGATCGGGCTCGACGGCGAGCCCAACGCGCAGCTGGTGATCCCGCAGCTGTTCGAGGACATGTTCCCGGCGTGGTTCGCCGGGGTCGCCTTCGCGGCGATCGCGATCGGCGCGCTGGTGCCGGCGGCGATCATGTCGATCGCCGCGGCCAACACGTTCAGCCGCAACATCTACAAGGAGTGGCTCAAGAAGGACGCCACCCCGAAGCAGGAGGCGAAGGTCTCCAAGCTGATGTCGCTGCTGGTGAAGGCGTTCGCGCTGATCTTCGTGCTGACGCTCGACAAGCAGAACGCGATCAACTTCCAGCTGCTCGGTGGCATCTGGATCATGCAGACCTTCCCCGCCGTGGTGTTCAGCCTCTTCACGCGCTGGTTCCACCGCTACGGCCTGCTGGCCGGCTGGGCGGTCGGCATGGTCTACGGCACGGTCGAGGCCTACCAGGTGGTCAACCCGGTCACCGGCAAGCACTTCGGCGGCTCGCTCGCGCTGATCCCGGGCATGGAGAAGATGGGCTACATCGCGGTCACCGCGTTCGTGCTCAACGTCCTGGTCGCGGTCGTGGTCACCGCCGTCTGCCGGGCCCTGAAGGTGTCCAACGGGAAGGACGAGACGATCCCGTTCGACTACTTCGCCGACGCCGACGACCCGCGCGTGCAGAAGGACCTCGGGGAGCACGGCTCCCTCGAGGAGCCCTACGGCGACGCCGACGACATCCCCGGCAACGCCCCCGCGCGCTAGCGACCGACCTCCGTCAGCGGCCTGCACGTCGGCGGGTGTCTACTGGGGTCCGTGACCCACACCGACACCGAGGCACCCGTCGAGACCAGCCCCTGGCCCGCCCTCGTGGCGCTGTGCATCGGCTTCTTCATGATCCTGGTCGACACCACGATCGTCACCGTGGCGACGCCGGCGATCATCGAGGACCTGCAGGCCGGGGTCAACGAGGTCGTCTGGGTGACCAGCGCCTACCTGCTGGCGTACGCCGTCCCGGTGCTGATCACGGGTCGGCTCGGTGACCGCTTCGGCCCGAAGAACCTCTACCTCGTCGGCCTGACCGTGTTCACCCTCGCCTCGCTGGCGTGCGGGCTCACCACCACCATCGAGGGGCTCATCGCGGCCCGCGTCGCGCAGGGGCTCGGCGCGTCGATGATGACGCCGCAGACGATGGCCGTGATCACGCGCATCTTCCCGATCGAGCGCCGCGGGTCCGCGATGGCGCTGTGGGGGGCGACGGCCGGTGTGGCGACGCTGGTCGGCCCGATCGCCGGCGGCGTGCTCGTCGACACGCTCGGCTGGGAGTGGATCTTCTTCGTCAACGTGCCCGTCGGGATCGTCGCGTTCGCGCTGGCCTGGCGCCTGGTGCCGCGGCTGGACACCAACGACCACCGCTTCGACTGGCTCGGCGTCGTCCTGAGCGGGGCGGGGATGTTCCTGCTGGTCTTCGGCATCCAGGAGGGCGAGCAGTACGACTGGTCCACGATCACCGGCCCGATCACGGTGTGGCGCCTGATCGTCGCGGGCGTGGTCGTCATGGCCCTCTTCGTCTGGTGGCAGGCACGCAACAAGCGCGAGCCCCTCTTGCCGCTGAGCCTCTTCGCCGACCGGAACTTCTCGGTGTCGAACCTCGCCATCACCACCGTCTCGTTCACGTTCACCGCGATGGGCTTCCCGCTCATGCTGTGGGCCCAGCTGGTGCGCGGCTACTCCCCCACCGAGTCCGGCCTGCTGCTCGCCCCGATGGCGATCACCTCGATCGTCTTCGCACCGATCGCGGGACGGCTCACCGACCGCCTGCACCCGCGGCTGCTGACCCTGGGCGGCTTCGTGGGGCTCGGCGTCGCGCTGCTCCTCATCGTCGCGGTCCTCGACCCGGAGACCCCGCTCTGGCAGCTGCTCGGCGCGTTCGCACTGATGGGCATCGGCAGCTCCTTCCTCTGGGGTCCGCTCGCCACCACGGCCAACCGCAACCTGCCGCCCCAGCGCGCGGGCGCCGGCTCGGGCGTCTACAACGCCACCCGCCAGGTCGGCGCCGTGCTGGGGTCCGCGGCGATCGCGGTGCTGATCGACGCGCGGCTCGCGGCCAACGGGCTGACGTTCTCGCCGTCCGAGGGCTCCGCATCGGGCGGCACGCTCCCCGCCCAGGTCGCCGGGCCGTTCACCGACGCGATGGCGCAGTCGCTGCTGCTCCTGCCGGTGGTCCTGGTGCTCGGGCTGGTCGCCGTCGTGTTCTTCGAGCGCCCGCGCCACTTCGGCGCCCGCCCCGCCGCCACGTCGGCGGAGTCCGCGGCGCCCGCAGGGTCTCCGGCGCACCGGGCCGGCGTACGTCCGGGCACGTGACCCGCGCGAGTCACTCCCCGCGGAGGCGGTCCTCGATGGTCCCCGGCGCGTTGACCAGGTCGTAGGCCAGGCCCGTGAGCGGCACCCGGGTGTGCCGTGCGCGTGCGCGCATCAGCTCGAACGCCTCGTTGACCGAGATGCCGAGGGCACGAGCCACGGCGCCCTTCGCCTGCTCGATGACGATGCGGCTGTTGAGCGCTGCCTGGAGCTGCTCGGTGACCACCTCGGCCCGCGCGATCGCCTGCTCCTGGATGATCGCGATCGTCGCCACGTCCGCCATCGCCTGCACCGCGCGTGCCTCGTCGGCCGTGAGGAGCTCGCCGTCGCCGCCGAAGACGTTGAGTGCTCCGATCACCCGCTCACGCAGACGCATCGGGAAGGCGTGCACCGACCGCACGCCCTTGCCGACGGCGAGGGGCGCGAAGTGCGGCCACGAGGTCTCGGCCTGCACGAGGTCGGTGTTCACGACGGCGGCGCCGGAGCGGAAGCAGTCCAGGCACGGACCCTCCCCGAGGTCGAGCTGGAGCAGCTCGAGCTCGCGCGCGACGTCACCGGAGGCACTCATGTAGTGCAGGTTGCCCTGCTCGTCGGCCAGGACGAGTCCCACCGCCCCACCCGACACGTCGGCCGCGTGCTGGGCCACGGTGTGCAGGAACTCGATGAGGTCGAACCCCGCCACCAGCGTGTCGGCGACCTCGACGAAGACATCGGCGAGCTTGTCGATCTCGATCATGGCTCGCACCCGTTTCTTCCTGCCACTCTAGTGCTGCTCATTGCCTGACCCGAGACCACCGAACGCCATCGCGTCACCAGTCCTCCGGCTTGCTCGTGCCGTCGAGCACCTGCTTCGCGAGGGCGACGAGTGGCAGCCCGGCCGCGAAGGCGTGGGAGCGCATGATCACCATCGCGTCGGCGAGGCTGACGCCGAGCGCGACCACGAGGGCCCCCTGGGCCTGGTAGATCTCGGCGCGGTGGTCGACGACCTCGTCCAGACCGGCGTCCGTCAGGTCGTCGGTGCCGGTGAGGAGAACGTGGGTCGCCTCGTCGGCCAGGGCGAAGGCGGTGGCGAGGTCGTCCGGCCTCAGCATGCCGACGGTGTCGGCATGGAGGTCGATGACGCCGAGCCCGACGGCACCGACCTGCAGCGGCATGCTGAAGACCGCGCGCACGCCTTTGTCCAGCGCCGCCTCGGCATACCCGGGCCAGCGTCCGGCGGCTGCGGCGAGGTCGCCGACCAGCACCGGTCGGCGCAGCTGGAACGCGTCGTGGCACGGGCCGACGCCCGCGACGAAGGGCAGGTCGCCGATGGACCGCGCCCGTGCGTCGGAGGCGGCGACGGGGCCGACTCCGACCGCGTCCGCGGGCGTCATCAGGTGGGTCACCGCCCCCGCGACGGGGAGTCGGTCCACCGCACGACGGCACACATCATTCAAGGCAGATGCCAGCGACATCCGGCACCGCCCTCTCGTTGGAGCCCTGACACTAGACCCTCAGGGAGCGCGGCGGGCGAGGTGATGCGCGTGCGGGACGTACGACGCACCGGCGGGCGGTGGCAGGGCCACGTCCGGGAGGCCCGGAACGTGGCTCAGCCACCGCCCGACGGCGAGCCTCAGGCGTTGAGCGAGGTGCCCGCGGACCGGAGGTTCTGGCAGGCCTCGACGATGCGCTCGGCCATGCCGGCCTCGGCGGCCTTGCCCCAGGCGCGGGGGTCGTAGAGCTTCTTGTTGCCGACCTCGCCGTCGACCTTGAGGACGCCGTCGTAGTTGCTGAGCATGTGCGCGGCGACGGGGCGGGTGAAGGCGTACTGGGTGTCGGTGTCGACGTTCATCTTCACCACACCGAAGTCGACCGCGTCGCTGATCTCCTGCGCCGTCGAGCCCGAGCCGCCGTGGAAGACGAGGTCGAACGGTCGGGCATCGGCGCCCAGGCCGAGCTCGGAGGCGGCGGCCTCCTGCGCGGTCTTGAGGATCTCCGGACGGAGCTTGACGTTGCCCGGCTTGTAGACGCCGTGCACGTTGCCGAAGGTCAGGGCGGTCATGTAGCGGCCGCGCTCGCCGGCGCCGAGCGCCTTGACGGTGGCGATGGCGTCCTCGGGGGTCGTGTAGAGCTGGTCGTTGATCTCGTTGGCGACGCCGTCCTCCTCGCCGCCGACGACGCCCACCTCGATCTCGAGGATGATGTGGGCCGCCGCGCACTTGGCGAGCAGCTCCTCGGCGATCTCGAGGTTCTCGCCCATCGGCACGGCCGAGCCGTCCCACATGTGCGACTGGAAGAGCGGCGCCTCGCCGCGGGCCACGCGCTCGGCGGAGATCTCGAGCAGCGGGCGGACGAAGCCGTCGAGCTTGTCCTTGGGGCAGTGGTCGGTGTGGAGCGCGATGTTGACCGGGTAGTTCTTCGCGACCTCGGCGGCGTAGGCCGCGAAGGCGACGGAGCCCGACACCATGTCCTTGACCGAGGGGCCGGAGAGGTACTCGGCGCCGCCCGTGGAGACCTGGATGATGCCGTCGGAGCCGGCGTCGGCGAAGCCCTTGAGCGCGGCGTTGAGCGTCTGGGACGAGGACACGTTGATGGCCGGGTAGGCGAAGGACCCTGCCTTCGCGGCGTCCAGCATCTGCGCGTAGACCTCGGGGGTGGCGATGGGCATCGGTGGATCTCCTCAAGAAGCTTCGTGTGCGGTCCGTCGAGCGCCTCAACCCTAGTGGCTACCCACCAGTCCGGAAGTCCTCGCGAACCCGGTCTCACGACGTGACAACCGAACGGTCCCCCGCTCCGTGTCTGCGGGAGAAGGCTCACCCCGGGGGAAGGACGCACCATGACGACTGATGTCGACTGGCAGCACGAGATCGACGCGTCGTTCGGCACGGCCACCGACGTGCCGGTCGATCGCTACGTGGCGGCCGGCCACCGGGCCGTACGTCGTCGCCGGCTCACGACGGTCGCCGGCGGGCTCGCGGTGGCCGGGGTCGTCGGCGCCGTGGCCTGGGGCGCCGCACCCGACCGCGACCCGGCGAGCCCGGACGTCCCGGTGGCGATCGACCGCAGCAGCCCGGCGAGCCCTGCGCCGACCTCCGCCGACGAGGTGCCCGCGCAGTCCTGGCGGAAGGGCGACCCGCCGGCGCGATCCGGCCCGGCGGGCCTGGAGATCCGCGACGGTGCGGTCGTCCACGAGCGGCGTGACGACCTCTTCCCCGCGAAGGACTCCGAGTCGGCCGCGCTCGACATCAGCTGGGGTGGCGAGCGCTGGTGGATGACGCTCGAGTGGGACGGCGGGGGTGGCGGCAGCGCGAGCGTCCAGCCCGGTGACGGGTTGTTCGACTCCTTCGACGCGTTCGTCCGCGCCGAGGTCGCGGGCGGCGGCATGACGTCGGAGCCGGCCGGCCCGGACGACGACTACCTCGGCGGCCTGGTCCGGTGGGACGGTGTCGAGCTCGACACCCGTCCGGGGGTCGTCGTGGTCCGGAGGGTGGAGGACCCCGTCGCGGACCGACGTTCGCTCGGGCTGGTGCTGCGCAAGGACGGGACGACGACCTGGATGCTCGTGTACCGCGACGGTGCGTCGTGGACGGAGGAGTCACTGTCGGGCTGGAGCGGGTTCGACGACTGGCTGGCCGACCAGGTCGCGCTCGAAGGTGGCGCGGAGCCCGCGGAGGTGCCCGTGTCGCTCTCGCCCGACGCCACCGTCGTCGCCGGGCCCGGGGCCCGGGTGATCGAGCAGCAGGCCGACCCCGACCTGCGGGCCTACGGCACCGAGGCCGACGGCGCCACGTCAGCGGTCGCGCTCGTCGCGTGGCGGGGGCAGCGCTGGTTCGTGCTGCTGATCGGCGACTCGGTCAGCCCTGTCGCGGTGTCGAAGGCCGGCGGGGCGCGGACCCTCGAGGAGTTCGTGGCGTTCATGGCGGACCGGGCCGACGAGGGTGGCGTCCGGTGAAGGACCACAGCGGCCGCAGGCTCTTCGCGCTCGAGCGGACCCCGGCCGCGCCACCGCTCGACTGACAACCGAACGGCACACCGCCGCGTCCTCCTCAGTGGAGGGCCCGGACAACGAGGCACGGAAGGACCAGGGTGGACACCGAGATCGACTGGCAGCGAGAGCTGGACGACGCGTTCGGCCGCGGACCGGACGTCACGCCGGGGGCCTACGTGGCCCACGGTCGGCGCGCGCTGCGGCGACGCCGGACGGCGGTCTCCCTGGCGGCGGCTGCTGCCGTGGTCGTCGCGGCGGGCGGCGCCTGGACGGCGACGGTCGCGTCGCACGACGGCCGGTCCGGCAGCGACGAGCACGTGGCGACGCGGGTCCCCTCGCCGAAGGTCCTCGAGCCCGAAGAGGCAACGCCGCTCGACGAGCTCGTCGCGAAGGACCGGGGACCGGTCGACTTCCTGGGCGATCCGGCCGTCTACCGCGGTGACGAGCTCGTGCTCAACCCACGCACCTCGCGGGTGCTCGAGCGGGTGCCCAACCCGATGGGCTACACCGCGACCCAGGGGCGGTCGATCGCCCTGCGGGTGGTGTTCGACGGAGTCGAGAAGTACACCCTGGTCGTCGGCCACGACGACGGCACCTCGATGACGACCCACTCCGCGACCGGTGACTTCGGCGGCTGGCTGGCGGGCGTGAAGCAGTCGCAGCACACCCTCGACGTCGCCAACGGCGTCACCTCGCCCAGCAGCACGATCCCGGCCGAGGAGTGGATCGCCCTCGATCGGGCGGGCGAGGTCGTGGCCGCCGATCCGGCCGTCACCGTCCTCACCGCGCGCACCGACCTCGACCTCGGTCCGGAGCTCAGCACCGGCACCGAGCTCACCGGCCTGGCCCGGCTGCGCGTCGGTGACGAGACGCAGGTCGTCGTCCTCCGCGTCGTCGACGGCACGCTCGAGGTCCTGCCGATCGGGCGCTGGAGCGGATCGCTGGACGTGATCGCCGGTGTCGTCCGCGAGGACTTCGCCGGCGGGGAGGGCGTGCGATGAGGCGCGACGACCGCGAGGAGGCCTTCACCGACTTCGTCGCTGCCCGGCAGGCCCACCTGCGCCGCATCGCGTACGCCCTCACGGGCGACTGGCACCGCGCCGAGGACCTCCTGCAGACGGCGCTGACCAAGCTCTACGTCGCGTGGCCGCGGATCCGGACGGAAGGCGGGGAGGAGGCCTACGTCCGGCAGATCATGGTGCGCGCCAACATCGACGAGTCACGCCGGCCGTGGCGGCGCGAGCGACCCAGCGACCGGCTGCCGGAGCTGGCCGCCGAGGGTCCGACGCCCCTCGAGGAGCGCTCGGCGCTCTTCGACGCGCTGCAGGAGCTGCCGACCCAGCAGCGGAAGGTGGTCGTGCTGCGCCACTGGCTCGGGCTGTCGGTGCGCGAGACCGCCGGTGAGCTCGGCATCTCCGAGGGCACGGTCAAGAGCCACAGCAGCCGCGGGCTGGCCGCCCTCGAGCAGGTCCTGGCCGCACAAAGATGAGGCACGGCGACCGCGAGGGTGTGGATTCCGTGGTCCAGTCAGGTCTACGTTGACGGACATGACGACACGACTCGGGATCGGTGCCGCCGTCGCGGCCCTGCTCGCCGCAGCCCTGACCTCGACCACCACCGCGAGCGCGACGGCGCAGGACCCGTTGCTCGGTGCGCCGGTCACCGGCCAGTGCTTCGACATGAGCACGGAGGAGCTGTCGCAGCCGACCTACCCGGAGGCGGCGATCGACTGCACGCTGCCGCACACCTCGCAGGTCGTCGGCGTCGCCGTGCTGCCCGACGACCTCGCCTACGAGAGCCCGGACCTCGAGCAGTTCGCGCTCGAGAGCTGCTACGCCGCCGTGCGAAAGGCGATCGGCGTGAAGAACATGCGCGCGCTGAGCCTCACCGCCTACAACGTCGGCTTCTTCGTCCCGTCGACCGACCTGCAGTCGGCCGGCGCCCGCTGGCTGCGCTGCGACGTCGTGCTCGGCCACCTCGCCGAGCTCCACGCGCTCCCGGCGAAGCTGGAGGTGGGGAGGTTCCCGTACGCCAAGGGCGTCTCGCGCTGCCTCGCCGGCCGCGACTTCCACGTCACCGTCTGCGCGGAGAAGCACACCTACCGCGCGACTGCCGCCGTCACCGTCCCGGGGAAGAAGTTCCCGAGCGTCAAGAAGTGGCAGCGGCTCGGCAACCGGCAGTGCGTGCGCGGCGTGACGTCGCGCCAGTTCCGCTTCGGCTGGCCCTCGAAGTCCTCGTGGAAGGCCGGCGACCACACGCTGACCTGCTACTCGAGGACGAAGAAGTAGGTCGCAGGACCGACGAGCCTGGGGAGGAGGGTCCGGGGTGCCGAGGGGACATCCCGGGCCCAGCCCCGCGCGTCCTCGGACGTGGCGGTCAGCCCCGCCACGCGTCCTCGCCCGCGAGGTCGGCGTACTCGCGCACCCAGCTGTGCATCGCGATGGCCGCGGCCGAGCTGGCGTTGATCGAGCGCGTCGAGCCGAACTGTGCGATCGAGAACGTGCCGTCGCAGACCTCGCGCGCCGACGCCGACAGCCCCGGGCCCTCCTGACCGAACAGGAAGCACACCCGCTCGGGGACCTGCGTCGTCTCGAGGTGGAGCGACCCGGGCAGGTTGTCGATCCCGAGCAGGCGCACCGGCCCGCCGTCGTGGTCCGGCAGGGAGTGGAGGTACGCCGACAGCGCCGCGGCGTCCGGGTGGTGGCGGACGTGCTGGTAGCGATCGGTGACCATCGCGCCGCGTCGGTTCCAGCGGCGGTTGCCGACGATGTGCACCTCGGCGGCCAGGAACGCGTTGGCGGTGCGGACGATCGTGCCGATGTTGAAGTCGTGCTGCCAGTTCTCGATCGCGACGTGGAATCCGTGGCGCCTCGTGTCCAGGTCGGCCACGATCGCGTCGAGGGTCCAGTAGCGGTAGCGGTCGACGACGTTGCGCCGGTCGCCGTCGCGGAGCAGCTCGGGGTCCCACTGCTCACCGGTCGGCCACGTCCCCTGCCACGGCCCGACGCCCACCTCGGGCGGGCCGTGCGGCATCGGGTCGTAGGGAGCGCGCTCCTCCTGCTCGTGCATGCGGGAATCGTAAGGACGCGCCCGTAGGGTGTCGCGGGTGAGCGCTCTCCTCGACCCGTCCGGGCTCGTGACCCCGTTCCTGCTCGGCATCGAGTGGATGGACCCCAACTGGCTGCTCGACCGGTTCGGCACCGAGCTGTTCTGGATCAGCCTGGTGATCGTCTTCATCGAGTGCGGCCTGTTCTTCCCGATCCTCCCGGGCGACACGCTGCTCTTCGCGCTCGGCCTCTTCATCGCCACCGGCCAGCTCGACCTGTTCCCCGGTCCGCACTTCGTCGAGCTGCTGATCACGCTCGCGGTGCTCATCGGCGCTGCGTTCCTCGGCAACGTCGTCGGCTACGAGATCGGGCGGAGGATCGGCCCGCCCCTCTACGAGCGCGACGGCCGGATCATCAAGCGCAAGTACTTCGACCAGACGACGGCGTTCTTCGACCGCCACGGCAACAAGGCCCTCGTGATCGGTCGCTTCGTGCCCTTCGTCCGGACCTACATCACCGTCGTCGCCGGCGTGACCCGGATGGAGCGGCACCGCTTCTTCCTCTGGAGCCTCGTCGGCGCGGTGCTCTGGGTGCTCTCGATCGGCTTCCTCGGCTTCTTCCTCGGCGACGCGTTCCCGACGCTGGGCGAGAGCATCGACAAGCTCGTGATCGTGATCCTGGCGTTCTCGCTGGTCCCGATCGCGATCGAGTGGTGGCGCCACAAGCGGACCGCTGCGGCAGGCGCCGAGGTCGGGCCGCACGACGGCGGACCCGATCGCGACATCACCGGCCGCGACCTGGACTGATCAGCTCAGGCCTGCGCGGCAGCGGCGTCCAGCTGCGCGCGGGTGAGCACCGGGCGGACCTCCAGGCCGACGTCGGCGAGCGGGTTCTCGTCGGCGGGCGAGCGGTCGATCGCACAGACCACGACCTCGACGATCGCACCGGCCGCGCGCAGCTCGCGCGTGGCGTCGCGCACGGCGCCGCCGGTGGTGATCACGTCCTCGACGAGGGTGACCCGGCGGCCGGCGACGTCAGGGCCCTCGGCGAGCTTGCAGGTGCCGTACTCCTTCGCCTTCTTGCGCACGAAGAGCGCCGGCAGCCCGGTCTTCGCCGAGACCGTGGTCGCGATCGGCACACCGCCGAGCTCGAGGCCGCCGAGCAGCTCGGTGTCCTCGGGCAGCAGGTCGAGCATCCCGGTCGCGACCCGGTCGAGCAGCGCCGGCTGGGCCTCGAAGAGGTACTTGTCGAAGTAGGTGTCGGCGACCTGGCCGGACCGCAGGGTGAACTCCCCGGTCAGGCGGCAGACCGCGTCGATGTCGCGTGCGAGCGTCTCGTCAACCACGCGCAGCAGCCTAGGGGGTGGCGTCTACGAGGTGCTGTCGCCGGCCGCAAGATCCCGTGCAGACGGTGCGAGTGACCCGGGAGAAAGTGCGAAAGCTTTCGTGCAGCAGAACCCGGGTCCCGCCACTGCGTGCAACGGATCTTGCACACAGAGTGACGTGGTTCCTTCGTCGAGTCCGGACACGTGTGCATCGAGCGATCAGGAGGCCGTCGGCTCCTTCGACTCCAGGTGCCCGAACGCGACGAGCCGGTCGTCGGTGTGGAAGAGCTCCGAGCAGGTCGTCAGGGTGAGGAGCCGCTGGCCCGGCTCCTGCGCGGGTTGCACGCCACCGGCCTCCGGGTTGGCCGGCACGTCGGCGAGCACCCAGCCGGCGGTGAACGGCACGGTGAGGTCGGCGCCGCCGGTGTCGAGGACGTAGGTGTAGGTCCACCTCTGCGTCTCGATGACGACCTCGTCCCCGGGCTGCAGCTCGGGCATCGCGCGCAGCGGCTCGCCGTGGGTGATGCGGTGCGCGGCGATGGCGTAGTTGCCGACCGCGCCGGCCCTCGCGCTGCCGGAGAAGTGGCCGAAGCCGGCAGCCAGGACCTCGTCGCTCGTGCCCTCGAGCACCGGCACGGCGTAGTCGTCGCCGAACGCGGGGATCCGCACGATGGCGGAGACCGTGCCCTTGTCGGTCTCGACCGCTGCGCCTGCGGCGCCCGCTGCGCCCTCGTCCCAGGACTTCTGCACGTCGTCGACCAGCGCCCGGTGGGTGCGCTGGGAGACCACGTTGGTGCCCCACACCTGCCACGCGACGTAGGCCCCGAGCGCGAGCCCGGCGACCACCAGCACCACGCCCAGCCGCCCCAGCCACCGCGCACCCGTGCTGCGGTCGGCGGTCGGGTCGGCCATGCGACGAGTCTGCCCTACCGGCCTCGGGACCCGCCCCGGGACCAGCCCGGGACTAGCCTCGAGGCCATGTCCGCGACCGCTCGACGCCTGGCCCACATCCCGCCGACCGTCTTCAGCGAGATGTCCGCGCTCGCCGTGCGCACCGGCGCGGTCAACCTCGGCCAGGGCTTCCCCGACGCCGACGGTCCGGCCTCGGTGATCGCGGCGGCCGCCGAGGCGCTGTCGAGCGGCGCCAACCAGTACGCCCCCGGCATCGGCGTACCCGCCCTCCGGGCCGCGATCGCGCGCCACCAGCAGCGCCACTACGGGCTCGAGGTCGACCCCGACACCGAGGTCGTGGTGACGACCGGCTGCACCGAGGCGATCGCCGGGGCGCTGCTCGGGCTCGTCGACGCCGGCGACGAGGTGGTCGTGCTCGAGCCCTACTACGACTCCTACGTCGCGATCCTCGACATGTGCGGGGCGCAGCGGAAGGCCGTCACGCTGAGGGCTCCGAGCTTCCGTCCCGACCTCGACCAGCTGCGCGAGGCCGTCACCGACCGGACGAAGGCCATCCTGCTCAACACCCCGCACAACCCGACCGGCACCGTGCTCACCCGCGAGGAGCTGCAGGTGGTCGCCGACCTCGCGATCGAGCACGACGTCCTCGTGATCACCGACGAGGTCTACGAGCACCTGGTGTTAAACGGGCGCACCCACACGCCGATCGCGACCCTGCCGGGCATGTGGGAGCGGACGCTGACGCTGTCGAGCGTCGGCAAGTCGTACTCCCTCACCGGCTGGAAGGTCGGCTGGGCGACCGGCCCGGCCCCGCTGGTGCAGGCCGTGCTGGCCGCCAAGCAGTGGCTGACCTTCACCTCCGGCGCCCCGCTCCAGCCGGCCGTCGCGCACGCGCTCGACCACGAGTCCGACTGGCCGCAGCAGCTCGCCCGCGACCTGCAGGTGCGGCGCGACCTGCTCTGCGCGGGACTCGTCGACGCCGGGCTCACGCCCCGCGTGCCCGAGGGCACCTACTTCGCCACCACCGACATCTCGCACCTCGGCTGGTCCGACGGACGAGAGTTCTGCCTGGCCCTGCCCGAGCGCGCCGGCGTCGTCGCGATCCCGACGCAGGGGTTCTACGACGACACCACGGCCGGCCTCCAGCTCGTGCGCTGGGCGTTCTGCAAGGACGCCGACGTGGTGCGCGAGGGCGTACGACGACTCGCCGCCGCCGACCTGTCGCGCTGAGGCGCGGCCCGGTCAGCGGCCGGGGTAGTCCTTGGGCGGGTAGTCCGAGCCACCGGGCTCGCCCGCCGGCGGCTGCTGGCCGTAGGGGTTCGCCGGCTGCTGGCCGTAGGGCTCGTAGCCGCTGCCGGACGACGGCTGCTCACCGGTCGACGGCTGCTCGCCGGAGGGCAGGTACGGCTGCGTCGGCTGGGCGCCGTACGGCTGCTGGCCGTACTGCTGCTGGCCGCTCTGCGGGTACTCACCCGAGCCGTAGGCCGAGGAACCGTAGGCCTGGTAGCCGCCGTAGGCGCCGCTGCCGGCCGGGACCCCCTTGAACCAGCTGCCCGCGTTGCCGACGAAGAGGAGCACGATCGTGGCGACCGAGGCGGCGAGCCAGACGATCGAGACACCGCTGGTGATCGCGAGGAGGGAGAGGGCGGCCGCCACCCCGCTGGAGATGACGAGCAGGATCCGGGCGACGTTGGAGCGGCGCAGCACGAAGACGGCCAGGACGATCGCGATGAGGCACCACAGCGCGAAGCCGCCGACCACCGCGACGACCGCGCCGTAGGCCTGGTCGAGGTCGACGTCGAGGTCGCGGAAGTCGGGCTGGCGCTGCATCTCGGCGATCACGTCGGTGCGGGCCAGGAGGAGCCCGAAGACGGCGAGCACGAAGAAGGCACCGGTGATACCCGAGAACGCGATCGCGATCCACGCGGCTGCGGTCACGGTGCCGGGTCGGCGACCCGGCTCCGGGGACTGGTTGCCGTAGGCCGGCTGCTGGCCGTAGCCGTAGGGCTGTCCGGACGGCTGCGCGCCGTAGGGGCTGCCCTGCGGGGGCTGGCCGTAGGGGTCGGGCTGGCCGTACGGGCTGTGCGTGGGGCCCGGGTCGTCAGAACTCATGCGCCTATCTCACCATGTCGGCGGGTGCGCGAGGCACCACCGGAAGTCGTGGTGCTAGCGCGTGCCGAGGGAGAACCACCGCCGCACCTCGCCGCGGTGCAGGCACACCACCGTGGCGACGGCGGCCGCGGCCGGCAGCAGGACCACCGGCGCGGCGAGGGCGGCGGCGCCGCACGCGACCGCGCTGCACGCGGCGGTGACCGCCAGGCCGCGGCGGGCCCACTCGCGGCGGGCCATGCTGAACCCGGCGAGCACCAGCGCCACCGTCGACCACACCAGGAAGCCCGCACCGAAGCCGAGGAGCGCCCGGCGCACCTCCCCCGCGGTGAAGTCGGCGGCCAGCTCGGGCTGCTGCCGCTCGAGCTCGGTCATGAGCACGTCGAGGGAGCTGGCGGCGACGCCGAGGAACATCAGCGAGATCGCGAAGAGCCCGCCGGCCGTGACCACCGTGATGACGAACGCCGTGACGAGCGCCGGCGGACGCGGCGGCGCCATCGGCTGCGGCTGCCAGCCGGGCGGCGGCGGGTAGCCCGGCGGGAGCGGCGGCGGCAGCTGGCCCTGCTGCCACTGCTGCACCTGCTGGCCGGGCGGCGTCCACGGCTGGCCGTAGGGGTTCTGCTGCGGCGGCGGGCCGGCGTCGCCGAACGGCCGGGCGGCCGGGGGCGGCGTGGGCGGGTGCCCGGCACCCGGGTGGCCGGCGCCGTCGCCCGCGCCCGGCGTCGTACGACGACCCGCATCCGTCTTCTCGGCGGGCGTGGGAGGCGTCCAGCGTCCTGTCGCGAACCACTCGCGCGCGGGCACCAGCCAGAGCATCACGGCGCCGGCGGCGACGAACGAGCCGGCCAGCCCGCTGACGGGGAAGCCGGCGACGAACACCGGGACGGCGGCGATGGTGAGGGCGAGGCGGGACGAGCGGTCGGGCTTGCGGACGTACCAGCCGAGGATGCCGGTCGCGCACGCGCCGACGGCGGCCACGAGCGCGGTGATCCGCAGCAGCTCGGTGACGGCGGGCAGGTCGAGGCCGAGCTGGTCGAAGGGCTGCTCGCCGAGGAGCTGGCGGATCGACTCCTGCGTCTCAAGCGACCCGAGCGTGGCGATGCGCTCCCAGACACTGAACAGGACCAGCACCGAGGCGACCATGATGATCGTCGAGGCCAGGGTGACCTGGGGCGGGCGCTGCTCGGTGGAGGTGCTCACCCGGCCATTGTCCCAAGGCGACCCCAACGCCGTCCCCACCGGTCGGTGAGGGGTTTCTCAGGGTTGCTCTCAGGGGTCGGACGGGCACTGTCCCCGATGTGCGCGGGGGCCCGCCGCCGCGAGGGTTGACCCATGATCACCGTCGAGTCACTCACCAAGCAGTACGGCCCCTTCACGGCCGTCGACCACGTGTCCTTCACGGCCGCCACCGGTCGCGTGACCGGCTTCCTCGGCCCCAACGGCGCCGGCAAGTCGACCACCATGCGCATCATGGTCGGCCTCACCCGGCCCACCACCGGCCAGGTCACCGTCTCGGGTCGCGACTACCGCGACCTCCCCAACCCCGGCCTCGAGGTCGGCGTCCTGCTGGACGCCTCCGCGCAGCACGCCGGCCGCACCGGTCGCGAGATCCTCGCCATCGCCGCCCAGACCATGGGCCTGCCGAAGTCGCGGGTCGCCGAGACCCTCGCCCGGGTCGGCCTCACCGAGGACGAGGCCGAGCGCCGGGTGCGCAACTACTCCCTCGGCATGCGCCAGCGCCTCGGCATCGCGACCGCCCTGATCGGCGACCCGGAGGTGCTGATCCTCGACGAGCCCGCCAACGGCCTCGACCCGGCCGGCATCCGCTGGATGCGCGACCTGCTCCGCGGCTTCGCGAACGACGGCGGCACGGTGCTGCTGTCCTCGCACCTGCTCCACGAGATCGAGGTCATCGCCGACGACATCGTCGTGATCGGCCAGGGCCGGATCGTGGCCCAGGGCAGCAAGACCGAGCTGCTGGCGGCTGCCGGCACCCTCGTGCGCACCTCCGACGACGCCCGCCTGGCCCGTGCCCTGCACGAGGCCGCGGTCGTCACCACCCCCATCGACGGCGGCCTGCGCGCCGACGCCGACCCCGGGCTCGTGGGCGAGGTCGCGCACCGCGCCGACGTCGTCGTCCGCGAGCTGCGCGCCGCCGACGGCGCCGGCCTGGAGGAGATGTTCCTCCAGCTCACCGCCGAGACCGCCCGAGAAGGAGCAGCAGCATGACCACCACGACCCAGGTCCCCACGAAGGCCCCGACCGCGGCCACCGGGACCGCCACCCCGGCCCGCACCGTCCGGCCGATCCCGATGACCCGACTCGTCGGCGTCGAGCTCCGCAAGATGTTCGACACCCGCGCCGGCTTCTGGCTGATGGCGAGCGTCGGCATCGTGTCGGTCCTCGCGACCGCCGCCGTGATCCTCTGGGCGCCCGACGAGGCGATCACCCAGGAGACCTTCTCCACCGCGATCGGCATGCCCCTCTCGGTGGTCCTCCCGATCATCGCGGTGATGGCGGTGACCTCGGAGTACAGCCAGCGCACCGGCCTGACGACGTACACGCTCGTCCCCTGGCGCGGGCGGGTGCTCACCTCCAAGCTCGTGACCACCCTGCTCGTCGGCGTCGTCGCCATGGTCGGCGCGCTCGCCATCGGCGCCCTCGGCAACCTGCTCGGCTCCGCGATCACCGGCCTCGACGCGCAGTGGGACATCACCGTCGGCCAGTTCGGCCTGATCGTGCTCGCCAACGTGCTCGGCATGCTGATGGGCTACATGCTCGGCGTGATCTTCCGCTCGACCCCGGCCGCGCTGGTGGGCTACCTCGTCTACTCGTTCGTCCTGCCGATCGCCTTCGGGACCCTCGCCGCCTTCCAGGAGTGGTTCCGCGACCTGCAGCCCTGGGTCGACGTGCAGTTCGCCATCACCCGCCTCTTCGACAACTCGATGACCGCGGAGTACTGGCAGCAGCTCGGCGTCACCACGCTCGTCTGGCTCTGGATCCCGCTCGCCCTCGGGCTGCGCGCGGTTCTGCGTGCCGAGGTGAAGTAGTCCCCCACCCTGGGAGACGCGCCTCGTGCGACGTCAGCGGCTGCCGGTCGGGGGACCGGTGGCCGCTGACGTGTCCCCCGAGGCCTGCTCGGTGGCGTACGCCAGCGTGCGGACCGGCAGCATCTCGTCCGGGCCTGCCTCCCACAGCCGGCCCAGGTCGTCGGCCGTCAGGGTGATGCCGGTGACGACCTCGGCCATCGCCAGGCCGACCACGAACCCGATGACGTCGTCGTCGTCGGCGTCGTACAGGTCGGCGTCGAGGTCGACCCAGGCCAGGTCGAACAGGGAGCGCAGCTCGTCCGGCACCCGCGAGCGGTCGTCGGGGTCGAGGAACGTGTACTCGGGGTCGTCGAACAGCAGGGCGCCGTCACGCGCGCACCCGAACCTGTCGTGCGCCTGGATGTCCGAGACCACGACGGCCGCGCTCCTCCCTCCCGCCGAGAGCCGCGTGAGGGCCGCGACGGTGGGGTCCGCGTAGCCGGTGAGCTCCATCGCCGCCACCCCGCCGTCCACCTCGAGGAAGGCGTAGGCCGAGCGCTCGTGGTCGTCGACCTCCTGGCAGCGGGCCAGGCCGGAGTCGTCGGCGATCACCTCCCGGACCTCCGCCACGCTGGCACCGGCGACGACCAGGACCGTCAGCGACTCGACGTCCACGTCCTCGACGGCCTGCTTGTAGTGCTCCACCCGTTCGCTCATGACGCGACCGTAGGCGCACTCCCCACCCGTGTCAGCGATACGGCGCCGTCCGGCTCTGACAGGCTGGGGCCATGCACCCCGACGCCTGGCTGGTCGTGATCGACCCGCAGCGGATCTTCGCCTCGCCGGACAGCGAGTGGGGGTCGCCGATGTTCGACGCCATCGTGGACCCCGTACGACGCCTCGCCGCCGCAGCCGGCGAGCGCACCGTGGTCACGCGCTGGGTGCCCGCGCCCGACCCGCAGGGCAGCTGGGCGGCCTACCTGGACGCGTGGCCGTTCGCCGCCGTGGCCGAGTCGGACCCGCTGCTCGAGCTGGTGCCGGAGATGCAGGGCCTCGCGACCCAGACCGTCTCGCTGCCGACCTTCGGCAAGTGGAGCTACGCCCTGCAGGCGGTGACCGGGCCGACCCCGCACCTCGTGCTGACCGGCGTCTCGACCGACTGCTGCGTCATCTCCACCGCGCTCGCCGCCGCCGACGCCGGGGCCACCATCACCGTGGTCACCGATGCCTGTGCCGGCTCGACGCCGGAGAACCACCGGGCCGCGATGGACGTGATGGCCCTCTACCCACCGCAGATCACGCTCGCCACCACCGACGACGTGCTGGCGTGAACCACCCCGTGAGCCGGGTCATCCACACCGGTCAGGCCCTGGTCGACGTCGTCGTCGAGGTCCCCGACCTGCCGGCGCGCGGCCAGAACGTGATGGCCGCGTCGGCGACCGACTACGCCGGCGGCGCCGTGACCGTGCTGGTCGCGGCCGCCCGCTTCGGTGCGACCTGCGTGCACGCGGGCGCCCACGGCACCGGTCCGCACGGCGACCTCGTCCGCGCCGCCCTCGAGCGCGAGGGCATCACCGCCTCGGCCCCTCCGGTCGCCGACCTCGACACCGGCATCTGCGTGGTCATGGTCGAGCCGAGCGCCGAGCGGACCTTCGTCACCACCCTCGGCGCCGAGCGCCACATCTCCGTCGAGTCGCTGTCGACCTCCGACCCGCGGCCCGGCGACCTGGTGTGCGTCACCGGCTTCTCGCTGGCCCTCGCGAGCACGGGCGTTCCCCTCCTCGCCTGGCTGCAGGCCCTCGACCCGGCCGTGGTCGTCGTCCTCGACCCGGGGGCGGCGTTCGCCGACCTCAGCGAGCACGTGCGGCTCGCGATGCTCGAGCTCACCGACGTCTGGTCGAGCAACGCCGAGGAGGCCGAGGCGATCCTCCGCACCGTCGGCCAGGAGCCGCCGGCCGACCTCGCCGACCTCACCACCGCCGTCGCTCCCCTGCTCCGCGGCGACGCCGTCGCGATCGTGCGTGACGGGCCGGAGGGCTGTGCAGTGCACGTCGGCGAGGAGACGACCTACGTCCCCGGTTTCCCCCAGACCCCGGTCGACACCAACGGCGCCGGCGACACCCACACCGGCGCGCTGCTGGCGGAGGTCGCAGCCGGTACGCCGTGGGTCGAGGGCTGCCGTCGCGCGAACGCGGCCGCCGCCATCAAGGTCACCCGCCGCGGACCGGAGTCCGCGCCCACCGCCACCGAGGTCGACGACTTCCTCGCCGGCCGGTGACGTCTCGCCCGGTCGTCAGCCGACGGAGGCGAGCAGCTCCGCGAAGCGACGGTTGACGTCGCGGGTGGCGGCAGCCGCGGCGGGCGAGACGTGGCCCTGGTCCATGAAGCCGTGGATCATCCCGGCGTGGCGCACGGCGTCCACGCGCACGCCGGCGGCGGCCAGCGCGGCGGCGTAGGCCTCTCCCTCGTCGCGGAGGAGGTCGCACTCGGCGGTCGCGACGACCGCGGGCGGCAGGCCGGCGAGGTCGCCGTGCAGGGGCGAGTGGCGCCAGTCGCCCGGAGCCGGCGCGTCGCCGGAGAAGTACTGCGTGTTGATCCAGTCGGTCATCGCGCGCGACAGCATGAAGCCGCTGGCGAACTCGTCCTTCGACGGGTGGTGGCCGAGCAGGTCGGTCGCCGGGTAGATCAGCAGCTGCGCGGCGATGTCGACCTCGCCGCGGAGCTCCTGGGTGGCGATGGCGGCGAGGTTGCCGCCGGCCGAGTCGCCCGCCACGGCGAGCAGCCCGGAGCCGCCGAGGTCGGCCAGCCGCTCGGCGACCCACCGGATCGCGCGCACCGCGTCGTCGGGCGCCGCGGGCCAGGGGTCCTCGGGAGCGAGGCGGTAGCCGACGCTGACGTGCACCGCGCCGGTGTCGCGCACGAGGCGGCGTACGACCTGGTCGTGCGTGTCGATGTCGCCGCGGAACCAACCGCCGCCGTGGAAGTAGACGACCGTCGGCACCGGACCCTCGACGCCGGCGGGCCGGTAGACCCGAGCAGGCAGGTCGTCGACGAGGACGTCGGTCACGTCGCCGACGGGTACGACGTCCTCCGGCCGCACGCTGTCGACGCGGAGCGCGCGCATCTGGGCGCGCGCCTCGGGGATCGTCAGCTCCCACACGGGACGGCCGCGGGAGGCCTCCACCTCCGTGATGAAGGCGGCGAGGTCGGGATCGAGGCTCATCACGGTCCTCAGCGCACGAGACAGGGACGCTTCGGGTCGAAGCTCCAGTCGTCGACGAGGTACTGCATGGCGATCGCGTCGTCACGGGCGCCGAGGCCGTGCTCGAGGTAGAGCTCGTGCGCCTCCGCGAGCCGGTCGGGGTCGAGCTCGACGCCGAGGCCCGGGGTGTTCGGCACCTCGATCGCGCCGTCCCTGATCTCGAGCGGCGCCTTCGTGAGGCCCTGGCCGTCCTGCCAGATCCAGTGCGTGTCGAGCGCGGTGATCTCGCCCGGGGCGGCGGCGCCGACCTGGGTGAACATCGCGAGCGAGACGTCGAAGTGGTTGTTGGAGTGCGAGCCCCACGTCAGGCCGAAGTCGTGGCAGAGCTGGGCGACGCGCACGGAGCCCGCCATCGTCCAGAAGTGCGGGTCGGCGAGCGGGATGTCGACGGCGTTGGTGCGGACGGCGTCGGCCATCTGGCGCCAGTCGGTGGCGACCATGTTGGTCGCGGTACGCAGCCCGGTGCGACGCTTGAACTGCGCCATCACCTCGCGCCCCGAGTAGCCGCCCTCGGCGCCGCAGGGGTCCTCGGCATACGCCAGGACGTCGTCCGTGCCCGACAGCAGCCGCACCGCGTCGTCGAGCAGCCAGCCGCCGTTGGGGTCGAGGGTGATCCGGGCGTCGGGGAAGCGCTCGTGGAGGGCGGTGACGGCGGCGACCTCCTCCTCGCCGGGCAGCACGCCGCCCTTCAGCTTGAAGTCGGCGAAGCCGTAGCGCGCCTGCGCAGCCTCGGCGAGCCGGACGACCGCCTCGGGGGTCATCGCCTCCTCGCGGCGGACCTTCTCCCAGTCGTCGGCGCCGTCGTGCTCGCGGAGGTAGGGCAGGTCCGTCCGGTCGGGGTCGCCGACGTAGAAGAGGTAGCCGAGCATCGGCACGCTCGTGCGCTGCTGGCCGTCCCCCAGGAGCTCGGCCAGGGGTACGCCGAGCTCCTGGGAGGAGAGGTCGAGGAGTGCCGACTCCAGCGCGGTGACCGCGTGGATCGTGGTGCGCAGGTCGAAGGTCTGCAACCCCCGGCCGCCGGCGTCGCGGTCGGCGAAGCGGGTGGCGACCTCACGGAGCAGCGATCGGAACCGGGCGACAGGCTGGCCGACCAGGATCGACGCGGCGTCCTCGATGGTCGCCTTGATCGCCTCGCCGCCGGGCACCTCACCGAGGCCGGTGCGGCCCTCGGAGTCGGTCACGATCGCGATGTTGCGCGTGAAGAAGGGACCGTGCGCGCCGCTCAGGTTGAGCAGCATCGAGTCGTGGCCGGCGACCGGCACCGCCTCGATCCGGGCGATGGTGCTCACTTCTCGAGGGTCCCGTCGACACGTCGGAGCAGGCCCCACGGGTTGTCGTCGCGGACGGCCTCGGGCAGCAGCGCCGCGGGCACGTCCTGGTAGGCCACCGGGCGCTGGAACCGCTCGATCGCGAGGCTGCCGACGCTGGTCGTGCGGGCGTCGGAGGTCGCCGGGAACGGACCGCCGTGGACCATCGCGTGGCCCACCTCGACGCCCGTCGGCCAGCCGTTGAAGAGGATGCGGCCTGCCTTCGTCTCGAGGACGGGCAGGAGCGCGCGGGCCGCCTCGGTGTCGGAGTCGGTGGCGTGGATCGTCGCGGTGAGCTGGCCCTCGAGGCCCTCGAGCCGGGGCAGCAGGTCGGCCACGTCGTCGTACCTCACCACGACGCCGGAGGCGCCGAAGACCTCGTCGGCGACCGGACCCTCGAGCGTCGGGGTCTCGACGACCTGCGGCGCAGGGGCGAGGTCACCGGCGGCGGTGCCCTCGGCGACGACGCGTACGCCGGTGACGTCGCGCAGCGCGGCGGTGCCGGTGCGGTAGGCCTCGGCGATGCCGGGCGTGAGCATGGTCTGGCCGGTGGCGCCGGCAACGGCCTCGGCGGCGGCACGCAGGAAGGCGTCACCCTCCTCACCGGACGGGAGGAAGAGCAGGCCGGGGTTGGTGCAGAACTGGCCGGAGCCGAGGGTGAGGGAGCCGACGTAGGCCTGGGCGAAGGCCGCGGTGTCGTTGCCGGCGAGCGCGCCGGGGAGGACGACGACGGGGTTGATCGACGACATCTCGGCGTAGACCGGGATCGGCACCTCGCGGGCAGCCGCAGCCTGGACGAGCGCGAGCCCGCCGCCGCGGGAGCCGGTGAAGCCGACGGCGGTGATGCGGGGGTCCTTGACCAGGTCCTGGCCGGTCTCGATGCCGCCGAGGACGAAGGAGAAGACGCCGGCGGGCAGGCTCGACCTCTCGACCGCGCGGGTGATCGCGCGGGCGACGAGCGTGCCGGTGACCGGGTGGGCCGGGTGGCCCTTCACGACGACCGGGCAGCCCGCCGCGAGGGCCGACGCGGTGTCGCCGCCCGCGGTCGAGAAGGCGAGCGGGAAGTTGCTCGCACCGAAGACCGCGACCGGCCCGAGCGGCACCATCCGCTGGCGGATGTCGGCGCGCGGGAGCGGCGTGCGGTCCGGGAGCGCGGGGTCGATCCGCACGCCCTGGTGGTCGCCCTGCTCGACGACGCCGGCGAACATCCGCAGCTGGCCGGTGGTGCGGCCGACCTCGCCGGTGATCCGGCCCTCGGGCAAGCCGCTCTCGCGCACCGCCTCGACGATGATCGCGTCCTTGTCGGCCTCGATCTCGGCGGCCACCGCCTCGAGGAACGCGCTGCGCTCCGCCGGGCTGGTGGCGCGGTAGGCGCCGAACGCCTCGGCGGCGGCCGCGGTGGCGGCGGCGACGTCGGGCTGCTCGGAGTCGGTGCCTGCGATGATGCTGGTGGCCTGGTCGGTCACGGGGTTCCTCTCGTTGCTGCGGGCGGTGCTGGGTGGGTCAGGCCTTCGAGCCTGCCACCTTGTCCACGAGGGTCTGCAGCTCGTCGCGCTCGGCGTCGAGCAGGTCCGAGAGCGGCGGGCGGACCGGGCCGGCGGGGCGACCGACGGCGGCGAGGCCGGCCTTGACGATCGACACCGAGTAGCCGGACTCGCGGTCGCGGATCTTGGTGTAGGGGATGACGAAGTCGTTGAGCATCGCGTAGACCGCGGTGCGGTCCTGGCGGCGCACGGCGGCGTAGAAGTCGAGCGCGAACTGCGGGACGAAGTTGAAGATCGCCGAGCTGTAGGTCGTCACGCCGAGCTGGAGCAGCGGCAGCGCGAAGACCTCGGCCGTCGGCAGCCCGCCGACGTAGAAGAGCCGGTCGCCGAGCTGGGCATAGGTCCGGGTCATCTGCTCGATGCCGCCGACGCCGTCCTTGAAGCCGACGAGGTTGGCGTTGCGGGCGCAGGCCTGCTCGAGCGCGTCGGTGCCGAGCACGGCGTTGGCGCGTGAGTAGAAGATGACGCCGAGGCTGGTCGCCGAGCAGATCGCGCTGATGTGCTCGACGAGGCCGCGCTGGCCGGCCTCGGTGAGGTACGGCGGCATGAGCAGGATGCCGTCCGCACCGGCCTTCTCGGCCGCCTGGACCTGCGCGACGGCGTTGACCGTCGAGCCCGTGGCGGGCGCCAGCACGGGGACCTTGCCGCCGGCACCGGAGATCGCGGCGCGCACGACGCGGTCGGTCTCCTCGGGGTTGAGCGAGAAGCCCTCGCCCGTGCCGCCCGCGGCGAAGAGCCCCGCCACCGGGTAGCCGCTGAGCCACTCGAGGTGCTCGCGGTAGGCGGGCTCGTCGAACTGCAGGTCGGCGTCGAAGTGGGTCACCGGGAAGGAGAGGAGGCCGCTTCCCAGGGTCTCGACGAGCTCGGTCGGGCTGTACTTCGTCACGCTGCGTCCTTCGGTCCGAGGCGGGTGCTCATGCGGCAAGTGGGGCCACGTGATGTGGCGGTGCTCACCAACCTAGGAAGCGGCGACGATGCCTGTCCAAGCCCGGTTTTGGATCGGGTGATGCGCGTGGAGCATGGTGCTGGTCGATAGGCACGGCTCGCTACGTTGGGCGCGTGGAACCTGACGTGCTTCTCATCGGAGCCGGCGACCTCGGTGCCTCGGTCGGGCTGCGGTTGGCCGACCTCGGCCACGGCGTGCTCGCCCTGCGCCGCAACGCCGACCTCGTCCCGGCGCCGCTGGTCGGACGGTCGGTCGACATCACCGCGGCGGCGCCGGACCTCTCCGACGTACGCCCGCGGTTCGTGGTCGTCGCGCTCACGGCGCGGCCGCGGACGGAGGAGGCCTACCGGGCGACGTACGTCGACGGGATGGCGCGCGCGCTCGACGCGCTGCCCGTGGCACCCGAGCGCGCCGTCCTCGTCTCGTCGACCGCGGTGTGTGCGAGCGGCGACCGGCCCTCGTTGTCCGACGAGTCCACCCCTGGTGCGCCCTCCGACGGGCCCGGCCGCCAGCTGGTCGCCGCCGAGGAGGCGTTCCACGCGCGCATCCCGCACGGGACCGTGCTCCGGCTCTCGGGGCTGTACGGCGGCTCGAGCACGCGGCTGCGCGACCAGGTCGCCGAGGGTCGGGTCACCGACCCGCACCGCTGGACCAACCGGATCCACCGCACCGACGCGGCCGCCGCGGTCGTCCACCTGCTGACGATGGACGCGACGCCGGACGCGCTCTACCTCGGCACCGACGACGCACCGGCCCAGATGGGTGACGTCGCCGCTTTCCTCGCCGCGCGGCTCGACGCCCCCGCTCCCCCGCCCGCCGACCCGGCGCAGGGCCACGGCAAGCGGCTCTCGAACGCACTGCTGAGGTCGACCGGCTGGGCACCGAGCCTCCCGAGCTATCGCGAGGGCTACGCCGACCTCGGATGATCGAAGGTCCCGCAACCGGGTGATGGCGCCGGGCCACGCCGGCCCTCACACTGGGGCATGGCCGTGATGTCACCCGAGGCGCGGACGACTGCCGCGCCTGTCCGCCCACGCCCCGTGCTCGCCCTGGTGGTCGCGCTCCTCTGCGCGGTGCCGTACGCCATCGGGCTGGTGCTTCCCTACTACGTCGCCGGGCTCCAGCACCGGCCCGCCGGCGAGACGCTCTACCTCCACGACCTCGACGCCCTCTGGCCCTACGACACCGCTCTCGGCGGGATCGTGTCGGTGATCGCCGTCCTCGGGATCCCGCTCGCGCCGTTCGTCGCGACGGCCGTGGCCGGGTGGTCGGCGCACGGCCTCTGGGCAGGGCGCCACGAGGCGAACCGGCGCGAGGTCGCGCTGCTCGTGGCGGCCGTCGTCATCGCCCTCGCGAACCTCGCCTGGCTCGCGACCCCGCTGTCGAACGACCTGATGGTCTGGTTCCTGGACTGACGACCGAGGGGTCTCGAGACGGGCGCTGCGCGCCCTCCTCGACCAGCACTGGGTGGGGCAGGTGGCACGATCTCCCTCGTGCAGATCGCTCGCGCCGACTTCGACGACCCGCGGCTGGCGGCCTTCCTGCAGGCGCACCTCGACGACATGGAGAAGACGTCGCCGCCGGAGAGCCGGCACGCGCTCGACCTGTCCGGGCTGCAGGCACCGCACGTGCGGATGTGGGTCGGCCTCGACGACGAGGGGATCGTCGGCACGACCGCGCTGGCGGCGATGACGGCCGACCACGAGGAGCTCAAGAGCATGCGCACCGAGCCGCGCGTCCGCGGGCGCGGGGTGGCCGGGCAGATGCTGGCCCACGCGATCGAGGACGCCCGGGCGCGAGGCGTCGTACGCATCTCCCTCGAGACCGGCAGCATGGAGTTCTTCGAGCCGGCGCGGAGGTTCTACGCGCGAGCGGGCTTCACGCCGTGCGACCCGTTCGGCGCCTACCGGCCGGACCCGAACAGCACGTTCATGACGCTGGAGCTCACTCCAGGTTGATCGTGTTGACCACCGTGCCGACGTAGGCCGGCAGGGTGATCGTCGCGGTCGTGCCCTCGCCGCGCTCGGAGCTGAGCTCGATCGTGCCGGAGTGCCGGTCCACGATGCGGGCCACGATCGCGAGCCCCAGGCCCGTGCCGGGCCGGACGAGGGCGGCGGGGTTCGTGGAGCGGAAGAACTCGCGGAACAGCTCCTGCTGGTCGGCGTCGGAGATGCCGATGCCGATGTCCTCGACGGTCGTGACGACCGAGCCGCCCTGCGAGGCGACGCGGACGATGACGTGGCCGCCGGCGTCGGAGTACTTGATCGCGTTGGTCGTCAGGTTGGTCAGCGCCCGGTGCAGCTCGTCGGGCTGGCCGCGGACCAGCACCGAGCCGGAGGGGAGCTCGGCGGTGCAGGTGACCGAGGCAGCCTCGGCGCCGGCGCGGCACTCGTCGAGCACGTCCGCCACCACCCGGCGCATGTCCACGGGCACCGGCTCGAACTCGCGCTGCGGATCGGACATCTGCGCCATGGTGAGCATGTCGTCGATGACCGCACGCATCCGTGAGGCGCCGCGGGTGGCGGCCTCGACCGAGTGCCGGCCGTCCTCGTCGAGGATGCTGACGTCGAGCAGCTCGAGGTTGGCGCTCATCGAGAAGAGCGGGTTGCGCAGCTCGTGGCCGAGGGTGTTGACCACCTCGACGCGATAGCTGTCGAGCTTGCGGAGCCGGTCGACGACCGCGCGCTCACGCTCGAGCTGTCGGGCGTTGGCGATGGCCGTCCCGAGGTCGCGGCCGATGTCGAGCGCGGCGTCGCGCTCGACCTCGGTCCACTGGCGCGTGTCCGAGACCCGCGTCAGCACCAGGAAGCCGAGGCACTCGGTGCCCCTGCCGAGCGGGACGAAGAGCACCGAGCCGATGCCGATCCGGTCGAGGAAGCCCAGGAGCTGGTCACGGGTCTCGACCGGGAGCCCGGGGTGCGCGGGCACGGACCGGGAGAAGGGGGCGACGTACTGCTCGGCCCAGTAGCGGTGCGCGAGATCCATCACGACGTCATCGATCTCGGAGTAGGGCGGCTCGACATCGCTGCCGCGCACGTAGGACGTCGTGGTCGCCCCGCCGTCCTCGTCGAAGGCGGTCAACCACAGGCCGACGGCGTCGAAGCAGTCGACCAGCGTCGAGCGGCAGGCCGCGAGCACCCGGTCGAGCGTCCCCTCGCCGAGCGCCTGGCGCACGATCTCGCGCGCCTCGGTCGCCATCCGCACCTTCTCGTTGAGCTGCTCGCGCTCCAGTGCGAGCAGCACCAGGGTGCGGGCGACGCCTGCGTAGCGGGTGAGGACGTCGAGCTTGTCGGGTCCCGGGACCCGGCCGTCGCGCGGGCTGTCGACACCGAGCAGGCCGCGGAGCTCGCCCTGGTCGTCGTAGAGGGGGGCGAAGAGGGAGTCGAGCGGGTGCCAGGCGTCGTCGCCGTCGAGCGGCGTCAGGTCGGGGATGTGGCTGTAGTCGAGGACCTCGTCGCCGACGCGGTCGTGCGGGACGAAGCGCCACGCACCCCAGTCGTCGGACCGTTCGATCTCGCGCTCGATGGCGCCGGTCGGGGTCACCGACCCGACGAACCCGTCGGCGACGGAGGCCGCGACGACCACCTGGAAGGAACCGTCGCGACGCAGCAGGATCGCCGACTGCTCGAAACCCGCGAGCTCGGCGACCCCCTCGACGAGCACCTGCAGGTGTTCACGGGTCTGGTCGTCCGCCCACGGCGTCACCTCGCGATCGCGAGCCTCGTCCTGTCCCTGCATCCACAACCCCCTGCCGGCGCCGTCGACCGGCACGTCGTCACCAGCCAAACACGTCAGTCCATGCAGGGGAACCTTGACTCGCTGTTCGGGCGGCGAGTCGTCAGGCGCGCGCGGTCACCACGTCGAGCACACGGCGTACGACCGGGGTGACCGCGTCGCGCGACCAGATCGCGTGCAGCTCGACCGGCTTGTCCGGGTCGGCGTCGACGCGCGTGTCGCCGCCGTGGTGCGCGAGCTCCTTGAAGACCACGCCGTCGACGTGCAGCGACTCCGCCGAGGCGGGGGCGAGCGTCACGCCGCGGTCCGCGGAGACGAGCAGCATCGCGGTCAGCACCTGGTGCACCCGCTGGTCGATGCGCGGGTGCGCGTTGGCGAAGAAGCGCACCGACAGCTCGTGGAAGTAGCGCGACTGGTCGGGGTTGTAGCCGATCACGGTCTCGCCCTCGAAGTCGTCGGAGCTGAGCGGGTGGTCGACCGCCGCGAGCGGGTGGGCTGCCGGCACGACGGCCATGAACGGCTCGCGCAGCACGACCCGCGACCGCAGCAGTGTCGTGTCGAACGGTGGTCGCGCGAGGCCGATGTCGAGCTCGCCGCGACGGATCCCCTCGACCTGGTCGTTGGTGACCCGCTCGGAGAGCACGACCTCGACGTCGGGCAGCTGGGCGGTGAGCCGGCGCAGCAGCGGCCCGAGGATGGAGATCGCGGAGACGGCGGTGAAGCCGAGGCGTACGACGCCCGCGGCCCCCGCGTCGACCCGGCGGGCGAGGTCGCCGGCCCCCTCGACGAGGTTGAGCAAGCGGTGCGCCTCCTCCAGGAACGCCCGGCCCGCACCGGTCAGCTCGACACGGCGGTTGTCGCGCTCGAGCAGCCGCGCCCCCACCGACTTCTCCAGCTTCTGGATCTGCCGCGACAATGGTGGCTGCGTCATCTGGAGGCGCTCGGCGGCGCGCCCGAAGTGCAGCTCCTCGGCCACCGCGACGAACGAGCGGACCTGGTCAAGCGTGATCACCGACCGAGACTACGATGCACGAACTGGATCAGTCCATGCCGAATCGGGCTTGGACCGGCATCGTGCGGAAATCCTAGTGTCGGTGGTCACACACCGAACAAGGAGCACCACCATGCGCAAGCAGTCCCTCGCCCTGGCGTCCCTCGCCGCCGGCACTGCCCTCGCCCTCACCGCATGCGGCGGCGTCTCGACGACCACCGGTGGCGGTGGCGACGGCGACTCCTACCCGTCGGGCTCCGTCGAGATGTACGTCGGCGCCGACCCGGGTGGCTCCTCCGACCTGATCTCCCGCCAGGTCTCCACCGGCCTCACCAACGAGCTCGGCCAGCAGTTCCCGGTCATCAACCTGTCGGGCGCCAACGGTGCGCTGGCCGCCAACAAGGTGCAGTCCTCCGACAACGACGGCTCGGTCATCTCCGTCCAGAACGCCTCGCTCTTCGCCATCACGCCGCTCGCGGTCGCCGAGGACGAGGTCACCAGCATCGACGACTTCGACGTCGTCGGCGGCGTCTCCCGCGACGACTACGTGCTCGTCACCAACGCCAAGAACGGCTGGAAGTCGATCGACGACCTCAAGGCGGAGGGTGGGCGCATCACCTACGGCACCACCGGCGTCGGCACCGGCGCCCAGCTCGCCTGCGCCCTCACCTACGAGGTCGGCGACATCACCTCCGAGGCCGTGCCCTTCGACGGCGGCGCCCCGGCGCTGACCGCCCTCCTGGGCAACCAGGTCGACACCGCCTGCCTGCAGACCGGCGAGGCGATCGAGAACATCAACAACGGCAAGCTCACCGCCCTGTCGGTCTTCGCCCCCGAGCGGATCGAGTTCCTCCCCGACGTGCCCACGGCCACCGAGCAGGGCCTCGACGTCGAGGTCTACCAGTACCGCTTCCTCACCACGCCGAAGGGCACCCCGCAGGACGTCAAGGACACCCTCTACGACGCGATGCAGGCCACGTTCGAGACCGAGGACTACCAGGCCTTCAACGAGCAGAACAGCCTCACCCCGCTCGAGGTGACCGGCGACGAGGTCGTCGACATGCTCAACAGCGACCGCGAGCGCTACGCCTCGCTCGTCGAGGAGTACGGCATCAGCCTCGGTGACGCCGGCTGATCCAGCGCCACCCACCGCACCACACCGCACCACCCTCCCCCGCACACGCATCACGTAAGGACCAGACGATGAGCGACGAGCGCACCGCCACAGGCAGAGGTGGCCCGGACATCCTGGACGAGATCGAGGCCGAGGTGGCCGAGACCCTCGCCGAGGAGGAGCTGCCCCCGGGCGGCCCGGCCTACCAGACCGTGGGTGCGCTCGTCGCCCTCGCCGTCGGCATCGGCGGCCTGGTCCTGGCCCTCGACTACGGCCTCGACAACCTCCGCCGTCCCGGTCCCGGCCTCTGGCCGTTCGTGATCTCCGTCCTGATCACGGTCCTCTCGGTCGTGCTGCTGATCACCGGCCGCAAGCTCGAGGACAGCGTGTCCTTCAGCAGGGCCAGCGTCCTGCCGGCGATCGGCGTGCTCACCTTCATCGCGCTCGGCGTGATGATGCCGCTGACCGGCTTCGAGATCCCCTCGCTCATCCTCTGCGTGGTCTGGCTCCGCTTCCTCGGCGGTGAGACCTGGCGCAGCACGATCACCATCTCGGTCGCCACGGTCGCCGTCTTCTACTTCCTGTTCCTCTACGGGTTGAGCATCCCGCTCCCCCACCTGCTGAACTTCTGAGAGGAGGCAGCCACATGAACGACTTCCTCAACGGTTTCGCCGTCGTCGCCCAGCCTGACGTGCTGCTCTACTGCCTGATCGGCGTCCTGATCGGCATGCTGATCGGCGTCCTGCCCGGCCTCGGCCCGGCCGCCACCATGGCCATCCTCCTGCCCATCGTCATCCAGATCGGCGACCCGATCTCCGGCATCGTGATGCTGGCCGGTGTCTACTACGGCGCCCAGTACGGAGGCACGATCACCTCGGTCCTGCTCCGCCTGCCCGGCGAGGCGAGCTCGGTGGTGACCGTCTTCGACGGGTTCGCCCTCGCCAAGCAGGGCAAGGCCGGCACCGCCCTCGGCGTGGCCGCCATCGGCTCCTTCATCGGCGCCACCGTCTCGATCGTCCTGCTCAGCCTCACCGCCCCGCTCGTCGCGAGCTGGGCCGTCGACTTCGGCCCGCCGGAGTACGCCGCCCTCGCCCTGCTCGGCGTGCTGCTGGTGTCCACCATCGGCAGCGGCAACACGGTGAAGGCCCTCATCGCTGCCTCGATCGGCCTGCTCCTCGCCACCGTCGGCCAGGACAAGTTCAGCGGCGCGCAGCGCTACACCTTCGGCAGCCTCGAGCTCAGCCAGGGCATCGACTTCGTCGTCGTCGCGATGGGCCTCTTCGGCGTCAGCGAGATCCTGCACAACCTCGAGGAGCGCCACGGCAAGCCGCACGTGCCGGCCCGGGTCACCAACATCTGGCCCTCGCGCAAGGACCTCAAGGAGGCCTCGCCCGCGATCGGCCGCGGCACCGTCATCGGCTTCTTCCTCGGCGTGCTGCCGGGCGGTGGCGCCGTGATGTCGTCGCTGGCGGCGTACGCCACCGAGAAGCGCATCTCGAAGACTCCCGAGGAGTTCGGCCGCGGCTCGATCAAGGGGGTCGCCGCCCCGGAGACGGCCAACAACGCCGCCGCCACGTCGTCGTTCATCCCGCTGCTCACCCTGGGCATCCCGGCCAACGCCTCGATGGCGATGCTCTTCGCCGGCCTGCTCGTCCTGGGCGTCACGCCCAGCCCGGCGCTGGTCGACGAGAACCCCGACCTGTTCTGGGGCGTCGTGAACTCGATGTACGTCGGCAACATCATCCTGCTGCTGCTGAGCATCCCGCTGGTCGGCATCTTCGTGCGCATCCTGCGGATCCGGCCGGCGATCCTCGCCCCGATCACCGCGCTCATCACGATCCTCGGCGCCTACACGCTCAACAACTCGACCTTCGACGTCTTCCTGATGATCATCTTCGGCGTCCTGGGCTACCTGATGAAGAAGGGCGGGTTCGAGCCCGGCCCGATGGTCCTCGCGTTCGTGCTCGGCGCGATCCTGGAGAACAACGTCCGCCGCTCGATGATCATCTACGACGGAGACCCGACGGGCTTCGTGAAGGACCCGATCTCCGGCACGATCCTCGCCGCCTTCGTCCTGGTGGCCCTGTGGCCGCTGGGCAAGAAGCTCCTGTCCGGCCGCACGCAGCAGCCGGCCGGGCAGGCCACCACCTCCGGCTCCGACGACGGCGCCACCACCCGAGAGGACTCCCTGCGATGACCATCCTGATCGGCTACGTCCCCAGCGCCGTCGGCGAGGCGGCCCTCGAGGCCGGCCTGGCCGAGGCCGCCGCCCGCGGCGACGAGGTCGTCATCCTCAACAGCCCGCGCCGCCGCAGCACCGTCGACGGCGAGCTGATCGACGACGCCGCCGCCGACGAGCTCGTGGTCCGGGCGTCCGCGCTCGGCGTCACCGCGCAGGTCGACCACTCCGACCACGGCGACGACATCGTCGAGACCTTCACGAAGGTCGCCGCCGCCCACGGCGTGCGCCTCGTGGTGATCGGCATGCGCCGCCGCTCGCCCGTCGGCAAGCTCGTCACCGGCAGCGACGCGCAGCGCCTGCTGCTCGACCTCGACGTCCCGATCCTCGCGGTGAAGCCGACCAGGTGAGCCCACGCGTGTCACAGCTCCGCATCTCCCGCGTCACCGTCACGCCCGTCGCGTTCGAGGACCCGCCGCTGCTCAACGTCGTCGGCGTGCACCAGCCCTACGCGCTGCGCGCGATCGTCGAGCTGCACACCGACTCGGGCCTGCTCGGACTCGGCGAGACGTACGCCGACGAGGTGCACCTCGCGCGGCTGGAGGCGGTCGCTGCCGGGCTGCCCGGCCACGACGCGTACGACCTGCACGGCCTGCGCCGCCACGTCACCGACGTGCTCGGCCGGGAGACCGGCGGGGGCGGTGCGTCGTTCGGCGGGATGCTCGACGTCGACTCCGCGGTCGACACCGTCTACTCCCCCTTCGAGGTCGCCTGCCTCGACCTCCAGGGCCACGCCGCCGGCGTGCCCGTCTCCGACCTGCTGGGCGGCGCGGTCCGCGAGACCGTGCCGTTCAGCGGCTACCTCTTCTACAAGTGGGCCGGCCACCCCGGCTTCGCCGACGACGCGTGGGGCGAGGCGCTGACGCCGGCCCAGCTCGTGGAGCAGGCGCACCGGATGGTGGACGGCTGGGGCTTCGGCTCGCTCAAGCTGAAGGGCGGCGTGTTCGCGCCCGAGCAGGAGTGCGAGGCGATCGAGGCGCTGCGCTCCGCGTTCCCGGACATGCCGCTGCGGCTCGACCCGAACGGCGCCTGGACCGTCGAGACCTCGCTGAAGGTCGCCGCGCGGCTCGCCGGCGTCGTGGAGTACCTCGAGGACCCGACTCCCGGCATCCCCGGCATGGCAGCCGTCGCCGCCGGCACCGACGTACCGCTCGCGACCAACATGTGCGTGATCGCGATGGAGCACCTGCCGCCCGCGATCGCGCAGGACGCGGTCCAGGTCGTGCTGTCCGACCACCACCTCTGGGGCGGGCTGAAGAAGTCCGCGCTGCTCGGCGGGATCACCGAGGTCTGGGGCATGGGGCTGTCGATGCACAGCAACTCCCACCTCGGCGTCTCGCTCGCCGCGATGGTCCACCTCGCCGCCGCGACGCCGAACCTCACCTACGCCTGCGACACCCACTACCCCTGGAAGACCCAGGACGTGATCACCGACGGCGTGCTGTCGTTCGTCGACGGGTCCGTGGCCGTGCCCACGACCCCTGGCCTCGGCGTGACCCTCGACCGCGACAGGCTCGGCGAGCTGCACGAGCTCTACCTCTCGTGCGGTGTCCGCCGCCGTGAGGACACCGTCTACATGCGGTCGATCCAGCCGGACTTCGAGGTCAACACCGCGCGCTGGTGATTCATCCTTGACTTATATAAGTCACGCATGAACTACTAGAGCCATGTTCGACGTAGCGAAGCACCTGGGCGCGACCACCCGCGCCGTCGAGGACAGCACCCACGAGGGCACGCCCGTCAAGGTCGTGGTCGCCTCCCGCACCTACCCCACCGACGCGGCCGACCTCTGGAACGCCGTCACCGACCCCGAGCGGATCCCGCGCTGGTTCGCACCCGTGACCGGCGACCTCCGCCTCGGCGGCCGCTTCCAGGTCGAGGGCAACGCCGGCGGCGAGGTCCTCGCCTGTGAGGAGCCGCAGCACCTCGCGATCTCCTGGGAGCTCGGGGGCGACACCTCGTGGGTCGACGTGCACCTGGTCGAGGAGGCCGACGGCACCACGCTGACCCTCCGCCACGCGGCCGACGTGTCCGGCAACGAGCACTGGTCGACGTACGGCCCCGGGGCTGTCGGCGTCGGCTGGGAGCTCGGCCTGATGGGGCTGGCCGAGCACCTCGCGACCGGGACGGCGATCCCCCACGAGGAGGTCGAGGGCTGGGGCGCGTCGGAGGGCGGCCAGACGTTCATGGGCGGCTCGGCGACCCAGTGGGGCGAGGCCGACGCCCTGGTCTCGGGTGACCCCGAGGCCTCCCGCGCGGCGGCCGCCCGGACCGCCGCGTTCTACACCGGCGCCGAACCGCCGGCCTGAGCCGTGCACGCCTTCGACGTCCTCGGGGATCCCGTGCGCCGTCGCATCCTCGAACTGCTCGCCGCCGACCCGACCGGCGAGTCGAGCGCCGGCGACGTGGCGTCGGTCGTGCGCGAGGAGTTCGGCATCAGCCAGCCGGCCGTCAGCCAGCACCTCAAGGTGCTGCGCGACCACGGCTTCGCGACCGTGCGCGCCGAGGGCACCCGGAGGCTCTACGCCGTCGACCCCACCGGCCTGCGGGAGGTCGACGCCTGGGTCGAGCAGTTCCGGGCCTTCTGGGACGTCCGGCTCGACGCCCTCGCCACCGAGGTCGCCCGGGGCAAGAGGTCCCGCCGCTGACCTCCTGAGCGGTGAGTGAGCCACATTCCGAGCCTCGAGAATGTGGCTCACTCACCGCCCACCGGCGCGGCGTACGACGACACGCCCGGGGGCGGTGCCACAGCCACATTCCGAGCCTCAGGAATGTGGCTCACACACCGCCCCCGCGAACCGGGGCGAGCCCAGAAGGTCACGTCACCCGACGACGAGTGTTGCCGAGGTGGAGCCGCATGGCGGCGCGGGCGGTGTCGACGTCGCCGGCGAGGACCGCGGCGGCGACGTTGTCGTGCTCGCGCTGGACGCGCTCGACGTGGGTGGCGTCGGTCATGGAGTACGCATCCCCGAGGCGGGTGCGGGGCAGCATGATCATCATCGGCCCGAGCGAGCCGAGCAGGTCGACGTAGAAGCGGTTCTGCGTGGCGCGGGCGATCGCGAGGTGGAAGGCGAAGTCGGCCTCGACCGCACCTTCGTGACCGGCTCGCGTGAAGCCCGAGAGGGCGGACGAGATCGCGGTGACGTCCGCGCCCGTGTGGTGCAGGGCGGCCAGAGCGGCGGCCTCGGACTCGACGCCGATGCGGAAGTCGAGCATCGCGGTGACGTCGGCGTTGGTGCGGATGGCCGACGCCTCGACGAGGAACGACGACGACTCGGGGACCGCCAGCACGAACGACCCGCGGCCCTGCTGGGTCTCGACGAGGCCCTCGGCCCGGAGGCGGGTGACCGCCTCGCGCACGACGGTGCGGGAGACGGCGTACTCGTCGATGAGCTCCGCCTCCGAGGGGAGCTTCGCGCCCGGCGCGAGGTCGCCGGCCAGGATCTTGTCCTTGAGGCCGGCGACCACGCGCGCGGAGAGGGTGGAGCTCATGCGGTGAAGGTAGCGGTCTCCAGCGTGAGCTCGCGCATGCGCTCGGTGAGCGTGAAACCGAGGCCCGGGCGGTCCGGAACGAAGATCTGGCCGTCGCGGATCTCGATGCGCTCCTCGAAGAGCGGGTTGAGCCACTCGAAGTGCTCGACCCACGGCTCGGTGGGGTACGTCGCCGCGAGGTGGAGGTGGATCTCCATCGCGTAGTGCGGGGCGAGGTCGAGGCGGTGGTGCGCGGCGAGGGTGGCGAACTTGAGGAACGGCGTGATGCCGCCGATGCGCGGGGCGTCGGGCTGCACGATGCCGCGGTAGCCGGCGTTGACCAGGCCCATGTGCTCGTCGACCGAGGTGAGCATCTCGCCCGTGGCGATCGGGGTGTCGAAGGTCTGCGAGAGGTCGGCGTGGCCGACGTGGTCCCACGCGTCGAGCGGCTCCTCGATCCAGACCAGGTCGAACTGCTCGAGCTCGCGGCACATCCGGCGGGCACGGGCGCGGTCCCACTGCTGGTTGGCGTCGACCATGAAGGGGCCGTCGCCGAGGTGCTCGCGCAGCGCGGCGACGCGGCGCAGGTCCTCGCGCCAGTCGGGCTGGCCGACCTTGATCTTGATGCCGCCGATGCCGGACTCGATCGAGGCCGACGCCTTCTCCTTGATCTCCTCGACAGAGGCCTGGAGGAAGCCGCCGGAGGTGTTGTAGACCCGGCACGAGTCACGGTGCGCGCCGAGCAGCTTGGCGAGCGGGAGGCCGGCGCGGCGGGCCTTGAGGTCGTGGAGCGCGACGTCGAGCGCGGCGACGGCCTGGGTGGCGACGCCCGAGCGCCCGACCGAGGCGCCGGCCCACATGAGCGACTCGTAGATCTTGGCGATGTCGCTCGGGTCCTGGCCGATCGCGCGGTCCATGACCTCCTTGAGGTGGGCGTACTGCGCCTTCCCGCCGGCGCGCTTGCTGTAGCTGAAGCCCATGCCCTCGAAGCCCTGCTCGGTGGTGAGCTCGACGAAGAGCATGACCGTCTCGGTCAGCGGCCTCTGCCGGCCGGTGAGCACCTTGGCGTCGCTGACGGCGTAGGGCAGCGGCAGCACGACGTGCGACAGCGTGACGGAGCGGATGCGGTCACCGGTCGTCGCGGTGGCGGCGGGTGGGGTCAGGGTCTGCGTCATGGGGCTTCCTCGGGTCGTCACGAACTTGTATGATGAGTTTGCAACTCATTACACAAGTAAGTCAAGAGGAGGCGGGGACCGTGTCAGCCGACGGGTGTCAGCAGCTTCCCGCTGTCGAGGTACGCCGCCACGTTGGCGAGGGTGAGCTCGGTCATCGCCTGCCGGGTCTCCACCGTCGCGCTGCCGATGTGCGGCGTGAGCACGACGTCGTCGCGCTCCAGGAGGGCCGCCGGGACGGTCGGCTCGGACGCGAACACGTCGAGGCCGGCGCCGGCGATCGCGCCCGAATCGAGCGCCGCGACCAGCGCATCCTCGTCGACCACCGAGCCGCGGGCGATGTTGACCAGGAAGCCGTCCGGACCGATCGCGTCGAGCACCTTCGCGTCGACGAGGTGGCGCGAGCCGTCGCCCCCGGCGGCGGCCAGGACGAGCACGTCGCAGCCCTCGGCGAGCGTCACCACGTCGGGTGCGTAGGAGTACGACACGTCAGCGCGCGGACTGCGGTTGTGGTAGCTGATCGTGGTGCCGAAGCCCTCGAGCCGGGTCGCGATCGCCAGCCCGATCCGGCCCAGGCCGACGATGCCGACGCGCGTGCCGCTGACGCGACGGGCGAGCGGCGGGGTGCCTCCCGCCGCCCAGTCGCCGCGGCGCACGAACCGATCGGCGGCGGAGAGGCCGCGCAGGGTGTCGATCAGCAGGCCGACGGCCGCGTCGGCGACGCAGTCGGTCAGCACGTCGGGGGTGTTCGAGACGACGATCCCGCGACGGCCCGCCTCGGCGACGTCGGTCGCGTCGTGGCCGACGCCGAAGTTCACGATCGCCTCGAGCGCCGGCAGCCGGTCCAGGTGCTCGGCCCGCACGCCCCACACGCCACTGGTCACCGCGACGCGGACCGTGGCGGCCTCCTCGGGGGTGAGCTGCGACAGCTCGCGGGCGTCGTACTCCTCCTGGAGCGGGCCCACCAGCTCGGCTCGCAGCGTGCCCACCATGACGACCGTCGATCCGCTCACGCCATCCACAGGGGGACCGTAGGGGCGGCCCGTGAGCATCGTCCATTGCCCGTCGGGCATGACCGACCCGGTGCCCCGGGCCCGCGAACGGCTGGAACGATGGGTCCGACATGGACCTGCTGATCGGCTTCACCACGATCCTCGTCGTGATCGCAGCCGGCGTCGGGCTCGCGCACGTCGGCGTCCTCGACGCCCGTTCGCAGCGCACCCTCGGCGAGATCGCGTTCTTCGTCGCCTCGCCGGCCCTGATGGTCGTCACGATCAGCAAGGTCCACCTCGAGACCGCCACCAAGAACCTCGTCGCGAGCTCGATCTCGCTCGCCGTCTGCTTCGTGCTGTACGTCGTCCTGGCGCGGCTGCGCTGGAGGCTGTCGAGCGGCCCGCTGCTGATCGGCGCGCTCACCTCGTCCTACGTCAACGCCGGCAATCTCGGCCTCGCCGTCGCGGCCTACGTCGTCGGCGACATCACCGTCGTGGTGCCCGCGCTCCTCGTGCAGATGATGGTCGTGCAGCCGGCCGCACTGGTGATGCTCGACCGGATCACCGGCCGCGGCGAGGGCTTCGGCAAGGCCGCGCGCAGGCTCGTCACCAACCCGCTCACCGTCGCCGCGGTCATCGGCGTCGTGCTCGCCCTGACCGGATGGCGGCTGCCCGAGGTCGCCGAGGCACCGTTGGAGCTGATGGCGGGCGCGGCGATCCCGATGATGCTGATGTCCTACGGCGCCGCGCTGCGTCTGAGCCCGGCGCTCGGCAAGGCCGGCCACAACGGCGAGGTGCTGCTCGCGACCGTCCTCAAGCTCGCGGTGATGCCGGTCGTCGCGTGGGCGGTCGGCGCCGCGCTCGGCCTTGAGGGGACCGTGCTGCTGGGCGTCGTCGTCACCGCCGCCCTGCCGACCGCGCAGAACATCTTCCTCCACGCCACGCGCTACCGCGTCGGCGAGGACGTCGCCCGCGAGACCATCCTGATCACGACGCTCGCCTCGCTGCCGGTGGTGCTCCTCATCGCCGTCGTGCTGGGCTGACCATCCCTGGAGAACCCATGACCGACCTCCTCGACCACCTCCGCACCGCCGTCGGCGACGCGCACGTGCTCACCGCCGACCCCGACGTGGCCGCCTACGTCGTCGACTGGACGGGGATGTACGCCGGCCGCGCGCTCGCCGTCGTCCGGCCCGGGTCGACCGCCGAGGTCGCCGCCGTCGTCGCCGCCTGCCACGAGGCCGGGGTCGCGATCGTGCCGCAGGGCGGCAACACCGGGCTCGTCGGTGGCGGCGTGCCCGACGCGAGCGGCGAGGCGGTGGTGCTGTCGCTCGGCCGGATGCGGACCGTGCGTGCCGTCGACCCGGTCGCCGGCACGATCACCGTCGACGCCGGGGTCGTGCTCGCCGACGTGCACGCGGCGGCCGCGGACGCGGGCCGGCTGTTCCCGATGTCCCTCGGCTCGGAGGGCAGCTGCACGATCGGCGGCAACCTCGCGACCAACGCCGGAGGCACCGCGGTCCTGCGCTACGGCATGACCCGCGAGCTCGTCCTCGGCCTCGAGGTCGTGCTCCCCGACGGCCGGGTGTGGGACGGGCTGCGCGGGCTCCGCAAGGACAACACCGGCTACGACCTGACCCAGCTCTTCGTCGGCTCCGAGGGCACGCTCGGCGTGATCACCGGCGCCGTGCTCCGGCTCTTCCCGGCGACGCCGCGCCACGCGACGGCGTGGGTCGCCGTCGCGTCGGTCGAGGCCGCCGTCTCCCTGCTGGGCGTCGCGCAGTCGCGCGCCGGCGCCCACCTCTCGACCTTCGAGATCGCCAACCGGCAGGCGGTCGACCTGGTGCTCGCGCACCTGCCCGGGGCGACGGACCCGCTGGCCGAGCCGAGCGACTGGTACGTCCTGGTCGAGCTCGCCGGGGCGGCGACCGAGGAGGGCCTCGACGACGCGCTCGAGGCGATCCTCGGCGAGGGGGTCGAGGCCGGCCTCGTCGCCGACGCGGCCATCGCCGGCAGCCCGGCCCAGCGGTCCGCGCTGTGGGCGCTGCGCGAGGGCATCTCGGAGGCGCAGAAGGTCGAGGGAGCCACGCTCAAGCACGACGTCACGCTCCCCATCGCCGACCTCGCCGCGTGGGCGACCGCGATGGCGCCGGTGCTCGAGGAGGTCCTGCCCGGGGTCCGTCCGGTGACCTACGGACACGTCGGCGACGGCAACCTGCACTACAACGTCAGCGCACCCGTGCTGGACGGGAAGGGTCGCGACGCCGAGCTCCTCGCGGCGGCGCCGGACCTCTCGAGGGCGATCTACGACTCCGTCGCCGCCGGCCACGGCTCCATCAGCGCCGAGCACGGCCTCGGTCGGTCGAAGGCCGTCGCGGGGTCGTCGTACAAGTCCGGGGTCGAGGTGGACCTGATGCGCGCGGTAAAGCACGCGCTCGACCCCCGCGGCCTGATGAACCCGGGCGTGCTCCTGCCCTGATCGCGAGAACTAGGCTGGCCGCATGAAGGCGCAGACGATCGGACGCATCCTGCTCGGCTCGGCGATGGTGGGGGCAGGCGTGCTGCACCTGACCACCCAGCGCCAGGAGTTCCAGGCGCAGGTGCCCGACTGGTTCCCGATCGACGAGGACGTCACGGTCGTCGGCTCGGGCGTCGTCGAGATCGCGCTGGGCGGTGCCTTCGTCGCGCTGCCGAAGCACCGCGGCACGATCGGCGCGCTGCTCGCGGCCTTCTACGTCGCGATCTTCCCGGGCAACATCGCGCAGTACGTCGAGGGCACGGACGCGTTCGGCCTCGACACCGACCGCGCCCGGTTCGTCCGGCTCTTCTTCCAGCCCGTGCTCGTCCTCTGGGCGCTGTGGGCGGGCGGGTTGCTGACCCGCCGCGCCCAGCGGAGGCGGCAGGCCGAAGCGCTCGCGACCGAGGACGTCGACACCGGCGAGTGAGAGGCTGCCCCCTCACGGTTTGGACGCTGCCCGCTCGGGGCACGTACGACCTCGAGAGAAGGGGGACTCCACATGCCGACCCGCAAAGTCCTGTCCAGCATCGCCGGCCTCGCCACGATCGCGCTCGCCGCGTCGATGGTTCCCGGCAACACCGCCACCGCGGCTCCCGTCGCGAAGCCCGGGAAGGTCGACCTGCTGTCGACCTCCGACGGCCCCACCCGCGCACCCGGCCTGACCGGTGACCGCTCGCGCTCCGTCGCGATCGACGAGTCCGGCCTCGACGCCGCTCGCGCGGGCGACCGGCTCGCGATCGACCTCTTCGGCGGCGAGTCCGTCACCGCGGTCGTCGACGCGCAGCGCACCGTCGACGGCGTGACGTCGTGGACCGGCTCGCTCGCCGGCGAGGGCGGCACCTTCGCGGCCGTCGACGTCGACGGCTACCGCCACATCACGATCAGCTCCGCCGAGCGGGGCACCTACGAGGTCACCAGCACCAAGGCCGGCGACTACGTCCTGACCGAGGTCCCCGCCTTCGCCGGCGAGGGCAAGGACGCGATCCTGCCCGACGAGGCCGGCGCCGACCACGCCGACCACGCCGACCACGCGGCGCCGCGACGCCAGGCGCCCGCCGCCGGTGGCGATGCCGCGAGCGCCGAGGCGCCCGACACGGCCGAGGACGCCGCGAGCACCATCGACGTCGCGATCGTCTACCCCGCCTCGCTGGTCGCCGAGCTCGGCGACGGTCCGATGCGCGCCCAGTTCGCGCTGGGCATCACGCAGACCAACCAGGCCTTCGCCGCCTCGGGCATCCCCACCCAGGTGCGGCTCGTCGGCACCCGCCAGCTCGCCCAGCCGCAGCTGGCGAGCACCCAGTCCTCGCTCTACGCGCTGCAGAACCCGTCCGACGGCCAGTACGACGAGGTGGCCGGGTTCCGCGAGGAGGTCCACGCCGACCTGGTCAGCATGTGGCACTCCAACTACCCCGGCAGCATCTCGTGCGGCATCGGCTACATCGGATCGGGTGACGCCAAGAACGACCCGAACTACGCCTTCACCGCGCTCTACGGCCCCAGCTGCGCCACCGGCAACATGACGTTCGCCCACGAGCTCGGCCACAACCTCAGCGCCGACCACGACGCCGGCGCCAGCTCCCCGCCGTCGTCGCGGGGCAAGGCCTACGCCCGCGGCTACGTCGACCTCGCCGCCAGGACCTACACCGTCATGGCCTACCCGAGCGCCTGCGACGCGGCCGGGGTGTCGTGCACCCGCGCCGCGGTCTACTCCGGCCCGGGCGTGCTCTGGAACGGCATCCCCCAAGGCAACCCGGCGATCGACAACACCCGCGCGATCAACGAGCAGATCGGGCTCGCGGCCAACTACCGCCAGTCGCAGATCTACCCCGGGACCGTCGCGATCACCGGCTCGGCCCGCTACAAGGGCACCGCCGTCGCCACCCCGGCCGGCTGGACGCCGGCCGTCAGCTTCAGCTACCAGTGGTACGTCGACGGCGTGGCCGTCCCGGGTGCAGTCGGGGCGACCTACACCCCCGGCGCGTCGCTGATCGGGCACGCGCTCAGCGTCGGCGTCGTCGGCAGCGCTCCCTTCTACAGCTCGGTCGGCCTCGGCAGCGCGCCCGTGGCCATCGGCAAGGCGACCTTCAAGACGAAGCGGCCCAAGCTGAAGGGTGTGCCGCGCGCCGGTCGCGTCCTCACCGTGAAGCTCAAGGGCTGGAAGCCCAAGCCCGGCAAGAAGGGCGTGAAGGTCCGCTACCAGTGGATGCGCAACGGCAAGAAGATCAAGGGCGCGAAGAAGGCGTCCTACCGCCTCGGCCGCAAGGACCGCGGCAAGAAGGTCTCCGTCGTGGTCAAGGTGAAGAAGAAGAACTACGACACCGCGAAGAAGAGCTCGAAGAAGGTCAAGGTCCGCCGCTGAACCCCTCGCCGGGTGGGGCGACGGGTCAGCAGCCCGCCGACCCACCCGGCGGGACCGGCGTCGATCACGCCCACCTAGGCTGGCTCCGTGAAGGCCGCGATCGACGCCCGCGCGTGAGGCGCACCGACACTGCCGGCCGTCCCGCGCTCCCGGCCGAGATCCGCGTCCTGCTCGTCGCCGCGTTCCTGATCGCGGTCGGCTACGGCCTCGTCTCCCCCGTCCTTCCTGCCTACGCGCGCAGCTTCGACGTCGGCGTCGCGGCCGCGTCCGTGGTCGTCTCGGCCTTCGCGTTCTTCCGGCTGGTCTTCGCACCGGCCGGCGGGGCGCTCGTCCAGCGGCTCGGTGAGCGCCCCGTCTACCTCGCCGGCCTGCTCGTGGTCGCGGCGTCGTCGCTGGCCACCGCCTTCGCCCAGTCCTACGTCCAGCTCCTGGTGCTGCGCGGTCTCGGCGGCATCGGCTCGACCATGTTCACCGTCTCCGCGATGGCGTTGCTCGTGCGGCTGGCGCCGCCGGCGATGCGCGGGCGCGTCTCCTCCGGCTACGCCAGCGCGTTCCTGGTCGGCGGGATGATCGGTCCGGTGCTCGGCGGTGCGCTCGCCGGGTTCGGGCTGCGCGCGCCGTTCATCGTCTACGCCGTGGCGCTGGTGGCCGCGGCCGGGATCGTCGGCGTACGCCTCAGCGGCGCCCGGCTGCGTCCCGCCGAGGCCGCCGGGCCACCTGCTCCGCCGATGCGGCTGCGTGAGGCACTGGGGCACCGGACCTACGTCGCCGCGCTCGGCTCCGGCTTCGCCAACGGCTGGTGCAACTTCGGCGTCCGGGTGGCGGTGCTGCCGCAGCTGGCCGTGGCCATCCACGACGACACCTGGGTCGCCGGCGTCGCCCTCGCCCTGGCAGCCGCCGGCACGGCCGCCACCCTGCAGGTCTCCGGGCGGCTGGCCGACTCGCTCGGCCGGCGCCCCCTGGTGGTGGTCGGACTCGTCGTCACGGCGCTGTCGCTGGGTCCGCTCGGCCTGAGCAGCTCGCTCGTGGTGCTCCTCGTCCTCTCGGTGCTGTCCGGGATCGGCGCCGGGCTGGTCAACCCGGGCCAGCAGGCCAGCGTCGCGGACGTGGTCGGGTCAGGTCGCAGTGGCGGCACGGTGCTCAGCACCTTCCAGATGTCGCAGGACGCCGGCGCGATCCTCGGCCCCGTCCTCGTCGGACTGGTCGCCGACCAGGCCGGCTTCGGCTGGGCCTTCGCCACGACCGCCCTGGTGAGCCTGCTCGCCATCCCCCTGTGGCTCGCCGCGCCGGAGACCCGCCCGGTCGGGACCGCCTGAGCCGACCCGGGCCCTAGAGCGTCGGCAGCCAGTCGACGCGGCCAGCCAGGACGGCGTACCCCACGAAGGCACCCACGTCGAGCAGCGTGTGCGCCACGACGAACGGCATCACCCGCCCCCAGCGGCGGAAGAGGTAGCCGAAGAGCAGCCCCATCGCGAGGTTGCCGACGAAGCCCCCGAGGCCCTGGTAGAGGTGGTAGCTGCCGCGCAGCAGGGCCGCGAGGCCGATCGCCGCGGAGTCGCCGAAGCCGAGCTGGCGCAGCCGCACCTGGACGAAGCCGAGCACGATGAACTCCTCGAGCACGGCGTTCTCCGCGGCCGCGAGGACCAGCACCGGCGTCCGCCACCACTCCCCCGGGAGCGACTGCGCGACCACGGTGAGGTTGGTCCCGAGCGCGAAGGTGGCGAGGTAGAAGACCACGCCGACCGACCCGACGCCGGCCGCGAGCACCGCGCCGCGTCCCCAGTCACGCAGGCCGTGCCAGCCGCCGTCGCGGGCCCAGACCTCCCGCAGGCAGCTGCCGGAGCGGACCAGGAGGTACGCCGCCAGCGCGACGGGCACGAGCGCGAAGCCGATCCGCAGCAGCTGGTAGGTCAGGTCGAGCCAGGGCCGGTCGGGGGCGAGCGAGTTGTTGAGGTTCGCCGCCTGCGAGGACAGCGGTCCCGGCGCGGTGAGCGCGGAGACGAGGCTGACGACGGAGTAGATCGCGCTCCGGCCCAGCGACACGAGCAGGACGATCGCGAGCTCGGCCCAGAGCAGCGCCCTCGCCAGGTCGGGCACCCCTCCGGGCACCGGCGTGTCCGGCAGTTGCCACCACCGGCGCGCAGTGGTGGTCGTGGTGCTCACGAGGGACAGCATCCCCCAGCCGGCTGAGCCGCCGCTGAGAGGACCGTGATCGGTGGACGTGGTTTCGGTTTCCTCGGCCGATCGCGGGGGCAGACTGCTCTCCATGCCCCGCACGCGGACCACGCTCGCCGCCTCAGCAGTCCTGCTGCTGCTGGCGACCGCGTGCGCGTCCGGCGGCGGCGACCGCGAGGCCCCGGCCCCGTCCGACGACCCGTCGTGGACGACGAGCACCGACCCCGTCGCGACGGACGGGCTCGTCTGGGCGGAGGGGAGCGTCGTGCACCTCCCCGACGGCAGCACCGTCGACACGGGCGGCGCGATGACCACCTACGTCGTCGCCGGCGACGGCGTCTACTTCACGCCCGCCGACGGCGACGACGTCGACCACGCCAACATGACCACCGGCCCGCTGAGCTTCGCCGACCGCGACGGCGCGATCGTCGAGACCGGCCTGACGGTCTACGTCGAGTCGCTCGGTTCCTCGCCCGACGGGCGCTACCTCGGGGTCGTCGACGCGACGTCCGGCCCGGAGGACGACTTCAGCGACTACCACCAGGCGACTGCCGTCGTGGTGGACCTGACGACCGGCGAGCGCGTGGTCGACACCACCGACGGGATGGGCGACCCGACCGAGGACGACCTGGCCCACGACTACCCCGAGACCAACCTCAGCGTGCGGTTCCCCGACGCCGGCACCGCCTACGTCGAGGGGCTCGGCGGCATCGCATACGCACTGCCGGGAGGCGAGGGCACCGAGGTCGACCCGATCGACTCCCCCGTGCGCAGCCCGCTCGACCCCACGAGCCCCGACGGCCGGTGGCGGATCGACGACCGCGGCGCGCAGCCGGTGCTGCTGTCGGCCGACGGCGAGCGCCTCCGCCCCCGCACCGGGACCGACTCGTGGGAGCCGGGCTGGTGGCTCGACGACACGACGGTCCTCGGCGTCGCCCCGACCGGGCCGGGCGGGACCCGGTCGGTCATCACCTGCGTGGTCCCCGACGGGGCGTGCACCAGCGTCGAGGGCACCGCGGGCGCCGTCGTGCGCCTGCCGGTCGACACCTCGCCGACCGACCTCCTCGACCTGGGCGGAGCACCGCAGTGATCGACCCGGAGATCGAGTACCGACGGCTGGTGTCCGGCAACCCGGGCGCCGTCACCGGCGCCGCCGACACGTTGCGCGACGTCGGCCACGACCTCGACGACGCCCGCTCGCGCATCCACGACGCCGGCGCGACGACCGACTGGACGGGCGCCGCCTCGGCCGGCTTCGAGGCGCGGCTGGCCCAGCTGGCCAGCGGCGTCAACGTCAACCGCACCATGCTCGCGCGGGCCCGCGGGGCACTCGACACGGCTGCGGCGGCGTACGACGTCGCCGTGCAGAACGCCGACCACTACATCTCCTTCTGGCGCAACCGGCCGAGCGGCCTGCTCCCCGTGCTCGAGCAGGTCCTCGGCCTCGCGGTGCAGGCGCGACTCGTGGAGACCGGGGCGACCTACAGCCAGCAGCTCACCGGCATCGCCGCGGTGATCATGGGCGACGACGTCGACCTCGACGAGCTCGACGCGGAGACCCGGAAGTGGGTCGAGCAGGGGCTCGAGAAGAACGAGGAGTGGGCCAGGGAGAGCGGCAGCACCTTCGGTCCCCTCATCCCCAACACCGCCGCCACCGGGGACGAGCGCGGCCTCACGCCGCAGGGCCTGGCCTACGACCCACGCACCGGGACCTACGTCATGACCTACTACTCCTCGGACGGGTCGACGATCGCGCTGGTCGACAGCGTGACCGGCCAGGAGATCGGCGACGTCGACCTGGGCGGCACGACGACGGCCGACGCGCCCTCCCACGCGGGCGGCGTGAGCGTGCAGGGCGACGACGTGATCGTCGTCGACAAGGGCCGCGTCTACACCTACTCGATGGCCGACATCCGCGACCAGCAGGACGGCGCGACGGTGACGCCCTCGTCGGTCCAGGACGTGCCCGGCGGCGGGTCGTACTCCGCCGTCCACGACGGCCGGCTCTACCTCGGCGACTACGCCGCCGACAAGCTCTACGTCTACGAGAAGGACGCCTTCGGCGACTGGCAACCGGTCGTCGACAGCTCGACCGGCAAGGCGGTCTCGATCGACACGCCGCCCAAGGCGCAGGGCGTCGTCGTGCGCGACGGCGAGTACGTCTTCAGCACCTCGCCGAACCGCTTCGACGAGGGCTCGCTGATCGTGCAGGACCGCGACACCGGCGAGCGCAGCGACCCCTACTCGCTGCCCAACATGTCAGAGGGCGTCGTCGAGGTCGACGGCAGCTTCGTCACGCTCTACGAGTCCAGCGCGGAGAAGTACGACGACGACGGCAGCTCGTGGGGCTGGGTCCCCGGGGTGCCGGACGACGACGACCTCTGGTCCAACCCGTACCTCACCGTCACCCCGCTCTCGAGCCTCGGGCTCGGCGCGGACTTCGACGTGAAGCCGGGCACGCTGCGGCAGGCCTCCGACGAGCTCGACAAGCCCGCCGGCCGGCTGATGACGGCCTCCTCCACCGTGGCCGGCGTGCACGTCACCGGCCTCGACCTCGGCCAGGTGCCCGGCTGCGCGAAGCTCGCCTCGGCGATCAGGCAGCTGCTCGACGTGTCGGCCGACAGCCTGCGGTCCGGCTCGCAGGCCGTCGGCCTCACCTCGGACAACCTGATGGCCGCCGCCCGCGACTACGAGCGGTCCGACTCGCTCGTCGACGGCCTCTTCGGCACCCTCAACCCCTTCGACTGAGCGGCCCCTGCGCTGGCGGCGTCGGCTCAGTAGGTGTCGGCCAGCGTGGCGGCCATCGACTCCCACTGCGCGTAGGCGTTGGGGCAGCAGGAGCGCTGCACCCTGTCGGCGGCGAGGGTCTTGCTCATCGACTCCCAGCCGGAGACGTCGAAGAGCCCCGGGTTGGAGGTGGACGACGAGACGCCGAGGAAGCCCTGGGTGGACGCCGTCGGGTCCACGCACGCGACGCTGCCGGGGCACCAGCCCTGGCTCGGGCGCTGCTGGAAGAGCCCGAGCGAGTCGCGGTCGCCGAACTGGATGTTGCAGAGCTTCGACTCCTGCATGGCCGTCATCAGCGCGATGATCTGGGCGTTGCGGTTGCCGCCGGCCGCCCGGGTCGCACCGAGGACCGCCTGCACGTTGGCGACCTGGGACGGCAGCAGTGACGAGGCGGTCGAGCCGCCGGTCGAGTAGCACAGCGACTGGTCGCCGGCCTGGCTCCAGCCGAGCAGCTCCTGCCACGTCGCGGCGTCGACCGTGCCCGACTGCGACAGCCCGCGGCTGGCCTGGAAGGAGACGACGGCCGCCCGGGTGCCGGACCCGAAGACGCCGTCGGCGACGAGGTTCGCGCCGTACTTGTTGAGCTGCGTCTGCGCCGCCTTCACCGCGTTGGTGTCGGCCGAGCCCTGGCCCACCTGGACGACGAGCCGCGGCCACGTGCCGCTGCCGGCGATGCCGTCGGCACCGATGCCCTGGGCGGACTGGAAGGCCTTGAGGTTGGTGGTCGTGCCGGACCCGAAGACACCGTCGGCGGAGGTGGCGTAGCCGCGCGAGGTCAGGAGGTACTGCAGCGCCATCGCGTTGTTGTTGCGCGGCTGTCCGGCCTGGGTGACCGGCCACGCGCTGGCCGCCTGGGCCGGTGCGGCGACGATCATCAGGGAGGTCGCGACCAGGAGGGCGAGGACGACGGCGACCGCGCGCGAGCGCGGTCGGGGCAGGTTCGATCGATGCATGTGGAGCTCCCGAGAGAAGTGCCCCGGCCAGCCGAGTCGGCCGGGGCGCGTGCTCCGACCCTGCCACACCTACTCGAGCGGGCGCTCGTCCGAGACCGGCACCAGGGCCACCGCCAGCAGCGGGAAGAGGGCCGCGAGCGCGAACGTGCCGGCGTACCCGGCACTCCCGATCGCCAGGCCGCCGATGGGCGGCACGAGGGCGGCGGCGAGGAACTGCGCGGTGTTCTGCACGCCCAGCGCGCGGCCCGACCAGAACGGGCCGGCGCGCTCGGCGACGGCGGTGAAGGCGAGCCCGTTGTCGGCGACGGTGATCACCGTGGCGACGACCACGAGGGGTACGGCGACCGCGAGGTCGAGGCCGGCCGCGAGGCCAAGCAGCGCCATCGCCAGGCCCGCCGCGATCGCGACCCAGCGGAGCGGACGCATCCGCGACCGGACGTGGTCGGAGAGCTGGCCGGCGGCGATCCGGCCGAACGCAGCCAGCACCTGGGTGCCGGCGACGAGCGAGCCGGCGGCCGCGGGCGACCAGCCGCGGTCCTGGATCAGCCAGACGAGCGCGAAGGTCCACACGACGAACTGCGGCACGACCAGGAGCACCGAGACGCCGTGGATGCGCGCGAGGTAGCGGTCCTGGCGGTAGGGGTTGGGCGCCGTGCCCTCCTTCGGCGCGGTCCGCGGCGGGTCGACCACGACGAGCGCCACGACGACCGTGGCGAGCGCGCACGCGATCGTCGGCACCCAGAGGGCTGCGCGGATGCCGTGGCCGTCGGCGACGACCGGGACGGCGATGGCGGCGATCCCGACGCCCATCGGCTGTGCCATCTGCCGGATCCCCATGGCCAGCCCGCGGCGGTGCGGTGGGAACCAGCCGACCACGACGCGGCCCGACGCGGCGTTGGTGCTCGCCGCGGCGGCTCCGCCGAGGCCGAGTGCGATCGCGAGCAGCACACCGTCCTCGGCCAGCACGGCGAGCAGGCCGGCGACGGCCGCGAGGCCGAGGCCGGCCACCAGCGCGATCCGCTCGCCACGGCGGTCGGTGAACCAGCCCCACGCGACCAGCGTCAGCATCACGCCGATCATCGGGGTCGCGGTGACGACGCCCGCCTCGGCGATGCTCATCCCGCGCTGCTCGTGCAGCGCCGGGATCAGGAAGACCGCACCGTTGGTCATCACCGCGGCCGCGGCCTGGGCCGCCGTGCTCGCGCCGAGCATCCCCCACCGGCGGGCCGTGCCGATCTCGCTCCGCTCGGCCAGCGCGCTCTCCGTCACGGCCTCACGCTAGTTCTGCCCGGCCGTCCGGTCCGTCCGCCGTCCACGGGCTGGGTCCTCGCGGCCGGGGTGAGGCTCGACCTAGCGGAGCACGAGCCCGTCGTCACCGACGTCGACCGTGACCGCGCCCCCGTCGGTGACGTCACCGGCGATCAGCTGCCGGGCGAGCGGGTCGCCGATGGCCGACTGGATGAGCCGGCGCAGGGGCCGGGCGCCGTACGCCGGGTCGTAGCCGGTCTCGGCCAGCCACGCGCGCGCGGCGTCGGTCACCGAGATGGTGATCCGCCGGACCGCGAGCCGCTTCTCGAGCAGCGCGAGCTGCAGGTCGACGATGTGCGCGAGGTCGTCCTTGCTCAGCGCCTCGAACATCACGACCTCGTCGAGCCGGTTGAGGAACTCCGGTTTGAAGTGCTGCCGCACCACGTTCATCACCGACATCTTCTTGGTGTCGGGCATGAGGTTCGGGTCGACCAGGAAGTTCGAGCCGAGGTTGGAGGTGAGGATCAGCAACGTGTTGCGGAAGTCGACCGTGCGCCCCTGGCCGTCGGTGAGCCGGCCGTCGTCGAGCACCTGCAGCAGGATGTCGAAGACCTCGGGGTGCGCCTTCTCGACCTCGTCGAGCAGCACGACGCTGTAGGGGCGCCGCCGCACGGCCTCGGTGAGCTGGCCGCCCTCGTCGTAGCCGACGTAGCCGGGAGGCGCGCCGACGAGCCGCGAGACCGAGTGCTTCTCGCTGTACTCGCTCATGTCGATCCGGACGATCGCCCGCTCGTCGTCGAAGAGGAAGTCCGCGAGCGACTTCGCGAGCTCGGTCTTGCCGGTGCCGGTCGGGCCGAGGAAGAGGAACGACCCGGTCGGCCGATTGGGGTCGGCGATGCCGGCGCGCGAGCGTCGTACGGCGTCGGACACGGCCGTGACCGCCTCGCGCTGGCCGATCAGGCGCTCGCCGATGACGTCCTCCATCTGGAGGAGCTTGGCCGTCTCGCCCTGCAACATCTTGCCGGTGGGGATGCCGGTCCACGCCTCGACGACGTCGGCGATCTGCTCGGCGCCGACCTCCTCGCCGACGAGCGGCTCGAGGTCGACCTGCTCGGCCTTCTCGACCTGCTCGATCTGCTCCTCGAGCTCGGGGATCCGGCCGTACTGGATCTCCGAGGCACCCGCGAGGTCGCCCTCGCGCAGCTTCTTCTCGGCCTCGATCTTCAGGGCGTCGAGCTGGCGGCGCAGCTCGCCCTCGCCCTGGAGCTGGTCCTTCTCGCGCTCCCAGCGAGCCTCGAGCCCGCGCAGCTCCTCCTCGCGGTCAGCCATCTCCTTGCGGAGCACGGCCAGCCGCTCGACGGACGCGTCGTCGGACTCCTTGTCGAGCGCGAACTCCTCCATCTTCAGGCGCTCGACCTGCCGACGGAGCACGTCGATCTCCTCGGGGCTCGACTCGTGCTCCATGCGCAGGCGCGACGAGGCCTCGTCGATGAGGTCGATCGCCTTGTCGGGGAGCTGGCGGCCGGTGATGTAGCGGTCGGACAGGGTGGCGGCGGCGACCAGTGCGGCGTCGGTGATCCGGACGCCGTGGTGCGCCTCGTACTTCTCCTGGATGCCGCGCAGGATCTGGATGGTGTCCTCGACGCTGGGCTCGCCGACGAAGACCTGCTGGAAGCGGCGCTCGAGCGCGGGGTCCTTCTCGATGCGCTCGCGATACTCGTCCAGCGTCGTCGCGCCGATCATGTGCAGCTCACCACGCGCCAGCATCGGCTTGAGCATGTTGCCGGCGTCCATGGCGGAGTCGCCGCCGGCGCCCGCACCGACGACCGTGTGCAGCTCGTCGATGAAGGTGATGACCTGACCGCCGGCGTCCTTGATCTCCTCGAGGACGGCCTTGAGCCGCTCCTCGAACTCGCCGCGGTACTTCGCACCGGCCACCATCGCGGCCAGGTCGAGGCTCAGCACCCGGCGGCCCTTGAGCGAGTCGGGGACGTCGCCGGCGACGACGCGCTGGGCGAGCCCCTCGACGACGGCGGTCTTGCCGACGCCGGGCTCGCCGATGAGGACGGGGTTGTTCTTGGTGCGCCGTGACAGCACCTGGATCACGCGCCGGATCTCGGCGTCGCGGCCGATGACGGGGTCGAGCCTGCCGTCCTCGGCCTGCCGGGTGAGGTCGACGGAGAACTTCTCGAGCGACTCGTAGGACGCCTCGGCGCTCTCGCTGGTCACCCGGCGGTTGCCGCGGACGGCGGTGATCGCCTCGCGCAGGCCGTCGGCGGTGAGGCCGGCGTCGGTCAGCACCTTCTGCGCGGGCGACTCGACGGTCGCCAGGGCGACGAGCAGGTGGTCGGTGGCGACGTAGTCGTCCTTCATCGATCCGGCCAGGTCGAGCGAGCTCGCGAGGACGCGCGTCAGTGACGGCGACGCACTCGGCTGCTGGACCGTCGTACCGGTCGCACGAGGCAGCTTCTGCTGGACGCCCTCGGCCTGCGCGAGCAGCGGGGCGGCGTCCACGCCGGCCTTCTGCACGAGGCTCCGACTGGTTCCGTCCTCCTGCTTCAGCAGCGCGACGAGCAGGTGGATGGGCTCGGTGTGGGTGTTGCCGCCCGTGGTGGCGGCCAGCTGGGCAGCCTCGATGACCTCTCGGCTGCGGGTGGTGAACTTCTCGGCACCGAACGTGCTCAACTCATCTCCTCATGACTCGGCGTGCGACCACTGTGGTCGACACTGGGTCCAACGCGCCAGAAGTTGAGTCGATTCCCCTCAACTTTGATTTCTTGTCCGAGCGGGCCATGCCGACTGAGCACCATTGCTCAATCCGTGGGGCACCGCTGCTTCGTAGCGTGCAGCCATGCCCCGATCGCACCCGCTCCTCGCCGCCGCCCTCGCCTTCGTCGCCGTCGCCCTCGCCTGGCTCGGGACGGCCCACGCACTCACTGCCGTCGACCCCTACCGGATCGACTCCATCAACGCGACGCTCTACGTGCTCGTCGCCGTGGCCGCGACCGGCCTCGTCGTCGCGGCGTGCCTGTGCTCCCTGCCGTGGGCGCTCCTGGCCGCCGTCGGCGTCACGGCCGGCCTGTGGTGGGGAGCCTCCGAGTCCGTGGCCGTCCTCGACGGCCACAGCGGCGGCTGGATGGGCGGCTTCAACTACCTCGTCTACCTCGTGCCGCTGTCGGCCGCCGGGGTCTGCCTGATCGCGCTCACCACCTGCTCGGTGGTCAGCGCGTCCGTGGCGCCCCGGCCTCAGCCCCGCAGGCCCGGTGGCGTGGTCCTCTGAGCCCGCCTGAGCAGGTAGGTGTCCATCACCCAGCCGTCGGACTGCCTGGCCCTGGTCCTCGCGTCAGTGAGGTCGTCGAGGACGTCGGCCAGCCGGCCGGCGACCAGCTCCTCGTGGGGGCTGCCGAGGTTGGCGCCCCACCAGATGTCCCAGTCGCCCGCCAGCTCCGCGGCCTGCAGCCGACCGTCCAGCATCACGACGAGATTGTCGTGGCCGGCCTCGACCTCGGCGGCGAGCCGGCGCCCGGTCGTCACCAGCACCGGCCGGCCGACCTCGTGGAGCACGAGCCGGTGGCGGGCGGCGAGGAGCGAGATCGCGGAGACGCCCGGCAGGACGTCGTACTCCAGTCCCAGCCGGTCGACCACCCGGATCGTCGAGTCGTAGAACGCCGGGTCGCCCCACACGAGGAACCCGACCGTGCCGGGACGTGCGGAGATGACGGAGGAGTACGCCGCCGCCCGCGCGTCGTGCCAGTCGAGGACCGCGCCGTCGTAGCCGGCCTCGTCGAGACCGGAGGAGCGATCACGGGGCGGGTCGGCGACGGCCACCAGCTCGACGCCGAGCGAGGAGCAGATCGACCGACGCAGTGCGAGGAGCGGGTCGTCCGAGCCCTTGTCGGCGGCGATCACGTAGTCGCACGACTCGATCGCGGACCGCGCCTCGAGCGTCAGCTGCTCGGGGTGGCAGCCGATCCCGACGATGCGGACACGCGACGTCACCGGTCCTCCAGCTCGCCCTCGACGTCGAGGTAGACCTGCTGGAGCGCAGCCATCACGTCGGCGTCCGGCTCGGCCCAGAGGCCGCGGTCGGCGGCCTCGTGCAGCCGCTCGACGATGCCGCGCAGCGCCCACGGGTTCGACGTGCGCAGGAACTGCTGGTTGGTCTCGTCGAGGACGTACTCCTTGGCGAGCGACTCGTACATCCAGTCGTGCACCACGCCCGCGGTCGCGTCGAAGCCGAAGAGGTAGTCGACGGTGGCGGCGAGCTCGAAGGCGCCCTTGTAGCCGTGGCGCTGCATCGCCCCGATCCAGCGCGGGTTGATGACGCGGGCCCGGAAGACGCGGTTCGTCTCCTCCTGCAGCGTCCGGGTCCGCACCGCGTCCGGGGTCGTCGAGTCACCGACGTACGCCTTGGGGTCGCTGCCGGTCAGCGCGCGCACGGTGGCGACCATGCCGCCGTGGTACTGGAAGTAGTCGTCGCTGTCGGCGATGTCGTGCTCGCGGGTGTCGACGTTCTTCGCGGCGACCTTGATGCGCTTGTAGTTGGTGCGCATGTCGTCGGCGGCGGGTGCGCCGTCGAGGTCGCGGCCGTAGGCGAAGCCGCCCCAGGCCGTGTAGACCTCGGCGAGGTCCTGGTCGCTGCGCCAGTTGCCCGACTCGACGACCTGCAGGATGCCGGCCCCGTAGGACCCCGGCTTGGAGCCGAAGATCCGGGTGGTCGAGCGGCGCTCGTCGCCGTGCTCGGCGAGGTCGGCGCGAGTGTGGGCGCGCACGTAGTTCTGGTCGTCCGGCTCGTCGAGCGAGGCGACCAGCTGGACGGCGTCGTCGAGCATCGCGACCACGTGCGGGAAGGCGTCGCGGAAGAAGCCGGAGATCCGCACCGTGACGTCGATGCGCGGACGGCCGAGCTCGTCGAGCGGGATGACGGTGAGGTCGTTGACCCGGCGCGAGGCCGGGTCCCACTCGGGGCGGACGCCCATCAGCGCGAGCACCTCGGCGATGTCGTCGCCGGAGGTCCGCATCGCGCTCGTGCCCCAGACGGACAGGCCGACCGACTCGGGGTAGCCGCCGGTCTCGTCGACGTACTTCGCGACCAGCGACTCGGCCATCGCCATCCCGGTCTGCCAGGCGAGGCGCGACGGGACCGCGCGCGGGTCGACGGTGTAGAAGTTGCGGCCGGTCGGGAGCACGTTGACCAGCCCACGCAGGGGCGAGCCGGACGGGCCGGCGGCGATGAAGCCGCCGTCGAGGGCGTGCACGACCGCGTCCAGCTCGTCGGTGGTGCGGGCGAGGCGGGGCACGACCTGGGTGGCGGCGAACTCCAGCACCCGCTGGACCTCGGGGTCGTCGTGGAGCGTGGCCGCGGCGGCGACGTCCCAGTCGGCGTCGTCCATCGCCTGCACGAGCGCGCGGGCCTTCGCCTCGATCGCGTCGACGGCACTGGTGGCCTCGGCGTTCTCCTTCAGCCCGAGCGCGGCCCGGAGCCCCGGCACCGCCTGCGCCTGCCCGCCGAAGACCTGCGAGGCCCGCATGATCGCGAGGACGAGGTTGACCCGCGCCTCGCCCGCGGGTGCGTCGCCCAGGATGTGCAGGCCGTCGCGGATCTGCGCGTCCTTGATCTCGCAGAGCCAACCGTCGACGTGCATGATGAAGTCGTCGAACGACTCGTCGTCCGGCTGCTCGTCGAGGCCGAGGTCGCGATGCATCTCGGCGGCGTGCATGAGCTGCCAGATCTCGCCGCGGATCGCCGGCAGCTTGGCCGGGTCCATCGCGGCGATGTTGGCGTGCTCGTCGAGGAGCTGCTCGAGCCGGGCGATGTCACCGTAGGACTCCGCGCGGGCCATCGGCGGCACGAGGTGGTCGACGATCGTGGCGTGGGCGCGGCGCTTGGCCTGCGCGCCCTCGCCCGGGTCGTTGACGAGGAACGGGTAGACCATCGGCAGGTTGCCGAGCGCCGCGTCGGTGCCGCAGGAGGCCGACAGCGCGGCGTTCTTGCCGGGCAGCCACTCGAGCGAGCCGTGCTTGCCGAGGTGCACGACGGCGTCGGCCCCGAAACCCCCCTCGGAAACAGCACTGCCCAGCCACCGGTAGGCGCCCATGTAGTGGTGGGTCGGCGCCAGGTCGGGGTCGTGGTAGATCGCGATCGGGTTCTCGCCGAAGCCGCGCGGCGGCTGGATGATGAGCACCACGTTGCCCGCCTGGACGGTCGCGAGCACGAGCTCGCCGGCGTCGTTGGTGAAGAGCGACCCGGTGCCCTCGCCCCAGGCCCCGACCATGTCGGCCTTGAGGTCCTCGGGCAGGTCGGCGGTCCAGTCGGCGTACTGCTGCGGCGTGATCCGCACGTGCGCGTCGGTCAGCTGCGCGTGGGTCAGCCACTCCTCGTCCTGCCCGCCCGCCTCGATGAGCGAGTGGATCAGCGCGTCGCCCTTCTCGGTGTCGGTGGCGTCGCGGCCGAGGATGTCGGTGACGGCGTTGTCGGTGCCGAGGTCGTAGCCCTCGGCGCGCAGCCGCTCGAGCATCCGGATCGCGGAGACCGGGGTGTCGAGGCCGACGGCGTTGCCGATGCGCGCGTGCTTGGTGGGGTACGCCGACAGCACGAGCGCGAGCCGCTTCTCGGCGTTCGGGATGGAGCGCAGGCGGGCCTGCTTGACCGCGATGCCGGCCACCCGCGCGCAGCGCTCGGGGTCGGCGACGTAGTGCGGGAGCCCGTCGGAGTCGACCTCCTTGAAGGAGAACGGCGCGGTGATGATCCGGCCGTCGAACTCGGGGATCGCGATCTGGGTGGCCGAGTCGAGCGGGCTGACGCCGTCGTCCGACTCCTCCCACTCCGCGCGGCTGCTCGTGAGGCAGAGGCCCTGGATGATCGGGATGTCGAGCGCCGACATCCGCGCCACGTCCCACGACTCGTCGTCGCCGCCCGCGCTGGCCCCCGCCGGCGTGCGGCCACCGGCGGCGAGCACGGTGACGATCAGCGCGTCGAGCGTGCCGAAGGCGTCGTACAGCTCATCGGGCGCGGAGCGCAGCGACCCGGCGAAGATCGGGACGCCGACCGCGTGGCCGGTCGCGTCGACCGCGTCGGCGAGCGCGTGGGCGAAGGCGGTGTTGCCGCTCGCCTCGTGGGCGCGGTAGTAGAGCACCCCGACGCGTGCCTTGCCCTCCGCAGCCGTCTCCGCCTGCGGACGGGCGGCGTAGCCCCACTGCGGCAGCACCGCCGGCGGCTCGAAGCCCTCGCCGGTGAGCAGGACGGTGTCGGAGAGGAAGGCGTGGAGCTGGGTGAGGTTCTCCGGGCCGCCCTCGGCGAGGTAGCGGTGGGCCTCGGCCGCGACGCCCATCGGCACCGACGAGAGCTCCATCAGCTCGGCGCTCGGTGCCTGCTCGCCACCGAGGACGACGACGGGCATGCCGGTCGCGGCGACGCGGGTGAAGCCGGAGCAGAGGTCCTGCGGCGAGCCGAGCAGCCGGCCGATGACGAGGTCGCAGCCCTCGATCACCTCGGCCATCGACTGGTGGCCGGGCCGCGCCGGGTTGGCGAGGACGTAGTCGGCGCCGGACGCCCGCGCGCTCAGCAGGTCGGTGTCGGACGTGGACAGGAGTGCGATGCGCACGATTTCCTCCAGGGGGTTCTCGCCCCTCGTTGTCGGATCCCGCGTGGCTCAGTGTCTGGCTCGGCCCACCGGTTGGCGGGCCTGACAGTGGCGGAACCGCCCCGGACTCGCACCGGGTTCCTGGTCCCACGCAGGTGGCTGCCGCGAGCCTACTGCCACACTCGGCCCATGACCGAGCGCACCCGAGGCGACCTCTGCCCGGGCGTCTTCCGTCCGTGGCCGGCGGACGACGGCGCGCTCGTCCGGCTGCGACTCCCCGGCGGCCATCTCTCCCGCTCGACGCTGCTGTCGCTGGTCGCCGTCGCTGAGGAGCACGGCGACGGGCAGGTCCACCTGACCAAGCGGGCCAACCTCCAGCTGCGGGCGCTCCCCTCCTCCGGTCCCGACCTGCTCCCCGAGGTCGTCGAGGCGATCCGGGGCACCGGGCTGCTGCCGCATCCCGCCCACGAGCTGGTGCGGAACGTGATGGCGTCGCCGCTCACCGGCCTGGTCGGCGGCCGCGCCGACCTGCGCCCGGTCGTGGCCGAGCTCGACGCGCGCATCTGCGCGACGCCGTCCCTCGCGTCCCTGCCCGGTCGCTTCCTCTTCGTCCTCGACGACGGCCGCGGCGACCTCGCCGCGCGGTCGACCGACCTCGGCCTGGTCGCCCTCTCCCCGTCCGAGGTCCAGCTGCGGATCGGGTCGTCGGCGTGGGGCCCGGTCGTCCCTGTCTCCGAGGCGGCCGCCCGGCTCAACGGCCTGGCCCGCGCCTTCCAGCAGGTCCGCGGCCGCGGCGACGACGCCGCCTGGCACGTCGACGAGCTCCCGGTCGCGCTTCCCTCCCAGGACCCCGACCCCCGCGCCCTCGTCTCCTCCGCACCCCCGCCCCCCGGCGAGGTCGTGCAAGGAGTCGTGCACGTCCCCATCGACGGTGGCGTGCTCGACCGAAAACTTTCGCTCACGCTCCCGGAGGAGCTGGTCGTGACCCCGTGGAAGTCCCTGATCGGACTCACGCCACGCAGATGACCCCGCGGTTCCCCTCCTGGTCGGCGATCACCGTCAACCCGGGGGCCTGCGAGTCGTCCACGATGGTGCCGCCGGCAGCGAGGGCGGCGGCCACCCGACCGTCGCGCGCCTCCGCGGCGACGTACACCTCGACGTGGAACCGCTGGCCGGGCGCCGCGTCCTCGTCGAGGTCGTCGAACCACAGGTTCGGCACGCGCACCGAGGCGTCGCGCACCTCGTCGCCCGGAGTCCGTCGTCCCTGCGAGGCGAGGTCGCCGGTGAGCAGGGCGGCCCAGACCGGCGCGACGTCCCCCGACGCGTCGACGTCGAGCCCGAGCTCGAGCTCGGCGACGGCGGCGGGATCCGCGGTGAGCCCGAGGTCGGAGGCGATCGCCTCGATGCGGCGGGCGAGGTCGAGGTCCTGCTGCGTCGGCCACTCGACGACGTACTCCGTGCCGTCGTCGTCGCGGTAGATCGCATCGGCGGTGACCAGCTCCAGGTCGACGTGGCCGTTCCCGAGCACGGCGCGCGGGTGGTGCCCGACCGACTCACCGGCCTCGGAGATCGCGGAGACGAGGCGTACGGCTTCCGCGAAGGACCCGACGAGGTAGCGGGCGTGCAGCCCCTGGGCCAGCTTGCGCCAGTCGGTCAGCCCGGCCTGGGCGATCTGCTCACTCGGGATCATGTCCATGTCGCGACGATAGACCGCTGGACGTGTCCCCACCCGGAGGAAGGTTGGACAGACGTTTGACGTCGTCTAACGTGGACGTCGTCTTCGAAAGGCCTCACCACTTCCGGGTGGTGCATCCACCCGAGCAGGGTGATCGAAGACTGCGGCCTGGCCCCGGAAAGTGGCCAGGCCGCACCCAACCCTTCGACCGTACGCTGCTGCATGCCTGCACACCAGCGTGCGCCGCCGGACTTCGCGGCCAGCTGTCCACCGTGCGTCCCGGACACCCGGGGACCGTAGCCCGCCGGCTGCCCTAGGCTGCCCCCGTCACGCAACGCAGGAACCCGGTGCGAGTCCGGGGCGGTTCCGCCACTGTCAGTCCTCGAAGCCCAGCCAGGGGACGAAGCCAGACACTGCCCGCGCGACGTACCAGCCGAGAGGGGCGAGAACCCCGAGGAGCAGTGATGAGCCTGACCATCCAGAGCGAGATCCCGAGCGAGGTCCAGCGCCCGACCAAGCGCTACGACTACATCGACGACGGTGCCGCGATCTACGTCGACTCGTTCGCGACGATCCGTCGCGAGACCGGGTTCGACCACCTGCCGGCCGACGCCGAGCGCGTCGCCGTCCGGATGGTCCACGGCACCGGGCAGATCGACCTCGCCCACGACCTCGTCATCCACGACCGGCTCGTGGTCAGCGCCCGCACCGCGCTCAACCTCGGCGCCCCGATCATCACCGACGCCCACATGGTCGCCAGCGGCGTCACCCGCGCCCGCCTGCCGAAGGACAACGAGGTGCTCTGCGCGCTCCGCGACGAGCGGGTGCCCGCGCTCGCCAAGGCGATGGGTACGACGCGCTCCGCCGCCGCGCTGTCCCTGCTCGAGGACCGCTTCGACGGCGCGGTCATCGCGATCGGCAACGCCCCCACCGCCCTCTTCCACCTCCTCGAGATGCTCCTCGACGGGGCACCGCGCCCGGCCGCGATCGTCGGCTGCCCGGTCGGCTTCATCGGCGCCGCGGAGTCCAAGCAGGCGCTCGAGGAGGTCGCGCTCGACATCCCGTTCCTCACGATCCGCGGGCGTCGCGGCGGCTCGGCGATGACGGCCTCGGCCCTCAACGCGCTCGCCCAGGAGAAGGAATGACGGGCCGGTTGTACGGCGTCGGGCTCGGCCCCGGCGACCCCGAGCTGATCACCCTGAAGGCCGCCCGGCTCATCGAGTCGGCCGACGTGATCGCCTTCCACGCCGGCGTCGGCAAGACGTCCAACGCCCGCACGATCGCCGCCTCGCTGATCCCGGCGTCGGCCATCGAGGAGGAGCTCCGCTATCCCGTCACGACGGGCGAGACGGCGCACCCGGGTGGGTACGCCGGCGCGATGGCCGAGTTCTACGAGTCCTGCTCCGCCCGGCTGGGCGCGCACCTCGAGGCCGGGCGGACCGTCGTCGTGCTGGCCGAGGGCGACCCGCTGTTCTACGGGTCGTTCATGTACCTCCACGACCGCCTCTCCCCGCGCTTCCCCACCGAGGTCGTCCCCGGCGTACCGGCCTTCGCCGCCGCCACCGCCGTCCTCGCCTCGCCGCTCGTGCGGCAGACCGACGTGCTCACCGTGCTCCCCGGCACCCTCCCGGTCCCTGAGCTCGCCCGCCGCCTCGCCGACACCGACGGCGCGATCATCATGAAGCTCGGCCGCACCTTCCCCCGCGTCGTCGAGGCCCTGCGCCAGGCCGGCCGCCTCGAGCACGCGCTGTACGTCGAGCGCGCCTCGATGCCCGCCGAGCGCTGGATGCCCGTGGTCGACGTCGACCCCACCTCCGTCCCCTACTTCTCGTTGATCGTCGTCCCCGGCGACTCCAAGTCCGACGACCCGACGGGAAGAAGGGCGACCAGCGCATCGCTGGTCGAGGAAGGCGCCGCGCAGCCGCTGGTTGAGCAGCGAGGAACGAGCGTGTCGAAACCAAGGCCGCTCAAGGTCATCGGCCTCGGCCCCGGCCCGGACAAGTGGCTCACCCCCGAGGCCACCGAGGCCCTCGCCGACGTCGACCACGTCATCGGCTACGCGCCCTACGTCAACCGCGTACCCCAGCGCGAGGGCCTCACCCGCCACGCGTCCGGCAACACCGTCGAGGTCGACCGCGCTCGCCACGCGCTGACCCTGGCGTCGCAGGGCGAGAGGGTGGCGGTCGTGTCCGGCGGAGACGCGGGCGTCTTCGGGATGGCGAGTGCCGTGTTCGAAGCCGCCCCGGACTTCCCCGACGTACCCATCGAGGTCCTCCCCGGCGTCAGCGCCTTCCAGGCCGTCGCAGCCAGGGCCGGAGCACCCGTCGGCGCGGACTTCGCGGTCCTGTCGCTGAGCGACCGGCTCAAGCCGTGGCCGGTCATCGAGAAGCGCCTGCGCGCGATCGCCGAGGCCGACCTGGTTCTGGCGGTCTACAACCCCGCCTCGCGCAGCCGGACGACCCGGGTCGCCGACCTGCAGAAGCTCTTCCTCGAGCACCGCAGCGCCGACACCGTCGTCGTGGTCGGCCGCGACGTCGGTCGGGCCGAGGAGTCGCTGACCGTGACCACCCTCGCCGAGCTCGAGGCCGACACGATCGACATGAAGTGCCTGCTGATCATCGGCGCCTCCTCGACCACCGTCACGGCGGCCGGCCAGGTCTGGACGCCGCGGTTCGTGGAGGGCGAGTGACCGTCCACTTCGTCGGCGCCGGCCCCGGCGCTGCGGACCTGATCACCCTGCGCGCCGCATCGCTGCTCGCGGCCGCCGACGTCGTCCTCTACCCGGGGACGTACCTCGACGCCGAGGTCCTCTCCCACTGCCCCGACGCGCGGCAGGTCGACACCCAGAAGCTCCACCTCGACCAGATCACCTCGGTCATGGTCGACGCGGCCGCCGGGGGCAAGGAAGTCGTCCGGCTCACCTCCGGCGACCCGTCGCTCTACTCCGCGCTCGCCGAGCAGACCGCCCGCCTCGACGCGGCCGGGGTCGCGTGGGACGTGTGCCCGGGAGTCCCGGCGTACGCCGCTGCTGCCGCCGCCGTCGGTCGCGAGCTCACCGTCCCCCTGGTCACGCAGTCGGTCGTGCTGACCCGCACCCAGGCCCGCTCGACCGCGATGCCGTCGACCGAGTCCCTGGCCGCGTTCGCCGCGACCCGCGCCACGCTCTGCCTCCACCTCGCCATCACGAAGACCCGCGAGCTGGCTCTCGAGCTCGTCGAGGAGTACGGCGCCGACTGCCCCGTCGCCGTCGTCCACCGGGCCACCCAGCCGGACGAGCTCGTCCTCGTCGGGACGCTGGCCGACATCGCCGACCAGGTCGAGGCCGCCGAGCTCAAACAAGCCGCGGTCATCCTGGTCGGCCGGGCCCTCGCCCGCGATGGGGCCGAGTCCTGGCTCTACCAGGCCGACCGACCGCGCAGCTAGCCAACCGCTGGTCGAGGAAGGCGCCCTGGCGCCTGTCACGAGACCCCTCAGCCCCGGTCGCGCGATCTCCGCTGGTTGAGCAGGTCGCGCAGCGACCGTGTCGAAACCAAGCCCACCCGGGATCACCTTCAAGCTGAACGCCGATGCGATCTGGCGAAGCAACCACCCGGTGCCTGCGACATGCCTAGAATCCGGCCGTGCCAGTGCTGATGGAACTCATGACAGTCGGCGTCTCAGGCGCCATCATGCGAAGAGCCCCGGACCGACCAGCGATCCGGGGCTCCTGAAGCGGTACGTCAGGCCTGCTGGCCCAGCGCGAACTGGATGTTGCCTTCCTCGTCCACGCCGCCGTCCAGGATCTTGTCGGAGAGGAACTCCGACGCCGGCTGGTCGACGTAGATGGTGGCGCCGTCCTGCTCGAGCACCACGTCGTCCGGTGCGGCCGCCTCAGCGGGGCTGACGGAGAGCGACTCCCCGTCCGGCTCGGTCGCGATGCGCAGCGCGGAGATGCCGGGCACCTCTTCGGTGAGCTTGTTGACGATCTCGGTCGCGTTGTCGGTGAGAGCAAGCATGGGCTCTCCTCCCGTATGGCGAATGTGTCCCCTCCACCATGACGAAGATCGGCCCCAGACCCAAACCGAGTGCGTCAGGCCGGAGCCTCCTCGGGGATCGGCGGGCCGACCACCTCGAGCCCGTAGCGCGGCCCGACCTCGTTCCAGCGCGCGATCTCCTCGGCCATCGGCAACCCTTCGCCCTCCCCGGGGATCCGGCGGGCCGCCGCCGGGACTCCCACCTCGTCGTACAGCCCGAGCAGGTGCCCCGGCTCGGTGAGCGCGAGGTAGCGCACGGGACTCGTCCCGCGTGTGCGGAAGGCGTGCGGCAGGCCCTGCGGGAGGTACATGAAGCAGCCGGCGTAGAGCTCGAACTGCTCCTCGCCCGCCCGATAGCTCATCTCCCCCTCGAGCAGGTAGAACGCCTCGGCCTCGCGCGTGTGCCGGTGCAGCGGGGTCGCGATGCCGGGCGGCTGGGTCACCACCGCGACCCCCAGCCGCCCCGCGGACTCCCCCGCCACCAGCAGGTGCTCGAAGAGCGAACCCATCGCCCAGGTCTCGTGCGCGGAGCTGCCCGGCTCCCGCATGACCGCTGTCGCCTCGTCGTCCATCGGGCCTCCCACGTTGATCCGAATCGACTTCGGATGAATATCAGTTACGGTAGGCCCCGTGCCGACCCAGCGCAAGGCCCGCACCTACGACGCCTCTGCCCGGCGCGCGGCCGCCGAGCAGACGCGCGCACGGGTCCTCGCCGCCGCGCACGACCTGTTCGTCTCCGGCGGCTACGCCGCGACGTCGGTCAGCGAGATCGCGAGGCGGGCGGGCGTGTCGGTGGACACCGTCTACACCGCGGTCGGCCGCAAGCCACAGCTGCTCCTCACTGTGGTCGACATGGTGCTCGCCTCGTCGTCCCGACCCCTTCCGGCGACCGAGCGCGACTACGTCCAGGAGATCCGTCGCGCGGAGGGTGCGCGCCGCAAGCTCGAGACGTACGCCGCCGCGCTGGCCCGGCTGATGCCGACGATCTCGCCGCTGCTGCTCGCCCTGCGCGATGCCGGACTCACCGACCCCGAGTGCGCGCAGGCATGGCGGCACATCACCGAGCGTCGCGCCACCAACATGCTCCAGCTCGCGGCCGACCTCCGCGTCACGGGCGAGGTGCGTGACGACCTCACCGACCAGGACGTCGCCGACCTCGTCTGGTCGACCAACAGCCCGGAGTGGTTCGCCGCCTACATCTCGCGCGGCCGCACCCCGGAGCACTACGCGGCCGCGCTGGCCGACCTCTGGGGCCGCACGCTCCTGGCCGGCTGACCGCCCCTCGTCAGCGCACCCGGATCCGGTAGCGCCTGGAGACGACCGCGCCACCAGCGTCGGTCACGGTCAGGGTGAACCTCACCGTGCCCGCCCGGGCCGGCCTGCCGGTGATGACGTACGCGTCACCGCTGCCGCTCGTCGCGCCCCGCAGGCCACGGGGCAGCGCACCGCGACGCGACCAGGTGACGGTGCCGGTGCCGCCGGTCATGGTGACCCGCGCCTTGAAGCGCTTGCCGACATCCGCTCCCAGGACTCCACCCGCGGTCGACGTGGCGCGGATGCCGCGCATCGGGCTGAGCCACAGCGTCGGGGTCGGCATCGGGGTCGTCGTAGGCGTGGGCGTGGGCGTCGGGGTCGGGGTGGGCGTCGGGGTCGGGGTGGGCGTCGGCGTCGGGGTGGGCGTCGGCGTCGGCGTCACGGCCGGCGGTGCACCGAGAGCGATCGCGGTCAGGGTCAGCTGGTCGACGGTGGACTGCACGGCCGGGTTGACCGGGCCCGCGACTCCTCCGCCGAGGCTGGTGACCGAGCTCGCGCGTCCGGAGGACCGGACCGCGGGCACGAGCAGCCCGTCGAGCACGTCGAGCGCGTCGGGGTCGAGGACGTCCGTGAGCACCCGGGCCGGGGCCTTCCCGGTGCGACCGGCGACGGTCTCGGCGAGCTCGTGGCGGATCGCGAGGCCGAACGCCTTGGAGCCCTCGAGCTCGCCGGGGAGGCTGGTCAGGTCGTGCTGGCGCAGGGCGCCGCTGGCGCCGAGCTGGAGGTACGCGCCGAGCACCGCGTTGGCGCCGTCGAGGCGGACCAGCGCGTCGTGCAGCGGACCGGCCGAGAGGGTGCCCTCGGTCTGGGTCCCGCTGATGAGTCCTCGGTAGACGTCGCCCTGCAGGCCGATGAGCTTGGCGTCGATGCCGGCCCTGGCCGATGCCGCAGCGGAGGCCTGGCTGATGATCGGCTTCGCCCCCGTAGCGAACTGGCACGGCGAGTTGATGGTGGCCTCGGCGTCGGAGCACGTGCGGGCGTACTTCGTGGTGGCGTTGCCGAGCTTGGGGTCCAGGCCGGCGATCGGCTGGTCCAGCGGGTCGCCGGCCGCGATCACGCCGTTGGAGGCCTGGAAGGACGCGACCCCGTCGCTCGTGGTCACGTCGCCCCACCCGGCCCGCACCTGCGTCGACGTGGTCGGCGCGGCGTAGGTCGGCGCCACCTCGACGTTGGTCAGCTCGTACTTGATGACGGACGTGCCGCCGTTCGTCGCGTCGAGCTCGGTGTCCTTGATGTAGGTCTGCACCGCGCCGGCAGTGTCGTAGCCGCCCCACGGGAGGTCGTGCTTGATGGCCCTGGTCGGGGGCGCGGGGGCGTTGGCCGCTCCGCGCCGCACCAGGCTCTGGACGTAGACGGGAGCACCCGAGCCGCCGAACGGCGTGTAGGTCCACACGAAGGCGATGTCGTCGTACTTGTAGCCGACGGTGGTGTTGGCGCCCCACACGTTGGCCGACCCGATGCCCGGGTCCCAGAAGGTGTCGGTGCACTCGCTGGGACCGAGCCGGTTGACCACCATCCACTGGGTGCCGAACTGGCACGCGTCGACCCGCATGGAGCGCGTCGTGGTCTTGAAGCACACGTCGAGCCGGCCCAGGCCCATCCGGTCGGCCCACTGGTAGCCCTGGGGGACGCCCTGGGACGACGGGGTCATCGCGGGAGGGCGGGTCATCGTGGTCATCGCGGTCTGGGTCACGCCTGCTGGTGCGCCGCACTGGGCGACGGAGTCGCGGCCGGGGAGAGTGGGCCACAGGTCGGACAGGTCGGAGGTGTCGGTCGTGGGGTCCACGAACGGGTCGAAGGTGGAGCGGCCCTTCGCGCGCAGCGCCGAGCTGGGCGTACGCGTGGCGCCGTCCCAGCCGGGCACCACGGTGGCGAGCGACCGGGTGGCCTCGCCCACCAGGGTGCCCACCGACGGCGTCTCCTCGGACACGGCCTGGCAGGGCTGCGCGGTCGGCAGGAACGCCGCCGAGGTCCGGGCGCACACAGCGTGGTCGAGCAGCGTGCTGCCGGTCCCGTCGGTGCTGTCCTGGGTGGCGATCGCCGAGGTCAGGTCGGCCAGCGGCGTGCCGAGCTGGCGGATGTCGCTGAGCCAGCGGCGGTAGCCCGCGGTGACGTAGGTCGGGTTCTCCAGCATCAGCTGGGAGTACGCCCGCGAGGCCAGCACGAAGTCATCCATGTTGGCCAGGCCCGGCGCGTCGCCGGTGACCCCGGAGAGCCGGCCGGGGCCCCAGCCGCGCTGCGACGGCAGGCGATCGAGGAAGTGGACGTTGCTGGCGATGCCGGTGCTCATCTGGTTGGCGTCGTTGAGGACGTCGAACGACGGGTGGTCGGTGTTGAGCTCCGGGCTGTGGCGCGCGGTGACCGTGGCGAAGGTGTGGAGGTAGGCCGCGGCGTTGTTGAAGTCGTTGGCCGGCAGCGGGGTGTTGTTGCGCTCCTGGTAGCCCAGGACCGAGCTGATGGTCTGGCGCAGCTGCGAGTTCGTGCCGTTGCGCAGGGCCTCGAGGATGTTGTTCTGGACGGCGTCGAGCGAGCCCTGCAGGCGGCTGAGGCTGTCGTACATCTGACCGATCTGCACCCGCGCCTGCTCGATGTCGATGACGGCCCGGTCGAGCTTCTGCGCGATGTCGTTGATCTGGTCGGAGACGTGGGAGAGGTCCTCGAAGACCTGGGTGAACTGGGTGTTGACCGAGTTCTGGAAGTCGGCCATCTGCTGGGAGATGTTGTCGAGCTGGGTCGTGACGAGGTCCTCCTGCGACGGGCCGAAGACGCCCGCCCACTCGAGCACGGCGGGCAGCAGCGTCATGACGACGCCGACGACGTTGCCCGACAGCGCGGCGGCTCCGATGTCCTTGGCGGCGAAGTCGTTGAACGCCATCGCCAGGAGCGTCACCTGGATGGCCACGGCGCCGACCTGGTCGACGACGTCCTTGGCGGCGCTCGTGCCGCCGGTGAGGAAGCCGGTCTGCAACGCGAGCGTCGTCTGGCTCTCCTGCGCGTCCGCGACGGCCTCCGCGCCCACTGCGTCGTCGAGCGGGTCGGAGGTGGTGCTGGCGGACGCGGCCTCGCGGGTGGTGGCGAGGGCATCGCCCATGTCGGCCATGGCGGCGCCGATGGTGTGTGGCGCGGGGTCGCGCGGGGTGCCGGCGATGACGCCGCCGGTGGTGCTGAGGTTGCCGGCCTCGTCGCGCAGGGCCGCCAGCGCCTGGACGTCGGCGTTGTCCTTCAGCGTCGGTGCATGCGCGAGCAGGTCGGCGCTGGAGTCGCGGATCGAGGCGCCCGTGGCGCTCTCCCACACGGCGTCGCGGGCGGCGGCGAACGACGAGTTGGTGTCGGCCAGGCTGGCGCTGTCGCGCAGGACCTCGGTCGGCGTGAAGGTCGCGGAGATCAGCAGCCGGGACTCGGTGTCGCCGTTGCTGCCGAGCGCGTTCTCGGCGTGCGAGCTGGCCGAGACGGCGCTCATCTGCCGGGCGGTCAGCGCGACGACCTCGGTGGTGGCGCGCTGGAGCGTCGCGGCGATCGGGCCGCGGTCGTCCGACGCGGCCTGCTGGAAGAGCACCATCGTCCGCGCGATCCGGGCGTCGAACGCCGGGCCGCTGACCGAGGAGGCCGTCTGCTGGAGCGCGCGTACGGCGTCCTCGGCCGCGACCGGGTCGGTCCGCGGCGCGAGGGCGTACACGTGCTGGAGCACCCGCTCGGCCAGCAGGTCGGCGGTGTTGTCCGGGTCGGAGAGTCGCGCTGCGTCGGCCGCGACGAAGAGCGCGCGGCGGAACGCGGCTGCGCCGACCTCGACGGGCTCGTCCGCGATCTGCAGGACCAGCGGGACCGCCCCGCCGTCGGCGCTGGCCGTCGTCGGGGTGAGCGCGGGCAAGCCGATCACGGACAGCGTGAGGCAGAGGACGAGGCGCCGGAGCATGGGCGTTCCTTCGATAGGGCGACGGAGGCAACGGCGCCGAGCCGGTCGTTGCACGTGGGAGAGCCTCGTCAGGTGATCGCTTCGCACATTAGGGGGCACGGATCACCCCCGCAGGAGAACGCCCTCGTTCGGTCCAGCGGTCTGTACCGGGGTCTCGACGGCCCCCGGACACCGGGTGGCGGGCGCCGGTCAGCCTCATCGTGCGTCCCTTCAGGGGTGTGCCGCCGACGCTAGTTGCGCCGTCGCGGCACCGCTTATCCGAAACCGCTGCGGGCCCGCGCTTTCAGCCGCGTCTACCGTGGCGGTCAGCCACGACGAGGAGATCCCCCTGATGAGCACGCTCGACGACGTCGGACTCACCGACTCCCCCTTCTCCGACTTCCTCGGCTTCGAGCTGCTCCTCGACGAGGAGGACCGCGAGCTGCTCAGCCGGGTGCGCGCGTTCACCACCCGCGAGATCGAGCCGATCATCAACGACTACTGGACCCGCGCGGAGTTCCCGCACCAGCTGGTCGAGGGCCTCGCGGAGCTCGGGATCGCGGGTCTGGCGTACGACGGACCCGGCTGCCCCAACCGGGGCGCCCTGGTCGACGGCATGGTCGCCATGGAGCTCGGTCGGATCGACCCGTCGATCGCCACGTTCATGGGCGTCCACGGCGGCCTGGCCATGGGATCGATCAACCTGTGCGGCTCCGACGAGCAGCGCGAGCGCTGGCTGCCGGCGATGGCCCGGATGGAGCTGATCGGCGCGTTCGGGCTGACCGAGCCCGACGTCGGCTCGGCGATCTCCGCCGGCCTCGCCACGAGCGCCCGGCGCGACGGCGACGACTGGATCCTCAACGGTGAGAAGAAGTGGATCGGCAACGCCGCCTTCGCCGACCTCGTCGTGATCTGGGCGCGCGACGAGGCCGACGGGCAGGTCAAGGGCTTCGTCGTCGAGAAGGACACCAACGGGATGACCTTCGACAAGCAGGAGGACAAGATCGCCCTGCGCGTCGTGCAGAACGCCGAGATCCACCTCCACGACGTCCGCGTCCCCGAGGCCAACCGGCTGCAGAAGGCCGAGAGCTTCCGCTCGACGGCCGACGTGCTGCGGGTGACCCGGATGGGTGTCGCCTGGCAGGCGGCCGGATGTGCGCGCGGTGCGTTCGAGCACGCCCTGCGCTACACGAAGGCCCGCGAGCAGTTCGGCCGGCCGATCGCGTCGTTCCAGCTGGTGCAGGACCTGCTCGTGAAGATGCTCGGCAACGTCACCGCCTCCACGGCCATGAACGTCCGGGCCTCGCAGCTGCAGGACGCCGGCCTGCTCCGCGACGAGCACGCCTCGCTGTGCAAGGTGCACGCGACCGTACGGATGCGCGAGGCCGTCGGCTGGGCGCGCGAGGTCCTCGGCGGCAACGGCATCCTGCTCGAGCACCACGTCGGCCGCTTCGTCGCCGACGCGGAGGCGATCTACTCCTACGAGGGCACCCGCGAGATCAACACCCTGATCGTCGGTCGGGCCATCACCGGCGAGAGCGCGTTCGTCTGAAGTGCCGCGTCCATGCCTACGGGGCGGTGGGACGCGGGGCTCTCGACTGGTCCAGCATCGCCACACGAAATGCGCAGAACCGCACCAGGCCCGTGCCCAGGTTGGCCGCGATGAGGACCGCGAGCTCCTGTCGACGCGACGGCTCGGCGACGGTGGCGTCGAGCACCCACAGGGCACCAGCCGTCACGGCGAGGCTGAAGGCCAGAAGGGCGAGCCCGAGCACCTGGTGCTGCACGGTTCGGTCCGTGCCTCGGACCCCGAAGGTGATGTAGCGATGCCCGAACGTTCCAGCGATGGTCGAGAGCACGAGCGCGAGAGCGTTCGCCGGCTGCGCGGTGAGCTGCTCCCGGAGGACGACGTAGAGCAGTCCGTACAGCACGTTGAACGCAGCGCCCACGCACGCGAAGACCACGAGCTGGACGAGGATCGACCGCCAACGCGCCGCGCCGGTGACCTGTCCCTCACGCGCGGGCGATCCCACTCGAGAGTTCGGCACTGACGGGACGGGCGGCATGGCGTGGTAAGTGTGGCACCCCGGCGCTCATCGTCCTTCGTCTCCGTCCTGTCCCGTGTTCTGTTCGTGGCGCTGAGCCTGATCCAGCATGCTTGGCGTTGCCGACAACAACGGGCGCTCGAGCGGCGGGCATCCGGTCCGTGCTGAGACGCCCTCCGGGCGTGACCGAGAGGTAGCCACCTACATGACCGCGCCGTACGTCGCCAAGGACTCGCCGCGCCTTCGCGCCGCGGGCTGGGCCCTGCACACCTACACCGCCAGCGGCACCGCGATCGCGTTCCTCGCCCTGACGGCCGCCGTCGGCGGCGAGGAGATCGCGGCGTTGTGGTGGCTGTTCCTCGCCCTGCTGATCGACGGCACCGACGGCATGCTGGCTCGCCGGCTCCGCGTCAAGGAGGTCATTCCGGCCTTCGACGGAGCGCGGCTCGACGACATCGGCGACTACATCACCTACTGCTTCGTGCCCATCTTCCTGCTCTGGTACGGCGGCCACCTGCCCGAAGGGCGGCTCGGTACCTTGCTCGCCGTGCTGCCGCTCCTGGCGTCCAGCTACCAGTTCTGCCGCACCGACGCCAAGACCGACGACCACTTCTTCCTGGGATTCCCGAGCTACTGGAATGTCCTGGCCTTCTACGTGATCGTGCTGGGCGTCTCCCCTGGAGCGACGGCAGCTCTGCTCCTGACCTGCGTGGTGCTGGTCTTCGTACCCATCAAGTACGTCTACCCCTCCCGCACAGCCACCGCCCGCGGCCTCAACCTCGTCCTGGCGGGGTCGTGGCTGGTGACCTACGCCGTGATGCTGGTGCAGTTCCCCGATCCGAGCGTCGTCGTCACCGCCTTGTCGCTGCTGTACGTGGTCTACTACGCCGCCGTGAGCGTCGTGCTGACACTGCGGCGTTGAGCCGATCGCCCATGGTTGCTCGGCAGCGCTCCGGACGCGTCACAGAGGCGGAGTGCAGCACGTGTCGTGCTTCAGGCAAGTGCCTGCCGCAGGGCCCACTGAGTGACTCCGCGAGCGGGTGTCCAGCCCGTGAAGGTGCCGACTGGTGCTGCGTTCTCGACGCCGATCCGGATGAGCTCCCCGCCATGGTCGGCGTACGCCTTCGCCAACAACACCTCGGTCTCGAGGGTCACGCCGTGGACGACGAGGCGGCCGCCGGGTTTGAGGGCGGCGAGGCAGGCGTCGAGTACGCCTTCGCGGGTGGCGCCGCCTCCGATGAAGATGGCGTCCGGCGCTTCGAGCCCGGTGAGGGCTGAGGGGGCGCGGCCTTCGACGACCTGGAGGTCGGGGACGCCCAAAGCGTGAGCGTTGCGTCCGATGCGCGCCGCGCGCTCGGGGTCGGACTCGATGGCAATGGTCCGACAAGACGGGTGGGTGCGCATCCACTCGATGCCGACCGAGCCGGCACCCGCGCCGACGTCCCAGAGGAGCTGGCCGGGGGCGGGCATGAGGCGGGCGAGGGCCGAGGCGCGGAGGTCACGCTTGGTGAGCTGGCCGTCGTTCTCGAAGGCCGAGTCGGGAAGGCCGGGGGCCCAGGAGGCCAGACCGTTGCCGGAGACCTCGATGGCGATGACGTTCAGCGCCGGTGACTGCGCGGACCAGGAGGAGGCGACGCCTGACTGAAAACTTTCGGACAGCGAGCCGAGGTCCCCGAGCACCGTGAAAGAAGACGCACCCCAGCCCGACGTGGTCAGCAGCGAAGCCAGCGCAGCCGGCGTCGAGGCGTCCGACGACAGCACCAGGATCCGACGACCCGGTGCCAGGGCTAGCACCAGACGTTCCAAGGGACGACCGACAAGCGAGACGACCTCGCAGGACTCGGAGGACCACCCCATCCGCGCCCGCGCCAACGCGACCGACGAGACAGCAGGCACCACCCGCACCGGGGCGCCGTGCTCCAAGAGCGTGGTTGCGATGCCCGACACCAGCGGGTCCCCGGAGGCGAGCGCGACGACCGGGCGCCCGGCGTACTCAGCGAGCAGCGCAGGCAGGGAGGCCGCCAGCGGAGAGGGCCACGGCACCCGCACCTGACCGTCAACAGTGGGCACCAGGGAGAGGTGACGCGACCCGCCCCAGAGCACCGACGCCTCGAGCACCAGCGCCTGCGAGGACGGAGAGAGCGAGGACCAGCCGTCGGCGCCGATCCCGACGACCACGATCTCGCTGGGCCCATCACTGAACGGCACTGCAGTGGACGACATGGCCGCAGACGCTATCGTGACGCGGACAAGGCGAGAGGTGCCCCGAAGCTTGGGGAGAATCTGGGAAGCCGGTGAAAGTCCGGCACAGGGCCCGCTGCGGTGACTCGAGACGTCCAACAGGGCGATCCGGGAAGTCCGAAGACCGGCCTCCCGCTGACCAGTTCCAACCTGGCAACGAGAGCGGGAGCCCCCATGCCACAGCAGTACCCCCTCTGCGCAGTCGTCGGCAGCGACGACATGACGCTCGCCCTCCTCCTCACCACGATCTCCCCCGAGGTCGGCGGCGTGCTCGTGCGCGGCGAGAAGGGCACGGCCAAGTCCACGACCGTCCGCGCCCTCGCCACCGTGCTGCCGCCCATCGAGGTGGTCGCCGGCGACCGCTTCTCCTCCGCTCCCGGCGAGACGTCGCCCGACGGGGCCTGGGGAAGCGACGCTGAGACCGAGACCCGGCCCGTACGCCTCGTCGAGCTGCCCGTCGGCGCCACCGAGGACCGCGTGCTCGGCTCGCTCCACCTCTCGAAGGTGCTGGCCGACGGCGTCGCCGAGTACGAGCCCGGCCTCCTCGCCCGCGCGCACCGCGGCATCCTCTACGTCGACGAGGTCAACCTCCTCCACGACCACCTCGTCGACCTGCTGCTCGACGCCGCCGCGATGGGCCGCTCCACCGTCGAGCGCGACGGCGTCTCGGTCGCCCACGCCGCCCGCTTCGTGCTCGTCGGCACCATGAACCCCGAGGAGGGCGAGCTCCGCCCCCAGCTCCTCGACCGCTTCGGCCTCACCGTCGAGATCGCCGCACCGCGCGACCCGCAGCTGCGCGCCGAGGTCGTACGACGTCGGCTCGCCTTCGACGCCGACCCCGATGCCTTCGTCGAGTCGTACGCCGACGCCGAGCGCGCGCTGACCGACCGGATCGCCGCCGCCCGCAAGCTGCTCCCCGAGGTCGAGCTGACCGACGCGGTGCTGACCAAGGTGGCCGAGGTGTGCGCCGCCTTCAAGGTCGACGGGATGCGCGCGGACATCGTCACGACCCGGACCGCGATCGCGCACGCCGCCTGGAACGGGCGGACCCACGTCACCCGGGCCGACATCCGGCAGGCGGCGCTGCTGGCGCTGCCTCACCGGCGGCGGCGGAATCCGTTCGACGCTCCCGGGCTCGACGAGGAGCTGCTCGACCAGATCCTCGGGGACGAGGAGCCGGACCCGGAGCCGCCGCTTCCGCCGGAGCCCGACCCGGAAGGTCATGACGACGGATCGTCCGAGCAACCGGAGTCGATGACGCCCGACCAGCCGGACGAGAGCGACACCGACGACAGCGGACGTCATGAGAATCCCCGGTCCGAACCGAGCGATTCCATGACGTCCGACGAGCCGACCGACGTTGAGTCTCCGGGAGACTCACGGCCGAGTGGCGCGGGTCAGACGTCGGTCATCGGGGCGGCGGACCCCTACAAGGTGAAGCGGTTCGAGGTGCACGGGACCGGCGCCGGGGAGTCGGGCAAGCGGAGCCGCGCGCTGACGAGCAACGGACGGCGGATCGGCGCCGACCCGACCGGCAACGGCGGGCTGCACCTGATCGAGACGATCCGGGCAGCGGCTCCTCACCAGCAGGCACGAGGGCGCCAGGGCGGCCGGATCCTCTTCCAGGACGGTGATCTGAGGACCGCTCGACGGGAGGGACGCGAGGCCAACCTCGTCCTCTTCTGCGTCGACGCGAGCGGCAGCATGGCTGCGAAGAAGCGGATGGAGCAGGTGAAGACCGCGATCCTCAGCCTGCTGCTCGACGCCTACCAGCGCCGCGACAAGGTCGGGCTGGTCACCTTCCGCGCCGATGGTGCAGAGATCGCGCTGCCGCCGACCCACTCGGTCGACATCGCGGCCAAGCGGCTCGCCGACCTGCCGGCCGGAGGGCGTACGCCGCTCGCCGAGGGGCTGCTCACCGCGGCCGAGGTGCTGCGGGTGGAGAGGGTCCGGGACCCGCGCCGCCGCCCGCTCCTCATCGTGATCACCGACGGCCGCGCCACCCACGGCGCCGACGCCGTGGCCCGCAGCCGACAGGCAGCCGCCTGGATCGCCGAGCAGCACACCAGCTCAGTCGTCGTCGACTGCGAGCAGGGTCCGATGCGGATGGGCCTCGCCGGTCAGCTGGCCGCACGGATGCAGGCCACGCACCTCCCGCTCGCCGAGGTCAGCGCGCAGGCCCTCACGTCCATGGCGCGCGCGGCGTGAGCACGGATCTGTACGACGTCATCGCCCGCCGGCGCGACGTCCGAGCCGAGTTCAGCGGCGGGGCCTTGGACGACGCGACCCTGCTGCGGGTCCTCGGAGCGGCTCACCAGGCGCCGTCCGTCGGGCACTCCCAGCCCTGGGACTTCGTGCTGGTGAAGGACGAGACCACGCGCAACGAGTTCGCCGAGCACGTCGAGACCGAGCGCAAGGTCTTCGCCGACCAGCTCGACGGCGAGCGACGCGCGACCTTCGAGAAGATCAAGGTCGAGGGGATCCGCGAGTCCGGGCTCGGCGTCGTGGTGACGTACTCCCCCGGACGCGGCGGGCAGCACGTGCTCGGCCGGCACGCGATCGCCGACGCCGGCCTCTACTCCACCTGCCTGGCCATCCAGAACCTCTGGCTCGCCGCCACCGCCGAGGGCCTCGGCGTGGGGTGGGTGTCGTTCTACCGCGAGGAGTTCCTCGCCGACCTCGTCGGCCTGCCCGACGGCGTACGCCCGGTCGCGTGGCTCTGCCTCGGCCCGGTCACGCGGCTGCAGGAGGTGCCCGACCTGGTCCGGCACGACTGGCGCAAGGGCCGTTCGCTCGACGAGGCCATCCACATCGACGGCTGGAGCGCCTGATGCCCAAGGGAGTGCCGACCACCGTCCCCGACGACGGCCTGACCACGCGCGAGCGCCGCAACCGGCCGCTGATCATGGTCCACACCGGCCCCGGCAAGGGGAAGTCGACGGCCGCCTTCGGCCTCGCGATGCGCGGGTGGAACCAGGGCTTCAGCATCGGGGTCTTCCAGTTCGTGAAGTCCGCCAAGTGGCGCATCGGCGAGCAGACCGTGCTCGAGCGCCTCGGCGAGCTGCACGAGGAGACCGGCGAGGGTGGGCCCGTCACCTGGCACAAGATGGGCTCGGGCTGGTCGTGGTCGCGCAAGGCCGGCACCGACGAGGACCACGCCGCCGACGCCGCCGAGGGCTGGCAGGAGATCAAGCGCGCGCTCGCCGAGGAGCGCCACGACCTCTACGTCCTCGACGAGTTCACCTATCCGATGAAGTGGGGCTGGGTCGACGTCGACGACGTCGTCGCCACGCTCGTCGACAGGCCCGGCCGCCAGCACGTCGTGATCACCGGCCGCCACGCCGACCCGCGCCTCGTCGAGGCCGCGAACCTCGTCACGGAGATGGGCCAGGTCAAGCACCCGATGGAGGTCGGGCAGAAGGGCCAGCGAGGCATCGAATGGTGACCCTCCCCCGCCTCATGGTCGCGGCCCCCGCGAGCGGCCACGGCAAGACCACCGTCGCCACCGGCCTGATGGCCGCCCTCGCCCGCGCAGGCCACACCGTCAGCGGCCACAAGGTCGGCCCCGACTACATCGACCCCGGCTACCACGCGCTCGCCACCGGCCGACCCGGCCGCAACCTCGACCCGCACCTCGTCGGGGAGGAGCGTCTCGTACCCCTTCTCCTCCACGGCGCCGCCGGTGCCGACCTCGCCGTCATCGAGGGCGTGATGGGGTTGTACGACGGCCAGATCGGCGGCGACGGCTTCGCCTCGACCGCGCACGTCGCCGCGGTCACGCGCACGCCGGTGGTGCTGGTGGTCGACATCTCCTCGGCCTCGCGCACCATCGCCGCCACCGTCCACGGCCTGATGACCTGGGCGCAGCCGCCCGTCGACGTCGTCGGCGTGATCCTCAACAAGGCCGGCTCCGCGCGCCACGCCGACGAGGTCGTCCGGTCCATCGGCGACCGGGTGCCCGTGCTCGGGATCCTGCAGCGCGACGACGGGATCGAGGCGCCGTCGCGCCACCTCGGGCTGGTGCCGGCCGCCGAGCGCGGGGATGCGGCTGCGGCGCTCGACCGGCTGGCCGGCCAGATCGCCGAGAAGGTCGATCTGGAGGCAGTGGTACGGCTCGCTGCCGCCGCGCCGGCGTTGGCGGAGGCTCCGTGGGATCCGCGAGTCGCTCTTGGTTTCGACACGCTCGCTTCGCTCGCTGCTCAACCAGCGAGCTCCGGTCGGCCGTTGGTTGAGCAGGGCGCTCTGGCGCCCGTGTCGAAACCAGGCCTCGGGGGGCGTCGACCGGTCATCGCGGTCGCCGGCGGCCGGGCGTTCACCTTCCGGTATGCCGAGACCGTGGAGCTGCTGGAGGCGGCGGGGGCGGAGGTCGTGGACCTCGACCCGCTGAGCGACACCGAGCTGCCGGAGGGGACCACGGGGCTCTACCTCGGCGGCGGGTTCCCCGAGATGCACGCGATGGAGCTGACCGCCAACGAGCGGCTGCGCGCGGACATCCGGGACGCCATCGGTCGCGGGCTGCCGACGGTCGCCGAGTGCGCCGGGCTGCTCTACCTCTGCCGCACCGTCGCCGGGCCGTCCGGGCAGCCAGCGCACATGGTCGGCGCGATCCCGGCCGATGCCTCGATGGCGCCCCGACTCACGCTGTCCTACCGCCGCGCCAAGGCCGTCGGCGACGACCTGCTCTCCCGCCCCGGCGAGTCGGTCACCGGCCACGAGTTCCACCGCACGCACCTGCTCGGCGACACCGGCGGCCAACCTGCGTGGTGGCTCGACGGCGAGGGCGGTCCGCACCCCGCGGGCGTCGGCACGCGCACGCTCCACGCGTCCTACCTCCACGTCCACTGGGCCGGGCACCCGCACCTCGCGACCCGGTTCGCCGAGGCCGCGGCGGCGGCCGTGCCGGTGACGGCCGCGCTGCGGTGAACCTCCGCCACCACGGGGACCGGGAGGCGACGCCCGGGCTGGTCGACCTCGCGGTCAACGTCCACCCGGCTCCGATGCCGCCGTGGCTGCGGGAGGCGATCGCGAGCAGCGTCGACGACCTCGCCCGCTACCCCGACCCGACCCCGGCCGAGGCGGCGCTCGCGGCGCACCACCACCGCGGCCGGAGCGACGTACTCGCCACCTCCGGCGCCGCCGAGGCGTTCACCCTGATCGCTCGCCTGCGGCCGTGGCGCAGGCCCGTCGTGGTGCACCCGCAGTTCACCGAGCCCGACGTCGCGCTGGCCTCGGCCGGTCGCGCCCCGGAGCACGTCATCCTCGACGGCGGCTTCACCCTCGACCCCGCCGCGGTCCCCGACGACGCGGACCTCGTGGTCATCGGCAACCCGACCAACCCGACCGGCGTACGCCACCCGGCGGCGGCCATCCGGAGCCTCACGAGGGACGGGCGCCTGGTCGTCGTCGACGAGGCCTTCAACGACGACGGCACCGAGAGCCTGGCCGGCGAACTGGTCGCCGGGCTGCTCGTGGTCCGCAGCCTCACCAAGCTGTGGGCGATCGCGGGCCTCCGGGCCGGGTACGTCCTGGGCGAGCCCACGACGATCGCGGAGCTGCGCGACCTGCAGCCCCCGTGGTCGGTGTCGACGCCCGCCGCTGCCGCGATGATCGCCTGCACCACCGACGAGGCAGTCACCGACGCGAAGGCCCGCCACGTCGACGTGGAGCAGTGGCGCGAGCACCTCGAACGAGGGCTCGACGCGGCCGGGATCGAGCACGTGCCGAGCACGGCTCCCTTCGTGCTCGCCCGGCCCGGCGCCGGCGTGCACGCGTCCCTGCGCGCGGCCGGGTTCGCCGTACGACGCTGCGACACATTCCCCGGTCTCGACGACTCCTGGATCCGGATCGCCGTGCGTCCGCCCGAGGTGTCCACAAAGCTCCTCGAGGCCTTGTCAGCACGCCCATGATCGCTGGTAGGTTGCGGCCTGATCGTGTGCGAGGAATCCGGTGGAAGTCCGGAGCAGTAGCGCTACTGTGACGGCCGCTTCGGCGGCTGGAGCCAGACCCGAGCTCGACGATCGCCCATCTATCAAGGGGACGCACTCATCCCCAGGAGGCATCACATGAGCAACGCCATTCCCGCTCCCGCGGCACCCGAGATCGCGGTACCGAGCATTCCCGTCGCCCAGATCACCCCGTGGGCCCTCTTCTTCGGCCTGCTGGCCGTCCTCGCGCTCTTCTTCATCAGCGCGGACCAGGGCGCCGTGAGCCTGCCCGCCGGCACCGCGATCCACGAGTGGGTGCACGACGGCCGGCACCTGCTCGGCTTCCCCTGCCACTGAGCGCGCGGGGATGACCGTACGCACCTTCCTGGTCACCGGTCTGCTCGTCGGACTGGTCGCCGGGGTACTGACGTTCGCCGTCGCCAACCTCTTCGGCGAGCCCTCCATCGACACCGCGATCGGCATCGAGGAGGCGAACTCGGCAGCGGCCGAGGCGCCTGCTGCTGACGACGGCCACACCCACGCCGACGGCGAGGAGGCCGGCGGCCACTCGCACGGCGACGAGGAGGGCGGCATCAGCCGCACCACGCAGAAGACGTGGGGCCTCGCCACCGCCATGGTGGTCGTCGGCCCCGCCCTCGGCGGCCTGGTCGGCATCGCGGCAGCCTTCGCGATGGGTCGGCTCCGCCGGCTCTCGCCCGCGCAGTCGACCGCGCTCGTGGCCCTGCTCGGCTTCGTCGCAGTGGCGCTGGTGCCGTTCGCGAAGTACCCGTCGACGCCGCCCGCCGTCGGCAGCGGCGACACCATCGGCTCGCGCACCGGGCTCTACTTCGGCTTCCTGCTGGTCTCCGTGGTCGCGATGATCGGCGCGGTCCTGCTCGGCAAGATGCTGCTGGGCCGGCTCCGCACCACCGAGGCAGTCGCGGCAGCCGCCGCGGCCTACCTCCTGGTCGTGGTCGTCGTCGGTCACCTCATGCCGACGGTCAACGAGCTCGGCAGCTTCCCGGCCGACACGCTCTGGTACTTCCGCCGCGCCTCGCTCGTCACGCTCGCGACCCTGTGGGCACTCATCGGCGTCGGGATGACCGCGATGGTCGCCCGGCAGCACGAGAAGGCGACGATGGCGCACGCCAAGCGGGAGCTGGCCGCATCGCTCTGACCTCACGACGGGTGAGCCGAGCACTGGGCATCGCGCTCGGCCACCTCGCCGACCGTCGCTTCGGCGACCCGCGGCGGGGACATCCCGTCGCACTCTTCGGCACCACCGCACTGGCGCTGGAGAGGAGGACGTACGCCGACTCACGAGGTCGTGGCGTCGTCCACCTCACGCTCCTGGCCGGGGCCGCCGCGGGGGGCGGCCTCGTCCTGGAGCGCCGGTCGCGCGAGCACTTCCTGGCCCACACGCTGCTCACCGCGGCAGCGACCTGGACCGTGCTGGGCGGTACGTCGCTCGGCCGCGAGGCCGCGGCGGTCCACGGGTTCCTCGTGGCCGACGACCTGCCCGGTGCGCGGCGGCGACTGACCCACCTGGTCGGCCGCGACACCACCGTCCTCGACGAGGGCGAGGTCAGCCGGGCGACCGTCGAGTCCGTCGCGGAGAACACCTCCGACGCCGTGGTCGCGCCCCTCGTGTGGGGCGGGGTGCTGGGCATCCCCGGCCTGCTCGGCTACCGAGCGGCCAACACCCTCGACGCGATGGTCGGCCACCGGGGTGAGCGCTACGGCCGGTTCGGCTGGGCATCCGCACGCTTCGACGACCTGCTCAACCTGCCCGGCGCCCGGGTCAGCGGCCTGCTGGCCGCGGCCCTCGCCCCGACGGTCGGCGGCCGCCCGATCGACGCGCTCCGGGCGTGGGCCCGCGACGCGCGACGCCACCCCAGCCCGAACGCCGGGGTGGTGGAGGCCGCGTTCGCCGGCGCGCTCGGCGTACGGCTCGGGGGACGAACACCTACGCCCACGGGGTCGAGGACCGGGTGGTCCTCGGCGACGGCCCGCCCCCGACCCGTGACGACATCGACCGCTCCGTCCGGCTGGCGAGCAGGGTCGGGACCGGAGCGGTCGTCGTCGCCGTGCTGCTGGCCCTCAGGTCGAGGCGCTGACCCGCCGCAGCACCCGCACCAGCGCCGGGACCATCACCCCGGCCGCGACCAGGTGGAGCACGACGAGCGCGAGGACCGTGCCGGCGCCGTGGCCCCAGAGGACCGGCGGCACCAGCGAGGCCGCGGTCAGGACGACCGCGATCGTCACGAACCACTGCTCGGGCCGCGCGCTGAACCGGAGCAGGACGGCGGCGACCATGACGCCGACCACCGAGAACAGGAACGTGATCGAGCCGAAGCCGGCGATCGGGATTGCACCCCCGTCGACCTCGAAGTCGGCGCCGAGCGCCTCCAGGAGGGCGGCCACCGCAGCGGTCACGACGGCGGCGACGAGCGCCGCGAGCAGACCGGCCGCGACCAGCCGGCCCAGGCGCGAGGCGAAGCCGGACGGGGCGAGGGTCGTGGCGCTCATCGGTCGCCCTCCTCGTCCAGGCGTGCGGGCAGCCCCAGCGAGGCGAACCGCGACGAGTCGAAGATCGTCACCTCGGTGACCTGGCCCCCGGAGAGGCGGAGCACGTCGATCGTGAGCGGGAGCCAGGCCCGCTCCGACTCGCGCCAGAGGTAGGAGGCGACCGCCGGCTGCCGGTTGACCGACGTCGGGACCGCCCGGAGGCCGGTCATCTCCGGGTAGCCGTCCGCGGTCCAGTCGGCCAGCACCGCGTCGCGGCCGACGACCAGGCCCTGCGTCGGCGGCATCGCGAACCGCACGTCGTCGCGGAGCAGGGTGGCGATCGTGTCGATGTCGGTGGCGACGCTGGCGTCGGTGAAGCGTCGTACGAGCTCGCGGTTGTCGACGTCGTCCTCGGCGCCCGTCCACTCCTGGCGCTCGGCGGGCAGGTGCTCGCGCATCCCGGCACGGGCGCGCTGGAGGGCGCTGTTGACCGAGTTCACCGAGTCACCGAGCAGCTCGGCGACGTCCCTGGCCGGCCAGCCGAGCACGTCGCGCAGGATCAACGCGGCACGCGGGCGGGGCGCGAGGTGCTGCACAGCGACGACGTAGGCCAGCTCGATCGTCTCCCGGGCCAGGGCCCGCGCCTCCGGCTCGTCGGCACCGGCCGCGGGCAGCTCGTCGAGGAGCCGGTCCGGGTAGGGCTGGAGCCAGAGCACCTCGCCGCCGGTCGCCTGCTCGGGGCGCCGCTTGGCCAGCAGGTCGAGGCACGCGTTGGTCGCGATCCGGTAGAGCCAGGCGCGCAGCGTCGCGCGGCCGGCGTACGTCTCGCGCCGCCGCCACGCCCGCAGCAGCGTCTCCTGCACCGCGTCCTCGGCGTCCTCGAAGGAGCCGAGCATCCGATAGCTGTGCACGTGCAGCTCGCGGCGGTGCGGCTCGACCAGCTCCGCGAACTCCGCCTCACCGACCTCACTGAGATCCACGTCCACCCTCTCCACCTGCGTCGCCGCCATCATCCGGTCCTTCCGTGTCGTCTGCTGTCACCTGTATGACCGCGACGACGCGGAGAACTCATCACTCGACGGGCTTGGCACCCGAGTTTCCCGGTTCGTCACCCAGATCTCGGCCGACAACCGGGGCGGTCACCGGATATCCGGTGACTCGCGGGGTCAGGCGAACGGGTCAGGCGAACGGGTTCGGCAGCGCGCCGGGCAGCCCGGCGAGCACCTCGCGCGCCTTGGCGGCGTGCTTGTTCTCGACGAGCACCTCGTACTTCGTCGCGACGACCTGGGTGACGGAGGAGAAGTCGCGCTGGCCGCGGGTCGCGCCGTAGCCGATGAGCGCCCACACCAGGCCGAAGGTCGCGCCGAGGAAGGCGGTGCTCACCAGCACGCCGAGGAAGCCGGTCTCGGTGAAGAGCGCGAAGACCAGGCCGATGAAGATGCCGAGCCAGAGGCCGGACAGGATGCCGCCGACGGCGACCTTCGACCACGTGAGCCGGCCGGTGACGCGCTCGATCCGCTTGAGGTCGGTGCCGACGATCATCAGGTGCTCGACGGGGAACTCGGCGTCGGCGAGGAAGTCGACGCTCTTCTGCGCCGAGGCGTAGTCGTCGTAGACCGCCAGCGACTGCGGGAACTGCAGCGTGAGCGGCGAGCCGGACTTGAGCGTGGGGTTGATGCCGGGTGTCGACATGGTCGGACCTTTCGTGATCGGTCCTGCCAGCCTAGGGCCGCTTGCTGAACACCCACTGAGCGGCGGCTCCGGCGTCGCTGACCGTCTGCACGCCGGCGGCTGCACCCGGACGTCGTACGACGACCACGGGCACGCCGAGCTGCCCGGCGGCCTCCATCTTGGGCCAGGTGTAGCTGCCGCCGGAGTCCTTGGTGACGAGCACGTCGATCCCGTGCTCGCCGAGCGTCTCGAGCTCGCCGGGCAGGTCGTAGGGCCCGCGGTCGTTGACGACCAGCCAGGGCTGTGGGAGGTCGATGGTCGGGGTGTCGACGACGCGCGCGACCACCCGGTGCCCGGCGAGCGGGCCGACGAAGCGGTCGAGGTGCTGGCGGCCGATCGTGAGGAACGGCCGCGTGCCGAGGCCGGCCGTGAGGGCGGCGGCGGCATCGTGGTCGTCGACCCAGTGCCACCCGTCGGCGCCCGCGGCGTCCGACCAGCCGGGTCGGGCCAGCCGGAGGAGCGGGAGCCCGGAGGCCGAGCACGCCGCGACGGCGTTGGCCGACATCCCCTCGGCGAAGGGATGGGTCGCGTCGACGACCGCCTCGATCCGGTGGTCGGCGAGCCACGCACGCAGTCCGTCGACCCCGCCGAAGCCGCCGATGCGCGTCGGCCCGACGGGCAGCCGCGGCCGCTCGACCCGGCCGGCCAGCGACGACACGACGGCGACCCCGCCCTCAAGCAGGTGGACCGCGAGCTGCCGGGCCTCGCTCGTCCCGCCGAGCAGCAGCACCCTCACCGCGAGGCCCCGGGCTCGAGCATCGCCAGGCCGTCGGGGGCGCCGTCGGTCGCCAGCGCGAGGAGCGCGTCGAGGTCGAGGTGCTCCTCGGCCAGGTCGCCGAGCAGGTCGAGGCGACGCTCGCGCATGACGGAGAAGCTCACCCCGCTGGGCTCGTAGGGCACCCCTGCCGCCGCGGACACCTCCGCCAGCAGGGCCCCTCGGAGCTCGTCGCCCTCGAGGCTGCCGTGCCACATCGTCCCGAAGACCGAGCCGGCGCGGGCACCGCCGAGGAACTCGTCCCCGCCGTGACGGGTGATCCGGCCGTGGTGGATCTCGTAGCCGTGCGCCGGCTGCCCCAGCGCCGTGCCGGTCGGCAGCCGCAGCACCTTGTCGGCGTCGAAGGTCGTCGTGACGTCGAGCAGCCCGAGGCCGGCCACGTCCGCACCGGCGGCGCCTTCGACACCGGCCGGGTCGACGATCCGCCGCCCCAGCATCTGGAAGCCGCCGCAGATCCCGAGCACCGGCTTGCCGGCGGCCGCGTGGTCGAGGACGGCGCGGTCCATGCCGCGCGAGCGCAGCCAGGCGAGGTCCTCGATCGTCGCGCGGGTGCCGGGCAGCACGACCAGGTCGGCGCCCGCCAGCGCGCGGGCGTCGGAGGCGAAGGTGACGTCGACGCCGGGCTCGATGCCGAGCGCGTCGACGTCGGTGAAGTTCGAGATCCGCGGGAGCCGTACGACGGCCACGCGCAGCCGCGCGGCCCCCTGGTCCGGCCCCGTGTCCGGGGCGCGACGCCCGGCGAGGTCGAGCGCGTCCTCGGAGTCGAGCCAGAGGTCCGGGTGCCACGGCAGCACGCCGTAGACCTCGCGCCCGGTCAGCGCCCGGATCTCCTCGAGACCGGGTCGCAGCAACGAGACGTCCCCGCGGAACTTGTTGACCACGAAGCCGGCGACGAGCGACTGGTCGGCCTTGTCGAGCAGCGCCACGGTGCCAAAGAGAGCGGCGAAGACGCCGCCGCGGTCGATGTCGCCGACGACGATCGTGGGGATCCGGCCGTGCTGCGCGAGCCCCATGTTGACGTAGTCGCCCTCGCGCAGGTTGATCTCCGCCGGGCTGCCGGCGCCCTCGACCACGACCAGCTCGTGGCGCGAGCGCAGGTCGTCGAAGGCGGCGTAGGCCGCGTCGCGCAGGTGGGTGCGGCCGCCGACGAAGTCCTTCGAGTCGATGGTGCCGCCGGGCCTGCCCATCACCACGACGTGGCTCCGCCTGTCGCCGCCCGGCTTGAGCAGGACCGGGTTCATCGCGGCCTCCGGCTCGACGCCGGCCGCGACGGACTGGATCCACTGGGCGCGTCCGATCTCCGCGCCACCTCCACCCGACGCGGTGCACACCATCGAGTTGTTGGACATGTTCTGCGCCTTGAACGGCGCCACCCGGACCCCCCGGCGCGCGAAGGCGCGGCACAGCGCGGTCGTGACGATGGTCTTGCCGGCATCGGACGTGGTCCCGGCGACCAGCAGCGCGCTCACGGCGCCAGCCTAGACAAAGCCAGACGCAATCTTTACGGGGTACGTGTTTCCCCTCCCCGAAGGCCGGGCAAGTGTGGAGGCATGGGCAAACTGATCTTCGACAACCGGGTGATCGGCGGCCTCTTCCTGGCGCTCGTGTTCCTCAACGCGTTCGCGATGCAGAGCGGCTGGTACGCCTGATCCACCCCGCCTGATCGCCGCAACTCGGCGACAGGAGCGCTGAGGTGTGCCTAGGGTCGGGGTGACCCCGACCCGGGAGGCCGTCATCCGACCCCTCAGCGCGCTGCTCGCGCTGCTGCTCAGCAGCACCCTCGCCCTCGTCACCCCGACCCACGCCGCACCCGCACCCGAGCGGCAGCGCGCGGCGTACCTGAAGGTCACGCCCGGCAACGGCGCCTTCACCGCCGGCCAGCAGATCACCCTGCGCGGCAACATCGGCGCGCCGGGTCGCCGCCGGGTCCACCTCGAGACCCACCTCGACCGTCCGGGCGACCAGTGGCGCGCTGTCCCCGGCACGGAGGTCCGCACGAACCGGTCGGGCGACTTCACCCTCCGGCTCCGCGCCCACGCGACGCACATCCTCTACCGCGTCGCCGCCGGCGGACGGCGTACTCCCTCGTGGACGTCCGCCGCCGTGCAGCAGGAGATCGCGCTCGCCACCGACGGCCGCACCGCGGTCGCGGGCGAGCCGCTCACCCTCGTCGCCGACACGACCGCGATGCCCCTCTTCGCCGGCCGGGCGCTGACCCTGCAGGCCCGCACCGGCGCGGGCTGGACGACGGTCGCCACGTCGACGGTCGGCACGGACGGCCGCGGCAGCTTCAGCGTCGTGCCGTCCGTCGAGGGCCAGGCGGTCTACCGCGTGCGCCAGGAGGACTGGGACCAGGGCATCGGGCACGTGGGCTGGTTCCCGAGCTATCCGTTGTACGTCGACGTGGCGCGCGCCGGCACCCGCCGCACCCTCCTGCCGACGCCCGCCGAGAAGCCGGTCGCGAAGCCGGTCACGGCGCAGGTGAGGCAGGCTCCGGCGCCGCACCAGGCCACGGCCGGGGTCGGCCGGCGCTGGGGCCTCAGCCGCTACGACTTCGACTGGGAGTACGGCGAGTCGCTCACCGACGGCGCGCCGCTCGGCACCCGCCGCCGCGGCACGTGGCTCGACGCGAGCAGCGGCACGGGTCGGGTCTTCATGCGCAACGGCGGGCTGCAGCTCAGCAGCAACAGCGAAGGAGCCGGGCGTGCCGGGTCCACGGGCTCGCTCGCCGCGACGCTGCAGGGCAACGCGACGCCCTACGGCCGCTGGGAGACCCGGCTCAACCCGCTCGTCTACGCCGGCGGAGCGACCGACTACACCGTGAAGGTCGAGCTGCTCCCCGAGTCCGACGCCGCCCGCGGCTGCGACGCGCGGGCCATCACGATGTTCGAGGCGCGCCCGAGCACGCCGGGCATCAGCATCGGCGCGCGCTCCGGCGCCACGGCGTGGCAGCGCAACCTCCCCGAGGTCGTGTCGGGCCAGACCTTCCACGCGTACGCCGTCGAGGTGACGAAGAAGAAGATCACGTGGTTCGTCGACGGCCGGGTCGTCGGCCGCGTGACCGACACCGCGGCCATCTCCGGGCAGCCGCTGACCGTGCGGATCTCGATGCAGGCCAGCGGGGACGTCCCGATGCGGACCACGCGGACCCTCGCCGACTGGGTGCGTGCGTGGCCGCTCGGCAAGGGCTCCCCGACGCGCGGCGGCGCCCGCCTCACGCCGGGCTCCTCCACCCCGACCTGCTGACGCCGGCCGGTCCGCCGTGGGGCCGGCTGACACGATGGTCGGGTGAGCCTGCCCGTCCTCCCCGTCCTGTCGTCGGACTGCTCGCAGTGCAGCGGCCTGTGCTGCGTCCTGCTGCCGTTCTCGAAGGACGACGGGTTCAAGGTCTCCAAGTCCGGGGGCACGCCGTGCGCCAACCTCGCCGGCGACGACTCGTGCGGCATCCACGACACCCTGCGCCGGGACGGCTGGGTCGGGTGCACCCGCTTCGAGTGCTTCGGGGCGGGCCAGCACGTCACCCGGGTGACCTATGCCGGCGCCTCCTGGCGCGACCAGTCCGACCTCGGCGAGATGGCGGCCGTGCTCTCGGTGGTCCGGGGGCTGCACGAGATGCTGCTGCACCTGCGGACCGCCACCCGGCGCGCACCGGACGTCGTGCCCGACGGGCTGGTCGACGAGATCGTCGCCCTCGACCACGCCGACCCGGTCACCCTGCTGACGGCCGACGTCGACGACCTCCACGCTCGCGTCGGCGGCGTGCTGCGCGAGGCGAGCGCGCGGGTGCGCGGTGACAGCGCCGGCGCCGGCGTTGACCTGTCCTACGACGACCTGGCCGGGCAGGACCTGCGTGGACGCGATCTCCGGAGGGCGACCCTGCGCGGCGCGGTCCTCATCCGGGCCGACCTGCGCGGCCTCGCCCTCGACGACACCGACCTGCTGGGCGTCGACCTCCGCGACGCCGACGTCCGCGGCACCGACCTGTCGGCTGCCCTGTTCCTCACCCAGCCCCAGGTCAACGGCACGCGCGGGGACGCCGCGACCGTGCTCCCCGACGGGATGGACCGGCCGGGTCACTGGACCTGAGTAGTCGTACCCGTGCCCTCCGGGGCGCCGGGCGACCAGACTCCGTGCCATGGAACCCAGCACCTGGCAGCGCCCCGGCCTCCGCGCCGCTCTCCTCTACGCCTTCGCCGCCGGTCTCCTCGGCGCCGTCGTCTCTGCCGTCAGCCGTCTCGAGCTGACCCGTCGCTCGGTCCCGGACGCCGAGCTCCCCGCCGGCCCCGTCATCGTCGTCGCCAACCACACGAGCTTCGCCGACGGCATCCTGCTCGCCCTCGTCGGCCGTCGCCTCGGCCGCTCGCTCCGCCTGATGGCCACCGGCGGCGTCTTCCGCTCCGGCCTCGTCGGCCCGATCGTCCGGCGGCTGGGCTTCATCCCCGTGCTGCGCGGTACGTCGTCCGCCGCCGGCTCGCTCGACGCGGCCGCCACGGCGCTCGAGGCCGGCGAGGCCGTCGGCCTCTTCCCCGAGGGACGGATCACCCGCGACGAGGCGCACTGGCCCGAGCGCAGCAAGACGGGCGCCGTCCGCCTCGCGCTCCGCACCGGAGCCCCGATCGTCCCGGTCGCGCTCGTCGGCGCCGAGCGGGTCGTCGGCCGGCGCGGCATCCTGGCCCGGCTGCTGCGCAACACGGTCCTGCGACCCCGGGTGGCCGTCGCGGTCGGCGAGCCCATCGACGTACGACGCCTCGCCGGCCTGCCCGGATCGCCGGTCGAGCCGCTCGACGACGCCACCGTCCGACGCCTCGCCGACGACGTGATGGCCGTGCTGGTGGCCCAGGTCGCCGAGCTCCGCGGCGAGGACGCACCCCACCCCACCGGAGTGCCGGAATCGGCTCTCGGTCTCCCGGCCTGACGGACCTCAGGAGTAGCGGTGGCTCTTGGCCGCGTGGCCCTTCTCGCGCGTGCAGGTGCGACCGGAGATGTTGCGGTGGCCGCAGAGGTCGTCGGTGTCGGCCGTCGCCTCGACTGCCCGCTCCTCGACCTTCTTGGGTGCGGGCGGCGCCACGGGCGCCTGCGCCTTCGGCCGGCTCGGGGCCGCGGCCGCGCGCTTCTGCTGCTCGGCATACTTCGCCTCCCGCATCGCGCGGAGGTTGTCCATCTTGCTCATCGGCTGATCACCCCGTGACCCTATGCGGTGCCACCGACGATCGCCTCGGCTAGCGGCTCCAGTCGATCTCGCGGTGCACGGCCAGCAGCCGCGCGCCACGCAGCGTGTCGTGCTGGGCGACCCACGCGATGCGGCCGCGCAGGTGCTCCTCGAAGGCAGGCAGGTCGTCGCGGTTCTGGCTGCTCGGTCCGTGGACGAGGCAGTTGTGCAGGATCGCCCTGAGGAGGTCGACGTCGCGTCGCGAGACGCGGGGCCGCTCGTTGACGACGAGGCCGGCCAGTGCCTGGCGGCCGGCGCGCGGCATCACACCGGTCTTGCGGGGATTGAGCCGGAAGCCCTCGTCGACCACGATGCGCTCGACGGCGTCGATCAGCCGCGAGGTGCCGGTGCCCCAGCCGCGCTCGCCGGAGAACGCGAGGTCGTCGGCGTACCTCGTGTAGCGCCCGCCCCACGACCGCGCGAGCGCGGTGAGGCGGACGTCGAGGCCGAACGCGGCGAGGTTGGCCATCGCCGGCGACGTGGGCGCGCCCTGCGGTAGATGCGGTGCGGCGAGCCGGCGGCCGAGGCGCCAGTGGGCGTCGAGGAGGCCGTCGTCCGCCGGCGCCGGGATCGCCCGCCAGGCCGCAAGCGGCAGGACGGCGGTCACCAGCCCGGCGAGGGCGTGGGCCACCGGCTCGGGGTAGCCGGCGGAGCGCCAGATCCCGTAGACCCGGGACACCGTGACGCTGGCGAAGAAGGCCTCGAGGTCGAGGTGCAGGACCACGCTCCGGCCGGCGTGGGGGGCAGCGTAGGACCTCACCGAGCCGCCGGGACGGAAGCCGCGGGCGGCGTCGTGCGGCGGGACCAGGGACGCGACCTCGTGGAGCAGTCGGCGCTGGATCGCCTTCAGCCGGGGCTTGGGTGCCTCGAGCACGCGGATGCCACCGCTGGCGGCGACCAGGTGGCTGACGCGGTAGTGCTGGAGCGGCGCCTGCTTCGTGAGCCTGGCCAGGCGGCGCGGGTCGGCGAACCAGTCGAGCTCCGCGGGGCTGGTGCCGAGGAACGCTGCCAGGTCGCCGAGGTCGTCGAGGACCGGGAGGCGCCAGCGGTTGGCCAGCATGCGGGTCTCGGCGATCGGCAGCACGACCGCGCGGGCGCGCAGGGCCTTGGCGGCCGCCGGCCGTGAGGCGATGTTGGTGGCCAGCTCGCGCGGCCGGTCGACCGGAGCACGCGGATAGAGCTCGAGCACCTGCCGCACCAGCGGCGCGAGCCACCGTGGGCGTCGGCCGAGCACGACCGCTCCGCTGGCCTCCAGCCCGGGCCGGGTCCACTCCCCGGCCACGAAGCCTGCCGCGAGCGCCCGGGCGAGCTCCGGCCTCATCCGGCCGGCCGGCTGGCGTGCGGCAGCGCAGCCCGACCTGTCCCGTCGTGCGCGCGACCTCCTGCAGCGAAGCACAGCGCGTCGCGCGCGGTGCAGTGCCCGAACGTTCCGGTGGTCCCCGGGGTAGCCCCGGAGAAGCTGACCGGTGACGCGCACCGGTGAGCCGTCTCGAAGAAGCGCTGCCGCACCCTCGGCACCCTAACCGGACAGGACGACAGCGCTCAGGGGCCGAGCCGGACTGGCCGGGGTCGGACGCACAGGATCCCGGGACGAGCCGGCCGCGCCGTCCGTCCCGGGATCCCGTGGTGTCACCGGGTGATGCTGAGCCGCACCGTCTGCGCGCCCTGCGAGCTCGTGAGCTTCAGGGACACGGTGCGCCCGGCCTTGAGCGAGTCGGGCGCGGTCAGGAAGGCCACCCACCCGGTGATGGCGCCGGTGCGACCGACCATCCGGAAGCTGCTCGCGGTGACCGCGTCCGAGCCCGAGAGCTTCGGCGCCTTGGTCGACATCACGTGGAGCACGCGACGCGAGCCCTTGCCCAGCGTCCAGGCCGAGCCGACCTGCTTCGAGCGCGCCAGCCAGGTGCCGAGCACCCGGTAGGACGCGGTCGAGGTGGTGACGTTGCCCGCGACGTCGGTCGTGGTGGCCGTCGAGGTCATCGCACCGAACGGACCGCCGGTCGTGACGACCGTGCAGGACGCGAGGCCCGACAGGGCGTCGCCGCCCTCGCACTGACCGATGCGGGCACGGCCCTTGTAGGTCTTGCCGTCACCCACCCGCGACACCGACGCGGTGGGGGCCGTCAGGTCGAGGTTGTAGGGGCCGGCGGTGACGGTGGTGACACCGCCGTCGGTGCCGGTGACGGTGCGGGTGACGTACTGGCCGGCACCCTCCTTGGCCAGGACCACGGGGGCCGGGCAGGAGGTCACGTCGGAGCCGCAGACGAAGGACACGGTGACCGGGCCGTTGAACCAGCCGCTGTGACCCTGGCCGTCCGCCTTCGGCGTGACCACGGGGGCCTTGCGCGAGGAGGACGCCGAGGAGGCCTCGTGGTCGGCGTCGCCGGCGTAGGAGGCGCCGACGACCGAACCGCCGTCGTTGGACGTGCCCTCCAGGGTCGCCGTGCCGTCGGCGAGCGGGGCGGAGCCCACGTCCACCCCGTCGACGTAGAAGGTCACGTCGCCGGTCGGCTCGCCCGCACCGGTGACGGTCGCGGTGAGCTTGCCGGTGGCCGCGGTGACCGTCGTGGTGGTCGGCGCCTTCGCGACGACGAACGACGACTCGTCGTTGCCGCGGGCGAAGGAACCGTCCGCAGAGATGTACGCCGCGCCGAGGGTGTGCAGGCCGGCGTGGAGGCCGCTCACGTCGGGCAGCGCGGCCACGCCGTCGGAGCCCACGGTGACCGGCACGCCGACGGTGGTGCCGTCGAGGGAGAACTGCACGGTGCCGGTGGGCGTCCCGGCGACGCTGGAGACGGTCGCCGAGACCGGCACGTCAGCGCCGAAGACGATGCCGGAGACCGGGGTCACCGTCACCTCGGTCGCGACTGCCTCCACCACGAGGGTGGCCGTGGCGGAGGCGCCGCCGACGGTGGCCGTCACCTGGTAGACGCCGGCGGTCGCCGGGGTGCAGCTGGCCGTGACGCACGAGGTCGAGGCGCCACCGTCGTAGGGCGCGAAGGAGATCGCCGCGGACGAGGTGAGGTCGCCGAGGTCGTTGCCGAAGGCGTCCTTGCCGGTCACGGTGTAGCTGCGCGACTGCCCGGCCGCCACGACCGCGTTGGCCGGGGACAGCTTGAGGGTCGCGACGTCGGCGGCCGTGACGGTGAGCGTCGCCGAGTCGGTCACGGCTGCGCCACCGGCACCGGGGGTGCTGGCGTTGATGGTGTAGTCACCGACCGCGTCGATCTTGCAGACGCCGCTCGGGCAGGCGACGTTGGTGCCGCCCGGTCCGGTCCAGGTCACGAGCGACTGGCCGGTGAGGTCACCGAGGGCGTTGCCGTAGGTGTCGGTGCCGGTGACTGTGTAGTCGACCTGCTCGCCCGCTGCCGCCGTGCCGGTGGCCGGGGTGAGGTCGATCGAGGCCGCGGCACCCGCGACGACCTTGAACGTCGCTTTCTGGACGAAGGTGCCATAGGTGCCGGTCACGGTGTAGGTGCCGATCTCAGTCGCCGAGCAAGCCGTCGCCGTGCACGCAGCTCCGGTGGTGCCGCCCGTCGGCGCGATCGTGAGCGCCTGAGGCGTCACGGTCGCCGAGGCCGAGCCGTCGGTGACGGTCATCGTCACCGGGTTCGCCACTCCGGCAGCGACCGAGGGCGCGCCCACGGCCAGGTCGGCGTCGGTGATCGGGGAGCTGTAGGTGATCTTCATCTGCGGGGCGAGCGCAGCGGTGTTGACCGCGACGGTGCCGCCGCTCGGGACGAGGGACGACCCGCCGCCACCGCCGGTGCCGCCGGCAAAGACGCCGCCACCGCCACCGCCACCGCCGTACAGGCCACCGCCGCCGCCGCCGCCGTAGGGCGATGCGCCCGTGCCGCCGACGCCGAGCTGGCCAGCGGTGGCTCCGCTGCCGCCCGCGCCTGCCGCACCGCCGGCGACCTGCGTCGCGCCCTTGCCGGGTGTGTTGCTCGTCGCGGGGCTGCGAGTGCCGTCGTTGCCCACGAGGCCGGCGTCGCCGCCGTTGGCGCCGTTGATGTCGGCGCCTCCTCCGCCGCCGGCCACGAGGATCCTGGAGGACAACGTGGCTGCGTCGGTCCCCGGGAGGGAGCGGAGGTCGGTCGCGCCGCCGCCGCCGCCGCTGCCGAGGCTCCTGCCTCCGCCGTTCCAGCCACCGGTCGAGATGTTGGCCGGGCCACCGACGCGGACGTAGTAGGTCGAGCCAGGAGTGACCGAGACGTTGGCGGTGACGACGGCGCCACGGCCGGGCGTGGCGTCGACTGCGTTGCCCTGGTACGTCGAGGCGTTGGCGCCGACCGCCGTCACGTCGACGCTGTGCACGCCATGGGGGACGACGAGGGTCTGCTCGGCGCCGGTGAAGGCGTAGGGCAGGGTGCAGTTGAAGTGGTCCCCCGCGAGGACGCAGTCCGTCGCGGGATTGGCCGCGAACGCGGCGGGAGCACCGAGGCCCACGAGGGCCAGGGTGGTCGCAGGAAGGGCGAGCGCGGTGAGTGTGCGCAGCCCGCGTCGCGCGGTCGCGCCGACGGAGATCCGGGAGGTCATGGGCGAATCAGAACCTGCGCCGGCGGGACACCTCAGGCGAATGGAGCCGCCGTGGACGCGCCGTGGACGGTTGTGGCAGTCCTGTGGCTCGAGCCCACCCTCTCGGGCTGAGCAGAACGGGTCATCCCGGCCGGCGCCAGACGACGACCGACTGGCCGGCCGAGGTGTGAAGGACGGGCAGCTTGTTGGCCGACGCGGACGTGGTGGCGCGCGCGGCGACCGCACGGCGTACGGCGTCGAGCTCTGCGAGGAGCTCCTCGTTGCGGGCGCGGAGGGCGTCGACCTGGAGCTCCAGGTCCATGATGCGGCGGACGCCCTCGACCCCGACGCCGGCGCTGGTGAGGTCGGCGATCTCGCGGAGCCGCTCGAGGTCGCGGTGGGAGTAGCGACGGCCGCCGCCCCCGGTGCGGCCGGGCTGGATCAGGCCCATGCGCTCGTAGGCGCGCAGGGTCTGGGGGTGCAGCCCGGTCAGCTCCGCCGCCACGCTGATGACGTAGACGGCGGCGTCGGGGGACGGCGTGCCGAAGGGAGTGCTCATCTCGGGGTCCCCGCGGCGTTGTTCGACAGAGGAGCGAAGCGGGGGAGGCGAAGAACGTCGTGGGGTGAGTTCATGAGGAGAACAGCCCTTCGCGCAGCGGCTTGCCGGCCGTCGCCGTGCGGTAGGCCTCGAGGGCCTCGCGCGCGGTGGGGTCGAGGGTGGCCGGGACCTGGACCTCGACGGTGGCGAGCAGGTCGCCCTTGGAGCCGTCGCGCTTGGTCGCGCCCTTGCCGCGCACCCGGAAGGTGCGGCCGTTGGGGGTGCCCGCGGGCAGCTTGAGCGTGACCGGCGAGCCGCCGAGCGTCGGGATCCTCACCTCGGCACCGAGCGCTGCCTCGTCGAAGGAGACGGGTACGTCGATGGTCAGGTTGTCGTCCTTGCGCCCGAACACGCGGTGCGGGCTCACGGTGACCTTCACGAACAGGTCGCCGGCGGGCCCGCCGTGCTCGCCCGGGGCGCCCTTGCCCTTGAGGCGGATCTTCGCGCCGTCCTTGACCCCGGCGGGGATGCGGGCCTGGATGGCGCGCGCGGACGTGCCGCGGCCGGAGCCGTGGCAGGTCGGGCAGGCCTCGTCGTACACGAGCTGGCGTCCGCCGCACGCGGGGCAGGTCTCCTGCATCGCGAACGCGCCGCCGGCGCCGGAGGTGACGAAGCCGGCGCCCTCGCACTGCGGGCAGATGTGCGGCCGGGTGCCGGGCTTGCCGCCCGTGCCCTGGCACGTCTCGCACGCGGTGTCGGTCGGCAGCCGCAGGGACAGCGTCACGCCGTCGAGCGCGTCGGTGAACGCGATCGTCGCGTGGCTCTCCATGTCGGCGCCGCGACGCGGCCGGGCGGCCTGCTGCTGGCGGGTGCGCTGGCCGCCGCCGAAGAGGTCGCCGAACATGTCGCCCAGCCCGCCGCCGGCGCCGGCGCGCTCGCGCAGCAGGTCGTCGAGGTTGAAGCCGCCACCGTTGAAGCCGCCACCGCCACCACCCATGCCGGGGCCGAACCCGCCACGCGACTGCAGCGCGCGGAACTCGTCGTACTTGCCCCGCTTGGCCTCGTCGCCGATGACGTCATAGGCCTCGGCGACGGACTTGAACTTCTCGTGCTTGGCGTCGTCGCCGGGGTTGGAGTCGGGGTGGTTCTCGCGCGCGAGCTTGCGGTAGGCCTTCTTGATGTCGGCCGCGCTCGCGTCCTTGGCGACGCCGAGGACCTGGTAGAAGTCCTTGGTCGCCCAGTCGTTGCGGAAGCCCTCGTCAGCCATGGGCGTGCCTCCTCTCGGTGGTGTTGTCGTGGCGCACCACGGCGGCTCAGGCCTCGACGGGGTCGACCACCAGGACCTGTGCGGCGCGCACCACCCGGTCACCGATCTTGTAGCCGGCCTTCGCGATGTGCTTGCACGTCACCACCTCGACCTCCGGGTCGGTGCCCAGGTGGCTGAGCGCCTCGTGGAGGTTGGGGTCGAACGGGTCGCCGGGCTCGCCGAAGCGGGTCAGCCCGAGGTTGGTCACGACGCCGGTGAGCTGGTCGGCGACGGCCTTGAAGCCGCCCGCGATCTCCTCGTGCTCGCGCGCCCGGTCGATGGTGTCGAGCACCTCGATGATGGGCGCGAGGACGCGGAACGTGGCGTTCTCGGTGGTCAGTTGGCGGTCGCGGTCGACGCGCTTGCGGTAGTTGGCGTACTCCGCCTGCAGGCGCTGCAGGTCGGCGGTCCGCTCCGCGAGCTGTACGTCGGCCGAGGGCGGGAGGTCGGTCTCGCCGGCCTCCGCGTCGATGACGTCCTCGGGCTCCAGTGGTCCGCCCTCCTCGAGCCAGTTGTCGACGCCGCTGATGTCGCGGTCGGCGCCGGGGTCGGTCGTGGTGTCGGACGCCGCGTCCGGCTGGCCGGCCGAGGCCGAGGCGCCCTCCACGGGCACCTCGACCTCGGTCTCGTCGGCCATCTCGCCGGCCGCGTCCCCGAAGGATCCGCTGCCGGGGGTGGTCACTTGTTCTCACCCTCCGAGTCGGACGAGGTCTCGCCCTCGACGGGCTCGTCGACGATCTCGGCGTCGACGACGTCGTCGTCGGCCTCGCCCGTCGCTCCGGTGGCACCACCCGCGGCGGCCTGGTCGGCCTCCGCGGCGGCGTACATCGCGGCGCCCATCTTCTGGCTGGACTCGTTGAGCTTGGTGACGCCGGCGGTGATCTCCTCGGAGGTGGCGTCCTCCTTGGCGAGGGTCTCCTTGAGCGCGTCGACGTCGGCCTGGACCTCGGTCTTCACGTCGTCGGGGAGCTTGTCGCCGTTGTCGGTGAGGAACTTCTCGGTCGTGTAGACGAGCTGGTCGCCCTGGTTGCGGGCCTCGACGGCCTCGCGGCGCTTCGCGTCCTCCTCGGCGTACTGCTCCGCCTCCTTGACCATGCGGTCGATCTCGTCCTTGCCGAGCGCCGAACCGCCGGAGATCGTCATCGACTGCTCGCGGCCGGACGCCTGGTCCTTGGCCGAGACGTGCACGATGCCGTTGGCGTCGATGTCGAAGGTGACCTCGATCTTCGGCACGCCGCGCGGAGCCGGAGGGAGGCCGGTCAGCTCGAAGTTGCCGAGGGGCTGGTTCTGGCTCCACATCTGGCGCTCGCCCTGCGCGACCTTGATCTCCACCGACGGCTGGTTGTCGTCAGCGGTGGTGAAGATCTCCGACCGCTTGGTGGGGATGGTGGTGTTGCGCTCGATGAGCGTGGTCATCACGCCGCCCTTGGTCTCGATGCCGAGGGAGAGCGGGGTGACGTCGAGGAGCAGCACGTCCTTGACCTCGCCCTTGAGGACACCGGCCTGGAGGGCGGCGCCGACGGCGACGACCTCGTCGGGGTTGACGCCCTTGTTGGGCTGCTTGCCGCCGAGGAGCTCGGTGACGACCTCGGTGACGGCCGGCATGCGGGTCGAGCCGCCGACGAGGACCACGTGGTCGATGTTGGAGACCGCGACGCCGCCGTCCTTGAGCACCGACTGGAACGGCGCCTTGGTGCGCTCGAGCAGGTCGGCGGTGAGCTTCTGGAACTCGCTGCGGGTCAGCTTCTCCTCGAAGTGGAGCGGGCCGGACTCGCCGTGGGTGATGTAGGGCAGGTGGACCGTGGTCTCGCTGGACGAGGAGAGCTCGATCTTCGCCTTCTCCGCGGCCTCCTGGAGGCGCTGCTTGGCGATCTTGTCGGCCGCGAGGTCGACGCCGTTGCTGTCCTTGAACTTCTTGACCATCCACTCGACGACGCGGTTGTCCCAATCGTCGCCACCGAGGTGGTTGTCACCGGAGGTCGCCTTGACCTCGACGACGCCCTCGCCGATCTCGAGCAGGGACACGTCGAACGTGCCGCCACCGAGGTCGAAGACGAGGATCGTCTGGTCCTCGCCCTTGTCGAGGCCGTAGGCCAGCGCGGCCGCGGTGGGCTCGTTGACGATGCGGCTGACGTTGAGGCCCGCGATCTCGCCGGCCTCCTTGGTCGCCTGGCGCTGCGCGTCGGAGAAGTACGCCGGCACGGTGATGACCGCGTCGGTCACGGTCTCGCCGAGGTAGGCCTCCGCGTCGCGCTTGAGCTTCTGCAGCACGAACGCGCTGATCTGCTGCGGAGTGAACTTCTTGTCATCGATGTCCACCGACCAGTCCTCGCCCATGTGGCGCTTGACGGACCGGATGGTGCGGTCGACGTTGGTGACCGCCTGACGCTTGGCGACCTCGCCGACGAGGACCTCGCCGGACTTGGTGAACGCCACGACGGACGGGGTGGTCCGCGCGCCCTCGGCGTTCGCGATGACGGTGGGCTCCCCACCTTCGAGGACGGCGACGACGGAGTTCGTCGTGCCGAGGTCGATGCCGACCGCTCGAGCCATGGTGCTACCTCCTGCTTGGTTCTTCCGGATGCTTGGGGTTGTCGCCATCCTGCCGCGCTGCGGATCAGGAGGCAAAACACTTGAGTCGATCTGACTCAACTCTCGTTATCCAGTTCAACGCACGGGCGCGGCGGATGTTCCCGGATCCGGACGGCAGTTCCGCGTGCCCCGCGTCACACCTACGGTGGGCGCATGATCCGGCACACCGTCGCCTTCCGTCTCCACCACGACACCGGCTCGGCGGAGGAGGCCGACTTCCTCGCTGCCGCGCGCGCCCTGGGCGACATCCCGGGCGTGACCACCTACGAGCAGCTGCGCCAGACGAGCCCGAAGAACGACTTCACCTTCGGCTTCTCGATGGAGTTCGCCGACCAGGCCGCCTACGACGGCTACAACGAGCACCCGGTGCACACCGCGTTCGTCGCCGAGCGCTGGGTGCCCGAGGTCGCCGACTTCCTGGAGATCGACTACACGCCGCTCTGAGTCGGCAGGAGCTGAGCGTCCCCACCGCCGAGTCGGCAGGAACTTCGCGCCGACTCAGCGGCCGGGCGCGACAGCTCGCGCCGACTCAGCGCGTCCAGACGTAGGGCGTCGTGGTGGTGACGGCGCGCAGGCCGGAGCGCTCGAGGATGGGGCGCGACATGTCGGTGCAGTCGGAGTGGATGTAGCGGATCCCCCGGTCGAGGGCCGACCTCGCGCGGGCGGAGACCAGCGCGCGGTAGATCCCGCGGCCGCGGAAGTCCGGCAGGGTCGAGCCGCCCCAGATGCCGGCGAACTCGGTGCCCTCGACGGGCGTCAGCCGGCCGCCGCACACGACGGTGTCGCCGACCTCGGCGACCCAGAACTCCGACGCATCCTTCTCGAGCTCGCGCATCGACGAGGCGAGCGAGGGCCCGCGGCCGCCGCCGAAGACCGACTCCTGCGCGGCGAGCATCCGCGTCAGGTCGTCGGCCGCCGTCGGTCCGGGCAGGACGCGGCGCACGACGACGGGGCCGTCGGGCGTGTCGGCGAGGGGCACGTCGACCGCGAGCAGCGACGCCTCCCCGATCATCACCGTCTCGACCGGCTCGGCGACGAGGCCGTGGGCGACGAGCCGATCACCCAGGTCGGCGGGGAGGTCGTGGCCGCGCGACTTCCACTCGAAGGACTCGACGTCGGTGTCGTCGCGGTAGTGCGCGACGGTGCGTGCGACGAGCGCGTCGAGCGCGGTGCCCGAGACGCCGCCGAGGTCGCGGTAGGACACGAAGCCGCCGTGGTCGAAGACCGCCCGCCACAGCGGACCGTCCTGGTCGACCGAGGTCGCCCTGGCCATCTCGGCCCCCGTGCGGAGCTGGTCGTCGTACGCCGTCAGGAGCGGGTCGGTCGTCATGGGCCGCAGCCTAGATCGGCCGGGACGGGCCGCGCCTGCCGATAAAGCTGCCGGATGTAGGGGAAATCTCAGGGACATTCCGCTGCACAAACGGCTCGGCAGACCGCACACTTTCCGTGTGATCCATCGGGGGAACCTGCGCCGGGTGTTCGGCGCCTCAGTCGTGGTGACGCTGGTCGCCGCCCTGCTGGCGTTCTACGTCGCCGATCGCGCAGGCGCCGGCGCGACCCGCTGCCAGCAGCACCGCGTCGACGCGCGCGAGCGCGCGTCGATCGTGACCGGCGAGGGCGAGCAGGTCCTGGTGATCGGCGACTCGTGGTCGGTCGGCCTCGGCCAGGAGGACCTGGGCGTCTCGTGGCCCGACCGGCTCCCCGGCCGCGTGCACGTCGCCGGCTTCTCCGGCTCGGGCTTCAGCGCCAGCGCGAGCTCGTGCGGCCACGTCTCCTTCCACGCCCGCGCGGCGGCCGCCGTCGCCGTCGTCCGCCCCCGGCTCGTGGTCGTCGAGGGCGGCCTCAACGACTTCGACCGCACCGACGCGGCGATCGAGCGCGGGTTCCGCTCCCTGATGGGCGACCTGGTCGCCGAGCACGTCGTCGTGGTGGGTCCGGCCGCCGCGCCCTCGCGGGCCGCCGCGATCCCCCGGGTCGACGCCGTCCTGGCCCGCCTCTGCGCGGAGTACGGCGTCCCCTACATCCCCACGGATGACCTCGACCTCGACTACCTCGACGACGACCTGCACCTCACCGAGGACGGGCACGCCGAGTTCGGCGACGCCGTGGCCGAGCGAATCGCTGCCGTGGACCCGGCGCGACCGGCGGTTCTGCTGCCCTGATCGCGCTCTGCGCAACGGAATCGCGCGAGCGTCCGACTATCGGACCCACCGCAAGATTTGCGGTCGGGATGTGCATCTTCTCGCGTTGCAGGATCATGCAGATCAAGGCTCATTGACGAAAGTATGAGCGATTGCGAAGTTGTGCACTGGTCCGCATCACCCAATCCGTCATCGGGCTCCCGGGCTCGAACTCACGATTGGAACACCCCAGTGAAATCAACTCGACTGGCCGCACTGGCCGGTATCGCAGCGACCGCGGTCGCTGCGTCGTTCCTGGCACCGACCGCCACCCCGGCCGACGCCGCACCCACGGCGGGCAACCCCCGCCTCGAGGCCCAGCAGGCTGCTGCTTCCTGGGTCCAGGGCCACGGAAACGCGCTGGAGCGCGCGACCGCGGACTCGTTCGTCCGCACAGGCACGTACGACGGTGACGCCGGCGTCTACTCGATGGCCTACGAGCGCACCCACGAGGGCCTCCGTGTCGTCGGCGGCGACTTCGTCGTCCTCGCCAACTCCGCCGGCCAGGTCGTCGGCTCGTCGGTCGCGCAGGAGCAGCCCGTCGAGATCGGCAGCACCACGCCGACCGTCAAGGCCGCACGTGCCGCCCAGGTCGCGCAGGGCCAGGTCGACCAGGTCAGCGACTCCTCGGCGCCGGAGCTGGTCATCTGGCACCGCGACGCCGGCACCAGGCTGGCCTACGAGGTCGAGGTCCGCGGCGTCGACGCGGGCAACGTGTCGTGGCAGAAGGTGTGGGTCGACGCCAACGACGGCTCGGTGCTCGAGTCGCGCGAGCAGATCGCGCACGGCACCGGCACGGCGGCGTACTCCGGTCCCAACCCGGTCTCGATCCAGACGAGCGGCTCGGGCAGCAGCTTCAGCATGACCGACCCGACCGCCACCACGCTCAAGTGCCAGAACGCCTCCGGCAACGCCACCTTCACCGGCACCGACGACGTGTGGGGCAACGGCGACCCGACCAACCGTGAGACGGGCTGCGTCGACGCGCTCTACGCCGCGCAGCAGCTCAAGGGGATGCTGTCGTCGTGGCTCGGCCGCAACGGCATGAACGGCTCGGGCGGCTGGGTGCCGATCCGCGTCGGGCTCAACGACGTGAACGCCTACTACGACGGCACCCAGGTCCAGATCGGCCACAGCCAGACCGGCGGTCGCTGGATCTCCTCGATCGACGTCGTGGCGCACGAGTTCGGCCACGGCATCGACGACAAGACCCCCGGCGGCATCTCCGGCGGCGGCACGCAGGAGTTCGTCGGTGACGCGTTCGCCACGGCGACGGAGTACTACGACAACCAGCCCTCGCCCTACGACACCCCCGACCACACCATCGGCGAGGAGATCGACCTCGTCGGCCAGGGCCCGATCCGCGACGGCTCCAACCCGGCCAACGTGGGCGACCCGTCCTGCTACTCCAGCTCGATCCCCAACGCGGAGGTGCACGCGGCCGCCGGTCCCGGCGACCACTGGTTCTACCTCCTCTCGCGCGGCGGCGTCTCGAAGTGCAACGGCCAGTCCGTCACCGGCATCGGCGAGCAGGCGGCGATCAAGGTCCTCTACAACGGGATGCTGATGAAGACCTCGTCGTCGAACTACCTCAAGTACCGCACCTGGACGCTCACCGCTGCGAAGAACCTCGACAGCACCTGCGCCCAGTTCAACGCGGTCAAGGCTGCCTGGAACGCCGTCAACGTGCCGGCCCAGACCGGCGACCCGACGTGCGGTGGCACCACCACGACGCCGCCGACCACGCCGCCCACCACGCCGCCGACCGGTGGCAACCTGCTGCTGAACCCGGGCTTCGAGTCCGGTGCGACGAGCTGGACCGGCACCTCCGGCCCCATCACCAACAACACCGGCCGCGCGGCCCGCACGGGCTCGTGGAAGCTGTGGCTCGGCGGCAACGGCTCGTCGAGCACTGAGACCGTCAACCAGTCGGTCGCCATCCCGGCCTCGGCCACCGCGGCGACCCTGTCGTACTGGATCCGCACCGACACCGCCGAGACCGGCTCGACGGCGTACGACACCATGCGGGTGCAGGTCGTGGACGGGTCCACCGTGACCACGCTGCGCACCTTCACCAACGTCGGCACCAACGCGACGTACACGCAGTACTCCTCCAACCTGGCGGCGTACAAGGGCAGGACGGTCACCATCCGCTTCACGATGACCGAGGACTCGTCGCTGCAGACCAGCTTCGTGGTCGACGACACCGCGCTGAACGTCTCCTGACGTCTCACCGCCTCTGACGGGGCGGGGCAGCAGTGCTGCCCCGCCCCGTCATCCATCTGTCCACGAGCACAGCCGTTCCTACTCTCGGGAGACCACGACATGCGCAGCATCCGTACGACCGCCCTCACCGCCGTCGCGTCGGCCACCCTCGTCGCCAGCCTGACCGGGGTGGCACTGGCCGGCACCACCTCGCCGGCCGCCGCGGCCCCCTCGCCGGATCTGAGCGTCACCAACGTGACCGCCAGCCTGCAGGCGCTGCAGGACATCGCGACCGCCAACGGCGGCAACCGCGCGACCGGCCGCCCGGGCTACAAGGCCTCGGCCGACTGGGTCAGGGCCAGGCTCGACGCGGCAGGCTTCACCACGCAGCTCCAGTCGTTCTCGACCTCGTCGGGGACGTCCTACAACGTCATCGCCGACTGGCCGGGCGGCGACCCCGAGCACGTCGTGATGACCGGCGCGCACCTCGACAGCGTCTCGGCAGGCCCGGGCATCAACGACAACGGCACCGGCTCGGCCGCGATCCTCGAGGCCGCGCTCGCGTGGGCCGCCAGCGGCAACACCGCGAGGAACCACCTGCGCTTCGCGTGGTGGGGCGCTGAGGAGCAGGGCCTGCTCGGCTCCAACTACTACATGCGCACCCTGCCGACGGCCGACAAGGACCGCATCGACCTCTACCAGAACTACGACATGGTCGGCTCGCCGAACCCGGGCTACTTCGTCTACGACGACAACCCCGTCGGCAACGAGGCGCGCGACGCGATGACGGCGTACTACACGTCGAAGGGCATCCCGTGGGAGTACATCGACGTGCAGGGCCGCTCGGACCACGCGTCGTTCCGCAGCTACGGCATCGCCACGACCGGGATGTACGCCGGTGGCGAGGACATCAAGACCAGCGCGCAGGCGCAGAAGTGGGGCGGCACGTCCGGGCGGGCGTTCGACCCCTGCTACCACCGCTCCTGCGACACGATGGCCAACATCAACAGCACCGCGCTCGACCGCAACCTCGACATGATCGGCCACATGGTCTGGCTCTACGCCGACAAGGACCTCGGTGGCACCAGCGTCCCGCCGACCGGCACCAACCTGCTCGCCAACCCGGGCTTCGAGTCCGGCGCCGCCTCGTGGACCGGCACCTCCGGCGCGATCACGAGCAACACCGGCCGCCCGGCCCACGCCGGCTCGTGGAAGGCGTGGCTCGGCGGCAACGGGCGCACGGCCACCGAGTCGGTGCAGCAGCAGGTGACGATCCCGGCCTCCGCGACCGCCGCGTCGCTGTCGTACTGGCTGCGCACCGACACCGCCGAGACCGGCTCGACCGCCTACGACACGCTGAAGGTGCAGGTCGTCAGCGGGGGTACGACGACCACGCTGCGGACGGTGAGCAACGCCGGCGCCACCGCCACCTGGGCGCAGACGACCCACAGCCTGCTCGCCTACCGCGGCAAGACGATCACCGTGAAGTTCCTCGCGACCGAGGACTCGTCCCTCCAGACGAGCTTCGTCCTCGACGACACCGCGGTCACGACCTCGTAGGTCCGACCTCATGCACAGGTGGTCGAGTAGCCAGCGAGCGCCAGCGAGTCGGCGTATCGAGACCCCTCGCTCGGCACTCGACCACCTAGGGAGTCAGGTCACCGGGACCCGACCCGTCCGCCGTACCCGGTCGGGAGAAGTCCTTCTTCGCCAGAGCCGGTAGGCCTTCGTAGTCACCCGCGATGAGCGCCAGCCTCTTTGCCCGGCTCCAGTTCTGGACCTGCTTCTCACGAGCGAAGGCGTGCGAGGGGTTCTCGTGCTCCTCGTGCCAGACGAGCTCGACCGGGAGACGCGAGCGCGTGTAGTTGGCTCCCATTCCCATCTGGTGCTGGTGCACGCGTTCCTGCAGGAGGCGCGTGCTCCCGACGTACAGCGAGCCGTCCGAGCACCGGAGCATGTAGACGTAGGCGATCATCGATCGAGCCTCACGGCCAGCTGCCGTCAGCGACAGTGGGGGCACCGGATCTGTGGACAGGTCACGAACGGGCACTCGACCGCCCAGGGTTCAGGTGCTCGGGTAGCCGGCGAGCGCCAGCGAGTCGGTGTATCTCAACCCGGAGGAGCGAGGGGTCTCGATACGCCTCGCTCGTTCCTCGCTCGGCACTCGACCACCTACTCCTCGAGCCAGGCGGTCCAGGCGTCGAAGGAGTAGGGGCGGCCGAGGAAGTCGGCGACGAGGTCGGCGGCGTCGGCGCGGCCGCCCTGGGCGAGGACCTTGTCGCGGTAGGCGTGGGCCACGTCGGGCGCGAAGAGGTCGTCGTCGTCGAAGGCGGAGAAGAGGTCCTTCGCGATCACGAGCGACCACATGTAGGTGTAGTAGCCCGAGGAGTAGCCGTCGAGGTGGCCGAAGGCGCAGTGCATGTGCCCGCCCTCGAGCGGCGGGAAGACCGAGTAGCGGCGCTGGAGCTCGTCGCCGTACGCCGTGAGGTCGTCGTGCGGGCCGGCGTGGAAGTAGTAGGACCGCGCGGCGTAGGCCATCTGCTGGGCGGCGTAGACGCCCTTGCCGAAGTGGTCGGCGCGGCGCATCGCGGCGACCAGCTCGGCCGGGATGGTCTCGCCGGCGGCGTTGCGCGCGAAGGTCGCGAGGACGTCCGCGTCCCAGGCCCACTCCTCGAGCATCTGGCTCGGCGCCTCGACGAAGTCCCACTCGGTGGCGACGCCGGAGAAGCGGGTCCACCGGCCCTGGCCGCCGAGCACGTGGTGCACGAGGTGGCCGAACTCGTGGAACAGCGTGACGACCTCGTCGTGCTCCATCAGGCCGCGGTTGAAGTTGCAGACCAGCACGCCCTCGGGCAGCTGCACGCCGGCGATGCCCTTGACCATGTCGAACTGCGCCGCGTGCTTGAACTTGCCCTCACGCGGGTGGAGGTCGAGGTGGATGCGGCCGATCCGCACCCCGTCGAGGCCGACGTCGTAGCTCGCGACCTCGTCGTGCCAGGTGCCGGCCTCCGCGCGGTCGACCGGCGTCCACTCGAGGCCGAACAGCCGGCCGGTGACGTCGAGGAGGCCCTGCCGGACCTGCTCGAAGGGAAAATAGGTCCGCACGACCTGGCCGTCGACGTCGTACTGCTCGCGGCGGACGAGCTCGGAGTAGTAGCGCGAGTCGTAGGTGGCCACGACGTCGGTGCCGGGCACGTCGACCCGCTTGCGCTCGAGCAGCACGCCGAGCTCGCTGGCGGCGCGCTCGTTGGCGGCGGTGCTGATCCGGTCGATGAAGTCGGCGACGGCCTGACCGCTGCCGATCATCTTGACCTCGGTGTCGTAGTCGGGCCACGAGTCGTAGCCGAGGAGCTCGGCGGTCTCGCGGCGGATCGCGAAGATGCCCTGCAGCACCTCGTCGTTGGCGGGCCAGGCGACGTTGTTCTGCGCGAGCGCGAGCTCGTGACGGGCCTCGCCGTCGGCGCCGAAGGTCATGAACGGCACGAGGTCGGGGTAGTCGGTGGTGATCGTGACGAGCCCGTCGTCGCCGGGCTCGTGGCCGGCGCGGTAGTCGTCGGGCAGCCCCGCCAGGCGCTCGGGCGCGACCTTGATCGAGCGGACGTCGTCGCGGATGTTGCGGCCGAAGTCCTGCGAGAGCCTCACGCCCTGCTCGCTGAGCTCCTTCAGCCGGTCGCGCGTGGCCTCGTCGCGGTCGACACCGGCACGGCGGAAGTCGCGCAGCGTGTGCTCGAGGACCCGGGTCGCGCCTGCGTCGAGGGCCGCCGGGTCGAGCCGGTCGGACAGCCCCGCGAAGACGGCGTACAGCTCCAGGTCCTGCCCCAGCTCGGTGACGTACTTCTGCACCTCCTGGCTCAGCTCGTCGGCGCGGTCGCGGACCGCGGCGTCCGGGTGTACCTCGGCCCAGAGCGCGACGGCGTCGGCGTTGGCGATCGCGGTCTCGGCGCGGTTCCAGGCGGCGAGCACCTCGTCGGCCGCACCGGTCTTCACCGCCTCGACCTCGCGCCTCGCCTCGTCGAGGGAGCCCTCGCAGCGCTCGCCGACCCAGGTCAGCCAGTCACCGCCTCCGGGGAGCGCGAGGGGGACGAGCGGGGTCTCGGTCTCGGAAGTCACCCCAAGAGACTAGGACGCCCCCGGTGCCCGGAATACCTCGCGGGTTGCCTGCGTAGGAACCTGTATGACTGTTCCCGACATCGCACTCCACGACGGCACGACCATCCCCCAGCTCGGCTTCGGCGTCTTCCAGGTCCCGCCGGAGGACACCGCCGCCACCGTGGCCACGGCACTTGAGGCGGGCTACCGCCACATCGACACCGCCCAGATGTACGGCAACGAGGCCGGCGTCGGCGAGGCGATCAAGGCCTCCGGCATCGCGCGTGACGAGCTCTACGTCACCACCAAGCTCAACAACTCCTTCCACCTCCCCGACGACGCGCGCCGCGAGATCGACGCCTCGCTCGACAAGCTCGGCCTCGACCAGGTCGACCTCTTCCTCATCCACTGGCCGCTGCCCAACAAGTACGGCGGCGACTTCGTGCAGACCTGGCGCGCGCTGATCGAGGCGCAGGAGGCCGGCAAGACCCGCAGCATCGGCGTCTCGAACTTCCAGCCCGCCCACCTCGAGCGCATCGTCTCCGAGACCGGCGTCGTCCCCGTCGTCAACCAGGTCGAGGTGCACCCGTTCTTCGCCAACGAGGACGTCCGGTCCGCCAACGCCAAGCACGGGGTGCTGACCGAGGCGTGGTCGCCGATCGCGCAGGGCAAGGTCATGGACGACGACACCATCGGGGAGATCGCCTCCCTCGTCGGGCGTACGCCGGCCCAGGTCGCGCTCCGCTGGCACGTCCAGCGCGGCGACATCATCTTCCCGAAGTCGATGAACGCCGACCGGATGAAGCAGAACTTCGAGATCTTCGACTTCGAGCTCGAGCCGACCCACATGTCCGCGCTCGACGAGCTCGACCGCGGCGAGGCCGGCCGGATGGGCCCGAACCCGGACACCTTCTGATCTCGTCCTGAGCGCTGATCTCGCCTGAGCGGTGATCTCGCCTGAGCGCTGATCTCGTCCTGAGCGGTGAGTGACCCACATTCCCGGCGTGCGGAATGTGGGTCACGCACCGCCCCCCGGTGCGTCGTGCGCGCGTCGGCCCGGTGGCGGTGAGTGAGCCACCTCTCGCCACGATGGAATGTGGCTCACTCACCGCTCGTCGGATCGGCTGAGAGGATGCGGCAGTGACCTCGGGCAGCGCGGCGGACTTCAGGTTCCGCGACATCGCGCTGGTGGCGTACGGCCCCTCCGTCGTCTCGGCGATCGGGCACGGCGCGATCATGCCGGTGCTCGCCCTGCGGGCGCGCGACCTCGGTGCGGACATCAGCGTCGCGGCTGCGATCGTCGCCCTGGTCGGCGTGGGGCAGCTGCTCGCGAGCCTGCCGTCGGGCGCCCTCATCGCGCGCATCGGGGAGCGGCGGGCGCTCGTGGCGGCGGGCTTCGTCGACGCGTGCGCGATGGCCTTCGCGGCCCTCACCGACTCCGTCCTCGGGCTCGCGGCCGGTGTGCTCCTGAGCGGGGTGTGCTGGACGCTGTTCCTCATCGCGCGGCAGGGCTTCATGATCGACGTCGTCCCCGAGACCCACCGCGCGCGGGCGATGTCGCTCCTGGGTGGTTCCTACCGCGTCGGGGTGCTGGTCGGGCCGCTGATCGGCGCGGGCCTGATCCACGTCACGAGCATCACCAGCGTCTTCTGGCTCGGCGCCGTGATGTCGGTGACCGCATCGCTGCTGGCCGGCACCATGCCCGACCTCGGCGAGGAGAAGCGGGCCGTCGCGAAGGCCAGCGGCCACCTCGGCGTGTGGACCGTGATCCGCTCCCACCGGCGCGTGCTCGCGACCGTCGGCTCCGCGGTCGTCATCCTCGGCATGAGCCGGTCGCTGCGGCTGAGCCTGCTGCCGCTGTGGGCCGACCACCTCGGGCTGTCGGCGTCGACGACGTCGCTGATCTTCGCGGGCGCGGCAGCGATCGACGTCGCCTTCATGTGGCCGGGCGGGTGGCTGATGGACGTGCGGGGACGGATGTACGTCGCGGTGCCGGTCGTGCTGTCGATGGCGCTCGCCTGCCTGCTGCTGCCGCTCGCGACCAACGTCGTCACGGTCTCGCTGGTGATGGCGATGATCGCGTGCGGCAACGGCCTCGGCTCGGGCATCGTGATGACGCTCGGCGCGGACTCCGCGCCCCTCGACGGGAGGCCGCAGTTCCTCGGCGCCTGGCGGCTGTGCGGCGACATCGGCAACTCCGGCGGCCCGCTCCTGGTCAGTGCGGTCGCCGCCGTCGCTCCGCTGGCGACGGCGTGCCTCGTGCTCGGCGCGCTGATCCTCGCCGGCACCGGCTGGGTCGGCTACTGGACCCGACGCGTCGACGTGGCGCGCGCGGCGGAGATGAGCGGCGTCTAGCCGACGGTGACGGTGACCTCGTTGGAGACCGCATCGGAGTCGGTGTCAACGACCCGGAACTTGTTCGGCCCGGTGCGGCTCGTCTGGACGTAGGTCGCGAACGTGCCGCCGCTGACCGACATGGTCACCGGGAAGTCGGTCCACTGCTCGTTCTCGAACCGCTGCACCTGGAGGATCGCGCCCTCACCACCGGCGTAGGTGCCGGTGAGGTCGATCTGCTGCATCGGGCTCACCGACTGCTGCGCCGCGGACAGCGCGATGCCGGTGTCGGGGGCCTCGGTGGTCGACGGTGCACCCGGGCTGGGCTCGGTCGCCTCCGGCGGCGTCTCGGTGCTCGTGTCGGTGGGCTTCGGCAGCTCGAACGTCGACGGGCTGTCGCTGCTGCCGCTCGCGGAGGACGAGCCCCCGATGCCGGTGGCCTTGACCCCGATCATCACGGCCCCGCCCACGATGAGGCCCAGGACGACGGCGACGCCGACCAGGGCGATGAGCCCGGTCAGGACCGGGCGCTTCTCGGTGTCCATGAGGACCTCTCCAGCGACAACAGGGTCTCGCCATCATCCAAGATGGCTGGTCACCGGGCCAACTCGATCCGACCGGGTGGTTGCAGCGTCCGACAGGATGGGGTCATGCAGTCACCGTTGCGACACGGCAAGGCAGCCATCGGTACGACGATCGCCGGCGGCGCGCTGGCCGCGCTGTCCCAGGCGCCCGAGCGGGCCTCGCGGCTCCTCCGCCACCGGTACCCGACGGTCGCCGTCACCGGGATGACCGGCGTCGGCAAGACCCGCCTCGCGGACCGGCTCTCGCGGCGCGCGAGCAGCCAGGCCTCGGTCGACGCCGGGGCCGACGTGGGCTCGGCGACCATGGAGCGGCGCACGCGTCGCAACGCGCGGTTGCGCGGCTACCGGTTCCGGGTGGTGCCGGGCGAGAACGCCGCGACCCGGCTCGGCGCGCTCGACGAGGTGTTCCACGACGAGCCGGTGGACGGCGTGCTGCACGTGGTCGCCAACGGCTACGCCACGCCGCGTCGTACGGCCGGCACCACCGGCGCTGCTGTCGCCACGCGCGAGCAGCAGCTCGCCGCCGAGCTCGAGGACTGGTCGATCACCGCGCACCGGGTCGCGAGCATGGCCGTGCGCCGCGAGCGCCCGACGTGGCTGGTGATCGCGGTGACGAAGGCGGACCTGTTCGCCGACGACCTCGAGGCGGCGGTGCGCTACTACTCCCCCGGCAGCGGCTCGCCCTTCGGCGACAAGCTCGACGAGCTGCGCGCCCTCGCCGGCGGCGCCAAGCTGTCGATCGACGTGCTGCCGGTGTGCGCGGAGGGCGGCGGGAAGAAGTCGGCGATGCCCGACAAGGCCGCCGCCGAGCTCCTCAACCGCCTCGAGCTGCGCATCGCCCAGCTCTGCGGCCACGTCTGAGGCGCTGCCGGTGCGGCGCGGCAGGCGGGCACTCCTCGTCACCACGGCGGCGTACGTCGTGGCGCTGGCGTGGTCGGCCGCGGTGCTGCCGGAGCGGGTGCCCTCGCACTTCGACGGCAGTGGTCGCGTCGACGCGTGGTCGTCCCGCGGCTCGCTGGTCCTGCTCTGGGTCGTGGTCGGCCTCGTCGTCGTGGTCGGCATCCCGGTGCTGACCCGGCTCGCCCTCCGCGGCGACGGGACGTGGGTCAACCTGCCCCGGGCGACGAAGGACCACTGGTTCGCACCATCTCGCAGGGACGAGTTCCGGGCGCGGTTCCAGGACGACATGGAGGGCTTCGTCGCGCTCACCACGGTCCTGCTCGTGGTCGTGATGGGGCTGACGACGTGGGTGGGCGCCGCCGGTCGGGACGGCGTGCCGTGGTGGGTCTTCGCCGTCGTGGTCGGCGCCTACCTCGTCGCCACGGCGCTCTGGGTGGTGCGGCTGCTGAGGGCGTACGCACCGCCCCGTGACGCCTGAGCCCACCCCCGCGGGCGGAGCCGGTCCAGACCGGGACGCGAGGTAGTTCACAGATTCACGACTTCTGGTTTCGACGTCGTTCACCGGGGCACAAGGTCGGCATGAGGCCGATCGCGATCAACCAGCGGGCACTGCGCGGTGCCAAGGAGGAGCTCGACTCCGCGCGTGAGGCCCTGCTGGCCGCGCTGGGCGACATCGACCACCCCGCCGACGACTTCCCGTGGCGCGACCTCGTCGTCGAGGGCGTGCGCAGCCTCGTCGACGACGCGGAGCAGGTGGCCAAGCGCTGCCGCAACATCGCCGGTGCGATCGACGACTCGATCGTCGACTTCGACGAGCTCGACGTGATGGTCGGGCAGGCCGCCACCATCGCGGCGTCGCTCGACGAGGTGCGGTCGTGACCAAGGTCGTCGTCGACCGGATCGAGGTCCAGCAGGACGGTCTCCAGTTCGGCGACCCGATCGGGTGCGGCTACCACTGGACCGAGCCCGACACGATCGATGCCTACGGCGACTCCGTCCGTCGGCTTGCCACCAAGGTCGAGCTCGCCGTCGACGGCTTCGAGCGCACCGCGTCGACCTCGGAGGACGTGTTCGCCGGCGAGGCCGCCGACACGCTGCGCGACCGCGCGGCCAAGCGCCACGAGGAGTCCGCCTCCGTGCGCGACAACCTCCGCGGCCTGGGCCGTGCCATCAACACCTACTCCGACGTCCTGCGTCGCCACCGCGAGGGCCTCGAGCAGCTCCGCGACTTCGCCGTCTCGGTCGGTCTCGACGTCCGCGGCAACCAGATCTGGCCGCCGATCGAGACCCTCCCGGGCGACTCCACCCAGAAGCAGGCCGACGCCTGGGAGGCCGACTGGAAGGCCTACAAGGAGTGCTTCGAGACCAAGATCGCGCTGCGTGACGCGCGACGCGCCAGCACGAAGGACCTGGTCAGGGCGCTGGCCGACTACGCCGGGGTCCACCCCGACAAGGACAAGCAGAAGTTCGTCGCCGCCGGCGGCAAGCAGGTGAAGTTCGGCGACCTGCGCCGCGAGGCGGCCGAGGAGGCGATGGAGGCGGTCGAGGCCAACGACGCCGCCGACGCCGCGCGGGCGACGGTCACCGCCCTCAAGGGCCGCGAGCAGAAGGCGCTCGGCGACCTCGAGGACCTCGCGATGGCCGACGCCCCGGCCGACCAGATCAAGGCGCAGGCCGACAAGGTCGCCGCCATCCACCGCGAGCTCGTCGAGGCGCGCTCCGAGGCCCGCGAGGCCGAGGCCACCGCCCAGCGCGAGCAGGCCCAGGCCAACCGCGCGGCCCGCAACCTCGAGGCCGCCGAGGAGGGTCGCCCCCGCATCGTCTCGGAGGTCCGGCCGGTGCCCCAGGCGTCGATCGAGCCGGTGAACCTCAAGGACCGCTTGGGCTGAGGTCGGAGTCAGTGGACCTCGTAGACCGTCGTCCCCTTGACCTTGGTGTCGCCGCAGGACTGGCGACGGATCGGGCCGGGGAGGGCGACCACCTCGGCGTCCGGCGAGCCGCCGGCGCGCACGTGGAGCTCGCGGACCTGCTCGACACCGGGGCGGCCCGCCCGCCCGCGGGTCAGCCCCTCGGGGAGCTCACCACCGAGGACGGCCCGGCAGGCGTCGAGCGCCGAGCCGGTGTCGAGCCGACCCAGGGCCACCCCGCTCGGCAGGGCGAGCAGCGTGCCGGAGAACCGGTGGCCGCCGAGGTGGGTGGTCTCCCACGTGCCCTCGGGCCATTCGCGCGCGAGCAGCCCGGCGATCGGCCGGCCGATCTCGGCGCAGCAGCGGTCGCGCTTGCCGTTGGTGCAGACCAGCCAGAGCGGGGAGTCGTGGGCCGGCAGCGCGTCGAGGTCGAGCCCGACCAGGTTTTCGGGCCGGTCGAGCAGCGTCGCGCGGACGTCGTACCCCTCGGGCGTGGCGGTGGCCCGGAAGACGTGCGTGCCCGGGCCGCCGCTGCCGTCGGGCCGGCGGAGCAGGAAGACCTTGAGGTCGAGCGAGGCGAGGTGGTCGCGGACCGACTCGGGCAGCCGGTTGTCCCTGAGCGCGTCCCTGCCCCACGGGCCGGGTGCCTCGACGAGCAGGACCTCGGCGTCGGTGGGTGCCGTGCCGACGATCGGCTCGTCGTCGTCGGCGCTGGCGAAGGAGCACCGGAAGTCAGCCTCGGGCATGCGAGGAGTCTGACGGACGGGTCCGCGGGTCAGTAGCGCTGGCCCTGCCAGAGCAGGCCGGCGGCGGCGTTCTCGGCCGGGTTGCAGTAGCCGCCGTAGGTGCGCTCGGCGCCGGTCGTGACCAGGAAGGTGGCGCAGTCGGCGGCGTGCTCGAGCGGCGCCCAGTCGGGCTGCATCGGCGGGGTCGGGCCGCTCGGGTTGTCGTCCGGCACGAAGACCGCCGCGGCCGCCTTCTCCTGGCGTGCCCAGCCGGCGCGCGTGGCGCCCCAGTTGGTGAACTGCCGGTAGTGCGCGCACTCGTGGATCGCGACGGCCATCTTGGACGCCTCCGACTCCCAGGTGACGGCGTTGATCTCCTCCACCTGCACCGCGATGCCGTACTGGAAGGAGAAGGCCGCGTCGCGGACCGTCGTGATCGTGCCGGTGGGGTCGAGGGTGACGCTCGCCTGCGGGCAGAGGTTGGCGATCGGGGCGTAGAAGCGCGCCTGGTCGCCGGTGTACATCGCCTGGTTGTCGAACTGCACGGTGATCGGGCCCGAGGTGGTGCTGCGCCGCGCCTTGCGCGGGCCCTGCTTGATCTTCTTGGTCTTGAAGCGGTAGTCCACCGACTGCACCGGGACCCCGGGTGTCACCGTGTAGGGCGGGAGGCTCGCCGTGACGAGCCCCTTGCGGCTGATCTTGCCCTTGGCGCCGGAGACCTTCGTCCACTTCCCGCCGTCGACGCGGGCCTGCACGAACACCTTCTTCGGCAGGATCGGCTTGGTGCCGCGGTAGGTCTTCCACGCGGCGCTGAAGGTGACCCCGCTGCCGGAGCCGCGGATGGCGGAGGTGAAGCCGAAGCCGTCGATCCGGTTGTACTTCTTCGGCCAGAAGGCGAAGAGCGGACGGCGGTACGACGCGCTCGCCGCGGCACGGCCGACGTCGGGCGTGCCGAGGACCGGCGCGACGAGGGGCGGGACGTCCTGACCCTCGGCGGCGGACGTGACCGCCGCTCGACGAGGGGTCGGCTCGGCGCCGGCGGGAGCGGTCGCGAGGGTGGATCCCATCGCTGCGGCCACGAGGGCGACGGTCAGGCGGCGGCGAGCATTCATCGGGCACTCCGTGGTTCGAGGTCGGGCAGTGCTGGTCCACCTACCCCGGCCCCGGGCGCGGCAAACGGCTCAGGCGTCGAGGAGGCCTCGACGGCGGGCGACCGCAGCCGCCTCCGTGCGGGACGCGGCGTCGAGCTTGGCGAGGATGTTGGAGACGTGGACCGAGACGGTCTTGGTGCTGATGAAGAGCTGCTTGCCGATCTCGCCGTTGGAGCGCCCCTCGGCGACGAGCGCGAGGATCTCCGCCTCGCGCGGGGTGAGGACGGCCGTCTCGGCCGACGCGGCGGCCGGCGAGGGCGCCGAGCCCTGGGCGGTCAGCTCGGCGAGGAGTGAGGTGGAGTGCATCGCGTGGGCGGCCTCGCGCGCCCGGTCGGCCACCACCCGGGCACCGGCCGCGTCGCCGGTCGCCCGCAGCACGCCGGCGAGCCGTACTCGCGCCTGGGCGACCTCCGGGACGGAGCCGTAGGCGAGCGAGGTCTCCTCGGCTGCGCGCCACGCGTCGACGAGCTCCTCGGCGGTGGGCGGCTGGACCTGCGCGAGCCAGCGCCAGCGCAGGTGCTCGGCAGCGCGACGGGCGACCCACATCCGGTACTCCGGGCCGTGGCTGCCGTCGTAGGGCGCGTAGAAGTCGATGACCCGGCCACCGTCGGCGACGAGCCGCTCGACGTCGACGGCGGCGGACTCCCGCTCGTCGGCGGACTGGCGCGCGGCTGCGGCGGCGAAGGCGCTGATCGCGATGGTCGACAAGCGGAGCCGGGCCTGGAACCACTCGTGCCAGAGCGGCACGACGGCGGCCACCACGTCGTCGTAGATCGCCAGCGCGCCAGCCCCGTCGCCGGCGGCGACGGCCCGCATCAGCTCGGCGCTGCCGGCCGAGATCGCGGTGAGGCCGTCGGTGCCCCAGTAGTCGCGGAGCCGCTCGAGCGCCTTCGCGTGGCTCTCGCCACGGATGCCGATGGTGATGAGCATCTGGTGGGCGAAGAAGAGCCACTCGTAGACCATGGGCGGGTTCTGGCCGCTCACGTCGAGCAGCTCCCACGCCTCGTCGAGCTTGCCCTGGTGGGTCAGCACCACGGCGAGCAGGAGGCGCGACTCGGCAGGGAACGGCGACCAGACCAGGCCGCCGACCTCGCTCCGCTCGATGACCTCGCCGTAGACCTCGACGGCGGCCTCGAGGTCGCCGTCGTCGTGGTGGAAGCGACCGAGCATGTAGAGCGCGCGCAGCTCGGCGTCGATGAGGCCGGCCCGGCGGGCGCGGTCCGCGGCGGCCCGCCACCCCGGGCCCGGGCTGCTGCTGTCGTCGGCCTCGAGGCCCGCGAGGGTCGTGTGGAGCTCCACGGCGAGGCTGGTGAGGTCGTTGCGCTCGGCGATCTCGAGGGCCTCCACCGCCAGGGCGCGAGCCTCGTCGGCCCGCCAGCTGCCGAGGCCGCGGGAGCGGACGAAGAGCGCCTGGGCGAGCAGCTTGGGCGGGCCACCTCGCAGCAGCTCGATCGCCTCCGCGGCGATCTCGGTGGGGTCGTCGGCGGTGTCGGTGAGCAGCAGCGCCGTGGCCAGCGCCGTGAGCAGCTGGCCACGGTCGATGGCCGCGCCGTCGGCGGGCAGGGTCGCGAGCCGGGCCCGCAGGACCTTCACCGCCTTCGGCACCCGCCCGGCCGCGATCAGCGCCTCGGCGCAGCGCCGCGTCAGCGCGTGGGCGTCGACGTCGTCGAAGGGCGTGCGCGCGGTGTCGATGAGCTCGAGCGCGTCGAGGAAGTGGGTCGCGGCCTCCGACGGACCGCCGACGGCGAGGGCCTCCTCGCCGGCCTCGATGGAGGCGTGCACGGCGACCGGCCGGTCGTCGGCGCGGCGGGCGTGCTGGGCCAGCTCGGCAGCGGTGCCGACCGCACGGCCCTCCCCCAGCGCGGACACGAAGTCGGCGTGGAGCCGCACCCGCTCGCCCGGCAGGAGGTCGTCGTAGACCGCCTCGCCGAGCAGGGCGTGGCGGAAGGCGTAGGTCCCGCCGCGGGACGCGACGAGCACGTGCGCCTCGACCGCGGTGCGCAGCGCCGCCTCGAGCTCGGTCGCGTCGAGGTCGGAGACCGCGGAGAGCAGGCCGTGGCTGACCTGTCGCCCGGCGACCGACACCAGGCGCACGACCCGGCGGGTGGTCTCGTCGAGGCGGTCGAGGTGCACGAGCAGCACGTCGGCGAGCTCGCCGGGCACCTGGCCCGACCACGTCGCGCCGACGAGCTCCTCGATGAAGAAGGGGTTGCCCTCGGCGCGGTCGACGATGGAGACGTATTCCGCCTCGGACATCGTCGAGGGGTGCAGCGCGCGGACGAGGCGGCGCACGTCGTCGTCGGCGAGCGGCTCGAGCTGGAGCCGGTCGACGCCGCGCAGCCGGCTCCACTCCGCGACCTGGCGGCGGAGCGGGTGGCGGCGGTGGAGGTCGTCGGCGCGGTAGGACACGACCAGCGCGACACCCGGGAGCGGGCGGGAGAAGAGGAAGCTCAGCATGTCGCGCGTGGACTCGTCGGCCCAGTGGGTGTCCTCGACGACGAGGAGGAGCGGCGCCTGCTGGGCGACGGCGGAGAGGAGGTCGCCGAACGCGTCGTAGACGTTGCCGCGGTCGAGGGCCTGGTCGCCCGACGCGGTCTCGCTGCTGCGGATGCGTCGCCCGGGCTGGAGCCGGGCGAGCGTGGGGTGCTGCTCGAGGACGCGCGCGGCGACGTCGGGCACGTCGGACATCAGCCGGCCGAGGACCTCGGAGAAGGGGAGGTAGGGCAGGGAGCTGTCGGCGAGGTCGAGGCAGTGGCCCGCGACGACCTGCCAGTCGGCGGCGAGCGCCTCGTCGCGCAGGGCCATGAGCAGGCGGGTCTTGCCGACGCCCGCGTCGCCGGCGACGAGCATCGCGCGGACCGTCGGGTCGAGCAGGTCCCCCTGCCCGCGACCTGCTCCGGACGTGCGAATGCCGAGCTGGGCGGTGAGTTGCTCCAGCTCGGCATCGCGTCCGATGAGATCGGTGGTCCGCAGGGCCGGCACGGACGACATTGTGTCCTGCCCGACCGACACTGACGGGTCGATCGCGGTGCGGGTCACTTCTGGGTGTCGGTGGCGCGCACCCGGATCCAGCGGCGCGGGGCGTAGTCCCGGCGCACCTTGTCCTGGCGGTAGCGGATCTCGGCACCCAGGAAGCTGTCGGTGGTGAACATGTCCTTCTCCTCTTCGTCGCGGCCCTTCCTGGGCCGTGAGAAGAGAGTCCGTCCATGAGGTAGCCCCGGACATCGGGCGCGTGCCCTATCTCCGCGTGCCGGGGTACCTCAGACGAGGTGCTGTACGGCGTACGACACCCGTCTGAGGTAGCCCGGGGCGGGGTGGTCCAGTGCGGACTACCCCACGACGGGACGGCCGGCCTGCCAGACCCCGGCCACGAGCGGGACGCCAGGGCGGTAGGCGAGGTGGACGTGGGACGGGGCGTCGAGGAGGACGAGGTCGGCGGCCTTGCCGGGGGCGAGCACGCCGACGTCGTCGCGGTCGAGCGCCGCGGCACCCGTCGCGGTCGCCGCGTGGAGCGCCTCGGCGGGGCTCATCCGCATCTCCCGGACGGCGAGCGCGATGCAGAGTGCCATCGACGACGTGAAGCACGAGCCCGGGTTGCAGTCGCTCGCGAGGGCCACGCGCACGCCGGCGTCGATCAGCCCGCGGGCGTCGGGGTAGGGCTGGCGGGTGGAGAACTCGACGCCGGGCAGGAGGGTCGCGATCGTCCCTGAGTCCCGGAGGGACTCGACGTCCAGCGGGCTCAGGAAGGTGCAGTGGTCGACCGCCGCGAGGCCCAGCTCACAGGCGAGCTGCACGCCCTTGCCGTACGTCAGCTGGTTGGCGTGGAGCCGCCCGCGCAGGCCGCTGTCGGCCCCCGCCGCCAGGATGGCGCGTGCCTGGTCGACGTCGAAGGCGCCGTCCTCGCAGAACACGTCGATCCACCGGGCGTGCGGTGCGGCCGCCGCGAGCATGGGGCCGGTGACGAGCGCGACGTAGTCCTCGGGGGTGGTGCCGGCGGGGACGACGTGGGCGCCGAGGAACGTGGTCTCGTCGGTGAACTGGGCGGCCACCGCGAGACTGCGTGCCTCGTCGAGGACCGACAACCCGTAGCCGCTCTTGATCTCCAGCGAGGTGGTGCCCTGGGCCCGCATCTCGGCGACGAGCCGGGCGACGTGCGACGTGAGCTGTTCGTCGGTGGCGGCACGGGTCCTCGCGACCGTGGTGCGGATGCCGCCCGCGGTGTAGGGCTCGCCGGTCATCCGCGCCTCGAACTCGGCGCTCCGGTCGCCCGCGAAGACGAGGTGGCTGTGGGAGTCGACGAAGCCGGGGATCACCGCTCGCCCGCCGGCGTCGACCTGCACGTCGGCGTCGGGCGCCTCGGCGGCCGGGCCCACCCAGGCGACGCGGCTGCCCTCGATCACGACGGCGGCGTCGGTGACCAGGCCGAGGAGCCCACCCTGCTGCGCGCGCGCCGGGTCGTTGGTGACCAGCTCGCCGATGCCGGTGATGACGGTGGTGCTCATCTGCCCTCCCAGGTGCGACTGATGACGTCGTCGAGCTCGCGGCCGATCTCGGCGCGGTCGCCGTCCTGCACGATCCAGCGGCCGTCGGCCATGACTCGGCGTACGTCCTCGGCCGCGGCCGCGAAGACGACGGTGCTCTCGTCACGGCCGGTGCCGGCGGTGCGCGCGCTGGCGGGGTCGAGGACGACGAGGTCGGCGCGCAGGCCGACCGCGATCGCGCCCGCGTCGGGGAAGCCGAGCGACAGGTGGCCGTGGCTCGTCCCCGCGGTCAGCAGCTCGGCGGCGGTCCAGTGGCCACGCTGCTGCGTCGCCAGCCTCTCGTCGAGCTCGAGCGCACGCATCTCCTCGAACGGGTCGATGACCGCGTGGCTGTCCGAGCCGAGCGTCAGCGCAGCGCCGGCGTCGTGGAGCGCCCGCGACGGGCCGATGCCGTCACCGAGGTCGCGCTCGGTGGTGGGGCAGAACGACGCGAACGCCTCGGCCTGCCCGATCAGCGCGATGTCGTCCGGCACGAGGTGGGTGGCGTGGACGACGCTGGTCATCGGTCCGAGCACCCCGGCGTCGGCGAGCAGCCGCGTCGGGGTGACGCCGTGGGCCTCCCGGCAGGCGTCGTTCTCCGCGACCTGCTCGGAGAGGTGGACGTGCACCGGCACGCCGCCCTGTGCGTCGTCGACGTACTCCCCGAGGACGCGCAGCGCGTCTGGCGGGACTGCGCGCACGGAGTGGGCGGCGAGGCCGACCTGGACCCCGGGGTCGGGGATGCCGTGGAGCGGCTCCACCCGCTGGAGCCACGCGTCGACCGAGCCGTCGGAGTAGCGCCCCTGCGCGCCCTGCGGCGGAGCCCCGAAGGCCGAGGAGAGGTAGAGCGTGTCGAGCAGCGTGATCCGGATGCCCGCCTCCCGTGCCGCGTGGACCAGCGCCAGCCCCATCTCGTTGGGGTCGTCGTAGGGCGTGCCGTCGGGCTGGTGGTGGAGGTAGTGGAACTCCCCGACGGCGGTGATCCCGGCGGCGGCCATCTCGCGGTACGTCGCCCGCGCGAGGGCGAGGTAGGTCTCCGGGTCGAGCCGGGCGGCGACGTCGTACATCTGGTCGCGCCAGGTCCAGAACGTGCCGCGCTCGCGCTGGGTGCGGCCGCGCAGCGCGCGGTGGAAGGCGTGGCTGTGGGTGTTGGCCAGGCCCGGGACGACGAGGCCGCGCACCGGGATTGCCCGCCTCGGGTCGGCGTCGGGGGTGACGGACGTGAAGCGGCCGTCCTCGACCTCGACGAGGACGTCGTCGCGCACCGCACCGCCGACCCAGGCGCGCTCGAGGAGGTACGCCGTCATGCGCTGTCCCCGGTGCCATCCAGCTCGGCCAGCACGTCGGCGAGCGCCTCGACGCCGGCCAGGCAGTCGGGCACCTCGGCGTGCTCCTCGGGCGAGTGCGAGACGCCGGTCGGGTTGCGGACGAAGACCATCGCGGTCGGGATGCCCGCGTCGGAGAGGATCCCGGCGTCGTGGCCCGCCTGGGTCGGGATGACGGGCCAGTCGCCGATCCGGGCGAGGCGAGCGGCGAGGTCGGCGTCGAAGGCGACCGAGCCCGAGACCGACTCGGCGGTGAGCGTCAACGAGGTGCCGTCCCGCTCCGCGCGGTCGGTCGCCTGGCGCCCGATCGCATCGACCAGCTCGGCGAGGGCCTCGTCGGAGGAGGCGCGCGCGTCGAGCCAGGCGGTGACCAGCGCGGGCACGGCGTTGGTGCCGTTGGGCTCGACGGCGATCCGGCCGAAGGTGGCGCGCTGTCCGGCGAGGCGAGCCTGCTTGTTGGCCGCGAGCGCGGTCATCGCGTAGGTCAGCATCGGGTCGTGGCGATCCTCCATGCGCGTGGTGCCGGCGTGGTTGGCCTGGCCGGAGAAGTCGAAGCGCCACCGGCCGTGCGGCCAGATCTCGCTCGCGAGGCCGACGGCGACGTCACGGTCGACGAGGTCGCGGCCCTGCTCGACGTGGAGCTCGACGAAGGTGCCCACGCGGGACAGGTCCACGAGTCCGCGCGAGGGATCGAGCCCCGCCCCGGAGATCGCGTCGGCGAGGAAGACGCCGTCGCGGTCGCGCAGCTCCTTGGCCTGGTCCCACGTCGTCGCACCGGTGGCGAGCCGCGAGCCGAGGCACGCGCGACCGAAGCGTGAGCCCTCCTCCTCGACGAACACCCCGACCCCGATCGGTCGCCCCGGCTCGAAGCCGCGCGCCCGGAGGGTGTCGATCGCCGCGAGGGCGGAGACCACGCCCAGCGGACCGTCGTACGCCCCACCGTCCAGGACGCTGTCGAGGTGCGAGCCCGTGAGGACGCCGTCGTCCCCGGCTCCCCACCACGCGACCTGGTTGCCGATGCCGTCGGTCTCGACCGTGAGTCCACGAGCGGCGCACTGCTCCGCGAACCACGCCCGCAGCTCGGACTCGGCCGAGGCCCACGGCTGGCGGTTGTAGCCGCCCGAGGATGCCGAGCGCCCGACCGGCGCCAGGTCGCGCCACATCCCCTCGAAGCCCATGGCGCCAGTCCATCGGGTGCGGCCACACCGGTCAACGAGCCGGGTCGGCGAGGCGTCTCGGATCTGAGACGTGCTGTCTGGCGCCTCCGCTTCGCTCCGGCGCGTGTCCGCGGCGCCGGAGGCCCGCTCGTGCCTCCTCGTTGCCGCGCCGCTCCCCCGCAACGCTTCACCCCACGAGCTTCTGACTCCTCCGCTCCGCTCCCCCGTCACAAGCGCGCGGGGACCCCAAGCGCCGCTCCTCCGCGACACAGCCCTCGTCGTTACTTCACGGGCGCGCCGCGGACGAAACCCCTCACAGCGGTCCTCCGGGTCGTCACTGGTGAGAACCTGCACGCATGGAGTTCCAGGAGGTCGTCCGCCGCCGCCGCATGGTCCGCCGCTACGCCGACGAGCCGGTCGACCCGGCCGTCGTCGACCGGATGCTCGAGCACGCGCAGCGCGCGCCCAACGCGGGCTTCACGCAGGGGTGGGCGTTCCTGGTGCTGGACACCCCCGAGGACGTCGCGCGGTTCTGGGAGTCGACCGGCGCCGACCCCGACACCCACAACGCCTGGCTCGACGGGATGCGCACCGCACCCGTCGTGATCGTGCCGCTGGCGAGCAAGGACGCCTACCTCGAGAGGTACGCCGAGGAGGACAAGGGCTGGACCGACCGTCGCGACGACCGGTGGCCGGTCCCCTACTGGTACGTCGACACCGGGATGGCGGCTCTCCTCATCCTCCAGACGGCCGTCGACGAGGGGCTCGGTGCCTGCTTCTTCGGCATCCCCGCGCAGCACACCGACTCGTTCCGCGAGGCCTTCGCGATCCCGGCCGACCACAAGCCGGTCGGCGCGATCACGGTCGGCCACCGGGTCGCCGACAGCGGCGCCCAGGGGTCACCGTCGCGCCGTGAGCGGCGTACGAATGTGGTCCACCGGGGGCGATGGGGCACTACGGTCACCCCATGACCGACCGCCCGACGCCCCGCGTGGTCTCCGCCCTGCAGGCGCTCGTCCGCATCCCGACCGTCTCCGACCGAGACCCGTCGCGGGTCGACGCCGACGCGTTCGACCGGCTGCTGACGGAGCTCGCGACGCAGTTCCCGCTGCTCCACGAGCGGCTCGACCTGACGCGGGTCGGGTCGCACGGCCTCCTCTTCCGCTGGGCCGGCGCGAGCAGCGAGCGCCCGGTCGTGCTGATGGCGCACCTCGACGTCGTACCCGTCGACGGCGAGGCGCCGTGGCAGCACGACCCGTTCGGCGGCGAGATCCACGACTCCGAGGTCGGGCCGGCGATCTGGGGCCGCGGGACCCTGGACGACAAGGGTTGCGTGGCCGGGATCTGCGAGGCCGTCGAATCGTTGCTCGAGGCCGGGCACGTGCCCGCGCAGGACGTGTGGCTGTCGTTCGGCTGCGACGAGGAGGTCAGTGGCACTGCTGCCCCCGAGGCCGTCGAGGTGCTGCGCGAGCGCGGCGTCACGCCGTGGCTGGTGCTCGACGAGGGCGGCGCGATCGCAGGCGGCGCCTTCCCCGGCGTGAAGGCGCCGCTCGGCGTGATCGGCGTGACCGAGAAGGGCACGACGTCGCTGGAGCTGGTGGCCGAGGGACGCGGGGGTCACGCCTCCACCCCGGCCCGCAACGGCCCGACCGCGCGACTCGCCCGCGCGATCCTCGACGTCGAGAAGGCGCCGTTCCCCGCGTCGGCCCCGGCGCCGACCCTGGAGCTGATGCGCCGGCTCGCGCCGCACGTCCCGCTCCCCCTGCGCCCGGTCCTCAAGCCGCTCCTCGGCAACGCCGACAGGCTCGCGCCCGTGGTCACCCGCGCGCTGCTCGCCGCCGGCCCGGAGGCGGCCGCCATGACGCGTACGACCGTCGCGACCACCACGCTCAGCGGCTCGCCCGCCCTCAACGTGATCGCCTCGACCGCGAAGGCGGGGCTCAACATCCGGGTGATGGTGGGCGACACCGTGGCGGGCGTGGTCGAGCACGTGCGCAAGGCAGTGGGTGACGACTCGATCCGGATCGACGTCGTCGAGTCGGGCGAACCGTCGCCGATCTCGCCGATGGACGAGCCCTTCGAGCTGCTCGAGGCCTGCATCACCGCGGTCTTCCCGGAAGCCGTGCCGGCGCCCTACGTGATGATGGCGGCCACCGACTCGCGGCACTTCACCGCGATCAGCGAGCACGTCTACCGCTTCGCCCCGTTCCGGATGACCAAGGCCCAGCGCCAGGCGATCCACTCCTACGACGAGCACATCGGCGTCGCCGACCTCGTCGACGGAGCCCGCTGGTACGCCCTGCTGATCGAGAGGCTCCCCGCATGAGCGCCACGTCCCCGGCCCCGGTCGCGCAGTCCGCGGTCAAGGGTCTCGCCGCGATCGTCGGCTTCCTGGTGCTGGTGGAGTTCGCCAGCGGCATCCTGCAGGGCTACTACACGCCGATCTACCCGCAGATCGCCGAGCACCTGTCGATCCACGAGGGCGACATCAACTGGTTCGAGGCCGCGCAGCTGATCGTCAGCGCGCTCTGCATCCCGCTGCTCGCGCGGCTCGGCGACCTGATCGGGCACAAGAAGGTGCTGCTGATCTCGACCGCGGTCACGGCCGTCGGCTCGTGGTGGCTGGCGTTCGCGCCCGGCTTCACCACCTTCCTCGTCGGCTGGGCGATCCAGGGTGCGTACGTCGTCTGGCTCCCGCTGGAGATCGCGATCATCCACCGCCGGACGAGGTCGTCCGGCCGCCAGGAGCTGCTGACCCGGCGCGGTGCCGCGATCCTCGTCGGCTCCCTCGAGCTGGCCGTGATCATCGGCGCGCTGACCAGCGGCCTGCTCGTCGACTCCCTCGACATGAACGTCCTGCTCGCCATGCCCGCCGTCGTCGTCACGGCCGTCTTCTTCGTGATCCTGGCCGGCATCGAGCAGGCGCCCGGAGACGACACCGGCGGCGGCATCGACTCCACCGGGCTCGCGCTCGTCACGGTCGCGCTCGGCGTGCTGATGGGCGGACTGGTCTGGCTCCGCCTCGACGGCGGCGGCAGCCTGCTCGGCTGGCTGACGATCGTGGTCTCGTTCGGCGTCTTCGTGGCCTTCTGGCGCTTCGAGGCCCGCCACCCCGAACCGATCGTGGACGTGAAGCTGTTCTCCAGCTCCGCCCAGTGGCCGGTGCAGCTGACCGCCTTCCTCTTCGGCGTGCCGGTCCTCGGCGGCCAGATCCCGCTGTCCACCTACGCCCAGGCCGACCCGGCCGTCCGCGGCTACGGCCTCGGAGCGGACTCGGCCTTCATCTCGACGCTCATCGGGTTGTACGTCGTCACGCTGGCGATCGGCGCCTTCACCCTCCCGCTCACGACGCGGCTGCTGGGCGGCGTACGTCGCGCCCTCGTCGTCGCCTGTTGCCTCGTCGGCGTCGGCTACCTGCTGTGGCTGCCGTTCCACGACCACACCTGGCAGGCCCTCATCAACATGGGCATCGCCGGCCTCGGCTCGGGCGCGCTCGTCGCGGCCCTGCCTGCCGCCGCGGCCGCCGCCGCACCGCCCGAGCGCACCGGCATCGCGACCGGCATGACCAACGGCACCAAGACCGTCGGCGGTGCCATCGCCTCCGCGATCTTCGCCATCGCGCTCACCGCCACCGGCTCCCTCGACGCCACCGCCGAGAAGGTCGCCCCGCTCAGCGGCTACCTCACCGTCTGGGCCGTCTGCGCCGGCGCGTCCTTCCTCGCCGCCCTCGCGCTGCTGGCTGCGCCGAAGCACGCGTTCAGCGACACGCCCGCCTCCTCCGGAGTGATCCCCGGCTGACCGGGGATCACTGAACATGTCGGCCCGTGCAAGGCCTGACATGTTCAGGAAGAGCCTGACAACCCCTGCTCCAGCCGGCCGATCCCCGGCCCGGACAGGTCCCCGAGCGCCTGACCCCGACCGGAGACGACCATCAGGAGCGAGACCAGCGGTCCGCTGACCTCGACGCCGTCGCCGTACGACAGGTCCGCATCGGTCGCGACCAGGCGCAGCCCGGCGACGCGCTGCTTGCCGCCGCCGAGCCCGACCGAGGTCCGGAGCTGGTGGGCGAGAGCCCGCTCGACGGTCTCCGACGGGTAGTCGCGGACGAGGCCGAGCGGGCGGCGGACGTCCTCGCCGTGCACGACCTCCTCGACCAGCCGGCTGTCGAGCGGCGCGGGCGGGGTCGTCGTACGCCCCACCACCTCGCGCAGCCGACCGAGCGTCTCGGCGGGCGTCGCTCCCTTCCACCGCGCGACGCCCTGGTCGTTCTGCCGGTCGAAGTCGAAGCGCGCCCGGGCCATCGCGAGCACGATCCCGATCCGGGTCGTGCGGGCGTTGTCGACGAGGTGGGCCGCCACGTCGTGGACGGTCCAGCCGCCGCACCACGAGGGCGCCTCCCACTGCTCGTCGGTCAACCCGGCCAGGTCGTCGGCCAGCGCCTCGCGCTCGGCGCGCACCAGCTCCCACACGTCGGTCATGGCGCCACCCTGTCAGCCGACCCCGACAGTGCTCAGGGAGTGACCGGCCCCGCGAGCAGCTCGGCGGTCCTCGGGTCGAGGTCGGCGGTGGGCGCGCGGTGCCAGAGCAGGCGCAGCAGGACCTCGGCACGGTCGCGTACGACCTGCGCACCCCGCCCGGTGCCGAGCAGCACGTCAGCGTCGACGTCCGTGGGCGCGAGCAGGACGGCCATCGGGAGTGGCGCGATGCGGCCGAGCCGCACCTGACGGGGATACATCACCTCGACGACCTCGAGCACGCCGTCCCACGCCAGCGCGGGATCGATCGGCGAGACCGCGCCGAGCGCCTCCTCCGCGTCCCACGTGTGCATCACCGTCTCGTGCACCTGGCGCCGTCGCCAGAAGCCGGCCGTGCGGTCGTTCTTGTCGAGGGTCCACGCGGGCGCCTCGGGAGGGATCGCGGCCAGCACGTCGACCAGGTCGGACGCGTGGCGCCGGTACCACGCCGCGAGGTCCGACCCGGGCGGCACCGGCTCGGCCTCGAACTCGGGGTTGCCGTCGACGACCGCGTGGGCGGCCCACTGGTGGACGCCACCGAGGTGGTCGACCAGGTCGTGGAGGCTCCACTCCGGGCACCACGAGATCCGGGCAGCCGGGTCGGCGCCGTCGATGACCGCAGCGAAGCGGTCGGTGCTCCGGCGCAGGAGCGTCAGCCAGTCGTGCGTCATGCAGCAGAACCTAGAGGTCAGCGCGCGAGGTGCGGCGAGTTGGCCGCGGCGACGAGACTGGTCTGGCTCGGCATCACGAACCAGAGGATCGGGTAGACCAGGAACTGGCTGCCGGGGATGACGACGAGGCTGATCAGGAAGAGCAGCCGGGTCACCCACGGGCCCAGGCCGAGGCGGCGGCCGACGCCGGCGCACACACCACCGAGGATCCCTCGGTCGGCGGAGCGGACGAGGCCCTGACGGGCGAAGAAGGCACGAATGTTGTCCATGCCTCCAGCGTGCGCGACGACCGGTCGCCACACCATCCGGATCGACCCCGGACCGACCCCGGCCCGACCCCGAGAGCCGGGCGTCGGCTCACCCCGGGAACAGTCGCGGGACGTCGGTGGCGCTGGAGGTGAAGTGGGGCGGCCGCTTCTCGAGGAAGGCCGCGACGCCCTCCTTCCCGTCGCCGATCGAGGAGTAGAACATCGCCAGCGAGTCGGACAGGTGCGCCTCGAGCGGGCTCGCCGCCGCGACGTTGCGGTAGAGCAGGCTCTTGGCCATCGCCAGCGCGGCGGGCGAGCGGTCCACCACGAACGAGCGGGCGAGCTCCTGCGCGGTCACCACGAGCTCCAAGGGCTCGTGCAGCGAGCGCACCAGACCGCCCTCGAGCGCAGCCCCGGCGGTCAGGATCTCGGCGGAGTAGACCCACTCCAGCGCCTGCTGGAGCCCGACGAGGCGGGGCAGGAACCACGACGAGCACGCCTCGGGCACGATCCCGAGCCGACCGAAGACGAAGCCGATGCGGGCCGTCGTGGCGGCCAGCCGGAGGTCCATGCCGAGGGTCATCGTCGCGCCGATGCCGACCGCGGCGCCGTTGATCGCGGCGATCACCGGCTTCGGCAGGGCGTGGATCGCGAGGGTGACCCGGCCGCCCGTGTCGCGGATCCCGTCGGCGTACGCCGGGTCGTCGAAGCGCTCGCGCAGGCTCTCGGGCGTGGGCGCCAGCGACTCGTCCAGGCCGAAGACGTTGCCCTCGGCGGACAGGTCCATCCCCGCGCAGAAGGCTCGCCCGCGACCCGTGACCACGACGGCACGCACGTCGTCGTGCCGCGCGTCGACGAGGAAGAACTCCTCCAGCTCGCGCGCCATCGTGAGGTCGAAGGCGTTGAGGGCGTCGGGGCGGTCGAGGGTCAGCGTGCAGACCCCGTCGGCGTCGAGGTCGATCGCGAGGGTCTCGAAGCGGCGTGGGGACATGCCGGGCACGATAGCGACGGCGTCCCGGGGTCAGTCCCCGACCAGCCCGTGCTCGTGGGCGAAGACCACGATCTGCACCCGGTCGCGGAGCGAGAGCTTGCGCAGCACCGAGCCGACGTGGGTCTTGACCGTCGACTCGGAGGCGAAGATCAGCCCGGCGATCTCGGTGTTGGACAGACCGCGCGCGACGGCGGAGAAGACCTCGCGCTCCTTGTCGGTCAGGGAGAGGTACGCCGACGGCGCAGGGGCGCGCGCGACGAACTGGCCCTGCAGGAGGAGGGACAGGTCGGCGGGGGCGAGCACCGCGTTGCCGGCGTGGACCGTGCGGATCGCGTCGCGCAGCATCACCGGCGTGGTGTCCTTGAGGAGGAACCCGCTGGCGCCGTAGCGGATGGCGGTGGCCGCGCGGTCGTCGAGGTTGAAGGTGGTCAGCACCACGACCCGCAGCGGGCGCTCCCGGCGGGAGACCCGGTCGGGCATGAAGAGCTGGCGCGTCGCCTCGACGCCGTCCATCTCGGGCATCCGGATGTCCATCAGCACCACGTCGGGCTGGAGCTCGTCGCACACGGCGACGGCCTCGAAGCCGTCGCCGGCCACGCCGACGACCTCCATCTCGTCCTGGGCGTCGACGATCACCCGGACGCCCTCGCGGAAGAGCTCCTGGTCGTCGACCAGCACGACCCGGATCACGCGCCGCCCCGCACGGGCACCCACGCGGTGGACGTGAACGTCGTCCGGCCCGCCTCGTCGCGACGTCGTACGTCGAGCCGTCCCCCGACCGCCTCGAGCCGCCGGCGCATCCCGTCGACGCCCTGGCCGGGCGCCTGGGCCGGGCTCGCCACCGGGACGGGTGCGGTCGCGTCGGAGGACACCGAACGCATCGGCTGGGTGACGTCGGGCGCGGGCTCGCCGCCCACCACGTTGCGGACCTCGATGCGCAGCTCGCCCTCCCAGTGGCGTTCGACGGTGACCGGGGCGTCCCGGCGCCCGTGCTTGATGGCGTTGGTCAGCATCTCCTGCAGGACACGGTAGGCGACCGTCTCGAGCTCGGGGGGCAGGGGCTGCGGCTGGCCGACGACGGTCGAGACGACCTCGTGGCCGCTGGAGCGGACGCCCTCGATGAGCGAGTCCAGGCTGCCGGCGCGACCGGAGGCGGTCGGGTCCTTGGTGGTCGTCAGGACCTGCCGCACGTCCTGCAACGAGGTCCGTGCCGAGGTCGCGATCGTCGCGAGGGTGTCCTTGAGCTTGTCGTTGAGCGCGAGCGGGTCGGCGTCCTTGAGGTACTGGGCGGACTCGGCCTGGGCGAGGATCACCGCCAGCGAGTGGCCCACGACGTCGTGCACGTCGCGCGCCATCCGGGTCTGCTCCTCGCGCAGGCGGGCGATCTCGCGGGCCTGCTCGGACTCCTGCACCGCACGGGCCGCGTGGTCCTCGGCGGCGACCTGCGAGACCCGCGACTGCTCCGCGCGCGATCCGAAGCGCAGCGCCAGGCCGAGCAGCCACGGCGACCCGAGGACCAGCATCCCGAGGAACGCCGCGCCGATCTGCCACGTGGCTCCGAAGCGGTAGGCCCCGTTGATGATGCTGTTGTAGTCGATGAAACCGGCGAGGACGTCGTAGACCTCGGACGCGGCGAACAGCACCACGACCGCCGCCCCCAGCGGGATCGACAGCCCGCTCAGCAGCACCACCGGGGTGCTGCCCCACCGGGCTGCGCCGAAGGCGACCGCGGCGATCGCCAGCTGGGTCAGCAGCACCGGCGTCCCGGTCGAGAGCTGGAGGAAGCAGATCACCCAGACCAGCCCCAGCGCGAGCCCCGGCATGCGACGGCTCAGGCCCACCGCGACCGCGGTGGCGAGCACCAGGAGGACCAGGGGGAACCGGCTGCCGTAGACCTGCACGGTGTTGACGGCCTCGAGGAAGCCGAGGACGAGCACGGCCGCCCCCAGGGCGAGGTCCGGCCCCCATCCCTGCAGCTGCTCCACGTCCAGGCGCCCACCGGGACGGCGGTAGTCGGACCGGGGCTGCGGCGTGCGGTCGCTCACGCCACCACCGCCTCGCGCGTACGACGCCAGCGCTGGGCAGGCCGCTCCACGAGCCGCCAGCTGATCACCGCCATGACCAGGGTCAGGACGGCCGCCACCGGGCCGGCATACTGCTCCAGCGAGGGCCGCAGCCAGAGGGTGAGCGGGTAGTTCCAGAGGTAGGCGCCGTAGGACACCGTGCCGAGGACGACCAGCGCCCGCGCCGGGCCGGTCACGGTGGTCCAGCTCCGCCACGACAGCAGCAGGACCGCGGTCAGCACAGCGATGGCGGGGCCTCCTGCCAGGTAGGTGAGGGCGTGACCCCGCAATGGAACCACGCTGAGGACCGCCAGTCCGACGAGTGCGGCAGGCGCCGCCCGGCGGGCGAGTCCGTCATACCGAGCGACACCGGTGCGCGCCGATCCGGATGACGGATCCGCGGCGCGGGCACCCAGGATCCGCGTCGCGCCGCCGATCACGAAGCAGACCGCCCACGAGGTCGGCAGCGCGTAGGCCAAGTCGGGCGCCTCGCTGAGCCACACGAGCGTGGCGACGCACGCGAGCACGCAGGCCGCGGCGACGACGACGAGCGCGAGCCGCACCCGCCCCCGCGCGAAGGCGACCACCAGCACCGCCGGCCAGACCAGGTAGAACTGCTCCTCCGTCGCGAGCGTCCACAGGTGGAAGGTCGCGTCGCTGGCGTGGCCGAAGGGCAGGTTGGCCGTCCACGTCAGTGCGACCAGCACCGTCGTGCCGAGCTCACCGCGATCGCCGAGCGGGTCGAGGAGCAGCGTCACCACGACGACGCCCGCCACGAGGAACAGAAGTGCAGGCACCAGCCGTCGCGCCCGGCGCGCGTAGAAGCGGCGCAGGTCCACCCGGCCCGTCCGCTCCAGCTCGTCGACCAGCAGACCAGTGATGAGGGAGCCGCTGAGCGCGAAGAACATCACGACCCCGACGACCCCCGCGCCGGGGAACGCCGACGGCCACGCGTGCCGCAGCATCACCAGCGCGATGGCGATCCCGCGCAGCAGGTCGATCCCGTCGATGCGCCCCGTGGTCGGCGCGCTCACGCGGGCAGCACGTCGCGGACGAGGCGGTCGAGGAGGTCGGCGTACGACACCCCTGCCGCCGCGAACATCTTCGGGACCTGCGACTGCTCGGTGAAGCCGGGCATCGTGTTGACCTCGTTGAGCACCGGGCCGGCCGGCGTGACGAAGAAGTCGACGCGCGCGACGCCGGCGCAGCCGAGGGCGTCGTAGACCGCGAGCGCGGCCTCCTCGAGCTCCTTGCGCCCGGTGTCGTCGAGGGCGGCGGGGATGCGGAAGTCGGCGCCCCCGCCGTACTTCGCCTCGAAGTCGAACCAGCCGTCCACCACGATCTCCAGCGCCGGCGAGACCACCCGCGCGCCGTCCGCGGTGCCGAGCACCGCGACGTCGATCTCACGGCCGACGACGACGTCCTCGACGAGGATCCGGTCGTCGAGCGCGAGGGCCGTCGCCAGCGCCTCGGGCAGGTCGGCGGCCTCGCGGACGAGGGAGACGCCGTGGCTCGAGCCGGCCGCGACCGGCTTCACGACGACCGGGTGCGTCCAGGTGTACGACGACGCGGTGGTTGCGGTCAGCAGCCGACCCGGCGCGGTGGCGATGCCGAGCGCCCCGGCGACGAGCTTGGTCGCCCACTTGTCCATCGCGAGGGCACCGGCGCCGACACCGGACCCGACGTAGGCCACGCCCGCCAGCTCGCAGAGCGCGGCCAGCGAGCCGTCCTCACCACGTGGGCCGTGCACGACGGGGAGCACGGCGGCGCACGACTGGAGGATCGCGACGGCCTCACCGAGCGTCAGGCGCCGCCCGCCCCCGTGCCACGCGCCGTCGGGGGCGATGGTGAGGCGGACGACGTCGTACGCCGTCGGGTCGAGCGCCGCGGCGACCGCGGCCGCGGAGGCGAGGGAGACCTCGTGCTCGCAGTTCTGGCCGCCGCCGACGACGGCCACTCGAACCAGGTCGATGGGGGTCTTCGTCACGACAGGCTCCTGAGGCGTGCTGGTGCAGTGGTGCGGGATGCGGTGGTGCGGGATGCGGGGACAGTGGTGCGGTGGACGCGGGAGCCGACGCCGGTGACGACCTCGTGCTCGATGGTGTCGGACCAGACGGCCCACTCCGCGACGGTCGGCTCCCCGGCACCGCCGGGCCCGAGGACGGTCGCGGTCTCGCCCGGGCGGACGGGCTCGTCGCCGAGGTCGACGACGACCTGGTCCATCGAGATCCGGCCGACGACCGGGCGGCGACGCCCGCGCAGCAGCACCTCGGCGCGCCCGGAGGCGACGCGGGGCAGCCCGTCGGCGTACCCGAGCGGCAGCAGCGCCAGGTGGGTCGCCGCGGGCGCGGTCCAGGTGTGGCCGTAGCCGACACCGGTGCCGGCGCGGACCCGGCGGACGCTGACCACCGGCGCGCTCAGCGTGAGGCCGTGGGAGAGCGGCGTGGTGCCGGTCGGGTCGATCCCGACCAGGCCGGCGCCGATCCGGACGTGCGTGTGGTGGCTGCGCGGGTCGAGCAGCGTCGCCGACGTCGCCGCGAGGTGGCGCATCGCGGGCCGGAGCCCGGCGCCGCGCGCGACCTCCAGCCCCCAGGCGAACCGTCGCCGGCCGAGGGCGTTGGCCTCGTGACCGGGGTCGTCCGCACACCCGAGGTGACCCATCACGCCGACGACCTCGAGCAGTCCGGCCCGCTCGGCACGACGTGCCGCCCGGCACAGCGCCGGCCACGCGGACGGCTCGGCGCCGTCGCGGGCCATGCCGGTGTCGAGGTGCAGGTGCACCCGCGCGGGTCGCTGCAGCGACGCGACCCGCAGGACCGCGTCGAGGTGCTCGCGCGACGGGACGGCTAGGTCGACGTCGGCGGCCAGCGCGGCGCCGTACGACGCGTCGAGCGGGTTGAGCCAGCTGAGGATCCGGCCGCCGAGACCCTCCGCGCGCAGGGCGAGCGCCTCGTCGATGCTGGTGACGCCGAGGGAGGTCGCGCCGCTGGCGAGCGCGGTGCGCGCGACGTCGGCCGCGCCGTGCCCGAAGCCGTCGGCCTTGACGACCGCCATCACCTCGGCGTCGGTGCGTCCCGCGAGGAGACGGGTGTTGGCGGCGATCGCGGAGAGGTCGACCTCGAGCCGCGGCCCGTGGGTCGCGCCGGTGCTCGGCACGACGGCGAGCGCACTCATGCCGCGACCGCGGCGGTGTCGGCGGGACCGTAGAGCGCCGCGTCGGCACCGGTGGTGAGCGCCCAGTAGCGGTCGCCGAAGCTCCAGTGCCACCACTCGGTCGGGTAGTTCACCAGCCCGGCGCCGCCGAGCACGCGGGCCAGCAGGTCGCGGTGCGCACGGGCGTCGGCACTGATGCCGGCCGCGGCGAAGTAGCAGGCCCCGTCGGACTGCTCGGGCGTCGCGTCGATCGGCGTACCCATGTCGAGCTCCTCGCCCGTCACGTCGACCAGCGTCAGGTCGACCGCCGCGCCCGCGACGTGCGGGGCGACCGCGACCGGGGAGACGAAGCGACTGGTGAGCACGGCGAGGTCGGCCGGCGAGATGCCCGGGTGCGCGGCACAGACCTCCGCGGAGTAGGCGTCGATGATCGCCTGCTGGTCGGCCACCGCCCGGTGGCCCTCGACCACCCGGATCGCGAGGCCGGGCGGGAGCGCTGCCTGCGCCGCCTGGAGCCGGTCGGCCAGGCCCTGCCGCACGAGCGCGCCGGCGGGGCCGAACGAGCGGTCGAGGTGGACGAGCGGCTCACCGGACTCGTGGAGTGGTACGGCGCCGACGCGCGGGTCGGAGAGCAGGATGATCATGACGACAACGGTCGTCGTCCGACCGGGTCGGACGCCTCCACCTGAGGTGCCGAGGGGCTGTCCTCGAGGACGAGATCTCCCTGACGCCCCGCTGTCGTCCCGGTCGGCACACGTGTCCGGGATGTGGCCCCTCGTGCGGCGGATTGAGGGCGGCTTCTCGGACACGTGTGGGGTGACCGGTCGTAAACTGGAGGCATGCCGGAGCAGGACCGGAGCGAGGAGTTCGAGGTCGCGGACCCCCAGACGGGGCGCCGCGAGGCGGAGCGTGACGCGCGGACGAGTCGCTCGGCCGCGGCGGCCCGGATCGCCCAGCAGGCGACCTGGGTCGACCTCCAGGTTCGTCAGGCGATGGAGCGCGGCGAGTTCGACGACCTGCCGGGGGCGGGCAAGCCGATCGAGGGTCTCGGCGCCGAGCACGACCCCGACTGGTGGGTGAAGAAGCTCGTCGAGCGCGAGAACATCGCGATCCTCCCGCCGGCCCTCGCGCTGCGCAAGGAGGACGCCGAGCTCGAGGCGAGGCTCGACCGGATCACCGCCGAGGCGGAGCTGCGCCGCCAGCTCGACGACTTCAACCGGCGCGTCGTCGAGGCCCGTCGGCAGCTCCAGGGCGGCCCGCCGGTCGTGACCCCGACCCGTGACGTCGACGCGGAGGTCGCTGCCTGGCGTGATCGGCGTACGGCCCGGATCGAGGCCCAGCGCGTGGCGCGGGCGGCCGCCGACGAGGCCGCACCGCAGCGCCCGTGGTGGCGCAGGCTCACCGGCCGCTGAGGGTCAGTCCCACTCGAGGCCGCCGCGACGCCACTCGTAGGCGTAGGCGACCGACAGGTTGAGGATGAACAGCACGACCGCGAGGTAGCCGAAGGTGCCGAGCTGGTCGAAGTGGATCGCCCACGGCACCAGGAACATGATCTCGATGTCGAAGATGATGAAGGTCATCGCGATCGTGTAGTAGCGCACCGGGATCGTCCGCCGACCGCGGCCCGGGTCGTCGACCGGCTGGATGCCGCACTCGTAGGATTCGAGCCGGACCCGGTGGTAGCGGCGCGGTCCGACGACCGAGCTCATCAGCACCGATCCGACCGCGAACAGCCCGGCGATCAGCGACAGCACGATCACCGGCAGGTAGAGCTCCATCGTGACTCCTCGTCGTCGGGGGCCTACGACACCGAGTCGTACAGGAAATACCAAAGGACGACGAGGAGACTTTGCACCCGAGACTCCCGGTTGTCGGCCGGGATCTCGGCCACTAAGCGTGGGAGTCACCGGATATCCGGTGACTCGCGCGCGCCCACGACCCGAGAGACATGCGTCATATCCGCGGATTGCTACGCGGCGGTAGTTTGCGCGCATGACACGACCCGCCAAGGACTTCTTCGCCCCCCTGGCCGTCGGGGCGCCCGCGCCGCTGCGCGAGATCCCGGCCCGGCCGAGCCGGGCGATCCACTTCTTCGACCCGGGCAACGAGAAGATGGCCGCGAAGATCCCCGACATGGTCGGCACCGTCGACGTGCTGCTCGGCAACCTCGAGGACGCGGTCAAGGCGGAGAACAAGGAGAAGTCGCGCCAGGGCCTGGTCGAGATCGGCAGGGCCACGGCCAACCTGGGCAGCACAGCGGGACCGACCCAGTTCTGGACCCGGGTCAACTCCCTCGACAGCCCGTGGGGCCTCGACGACCTGGTCACGCTCGTCACCGAGATCGGCGACAAGCTCGACGTGATCATGGTGCCGAAGGTGCAGGGCGCCGAGGACATCCACTACGTCGACCGGCTGCTCGCCCAGCTCGAGGCGAAGGCCGGTCTCGAGCGCCCGATCCTCGTGCACGCGATCCTCGAGACCGCGCGCGGCGTGGCCAACATCGAGGAGATCTGCGCGGCCAGCCCGCGCATGCAGGGCCTCTCCCTCGGCCCGGCCGACCTCGCGGCCGACCGCCGGATGAAGACCACCCGCGTCGGCGGCGGCCACCCCGGCTACCTCGTGCGCCAGGACCCGACGCGTGACGACCTCGGCGTGCCGCAGTACGACGCCGAGCGGACGTCGTACCAGCAGGACCTGTGGCACTACACGATCGCCCGCATGGTCGACGCGTGCGCGATGCACGGGATCTACCCCTACTACGGCCCATTCGGGGACATCAAGGACACCGTCGCGTGCGAGGACCAGTTCCGCAACGCGTTCCTCCTCGGCTGCGTCGGCGCGTGGAGCCTGCACCCCGTGCAGATCAAGATCGCCCACCAGGTCTTCTCCCCCAGTGTCGAGGACGTCGCGCACGCCCGCCGCGTGATCGCCGCGATGGGCGACGGCACGGGCGCGGTGATGATCGACGGCAAGATGGAGGACGACGCCTCGGTGAAGCAGTGCCAGGTGATGGTCGCCCTCGCCGACGAGCTCGCCGCGATCGACCCGGACCTCAAGGCCCTCTACGACGGGATCGACGCATGAGTGACTTCACCCCCCTCCGCTCCGTCCTCTACATGCCCGGCTCCAACGAGCGCGCGCTGGAGAAGGCGAGGACCATCGCGTGCGACGCGCTGATCCTCGACCTGGAGGACGCCGTCGCGCCCGACGCCAAGGCCTCGGCGCGCGAGGCGGCTGCCGCCGCCGTCGCCAGTGGCGCGTACGGCCGGCGCACGGTCACGATCCGCGTCAACGGCATCGGCACCGAGTGGCACGCGGCCGACCTCGTCGCCGCGGCGTCCGCCGGCCCCGACGCGGTCGTCGTGCCCAAGGTCGAGACGGCCGAGCAGGTCCGCGGCCTCGCGACCGCGCTCGAGTGGGCCGGCGCCCCCGAGCACACGAAGCTGTGGGCGATGGTCGAGACGCCCGAGGCGATCTTCGACGTCCGCGAGCTCGCGGCGGCCTCGCCGCGGCTCTCCGCGCTGGTCATCGGAACCAACGACCTCGTCAAGGAGCTGTACGCCGAGCACGTCCCGGGTCGCGCGCCGATCCTGCCGAGCCTCCACACCATCCTGCTCGCCGGCCGCGCCGCCGGCATCGCGGTGATCGACGGGGTCTACAACGACGTGAAGGACACCGAGGGATTCCTCGCCGAGTGCACGCAGGGTCGCCAGATGGGCTTCGACGGCAAGACCCTCATCCACCCCGGCCAGGTCGAGGGCGCCAACTCCGCCTTCGCCCCGAGCGAGCAGGCGGTCGAGGACGCACGCGGCCTGATCGCCGCCTTCGAGGACGGGAAGGGCGCCGGCGTGGTGACCTACAACGGCAAGATGGTGGAGAACCTCCACGTCGAGTCGGCCCGGCGCACGCTCGCGATCCACGAGGCGATCGTCGCGCTCGACGGGTGACGTGTCCGGCTTCCGGACACCACCCCCAGGGATGGAGCGAACTTCACAAACCGCTCGACCTTCGGCAGGGTGGTCCGGCCGTCCACCGTGGGCGGCATGAAGGAGGCAGAACCATGGTTGTCCTCGGACTGATCCTGTTGCTGATCGGCATCCTCGTCGGCCCCAGCATCCTGACGACGCTCGGAATCATCCTGCTCGTCGTCGGGCTCGTGCTGAACTTCGTCCCGATCGGCGGCTCGAGCCGCCGGGTCTGGTAGCACCTCCGACCACTCCCGGGCCCCGGACACCTCGGTGTCCGGGGCCCGAGTGCGTCTCCGTCCTGCTCACGACCTCGGTCCGAGGATGCGCATGATCCCGTCGAGCACCTGCCCGACCGGGCTCGCGACCGCCGCGCCGAAGTCACGGTCGACGACCGCGGCGCCGACCCGGTCGGTGATGATGCCGTCGACCCCGCGGCGGATGTAGGCGCGCAGGAGGCCGGTGTCGTTGACCGTCCAGATCCACACGTCCTTGCCGGCATCGCGTCCCTCGCGACCGATGCGGTCGGAGTAGGACCAGTCCTCCACGACGACGAAGTCCGCGCTCGTCGCCGGCAGCGCACCGAGGTTGAACGGCACCACGTAGCCGACGTCCTGCGGCACCAGCTCGCCGACCTGCTCGACCAGGTCGCGGTCGAGCGACTGCACCAGCCAGTCGTCGGGGATGTCGAGCGCTGCGAAGTCCGCCGCGACGCGCTCGGCGAAGCCCGGGGCCTCGTGGCCGTGCGGCTTGAGCTCGACCAGCAGACGGACGTCGAGCTCCTCCGCGCGGGCGGCGTACTCCTCGAACGAGGGCAGCACCGCCTCGTGCCCGCCGGCGCGCAGCGGCGTGCCCACGAGCTGGTCGAGGTCCCGGTCCCACACGTCGACGTCCTGGCCCGCGAGCCGCCCGAGGTTCGGGTCGTGCATCACGACGAGCTGCTGGTCCTTCGTCTCGAGCACGTCCATCTCGACCACGTCCGCGCCCGCGGCAGCGGCCGCCTCGAGGGCCGGGATCGTGTTCTCGACGCCCTCCGCGGTGTAGCCGCGGTGGCCGACCACGACGGTCGCGGCGGGGTCGCGGACCGTGCGCAGGTCGGCGGTGTGGGCGATCGTGCCGATCACGAGGAAGCCTGCGGACACGACCACGGCGAGGCCGGCGACGACCCGGCGCGTCCGCGAGCGCAGCCGCCGGGGAGGTACGTCGGGCTCGTCGGTGAGGTCGCGCTCCCACGACACCAGCCAGAGGGTCACCCAGGCGGCCGCGACGCCGAGCACCAGGAAGCGCGACAGGTCGACGAGGGCGAGCGAGAAGCCCGCCCACCACGCGCTGTCGGACCCGCCGACGGTGTCGGCCAGCGCGGTGACGAGGACCGCGAGCCCGGAGACCAGGCCGAGCGCGAGCAGGACCACCGCCAGCACCCCGAGGAGCGTCACGGCGGGACGCCACGGGACCCACCCGGTCGCGCGGAGGCTGTCGCGCATCGCACCCGGGAGGCTGCGCTCGGAGCCCAGGAAGATCGCGAGGGTGAGGAGCAGCCTGAGGGCGAGGTAGACGATCAGCGCGTTGACCGTCCACCACGCGAGGGTGCCGCCGGTGGTCTTGGTCAGCTCGCCGCCGATGAACGCCGGCACCGCGATGTGGGTGGTGAAGCCGCTCGTGATGCCGACGTTGGCCAGCGGCAGCAGGAAGACCGCGTAGAGGGCGAAGAGCACGAACGACAGCGGGGTGAGCTTGCGGACCATGTGGGCGAAGTCCTCGGCGAGCCCGCGGACGCTGAGCGAGCCACCCTCGAGGTGCCGCTGCGCGCAGAGGGTCAGCACCGTCAGCTCCACGAAGACCAGGGCGACCGAGACGGCGCCGAAGACCAGCAGCACGAGGATCGTCAACGGGCTCGTGAGCACCGAGGTGAGGGAGTCCATGTTGACCGCGCCGTCGTCGACCGTGTCGAGCACGAGGTCGAACAGGCGGCCCAGCAGCGGCATCCCCAGCCCGAGCACGAAGGCGTGCACGAGCGCGACGACGACGAGGTAGCCGAGGAGGTGCCGGCGCAGGACGCGTGTCGCCACCCTCGTCGGGGGCACGCCGGTCAGCGGTTCCACGGCCTCATTATGGAGGACCGGAACCCGCGTGCCCGCTGTCGGTGGCGGGCGGCATGATCGTCCGGTGAGCTCCTCGGTGACCCTGCGCCAGTTCTGGACCCAGCTGTCGCGCGAGGGTCGCTGGCTGCTGTCCACCGTCGCGATCCAGACGCTCGGCCGCGGGCTGACGCTGCCCTTCACGGTGATCTACCTCCACGAGGTGCGCGGCTTCTCGCTCGACCTCGCGGGCGCGCTGATGGCGTTCATCGCGGTCGTCGCCCTGGTCGTGACCGGGCCCGGCGGCGCGCTCACCGACCGGGTCGGCGCCCGCAACGTCCTGCTCTTCGCCACCACCTCCCAGCTCGTCGGGTGCGCGATCCTCGCCTTCGCCACCACACCCGTGCTCGCCACGCTCGCGATGGCCTTCCTGGGCATCAACTTCGGGATGTCCTGGCCGGCCTTCAACGCCCTCATCGCGGCGGTCACGACCGGTGAGATGCGCCAGCAGTACTTCGGCATCAACTTCGCGCTGGTCAACCTCGGGATCGGGGTCGGGGGGATCATCGGCGGGATCTACGCCGACGTGTCCCAGCCGCACACGTTCACGGTGATCTTCCTCGCCGACGCCGCCAGCATGCTGGTGCCGATCGGGCTCCTCCTCGGCCCGCTCCGCCACGTCGTCAGCCGGCACGACGCGCCCGACGACGCCGAGGCCGGCAGCGGGTCCTACCTCGCGATCCTGCGCAAGCCCGCGGTGATCGGGATGACCGCGCTGACCTTCTTCGCCGTCTTCGTGGGCTACGCCCAGCTCGAGGCCGGCTTCCCCGCCTTCGCGCGGCAGGTCGGCGGCGTGTCCACCGGGGTGGTCGGCTTCGCCTTCGCGATCAACACGGCCGTGATCGTGCTGCTCCAGTTCCTCGTCCTGCGGCGCATCGCCGGGCGGCGGCGTACTCGCGTGATGCTGGTGATGTGCGCGCTGTGGGCCCTGTCGTGGACGACCCTCGGCGCGACCGGGCTCGTGTCCGGCACGGCGGCCGCCGTCGGGGTGCTCGTGTTCATGGCGCTCTTCGCGCTCGGCGAGACGATGATGCAGCCGACGATCCCGGCCATCACCAACGACATGGCGCCCGACCACCTGCGCGGGCGCTACAACGCCGTCAACGCCGGCGCCTTCCAGGCCGGCGCGATCGGTGGCCCGCTCTTCGCGGGGTTCGTGCTCGACCGCGGCTGGAGCCAGGCCTACGTCGCGGTGCTCGTCGCCGGCTGCGGGCTGATCGCCGTCCTCGCGCTCGTCGTGGAGCGCCTGGTCCCGCCATCGGTCAACGGTGTCCCCGAGGAGCCGGTCGTCACCGCGGACCCGGCGACGGGCGAGCGGGCCCCGCAGGGCGAGCCCGGTGGGGCCTGACGATCAGGCGACGTCGTCGCTGCTGCCGCCGCGCCGGAACCGGTCGTTGAGCCAGCCGCTCGCCTGGCCCATCCAGCCGGCGAGGTCGTGGACCAGCTTGCCGAGGGTGTCCTGCGTGCGCTCGAAGGCGTCGGAGTAGCTCGCCGCCGCCTCCTGCGCGGCCGCGCTCACCGAGGCGGAGTCGTCGTCGGCGCGGCGGGGGTAGTCGCCGCCGAGGATCGCGGTGTAGGCACCCGAGTCGGTCCAGCGTCGCAGCTCGGTGGCGCGGACGACGGCGAACGGGTGGGTCTGCTGCTGGAGCAGCGAGAGCTTGATCAGCGACTCACGGACGTCGCCGCCCTCGTCGTACTCCGCGCCCTGCTGGAGGAACGAGGTGACGTCGAGCTCCTCGAGGGTGCCGCCGCTGGCGAGCTTCATGTGGGTGCGCAGCGCGGCGGTCGGGTCCTGGCAGGCGAGCAGCCCCGCGCGGTCGGCCGACAGCTCGGCCTTGCGCGACCACTCGAGCAGGCCGACGGTGATCATCCGGGCACCGAGGGCGCCGCCTGGGACCGCGCTGAGCAGGTTGCTGATGCTGATGAGGCGAGCCAGCAGCGTGCGGTAGACCGCGTGGCCGGTGATCGCGTGGCCGAGCTCGTGGCCGATGGCGAAGCGCAGCTCGTCGTCGTCGAGGTGGTGCACCAGGCCGGACGACAGCACGATGATCGGCTTGTCCATGCCGACGGTCTGCGCGGTCAGCCTCGGGTCGGCCGAGACGTACATCTCCGGCAACGTGGTGCAGTCGAGGCTCTGGCCGACCTCGGCGAGCAGCCGGTGCAGCCGGGCGAACTGCCGCTCGTCGACCCGCACCGCCGAGCCGAGCAGCGTCAGCCGGTACGTGCGCTCGCGGAAGACGCCGGACATGGTCTTGAGCACCACGTCGAAGCCCTTGAGCTTGCGCAGCGCGACCAGTGCACCCCGGTCAGCGGGGTGCTCCCACGCCCGCGAGCTGATGTCGGTCAGTGCGACGCGCGAGCGCGCCGGCTTCTTGTCCCCCGTTGCCATGGCGGAATCCTCGCCCATGACGCCGGGAAAGTCAGCCGTTCGAAAGTCTTCGCCGGCCTCCCGGCCGAGGTGGACTCGCGCGTCGCCGGACCCGAGGCTGTGCAACTTTCGTTGCGGGTGGTCGCGCGGCGCTCAAGGAGTGCGCGAAAGCTTTCGCGCAGGGAGGACAGGCCGGTCCTCCCTGCGCACAGCAACTTTCAGGCGCGGCGCGGGACGTCAGTCGGCAAGACGGGCGGCCTCCTCGATCTGCGCCCGGCGCACGGCCCAGAACGCCGCGTCGTGCCCGGCGTCGGCCATCGCCTCGGCATCCGTGCCGACGGCACCGTCGATCTCCTCGCGGAGGATGTCGGCGTGCCCGGCGTGCCGGCTGGTCTCGGCCAGGACGTGGACGAGGACGTTGAACAGCGGCACCTCGGCATCGCCCCACCACGCGACGCGACCCGTCGAGGAGAGCTCGAGCGCCTCGATCGTCGCGTCGCCGTGCGCCCACACGCGCCGGTAGCGGTCGACGACCTCGTCGCGCGACTCGTCCGCCGTGGCCCACATGTCGGCGAGGCGCTCCTCCTCCACGTCCCAGCGCGACAGCGGCTCGGGGAAGGGACGACCGAACACCTCGCCGAGGTACCTCGCCTCCCACGTCGCCAGGTGCTTCACCAACCCGAGCAGGTTGGTGCCCGTGGTGGTCAGCGGACGGCGAACGTCGTACTCCGACACGCCCTCGAGCTTGGCGAGGACCGCCTCGCGCTCGTGCTGGAGGTAGCGGTGGAGGTTCGTCTTGGCGGCCGAGTCGTCCATGGTGTCACCCTGCCACCGCCCGGCGGCGTCAGCCGCGGGACACCGGCTCGACGGGGATCGTGACCCCGCGCTCCTCGGCGACCTCGATGGCCCGGTCGTAGCCGGCGTCGACGTGGCGGATGACGCCCATGCCGGGGTCGTTGGTCAGCACCCGCTGGATCTTCTCCGCGGCGAGGTCGGTGCCGTCGGCGACCGTCACCTGGCCGGCGTGGAGCGAGCGACCGATGCCGACACCGCCGCCGTGGTGGAACGACACCCAGGTGGCGCCGGAGGCGGTGTTGACCAGCGCGTTGAGGATCGCCCAGTCGGCGATCGCGTCGGAGCCGTCGAGCATCGACTCGGTCTCACGGTAGGGCGAGGCGACGGAGCCGCAGTCGAGATGGTCGCGCCCGATCACGATCGGCGCCTTCAGCTCGCCACTGGCGACCATCTCGTTGAACCTCGCGCCGGCCCTCGCGCGGTCGCCGTAGCCGAGCCAGCAGATGCGCGCCGGCAGGCCCTGGAACTGCACCCGCTCGCGGGCCATGTCGAGCCACGCGTGCAGCCGGGCGTACTCCGGCTTCTCGTCGGCCGGGAAGAGCTCCTTGATCGCGCGGTCGGTGGCGTAGATGTCTTCGGGGTCGCCCGACAGCGCGGCCCAGCGGAACGGGCCCTTGCCCTCGCAGAAGAGCGGGCGGATGTAGGCCGGCACGAAGCCGGGGAACTCGAAGGCGCGGTCGTAGCCGCCCTTGCGGGCCTCGTCGCGGATCGAGTTGCCGTAGTCGAAGACCTCGGCGCCGGCGTCTTGGAACTCGACCATCGCCCGGACGTGGCGGGCCATCGACTCCTGGCTGCGCTTGGTGAACCCGCGCGGGTCGTCGGTGCGCTCGCGCTCCCAGTCGTCGTACGACGTCCCGGCGGGGAGGTAGAAGAGCGGGTCGTGGGCCGACGTCTGGTCGGTGACGATGTCGACGAGCGGTCCTCCCCCGTCCGCGGAGCCGCCCTCGACCCGGTCGAGGTGGCGCTCCAGCAGCTCGGGCAGCAGGTCGGCGGCGTTGCCGAGCAGGCCGATCGACAGGCCACGGCGCTCGCCGCGGGCCTCGAGCGCGAGCTCGATCGCGTGGTCGAGGTCGCGTGCCTGGACGTCGAGGTAGCGGGTCTCGAGGCGACGGTCGATGCGGTGCTGGTCGACCTCGATGCAGATCGCGACGCCGTCGTTCATGGTGACGGCCAGCGGCTGCGCGCCGCCCATCCCGCCGAGGCCGGCGGTCACCGTGATCGTGCCCGCGAGGGTGCCGCCGAACCTCTTGTCGGCGATCGCGGCGAACGTCTCGAAGGTGCCCTGCAGGATGCCCTGGGTGCCGATGTAGATCCACGAGCCGGCGGTCATCTGGCCGTACATCGTCAGCCCGAGGTCCTCGAGCCGGCGGAACTCCTCCCAGCTCGCCCAGTCGCCGACGAGGTTGGAGTTGGCGATCAGCACGCGCGGCGCCCACTCGTGGGTGCGCATCACGCCGACCGGCTTGCCCGACTGCACGAGCAGGGTCTCGTCGTCCTCCAGGTCGCGCAGGGTGCGGAGGAGGGCGTCGTACGCCTCCCAGCTGCGCGCGGCCTTGCCGGTGCCGCCGTAGACGACGAGGTCCTCGGGGCGCTCGGCGTTGTCGGGGTCGAGGTTGTTCATCAGCATCCGCAGCGGCGCCTCGGTCTGCCACGACCTCGCGGTCAGGTCGGTGCCGTGGGCGGCGTGGATGGGGAGGCGGGGGTTGGGCTCGGTCACGACGATGCTCCTGGCGCAGACGGTGGTCGAGGGTTGGGACCATCGAACGCCCGCCGAGGATCCGTGCCAACCCGGCGATCCGGCAGAGTCGTCTCGGATCCGAGACCGGGTGGACGTCGGAGACGACCGAGGCTCCGGCGGGGACGTGGTCGAGCGCGACACCGCCACCCTCCGTCCGCGGGCGCTGTTCCCGTGGGGTGAAGGGGTCTATTTTCTGGCCATGGGAGATCAGCTGCTCACGCAATCGGCGGACGACCGGCGCAGGTACGACCTCGAGGGCGTCGGCTCGATCCGCCGGATGAGCCTGTTCTCGCGGACCGCGCTGCTGCTCCCGGCGGACGGCGAACCGTTCACCGCCCAGTCGCGCGGACTGCTCAGCGGCGAGTCGGAGGCCGTGGCCGCGGGCGGTGAGCAGGTCGGTGAGTACACCCACCCCGACCTGCTGACCCGCAGCGGCCGGGTGCGCTGGCACGAGCGCACGCTGCGCCTGCGGACCACTCCCGTGCTGGTCAGCCGCTTCGAGCTGATCGAGGACGGTGCCGCGCTGCTCGAGGTGCAGGCCACCGGCTGGGGTCACCCGCCGGCAAAGGTGACCGTGCGCGACGCGAGCGACCGCGGTCTGCTCCTCTTCGCGCTCTGGCTGGCGCAGGGCTTCGTCGACCACGACTCCGGACGCGGCCGGACGGGCGCCGGGGCGCCCACCTGACCGCGGAGGGTCAGGCCAGCTCCCCCACCACGGCCTCGGCCGCCGCGAGCACCGCGCCCGACTGCACGAGCCCCACGACGGCCTCGATCTCGGGCGAGAGGTGGCGGTCCGGGCCGGGACCGGCGATGCCGTTGCCGCGCAGCAGCGCCACCACCGCCGCGGTCGCCGGCGACGGCGTCAGCGGGGCGCGCAGGTCGAGCGCACGGGCCGCGGTCAGCACCTCGATCGCCACCACCCGGGAGAGGCCGTCGACGGCCGTGCGCAGCTTGCGGGCGGCGTTCCAGCCCATCGAGACGTGGTCCTCCTGCATCGCGCTGGAGGGGATCGAGTCGACGGACGCGGGCACGGCGAGGCGCTTGAGCTCGGAGACGATCGCGGCCTGGGTGTACTGGGCGATCATGTGGCCGCTGTCGACGCCCGGGTCGTCGGCCAGGAACGGCGGCAGCCCGTGGCTGCGCGCCCGGTCGAGGAAGCGGTCCGTACGACGCTCGCTGATCGAGGCCACGTCGGCCGCGACGATCGCGAGGAAGTCGAGCACGTAGGCGACCGGGGCGCCGTGGAAGTTGCCGTTGGACTCGACCGAGTCGCCGATCACCACGGGGTTGTCGATCGCGCTCGCGAGCTCGCGGCCCGCCACCACTGCGGCGTGCTCGACGGTGTCACGAGCGGCGCCGTGCACCTGGGGCGAGCAGCGCAGCGAGTAGGCGTCCTGCACCCGGTTGCACTGTGGCCCTTCCCCTGGCCCGGTGCGGTGCGACGCCACGATCGCCGAGTCGGACATCAGCGCGGTGAGGTTGGCCGCGGACAGCGCCTGGCCGGGGTGCGGCCGGATCGCCTGGAGCGCGGGCGCGAAGACCCGGTCGGTGCCGAGCTGGCCCTCGACGCTCATCGCGGCCGCGATGTCGGCCGTGCGCAGCAGCATCCGCAGGTCGGTGATCGCCATGACGAGCATGCCGAGCATCCCGTCGGTGCCGTTGATGAGGGCCAGGCCCTCCTTGGCGACCAGCTCGACCGGCTCGAGGCCGGCCGCGGCCAGGGCGTCGGCCGCCGGCATCAGCGTCCCGGCGGCGTCACGGACCTCGCCCTCCCCCATGAGTGCGAGCGCGCAGTGCGACAGCGGCGCGAGGTCGCCCGAGCAGCCGAGCGAGCCGTACTCCCGGACCACCGGCGTGATGCCGTGCGAGAGCAGGCCGGCCATGAGCCGGGCCGTCTCACGCCGTACGCCGGTGTGGCCGGTGGCGAGCGTGGAGAGACGGAGCAGCATGAGGCCCCGCACCACCTCGCGCTCGACCTCCGGACCCGAGCCGGCGGCGTGCGAGCGGACGAGGGAGCGCTGGAGCTGGGCCCGCATCTCGGTGGGGATGTGGCGGGTGGCGAGTGCGCCGAAGCCGGTGCTGACGCCGTAGGTCGGCGTCTCCGCGGCGGCGAGGGTCTCGATGACGCCGCGGGCGTGGTCGATCGCGCCGAGCGCCTCCTCGGTGAGCTCGACGGGAGCGCCGCCGCGGGCGACGCGGACGAGGTCGTCGAAGGAGACGGGGCCGACCCCGAGCTGCACGGGGGTCCGGACGGACTGGCTGTTCTGCATGCGATCCATCCAACTCCCGGCCCCGGCGTCCCGCCAGAGTCCCGCACACGGCCGGGGTCTGGCATACGAGACACACTCAAGGACGTGGGCCGAGGCCCGCCGATGCTGCCAGACTGGCCGTACTCCCTGCGAAAAGAGGAACAGTGACTGCCGTCGTCATCGTCATCGTCGTCGTGATCATCGCGATCGGGGTCGCGCTGTTCCTGGGTCAGCGGACCAGGCGGAGGGCGAGCATCGACCGCTCGCAGGAGATCCGCACGCAGGCCGCCACCGACGCCGCTGCCGCCGTGCCGCCGGCGCAGGAGCGCGCCGCCGTCGCGGAGGCCGACGCCGAGCAGGCGCGCGCCGAGGCCGAGGCCGCCGAGCGCCGCGCCGCGGAGGCCGACGCCGAGGCGGAGCGGGCACGCCTCGAGGCGCAGCAGGCCGAGGCCGTCCACGAGGACCAGGTCCGCGAGGCAGATCGTCTCGACCCGCGTGTCGACCAGGAGGCCGACACCTACGAGCCGCAGCTCCCGGGCACCGCCGACCAGCAGCCGACCCCTCCGCCGGCCGCCGACGAGGTGGCCACCGAACCCGCGTCGGCGCCCCCGGCGGAGGCCCCCGACCAGCAGCCGCCGCTGCTCCCCCGTCGCACCCGCGGCGCCCAGGAGATGCCGGGCAAGCCGATCGAGCAGACCGACGCAGGCGGCGGCTGGTTCACGAAGAAGGCACCCGAGCACCCGGACGACACCAGGCCGTGACGTGAGCCAGGTCCCGGCCGCGACCCGCGCCCTACGGGTCCTGCGGTTCCTGGCCACGCAGGCCGACCCCGTCCCCCTCGAACGCATCCTGCGCGCGTGCGACCTGCCGCGGAGCACGGCGTACCACCTGCTCAACACGATGATCGACGAGGGCTTCGTCGTGCACCTGCCCGACGAGCACCGCTACGGCCTCGGCGTGGCGGCCTTCGAGGTGGGCAGCGGGTTCACCCGGCAGGAGCCGCTCGCCCGGCTCGCGCGGCGCCCGCTGGCCGAGCTGGTCGACCGCACCGGCCACGGCGCACACCTCGCCGTGCTGCACGGCCGTGACGTGCTCTACGTCATCGAGGAACGCGCCCCCGGCCTGCCACCACTGGTCACCGACGTCGGCGTTCGCCTGCCCGCCCACCTGACCGCCTCGGGTCGCGCGATCCTCGCGGCGCTGCCGGCGAGCCAGGTCCGCGCGCTCTACCCCGACCGCGACGCGTTCGTCGACCGCCACGGGAAGGGCCCGGCGTCGCTCAGCGCGCTCCGGACGGTGCTCTCCGAGACCCGGCAGCGCGGCCACGCGACCGAGGACGGAGAGGTGACTCCCGGGCTCCGGAGCGTCGCGGCCGCCGTGCTCGACCACAACCGGCACCCGGTCGCGGGCGTCGCGGTGACGTTCCCCCACGACGCCGACTCCGACGGCGCGGCCATCGCCACGGCCGTCGCGCAGACCGCCGACCGGCTCACCCGCCGGGTCAGCGGAGGGGTTGCCACGTGACCCCGGACACGTCACCGTCGTTCACCTCCTGACGACAGGAGCTCTCGTGGACCGGACGCCTCGCAACCTTCAGCACGTGCTGATCTCCCTCCTCGCAGCAGGCGGGCTGGTGACGGGAGGGGTCCTCTCGGCAGTGCCCGACGGTGAGCCGGCGGCCGACCTGATCACGACCTACGACGCCGAGACGAAGGCGCGCGCGGCCGCGCTGGCCGGCCCGGCGCCGATCACCGACCCCGGGGCGATGGCCCTGGCGACCGCCGCCGGGACCGGCCGCCTCGACGGGCACGGCCACGTGCACAACGACCCGCGGACCAAGAACGCGATCAGTCGCAGCGGCGAGGCGACCGCCCATCCCGACCCGACGACGCCGGCACAGCGGCAGGCGAGCCGCGCCCGCGTCGCGAGCCAGCGCACGCTGGCAGAACCGCGGCTGGTGAAGGTGCCGCTGCGGAGCAAGCGGCGAGCCGTCCCGGAGAGCAGGTACGCCATGGCCGGGGGCTGCTACGACCTCGGCGGGCGGCCGACCACGTTCCAGGCCACCGGGCTCGGCAGCTACCTCCTCTACGCGACCGACCGGACCTTCCTCGCCGCCTCGGGCACTGACGGCGCGACCTTCGCGGCCAACCCGTCGGACGCGGCGGACTGGACGGTCCGCAGGGCCGGGAGGGGCCGCTTCACCTTCACCCTCGCCGACGGTCGGTCGCTGCGGCGCGCGTCCGGGGGCTTCGCCACCACCAGCGGCGCCGCCAGCCCGATCGCGCTCCGCCTCACCGAGGGCTGCACCGCCTTCCCCGAGGTCGAGACCAACGTCAGCGGACGGCCCTTCGGCGGAGTCACGCCCTTCCAGGAGGTCCGCGGCTACGTCGACCCGCACGTCCACGGCCAGACCCACGAGTTCCTCGGCGGACGGGTGATCTGCAGCCCGCCCTTCCACAGGTACGGCGCCGCCGCCGCGCTGGTCGACTGCCCCGACCACCAGGTCGCCGACGGTCGCGGCGCGCTCCTCGAGGACGTGCTGGCCGAGAAGACGCCCGGCACCGGCCACGACCCGGTCGGCTGGCCGACGTTCTCCTACTGGCCCAACCCGCACTCGCTGACGCACCAGCAGGTCTACTACAAGTGGCTCGAGCGCTCGTGGCGCGCCGGGCTGCGCATCCACACGAGCCTGCTCACCGAGAACAACGTGCTCTGCGCGATCTACCCGCTCAAGAAGAACTCGTGCGACGACCGCGACGCCGTCCGCCTCCAGGCCGGCGACATGCGCGCGATGCAGGACTACATCGACGCGCAGTACGGCGGTCCCGGCCGCGGTTGGTACCGCATCGTCGGCGACCCCTTCGAGGCCCGGAAGGTCATCAACGAGGGCAAGCTCGCGGTGATCATGGGCATGGAGACGTCCGTCCCGCTCGGCTGCAACGTCCAGCTGGGCAGGCCGACGTGCACCGAGGAGCAGATGCTCGAGGAGCTCGCCCAGGTGCGCGCGCTGGGCGTGAGCCAGATGGAGCTCACCAACAAGTTCGACAACGCCTTCACCGGGGTCGCCGGCGACGCGGGCACCACCGGCACGTTGACCAACGCGGCGAACTTCCTCAACACCGGCTCCTTCCTGCGGATGCAGACGTGCCCGTCGACCGACGCGCCCGGCGTCGAGGACCGGCTCCAGTCGCCGAACCGCGGCGACCTGCCCAGCCCGCCCGGCGACCAGCTGCCCGACCAGGACGCGATCTTCGGTGCGATCTGGAAGCTCTTCGGCGACACCGGCATCCAGCCGGGCCCGATCTATCCCGCCGGCCCGCACTGCAACCAGCTCGGCTTCAGCCCGCTCGGCGAGAAGCTGCTCGACGCGATGATCGACCAGAAGATCCTCTTCGACCCCGACCACATGAGCGTCGCGGGCCGCACCGCTGCGCTCGACTACATGGAGCAGCAGCAGGCCGCCGGCCGCCCGGTCGGCGTGGTGTCGTCCCACTCGTGGTCGACGCCCGACGCCTACCCGCGGATCTACCGGCTCGGCGGTTTCGTCGCCCCCTACGCGGGCGACTCCATCGGGTTCGTCGACAAGTGGCGCCAGCACCTCGGGTGGAGCGACCCGCGCTTCTACTTCGGCTTCGGGTTCGGCTCGGACATGAACGGCTTCGGCGCCCAGGGAGACCCGCGCGGGGCCGACGCGGCCGACCCGGTGACGTACCCCTTCACCGGGCTCGGCGGCGTCACGATCAGCCAGCAGCGCAGTGGCGAGCGGGTCTACGACATCAACACCGACGGCGTCGCCCACTACGGGTTGTACGCCGACTGGGTCGAGGACGCCGAGCACGTGGCCGGTGCCGACGGTCCCGCTCTCGCCGACGACCTGTCGCGCGGCGCCGAGGCCTACCTCCAGACCTGGGAGCGGGCGTGGGGCGTCGCGCCCGACTCCTGCCGCAACCCGGGCCTGCGCCGGTCCGTGCAGGCGTTCACCAGGCTGGCGGCGCCCGGGACCAGGACGCGTGAGCTCATGCGGCGCGTCGGCCAGCCGTGGCAGCGGCTGGGCCGGGAGTTCACCTACTGCGCGAGGACCTCGGGGAAGGAGCGCGTGCTGATGACGGTCCGGCTGTCCGGCGCCGGCACGGTGCAGGTCGTGCGTCGGGCCTGACGTCAGGCCCGCACGTCAGGTCCGCACGTCGGGCGCGGCCGGCACCTCGGCGTCGATCGCGAAGGGCGCGAGCACGCCCTGGTCGACGTAGTAGGCGATCACCCGGTCGAGCACGATCGAGACACCACCGCCCGGCTGGCCGAACCACGGCTCGACGCGGACGACGGAGCAGGAGTCCGGGAGCGGCGCGGTGAGCACGAGGCCGATCCGGGCCACGTTCGCATCGGTCGGCGGCAGGCTGCGCGCGTCGAACGCGGTGTCGAACAGGTGGAGCACGTGCCCGCTGGCCGTGCCGATGTGGTCGAGCGGTGCCCCTGCGGGCACGACCGACCCGGGCAGGAACCGACCGGGCTCGAGCGGCGCAGCGGCGTCGGGGCCGACGATGCCGTCGGCGACCGCGAGCGAGGCGGCGTGGAGCGTCTCCGCGTCCCGCGGCGGCGGCGGCAGCACGGGATCGAGCCACCGCGACAGGATCTCCGCGACGAGGGTCGGGTCGCCGAACCTGGCGTAGGCGGAGAAGCGGCCGTGGTCGGACCCGCCGAGCACGACCTCGTCGTCCGCCGTCGGCCAGACGACCCACTGGTGACTCGGCGCCTGCGGGGGTTGGTCAGAGACCGGCGCCCACAGCACCGCGTCGGCGTCGTCCCCTGCCGCCTCGAGCAGGCGGCGTACGTCGTCGGCGATCATGCGCGCACCGACCTGCCCCAGCGACCCTTCGCGAGGGTCACGGCCTCGGCGACGAAGCGCTCGCGCGCAGCGGCGAAGTCGGTCGTCTCGACCAGCGTCCGGTCCTTGCCCCAGTCACCGCGGTACCAGACCTCGTAGCCGCCCTCGTCGAGGCGCCGGATGCCGACGTACTCGCTGGAGAGGTCGACCGGCGACCGGCCCGAGACGAAGAAGTCGACACCCTCGCCGAGGCCGCGCGAGACCAGCTCCTCGGCCACCTCGTCGAGCTCGTTCACCGGCTGGCTCCTTCACGCTGCTGCTCGTCGGCCATCCGGTCCGCGCCCTGGGCCGCCTGGGTGGCACCCGCACCGAGTGCGGCGTCACCGGCGTCGAATCGGTAGGGGTTGTCGATGATCCCACGGTCGACCAGCTCGCCCTGGCTGAGGGGGTTCCCGTCGGCGTCGAGGAAGCGGTACTGGTTGCCGCCGCCCTCCTGGCCGAAGGCCGGGGCGACCTCGGACTTCTCAATGGTGACGGACCCGTTCTGCAGGTCCGGGTGGTCGCGGTTGATGTCCCACTGGTTGCGGTCGAAGTTGAGCCGGTCCGGAGGCAGCGAGCGCTCGCTCATCTTGGCGCCGTCGTCGGCGAAGTACTCGCCTCCCGGACCACCGATGCGGTCCATCCGCGGCACGTCGTGCGGGTCGACGATCTGCTCGGTGCCGGGCACCTTGCCGTCGTTCGGGGCGGCGTGCTTCCAGTCCCAGTCGGTCTCGCCCCGCTCGTTGGTGGTGCGGAACTCGTCGATGAACTCGTCGTGGGTGTAGGGCCGCCCGGTCTCGGGGTTGCGGCCCAGGACGTTGTAGTCGTCGTCGATGATGCTGCGGTTCGACGGGGTGTAGCTGGGCTCGCGCAGCTGGTCGTCGAGGCCGCGGAACTTGCCGCTGCCGTCGAACTCGAACAGGGACCGGGGGGCGCCGTCGTCGAGCCGGCGCAGGCCGCCGAGGTCGGACAGGTCGTCGAGGTGGCGGAACTTCGACAGGTCCGCGAGCCCGTCGAGGAGGTCCATGCCCATCTTGCCGCCGCGGGTCGCGATCGCCCCGGAGCCGCCGGTCGCGACCGCGACGATCGCGTCGGGCACGAGGTGGCCGATGGCGCGGGCCGGGTCGTCGGCCCAGGTGTCCCAGTCCAGCAGGCTCTTGCCGAGCTCCTTGCCGAAGCCGATCGGGTCGGTCGTGAGACCGGTGTAGATGCCCTGCGCCATGTCCCACGCGTTCTCGGCGGAGAGCTCGTACTTCTTCATGAGCTCCTCGGGCGTGAGGTCGCCCGTCGCGAGCTTGTAGGAGTCGATGACCATGTTGACCGGGCTGAACGGCACCATCGTCAGCAGGTCCCAGACCGCCTCGCCGGCGCCCTCGAAGATGCCGCCGACGAACTTCAGCCCGGACTCGAGCCAGTTCGGCTCCTCCGGTGCGTCCGCACAGCCGGCCCTCACCTCGCCCGCGCACACGTGCGCGGCGTTGTCGAGGTCGGACCTCGCGGACGCGAGGTCGCGCAGCGCCTGCTGCTGGATCGGGTCGCCCCAGTCGGTGAACGGCTCGGCCTGGTCGGTGCCGCCGCTCGCCCAGTAGGAGCGCATCCGGCCCATGTAGCCGTCGTACTGGGTGCGCGCGCTCTCCGACTCGCGCTGGCCTCGCTCGTACTCGGCCTTGGCCGCCGCGGCGCGGCGCTGCGCGTCCTCGAGCTGGCCGGCGTAGGTCTGGAGGCCGGCCGCCGCCTTCCGGAAGCCGTTGCCGGCCTTGGTCCACCGCTCGGGCTCGAGGTCGTGGGCCTCGCGGAACTGGTCGGCCGCGCGGCCGGTCCAGCCCGAGACGTCGATCTTCGACAGGGCGTCGCCGGTGTCGTAGAAGAGCTGGCCCTTCTGCTGCATCGTGACGGCCTTCGAGCGGATGTTGCCCGGGTTGCCGTCGATCTCGAAGTCCGGCATCACAGCACCTTGACCGCTGAGATGGACCCGACGGTGCCCTTAAGGGACTCGCCGCCCGCCTTGTCGGTGTCGAAGTAGTTCATCGCGATCTTGCCGAGCCGGCCCGACATCTCCTCGACGTCCTGGCAGAGGTTGTTGACGCCTTCCTCCCAGCGGTTCTTGAACTCGTCGAGCGCGTCCCAGACGGTGTCGTGGCCGACGTCGCCCTTGGTCGGGACGAGGTCCTCGACGTCCTTGTCCTTGAACAGCTGCACGGTCTCGCTGAGCCCCTGGGCGGCCTTGCCCATGCTCTCGAGGTCGACTTCGTAGTCGTAGGACGGCATGGCTGTGCAGTTCCCCCGCCCAGCGCCGCTCAAACCGTCGCCGACCGGGCAAAATTGCCGCGTGTGAACCCCCTGTTCCGGGGGTAGGAGCACCGACGCGTCACCCCGTGAAGCCCGATGGAAGGAGGCGGCCGTGGCCGTCGGACTCGTCTACTCCGAGATGCAGGCTGCCGCCCAGGCCGCCGCCGACGCGATCGACCCGTTGCAGTCGTCGCTGCGCGACCTCGGCGCCACCATCGAGACCGAGGCGGGCAAGGGGTTCAAGGGACAGGCGGCCGCCGGCTTCGGCGAGGCCATCAACGCCTGGTTCGACGTCGCCGTCACCCTCGGCCCGATCCTGGAGGGCTACTCCCAGAGCCTGATGTACGTCGCGCAGGAGCACGCCACGAACGACACCGAGCAGGCCACCCGGGCCGGCCAGCTCAACGAGCGCCTCGGCGGTGGTCCCCGATGAGCGAGCGCGGGCTCGTCGTGCACCAGGACTCGCTCTCGACCATGGAGACCGCCCTGGCCGACGCGACGACCACGATCACCACCCAGATCAACGACCTGCTCGAGCAGGTGGAGAAGCTCACGCCGGGCTGGGACGAGACGAGCGAGTCCCACATGGCCCACCTCGACCACCAGCAGAAGCTGCGCGACGGCGTGAAGCGGCTGACCGACGCCCTCGACCAGGTGAAGTCGAAGGTCGCGACCTACCGCGAGGACGCACGCGAGATCGAGATCGAGAACGTCGCGATCGTGAACTGAGCGCACCGCCCCCGGTCGAGAAGTTACCTGCGGGTAGGATTCTTCTCACTCGTTGGAGCCTGCCGCCGGCATGCATGCCGGCCATATGCTCCGGCTCTGTACGCCATGACCGAGGAGCAGCCCTTCATGCAGATCGTCGCGATCGTCATCTCGCTCGCACTCACCGTGGCCGCCGTCGCCCTGCTGGTGCCGGCCGTACGACGGATGCTGGGCGTGATCCGCTCGGGCCAGCCGGCGCCGGGGCGCACCGGGAACCCGACCGGCCGCGCGGCGACCATGCTGAAGGAGACGTTCCTCCACACGCGGATGCTCCAGTGGCACTGGATCGGCGTCATGCACTGGTTCGTCTACGCGGCGTTCCTGTTCCTCAGCACGGCCGTGCTGGCGGCGTACTTCCAGCTCTTCAAGGCCGACTTCGTGTGGCCGGTCGTCGGCCACTGGTACCCCTTCGAGTGGTTCAGCGAGCTCATCGGACTGCTGAGCACGGTCGGCATCGTCTACCTGATCGTCTACCGCCAGAAGCACCACCCGCGCTCCGAGGGCCGCAGGAGCCGCTTCTTCGGGTCGAACTTCTGGCAGGCCTACTTCGTCGAGGCGCTCGCGCTGCTCGAGGGTGCGGCGATCCTGTTCGTCCGCGGCGCGGAGTACAACCTCGGCGTCGTCGAGGGCCACGACACCGCGACCCGCGCGCACTTCCCGATCGCGTCCTTCATCGGTGACGTGCTCTACCCGTCGGGCGCCGGCTCGGCGCACACGCTCGAGAACATCATCTACTTCATCGCCGCCTTCAAGATCGCGCTGGCGATGATCTGGCTGATGGTGATCGCCCGCAACATCACGATGGGCATCGCGTGGCACCGCTTCACCGCGTGGTTCAACATCTACTTCAAGCGCGAGGACGACGGCAGCACCGCGCTCGGCGCGATGAAGCCGCTCACCTCGGCCGGCAAGCCCGTCACGCTCGACGACATCGACGACCTCGACGAGGACTCGGTGCTCGGCGCCGGCTCGATCCAGGACTTCTCCTGGAAGGGCATCCTCGACTTCACCACCTGCACCGAGTGCGGCCGCTGCCAGTCGCAGTGCCCGGCCTGGAACACCGAGAAGCCCCTCTCGCCCAAGCTGCTGATCACCGCGCTGCGCGACCACGCGTACGCCGCCGGCGACCCGAAGTCCGAAGGCCACGAGGCGCACGCCGAGCGGGCCCTGGTGGGTGTCGGCTCGAAGGGCGAGAGCGCGGGCTCCGGCACCGACGTCCTCGACTACTTCTACAACCCGGCCGACGGCGACTTCGTCATCGACGAGGACGTGCTGTGGAGCTGCACCTCGTGCGGCGCCTGCGTCCAGCAGTGCCCCGTCGACATCGAGCACGTCGACCACATCATGGACATGCGGCGCTACCAGCTGCTGGTGGAGTCGAACTTCCCCGCCGAGCTCAACCAGCTCTTCAAGGGCCTGGAGAACAAGGGCAACCCGTGGAACATGTCGCCGTCGGCGCGCATGGACTGGGCGAAGGGCCTCGAGTTCGACGTCCCGGTCGTCGGGGAGGACCTGGAGTCCCTCGAATCGGTCGACTGGCTGTTCTGGGTCGGCTGCGCCGGGGCCTACGAGGACCGCGCGAAGAAGACCACCCGCGCGGTCGCCGAGCTGCTCGACATGGCCGGGATCTCCTTCGGCGTGCTCGGCAACGGCGAGACCTGCACCGGTGACCCGGCCCGGCGTGCCGGCAACGAGTTCGTCTTCCAGGGGCTGGCCCAGCAGAACGTCGAGACCTTCAAGGAGTACAAGGTCAAGAAGGTCGTCTCGACCTGCGCCCACTGCTTCAACACGCTCAAGAACGAGTACAAGGACTTCGGCATCGAGCTCGAGGTCGTCCACCACACCCAGCTGCTCAACCGCCTCGTGCGCGAGGGCAGGCTGACCCCGGTCAAGGACGGCGCCGGCGCCGCGAAGCGCTCGATCACCTACCACGACCCGTGCTACCTCGGTCGCCACAACCAGGTCTACTCGCCGCCGCGCGAGCTGCTCGAGATCCTCCCCGGCGCCGAGTTCGTCGAGATGGAGCGCAACTCCGAGCGGTCCTTCTGCTGCGGCGCCGGTGGCGCCCGCATGTGGATGGAGGAGAACATCGGCGAGCGGATCAACGTCAACCGCACCAAGGAGGCGGTCGGCACCGGCGCCGACCAGATCGCCGTCGGCTGTCCCTTCTGCCGCGTCATGCTCTCGGACGGGCTCACCTCCGAGCAGGCCAAGGGCGAGGCCCGCGAGGAGGTCGAGGTCCTCGACGTGGCGCAGATGCTGCTCGCGTCGGTGAAGGGCGAGCAGGCGACCAAGGCCGCGCCGTCCGCCGCCCCCGCTGCTGCCCCGGCTGCCGCTTCGGCCGCCGCGCCGGCCGCGAAGTCCGACGTCGCCACCAAGGACGAGCCCGAGGCCGGTGACGTCACCGTCACCGAGGACACGATCACCGAGACCGCCGACGCCGGGCCCGCAGCCAAGGCCTCCGGCGGGTCGTCGCTGTTCGACACGCCGGCGACCGAGGAGCCCGCCGCGCCCGCCGCGGGCGGCTCGCTCTTCGACACCCCGGCACCGGCCGAGGACAAGAAGCCCGAGCCCGCGTCGGGAGGCTCGCTCTTCGACACGCCCGCCCCCGAGCCCGAGCCGGCCAGGCCCGCCGAGCCCGCCGCGGGTGGGTCGCTGTTCGACGTGCCGGCCACTGAGCCCGAGGCACCCAAGGCCGAAGCTGCCGCCGAGAAGCCCGCCGAGAAGCCCGCGGCCGACCTCGGCAGCGGCGGCTCGCTCTTCGACGTACCCGCCACCGAGCCCGAGGCACCGAAGACCGCTCCGCAGGCTCCCGCCGAGAAGCCTGCCGAGAAGCCGGCGGCCGACCTCGGCAGCGGCGGCTCGCTCTTCGACGTACCCGCCACCGAGCCCGAGGCACCCAAGGCCGCTCCGGCGGCCGAGGCTCCCGCCGCGGCCCCCTCCGAGCCCGAGGCACAGGCCGCTCCGGCCGCGGAGGCCCCTGCAGCGAAGCCGGCGGCTGACCTCGGCAGCGGCGGGTCGCTGTTCGACATCGCCGCCCCGGAGCCGACCTCCGAGCCGGCGGCGGCGCCCGTGGTGGCACCTGAGTCTCCCAGCGACTCAGGTCCCAGCGAGGCGCCGGCGAGCGCGTCGGTGAGCACCGACGGCAGCTACGGATCGCTCTTCGACGTCGCCAGCCCCGAGCCCACCGTCGCACCTGAGTCTCCCAGCGACTCAGGTCCCAGCGAGGCCGTCGAGGAGCCCGTCGAGGAGGCCCCGGAACCCGAGGCCGAGGCGGTCGCCGAGGCCCCGGCCCCGAGCGGTACGACGTCCGCGCCGAGCACCGACGTCGACATCACGAGCCTCGGGTCCCTCTTCGACGTGCCCGCCCCCGAGGCGACGCCCGCGACGCCCGCGACCGAGGACGCACCGGCTGCCCCGGCCGCCGGCTCGTCGGACGCCCCGGAGTCGAGCGAGCCCGAGCCCGAGCCGGAGCCCGAGCCGGAGCCCGCGCCGGAGGCCGTCGCCGAGGAGACGCCCGCCCCCGGGGCTCCGCCGAGCGGGGCGGACCTGAGCCAGGCAGCGACGTTCTCCGAGCCGAGCGAGGCCCCCGACGAGGCCCCTGCAGCGGCGTCCGGGGCGGACGAGGACCCCGAGACGATCCTGGACGCGGACGACGCTGACGCCCCGGCAGCGGACGAGCCGGAGACCGAGCCGACGACGCCCGCGCCGACGAAGCCCGCGCCGACGTCCGACGGTCCGACGCACACGCCGAAGACCGACGTCGACATCTCCGGTTCCGGGTCGCTCTTCGACGTCTGACGCCGCCGTGACGTCACGGTGCACCACACGTGACATCACATTCGCTTGACATGACATCACAGTGATGTCAGAGTAGTGCGCATGGACATCACCCCCTACGTCGACACCCTCCGCCGCGACCTGGTGGCCGCGGCGGAGGCGGGGAGCGACGAGCTCAAGCAGGCCGCCGAGCGGCTGGCCTTCGCCCTGGACCCGAGCGCCCGCCTGGCGCTGATGGAGGCCATCTCGCACGCGGCCGCCGAGATCACGGCCGAGCTGCCCGAGGGCAGCGTCGACGTCCGGCTGGTCGGTCGCGAGCTCGACTTCGTCGTCGAGGTCGCCCCGGCCGCGGCGATCCCCACGCCTCCCCCGCCGCCGGCGCCGCCGGCCCCGCCCGAGGAGGACGACGGTGACCTGTCCCGGATCACCCTCCGGATCCCCGAGGCCGTCAAGGCTCGCGCCGAGGAGAAGGCAGCAGCGGCCGGGCAGAGCCTCAACACCTGGATGGTCGGCGTGGTCCGCAGCGCGACCAGCGAGCACGCCATCAACGTCGACATCGACCTCAGCAGCGTCCCCTTCGTCGGCTACGACCCGTTCGCAGCCAGCCGCAAGCGCGACAACAACCGCCGCCGGATGAGCGGCTGGCAGTGACGCACACCGATCACCGCAGGGTCTGAGCGGCCCACCACCCCTTCACCTCTCACCTCCACGGACCGGCACCCGCCGGCCCGTCGGACGAACACACCCTCAGGAGCCCTCCATGAGCAACTTCCTCGACCGCACCTTCGACACCCCCGAGGCCATCGGCCTCTACGTAGAGAACGGCCGCGGCAGCGTCGACGTCACGGCGACCGAGACCACGCAGACCACGATCCGGATCACCGGCGACCGCGCCGAGGAGTACGACGTCCGCGACCTCGCCGACGGACGGGGCGACCGTCGCATCGCGATCATCGCCCCCCGCCGCAACGCCGGCATCTTCGGCCGGGAGCCGGCGCACGACATCGTCGTCGAGGTCCCCCTCGGCAGCGGCCTCAACGCCAAGGTCGGCAGCAGCGACGTGGTCACCCACGGGCACTTCTCCGAGACCAAGGTCGACTCCGGCTCGGGCGACGTCGCGCTCGACGTCGTCGACGGCGAGGCCGACATCAAGACCGGCTCGGGCGACGTCGTCGCGCAGCACCTCGTCGGCGAGGCCCGCGTGAAGTCCGGCTCGGGCGACGTCGTCGTACGCCGCTCCGACGCGGCCCTGGTCGTCACGACCGGCAGCGGCGACGTCCGCGTCGAGGCGTCGAGCGACGAGCTCGCCGTCAAGACCGGCTCCGGCGACGCCGAGGTCGGGTCGGTCAGTGGCGACACGATCTTCACCACCGGCTCGGGCGACTTCGCGATCGGCGAGGCCGGCGCCGGCCGGATCACCGCCAAGACCGCCAGCGGCGACGTCCGCATCGGCGTCCGTCCCGGGCTCCCCGTGTGGACCGACATCCGCACCGCGAGCGGCACCTTGTCCTCGAACCTGCCGAGCACGGGCGAGCCCGCCCCCGACCAGCCCTACCTCGAGGTCCGTGCCACCACGGCCTCCGGCGACGTCACGCTCCACCAGAGCTGACACCCCACACACCCCGCACGACCCACCCGAGAAGGAGCACCGCCATGCACGACTCGTTCACCGACATCGAGCTCATCGCCCGCCACCGCATCGCCGAGCGCGCGCGCTACTCGCCCCGCGCGCCGAAGCGACGCTGACCAGCGCCCAGCAGCACCCAGCACGGGCGCCGCGGGCAGGACCTCGGCCAGGACCGTCAGGACCTCATGGCCACGCCGCGGCGCCAGTAGCCCATGAACGCCACCTGGCTGCGGTCGAACCCGAGCTCGTTGACCAGGTGCCGGCGCAGGCCGGTGACCACCTTCGACTCGCCCGCGATCCAGGCGTACGTCCCGGCCGCGGACGCCGCGTCGCCCGCCACCTCCTCCCCCGAGGACGAGTGGGTGGGCGTCTCCCAGAGGTCGGGATCGACCTCGTCCTCGGCGACCTCGACCCGGGCGCCCGGGATGCCCAGGTGCGCGACCACCTCGTCGTGGAGCCGGGCTCCGAGCTCGGCGCCGGCGCGGGCGAGCCACACCACCTCGACGCCCGCCGGCCCGACCGTGGTCTGCACGTCGTCGACGTGGGGCACCTCGAGGAAGGCCGTGCCGCGGGCACCGGCCGGCAGCTGCTCCAGGACGGCGCACACCGCGGGCACCGCGGTCTCGTCGCCGACCAGCAGCAGCTCGGCGCCCTCGGGGGGAGCGAACTCGATCCCGCCGTAGAAGTGGCCGCGCCGCGGCGCGAGCACCACGATCCGGTCGCCGACCTCGGCCGTCGAGGCCCAGGTCGAGCCCGGGCCGACGAGGTCGCCCTCGAGGTGCAGGACCATGTCGACGACGAACGTCGTCGCGGCACCGGAGCCGCGCACGTCGCGGATCGTGTAGGTGCGCATGTGGCCGCGCTCCCCGGTGGACTGCTCCATCCAGGTGGAGAACCACGAGGCGTCGGCGCCCTCGGTCGAGGTGATCCCGCCCGTCACCGGGTCGGGGAAGACGAGCTTCATCCGCTGGTCGTAGCGCGGGCCCTCGACGCCGAACTCCGCGAGCTCGGGGCTGCCCAGCTCGACGCGGACGAAGGTGGGGCCGAGCCGGTCGATGGAGACGACCTCGACCTCGGTGAAGATCAGGGGCAGGACGTCGGACGTCGTGGTCATCGCTCCCCCTCCGCGACCTGCGCCACACCGCGCCCGTTGCAGCGGTGCCGCCCGATCGGGACGACGAGCGGGGTGCCGGAGACCGGGTCGTCGATGACGGCGCTCTGCATCCCGAAGACGTCCTGCACCAGCGTGGTGTCGAGCACCTGCGACGGGTCGCCCACGGCGTACACCCGCCCCTCGGACACCGCGATCAGGTGGTCGGCGTAGCGGGCGGCGAGGTTGAGGTCGTGGAGCACCATGACGACCGTCGTGCCACGGTCGACGTTGAGGTCGTGCAGCAGGTCGAGCATCTCGACCTGGTGGGCGACGTCGAGGAAGGTCGTCGGCTCGTCGAGCAGCAGCAGGTCGGTGCCCTGCGCGAGGGCCATCGCGATCCAGACGCGCTGGCGCTGGCCGCCCGACAGCTCGTCGACGACGCGGTCGGCCAGCCCGGCGGTGTCGGTGAGGACCATCGCCTCCTCGACCGCCGCGCGGTCCTCGGCGGACCAGCGGGTGAAGACGCCCTGGTGCGGGTGCCGGCCGCGGCCGACGAGGTCGGCCACGACCACGCCGTCGGGCGCGATCGGGTTCTGCGGGAGAAGGCCGAGGACCTTCGCGACCTCCTTGGTCGGACGCTTGTGGATCTCCTGGCCGTCGAGGATGACCGCCCCGCCCTGGGGCCGGACGAGCCGCGCGAGGCCCTTGAGGAGCGTGGACTTGCCGCACGCGTTGGGACCGACGACCACGGTGACCTTGCCGTCGGGGATCTCGACGCTCACCTGGTCGACGACCAACCGGTCGCCGTAGCCCAGGCTCACCGCCTCGGTGTGCAGCCTGCTGGTCGAGTCGGTCATCCGGTCCTCCCGGTCGCGGCGCCGCGCGCCAGTAGCCAGAGCAGGAACGGTCCGCCGACCGCCCCGGTCACGATCCCGACGGGCAGCACCACGCCGGGGATGAGATACGCCGCCGTGTAGTCGGCGAGCAGCATGAGGATCGCGCCGACCAGGGCGCCGGCGAGCAGGCTGTGCCGCCCGCCCATGAACGCCCGCGCGATCGGGCCCGCCATGAACGCCACGAAGGCGACCGGTCCGGCCGCGGCGACCGCGACCGCGGTCAGGAGCACGCCGACCAGCAGCAGCACGTCGGTGCGGTGGCGGCCGACGCCCAGCCCCGCCGCCGCGTCGTCGCCCATCTCGAGGGCGGGCAGGGCACGGGACAGCACCGCCAGCAGCGGCAGCAGCACGGCCAGGACGAGCGCGAGCAGGCCGATCGTCTGCCACGGCACGTTGTTGACGCTGCCGACCAGCCAGCGCAGCGCGAGCTGGACGTCGTAGGTGTTCGAGCGGGCGAGGAGGTACTGGATGACCGAGACCATCGCGGCCGCGACGCCCACCCCGACGAGCACCAGCCGGTAGCCGCCGGTGGTGCCGGCGACCCAGCGCACCAGCGCCGCGATGACCACGGCGCCGAGCACGGCGAAGGCCGACACCGCGCCGTCGCGCAGGTCGAGGGTGAGGATCGCGAAGATGCCGGCGGCGCTCGCGCCGAGGCTCACGCCGACGATGTCGGGGCTGGCGAGCGGGTTGCGCAGCAGCATCTGGAAGAGCGACCCGGCCGAGCCCAGCGCGACGCCGACGAGCACAGCGAGGACCGCTCGCGGCAGCTTGCTCTCCATCAGGATGAAGGTGGAGACCGGCATCTGCTCGCCGAAGAGGATCCGGAAGAAGTCCGGCACCGTGAAGGTGTAGTCGCCCAGCAGCACCCGCACCGCGAAGGCCGCGACGAGGGCCAGTGCGAGCCCGGACAGGACGAGCAGGCGACGGCGCCGCGGGCGGGCGGTCGCCGCCCGCATGTCGGCCCACGCCCCGGATCGGGTGGCCTGGTCGAGGACGGTGTTCACAGGCCCATCCGTCCGCGGCGCACGAGCAGCAGGAAGAACGGCACCCCGATCACCGCCGTCATGATGCCGACCTGCACCTCCGACGGCGGGAGGATGATCCGCCCGACCGTGTCGGCGAGCAGCACCAGCACCGCGCCGTACCCGGCACTGAGCGGCAGCAGGTGGCGATGGTCGGAGCCGGTGCGGGTGCGCACGAGGTGCGGGACGATCAGGCCGACGAAGGCGATCGGTCCGGCAGCGGCCGTGGCCGTCCCGGCCAGCAGCACGATCGCGGTGCCGACCAGGATCCGGTCGCGCGCGGTGTGGCGGCCCAGGCCCTTGGCCATCTCGTCGCCGAGGGCGAGCGCGTTGAGCGTGCGGCTGAGTGCGAGAGCCAGCACGGCGCCCACGACGAACATCGGGACCAGCGACACGACCAGGTCCCACGAGCGGCCGCCGATCGAGCCGACCTGCCAGCGCCGCATCACGTCGAGCGTGGTCTGGTCGACCAGCTGCACGGCGACGGTCCAGCTGCTCGCGGCGGCGGCGAACGCGGCCCCGGCGACCGTGAGCTTCGCGGGCGTCGCGCCGTCGCGACCGACGCCGGCGATCGTGTGCACGACCACCGAGGCGACCGCCGCACCGACCAGCGCGAAGAGGACGTACGACGTCATGCTGCCGGCGCCGAGGTAGGCGATGCCCAGCACGATGGCCAGCGCGGCTCCGGCGTTCACGCCGAGGATGCCGGGGTCGGCGAGGGGGTTGCGGGTCAGGCCCTGCATGCACGCGCCGGCGAGTCCGAGCGCGACGCCGACGCAGACGCCGAGCGCGGTCCGGATCGCGCGGACCTGGAGCACCGTCTGGTCGGGTCCGTCACGGAAGAGCTCGAGCGGTGAGAACAGCCGTGACCCGACGAAGACCGAGACGAGGGCGGCCACCACGAGCAGCGCCAGCATCAGCGCGTACGCCGATGCCGGGCCGGCCGCGGAGGTGCTCCGCGGCCGGTCCAGCAGCTCGGTGGTGGTCGCCATCGTCGGGTCGGTCAGGTCCTTCGTGGGTCAGTGCGGGTGGATCAGGGCGTGGAGCCGTCGCCGTCGACCGCCGCGGCGACCTTCGGGATGTAGCGGTCCAGCGCGTCCGGGATCGAGAGCGGGGACGGGGCGGAGAAGCCCACGGCCTCGGTCACGTCGACCGTGGCGTACCAGCGGTTGTCGGCCACGGCCGGGATCTGCTGCAGCAGCGGGTCGTCGGCGAGCTCCTGGACGTTCTCGTCCGACGTGGCGTAGGTGAGGAAGACGTCGGCGTCGAGCTGCGCGGTGCGCTCGGCCGAGACGTTGAAGAGGAACTGGCCGGGCTCGCTGCGCTCCTCGACGAAGGGCGAGTTGACCATGCCGAGCTCGACGAGCAGGCGCGGCCGGTTGTCCATCACGGTGTAGACGTAGAACGACGACGGGTCGGCGTTGGGACCGGCGAAGGTGAAGGTCTTGCCGGCGAGCTGCGGGTACTCCGCGGCGGTGTCGGCAAGCTCCTGCTCGGTCTCGGCCTTGATCTCCTCGGCCAGCTGGGTGCGACCCAGCGCCTGGCCGACCATCTCGAGCGACTCCTGCCACGTCGTGTTGTAGGGCGCGTTGGGGTAGGCGACGACCGGGATGCCGGCCTCGGTGAGCTTGTCGTACTCCTCCTGCGTGATGCCGGACTGGGTCGCGGTGACCAGGTCGGGCTGGAGCTTGACGATCTCGTCGACCGGCACGCCGTCGGCGGTGCTGAAGCGCTGGGGCTGCTCGGCGCCGTCGATCTCGGCGAGGGCCGCGTCGAACCAGTCGGAGGAGCTGTTCTCGTTGCCGGCGTACTCGATCTTGTCGGCACCGACCGGCACCACGCCCAGGGACAGCGGGTAGTCGGCCTCGGCGTAGCCGAGCGCGAAGACGCGGGTCGGCTCCTCCTCGATCGTCGTCGTGCCGAGCGCGTGCTCGATCGTCACCGGGAAGGCGTCGGCGTCGACCGAGCTGGTCGCGGTGGGAGCGGCGTCGGTGTCGTCGGCGCTGGTGGACCCGGTGCTGCAGCCGGTGAGGGCGGCGACCAACAGGGTGGCCGCGGCCAGGGGCGCGGCGAGGCTTCGCTTCATCAAGGGGCTCCGTGTGGCGGGAAGGTGAGGCTAACTTAGGAAAGCCTAACCACAGGTGAGCCAATTACGTCATGTGGGTGTGCGCTAATGACCAGCGCGGACCAGACCGCCAGTTCAGATCTCCGTGCGGTGGAAGCCCTGGAACGACCGGCTGGGCGTCGGGCCGCGCTGGCCCTGGTAGCGCGAGCCGTACTTCTCGGAGCCGTAGGGGTGCTCGCTCGGCGAGGTGAGCCGGAAGAAGCAGAACTGGCCGATCTTCATGCCGGGGTAGAGCTTGATCGGCAGCGTCGCGACGTTGGCGAGCTCGAGGGTCACGTGCCCCGAGAAGCCGGGGTCGACGAACCCGGCGGTCGCGTGGGTCAGCAGCCCGAGCCGGCCGAGCGACGACTTGCCCTCGACGCGGGCGGCGATGTCGTCGGGGAGCGACACGACCTCGTAGGTCGACCCCAGCACGAACTCGCCCGGGTGGAGGATGAACGGCTCGTCGCCCTCCGGCTCGACCTCGCGGGTCAGCTCGGACTGGTCGGCGGCCGGGTCGATGTGGGGGTAGCGGTGGTTCTCGAAGACCCGGAAGAACCGGTCGAGCCGCACGTCGACGCTCGAGGGCTGCATCATCGCCGGGTCCCACGGCTCCATGCCGATCCGGCCGGCGTCGATCTCAGCGGTGATGTCGCGATCAGAGAGCAGCACGCGGCCGACCCTAGCGGCGTCGTGGGATCTCCGGGAGCCCGCTGGTTGAGCGGGGTCCGCCCCGCTGGTTGAGCAGGGCGCCCTGGCGCCCGTGTCGAAACCGAGGGCGCCACAATGATCCGGTGACCTACCACCGCTTCGTCGCCCTCGGCGACTCCTTCACCGAGGGAGTCGGTGACCCCGACCCCGCCCACCCCAACGGCCTGCGCGGCTGGGCCGACCGGGTCGCGGAGGTCCTCGCGCGCCAGACCGACGACTTCGGCTACGCCAACCTCGCGATCCGCGGTCGCAAGCTCGGCCCCATCGTCGCGGAGCAGCTCGACCCGGCCATCGCCCTCGAGCCCGACCTGATCACGATCCACGGCGGCGGCAACGACGTGCTCCGCCCGCGCGTCGACATCGACGCGATCGCCGCGACGTACGACGCCGCCGTCGCGCGGCTGGTCGCGACCGGGGCGCGCGTGGTGATGTTCACCGTCTACGACCCGGGCGCCGGTGGCATCTACGGCCCCGTCCGCGGCCGGATGGCGATCTTCAACGAGTGGGTGCGCGAGATCGCCGACAACAACGGCGTCACGCTCGTCGACATGTGGCGGATGCGCGACGTCGAGATCGCCGCGGCCATGGACACCGACCGGATGCACCTCAACGCCTTCGGCCACACCTACATCGCCCGCGCGGTCCTCGAGGCGATCGGCGTCGAGCACGACATCCCGCCGGTCGAGCTCGACCCGCTGCCGGTCCTCGGCCGCCGCGAGCAGTGGGCCGCCAACGCCCAGTGGACCCGCGAGTTCCTCGTGCCCTGGGTGCACCGCCGGGTCACCGGACGCTCCTCCGGCGACACCGTCTCCGCCAAGCGCCCCGGGCTCAGCGAGGTCCGATAGCCGGGTCCGGTAATGTTCGGCCCGCCGTCCCCGGACGGCATGCGGATGTAGCTCAGTTGGTAGAGCGCGACCTTCCCAAGGTCGATGTCGCGAGTTCGAGTCTCGTCATCCGCTCCAGTTACTTCTGGAGTCACCGGATATCCGGTGACCGCCCCGCTTGTCGGCCCAGATCTAGGCCGACAACCGGGAGACTCGGGTGCAAAGCTCGCCGCGCCGCGCGACGCTCTGCCCACCGTCGCTGTCGCGAGTTCGAGTCTCGTCATCCGCTCCAGCATGTGAAGGGCGCGCGAGCGCGATGCTCTGGAGTCACCGGATATCCGGTGACCACCCCGCTTGTCGGCCCAGATCCAGGCCGACAACCGGGAGACTCGGGTGCACAGTTCCCGACGCACATACCCAACCTGTGACGCCTGAGGAACTTGCGACTTCTGTGACCAGAGGGGACAGTGAGTCGATCTGCTTCTCGGAGGTCCCTTCCCCATGCCCCTTCCCCGGCTCCTGCCCCGCCTCGCCCACCAGATCGCCGGCGGTGACCGCCCGCGTCCGCTGTGGCGCCACCCCGCGACCGTCGCCGCCGCGGCCCTCGCGCTGACGCTGGGCGCGGTCCCGTTCCTCCCGGACTCAGGAGGCGACGACACGACCCGGGGCGCGATCGCACCGGCGGCGGAGACCCCGACATCGCCGGGCACCGTCGGCTACGGCGAGGTCACGCCCGAGATGCAGGCCGAGATCGACCGCGTCGTCGCAGCCGGCAGCCGCCTCGACCGCGCCCGGGGGCGTACGGCGACGGCGGACGCGTCCGTCCGCTGCGCCACCTTCGAGGGCCAGCGCTACTGCCTCGGCTTCGGCTGGACCCACCAGTCGCGCAAGGACCTCGCAGCCCGGCTCGACACCCGCACCCCGGCCGGCCGCGAGACGACCGGCGACCTGGACGCCGACGGGCTCCTGGCCCGCGCGGGACGACGTACGACGACCGAACGCGCCGACGCCGAGCGCGCCGAGCTCACCGCGGCAGCCCGGGCGGTCGGCAAGGTCTGGCTGCTCCGCCACGAGCTCCAGGGCGTCCCGCTGCCGGACGACTTCGCGAGGAAGCACCCCGAGGTGAGTGCGCGGACGTCCGGGAGGGCCTACCCCCGCAAGGACAAGATCCTCACCAGCAGGGTCGCGCTCGCGCAGAACGAGACGTGGTGGTGCGGACCGACGACGATGCAGGCGATCGGCTGGAGCTCGCAGGGGAAGCGGAAGAACCAGGCCTACTGGGCCCGCCGACTCGGCACCACGAGCGCCGGCACGTCGATCACCGACATGGTCCGCGTGGTCAACGACAAGACGCACTACGACAAGAGGAAGTTCGCGGGCCCCTACGTCGTGCTCGACATCAGCGACTTCAGCTTCCGCCAGTGGTACCGCCTGATGATGCGCCACATCCACGACTACCGCGCGCCCGTCGTGCTCCACCCGGTGCTGCTGAAGCAGTACTACCCCTACCTCGACGACGACGCGAGCGGGCACTTCCAGGTCGGCCGCGGCTTCGACCGGAACCCGAAGGGCAACCCCCGGATCGGCTACTTCGAGCCCTGGGACCAGTCGAGGTTCGACCCGAGCGAGCCAGCGATCTCGCGCGTCCAGTGGCGCAACGCGTACCGCTCCTACCGCGCGAACCTCGACCACTTCCAGCAGAACCTGGGCGTGTGAGGACCGCTGACGTGAGACGTACGACGACCGCGCTGGCGCTGCTGCTCGCCCTGACCGCCTGCTCCTCGGGCGGCGAGACCGAGACCGAGCAGCCGGGTCAGGAGCCGTCCCCGACCGGGAGCCCGAGCGGGGCGCCGTCGGGCGGGGCCAGCGAGGACCCGACCGTCGCCGAGCCGACGGACGCCTTCCTCGACTGGACGGACACCGGCAACGAGGCCGGGACGCCGTACCTCGCGGGACCCGAGTGGAGCGCCCGGTCGACGGGCAGCGGCAGCCGGGTCGACCTCACCCGGCCGGGCACCGACATCGGGATCGCCGCCGGCTCCGGACGCACGATCTCCGAGGTGCTGATGAGCACCGACTGGGTCGTCGTCGTGCGCCAGGACGAGGCCGAGACCCGGTCGAGCCTCGTCGACGTCGTCGACCTCGCGACGGGCGAGAAGGGCACGCTCGCGGGCCCGGCCCCGGCGAGCGGCGGCTCGTGGGCGCTCACCGGCAGCGACCTCTACTACCCCACCTACGGGGACCGGCGGGCGTACTGCCTCGCCACCAGCGCCCTCGCCGACAGCAACGGCGAGGACGGCTGGTGCGCGCCGAGGAACACCGGCTTCTCCGGCCTCACCGCCACCGACCTCGGCGTCGGGATGATGACCTTCGACGACAGCCGGCCGGTGGCCTGCCGCACCGCGAACCTCCTCGACGACAGCGGCGTGCCACAGCCGATCGACGGTCCGACCGAGTGCCTGGCCTGGGACGTCGCGCCCGCCTACGACGGCTACGTGTGGTCCGAGGTGCCCCGGCCGAAGCGGCAGGAGGAGGCCCACTTCCACGCCTCGGCCTACGGCGCCTTCGTCGACCTCGGCCCGGGCACGACCGGCAGCCTCACGCCGTGCGGTGACTCGGTGTTCTTCGTCCGCGACCCGCAGTCGCCCGACGAGCCCGCCCGGCTGATGCGCTGGACGGCCGACCACACCCTGGAGGTCGCCTACGAGTCGGCCTCGACGGGCAACGCCTTCCTCGGCGAGCCGGCCTGCGGTGGTGGCGTGCTGACCCTGTCGTCGTTCGGCGAGCAGGGCGACGAGCAGGTGTGGGCCCCCGTCGCCTAACGTCTGGGACGTGAGCTTCACCGGATTCCCCGTCGCGGCACTGGACTTCTACGACGACCTCGAGGTCGACAACACGAAGTCGTTCTGGGAGGCCCACAAGCACGTCTACCAGGAGTCGGTCGCCGCCCCGACGAAGGCGCTGATGGCCGCACTGGAGCCGGAGTTCGGCACCGCCAAGGTGTTCCGGCCCTACCGAGACGTCCGGTTCGCGAAGGACAAGACGCCCTACAAGACCCACCAGGGTGCGTTCGTCGGCGCCGGCCCGGCGACGGGGTGGTACTTCGAGATCTCGCCTCGCGGCACCCGGGTCGGTGCGGGGTTCTACGACGCCGACGGCAGGCGGCTCGCGGCGATCCGCGAGGCGATGGCCGACGACACGTCCGGCAAGGCGCTCGACCGCCTGCTGAGGAAGCTCGAGAAGGCCGGCTTCGAGGTCGGCGGCGACCAGCTCAAGACCTCGCCGCGCGGGTACGACGCGGACCACCCCCGCATCCACCTGCTCCGCCGCAAGCAGCTCGTCGTCGGCCGCCCCTACGGCTTCGAGGCCGACGCGATCGACGCAGGCCTCGTCGACCGCGTCCGCGAGGACTGGCGGGCGCTCAAGCCGCTCGTCACCTGGCTGACGGCCGTCGAGGTCGAGCCCACGTGATCGTCACGTTCGACCTCTTCAGCGCCCTGACCGACACCCGCACCGGTGCATCGAGGACGTTCGCCGAGATCGCCGCCGAGCGCGGCTGGAGCCCGTCCGGCCACGACCTCTACGACACGTGGGACGCGCACAACAAGGCGCTCCAGCGCGACGCGCACCCGCCGGCGACGTTCCGCGACCTGTCGCGCGCAGCCCTGGAGCTGGCGTACGCCGACCTCGGGCTCGACGTCCCCCTCGCCCCGGCCGACCTCGTCCGCCTGCACGGGACGGTCCCCGACTGGCCGCTGTGGCCCGACGTCGAGGCGGGCGTCGCCGCGGTCGCGGCGATCGGACACGTGACGGCGGTCGGGCTGCTCTCCAACGTCGACGACGACCTCGCCCGGCTCACCCGCGCCCACGCCCTCGTCGACCCCGACCTGGTGCTCAGCTCGCAGCGGCTCGGTGCCTTCAAGCCGAGCCCGGAGATCTACGCACGTGCGGTCGCAGCAGTCGCGCCGGAGTCGCTCGTGCATGTCGCCGCCTCGGCGCGGGACGTACGCGGTGCGCTCGAGGCTGGCATCACCGCGGTCCGGCTCGCGCGACCCGGGCACGTCGTGGACGCGACAGGCCCGCGGCCCCCGCACGAGGTGCAGGACGCCGCGGACCTGGCCGGCCTGATCAGCCGGCTGTAGGGGCTCAGACGGTCGGCACGACCAGCACGGCCCAGGCGACGACCGGCGCCACGACGACGATCGACATGCCCCACTGCATGAGCCGCTTGAAGACCATCTCGCGCTGGTCGGGCTCGGCGTTGGCGACCACGAGGGCGCCGTTGGTCGAGAACGGGCTGCAGTCGACGACCGAGCTCGAGATCGCCAGCGCGGCGATCAGGCCGATCGCGCTCACCTGGTCGGTGAGCAGGAACGGCACGGCCAGCGGGATGAGCGCGCCAATGATGCCGGTGGTCGAGGCGAAGGCCGAGACCACGGCGCCGATCAGGCAGATCAGCACGGCCGCGACGAGGGGCGCGCCGACGTTGGCGACGCCGTCGCCGAGCCAGTCGACCACGCCCTGGTTCTGCAGGAGCGTCACGTAGGTCACGATGCCGCCGATGAGCAGCACGGTGCCCCAGCTGATCTTCTCGACCGCACCCTTGGCGGAGGCCGGGAAGGCGAGCGTCAGGGCGACCGCGATCGTGAGGGCGGTGAAGCCGACGTCGAGGTCGAAGCCGAGCGCGCCGACCATCAGGGCGACCAGGCCGACGAGCGTCACGATGCGCTGCGCGTTGAGCTTGCTCGGGTCGTCGGCGTCGGACGCTGCCGCGACCGAGCGCTTCGCCTCGACCGCGGAGTGCGGCGTACCACCGGTGCCGCCCGAGCGCGTGGCGGCGTACGACGCCTGCTCGGCCTCGGCGCCCATGGCGGCGACCTGGACGTCCTCGCGCCCGCGGGCGATGAGGGCTCGCCCGCCGAAGGCGATGTAGGTGACGACCGCGATCAGCGTGGCGGCGAGGAACGTGGAGAAGAAGAGGAACGTCTGGCTGCCGGGCAGGTCGTTGCTCTCGACGACGCCGTTGGTGATCGAGCCGAAGATGCCGATCGGCGAGAAGCTGCCGGCCGTGGCGCCCTGCACCACCATCATCCCCATCATCACCGGGTGGATCTGGTAGCGGACCGCGAAGCCCATCGCGACCGGCGCGACGATCGCGACGGCGGCCGGGCTGACCGCACCGATCGCGGTGACGATCGCGCAGACCAGGAACATCGCCCACGGCACGAGCGCCACCCGACCGCCGACCGCACGCACCGAGCCGTGAACGATCCAGTCGACGGTGCCGTTGTTCTTGGCCAGCGCGAAGAGGTACGTCACCCCGACCAGGATCACGAAGAGCCCGCTCGGGAAGCCGGCCAGCACGTCGTCGGTCGTCGCGTCGTAGACCGCGAGGCCCACGATGAACGACGCGACGAGCGCGAGCGCACCCATGTTGACGCCGCGCACCGTGGCGACGAGGAAGACGATCACGAGGACCGCCAGGGAGATCAGTTCGTGGGACACACGTTCCACCTTGTCGATGTCGGGATGTGACCGGGGCCACGTCGAGCATGTGACGGGCATCATGCCAGTGGCTAGGCCACCTAGCAACCGAGCCACAGCGCCACTAAGGTGGCCACATGCCCGAGCAGCCCTCGAGGAACCTGCCGCCACTGCGTCGCGAGCGCCTCTACGAGAGCCTGGCCGCGCACATCTCCGACTTCATCGAGGCCCAGGGCCTCGTCGGCGGCGACCGACTCCCGCCCGAGCGCCAGCTCGCCGCCGACCTCGGGGTCAGCCGCGCCACGCTGTCCCGGGCCCTCGCCTCGCTCGAGACCCGCGGCCGGATCGAGGTCCGCCACGGCGTCGGCGCCCTCGTCCGCGACGTCGACGGCGGCACCGACTCCCGTCTCCAGGAGCGGGTCGACACCCAGCCCCACGCCGAGGTCGCCGTGGCGCGCGAGTCGATGCTCGCCGGCCTCGCGCGCGCCGCCGCCGTGCACCCCAACGCCTCGCTCCGCCTCGCGATGCTCGCCGACGACGGTCGCCCCCGCGGCTTCGAGCACACGTGGCGGTGCGTGCGCCGACTCGCCGACTCACCGCTCCTCGTCGACCTCGACGACCTGCTCGCCGACAAGGCGCCCCCGCCGGCGGACTCACCCGCCCTGCGCCAGTCGCTCGACGTGCTCGCCGAGGCGGTCATCCGCGGCGACGCGAGCGCCGCGGCGACGGCGTGCGCGGGGATGCTCGCCGGCTAGGCCCGGGCGAACCAGGCGTCGCTGACGGCCAGGGCCTCCATCTCGGCCATGGTGAGGACCGGCTCCCCCGCCACCACGTCCCCCTGCTTCTCGTCCGTGGTGTTGCGCGCGATCACGTCGATCTGCCACCCGTCACTGGTCGCCAGGGTGAGCGAGCGCTCCAGGAAGGTCTCGGAGACCCCGGTGCCCCCGCTCGGACGCACCTCCTCGCGCAGCAGTCGCGAACCGTCGGGGAGCGTCGTGCAGTCGACGTCCGGAGCGGGCTCGCAGACGTCGCTCGGGGCGAGGGGGTCGCCGCCGTCCTCGACGACGAGCGGGTTGTTGTACCACCGGATGTGGAACGACACCTGCGCCCCGTCGACGGTGGCGTAGTAGAGGCGGACGAGGTCCTGAGCGGACTCGTCCACCTCCACCCGGCGCACCGCGGTGGCGCCGGTGAGCTCCTGCAGCGTGGTGGCCATCGCGTCCGGCGACACGAGTGGGCGGAGCTCCTCGGCAGGTGGCGGACGGTCGGGGTCGGCGGCCTGCGTGCCGGCCGTCCGGCCGGTGCCGTCGGCGATCTCGGGGTCGCGGGCGCTGTCGGGGTCCCCGAGCAGGGGTACGACGGTCGCCAGCCAGCCGACGACGCCGATCACGGCGAGCGAGGCGACCGTCGTACCGATCCGGGCGCGGCGCTGCCGCGAGCGGCCGCGGGAGACGCCGCCGCTGACGAGGCGGTCGACGTCGGGGGCGAGGTCGTCGCTGGCGCGACGCAACAGCTCGGTGACGCCGGTGTCGTGCTGGGACATCTGTGCTGCTCCTTCAGGTTTCCAGCAGGTCGCGGAGGGTCGGGCCCAGCACGGTACGGAGACGGTCGAGCGCACGGAGGGTGCGGTTGCGCACGGCGCCGGGGCTCACCCCGAGGGCCTGCGCGGTGTCGGCCACCGACACGTCCTCGAGGTAGCGCAGGACCAGGACCGCGCGGTCCATCGGCGCGAGCTCGTCGAGCGCTGCCCGGAGCGCGAGTCGGGTGGCGGCGTCTCCATCCGTCATCGCCGTCTCGGGCAGGTGCTCGGTCGGTCTCTCGTGGGTGCTGCGGCGGCGCTGGGCGCTGAGGTAGGTGCGCGCCAGCGTCGTGTGGGCGTACGCCACCGGGTGCTCGATCGGAGCGCCCAGCCGGCGGTGCCACCGGACGTAGACCTTGGCCAGGGTCTCCTGGACCAGGTCCTCGGCACGGTGGGTGTCGCCGCACATCAGCCACGCCGCACGGAAGAGCTGGGGCGTCCGCGCGATCGCGAACTCCTCGAACTCCTCGGTCGGGCGGGGCACGTCTCTCCTTGCTGCTGGTCGGGGTGGGCGGGGTCGGCGTCACCAGTGAGACGCGCCGAGCGGCCCGGACGTCACACGGAGATCGCAACGATTCCGCCTGCGAAGAGTTCCGGACCCCGTCAGGACCTGTTCACGTCCGTGTCGCCCACCGGCGTGAGGCTGGCGCCATGGCCAAGCGACTGTTCCTGCTCCACATCGGTCCTGCCCCGGTCGACGTCTCGGAGATGACCGAGGCGCTCGCCCTCGGCCAGATCGCCGTCCCCGAGCTCGAGGCCGAGGTCTTCGACCACGCGGGCATCGAGATCCGCCGCGCCCACAAGGCCGCCGGGCTCAAGCGCAAGCAGGTCGAGGGGGCGTGGGCCAAGGTCGCCCGCCGCGCGTGGAAGACGAGATCCGACTGCTTCGTGAGCATCCCCGGCTTCTTCGAGGCCGAGCCCGAGCAGGCCGCCCTCGCGCTCGACGGGCTCGCCGACTTCAAGGTCGTCCTCGTCGTGACCAGCGGCTTCGAGGTCGAGCCGCCCGCCGCCTGGGTCGAGCTGGTCAAGTCCGACCGCACCCACGTGCTGCCGTCCCACCTCACCGACGAGCAGCTCGCCGCGCAGGTCGCGCGCATCGCCCTGATCGAGGAGGAGGCCCGCCTCGACAAGCGGCTCGCCAAGGTCTCCAAGCGGCGCAAGCAGGTCAACCGCCGGCTCGCCGCGTAGGTGCTGACCCGTCGGGAGTCACCGGATATCCGGTGACCGCCCCGCTTGTCGGCCCAGATCTGGGTGCCGAAGCGGGAGACTCGGGTGCAAAGCTCCCCCGAACCGGATCAGTGGGGCTGCCAGGCGTCCTCGTCGGCCGTCAGGGCGGCAATGCCCTGCGGGAGCTTGCCGTCGGCGAGGTCCTGGATGGTGACCTGCTCGAACACGCTGCGCAGCGAGTGGCGGGCAGCGATCCAGACGTGCTGCAGCACCTGCGCGGAGTCGTCGTACTCGACCGCCTCCGGCCGGAGGCCGTAGACCGACACCAGCGGGCCGTCGACCGCGCGGATGACGTCGGCGACGGTGACCGTCTCGGGCTTGCGCGCGAAGCGCCAGCCGCCGGACTGGCCGCGCTGCGACACCACGACGTCGGCGCGGCGGAGGTCGGCGAGGATGGCCTGGAGGAAGCCGTGGGGGATCTGCTGGGCCTTGCCGAGCTGCTCGGCGCTGACGGCGGTCCCGTCGGTGCGCACCGCGATCTCGATCAGGGCCCGCAGGGCGTAGTCGGCTTTGGCGGAGACGCGCATAAGGCCAGTTTGTCAGATATCTCGGCAGGTTCACTGTTGTTGGCGCCGCAGCCGATCCGATCGGCCCGCGCCGTGTGGCCCACGACATCGGGCGTTCGTGTTGCGCGACGGCCGATCGCGAGGCATTCTTTAGTTACCGGCGAGTAGCCCGCAGGGAGAGACCAGCCCGCACCCGCCCCCCCAGACCGCACCGCTAGTGATGACAGGTGGAAGCAGTGAGCCACTACAAGACCAACCTCCGCGACATCGAGTTCAACCTCTTCGAGGTCCTCGGCCGCGACGACGTCCTGGGCACCGGCCCGTTCGGCGAGGTCGACGGCGAGACCGCCCGCGAGGTGCTAGCCGAGGTCGAGCGCCTCGCCCGCGAGGACCTCGCGGCGTCCTACGTCGACAGCGACCGCAACCCGCCGGTCTTCGACCCGGCGACCAACACCGCGCCGCTGCCCGAGTCGTTCAAGAAGAGCTACAAGGCCTGGGAGGACGCCGAGTTCTGGCGCCTGCAGATCAGCGAGGAGCTCGGCGGCACGCCCGCCCCCTCGTCGCTCATCTGGGCCATCGGCGAGATGGTGCTCGGCGCCAACGCGCCGATCTGGATGTACGGCGCCGGGCCGGCGTTCGCGGGCGTCATCCACCGCAACGGCAACGAGCGCGACAAGCGCATCGCCCAGCACGTCGTCGACCACGGGTGGAACACCTCGATGGTGCTCACCGAGCCCGACGCCGGCTCCGACGTGGGCGCCGGACGCGCCAAGGCCACGCCCAACGACGACGGCTCGTGGAACATCGAGGGCGTCAAGCGCTTCATCACCTCGGCCGAGTCCGACCTCTGCGACAACATCATCCACCTCGTGCTGGCCCGCCCGGTCGGCGTCGAGGGCGCCGGCGGCCCCGGCACCAAGGGCCTCTCGCTCTTCATCGTCCCGAAGGTCCACTTCGACCACGAGACCGGCGAGCTGACCGGCGAGCGCAACGGCGTCTACGTCACCAACGTCGAGCACAAGATGGGCATCAAGGTGTCCAACACCTGCGAGCTCACCTTCGGCGACTCCTCCGTCGGTGGCGGCGAGCCCGCGAAGGGCTGGCTGCTCGGCGAGGTCCACGACGGCATCGCGCAGATGTTCCAGGTCATCGAGAACGCCCGCATGATGGTCGGCACCAAGGCCATCGCGACCCTCTCGACCGGCTACCTCAACGCCCTCGAGTTCGCCAAGGAGCGCGTCCAGGGCGCCGACCTGACCCAGGCCGCCGACAAGACCGCCCCGCGCGTCACGATCACGCACCACCCCGACGTACGCCGCTCGCTGATGACGCAGAAGTCGTTCGCCGAGGCGATGCGCGCGCTCGTGCTCTACACCGCCACCTGGCAGGACCAGGTGCTGGTCGCCGAGCACGAGGGCACCGCCGACTCCGACGAGACCCGGCTCGCCGCCGCGGTCAACGACCTGCTGCTCCCGATCGTCAAGGGCTACGGCTCCGAGCGCTCGTGGGTGCTGCTGGGCACCGAGTCGCTGCAGACCTTCGGCGGCTCCGGCTTCCTGCAGGAGTACCCCCTCGAGCAGTACGTCCGCGACGCCAAGATCGACACCCTCTACGAGGGCACGACCGCCATCCAGGGCCAGGACTTCTTCTTCCGCAAGATCGTCAAGGACCAGGGCAAGGCGCTCGGCCACCTCGCCCAGCAGATCGAGGGCTTCATCGCCTCCGAGGCCGGCAACGGCCGCCTGAAGAACGAGCGCGCGCTGCTCGCCACCGCGCTCGAGGACGCCAACGCGATCGTCGGGCACATGATCAACGACCTGATGTCGTCGGCCGAGGAGCAGCGCAACATCTACAAGGTCGGCCTCAACACCTCGCGCCTGCTGATGGTGCTCGGCGACGTGGTCTGCGCGTGGCTGCTGCTGCGCCAGGCCGAGGTCGCGCTCGCCAAGCTCGGCGGCGAGGTGTCGGCCAAGGACAAGGTCTTCTACGAGGGCAAGATCGCCGCGGCGCAGTTCTTCGCGCAGACCAACCTGCCGAAGATCGCCTCCGAGCGCGCCATCGCCGAGGGCATCACCCTCGACCTGATGGACCTCGACGAGGCGTCCTTCTGACGCTTCCCTCGGTGTCGTCGCCCTGACGCTCCACCACGGGATGTTGCTGAACATGCACTTCCCTCACGCAGCTGCGTGAGGGAAGTGCTGCATTTCCCGACATCCCATGGTGAAGCAGCACCGGCGCCGGCAGCACCGGATGACAGGTGTCACGGGGAGGTCGTGACATCTCCGTCAGGCGGGAGGACCGGTACGACGACAGGCTGAGGGACATGAACTCCCCAGCCATCCACGCGATCGGGCTCCGCAAGCAGTTCCGGGCCACCGACGGGGCGCAGGTCGTGGCGGTCGACGACGTCGACCTCACGATCCAGCCCGGCGAGATCGTCGCGTTCCTCGGCCCCAACGGCGCCGGCAAGACCACGACCGTCGACATGCTGCTCGGCCTGACCGACCCCGACGCCGGGACGATCGAGGTCTACGGCATGACTCCCGCCGAGGCGGTCCGCAACGGACTCGTCTCCGCCGTCATGCAGACCGGTGGGCTGCTCAACGACTTCACCGTCGAGGAGACCGTCCGCGCCGTCGCCGCGCTGCACGGCCGCACCGACCGGGTCGAGGTCGTCCTCGACCGTGCCCGGCTGAGCGACCTCGCCGGCCGCCGGGTCGAGGCGTGCTCGGGCGGCGAGCAGCAGCGGCTGAAGTTCGCGCTCGCCCTGCTGCCCGACCCCGACCTCGTGATCCTCGACGAGCCGACGACGGGGATGGACGTGGGCGCGCGGCAGGAGTTCTGGCAGGCGATGCGCGCCGACGCCGCGCTCGGCCGCACGATCGTCTTCGCCACCCACTACCTCGCCGAGGCCGACGAGTTCGCCGAGCGGACCGTCCTGATGAACCACGGCCGGATCGTCCACGACGCCGCGACCACCGACGTGCGGGCGGCCTACGGCGGGCGCACCCTCACCTTCCGCCCACCGGCGGACGTGGTCGGCGCCGACGGCATCGACCCCGCCTGGCTGGCGCAGGTGCGCCACGCGCTCGAGCCGCTGGGCGTCACCGACCTCGAGGTGTCGGCCGCCAGCCTGGAGGCCGCGTTCCTCGCCCTGACGACCGAGACACCCCACTCGCCCGAGATGATCGGAGCCACCCGATGAGCGCCACGCCCGACACCCTGACCGCCGCCACGATCCCGACCGCGACCGCCCGCACCGCGCCGCGGCCCGACGTGGTGGCGTACGCCCGGCTCGACCTGCGCCGCCAGCTGCGCGACCGGATGGCGATGTTCTTCATCGTCGGGCTGCCGATGTTCATGTACCTCGTGTTCGGCCTCGGCTCCGACGACCGCGTCGGCAGCGGCAACGTCGCGATGTACATCATGATCTCGATGGCCTGCTACGGCGCCGTCACCGCGACCACCGGCATCGCCGGCAGCGCCGCGACCGAGCAGATGATGGGCTGGGGCCGCCAGCTCGGCCTCACCCCGATGCGCCCGCTCGCGTTCGTCGCGGCCAAGGCCGGCATCGCGATGGTCGTCGCGGCCATGCCGGTCACCCTGATCTTCGCGATCGGCGCACTCACCGGCGCGCGCGGCAGCTGGAGCGACTGGGTGCTCGGCGCCGCGATCGTGTGGGCCGGGTCCGCGCTCTTCGCCATCTACGGCCTCTCGGTCAGCCTGCTCTTCCGCGGCTCCAACGCCCCCGGCATCGCCTCCGGCTTCATCGTCGTGATGGCGTTCCTGGGCGGGCTGTTCACGCCGATGAGCGGCCTGATGCTCGACATCGGCCGGTTCACCCCCCTCTACGGGTACGCCGCGCTGGCGCGCTTCCCGCTCACCGGCGGCGGCCTCCCGCTCGGCGGCAGCGACCCGCTGTGGCTCCCGGTCGCTAACGTGCTCGCGTGGACCGTGATCTTCTCGCTGCTGGCGACCTGGGGAGTGCGCCGGAGCCGGGCGCGGACGTGACCAGCCATCCCGGCGCCGACCTCCCCGCCAACCCCTGGGAGAAGTGGGGCTGGGCGTTCGCGTCGATCTGGCTGGTGTTCCTGTTCTTCCCCGTCAGCTCGGTGCTCGCCGCCGACGCCACACCGGTGGCGACGGGCCTCACCCTGCTGCTCATCGCCGGCTTCGCCGTCGCGAACGTGCTGGGCTACAGCGGCAGGGTGTCCCCCTGGCTGGCACTGGGCGCCATGGTGCTCATCGGCGCCGCCACGATGCCCGTGATCGGGATCGGCGTCCTCTCCTACACCCCCTACCTCGCGATGCTCTCGGCGCTCGAGCTCCCGGCCCCCGCGTGGCGGTGGTCCGTCGCCTTCTGGAGCGTCGTGCCGCTCCTGTCGCTGCTGGACATCGACGGCTTCCCGACCTTCTTCTTCCTGGTGCTGTGGCCGGTGATGCTGGGTGGCGTGATGCTGCGCATCTTCGGGGAGCGCGAGCGGATCGCCGAGGACGCCCGCAGCGAGTACGCCATGGTGGCCGAGCGGGAGCGCGTCGCCCGCGACGTCCACGACGTCCTCGGGCACTCGCTCACCGCGCTCTCGGTGAAGGCCGAGCTGGCCGCGCGCCTCGTCGACGTCGACCCGGCTCGCGCGAAGGAGGAGCTGGAGTCGATCCAGGCCACCGCCCGGCAGGCGCTCGCCGAGGTCCGCGCGACCGTCGGCGGCCTGCGCGCCGGCAACCTCGAGGCCGAGCTGCTGGCCGCACCCCGCGTGCTCGCCGACGCCGGCATCACCACGACGGTCGACGGCGACGTCTCCGACACCGATCCGCGGCACCGGGCGCTGCTGGCCTGGGTGCTGCGCGAGTCGGTCACCAACGTCGTACGCCATGCGCGGGCCGACCGGGTCGTCATCGAGCTCGGCTCGCGCGGGATCGCCGTCTGCGACGACGGCACCGGCTGCAGCGGCCACGAGGGCAACGGCCTGCGCGGGATGCGCGAGCGCGTCGCCGGAGCCGGCGGCACCCTGACCATCAGCCCTGCGACGCCCGGCACCCGGGTGGAGGTGACCCTCCCGTGATCAAGCTCCTCCTGGCCGACGACCAGGCCCTCGTCCGCGGTGCGCTGGCCGCCCTGCTCGACCTCGAGGCCGACCTCGAGGTGGTGGCCCAGGTCGGTCGCGGCGACGAGGTCGTCGAGGCCGCGCGCACCTCGGGTGCGGAGGTGTGCCTGCTCGACATCGAGATGCCCGGGCTCAACGGCATCGACGCCGCTGCCGCCGTACGCCGCGAGCTCCCCGGCGTGCGCTCGCTGATCGTGACCACCTTCGGTCGGCCGGGCTACGTCCGCCGGGCGATCGAGGCCGGGGCGTCCGGCTTCGTCGTGAAGGACACGCCGGCCCGCCAGCTCGCCGACGCCGTGCGCCGGGTGCACTCCGGCCTCCGGGTCATCGACCCCGACCTCGCCGCGGAGTCGCTGATCGACGGCCCGAGCCCGCTCACCGGCCGCGAGCGCGAGCTGCTGACGCACGCCCTCGACGGCGCGCCCGTCGCGACCATCGCCGCGCGGGTGCACCTGTCGGAGGGCACCGTGCGCAACCACCTGTCTGCCGCGATCGGGAAGACCGGTGCGACGACGCGCAGCGAGGCCGCGCGCATCGCCCAGGACCGCGGCTGGCTCTAGGCACACGCGACGAGGGCCGGATCCCCCCGTGAGATCCGGCCCTCGTCGAACGTAGGGACCGGCGGGCTCCGGCGTGCGCGATCGGCCGAAAACCACCCCATCGGACCATCGGCGTGGAAGGGCGGGCCCTAGGCTCGGCACATGAGTGATCAGGAGCGCCTCGCGTCCTACGTCGCGGTGTGGTGGGAGGCGGTCGACGACTTCACCCGGCTGCTCGAGGAGGTGGGCGACGACGAGTGGTCGACGCAGACCGACCTGCCCGGGTGGGACGTCCAGGCGGTCGCCGCGCACACCGCGCACCTCGAGTCGCTGCTCGCCGGGCGGCCGCACGACGACGTCGAGATCGGCGAGGCCCCGCACGCGCACGGGATGATGGGCCAGTTCACCGAGCAGGGCGTGGTGGCCCGGCGGCAGGCGGCGACGGACGCCCTGATCACGGAGATCCACGAGTCGACCACGGCCCGCCACACCCAGCTGCTCGCCGACCCGCCCACCGACGCCGCCGCACCGGCGCCCGCGGTCTTCGGTGCGATCGGCTGGAGCACCGGGCTGCTGCTGCGCAACCGTCCGCTCGACGTGTGGATGCACGAGCAGGACATCCGCCGCGCGCTCGACAAGCCCGGCAACCTCGGCAACGCCCCGGCGCTCCACGCGGTGGACTACCTGCTGGAGAGCCTGCCCTTCATCGTGGGCAAGAAGGCGCAGGCGCCGGCGGGGAGCGTCGTACGCCTCGAGGTGGAGGGGCATGCGCCGGCCGTCGCCGAGGTCGGCGAGGACGGTCGCGGCCGGCCCGGCGACGTCGACACCGAGCCCGGCGTGACCATCGCGATGGACCGGGAGACCTTCGTGGTCCTGGCGGGCGGCCGGCGGCGAGCGTCGCCCGACGGCGTCCGGATCACCGGCGACACCGACCTGGGCGAGCGCGTCGTCGCCTCGATGGGCGTCACCCCGTGAGCCGCGACGCGTGGACCACGGCCGACATCCCCGACCTCACCGGGCGCACGGCACTCGTCACCGGCCCGACGCTGGGCGGCCTCGGCTGGTTCACCGCGCTCGAGCTCGCGCGCGCGGGTGCGCGCGTCGCGCTGGCAGGACGTACGCCGGACAAGCTGGACGCCGCGGCCGCGGCGATCCGCGACGAGGTGCCCGGGGCGTCGCTCGAGACCCTCGTCGTCGACCTGGCCGACCTCGCGTCGGTCCGCACGGCCGCCGCGGAGGCAGCCGGGCTCGGCCCGCTCCACCTCCTCGTCAACAACGCCGGCATCATGGCCACGCCCTACCGGCGGACCGTCGACCGGCTCGAGTCGCAGCTGGCGACCAACCACTTCGGGCCGTTCCTCCTGACCGGGCTGCTGCTCGACCAGCTCGTCGCGTCGGGCGACGGTCGCGTCGTGACCCTGTCGTCGCAGATGCACCGGGTCGCGCGCTCCGCCCCGCTCGGCGACCCGCACGAGCGCCGGCGCTACAGCCGCTGGCGGGTCTACGGCCAGACCAAGCTGGCCAACCTGCTCTTCACCTTCGAGCTCGACCGGCGGCTGCGGCGCGCCGGCCTGCCGGTGCAGGCCATGGCCGCGCACCCGGGGTTCGCCGGCACGCACCTCGTCGTCAACGGCCAGCTCTCCTCCACGCAGGGCCGGGTGGCCTCCATCATGGACGCCGCCGTGCGGGCGGTCTCCCAGCCGGCGCACGCCGGTGCCTGGCCGACGCTGATGGCCGCGACCGAGGACCTGCCGGGTGGGACCTACGTCGGTCCCAGCGGCCTGGGTCAGGGCAGCGGAGCTCCCGGCATCGTCGGCGCCACGGCGCTCGCGCACGACGAGATGGCCCAGCGCCGCCTCTGGGAGCTGAGCGAGAAGACGGTCGACCTCACCTGGCCCTGACCGTCGTGGGTCAGGAGCGGTCGCGGACCCGGACGAGCCCGGCGAGCGTGCCGAGCCAGGCGGAGCCGTCGGCGCCGAGGGTGATCGTCGAGCCGTCGCTGCCGGCGAGCAGGCCGGTGCCGGTGCGCACGCTCCACATGCTGCGTCCGGAGGCGACGTCGATCGCGGTGAGGTACCACGCGCTGACGCCGGTGAACGACGGGCGCTTGGTCCACGCGTAGACGAGCCCCTGGGGCCAGCTGGCCGTGACGCCCGAGCCCGGTGAGGCGGCCTCGTTGGTCCACTGCACGACGCAGCCGCCGTCGACGAGGTCGACGCGCGCGATGCCGGGACTGCTGGTGAACCCGAGGAGGGTGCTGCGGGGCGAGGAGTAGTCGTCGTTGTTGGTGACGACGACGCCCGACCCGACCGGGGCGAGGTCGCTCCCGGTGGCGCCGTGGCCCTTCTCGAAGACCGCCTGGCGGCACACGCCCTCGCCGGTCGCGCGTGCCACGAACACCACTCCGAGCTGGTCGTCGTCCTCGTCGGTGACCGCCACGATGCCGCCGTCGACCAGCACCGGGGCCGAGCCGCTGGGGCCGGCCGTCTCGGTGCGCCACGCGTCGCGGGGTACGCCGTCCGCGCCGGCCTCGAGCCGGTGCAGCGCCGCGTCGGTGACGACGTACACCCCCTGGCCGTCGACGGCGAGCCCGTGCGCGACCGCCTCGTCGAGGTCGAGCACCTCGACCGCGCCCGTCTCCGGGGTGATCGTGCCGACCAGGCCGGCGCGGGAGACCCACCACAGCCGGCCGGGCCAGTCGGGGACGACGTCGACGACGCAGTCGCCGTAGGGGATCCAGGGCTTGAGGTCCCAGCCCAGCTCGGTCGTGAGGTCGACCTCGGCGTCCTTGCCCGACGGGGCGGTGGGGACCACGACGACCTGCCGGTCGGCGGTGGCGACGACGGCGCGGTCGGCGTCGTCGAGGTAGAAGCCGGTCGTCGTGCAGCCGCCCTTGCCCGGGGCCGGCAGGTCGCGCGTCGCGGTGGGGCGCATCGAGGCGGGGTCGACCACCCGGAGGCTCTCGCCCGACCGGCCGGTGCAGAGCGCGACGAGCGCGTCGCGGGACGTCGGCAGGATCCGGCCGCACCGCTGGAGGCCGAGCCAGGACGTCTCGACCTCGGGCTGCAGGCCCAGCGGGCCGGGCCTGGTCGTCGAGTCGGGGGCCGCGACGTGCGGGTTGGTCACCACCTCGGCGGCGACGGGACGCGCCGACGCCGGGCGGCCGGCGTACGACGGACCCGCCATCACCCCCGGCGCGGGCGGGATCGGCAGCCACCCGTCGGGGACGACGAGCACCGCACCGACGAGTGCGACCACGAAGCCGGCGACCCAGCCCGCCGTGCGACGGTCGAGGTCGGTGCGGTCCTGCACCCACCAGCGCAGGCGCGGGATGCAGAGCAGCCCGGCCGCGACGACCAGGACGACCGGTCCCCACGCGATCCAGGCGAGCAGGAGCGCAGCGACCAGCCAGACCACCGGGCGACTCTAGAGGCGCCGACCGTCCTCGGCCGGGAGGCGCATCGGCAGCCCGTTGTTCAGTCGGTCACGTGTTCGGTCGGTCACTCGGACGCGGGCCGCGGCCGCGGTGCGGTCAGCGTGAGGTCGGCGAACGAGCCGTGGCCCTCGCCGCCGCGCAGGAAGACGCGCGAGCGACGCGGCGCCGGCAACAGCTGGCTCGGGGCGTCGCTGATCGGGATGGCGTCGGCCACGGGCTCGCGCCTGGCGACCAGCGATCCGTCGAACTGGTCGAGGGACTTGATCCGTCCCGTGAGGTCCACGACCTCGTCGGTGAACTCGCGCTTCATGACTCCCTGCTTTCCCACCTCGGTCCCCCACGGACCGCCTGCGGCAAGGCTAGGAGCGCGCCACCCGAGAAGCCTTTACTAATGGATCCCTGTGGGAAGTCTGCAAGGACCTCGCGCCGCCTTGAAGGACGCGCACGGAAACGGGCACGGAAACGGGCACGGAGACAGGCTCGGGCCGACGGTCCCCCCGACCGCCGGCCCGAGCCGTGTGCCTCCCAGGTGGTGGGCGTCCCCCCGACGCCTCACCCGACCGGCGGACGCACCGCCGAACCGTTGTCCACCGGCGTCCGCGGACGTGGCACGGCGAGTGCCCTGTCCCGCTTCGTGTCCCCCCGGACGTCGTACGCCGACTCCCCCACGGAGCCGATGCGGATCACTGGTCCGCCCCTGTGTCACACGTGTTGCTGGTCATCGTTTCCCACCCCATGTGTTGCTGTTGCACTCAAGGATGCTCCTGGTCGCGTCCTGATACATCCGTGCAATTACCGAGGGCTAGACCAGTGGAATCCTTGTCAACTGTCAAGAGATGCCGAGGAATCCGTCCTCGAGCGCTCAGGCGGCCTTCGCCATCGCGCGCGACTCGCTCTCGAGCTTGCGGCCCAGCAGGCGGCGGGTGCGGCGGTCGCCGGTGGCCATCTTGTAGAGGATCGCGAGCTGCTGCGGCGCGTTCTTCTTGTTGGTCGTCGCGAGCCAGCCGTTGGGCAGCGAGAGCCGGATGACCTTGTGCCAGGCCGAGGCGACCTGCTGCGGCATCGGACGCGCGCAGTAGGTGAGGTCGTACTTCTCGAAGAGGGCCTGGACCTTCGGCGCGATCTCGGCGTAGCGGTTGGACGGCAGGTCGGGGAAGAGGTGGTGCTCGATCTGGTGCGACAGGTTGCCGGTCATGATGTGGAGGGCCTTGGACCCCGAGATGTTGGCGCTGCCGAGCATCTGGCGGACGTACCACTCGCCCTTGGTCTCGCCCTCGATGGAGCGCTTCTCGAAGGTCTCGACGCCCTCGGGGAAGTGGCCGCAGAGGATGACGGAGTTCGACCAGAGGTTGCGCACGACGTTGGCGGTGAAGTTGGCCGCGAGCGTCGGGAGGAACGAGCCGGTCGGGATCGACAGCAGCGGGTGGACGACGTAGTCCTTGGTGGCCTGCTTGCGGATCTTGGTGAGGACCTGCTTCGCGCGGCGGCGGAAGTCGGGGTCCTTGGTCTGCTTCTTGGCGATGACCGCGCCGAGCTCGAGGTCGTAGGCGGCGATGCCGTACTCGAAGAAGACGGCGTTGATGAAGCAGAACACCGGCTGGGCGAGCGAGGACGGGGTCCACGGCTGGTCCTCGTCGACGCGCATGATGCCGTAGCCGAGGTCGTTGTCCTTGCCGATGACGTTGGTGTAGGTGTGGTGGAGCTCGTTGTGGCTGTGCTTCCACTGCTCGGCGGGCGAGGCCATGTCCCACTCCCAGACGCTGGAGTGGATCTTCGGGTCGCGCATCCAGTCCCACTGGCCGTGGAGGATGTTGTGGCCGATCTCCATGTTGTCGAGGATCTTGGAGACGCTCAGGCCGAGCGTGCCGAGGACCCACGCCGGCGGGAAGGCGCTGAAGAGCAGGACCGCGCGGGAGCCCAGCTCGAGCTTGCGCTGGGTGTCGATCACCTTGCGGATGTAGGCCGCGTCGCCGGCGCCCCGGGTGTCGAGGACCTCCTGGCGGATGGCGTCGAGCTCGTGGCCGAGCTGCTCGATGTCAGCCTCGGTGAGGTGCGCGATCGGGTTGGTCTGGCCGAGGACGGCCTTCTTCTGGACGGTGGTCATGTCGCTCTCCTGGGGGTGTCGGGGAGGTCGGGTGTCAGTGGTCGAAGTGGCACGGGCCGGCGGCGGCGTTGATGCAGGTCTGCACCTTGACGGCGCCGCTCTCGCCGGGGACGGCCGTGGTGATGGCTCCGTCGCGGAGGTCGCGGACGCTGCCCTCGCGCAGCGGGATGACGCAGCCCATGCAGATGCCCATCCGGCAGCCGCTCGGCATCAGCTTCCCGGCCTCCTCGGCGGCGTCGAGGATCGGCGTGGCGCCGTCGAGGTCGAGGGTGGTGCCGCAGGAGAAGGCGACGGTGCCGCCCTCGCCCGGCTCGACCCGGCTGGTGCGGAACTGCTCGGTCGTCAGGCTGATGCCCGCCTCGTCGTGGTGGGCGCCGAGGGCGTCGAGCAGGCCGGCCGGGCCGCAGGCCAGCGTCGCCCGCTCGCCGAGGTCGGGGACCAGGTCGGCCAGGTGGTCGACCTCGAGCACGCCGTGCTCGTCGTCGTACCTCGCGACGAGGCGGATCGCGCCGGCGGCGGCGAGCGCCTCCAGGTCGCGGATGAAGATCGAGTGCGGCCGGCTCGGCGCCACGTGGACGACGACGATGTCGTGGACGGCGCTGCGGGCCGGGCGCAGGACGCCCTCGTCGGTGCTCGGGAAGAGGTTGCGCAGCATCCCGATGACCGGCGTGATGCCGGAGCCGGCGGTGACCATGAGGAACTTGCCGCCGGCGGGCGGGAGGACGAACTCGCCGGCCGCCTGCTCGAGGTGGACGAGCGTGCCGGGCCTCGCCTCGTGGACGAGGTGGTTGCTGACGAGGCCGCCGGGCACGGCCTTGACCGTGATCGAGATGCGGCCGTCGCGGCGCGGGCCGTGGGTGAGGGAGTAGGCCCGCCACTGGCGTACGCCGTCGACGTCGATGCCGATGCGGAGGTACTGGCCGGGCACGTGGCCGGCCCAGTCGGCGCCGGGGCGGATCACGATGGTCGCCGCGTCGGCGGTCTCGGGGTGGACGGACTCGATGCGACCGCGGAGGTCGGCGCCGCTGCGGAGCGGCGCGAAGAGGTCCATGAAGTCGGAGGGCAGGTAGGGCGTGGTCGCGGCCTCGGCGACGCGGACCAGCTGGTCGCGCACGCGCTTGCCCCGCGGTGCGTCCTGCCGGGTCGGCTCGAGAGTCGTGCTCATGTCATCAAGAGTCGCGGATCCGGGGGTCGGGTTCCTGCCCTGCGCACGTGAATCGGGGCTAGACTCTTGTTCGCCGCGAACAATTGTCGCCCTGTGGAGTTGCTGTGACATCCCATCCTGTGCGTCCGAGCACACAAGTGCAGACCGTGGTGGCCCTTGACGCCGAGGTGGCCGCCGCGTTGCGCGGGCGCCTGGCCGAGGTCGCCGACAACGTCGTGCTCGCGATCATCGACGAGGTGCCGAGCTATGCCGGGGCGCTGACCGGGCGGATGGGCGAGGTCATCCGCAACGCCGTGCAGCTCGCCCTCGGTGGCTTCCTGACGCTGGCCACCCGCCAGGGCCTCGAGGCGCCCCGCGCCACGGCGATGGAGGGCGCCTACCAGCTCGGCCGCGGCGAGGCCCGCAGCGGTCGCACTGCCGAGGCACTGCTCGCGGCCTACCGGGTCGGCGCCCGGAAGTCGTGGCACGACATGGCCGACACGGCCGTCCGGGCGGGCATCGACGCCGGCCAGCTGGCCAGCTTCGCCGAGCTGGTGTTCGCCTACATCGACGAGCTGTCCGCGGCCTCGGTCGCCGGGCACACCGACGAGCTCGAGAGCAGCGGTCGCGTGCGGCAGCGCAACCTCGAGCGGCTCGCCCGCGCGCTGCTCAACGGCGCCCCGGCCGACGCGGTCAACGCCGCCGCCGAGCGCGCCGACTGGGAGCCGCCCGGCGCGCTGACCGCGGTGGTGCTGCCCGAGTCGCAGGTCTCCCACGCCCTGACCGCCCTGGACTCCCGCACGCTCCAGCCGACCGACGAGGTGCCCGGCCTGCCCGAGGGACACGCGTCGCTGCTCGTGCCCTCGACCGGGTCGGCCACCTCACGCCGTACGTTGCTCCGGGCCCTGCGCGGCACCGACGCCGTCGTCGGGCCCGGCACCCCCTGGCTGGAGGTGGCCGGCTCGCACCGGCGCGCCCTCCGCTGCTCCGCCCTGGGGCTCAGCGGCCTGGTCGACTCCGACGACCACCTCGCCGCGCTCGTGCTCGCCGCCGACGCCGACGCGCGCGCCGAGCTCCGCGCGCGCGTGCTCGCGCCGCTCGCCGACCTGCGGCCCTCGACCGCCGAGAAGCTCACCGACACCCTCCGCAGCTGGCTGCTGAACCACGGTCGCCGCGACGCCGTCGCCGAGGAGCTCTTCGTGCACGCCCAGACCGTGCGCTACCGGGTGCAGCAGCTCCGCGAGATCTACGGCGACCGGCTCGAGGACCCGGCGTTCGTCCTCGACGCGACGCTCGCGCTCGCCTGAGCTCCGAGCGGTGTGTGAGCCACATTCCGGGCCGCTGGAATGTGGCTCACACACCGCCCGGGGGTGTGGCGCACAACGACGCGCCGGCTGGCGGTGGCCCAGCCACATTGCAGGCCGCGGGAATGTGGCTCACTCACCGCTCAGGCCGGCGGGCGAGGAAGGCGAACTGGGCCTTCTTGGCCGGCAGGTCGGGCATCGGGGCGGGGACCTCGGTGACCGGACCGAGCTCGGCGCCGAGGCGCCGCAGCAGGGCGATCGACGCGGCGTTGTCGACGTCGGGCTCGAGGACCAGCCGGACCACGGCCGGGTCGGCGAAGACCTGCTCGAGGAGGTACGCCGTCAGCTCGGCCGTGTGCCCGGCGCGCGCGGCGTCGGAGGCGAGGAAGAGGTGCACACCGAGGTCGCCGGAGCGCCGGTCGTAGTGCTCGCCGATCTCGTCGACGAACGGGTCGTAGGTCTGCAGCAAGCCGACCGGGTGGTCGTCGAGCAGCGCGAGCGAGGCGGTGAGGTGCGGCTGCTCGTCGATCCAGGCGTAGATGTCGCCGACCTCCTCCGGCGAGCGGGTGCCTATGCCCCAGAAGGCCGCGCGGGGCTCGGTGAACCAGCCGTGCAGCAGCGACGCGTCCGCGACGGGCGAGACCGGTCGGAGGCTGAAGGTGTGCGAGGCGACAGGGAGCAAGGTTCCGTCCTTCCAGGAGGTGAGCTGGTCGTCGTGGTGCGGGTCACCGACGATCCCGGAGGCGCCGAGCGGCACGGCCCAGCGGCTGCGCGACCGGTCCGACAGGTCCCACACGATCCGGGCGATCGGGCCCGAGACGGACATGTCGGTGCCGGGGATCGACGCGGCAGCCGCCACGCACTCGACGTCGCCGTCGAGCGGGGTGCCGGCGACGGAGGGGAGGTACGGCACCGGGTCGAGGCGCAGCTCGGCGTGCGCGTGGATCGGGGTGAGCCGGTGCCGGTCGCCCCACGGTTGGTCGGGCAGCGCGGCGACCTGGGCGAGCGCCGAGCGGGCGATCTCGTCGAGGTCGAGCCCGGGCGGCGGGTCGCGCACCAGGTCGGGCAGGACGCGGGCGATCCGCGACGGCAGGTGCCACCAGGGCGCGAGCACCTCGGCGTGGACCGGCGGCGCAGCCGACCGCGCCGGCGCCAGCACCGGGTCGGCCACGACCGCAGCGACGACCGCGTCGCGGACGGCGGCGTAGGCACCCGCGGCGACGGAGTCGGCGGCCATCGACCCGTCCCACGCACGCAGCAGGTCGACGACGGCGGCGCTGCGCTCGGGCAGGTCGTCGAGGCCCAGCAGCAGCCCCAGCAGCGCGGCGCCGGCCGCGTCGTGGTGGTCGGTGAGCACGGAGGCGGCGCGTCGCACGTCGACCAGGCCGGCGTCGGCCCCTCCCGACGCGAGCAGCGACGCGATCCGGTCGCGGCGCCACGGCGGCGCGAAGCGCGTGGCGAGGGCGTCCCACCGCTCGTCGGTGCGGTCGTTGGCGGTGACCGCGACCTCGTCGGGGCCGACCTCGATCCGGGGGAGGTCGACCCAGCCCGTCCACGCGCCGCCGGATCGGACCGGCACCCTCCCCGCGACCCGGTGCAGAACCCGCCCGGTCGTGTCGGCGACGAGCACGTTGTTGACCGGCTCGACCCAGTGCTCGAGCGCCGCGTCGACGTCGTCGACCGTCCGGGCGCGGAGCAGCGGCAGGATCGCGCCGAGCCCGACGTCGCCGAGCTCTGAGGTCGGCGTACGGACCACGAGGTGGCCGTCCACGACACTGGCGTCCTGGTAGTCGGCCATCGCGTGGGTGACCGCCCACGCGACGTGGCCGGTGTGGCCGAAGTGCTGCACGCCCGGCACGCCGGGGAAGGCCAGCCCGACCACGTCGACCTCGTCGCAGGACAGCCCGACCTGCTGGTAGATCCCCGGCGACTCGAAGACCCGGTGCGGGTCGGCCCCGATCAGCGGGAGCCCGGTGGTCGTGCGGGCGGCGCCGACGGCGAAGGCGTTGCTCCCGTGCGGCGGCTCGACCCCCAGCAGCGTGGCCAGCCGGGGGTGGAGGCCGGGCTCGACCGACGCCGCCCAGAGCTTCGTCGGGAAGCCGGCGAAGAGCACGTGCTGCACGAGGTAGACCGCCAGCGACGACCACGGCTGCCACTCCCCGAGGTCCCCATGGGAGACGAGCTCGGGGGAGGTCGCACCCTCGGCGAAGCCGGCGCGCACCCCGTCGGCGTACGCCGCGAAGAAGGCCTGCGACTCCGCGTCGAGGGCCGCGAAGCCACGCTGCGCGGTGCCCGCGACGTCGAGGTCGGCGGCGAAGGCGTCCCAGGCGGCCGAGCCTCCGAGCACGCCGACCCGGCCCTCGCCGCGGAGCCGCTCGACGGTCAGCTGCCAGGCGCGGTCGTGCGCGGTGACCCGACCCTGGTCGAACGCGAGGTCGAGCAGGGTGGCGGAGCGGACGCGCGGGATGCCGTGCGCGTCCCGATGCACGCTCACGAGGCGCTCACGCCCGCACGGCTGCCGGGTTGGCCAGCGTGCCCGCGTAGATCAGGGACTCGGCCTGGTCGGCGATGTCGACCATCTGGAGGGTGTTGCGCAGCTGGAGCCGGTTGAGGCACGAGTGCGCGAACTCCGCCCGCAGCAGGTCGTAGGTCGCCGCGGCACCGGCCAGCTCCGGGTGGTCGTCGAGGTGGCCCGCGATCGTCTCGCGCACCAGCTCCCAGAAGTGCTCGTCGCACAGCAGGTCGGCGCCGGCGAGGATCCCGCCGAGGTGGCGCAGGAACCCGTCGAAGACGTCGGTGTGGATCGCGAGCGCGGCCGTCGCGGGCGGGACGACCGAGCGGATCCGCTCGACCTCCGCGGGCAGCGGCCGGTCGGTGAGCACCGCGACCTCCTCGCCGATGTCCTTCATGACCATCCGCACCGGCACGTGGTCGCGCAGCACCATCACCAGGTTCTCCCCGTGCGGCATGAACGCGAGGTCGTGCGCGAGCAGACAGTGCACGAGCGGGCGGAGGTAGGCGCGCAGGTAGCTCGCGACCCAGTCGGCCGGGTCGAGCCCGGACGCGGCGACGAGCTCGCCGACGAGCGGCACGCCGTCGCGGTCGCGGTGCAGCAGCGAGGCCATCGTCGCCAGCCGCTCGCCCTCGCGCAGCTGCGGCACCGGGCTCTCGCGCCACAGCGCGGCGACCATCTTGCGGTAGGGCGAGGTGACAGGGAGGCGGTGGTAGGCGTCGCCCGTCCAGCCGATCGCCGCGTGCTCCCGGAGCACCGTGAAGCCGAGGGCCGCCAGCTCGTCGTCCCCCCGGACGAGGCTGGCGACCCAGTCGTTGATCGCCGGCGTGGCAGCCATGTAGGCCGGCGAGAGGCCCCGGAGGAAGCCCATGTTCTGCACGGCGAGCGCGACCTTCACGTAGGACCGCCCGGGGTGGTCGACGGGGAAGAAGGTGCGGATCGACTGCTGCGCGCGGTGGACGGCGTCGACCTCGCCGAGGGGTACGACGGCCTGCCGCGCGACGTCGGGCGCGAAGGTCACCGCGAGCCGGTTCGCCCACTGCCACGGGTGGACGGGCAGGTAGAGGTAGTCGACCGGGTCGAGGCCCAGGTCGCGCAGCCGCTTCTCGAAGTCGACGAGCACGTCGGGGCCGAGCTCCTCGGCGTAGTGCTGCTCCTCGGTGCGCCCCTCGGACAGGGACAGCTGCGCCTCGTCACGGCGTACGGCGACCCAGTGCAGGCGCACGTCCGCGCCGGTCTCCGGCGCGAAGGCGGCGTAGTCGTCGACCCCGAAGCCGATGCGGCCGTTGCAGGCGACGAAGCCCGGGTGGCCCTCCGACATCGCGGCCTCGATCGTCTGGTGGTCGGCGTCGACGAGGTCGCGCGAGGAGAGCCGGTGGTGGGTGAGCTTCCACGCCGCGGAGGCGAGCGTGCTGGCGATCTCCTCGAGGTAGACCGCGAGCAGGTGGTCGGGGATCTCGAGCAGCTCGTTGCAGTCGACGACGAAGTCCTGGGCGTCGACGGCGGTCCGGCGCTCGCCGACGAGGCGCACGACCGACGCCGGGTCGACGACCCAGTGCTCGAGCGCGTGGCGCCGCGCCTCGAAGAGGTAGGTCGAGGCGCCGAGCGTGAGCTGCCAGACGTCGCCGTGGGGCCGTGGTGCGAGCAGGCGCTCGTGGGTGAACTCGGCGATCGCCTTGGCGACGAGCTCGCGGTGGGCCCGGGCCATCGTCGCCGGAGTGAGGTGGGCGGTGAGGTGGGCGGTCAGGTCGGCGCTGGAGTGGGTGGTCATGCTGCTCCTCCGAGTGCGGAGTCGTGGAAGGCCGCGCGGGTGCAGAAGCTCAGCGCCGCGGTCTTGTCGGCCAGCTCGACGTGGCGGGCGACCACGAAGCCGACCGCCTCGTTGAGCACGGCGATCCGGTGGTTGCGGGCGTCGGGCTCGACCACCACGCGCCGCACCGAGGGGTCGGCGAAGCACGCCTTCATCACGCGGCGCATCACGGCCCGGGTGAAGCCGTGGACGGGCTGGTCGGTCGGCGCGACGAGGACGTGCATGCCGACGTCACCGGCCCGCAGCTCGGGGAGGCCGGCCAGCGGCGAGTGCGCGGGGTCGTACGTCTCCACGAGGAACGCCGGCTCGCCGTCGGCCCGGCCGAGCAGCGCCTCGTGGTGCGGGTCGGCCGCGATCCTGGCGTAGTCGTCGCGCACCTGCGCCGGGGTGGCGTCCTGCATGCCCCAGAAGACCGACCGCGGGTGGGTGACCCACGCGTGGAGCAGCGCCAGGTCGCGACCGGTGTCGAGGGGTTCGAGGGTCAGTCTCACGACGCCTCCTCGACCGACGACGTGAGGAAGCGGTCGGGGATGCCCCACTCCTGGAAGGCGATCCGCTTCTCCACGGGGTAGGGCTCGCGGCCCAGCACCTGGGCGAGGATCACCGAGTTGCGCATCGCCCCCATGCCGAGGTCGGGCGCGACGAAGCCGTGCGTGTGCTCCTCGGCGTTCTGCACGAAGACCTCGCTGTCGGCGTGGTCGACGGCGAAGGTGCCGCCGGCGAGGAAGCGGCCGCGCTCGTCCCAGCGGATCCGGTCGCGGACGCCGTCGAGGAAGTCGGGCACGCGCGGCGCGTAGCCGGTGGCGAGCACGAGCGACTCGGTCGTCATCCGGCCGGTGGTGCCCTGCTCGGTGTGGCGCAGGTCGAGGGCGTACGCCCTCCCGTCCCACCGGGCTGCGGTCACCTCGGTCGCGGTGAGCAGGGTCGTCTCGACGCCGGTCGTGGCCTCGCGGCGGTAGAGCTCGTCGAAGATCGCGTTGATCGTGTCGGAGCTGATCCCCTTCGACAGCGCGGCCTGGCCCTGCTGCACCTCGGCGCGGCGTGGTGCCGGCAGCGCCTGGAAGTACGACGACCACTCCGGCGAGGTCATCTCGAGGGTGAGCTTGGTGTACTCCATCGGGAAGAACCGCGGCGAGCGGGTGACCCAGCCGAGCTCGAACCCGTGGGTCTCCTGCTCGGCCAGCAGGTCGGCGTAGACCTCCGCGGCGGACTGGCCGCTGCCGACGACCGTGATCGAGCCGGTGGCGAGCAGCTCCTCCTTGCGGGCGAGGTAGTCGGCGGAGTGGAGCGCAGGTCCGCCGCCCTCCCCTGCACCGTCGATGGCGAACGGGATGCGCGGCGCGGTGCCGGTGCCGAGCACGAGGTGACGGGTGCGCCAGCTGCGGCCGGTCGCCGAGCGGACGACGTAGGCCTCCCCGTCGTGCTCGACCGCGACCACGCGCTCGCCGAGCTCGATCGAGTCGAGGCGGTCGGCGGCCCAGCGGCAGTAGTCGTCGTACTCGCGGCGCAGGGGGTAGAAGCTCTCGCGGATGTAGAACGGGTAGAGCCGGCCGACGTCCTTGAGGAACGCGAGGTAGGAGAAGCGCGACGTCGGGTCGGCGAGGGTGACCAGGTCGGCCATGAACGGCACCTGCAGCGTCGCGTCGGGCAGCATCATCCCGGGGTGCCAGGAGAAGCCGCTGTCGGCCTCGAGGAAGACGGCGTCGAGGCCGGGGATCGGGTCGGCGAGGCAGGCCAGGCCGAGGTTGAAGGGGCCGAGGCCGATGCCGAGGAGGTCGTGGGTGCGCTCGCGGGCGTGCTCGGTCATCGGGCCACCGCCAGACGATCGCCGCGTCCTGACGCCGGGGAACCGGCCAGCCGCTCGCCGGCCTCCCGCACCATCGCGACGACGCCGAGGATGTCGTCGACGGTCGCGACCGGGTTGAGCAGGGTGAGCTTGAGGTAGGACCGGCCGTCGACCCTGGTGGCCGCGACAAGGGCGCGGCCGTCGTCGAAGAGCTCGGCGCGGATGGCGGCGTTGAGCGCCGTCAACGCGGCCTCGTCGTGGCCGGGCGGGGAGCAGCGGAACACGATCGTGCTCAGCCGGGGCGCCGCGGCGACGTCGATGTCGGGCATCGCGGTCAGCTCGGCGGCGACCGCGTCGGCGAGGTCGATGACGGTGTCGAGGTGCTCGCCGATCGCCTCGGCGCCCATGACCCGCAGGGTCATCCAGAGCTTGAGCGCCTCGAAGCGGCGTGTGGTCTGGAGGCTCTTGTCGACCTGGTTGGGGTGCGCGGAGTCCTTCGGGTTGAGGTAGTCGGCGTGCCAGGTGACGTGGCCGAGGGTCGCCCCGTCGCGGACGACGAGGGCACTGCACGAGACCGGCTGGAACCAGGTCTTGTGGTAGTCGATCGCCACCGAGTCGGCCAGCTCGATGCCGGCGAGCCAGCCGCGCCGCCGGGGCGAGACGAGGAGCCCGCCGCCGTAGGCCGCGTCGACGTGGAACCACGCGCCGTGGGCCTTCGCGAGAGCAGCGACCTCGGGGAGCGGGTCGATCGCGCCGAAGTCGGTGGTGCCGGCGGTCGCGACGACGGCCATCGGCGTCCGGCCGGTGGCGGTGCAGTCGGCCAGCGCGGTCGAGAGCGCGCCCGGGTCCATCCGGCGCGAGACGTCGACGGGCACCGGGACGACCGACTCGTCGCCGAGGCCGAGCAGCCGCGCGGCCTTCTGGACCGAGAAGTGGCCGTCCGCGCTGGCGAAGATGCGGAGGTCCTCCGCCCGGTGCCCCTCCTTCTGGCCGCGGGCCAGCAGGAGGGCCTGGAGGTTCGACTGGGTGCCACCCGTGGTGAAGACGCCGTCCGCGCGGTCGTCGTACCCGATCCGGGCGGCGGTCCAGTCGACGAGGTGGCGCTCGATGAAGGTGGCGCCGGCGCTCTGGTCGAAGGTGTCGAGGCTGGAGTTGACCCCACTGATGAAGACCTCGGCCGCGAGCGCCGGGATGACGACCGGGCAGTTGAGGTGCGCCGCCGCGGTCGGCTCGTGGAACCAGATCGCGTCGTCGAGCCAGAGGCAGGAGAGCTCGGCGAGCGCCTCCGATCCCTCGCCCAGCGGGCGGTCGAGGTCGACGGCGGCCACGCGGGCGGCGGCCTCGCGCGGCGAGACCCCGGTCAGCGGGCGGCCGCTGGTCCCCTCCAGGTGGTCGACGAGGTGGTCCACCGCCGAGGCGACGGCCCGGCGGTAGCGTCCCGCGTTGGCGGGGTGGAAGAGGTGCTGCCAAGGTGAGCGCACGGACGTACGTCCCTCCGAGTAGGGAGTGAGTAAGGCAAGGCTTACCTTACTCACCAACCTCATCCGCGCTACGTGAGGGCGGTCACACCCGACCGCCCGGCGGCGTCACGAGGGGTCGCGGGAGTACGCCACCTCGCCGGCCACCCAGGTCGCCACCACGTTCTCCCCGAAGGACCGCAGCCGCAGGCCGTGCGCGCGGTCGGACGACCCGTCGAGGGGGTCGGCGTCGAGCAGCACCAGGTCGCCCGGGTGCCCGACGGCCACGGTGCCCCAGCCGTCGGTCGAGGCGGCGAGCGCCTCGCGGGCGGTGATCGCCTGCTCGGGGTGCCACGGCTCGCGCTCGTCGCCGGAGCGGTGGACGGCGGCCGCGATCGCCAGCCACGGGTCGAGCGGGGAGACGGGCGCGTCGGAGCCGAGGACGACGTCGACGCCCTCGTCGAGCATCCAGCGCAGCGGGAAGCACCGCTCGGCTCGTCCCGGCCAGAGCCGTTCGGTGACGTCGCGGTCGTCGAGCAGGTGGGCGGGCTGCACGCTCGCCCGGACACCGAGCCCGGCCATCCGACGGACGTCGTCGCGCGTGGTCAGCTGGACGTGCTCGATCCCGCCGTGGGCGCCGGTCTCGGCGAAGGCGGCCAGCGCCTCGGTGACGGCGCGGTCGCCGATGGCGTGCACGGCGACGTCGAGCCCGCCGGCCGTGGCGCGGGCGAGCAGGTCGCGGAGCTCGGCCGGGGTCTGGTTCGGCTGCCCGGACTCGAAGCCGGCGACGGCCTTCTCGGCGTACGGCTCGCAGCACCAGGCCGTGCGGGTGTTGAGCGAGCCGTCGCTGATGATCTTGAGCGGCCCCATCGTCAGGCGGCCCCCGGGATCGGACACGGAGTCGGCGAGCGGGTCGCCGGAGCGCAGGCCGCGGGAGAGCACGTCGTCGAGGCCGTCGGCGTAGCAGGCGTGGCGGATCCGCAGCAGCGATGCACCGTCGGCCCACCGCGCCACCCAGTCGGCGACACCGCCGCTGAACTCGAGGTCGACGAGACCGACGACTCCCTGCGCGGCGGCCGCCTCCATCGAGCGGCGGTAGGCGTCCGGCCCGGTGCCGTCGGTGCCCAGCACCGTGGCGAGCCGGCCGTAGGCCATGAACCACTCCGCCTCGCTGACCACGCTGTCGCGCGTCGAGAGCGCCAGCACGTGCAGCGCGGTCGTGTTGAGCCAGCCGTGGTGGCCGTCGCCGGCGATCAGCACGATCGGCTGGTCGGTGTCGATGGCGTCGAGGTCGGACACGGACGGGTTCTCCGGCCACGCGGTCGGACGGTGTCCCCACCCGATGACCGGCAGGTCGGGCCACTCCTCGAGCCGCTCCCGCACCAGCGCCACGGCCTCCGCGCTCGACCGGGCCGGGGCGAGGTCGAGCCGCGCGGACGCGAGCGTCCACTGGCCGAGGTGGACGTGCTGGTCCCACAGGCCGGGCGCGAGCCAGCGACCTCCGGCGTCGTGCTCGCGCTCGTGGTCGTGGGGCGGCAGGCCCGGGCCGACCTCGACGACCCGCCCCTCCTCGAGGCGCACGTCGACCGGACCGTCGACGACATCGGTGACGGCCACCAGCCGGGCATTGCGGATCAGCACGGTCCCACCGTAGGGAATGGACTGCGACGGCACGGAGGGCGGATAGGTTGGCCCCATGGACTGGCGGGGGCCTGCGGTTGTCGTCGCGCTCCTCGCGATCGGCGCGGGGAGCGGGTTCGCCGCGTCCGCGGCCAGCCGGGACACCACCGTCGGGTCCGGCGTACCCGCCCCGGTCCCCGCCGAGCGCCCGGAGATGCCCGTCGAGGCGCCGCGGCCGTTCACCGCGGACCCCGACATCCCTGCCCTGGAGCCGGACCTGCCGATGCGGCAGGCGACGCTGGGCATCGGCAAGTTCGAGATCCTCTTCCCCGCGCCGAAGGGCTGGCGGATCCACCCCGTCGCCAGCAACGAGTGGAAGTGGAAGCAACCCGGCACGCCCGACAACAGCTACGTCATGCGCATCGAGCAGATCGACAGCCAGGACATCACGATCGAGGACGCCATCGACATCCGGGTGGCACGGGTGCGCGACGAGCAGGAGGACGTCGTCATCATCGATCGTGGGGCGGACTCGCTCGAGTACACCTACCGCAGCAACGAGGACACCAAGCGGCACAGCTTCATGCGCTGGCTCGACCTCGACTCGAGCGGGCAGGCGGACGTCGAGATCGTCGTGCACGGTCGCGAGCGCGACCAGGTGGGTGCGAAGGACCTCATCGACCGCGTGGCCGACGGCATGCGCGGCGCCACCGGCGGGCTGGCGTGAGCCGGTGACGGGACGTCGCGCACTCCTCCTCGCGCTGGTGCTGGTGGTCGGGCTGGCCGGCGGGTTCGCCACGTCGTGGGTGCTGGGCGAGAACCCGCCCGGCTCCGGGGCCGCGGCCCCGGTCGCCGCCGCCTCGCCGAGCCTCCCGGTCGACCCGGTGCCCGACGTCCTCGCCGACCCCGACTACCCGCCGCTCGAGCCCGACGTGCCACTGGTGGACACCGTGGTCGGGGAGGGCGAGGACTTCCAGATGACCGTGCCGGCGCCGGAGGGCTGGCGGATGGTCCCGATCGCCCTCAACGAGTGGCAGTGGCGACCCGACGGCCAGGACCAGTCGTTCGGCTACGTGATGCGGGTCGAGCAGGTGCTCAGCAACCGGCGCTCGATCGACTGGACGCTCGACCGGCGCGTCGACGAGCTCGACGAGGACGAGCAGGGCTTCGAGGTCGTCGGACAGAGCGGCGACGGGATCCACTACACCTACATCACCAACAACCACCTCCGGCACGGCTACCTCGCCTGGGTCGACCTCACCGGCAGCGACAACGCGCAGGTGGAGATCGCCGTGACCGGGCGACGGGTCGACCAGTCCGGGCTCGCCGACCTGGTCGCGCGGGTCGCGGACGGCGTACGGCTCGGCTGAGCCTCAGACGCCGAAGGTCTGGACCGAGTCGAGGACCCGGTTGGCGGTGGCCCGGTCGTCGCTGCGGATCTGGATCCAGAGCAGCTGGCTGCTGTTGACCTGGACGACGCGCTCGACGGTGACGTCGGGGCCGGGGCAGCCGGTGAAGGTCATCGTCATCGAGTCGTCGCCGTCCTGGGTGTCCCGGATCGGGCCGACGCGATCGCCGGTGCAGTCGTTGTGCTGCGGGACGCGGGTGGGCAGCTTCTCGCCGGGGAGGAGGCCGACGAAGACGCCGGGCGCGGGGTCGGTGACGGAGCTCCAGCCGGCCCGGGTGCCCGACGCGATCGAGGGCTGCTCCTGCTTGCCGTCGAGGGGGGTCCACTGCTCGGGGTCGACCTGCACGGTCCAGGCCTCGGGGACGGTCACGGCCAGCGTGCCGGTGCGGTCCTCGACGGTGCGCTCGGAGGTCGCGGCACGCTCGATCCCCCACCCGGCCCCGGCGCCGGCCGCGAGCACGGCGGCCGCCGCGACGACCAGTGGCCACCGGCGGTGCCGGCGCCCGGAGGCGGGACCCTCCGGGTCGGTCGCACCGGCGGTCACGTCGATCGGGACGGAGTCGGTGAGCTCGGGGTCCTCCGGCATCCACGCCTCGGGGGCCTCGTCGAGGTGGCCGCCCATCGCCTCGACGAGCGCGGCGGTGAAGCACTCGACGTCGTCGTAGCGGTCGCCGCGGTCCTTGGAGAGCGCCTTCAGGACGACCGCCTCGGCCTCCGGGTTGTCGAGGCCCATCGGCGGCGGGGGTGCCGGGTTCTCCGCCGCGGCGAGGCTGGCGTGCCGGAAGGGCTGGCGGCCGCTGAGCAGGTAGTAGGTGAGCGCGGCCAGCGAGAACTGGTCGGCGCGCGGGTCGAGGCCCTCGCCGAGCGCCTGCTCGGGGGCGACGTAGGTCGGGGTGCCACCGACCATGGTGAGCCGCGACGACATGTCCATCGCCTTGCCGAGACCGAGGTCGCCGACCATGGCGACGACCTGCGAGCCCACCGCGCGCTCCACGCTGCGGAAGAGCACGTTGGCGGGCTTCACGTCGCGGTGCAGCACCCCGCGGTCGTGCAGGGCGGCCAGGCCCGCGCCGACCTGGTGGACCACGGTCAGCGCCTGCGACGGCTCCAGGGCGGACAGCTCGAGCCGGTCGGCGAGCGTGCCCTGGTCGGCGTACGCCATCACGAGGTAGGGGCGCTCGTCGTCGAGCTCCCCGGCGTCGTAGACCGTCACGACGTGCGGCGACTCGACCTTGCGGAGGAACCGGCCCTCCTCGAGGAACCGCTGGCGGATGTGGAGGTCGCCGGTCCAGTTCTCCGCGAGGACCTTGATCGCGACGGGCGAGTCGAGGTGCTCGTCGTAGGCCAGCCACACCGTCGCGAACGCCCCGGACCCGATGCGGCGCCGCACCGGGTAGCGACCGAGACGAGAGGGAGCGGACACCCGGGCATTATCGTGCAGGCGTGACGTATTCGGGGGACGGGTCGGGACACGGTGGCGCCGCGGCGACGCCGGACGAGATCGACGAGCTCGCCCGTCGCGCGCGCGACGGCGACCGCGAGGCGATGGAGCAGCTGCTCGGCGCGGTCCGTCCGCGGGTCCTCAACATCTGCCGAGGCGTGCTGCCCTACTCCGGCGACGCGGAGGACGCGTGCCAGGAGGCGATGCTCAACGTGGCGACCCGGATCGCCTCGTGGGGCGGACGCGGCCGGTTCTCCACGTGGCTGCACATCGTCGCGGTCAACAGCGCGCGGACGACCTACCGCAGGCTGAAGAACCTCGCCACCCCGACCGACTTCGAGGACGGGTCGCACGACCGGCCCGACCCGCGCACGACCAGCGTCATCGCCGGCACCCGGCTCGACCTGCTCGAGGCGATGGACACCATCGAGAAGGACCACCCGCAGTACGTCGAGCCGCTGCTGCTGCGCGACGTCTACGGCCTGCCCTACGAGGAGATCGCCGCGCTCGTCGACGCGCCGCTCGGCACGATCAAGGCGCAGATCCACCACGGCCGCAAGCTGGCCCGGCCCCTGCTGCGCGGCGAGCAGTGAGGTCGCTCGCGGCAGGTCTCGCCTCGGTGCTGCTGCTCGCGGGGTGCTCCTCCGAGGCCCGGACGTCGTCGGAGCTGTCCGCGCCCGCTCCGGTCACCACGACGGCGGATCCCGCCGACCTCGTCGCGGCGCCCGCGTCCGACCCGGTGGTCGTCGACGAGGTGGAGCCCGACCTCGACCTCGCGCTCTCCGAGCCGGTCGAGGACAGCGTCTACCCCGGCGTCGGGGACCCGGTCGTCGACGCCCTCCACTACGACCTCGACCTCACCTGGGACCCGGCCGGGCGGCGGCTGACCGGGGAGGCCGTGATCGACTTCCGCGCCACCCGGCGGGCGCCGCGCTTCCAGCTCGACCTGTCGCCCGCCCTCACGGTCGGTGACGTCCGGCTCGACGACGAGGCCGTCCGGTTCCGCCGGAGCGGCAAGGACCTGGTCGTCCGGGCACCCGTGGTCGCCGACCAGCGCTACCGGCTCACCCTCGACTACGTCGGCACGCCGCGTCCCGCCCCCGCGCCGACCACCCGCAGCGACTTCTCCACGACCGGCTTCACGACCACCGACACCGGCGAGGTCTGGACGATGCAGGAGCCCTACGGCGCCTACACCTGGTACCCCGTCAACGACCAGCCGTCCGACAAGGCGTTGTACGACGTCACGGTGCACGCCCCGCCGAAGTGGACCGGCATCTCCAACGGCCACCTCACCGCGCTCGAGGAGACCGACGACGGCACGACCACGTCGTGGCAGCTCACCGAGCCCGCGTCGTCGTACCTCATGACGCTCGCGATCGGCGACTACGCGCACAGCAGCAACACCACGGCGAGCGGGATGCGCGTCGACTACTGGACGCCGCGCGGGATGGTCGACCCCGTCGCGCTCGACGACCTGCAGACCGCCGCGGACTCGATCGACTGGATCGAGGGCAAGCTCGGCGACTACCCCTTCGACTCCCTCGGCCTCGTCGTCACCGACTCCGAGAGCGCGATGGAGACCCAGACGATGGTCACGCTGGGGAACAACGACTACGTCCTGTCACCGCAGGTGATCGCCCACGAGCTCGTGCACCAGTGGTACGGCGACCAGGTCTCGCCGGCCGACTGGAGCGACGTCTGGCTCAACGAGGGCATGACGATGCTGCTGCAGTGGATCTACGAGGACGAGCACGACATCCGGCCGCTGAAGGAGACCCTGCGCAACGCCCGCGCCGGCGACCAGGGGCTGCGTGACGCCTACGGCCCGCCCGGTGCCTACGACCCCGACCAGTTCGGCGGCTCGAACATCTACTACCCGCCCGCGCTCATGTGGAACGAGCTGCGCGTCGCGCTCGGCGACGAGAAGTTCTACGCCATCGCCCGCTCGTGGCTGGTGGACCACGACGACACCTCGGTCACCCGCGACGAGATCTACGACCACTGGGAGACCGAGACCGGGCTCGACCTCGGCGCGTTCTTCGACGCCTGGATCATGGGACGTACGACGCCCGCGCCGGGCGTGCCGGGCGCCTGAGCCCCGCCCTCCCCCGCTGCTTCACCATGGGATGTCGGGAACCACCACACTTCCCTCACGCAACTGCGTGAGGGAAGTGCACATTCGTCGACATCCCCTGGTGAAGCATCACGAGCGTCAGCGCTGCTCGGAGGACTCCTCGCCCTCGGCGACCTCGTCGGACGCCTCGACCTGGGGCTCCTCCGACGACTCGACGTCGGTCTCGTCCGCCGGGGCCTCGGGGGCGGGTACGTCGTCCGCGACCGCAGCGGGCTCCGGCTCGCCGGGGAAGGCGATCCCGGGGACCGTGCCGGTGAGGGTGGCGAGCATCTGGCGGACGTTGCCGAGCTGGGCGTTGATGCTGTCGCGGCGCTGCGCGGCGGCGGTGAGCTCGCGCTCGGACTCGGCGCGGACCCGGTCGGCGGTGCCGCGGGCCTCGGTGACCATCGCGGTCGAGCGCTCCTCGGCCTCGCTCAGCATCCGGGCGATGCGGGCCTCGGCCTCGGCACGCGAGCGCTCGAGGGCGGCCTCGGCGTCGCGGTTGCGGGCGTTCATCGCGTCGAGCTCGGCCTGGGTCGCGGCCTGCTGGGCCTGGAACTCCGAGGTCGCCTTCTGGCGCCGCTCGGCGAGCGTGGTCTCGAAGTCGGCGGCGGCCTGGGCGGCCTTCGCACGCTGGTCCTCGTGGAGGGCCTCGGCCTCCGCGCGACGGGCGGACGCGTCGCGCTCGGCGGCGTCGCGCTCGGAGTCGGCTGCCGTACGGGCGTCCGAGAGCACGCGCGCGCCCTCGGCGTCGGCGTCGCGGCGGGTCTCCTCGGCGTAGCGGTCCGCGTCGGCGCGCAGCTGGCCGACCTCGGCCTCGGCCTCCTTGCGCAGCGACTCGACCTCGCCGACGACCCGGTCGCGGATCTCGGCGGCCTCGGCCTCGGCGAGGGAGAGGATCTGGCCGACCCGGTCACCGAGGTGGGCGAAGGTGGGGACCTCGGGCTCCTGCTGCTGCGCGGACACGAGGGCGTCGCGCGTGGCGGACGCCTCGCTGCGGGCGGCCTCGGCGTCCGTGCGCGCCTGCTCGGCGGCGACCTCGGCGGACTGGAGCCGCTGCTTGAGGTCGGCGAGCTCGGCCTGCACCTGGCCGACGGCCCGGTCGACCTCGGTCTGGTCGTAGCCGCGGCGGACGATCGTGAACAGCTCTTCGGGCATCGGGAGTCTCCTGTGGGGGCGGGGGAAGCGGGGTGATCAGGAACGGTCGTCGGTGTCGAGGTCCGGGGAGACCGCGACGGGGCGGTGCGGGAGCGAGGGACGCGGCGGCTCTGCGGTCGGGGCCGCCTCGGGCAGGGGCTGGAACGCGGTCTGCTCGCGCTCGGGCACCGACAGCGCCTCGATCACGCCGGAGAGCTGGCCGAGCTCGGCGGCGATGCCGTCGCGACGGGTCTGCAGCTGGGCGATCTCGGCGCGGGCACGCTCGACGGCGCGGCGGGCACCCTCGCGCAGCTGGTCGGCCTCGGCGCGACCCTCCGCGACGTGGACGACCGCCTCCTCGCGCGCGCGGCGGCGTTCCTCGGCGGCCTCGGCGCGGGAGCGGGTGACCTCCTCGGCGACGAGGGCGCGGAGGTTCGCGGCACCGGACTCGGCCTCGGCACGACGGCGCTCGAGCCGCTCGACGGCCCGCTCCGACTCGTCGGTCGCGTCGGCGACGACACGCGCCGCCTCCGCCTCGGCCTGCTCGAGGGCGGCCTTGGCCTCGGCCCGCCGCTCGGCGGCCGCGTGCGCGGCGTCCTGGGCGATCTCGTCGGCGCGCTGCCTGGCCTCGGCGAGCTCCAGCGCGACGCGGGCGTCGACGGCCGCGATCACGCCCTGCAGCCGCTGGCGCACGAGCCGGACGTGGTCGCCGGCGTCGGCGTGGCTCGCCTTGCGGATCGACTCGGCCTCGGAGGCCGCGCCCGCCAGGACGGACTCGACGGTCCGGGTCGCCCACTCGGTCTGCTCGGCGGCGTGGCGGAGCTTCTCCTCGCTCTCGGCGCGAGCGGCGGCCAGGGTCTCCTCGGCGATCCGCCGCATCTGGTCGACCTCCGACCCGGTGGTGCGGCGCAGCTCCTCGACGTGGAGCGAGGCCTCGTCGCGCATCCGGGCGGACTCGGTCGAGGCACTCGCGCGCAGCGACTCGGCCTCGGACGTCGCGGAGTCGAGGTGCTGCTGGCCCGCGGTCCGCGCCTCCTCGACGAGGCGGGCGGCCGTCTCCTGGGCAGTGCCCACGGCCGCCTCGGCCTCGAGCCGGGCGCCCTCGAGGAGGTCGGCCCGGTCCGTGGCCGCGGTGTCGCGCAGCTCCTGCGCCTCGGCCCGCAGGGCGACGGCGTCGTCCTGGGCCTGGGCGCGCAGCTTGTCGCCCTCGGTCCGGGCGGCCTCCACCTGCTCGTCGCGGGCCCCGGCGGCGGAGCTCATCAGCAGCCCGGCCTGCTCGTTGGCGTCGACGACGATGGCGGACGCCTCGGCCGACGCGCCGGCGAGCACCTGCTCGGCCTGCTTGCGCGCTCGTCCGGCCTCGGCCCGGTCGCGCTCGGCCTCGACCTTGAGCAGGCGGGCCTCCTCACGCAGGGTGGCGAGGTCGGCGGTGAGCCGCTCCGCCTCGTTGCGGGCCTCGTCGACGAGCTGGTCGGCGACCTGCTGGGCCCGAGCGAGCAGGGCGGCGGTGCTGGGGGCTCCGGCGGATGCCGACGTGGCATCGAGGGACATGCCACTCCTCTCACACTTCGGGGTGAGGTGTCATTGTCGCAGCGTGACGCTGCCCTCACCAAGGGGTGGTCCACCCGTTGCGCCGAGAGCGAACCCGTCTTCCCGCCGGAGCGGCCGCGGTGGAGGCTCGCGGGATGAGGATCCTCGTGCTCGGCGGCACCCGCTTCCTGTCCCGCGAGGTGGCCGCGCAGGGCGTCGCCCGCGGGTGGGACGTCACCTGCGCGTGCCGCGGGCAGTCGGGCGCCGTGCCCCACGGAGCGACCCACCTGCCGTGGGACCGGGCACAGGAGGCGCCACCCGAGGTCGCCGACGGCGGGTGGGACGCGGTGGTCGACGTCGCGCGCCTGCCGTCCCAGGTGCGCAGCGCCGTGGCGGCCACCGCAGAGGCCCACTGGGTCTTCGTCTCCACCGTCAGCGTCTACGCCGACAACTCGTCCCCGCTGATGGAGCCGCTCCTCGACCCGGTCACCGACGACGTCGACCTGGCCGTCGACCCGGAGGCCTACGGCGGGATGAAGGTCGCCTGCGAGCAGGCCGTGGCGGCCGGCGCGGCGTCCTCGGTCGTCGTACGACCCGGGCTCATCGTGGGTCCCGGCGACCCGACCGGCCGCTTCGCCCACTGGCCGCAACGCCTCGCGCGCGGGGGCGAGGTGCTGGCGCCCGGGTCACCCGACGACGTCGTGCAGGTGATCGACGTCCGCGACCTCGCCGCGTGGATCCTGGTGCTCGCCGAGCGCCGTACGACCGGGGTGCTCGACGCCGTCGGCACCCCCGTGCCGATCTCGCGGATGCTGGCCGAGGTGGCGTCCGGCGTCGGCTCGGACGCGACCTTCACGTGGGTGCCGACCGGCTTCCTCGAGGAGCAGGGCGTGCAGCACTGGGCGGGCGAGGGGTCGCTGCCGCTGTGGCTGCCGCGGCCGGAGTACGACGGCATGCTGGCCCACGACGCCGGCCCGGCCCTGGCCGCCGGGCTGGTGCTGCGACCCGTGGCCGAGACCGCGCCCGACTGCCTCGACTCCCCGGTCGTCGCGCTCACGCCGGAGCGCGAGGCCGAGGTGTTGGCGGCCTGGCACGCCCGCTGACTCGCTGAGTCGGCGCGAACTTCGCCACCCGCCCGCTGAGTCGGCGCGAACTTCACGCCGACTCAGCGGCACGAGGCAACAGCTGGCGCCGACTCGGCGATCAGAAGAGGAGGGCGGTGCCGGGGTCGCGCAGGATCCCGGCGACGTCGGCGAGGAAGCGCGAGCCCCTCTCGCCGTCGATGTGGCGGTGGTCGAAGGACAGCGCCAGCGTCGTCACGTCACGGACCACGATCTCGCCGGACTCCTCGTCGACCCACGGGCGCTTGTTGACCGCGCCGAAGCAGAGGATCGCGGACTCCCCCGGGTTGATGATCGGGGTGCCGGCGTCGACGCCGAAGACGCCGACGTTGGTGATCGTGAAGGTGCCGCCGGCCATCTCGGCCGGCTGCGTCCTGCCCTCGCGCGCGGTGGCGGTGAGCTCGCCGAGCGCCCCGGCCAGCTCGACCAGCGAGAGGCTGTCGGCGTCCTTGACGTTGGGCACCACGAGGCCGCGCGGCGTGGCTGCCGCGATGCCGAGGTTGACGTAGTGCTTGTAGACGACCTCCTGCGCGGCCTCGTCCCAGAACGAGTTGATCTCCGGCGTGCGCTTCATCGCGAGGATCACCGCACGGGCGAGGACGAGCAGCGGGCTGACCTTGAGGTCGCGGAGCTCCGGCCGCTTCTTCAACCGGGCGACGAGCTTCATCGCCTCGGTGACGTCGACGGTGATCCACTCGGTCACGTGTGGGCTGGTGAAGGCCGACTGGCTCATCGCCGTCGCCATCATCTTGCGCACGCCCTTGATCGGCTCGCGGGTCTCGCGCTCGCGCGGTCCGTCATGCGAAGCCGCACCAGTGGGTGCGGGAGCGGATGACGCAACGGTGGCTGCCGGCGTACGACCACCCGTCCCGTTGGCGGCGCCCTGCACGTCGTCGCGGGTGATCGAGCCCAACGGACCCGACCCGACCAGCGTGGACAGGTCGATGCCGAGGTCCTTGGCAAGCTTGCGCACGGGCGGCTTCGCCAGGGCGCGCAGGTCGCTGGGCTCCTGCACGGCGGCCGGGACGAGCGCCTCGGCGGGTGCGGCGTGCGCCGGGCGCTGGTCGACGGCCGGGACCGGCGACTCGTCGGCCGGCATGACCTCGTCGGACTGGGCGCCGCCGGGCGAGAAGGCACCCTGCACCTGGAGCTGCGTCTGGCTGCCGGCGACGGTGCTCGGCGAGGCGGACCCGCGGCGTGCCCGGCGCATCGGGCCGCGCTCGGCCTTGATCCGGCCGACGAGGGACGCGCCCTCCATCGAGCCGGAGGCAGCCGGGTTGGAGAGGTCGATGTCGGCCGGGTCGACCTGCTCGGGCGTGGCGGCACTGCCGCCCCAGCCCTCGGAACCACCGTCCTCGGCGCCGTCCTTCAGCCCGGCCTTCTCCGCCATGCCGAGGTAGGGGTCCGACTCGGTCTGCGGCGCGGTCGGCGCCTCACCGGGAGCGCCGATCGAGATGATCGGCGTTCCGACCGGGATGGTCTCGCCCTCGGGGGCGAGCAGCGCGAGGACGGTGCCCTCGAACGGCGAGGGGAGCTCGACGAGCGACTTGGCGGTCTCGATCTCGACGATCACGTCGTTGATCTCGACGGTGTCGCCGACCTTGACCTTCCAGGCCACGATCTCGGCCTCGGTGAGGCCCTCGCCGACGTCGGGGAGGAGGAAGTCAGACATCACAAGGGCCTTTCACAGATCTGGTCACGGTGCTTTCTGGCGCCTCCGCTTCGCTTCGGCGCGTGTCCGCGGCGCTGGAGGCCCGCTCGGTTCGTCGTCGTTGCCGCGCCCTCCCCCGCTTCGCTCCTCCGGACACAGCCCTCCTCCTCACTCCCGGGCGCGCCGCGGACGGCTCCTTCGATCGCCGGGTTCACGTGGAGCGAGCCCATCAGTACGCGAAGGTGCGGTCGACGGCGTCGAGCACCCGGTCGAGGTCGGGGAGGTACTCCTCCTCGATCCGCGACGGCGGGTAGGGCATGTCGAACGCGCCGACGCGCAGCACGGGGGCCTCGAGCGAGTAGAAGCAGTGCTCGGTGATCCGGGCGGCGAGCTCGGCGCCCATGCCGAGGTTGACGTGCGCCTCGTGCGTGACGACGCAGCGGCCGGTGCGGCGTACGGACTCCAGCACCGGGCCCATGTCGAGCGGCGAGAGGGTGCGCAGGTCGATGACCTCGAGGTGGCGGCCCTCGGTCGCGGCGGCCTCGGCCGCCTTGAGCGCGGTCTTCACGGTCGGGCCGTAGGCGAGGACGGTGGCGTCGGTGCCGGCGCGCACGACGCGCGAGGTGAAGAGGGGCTCGGGCGTGGCGGTCTCGTCGAGCTCGGCCTTGTCGGCGTGGTACTGCCGCTTCGGCTCGAGGAAGATCACCGGGTCGTCGTGGGCGATCGCCTGCTGGATCATCCAGTAGCCGTCGACCGGGTTGGAGCAGGCGACCACCTTGAGGCCGGGGGTGTGCGCGAACTGCGCCTCCGGGCTCTCGGAGTGGTGCTCGACCGCGCCGATGCCGCCACCGAAGGGGATGCGGATGACGATCGGCATCTTCACCTTCCCCTGCGAGCGGTAGGTGTACTTCGCGACCTGGCACACGATCTGGTCGTAGGCGGGGTAGACGAAGCCGTCGAACTGGATCTCGATGACGGGGCGGTAGCCGCGCAGCGCCATGCCGACCGCGGTGCCGACGATGCCGGACTCGGCGAGCGGGGAGTCGATGACGCGGTCCTCGCCGAAGTCCTTCTGCAGGCCGTCGGTGATGCGGAAGACGCCGCCGAGCTTGCCGACGTCCTCACCCATGAGCAGGACCTTGTCGTCGTCCTCCATCGCCTTGCGCAGCCCCATGTTGAGGCCCTTGGCGAGGGTGATCTTCTGGTTGGTGCTCATCTCAGTGCCCCCCTCCTGTGGTAGAGCCCTCGAACGAGGCGAGGTAGGCGGCGAACTCGTCGCGCTGGGCGGCGATCTCGTCGGTCATCTCGCTGAAGACGTAGCCGAACTGGTCGAGCGGCTTCGGGTCGGGCAGCGCCTTGCAGCCCTCGCGGAGGTGGTGGCCCAGCTCCTTGGCCTCGGCGTCGAGGTCGTCGAAGAACTCCTGGTCGACCAGGCCGTTGCGGCGCAGGTAGACCTTGAGCCGCTCGATCGGGTCCTTGAGCTTCCAGTGCTCGAGCTCGTCGTTGAGGCGGTAGCGCGTCGGGTCGTCGGTCGTGGTGTGCGCGCCCATCCGGTAGGTGTAGGCCTCGACGAACGACGGGCCGTTGCCCTCGCGCGCCCGCTGGAGCGCGGCCTTGGTGACGGCGTACGTCGCCAGCACGTCGTTGCCGTCGACCCGGATGCCCGGGAAGCCGAAGCCCAGCGCCCGCTGGTAGAGCGGGATGCGGGTCTGGCGCTCGATCGGCTCGGAGATGGCCCACTGGTTGTTCTGGCAGAAGAACACGACCGGGGCGTTGTAGGACGCGGCGAAGATGAAGGCCTCGTTGACGTCGCCCTGCGAGGAGGCGCCGTCGCCGAAGTGGGCGATCACGGCCGAGTCGCGGTCGGGATCGCCGGTGCCGACGACGCCGTCGCGCTGCATGCCCATGGCGTAGCCGGTGGCGTGGAGCGTCTGCGCGCCGATGACGATCGTGTAGAGCCCGAAGTTGTTCTCGTTCGGGTCCCAGCCGCCCTGGTCGACGCCGCGGAAGAGCCCGAGCAGGCGGAGCGGGTCGACGCCCTTGCAGTAGGCGACGCCGTGCTCGCGGTAGGTCGGGAAGACGTAGTCCTGCGGGCGCAGCGCGCGGCCGGCGCCGATCTGCGCAGCCTCCTGGCCGAGCAGCTGGGCCCAGATGCCGAGCTCGCCGTGGCGCTGGAGCGCGGTCGCCTCGACGTCGATGCGCCGGGTGAGGACCATGTCGCGGTAGAGCCCGCGCAGCTCCTCGGCCGAGAAGTCGTGGTCGAACTCGGGATGGTGGACGCGCTCGCCCTCGGGCGTCAGCAGCTGGACGAGGTCGGGGCCTCCGTCGGACTGGCTGGGCCCGAAGACCTCCGCCAGGTCGGGGCCGAAGGTGTCGCTCCGGGTGGAGGCAGGATCGGACAACGCAGTCTCCTTCAACAGCTAGCGGCGGTCGCGGGATCGCCGGACGCCGACGGCTTGCAGCGTGGTCGTCGGCGTGTGTGACCCCGACCACATGATGGGATCAAACGTATCCGGACCAGCCGGGCAGCACCAATCCGGAGTGGGCTCGACGGACGGGTCGGGCTGCGCGGCGACGGAGCTGCGAAGGAGCGGCGACGGAGCGGCAGCGGGACGCCGAGACCGGTGCCGACGGGCTCGTGGGTACCCGTCGGCACCGGCTCGCCTCCGCCGACCTTCGCAGAGCGTGGTCACTGGCGGGGGCGGTCCGGGTGGCGCGGGGGGAGCCACCCGATGCCGGCGGCGAAAGCCCGGAGCCGGCGGCTCGGGACCGCCGGCGCCGGGCATCGATCTGCCGACGAAACTTTTCGCGGGGCCGGCCCCCCAGCCAGCCCCGCGTCCGATCCCCCCAGACCGGAACAGGGACAACAGTGCACGGCCGGGAGCCGCGGGGGAAGGCCCCGGACGAAGGCTGAAGGGTGCGTTCGACATGTCTTGACGATCCGTCCCGGATCAGCCCGCGAAGACGTCGATTCGGCCGTAGCCTGTGGCGCGATGCGCCTGCCCGCGACCGCCCTCGCCCTCCTGCTGGGACCCCTGCTGGGACCACTGCTCGGCACCCTGCTCGCGCCCGCCACCGCCGCCACCGCGGACGTGGTCGCCTTCCCGCCCCGCCCGCTGTTCTGGGAGCAGCCGCTGGCCGACCCGAGCGTGGTCCACGACGGCACCCGGTGGTTCGCCGCGGGCACCGGGTGGCGCGGTGCCACCGCGAGCAGCACGCAGGAGTACGCCGGATGGGTGCCCGGCGCGCCCCTGCTCGCCGCGCGCCCGGACTGGGCGCGCAACGGCGACGTGTGGGCGCCCGAGGTGGTGCGCGCACCCGACGGGACGTGGCTGACCTACTACTCGATCCCGGTCACCGGGCTGCCGAGCACTGACGACCGCTGCATCGGCGTCGCCACCTCGCCCGACCTCTCCGTCCCCTTCACGCCACTGCAGACCCAGCCCCTGGCCTGCCCGTCCGGGGCGGCCACGGCGGTCGCGAGCGACGTCGTACCCACCGAGCGCGGGCTGCCGAGGCGCGGTGTCATCGACCCGTCGTCCTACGTCGCGCCCGACGGCCGGCGCTTCCTGCTCTACCGGACCCAGGGCACCCCGTCGTCGATCCGGATGGTGCGCCTGACCGCCAGCGGGCTGCGGGCTGCCGGGCCGAGCCGCGAGCTGCTGCGCGACCCCGGCGTGCTGGAGAACCCCGAGATGGTCGACGCCCGCGGCACCCACCACCTGCTGCTGAGCCGCGGCGACTTCGGCAGCTGCTCCTACCGCACGGTGTGGCGCGCCTCGCCCTCGATCCGTCGCGGCTGGCAGTCGGCGCCGGAGGCGACCCTGCTGGACCGCCGGACGACGGGGATCTGCGGACCGGGCGGCGCCGACTACGTGCCCGGCACCCCGAACCGGCTCTTCGTGCACGGCTGGGTCTGCGACGGCGCCAACGGGCCGTGCGAGGCGACGTACTCCTCGCACTCCGACGCGGCGCTGCGCGGCCGACGGGTGCTCTACCTCGCGCGGCTGCGCTGGACCGCCGACGGACCGGTGCTCGCGCGCTTCGGTCAGGGGCCCGCGTGGACCCCGCCCCTCCCGGTCACCCGGCACCGCTAGGATCCGCGACTGGTTGTGGTCAACAACCACTTTCCTCGGAACCAGGAGCCTCCATGAACGTCGCTCGCAGGTCGGTCCTCGGCCTCCCCCTCGCCGCCGCCGGCACGATCGCCACCGTCCGCCTCCTCGGCGACCCGGCCCTCGCGTCCACGTCGGCGGGCGTCCCCCACCAGAGCCCCATCGACATCCACCCCGCCGACGTCCGACGGGTCGCGAACCTGCCCGCGCTGAAGGTGCACTACTCCTCCAGCACGCCGGTCCGCGTGCACTACGTCCAGAAGGACGGCTCCGACTCCGACGGGTGCCAGATCCGCAGCGACCAGGAGACCGAGGAGGTCGAGGTCGCCGACGGTGCCGGTCACGTCACCGTCGACGGGCACCGCTACGACCTGCTGCAGTTCCACTTCCACACCCGCTCCGAGCACACCATCGACGGCCGCCACGCGCCGCTCGAGATGCACCTGGTCCACCAGGACTCCGAGGAGCGCAAGCTCGTCATCGGCGTGCTCCTCCACCCGGGCGCGAGCAGCGAGGCCGACCGGATCCTCACCGAGCTGCCCGACGAGTGCGGTGACGAGATCGAGGTCGACGACTTCGACCTCGCCTCGCTCGTCCCGGCCCGTCCCGCCACGCTGCGCTACCGCGGGTCACTGACCACCGACCCCTACACCGAGGGCGTGCGCTGGTTCCTCACCACGCCGCAGACCACGTCGGCCGCGGGCATCAAGGCCTTCCGGTCGGTCTTCCCCGACGGCGACTCACGCCCGACGCAGAAGCTCCACCACCGCCGGGTCGTCGCCGACCCGGAGTGGCGCGGCCGCCCCTGACCCGGGCTCAGGCCCGGCCGTGCGGCGTGAGCCAGACGGCCGGGTCGGGACCGGCAGGCACGATCTGCGTCGGGTTGATGTCGGTGTGCACGACGTAGTAGTGCCGCTTGATCTGCTCGAAGTCGACCTCGTCGCCGAAGCCCGGCGTCTGGAAGAGGTCGCGGGCGTAGCCCCAGAGGTTCGGCATCTCGGTGAGCTTGTTGCGGTTGCACTTGAAGTGGCCGTGGTAGACCGCGTCGAAGCGGACGAGCGTCGTGAACAGGCGGACGTCGGCCTCGGTGAACGCCTCGCCCATGAGGTAGCGACGGTCGGCGAGGCGCTCCTCGAGCCAGTCCATCGCCGTCCACAGCCGCTCGTAGGCGTCGTCGTACGCCTCCTGCGAGCCGGCGAAGCCGCAGCGGTAGACCCCGTTGTTGACCTCGGTGAAGACGCGCTTCATGACGGTCTCCATCTCCTCGCGGAGGTCGGCCGGCCACAGGTCCGGCGCGTCGGGGCGCTGGTGCTCGCGCCACTCGAAGAAGAGGTCGTGGGTGATCTGGGGGAAGTCGTTGGTGACGACCTTCCCCGACTCGACCTCGACGATCGCCGGGACCGTGATGCCGCGCGGGTAGTCGGCCTCGCGGGCGAAGTAGGCCTGCTGGAGCCGCTCGATGCCGAGCACCGGGTCGACCCCGCCGGGGTCGAGGTCGAAGGTCCAGCTGCGCTGGTCGTGCGTCGGACCGGGGGCGCCCCACGAGATGGCGTCCTCGAGGCCGAGCAGGCTGCGCACGATGATCGAGCGGTGCGCCCACGGGCAGGCGCGCGCGGCGACGATGCGGTAGCGCCCGGGCACCGCCTCCCAGACCGGGACGTCACGCGGGCTGTCCTTGGAACCGCTCGGGAACTGCGCGTCGAGCGGGTCGAGCGAGGTCGCGCCGGCCAGGACCCGGTCGGGCAGGTAGGTCATGTCGCGCTCGAAGGGCTGGCCCTGCTTCGTGTAGCTCGCCGTCTCGTTCATCCTTCAACCATACTCGGCGACCCATCACAAAGAAGTGTTTGCAAATAACTCTTTGCAGTCGTAGCGTGCGGACATGCCCTCCTCCATCACTCCCGACATCGCCGGCCTCCGCGCCCTGAGCCACCCGGTCCGGCTGAAGATGCTGGCGCTGCTGCGCGCCGAGGGGCCGGCCACCGCGACCACGCTGGCGCAGCGCCTCGACCTCAACACCGGCGCGACGTCGTACCACCTGCGCCAGCTGGCCCAGCACGGCTTCATCGTCGAGGACACCGACCGCGGCAACGCCCGCGACCGCTGGTGGCGGGCCGCGCACCAGAGCACCCGCACGGCGTTCCGCGAGGAGGGCGTCGTCGACACCGACGTCGAGGCCTACCTCTCGACCGTCGCGATGCTCTACGCCGACCGCACGCGCGCAGCCGTCGCGGAGATGGCCTTCCTGCCCGAGGAGTGGCGCCGCGTCGGGACCCTCAGCGACTGGGAGGTGCGACTCACGCCGGCGCAGGCCGAGGCCCTCGTGCAGAAGCTCGCCGAGGTCATCGGCGACGCCGAGGACTCCGAGGCGGGCGAGGCCGCACCGTTCACCATCAACCTCAACGCCTATCCCCGACCCGGCCAGAGGTGGGACGAGTCATGACCAGCCGGACGCCGCTCGTCGGCGCGCTCGTCGCGGAGGGCGTCTCCTTCGTCGGGACCCGGGTCTCGATGATCGCCATCCCCTGGTTCGTGCTCTCGACGACCGGGTCCGCGACGCAGACCGGCCTCGTGGCCGCCGCGGAGATCGCTCCGCTCGTGGTGGTGAAGGCGCTCGGCGGGCCGCTGCTCGACCGGGTCGGTCCCCGGCGGGTGACGCTGCTGTGCGACCTCCTGTCGGCCTTCGTCGTCGCCACGATCCCCCTGCTGCACCACCTCGGACTCCTGACCTTCCCCGTGCTGCTGGTCCTGGTCGCCGTCGCCGGCGCGCTCCGTGGTCCGGGCGACGCCGGCAAGGCCGCGATGAGTCCCGAGATCGCGCGCACCGCCGACTACTCCCTCGAGCGCGTGTCCGGCCTCGCCGCCGCCATCGAGCGCACGTCGACGATGGTCGGCGCCGCGCTGGCCGGCGTCCTGGTCGCCTCCATCGGCGCGGCCAACGCGCTCTACGTCGACGCGGCGTCGTTCCTCGTGTCGTTCGTCGTCTTCGCGGTCGCCACGACCGGGCTCGGACGGCCGGTCCCGCCGGAGCCGGACGCGGAGGGCACCCGGACGTCGTACGCCCGTGAGCTGGGGCAGGGCTGGGACTTCCTCCGCACCGAGCCGGTGCTCGTCGCGATCTGCGCGATGGTCGCGGTGACCAACCTGGTCGACCAGGCCTACGTGTCCGTGCTCGCGCCGGTGTGGGCGAAGGAGTCCGGCGCTGGCGTCGCCGTGCTCGGCGCGCTCTTCGCGGTGATGAGCGGAGCCTCGGTCGTCGGCGCGCTCGCGGCAGCGCGCTGGGGCGAGACGCTGCCGCGCTTCCGGACGTACGTCCTCGCCTTCCTCGTCGCCGGTGCGCCGCGCTACGTCGTGATGGCGCTGGACTCGCCGGTGTGGACGGTCTTCGCGATCACGGTGCTCGCAGGCTTCGCGTCCGGCTTCCTCAACCCGATCCTCGGGGCGGTGGTGCTCGAGCGGATCCCGGCCCCGCTGATGGGCCGGGTCTCCTCGCTCAACTCCGCGATCTGCTGGTCGCTGATGCCCCTCGGTGGCATCCTCGGCGGCCTCGCGGTCGCCGGGCTCGGGATCTCCCCGGCCCTGCTCGTGGCCGGCGCGGTCTACCTGGTCACGACGATGGCCCCGACCCGGGTGCCGGCGTTCCGCCGGATGGACCGGACGCCCGCCGAGTCGGTGGAAGCTCCGGCCCCCGTGCGCTGACTCGGCGCGAAGTTCACGCCGACTCGGCGGTCAGGGCGCGAAGCGGGCGGCCACCTCGACCAGGCGGTCGAAGGCCTCGGCCTCGCCGATGCTGACGCGCACGCCGTCACTGGCGAAGGGGCGGACCGAGATCCCGACCTCCCCGCAGGCGGCGGCGAAGTCGAGGGCGCGGTCACCGAGGGGGAACCAGACGAAGTTGCCCTGCGCCTCGGGCAGCTCCCAGCCGACCTCGCGGAGCCGGGCGACGAGGTCGGCGCGGCGCTCGACGAGGTCCTCGACCCGCGCGAACAGGTCGTCCCGCGCGGCGAGCGAGGCGATCGCCGCGGCCTGGGCGACGTGGCTGACCCCGAACGGCGTGGAGACCGCGCGCAGCGCTGCGGCCAGCGGCGCCGGCGCGACGGCGTACCCCACCCGGAAGCCGGCGAGGCCGTAGGCCTTGGAGAAGGTGCGGGTCAGGACGACGTTGTGGTGGCGGCGGTAGGTCGCGACGCCGTCGATCGCGTCGTCCATCCGCACGAACTCGAGGTAGGCCTCGTCGACGACGACCACGACGTGGCCGGGGACCTTCGCGATGAAGGCGTCGAGCTCGGCCTGCGTGACGGCCGGCCCGGTCGGGTTGTTGGGCGTGCAGACGATGACGACCTTCGTGCGGTCGGTGACCGCCGCGGCCATCGCGTCGAGGTCGTGGCGGCCGTCGGCCGTCACGGGCACCTGCACGCTGGTCGCGCCGCCGGCGGTGACCGCGATCGGGTACGCCTCGAAGGACCGCCACGCGTAGACGACCTCGTCGCCGGGGTCGCAGAAGGCGTTGACGAGCTGGTAGATCAGCGCGACCGAGCCGGTGGCCGCCGCGAGGTCCTCGACCGGCACGCCCATCGCCTCGCCGAGCGCGGCGTAGAGCGCGGTGCTGCCCATGTCGGGGTAGCGGTTCATCGTCGCCGCCGCCTCGGTCGCCGCCGCGAGCACGCCGGGCAGCGGCGGGTAGGGGTTCTCGTTGGAGGAGAGCTTGTAGGACGTCAGTCCGGGCTGCGCGACGGGCGGCTTGCCGGCGACGTACGCCGGGATGGCGAGCACGTTGGGACGGGGCTGGGGCGTGGTCACCCCTGCACCCTAGTGACGCGCCACGGCCTCACCACCGGCAGGAGCAGCAGCCCGAGCACGAACCCGATGCCCGCACCGAGGATGTTGTCGACCATGTCGGTGACGTCGCACGCGCGGTCGAGCCGGGCGAGCTGGAGCTGGGTGAGCTCGATGCCGAGGCTGTAGGCCGCCAGCAGCCCGAGGCCGAGCGGAGCGAGCACCACCCCGGCCCACCACCGCCCCACGGCGAGGACGAGGAAGAGGCCCGCCGGGACGAAGAGCAGCACGTTGAGGGTGCGCTGGTCGAGGCCGAGGACCTGAAAGGCCGCGCCCGACGGCCCGCCGTAGTCCCACGAGCAGGTCTCGCTCCGGGTCTCGGCGGGGACGAAGCCGACGTCGGGGCGGGTCGGGACGAGGGTGACCAGCGCGATCGCGACGAGCGACCAGAGCAGGCCCGCGACCGACACCGCCGTGACCGTCCCCAGCCAGCGGTGGGTGAGGAGCACGAGCAGCACGGCGACGACGGCCGCGGCCAGCCCGCCGAGCACCATCACGCCCGTCCCGCCGATCGTCACCACCTCACGGAGGCTAGCGGGAGCCGGGTGGCCGACAGCCTGACCCAGCCACCACGCTCGGTGCCCTACCCCGTCGTGACTGACGAGCGAGCAAGCGTGACGAGCGCAGCGAGGCAGCGCCGTCGAGCGAGGAGGGTCGACGGGGTCCTCCAGCGCGGCGAGCACCGCGCGCGGAGCGCGCTAATGTCACAGCCATGCGCTTCATCACCTGGTTGCTCACCTACGCCGCGGGCCTGGCGGTCGCGGCGTGGCTGCTCGACGGGATCTGGTTCGAGGGACCGAGGAACGGCCAGGCGGAGATCCAGGAGAAGATCCTGCCGCTGCTGCTGGTCGCCCTGATCCTGGGCCTGGTCTCGACCTTCATCGAGCCGGTGATCAAGCTGTTGTCGTTGCCGTTCATCATCCTGACGCTGGGCTTCCTGCTGCTGGTGATCAACGCGCTGATGCTGCTGCTCACCGCCAAGCTCGCGGGCGCCGTCGACGTCGGCTTCCACGTCGACGGCTTCTGGAACGCGGTCGCCGGGTCACTGATCATCACGATCGTCGGCTGGGGCGTCCGATCGGCCCTGCCCGCCGAGCGCTGATGCCGGGGCTGCCTCCCGCACGCACGCCGGGGAGCTATCGCATCGCCCTGGTCTGCCTCGGCAACATCTGCCGCTCCCCCACGGCCCACGTCGTGCTCGAGCAGCGCCTCGCCGACGCCGGTCTCGACGACCGCGTCGAGGTCGCCTCGTCGGGCACCGGGGGCTGGCACGTCGGCAACCCGATGGACCGCCGCGCCGCGGCCACGCTGAGCGCGGCGGGCTACGACCCGACCCGGCACCGCGCGCGGCAGTACGACGACTCGTGGGCGACGGCGTACGACGTCGTGCTCGTGATGGACGAGGCCAACCTGGCCGACGTCGGCGGCCGCACCGATCGCGTCGGCCTGTTCCGCGACCTCGATCCGGTCGATCCCGGGGCCGAGGTACCCGACCCGTACTACGGTGGAGACGACGGGTTCGAGGAGGTGCTGGCGATGGTGGAGCGGACGAGCGAGGCGATCGTGACGGCGCTCGACGACGTGCTGCGCGGGGCCGACGGGCCGCCCGGGGACCCCGCCTGATGGCTCGCCAGCCACTGGTCGCCAAGCGTGCCGAGGAGCTCCTCGGCTCGTCCGTGGTGGCGACCTCTCCCGTGGCCGGCGGCGACATCGCGACCGCGACCCGGTTGCGCCTCTCGAGCGGGCAGACGGCGCTGATGAAGACGCTGCCGCACGCGCCCGAGGGCTTCTTCGAGGCCGAGGCGGCCGGGCTGCGCTGGCTCTCCGAGGTCGAGGGCGGCGTGCCGCTGCCCGAGGTGCTCGGCGCGGCCGACGACTGCGTGATCCTCGCGTGGATCGAGCCGAGCTCGAAGACCCCCGTCGAGGCTGCCGTCGCCTTCGGCCAGCAGCTCGCGACCACCCACCGCGCGGGCGCCGACGGCTGGGGCCTCGACCACGACGGCTACATCGGCCGGCTGCCGCTCCCCAACAGGACGGCCGGGTCGTGGGCGGAGTTCTACGCGGTCCGCCGGGTGCTGCCCTACCTCAAGCTCGCCCGCGACCGCGGCGCGATCGAGGAGGCCGACGCCACCGCGGTCGAGAAGGTGATCGGTCGGCTCACCGACCTCCTCCCCGACGAGGAGCCCGCCCGGCTGCACGGCGACCTGTGGAACGGCAACTGCCTCTGGGGCCAGGACCTCGCGATCCACGTCATCGACCCCGCGGCCTACGGCGGGCACCGCGAGGCCGACCTGGCGATGCTGCACCTCTTCGGGCTCACCCACCTGCCGCGGGTGATGGCGGCCTACGACGAGGCCCACCCGCTCGCCGACGGCTGGGAGGACCGGCTCGGGGTCCACCAGCTCTTCCCGCTGCTCGTGCACGCCTGCATGTTCGGCGGCGGCTACGGCGCCCGCGCCGGCACGCTCGCCGCGCGATATCTCTGATCTCAGCCTGCGCTCAGGACGCGGTGGCATCCTTGCCGCTGTGATGCTGCTGTGAGCGAGTCCAAGCCCCGGGTCCTGGTCGTCGACGACGACCGGGCGGTGCGCGACTCGCTGCGCCGCTCGCTCGAGTTCAACGGCTACGAGGTCGTCCTGGCCGCCGACGGCGCCGAGGGCCTGGTCGCCGTGGGCTCCCACCACCCCGACGTCGTGGTGATCGACGTGATGATGCCGCGGCTCGACGGCATCGAGACGACGCGGGCGCTGCGGGCGGCCGGCAACGACGTACCGATCCTCGTGCTGACCGCGCGCGACGCGGTGGGCGACCGCGTGGAGGGCCTCGACGCGGGCGCCGACGACTACCTCACCAAGCCCTTCGCGCTCGAGGAGCTGCTGGCCCGGCTGCGCGCGCTGCTGCGCCGCGTCGTGCCCGACCCGGAGGCGGACGGCGAGGTCCTCTCGTTCGCCGACCTGACGATGGACGTCGGCAGCCGGGACGTGTCCCGCGGCAACCGGCCGATCGAGCTCACCCGCACCGAGTTCACCCTGCTCGAGATGTTCCTGCGGCGCCCGCGGCGGGTGCTCGACCGGTCCTTCATCCTCGAGGAGGTGTGGGGCTACGACTTCCCGACGAGCGCCAACTCGCTCGAGGTCTACGTCGGCTACCTCCGGCGCAAGACCGAGGCCGAGGGCGAGCCGCGGCTGATCCAGACCGTCCGCGGCGTCGGCTACGTGCTGAAGGAAGCGTGAGCGCACCGCATGGCCTCGCCTGACGCCTGGCCCGAGGGACGCTGGCACTACCGCAGGTCGCTGGCGTCGCGCGTCGCGGTGCTGACCACGCTCGCGCTGGGCCTGTCGATCGCGGTGATGGCCTTCACCGCCTTCGTCGTGATGCGCCAGCAGCTGATGAGCTCGCTCGACCAGTCGCTGCTCAACCGCGCCCACCGCGCGACCGCCAGCACGGCCCTGTCGGGGGTCGCGACGGGCGAGGTCCCCTCGTGGCTGCTGGGTGCCGCCGACATCCGGATCTTCATGGTCAACGCCGAGGGCAACACCCTCTCCGGCACGATCGTCCCCCACTTCACGCTCGGCCAGCCGGAGTACGACGTCGTCACCGGGCAGCGTGACTCGTCCGTGCGGACCCTCGTCACCAAGGAGGGCGAGCGCTACCGGGTCGCGACCGTGCAGGCCGGCAGCGGCCAGGCCCTCGTCCTCGCCCAGCCCCTGACCGCCAACGACCGCACGCTCGGCAAGCTCGGCGGGGTGCTGTTCGTCTTCGGCGCCCTCGGCGTGCTCGCCGCGCTGCTGGCCGGGTGGCTGGTGGCACGCAACGGCCTGAGACCCGTGCGCCGCCTGACCTCCGCGGTCGAGCGGATCGCCGTCACCGAGGACCTCACGCCGCTCAGGGTCGAGGGCGACGACGAGGTCGCCCGGCTGTCGACGGCGTTCAACCAGATGCTGCTCGCGCTCGGCGCGTCGCGGGACCGCCAGCGACGCCTGGTCGCCGACGCGAGCCACGAGCTGCGCACACCCCTCACGTCGCTGCGCACCAACCTCGACCTGCTCCGCCAGGCCGAGGGCAACACGTCCTTCCCGGCCGAGGCGCGCCTCGAGCTGCTCGACGACGTGCGCGCCCAGATCGAGGAGCTCAGCGCCCTCGTCGGAGACCTGGTCGAGCTGGCTCGCGACGAGCCGGTCACCGGCAACGTCTCCGAGATCGACCTCGCCGACGTCGTCGAGCGCGCCGCGACCCGCGTCCGGCGCCGCGCGCACGGCATCGACTTCGACGTCGAGCTGAAGCCCTGGCGGGTCGTCGGCGACGCGAGCAGCCTCGAGCGGGCGGTGACCAACCTGCTCGACAACGCCGCCAAGTGGAGCCCCACCGACGGCACCGTGACCGTCCGGCTGGCCGAGGGCATCCTCACCGTCGACGACCAGGGCAACGGGATCGCCGAGGACGACCGGCCCCACGTCTTCGAGCGCTTCTACCGCGCCCAGGAGTCGCGCACGATGCCCGGCTCCGGGCTCGGCCTGGCGATCGTGCGGCAGGTCGTCGACCGCCACGGCGGCCGGGTCCAGGTGGCCGAGGCGCCCGGCGGAGGGGCGCGGTTCCAGATGTGGCTGCCGACCTCAGTCGAACACGCGCAGTAGCCGCTCGGCCTTCCACCCCGACTCGGCCCACTCCTCCGCGACCTCGGACTTCACGGTGATGCCGCCGCCGGTGCCGAGCGTCCACGTGCCGCTGCCGTCGGTCATCAGCGACCGGATGACGACCCCCAGGTCGGCCGGGCCGTCGCCGCTGATCCAGCCGAACGCGCCGGCGTACGCCCCCCGCGGCGTCGACTCGACGTCCTCGACGATCTCCATCGTGCGGAGCTTGGGCGCACCCGTCATCGACCCGGCCGGGAAGAGCGCGCGCAGCGCGGCGACGGTCGAGACGTCGTCGCGGAGCCGGCCGCGGACCGTGCTCACCAGCTGGTGCACCGACTCGTAGGACTCGACCTCCATGAGCGCCGGCACCTCGACCGAGCCGACCTCGCAGACCAGCGACAGGTCGTTGCGGAGCAGGTCGACGATCATCAGGTTCTCCGCGCGCGTCTTCGGGTCGCTGGCGAGCCGCTCGCGGTGCGCGTCGTCCTCCTCGGGCGTGGCGCCGCGCGGGGTGGTGCCCTTGATCGGCTTGGTCTCGAGGCGGCGGTCGGCGGTGACGAGCGCGTACCGCTCCGGCGAGCTCGACAGCAGCCACGCCCGCGCGTCGGCGACGTCGTGCTGGAGGAACCCGGCGTAGGGCGCGGGGTTGAGCTCGCGCAGCCGGAGGTACGCCGTCACCGGGTCGAGGTCGCTCGTCCGCGCGATCCGGTGGGTGAGGTTGACCTCGTAGGAGTTGCCAGCGTGCAGGTGCTCCTGGACCCGCGCGAGGGCGTCGGCGTACTCATCGGGGACCGGACCTCTCGGGCGAGTCCCGAACTTCGGGGGGTGTGCACGCCCCGGGATGTCGGGGTTCCCCCGCAGATGCGGGGGTTCTGGGGACGGGGGAGCATGCTCGAACACGCGCACCCCGGCGGGCCGCATCCAGGCCGCGTCGGGGAGGACGGGGTCGGCGGACGCGGGGAGGTCGGGGCGGGAGGCGTAGCCGAGGTAGCCGAACCACTGCTCGCCGGGACGCATCCACTCCTCGAGGACGGTGAAGACGTCGTCGCCCACGACGGTCGACGCGCCCCCGGAGTGGGCGCGCACCTCGCGCCGGGCGGCCGACCAGGTGAGGGAGACGTCGTCGTCGTCGAGCCAGCCGACGAGGGAGCGGCGTCCCGACCACTCGCGCGCGCCGCCGCCGTCGAGCCAGAAGCACCGCCGGTGCTCCGCCGCGACCTGGCGGAAGAAGTCGACCGGGTCCGTCACGAGAGGAAGTTCCCCATGAGGACGGCGCCGTGCGCCGACAGGATCGACTCGGGGTGGAACTGCACGCCCTCGAGCGGCAGGTCGACGTGCCGCGCGCCCATCACGACGCCGTCCTCCGACCACGCCGTCGCGACCAGCGACGACGGCAGCGACACGGCCCCGAGCGAGTGGTAGCGCACCGCGTCGAAGCCCTGCGGCAGCCCGTCGAAGACCCCGAGCCCGTCGTGTCGGATGGCGGCGACCTCGCCGTGCGCGGGACGCAGCCGCGCCACCGTGCCGCCGTACGACGTCACCAGTCCCTGCATGCCCAGGCACACGCCGAGCACGGGGCGGGTGCCGGCGAGGAGCACGGCGGTGCCGACGGCGAAGTCGGCGGGGTCGGCAGGGTGGCCCGGCCCGGGCGAGAGCACCACGTGGGAGTGGCGCAGCACGTCGTCGGGGTCGACCTCGTCGTGCTGGACGACGGTCGGCAGCACGCCGGTCACGGACGCGACGAGGTGCACCAGGTTCCACGTGTAGGAGTCGTGGTGGTCGACCACGATCACGTCCGGCTGCACGCGCCAGACAGTAGTGCCACTCGACCTACTGGCGGACGGACCGACAGGCCTCCGGCACCGCCTGGTTGCCCGTCTGCTGGCAGGTGTCGAAGGCGGCCAGCCTGGCCATCAGCAGCTCCACCTCGGCGCGGCGCTTCGGGTTGGCGACGTTGTTGCGCAGCTCGAACTCGTTGCGCTTGTAGTTGTAGTACTCGTAGCCCCACTGCACCTGGTCGGGGCGCGGGTCGAGGTCGAAGCGGGCGAGCAGCGCCGTGCGGCTGCGGACGGCGGTGTAGGAGGGGATCCGGTCGAGCTCGGAGCCGGTGAACGCCGCGTCGGGGTCCGGCCCGGTCAGCGTCTGCTGGGTGTGCTCGAGGAACGCGTATCCCTGCCGCACGAGCTTCGGCTGGGTCAGCGTCGGCACCAGCGAGAGGCCGCTGCGGAAGGGCGCGGGTCCGAGTCCGGCGAGCTCCTCGAAGGTCGGCGCGAGGTCGATGTTGCTGGTGACCTCCCGGCGCGCACCGGGCACCACGCCCGGACCCGTCACCAGGAGCGGGACGCGCACGTCGGTGTCGTACGGCGTCCCCTTGCCGCGGCCGAGCCCGTTCTGGCCGAGGTGGAAGCCGTTGTCGGAGGTGAGCACGACGTAGGTGTTGGGCCCGACGGCCCTGAGGATCCGGTTGACCAGCCGGTCGGCCGACTGCGACATCCGCGCCCGGTCGCGCAGGTCGCGCACCGCGGCGGCAGGGCGCAGGCTGCCGGCGGTGTTCCACGCCCGGCCCTTCGTGCCGTTCGCGAGCCGCGGCCGGTTGTCGCGCGGGTTGTCGCCGAAGCCGGGCAGGTCGTCGACGGTGAGCTTGCGGCACGCGACGCGCCCGCAGCTGCGGTCGCCGGTCCGGTCACGGAACATCGGCGGGAACAGCGGGTCGCCCGGGTAGTAGCCCTCCGGCTGCGTGCGGTTGTGCGGGGCGTAGAGCCCGACCTCGAGGAAGTAGGGCGCGTCCGACGCCTCGCCCTGGCGCAGGAACCGCATGGCCTTGTCGCCGATCACCGTGCCGGCATACGCCGCGTCCTTGGCCGCGTCGCTCACGCTGGCGGGCGGAGCCGGGTGCTGCGTCACCTGCAGCCGGCCACCGGTGACCGAGGTGCTGGCGAAGTCCCAGCCGTCGTAGGCCGAGCCGAAGACCGCGTTGAAGGTCGACCAGCCCGGCACCGCCGGCGGCAGCGCGCGGCCCGGCACCCACTCGTACTCGTTCAGGAACTTGCCGACGAAGCCGGTCGTGTAGCCGGCCTCCTGCAGCCGCACGTTGAACGCCCGCTCGGGGTTGCCGTTCGTGTCGTAGGCCGGCCAGCCGCCGAGGGTCGACGTGCCCTGGTGGGAGGTGTTGGTGCGCACCCCGGTCTGGTGGGGGTACTGCCCGGTGAAGAAGCTCGAGCGCGACACGCAGCACAGCGAGTCGGTGACGAAGGTGAAGGGGTACGACGCCCCGGCCTTCCGCATCCGCTGGGCCGAGCGCATGGTCTGGACGAGGTCCATCGAGAAGTCGTCGAGCATCACGACGACGATGTTGGGCCGCTTGTCGCTGGCCGCCGCCGGCTCGAGGTCACCGACCGCGGACGCACTGCTCGTCGTCCGCGGGGGGCGTGGGCCCTGGGGCGGGTCGGCGTCGTTCGCGCCGCCGCACGCGGCCACCGTCATCAGCACCAGCAGGCACACGCCCACCCATGCACGCTTGTCGAGCTGCACCTGTCCCCCGTCATGTCCCCCGTTGCGTACGCAACAGTGACGCTCTGGGGCGTGGATCGGTTGCGTCCACGCCGAGGATCAATGTCTATCATTTCGGTTGACTAAACCCGGAACGGACCCCGCGTAGTCCCCTACGTTCTGGTCACCACCGAGTCGACGCCCAGAACGCAGGGGACTGTCTCGAGACGTCAGGTGAGCAGGTCGCGGACCGCGGTGTGGAGCAGGTCGTAGCCGTTCTCGGTGAGGATCGACTCGGCGTGGAACTGGATGCCGCGGAAGTGCGGGCCGGAGATGGCGTGGATGTCGCCGGCGTCGTCGGCCTCCACCGTCACGCCGTCGGGGAGCGGGGCGCCGGCGGGCACGCGGCCCACGAAGGTGTTGTAGAAGCCCACCCGCTCGGTGCGCCCGCCGATCCGCACGGGCGACTGGGTGCCCTGGAAGACGACGTCCTTGTAGCCGAGGTCGAGGCCGAGCCGTTGGCACAGCGTCTGGTGGCCCAAGCAGACCGCGAGGAACGGCTGCTCGCCGGCGAGCAGGTCGTCGACGGCCCGGCGGAAGGACGCGATCTTCGGGTGCTCGCCCTCGCGCGGGTCGCCCGGACCGGGCCCGACGACGACCAGGTCGGCGCCGTCGAAGGAGCCGGCCGCGTAGTCCTCGTGCCGCACGACCCTCGACGTCATGCCGAAGACGCCGAGCACGTGGACGAGCATGTTCACGAAGTCGTCCTCGCCGTGCAGGATCACGACGTGCTTGCCGGCCAGCCCCGGGTCAGCGGGCTCGCCCGCCTGGTCGGTCAGCCAGAAGCGCGACAGCCGCTGGTTGCGCGTCCCCAGGGCGAGTACGACGTCCTCGTCCCGCGCGAGGTCGGCGACGGCCGCGCCGTCGGAGGTCGCCGCCGGCGCCAGGCCGAAGGCGCTGAGGATGCCGCCGGCCTTGGCCCTGGTCTCGGCGACCTCGTAGGCCGCGTCGGAGTCACGCACGAGCGTCGCGCCGGCGGTCACCTTGAGCTCACCCTCCGGGGAGACGTCGGCGGTGCGGATCAGGATCGGGCTGTCCATCGTCGGCGTGCCGTCGGGCGAGCGGCCGAACAGCGCGAGGGCGGCGCCGTAGTAGCCGCGACCCTCGGGCTCGTAGTCGGCGATCAGCCGGCAGGCGTTCTCGACGGGCGCACCGGTCACGGTGGCGGCGTACATCGTGTCGCGCAGGATCTCGCGGTGGTCGCGCTCGGAGCGACCGGCGAGGAGGTACTCGGTGTGGATGAGGTGGGTCATCGGCTTGAGGAACGGGCCGAGCACCTGCCCGCCCTCGGAGCAGATGTCGCACATCATCTTGAGCTCCTCGTCGACGACCATGAAGAGCTCGAAGACCTCCTTCTCGTCGGCCAGGAACTCCAGCAGGCCGGCCTTGAGCTCGTCCTCGGAGAGGCCCCCGACGCGGAAGGTGCCGGAGATCGGGTTCATCCGGACGTCGCCGGAGCGCACGGAGACGTGGCGCTCGGGGCTGGCGCCGATGAGGAACCGCTCGCCGGTGAAGAAGCAGAAGGTCCAGTAGGCACCGCGCTCGCGCTCGAGCAGGCGGCGCAGGACGGTGAGGGCCTTGGTGGCGTCCCAGTCGGCGACGACGGCGCGGTAGTGCCGGCCGATGACGAGGTTGGCGCCCTCGCCCTGGCCGATCTCGTCGCGGATGATCGCCTCGACGACCGTGCCGTAGTCGTCATCGCTCGTCGCGAAGCCGCCGCGGTCGGCGAACTCGACGGGCGCGTCGGGGAGGGCCGCGAGCAGGTCGTCGACCGACACCTCGTGCTCGGCCTCGATGTCGACGACGGTCAGCGGCGTGCCGTCGTCGATCGCGGCGAACCCGCGCTCGCGCACCTGCTGGAAGGGCACCGCGACCAGCCGGTCGGCGCTGCGGCCCGGCTCGGGTGCGCCGGTCTCGAGCGGGATGTCGAGCAGCGAGGCGACCTCGTGCGGGGTGCCGCCGATGAGGCCCGCTGTGGGTGCGGCCTTGCGCCGGATGACCGCCCACGCGCCGTGCCCCTGGATCTGCTCCAGGAGGTCGGGGACAGGCGTGGTCGCGGTCATGGCAGAGACCCTACGTTGACGGGTCCGACGCCGGTCCGGCGTCTCAGCCGTACCCGCGCTGGCCGGGCCCGTATGCTGGGGCGCCGGTCTGCGGACCGCCCGTCCACGTCCGTGCCGACCACCGGAGTCCGTCCCATGCGCCGCCACCAGACCGCCGGCACTGCCGTGCAGCACGTGGTGCGTGGTGCCCGCTTCGTCATCGACTGGCACGACTCCCGCCCCCAGGCACGGCTGTCCTCGCCTCGGGGTTGGATCTGGCTCGCCCTGATTGCCGCCGTCTTCTACTGGATGTCCAACCCGCTGGTCCTGATCGCCAACTTCTTCCTGGCCATGCTGGAGGTGACGAACTGGACGATCATCGTCGTCGTCCTCACCTCGCCATGGGCCCGGTTGCCGCGGGTGCCGTGGCCGTGGCTGGCGTTCCTGAGCCTCTGCTTCGCTTCTCAGCTGTGGACGATCAACGACTTCAACACCGACGTCGGCGACACGATGTACCTCCACATCGCCGTGGTCGCCCTGCTCGTCGCCGCCAATTGCGAGCCGCTCCTGGTCTGCTGGGGTCTCGGGCTCGGCGGCGTGGTGGTTGTCTACCTGTCGGTGGACTCCTACCGGCAGGGACTTCCCGGCACGTCGAACGCGCTCTCCGGGGGCGCCGAGTTCACCGGCGTCGGGACCAACGAGAACATCCTGGCCTACACCTTAATGCTCGCCCTGGCCGCGGTCTGCGCCGCTGGCATGCCGCGCAGGCTGGTGGGGCGGGTCCTGTGGCTGGCCGTCATCGGCGTGAACGCTTGCGGCATCTTCCTCGCCGGGTCCGGGACCGGTTTCGTCGTCATGCTGAGCCTCGCGGTCACGATTGCGGTCGTGCTCGCCTGGCCGATCATCCGCGAGAGGACCCGCCGCGAACTGGCCGTGGTGCTCGCCTCGGCCATCGGGGTCGTTGCCGTCGGCCTGGTCGCCGTCACCGTGCTGCTCGGCAAGGACCTGACCACCTTCTCGGGTCGTTCCGCCTACTGGCGCGCAGCTATCGAGACCTCCCTGGACACGGCTCCGTGGCTGGGCTCGGGCTGGAGCGCAGTGTGGGAGCACCCGTGGAACGGCGCCGCGCCGAACGCCGTCGCGCAGCAGATCTACGACCGCGCGGGCATCGCGTTCCCGCACGGACACAACTTCTTCTTCGACGTGATGCCCGAACTTGGCCTCGCCGGGGTCGCGGTCGCGGTCGCCATGGTGGTCTACGCCGTCGCGTCGGTGCGGAGGTCTGGCCTCAGGACCGGTCGCGACCCGGTGGCCGGCCGGCTCGTGCTCTTCACCATGGTCACGTTGCTGGTGAACGGCATCACCGAGCCGATGCTCACCATCCCCCTGGGTTTCTGGACCTTCGCGCTCGTCGTCGCCGTGACGCGACAGCGCGTCCTGCGCAGGCGCGACATGGCCCCGCCGCGCCATCTCGCGAGCGGACCGGGTGATACGACCGTGCATCCTCGGGCCGGTGGACCGCAGTCGGTCTAGTGAGCCGCCAGGTCGGTCGGCTCAGCGGCGCCACCAACGCTCGCGCCCGGTGCGCGCCGGCTCGGTGCTGAGCCCGTCGAAGACCCGTTTGAGCTGCTGCGGACCCATCTCGTAGAGGGAGTGCGCGGGCCGCTCGGCACCCGTGGTGCGGAGGATCTCCTCGATGGCCTCGAGCAGGTCGATACGCGTGTTGTGGCGCGTGCGAACCGTGTCGAGCCGCTCCTTGAGCTCCTCGACCCGCGCCTCGGTGGCGCGCCAGTTCTCGACGGTCTCCTGGTGCGCGGTCGCTGTGCGGTCGAGCTTCATGATGACCTCGTGCTGCGACGCCTCGAGTTCCGCGATCCGCTCCCGCGCCTGCGCCAGCTCAGCCTGCACCCGACGACCACCGTCACCGGCGAGCAGCACCTGGGCGCCGGCGAAGCCGTCGAGCACGCGTTGGCGCGCGTTGTCCCAGTGAGCCTCGTCGTGCACCGAGCGGGAGGTCTCCCCGCTGAGCCACCAGTGGTAGACCGCGGTGATGGCGGGCGAGTCGGTGACCCCCACCAAGGCGGCGGTCCTGACCAGGAAGTCCCAGTCCTCGGTGACGTCGAGCGACTCGTCGTAGCTGATCCTGAGCGAGTGGAACGCTCCTCGGGGGAACGCCAGCGACGGCGGCGGGGTCTCGTTGTACCGCAGGTGATCGAGCAGGTCAAAGCGCTGGGGCCAGTCGCGGCGCGGGTTGCCCACCGAGACCGCCACGGCGTCCTCTCCCTCCCCGTGGGGTACGACGCTCTGCCGTAGGGAGCCGACACGCAGCACCCGGCCGGCGTGCTCCGGCTCGAGCCGGTGGAAGGAGGAGACCCAGCCGGGCGCGGGCAGGTCGTCGTCGTCGAGGACGGCGACGTAGCGCCCTCTTGCGGTGGCGAATCCATCGTTGAGCGGCGACGAGCGGCCGGGACGCTCCACCTCGACCACCCGTATGCGGTCCGCGAGCCTCTCGGGCGCCAGGGCTACCACCTCGCGGACCGAGGCGAGCTCCTCGGGGGTCGTGCGGTGGCACACGACGAGCCACTCGAAGTCGACGTCGGCCTGGGCCGACAGGCAGGCCTGCAGGTCCTCCAGCGAGCGGCGGCGCCGGCCCTGGGTGCGGGTCAGCACGGTCAGGAAGGGCCGATCGGCGGCATCGTCCGGGGCGGGCGCGGGGAGCAGGCCGGTCGTCGAGAGGACCTGGTGCAGGGCGGTGGCCGGTAGCAGGGCCGGATGGGTGGTGGGGTGGGCGTTCGGGTGGGCGGTTGGCGGAACAGCCACGTCGCCCGGCTCGGCCCCACCCGAGGCGTCACCCGGCTGGTCGCCCGGCAGGTCGGCGTGCCGGACGACGGTGGCGAGCACGGCGACGGCGGCGCTGCGCCCGGCCTCCTCGAGCCCGGCGGCGAGCTCGCGCCCGGTGCCATCGTCACGGGCCCCGCCGAGGACGTCGGCAACCTCTGCGGCGATCGAGGCGCTGGCCAGGACGCAGCATCCGGACATGCGCGGACGCACCTTGCCCACGCGGACCGCAGCGAGCTCGGCAGCCATGTCGACCTCCGGCGCCAAGGACAGGTCGACGGGCAGGGTGCGCGCGTCGACCACGTCGGCCGACCACCGGGCCGCCAGAAGTCGGTCGACCACCTCGGGACCAGGAGTCGTGGCAGCCTCGACGATGACCACGGGCTGCCCGTCGTGGAGCCCCGCGAGAGCCGCACGCAGGGCGTCGACGTTCTCGACGATTCGCACGTCGCCACCCGGGGTGGCCAGCTCCCAGTCGGCCTGACCCGTCGCGGACGGCGCGCCGACGAGGAGGGTGACTACCGGGAGGTCGTCGATCTCGGTCATCGGCCGAGCTCCCCGGCAATCCACTCCTGGAGGCCGGCGACGCCCTCGCGAAGCCCGACCTCCGGGCGCCAGTCGAGCTGGCGGAGGGTGACCTCGACGTCGCAGGACGCGTGCCGGACGTCGCCGTCGCGGTACTGGCCGGTGACGTGCGGCTCGGGCGCGGAGTGGTAGCGCGCGACCTCGCGGGCGAGGTCGCCGATGGTCGTCCGGATGCCGCTGCCCACGTCGACGGTGCGCATGTGGTCGGCCGGCTTGTGCGCGATCGCGGCGACCAGCGCGCTGACCACGTCGTCGATGTGGACGAAGTCGCGGGTGATCTCGCCGTCCTCGTAGAGCGGGATCGACTGCCCCTCGCGAGCCAGCCGCGAGAAGAGCGACACGATGCCGGTGTAGGGGTTCGACAGCGACTGGCGCGGGCCGTAGACGTTCTGCAGGCGCAGCACCGACAACCGGGTGTCGTGGGAGCCGGTCCACGCCGAGAGGATCTGCTCCTGCGCGAGCTTGGTGGCGCCGTAGACGTTGATCGGGTTCGGGTGGGTGCCGAGCACGGTGTTGGGCACGTGGGCCGCGCCGTCGCCGTGGTCCCACTTCCCCGACTCGAGCTGGGCGTGGGTGCGCAGGCCGGGCTGGAAGGTCGAGCCGTCGACGTTGCGCCACACGCCCTCGCCGTAGACGGCGCGCGAGCTGGTCAGCACGAAGTGGCTCGGCACGTGCCCGGCGCGCGTCAGCGAGTCGAGCAGCTGCGTGGTGCCGACGACGTTGACCATGCCGTGGCGGGTGCTCTCCGAGAGCGACTGCGCGGTGCCGGTCTCGGCGGCGAGGTGCACGACGGTGTCGGGCCGCAGCTCGGCGACCACGGCGTCCAGGTCGTCGGCGCTCGTGACGTCGCCGACCCGCAGGTCCACGGACCCCGGGAGGTCGGCGGGCGGCTCCGAGCCGGGGTGCACCTGCGGGTGCAGGTTGTCGAGCACGACCCACTGCTCCGCGGAGTCGGCGAGCTCGCGCGCGAGCGTCGTACCGATGAAGCCGGCACCGCCGGTGACGAGGACGCGGCCGCCTGCCTGCTGCGAAGAAGACATGGTTCTCAGCCTAGAGCGTCCGAGGGCTCGGGCAGGGCGTGCCCACGCCGTCATCTAGACTGCGGGCCGAGCCGGGGGGCAACACCTTCGCGGCACGCTGCGACGAAGGGTCCCCACATGTCTGACGTGGTCAACTAGGCGTGCTCCAGTTCTTCATCTCCTTCGTCGTCACCAGCGCCACCATGGTTCCGGTGCTCTCGCTGCTCAGGCGGCTCCAGGTGGTCGACGTCCCCAATCAGCGCTCCTCCCACGTCGTGGTGGTGCCGCGCGGCGGTGGCCTGGCGATGATCGCCGGCTGCACAGCGGGAGTCGTCTCGGCGCTCATCGCGGGCTCCGCGCTCGACGATGTGGTGGATGGCTGGGCCGTCCTAGCGACCTGCGCCGGGATGCTGCTTCTGGCCTCGCTGGGGTTCGCGGACGACGTCGCCCACGTCTCGGCCCGGATCCGCCTCGCCCTCCAGGGCACGATCGCCGCCGGGGTGGCGACCGCCGTCGCGGTCGGCAGCCCGACGCCGTGGCCCGTGGCCCTGGTCGCAATCTTCGGCTGCTTGTGGCTGGTCTCTTACGTCAACGCGTTCAACTTCATGGACGGGGTCAACGCTATCTCCGCCACCAGCGCCCTGCTGGCGGCGTGCTGGTACGGCGCCCTGGGGGCCCAGGCGTCCGACGGGCTCGTGTCAGCCGCGGCGTGGTCCCTTGCTGGCGCCGCGCTGGCCTTCCTGCCGTGGAACGCCCACCGCCCGAAAGTGTTCCTCGGCGACGTCGGCAGCTATGGGATCGGCGCCCTGGTGGGCGTGCTCGCCCTCCTCACCGCGGTGCGCGAGGCCGACTTGTGGCTCGCCCTTGCCCCCCTCACCGTCTACCTCGTCGACACGAGCGGCACGCTCCTGCGCCGCGCACTGCGGGGTGAGGCGCTGATGGAGGCGCACCGCTCGCACGTCTACCAGCGACTGCTCGACGTCGGCCTGTCCCATCTGGGGTCGACCGCCATCGTGGCCACGGGTGGCCTGGTCGTGTGCAGCGCCACGCTGGCGCTGCACACCGCCGGGGCGATCCTGGTCGCAGCAGTCGTCGCGGTCATCTACCACTCGCTTCCCAGCCTCTTGGGCCGACGGGTCAGGGTGGCGTCATGAGGATCGGCATGATCTCCCAGTGGTACGAGCCGGAGACCGGCTCGGCCGCCCACCCGACGGCCATCGCCCGTGCGCTCCACGAGCGCGGGCACGACCTCCGGGTGCTGACCGGCTTCCCGAGCTATCCGCTGGGCCGCGTCTACGACGGCCACCGGATGCGCCCGCGCGCGACCGAGGTCCGCGACGGCATCTCGCTGCTGCGCGTGCCCGACGTGCCGAGCCACGACCGCTCCGCGGTGCGGCGGATGGTCAGCCTGGGCTCGTTCGCCGGCTCGGCTACCACGCAGGTCGGCTGGCTGCGCCGGGTCGACGTGTGCCTGGTCTACTTGACCCCGGCGACCGTCGGCATGGCGGCGATGACACTGCGCCGCGTCTGGGGAGTCCCCTACGTGCTCTACGTGCAGGACCTCTGGCCCGAGACGGTGACGGCGAGCGGCTTCATCGGGGGGTCCCGGACCACCGATACCGTCGAGCGCGCGCTGCACGCATGGCTGGCCCGCCTCTACCGCGGCGCGGCCGGGATCGCGGCAATCGCCCCCACCATGGCCGCGACGCTGTCCGGGCGCGGCAGCCAGGTCACGCCGGTGTCGATCCCCAACTGGGTGGACGAGGACGTCTTCGTGCCCAGCGCGCCGCTCGATCCGTCACCGCTCGACGGCGCCGAGCGCTGGGTGATGTACGCCGGTAGCATCGGCGACGTGCAGGGCCTCGACACCGCGGTCCGGGCCATGCGCCAGCTCGACGACCTGCCCGACCTCGGGCTCGCGTTCGTCGGCGACGGCGTCGCTGTCCCCGGGCTGCGGGCGCTGGCCGCGGAGCTGGGCGTTGCCGAGCGGGTGGCCTTCCTTGGCAGCCACCCGTTGAGCGACATGCCCCCGCTGATGGCGAACGCCGACGCCCAGCTGGTCTCGCTCCGGGACCTGCCCCTTTTCCGCGGCACCATCCCCAGCAAGCTCCAGGCCACCATGGCCTGCGGCCTGCCGGTCGTGTGCGCCGTCGCCGGTGACGCCGCCGAGGTCGTGCGGCAAGCGCGGTGCGGGTTCGTCGCCCGGCCCGACGACCCCACGTCCCTGGCCGGGGCGCTGCGCGCGGTAGCCGCCGCCCAACCCGCCGAGCTGCGGGCGATGGGGGCGCGCGGTCGCGAGGCCTACGCCGGCCAGATGAGTCGAGCGGTTGGCGCCGAGCGGCTCGAGCAGCTGCTCGTCACCGCCGCCGGGAGCCGCCGATGACCCGGGTGGCGGTCTTGGGCGCGAGCGGCTTCGTCGGTGGCTCCGTCATGGATGCACTGCGCGCCCGCGGTGCCGAGGTGCTGCCGCTCAAGGCTCCACGCCTGACGAGCACGGCACTGGACGTGCCCGCGCTCCGCGCCGACCTCGACCGCCCGGAAGTCAACGAGGCCGCCGCCGCGCTCCGCGAGGAGCTCGCCGCCTGTGCAGGCGTCGTCAACGCTGCAGGGGTCGCCGCTGCCACCGGGGGGGTGTCGCCGGAGCTGACCGGGGCCAACTCCCTGCTGCCGGTCGTGCTGGCCGCGGCCCGCCCGGCCGGGGCACGGCTCGTCCACGTCTCCACCGCGGCAGTCCAGGGCAGCCGGAGAGTCCTCGACGAGACGAACGATCGGGACCCGTTCAGCCCCTACTCGACCACCAAGGCCCTAGCCGAGGTGGCGCTCACCGACGCCCACGACGTCGTGGTGTTCCGTCCCACTTCGGTGCACGGGCCCGGCCGCGACGTGACGAGGTCCCTCGCCCGGGTGCTGGCCTCGCCGCTCGCCTCGGTCGCCGGGGCAGGCGAGGGTCCCACCCCGCAGGCGCTGGTCGCCAACGTGGCCGACGCGATTGCCTTTGTTACCCTCAGCGACGAGGCTCCTCCGGGGATCGTCCTGCACCCATGGGAGGGCCTGACGGTCGCCGAGCTCGTCCGTCGACTGGGCGGACGCGAGCCCCGACACGTCCCGGTCCGGGTGGCGTCCGCCGCCGTGCGCGCTGGTGGGCGCCTGGGCCGGCGCTCGCCGCGGTTGGCGGGCGAGAGCAGGCGGCTGGAGATGATGTGGTTCGGCCAGCACCAGGAGAACGGCTGGCTGACGACGAGATGGGAAGCACCAGTGGGGCTCGAGGCGTGGGAGGAACTGCGATGAAGGTCGCGATCACGGGGGGGCACGGGTTCCTCGGGTGGCACACGGCGTGCCGCCTGCGAGCACGCCACGGCGTGGACGCCGCACGGATCGGGCGGGATGTGATGTCCGACCCCGAGCGGCTGGCCGACGCGCTCCGCGACGTCGACACCGTGCTGCACCTCGCCGGCGTGAACCGCGCCGCGACCGACGACGAGGTCGAGCTGGGCAACGCTGACCTCGCGCAATCGCTCGCGACCGCACTCGACGACCGGCCGGTGCACGTCGTCTACTCAAACACGATTCACCACGACCGGGACACCGCCTACGGTCGCGGCAAGCGTCGCGCCGGGGACATCCTCCGCGCCCTGCCGGGCACCACGGCCGACGTCGTCCTGCCGAACCTGTTCGGCGAGCACGGAAGACCCGCCTACAACTCCTTCGTCGCGACGTTCTGCCACGAGGTCGCCACCGGCGGCAGTCCCGAGGTCCACGTCGACCGCAGCGTTCCCCTCCTGCACGCTCAGGGCGCGGCCGCGGCGATCATCGACGCCGCGCTCCGGCGCGAAGACTCGTCGCAGGTGGCGGCCGGCGAGGAGCACATGGTCACCGAGGTCCTTGGTCTGCTGCGCCAGTTCCACGCGCTGTACTCCGAGCGCGGTGAGCTGCCCGACCTCGGCGACCCGTTCGCGGTGGACCTGTTCAACACCTACCGGTCCTACCTTTTCCCCCAGGCGTTCCCGATCGAGGCGCAGGTGCACGCCGACGCGCGTGGCCGGCTCTTCGAGACGGCCCGCTCGCACGGCGGCACCGCCCAGGCGTTCGTCTCCACGACCGTGCCGGGCCACGGCCGCGGCCACCACTACCACCTGCGAAAGGTGGAGCGGTTCTTCGTGGTGTCCGGCGAGGCCGAGATCTCCCTACGCCGGCTGCTGCACGACGACGTGGTGACCTTCCGGCTCTCCGGCGACCGGCCCGCGTTCGTGGACATGCCCACCCTGTGGGTCCACGCCCTGGACAACGTCGGCGACCACGACCTCATCACGATGTTCTGGGCCGACCAGCTGCTCGACCCTCAAGACCCCGACCAGTACCCCGAGGAGGTGCGAGCGCGATGAAGGTGATCACCGTCGTCGGCACCCGTCCAGAGATCATCCGGCTGTCCCGGGTGATCTCCCGCCTAGAGGCCACCGAGGGAATCGAGCACCGTCTCGTCCACACCGGCCAGAACTACGACCGCTCCCTCAACGAAGTCTTCTTCGAGGATCTCGGGCTGCGGGCGCCCGACCACTACCTCGGTGTCGACACCAGCAGCTTAGGCGCGGTGCTCGGCGGCGTGCTCATCGCCACCGAGGAGGTGCTCACGGCGGAGCGTCCCGACGCGGTGCTCGTGCTCGGCGACACCAACTCCTGCCTTGCGGCCGTGATGGCCAAGCGGATGCGGATCCCGACGTACCACATGGAGGCCGGTAATCGGTGCTTCGACGACAACGTCCCTGAGGAGACCAACAGGCGCCTCGTCGACCACGTCGCAGACTTCAACCTCGCCTACACCGAGCACGCCCGGCGCAACCTGCTGGCTGAGGGCCTGCACCCCCGGCGAGTGCTGGTGACCGGCTCGCCGATGCGCGAAGTCCTCGAGCACTTCCGCGAGCGGATCGCTGCCTCCGACGTCGTGTCGCGGCTCGGCCTGACCCCGGGTGAGTACTTCCTGGTGAGCGCGCACCGTGAGGAAAACGTCGACTCCCCCGACCGGCTGCGGATGCTTGTCAACTGCCTCCGCGCGGTCCACGAGGCCTATGGCGACCCGGTCGTGGTCTCGACGCACCCGCGGACGCGCAAGCGGCTCGAGGCGCTCAACGAGGCGATTGAGGGCGACATCCGCTGGCTCGAGCCCTTCGGCTTCCACGACTACAACAAGCTCCAGGTCGACGCCGCGTGCGTCCTCTCCGACTCCGGCACAATCTCGGAGGAGTCGGCGATCCTTGGCTTCCCCGGCGTCACGCTGCGGGACTCGATCGAGCGGCCCGAGGCGCTCGACGCCGGCACGATCATGATGACCGGGCTCGACGCGGGCGACGTCGTACGTGCGGTGGGTGTCGCCATCTCCGACGGAGCGGTCACGACGTCCATGCCCGGTGGCTACGAGGTGTCCGACACGAGCAACCGCGTGGTCCGGTTCATCCTCTCAACCGCCGGCAGGCACCACGCTTGGGCCGGCATCCGGACCTCATGACGGCCCCGGACCACGGCCACCCAAGACGGTCCCTCGGCGGCCGGGTCGTCGACGACGCCCTGGACCGGGTCGGCTTCAGCCCGTCCCCCGACGTGCAGATCGTGGAGACGGCGCGCCCCCGCTTCATGGGCGGAAGCACCGTCCTGGTCCAGAGCGCGTGGAACTTTCTGCCCGACGAGGACTTCGCCGAGCTCGCGCGCCCGTACCCGGCTCGCATGCAGCGCCGGATGCGCCAGCGCCGGCTGCTGGCCGCGCTCAACGTCCGCCGCTCCTCGCGGGTCGTGGCACTCACCGCTGCCATGGCCGACCTGGTCACACGTCGCACGGGTCGCGAGGTCGAGGTCAGCGAGGTCCTCCACCCGATGGACGTGCTCGACCCGGCCGACGGGGTGGCAGGAGACGTGGCAGGGGTGCCGGCCGAGCCGTTCGTGCTCGTCCCGGGCACCATCACCTGGTACAAGGACCCGCTCACCGCGCTGGCGCTCACCGCGTCGCGATCCGATCTGCCGACGCGCGTGGTGCTGGCGGGCAACGACGACGGCTCCGGGTGCTGGCAGGAGGTTCGGCGCGTCGGTGACCTGCTCGGCCTCGACGTCACCGGCGAGCCCGTGTCCCGCCCGGTGATGGTCGCCCTACTACGCCGAGCGAGCGCCGTACTGCTCACGAGCCGCCTCGAGAGTCTCGGCTTCTCGATGACCGAGGCGCTCGCCCTGTCCCCCGGGGACGTCGTCGCCTCGGCCATCCCGGCGCACACCGACCTCGCCGCGCGCGCCGGTCGTACGCCGAGCTGGCTCGGCCAGGAGCCCGCGGCATCGCGACTGCCCGTGCTGCCCCGACCCGACGACCTACGCGCGTCGTGGGTTGCACTCGGGCGCACCCTCGGACTACCCCGGACGGAGGACGTCTTGTGACCGAGCCGATCGAGGTGCTCTACATCTCCAGCGCCCCCACCCCCGACGAGTTCGCGAGGATGCGGGCGAGCGAGCGGTCCGGCGTCCAGGTGGTGACCTACGGCATGCCGGAGGCGTCGTTCAAGTTCCACAACCTCATCCAGCGCGGCCTCGTGGAGCAGGGGTGCCGGGTCCACTCCTTGGTCGGTCGCAGCATCACGCGGCAGTTCCACCGAGGCGTCTGGTGGCCGCGCCGCCGCGGGGCGGCCTCGGACCGACTCACCGTGGACCACCTCCCGTTCCCGAACCTGCCCGTGCTCAGGCAGGTCTGGATCGCGCTCGGCATGGCACGCGGAACGCTGGCGTGGCGCTGGCGGACGCGGCGGGCCGCGACCCGGGTGCTCGTCGTCGACGGGTCCTACGTCTCGGCGATGTCGAGCGTGCTGCCCTGCCTGCGCGGCGCGCGCATGTCGCGCATCGGCATCTTCGCCGACCTCTACTCCTACATGGTGGATGTCGACGACGCGAGCGACCGCACCGTCGGGACCCTCTACCGCGTGGCCCGACGCTCGGTCACCGCCTCGCTCGGGATGCTCGACGGGTTCGTCGTGCTCACCCGGCAGATGGCCGACGTCCTGGACACCGGTGGCAAGCCGTCCATCGTCATGGAGGGCCTCGTCGACTCCGAGGCCGTCGCGCCGGCAGCGGGCGCCGCCGGGAAGTCGCCGCACCCGACCGTCCTCTACGCCGGCGCCCTGCGCAAGGAGTACGGCCTCGAGACGCTCGTGCGAGGCTTCCAGGCCTGGGACGAGAGCAGCGCCGAGCTGATCGTGCTCGGCCAAGGTGAGTACGCCGCCGAGCTGGCCGAGATCGCTGCGCGTGACCCGCGGATCACCTATCGCGGGCCAGTGCCGCTGGACGAGGTGCTCGACGCCGAGCGCCGCGCGTGGGTGCTGATCAACCCCCGGCCCCCGGACGAGGTCTTCACCCAGTACTCGTTCCCGTCCAAGAACATGGAGTACCTCGCGTCGGGGACCCCGGTGCTCTCCACCCGGCTCCCGGGCATGCCGGCCGAGTATCTCGACCACGTGCTGACGATCGATCAACCCGACGCCCCGGGTCTCGCCACCGCCCTCGCGACAGCGTTCGCCGAGGGACCTGAGGCGCTGGAGCGTCGCGGGCAGCGCGGCCGGGCCTTCGTGGTCGAGCGGAAGAACAACGTGCGACAGGCGGCGCGCATCGTGGCGCTCGCCGAGGAGGCCCGACGATGACCTGGTCCGACGTCCTCCGACATCGGCAGATGCGTGACACGGATGCGCCGCTGCTCTTCTCGTTCACCGGTGCGACGCGCCTCGTCCCACTGCTGGCGGGTGCCGGCCTGTTCGCGGTCACCATCGTCGTTTCCCTGATCGGTCCTATCGACTGGCAGTTGGACAATCCCGCGAAGGTCTACGCGTTCCTCCTGGCGTGCCTGGTCGCCATGTGCGCGGGGTACCTCTGGGCCGTACGGCGCCAGCCGGAGCCGCTGTTCGCCACGGGCGGAGCACGCCTGTCCGCGAGCTCGATCCTCGTCGTCGGTGCGCTCGTCTACCTCGTCCTCTACCCGCTCACCGTCTACAACAGCACCGGGAACTGGTACCCTGACGTCGTCGGTGGGCTCACCGACCCGGGCCGCGCCTACGCCGAGAAGACGGCCGCCGAGCTCGAGATCCCCCAAGTGGCGACCTACCTGGGGATGTTGGTGGCTCCCCTGACCATCGGGATCCTGCCGCTCACGCTGTTCTTCTGGCCGCGCATCTCGCGCCTCGCGCGGACCCTCGGTGTCATCACCACCCTCCTGAGCCTTGCACTCGGCGTCTCCCGGGCCGTCAACCAGGACGTCGGCGAGATCGCCGGCTACCTCGTGCTCTTCCTCGTCCTGGTGGCCTCGACGTCGACCCAGCACACCCGCAGCCGGTGGCGACGAGTCGCCGCGTGCGTCGCCGGCGCCGCGCTGGTAACCGGTGCCTTCCTCGCCTACTACAGCTCGACCCTCTCGGGGCGGGTCGCGGCCGACGTCGAGGCCTCGGACAGCCCGGAGAAGGAGTCGATCGACGACGCGATGACCTCGACGGCGCTGGCGAGCTTCGGCGAGGAGCGGAGCGACAGCGTGTTCTTCACGGTCGTGCCGCCGGTCGCGCAGCCGACCGGGACGCTGCTGTCGAGCTACCTGACACAGGGCTACAAGGGCCTGTCGCTGGCCATGGACTCACCCTGGGAGCCGACCTACGGTCTCGGATTCTCCTCGTTCGTCCGCCACAACGTGGCGAGGGTCGCCGGGCTCGACGAGGACGCCATCGAGGCCCGTTCCTACGAGGGCCAGATCGACGAGGTGGGATGGGTTGCCGGTGTGCAGTGGTCGACCTTCTTCGTCCACCCGGCATCCGACGTCTCGTTCGTCGGGGTTGTGCCGCTGATGGCGCTCTTCGGGCTGGCATTCGGGCTGGCCTGGCGCGACATGTGCCGTCGGCGCGACCCGCTGGCATGCATCGTCTTCTTCTACCTCGGCATCCAGGTCCTGTACCTCTCGGCGAACAACCAGCTCTACCAGGGCGGCCAGCTGGCGATCGGCTTCACCGTGGTCCTGATCGCGTGGCTCGTCCTGCGTCGCCGCCTCGACCGAGATGCCGACGAGGCAGAGGTGCACGCGTCGGCTGAGTCGGCCTAGCCCGGCTGGTCCGGCTTGGCGCCTACGCCATGGCGGCGGCGGAGAGCGCCCGCCGCATCAGGATCCAGGCCGAGGCTGCCGACACGACAGACATGACCAGGGCGACCGCCAGTCCGTTCGCCAGCAGGCCCGTGAGGAGCAGCGCGGGTACGCCGACCAGCAGGGCGGCTCCCTCGACCGCGGCCGCGGTCTGGGGTCGCCCGACGCCGCGCAGCACGTCGGCCGAGACGTAGCGGACGGCGATGCCCCAGGCGGCCGGCGCGAGCGCGACCGAGAGGAGGACGGACTCGGAGAAGTTTCTGCCGAAAAGCAGGTGAATGGCGGGCCAAGCCAGCAGCGCAGACACCACGCCGACGGCCAGGCCACCGACGGCGGCACGGCGAACGGCGATGCGGGCCGAGTCATGGCGCGCCTCGGCCTCGGTCTCGGCGCTGATTCGCGGGAGCAGCTCGTTGCCGATGGCGCTGATCGCCGGGGACGCCATCTGCGACCATGTGCTGGCGATAGCGTAAACCCCCAGCGTCGCCGGGGAGGCCGTCACGGACAGCGCAAGCTGGTCGACGCGGGTGTTGGTCATGGCCGGCACCACCCAGGCCGCGTTGCGGACGGCGTACGCTCGGAGCGACCCGCGCTCGACGGGAGCCTCGCCCTCCACCGCGCCGGCAACGGCCGAGTGCCGGGCCGCAGCCAGCAATAGCACGCTGGTCAGGCCGGACACCCCGACCGAGAGGCCGTAGACCACGAGCGCGCGGTCGACCGCGACCGCGTCCAGCAGCAGCAGCACGAGGATGCCGCCCGTGTAGACGGGCATCTGGATCGCCCGGGCCAGGTTCCACCGGCGCAGGTCGAGCCCGTAGAGCGCGGCGGTGAAGACACCGCCAACGAGGGCGGGCACGAGCAGGGCGAAGCCTAGGAGATAGTGGCGGGTGAGGGCGGGTCCCAGGTCGAGCAGCAGCACGACTCCGACGGCCAGGCCGAGGATGACGACCGTCTGCTGGACGACCCCTCCGAGGGCGAGACGCACGATGCGCCCCAGCTGCCCCGGCGCCTTGCCGAGGAAGTAGACCACCGCGGCGTTCAGGCCGCCCTCACTCAGCGCAAGCAGGTAGGTCATCCACACGAAGACCGCGGCATAGACACCGCGGTCCTCGGGTCCGAGGCCGCGCGCGAGCATGACGCCGCCCAAGGCCGCACCACCGGCGATCGCCAGGTTGGTGGCCGAGGTGCTCAGGACGCGGCTGCTCGTGATCCGCGAGATCGGGCCCCGCCGCCCGGCGGGCGGCCGAGCCGGCGCCGTCATCGACGCGCCAGTTCCTCGACCACTTCGGGAATGGTCCGGAGGAGGGCCTGGGTCGCCGCCACGTCGAGCCGCTCGGTGTTGTCGGAGGCGTAGTCCGCGACGTGCGAGACGGCGTCCTCGCCTTCGGTGAAGTACTTCTCGTACTGCAGTCCGCGGTCGTCGAGCGGCACCCGGAAGAAGTCGCCCTGGTCCTCGGCCTTGACGAACTCCTCCCGGCTCAGCAGCGTCTCGTGGAGCTTCTCACCGTGCCGCATGCCGATGACCCGCACGTCCGGCTCGTCCTCGCTGAGCAGCCCCCAGACCGCGCGCGCGAGGGTGTCTACCGTGGACGCCGGCGCCTTCTTGACGAAGAGGTCGCCCGGGCGGGCATTGAGGAAGGCGTGCTTGACCAGCTCGACCGACTCCTGCAGCGACATCAGGAACCGGGTCATCGTGGGCTCGGTGAGCGTCAGTGGCTGGCCCGCGTGCAGCTGCGCTACGAACGCTGGGATGACCGAGCCACGGGAGTAGAGCACGTTGCCGTACCGGGTCACCGAGACGGTCATGCCCGACGTGGGATTGTTGCGTGCGTAGGCCTGCGCCGTCTTCTCCATGAGGGCCTTCGACATCCCCATCGCGTTGACCGGGTAAACGGCCTTGTCGGTACTCAGGCACACCAGCGCCCGAACACCGGATGCGGCGGCGGTCTCGATGACGTTGTGACTGCCGACGATGTTGGTCTTGACCGCCTGCTGCGGGAAGAACTCACACGAGGGCACCTGCTTGAGCGCGGCTGCGTGGAAGACGAAGTCAGCGCCGGTGAAGGCAGGGCGCACGGAGTCGGCGTCGCGGACGTCGCCCAAGAAGAAGCGCATGCGCTCGTCGTTGAACGAGCGACGCATCAGGTCCTGCTTGGCCTCATCGCGGCTGAAGACGTTGACCTGCGCGACCCCTTCCTCAAGGAGGTGGCGCGCCATCACGGCGCCGAATGAGCCGGTGCCTCCGGTGATGGCGACCGTCGCTCCCGCGAGGTCCTCGGCGTGGGGCGGGGCGGGGTGGTTCACATGTGCTCCTCGGAAGTATCCGGTGTCGAGTTGGCAACGCAGCGTGTCACGTGTCTCCCGCCGTGTGGGTCAGGTCACTCAACTCGGCCGGGTCGATGGGTGGGACCGATACCGACCGGATCATCGAGTGACCGGTAGCCGTGGCGGCCTCCGCCTCGGAGAAGAGGACCTCATGTAGCTTCTCGCCCGGACGCAGACCACTGAAGACGATGTCGATGCCCTGGGCCCCGAGAGCGAGATCATCCGCTTGGCGACGTCGAGGATGCGCACCGGCTCGCCCATCTCGAGCACCATCACGGCACCCCCGTCACCCATGGCCCCGGCCTGCACGACGAGCTCGCAGGCCTCGGGGATCGTCATGAAGTAGCGAGTCACGTCGGGGTGAGTGACCGTGATCGGCCCACCACCGGCGATCTGCGCGTTGAATGTGTGCAGCATCGACCCGCGCGAGCCCAGCACGTTGCCGAAGCGAACCGACATGAAGGGCGCGCCGGTGGTCTCGGCGTGCCAGGCCGTGAGCTGCTCGGCCAAGCGCTTGGTCGAGCCCAGGACGCTCGTAGCGTCGGCGGCCTTGTCGGTGGAGATGTTGACGAACCGCTCGACGTCGAAGTCGGCCGCGAGTTGGAGGAGGTTGAGCGTGCCGAGGACGTTGGTCTTCCAGCCCTCGGCGGGAAAGCGCTCGAGCATCGGCAGGTGCTTCAGCGCAGCGGCGTGGAAGACGATCTGCGGGCGGACGTCGGCGAAGATTGCGCGCAGGCTGTCCTTCTCGCGGATGTCGGCCAGCACGGTCTCCGGTGAGTCGAGCAGGCCGTGGCCGTAGATCGCCAGCTGGACCGCGTGCAGCGCGGACTCGTCGCGGTCGAGCAGCGTCATGGACGACGGGCCGAACCGGTGGACCTGGCGGGCGAGCTCGGAGCCGATCGACCCGCCGGCGCCCGTGATGAGCACGCGCTTGCCGCTGAGATAGCCGGCGATGGCGGAGAGGTCGGTCGCGACCTGGTGCCGACCGAGGACGTCGCTGATCTCGACGCGTCGGATGTCGTTGCGCTTGACCTCGCCGTTGGACAGCTCGCCGAGACGCGGCAGCACCAAGACCTCGAGCCCGGCCTTGGTCGCCTGGCGCTGGACCCGGTCGACTAGCTCGCCGGGAGCCCGAGGCACGGCGATCAGCACGGCGGACGCGTCGACGCTGTCGGCCGCCTCGACGAGCGACGCGCCCGAGCCAACGACGGGGATCCCATGGATCCGGAGGTGGCGTTTGCCGGGGTTGTCGTCCAGGAAGCCCACCGGGCGCAACCCGAGGCTGTCGTCGGCCCGCACCAGGCTGAGCACCTGTCGGCCGGCGTCACCGGCGCCGTAGATCAGCAGGGCCCGGCCGGAGTGGCGCGACTCGTGGCCGCGGTCGCGCATCGCCCGATAGAACCAGCGACCTGCAGCCGCTGCCACGAGCGCCATCGGAGGGGCAAGGACGGGCAGGCTCCGGGGCAGGAGGTCGTTGAGGACAGGTGCCGTCACGACCGTGATCGCGGCGACGGCGAGGAAGTGCAGGGCGAGGCCGAGGGCCTCGTCGAAGGAGCCCACAAGAAAGCGACCGCGGTAGAACTTCGTGGCGACCCCGATGACGACCAGCAACACGCACGACAGGACGAGGTAGCGGAGCACCGACTCCCACTGGACCTCGTTGATGTTGAAGGAGTAGCGGAGGCCGATTACAAAGGCGACCCCGAGGGTCCAGCAGACGACGTCCCACGTCGCCAGAGCGCCCCGCCGCACCACACTGTTGGACCACATCGAATTGAACCCCGTCGTTCGCCTGCAAGAACTCGTCGTGATGCTAACGCGGGTCGGCGGTGTCGCCACGATCGACGCACAACCGTGGATGGCGGCTCGGGAGGCCATCCGACGCAGCGCGGGACGCGACGTACGCTTCACTCGCGGCACTGGAAGACTCACGCTCATGAGCCACGGGTCGTCGCCGTCCCACCTGCGCGGCCTCGCCGAGGTCGCGGCGGCCAGCGTCCTGTGGGGCACCGGCGGGCTGGCGGTCCAGCTGATCCGCGAGCACGAGGCGATGTCGCCGGTGACCATCAGCGCCTGGCGGATGGCGATCGCCGCGGTCGTGCTGCTGGTCGCCCTCCTCGCGGTGCGCCGGGCCGGGGAGCTCGTCGAGCTGGCCCGCTCGCGGCCCCGCCAGCTGCTCGTCGTCGGCGCCGGCACGGCCGCCTACCAGGGCTTCTACTTCGTCTCGGTCACCCAGGTCGGGGTCGCCGTGTCGACCGTGGTCAGCCTCGGCCTCGCGCCCGTCCTCCTGACCGTGGCGGAGGCGGTGCGCGATCGCCGGCCCCCGGCGGCGGGGCGGCTGGTGGTGCTGGTGGCGGCCCTCGCCGGCCTGCTGATGGTCAGCGTGGCCGGGCACGCGTCGTCGACCGGCCCGGCCCCGGTCGCCGGGGTGCTGCTCGCGATCGCGAGCGGGACGACGTACGCCCTCACCACCGCGGCCGGCGGCTCGATCAGCAAGGAGTCGTCCCCACTCGTGCTCACCAGCGGGATGACGCTGGTCGGCGCCGTGGTGCTGCTGCCGTGCACGGCGCTGGTCGACGGACCGCACGTCACGACCGATGCGGCCGCCCTGGCGTGGTTGGCCTACCTCGGCGTGCTGACCATGGCGCTGGCCTACGTCCTGCTCTACTCCGGCCTGCGCGTCGTCGCGCCGAGCACGGCGGTGACGGCCAGCCTCGTCGAGCCCGTCACCGCGGCGGTGGTGGCCGCGGTCGTGCTGGGCGAGTCGCTCGGCCCGGTCGCGGTCGTCGGGATCCTGCTCGTCCTCGGCGCCGTCGCCGGTCTCGGTCGCCCGGCGGCCGCGGCAGGACCGGTGCTGCCGGACCCGGACCCGGTCCGACCGCCTACGGCACCTTGACGTCGACGCTGACCCAGTCGACCAGCATGCTCGGCCGGGTGCCGCCGGCGACGGCGTACTGGGGTTCGACGAGCTTGTTGGAGAGCCGCAGGTGGAAGGGCGTGGCGTTGCCGGGCACGCGTCGCGCGTCCGGCGTGGACACCACGTCGTAGAGCCGGTTGCCGGCGCCGTCCGTCGCGGAGTAGGTCACCGTGTCGCCACCGATCGTGAACTCGGCGGAGTACTGCCAGTAGACCTCCCACGGCATCGCGCCGGCGGGGAACGCCGGTGTCACGGGGAACAGCTCGGGGCCGCGTCCGGTCGCGACGCAGGCGTTGGCGACCGTGTCCGGCGCGTCGTCGTAGCAGATGTGCGAGCCGAGCTGGGCGCCCCACTGCTTGAGCGGGCCGTAGCTCTCGATGACGTCGACCTCGCGCGGGTCGACGCCGTCGGGGTGCTGCACCCAGAAGGCGGCGTAGCTGGTGCCCACGTCGGGCATCACCAGGCTGGCCGTGACCCGCACCTGGGTGCCCACCGGGAGGGTCCAGCCGGCGTTGCTCCGGATCTGGGCGACCTGGCCGACGTCGAGCTGGCCCAGGCCGTTCTGCACGGCCGAGCCCTGGCCTCCGAGCATGCTGTGCCACTGGTCGGAGGTCGTCCCGGCGGGGCCGTCGAACCCGTCGCTGAAGACCTGCTCCCAGCCCCAGGTCGGCGCGGGGTCGGAGTCGACCGTGTCACCGCGCGGGATCGACGCGGGCGCCGGCGCGGCGTGCGCCACGACGACGAGCGCGGAGGCGCAGACGGCGCCGACGAGGGCGCGCGCGAGCCGTGACATCGCCCTCCCCAGGTGTGCGTGACCGATACGTGTGTGACAGGTGTGACCGTGCGGCGATGCTACGAAGTCAGACCAACCCGTCCGAATCGACGCCCCGCGACGCCATCAGCTGACCGTCGTGAGCAGCTGCGTGGCGCGGGTCAGGACGACGTAGAGGGTCGCCCGGCCGGTGGCGGACTCGTCCTCGATCTCCTGCGGCGAGACGACCACGATGCCGTCGAACTCCAGGCCCTTGGTGTCGAGGCCGGTCAGCACGACGATGCGGTCCTCCCCGCTCGGGGTGACGCTCGAGTCGACGGCGGCGCGGGCACCCGCGGCGTCGTCGGCGTGCTCGGGCCACGACGCGAGCCAGGCGTTGACCTCGGAGCGCCGCGCCACGGGTACGACGATGCCCACCGTCCCCTCGACACGCCCGCTGATGGTGGTGACGGACTCGCGCACGGCGGCCTCGAGGTCGTCGACCGGTCCGACCACCTGCGGCTCCTCACCGGTCCGGCGTACGGCATCGGGCAGGTCGGCGTCGAGACCGACGCGTCGGGCGTAGGCGGCGGCGAAGGCGTAGATCTCGGCCGAGTTGCGGTAGTTGGTCGACAGGTGGAACTCGTGGAGCTCCTTGCCCTCGAGCGCCTCGGCCCGCGCGGCGGTGGCCTCCGGCGCGTCGGGCCACGACGACTGCGCGGGGTCGCCGACGATCGTCCAGCTGGCGGCGCGACCGCGACGACCGACCATCCGCCACTGCATCGGCGTGAGGTCCTGGGCCTCGTCGATGAGGACGTGGGCGTAGCCGTCGTCCTCGATGCGGTGGGTCGGCGCGGACCAGGCGAGTCCACCGGGGGCGTACTCGCGCTCGGAGATCGTGGTCAGCTCCTGGAGGTCGACGCCGCCCTCGAGCAGGCCGGTCTCGTCGAGGTCGCGCTCGTCGTCGGTGCGCTGCGGTACGTCGCCGAGGGCGTAGCGGAGCTCGTCGAGCAGCGGCACGTCCTCGATCGTCGGCCCGGCGGAGCCGTCCCACGACTTCAGCAGCACGACCTGGTCCTCGCGGGACACCACGCCCTCCCCGACCCGGGCCAGGAACTCGGGGTCGCGCAGCCAGCCGAAGACGGTCGGCGCGTCGAGCGGCGGCCACCAGGCCGACGCGAACTCGACGAAGCCCGCGTGGGAGAGCATGTCGTCGTCGAAGGCCTCACGGCCCCGCTCGCGGCCCCGCTCGCCGGTGACCTGGCGCCACATCGCGTCGAGCAGCGTCCTTGCGACGCGGGGCAACTGGCGGTTGCGGCGGCCCTGCGACATGAGCTGTCGGCGCAGCCTGCCGAGCAGGCCGGGGTCGAGCACGATCGTCTCGTCGCGCCAGGAGATGCGGAAGCTCGTCGGCGCGCCGGGCGCGTGCTGACGCGCGGTGCGGCGCAGCAGCTCGGCCATCTTGGTGGCGCCCTTCACGTCGGCCACGGCGGGCTCGTCGTGGCGGGTCGCACGGATCCCGCCGACGACCTCGCCGAGCGAGCGCAGCGCGACGGCGGTCTCGCCGAGGCTGGGGAGCACGCGCTCGATGTAGCGCATGAAGACGCCGCTCGGACCGACGACGAGCACGCCGCCGCCCTCGTAGCGACGGCGGTCGGAGTAGAGGAGGAAGGCCGCGCGGTGCAGCGCGACCACGGTCTTGCCGGTGCCCGGACCGCCGGAGATCGACACGACGCCCTTGCCGGGCGCCCGGATCGCCTGGTCCTGCTCGGCCTGGATGGTGGCGACGATCGAGTGCATCGACCGGTCGCGGGCCCGGGACAGCTGCGCCATCAGCGCGCCCTCGCCGACGATCGGCAGGTCGGTCTCGATCTCCTGGTCCAGCAGCTCGTCCTCGACGCCGATGACGGTGCGGTGCAGCGAGCGGAGGACGCGACGGCGCACTACCCCGGACGGGGTGGCGGCCGTGGCCTGGTAGAACACGCCGGCGGCCGGGGCGCGCCAGTCGATCAGGAGGACGTCGCGGTCCGCGTTGCGTACGCCGATGCGGCCGATGTAGCGCGGCAGCGGGTCGATCGCGGGGTCGAGGTCGAGGCGCCCGAAGACCAGACCCTCGTGGGCGGCGTCGAGCTGGGCGATGCGCTTCGCGGCCTGGAAGACCATCGCGTCACGCTCGACGAGGCCTCCCTCGTGCTCCAGCTTGCCGCGGTTGCGTCCCTCTGCGGCGAGCGCCTGCGCGCTGCGGGTGGACGCCTCCAGCTGCACGTAGACCTCGTCGACGTAGCCCTGCTCCGCCGCGATCTCGCGCGCCTCGAGCTCCTCGCTCACACCAGCTCCTCATCCCCCGAAACCGACTGCCCGTACCCATCGGGCAGACCGTCAAGAGTACCGGCGAGCACCCCCCAGCGCCGACTTACCGCGAATCCGTGGAAGCTGAAGCGGCGCCCACGGCAACCCCTGAAAGGCAAGCGAGGTTTAGACCACCTCGAGTTGGGTAGGGACCTGGGGTTGATTCTGGATGTACCGTCTGGGATCGCGTTCCGGGGGTAGCTCCCTCGGTGCAGGGAAAGGTCGAATTCCGACTCGGCCGATCGCAGTTAAGCGCTCTCGCCCTCCGCCGCCTACATCAGGCCCCGGGGGGCCGGAGTGTGCCTCAAGGTCGCTTCCACTGTTGATGCGTGCACCACGTCCGGGGAGCCCGTGTGTGTGAACTCAATTGACCGTTAGTCCCCTCTCGCCAACGGCGACAAACAGAGGCATCCTTATCGCCAAGGACTCTCGAGTCGAGGTCCGCGAACTGTGAGGACCATGACTGCCTCGTAGCCGAGGTAAGTCGGATCGGCGAGTCGGATCGCCGATGCATCGATGTCGGATGGGCAGCTTCGACTGGCCCTTGTCACCTTTCCCTGCACAATCGACCGGTTGCCCGTAGCGACCGGCGGGAGCTGACACCACCTCACAAGGAGGCCCCTTGCGATGAGCACCCAAGTCCCGATCTGGCGCCGGGCCAACGACACAATCGAGTCCGTTCGCAAAGTGGTTGGCCCGCTGGCTGGCCTGGTTACTGATATCTGGAAGATCGTCACGGTCGCCGCGATCATCGCGCTGGCCATGACGGGCGCCGCCGTGAAGTGGGTTCCAGGAGTTGCCGCCGGAGCATGCCCCATCGGCGGCAAGGTCGCCAGGGTGGTCGGGGTCGAGGACAACCTCGCTCCCCTCGTGCCCTTCTTCTGCGAAGTCCCCGACCCAGATGAGCGCGCAGTCGAGGCGACCAAGTCGCGTCGCGGCGAACTGATCGTTGGAATCCGAGGGTGGCTCCCCTACGGCAAGGCACGGGTTCGCCTCTTCGATCCTGACAAGAACCCGGTCAAACTCAAGAAGTGGGCGCGGACGCTCCGTCTCGATTCGACCGGCGGCTTCGTGTCCAAGAAGCCTCTGTGGAGGCCGCGAGCGGACGATCCGTCAGGGGAGTACACGGTTGTGTTCATGATCCGTGACACGCATAGACATCGCGTGTACTCCACTCGGAAGGTGTTGTTCTGAGAGCCACTGACCGCGAAGGACATCGGCTGGTGGTGCCCGACGCTTGCCACCGACGTCGCCGACAGCCGCGAGGGCGCCAGGTGGTTCACGCCAACTGCGGAGCGAGCGCGACAACTCTCGATGACTGAGTTGCAAGGAGCGCAGGCGACGAGCCTTCAGCCCACCCCCGGACGTCCGTCCACAGATCCGCTTCAGCCGGGGCCACTGTCAGACCTGCCGACTACAATCGAACGCATGAGCGAAGCGCTGGCGGTGGTCGGAGAGGCAGGGGTCGACGACCTCACTGCCTCGGCCCTGCTCGCTGCCCTGCGCGACCGCAAGGCCGTCGAGGACCGCGCCGCGGCTGACCAGCTCGACCTCGCCGCCCGGTGGGCCGACCTCCACCCACCCGAGTCGATCCACCTGGCCGCCGCGTTCACCACCCCCGGGTCCGAGCACGAGGAGCCGATCGCCGGCGACGGCTGCCCGCTGGTGGCGGAGTTCTGTGTGGCCGAGCTCGGCGCCGTCCTGGGCATCAGCACGACCGCTGCGAAGAAGCTCATCGGGCACGCCCTCGAGCTGCGCCACCGCCTGCCCAGGCTGTGGGGTCAGGTGCACGCCGGCCTGGTGCCCGCGTGGCGGGCCCGGTCCGTCGCCGAGGCGACCATCCACGCTGTTCCTTCGCTGACCCGTGAGGCCGCTGGGTGGGTCGACGACCAGGTCGCGGCTGCTGCCGGGAAGGTGGGTGTCGCGCAGCTCGACCGCCTCCTCGCCGAAGCCATCAAGAGGTTCCAGCTCGCTGCACCTGATCCGGCTGCTGACCCGGAAGACGGCTACCTCCACGTCGACCCCAGGCATGTGACTGTGCACGACCAGGACGTCCACTTCGCCGGCACCATCCACGTCGAGGCCGACCTCGACCTCGCCGACGGCATCGACCTCGACCACACCCTCGCGCACGACGCAGCGACGCAGAAGGCCCTCGGCTCCACCGAGACCCTCGACGTCCGCCGCGCCAAGGCCCTCGGCAACCTCGCCCGCACCCAGACCGCCCTCGACCTCTCTTCAGGTGGTCGAGTGGCCGACGAGGAACGAGGAGGCGTATCGAGACCCGACCTCCCCATCCTTCCCGCCGCGCGAGAGGTAGTCCTCCACGCCCACTTCGACGCCGACATCACCAGCGAGGGCACGGTCTTCGGTCCCACCGGACGGATGGAAAACCGCCAGAAGCTCCTCCTCCTCGAACAGCTCCAGACCTGGTGCGGCGACAGCCGGACGAAGGTGACCGTGAAGCCGGTCATCGACCTCAACCACAACCTCACCGCACCCGGCTACGAGATCCCCGCCCGCATCCGCGAGCAGGTCATCCTGCGCGACAAGACCTGCGTCTTCCCGCACTGCACCCGACCAGCCCGGGGCTGCGACGTCGACCACATCAGCCCGTACGACCACGACGCCGAAGCAGGAGGCAGACCACAGCCGGGTCCGACCCGGTCCGACAACCTCGCCTGCCTGTGCCGCTCCCACCACCGGCTGAAGACCTTCACCACCTGGCGCTACCAGATGGTCGCTCCCGGCGTCTTCGAATGGACCTCACCCCACGGCCACCAGTTCAGACGCGACCGATCAGGCACCACGCAGATCAACCCGATGAACCCGGCCGAGCCCGAGCCACCCGCACGACCATGACCAAGCCCCACACCCCGCCCGTCACCACGAGGGCGGGGCCACAGGCACGTCTGCAGGCTGAACGCGCGCGCTCATGACGGCAGATCCGGACGTTTCGCGTTCCAGTCTGACTAGCCTGTGCGGGTGACCGAGACGCGTGTACGAGTGGCGGCCTGTGTGGTTCTTGCTGCAGCGGTCACGCTCTTGGGCTGGGGTTTCGTTCACGCCGTCAGAGAAGTGTTCTTGCACGGGTTCGCCGCCAATTGCAGCGATGGGCACCCCGAGTACGACGCCCGATTCTGCGAACTGCCAGGTGGTCCCTCCTCCACCCACGTCGCCACCGCCGTGGCTGCTGTCGTGCTCGCTCTGGCGGTGCTCTGGGTGACGCGTCGACGCTCCGGTCAGGTCGGACTCGTGGACGCAGATCATCGATAAGTCCTTGGCGTGAAGCCACTCATCGGCTACTAGGAGACTTCCCTGCAGGATCGGTGTCTGGCCAGACTCTGGTCTAGGTGATCGGCGGGACGCTCTTTTATCGGCTGCCCACCGGCTGGTGTGGCTCTCATCTGGACTGCGACCCGTCGACCACCGTGACGAGGAGTGGCTCCAGAGGGGTCTGCCCAGCTCGTAGTAGCAATGCCCACCTCGTCGACTCTTCCGATTTCCAAGCGAGGACGAGGTGAGCACATGAGCAGCACGAAGGCAGTGATCATCGGGGTTGATCCCCACAAGATGTCGGTGACGATCGAGGTCGTCGACACCCGCGAACGGTTGCTCGGTAGGGCTCGGTTCGACACCGACAAGGCCGGGTATGCCGCGATGTGCCGTTATGTGAAGCAGTGGCCTGCCCGGCTGTGGGCGGTCGAGGGAGCCAACGGTGCCGGCCGTCCGTTGGCTCAACGGCTCCTTGCCGCCGGGGAGCAAGTGGTCGATGTCCCGGCCAAGCTCGCGGCGCGGGTGCGGCTCTTCGACACCGGCCACAACCGCAAGACCGACGCCCTGGACGCCCACTCCGTCGCCGTCGTCGCGGTCCGCACCGACGGACTGCGGGAGCTGACCGAGGACGGTGAGCTCGAAGCGCTGCGGATGCTCACCGACCGCCGCGATGAGCTGGCCCACCAGCGCGTCCAGACCGTCAACCGGTTGCAGCGCCTGCTCAGCGAACTGCTGCCTGGCCAGCGCAAACGCGACCTGTCCGCCACGCAGGCCAAAGCCATGCTCGCCACCATCAGGCCTCGTGACATCGCAGGCAAGACCCGACGGCGGATGGCTGCCGAAGAGGTCGCGGACCTGGTCGCGGTCGACGCCAAGCTCAAGCGCATTAAGGCCGAGTTGAAGGCCGCGGTCACTGCTCGCGGATCGCACCTGATGGACCTCTACGGCATCGGACCCGCCGGCGCTGCCCGGGTGCTGGCTGACGTCGGCGACGTCGCGCGCTTCGCCGACCGCAACCGGTTCGCGTCCTGGACCGGCACCGCACCCCTGGACGCCTCGTCCGGCGAGCAGACCCGCCACCGTCTGTCGCGCGCGGGGAACCGGCGGATGAACCACCTGCTCCACGTCGCAGCCATCGTGCAGATCCGTCACGACACCCAAGGCCGCACCTACTACCGACGCAAGCTCGCCGCCGGCAAGACCCCGATGGAAGCACTGCGCTGCCTCAAACGACGGCTGTCTGACGTCGTCTACCGGCAACTCATCGCCGACTCGAAACAAGACGATGGAGCGGATCCGGGAGGGCACTGCGGGGCGTCTCTTCAATCCAGCGCGGCCGATTCCCACCCACACATCGACACTTCGGATCAGCCACTTCCCGGACCCGCGCAGCCGACGCTACGCCGGCCACCGGCGCGCGGGAAGACCCTCACCACGAGCGCCCCTTGACACAGAGGGGTGCCAGATCCGGTCGTTCGCCGCGGCGAACCAGTGAACCCTGACGACCTGCGCGAGCCAGACGGTGAGGACGCCGGTCGTAGGTTCGGGACCATGAGCGACGACGCACGCGCGACCATCGGACTGACGGGCCTGGCCACGATGGGCCGCAACCTGGCCCGCAACATCGCCCGCAACGGGCACACGATCGCCGTCCACAACCGGACGACGGCGAAGATGACGGCACTGGTCGACGAGTTCGGCGACGAGGGCGACTTCGTCGGTTGCGAGTCGCTCGAGGACCTGGTGGCCGCGATCGAGCGACCGCGGGCGATCCTGGTGATGGTCAAGGCGGGCGAGGCGACCGACGCCGTGGTCGACGAGCTGGTGCCGTTGCTCGACGAGGGCGACATCGTGGTCGACGCGGGCAACGCGCACTACCGCGACACCCTGCGTCGGCAGGAGGCGCTCGAGGAGAAGGGCCTGCACTTCGTCGGGATGGGCGTCTCGGGTGGCGAGGAGGGCGCGCTCCACGGTCCCTCGATCATGGTCGGCGGGTCCGACCACGCCTTCGAGGTGCTGCAGCCGGTCGTCGAGTCGATCGCGGCGGTGGTCGACGGCACGCCCTGCAGCGCCCACATCGGCAGCGACGGCGCCGGCCACTTCGTGAAGATGGTGCACAACGGCATCGAGTACGCCGACATGCAGCTGATCGCCGAGTCCTACGACCTCCTGCGGTCGGTGCTCGGGCTGGAGCCCACCGAGATCGCCGACGTGTTCGACGAGTGGAACGGCGGCGACCTGGAGTCGTTCCTCATCGAGATGACCGCGGTCGTGCTGCGCCACACCGACGCGGAGACCGGCAAGCCGTTTGTCGACGTCGTGCGCGACGCGGCGGAGCAGAAGGGCACCGGCCGCTGGACCGTGCAGGACGCGCTCGACCTCGGTGTGCCGATCACCGGCATCGCCGAGGCGACCTTCGCCCGCTCGCTGTCCGGCCACACCGAGCAGCGCGCAGCCGCACGCGAGGTCTTCTCCACGACGCCGGAGTCAGCAGACGTCGACCGTGACACGTTCGTCGACCAGGTGCGCGCCGCCCTCTACGCCTCCAAGGTCGTCGCCTACGCCCAGGGCTTCGACCAGATCGCCGCCGGCGCCGAGGAGCACGGCTGGGACATCGACCTCGGCGAGGTCGCCACGATCTGGCGGGGCGGCTGCATCATCCGTGCGCAGTTCCTCGACCGGATCCGCGAGGCGTACTCCGACGAGCCCGACCTCACCACCCTGCTGACCACCCCCTACTTCGCGCACGCGGTGACGGACGGTGCCGACGCGTGGCGGGAGGTCGTCGTCGCCGCCGTGCGGGGCGGCGTACCGACTCCGGCGTTCTCCTCGTCGCTCGCCTACTTCGACGGTCTGCGGCGCGACCGGCTGCCGGCCGCCCTCATCCAGGCGCTGCGCGACGACTTCGGCGCCCACACCTACGAGCGCGTGGACCGCGACGGCACGTTCCACACGCGCTGGGCCGAGGAAGGCAAGCCCGAGGAGCAGGTCGAGGAGTAGCCGGCCGGCTCAGCCCGGCCAGGAGACCCAGGCCGCCCCCACCAGGCAGACCAGCGCCCCGACCGTCCGCACCCGGTCCGCCCGGACCAGGCGCTCGAGCAGGACCCGGCGCTCGGCGGGCGGCACCAGCGACAGACGGCCGTGCAGCGGGGCCGCCGCGAGCGCCGTCGCGAGGACCGACACCACCCCGCCGGCCAGCGCGACCCACGTGCCGGGAGACCCCGGCTCGGCGAGGATCGTCCAGCCGAGCAGCAGCACGAGGGCGGCGTACAGCACGACCGCGAGGGGCGCGATCCGCCGCGAGTGCCGGTCGTGGGCACGTGTCCACGCCTCGGGCGCGACGTCCACCAGCGCCGGGTAGACCACCAGCGTGACCGTCAGCTGGAACCCCGCGTGGAGCGATGCGGCGAGCAGCAGCCAGGGAGCCGGGTCGCCGGCGTTCACCCGAAGGCGCTCGCCGGGAGGTCCGACTCGCCCACGACGAGCGCATCCACCACCCGGCGGGCCCCCTCGGCGGGATCCTTGCCCGCCGGCAGGCCCGGGGCGCTCCCGGCCACCGGCCGCGTCGCCAGACCCGTCTCGGTGTGCGGCGGCCGGACGTCGTAGACCTCCACGCCGGCACGCCGCAGCTCCGTGCGGAGCGCACTGTCCACGGCACTCAGCGCGGCCTTGCTCGCGGAGTACGCCGCCATCCCGGGCATCGCCCGCTCGGCCACGACGGCGCTCACCTGCAGCACGAAGCCGCGCGACTCGGTCAGCAGCGGCAGCACCCGCCGCAGCAGGAAGATCGGCCCCACGACGTTGGTCAGGAAGAGCTCCTCCACCACCTCGTCAGGCGTGTCCACGAGGGGACCGAAGGCCACGATCCCCGCGGCGTTGACCGGCCCGTCCAGCCCCCCGAGGCTCTCGCGCGCCCGGTCGACCACCGCGTCGCCCGTCGTCGCGTCGCCCAGGTCGCCGACGACGACCGGCGCGTCGAGGCCCGGGGCCTCGAGCCGTGCGCGGTCGCGACCCACGAGGAGCAGCCGGGCACCGCGCCCCGCCAGCTCGCGCGCCACCAGCGACCCCAGCACGCCCGACGCGCCGACGACCGCCACCCGCGCGCCCTCCAGCTCACGACCAGCCATGCTCCCGACCCTAGCCCGGGTGGCGTCAGCGGGGCCGGGACAGGAAGGCGGTCATCGCCTCACGGGCCTCGTCGCTGGCGAAGAGCCGTGCACTGGTCGTGGCCATCTCCTCCCCGAGGGCGTCGATGCGGGCGACCAGGTCGCGGTTGAGGATCCGCTTGGACTCGCGCAGCCCCTGGGCGGCCCCGGTGGCGAGGCTCGCGCAGACGGCGGCGACCTCGTCGTCGAGGGCGTCGGCCGGCACGGCCTTCGTCACCAGTCCGTACGCCGCGGCCTCGGCGCCGGTGAACACCTCACCGCCGAGGGTGGTCAGGGCAGCAGCGCGCGGGTTCATCCGGTGGTGCACGGTCAGGCTGATGATCGCGGCGGCCAGTCCGAGCTTGACCTCGGTGAGGGCGAAGGTCGCGTCGTCGGCGCTGATCGCGATGTCGGCGGCGGCGATGATGCCGATGCCGCCGGCACGGACGGCGCCGAGGTTCTTGGTGACGACGGGCTTGTCGAGGGTGGCGATCAGCCGCTGCAGGTCGACGATCCGGCGCGCCCCCACCTCCATGCCCTCGGTGCTCGCCTCGGTGAGGTCGGCCCCCGAGCAGAAGACCTTGCCGGAGCTCTGCACCAGCACCACGCGCACGGCCTCGTCGGCACCGGCCCGCTCGAGGTGGCCGAGGAGCCCGGTCACCAGCCGCTTGCTCAGCGCGTTGCGGTTGGCCGGGCTGTCGAGGGTGATCGTGGCGACCGCGTCGTCCACGTCGTAGGTGACCAGCTCTGCGGGGTCGTCGCTCATGCCGATCATCCTGCCCCACCACCCATCCGGCACGGCCGCTGCGACGAACACCCGGCATGCAGACCCCCGGCACGCGATCGATCTGGCACGTCCTCCGTCATGCGGCGTACGGCGTGCTGGCGACCCTGGTCGGGCTCGCGGCCGCCCACCTCGTCGCGGCCTTCACCGTCCCGGCGGCCTCGCCGGTGCTGGCGGTTGGCTCGACGGTCATCGACCTGACGCCGACGCCGCTGAAGGAGTTCGCGATCCGGCAGTTCGGCACCGCCGACAAGCTGGTGCTGACCGGCTCGGTCACGATCGTCGTGCTGCTCCTCGCCGCGCTCGCGGGCGTCGTCGCCCGCAAGCGCGAGACGGTCGGTCTGCTCATCATCGTGGGCCTCGCCGGCATCGCCGGCGTGCTCGCCGTCCTGCGTCCCTCCTCGGGACCGCTGGACCTCCTGCCCGCACTGATCGCCGCGATCGTGGGTGCCACCTCGTTGTGGTGGCTCCACCGGGTCGACGGCCGGGCAGGCACGGGGACGTCGGACAGGGCCGACGGACCCACTCGGCGCGGGGTCGTGCTGGCCACCGGCGGTCTCGCCGCGGCTGCAGTGACCATGGGGGCGCTCGGACGCTGGGTGACGTCGTACCGCCTCGGCGGCACCGACATCGCACTGCCGAAGGCCACCGACCCCGCGCCGGCATTCCCCCAGGGCCTCGAGGCGAAGTACAGCGGCATCTCGCCCCTGCAGACGCCCAACGCCGACTTCTACCGGGTCGACACCCGCCTCACGGTGCCGGCGGTCGACGTCGACTCCTGGACGCTGACCATCGACGGCGACGTGGACCAGGAGGTCACCCTGACCTTCGACGACCTCGCCGCGATGGACGTCGTCGAGCGCGACATCACCCTCACCTGCGTCTCCAACGACGTCGGCGGACCCTACGTCGGCTCCGCGCGCTGGCTCGGCGTGCCTCTCAAAGACATCCTCGACAAGGCCGGGATCGATGCGACCAAGGCGGACCAGATCCTCTCCACCGACGTGGACGGCATGACGATCTCGACGCCGCTCGACGTGGCGCTCGACGGGCGCGACGCGATCATCGCGGTCGGCATGAACGGCGAGGCCCTGCCGCGCGAGCACGGCTTCCCGGCACGCATGGTCGTGCCCGGCCTCTACGGCTTCGTCAGCGCGTGCAAGTGGATCACCCGGATGACGCTGACGACCTACGACGCCGAGCAGGCCTACTGGACCGAGCGCAAGTGGGCGATCGACGCACCGATCAAGATCTCGAGCCGGATCGACACCCCGAAGCCGCTCTCCAGCAGCGACGCCGGCAAGGTCATCATCGGCGGCGTCGCCTGGGCGCAGGGCGTCGGCATCGAGAAGGTCGAGGTCCGCATCGACGGCGAGGCGTGGCAGCCCGCGACCCTCGGCCAGCAGGTCACCAACGACTACTGGCGCCAGTGGTTCCTCGAGTGGGACGCCAAGCCCGGCCAGCACTTCGTCGCCTGCCGTGCCACGAACAAGGACGGCGACGTGCAGACCGACGTCCGGATGACGCCGTTCCCCGAGGGCTCCTCGGGCATCCAGGAGATCTCGCTCAACGTGAGCTGATCGACCCACGAGCTCGCCGCCGGGCGGTGAGTGACGCAGGTTCCGAGCCTCCGGAACCTGCGTCACTCACCGCCCGGTCGGCGTCTCCGGGCACGGCCGGTGGAAGTTCTCAGGATTTTCTTCCACCGGACCCATCCGCACCCGGCACGGTGCCGAACACCTCTCGACAGCGGGCCTCACGGCCCCCACCAAATGGCCCCCACCGAAAGGCAACGCCATGAACACCAAGCTCCGCACCCGCACCCTGGGTATCGCCGCGATCGCCCTGACCGCCTCCATGAGCCTGGCGGCATGTGGCAGCGACTCGGACACCGACAGCACCGCGTCCGACACGACCAGCTCGTCGCCCTCCGAGTCCGCCTCGGAGACGCCGTCGGAGACCACCTCCGAGACGCCTGCGGCCGACGACGCCCCCTTCGGCCCCGGCTGCGCCGGCGTCCCCACCTCCGGTGAGGGCTCCGTCGAGGGCATGGCCGACGACCCGGTCGCGACCGCCGCCTCGAACAACCCGCTCCTCAAGACGCTCGTCGCCGCGGTGACCGAGGCCGGCCTCGTCGACACCCTCAACTCGGCCGAGAACCTGACGGTCTTCGCCCCGACCGACGACGCCTTCGCCGCGATCCCGAAGAAGGACCTCAACGCCCTTCTCAAGGACAAGGAGATGCTGACCACCGTCCTCACGCACCACGTGATCGGTGAGCGCCTCAGCCCGGCCGACCTCGCGGGCGAGCACGAGACGCTGGCCGGCGACATGCTGACCGTCGACGGCTCGGGCGAGGACTTCACCATCGGTGACGCCTCCGTCGTCTGCGGCAACGTGCAGACCGCCAACGCGACCGTCTACGTCGTCGACCAGGTCCTGATGCCGGAGATGTGATCGTCCTCCGACGACCACACTGCAAGGATGGCTGACGTGGACCACGTGAGGCCCGTACCGGACGGGGCGCCCCAGGAGAAGATCCAGGGCGCCCCGTCCGGGGGCGATGCACCGAGGCTGGCCGAGCTCCTGAGCCGTGCCGCCCTCGGCGACGAGACCGCCTTCGCCGCGTTCTACGACGCGACCTCGGCTCGCGCCTACGGCCTCGCGCTCCGCGTGGTCCGCAACCCGGCCCACGCGGAGGAGGTCACGCAGGAGGCCTACCTCGACGCGTGGCGCTCCAGCACGAGGTACGACGCCGAGCGCGGCAGCGCGGCCGGCTGGCTCCTCACCATCGTCCACCGCAAGGCCGTCGACCGGGTCCGCTCGGTCGAGGCGGCCACGGCCCGCGACGAGAGCTGGAACCGCGACACCACCCCGGTCGACCACGACCAGACCGCCGAGTCGGCCCACGCGTCCCTGGACGCCACCCGGGTCCGCAACGCGGTCGCCACCCTCACCGACGTCCAACGGCGAGCCGTCGAGCTCGCCTACTTCGGTGGCTACACCCACACGGAAGTGGCCACCCTGCTCGACGTCCCGCTCGGGACGGCCAAGACTCGAATACGCGACGGACTGATCCGCCTGCGAGACCTGATGGGAGTTGCCTCATGAGCGATCTGCACAAGCTCACGGGCGCCTATGCCGTGGACGCCCTCGACGAGCTCGAGCGTGCCCGCTTCGAGCGGCACCTCGCCGAGTGCGAGGACTGCCGCACCGAGGTCGCAGAGCTCCAGGAGACGGCAGCCCTGCTGTCGCAGTCCACGGCGGTCGCACCGCCGGCGTCGCTGCGCGACTCCGTGCTCGCCGGGATCTCCCAGGTCCGCCCCCTGCCTCCCGTCGTACCCGAGCCGGTCGCCACCACGCCCTCGACGGCACGCCACCGCTTCCCTCTTCTCGTGGCTGCCGCCCTGGTCCTGATTGCCGGCTTCGGTGCCGTCGTGTGGCAGCCTTGGTCCACCCCGGCACCGCAGATCAGCGCCGCCGAGCAGGTCCTCACCGCCGGCGACGCGCAGCACGTGTCCGTGAAGATCGGTGACAGCAAGGCCACCGTGACCCGCTCGAAGGAGCGCGACGGAGCCGTCATCGTCACCGAGAACATGCAGGCCGCGCCCTCGGGCAAGGACTACGAGCTGTGGCTGATGGCCCCCGACGGGACCTTCTCGCCCGCCGGCCTCATGTCCGACGACGCGGACCAGACCCAGCTCCTCGAGGGCTCAGCGGCGGATGCCGCTGCCGTCGGCATCACGATCGAGCCCGACGGGGGGTCCGAGCAGCCGACGTCCGACCCGATCGCCCTGTTCGACCTGGAATCAGCATGATCGAGTCCGGACAGCGACGGGTCGCCGTCGTCGGGTCCGGCGTGGCCGGCCTGACGGCCGCGTGGATCGCCTCGCGCACCGCGCACGTCACGCTCTACGAGGCCGACGACCGCCTCGGCGGTCACGCCGACACCCACCGGGTCTCCACGCCCGAGGGCGAGCTGGCGATCGACACCGGCTTCATCGTGCACAACCGTCGTACCTATCCCACGCTGCTGCGCCTCTTCGCCGAGCTCGGCGTCGAGACCCAGCCGTCGGAGATGTCGCTGTCGGTCAGCGACGCCGGCACCGGGGTGGAGTACGCCGGTGCCCTCGGAGCCAAGGGCCTCTTCGCCCAGCGCTCGTCCCTCGCCTCGCGCGACCACTGGCGGATGCTGCTGGAGATCCCGCGCTTCCACCGCCGCGCCAGGGCCCTGCTCGCCACCTCCTCCGACGACGGCGGCGGCGATGGCGACGACCAGACGCTGCGCGAGTTCCTGCGCGACGGCGGCTTCACGCCGGGGTTCGTGCGGCACTTCATGGAGCCGCTCGTCGCGGCCGTGTGGTCGTGCGACCCCTCGACCTCGCTCGACTACCCCGCGCGCTACCTCTTCACCTTCCTCGAGCACCACGGCATGCTCGGCGTCTTCGGCTCGCCCGAGTGGCGCACCGTGAGCGGCGGCTCGGTGCAGTACGTCGCCAAGGTCGGCGCGGGCCTGCAGGAGGTCCGGCTGGACACCAAGGTGACGTCGGTGCGCGAGCTCGCCGACCGGGTCGAGGTGACCGACGGGAGCGGCGCCACGACGGCGTACGACGCCCTGGTCATCGCCACCCACCCCTCGCACGCGCTCGCGATGCTCGAGGAGCCGACGGACCTGCAGCGCGAGGTGCTCTCCGCGCTGCCCTACAGCCACAACCCGGCGCTGCTGCACACCGACACCTCCCTGCTGCCGAGCGCCGAGGGGGCGCGGGCGTCGTGGAACTTCTTCCGCCCCGCTGACGACAACGGCGCGGTCACCGTCACCTACGACCTCACCCGGCTCCAGCGCCTCCCCACCGACACCCACTACCTCGTGACGCTCGGCGGCGAGGACCTCGTCGACCCCGCGAAGATCATCGACCGGATGGACTACGAGCACCCGCTCTACACCCCCGAGTCCGTCGCCGCCTCGCGCCGGCTGCCGGAGATCAACACCGACCGGATCGCCTTCGCCGGGGCCTACCACGGCTGGGGCTTCCACGAGGACGGTGCGCGCTCGGGCCTGGTGGCCGCGACGCATCTCGACCTGCCGTGGGTCCGCACGACGCACGCGGTCCCGCAGCCCGGTCGCTTCGAGACCGTCATCCGCCACACCCGTCGTACGCCCTTCAGGCGGACCTTCGAGCACCGCTCGACCTTCTGGCTCGTCGACGTGGACGACCTCCCGTCCCACGGGGTCCTCGCCAGCTTCGAGGCCCGTGACCACCTCGGCTCGCCCGACCGGAGCCTGCGGCACAACGTCGAGGCGTTCCTCGACCGGCACGACGTCTCGCTCGGCACGGGCGGCGGCACGATCCTGATGGCCGCCCAGCCCCGCTCGCTGGGCTACGCCTTCAACCCCATCAGCGTCTTCTGGTGCTTCGACGACGACGGCGCCCAGGCCGCCGTGGTGGTCGAGGTGCACAACACCTACGGCGACCGCCACGCCTACCTCGTCCACCCCGACGAGCAGGGCCGCGCGCAGACCGACAAGGCGATGTACGTCTCGCCGTTCCACGGCACCGACGGCGCGTACGACGTCGCCGTCCCCATCCCGACCGACCGACTGCACGTCGCGGTGACCCTCCGGGGTCACGACAACGGTGGCTCGGCGCCCTTCAGCGCCAGCCTGACCGGCACCCGCAGCGACGTCCCCGTCCGCAGGACCCTCGGCGCCGCGCTGCGTGGCAGCGCGCTGATCCGGGCACACGGCATCTGGCTGTGGGCGCGGCGGTTGCCGATCCGTCCCCGACCGACCCACTCCCAGGAGGGCGTGAAGTGACTCTCGACAAGACGCGGCCCGACCGCGCCCAGAACCCCAACCCGAGCCAGGGCGTCCCTCCGCTCGAGCAGCTGCGCCGGGGCCCCCGCACCGCGATCTCGGCGGCCGTCGCGAAGCGGCTCTTCCACGCCGCCGTCGGCCGCCTCGCCGTCACCGTCGTCGACGAGCCCAGCGGGAAGACCTACGGCCGGGGCGGCCCGACCATGCGGCTGCACCGGCCCGACGAGTTCTACGCGCGGCTCGGCCGCGACGGCCTCATCGGCTTCGGCGAGGCCTACCTCACCGGTGCGTGGGACGCCGAGGACCTCGCCGGCTTCCTCACCGTGCCGGCCGCGCGGATGGCGACCCTGATCCCCGAGCCGCTGCAGAGGCTGCGCGCCTTCGTGACGCCCCGCCTGCCCGACCACCACCGGAGCACCGAGGCCAACAGCCAGGCCAACATCTCGCACCACTACGACCTGTCCAACGACCTCTACGCGCTCTTCCTCGACGAGACGCTGAGCTACTCCTCCGCGCTCTTCGACACCTCCACGGTCACTGCGGGGATCGGCCCCGGCTCCGTCGGCGACCACCTCGTGGCCACGCCGCCCGAGCCCAGCGACCGCCCGGACCCCACCCAGCACAACGTCGACCTCGCCGAGGCGCAGGGCCGCAAGATCGAGCGGCTGCTCGACGAGGCCGGCGTCACCGCGGGCACCCGCGTGCTCGAGATCGGCACCGGCTGGGGCGAGCTCGCCATCCGTGCGGCCCGACGCGGCGCGACCATCCACTCGATCACGCTCTCGGTCGAGCAGCTGGAGCTGGCGCAGGAGCGCATCGCCGCCGCCGGCTTCGCCGACCAGTGCCGCCTCGAGCTGATGGACTACCGCGCGCTCGGCGCCGACGGGGCGCAGTACGACGCCGTGCTGTCGGTCGAGATGATCGAGGCCGTGGGCGCCGAGTTCTGGGGCACCTACTTCGAGACCATCGACCGGGTGCTCGCGCCCGGCGGCAAGGTCGCGATCCAGGCGATCACCATGCCCCACGACCGGATGCTCGCCACCCGCGACGGCGAGACCTGGATCAACAAGTACATCTTCCCCGGCGGCTTCCTGCCCAGCGTCGAGGTGATCGACCAGATCACCCGCGACGACACCTCGCTGCGCCTCACCGGCCAGCTCGAGATGGGCAGCCACTACGCCGAGACCCTGCGGCGGTGGGACCGCCGCTTCCTCGCGCAGGCCGACGCCGTGCAGGCGCTCGGCTTCGACGACGTGTTCCTGCGGGTGTGGCACTTCTACCTGTCCTACTCGCAGGCCGGCTTCGCCAGCGGCTACATCAACGTCTCGCAGCTCACCTTCACCCGCGAGAACCAGCAGGAGAACCCGTGACCCAGACCGCCCAGCGGATCACCTCGCACGAGGGCGTCGCCCCGCAGCTCGCCGAGGCCGTCCGTCCCTTCATCGGTGGCGACCTGCCGGTCCGGCTGGAGGCCTGGGACGGCTCGGTCGCCGGTCCCGAGGACGGCCCGCTCGTGGTGCTCCGCTCCCCCGACGCGCTGCGCCGGCTGCTCTGGCACCCGGGCGAGCTGGGCGCTGCCCAGGCCTACGTCACCGGCGAGCTCGACGTGCCCGAGCAGGACGGCTGGGACCTCTCGGCCGCACTCACGCACGCCTTCGCCGTGGGCAGGGAGCGCGGCCTGTCCGGCGTACGCCTCTCGCCCCGCGCGCTCGTCGACGCGATCCGCACCGCCGCCGGCCTCGGCGCGCTCGGCCGCCCGCCCGCCCCACCGGCATCGCAGGCGCAGATCAAGGGCAAGCTCCACAGCCTGGCCCGCGACCGGTCGTCGATCAGCCACCACTACGACCTCTCCAACGAGTTCTACTCGCTGATCCTCGAGCCGCAGATGGCCTACAGCTGCGGCTACCACGCGACGCCCGACGTCCCGCTCGAGGAGGCGCAGCGCGCCAAGCTCGACCTGGTCTGCACCAAGCTCGGCCTGGAGCCCGGCATGCGGATGCTCGACGTCGGTTGCGGCTGGGGCTCGCTGTCCCTGCACGCGGCCGAGCACTTCGGGGCGCAGGTCACCGGGGTCACGATCGCGGCGGAGCAGAAGAAGTTCATCGACGCCCGCATCGCCGAGCGCGGCCTGCAGGACCGGGTCGAGATCCGGCTGCAGGACTACCGCGAGGTGCCCGAGCGCGACCACTTCGACGCCGTCGGTTCGCTCGAGATGGGCGAGCACGTCGGCGCGGGCAACTACCCGACCTACGTCGAGGTGCTCCGTCGTGCGGTGAAGCCGGGCGGCCGGGTGCTCGTCCAGCAGATGTCGCGCCAGGGCGTCGGCGGCGGCAAGCACCCCGGCGGCGGCCCGTTCATCGAGTCGTTCATCGCCCCCGACATGACGATGCGACCGGTCGGCGAGACCGTCGACCTCATCGAGTCCGGCGGCCTCGAGGTCCGCGACGTGCACGCGCTCCGCGAGCACTACGTCCTCACCGTGGCCGGCTGGATGGAGAACTTCGAGGCCAACATCGAGCGCCTCACCGAGCTCGTCGGCGAGGAGGTGGTCCGCGTCTGGCGGCTCTACCTCGTCGGAGGGGCGCTCGCCTTCCGCGACGGCCGGATGGGCGTCGACCAGATCCTCTCCGTGCGTCCGGGTGCCGCCCACACCCTCCCGGCCGTGAGGACCTGGTGATCGAGCCGTGATCCAGGTGCTCGTCGCGCTGCTCGCCGCCGCCGGCGTCATGGGGGTGACGGCGGCGGTGAGCAAGCGGCAGGACCGCGTCGCGGTCGTCGACGTCGCCTGGGGGTCGTCCTTCGTCGCGATCGCGATCGTGCTGGCGCTCGTCTGGCCCGACGGCCACTCGTGGCTGCTCGCCCTCCTCGTCACGATCTGGGGCGGGCGGCTGGCTTGGCACATCGCGCGCCGCTCGCACGGCGCCGGCGAGGACCCGCGCTACGAGAAGATGCTCGGCGGTCCCGGCTGGCACGCCGGGGCGGCGAAGGTCGTCGTCCGCGTCTTCCTCACCCAGGCCGTCGTCGCCTTCATCATCTCCGCGCCGCTCCAGGCGGCCGCCATCGCGGACGTGCAGTGGTGGCCCGTGGTCTGGCTCGGCGTGCTCGTCTGGGCCGTCGGCCTGTTCTTCGAGGTCGTCGGCGACCGGCAGCTCGCGGCCTACAAGGCGAAGCCGCGCGAGTCCCGGCCGAAGATCCTCGACACCGGCCTGTGGGGCTGGACCCGCCACCCGAACTACTTCGGCGACGCGTGCGTGTGGTGGGGCCTCTGGATCGCCGGCGCCGTGTCGCTGGGCTGGGTCCCGGGCCTGGTCACCGTCTTCGCGCCGATCGCGATGACCTTCTTCATCCGCAACGTGACCGGCGCCAAGCTGCTCGAGCAGACGATGTCGCAGCGCGAGGGCTGGAGCGAGTACGCCGACCGCGTCCCGCTGTTCTTCCCCCGCCCGCCGCGGCGCTGACCCGCCCTCCCGCGTCCGCGCCCGGTCGTCGTACCCACCGGCTAGCGTCACCCCCGTGGAGCTCAGCGCGCGCGAGGACACCAACCGCCGGATGCTGCGCGCCCGCGACGAGATGGACCGGCGCTACGCCGAGCCCCTCGACGTGCCGACACTGGCGGCGATCGCGCACCTGTCCGCCTCGCAGTTCGGGCGGGTGTTCAAGGAGGTCTACGGCGAGACCCCGCACCGCTACCTCCAGCGCCGCCGCGTCGAGCGGGCGATGACGCTGCTGCGCCAGACCGACCGGCCGATCACCGACGTCGCCTGGGACGTCGGCTTCGCCAGCCTCGGCACCTTCAGCCGCACGTTCAGCAACATCGTCGGCTGCTCGCCCAGCGAGTTCCGCGCCCAGCACCCGCCGATCGCCGTGCCGTCGTGCTTCATCGCGGCGTGGACGCGGCCGCGCACGTCGTCCTCGGCGGGGACAGTCGTTTCGGAGAAGCGGGAGGAGGTCGGCGCCGAATAGCGTCATCGTCATGACCGACAACCACATCTCCTCCCTCCACATCCGCTCCGTGCCCGTCCTCGACCAGGACGAGGCGCTCGACTTCTACACGACCCACCTCGGCTTCGAGGTGCGCGACGACATCGACATGGGCTTCATGCGCTGGCTCACCGTCGGCGTCCCCGGCCAGGACACCTCGATCCTCCTCGAGCTCGTCGGCGGCCCCCAGCACGACGACGACACCGCCGCCCAGGTGCGCGAGCTCGTCACCAAGGGCGCGCTCGGCGGGCTGTTCCTGATCAGCACCGACGTGCACGCGACCTACGCCGCGCTCCGCGACGCCGGCGTCGAGATCACCCAGGAGCCGGTGACCCAGCCCTACGGCACCGACTTCGGCATCCGCGACCCGTTCGGCAACCAGATCCGGATCAACCAGTTCAACACCGCCTCCCCGGACGAGATCCAGGATGCCTACGAGGGGTCGGCCCCCTGATGTCCTACCCGCCTCCGCTCTACGACGGCGAGTCCGGCGAGGTCTCCGCGCGCGTGGTGCGGGCGGGGATCGAGCCGGCGGTCGTCTACCCCAACGGCAACAAGGTCTTCCACCTCGCCCTGGGCAGCGGGACCCAGGGCACGTTCGGCCTCTACCGGTGGGAGTTCGCCGGGCCGCGCAGCGGTCCCGACCCGCACTTCCACCGCACGATCACCGAGTCCTTCTACGTCCTCGAGGGGATCGTCACGATCTTCGACGGCACCGACTGGGTGAAGTGCGGCGCGGGCGACTTCGCCCACGTCCCGGCCGGCGGGATCCACGGCTTCCGCAACGAGGACGGCGCGGCGAAGATGCTGCTGCACTTCGCCCCGGGCGCTCCCCGCGAGGCGTACTTCGAGGGCCTGGCCGCCGGGCTCGGCGACCTCGACGGCGACGCCCACGACCGGTTCATGGCCGAGCACGACAACCACTGGGTCTGACCCCCCGAGCCGTCGGGCTACCCCGGGGGCCGGGCGACCTGCTCGGCGAGGCTCGCCGGGGCCTGGATGCAGTAGGAGTCGGTGAGCATCTCGGCGAGCTCGTCCCAGTCGGTGTCGTCGTCGAGGACGATGCCGATCGCGTTGCCGCCCCAGCCGGAGCGGAAGTAGGGCGGACCCATGTGCTCGAAGGCTGCGACCTCGTCGGGCTCGCCGCGGAAGGTGATCCGGAAGACCTGGTCCTCGCCCCCGAAGACGTGCGCCACGGTCGCGCTCCCGACGCGCCACCGGGTGCCGGTCCACGCCGCCTCCTGCCGGCAGCGGGGCAGCGCGCCCAGCACCGCGTCGATGCGCAGCACCCACTCCTCGGGCACGAGCGGTCGGTCGGCGAGGGCCACGGCACACACCCTGCCACCGGCGACCGACACCGGCGACCGGCACCGGATGTCCGGGGCTCAGTGGCCCCAGCGCAGCTGGTAGGCCATCAACGGCTGGAGGGCGGCGAGCAGGTCGCTGCCCCGCTCGGTGAGCCGGTAGCGCACCTGCACCGGGGTCGTCGGGATCACCTCGCGCTCGACGATCCCGTGGGCCGCGAGCTCGCGCAGCCGGGCGGTGAGCAGCCGGGCGGAGAGGCCGTCGACAGCTGCCTCGACCTCGCCGAACCGGGACGCACCGCGGCCGAGGGCGAGCATGATCGCGCCGGTCCAGCGCCTCCCGACGAACTCCAGCACCGGGGTCGCCTCGCGGCAGGTCGCGTCGTCGATGAGGGCGGGTCGGGTCGTGGTCACTTACCCAGAGTAACCCACTTACCCCGACTTGTCCGGGGTCGTCGGAGCGACGGATCCTTGAGCCATGCCCGACTACGGCCACCCCCTGCGCTTCGGCTCGTTCCTCACGCCCACCGCCGCCTCGCCCCAGCGACCGGTCGAGCTGACCGTCCTGAGCGAGGAGCTCGGCTACGACCTGGCCACCTTCCAGGACCACCCCTACCAGCCGTCCTTCCTCGACACCTGGACCCTGATGTCGTACGCCGCCGCGCGCACCGACCGGATCCACCTGTCGGGCAACGTGCTCAACCTCCCCCTCCGCCAGCCGGCCGTGCTGGCCAAGTCGGTCGCCAGCCTCGACCTGCTCTCCGGCGGCCGGGTCGCGCTCGGCCTCGGCGCGGGTGGCTTCTGGGACGCGATCGAGGCCTACGGTGGCGGACGGCTCACCCCGGGTGAGTCGGTCGATGCGCTCGCCGAGGCGATCGAGGTCATCCGCGGCATCTGGGCCACCGACGACCACTCGGTGCTCGCGGTCGCCGGCCAGCACCATCACGTGCGCGGAGCGAAGCGCGGCCCTGCCCCCGCCCACCCCGTGCCCATCTGGCTCGGCGCCCTCAAGCCCCGCATGCAGCGGCTCATCGGCCGCTCGGCCGACGGCTGGCTGCCGTCGCTGCCGTACCTCCAGCCCGGCGACCTCCAGCGCGGCATGCAGGTGATCGACGAGGCCGCGCGCGGCGCGGGTCGCGACCCGGCCGAGATCACCCGGCTGCTCAACGTGGGCGCCGAGGCGAGCGCCGACGACCTGGTCCGGTTCGCGGTCGAGGACGGGGTGAGCACCTTCATCGTGATGGGTGACGACGAGGGTGGCCTGCGCGCCTTCGCCGGCCTCTTCGCCGAGGTGCACGAGCGGGTGGCCGAGGCGCGCTCCGCCAGCGGCACGCAGGAGCGCTCGCGGGTCCGCGGACCGGCGGCGCTCGCCAAGCGGCACCCCGGGATCGCGTACGACGACCTCCCGGCGTCGCTGGCCGAGAAGGCCGTCGAGCCCGGCGACCGGGCGTACTCCCGCTACCGCTCCGGCTACCTGCGCGGCGGCTCGCCCGGCCTGGTGCTGCGCGCGGGGAGCGTCGCGGACGTGCAGGCCGCGGTCGCGGTCGCCCGCGAGCACCGCGACGTGCCGCTCGGCATCCTCAGCGCCGGGCACGGGATCTCCGGCCGCTCGCTCAACCGCGGCGGCCTCGTCATCGACGTGAGCGCGCTCGACACCGTCGAGGTGCTCGACCCCGGGGTCGGCACGGTCCGCGTCGGGCCGGGCGCCACCTGGACCGAGGTGGCCCGGGCCCTGGCCCCGCACGGCCTCGCGATCAGCAGCGGCGACTACGGCGGCGTGGGGGTCGGCGGCCTCGCGACGGCCGGCGGGGTCGGGTGGTTCGCCCGTGAGCACGGCCTGACGATCGACCACCTCACCGCCGTCGAGGTGGTGCTCGCCGACGGCCGGGTCGTCCGCGCGAGCGCCGACGAGGAGCCCGACCTCTTCTGGGGCGTCCGCGGCGCGGGCCCCAACTTCGGCGTGGCGACCTCCTTCGAGCTCACCGCGGCCAAGGTCGGCACGATCGCCTTCGCCCAGCTCGCCTTCGACGCGAGCGACACCGCCGCCTTCCTCGAGGCGTGGGGTGCCGCGATCGAGGCCGCCGACCGGTCCGTCACCGGCCAGGTGATCCTCGGCCAGCGGCAGGGCGGCCAGCGGATCGCGCAGGCCATGCTGGTCGTCGACTCCGACGACCCCGAGACCGTCGTCGAGCGGCTGCAGCCGATCGCCGAGGTCGCCCCGCTCGTCCAGCAGAACGTCGCGCTGGCGACGTACGACCAGGTGATGGGGCTCTTCAGCAGCGACGGACCGCAGCGTGGCCAGGGCGACCCGCACACCCACTCCGGGCTCGCCGACCACTTCACGCCCGAGCTCTCGGCCGAGGTGGCCGCACTCCTCGACGCGGGGGCGTCGTACTTCTTCTCGATCCGCGCGGTCGGCGGCGCGGTCGGCGACGTGCCGAGCGAGGCGACGGCCTACGCCGGGCGCAGCGCCAACTTCTCGCTCTCCGGGTTCGGCGCGAGCAGCCGCTTCGACGAGGCGTGGGAGCGGCTGGTGCCGCACCTGTCGGGCAGCTACCTCAGCTTCGAGACCGGCATCGGGCCGCAGTGGGTCGAGCGCGCCTTCCCGCCCGCGCACCTCGCCCGGCTCCGCGAGCTCAAGCGCCGCTTCGACCCGACCGGCCTCTTCCGCGACAACTTCTTCATCGAGCCGGGCTCGGTCGAGACCGCGGTGGAGGGACCGGCGGCCTGAGGCCTCAGCGCAGCACGCGGTACGACGTCGCGACGTGGCCCGTGACCTGCGTCGTCGAGCCGTCCAGCGCGAGCCGCTGCGAGCCGAGGGAGGCCGGGACGAACGAGCGACCCGAGCCGATCACGACCGGCACCGTGCGCAGCCTCAGCACGTCGACCTCGCCGGCCGTGAAGAGGGCGTCGGTGAGGTCGAGGCTGCCCCAGACGACGACCGAGCCGTAGCGCTCGCGCAGGTCAGCGACGGCCGCGACCGGGTCGCGGTGGAGCTCGGCGGCGGGGTGGTCGCCCCAGGGCGCTGCGTCGAGCGTGCTGCTGACGACGTGCTTGGGCGCAGCGTTGATCCAGCCGGCGACCTCGTCGCCGTCAGAGGCCGGCGTCGGCCAGTAGCTGCTGAACATCTCGTAGGTCCGCCGCCCCAGCAGCATCGCGTCCACCGTCTCGAGCCAGGCGAGCTGGCCGTGGTCGGTGCGGCCGTCCTCGGCCAGCGCGGGGTCGAAGGCGCCGAAGAACGACAGCCCCCCGTCGGACTCGGCGGCGAAGCCGTCGGCGGTGACGATCTGGTCGACGGTGATGGTGCCCATGACGTGCTCCTCGGGAGGTGGCGGTCCGGATGACCGCTTCGCTCCGGGGACGGAGCAGCATCCGGGTTCTCGACATCGTGCCGGAATCCCGTCGGGGATGGCGTGCTCGATCGCGATGGAGCGCTGGCCTACTACGACGCGGCCGTCGTGCACGGCGTCGACGGCCTCCGGACCCGCGCTACCGAACAGTCACGCTGTCATCCAGCGGTCTGCCAACCCGACTGTTCGGTAACGGTCACGGGCGGTCCAGCAACGGCCGGGACGGGTCCCAGGTCGTGCCGTCGCGCTCGTCCAGCCGCCTGCGGGCGATCGCGGAGAGCGCCTCGAGGACGACCCGGTTGGCGAGGGCGGCGGTGATGTCGGCGTGGTCGTAGGGCGGGCTGACCTCGACCACGTCGACGCCGACGACCGGCAGCTCGAGGCAGATCCGGCGGACCGAGTCGAGCAGCTCGCGGGCGGACAGGCCGCCGGGCTCCGGCGTCCCGGTGCCGGGGGCGTGGCCGGGGTCGCACACGTCGATGTCGACGGAGAGGAAGACGCCCTCGCACTCGTCGGTCGCGATGCCGAAGGCCTCGGTGAGGCACTCCTGCAGGCCGCGGTGGACGATCTCGGTCATCTCGTAGGACCGCATCCTCTCGGCGGCCATCCAGTCGAGGGTCTCGGGCCCGGGCCAGTAGCCGCGCAGCCCGACCTGGAGGAACCGGTCGCCGCGCAGCGCGCCGGACTCGATCAGCCGGCGCATCGGCTGGCCGTGGCCCCACAGCGAGCCGAACTCGATGTCGCCGGTGTCGGCGTGGGCGTCGAAGTGGATCATCGAGACCCGCCCGTGGCCCAGGACGTTGGCGACGCCCTGGGCGTCGGGGTACGCGATGGAGTGGTCGCCGCCGAGCACGACCGGGATCGCGCCCGACCGGGTCACCTTCTCCACCGCCGCCTCGAGCCGGCCGAGCGTGGTCTCGATGTCGCCGGGCGGCAGCTCGACGTCGCCCGCGTCGTAGACCGTGAGGTCCTGCAGCCCGTCGGTGCGCAGCGCGAGCGAGGGCCGGGAGCCGTCGTGCGGGAGGTAGTCGGTCATCCGGATCGCCTGTGGGCCGAACCGCGTGCCCGGCCGGTGCGACGTCCCGCCGTCGAAGGGGGCGCCGAGGATGACGACGTCCGCGTCGTCGTACGTCGACGCGTCGTCGAGGTCGCAGGCGGGGACGCCGAGGAAGGTGATGTCCGGTCCGAACTGAGCGCCGTAGCGAGCCATGGCCCGACTCTAGGGATCTAGGCTCTCCACCGACACGTTCTCCCGACCCCGAAGGACCGAGATGGCCGTCTTCCGCACCGTGCTCGAGGCCACCGGCGGCAACAACGTCGGCATCGTCGTCCCCGAGGAGGTCGTGCTCGCGTTCGAGCGCGGCAAGCGGGTGCCCGTCGTCGTGACGATCGACGGCGACTACACCTACGCGACGACGATCGGCGTGATGGGCGGTCGCTACCTCGTCTCGTTCAACGCCGAGACCCGCAAGAAGACAGGTCGGGGAGCCGGCGACGAGGTCGAGGTCGAGCTGGTCGTCGATCCCGACCGCTAGGCGGTCGCGACGGCGAGCCAGACGGCCACGGCCCCGACGACGACGAGCACGCCGTTGAGCCAGAGGTCCTTGGTCTCCCCGCGCGAGGCGTGGAAGCCGAGTGCCAGCACCTGCAGCACCGTGAGGCCGATGGCCGCGGCGACCGCCAGCCCGGGCAGCACGCCGGTGAGCCGGGGCAGCACCAGCCCGAGGGCCCCGGCGACCTCGAGCACGCCGATCGCGCGGACGCCGGCCATCGGGATCGTGGTCCCGGCCCAGGCCATCATCGGCGCAAGCTGCTCCTGGCTCTGCACCACCTTGGTGCCACCGGCGTAGAGGTAGAAGACCGCGAGCAGTCCGGCGACGATCCAGTAGGCGATGTCCATGTGGGCTCCAATGGTTACGATCAGTAAGGAACCCCATCGTGGAGCACTCACGGGGTCCCTGCAAAAGGCACACCGGTGTGCCTGACGCACACAGGAGGACGCATGTCGAGCTATGAGAAGACCTGCCTGATCCGCGGTGACGGCGGCCGCGCGATCCGCGGGATCCTCGATCGCATCGGCGACAAGTGGACCCTCCTCGTCGTGGCGACGCTCGACGGTGAGCGGATGCGCTTCACCGAGCTCCAGCAGCGGATCCCCGGGATATCGCAGCGCATGCTCACCCGCACGCTCCGCCAGCTCGAGCGCGACGGGCTCGTCGAGCGCGAGGTCTTCGCGGAGGTGCCGCCTCGCGTCGAGTACGCCCTCACCTCGACCGGCTCCACCCTGATCGAGCCGGCCGTGGCACTGGCCGAGTGGGCCATCGAGCAGAACCCGGCGATCGAGCGGAGCCAGGGCGACTACGACGCCAGGCAGGGCTGAGCGCCGCCACCGTCAGCGCGCCAGCGGCTCCCGCACGTGCGGGTCGGACGCCGGCCGGGAGCCGGCAGCACGTCGGCTGACCGCCAGCGCGACGGCGGCGAGCACGCCGCCCAGCACGGAGCCGATCGTGTTCGACAGCCAGTCGTTGGTCGAGCACGAGCGGCCGAGCGCGGTCACGAACGCCTGGAACGCCTCGATCCCGAAGGACGCCGTGCTCCCGACGAGCACGGCGAGCACCGGCCGCCGGAGGGCCACGGCCAGGAAGAGCACCGGCGCCACGAACAGCACGACGTTCGCGACCAGCTCGACCCGGCCGAGCGTCGGCACCGACCACTCCTGGGCGCACCCCACCGGGAGGTCGCGGTCGGTGGGCCAGAGCGTCAGCACGGCGATCGGCAGCGCAGCCACCGCGGCGAGGACGTACGCCGCCCGCGGGCGGGTGGCGAGCCAGGCGGCGAGGGGCGTGCCGAGGACCACCAGCGCCACGAGGGCGACGGTCGTGAGCCAGGTGTGCGCGATGAGGAACGTCGTGATCACGGGACGACCCTAGGGATCCCGGGGGCCCGGTTCCTCCACCCGAGGTACCACCCCTCGGTCCCACGGTGCCGGCCCGACGGTGCCGGCCCGACGTCCACGGCCGGCCGGGTCCCCTCGCGCGGACGCCGTTCCCTTGGCAGGGTGTGCCCACCACACCACCGGCGCGGAGGACCCCATGGTCGACGACACCTTCTGGCAGGACGCGGAGCGGCACCTGATCCGCTACGGCGGCGGCTTCACCCCGCGGGTGATCGCGCGGGCGGCAGGGTCGTGGGTCCACGACGAGCAGGACCGCGCGATCCTCGACTTCACCTCCGGGCAGATGAGCGCCGTGCTCGGCCACTCCCACCCCGAGGTCGTGCGGACGGTCACGACGTCGATCTCCACGCTCGACCACCTCTACTCCGGGATGCTCAGCCGCCCGGTCGTCGAGCTCGGCAAGCGCCTCGCGGCGAGCCTGCCCGGTGACCTCGAGCGGATGCAGCTGCTCAGCACGGGCGGCGAGGCCAACGAGGCCGCGATCAAGATGGCCAAGCTCGCCACCGGACGCTACGAGGTCGTCGCGCTCGACCGGTCGTGGCACGGCATGACCACTGGCGCCGCGGGTGCGACCTTCTCCGCCGGGCGCCACGGCTACGGCCCGCCGCCGGTCGGCAACCTCACGCTCCCGGCACCCGACGCCTACCGCTCGCCCTTCCGCCACCCCGACGGCAGCCACGACTGGCGGACCGAGCTCGACTACGGCTTCGCCACCCTCGACCGCCAGTCGTCGGGGAGCCTCGCGGCCTGCCTGGTCGAGCCGATCCTGTCCTCGGGCGGGATCCTCGAGCTGCCGCCGGGCTACCTCGCCGCGCTCCACGAGAAGTGCCGCGAGCGCGGGATGCTGCTCGTCGTCGACGAGGCGCAGACCGGCCTGGGCCGCACCGGCACGATGTACGCCGTCGAGCGCGACGGCGTCGTGCCCGACATCATCACCCTCTCCAAGACCCTCGGCGCCGGCCTGCCGGTCGCGGTCGTCGTCACGACCGCCGAGATCGAGGAGCGCTGCCACGAGCGCGGCCACCTCTTCTTCACCACCCACTCCTCCGACCCGCTCGCCGCCGCGGTCGCGCTGACGGTCCTCGACGTCGTCGAGCGCGACGGCCTGGCGCAGCGCGCGCACGACCTCGGCGCGGCGCTGTCCGAGCACCTGCTCGACCTGCGCGACCGCTACGAGTGCGTGGGCGACGTACGCGGACGCGGGCTGCTGCAGGGTGTCGAGCTCGTCACCGACAAGGAGAGCCGCACGCCCGCCGACGCGCTCGGTCGCGCGGTGACCACTGAGGCCCTTGAGCTCGGCCTGCACATCAACATCGTCCAGCTCCCCGGCCTCGGCGGGGTCATCCGGATGGCCCCGCCGCTCACCATCTCCGAGGACGACCTCCACCTCGGCGTGGACCAGCTCGAGGCCGCGATCGTCGGCGCGACCGCCTGAGGCGCACCCGCCGGGGGGAGGCAGTCCTCCTGCCCGCGGGCGAGCATGGTCGGATGAGCACCGACCCCGCCGTGCAGCTCGACGACGCCCTGCTCGACCTCCTGCGCTCGGCTGCCACCTGCTACGTCGCCACGACCATGCCCGACGGTTCGCCCCAGCTGACGCAGACCTGGGTCGACGTCGACGCCTCGGGAGCCCACGTGCTCGTCAACACGGTCGCCACCCACCAGAAGACCCGCAACATCGCGCGGGACCCGCGCGTCGCGGTGGCGGTGTCCGATCCCGCGAACCCCAGTCGCTACCACGAGATCAGGGGCCTCGTGGTGGCCACCACGACCGAAGGCGCGGTGGACCACATCGAGGCCCTGTCGCAGCGCTACACCGGCCAGCCCTATCCCTGGTACGGCGGCCGCGACCAGCAGCGGGTGATCCTGCAGATCGTGCCCACCCGCATCAACACGATGGGGTAGCACCGGGCGACGCCGCGACGCCGCGGCTCAGCGCCCGAGGAACTCCAGCAGCGCGCTGTTGAACTCGTCGCGGTGGCTCACGTTGAAGCCGTGCGGCGCGGACTCCACCACGACCAGCGTGCTGTCGGCGATCGCCTCGGCCGAGCGCTTGCCCGAGACCTCGAAGGGCACGATCGCGTCGGAGTCGCCGTGGATGACGAGGACGGGTACGTCGATCTTGGCCAGGTCGTCGCGGAAGTCCGTGCGGCCGAAGGCGCCGATGCAGCCGACGACGGCCTCGTCGCGTGCGGGCTGCTCGAGAGCCAGCGCCTCCTGGCGCTGCTCCTCGGTCACCACGAGCTCCCCGTCGACGCTGAAGAAGTTCGTCGTGAAGCCGTCGAGGAAGTTCTCGCGGTCGGTCCGCGCGCCCTCCTCCATGCCGGCGACGTCCTCCTCGCCGAGGCCGCCGTCGGGGTTGTCGTCGGTCTTCAGCAGGAACGGCGGGACGGCGCCGGCCAGGACGGCCGAGCGGATCCGGCCGGAGCCGTGGGTGCCGAGGTAGCGGGCCACCTCACCGCCACCCATCGAGAAGCCGACGATCGTGGCGTCGGTGAGGTCGAGACCGTCGAGCAGGCCGGCGAGGTCAGCGGCGAAGGTGTCGTAGTCGTAGCCGTCGGCGGGCTTGTCGGACTCGCCGAAGCCGCGACGGTCGTAGGTGACGACGCGGTAGCCGGCGTCGGTCAGGGCCGGCACCTGGCCGGACCAGGAGGCGCCACTGAGCGGCCAGCCGTGGATGAGGACGACCGGACGGCCGGTGCCGCCGCTGTCGGTGTAGCTGAGGGTGATGTCGTTCGCGGAGATGGTGGACACGCGTGCTCCTCGGGGTCGGCGTACAGTTGTCTTGTACACAAGACAACGTCGCACGGGCCACCGCTCGGATCAAGGTGGCCCCACCCGGAGGGAGGGCAGGGGTGACCGATCACGACGTCCTCGACGAGCTGGTGTGCTTCGACCTCTACGCGGCCTCGCGCGCGATGACCCAGCGCTACCGCCCGCTGCTCGAGGAATGGGGCCTGACCTACCCGCAGTACCTCGTCGTCGTGCTGCTCGGCGGCACCGGCCAGAGCTCGATCAAGGACCTCGCCGCGACGATGCGGCTCGACCACGCCACCCTCACCCCGCTGCTGCGCCGGATGGAGGACGCAGGCCTCGTCACCCGGCGTCGCGACCCCGACGACGGCCGGTCGTCCCTCGTCGGGCTCACCGACCTCGGTCGCGAGGCCCACGCCGGCGCCGACGCGGTGCAGTGCCGGATCGTCGAGGACCTCGGCCTCGCCCCCGACGACGTGCGTGCCCTTCAGCTGCTGCTGCGCGGGATCACCGCGTCGATGGACCACGCAGCCCGGGCCGACGCCTGACCGGGCGCCGGGCTCAGTGGTGCACGTCGGACAGGGAGAGGTCGGCCGGCACGAGCCGCCACACGGCGTACGCCGCCAGCGCCGTGAGCACCGCGCCCACGGCTCCGACCGAGCCGAAGGCCGTCACGAACGCGTCGGCCGCGTCGGCGAACCACGGACCCCCGACCGCGCCGGCGACGGACTCGCGCACGGCGCCGTCCGCACCGGACGGCAGGCCGGCGCGGTAGACCGCGCCGACGAGGCTGCCGAGGAAGGTGATGCCGAGGACCGCGCCGAGCTCGTAGGTGATCTCCTCGACGGCCGCGGCCGAGCCGGCCTGGTCGTCGTTCGCCGCACCCATGATCAGCGCGGAGCCGAGGCCGAGGGCGGACGTGCCGAGGCCGACGACGGCGAACGCCACGGCCACGAACGGGTACGTCACCGGCAGCACCGCGAGCAGCCCGAGACCCGCGGACAGGACGAGCAGGCCCCCGGCGAGCACGATCCGCGGGCTGGTGCGCTCGGCGAGCGCCGGCGCGAACGGTGAGGCGATGATGGCGCCGACAGCGAGCGGCAGCAGCGCGACGCCGGCCTGCAGCGGCGTACGACCGTCGACGAGCTGCAGCCACTGGCTGCCGACGAAGAGGACGGAGGCCATGGCGACGCTGCTCGCGAGGGCCGCGACGACGCCGGCGCGGAGCACCGGGTTGCCGAAGAGGCGGACGTCGAGCATCGGCCGGTCGGACGCGAGCGCGGCCCGGACGAAGGCGGTGAGCATCACGACGCCGAGCACCAGCAGGGCGAGCGTGGGGAGCGACGGGCCGTGCTTGCCGAGCTGCTTGACGGCGTAGACGAACGCGGTCATCCCGCCCGCGGACAGGAGCACGCCGACGGCGTCGATCCGGCCGGGTCGCGGGGAGCGGTTCTCGCGCAGCAGCCACACGCCGGCCACGATCGCGACCGCCATCAGCGGCACGTTGACCAGGAAGGCCGAGTGCCAGCTGAAGTGCTCGAGCAGCGCGCCGCCGACCACCGGACCGACCGCACCGCCGAGCGCGGCGGAGGCGCCCCAGATGCTGAGGGCGAGCGTGCGCTCGCGGGCGTCGGCGAAGACGGAGCGGATCAGGGACAGCGTCGACGGCATGACCATCGCACCGCCGATGCCGAGCAGCGCGCGGATCGCGATGACCGCAGCGGCGGAGTCGGCCCACAGGATCGCGACCGACCCGACCGCGAAGGCGGCGTAGCCCGTGATGAGCATCCGCTTGCGGCCCCAGCGGTCGCCGAGCGCGGTGACCGGGATCAGGAGACCGGCGAGCGCGAGGGCGTAGGCGTCCACGACCCACAGCTGCGACACCGAGGTGAGGTGCAGCTCGGTGGCCATCTCGGGCAGGGCGACATTGAGGATCGTCATGTCCATCACGACCACCAGCAGGCTGGCGGCCAGGACGGCGAGCGCCCACCAGCGACGCGGGTCGGAGGCGGTCGCGGGGGTCGTCGAGGAGGTGGGGATCAGGTCGGTCATGGCGTGCTGTCCTGGTTCTGGGGCTGGGCGATCCCTGTGAGCAGGGAGGAGAGGACGAGGCGGCCGACGTCGCGGCGGGCGACGTCGCCGATGCGGACGGCCTCGCGCCCGGAGACGAGGAGGCCGTAGATCGCGTGGCCGAACCAGCGCGGCGGCAGGTCCGGACGCAGGACGCCGACGCGCTGGGCCGCGGCGAACAGCACGGCCTCGCGGTCGGCGAGCACCTGCGTGCGCTCCTCGAGGTCGGCGTTCGCGAGGATCACGTGGTCGGTGAGCGCGAAGCCGAACCCGTCGGCGTCGTCGACGTAGCCGAGGACGAGCGTCTCGAGCGCGGCCCGGATGGCGGGGGCGTCACCCGAGGCGGCGAGCGCCTCGGCGTCGACCTCGTCGAGCCGTCCCGCCCACTGGTCGAGCGAGCGGGTGCCGAGCTCGACGAGCAGCGCCTCGCGCGAGTCGAAGTGCCGGTGGAGGGTCGCGCGGCTGATGCCGGCCGCCTCCGCCACGGCGGCCATCGAGGCGGCCGGGTCGGCGTTGAACGCACCCTGGGCTGCGCCCAGGATCTCGTTGCGGTCTGCCACGGCGCCTCCTCGCGCTCGGTCCGGTGTGAGACATCAGTGTCTCACATGAGACTTTCGTGTCTCAAACCGCTTTTCGGTCTCTGGGGGTGATCCGCCCCACCCGCTCGCTGGTTACGGTCGGCACATGCCGTCCATCACGCGCGCCTTCGCCACCACCGCCAGCCCCGAGGCTGCCTTCGACTACCTCGCCGACTTCCGCAACGCGGAGGGCTGGGACCCGGGCACGAAGACCTGCCAGCGGACGAGCGGCGACGGCGGGGTCGGCACGACGTACCGCAACGTCTCGGGCTTCCTCGGCCGCGAGGTCGAGCTCACCTACACGACCGCGCAGCTCGAGCCCGAGCGGCTCGTCCTGCTGACGGGCCGCAACGACTCCTTCGACGGGGAGGACCGCTTCGAGATCGAGCGGTCCGGCGACGCCACCCGGATCACCTACCACGCCGAGATGCACTTCTCCGGCGCCTCGAAGCTGGCCTCGCCCCTCGTCGCGGCCTACCTCCCCCTCCTGGCGAAGAAGACCGTCGACCAGCTGCGTGACTGCCTCGACCGGTTGTCCGCCTGACCCACCCCCGGCAGGGTGATCCCGGGCCCGGCGGCCGCTGGCACGGTGGAGCCATGGCCGAGAAGAAGAAGGGTCCGGGTCCGTCCGTCAAGGACGACGAGGTCTACGAGGCGCTGCGCGACGAGGGCGCCAGCAAGGAGAAGGCGGCCCGCATCGCCAACGCGTCGGCCGCCGAGGGTCGGTCGAAGGTCGGCGAGCGCGGCGGCGAGGCCACCGACTACGAGGACCGCACGGTGGCAGAGCTGCGCGAGCGCGCGGCCGAGCTCGAGATCGAGGGTCGCTCGTCGATGACCAAGGCCGAGCTCGTCGACGCCCTCCGCAACCACTGACGAGCTCCCAGCGGCTCAGGCCCCCGGGTCGAGCCGGGCCAGCGCCCGCGCCCACATCCGGTCGGGGTCGGCCCCGCCCGGACCAGTGGTCGGCGCCTGCTCGCCGAGCACGCGGTCGACGACCGACGGCGGCCGTGCCCCCGCCGAGCCCGCCGCCGCGGCGAGCACCCGCGCCGCGGCCAGCGCGACCGGTCGCTGGCTGCTGATCACGGACTCGTAGACGGGCTCGGCGCCGGGCGGCCGCGGCACCTCCCACGCCGAGACGACGGCTGCGAGACCGGCGCTCACCGTGACGACCGTCCACTCGCGACGCAGCGGGGAGCCCTCCGCCAGCTGGCACCGCGCGGGGCTCGCCGAGGGGTCGGCCGGATGGTCGTCGTCGAAGTCGGCGACGACCGCCGCCCACGACGCGGTGCGTCCCAGCTCGTCCCACCGGTGGCGGGAGGCGGCATAGCGGTGACCCTCCTGGAACGCCCCGAGCACCACCGGCCGGTCGGCGCGGGCCAGGGACTCGTCCTCCAGCGCCTGCGAGGCCGCCACGAGCGCGCGCCGGCCGAGGCGCTGCACGCCGAGGTGCGGGAAGTCGCGGACCAGCGCTGCGTGCACCGACTCGGGGGCGTCCTCGTGGCGTCGGCGGACCGCGTCGATCGCCGCCTGCAGGGACATGCCCGCGGACCGCGCCTCCGCGACCTCGCGCACCCGCTCGACGTCGACGTCGCCGAACCTGCGGTGGCCGGCCGACGAGCGGGTGCCCTCGGGGAAGCCGAAGCGGCGCTCCCACGTGCGCAGCACGGTCGGCGTGAGACCGGTGCGGGCGGCGAGCGTCCCGATGCTGAACCCGTGCTCCGACATCCCGCTCCTCGTGGACCTGCTCGTGGACACTGCTTGTGCAATGTGCAGAACTAACCTATACAGGTTTGTAGAGGTTTTCGCCTCCCCACCTCAAGGAAGTGAACCGCATGGGCACAGTGATCCTGATCGGAACCGCGGCGGTGGTCGTTGCCATCGTCGGCTGCTTCTTCATCTGGCGCATCGACGCCTCACGGGCGGACGAGGTCGAGCACATCACCCCGGTGCGGCAGCCCGCTCCCCCGTCGGCCCTCCGGACCGGGGCGACGGACACCGGTCCGACGCCCCCGCGGACCCTCGGGTCCTGACACCGAGCCACCGCCCCGTCCGGTCTGCCCCCACCCGGACGGGTGCGGTTCGGTACCCACCTGCGTGGCAGGTTGGAAGAGAGACCACCAGGTCCGCACACACTCCACAGGAGGAACCACCATGGGACTCGACGACAAGATCGGCAACAAGGCCGAGGAGCTCAAGGGCAAGGGCAAGGAAGCGGCCGGCAAGGCGACCGACGACGAGCAGCTCGAGGCCGAGGGCAAGAGCGACCAGGCCGGCGCCAACCTCAAGCAGGCCGGCGAGAAGATCAAGGACGTCTTCAAGGGCTGACCGGGTCGGTCAGCCCTCGGGCTGCCCGATCCACACGTGCCCGCCGTCGCCGGCATCGCCGATGACGAGCAGGCTCCCGCCGCCGGCTGCCACCAACGTGTGGTCGCCGGCGGTCTGTGGTTCCAGGGGTACGTCGACCTGCCGCCAGTCGCGGCCGTCGTCGGTCTGCCACATCTCGTAGCGCTGCCCGGTGCTGACCGTCGCGAGCATCCCGGCCGGCGTCATCGCGAGCGACGCGACGTAGGGCGCCCCGGTCCAGGAGTCGGCGACGGAGCCGAAGGTCACCGGCTCGGTCCAGCCGTCGTCGCCGCCCCCTCCCGCACGACGGAGCCAGGCCGCGAACCGGCCGTCGCTCAGCCCGACCGCCAGCAGGTCGCCGTCGTCGAGCCGGGCGACCCGGTGCACGTCCTGCGCGCCGTCGTCGTCGGGCATCTCCTCGGGCGTCCAGGTCAGCCCGTCGGGCGAGGTCCACGCGAGCGGCGCCTGCTCGAGGTGCCTGCCGGTCCGCGCTCCGCCGCCGACCGCCACCCACTCGTCGCCGGCCCATCCGCCGGCCTGGGCGAGCGACTCGAGATCACCGTCGTCGGTGAGGCCGGGCTCGGCCTCGACGCGGGTGAACCCGCGCGGGTCGTCGGTGAACCACACACTGGGCCCGGAGGTGCGGTTGCCCACGATGAGCCAGCCCTCCGGTCCACCGGAGATCGGGCCGACGTTGGTCGCGCTCACACCGCCGTACTGCACGAACGTCGTGGGCACGTCGACGAGCCGGCCCTGGTCGCCGGCCCCGTCGTCGAGCCAGAAGGTCGTCACGCGGGGGTTGCCGTGGGCGCCGCCCGAGCGGGCGCCGACGACCGCGATGCGGTCGCGCGAGCAGGCGATCGAGTTGAGGATCGCGCGGCGGCCCCAGTAGGTGCGCGCGTCGACGGGCACCGACGTCCACGTCTCGCGGTCGGTGGAGAACCACGCGGCAGGCCGGGTGTCGCGGGTCTCGGTGGGCTCGTCGAGGAAGACCGCGCCCACGACCCACCAGCCGCCCCCGCACTCGACGGCGTCGCGCAGCACGTTGCGGCCGGGCGCGCCGGCGGGGGCGGGCAGCTGCCGCTCCTCCCACTGGACCCGCACCGGGTCCGGCGACGGCGTCGGCGCGGTCGCGTCGCACGCCGTGAGGAGGAGCGCGGCGGCCACCAGCGCGAGCGCCCTCACGCGACCACGTCCGGGACGACGTACGGCGACCGCCCGGCGAGGCGGGTCACCACGATCGCCGTGGTGAGCATCGTCAGCGCGATGCCGGCGAGCACGACGAGCTGGAACTGCGCGGCGACGACCGGCGACGCGCCGCCGAAGAGGGCGCCGACGAACGCCCCCGGCAACGTGACCAGCCCGGTGGAGCGCGTCTGGTCGAGGTTGGGCAGGAGCGCCTCGCGGGCGGCGTCGCGGCCGATGTCGTCGTAGGCCTGCACGGGCGTGGCGCCGAGGGAGAGCCAGGCCTCGACCTCGTCGCGACGCGCACGGGCGGCGCGCATGAAGTTGCGCCCCGACAGGGTGGAGGCGGACATCGCGTTGCCGATGATGATGCCCGCGACCGCGACGACGTAGCGCGCCTCGAGGTCGACGAGTCGCAGCGCGAAGACGAGGACGAGGGTCACCGCGGCACCGGCCAGGACTCCGGTCAGGGCGATGGCGTGGCCGCGCGGCAGCTCCACGAGCCGGGAGCCCGCGGTCCACGACGCGGTGCTGAGCATCAGGACGACGAAGAGGGCGACGGTCCACGGCACGGCCAGGACGCCCCGCAGGATGGCGGCGACGACGGCGAGCTGGACGACCGCGCGGAGCAGGGCGGTGACGGGCAGCCAGCCGAGCGGGACCCGCGCGGCCCGGGAGAGGACGTACGTGGAGACGGCGAGCACGAGCAGCCCTGCTCCCCACCACACGTAGTCCACGCGCCGATCCTCGCCGACTCCCCTCGCCTGGGGATAGAGGCCCCGGCATGTCGGTCCCCGCTCATAGGGTGGCGACCGTGACCTTGCACCTGCACACCGCCGAGCGGACCGACGCGCTCGCCGACGGACTCGCGGACCTGCTGGTCACCCCGCTGCCCGATCCGTTCGCGCGCGAGGTCGTCGTGGTGCCGGCTCGCGGCGTCGAGCGGTGGCTGACCCAGCGGCTCTCCCACCGCCTCGGCGTGGGGGACCGCGGCGGCGACGGCGTGTGCGCCGGCGTCGACTTCGTCTCGCCCCACTCGCTGGTCGCGATGCTGCTCGACCGCGACGCCGAGGACCCGTGGGGCCCCGACCGGCTGGCCTGGCCGCTGCTCGAGGTCATCGACGGCTGCCTGGACGAGCCCGGCTTCGAGGACCTCAGCCGCCACCTCGGCCACGGCGACCCCGCCGACGAGCGCTCGGCCCGGCGCTACGCGGTGGCCCGGCGGCTGGCCGGGCTCCTCTCGTCCTACGCCGCCCAGCGACCGCAGCTCGTCCGCGACTGGCGCGCCGGCGACGACTCCGACGGCGACGGCAACCCGCTGGCCCCCGACCTGCGGTGGCAGGCCGAGCTGTTCCGACGACTGGTCGAGCGCGTCGAGGCGCCGGCCCCCGACCTGCGCCACGCCGCGACGCTCGAGCGGCTCGAGGCCGGCGGCGACGGGCTCGACCTGCCCGGTCGGCTCTCCCTCTTCGGCCACACGCGGCTGCCGGTGACCGAGGTCGAGCTGCTGCGTGCGCTCGGCGAGCGCCGGGAGGTCCACCTGTGGCTGCCGCAGCCGTCGCCGGCGCTGTGGTCCGCGCTCGCCCCGACGGCGGTGGTCGGGCCGGTGGCGCGGGCCGACGACGACTCCGCGCTGCTGGTCGCGCACCCGCTGCTCGCCTCGCTCGGCCGCGACTCCCGCGAGCTGCGCCGCACCCTCGGCGACCTCGCCACCGAGCAGCACGCCTCGGGCCACGCCGACCCGACGACGATGCTCGGCTGGCTCCAGTCCGACCTGCGGGCCAACCGCTCGCCCGACGCCTCGGTGCTCGCGTCGCGGGTGCGTGCCGAGACCGACCTGTCGGTGCAGGTGCACGCCTGCCACGGCACGGCCCGTCAGGTCGACGTCCTGAGGGAGGTGCTGGTCGGCCTCCTCCAGGACGACCCCGGCCTCGAGCCGCGCGACATCCTCGTGATGTGCCCCGACATCGAGACCTACGCGCCGCTGATCTCGGCGGGCTTCGGCCTCGCCGACGTCGCGCACGAGGACGTCGGCCACCCCGCCCACCGGCTGCGGGTGCGCCTGGCCGACCGCTCGCCCGGTGCGACCAACCCGCTGCTGGGGGTCGCCGCCGAGCTGGTGGAGCTCGCCGCCGGCCGGATGACCGCGACCGCGGTGCTCGACCTGGCTGCGACCGAGCCGGTGCGCGCCAGGTTCGGCTTCACCGACGACCACCTCGAGCGGATGGCGCACTGGGTCGACCAGGCGGCGATCCGCTGGGGCTACGACCACGACCACCGGGCGGCGTTCGGGCTCGACCTCGACGCCAACACGTGGCTCACCGGTCTCCAGCGCGTCCTCCTCGGTGCGGCGATGTCGGGCGAGGGCCACCGCTACGTCCGCGGCACGCTGCCGCTCGACGACGTCGGCGACGGCCACCTGGAGCTGGTCGGCAGCTTCGTCGAGATGGTCGACCGGCTGCACACGTTCGTCCGCTCGGCCGGGGACGCCACCTCGGTGGCCGACTGGACGGCGGCGCTCGGCTCGGCCGTCCACGGGCTGACCGCGAGCGACGCCGACGACGCCTGGCGGGTGGCGCAGTTCGACCGCGAGCTCGCCCGGATCTCCGCGGGCGTCGGCGACCACGAGACCCGGCTGCGGCACGCCGACGTGCGGGCGCTGCTCCGGCACCGGCTGCGCGGACGACCGACCCGCAGCAACTTCCGCACCGGCACGCTGACCGTCTGCACGATGGTCCCGATGCGCTCGGTCCCCCACCGCGTCGTGTGCCTCGTCGGGCTCGACGACGGCGTCTTCCCCCGGCTCGAGTCGGTCGACGGCGACGACGTGCTGGCGCGGCGTCCGCTCACCGGTGAGCGCGACATCCGCTCCGAGGACCGCCAGCTCCTCCTCGACGCGATCGGCGCCGCCACGGAGACGCTGGTCATCACCTATGCGGGCCGCGGCGAGCACACCGGCGACGACAAGCCGCCGGCCGTGCCCCTCGGCGAGCTCCTCGACACCCTCGACCGCACCAGCAGCGAGCCGGTCCGCGACCGCCTCGTGGTGCACCACCCGCTCCAGCCGTTCGACGAGGCCAACCTGACGGCGGGCGCGCTGGTCCCGGCGCACCGGCGACCGTTCTCCTTCGACCGCACCGCGCTGTCCGGGGCGCGGGCCGCGCGGGCGCCCCGACCCGCCGTCCGGTCGCTCGTGCCCGGGCCGCTCCCGGCGCCCGAGGTCGTCGAGGAGGTCTCGCTCAGCGACCTGCAGGACTTCTTCGCCCACCCGGTGCGCAGCTTCCTGCGCCACCGGCTGCGGGTGACGACGCCCTACGACGTCGACGAGACCAAGGACGCCGTGCCGATCACGCTCGACGGCCTGGAGAAGTGGCAGGTCGGCGACCGGCTCGTCCACGACGTGCTCACCGGCGGCGACCCGCAGGCGGCGATGGTCGCCGAGCAGCTGCGCGGGCTGCTCCCTCCGGAGGACCTCGGCGCCGCGATGCTGACCGACATCGTGACGCGGGTGCGCCCGCTCGTCGAGGCAGCCGTGCCGCTGCGCTCGGGTCCGGCCCGCACGCTCGACGTCGACATCGACCTCGGCGACCGCCGGCTGACCGGCACCGTCGGCAACGTCTTCGGCAACAACCTCGTCGCGGTGAGCTACTCCAGCCTCGGCGCCAAGCACCGCCTCGCCGCCTGGCTCGACGCCCTGGCCCTGGCGGCCGGTCACCCCGACGAGAACTGGACCGCCCACACCATCGGCCGCTGGGGACGGTCCGGCCGGCGCGCGCTGATCTCGCCGATGACCGACGACGACGCCCGCACCCGGTTGCGCTCGCTGGTCGACGTCATGGAGCGCGGCCAGCGCGAGCCGCTGCCGCTGCCGGTGAAGACCAGCCTGGCCTTCGCCGAGGAGTTCGCCATCGGGTCGCACGGTCATGCGGACCCCGACACCAAGGCCGCCGCCGAGTGGGTGACGCCGCGCTTCAACGAGACCGGCTTCCCCAAGGAGGACGGCGACCAGTGGCACGTGCGCGCGTGGGGCGAGGCCGCCCCCTACGACGTGCTGGCCGCCCCGCTGCTGCCGGACGAGCAGGGCGAGGCCCCGCACCGGCTGGGCCACTACGCCCTCCGGGTCTGGTCGCCGCTGCTCGCGCACGAGCTCGTGAGGGGGATCTGAGGTGACGAGCATGGAGACGTTCGACATCACCGGCCCCCTCCCGACCGGCACGACGCTGCTCGAGGCGAGCGCCGGCACCGGCAAGACCTGGACGATCGCCGCGCTCGTCACCCGCTACGTCGCCGAGGGCGTCGCGACGCTCGAGGAGATGCTCGTCGTCACCTTCACCCGGGCCGCGAGCCAGGAGCTGCGCGATCGCGTCCGGGGCCAGCTCGACGAGGCGGCCGCGGTGCTCGCCGACCCGACGTCGGCCGACGCCGGCAACCGGCTGCACGACTGGCTGCTGGACGCCGACGAGCCGGAGCGCACGCTCCGGCGCTCCCGGCTCACCGATGCGTTGACCTCCTACGACGCCGCGACGATCGCGACCATCCACCAGTTCTGCCAGCTCGTGCTCCGCAGCCTCGGCGTGGCCGGCGACACCGACACCGGTGCGGTGCTGGTCGAGGACCTCGAGCAGCTCACGTCGGAGGTCACCGACGACCTCTACCTCGGCCTCTTCGCCCGCCGCGAGGCCACGACCTGGTCCCACGAGACCGCCCTCACCATCGCCCGTGCCGTCGTCGGCGACCCGCGAGCCAACGTCGCACCGCAGGAGGCGCTGGCCGAGGATCCCGACGGCCAGGCGGCCGAGCGGGTGCGCTTCGCCAGCGAGGTGCTCGACGAGATCGACCGGCGCAAGCGCCGCCTGGGCGTGCTGTCCTACGACGACCTCCTCATCCAGCTCGCGGAGGCGCTGCGACCGGAGGACTCCCCCGCCCGCGCCCGGATGCGGCAGCGCTGGAAGATCGCGCTGATCGACGAGTTCCAGGACACCGACCCGGTGCAGTGGGAGGTCTTCGAGCGCGCGTTCCACGGCGCCGCGACGCTGGTGCTCATCGGCGACCCCAAGCAGGCCATCTACGCCTTCCGCGGCGGCGACATCGTGACCTACCTCAAGGCCGCCGAGCAGGCCACGACCCGCCAGACGCTGGCCGTCAACCGCCGGGCCGACCGGCCGCTGCTCGACTCGCTGCAGGTGCTCATCCAGGGTGCCTCGCTCGGCGACGACCGGATCCCGGTGCACCCGGTCACCGCCCACCACCAGGAGTCCCGGCTCGACGGGGTCGGCGCCCCGTTCCGGCTGCGGGTCGTGCGCCACGAGGAGCTCGGCCGCCGGAAGCCGCGGATCGGTGACTGGCGCACGCACGTGCTCACCGACCTCGCCGCCGACGTCAAGCGACTGCTGACCTCGGGCGCGACCGTCGGGACCGGCGCCGACGCGCGCCCGGTCGAGCCGAAGGACGTCGCCGTGCTCGCCGCCCGGCGCGCCGACCTGCTCGCGGCGCAGGAGGCGCTCGCCGCCGTCGGCGTCCCGTCCGTCGTCAACGCCGGCGGCTCGGTCTTCAAGACCGCCGCCGCGACCCAGTGGCTCACGCTGCTCGAGGCGCTCGAGCAGCCGCACCGCGCCGACCGGGTGCGGGCGGCAGCACTGACCGACTTCATCGGACGCACCGCCGAGGAGCTCCAGTCGGAGGACGACCCCACCGACGACCTGAGTGACGCCGTACGCCGCCTCGCCGACCTGTTCGTCGCCCGCGGGGTGGCCGCGGTGCTGGAGATCGCGGTGCTCGGCGGGCTGAACGAGCGCGTGCTCGGCCGGGTCGGCGGTAAGCGCACCCTCACCGACCTGCGCCACATCGGCGAGGCGCTGCACAAGGTCACCGTCAGCGAGCGGTTCGGCGTGGTCGGCCTGCTGGGCTGGCTGCGCACCCAGGTCGCCGACGACAAGATCGAGGTCGCGTCCGAGCGGACCCGGCGCCTCGACTCCGACGCCGCGGCCGTGCAGCTGGTGACGATCCACGGCAGCAAGGGCTTGGAGTACCCCATCGTCTACCTCCCCACGCTCTGGGACCGGTGGGTCCGCGACGAGGAGGTGCCGCTCTTCCACGACGGAGCCGGGGACCGGTGCCGTGACGTCGGGGGGCCGAGCAGGTGGCGCGACGCGGCTGCCACCGCCAGCCGGCGCGAGGACGCCGGCGAGTCGCTGCGACTGCTCTACGTCGCCCTCACGCGCGCCCAGTCGCAGGTCGTCGCGTGGTACTGCCCGAGCGCCAACAACACCGCGTCCGCGCCGCTGCACCGGATGCTGTTCGGCCGCGCGCCCGGGCACGCCCACGTCAACGACGAGCAGTCGGTGCTCGGTGACGACGAGGTCGTCGACATCCTCGGCCGCTGGAAGACCGCCGGAGGTCCGCAGCCCGAGCTCGCCACTCCTGCCACCGTCGACACGACGCCCATCGACCGCGAGCTGCCGACCCTGGCGGTGCGCTCCTTCGACCGCGACGTCGACACCGACTGGCGCCGCACCTCCTACTCCGCGCTCGCCGCGGCCGGCGCCCCGCACGCCGGCGCGCCCGACCGGGTGCTGTCCGAGCCCGACGAGGTGCCCGAGCTCGACGACGTACCCCTGGACGAGGTCGTGGACGACGCCCCGGCTCCCGACGTCGACGGTGCGCTGTCGGCCGTGGCCTCCCCGATGGCCGACCTGCCGGTGGGCGCGGCCTTCGGCTCGCTCGTCCACGAGGTGCTCGAGCACGCCGACCCGGCCGCGCCCGACCTGCGCGCCGAGCTGCTCGCCCAGGTCGAGGAGCACCGCGCGTGGTGGGCGGTGGAGGTCGACGCCGAGGCGCTGGCCGACGCGCTGGTCGCGGTGTGCGACTCCCCGCTCGGCCCCCTGGCCGGTGACCTCACGCTGCGCGACATCACGATCCCCGACCGCCTGCGCGAGCTCGACTTCGAGGTGCCCCTCGCCGGGGGCGACCTGGCCGCGCGCTCCGACGGGCCCGGTGCCGCGCACGTCGTGCTCGGCGACCTCGGCCCGCTCCTGCGCACCCACCTGCCCGACGGCGACCCGCTGCTGGCCTTCGCCGAGACCCTCGACGGCGACGCCGACCTCGCCGGGCAGCGCCTGCTCGGCTACCTCACCGGGTCGATCGACGTCGTGGTCCGGGTGCCGGTCGACGGGCGCACCCGCTACGTCACGATCGACTACAAGACCAACTGGCTCGGCGACCGGGCAGCGCCCGCGACCGCTTGGGAGTACCGCCCCGAGGTCCTCGACGAGGCGATGGGCCACTCCGACTACCCGCTGCAGGCGCTGCTCTACACCGTCGTCCTGCACCGTTACCTCCGCTGGCGGCTGCCCGGCTACGACCCGGCCGAGCACCTCGGTGGCGTGCTCTACCTCTACCTCCGCGGCATGTGCGGACCGGCGACGCCGCGCGTCGACGGTCGGCCCTGCGGGGTGTTCTCGTGGCAGCCGCCGGTCGCGCTGGTGACCGCCCTGTCCGACCTCCTGGACGGAGTCGCGCCATGACTGACCTCTTCGACCCCGTCGACGCGACCGACGCGCGACTGGCGCTCGGCGCCACCGGACTGCTGGCGACCTTCAACAGGGCGGGGCTGCTGACCAGCGCCGACGTCCACGTGGCCTCGGCGCTCGGCCGGCTCGGGCGCGAGACCGACGACCGTGTGCTGCTGGCCGTCGCCCTGGCGGTGCGCGCGGTGCGCGGCGGCTCCGTGTGCGTGGACCTCGCGACGGTCGCCGACCCGCCCGACCTGCCGTGGCCCGAGGCCGACGGCTGGGCTGCCGCTGTCGCGGCGAGCCCGCTCGTGGAGGCCGGGCTGGTCCGCTGGGACAACGACCTGCTCTACCTCGACCGCTACCACGAGCAGGAGACCCAGGTCGTCCACGACCTGCTCACCCGCGCCGCCTCGGCCCCCGACCACGACCCGGTCCTGATGTCGGCGTCGATGGACCGGCTGGTGGCCGCGATGCAGGCGGCGCGCCCCGGGACGACCTACGACGAGCAGGTGGAGGCGTGCGTGTCCGCCGCCGGGCAGTGGACGACCGTCCTGACCGGCGGCCCGGGCACCGGCAAGACGACCGCGGTGGCCTCGCTGCTGGTCGGACTGCTCGACCAGCACCCGGGCGGGCTGCGGATCGCGCTCGCCGCGCCGACCGGCAAGGCGGCCGCACGGCTGCAGCAGGCGGTGCACCAGGAGGCCGAGGCCTTCGAGGAGGCCGACCGGGTGCGGCTCGCCGGGGTCACCGCCTCGACGCTCCACCGGCTGCTGCGGCCGGATCCGGGCAACTCCACCCGCTTCCGCCACCACCGCGGCAACCGGCTCCCCCACGACGTGGTCGTCGTCGACGAGTCGTCGATGGTCTCGCTCACCCAGATGGCCCGCCTGCTCGAGGCGGTCCGCCCCGACGCGCGGCTCGTCCTGGTCGGCGACCCCCACCAGCTCTCCTCGGTCGAGGCGGGCGCGGTGCTGAGCGACGTGGTGCGCGGGTTCCAGGACCGGCCGGACTCCCCGGTCGCGGCCCTCCGGTCGACCCACCGGTTCGGGGCCGAGATCCACGAGCTCGCCGAGGCGCTGCGCACCGGCGACGCCGACGGCGCGCTGCAGGTGCTGGCCGCGGGGCACGAGGCCGTCGAGTGGGTCGACGAGGCCGACCCGTCGTCGCGCATCCGCAGCACCGCCCTGTCCGCGGCCCTGGCCGTCCGCGACGCCGCCGAGCACGGTGACGTCGAGGGGGCGCTGGCGGCCCTCGACCGGCACCGCCTGCTGTGCGCGCACCGCGACGGCCCCTTCGGCGTACGCCACTGGAACCGCCGCATCGAGCAGTGGCTCACCGCCGAGACCGGCGACGGCTTGTTCGAGCGCGCCTACGTCGGGCGCCCGCTGCTGGTCACCGCCAACGACCACCAGCTCGGCGTCTACAACGGCGACAGCGGTGTGGTCGTGCTGACGGCGGCCGGCCCGCGGGCGATCATCGCGGCGAGCGACGGGCCGCGCGACCTCGCCCCGTCGCGGCTCGGCGACGTCGAGACGATGCACGCGATGACGATCCACAAGTCGCAGGGTTCGCAGGCCGACGTGGTCACCGTGCTCCTGCCCGACGAGGAGTCGCGGCTGCTCTCGCGCGAGCTCTTCTACACCGCCGTCACCCGCGCCCGCTCCACCGTCCGGGTGGTCGGCTCGGAGGCGGCGATCCGGGCCGCGATCGGCCGGCGTGCCCAGCGCGCGAGCGGGCTCGCCGTACGCCTTTCGACTGCCCCCGAAACCGCGCCGTGACACGCAGGCCCTCGGGTCACGGCGGCGAAACGTCCGCGACACACGCTCCCGATACGCTCACCGCATGCCCTACCTGATGCGTGTCGAGCTCCCGGACGTCCCGGGTTCGCTGGGTCGCGTCGCGACGGCCATCGGTGAGGCCGGGGGCGACATCGAGGCGATCGAGATCGTCGAGAAGCTCGACGGGTCGGCCGTCGACGACGTGCTGCTCGAGATCGCGCCCGGCACGATGCCCGACTCGATCGTGTCGGCCTGCAGCCGGCTCGACGGCGTGAGCGTGCTGTGGATCAACCGCTACGCCGCCGGCGGCAACCTGTTCCTCGACCTCGAGGTCGTCGAGTCCCTCACCGAGGACCCGACCACGGCGCGCGACCGGCTGATCGACCTGCTGCCGATCGCCTTCCGCGTCGACTGGGCGGCTCGCATCCGTCGTACGCCGTCCGGCTGGACGGTCGTCCACGCGACCGACGCCGCGCCGACCGACTTCGACCTCGAGCCCGTCACCTCGCCGACCCGGCTGCCCGGTGACGAGATCTACGTCGAGTGCGCCGCCCCCTTCGGCCACGATCACGTGATGATGGGCCGCCGCGGCGGCCCGGAGTTCCTCGACTCCGAGCTCGCCCGGCTCGCGCACCTCCTCGGCCTGGCGATCACGATCTCCCGCGGCTGACCCCGCCCGCCTGCTCGCCCACCCGGGCGGTGAGTGAGCCACATTCCCGGGGTCCACGCCGTGGCTCACGCACCGCCGGTCCGCGAGTCCGACCACGACACGCCCGTGGGCGGTGAGTGAGCCACATTCCCGGGTCGCAGAAGGTGGCTCACGCACCGCCGGTGTCCGCGGCGGCGGGCGAGCGCGCTGGTTCAATGGCGCCATGGTGTTCTCCGGCGACCCGGCGCAGCGCCGCACCGACCTGCTCGCGGTCGTGTCGGTGCTCCACGTCGACGTGGCGCTCGAGCGCGCCGCCACCATCGGCGCCGAGCGCACGCGCGCGGGCGCTTACGTGCTGACGGTGGTCGACGAGGTCCTCCCGGGCACCGGCCCCTGGGCGCAGCCGATCGAGCCCGTCGAGCATGCCCGCGGCATCAGCGCGGAGGCAGCGCGCGACCTGCGCGCGCGGATCGGGGCCGCGGGTCTCCAGGGCGAGCCCGGCGGTCGCCCGGGCCACGACGTGATCCGGCTGCACGACCCCGCGGACGGGTCGGAGGTGCTGCGGATCCCGGTGGTCGTCGGCGGGTGCCTGTTCGCGGACCTGCTGCTCCTGTCACCTCCCGAGGGCGGGTTCGCCGACGACGACGTCGCCAGCATCTCGGTGCTCGGCCGGGTGGCGGGCGTGGCGGTGCGCAACGCGCAGAGCTACGAGTTCAACGACCGGCGCCGGCAGGTGCTGGAGCTGGTGGCCGCGATCGAGCAGTCGGTCGAGCCGCCCTTCGAGCTGGCCGAGCCCTACGCGCGGGTCGCGGCGGCCGCCCAGCGGATCGCCAGCGCCCGCACCGCCGCCGTCGTGTCGGCGACCCCGCGCAGCGTCGACGTGTCCGGCACGGCGGGCGTCGTCGACGAGGTGCTACCCGAGGTCCTCGACCGGATCGCCGAGCGGCTCCAGGTGGCCCAGGACCTCGACGTCGACCTCGTCGTGCGGATCGGGGACCACACCGTGTGGGGGGTCCCGCTGCGGCCCGAGCTCGCCCGCCGGGGTGTCGTGCTGCTGGTGCTCGACCAGGTCCACGGCCGGCTCACCCGCGACGACCGCAGCCTCATGTCCGGCTTCGTGCGCCACGCGGCGCTGATCCTCGACCACGCCGTCCTGCAGAGCGAGCTCCAGCACGCGATGCTCGCCGACGACCGCGACCGGATCGCCCGCGACCTCCACGACGTCGTCATCCAGCGGCTGTACGCCACCGCCCTCAAGCTGCGCGCCGGGATCCGCACCGACGGCGACCCGGGCGGCCACATCGCCGAGGCGGTCCGCGAGATCGGCGACTCGATCCGCGACGTCCGCGGTGCGGTCTTCCAGCTCGAGCAGCGCCGCTCGGGATCGCTGCGCGGCGACGTGCTGGGGATGGCCAAGGAGTACGAGAAGGCGCTGGGGTTCGTCCCGGCGGTGCGGACCTGGGGCGCGGTCGACTCCCTCGTGCCGATCGCGCTGGGCGACCAGGCGAGCGTCGTGCTGCGCGAGGTCCTGTCCAACTGCGCTCGCCACGCGAGGGCCAGCCGGTGCGACGTCGACCTGGGCGTCGACGAGTCGGGGTGGTTCTCCCTGGTCGTCACCGACGACGGCCGGGGCGTGCCCGAGGACACCACCCCCGGCAGCGGCCTGCGCAACCTGCGGATGCGGGCCGAGACCCTCGGCGGCGAGCTCCGGGTCGAGCCCTGCGACCCCCACGGCACGCGGGTGTCGTGGCGGGTGCCGCTCGGCGCTCAGCCGTCCGCGGGACCGGGCGCGGCCGACGGGTCGTCTGCCGGTGCCGCCGCCTCGGCGAGCGCGGGCGACGGCCCGGGCGTCGACCAGACCCACTCGGAGGCGATCGTGAGCAGCAGCCAGGACAACCCGGAGACGACGAGGTAGCGCATCAGCGCCTGGTCGAGCGGCATCTCGCCGGTCACGGTACCCGCCAGCGCGGGCGAGGTGAGGAGCGCGGCGACGAGCAGCATCACGGGCCTCATGCCGACACCGCCACCCGGTCACCGGTGACGGTGCCGACGGAGCGGACCTGCGTCGCGCCCACGAGCTCGCTGTAGGACAGCACCGCGGTCGTCGGCAGGGCGGGAGCGAGCATCCGGCGCACCGCGGCGCGCAGCTGCGGGGCGCACACGACGACCGGCCGCAGGCCCTGCTCCTCGGCTGCCGTTCGGAGGGTGACGAGCTCCCCGAGCACCGTCTGCGCGAGCAGCGGGTCGAGGGCGACCACCGCCCCCATGTCGCCGGCCCGCACGGCCTCGAGCATCCGCTGCTCGAGGGTGGGCTCGAAGCTGATGACGTGGACCGCGGCCTCGGTGAGGTGCGGGGCGACGATGGCCGGGCCGAGGGACGCGCGGGCCGCCTCGACCAGGGCGTCCGGGTCCTTGGTGGTCGGGGCCTTCAGCGAGAGCGCCTCGAAGATGCGGACCAGGTCGCGGACCGCCACGCCCTCGAGGAGCAGGCCCTGGAGCACGCGCTGCACCTCGCCGAGGCTCAGCTGGGCCGGGGTGAGCTCCTCGACGACGACGGGGTGGCTGCGGCGTACGAGCTCGGTGAGGGTCTTGACGTCCTCGCGACCCAGCAGCCGGGCGGCGTGCTGGCCGACGACCTCGGCGAGGTGGGTCGTGATGACCGAGGCGCGATCGACGACCGTGGCACCGCTCAGCTCGGCCTGCACGCGCAGCTCGGCGGGGATCCACGAGGCCTCGAGGCCGAAGACGGGCTCGCGGGTGGGCTGGCCGGGCAGCACGCCCACGCTGTCGCCGATCGCGAGCACCGTGCCGCGCGGGGCCTCGCCGCGCGCGACCTCGATGCCGAAGAGGCGGATGGCGTACGTGCCGGACGGCAGGTCGATGCTGTCGCGGGTGCGGACCGGCGGCACGATGATGCCGAGCTCGCCGGCGATCTTGCGGCGCAGCGCCTTGACCCGGTCGAGCAGGTCGCCGCCGCTCGCCGGGTCGACGAGGTCGATGATGTCGGGCGAGAGCTCGAGGCCGAGCGGGTCCACCTGGATCTCGGCGGCGAGCAGCTCCGGGGTGTCGGGGGCCGCGGCGAGCACCTGCTCGGCCGGGTCGTCCGGCGTGGCCTCGTCGGCCTTCGGGACCCGGCTCGACGCCAGCAGCATGATCCCGCCGGCGGTGACGAAGGGCAGCTTGGGCAGGCCGGGGATCAGGCAGATCGCCAGCGCCCCGAAGCCGGCGATCTGCAGCGGCAGCTTGTTGGCGGTGAGCTGGCGCAGGATGTCGGAGCCCATGTCGGAGTCACCGGTGTTGCGGGTGACGATGAGGCCGGTGGCCGTCGACAGCAGCAGCGCGGGGATCTGCGAGACGAGGCCGTCACCGACGGACAGCAGGCTGTAGGTCGTGATGGCGTCGCCGAAGGACATCCCCTTCTGCGCCATGCCGACGGCGAAGCCGCCGAGCAGGTTGACCATCGTGATGACGATGGCCGCGATCGCGTCACCCTTCACGAACTTCGACGCACCGTCCATCGCGCCGTAGAAGTCGGCCTCGGCGTGCACCTCGTGGCGGCGCCGCCTGGCCTCGTCCTCGTCGATGAGCCCGGAGTTGAGGTCGGCGTCGATGGCCATCTGCTTGCCGGGCATCGCGTCGAGGGTGAAGCGCGCGCCGACCTCCGCGACGCGCTCGGCGCCCTTGGTGATCACGACGAACTGGATGATGAGCAGGATCGCGAAGACGATGAGGCCGACGATCAGCGAACCGCCGACGACGAAGTGGCCGAAGGTGTCGATCACCTTGCCGGCGTAGCCGTCGAGCAGCACGAGTCGGGTCGCGCTGACGTTGAGCGCGAGCCGGAAGAGGGTCAGCACGAGGACCACGGCCGGGAACGCGGCGAACTCCAGCGGCTTGTGCACGAACATCGCGACGAGGAGCACCAGCAGCGCGCTGGTGATGTTGAGCGCGATGAGCATGTCGAGGACCACCGCGGGCAGCGGCACGACGAGCATCACGATGATCATCACGATGCCGGCCGGCACGCCCAGCTGGAGCAGTCGCTTGGGGGCCACGGGGTGCCTCTCGGGGGGGTCGCGGAACGGGCTGCGCCCTCCGTGGCACGGGTCGGCACCGTCCTGGCGCCACCGTCCTCATCGGCCGGCGACGACGGCTCCTGAGGAGTTCGGCGCCGCCGCTGCGGCAGGACGACGACGACGTCCCGCAGCGGCCACGGCGGGCAGGTCGCCCTCGCTGCGGGGGCTGCGGTGCTCGCCGCCCCGCACGCCGGCCGAGCGCCGGGAGATGACGAACGCGAGGACCTGCGCGACGGCGGCGTACAGCTCCGCGGGGATCTCTTGGCCGACGACGGTGGAGCGGTGCAGCGCGCGGGCCAGGGGGACGTCCTGGACGAGCGGTACGCGGTTCTCGGCGGCGCGCTCGCGGATCTTCTGCGCGACCACGCCGGCCCCGCGGGCCACCACGCGCGGGGCGCCGCGCTCGGCGTCGTACCGCAGCGCGACGGCGATGTGGGTCGGGTTGACCAGCACGACGTCGGCGTTCGCGACGTCGGCCATCATCCGGTTGCGCGAGGCGGCGAGCTGGCGCGAGCGGATCGCGCCCTTGAGCAGCGGGTCGCCCTCGGACTGCTTGTTCTCTTGCTTGACCTCGTGCTTGCTCATCCGGGTCTTCTTGCCCATCCGGCGCCGGATGACGGCGTAGTCGAAGGCGGCCATGACCAGCCCGGCGACCGCGACGCTGCGCACCAGCGCCAGCACCTGGTCGCGCACCACCTCGAGCACCGCCGAGATCGGCACCAGTCCCCCGATGAGGGGCATCAGCGCCACCACGGCGCCGTACGCCACGAACCCGACGACGGCGCTCTTCAGCAGCATCTTCGCGCCCTCCCACAGCGCCTGCGGGCCGAAGACGCGCTTGAAGCCGGCGATCGGGTCGAGCTTCTTCAGCGACGGCTTCACCGACTTGGTCGCCACGAAGAACCCGCCCTGGGCGAGGGCGGCGCCGACCCCGACCACCATCACGGCGCACCCGAGCGAGACCAGGGTGACCATCACGTGGCGGGCGCCGCGGCCGAGCAGCGCGGTCGCGTCGGAGACCTCGACCTGCCCGCGCAGGCTGAAGCACTCGCGCATCAGCTCGGCGAGCGCGGTGAGCTCGTGGCCGAGCAGGCCCGGCAGCAGCATCCCGACGATCAGCAGCGTCGCCCAGCCGCCGAGCTCCTGGGTGCGCGGGACCTGGCCCTCCTTGCGCGACTCCCTGCGCCGCTTGGCGGTGGGCTTCTCGGTCTTCTCCTCCGACACCCGCCCTCACCCCCCGCCGACGAGCGCGAACTGCGCCTCGTTGGCCAGCTCGACGAGCCGGGAGACCGCCTCGGGGAGCACCGGGAAGGACAGGCCGAGGAGCAGCAGGGTGAGGCCGATCTTGGCCGGGAACATCACGTTGATCGCGTTGAGGTGCGGCGCGACCTTGGTGAGCAGGGCGAGGCCGAGGTCGGCGACGAAGAGGACCGCGACGAGCGGGAGCGCGATCTGCACGGCCGTCACGAAGAACATCCCGAACGCCGTCATGAGCACGTGCGACGCGCCGTCGAGACGGGGCGCCTGGCCGAGCGGCAGCACGTCGAACGTCCTGAGCAGCCCGCCCAGCACCAGCAGGTGCCCGCCGGTGGCGAAGAGGATCATCACCGCGAGCATCTGGTGCAGCTTGCCGAAGACGGTGTTCATGTTCATCGACAGCGGGTCGAAGCCCTGCGCGAGCTGGAAGCCGCCGAAGGTGTCGATGAGCGAGCCGGCAGTGGCGATCGCGGCCAGCAGGACGTACGTCACCAGGCCGAGCGCGGAGCCCACGACCACCTGGGTGAGCGTGGTGACGAGCAGCGCGCCGGTCGAGGTGGGGATGCTGCCGCCCTCGACGGACGGTACGACGGCGAAGGCGAGGCCGAGCGAGAGCACGACCTTGGCGAAGGTGGGGACCGCGCGGCCGGCGAACGGGGGCACCAGCGCGAGCCACGAGATGATGCGCACCGACGCCAGCAGGTAGGCCAGCAGCGGCTCACCCGCGACGGTCAGGGTCATGGGTCGGCCCCGCCCTCAGCCGAGCAGCGTCGGGACCATGTCGAAGAGGTCCCGGGTGAAGTCGACGAGGGTCTGCAGCATCCAGCCGCCCGAGACCAGCAGGGCGACGCCGACGCCGACGAGCTTGGGCACGAAGGCGAGCGTGAACTCCTGGATCTGGGTCATCGACTGGAACAGCGAGATCGTGAAGCCGATGACCAGCGAGGTCAGCAGGATCGGCGCCGAGAGCTTCAGCGCGACGACCATGGTCTGGAGGGCGATGTTGATGACGGTGGTGTCGGTCATGGTGGCCTACTGGTAGCTCGAGACGACGGACGTGATGACCAGGCCCCAGCCGTCGACGAGGACGAAGAGCAGGAGCTTGAAGGGCAGCGACACCATCACCGGCGGCATCATCATCATGCCGAGCGCCATCAGCGCCCCGCTGATCACGATGTCGATGACCAGGAAGGGGATGAAGATGATGAAGCCGATGATGAAGGCCTGCTTGAGCTCGCTCAGCACGAACGCCGGGACGAGCGTCGCCATCGAGACGTCGGCACGGCTCTCGGGCAGCTTGCGGTCCGCGACGCTGGTGAGCAGCCGCAGCTCGTCGTCGCCGGTCTGGTCGAGCATGAACGCGCGGAGCGGCTCGACGCCGTCGGTGTAGGCGGCCGAGGCGGCCTTGTCGCCGTCGAGGTAGGGCTGGAACCCGTCGTCGTTCATCTGGCTGAGCACCGGCGCCATGATGAAGAGCGAGAGGAACAGCGCGAGGCCGGCGAGGACCTGGTTGGGCGGGATCTGCTGGAGGCCGAGGGCGTTGCGGGTCAGGCCGAGCACGACGAGCACCTTCGTGAAGCTCGTGCAGGTCAGCAGGATCGCCGGCAGCAGCGACAGCAGCGTCATCGCGACGATGACGGTGACCGAGGTGCTCGGCTTGTCGGTGATGCCGCCGAGGTCGATGGTCACCGAGCTGTCCGTGCCCGGCGCGTTCGGACCCTTCGGAGCCGTGGGGCCCTCGGGGCCCTGCGGCGCCATCGGCAGGGCGGTGCGGGCCGTCGTGTGGGCACTCGTGTGGACCAGGGAGCCGGTCGGGAGCGCGGGAGCCGCGCTCGCGGGGGCGGTGGCGCCGAGCAGCACGGCGAGCGCGCCGAGGCCGACGGCGAGGAGCGTGGCGAAGAGGTGCGCGGCCCGGGTCCGGGCGCTCACGAGGCCTTCCTCGTCGGGCCGCCCGCGGACCCGCCGGTCGCGGCCGCGATCGCCTGCCGCCAGGTCTGGCCGGACAGGATCGAGCCGGCGAGGGCGCCGCCCTCGGACGTGCGATCCGGGGTCGTCGTACGACGCGGGGCGGGGGTCGCGCGGTGCGACCCGCGCGTGGCCAGGGTGGGGGCGAGGGTGGGGGCCGGCAGGGCCGGTGCGTCCTCGACCGGGACCGCCGCGTCGGGGGCGGTGTCCGCGGTGACGAGGTCGTCGAGCTCCTCGAGCTCGAGCTCGTCGGGGTCGAGCTCGGTCAGCAGGCTGACCTGCTGGTCGGTCGTGCCGAGCACCAGGACGCGACCGCCGACGGTGACGACGGCGACGGACGCGCTGCGCGAGAGCGCCTGGCGGTGGAGCACCTGCACCGGTGCGCCGGCCCGGGCGCCGTAGCGCTTGCCCGCGAGCCGGGCCAGGAGCAGCATCAGGCCCACGACGATCGCCAGGGAGACGACCAGTCGGACGGTCAGCTCGAGCACGTCAGCCTGCTGCGCCGTCGTCGACGATCTCGGTGATCCGCAGGCCGAAGTCCTCGTCGACCACGACGACCTCGCCGCGGGCGATGAGGTGCCCGTTGACCAGCAGGTCGGCGGGGCTGCCGGCGGCCCGGTCGAGCTCGAGGACCTCGCCCGGGGAGAGGGCCAGCAGCTCGCGCACGGTCATCCGGGTGCGACCGAGCTCGACCGTGACCTCCATGTCGACGCCGTGCAGCATCTCGAGGCCCCGCGCGGCGGTCCGGGACGGAGCAGCGACCGGCGCGTCCGCGACCAGCGCCTGGCGCAGCGCACCGGCGGCGTCGGCCGCGGCGTCGCTGACCAGGAGCACGCCGGCGGTGAGCCCGCCGCCGAGGAGCGGGACGGCGGTGAAGGGGCCGCCGAGGTCGGTGTCGACGAGCTCCACCGACACCTCGCGGGCCGGGCCGCAGCCCGCGCCGAGCGCGGCCGCGGCGGCCTCGAGGGCCGGCTGCGTCGCGGCGGCGAGGTCGAGCCCGCCGAGCGGGCTGGCGGCGAGCGCCTCGACCAGGTCGGCGCCGACCAGGACCGCGAACCGCGGGGCACCCGGCAGGTGCAGCTCGGCGACCACGGCGCCGGCGCCACCGGAGCTGTTCCACTCGGCACCGGGGACCGGCTGGCCGGCCTCGAGCTGCGTCGGGGCGGGCAGCACCGCCGCGGCAGCGGCAGCCGCGGCCCGGACGGCGCGGAGGTCGCCCGCCGGGGCGGCCGGGTCGTGGCCCAGGTCGCGGCCGAGATCGTGGCCCAGGTCGTGGGTGGTGGTCATGCGTTCTCCTTGGTGGCGGCGGTGCCGACGACGAGTGCCGCCAGCCGGGCGCCGTGGCTGCCCGCCGTGGCGTGGGCGAAGGTGGCGTCCGCGACGACGACGTCGAGCGGCGCGGAGGACGGGTGTGCGAGGCGGACCACGTCGCCGACGGCGAGGTGGGTGATCACGTCGGGGCCGAGCCGGGTCGCGCGGAACCGCACCACGGCGTCCACCGGGACGTCCTGGAAGCGACGGTCGACGAGCCCGGCGGAGCGGGTGCGCTGCACGCGCTCGTGCTCCGAGACCGGCGCCGGCGCGGCGGCCTCGACCAGCCGCGGGTGCAGGCCGGCGAAGGGCAGGCACAGGCTCACCCGGTGGTGGCGCTCCTTGATCACCAGGTCGAAGCCCGCGACGACGACGGCGTCACCGGGGGCGGCGGCCTGGACGAGCTGGGGGTGGTACTCGATGCCGGCGAGGGTCGGGGTGACCTCGACGATCCCGGCGAGGCCGTGGCCGAGCTCGGCCACCAGCCGGGTCACGATCCCGTGCACGACCGAGCCCTCGATCTCGGTCAGCGGCCGGCGCGGCTGCTCCTCGGAGCCCGGACCGCCGAGCATGTGGTCGATCGCGCTCATGACCACCGGCAGCGGCAGCTCGAGGAGGCCGAGGCCCGGCAGCGGCTCCACGCCCACCTTGACGGCGTACGTCATCGTGCCGAGCGCGTCGACGTGCTCGCCGTAGGTCTGCTGGGCGATGCCCTGCAGCTCGGCCGTGCACACCACGCGCAGGGCGGCGGTGAAGACCGTGCCCATCTGGCGGGCGAAGCCGTCGAGGGCGACCTGGAGCACGCGGGTGTGCTCGCGCGAGAGCTGGATCGGGCGGCGGAAGTCGTAGACCGTCGGCTCCGACCCGCTGCGGGCACGCCGGCGCGCCCGGGCACCGGGGTGCACGGGCTGACGCGGCGCGGGGGTCTGCACGAGGGTCACGAACTCCCCCATCGGCCCCCACGGCCGGCACCTGAGGAGTTGGCGCGCGCTTACTGGGTGACGAACTCGGTGAAGTACACCTCCAGCACGTCACCGTGGTAGTCGTGGTGCAGCTTCTCCTCGAGCTCGTGCTTGAGGTCCTGGCGCTGGCCGGCCTTCACCAGCGCGGACTGGTCGGCCCCGCTGAACAGGTCGATCGCGGCGTCGAGCGCCTTGCTGCCGTCTGCCTCGTGGGCGTCCGCGGAGAGCTGGAGGGCCAGGCCGAGGCGCAGGTAGTGGCCGTCGGCGAGGTTGACCTGGATCGGCTCGAGGGTCATCACCTCGCCCGGCTCGGGCTCCTTCGGACCGCTGGGCCTGAGGAAGAACCACCAGCCGGCCGCGGCGCCGACGACCAGCACGAGGCCGATCACCAGGAGCTTCTTCTTCCCCTTCTTCGGGGGCTCGCCGGTCGTGGCCTCGGGGGCCGTGCGGTCGATCGTGGCGGTGCTCATGAGGATCCCTTCTCGGTCTGGATGTCGTCGAGCAGCTCGCGGGCGGACGCCGGGAGCGCGGAGAGCACGACGATGTCGACGCGCTTGTTGATGCGCTGCGACCCGGGCTCGGCCGGGTCGACCAGCGGGACCTCGTGGCCGTACGCCGCCGCGCTGAGGCGCTCGCCCGGGACCTGCCCGACCTCCTGGAGGTAGCGCAGCACCGTGATCGCGCGGGCCGAGGAGAGGTCCCAGTCGGTGGCGAAGTAGCGGGGCTTCACCGGCACCTGGTTGGTGTGGCCGTCGATGCGGAGGTCCTCGGTCGTGGCGCGGAGCACCGGGGCGACGACCTCGAGCACCCGCTGTCCGCGCGGGCTCAGCTCGGCGCGGTCCGGCTGGAAGACGACGTGGCGCGAGGTCAGGCTGAGGACCAGCCCGTCGTCGTCCACGCGCCGGGTGACGTCGTGGGCGAGGCCGGCCTCGCGCAGCGCCCGGGCGAGCTTCTCGCCGAGCTCGTCGAGGCGCGCCTTCTCGGCCGAGGCGGCGGCGTAGTCCTCGGACTGCTGCTGGGCCTGACGCTGGGCCTGCTCGTCGCGCTGGTCCTGGGTGGAGATCGCCTGCTTGGTCGAGCCCATGAAGTTCTCCGGCCGCACTGGCGCGATCGCGGACACGCCGGGCTGGTCGAGCGTGGACTCCGACCCGGTCATCACCGAGGTGGAGTCGCCGAAGCCGGCCGCGAGCCCGTCCTTGAGGGCGTTGAACTTCTTCTGGTCCACCGAGCTCATCGCGAACATCACGATGAACAGCACCATCAGCAGCGTCACCATGTCGGCGTACGTCACCAGCCAGCGCTCGTGGTTCTCGTGCTCCTCTTCCTCCTCACGGCGCTTGCGGCCGCCCCCGCCGGCCATCTCACGCGGCCTTGTCGAGGCTCGGCGGCTGCTCGCCGGCGGGCAGGAGGGAGGTCAGCTTCTGCGCGATGACGCGCGGGTTGGAGCCGGCCTGGATCGCCGCGACGCCCTCGATGATGACCTCCATGCGGGCCGCCTCGAGCTCGGTGAGCCGCTTGAGCCGGTTGCCGATCGGGAGCCAGATCACGTTGGCGGACATGACGCCCCACAGCGTCGCGATGAAGGCGGCCGCGATGAGGTGGCCGAGCTCCTCCGGCTGGGCGAGGTTCTCCAGGACGTGCACCAGCCCCATGACCGTGCCGATGATGCCGATCGTCGGGGCGTAGGCGCCCGCGTCGGCGAAGAACTTCGCGGCGTGCTTGCCCTGCGCCTTGGCGGCGTACACCTCCGACTCGAGGATCTCGCGCACCTCGTCGGGGTCGGTCCCGTCGATCGCGAGCTGCACGCCCTTGACCAGGAACGGGTCGTCCACCGTCTTGAGGTCGTCCTCGAGCGCGAGGAGTCCCTCGCGGCGGGCCCGCTCGGCGAGCGCCACGACCATCGGTACGACGTCGCCCGCCGGCCGCACCTTGGCGGTGAAGGCGGTCTTGAGCGAGGCGAGCGCGTGCTTGGCGTCCGGGATCGTGCCACCGGCGACGGTCACCATCAGGGTCGTGCCGAAGACCAGCAGCATCGGCGGCACGAGCAGGAGGCTGGCCGGGTTGCCGCCCTCCATCACGTTGGCGACGACGATGATGATCAGGCCGACCAGGACCCCGATCAGGGTTGCCGGGTCCATCAGGCCTCACCTTCCAGAGTCGGGTGGGACGACACGGCGGCGAGGTGCGAGCGCGGCGCCCACGCGGTGGGCGTGGCCTCGGCCATCGCGCCGGCGGCGATGATGCTGCCGCGCCAGGCGCGGACCTCGTCCACCACCTCCAGCAGCCCCTCGGCCACGACGTACTTCTTGCCGTCGACCAGCGTCACCACCGTGTCCGGGGTGCTGTCGAGGCGCTCGATCAGGTCGGCGTTCAGGACGAACGGCGATCCGGAGAGTCGGGTCAACACAATCATGTCGGTGCACCATCCCTGTGCGTTGTCTCGAGGCCCGTCCGTGGGCCCCGTGGAGTTGTCATCGGCCGGGTGGCGCCCGACCTGAGGGGAACCGCCCCTGCGGCCCGGCAGCCTCGAGGACTGCCGGGCCGGAGCGGTCATCAGCGCTTGATGTTCACGAGCTCCTCGAGCACCTGGTCGGAGGTGGTGATGACGCGCGAGCTGGCCTGGAAGCCGCGCTGGGCGAGGATCAGGTTGGTGAACTCGGCCGACAGGTCGACGTTGGACATCTCGAGCGTGCCGCCCATCAGGTCGCCGCGGCTGCCCTGGCCGGCGACACCGAGCTCGGGGGCCCCGGAGTTGGCGCTGGCGCGGAAGGCGGTCTCGCCGACGCGCTCGAGCCCGGCGGGGTTGGTGAAGTCGGCGATCGCCACCATCGCGATGTCGCGCTGCACGTCGTCGGAGAAGGTGCCGCGCAGGATGCCGTCGCTGCCGATGGAGTACGACGTCATCTCCACGCCGGCCGGGAGCGAGCCGGCGAGCGCGTCGAGGTTGATGTCGACGAGCGTGCCGCCGGGGTCGCCCGGGGCGTAGCCCTGGACCTTCTTGCCGCTGGACGACACGAGGTTGCCCGCCTCGTCCCAGGTGAAGGCGCCGGCGCGGGTGTAGACGCGGTCGGCGCCCGAGCCGAGGACGAACATGCCGTCGCCCTGGATCATCAGGTCGGTGGCGGCACCCGTGGTCTGGGCGGAGCCCTGGCCGAAGTTGCCGCGGGTCGCGGCGACCTGGACGCCGAGGCCGACCTGGATCGGGTTGGTGCCGCCGCCGGTGGTGCCGGAGGCGCCGGCGCCGCGCATGACCTGGCTGAGGGTGTCCTGGAAGACGGTGGTCGTGGCCTTGAAGCCGACCGTGTTGGCGTTGGCGATGTTGTTGCCGGTGACGTCGAGCATCGTCTGGTTGGCGCGGAGGCCGCTGATGCCGGAGAAGAGCGAGCGGAGCATGGTGGTTCCTTTCGGGGACGGCGTCAGGCCGCGGGAGTGGTGGGAGTGGTGGGCGCCGGGGTGGTCGTCCCGACGGAGAGGAGCTGGGCGAGCGGGACCTGGGTGCCGTCGATCTCGAAGACCGGTCCCTGCGCCCCGAAGGTGACCCCGGAGATGGTGCCGTTGTGGGTGGTCGTGCCGTCCGTGTCGACCCACGACACCTGCTGGCCGACCATCGCCCCGGCGCCGAAGGCCATCTGCGAGCCGAGCAGCGCACCCACGCGGTCGGAGACGTCCTGCATCTTCTCCAGCGCGGTGAACTGGGCCGACTGGGCGAGGAACTCACCGGAGTCGGCCGGGTTGAGCGGGTCCTGGTAGCGGAGCTGGGCGACCATCAGCTCCAGGAACATCTGCTTGTCCTCCGAGGTCGACGACAGCGTCGTCGTCCCCGTCGGGAACGCGCTGGGCGTGCCGGTCACCGGCTCGTTCGCGGAGATCGTCACGATCCCCTCCTCACATGGTCAGGTCGATGCCCCGACGGGCAGCGGTGACCGGTTCGGGACGGAGCGTGGTCGCTCCGTCGGTGAGGCCGTCCCTGGCTCCTGCTCCACCACGCGTCCGTGCGTGCTGGTCCTGCTGTCCTGCGTCCCCGCGCGTCGACGAGGTGTCACCGCCGGCACCCGCCTGGGTGTCGTACGACGTCGTGGTGCCGGTGCTGCCCGGCTGGCTCGAGGTCTGGCTCGAGGTCTGGCCCGAGGTGTCGCGGACGACGACCCGGGCGTCGGTCGCGCCGGCGAGCTCGAGCACGCGGCGCAGCTCGGGGGCTCCCTCGGCGAGGGCACGGGCGGCGTCGTCGCCGCCCGACAGGTGCACCTGCACCGCTCCGTCGCGGACCGTCAGCGTCACCCGGACCTCGCCGAGCGCCTCGGGCTGGAGACGCATCGTGAGCCGGTGCACGCCGTTGCCGCGCGAGACGAGCCGGGTGACCTCGGGGGCGACCTGCGCCACCGGGGTGGCCGCACGCGGGGCCTCGGCCGGGGCGTTCGCCACCGGCGTCGACGGCGACACGACGGGGCTCGCGCCCGCCGCCAGGGGCAGCACGGCGACCTGCTGCGGGCTCGACGGCTGCGGCGTGGGCTGGGGAGCCGACTGGGGAGCCGACTGGGGCGCCGACTGGGGCGCCGACTGGGATGCTGACGGGGGCGCTGCCGGCGTGCTCGGCTGGTCCTGCGCGTCGCCGGCGGTTCCCGACGAGTCGTCTCCCGAGCCCTCCGCGACCGCGGGACCACCGGGCGGAGTGGATCCGGCTGCGTCGGGCGCGGCCGGGGCGGCCGACCCGGGTGCGGTCGACCCGGCGAGCGGCTGCGCCGAGGTGGTGGCCGCGGCAGCCACGTCGGCGGCCGGGTCGAGCGCCTCGGGACCGACCGGTGACGGGACCGAGGTCGGGGCCGCGACCGGCGCGGTCACCATGGCGATGGCGGGCTGTCCCAGCACGAGCGCACCGGCAGCAAGGGCGGCCGGGTCGACGGACGGCTCGACCGGGAGGGAGGTGGCGTCCTCCTCGGAGGCCTCGCCGGGCTCGGGGGCGGGGAGCTCCTCGGAGCCCGCGTCCGGCCCGGCAGGCACCGGGGTGCCGGGCACGGCCGGAGCGAGCGGCGTACCGAGCAGGCCCGCGACCAGCGCGGCGAAGCTGCCGGCCGCGGCGGGGTCGCTGGTGGCCGGGGCGCCGTTCGGGCCCACGGGGACGGGCGCTGCGACGTTCAGGGGCGAGATGCTCATGCTGCTGCCTCCCCGAGCCAGTGGGCCATGACCGACTTCACGTAGGCCTGCGTCTCCGGGTAGGGCGGGACGCCGTCGTAGCGGACGACCGCGCCCGGGCCGGCGTTGTAGGCAGCCAGCGACATCTCGATGGAGCCGAAGCGGGTGATGAGGTTGTCGAGCAGCTTCGCCGCGCCGTCGATGGCCTGGGCCGGGTCGAAGGGGTCGGTGACGCCGAGGCCCTTCGCGGTCCCGGGCATCAGCTGCATGATCCCCTGCGCACCGGCCGGGCTGACGGCCTGCGGGTCGAAGCCCGACTCCTGCTGCGCGACGGCGGCGAGGAGGGCGGGGTCGACGTGGTGCTTCGCGCCGGCGGCGCGGAACAGGTCGGCGTACGGCGTCCCTGCCGGCACGTCGCCGGTCGACCCGGCCACCGGCGACACGGGCGTCGCGGGGGCCGTGGCCGACGCCTCCGGGATGACGCGCCGGATGTAGTCGGGTGGCGTGGTCACCGGGACCACCTGCACGTGGCCGCCGGGCCGGGGTGCCTCGATCATCTGGCCGTTGCCGATGTAGATGGCGATGTGGTCGGCGCCGACGTTGCGGCTGGAGTTGTCCCACGCGATGAGGTCGCCGGGCTTCGCGTCGGCCATGCTCGCGACGGGGGTGCCCGAGCGGGCCTGGTCGGCGGAGAGCCGGGGCAGCTCGATGCCGAAGGACCGGTAGACCGACTGGACGAGGCCGGAGCAGTCGACGCCCTTCTCGGGGTCGGTGCCGCCCCAGACGTAGGGCAGGCCGATCATCTCCTTCGCCTTCGCGACGACCTGGTCACCGGTGACCGAGCCGCCCGTGGTGGAGGCGGTCGTCCGGCTCAGGGTCGAGGCGAAGCTGCTCGAGCCGACCGACGCGCTCGGGAGCAGCGCGAGCTGCGCCTGGATCTGGGAGATGCGGGCCGTGACGTCGGTGACGCTCATGCGGCACCTCCGTCGGAGTCCACGTCGGCGTCGGCGCCGCGGCGGGCGCGCAGCCAGCGGGCGGCCACGAGGTCGTCGATCTCGACACGCTCGCGGCGCAGCCGCTCCTCGCGACGCTGCTCCACACGGCGCTCCAGCAGCAGCTCGACGGCGTCGAGGCGGGCGCGGTCGCGCTGCCAGTGCTCGCGCGCCACCGCGGCGAAGGTCGTGAACGAGGCGAGCGAGGCCCGCGACGCGGCGATCGCGGCCACGGCGTCCGCCGACGCCAGCCGCGCGGCGGCGAAGCCGGCGGGGTCGGTGACGGCCGGGTGCGCCATCGCGGCGAGGCGTACGCCGGCCGCGTCGAGGCGGCGGGCGGCCTCGAGCTCGTCGGCGGCGGCGCTGGCCAGGCCGAGACGGCTGTCGTGCTCGCGCACGCCGCGCACGCGCGCGACGGCGCGCATCCCGGCGTCGGGGTCGGAGTCAGGGGTGCGTGCCATCAGGCCACCAGCTCTCGGAGGGACTGCCAGGTGTCCGCGAGCGAGGTGCTCTCGTCCATGTCCTGGCGGAGGAAGTCGTTGATGCGGGTCATCCGCGCGAGCGCGGCGTCGGCGTCGGCGTCGGCACCGGCGACGTACGCGCCGATCTCGACGAGCTCGCGGACCGACCGGTGTGCGGCGAGCAGCTGCCGGAGCCGGGTGGCGTCGGCGCGCTGGTCGGTGTCGGTGACGGCGCGGGTGACGCGGGAGATGGACTCGAGCACGTCGATGCTCGGGAAGTGCCCGGCGGTGGCGAGGCGACGCGACAGCACGACGTGCCCGTCGAGGATCGACCGGGCGGTGTCGCCGATCGGGTCCTGCATGTCGTCGCCCTCGACCAGCACGGTGTAGAGGCCGGTGATGCTGCCGGTCGCGGAGGTGCCGGCACGCTCGAGCAGCTGCGGCAGGAGGGTGAAGACGCTCGGCGGGTAGCCGCGGGTGGCCGGGGGCTCGCCGGCGGACAGGCCGATCTCGCGCTGCGCCATCGCGACCCGGGTGAGGCTGTCCATCATCAGCACGACGTGCCGGCCGCTGTCGCGGAAGAACTCCGCGATCCGGGTGGCGACGCCGGCCGCACGGAGCCGCTCGACAGGGGGCGCGTCGGAGGTGGCGACGACGACGACCGAGCGGGCCAGGCCCTCGGGTCCGAGGTCGTTCTCGATGAACTCGCGGACCTCGCGGCCGCGCTCGCCGACCAGCGCGATCACCGAGACCTCGGCGTCGGTGCCGCGGGCGACCATGGAGAGCAGGCTGGACTTGCCGACGCCCGAGCCGGCCATGATGCCGATGCGCTGGCCGCGGCCGCAGGGCGTCAGGGCGTCGAGGGCCCGGACGCCGAGGCCGAGCTGGTGGTCGATGCGAGGACGGCTCAGCGCGGGGGGCGCGCCGAGGCCTACGCCGACGAGGGGCAGGCCGTCGAGCGGCGGCCCGCCGTCGATGGGACGGCCGAGGCCGTCGAGCACCCGGCCCCGCAGCGCCTCCCCGACGGGGATGCGGAGCGGCCCACCCGTGTGGCGTACGACGTCGCCCACCCGCAGCCCGCTGGTCTCGCCGAGCGGCAGGCAGGTGAGGCCGCCGGGGCCGATGGCGGCGACCTCGGCGAGCACGCGGGTCGAGCCCTCGACGGCGACCAGGTCGCCGACCGCGGCGGGCAGGCCCGTGACCCGGACCTGCAGGCCGAGGAGCTCGGCGACCTGTCCCATCCGCAGCGGGGCGACGGCGTCCAGCGCGCGGGTGCGCAGGTCGGCGGCGAGGACGCTCATCCGAGCACCTCCGCGAGCCGGGACAGTGCCTCGTCGACCCGTAGGTCGACGACGTGGTCGTCGGCCTGGGCGACGGCGTCGGCCGGGCCGAGCGTCGGGTCGGCGACGACCTGCACGCCGAGCGCGACGAGGTCGTCGGCGACAGCGGCGACCGACGGGTGCAGGCGCACGGAGGCGACGGCGTGCCCGGGGAGCAGCCCGACGACGCGGTCGAGGACGTGGGCCGGGTCGGACCCGGCGTCGAGGGTGGCGCCGACGAGTGCGCGGGTGAGCTCGAGGGCGAGCGCTCCGGCCTGCTCGTCGACCCGGACGCACGCGGCGGCGAGCAGGTCGTGGGCCGCGGTGACTGCGGCCGTGAGCGCGGCGACGGCGGCGGCGACCTCGGCGTCGCGGCGGGCCTCGTGGGCAACCGACGAGCGGGCGAGCTCCTCGGACTCCGCGCGGGCGGCGGCCTCGGCGTCGCGGCGACCCTGCGCCCAGCCAACGGCGTACCCCTGGGCGCGGGCGGTGTCGTGCGTCGCCTCGAGCGTCTGCAGCTCGGGCAGCCGCGGACGCAGGACGTCAGTCGACGAACTCATCGTCACCCCCGCGCCGGACGACGACCTCGCCGCGCTCCTCGAGCTCACGGATCGTGCGGATGACGGCCTGCTGGGCCTCCTCGACCTGGGTGAGGCGGACCGGGCCGAGGATCTCGACCTCGTCGAGGACGTTCTCGGCGGCGCGCTCGGACAGGTTGCCGGTGATCTTGTCGCGGACCTGCTCCGAGACGCCCTTGAGCGCGAGCGCGAGCTGGGCGGGGTCGACCAGGCGGAGGACCTGCTGCACGTCGCGGTCGGAGAGGCCGACGACGTCCTCGAACATGAACATCCGGCTGCGCACCTCCTCGGCGAGGCCGGCGTCGAGGGTCTCGAGGCCCTCCACGATCTGGCGCTCGGTCGAGCGGTCGGCGCGGTTGATGATGCTGACCAGCGGGCCGAGCCCGCCGACGCGCGAGGAGTCGGTGGTCTGCAGCACCGACGACAGGCGGCGCTCCAGCACGGCCTCGACGGTGCGGACGGTCTCGGGGTTGGCCCGGTCCATCACCGCGATCCGGTGCGCGACCTCCGCCTGGAGCTCGGGCGCGAGGCCGGTGAGCACCGTCGAGGCCTTCTCTGCCGACATGTGCGCGAGCACGATCGCGATCACCTGGGGGTGCTCCTCGCGGATGAAGGAGCGCAGCTGGGCGGGGTCGGCGCGACCGAGGAACTGGAAGGGCAGGTGGATCGCGCGGGCGTTGAGCCGCTGCACGGCCTCCGCGGCCCGGTCGTCGCCGAGCGCACCCTTGAGCACGTCGCGGGCGAAGTCCATGCCGCCCTGCAGCATGTGCTGGCGGGCGCTCAGGAGCTCGGAGAACTCGCCCATGATCGTGTGCGTCTCGTCGGGCTCGACGGCGGCGAGCTGGGCGATCTCGGCGGACACCGCCTCGACCTCCTCCTCGCTCATGTGGGCGAGCACCTGGCTGGCGCGGTCCTTGCCCAGGCGGACGAGGACGATGGCCGCCTTGCGGGCGCCGGTGGCCGACTGGCCGGTGGTCATGAGGGTCATCAGGAGCGCTCCACCAGCCAGCCGCGCAGCAGCGAGGCGACCTCGTCGGGCTGGCGCTCGACGAGCGCGACGAGCTCGTCACGCATCCCGTCGACCGGCTCGACGACCGCCGGCAGCGCGAGGGAGGTGGGGGCGTCGGCCGCCTGGAGCGCGGCGCGCGAGGCCTGCTCGGCGCGCAGCTGCTCGACGACGTAGGACGTCGCGTCCTCGCGGGCCTGCGCGTTCTTGCGCGAGCGGCGCCAGGCCAGGCCGATCAGGAGCAGCACCCCTCCGGCCAGGGCCCCGTTGCGGATCCACGTGTTGCGGGTGGCGGCTGCGTCGGCCGCCTCGGCCGCCTTCAACGCGGCGGCGTTGGCGTCGGCGACGGTGGTGTCGAACGGCACCGAGGAGGTCTCGATGGTGTCGCCGCGGGCGGTGTCCAGGCCGATCGCCGAGGCGACGAGGTCGTTGATCTGCGCCGGGTCGACGGCCGCCTTGGACGCGGTGTCGATGACGACGGCGGCGTGCAGGGACGACACCGAGCCGGGCGCGGTCTCGGACTGCTCGACGACCTTGTCGATCCCGTTCTCCCGCACGGTCGAGGAGTTCTGGTAGCTGCCGTCGCCGGAGCCGCTCGCGCCGGTCTCGAGCTGGCTGTCCGGCCCGACGGTCCCGCCGGGCGTGCTGCCGGGGTTGGCACCGCCCGAGTAGGTCTCGCTCTGCACGGACTCCGACAGCGTCGGGGCGTCCTTCTTGCGGCCGTAGGTCGTGGTCTCGGTCTTCACCGAGTCGAAGTCGAGGATCGCGGTGACCTGCACCGAGGAGTGGCCGGGGCCGAAGATCTGGTCGAGCATCTTCTGCGCCTTGGAGCCGAGCTGGTCCTGGTAGTCCTCGACCTGCCGGTTGCGGCTGCTGCTGAGGCCGCTCGAGGAATCGCCGTTGTCCGACAGCACCCGGCCGGAGGCGTCGGCGACGGTGACCTTGCCGGGCTCGAGGCCGTCGACGCTGGAGGCGACGAGGTGCACGATCGCCTGCACCTGGTCGGGGCCGAGCTCGGTGCCGCCGGTGTCGACGAGGACCGAGGCGGTGGCGGGGTCCTGCTCCTCGAGGAAGACCTGCTTGGCCGGCAGCGCGAGGTGGACGACGGCGGTGTCGACGCCGTCGATCGCCTCGATCGTCGAGGCGAGCTCGCCCTCCATGGCCCGCTTGAAGTCGGTCTGCTCCTTGAACTGCGAGGTGGAGATGTCCTGGTTGTCGAGCAGGCCGTAGCCGGTGTCGCCGCTGCCGGAGGGGATGCCCTCGCCGCTCAGCGAGATCCGGGTCGCGTAGACCTGGTCGCGCGGGACGGAGATGGTCCCTCCGCCGCCGCCGATCTCGTAGGGGACGCCGTCGGCGTCGAGCTTGTCGACGACCGCGGCGGCGTCCTCGGACGACAGACCGCTGTAGAGCGGCGCGTAGGACGGCGCGCTGGCCCAGCGGAACACCATGAACGCGGCGAGGAGCAGGGCGGCCGTGCCCACGATGGCCACGACCTTCTGGCCGGCCGTGAAGAGCAGGAAGGCCCGGCGGTAGCGGTCGAGCGCCTGCGTGATCCCTGCCCTCATCCGACCTGCATCCTCATGATCTCGCTGAAGGCCTCGATCGCCTTGTTGCGCACGGCGACGGTCAGCTTGGTGGCGGTCTCGGCCTCGGTGGCGGCCAGGGTGTAGTCGTGGATGTTGGGCAGGGTGCCCGACGCGGCGCGCACCGCGAGGGTGTCGGCCTTGTCCTGGATGCCCTCGAGCCGCTCGATGCCGTCGAGGACCATGCCGCCGAAGTCCGCACCGCGCGTGGCGGCGGTGCCCGCCGCCGGGGCGGCCGAGGGCGCCTGGACGACGGGGGCGGCGAGGGGCATGAAGCCGCTGACCGACTCGATCCCTCCGATGCTCATCAGCGCTGTCCGATCTGGAGGGCCGCGTTGTAGGTGTCCTGCGCGGTCTTGGTGACCTGCACCGAGGCCTGGAACCCGCGCTGGGCCTGGACGAGGGAGGTCATCTGCACCGACATGTCCATCGCGGGCGCGCGGACGTAGCCGTCCTCGTCGGCGAGCGGGTGGTCCGGGGCGTACTCGAGGATGCCCTCGGCGTCGCCGAGCTCGATGCCGCTGACGTCGACGCCGCCGTCGGGGCGCGCGGTCGCGACGACCAGCTGCTCCTGGAAGGCGTCCTCGCTCGTCGAGCGGACGGTGTTGGCGTTGGCGATGTTGTGGGCGAGGGCGTCGAGCCACGTCTGGTGCATGCCCAGGCTGCTGTTCGCGATGCGCAGCATGTCGAAGGCGCCCATCAGAACTGGCCCGCCGCGGTGGAGATGACGCCGAAGTGGTCGGAGACCGCGCGGGTCATCATCTGGTACTGGAACTGCGTCTGCACCGCTGCCAGCGACTGCTGGCGCAGGTCGACGTTGTTGCCGTCCGCGCCGACCGGGGCGTTGGTGGCCTGGGTCGTCGGGGTGACCCCGGACACCGGCATCTCACCGCGCTGGAGGGCGGCGGCCAGGGAGGACTCGAAGTCGACGGTGGTCGCCCGGAAGTTCGGGGTGTCGACGTTCGCGATGTTGTCGGCGATGACGCTCTGCCGGGTCGCCAGGCCGTCGAGGGCGGTGGCGAGCACCGAGGTGACGGCGTCGGGCATGCCGAGGGACACGTGTCCTCCAGGAGGAGAAGCGGTGCCGGTCCGTCGGCGTCAGGGGTGAGCGTTCCGTGCTCAGTGGTCGGATCGGCCCGCGGGCCGCCCGGTTGAGGAATTGATGAGACTTTCTTGAGGCGTTCGCCGAGGTCGGGACCTTGGTCCCGGTCGGGCCACCCGTTCCGGCTACGCCGAGATGTCGACGTACGCCGGCACCGGGCGGCCGACGCCACCGGCCGCGCGGGAGAGGGCGGAGAGCTCCGAGCGTCGGGCGCCCATGGCCCGGCTGATCTCCTGCTGCACCCGCTCGAACTCCCCGAGCAGCTGGCTCACGCGCGGCACGAGGTGGCGGGGCAGCGGTCCGTCGGTCTCCGGGGGCAGCCAGGAGGTCGGCTCGCTCGTCGTGCTGCCGCGCTCGTGCACCAGGCGGGAGGCGTCCTGGAGGGACAGCTCGAGCGTGTCGAGGATCGCCTCCCAGGCCGACGCGCCGCTCGCGGCGCTGCTGGACGGGCCTGCGTCGATCATGCGGACTGGACCGCGGTCGCGGCGGCGGCCTGGCGCCAGGCGTCGGCGAGGCCGTCGACCAGCTCGAGGCAGTGGGCGGTGATCGTCACGTCGCGCCGGATGTTGGCCTCCACCAGCTTGACCATGAGGTGGGAGTAGAGGCTGTTCAGGGCCTCCGCGCCGTCCCATCCCTCGGGGCGCAGCGACGACTGGAGCTCGGCGACGATGTCCTGCGCGTGGAGCAGCTGCTGGTGGGCGGCCTGGTGGTCGCCCTCCTGCTGGGCGGCGACCGCACGCCGGCAGTCGAGCACGAGCCGGTCGTAGAGCATCACGAGGAGCCGGGCGGGGCTGGCCGTCTGGACGGCCGCCTGGAGGTAGGCCTGCTGCGGCGCGGCCGCGGCCGACGAGGCCGCGCCGTAGGCGGTCGGGCGAGAGGTCGAGTAGGTCGAGTAGGTCGAGTAGGTCATCAGGGTGCCGTCCTTAGCTTCCCGTCGAGAGTGAGGAGAGTTGGCCCGCGAGCCACGAGGACTGGCTGCTCATCTGGTTGAGCGCCGTCTCGAGGGCCGTGAACTGCCGGGTGAGCGCGGTCCGTCGCAGCTCGAGCCGGAGGTCCCACGCCTCGACGTTGTCGTCGAGGCGGTCGATGGTGGCCGTGCGGCCGGTGATGGCGGTGGTGAGGGTGCCGGTGACCCGGTCGCTGGCCGTCACGGCGGCGGCGCGGACGCGGTCCACGAAGCCGGTGCCGGGGGTGGTCAGCCGGGCCTGCAGCGCGGCCGGGTCGGTGTCGTACGCCTTGCGCAGCGCCTTCTCGTCGAGCACCAGCCGTCCGGAGCGGTCGGTCTGGATGCCGAGGTCGGCGAGCGTGGTGCCGTCGCCGGGGAAGACGCTGTTGAGCAGCTGGTCCCGCACGCTGCGCACGCCGGTGTCGCCGGCGAGGGGGCCGCGCGTCCCGCTCCCCGTCCTGCTCGCACTGTCGATGTCGGCCAGGGCCGAGTTCACCGCGTCGACGAGGGCCTTCACCGCCGAGGTCGTGGCGGCCGGGTCGCGCGCCAGGACGACCTGGGAGGTGGTCCCGCCGGCGGTGCCGTCGGCGAGGGTCACCGTCACCCCGGGCACGAGGTCGGCGAAGGTGTTGGACGACGACGTGGCCACGACCGAGTCGCCGACGGTGACCTGGGCGTCGCGTCCGCTCCGGACGGTCGCCCCGCCGAGCAGGTCGGTGGAGCCGACGGCGTCGGTGAGGGTGAAGTCACCGGCGGCGCCGGTGGTGGCGGCCTCGACGACCAGGCGGTACTGGTCGGTGCCGACCTTGACCGCCGTGGCCCGCAGGCCGGTGGCGTTGGCCGGGTCGTTGATCGCCTTGACGAGCCCGTTGAGGGTGCCGTCCGTGGCCAGGTCGACGGCGGGGGTGCCGTCGAGCCGGTCGAGGCGCACCGTGGTGGGGACCGTGCCGGCGGTGCTCGCGCCGACGGCGGTGGCCATCTCGAGACGGTGGCTCAGCGCGGTCTGGTCGACGCGCAGCGAGAACGAGCCCGGGCCGGCGGTGGTCGCCGCGCTGACCGCGACCTTCGCCTCGGAGCTGGTGGCCGTGACGGCGTTCCAGGCGGCGGGCTTGAGGAGGGCGGCGGCCGACGTGGCGAGGGCGGCGACCTTGGTGTTCAGCGACTGGAGGGTCGTGAGGACGGACTTCTCCGACGTCAGGCGCGACTTCAGGCGCGTCTGGGGTGCCGCCTCGAGCTGCATGAACTGCTCGATGATGGAGGCGGTGTCCAGGCCGCTGCTGAGCCCGCTGATGCTGGCCGATCCTGCCATCGCCCTCGTCCCTCCTCGGTCGTCGTGCCCGGGTGCCGGGCAGGTCGCGACCGCGACCCGCCCGGCGCCCGTGTGGTGTGCGCTCCCTCAGCCGCGATCAGCGGAGGAGGGACAGGACGCCCTGCGAGGCCTGGTTGGCCTGCGCGAGCATCGCGGTGCCGGCCTGCGAGAGGATCTGCGAGCGGGTGAAGCTCATCATCTCGGACGCCATGTCGGTGTCGCGGATCCGCGACTCCGACGCCGACAGGTTCTCGATCGCGACGTTCACGCTGTTGATGGTGTGCTCGAAGCGGTTCTGGAACGCACCCAGCGATGCACGCTGCGTCGAGATCGCCGTGATGGCGGTCTTCACGGAGTCGCTGTCGGTGATGACGGCGGCCGAGGTGTCGACGGCCGCGAGGGCGTCGGCACCGGTGACGGTGATCTTGTCGGCGGCGTCGCCGCCGACCTGGAACGTCATGTCGGCGCCACCGAACAGCGAGACGCCGTTGAACTTGGCGTTGTCGGTGATGCGGGTGATCTCCTCCTGCAGCTGGTCGAACTCGGCCCCGAGGGCCGCCTGCGAGTCGGTGTTCTGCGTGCCGTTGTTGTACTGCACCGAGAGGTCGTTCATGCGCTGGAGCATGGAGTGGACCTCGGTGAGCGCACCTTCAGCGGTCTGGACGACGGAGATGCCGTCCTGGGCGTTGCGGACGCCGACCTTCAGGCCGCCGACCTGCTGGCGCAGGCCCTCGGAGATGGCGAGGCCGGCCGCGTCGTCGGCAGCGCGGTTGATGCGGAAGCCGGAGGACAGCTTCTCGAGCGACTTCGACATCTGCCCCTGCGTGACCGAGAGGTTCCGGTAGCTGTTGACGGCGTCGATGTTCTGGTTGATGCGAAGACCCATGATGGATTCCTTCCGTGGTTTCTTGGGTTGCCTGCTGGAGTCCGTCCGTGGACTCCGTCGAGGTCCTGTTCGGCGGGCCGGCGGCCCACCTGAGGTTTCTGCTGGATTTTTCTTCGGACGACGTGGGGGCGCCTCAGGCGCTGGTCGCGACGGCGGGGGCGTACGGGCGCGCGGCGGCCGCGGCGTGGCGCTCGGCGACCGCGGCGAAGTAGGCCTCGCGGCGGCGGACGGCGACGCCGCCCGGCTTGCCGTGCACCTGCACCTTCTCGGGGTCGAGCTGGGAGTTGAGGGCGTCGCGCAGCAGCACCATCGCCTCGGCGCGGAGCTGGGAGATGCGCGACTCGGTGACGCCCATCTCGGCGGCCAGGTCGGCCATCGGCTGCTCGGCGAGGAAGTAGCCCTCGACGACGCGGCGCAGGCGCTCGGGCAGCTCGGCGACGGCCTCGGAGAGGTAGGTGAGGAGCTCGGCGTGCTCGACCGACTGCTCGGGGGTGGGCGTCGACGACGGGAGGGCGGCGGCGTACGACCCGCGTGCCTCGTCGGCCTCGAGGGACATCACCTGGGCGCGGGCGAGGTCCTCACGGTTGGCCAGCACCTGCTCGACGGGGATGCCCTGGGCCGAGGCGAGCTCGGCGTCGGTGGGCGTGCGGCCGAGGCTGTGCGTCAGGCGGCTCCGCGTCTCGTCGAGCCCGCGGGCCGTGCGACGCACCGCGCGCGAGGCCCAGTCGATGCCGCGCAGCTCGTCGAGGAGAGCACCCCGGATCCGGGTCGAGGCGTAGCCGGGGAACGGCACGCCCCGCTCGGGGTCGAAGCCCTGCGCCGCCTGGACCAGCGCGGTGAGGCCCGCGGAGGTCAGGTCGTCGCGGTCGACGTGGCCGGGCACCCGGGCCAGCACCTCGCGGACGAGGTGGCCGACGAGGGGGATGTGGGCCGTGACGAGGGCGTCCACATCGGTGGGGGACGTCGACGCGAAATCCACAGAAACGGGGGAAGTGGGGGTCGTGTTGAGGAGCACATGAAGGAGACTCAACGAGTTTGTGGACCGTTTGTTACCAAATGAACGGAACTGATCCGGGCGGAACACGGGTGGGGGACCGTGGTCCCGGGGCCGGATGGCCCGAAGGGACCATGCCCGCGACCACCCGCACGGGCCATGGGCCCCGGCCCCGCCCGACGAGGCCGAGCGTGGACCACCCGTTTTCCCTCAGGTCGGCGCCGGAGCGGTCGATGGGAACTCCATGCAGGTCACCGACGACATCCGCACCGCAGCCGTGGAGAAGCTCTCCCTCGTGCTGTGGCGTGAGCGCGAGCTCCTCGAGGAGCTCCACTACCGCCTCGAGGTCGAGCAGCTGGTCCTGGCCAGCGGGCGCACCCGGTGGCTGGCGCACGCGACCCGTGACATCGACTCCCTCCTCGCCACCGTGCGCGAGACCGAGGTGCTGCGTGCGGTCGCCGCCGACGGGGCCGCTGCCGCCGCGGGGATGAGCTCCAACCCCAGCCTGGCCGCCCTGGCCGAGGCCTGCGGGGAGCCGTGGACGACGATCCTCACCGACCACCGCGACGCCTTCGTCACCCTCACCAGCGAGATCACCACCCTCGCCGACTCCAACCGCCACCTCATCTCCGCCGGCTACCGCTCGGCGCGGGAGACGCTGCTCGCCCTGGGCGAGTCCGTGGACGGCTACACCGCCGACGGCGTCGCGACGGCCGAGCCGCTGCGCGCCGGGCTCCTCGACAGGAGCCTGTGAGGTGGCCGGCACCTTCGGCTCCGTCAACACCGCGGCCAGCGCCCTGCGCTACCACCAGGCGGTGATGGAGGTCGCGAGCGGCAACATCGCCAACGTCACCACCGACGGCTACGCCCGCCGCCGGGTCGTCGGGGTGTCGGTCGGCGCCCCGGCCCAGCCGGCCATGTGGAGCCGGTACGACGGTCACGGCGACGGCGTGCGCGTCGGGTCGGTCGACCGGCTCGTGGACCCGCTGCTCGACTCGCGTGCCCGGCGCGAGCACGGCGCCCAGGCCTCCCTCGACACCCGCGCGGCCGCGCTGGCCCGGGTCGAGGCGTCCCTCGGGGAGCCCGCCGGCGAGGGCATCTCGAAGGCCATCGCCGCCGTCCGTTCCTCGTGGCACGACCTCGCGAACAACCCCGACTCCCCCGCGCTGCGCGCGCAGGTGCTCACCAGGTCGCAGGGCCTGGTCGACGCCGTCGCAGCGCAGCGGCGCACCGTGGACTCGGAGGAGTCCGACCAGCGGATGCACCTGCTCAGCGGGGTCCAGGAGGCCAACACCCTCGCCGCCGACCTCGCCTCGACCAACGAGGCGATCACCGCGGCCCGGCTCTCCGGCAACGACGCCTCGAGCCTGCTGGACCAGCGCGACACGATGGCGCTGCGGCTGGCCGAGCTGACCGGTGGCACCGCCGTGGAGAACGGTCACGGCGGCCTCGACGTCACCGTGGGCGGCGTCGCGCTCGTGACCGGCGGCACGGCCGGCGCGCTGTCGGTCGCGGCCGGGATCAACGCCGACGGCACGGCCGACGGCCTGCCGCTCGCCCTCGCCGTCACGCCCCCGGGCGGGACCGCGACCGCGGTCAGCGGGCTGGCGGGCGAGATCGGCGGCAGCGCCGTGCTGATCAGCACCACGCTCCCCGCGCTGCGCGCCGGCTTCCAGGACGTCGCGCAGCAGCTGGCCGACGCGGTCAACACCGTCCACCAGGCCGGGTACGACGCCTCGGGGACGCCCGGGCAGGCGTTCTTCGCCGTCGACCCGAACGCTCCCGGTGGCCCGCTCGTCCTGCTGGTCCGCGACCCTGCCGAGGTGGCGGCGTCCGGCATCGGCGGCGGCGCCAACCGCGACGGCAGCAACGCCACCGCCCTCGCGGCCGCGCTCGCCGCGCCCGAGCGCGGCTACCAGCAGCTCGTGACCACCCTCGGCACCGACGTCGCGTCCATCCGGCGCCTCGCGGCCACCCAGCAGAACCTGACCGAGCAGGTCGACGGCTCGCGCGACCAGCTGTCGGGGGTCAACATCGACGAGGAGACCGTGACGATGATGCAGGCCCAGCGCGCCTACGAGGCGGCCGCGCGGGTGATGACCACCCTCGACTCCGTGCTCGACACGCTCATCAACCGCACCGGGCTGGTGCGCTGATGACCGCCATCGGCAGGGTCACGCAGACGATGCTGACCGACCGCTCGCTGAGCCGGCTCCAGGGCAGCCTGTCGCGCCTGGGCGAGATCCAGGAGCAGCTGTCGACCGGGCGCGTGCTCAACCGTGCCTCGGACAACCCGGCCGACGCCTCGTCCGCGATGCGCCTGCGCTCCTCGATCGGCGCCCAGCAGCAGTACGTCCGCAACGCGCAGGACGGCGTCGGCTGGCTCGACACCCTCGACTCCTCGCTCGGCAGCGCCGGCGACCTGGTGCGCCGGGCGCGCGAGCTCGGCCAGCAAGCGATCAGCGGCGCGGCCGGCCCCGAGGCCCGCGAGGCGCTCGCCGCCGAGCTGGACCAGGTGCGGGCCGCCCTCGTCACCACCGCCAACGCGCGCTACCTCGACCGGCCGGTCTTCGGCGGGACGACCGCCGGCTCCGCGGCCTTCGCCGAGAGCGGCGGCACGGTGACCTTCGCGGGCGACACCCACCCGGTCGAGCGTGCCGTCGCGGACGGCGTACGGGTGGACGTGTCGGTGGCCGGGCCGTCGGCATTCGGTGCCGACGGCGACAACGTCTTCGACCACCTCAGCGCACTCTCGGCCGCGCTGCGCGCCGGCGACCTCGCCGCCGTCCGCACGGGGCTCGACGCCCTCGGGGTCGACGGCAACCGGATCACGGTCGCGCGCGCCGACGTCGGCGCCCGCACCAACCGCGTCGAGCTGGCGGGCACCCGCGCGGCCGACACCGAGCTCTCGCTCACCAACGCGTTGTCGGAGATCGAGAACGCGGACCTCCCGAGGACGACGGTCGACCTGCAGATGCAGGAGGTGGCCTACCAGGCCGCCCTGGCCGCGACCGCCCGTGTGCTTCAACCGAGCCTGATGGACTTTCTGCGATGATCGCGACGATGGAGACGACGACCCCGACGGGCAGCTCGACGGGCACCCCCGAGATCCCCGTGATCGAGATGGTGCAGCCGATGCCCGGCTTCCCCGACCTGGCCCGCTTCGCGCTCGTGCAGGTGGACGAGACGGGCGTGCTGTGCAGCCTCACCTCGCTGGAGCAGCCGGGCCTGAGGTTCCTCGTGGTGCCTCCCGCGACCTTCTTCCCCGACTACACCCCCGAGGTGGAGGAGGACGTCCTCGCCGACCTCGGCTCCACGTCGGCCGACGACCTGGTCGTCCTGTGCGTCCTCACGGCGGGCGAGTCGCTCGCGAGCACCACGGCCAACCTGGTCGCGCCGGTCGTGCTCGACATCGGCACCCGCCGGGCCGTGCAGGTCGTGCTCGACGACCCGGCCCTCTCGGTCGCCACGCCCCTGATCGCGTGAGGCGTCGCGCCGGACCCGACTCCGGTAGCGTTGGCCCATGCTGGTCGTGAGCCGTCGTGCAGGGGAGAGCATCGTCATCGGTGACGACATCACGGTCTCGGTGCTCGAGGTGCGTGGTGACGTGGTCCGGATCGGCATCGACGCGCCACGCTCGATCGCGGTCCACCGCGAGGAGCTGCTCGCCCAGCTGGCCCGGTCCAACCAGGACGCCGCCTCGCCGGCCGACGACGCCGTCGACTCGCTCGCGAACGCGCTCCGGGACCGCTCGACCGAGGCCTGAGGTCAGTCCCTCCGGCTGCGTCCCAGCTGGGAGGCCAGCACCGCGGCCTGCGTACGACGCTGCACGCCGAGCTTGGCGAGCAGCGAGGTGACGTGGTTCTTCACCGTCTTCTCCGCGAGGTGGAGCTGCTCACCGATCTGCTTGTTGGTGAGCCCGTCGGTGATCAGGTCGAGGATCTGCGACTCCACCTCGGTGAGCGCCGACAGGCCCTCCGGGGTCTTGCTCTCCGCACGCATCCGCTCGATCACCCGCACCGCGACGGCCGGGTCGATCAGCGACTGGCCCTGGTGGACGGCCCGGATGCCGTTGACCAGCGCGCTCTCGTCCACCTGCTTGAGGACGTAGCCGCCGGAGCCGGCGAGGATCGCGTTGAACAGCGCCTCGTCGTCGTCGTAGCTGGTGAGGATGAGCGCGCGGATCCCCGGGTTCGCCGAGCGCACCTGGCGGCAGACCTCGATGCCGTTGCCGTCCGGCAGCCGCCCGTCGAGCACCGCCACGTCGGGCGCGAGCCGGAGGATCTCGGGGACCGCGTCGGCCACCGTGCCGGACTCGCCGACCACCTCGAGGTCGGCCTCGAGCTCGAGCACCGCGCGCAGTCCCCGACGCACGACGGCGTGGTCGTCGAGCAGGTAGACCCGGATCGGCGACCGGTCGGTCGTCAAGCGCGCTCCAGCAGGAAGAGCGGGATCTCGCGGTCGGTCTTCGTCTGGTACTCGGCGTAGGTCCCCCACGTCGCGACGGCGTGCTCCCACCAGTCGGCGCGCTCGTCACCGCTGAGCTGGCGGACCGTGTAGGTGTGGGGCTCCGGGCCGTCCTGCAGCTCGACCTCGGGGTGCGCGACGAAGTTGTAGTACCACTCGGGGTTCTCGGGCGCGCCGCCCTTGGAGGCGACGGCGAGGTAGGAACCGTCGCGCTCGACCCTCATCACGGGGTTCTTGCGGAGGTTGCCCGACTTCGCACCCACGGACGTGATCACGACGATCGGATAGCTCGTGCCGGGCAGCGTGTTGGCCTTCTGGCCGCCGCTGGCCTCGTACTCCGCCACCTGGTTGCGGACCCACTCGGACTTGCTCGGGACGTACTCACCTGTCAGTGCCATGCCCCCCACAACACCACGGGCGGCGGTGATCTTCCAGCGACGGCCCCGATAACCTCGCGACATGAGTGCGATCGAGGGCGTCAGCGAGATCTTCGACCCCGAGGCCTGGGACGTGGTGCCCGGCTTCGAGGACCTCACCGACCTGACCTACCACCGCGCCCGCGAGCACGGCACCGTCCGGATCGCCTTCGACCGCCCCGACGTGCTCAACGCCTTCCGCCCGCACACGGTCGACGAGCTGCTGGGCGCCCTCGAGCACGCGCGGATGTCGGCCGACGTCGGCTGCGTGATCCTCACGGGCAACGGCCCGAGCCCGAAGAACGGCAAGTGGTCCTTCTGCTCCGGCGGCGACCAGCGGATCCGGGGCAAGGCCGGCTACCAGTACGAGGACGTCTCCGCCGGCTCCGGCGACACCGGTGCCGAGGAGCCGAGCCCGATCGACAAGGCCAGGCTCGCCCGCCTCCACATCCTCGAGTGCCAGCGCGTCATCCGCTTCATGCCCAAGGTCGTCATCTGCGTCGTCCCCGGCTGGGCGGCCGGCGGCGGCCACAGCCTCCACGTCGTCGCCGACCTCACCCTCGCCAGCCGCGAGCACGCCCGCTTCAAGCAGACCGACGCCGACGTCGGCTCCTTCGACGGCGGCTACGGCTCGGCCTACCTCGCCCGCCAGGTCGGGCAGAAGTTCGCCCGCGAGATCTTCTTCCTCGCCGACGAGTACGACGCCGAGGAGATGCACCGGATGGGCGCGGTCAACCGCGTCGTCGACCACGCCGACCTCGAGAAGGTCGCCCTCGACTGGGGCCGCAGGATCAACGGCAAGTCCCCCACCGCCCAGCGGATGCTCAAGTACTCCTTCAACCTCCTCGACGACGGCCTCGTCGGCCAGCAGCTCTTCGCCGGCGAGACCACCCGCCTGGCCTACATGACCGACGAGGCGCAGGAGGGCCGCGACCAGTTCCTCGAGAAGCGCGAGCCCGACTGGTCGCCGTACCCTTGGTATTACTAATCCGTTCAGTTTTCCCGAGCGTTCATTTAAAGTGAACGTATGGAAATGCTGAACACTGAGCAAGAGGTCCTCGAGAGGCTCCTAACGCAGCTCGACGACCTCGAGCTTCGTGCCGAGTTCCAGGCCCGCGACGACCGGTACCCCGATCACGTCATCACGCTCACGCACGGGCGTTCGAGCGAGCTCTACCACCTCGAGATCACCCCGGCAGTGAAGCCGTCCGCCGTCCCCCGGCTGGCGCGCTTTACGGCCCACTCCGAGGCCACGCTCCTCGGCATAGGCTCGGTTGTGACGCCCCCAGTGGCCTCCATGCTGGGCGAGGCCGGACTGCAGTACGTCGACGTGGCGGGCAACGCCCGGATCAGGTTCGGTGACGTGCGCATCGACGTCCAGGGACGCCGCCCGGCGAAGGCGCCCAAGCAGCGGCTCGCACCCAGCACCGGCAACCTCTTCAGCGCAGCGCGCGCGCAGGTGATCTTTGCGCTCCTGGAGTGGCCCGACCTGTGGCGCGAGTCCCAGCGCGCTGTGGCAGACACTGCGGGCGTGTCCGTCGGGCAGGCTCACAGCGCGCTGACGCTGCTCCGCGAGGTCGGCTTCGGGCCGGGCGGTCACCGTCGTACGACCGACCTACTCGACCAGTGGGTGACCGCGTTTCCCACGGGTCTCGGCGAGAAGATCGTGCTCGCCCGGTTCCGCGGTGAAATCGCGGACCTCCGAACTGACGGTGCGGGAGGCCCTGTCTACATGTCCGGCGAGGTTGCCGCGAGTGAGCTCGTCCGACCCCTGTCAGCCGTGCTCTACGTCGAGGAGCTCGAGTCGAGGATGGTGATCAAGAACAGGTGGCGCTCCGACGGGGATCCCAACATCGTCCTGCGCCGGGCGTTCTGGTCGACTCCGCCCTACGAGAACGCTGGACATCACGTGGGCCCCGGATTCCGCAGCGCGCCCGCGGTGCTCGTCTTCGCCGACCTTGTCACCCATGACGACCCGCGCGTGCGGGCGTCGGCGGAGGAGTGGAGGCAGCGCATTGCTGGACCTGACCGCCATTCCTGAGGGGCATCTGGACTTGGTGCGCGTCGTGGTGGAGGAGGTGCTCAAGCACGCTCCCGACCTCGCGACCGACGACATAATGCTCGTCGGAGCATGGTGCCGGGACACGATGCACGTCGCCCTCGGCCACACGATCGACACGCGTATCACCCACGACGTCGACCTCGCGCTGGGCCTGCGTGAGTGGGCGACCTTCGACACGCTCGCCGCGGCGTTCGACCCCGCGGGTTCGTCGGGAGTTTGCTTCCGGATCGGCGGGGCGAAGGTCGATCTACTGCCCTTCGGCTCTGTCGAGTCGCCCAAGGGCGAGGTAGTGCCGCCCACCCGCGAGGAGCGACTGAGCGTCTGGGCCTTCGAGGAGATCCACCAGCACTCCGTCCCGCTCCGGCTCGGCGAGGGGGTCGTCGTCCGGATGCCGACGGTGCCCGGCTACGCCGCCGTCAAGCTCGCCGCCTGGCTGGACCGCTCCGAGTGGCTGGAGCCGAAGGACGCCATGGACTTGGCGCTTGCGGCGTACTGGTACGCGCAGTCGACTCAGGTAGAGGACCTTCTCTACGACACACACTCGGATCTGCTCGAGGCCGAGGAGTTCGACGTCGCTCGAAGTGCGACCAGGCTCCTTGGCCGCGAGATCGTCGACCTGATCGGACCCGCCCGTCGGGACGAAGTGCTCTCGCGCTGGCCGGGGGACGTCGACCAGCTGATCACCAACTTCGCGCCGGGCGCCGGCACCGGGTGGCCCGGACCGGCCGGTCGGCGGCGCCAGGTCGTGGACGCGCTCACGCGCGGCCTGTTGGATGACAGGGTGCACCCATGAAGGTCGTCGTCCTCACCGGAGCCGGGATCTCGGCGGAGAGCGGGCTGTCGACGTTCCGCGACTCGGGCGGGTTGTGGGAGGGGCACGACCCGATGCAGGTCGCGACCCCGGAGGCGTACGCCGACGACCCGGGGCTGGTGCAGAGGTTCTACGACGCGAGGCGGGCGGCGCTCGACACGGTCGAGCCGAACGCGGCGCACCACGCCCTGGCCCGGTTGGAGGAGGCGCTGGGCGACGACCTGCTGGTCGTCACGCAGAACGTCGACGACCTCCACGAGCGGGCCGGTTCGCGCCGGGTGCACCACATCCACGGCCGGCTCCGGTCGGCGTGGTGCCGCGCCTGCGGCGTACGCCACGAGTGGGACGGGCCGCTGGCCGACACCCCGCCGTGCCCGGCCTGCGGGGCACGCGCGCTGCGGCCCGACATCGTGTGGTTCGGCGAGATCCCCTACGGCATGGACCTGGTCGAGCAGGCGCTGTGGGAGTGCGACCTGTTCGTCTCGATCGGGACGTCCGGCCTGGTCTACCCGGCCGCCGCCTTCGTCCACTGGGCTCGCGGGGCGACCCTCGAGCTCAACCTCGAGCCGAGCGCCGGGGCCACCGACTTCGCCGAGTCGCGCCAGGGACCGGCGAGCGAGCTCGTGCCGGCCTGGGTCGACCAGGTCGTGGGCCTACTTCGGTAGGGAGTTGCCCCAAACCCCCGACCGACCGGGTCGTCCCGTGGTGGGATCACTGGCCGGAGGTCGAGGGAGGAACATGCGCAGGACCTGGCACGTCGCTGCCGCCGTCGCGCTCACCACTGCGGTGACCGGCTGCGGGGTCGTCGACGACCTCAGGACCACCGGCTTCGCCAAGCAGGACGGCGCCGAGATCGCCACCGAGGCGAGCCGGGCGATGGCCGACGTGACGAGCATGCGCCTGACCGGCCAGGTCCGCGTCGGCGGCAACCCGATCCTGCTCGACCTCAGCATGGACGAGCAGTCGTGCACCGGCTCCATGCGCTTCGACAAGGGCCACTTCGCCGTCCGACGCGTGGGCAAGGAGGCCTGGGTCAAGGGCGACGCGACCGCCTACAGCCGGATCGCCGCCACCCCCCTGTCGAGCGCCGCCCTCGGCCGGCTCAGCACCACGTGGATCGCGGTCGACGACAGGTCGGTCCTCCGGCTGTGCGACCTCGACTCGTTCCTCGACTCCTTCACCCTCGTCGAGCCCTCGACGGCGAAGGGCACGAAGGGGAGGAAGGGGACGAAGGGGGGCGAGGACGCGACGCCGGCGTCCGGGGTCTCGCTCGACAACGTCTCCGTCGGCGAGGAGACGAGCCAGGACGGCGACCGCGTCGTGCCGATCCTGACCACACCGACCGAGACCGTCTGGGTGCTCAGCAAGGCGCCCCACTACGTGATCCGGGTCGAGGACGCCACTCCGCGCACCGGTGGCTCGGTCAACTTCTCGGAGTTCAACCGCGACGTCGTCGTCGAGGCGCCGAGGGCCCAGGACGTCTTCACGCCCTGAAGCGCAGCCTCACGGTGGTCCCGCGACCGAGGACCGACTCGACCTCGACGTCGCCGCCGATGCGCTGCATGATCTGGCGCACGATGCCGAGCCCGAGGCCGGTGCCCGGGCGCATCAGCGCCTCCTCGTTGGTGGAGCGGAAGAGCGGGTCGAACAGGTCGACCTGGTCGGCGTCGGAGATCCCGATGCCCTCGTCGCGGCAGGTGAAGGTGACGCCGCCGTCGTCGCGCCGCTCGACCCCGAGCCAGATCTCGTCGCCGGAGTCGGAGTACTTCACCGCGTTGTCGACGAGGTTGGCCACGGCGCTGGAGATCTCGCGCGAGTCGGCCAGCACGATCGTCGAGCCGGTCTCGCCGACGAGGTGGAGGGTGATGCCGGCCCGCTCGGCGACGGCGGCCATCGAGGAGATGGTGTCCTCGACGACACCGAGCAGGTCGACCTCCTCGAGCGCCGGCGCGTTCTGCGGGTCGCTCACCCGGGAGAGCATCGCGAGCCCGTCGAGCAGGTCACCGAGGCGCTCGGTCCCGCGCAGGATGGCCTGCGCGCGCTTGACGTCCCGCTCATCGGCGAGGTCGTTGGTGGCGAGGAACTCGGCGTTGGCGGCGATCACCGTCATCGGGTTGTTGATCTCGTGGGTCAGCTCCCGCAGGAACCGGTAGCGCGACTCCTCGAGCTCGCGCAGCTCGCCCAGCAGCCGTCGCTCGCGCTGGGTGGCGTGGGCGTTGGCGAGCGCGCGACCGAGGTCGTGCCCGAGCTCCAGGGCGGCGAGCGACTCACCGTCGGTCCAGCGCCGCGACCCGGTGCGCCGGGCGCACACGATCATCCCGAGCACCTGGTCGTCGACCCCGACGGGCGCGACGACCAGCGTCTCGAACCCGGCCGTCGCGAGCGCCGTGGTGAACCAGTCGGCGTACGCCGCCTCGACCTCGCCGTCGCCCCAGACCAGGCCCGGCTCGATGATGACCACGCGGTTCGGCTGGGTCCACGCCCGGATCGCCGCGGCCTGCAGCGCCCGGCGTACGTCGAGGTCGAGCTCCAGGCTCAGCCCGTCGGTCGTCTCGATCTCCCCGGCGATGAACACGTCGATCTCGAGCTCGTCGACCGAGAGCGCCTCGACGAGGGCCTTGCGCGCCTCGCGGAGCAGGTGGCCGACGTCGTGGCGCGCCGGGCTGGACTGCACCATCACCCGTGCCGCGCGGATGCTGCGCGCGAGGTGGGCGAACTCCTCGCGCTCGATCACCGCGAGGATCGTGCCGAGGGTCAGCGACAGGGTGTCGGTCAGCGCCTCGAAGCGCGTGCGCGACAGGCGGCGGAGGCCGAAGGGCTCGTCGAGGTAGAGCAGGGCCCGCAGCGCGCCGCCCTCGTCGCGCACCTCGGCGACGAGCATGTCGAGCGGGTGCCAGTCGCCGTCGTCGTCGGTGCGCGGGATGTCGGGCACCCACGAGGCGTCGCGCAGCGCCTCCTCGACCCCGGGCGAGTAGGCGTCCTCGGCGACGAAGGTCCACTCCCCGTGGGTCACGCCGTCGTCGATCGCGGCGATCATGTCCTCGACGCGGGAGCCGGTCCCGAGCAGCTGGGCGGATCCCTCGGGCTCACCCGTGATGGCCACGAACTCGAGCAGGCCCTGCGGCCGCACGACCTCGAGCGCGCCGACCTTGAAGCCCGCCCGGGCGGCGGCGTCCGCGGTGATCTCGTGCAGCAGCGCACGCGCCCGCGCACCGCCCCAGCTCGAGTCCCGCATCCTGTCCCCGCCCACCAGATCCACCGGGGGCCGTCTCCCATGCCGATCCCCACGGGGGATCGTACGGCCAGGCCGAGCGTGGCCGGGAGGATTTTGCCCTCGATTCCAACCACTGGTCGGCCGTGCCGACGCCGCTACAGGCCGTTCTGGCTGAAGTGCATGTAGTCCTTGGATGAGCGCCAGGACCCGCCCCACTCCCACCCGATGCGGGCGAAGGCGCGCACCACCGGACCGTCCGGGGTGATCATCCCGGCCCGCACCCGGTCCCGGCGGAGGTACGACGACGCCAGCTCGGGCAGCACCACGTCGCCCTTCTGGTAGGGGTTCTGGAACGAGTCGATGTCGATCGCGAGGCCGTAGGCGTGCTGGGAGAAGTACGTCGCCCCCGTCGACGGGCGGCACACGAAGGCGCTCGTCTCGTTGCCGTCGCCGGTCGAGGGCGCGTCGGGGTCGTAGGTCCGGGCGATCGCGAGGCGCTCCTGCGGGAAGCGCACCCGGTAGAGCGTGCGGAAGACCTGGACGAGGTCGTCGGCCACGGCACTGTTCACGAGCAGCTCGCCGGTGTGGCGCTGGGCGTCGAAGCCCCAGAACACGACCCGCACCCAGGCCAGGTCGCTCGCTGCGACCGGGCAGCCCTCCTGCCACGTCGAGCGGGCGATCACCCGGCGCGGGGCCGGCGAGACGACCCTGCTCGCGAAGCCCGTGCCGGGCAGCATCCGCACGTCGTCGGGCAGGGTCCACCGGCGGTGGCGCATCACCGACGGGGTCGGGCGGACCTCGCCGTTGCCGGTGGCGGGATCGTCGGGCAGGAGCCTCGTGCCGAGCCAGCGCGGTGCGACGCTGCCCCAGCCGGTCGCCGCCTGCGGCTGCGTGCCGTCGACGCTCGGCTGGGCGGCCGGCGCGCGGTCGTCGTACGTCACCGGGGTGCCGGTGGCGACCAGCACGACCTGCAGGACGGCGGCGGCGAGCGCGGTGACGGACACCCCGTCACGCTACGTCGGCGGGCGACCCGACCGGGAGCCACACCGTGAAGGTGGTGCCCTCGCCGAGCACGGAGGCCACGTCGATCGTGCCGCCGTGGCCCTTCACGACGCGCTCCATGATCGCCAGTCCGAGGCCGGTGCCGGGACGCTTGCGCGCCTCGGGGTCGGGCGCGCGGAAGAACGGCGTGAAGACGTGCTCGAGCGCGGACTCCGCGATGCCGATGCCCGAGTCGGCGCAGACCAGGCACACCCCGGCAGCGCCGTCGGACTCGCGTGTCGCCGGCTTGAGGCAGACCCGGACCTCACCGCCGTCGGGGGTGTACTTGCAGGCGTTGGAGACCAGGTTGGCGACCATCCGCTGCAGCCCGTCCGGCTCCCCCACGACCACCAGGCCGTCGGCGACCTCCGTGCGGAGGGCGACCCCTCCACTGGTCGCGGTCGGCGCGAGGAACTCGCACGTGTCGCGCACCAGGGCGGACAGGTCGACCGTCGCGATGTCGGCCGACCGGTCGGTGTCGCTCACGGTGGCGAGCGCCATCAGGTCCTCGATCATGCTGGCGATCCGGCGGGAGGCGCGGTCCATCGCGTCCATCGACTCCCCGATGGGGCCGTCGGTCGACTCGGGCACGTCCATCGCGAGCATCTCGAGGTGGGAGAAGAGCACGCTGACCGGGTTGCGCAGCTCGTGCGCGAGGGTCAGGACCATGTCGCGCCGGTAGTCGCTGATGTCGCGGATCTCGGCGTTGAGCTCGCGCTCGCGCTGCATCAGCCGAGCCTCGAGGACCACGGTCGCCACGTCGCTCGCGACGGACTTCGCGGCGTTGATCTCGGAGTCGATCCAGCGCGGTTCGTCGGGGGCGCGACCGAGGCCCATGGAGCCGAGGTACTCCTCGCCCATGCCGATCGGCACCAGGAGCCACGACCCGACCCCTCGGTGCGCCATCGCCTCGGCGAGCACCTCGGGCGTGGCGACCGACCGCTCGGTCACCCCCCAGGTCTCGGTGGGCTCGACCACCAGGTGCCCGCGGCGGAGCCAGACCCGCCGCATGTGCTCCTCGAAGAAGACCTTGTAGGGCTCGAGCGCGGGAGCCGGCGCCCCCGACAGCAGCACGTCGACGGTGTCGACCTGCATCGACGAGACCATCGCTCGCGACAGCTCCCCGAGGAACTCGCCGATCTCCAGCCCCGGCGCGACGCTCTGCCGTGCGGCGCGCGCCTGCGACACCATCCGCACCTGCTCGCCGTAGAGCTCGCGCTCGACGATGCTCACCACGGCCTCGCACAGCACGGCGATCTCGCTGTTGACCGCGGCCATCGTGCCCTGCGTGGGCCGGCGCCCGGAGAGGGGCTCGTCGAGGTAGAGCGTGCCGCGCAGCTCACCGTCCTCGTTGGTGAGCAGCTGCACGAGCCGGTCCTCGCCGGTCCAGGCGTCGGGGAGGTCGGAGGGCGGCAGGTCGGGGATGTGGCCGTAGCCGGCGAGCCACTCGCGGGTGTCGTCGTCCATCGCCTCGCCCGGGATGAACCTCCATCCCTCCATCTCGGTGCTGAAGGCGAGGATGCGGTCGAGGTCGAGCGGGGAGGCCTTCCCCAGCAGCTCGTCGTGCGCGTCGGCGTCGCCGGCGATGGCGACGAACTCGAGGTTGCCGTCGGAGCGGAGCGCCTCGATGGCGACCACCTTGAAGCCCGAGCGGCGCGCGGCGTCCTCCGCGATGGCATGCAGGACGGCGCGTTGGGCATCGTTGCCCCACGCCTCTCCTCTCGGACGCGTCCACGTCCCCCTGTTCGCGGCCATGCGATCCCACCCCCGGAAACGTGCCGTCGCTGCGAGGTTACGTCGCGCTGCCCACCCGCGTGGGTGACTTCGGTGAGAATGACCCGAAGAGGTGACTGGCTAGTAACATCCGGGCCATGAAGCGTGAGATCTACGACGAGGACCACGAGGCGTTCCGCTCCTCGGTGAAGCAGTTCCTGGACCGCGAGGTGGTGCCGCACCTCGAGACGTACGCCGAGCACCACGGGCTCGACCGTGAGTTCTGGCTCGCCGCGGGTAGGCAGGGCTTCCTCGGCCTGGAGATCCCGGAGGAGTTCGGCGGCTCCGAGGCCGGCGACTACCGGTTCAACGCGGTGCTCACCGAGGAGCTCGCGAAGGTCAACATGACCCTGCCGAGCTGCGTCGGCATCCACGCCGACATCACGGTGCCCTACCTCGTGCACCTCACCGACGACGAGCAGAAGGCGCGCTGGCTGCCGCAGGCCGCGACGGGCGAGCTGGTCACCGCCATCGGCATGACCGAGCCCGGCGGCGGCTCCGACCTGGCCAACCTCAGGACGACCGCCGTGCGCGACGGCGACGACTGGATCATCAACGGCTCCAAGACCTTCATCACCAACGGCGGCTCCGCCGACCTCGTGCTCGTCGCAGCGCGCACCAGCCCGGAGAAGAAGGCCAAGGGCATCTCGCTCTTCGCCGTCGACACCACGCTCGACGGCTTCAGCGTCGGCCGCGTGCTCGACAAGGTCGGCCAGGACGAGTCCGACACGGCCGAGCTCGCCTTCGAGAACGTCCGCGTCAGCAACGACGACCTCGTCGGTCCGCTCGACACCGGCTTCATCTCGATGATGCAGTTCCTGCCGCAGGAGCGCCTCGGCTCGGCCATCACCAACCTGGCCCACGCCAAGCAGATCCTGCTCGAGACCGTGCAGTACGCCAAGGACCGCCAGGCGTTCGGGCAGCCCATCGGCTCCTTCCAGAACACCCAGTTCCTGCTGGCCGACCTCGTCACCCGCATCGACGTCACCGAGGCCTTCGTCGACCAGTGCGTGCTGGCCCACACGAAGAAGGAGCTGACACCGGTCGACGCCGCCAAGGCGAAGTGGTGGACCTCGCAGGTCCAGAACGACGTCCTCGACCACTGCGTGCAGGTCCACGGCGGCTACGGCTTCATGAACGAGTACCGCGTCGCCCGCGCCTGGCGCGACGCCCGCGTCACGAAGATCTGGGCCGGGTCCAACGAGATCATGAAGATGCTGATCGGGCGCGACCTGGGGCTCTAGGCATGGTGCGCATGTTCGTCGCGGTGGTCCCGCCGCCGGAGGTGGTCGAGCACCTCGAGGAGTTCCTGTCCTTCCGCCGGGAGGCGGCCAGCTTCCGGTGGTCGGACCCCCGCCAGTGGCACGTCACGCTCGCCTTCGCCGAGGACGTCGCCGACCGCAGCCTCGACGACCTCGACGACCGGCTCACCGCGGTCGCGGGTCGTCGTACGCCCTTCGGGTTGCGGGTCGCCGGCGGCGGGGCCTTCCCGGACCCCGACCGGGCCCGGGTGCTCGTCGCCGGGCTCGACACGTCTGAGGAGTCGGACGCGGCCCTGGACGCGCTGTCGACCGCGTGCCGGCAGGCGATGTCGGCCGCCGGGGCGCGCGTCGACGGCCAGCGGTTCCGACCCCACCTCACGCTCGGGCGGCTCGCCCGACCGGACAACGTCACGTCGTGGGTGCGCCTGCTCGACGCGTACGACGGCCCGGCCTGGGTCGTCGACGAGGTCGCCCTGGTCGCCTCCCACCTCGGTGAGGGCCCGCGCCGCCGGCCCCGCCACGAGGTCGTCGCGACGTACCCCCTCCGCCGAGCGGGCACTCCCTCCCCGTCCTGAGCGCCGACCGGGCACTCCCTCCCCGTGTAGCGCGATGAAGTGCCCGGTCGACGTGCCGGACGGGGACGACGTGCCCGGTCGGCGTGCCGGACGGGGACGACGCGCCCGGTGAGCGGAGGCTGACCTACGTTGCGAGGCGCGCCCGGCCGGAGTTGGATCGAGGGCGTGAGCCTTGAGATCGGGACCGACGAGGAGCCGCAGCACTGGCACGATGCCGTCGACGACGACGTGAGCGGCCGGCTGAACTGGCTGCGGGCCGGGGTGCTCGGCGCCAACGACGGCATCGTGTCGACGGCCGGGGTCGTGATGGGCGTCGCGGGCGCCACCGACGACAGCGGGACGATCCTCATCGCGGGCATTGCCGCACTGACCGCGGGTGCGCTGAGCATGGGCGCCGGGGAGTACGTCTCGGTCAGCACGCAGCGCGACTCCGAGCGCTCGATCCTCGCGATGGAGCGCAGGGAGCTCGAGCAGATGCCGCAGACCGAGCAGGAGGAGCTCGCCCGGATGTACCGCGAGAAGGGCCTCACGCCCGAGACCGCGGAGAAGGTCGCCGAGGAGCTCACCGCCCACGACGCGCTCGAGGCGCACGCCGACATCGAGTTCGGCATCGACCCCGACTCCCTCACGAACCCGTGGCACGCGGCGCTCGCCTCGATGGTCGCCTTCACGCTCGGCGCCCTGCTGCCGCTGCTGGTCGTGGCGTTCGTGCCCGACGCCGCCCGCGTGGTGACCACCGTCGTCGTGGTCGCGCTGGCGCTCGCCGGCGCCGGTGCGGTCAGCGCCAGGCTGGGCTACAGCCCGCGCCTGCCCGCGGTCGCGCGCAACGTGGGTGGCGGCCTGCTCGCGATGGGCGTGACCTACCTGATCGGCATGTTCGCCGGCGTCCACCTCGGCTGAGGCGTCACCCGCCCGCCCTCAGGAGAGGGCGGCGACGATCTCGTTGACCTTGTCCTTGGCGTCGCCGAAGAGCATCTGCGAGTTCTCCTTGAAGAACAGCGGGTTCTGCACGCCGGCGTAGCCCGTGGCCATCGAGCGCTTGAAGACGATCACGTCGCGGGCCTTCCACACCTCGAGCACCGGCATGCCGGCGATGGGCGAGCCGGGCTCCTCGAGGGCGGCCGGGTTGACGGTGTCGTTGGCACCGATCACGAGCACGACGTCGGTGTCGGCGAGGTCGTCGTTGATCTCGTCCATCTCGAGCACGATGTCGTAGGGGACCTTGGCCTCGGCGAGGAGGACGTTCATGTGGCCGGGCAGGCGACCCGCCACGGGGTGGATGCCGAACCGGACGTCGACGCCCTTGTCGCGCAGCCTCCGGGTCAGCTCGGCGACGGGGTACTGCGCCTGGGCGACCGCCATCCCGTAGCCCGGCGTGATCACCACCGACGAGGCGTCGGCGAGGAGGGCGGCGACGTCGCCGGCCTGGATCTCGCGGTGCTCGCCGTAGTCGCGGTCCTCGGCGGGACCGCCGTCGGAGCCGAAGCCGCCCGCGATGACGCTGACGAACGAGCGGTTCATCGCCCTGCACATGATGTAGCTGAGGATCGCACCGGACGATCCGACGAGCGCGCCGGTGATGATCAGCAGGTCGTTGCCGAGCATGAAGCCGGCGGCGGCCGCGGCCCAGCCGGAGTAGCTGTTGAGCATCGACACCACGACGGGCATGTCTCCGCCGCCGATGGCCGCGACGAGGTGGAAGCCGAGCACCAGCGCGAGCACGGTCATGAGGGCCAGCGGGGCCGCGCCGATCCAGCCGTCGGCGTTCATGAACCACACCATCAGCAAGGCGGACGCCACCAGGATCGCGAGGTTGAGCAGGTGCCGGCCCGGCAGCGTGACCGGCGCGGACTTCATCTTCGCGCTGAGCTTGAGGTTGGCCACGATCGAGCCGGTGAAGGTCACCGCGCCGATGAAGACGCCGATGAAGACCTCGCCGTTGTGCACGGCGTCGGCGTGGCCGCCGTAGTCGGCCACCTCGATCCAGGTGTTGTAGCCGACCAGCACCGCGGCGAGGCCGACGAAGCTGTGCATCATCGCGATGAGCTCGGGCATGCCCGTCATCTCGACGCCGCGCGCCAGCCGGACGCCGATGACCGCACCGACCGTGCCCGCGACGAGGATGATCCCGACGCCGACCCAGCCGGCGGTGCTGCCGAAGTCGGAGACCTGGTCGAGCACCAGCAGCAGGGTGGAGACGACGGCGAGGGCCATGCCGGCCATGCCGAGCTGGTTGCCGCGACGGGCCGTCTCGTGCTTGCTCAGCCCGGCGAGCGCGAGGATGAAGAGGAGCGCCGCGAGGATGTAGGCGCCCTGGACGAACTGCACCACCGGCTCAGCCCTTCTGGAACATGTTGAGCATCCGCCGGGTGACCGTGAAGCCACCGAAGACGTTGATGCTGGCGAGCAGGATGGCCACCCCGGCGATCACCTGGACCGCGGGGTTCTCGATCGGTGCCTGCAGGATCGCGCCGACCACGATGATCCCGCTGATGGCGTTGGTGACGCTCATGAGCGGGGTGTGCAACGCGTGGTGGACGTTGCCGATGACGTAGAAGCCGATGACGACGGCGAGCACGAAGACGGTGAGGCTCGGCAGGAAGTACGCCGGCGCGGTCGAGGCGAGCGCGAGGAAGACCACGGCGGCCAACCCGGCGGCGTACAGCCTCCGGCGCGGGTCCGGCGGAGCCTTCTCCACGACGGGAGCCTGCTCACCCCACCGGCCGCGACCGGCGCGGCCGGGGCCGCGGAGACCTGCACGGGCGGCGGCGGCCACATCACCTCGGCGCTGTCCCCCCGGGCGAGCGTGACCGCGATGCCGCGCTGGATCACGTCGTCGGTGTCGAGGGTCAGCACGCCGTCCTTGCCGGGCGTGAGCAGCTTGAGGAGGTTGACGACGTTGGTGCCGTAGAGCTGGCTGGTCTGGGCAGCGAGGCGTCCGGCGAGGTCGGTGTAGCCGAGGACGGTGACGCCGTTGTCGGTGACCACGCGCTGGTCCGTGACCGTCGCGGCGACGTTGCCGCCGTTGGCCGCGGCCATGTCGACGACGACCGAGCCCGGCTTCATCGCGGCCACCGTCTCGGCGGTCACCAGCTGCGGCGCGGGGCGGCCCGGGATCAGCGCGGTGGTGATGACGATGTCGGCGGCGCGCGCCTCCTCGTCGTACATCGCGGCGGTGGCGGCCTCCTGCTCGGCGGTCATCTCCTTGGCGTAGCCGTCGGAGGAGACCTCCTGCTCCATGTCGACCGTGACGAACTGCGCGCCCATCGACTCGACCTGCTCGGCCACCTCGGGGCGTACGTCGAACGCGCGGACGATCGCGCCCAGCGAGCCGGCGGCACCGATGGCGGCGAGGCCGGCGACACCGGCCCCGACCACGAAGACGCGCGCGGGCGGGACCTTGCCGGCGGCGGTGACCTGGCCGGTGAAGAGCCGGCCGAACTCGTGGGCGGCCTCGATCACGGCGCGGTAGCCCGCGACGTTGGCCATCGACGAGAGCACGTCCATCGACTGGGCACGCGAGATGCGCGGCACGGCGTCCATCGCGAGCCCGGTGACGCCTGCGGCGGCGAGCTGCGCGACGAGCTCGGGGCTGCGGGCGGGCGCCATCAGGCTGATGACCGTCGCGCCGCTGCGCAGCGAGGCGATCTCGGCCTCGGTGGGCGCGTTGACCTTCACCACGACGTCGCTGCCCCACACCTCGTCGGCGGTGACGACCTGCACCCCGGCGTCGGTGAACGCGCGGTCGGGCTGGTCGGCCGCCGCACCCGCGCCGGCCTCCACCACCACGTCGTAGCCGAGCGCGGCGAGCTGCGCCGCCGTCTTCGCCGTGGCCGCGACGAGGGTCTCGCCGGGTCGTGACTCGCGTGGGATGCCGATGCGCACTGCTGCCTCCTGGGTGGGGGCTCCGACCTGGTCGGGACCGGAGCGGCGTGCGGGCCGGGGCACAACGTACCGAACGCCGTGCCCCTCACCGCACCGTCCCACGTGACGTGGACCACGTGGCCCCCCCGTCAGGCCGGCTTCGGCCTCACGACCCGGACCCGGGTCCTGACGAGGACGTCTCCCGACCGGTCGAGCACTCGCAGGACCACCTTCCCGGAGAGCCCCTTCGGCACGACCCGGGTGAGCGAGGCCTTGCCGTCCTTCACCCTCACGGTGCCGAGCTTCTTGCCACCCAGCGTGATCGTCACCCGGCGCACGTCCAGGTCGCGGACCCGGATCCTCAGCCTGGCGCCCGCTCGCACGGTGTCCCTGACCTTCACCGTCGGCTCCACGCCGGGGGTCGGCGTCGGGGTGGGGGTCGGGGTGGGGGTCGGGGTGGGGGTCGGGGTGGGGGTGGGGGTCGGCGTGGGCGTCGGCTCGGGCGTCCCGGCCGCCACGACCTCGTAGTCGAGGGTCGCGGTCGCCCGGTTGCCGGCCCGGTCGACCACCTTCTGGGTGAGGGTGTGCGCGCCGAGGGCCGTCGAGTACCCCGTGAGGGTGCAGGAGGCGACGCCGGAGGTGGCGTCGGTGGCCTGACAGGCAGGCTCGGCCGGGACCTCGCCCTCGGTGACCTCACCGGTCGGGAAGTCTCCGAAGGACGGGACCGGCGCGGTGGTGTCGACCTTCACCGCGAGCTCCTGCACCTCGGAGGCGTTGCCCGCCGCGTCGGTGGCGGAGTAGCGCACGACGTGGCTGCCGTCGGTGGTCACGGCCACCGGACCGTCGTACGCCGCCATCGGGGCGTCGTCGAGGGCGACCCGGACCGCGAGGCCGGCGTCGGTGTCGTCGATCGCGGTCACCTCGACCTCCGTCGGCGCCGTGATCCAGCCGTTGCGGCCGTAGACCGTGGAGTCGACCGGTGACGCGGACACCGTCGGGGCACGCTCGTCGAGGACGGACTCCGGGGCCGGCGAGACCCAGACGTCGGTCAGCGAGGCGTCGTAGAACTCGTCGTCGCCGCCGCGGTAGAGGTACGTCACGGTGACCTTGCCGTCGCCGTCCGCGTCCAGCGCCTCCGGCTCGTCGACGAGGACCTGGTAGCTCGCGAGCGTGTTGCCGACGACGCCCTCGTTGGGCACGAGGTACTTCACCCGCTGTACGAGCACGTCGTCCACGAGCACCTGGTAGGCCTTGGGCCGGTTCTGCACCGCTGCGACGGTGGAGGCGGCCGAGGTGTCGGCGGTCTCGCGCATGGTGAGCACGAACGGCTCGCCGGACTCGACGGCCAGGTCGAGGCTGAACCAGCTGCCGTCGCGCGACCAGGTGAAGCGTCGGGTCAGCCCGCCCTCGGAGCTGGTGCCGCCGACCGGGATGGTCGACCGGTAGCCCCACCGGAGGTTGTGCGCGGTCTCGGTCGGGCCGGGACGCACGTTGGCCTGGCTGTTGCCGGTCGAGCCGGATCCGCCGTCGCCGAGGTCGACGAAGTCGGTCGCGCCCGGCACCGCCCCTGCGCCCGTGGCGTTCCAGCCCTGGCCCTGCGGGCCGTACCACTTCACGCGGGTCGCGCTGGTGCCCGTGGCGAGCACGGACCCGCGGTCGGTGAAGTCGACCGTCACGGACTGCATGATCGGCAGCCAGTGGCGCCCGCCGCCGTGCACCGTCACCGGCACGTCGACACTGCCGCCGGCGGGGATCGTCACCAGTCGCGACGGCGCGCCGGCCTCGAGGACGTCGTCCACGGATCGCGCCACGGCACGACCGGTCACCGGCGCGGTGCCGTCGTTGCGCACCGTCGCGGTCGCCGTCCACTGGCCCGTCGCGGGGTAGGCGCCCGCCCGGTCGCCGACCACGACCGAGGAGATCGCCACGTCCGCGGCGACCTTCGCGAAGCCGGTGACCGAGGTGGTCGAGGTCCGCTCCTGGTCGCCGTAGGTCACCGTGGCCCGCACCTCGGCGTCGTACGTCGACCCGCTGCGCGCGCCCTCGGGCACCTCGATGCTGAAGGGCAGCTCGGCGGTCCCGCCGACGGCGACGTCGGTGGCGGTGAGCGCGATCGGGTCGGTGAGGCCCGGCACGTCGAGCACGGCGTCGACCGTGTCGAGCGCGGCGGTGCCGGTGTTGGCGACCTGCACGACTCCGTCCACCCGCTGGCCGGGCCGGACGGTGCCGGCCTTGGCGAGGGTGACGGTCGCCGGCGGCGACGCGGCGGTGAAGGCGTGCTCGCCGGCGGAGACCCGCACGACCGTCTCGCCGGACCCGTCGTCGACGCTCACGTCGAGCACCCCGTCGGCGTCGTCGAGCGACTGGCCGTCGAGGGTGATGTCCTCGGCGACCGTCGTCGGGAGGTGCACCTGCGCGACGGTGCCGGTGGGCACGGTCACCGCGAGGTCGTACGTCGTCGGGTCGCTCGCGTCGATCGCGACCGCGATCTCGCCGTTGACGCTGTGCACGTCGGCGGAGACCTTCTTCATGGTCCCGAGCTGGGGCCGCACGGCGAACTCCGTGAAGCCGGGCTCGACCTGCTGGATGCCCGCGGCGTAGCGGCTCATCATCGTGAGCGGGCCGCCGGTCCAGGCGTGGTTGAAGGTGCCGGCCGCGTCCTGCTCGGGCCCGGCGAAGAACTCCCAGAGCGTGGAGTGCTCGGTGCTGTTGACCATCGGCGCGTAGCGGTCCTTCATCCGCGCCATCGCGTCGTCGGCGTAGCCCATCAGGTAGAGCGCCTCGAGGACGTACTTGTCCATGTAGGGGCTGGACTTCTTGATGTTCACCAGCACGTCGCGGATCTGCTCGTACTGCGCCGGCTTCGCCAGCCCGGAGTAGACGGCGAGCGCGTTGGCACGGTCGTCGGCGCGACCGTCACCGGTGGACTCGTAGAAGCCCTTGCCGGGCACCCAGAGCTTGTCGATGTTGGCGCGGATCGAGTCGGCGCGGCCCTGCATCCACACGACGTCGGCGTCGGTGGCGGCCACGCCGGTCTCGGCGGCGGACTTCAGGGTCGAGTCCAGCGCGATGTAGTACCAGAGCGTGTCGATGAGCCGGCCGTCCTCGCCCGAGCCCCAGTCGTGCCAGTGCCAGGTGCCCCCGTGGTCGTGCTGCAGCAGGCCGTCGGGCGCCATGTTGTAGGTCCGCAGGTAGGCGACCGACGGCGCGTAGGTCTCGTCGAGCACCGACTCGTCGCCGGAGTACTCGTAGAACATCCAGAAGCTCATCAAGGCGGTGAGCGACTGCGCGGGCAGCTCGGAGAACGAGGCGGCCGGCGCCTGCGTCGGGATCAGGTCGCCGTTGCGGAAGCCCATGATGTTGCTGATGCCCTTGCGGCCGAGCGCGGCGGCCGACGGGTCGAGGGCGTAGAACGCCTCCTCGAGCTCGTTGGTCGCGTCACCCCACCACTGCGAGCGCTCGCGGTCCGGGCAGTCCATGTAGGAGTCGCGCATCGTGACGTAGAGGGTGTCGCGCGCCATCGTCCAGAGCTTGTCCATGTAGGGGTCGTCGGAGGTGAACGTGCCGTCGAACTCGGTGTCGTAGCCGGAGAACCGGTAGCCGATCTCCTCGACCTGGGCGCCGGCCGGTGCGGTGACGATGAGCTTGTCGCCGTTCATCCACACGAGCGACTCGTAGGCCTGGGCGCCCGCCTTCGTGACGTACTCGGCCTGCACGGCCTGCTCGGTGCCCGAGCCCTTCACGGTCGCGTGGTCGGTCTTGAGGCCGATCGTCCGGCCGGCCTCGGTGCCGGCGGCGAGCCGCACCCACGGGGTGAGCTGGTGGTTGACCGGCAGCCGCATCTCGTACGTCGTCACGCCACCGCTGGTGGTCGCGCTGACCTTCGGGTCGGTGACCGGCACGGTCACCAGGTCGTCGAACTTCAGCAGCGGGATCGGGTTGTCGACGAGCAGGTTCCACGGCGAGGAGCCCTCGTTGCCTGCCGTCACGGCTGCCGGCCAGGCGGAGTCGTCGAAGGCGGCGCTCGTCCAGCCGTCCCAGCCGGCGACCTCGGCACGGGCGTCGTACTTCACGTTCGGCTCGGCGAGGCGGTAGTTGGGCTGCACGCCCATCGAGCCGTAGGCGTCGAGGTCGAGCGCCTTCCACGTGTCGTCGGAGCGCAGGTCGAGGTCGGTGGACTCGAGGAAGAGCCCGGCGCGGCCGGAGTACGGCCCGGCGTAGCCGCCCTTGCCGTAGGAGACGGCGAGGACCGCGAGGGTGTTCTCGCCGGAGCGCAGCCAGGGCCGCAGGTCGACGTTGTCGACGTAGGAGTCGGACTTGTTCGGGCCGCGCTTCACGCTGCCCTCGAAGACGACGAGCTCGCCGTTGAGGTAGAGCCAGTACTTCGTCTCCGCAGCGATCCGGGCGTTCACGGTCGCGGGCAGCGCCTCCACGTCGGCGACCTCGAACGAGGTGCGGAAGGCCGTCCAGCTGTTGACCGACGTGGCGTCGTCGCTCCAGATCCAGTACGCGTCGTCGGGCGAGTCCGGCACGGTGCAGACCTCCACGATGCCCAGTCCGGGCCAGCCGGCGGCGGTGGCACCGGCGGTGCCGGGCTGGCGGCCGTCGAAGTCGTCAGCGTAGAGGTAGCGGCCGTTCGACAGGTGGCGCACGACGAGGTTGTCGAGGGTGCCGGTCTCGGCGCCGGAGAGCCGGACGCCGACGGTTCCGGAGGCCGGGAGCCAGGGTCGGCTGTACTGCGCGACCTGCACGTCGTCGACGACGACGGTCACCTGCTGGCCGCTCACCTCGATCCGGAAGTGGAACGGCTGGCCGGGCACCAGGGTCCCGGCGGGGAGGGGGATGGTGCCGTCGGCCTGCCAGCCGCCGTTGTTGAGCCGCAGCGGGCCGAGGGAGTTCTGGCCCGCGGAGAACTGCAGCGACGGGCCGTTGTTGCCGCTCTGCCGGAACGACACGGCCACCGTGTTGGACGTGGTGGCGTCGCCCTCGATGGCGTAGTCGGTCCAGGCCGACGCCTGCGCCGGCGCGAGGTAGCCGCCGTCGTAGGTGTCGGCTCCGGTCCCGCCGGTCGCCGGCAGGCCCAGCAGCACGACGTTGTTCGTGCCGGTGTCGAGCGCCTTGCCGCACACGCGCGGTGGCGCTGCCTGGGCCGGAGCCGCGCTCCCGAGCACGACGACGAGGCCGGAGACCAGGAGGGCGAGGAGCGCGGTGCAGGCCGGGAGGAGCGGGCGGGTCGTGCGTGGCATGGCGTCAGACCCCCTTCACGATCCGCCTGGACGACGTCGCCTTCGACACCGACGCCGAGCCGAGGTAGCGGACGACGACCTTGTGCGTGCCCCTGCGGACGAGGAGCGACGCCGAGGCCTTGCCGTTCTTCGCCAGCCTCACGGTGGCGACGACCTTGCCGTCGACGACGAACCGCACCTTGCCGGTGGCCTTCACGCCGGGCGCCGTGACCTTGGCGGTGACCGACACCCTCGTGCCGGCCCTCACCTTGGTCCTCGAGACCTTCGCGGTGACGGTGGCGGACGCCTTGCGGACCGGTGCCGTCGCGACGGAGGTCGCGCTGGCCGGGGTCACGCCCGACTTGCTCGCCGTCACCCGCACGGAGAGCCGGCGCCCGCGGTCGGCCACCCCGACGGCGTACGACGACGAGGTGGCGCCCGCGATCGGCGAGCCGTCGCGCAACCACTGGTAGGCGTGCTGCAGGCCACCGGTGCTCCACGACCCGGTGGTCGCGGTGAGCTTCTGACCGATCCGGGCGGTGCCCGACACCTGCGGCGCGAGGACCGAGGTCACGACCTCGGGCGTGCCCGGGTTGGTCGGCGGCGCGGCGGCCAGGGACAGCACCGCCTGCCTGACGGGCTCGGCGTTGCCGGCCACGTCGGTCGAGGAGTACTGGACCACGTGGTCACCGACGCCCTCGACGAGCACCGGGGCGCTGCCGGCGACCTGCCAGGCACCACCGTCCACGCGGTAGCGCGTCGTGGCGACCCCGCTGACGGCGTCGGTGGCGGCGAGGGCGAGGGTCGCCCGGTCGGCTCCCGTCGCGCCCTTGTCCGTGGTGACCGACAGCTGCGTGCTCGGCGCGGTGGCGTCGATCCCGACCGTGAGGGTCCGCGTCGTGGACGCGTTCCCCGCGGCGTCGGTCGCCCGGTAGGACAGCTCGTGCTCGCCCTCGCCGGTGACGGTCACCGGTCCGACGTAGTCCTGCCACCCGGCGCCGAGCCCGGTCTGGGCGACCGGCGTGTCGTCGCGGTTGTCGACGGTGTCGACCCGGACGCCGACGTCGGAGCGGTACCAGCCGTTGCTGCCCTGGTTGCCCGACGCGACGGTCGCCGAGACGTCCGGCGACTGGGTGTCGTCGGGGACCTCGAGGACCCACAGGTCGGCGATCGACGGGTCGCCCTGGCTGGAGCCGTCCGCGGGGAACTCGAAGCGGATCCGGACGTTGCCGTCGTTGCCCACCAGGGACGGGTGGTCGATGAGGGCGTCGTAGACCTTGATGCCCTGGCCGCCCTCGGTGCGCGGTACGAGCTGCGCCCGCACGAGCACGCCGTCGACGTAGACGTCGTAGTCCTTGGTGACGGCCTTGTCGAAGGTCTCCACCCCCCGCAGCACGAACGGCTGGCCGGCCGGCACGTCGATGGTCGCGGAGAACCACGAGCCCGGGACCGCGGAGTTGGAGTACCGACGGCTGAGGCCGGCCTCGCTGCTGGTGCCGCTGCTCGGGGAGGCCTGGATGCCGTGGGCGCTCTCCGAGGCGGTGTTGCCGAAGTCGACGTGGTCGAGCACGTCCGCCCCGGGGGGCCGCGGCAGGTCGACGGTGATGGAGGTGTCGCGGCTGGCGAGCACGTCACCGCGGCGGACCACCGAGACCCCCGCCCGGACCGCACCGCCGACGAGGTCGAGCGGCACCACGACGGGGACCGCGAGGGTCACCGTCGCACCGGCCGGCACGAGGGTGTCGGACGAGGGCACGGACCTCCAGCCCTGCGGCAGGGTCACCGCCGCGTGCGCCCGCACGTCGGCGGAGCCCGTGTTGGTGACCGGGACCGACACCGTGGCGTGCTCGCTCCGGTCAGCGCCGTCGACGACCGTGGTGGGGTCGCCGATGGTGAGGCCCGAGGTCACGGTGGCCCAGTCGGCCGTCGACTGCTCGACGGTGAAGGTGTCGTCACCGGCGGTGTAGGTCAGCGACAGCGCGGCGTCGTGGCCACCGGGCTTCGCGTCCTCGGGCACGGTGACGGTGACCGGCAGCTGCAGGGTCGTCCCCGCACCCACGGGTCCGCCTGCGACCGGGGCGTCGCCGAGCCCGTCGACCGACACCGTCCCGGTGATCCCGGTGAGCGGCAGCGATCCGTCGTTGGTCACGTCGACCGTCCCGGAGATCGTGCCTCCGGGGAGGACGGCGCCGGGCACCGGCGGCAGCGTCATGGTGACGCCGAGCGCCGTGGTCAGCGCGAGCACGAGGCTGTTCTCGATGGCACCGAGACTGCCGTCGAGCGAGCTCTTCACCGGTCCGGCGACCGACGACGAGGCGAGCCAGGACCGCAGGTCGCGCAGCTCGGAGCGAGCCGCCCGGAGCGCGGTGGTGGACGCCGAGCCGTCGCTGTCGACCGCGGCGAGCAGCGCGTCGGAGACGTGCCCGCGGACGGCGTCGATGCCCCCGTCCATCGCGCCGCGGTCGCCCGCGGTGAGGTCGCCGTCGTCAGCGAGGACGCCGACGTGCGCCTGCAGGGCGTCGAGCTGCTCGAGGATCGAGCCGAGCCGCGAGTTGCCGGCCACCACGTCGAAGTCGTAGCTGCCGGACCCGACCGTCACGGTGACGGTGTCGCCGTCGTCGACCACGGACTGCACGCCCTCGACGTCGTCGAGCAGCGCACCGCCCTCGAGGACGGCGTACGCGTTGTCGGCCGGGAGCACGACCTCGGCCGTGGTGCCGACCGGGACCTGCGCGGCGAGCGTCATGCCGTCGTCGGTCAGGGCCCAGTCGGTCGAGATCGGACCGAACGCCGAGGCGAGGTCACCGGCGCCGTGGGTCAGGCCACCGCCGACGACGGGGGCGATCCGCGACACCTTGTAGCCGGCCTCGACGGCCGTGATCCCCCCGATGTTCTGGTACATCCAGTCGCCGACCGCGCCGTAGGCGTAGTGGTTGAAGGAGTTCATCTCCACCGGCCCGAACGAGCCGTCCGGCATGATCGAGTTCCAGCGCTCCCACATCGTGGTGGCGCCCTTCTCGATCTCGTAGCCCCAGGACGGGTAGTCCTTGTGCATGAGCATCGTGTAGGCGAGGTCGTCGCGGCCGATGCTGCTGAGGGCGGGGAGCAGCCAGGGCGTGCCGAGGAACCCGGTGGTCAGGTGGTTGTTGCTCGCGGCGAGCTTGGCGACGAACTTGTCGGCCACCTTCTGGCGCAGGGCGGGGTCCGCGACCATGTCCATGCCGAGCGCCATGGCGTAGCCGGCCTGGCTGTTGCCCTGGACCGTGCCGTCCGGCTGCACGAACGCGGCGACGAACGCCTGGCGCACCGCCGTCGAGAGCGCGGCGTAGTCAGCGGCGTCGGCGTCCTCGCCGACCGCGGCGGCCATCTCCGAGAGCATCCGGGCGTCCTCGGCGTAGTACATCGTGCCGAGCACGCCGACGCCGGTCGGGTCGTCCAGGTTGAGCCAGTCCTCCCAGTGCCCGCGACCGGAGTCGATCAGGTCGGCGCCGGCGCTGGTGCGGACGAAGCCGAGGAACTTCTCCATCGCGGCGTAGTTCTCCCGCACGATGCGGCCGTCGCCCCACGCCTTCCAGGTGGCGTACGGCACCGTGATGGCGGCGTCGGACCAGCCGAGGCCCGAGCCGAAGTCGCCGGCGTTGGGCACGACCGGGGCGATGCCCGGGACGTTGCCGTCGGTGTAGGCGGCGTCGCGCAGGTCGGTCATCCACTTGCCCAGGAACGACCGGGTGTCGCGCAGGTAGCTCGCCGTCGGCGCGAAGACGTTGATGTCGCCGGTCCAGCCGAGCCGCTCGTCGCGGGCAGGGGTGTCGGTCGGGATCGACAGGAAGTTGCCGCGCTGGCCCCACGAGATGTTGCTGACCAGCTGGTTGAGCATCGCGTCGGACGTCTCGAGGTCGCCGGTCGCGCGCAGGTCCGAGCCCCACACGACCCCGGTCACGTCGGCGAGCGCGGGCGCTGCCGTGGTGCCGGTGATCTCGAGGTAGCGGAACCCGTGCTGGGTGAACTTCGGCGTGTACGTCGCGGTCCCGGTGCTGGCGAAGGTGTAGAAGTCGGTGACCTTCGCCGAGCGCATGTTGGCGGTGTAGAGCGAGCCGTCGGGGTTGAGCTCCTCGCCGTAGCGGATCCGGACGGTCGTGCCGGCGCTGCCCTGCAGCCTCATCCGCGCGACGCCGACCATGTTCTGGCCGAGGTCGTAGATCTCGACGCCGGGCGCAGGCGTGGTGTGCTTCTTCGCGGCGATCTCCTCGGTCACCCGCACGGGCTCGTCGGGCTGCGGCACCAGGCGCGCGGTGGTGTTCGTCGCGCTCGTGACCTGGCCCCACGCGCCGTCGGCGAAGCCCGGCTCGTCCCAGCCGGTCTGCTCGGCGTTGGCGTCGTAGGTCTCGCCCTCGACGTTGTCGGCCTGCACGTAGGGGCCGAAGTGGCTCTTCCACGTGCTGTCGGTCGCGACGACCTGGGTCGACCCGTCGGTGTAGTCGATGCGCAGCTGGGCGATCAGGCCGAGGTCGGAGCCGTAGTTGTTGAAGCCGAAGGACGCGATCTTGCCCTTCCACCACCCGTCGCCGAGCTCCGCGCCGAACGCGTTGGCGCCGCTGCGCACCTGGTCGGTCACGTCGTAGGTCTGGTGCTGGATGCGCTTGCGGTACTCGGTCCAGCCCGGCGCCAGGAACTGGTCGCCGACCTGCTCGCCGTTGAGCCGCATCTCGTAGACGCCGTGCGCCGAGGCGTACACGCGCGCCGACTCGATCGTCTTGCCGGGCTCGGTGGTGAACGACGTCCTGAGGAGGGGCTTGTTGGAGTCGGGCGAGCGGTAGAGGACGTCCTTGCGGTCGGCGACGCGGAGCCCGCCGGCGGTCAGGGTGCCGCCGTCGAACGGGTTGCCGTCGGAGAAGTCGGTGTCGAGGAGCACGTCGCCGTTCTTGCGGGTGACGGTCACCTTCTTGATGTCGGCGGCCTCGTTGACGTTGCCGGCGTCGACGAAGTCCTGGCGGAAGCCGACGAACCCCTTGCTGAACGAGGTGTCGGTGCGCTGGTCGATCTGGGTGCCGTCGAGCAGGGTCGTGATGGTGCTGCCGTCGACGGTGACCGACAGGCGGTGCGTGCCGTCGAGCAGCTGGGCCGCGGTGATGCCGGGGATGAGCTTGTTGTCGAGGAGGGCGTAGCCGCCGTTCACGCGCTTGTGCGGGCGGAACCGCGGTGTGCCGTCCGCGACGGAGAGCTGCCACATGAGGGCGTTGCTGGTGTTGGCCGCGCGGATGAACACACCGACGGCCATGTCGGCGATGTCGAAGTCGATGTCGGCGGTGTAGTTGTCCCACCGGTCGACCTCGCCCGATGCGGACCGGCCGATCCAGTCGCCCTGCCAGTCGCCGGCGTCCAGCAGGCCGGTCTCGAAGGAGGCGGGCTCGCTCCACGCGGACGCCTCGTCGTCGCCGTTCCAGACCCGGACCTGCCAGGCGTAGCGGGTGCCCGACTCGAGGTCGGGGCCGCCGTAGGCGACGTCGACCTGCTGGTCGGACACGACCTTCCCGGTGTCCCACAGGGTGCTTCCGCCGAGGTCACCCTCGCTCGCGGCGACGCGGACCTGGTAGGCCGACTGCACCGCGCCGCGGCCCGTCGACGTGGAGTGCCACGACAGGCTCGGGGCGTCGCCGGGGATGCCGATCGGGTCGACCCGGGCGTTGGTCTCGAGCCCGGTGACCGTCAGCGGGGTCGCCGCCGCGGCCGCCGTCGGCTCGTCGGCCGAGGCCGCGGTCGGCGCGAGGGCGCCGAGCCCCACGGTCAGCGCCAGCGAGCCGACGAGCAGGCGCGCGAGGTGGGGTGCACGGGACATGCGGGTGCCTTTCGAGGGGTTCATCGGCGCACCACGATCTTCGTGGTGGCCCGGGTCGTCTGCTGCGAGCCGAGGTAGGTGACCGAGATCCGGTGGCGACCGCCCCGGCCGATCGGCACCCGGAGGGTGGTCGTGCCGCGCGAGGTGAGGCGTGCGACCCGGGTGCCGTCGACGCGGACCACCACCGTGCCCCGCACCTTCACCCCGATGGCCGACAGGGCGATCCGCAGCCGCGCGGAGCGGGCGGTCCGGTCGAGGACCTTCACCCTGAGCGTCGTCGTCGCCTTGCCGACCCGGTCGGTCTGCAGGGACGTCGCCGCGGCCCGCGAGGCGCCGGCGGTCGCGGTGACGCGCACCGAGATCCGGGCCTTCAGGTCGCGCTTCCCGATCCGGTAGGTCGCGCCGGTCGCGCCGGGGATCTGGTCGCCGTCGCGCAGCCACTGGTGGGTGACGGTGACGTCGGCCCGGCTCCACGAGCCGTCGGTGGCCCTCAGCCTCCTGCCGATCTCGGCGGTCCCCCTGACCTGCGGTGCGGCCAGCGCGACGAGCTGCTGGCTGCCGCCGTCGGTCGGGAGCGCGGCGACCTGCACGTGCTGCGCCGTCTCGGCGTTGCCGGCGACGTCGGTGGAGAACCACGCGACCTGGTGGGCGCCGCGGTCCGGCAGGACGACCGGGCCGGTGGCCTGCTGCCACTCGCCGTCGTCGACCTTCACCATCGTCGCGGCCACGCCGCTCGTGGCGTCGGTCGCGGTGAGGCGCACCTGCGCGGCCGCGCTGCTGCTCGTCGGGGCGACCACCTCCGACACCGTCACCGGTGCCGTCCGGTCGACCTTCACCTCGGTCGTCGCCGGCTCGCTGGCGTTGCCGGCCGCGTCCGTGGCGCGGTAGGTCACGGTGTGCTCGCCGTCGGCGGCCACCTCCACCGGGGCGACGTACGGCAGCCAGGTGGCGCCGTCCTGCACCTCGACCAGCGGCTGCTCGTCGAGGTCGTCGAGCGCGTCGACCTGCACCTGGACGGGACCGGTGAACCAGCCGCCCTGGCCGGCCGTGCCCTGCAGGGTGGCGCCGACCGCCGGGGCCTCGGTGTCCTTCGTCGGGTCGGGGACGACCCAGAGGTCGGCCACGGACGGGTCGTAGTCGGTGGCGTCGGTCGGGAACTCGATCTTGATGCGGGCCTTGCCGTCGGCTGTGGCGGCGAGGGCCGCCGGGGCGTCGACCAGGAGGTCGTGCGCGAGCCAGCCGAGGCCGCCCTGGGTGCGCGTGACGGAGTAGCGCCCGACCGGCACGTCGTCGACGTACAGGTTGAGCTCCTTGGTGCGCGCACCGTCGAAGGTCTCGATCATCCGGACGCCGAACGGCTGCCCGGCAGGCACGTCGACCAGCGCGGAGTACCACGAGCCCGGGAACTGCGAGTTGGCGTAGCGCCGGGTCAGCCCGGCCTCGCTGCTCGTGCCGCTGTCGGGGCCGGCCAGGACCTGGTGGGCGGTCTCGGAGGCGTTGTTGCCGAAGTCGACGTGGTCGGTCGCGCCGGCCGGCGGCGTGGTGAGGCTGACCGCCAGCGTCCCCTGGCCGCTCGCGAGCACCTGGTCGCCCTGGAGCATCCGCGCGCCGATCGCCTGGGTGCCGGCGACGACCCGGTGGGCCACCCGCACGCGGGTGGTGACCGTGCGGGTCTCCCCCGGCTCGAGGGTCAGGGTCGGACCCGCCGGCGGGGCCGGCCAGCCGTCGGGCACGGTCGCCCGCACCTGTCCGGTCTGCGGCTGGGTGCCGGCGTTGTGGAGGGTGACGTCGACCGGGACGAGCCGGCCGCGCGGGTCGGTCACCGCACCGGTGACGCCCTCGACGGCGATCCCCGCGACGATCTCCGCCCACGTCGAGGTCTCGGTGACCTCGTAGGCCCGGCCTCCGCTCGTGAAGGCGAGCGTGACCTCGACCTCGCGGTCGCCCAGGCGGGCGTCCTGCGGGACGGCGGCGTCGAAGGTGAGCTCGGCCGACGCCTCGGGCGCCAGCTCGCCGACGGTGAGGTCACCGGTGATCTCGAGGTCGCCGGCGTCGACGGTGGCCGTGAGACCGGTGACCGGGACGCCACCCCAGTTGGTGACCACGATGCTGCCGGCCGCGTGCTCGCCGCGGACGACGGGCTCGGCGAGCGGGGCGAGCGTCAGCCACACGTCGCGCTCGGGGTCGGCCTCGGGCCGCACCTGGAAGTCGTACGACCCGGACCCGACGACCACCTCGGCGACACCGTCGACGATCGCGACGCTCTCCACGCCGTCGGCGTCCGCGACGGGCGTGCCGCCCTCGAGGACCTCCTCGGCCGTGGTCGCCTCGCCCAGCGGGAGCCGGACGGTCGCGGTGCTGCCGACCGGGACCTCGGCGTGCAGCTCGAGGTTGCGGCCGCGCTTGCGCCAGTCGGAGGTGACCGGGCCGTAGGGGGTGTCGGTCGTCGCGCGGGCCGAGGCCATCTGCTCGGTCGTCGCCGGCGCGATGGTCACCTCGCGGTAGCCGTCCTCCTGCGAGGGCCGGATGCCGGCGGCGTACTGGTAGAACCAGTCGTCGACCGTGCCGAGGAAGTAGTGGCCGAGCGAGCGGGCGTCGGTGGACCAGTGCTCCCACATCGTGGTGGCGCCGTTGTCGAGCATGAAGCCCCAGCTGGGGTACGACGTCTGCTCGGCGAGGCGGACCGCGACGTCGGCGTAGCCGTGCTCGGTCAGCACGGGCAGGAGGTACTTGGTGCCGAGGGTGCCGGTGTCGAGGTGGTAGCCGCGCTGCTCGACGTCGGCGGCCAGCCGGGCCGCGACGGCGTCCTCGGTCTCCGCGTCGGGGGTCAGGCCGAAGGCGAGGGCCAGCACGTTGTGCACCTGGCGGTAGCGGTTGCCGTCCTGGCCCGCGCCGCTGTACTGGTCGCCGTCGAGGTAGGCGGCGTTGAAGGCGTCCTTGACGACGCCCGCGCGGGTGGCGAGCCGGGTGGCGTCGGCCGTCTTGCCGAGGTGCTCGGCGACGGTCGCCATCTGGTCGAGCATCAGGTAGAGGTACGCACTGCCCTCGACCCGCTGGTCCTCACCCGGGGCGTGGCCGCCGGCGGGGCTGCCCTCGGGGCTGACCCAGTCGCCGAGGCGGTTGCTGATGACGAGCCCGTCGGCCTGGCGACGGCCGTACTCGAGGTCGACGTAGGCCAGCATGTTGTCGTAGAGCTCGGTCATCACGCGCTCGTCGCCGCCGTACTGGTACAGCCACCACGGGATCATCACGTAGGCCGCGTGCCACGGCTGCGACGGACCCCAGGCACCCCAGGTGCCGGAGCTCGGCGCGATCACCATCGGGGCGCCGTTGGCCTCGCGGGTCTCGTCGAGGTCGCGCATCCACTTGGCGAAGAGCTCGTGGGTGTCGAGGTTGCGCATGAACATCTCGGCACCGACCGCGGCGTCGCCGGTCCAGCCGTTCTTCTCGAACATCGGGGTGTCGGTCGGGATGCCGTGGATGTTGTTGTAGAGCGTGTTCACGACCGCCTGGTGGGTGCGGTTCATGATGGAGCTGGAGCTCGCGAAGTCGCCCGTCTGCTCGGCGTCGGTGTGGAGCCACTCGGCGGTGAAGGCACTCAGCGGCGGCGCCTGGTCGCCCGGCCAGCCGGTGACCTCGACGTACTGGAAGCCCTGGTAGGAGAAGCGCGGCTCGAAGGTCTCCGCCGCGCCGGTGCCGGCCAGGGTGAAGGTGTCGGTCTGGAAGCCGAGCTGGAAGCCGCCGTTGTTGTCGAGGTTGACCCGGCCGTTGGCACGCAGCTTCTCGGCGTGCGCCACCGTGATCGTGCTGCCCGCCGGGCCCTGCGCGGTGACGCGGGTGCGGCCCGCGATGACCTGGGGGAACTTCAGGACGTAGACGCCGTCCTCGGGCTCGGTGATCGAGACCGGCTCGAGCTCGCGGGTGACCCGGATCGGCTGCTGGCGCTGGTTGACGAGCTCGCCCTTCGGGGCGTCGACCTCGGCGGCCGCGGCCCAGTCCGCGTCGTCGTACACCGCCGTGTCCCATCCGGGGACCTCGTAGCGGGCGTCGTAGCGCTCACCGGCGTAGAGGTCGTCGAGGCGGCGCGGGCCGCCCCGGGTGGTCCAGGTGTCGTCGGTGACGACGCGCTCGGTGGTGCCGTCGGCGTACTCCAGTGCCAGAACGCCGCGGGCGCGGGGCTCGCCGTGCCACGGCGGGCTCTGCCAGTTCCAGACGTTGCCGCCGAGCATCCCGTAGAACCCGCGGCCGAGCTCCAGGCCGAGGACGTTGTCACCAGGGGCGAGCTGGTCGGTCACGTCGGTGCCGACGTACTGGACGGTGTCGTCGTAGTCGGTGAAGCCCGGGGACAGGGTGTCGTCGCTGATCCGCTCGCCGTTGAGGGTGACGTCGGCGTAGCCGCCGGCGGCGACGTAGTAGGTCGCGTGGGCGACGGGCTTCGAGACCGAGAACTCCTTGCGGAGCAGCGGTGCCGGCTTGTCCGGCGCCTTGAGCAGCGTCTCGGCGGACGAGGTGAAGCGCAGCTCCTTGCCGACGAGCGTGCCGCCCTGGAAGGGGTTGCCGTCGGAGAAGTCGGTGGCGAGCAGCTTCTCGCCGTCGCCGGTGCGGGTGACGCGGACGCCGTGGACGGTGAACTGCTCGTTGGTGCCGGCGTTGGTGCTGGAGCGGAAGCCGACGGTGCCGCGCGAGAGGGTGCCGGTGCCGGCGACCTGGCGGTCGTCGACCTGGATGCCGTCGATCTTCGTGACCACGCGGGTGCTGTCGGTCGCGGTGCCGGGGCTGACGGTGACGCTGAGCGTGTGCACGCCCTGGCTGAGCTGGGCGGCGCTGACCTGCGCCTGGATGTTCTTGTTCTCGAGGAGCGTGTAGCCCCCGTTGACCTTGCGGTGCGGTCGGAGCGCGGCGACGCCGTCGACGACCGAGACCTGCCACATGAGGGCGTTGTTCGCACCGTTGGCGCGGAAGAGGGCGCCGAACGCGTGGCGCTGGATGGAGAAGTCGAACTCGGCGGTGTAGTCGGTCCATCCCTCCGCGGGGTCGGCCGGCGGCGGCGCGCCGATCCAGGCGGCGCCGTCCCAGTCGGCCTCGTCGACGAAGCCCGTGCGGAAGGAGCTGGACGCCACCGCAGTGCCGGCGTTGGTCACGACCGTGACGTCCCAGACGTAGCCGGTGGTCGAGGCGAGCGCGGGGCCGTCGTAGTCCACGTCGAAGGAGCGGTCGTCCTGGACGGTGCCGCTGTCCCAGGCGAGGTCGCCGTCGAGGCCCTCGGCCTCGGTCGCCACGCGGACCCGGTAGGACTCCTGCACGACGCCGCGGGCGGCCGACTGGATCACCCAGCCGAAGCGCGGGTGGTCCAGGTCGATGCCGACCGGCTCGGCCTTCCGCTCCACCTCGAGGTCGGCGAGCGAGACGCCCTCGGCCGCGCCGGCGGGGGACGCTGTGCCGGCGAGGCCGATGCCGACGAGGCCGGCGGCCAGCACGGCCACCGTTGCTGCCAGGGCAGTGAAACGTTCACGAGCAGCACGACGATGACGAGACACAGGAACTCCAGACTCTCCGAGTGAGGCACGGAACGCAGTTTGAAACGTTCCAGCGCGAGCACCGTAGAACTGGCGTGACCACGGTCACAAGAGTCGAAGGTCGAATGACCGGAACTGGCCACCACCCAGCGGTCGGGCTTCAGCTCACGAGGAGCACGTGGAGGGTGCGGGGGCCGTGGACGCCCTCGACGCGGTCGAGCTCGATGTCGCTCGTCGCCGAGGGTCCGCTGATCCAGGTCAGCGGCCGGGCCGGGTCGAGGAGGGCGATCGCGTCGGGCACGTCGGCCACGACCTGGCCCGCGTCGACGATGCAGACGTGCAGGTCGGGCACGAGGCTGATCGCCCGCCGGCCCTGGTCGGGCTGGTGGTCCAGCACGATCGTGCCGGTCTCGGCGATGCCGACGGCGGCCCGGGTGACCACCGCGTCGATCGCGTCGAGCTCGGCGGCCGAGAGGCCACCTGTGGAGGGGTCGTCGACGACTGCTCCGGCCACCTCGAGCCCGAGACCGGGAGGTACGACCGCGCGCGCCCCGCCCAGCGCCGCAGCGACGGCCTCCTCGAGCCCGGTCCGGGTGCAACGGGTGACGACGGCCCGGTAGTCGGCGACGCGCTCGTCGAAGAGCGCGACGAGGTCGCCGCGGTCCGGCGCCCGCGGTGCGGCGGGCACGGAGACGGCCGGTGACACGTCGGCGAGGGCCGCACGGACACGGCCGAGGATGTCGTCGCGGGCGCTCATGAGCCACCGCCCTTCGTGGTGCCGGACCCGTCCTGGTCGTCGTGGGTGCCGCCGTCGGTCCGGGCCCACCACTCGCGGAAGGACTCCTTCGGCGGGGCAGGCAGGTCGCGGGCCCCGGTCCACCCGGCGGCGGGGCCGGGCAGGCGGCCGGCGGCGGTGCGACCGCCGGGCAGCGTCGTACGGGAGAAGCGGCCCATGACGCGGCCGGCGAGACCGGAGGCGCGCTCGGCCAGGCCGAGGCGCCTCGCGTCGGAGAACGTCCATGCCGCGGCCTTCATCGCGACGGCCTCGGCCTTCGGGATCCGGTCGCCGCGGTGGGAGTCGACGACCTGGGCGCGCTGGTCGACCAGCACCGACGGGATGTCGATCCGGACCGGGCAGACCTCGAAGCAGGCGCCGCACAGGGAGGAGGCATAGGGCAGCGAGGCGGTCTGCTCGTCGGAGACGCCGTTGAGCAGCGGGTTGAGGATCGCGCCGATCGGGCCGGGGTAGACCGAGCCGTAGGCGTGCCCGCCGACCCGCTCGTAGACCGGGCAGACGTTGAGGCAGGCCGAGCAGCGGATGCACCGCAGCGCCTGGCGACCGACGTCGTCGGCGAGCGCACGGGTGCGGCCGTTGTCGAGCAGGACGACGTGCACCTCCTGCGGGCCGTCGCCCGGCGTCACGCCCGACCACGTCGAGGTGTAGGGATTCATCCGCTCGCCAGTGGACGAGCGCGGCAGCAGCCGGAGCATCGGGTCGAGGTCGCCCCAGGTCGCGACGACCTTCTCGATGCCCACCACGCTGACCAGCACCTCGGGCAGCGTCAGGCACATCCGGCCGTTGCCCTCGGACTCGACGACGACCAGCGTGCCGGTGTCGGCGACGGCGAAGTTGGCACCGCTCACGGCGACCTTGGCGCGCAGGAACTTCTCCCGCAGGTGCTCGCGCGCAGCGCCGGCCAGCACGGCCGGCTCGTCGGTGAGGTCGGCCGGTGCGGGCCGGCCGACGTCGCCCATGCGCCGCAGGAAGATCTCGCGGACCTCCGCCCGGTTGCGGTGGATCGCGGGCACGAGGATGTGCGAGGGCAGGTCCTCGCCGAGCTGCACGATGAGCTCGGCCAGGTCGGTCTCCCAGGCGGCGATGCCCTCGGCCTCGAGGGCCTCGTTGAGGCCGATCTCGCCGGTGGCCATCGACTTCACCTTCACGACCTCGTCGACCCCGTGGCTGTGTGCCACCTGAGCCACGATCGCGCAGGCCTCGGCGGCGTCGCGGGCCCAGTGGACCGTGGCGCCGGCGCGGGTGAGTGAGGCCTCGAGGGTCTCGAGGTGGGTGGCGAGGTCGCGCAGCGCGGCCTCCTTCACCCCGGCCCCGGCGAGCCGGAGCTCCTCCCACTCCTCCACCTCGGCCACGACGGCGGCGCGCTTGTCGCGGATGGTGTGGGTGGCGTGCGCGAGGTTGCTGCGCAGCTGGGTGTCGCCCAGCGCCGCGCGCGCGGCTGTCGGGAAGGCCGGCATGCCGACGAAGGTGCCGCTCATCCCCGGCCGCCCTTCGTGGCGGACTCGGCCCGCTCGCCGACCGCCGGGCCGCCCGGCTCCGCCTCCGTGCCCTCGGTGCTGGCCAGGATCTCGGCCAGGTGCATGACGCGGACGCCCGCGCGCTGGCGCGAGAGCATGCCGCCGATGTGCATCAGGCACGAGTTGTCGCCGGCCACGAGCACCTCGGCGCCGGTGTCGCGCACGTGGCGGGCCTTGTCGGCGCCCATCGCGACGGAGGTGTCGGCGTTCTTGAGGGCGAAGGTGCCGCCGAAGCCGCAGCACTCCTCGGCCTGGGGGAGGTCGACGAGCTGGATGCCGCGGACCGCCTCGAGCAGCCGGCGCGGCCGCTCGCCGACGCCGAGCATCCGCAGGCTGTGGCAGGTGGGGTGGTAGGTCACCCGGTGCGGGAAGTAGGCGCCGACGTCGGTCACCCCGAGCACGTCGACGATGAACTCGGTGAGCTCGTAGGTCCGCGGCGACGTCTCCGCCACGGCGGCCCGGAGCCCGGCGTCGCCCGAGCGCTCGGCGACGAGGGCGTGCTGGTGGCGCACCGACCCGGCGCAGGAGCCCGACGGCGTCACCACCGCGTCGTACCCCGCGAACGCGTCGACGAAGTTGCGCACCACGGGCACGGCCTCGTCGAAGTAGCCGGTGTTGACCATCGGCTGCGCGCAGCACGTCTGCGCCCTGGGGAACTCGACGTCGACACCGAGGCGGCGCAGCAGGCGCACGACGGCCTTCCCCGTGTCGGGGAACATCGCGTCGTTGACGCAGGTGACCTGGAGGGCGACCCTCACGTCGCTGTCCTTCCTTCTTGCTCGTGCTCTGGTGCTTGCTCTGGTGCGTGCTCTGGTGGTTGCCGTCGTGCTCCCAGTGTGGTGCTAGACGAGGCCACGACGCACGGCCCAGACGATCGCCTCGATCGTGGTCTCGCACCCCAACGTGTCACAGGCGCTGCGCGCCTTGCGGCGGACCGTGCGCTCGGAGATCTCCAGCTTGCGCGCGACGACGTCGATGGTGTCGCCCTCGGCCATCAGCCGGAGGACACGCAGCTCGTCATCGGCCGGGACGACCTCGCGGGCGTCGGTCAAGGTGTCTCCCGGCGCCGATCCGGCTCGTGCCGTCGCAGGTCGTGGGTCGCGCGCACGAGGGCACGCATCGCGTCCAGGCCGCCGGTGATCGCGCCGGCGGTCCGTCCCTGCACCAGCACGTTGCCGAGGGCGGTCGCCTCGACGGGTCCGGCGACGACGGGGAGGCCGGTGCGGTCGGCGACGAGCTGGCACAGCAGCTCGTTCTGGCTGCCGCCGCCGACCACGTGGACGACCTCGACCGTCCGGCCGGACAGGCGGGTCGCGGTGGCCAGCGCGTCGGCGTACGCCACCGCCAGAGACTCGAGGATGCAGCGCACCGTGGTGGCCGCGTCGGTCGGCGGCGCGACGTCGTGCTCGGCGCACCAGGCGGCGATGCGGGCGGGCATGTCGCCGGGCGGCACGAAGCGCGGGTCCTGGACGTCGACCACCGGGACGGCGTCGGCCGGCACGTCGGCGGCCGCCGCGAGCAGGGCGGTGAGGTCGTCGCGGCCCCAGGTGCGCAGGGTCTCGCTGAGCAGCCAGGTGCCCATGACGTTGGTGAGGAACCGGATGGTCCCGTCGACGCCGCCCTCGTGGGTGAAGTTCGCCAGCCGGCTCTCCTCGGTGAGGACCGGCTTGTCGAGCTCGAGGCCGACGAGGCCCCACGTCCCCAGGGAGATGTACGCCGACTCGGGCCGCTCGAACGGCACCCCGACCACGGCCGAGGCGGTGTCGTGCGACCCGACGGCCACCACGGGGAGGCCGGGGGCACCGACCGCCTCGCCGACCCGGGGAAGCAAGGAACCCACCAGGTCCCCGGGGTCGGCGAGGTCGGTGAACAGGGAGCGCGCGAAGCCGAGCCGCGCGAGCAGCTCGTCGTCCCACGCGCGGGTCCGGACGTCGAGCAGGCCGGTGGTCGAGGCGTTGGTGCGCTCGGTGCGCTCGACGCCGGTGAGCCAGTAGGCCAGCAGGTCCGGGACGAGCAGCAGCCGGTCGGCGTCGCGGTGCCACGGGTCGGCGGCGAGCTGGAAGACCGTGTTGAACGGCAGGAACTGCAGGCCGTTGCGGGCGTAGAGCTCGTCGGCGGCGACGACGTCGTGGACGATCGCCGGGCCGGCCTCGCCACGCGCCTCGTCGCGGTAGTGGAACGGCTGGCCGAGCAGCCGCCCGTCGCGCAGCAGGCCGTGGTCGACCGCCCAGCTGTCGATGCCGACGCTGGCCAGCCGGCCCGCCGGGGTCTCGGCGGCGAGCCGGACGGCCGCGCCGAGCCCGGCGAGGGACTGGCGGTAGAGCTCGAGCAGGTTCCAGTGCAGGCCGTCGGGCGTGCGGACCGGGTCGTTGCCGAACCGTGCCGCGGCCGTCAGGCGGAGCACGCCCGGGCCGACCTCGCCCAGCATCACCCGGCCGCTCGACGCCCCGAGGTCGATCGCGGCGACGCTGACGGGCGGTGGTGTCGAGGTCGCCCCGGGCGTCACCGCAGGCTGGGTCATCGCAGGAAGGCCGCTGCCACGCCGGCGTCGACGGGGATGTGCAGGCCGGTGGTGTGGCTCAGCTCGTCGGTGCAGAGCACGAAGACCGCGTTGGCGATGTTGTCCGGCAGCACCTCGCGCTTGAGGATCGTGCGCTGCGCGTAGAACTTGCCGAGGTCCTCCTCCTCCACGCCGTAGACCGCGGCGCGGTTGGCACCCCAGCCGGAGGCGAAGATGCCGGAGCCCTGGACGACGCCGTCGGGGTTCACGCCGTTGACCTTGATGCCGTGCTCGCCGAGCTCGGCCGCGAGGAGGCGGACCTGGTGGGCCTGGTCGGCCTTGGCAGCGCCGTAGGCGACGTTGTTGGGGCCCGCGAAGATCGAGTTCTTCGAGGAGATGTAGACGATGTCGCCGCCCATCGCCTGCTCGATCATCGCCTTGGCGGTGGCCTTGGCGACGAGGAACGAGCCCTTCGCCATCACGTCGTGCTGGAGGTCCCAGTCCTTCTCGGTGGTCTCGAGCAGCGAGCGCGAGAGCGAGAGGCCGGCGTTGTTGACGACGAGGTCGACGCCACCGAACGCCAGGACGGTCGCGTCGACGGCAGCCTGGACGGCAGCCTCGTCGGAGACGTCGACCTTCACGCCGACGGCGACGTCGGACGAGCCGATCTCCGCGGCCGCGGCCTGCGCCTTCGCCAGGTCGAGGTCGGCGATGACGACGGCCGCGCCCTCGGCAGCGAGCTTCTTCGCGGTGGCCAGGCCGATGCCCGACGCCGCGCCCGTGACCAGCGCGACGCGGGTCGCGAGCGGCTTGGGCTTCGGCATCCGCTGGAGCTTGGCCTCCTCGAGCGCCCAGTACTCGATCCGGAACTTCTCCGACTCGTCGATGGGGGCGTACGTCGACAGGCCCTCGGCGCCGCGCATCACGTTGATCGCGTTGACGTAGAACTCGCCGGCGACACGGGCGGTCTGCTTGTCCTTGCCGAAGCTGAACATGCCGACGCCGGGCACCAGCACGATGAGCGGGTCCTTGCCGCGGATCGCCGGGCTGTCGGGGGTGGCGTTGCGGTCGTAGTAGCCCTGGTAGTCCTCGCGGTAGGACACCGCGAGCTCCTGGAGCCGGGCGATGCTGTCCTCGACCGAGGCGGCCGCCGGCAGGTCGAGCACGAGCGGCTTCACCTTGGTGCGGAGGAAGTGGTCGGGGCACGACGTGCCGAGCTCGCCGAGGCGGGGGTGCTCGGCGTGGGCGAGGAAGTGCAGCACCTCGTCGGAGTCGGTGAAGTGACCGACCATCGGGCGGTCGGCCGAGGCGATGCCGCGGATCGTGGGGGCCAGGGCCGCGGCCTTCGCGCGGCGCTCGGCCTCCGGGAGGGCGGCGTACCCCTCGAGCGCGGGACCGAACGGCTCCGCCTTCGAGTGCTCCGCGATGTAGGCGGCGGCGGTGTCGATGATCCAGAGGCCGTTGGTCTCGGCCTCCTCGCTGGTGTCGCCCCAGGCGGTGATGCCGTGGCCGCCGAGGATGCAGCCGCGCGCCTGCGGGTTCTTCTCCTTGATCTCGGCGATGTCGAGGCCGAGCTGGAAGCCGGGCCGGCGCCACGGCACCCAGACGACCTGGTCGCCGAAGATCGTGCTGGTGAGCTCCTGGCCGTCGGCCGCGGTCGCGATCGCGATGCCGGAGTCGGGGTGCAGGTGGTCGACGTGCGCGGCGTCGACGAGGCCGTGCATGGCGGTGTCGATCGACGGCGCGGCGCCGCCCTTGCCGTGCAGGCAGTAGTCGAACGCGGCGACCATCTCGTCCTCGCGCTCGACGCCCGGGTAGACGTCGACGAGGGCGCGCATCCGGTCCAGGCGCAGCACCGCGAGCCCCGCGGGGGTCAGCGTGCCAAGGTCACCACCGGAGCCCTTCACCCACAGCAGCTCGACGTCCTCGCCGGTGACGGGGTCGGTCTCGGTGCCCTTGGCGGAGGTGTTGCCGCCGGCGTAGTTGGTGTTCTTCGGGTCGGCGCCCAGCCGGTTCGAGCGCTCGACGAGAGCAGCGACGGTGGGGTTGAGGTCACTCACGGTGCGGGATCCTTCTGATGGGTGTGGGTGAGGGAGGGGATCAGGTCCAGCTGAGCTGGGCGCCGCCGACGCGGTCGGCCTCGATCTGCTCCTGGTAGCCCGACGCCAGGTAGGCGCGCATCGGGTCGGCGGGCAGGCCGCGCTCCTCGCGCCAGGCGGCGAGCTCGGCGCGGACGTCGGTGTAGAAGGCGTCCATGAAGATCTCGTTGGCGCGCAGCACGTCGCCGTCGGAGCGGGCCACGTCGAGCGCCTCGGTGTCGAGGAGCAGCGCGCGGGCGGTCATCTCCTGCACGTTGAGCACCGAGCGGATCTGGCCGGGGATCTTGGCCTCGATGTTGTGGCACTGGTCGAGCATCAGCGCGACGTCGTTGGGCGTGCCGTCGGCCTGGTGGCCGAAGCCGCCGCCGCGGATGACCTCGACCATGATCCGGAACAGCTGGAACGGGTCGGCCGCGCCCACGATGAGGTCGTCGTCGGCGTAGAAGCGGCTGTTGAAGTCGAACGAGCCGAGCTTCCCCAGGCGCAGGAGCTGGGCGACGATGAACTCGATGTTGGTGCCGGGCGCGTGGTGGCCGGTGTCGAGGCACACCATCGCGCGGTCGCCGAGGGCGGCCACGTGGGCGTACGACGTGCCCCAGTCCGGGACGTCGGTGTGGTAGAACGCCGGCTCGAAGAACTTGTACTCCAGCACCAGCCGCTGGTCGTCGGAGAGCTGGTCGTAGATCGTGCGCAGGCCCTCCGCGAGGCGGTCCTGGCGGGCACGGATGTCGCCCTGGCCGGGGTAGTTGGTGCCCTCGGCGAGCCAGATCTTGAGGTCGCGCGAACCGGTCAGGTTCATCACCTCGATGCACGCGAGGTGGTGGTCGATCGCCTTCTGGCGGATCCGCCTGTCCGTGTGGGTGAGCGCGCCGAGCTTGTAGTCGTCGTCCTGGAACGTGTTGGAGTTGATCGTCCCGAGCGCGACGCCCTGCTCCTTGGCGTACGTCGCCAGCGCACCGAAGTCGTCGACCTGGTCCCACGGGATGTGGAGCGCAACGCTCGGCGCGAGGCCCGTGAAGCGGTGGACCGCCGCGGCGTCGGAGATCTTCTCCTCCACCGAGCGCGGGGTGCCGGCGGAGCCGAAGACCTTGAAGCGCGTGCCGGAGTTGCCGTAGGCCCAGGACGGGACCTCGATCGCGAGGTCGCCGAGCCGGTCGCTGATGTCGGAGAAGGAAGTCATCACTGGTCCTGAGCTGTGTCTGTGGGATGGGCGGCGGGTGCTGCCGCGGGTGGAGGGGTGCTGAGGGCGGCGAGCTGGTCCTCGAGGTGGAAGACCTCGGTCAGCTGCCAGAAGCCCTGGTCGGGCGGGAGGTCGAGGTCCTCGAAGAACTCGGCCATCTCCGCCTGCCAGCGGGCGTTCACGTCGGTGCGGGCCATGCCTGCCTGTGCGGCGGCCAGGTCGGGCGTCTCGAGGTAGCCCACGAGGAGGCCGTCGTCGCGCAGGAAGAGGGAGTAGTCGTGCCAGCCGGTGTCGTGGAGGGCCTGGAGCATGTCCGGCCACACGGCTGCGTGGCGCTCGGCGTACTCCTCCATCCGGTCCTTCCTGACCTGGAGGGTGAAGCAGACGCGGTGCATCGAGGGTCCTGTTCGGTGGGTGGTGCTCCCGGGGCCGTCGGCGGCTGGACGGGCCGACGGCCCCGGGACGGGGGCGATCAGAAGTCGAAGTCGCCGATGTTGTCCGCGTCGAACGTGTAGGGCTCGCCGAGCAGGACGACGCCGTCGGCGCCGACCTCGAAGGAGCCGAGGTCGCCGGCCTCGAAGGAGTCGCCCTCCTCGCCGGAGATGTCACCGTCGACCAGCGCCTGCGCGGCGTAGGTGGCCAGGTAGCCCAGGTCGCCCGGGTTCCACAGCGCGAACGCGGTGACGGTGCCGTCCTCGACGTACTCACGCATCTGGTTCGGGGTGCCGAGGCCGGTCAGCGCGACCTTGCCCTTGTACTGGCTGTCGGAGAGGTAGCGCGCCGCGGCGGCGATGCCGACCGTGGTGGGCGAGATGATGCCCTTGAGGTTCGGGTGGTTCTGCAGCAGCGCCTCGGTCTGGTCGAAGGACTTCTGGTCGTCGTCGTCGCCGTAGACCGTGTCGACGAGCTCGATGTCGGCGTAGTCGGGGTTGTCGGCGAGCTCCTGCTCCATGGTCTCGATCCACGCGTTCTGGTTGGTCGCGTTGGCCGAGGCGGAGAGGATCGCGATCTCGCCCTTGCCGCCGATCTGGTCGGCGACGAGCTCGAGCTGCTTGGTGGCGATGCCCTCGGCGGTGGCCTGGTTGATGAACAGGTCGCGGCAGTCGGGGTTGGTGTCGGCGTCGAAGGTGATCACCTTGACGTCGGCGCTGCGGGCCTCGTCGATCGCGTCGCACAGGGCGTCGGGGTCGTTGGCCGAGAGCAGGAGGGCGCTCTTGCCCTGCTGCGCGACGGTGTTGATGTAGGACACCTGGGCGTCGGGGCTCGCGGTGTCGGGACCGACCTCCTCGAACTCGGCGCCGATCTCGTCGGCGGCCTTCTCCGCACCGTCGGTGCTGGTGTCGAAGTAGGCGTTGCCGAGGTTCTTCGGGAGCATCGTGATGCTCAGGTCGCCGCCGCCGCCGCTGCCGCCGTCGGCGGAGCCGCCGTCGCCGTTGTCGTCGCTGCCACAGGCGGCGAGCGAGAAGGTCGCGGTGAGCAGGAGCGCGGCGATGGCCGTGGACCGCTTCTGGATCTTCATCTGTCTACCTTTCGGATGTTCAGACGTCGGCGGTCGCCGCGTCCTTGTCGGGGCGCGGTCCCGGAGGAGCCGCTGATGCCTTGCGGGGCAGCCGCGAGCCGGCCCACCCAAGGACGCTGGGGAGGATCACCGAGGCCACCAGGAGCAGGCCGACGATGATGTTGGTGACGTTGACCGTCACGGACTCCAGGCGGAGCGCACTGGCGATGACGCCGATGAGGACCACGCCGGCGAGCACGCCGTGCAGCCGGCCCCGGCCTCCGAAGATCGACACGCCGCCGAGGAGCACCGCGGCGATCACCTGGAGCTCGTAGCCGGTCGCGTTGTCACCGCGGGCCGAGCCGTAGCGCAGCGTGAAGTAGATCCCGGCGAGGGCGGAGACGACGCCGGAGAGCAGGAAGAGCACCATCTTGGTGCGGGCCACGTCGACGCCGGTGAAGTGCGCGGCCTCGTCGTTGAGCCCGATCTCGTACACCCCGCGACCGAACGTCGAGAAGTGCAGCAGCACGACGAAGCCGACGGCGAGGACCGCGAAGGGGATCATCACGAGCGGGATCCGGGACTCGCCGATGGTGCCCGTGGCCAGGTCCGACCACGTGTCCGGGAAGTCGGTGATGGCCGTGGTGCCCAGCAGGCCGACCGCGATGCCGCGGAACAGCGCGAGGGTGCCGATCGTGACCGCGAGCGAGGGCAGCCCGACGTAGGCGATCAGGAATCCGTTGAGCGCGCCGCAGACCAGTCCGGCCAGGAGCGCGAGGAGCGCTGCCGCCGGGATGGACATGCCGGCGTCGTGGAGGACGCCGAGCAGCACGCTGCTCAGTCCCATGATGCTGGCCACCGACAGGTCGATCTCGCCGGTGATGATGATCAGCGTCATCGGCAGCGCGATCAGCAGGATCGGGGCGATGTCCTGGAGCAGGAACTTCAGCGTCAGGGGGCCGTCGAAGTTCGGCACGTTGGCGAGCGAGTAGAGGATCACCGCGGCCGTGAGCACGATGACGGCGGTCTCGCGGGTCAGCAGCCAGCGCTTCCAGAGCGGCGCCGAGTAGGCGGCGTACGTCCGGGTCGGGGCGCTGGACACAGCGGTGCTCATGCGTGGTCCCTCGATTCTGCGAGCTTGCGGGCTTGTCGGCGGGCCAGGACGCGGTCGAGCACGATCGCGCCGAGGATCAGGACGCCGACGACGGCGCGCTGCCAGAAGTCCTCGATGCCGAGGCTGGGCAGGGCCCGGTTGATGGTGATCAGGAGGAAGGCGCCGATGGCGGCGCCCCAGACGGTGCCGCTGCCGCCGAAGATCGCGATGCCGCCGATCACGGCCGCGGCCACGGCCTGCAGCTCGATGCCGGAGCCGACGCTCGAGCTCACCGTGCCGTAGCGGGCCGTGTAGAGCGCGCCCGCCAGGCCGGCCAGCGCGCCGCTGAGGACGAAGGCGGCGAGCAGGCGGCGGCGTACGGGCAGGCCGTAGAGCACCGCCGCGTCGGGGTCGGACCCGATCGCGTAGAGCTCGCGGCCGCCGCGGGCGTTGTGGAGGTAGTAGCCCACCGCGGCCAGCACGACCACGGCGATGATCGTCAGCACCGGGATGGTGAGGACGGTCTTGGTGCCGAGGGCGAGGAAGTCGCGCGGCAGGTCGCCGGCGTTGATCCGGTCGCTGCCGGCCCAGGTCAGCATGATGCCGCGGTAGATGTAGAGCGTGCCGAGCGTGATCACCAGCGCGGGGACCTTGCCGTGGGCGACGAGCGCGCCGTTGACGAGGCCGAGCACGGCGCCCATCAGCAGGCACGCGGCGAGCACCACGACGATCGGCAGGTTCGGCTGCTCGATGAACAGGCGCCCGGTGAGGTAGGCCGTCAGCGCCATCGTCGAGCCGACCGACAGGTCGACGTTGCGGGTGATGATCACGACCGCCTGGCCGACCGCCAGGAGCAGCAGGATCGACGGGTTGAGCAGGAAGTTGCGCCAGCCGTCGGAGCTGAAGAGGAAGCCGTTGTTCTTCGTCGTGGCGAGCACGACGACCGCGACCAGCACCAGGAAGATCGAGAGCTCGCGCGAGCGCAGGACCGTCGTCAGCGCCCGTCGCGTCGGCGAGAGGCGGCTCGGCTCGACGAGCAGCGCCTCCGAGGACGAGACCTCGGCGTCCACTCCGGGACGCTCGACGTCGGTGTGGCTCATCGTGCTTCCTCCAGGTGGTGCGTGGCCGCGTGCATGACGGCCTCGGGGGTGGCGTCCGCGCGGTCGAGCTCGGCGGTCAGCCGGCCCTCGCAGAGGACGAGGACGCGGTCGGCCATGCCGAGCACCTCGGGCAGCTCGGACGAGATCATCAGGATCGCGAGTCCCTGGCCGGCGAGCTCGGAGAGCAGGCGGTGCACCTCGGACTTGGTGCCGACGTCGATGCCGCGGGTGGGTTCGTCGATGATCAGCAGCTTCGGGTTGGTCGCGAGCCACTTGGCGATGACGACCTTCTGCTGGTTGCCGCCGCTCATCGTGGCGGCGTTCATGTCGAGCGCGGAGGTCTTCACCTCCAGGCGACCGGCCCACGGACCGGCGGCCCTGTTCTCCATCGAGCCGGTGATCAGCCCGGCCCTGGCGATGCCGCGGCGGATCACCGCGGCGACGTTGCCCGCGACGGAGGAGTCGATGACCAGGCCCTGCTTGCGGCGGTCCTCGGGGATGAAGGCCATGCCGGCCTTGATGGCGGAGCGCGGGTCGCGGGCCCGGACCGGCTTGCCCAGCATCGTCACCGAGCCGGAGTCGTAGGCGTCGACGCCGAAGACGGCGCGGGCGACCTCGCTGCGACCGGCACCGACGAGCCCGGCCAGTCCGACGATCTCGCCGGCGCGGACGTCGAGGTCGATGTCGTGGAAGACGCCGGCGCGGGTGAGGCCGCGGACCTGCAGGACCGGCTCGCCGATCTCCGCGGGCGTCTTGGGGAAGAGGTCGTCGACGTCGCGGCCGACCATGAGCGAGACGAGGTCCGACGACGTGGTCTCGTCGACGCGACGGGTGTCGACGTAGGAGCCGTCGCGCATCACGGTGACGGTGTCGCAGAGCGCGAAGACCTCGTCGAAGCGGTGCGAGATGAAGACCAGCGCGCGGCCCTCGTCGCGCAGGCTCCGAGCGACGGCGAAGAGCCGCTCGACCTCGACCCCGCTGAGCGCCGCCGTCGGCTCGTCCATGACGAGGAGGCGTGCGTCGAGCGAGATCGCCTTGGCGATCTCGATGATCTGCTGGTCGGCGATGGACAGGCCCTCGGCGGGACGGCGGGGGTCGATGCGCACCCCCAGGCGGGCGAACAGCGCCTCGGCCTCGGTGTACATCGCCTGGCGGTCGATCCGGCGCCCGCGCGTGACGGGCTGGCGGCCCATGAAGATGTTCTCGGTGACCGAGAGGTCCGGGAAGAGGGTCGGCTCCTGGTAGATCACCGCGACGCCGGCCTGCTTGGACTCCGCGGTCGAGCCGAAGTCGACCGCCTCGCCGCCGAGCTCGAAGGTGCCGGAGTCGCGGCGGTGGACGCCCGCGACGACCTTGACGAGGGTCGACTTGCCGGCCCCGTTCTCACCGATGAGAGCGTGGATGGAGCCCGCCTCGACCGAGATGCTGCCCGCGCGCAGGGCGACCACGGGCCCGAACGACTTCGAGACGTCGCGCAGCACGAGCACCGGTGCGGCGGTGTTGCTGGTCGGCATGGAGCTCCTCGGTTTGAAAGGTTTCAACGAAACGTAGGTGAAGGTGATCACACGTGTCAAGGGTCACTTCGGGGTGTTTTCTGCGTCGTTATCGACTGGTGACCTGAGCGGCCGCCATGGCGTACGCTCCGAGCCACATCGTTTCAACGGGGGGTTGGAGCGCACCGAGCACGAGGAGGTACGGCGAGTGGCGCGTGCCTCCTCCGTCAAGGACGTCGCTGCCCTCGCGGGCGTCTCGCTCGGCACGGTCAGCAACGTCCTCAACCGCCCCGACCGGGTGTCCCCGGGCACCCGCGGCAAGGTCGAGCAGGCGATGCGCGACCTCGGCTTCGTGCGCAACGAGTCGGCTCGCCAGCTGCGTGCCGGGCACAGCCGGATGCTCGCCTACGTGCTGCTCGACGCCCGCAACCCCTTCTTCACCGACGTGGCCGAGGGGGCGGAGCGGGCCGCCGAGGCCGCCGACCTCTCGCTCTTCCTGTGCCACTCCGACAACCGCGCCTCCCGCGAGGGCGACTACCTCGCGCACCTCGTCGAGCAGCGCGTGCAGGGCATCCTCGTCACCCCGGTCGACCCGCACGCGAGCGTCCTCGGCGACGTACGCCGCAACGGCACGCCGCTCGTCATCGTCGACCGCACCCGCGACGACGACGAGTTCTGCTCGGTCGCCGTCGACGACGTCCTCGGCGGCCGGCTGGCCGTCGAGCACCTCCTCGAGCAGGGCCACACCCGCGTCGCCTTCATCGGCGGCCCCGCCACGATCGGCCAGGTGCGCGACCGCCTCGAGGGGGCCCGCCAGGCGTGGGCCGAGTCGGGACTGCCCGACGACCAGCTCGTCGTCGTGCCGACCGAGGGCCTCACCGTCGTGGAGGGCCGCTCCGCCGGCGAACGCGTGATGGGCATCGGCCGCAAGCGCCGCCCGACCGCCGCCTTCTGCGCCAACGACCTGCTCGCCCTCGGCCTGCTCCAGCAGCTCAGCACCGCCGGCTCCACGGTCCCCGGTGACCTCGCGATCGTCGGCTACGACGACATCGAGTACGCCAGCGCCGCCGCCGTACCCCTCACCTCCGTGCGCCAGCCCCGCCAGGAGCTCGGCCGCCGCGCCACCGAGCTCGTCCTCGACGAGGCCGACAACCCCGACCACCGCCACGAGCAGGTCGTCTTCACCCCCGAGCTGGTCGCCCGGCGCTCCACCCTCGGCTGACCTCCCTGGGCGCCCTCCTCCTCGTCCCGCTCACCGGAGCGGTGAGTGAGACATCTTCTGATCCCGCAGAACCTGCCTCACGCACCGCTCAGCGGGACGACGGCGGGGCGACGGAGGCGCGCTCGCGCACCGGCATCGGGACCAGTACGACGCCCGCGGGCGGGTCGTCGCCGAGGAGGAGGTCGACGGCGGTCCGGCCCATGTCGAACTCCGGGAGGGCGATCGTGGAGAGCGTGGGTCGCAGCCAGCTGGCGAGCTCGGAGTCGTCGAAGGACACCACCGAGACGTCGCCCGGGACGCTGAGACCGGCGGCGGCGAGGGCCTGGTAGGCGCCGAGCGCGATGCGGTCGTTGAGGCAGACGAGGGCCCTCGGCCGGAGCCCGGAGGCGAGCGCCTCGGTGAGGGCGTCGAAGCCGGCCTCGGGCCACCAGGCGCAGTCGATCCGGTCGGCGAAGCCGGTGCCGGCCGCGGCGAGCCCGGCGAGCAGCCCCTCGAGCCGGCGCTGGGCCGGCAGCTTGCGGGTGAGCGTCTCGCCGACGAGCACGATGCCCTCGCGGTGGCCGGCGTCGGTGAGCAGCCGGGCGGCCGCACGTCCGCCCTCCACCTCGTCGGGCACCACGCTCGGGACGCCGGGCCCGGCCTCGCAGTTCACCAGCACGACGCGCTGGTCGGCGAGCGCCGCAGGCAGCTCGACGACGTCGTGGGACGCGGTGGTGAAGAGGATCCCGTCGACCTGGCGGGCGACGAGGTCGTCGACGAGGACCGGCTCGAGCTTCGGGTCGCCCTCGGACTCGCAGATGAGCAGCCGGTGCCCGTGCTCGAGCGAGGCCGTCAGCGCGCCACGGATGATGTCGCCCCCGTAATGGCCGGTGATGATCGTGTCGGCCACCAGCCCGATGGTGCTGCTCACCTGCGTGCGCAGGCTCCGCGCCATCAGGTTCGGGCGGTAGTCGAGCTCGCGGGCCGCGCGCAGGATGCGTTGCCGGGTGTCCTCGGAGACACGCACGTCGCGCCCGCCCAGCACGAGCGAGGCAGTGGCGGACGAGACGCCGGCGTGCTCCGCGACGTCGCGCAGCAGCACGCGCCGCCGGGCCGACGACGCCATGTGGTTCCTTTCCGACTTCGTTGCACGGCTGTGCCTTGACCTCGCGCACCGCCGGGCAGAGCCTAGGGCGAGGACTCTTGACGTGGCGTACATCACAAGGTTTACTCCCGCTAAATCGTTTTATCAAGGGGCTGTCCGGTCGGCCACCGAGTCGTCGACCGTGTCTCGTGGCATCGCGGCCCCTGCTCCACATCCGCACTAGAGGAGTCCTCATGGCACGTAGGAAGCACACCTTCCGGATCGCGGCGGGCCTGCTCGCGACCGGCCTCGCCCTGACCGCCTGCGGCGGCTCGAGCGACGACAGCTCGGGCGGCGGTGGCGGCGGGAGCAGCGACACCCCGGCAGCCGGCGGCGAGCTCCTGATCTGGGTCGGCACCGGTCCCGGTGGCGACGCCACGACCGACCTCGGCAAGGCCTTCGGCGAGGAGAACGGCGTCGACGTCAAGGTCGAGGTCGTCCCGGGCGACAAGCTCCAGGCGCAGTTCGTCACCGCCGCGCAGGCCGGCGACCCGCCGGACGTCGTGATGGGCGCGCACGACTGGATCGGCAACCTGGTGCAGAACGGCACCATCGACCCGATCCAGATCCCCGAGGCCACCGCCTCGACGCTGCAGCCCCTGGCCCTCGAGGCCGTCACGTTCGACGGCCAGACCTACGGCATGCCCTACACGATGAACAACATCGTGCTGATGCGGAACACCGACATGGTCCCCGACGCACCCGCGACGGTGGAGGACATGGTCGCCGCCGGCGAGAAGGCCGTCTCGGACGGCAAGGCCCAGGAGCCGCTGGCCTGGCCGGTCAGCGACACGGGCAACCCCTACTTCATCAACCCGCTCTACACCTCCGGTGGCGGCTACATGTTCGGCCAGGGCTCCGACGGCAGCTTCGACCCGGCCGACCTCGGCGTCGCGACGCCCGGTGCGGTGACGGCGTACGAGAAGATCGGCGCGCTCGGCGAGAAGGGCTCGGGCGTGCTCAAGCGCTCCATCAACACCGACAACGCGATCTCGCTCTTCACCTCCGGCAAGACGCCGTTCCTCATCGAGGGCCCGTGGCAGCTCACCACCCTCGACGACAGCGACATCAACTACGAGGTGTCCGCGGTGCCGGGCTTCGAGGGCATGGACCCGGCCTCGCCGTTCATCACCGTCGACGCGGCCTACGTCGCCAGCGGCGGCGCCAACAAGACGCTCGCGCAGGAGTTCGTGACCAACTACTGGTCGCGCGCCGACGTCGGGCAGACGCTCTTCGAGGCCACCAAGAACGTGCCGGCCAACACCGACACGCTGGCCGCCATCGAGGGTGACAACCCCGCCGTGGCCGCCGTGGCCAAGGCCGGCGCCGACAACGGCCAGATCATGCCGAGCATCCCGCAGATGGCGGCGGTCTGGGACCCGCTGGGCAAGGCCGAGGCCGCCGTCATCGGCGGCGCCGACCCCGACAGCACCATCAAGGCGGCGGCGAAGACGATCGAGGCCGCGATCAAGTAGCACCACCCCGCACGAGTCCCGGGCCGACCGCCACCGGCCGGCCCGGGACCCAGGGGGACGTGTCCCCGCACCGACTCCGCAGAGGAGAGCCACGTGGCACACAGCTCCGCACCGCCCCCCGAGGCCAGCCGGCCGCGCTTCGGGCTCGGCGCCGACGGCACCAGCACCCCGCTGATGCTGCTGGTCAAGATCGCCGGCCTGGCGCTCGTCGCGGCCATCGCCGTCTTCTCGGCCATGCCGTTGCTCCGCACCGACAACTGGCTGGGGCTGGCGGTCGTCGTCCTCGTCACCGCGCTCGCGTTCTACGTCTACCTCTCCCCGCGCCCGGTCCCCCTGAAGTACCTCCTGCCCGGCACCCTCTTCCTGATCGCCTTCCAGATCGTGCCGGTCGTCTACACCGTCTCCACCGCCTTCACGAACTTCGGCGACGGCCACCGTGGCAGCAAGGAGCAGGCGATCACCGCGATCGAGGGCGCCTCGGTCAAGCAGGTCCCCGACTCCACGATCTACACGCTGACCCTCGCCACCGACGGCGACCCGGCGACCGGCGACATCGTCTTCCTGCTCGCCGACCCGTCGACCCAGGAGAGCTTCGTCGGCACCGCCGACGGCCTCGAGCCGCTCGACTCGGGCACCTTCGAGGCACCGACCGTCGGCGGCAAGATCACCGAGGCCGACGGCTACACCGTGCTCACCGTCCCCCAGGTCAACGCCCGCCAGGACGACATCCAGGCCTTCAGCGTCCCGACCGACGCGGGGGCGATCAAGAGCCAGGGCCTCTCGGCCGCGTTCGAGGGGGCGCCGCAGCAGTCGTACGACAAGGGGTGCGACTGCATCACGGACGCGACGACCGGCAACACCTGGACCGCCGACGACTCCAGCGGGACGTTCACCTCCGACGACGGGGGCCGGGCGCTGGCGCAGGGGTGGAAGGTCGGCGTCGGCTTCGACAACTTCACCCGGGTCCTGACCAACGAGACCATCCGCTCGTCGTTCCTGCGGATCGTGGTGTGGAACTTCGCCTTCGCGATCGGCACCGTGGTGATCTGCTTCGCGCTGGGCCTGCTCGTCGCGGTGGCGCTCAACAACCCGCTGCTGAAGGGCCGCACGCTCTACCGCTCGCTGATCATCCTCCCCTACACGATGCCGTCGGTCGCGATGTACCTCGTCTGGCGCGAGATGTTCAACACCGACTTCGGCCTGATGAACCGGCTGCTCGGCACCGACATCAACTGGTTCGGCACGACCGCGAGCTCGATGTTCGCGATCTTCCTGATCCAGCTGTGGCTGGGCTACAACTACATGTTCCTGGTCATCACCGGGGCCCTGCAGTCGATCTCCACCGACCTGGTCGAGGCCGCCGGGGTCGACGGCGCGAAGCCGTTCTACGCCTTCCGCACGATCACGTTCCCGCTGCTGCTGGTGGCGCTCGCGCCGCTGCTGATCACGTCGTTCGCCTTCAACTTCAACAACTTCCCGGCGATCTTCCTCACCAGCCAGGGTGGGCCGTTCCCCCCTGACAACCCGAGCGCCGGCGGCACCGACCTGCTGATCACCTACACCTACCGGCTCGCCTTCGGCGGTTCCGGCGCCGACTACGGCTTCGCCGCCGCGATCTCGGTCTTCATCTTCCTGATCGTCGCGGTCGTCTCGATCATCGGCTTCCGCCGCACCCAGGCCCTCGAGGAGATCAACTGATGGCCACCACCACCGCAGCACCTGTCACGTCCGACGACGAGGTCGTCCGGCTCGGCACCGCCAAGGGGAACTGGTTCCGCCGCGTCGGCTGGAGCCACCTCGTCGGCGTGCTGGCCCTGCTGTTCTCGATCTTCCCGATCCTGTTCGTGCTCTCGGCCTCGCTCAACCCGGTCGGCACGCTCAGCACGTCCGAGCTGCTCCCCACGAGCGTCAGCTTCACGAACTACCGGGAGGCGCTGGGCGGCTCGTTCCCGCGCTGGTTCCTCAACAGCATCATCATCGCCTCGCTGTCGGCGGGCGCCTCGATGTTCATCTCGGCCTGCGCGGCGTTCGCCTTCTCGCGCTTCCGCTTCATGGGGCGGCGCACCGGCCTGCTGGGCCTGCTGCTGATCCAGATGTTCCCGCAGTTCCTGGCGATCGTGGCGATCTACCTGATGTTCGCCAACATCACGGAGCTGTGGCCGGCCGTCGGCCTCAACACCCGGTGGGGCCTGCTGATCCTCTACCTCGGCGGCGCGCTCGGCGTGAACACCTGGTTGATGAAGGGCTTCTTCGACACCATCCCGAAGGACCTCGACGAGTCCGCCAAGGTCGACGGCGCCACCCACGTGCAGGTCTTCTTCGGGATCATCCTCCCGCTGGTCGCGCCGATTTTGGCGATCACCGGCCTGCTCGGCTTCATCGGCGCGATCAACGAGTTCCTGATCGCCAGCATCTTCCTCACCGACGACAGCTCCAAGACCGCTGCCGTCGGCCTCTACGGCCTCGTGGCCGACCCGCTGACCAAGAACGCCAACTTCGGAGTGTTCGCGGCCGGCTCGATGGTCCTCTCCATTCCGACCGTCGCCCTGTTCATGTACCTCCAGCGCTACATCGTCGGCGGACTGACCGCCGGCGCCGTGAAGGGATGAGTGGATCGTGGCCGAAGTAGTCCTCGACAAGGTCAACAAGCTCTACGACAACGGCTTCCACGCCGTGCACGACCTCTCGATCGACATCGCCGACGGCGAGTTCATCGTGCTGGTCGGCCCGTCCGGCTGCGGCAAGTCCACCGCCCTGCGGATGATCGCGGGGCTGGAGGACATCAGCACTGGCACGCTGTCGATCGACGACCGCGTGGTCAACACGCTGTCCTCGCGCGAGCGTGACATCGCGATGGTCTTCCAGTCCTACGCGCTCTACCCGCACATGAGCGTGGCCGACAACATCGCGTACGGCCTCAAGATCCGGCGCATGGACAAGTCCGAGATCCAGCAGCGGGTCAAGCGCGCCGCCGACATGCTCGAGCTCGGTCCCCTGCTCGACCGCAAGCCCAAGCAGCTCTCCGGCGGCCAGCGCCAGCGCGTCGCGATGGGCCGCGCGATCGTCCGCGAGCCCAAGGTCTTCCTGATGGACGAGCCGCTGTCCAACCTCGACGCCAAGCTGCGCGTGCAGATGCGCGCCGAGATCGGCCAGGTCCAGCGCGACCTCAACGTCACCACGATCTACGTCACCCACGACCAGACCGAGGCGATGACGATGGGCGACCGCGTCGCCCTGATGAAGGCGGGCGTGCTGCAGCAGCTCGGTGCGCCGCAGCACCTCTACGACAACCCCGACAACATCTTCGTCGCGGGCTTCATCGGCTCACCGCCGATGAACATGGCCCTGGCGACGGTGGACCGCACGAGTGAGGGCGTGACGGTCACCATGGGGGGTGCCGAGGTCACCGTTCCCGAGACCGTGACCTCGGCACGCCCCGCCCTCGTGTCCTACGCCGGGCGCCAGGTCGCGATCGGCCTCCGCAGCGAGGACATGGAGGACGCCTCGCTCGCCCGCGACGGCGCCAGCAGGGCCACCCTGTCGACCACGGTCAGCCTCACCGAGGCGCTCGGCTCGGAGATCGTCGTGCACTTCCCGGTCGACGCGCCGCGCGTGGTCACCGAGGACACCCGGGCGCTCGAGGAGGACGCCGGCACCGACGACATCCCGACCACCACCTCCGGCAACACGTGGGTCGCCTCGTTCAGCCCGCGGTCGCGGGTGCGTCCGGGTGACACGGTGCAGATCGCGCTCGACGCGGAGCGGCTGCACTACTTCGACCCCGACACCGGCCTCGCGATCCGCGACTGATGCCCTGAGCAGATGCTCCGCCTCCCCCGCCACTGGGCCTGGGACAGCTGGGTCGCCGACGACGGTGACCTCTACCACCTGTTCTTCCTCAAGGCCGAGCGGAACGACGACATGGCCAGCCGCCACACCCGGGCCGTGGTCGGCCACGCCGCCTCGCCAGACCTCACCACCTGGACCGAGCTCCCCGACGCGCTCGGCCCGGGGGAGGACGGCGCGTTCGACGACCTCGCCACCTGGACCGGCTCGGTCGTGCAGTGCGACGCCGGTCGGTGGCGGATGTTCTACACCGGGGTGTCCCGCGACGGCGGTCTCACCGACCAGCGCATCGGCCAGGCGGTGTCCGACGACCTCGTGAGCTGGACCCGGCTCTCCGGGGCGCCGGTGGTGCCGGTGCGCCCCGACCTCTACCAGACCGACCCGGTCGACCCGACCGCCAGCGAGACCTGGCGCGACCCGTTCGTGCTGCGCGACGAGGACGGCTGGCACCTGCTCGTGACCGCCCGGGCCGTCGGGGCCGGCCGCCACGACGACGGCGTGCTGGCCCACGCGTGGAGCCGCGACCTCCTCCAGTGGGAGGTCCGCGAGCCGCTCTCGCGTCCCGGCGCCGGCTTCGGCCAGCTCGAGGTGGCGCAGGTCAGGGAGCTCGACGGCCGGTGGGTGCTCGTCTTCACGTGCCACCCCGCCGAGCAGACCGACGTACGACGTGCGCGCTGGGGCGAGTTCTGCACCTGGTCCGTCCCCGGGGAGTCGATGCTCGGGCCGTGGGACGTGGCGGCGGCGCGGCCGTTCACCGCCGTGCCCGACCTCTTCGCCGCCCCGCTCGTGCAGCGGCGCGACGGGTCGTGGTGCCTCATCGGCTTCCGCAACCGCGAGGAGGAGGGCGTCGACGGGATGGAGATCAGCGACCCCGTCCCGGTGGTGCTGGACGAGGACGGCTTCCTGGTGGCGCGGGGTGACTAGTGCGCGACGCCGTAGAGCCGGTCGCCGGCGTCGCCGAGGCCCGGGACGATGTAGCCCTTCTCGTTGAGCTTCTGGTCGAGGGCGGCGGTGACCACGGTGACCGGGACGTCGAGGCCGTCGAGGCCCTTCTCCAGGTTGGCGACGCCCTCGGGCGCGGCCAGCAGGCAGATCGCGGTGATGTCGTCGGCCCCGCGGTCGGTGAGGAACTTGATCGCCGCGGCGAGCGTGCCGCCGGTGGCGAGCATCGGGTCGAGGACGTAGCACTGGCGGCCCGAGAGGTCCTCGGGGAGGCGCTCGGCGTAGGTGGACGCCTCGAGCGTCTCCTCGTTGCGCACCATGCCGAGGAAGCCGACCTCGGCCGTGGGCAGCAGGCGCATCATCCCGTCGAGCATGCCGAGCCCGGCACGCAGGATCGGCACGACCATCGGCTTGGGCTGCGCGAGGTAGACGCCCGTCGTCGGGCCGACCGGGGTGGTGATCGGCTTGGGGTCGACGCGCACCTCGCGGGTCGCCTCGTAGGCCAGCAGGGTGACCAGCTCGTCGGTCAGCCGACGGAAGGTCGGTGAGTCGGTGTGCTCGTCCCGGAGGACGGTCAGCTTGTGGGAGACGAGGGGGTGGTTCACCACGTTGACGCGCATGGGGGCAACCCTAGGGCCTCGATGCCCGGATCAGGGTTGGCGGTGTTGCCGGTTTCTGCGACTCTGGACGGGTCGGGAGCCCCGTGGGAGGTCGGTCCATGTCCGAGCAGAGCGGTGAGGTCGACTTCGCGCTGGCCGCGTTCGTCGAGCACGGCAGCTGGCAGGTGCGCGACATCGCCTCCCCCGCCTTCGAGACGATCGACTCGCTGAGCCACGCGCTGCGCCACGTCTCCGGCGACTCCGGGGCGGTGGGCATGGTCGCCGTCGACGAGGACTTCTTCGTACTCGTGCGCGTCGACGGCACCTCGACGCGCGTGCTGCTCTCCGACGTGACCGCCGCCGACGAGTGGGAGCTCGCGCAGTCGGCCATCGACTTCCTCGGCCTGCCGCCACCCGAGGACGACGACGTCGAGGTCCCGGCGGGCGACCTCGACCTCCTCGGCGACCTCGGCCTCCACGCCGTCGAGATGGGTGCGCTCCTCGACGACGTCGAGCTCTACCCTGACGAGATGCTCTCCGACATCGCGCGCCGGCTCGGCTTCGGCAAGCTCTTCGACGACGCCGTCGGGCTGACCTCTGCATGACCCTCACCGCTCCCTGGGTCGGCCCGATGCGGCTGGCCCTGGCCGAGGCGCAGGCAGCGCTCGCGGGCGACGACGTACCGGTCGGGGCCGTCGTGCTCGACGAGTCCGGCACCGTCATCGGCACCGGGCGCAACACGCGTGAGTCCGACGGCGACCCCACCGGCCACGCCGAGGTCGTCGCGCTCCGCGCCGCCGCGGCCGCGCGCGGCGAGTGGCGGCTCACGGGCTGCACCCTCGTCGTCACCCTCGAGCCCTGCACGATGTGTGCCGGCGCGCTCGTCCTCGCGCGGGTCGACCGCCTCGTCTTCGGGGCGTACGACGACAAGCTGGGCGCCGTCGGCTCCCTCTGGGACGTCGTGCGCGACCGCCGCCTCAACCACCGCCCCGAGGTCGTCGCCGGGGTGCTGGCCGACGAGTCCACGGCCCTGCTCGACGGCTTCTTCGCCCGTCACCGCTGACGTCCCGCCAACCTCGTCGTTCTCCTGTCAGGGCGCCCCTGTCAGTCGTACGCTTCCGGCGCCGCGCCCGTGCCGCGGCACGATCGACACGGGGGAACGACACGACATGGCACTTCGACGACCGGCCCTCGCCGGCGCGCTCGCGCTGACCGCACTGCTCTCCTCGGGGTGTGGAGGCGTCGACGCCTCGACCGCGCCGACCACCGCGAGCGAGGTGGACTTCTGCATGACGTGGGTCAAGCAGGCGACCGACATCGCGAGCCTCATCACCGAGAAGGTGCAGGTCCAGGAGATCCCGACCGGCGAGGAGTTCGTGACCCTGATCGACGCCTGGTCCGCCGAGATGCTGGCGGTCGGCACCCCGGGCGACATGCCCGACGGGGCGCGGTCGTCGTTCGAGACCTATCTCGAGTACGAGTACGACGCCGACGAGCTGGACTTCGGGGAGTTCGAGAACCTGCGGAACGTCGAGGATCCCGGCGACGGCATGGACGACCTGTCCACGGAGGAGTTCAACCAGGCGCGCGAGCTCAGCACCTACCTCCAGAGCACCTGCAACCCGCTCTGGCGCGAGCGCGGCCTCCTCTGACCAGGCCGTAGCCTCGGTCCATGACGGAGGTACGACGAGCCGGTGCCGGCGACGCGGCGGTGCTCGCACGGCTGCTGTGGGACTTCAACACCGAGTTCGAGACCGAGGTCGACGACGTCGACGTGCTCGAGGCCCGCTTCGCCCGGATCCTCGAGCTGCCGGCGGTCCTCGCGGTCCTCGCCGAGGACGGCCCCGACCCGGTGGGCTTCGCCCTCGTGACGCTGCGGCCGGCCATCTGGTTCGACGGGCCGGTGTCCCAGCTCGACGAGCTCTACGTCGTGCCCGCGCTGCGCGACCGCGGCATCGGGACCCGGGTGCTCGACCTGTGCACGGCGCTCGCCCGCGAGCAGGGCTCGCCCGAGATGCACATCAACGTCGACGAGGTCGACGTCGACACCCGCCGGTTCTACGAGCGGCACGGGTGGGTCAACGTCGAGGACGGCACCGACTACCGGATGCTCTGCTACGTCGGTCCGACCGGCTGACCCACGGCGAAGTCGTCGACCTCCTCGCGCAGGCACTCCTCGAGCGCGCCGACGTCGGCCACGGCGCTCGCGTCGACGTTGACGCCGATGCAGGCGGTGTCGCCGACGGTCGTCAGGACGACGGTGAGCGCGGAGCCGGGCAGTGGCCCGAGGACGTACATCCCCTCGACCTGCGCGCCGGCCATGAAGCGCCTGTGTGGCGGGCCGGGGAGCGTCGAGACGTGCGCGTCGGGAGGCGCGGCCAGGCGGAGGGCGCCGGCCCCCACGCAGGACGGCGCCCGGTTGACGGCGGGTGCGACGACGTCGAGCACCTCGAGGGCGCGCTCGGTGTGCAGCGACAGCACCTCCCCGCGGACGGCGGCGACGCGGTCGACGGGGTCGTCGATCCCGAGCGGGCCGGAGATCACGGCGCCGGCGAAGCGGTTGCCGAGGTCGTCGGCGCGGTCGAGCGAGACGCGTACGCCGACGGGGAGCTCGGTCAGGTCGCTGTCGCGCCGTCGGTGGTAGCGGCCGAGCCCGCCGAGGACCAGCGCGACGGCGGCGTCGTCGAGCGTCCCCCCGCCCTGCCGCGCGACCTCGCGGAGCCGGTCGAGCGAGGCGTCGAGGGTGAGGAAGGTCCACCTCTTCCCCGAGCGCGGCGACAGCTCGGGCGAGGCCGGAGCGGCGTGGGTGAGGAGCCTGCGGACGGACGCGCCGTAGCGCAGGGCCGACGCGACCACGGTCTGCGGTCGCGTGGTCGCCAGCCGCCTCACCGCGTCGAGCGCCGCCTCGGGGAGCGCGGCGGCGTCGGCCCGGAGACCGGCGACGGCGAGCTCGATCGGATCGACCGGCGTGGCGGCGTCCACCACGGCGACGGGCTTGCGTGCGGTGTGGCCCCGCTTGCCGGACTGGAGCATCGCGAGGAGCTGCACGGTGCCGAGCGGGTCGGCGAGGGCGTGGTGGATCTTGAGGACGTAGGCCGCGCCGGCCGCGTCGATGTCGAACAGGACCCCCTCCCACAGCGGGCGGGTGCGGTCGAAGGGGCGCAGCGCGAGCTGCGCCGCCTGGGCCAGCACCTCGTCGCGGTCCGCGACGCGCTCGCGACGGAGGTGGTAGCCGAGGTCGAACGTCGGGTCGTCGGCCCACGTCGGAGCGGCGGTCGGGACGACCGGGTCGACGACGCGCTGGCGGAGACGTCGTACGAGCCGGGTGCCCCACTCGGTCGCCGCGACGAGCCGCTTCCAGTCCGGGGCGCGGTCGAGGTCGATCAGCACGACGGAGGTCGACGACTGCACGGGGTGGCGCTCGGAGCGCCACATCAGGGTCTCGACCGGCGTCAGCTCGCTCCGCGTCGACCAGTGCGCGGCGTCGGTCCAGCGCGCGAGGTCGTCGGTGCTCACGACGGCCACCTCGCCAGGGTGTCGGCGAACTTCGCGTGCAGCGAGGCGATCCGCTCGGACATGTCGTCGGCGCTCCAGTCGGTCTCGGGCTCGAGGACGCACACGTCGACGACGCCGGGGTTGAGCACGAGCGAGCTGCGGCCCATCAGCTCGCCGGTGTTGCGGAGCACGACCGGCACGATCGGCACCCCCGACTGCGCCGCGAGGTGGAAGGCGCCCTTGCGGAAGGGTCCGAGCACCGGTGTCGGCGAGCGGGTGCCCTCGGGGAAGATCATCAGCGAGGTGCCGCCGCGGATCCGATCGACGACGCCGTCGAGGGTCGCGCGGGCCGATCCCGAGTCCGAGCGATCGATCCAGGCGGGGTCGATGACGACCGAGCCCACGATCGCGCGGGGGTCCCAGCGCGCCTCCTTCTTGGCGACGATCGTGAAGTCGCGATCGAGCAGCCGGCCGAGGACGGGGATGTCGAGCGAGCTCTGGTGGTTGGCCACGAAGACCGCCGGCCGGTGGGTCCAGAGGCGCTCCTCGTGGAGGACGTCGAGCGAGACGCCCGCGACGGCCATCGGGATGCGCGTCGCGAGCCTGACCGCGAGGTTGCGGCCCTCACTCCGGTCGCGGCGCGCCAGTCCGTAGGCGATGCCGGCCGTGACGCCGGCGTTCATCCCGGCGAGCGCGGCGACCGTGCGTCCGGATGCGAGGAGCGATCCGCCGACCGGGTCGGTGAGGTCGAGGACCGGCCACCCGAGGCGAGCGGCCGCCGACCGCAGGTCGCGGTGCGGGTTGAGCGCGGTGGGGTGCCCGACGGAGGAGAGGAAGGCGACGTCCTCGTAGCCGTTGCCGTAGGCATAGGACTGCGCGAGGTCGACGCCGTGCGCCTTCGCGAAACGGCGTACGCCACTCGCCTTGTGCCTGCCCCAGAGCATCGGGCCGTCGGTCGCGCCGGTGAACTGGCCGTCCTCGACGACGAGCTGCGTGCACACGAGGTGCTCGACGCCGAGGTCCCGGGCGACCGGCCTGACCTGGTAGGACGTCGCTGCCGAGGCGACCGCGACCGTGTGGCCGGCCCGCTGGTGCGCCGCGACGAGGGCGCGGGACTCGCGGCGGATGGTGCCGGCGATCTTGGCGCGGAAGAGCCGCTCGCCGAGGTCGGCGAAGGCCTCCTCGGACTCCCCGCGCATCGCGGAGAAGGCGACGTGGGCGATCCGGGTGGGGTCGCCGCCCAGCTCGCCGTCGACGGCGGTGACGACGGTGCGGAGGAACTCGGCCGGCGACACCTCACGGCCCTTGAGCCGATCGCCGTAGAAGGTGGCGGCGGTGTAGCCCGCGACCAGGGTGCCGTCGAGGTCGAAGAAGGCGCCGACCTCCGGCCCCTGCGGCCCGGCCTCGATCGCGTCGATCGCCGCGCGGACCTCCCCGGACAGCCCGCTCATCCGGGGTCCCCGCGGCGTGCGGTGGTCACACGGTCTCCTGCCGGCGTGGCTGCGGGACGATCGAGGGTGCCGCGGCGGCGGCGGCGATCTCGCCGATGACGTTGACCTGGCGCACCGAGTCGCGGAGCTCGGCGGCGAAGGCCTCGCGCGCCGTGCCGATGCCCTCGGCGCCCTCGAGCAGGCCGCGGTGGCGCGCCAGGGCCAGGGCCGTGCGGAACAGCTCGAGCGAGATCGACTCGAAGCTCGCGACCCGCCGCTGGAGCGCCCACTGCTGGCCGACGGCGAGCGCATCGGCGAGCAGGTCGTCCTCGTCGACGGGTGCGTCGCCGCGGTCGGCGAGCCGGTCGGCGACGACGAGGTAGGCGTCGAGGAACGGCCGCAGCACGAGGTGGGCGAGGTGCGGTCGCGCGGTGACCAGCAGCTCGCGCGCGCGGACGGGGGTGAGCTGGCCCCGCGTGTCCCACCCGGCGTCCTCGCCGACGAGCAGCTCGAGCTCGGTGCGCAGGTCGTCCTCGAAGCCCGCGCGGGCCGGGAAGAAGAACTCGAACTTGAGGAGGTCGCGCATCCGCTTGGCCTCCTCCCAGCCCACCTGCAGCTCGCCGCCCTCGGGCAGCTCGGCGTCGGGCCCGAGCTCGCTGACGGTGAGCAGCGAGAGCTCGCCGATCGCGCGCTCGACGAGGATGTGGATCAGGGTGTTGCGGTAGAACGCGGCGACCAGGTGCTGGTCGTCGGCGATCTTCCAGACCGGCTCGGTGCCCTGCTCGTAGGCCGTCAGCACCTCGCTGCGGGTCAGCTCGGTGAGCGCCCGGCGGATCGTCGAGCGGTCGCGGAGGTCGGCGGCCCCGGCGACCGGCCACTTCCGGGCCTCGATGTAGGTGGCCAGCGGCTCGACCGTGTCGAGCACCTCGTCGACGGTGAGGGCTCGGTCGGCGCCGAGGAGCGCGAGGCTGACGATCGCGGTGACGGTCACCGGCGTCGCGCGGTTGAGCCGGTGGGAGATGTCCAGCGCGACCCGCTCGACCGCGGCGTGGCCGGTGACGCCGTCGGCCTCGAGCTCGGCCATCCGCTCCTTCAGCGAGAACGGCTCGCCGACGGTGAGGTAGGCGCGGCCGAGGCGGTTGCGCTGGAGCCGCGCGAACTTCACCAGCCAGCGCCAGTCCTCCGGGGTCTTGCTGGCGCCGCGCGCCTCCTCGGTCATCAGCGTGACCTCGTGGAGCTGGTCGTAGACCACCGAGACCGGGACGACCTGCACGTCGGGCGCGTCGTCGCCGGCACCCTCGCCCTGGACGGTGTCCGTGAGGTACTTGAGGATCCCGTGCACCGGCGGGCGGAGCTTGCCGGTGCGGGTGCGACCGCCCTCGATGGACCAGGCGAGGTTGCGCTTGTTGGTCACCATCTGGCGGATGTAGGACCGCAGCGCCAGCCGGTAGACCGGGAGCTCCTGCGTGGCGCGCCGGATGAAGATGACGCCGGTCCGGCTGGCCACCGAGCCGATCAGCGGGAGATTCAGGTTGGCGCCGCCGAAGGTGTAGGTCGGCGAGAACCGCCGCGCCATCAGCACGTTGGGGATGACCATCCCGTCGAGGTAGGACCGGTGGCTGAACGCGAGGGCCAGGGAGTGCGTCCGGTCGACCTTGCGCAGCTGCTGCATCTGGTCCTCGTCCACCAGGACGTCGTACGCCCTGAGGAACCAGTCGCCCATCCGCGCCCAGCCCTGCGAGGCGCGGTCGTCGTGCGCGGCCGACATCTCGTGGAGGTAGCCCTCGACCTCCTTGAGCACCTCGCCCTCGGGGCGGCCCTGGCTCGCGGCCTGCTCCTCGACGGCGGCGAGGAAGCGCTCGTCGCGCAGCAGCTCGCCGACCTCCTGCGGCGGCGCGGCCGGCAGCCGCTCGCCGACCGCCCGGGGCAGCGCGGAACGGGCGACCTCGCGGATCCGGCGTACGGCAGCCATGGGCGAAAGTTACCGGCGTCACACCCGTCTGGCCACGGGATCGGCGCATTGCTGGACGAACCTTGAGGGATGCCGCCAGTTTTCGGCTGGCCCACCTCCTCCGGTAACGTTCGGCGCGGTGACGTGTCCGAGCGGCCTAAGGAGAACGCCTCGAAAGCGTTTGTGGGCGCAAGTCCACCGAGGGTTCAAATCCCTCCGTCACCGCCAGCCGATCGGGCCGGTCCCTCACGGGGCCGGCCCGATCGTCATGTCCCGGGGTCTTGTCGGCGCGTGATCACGACCTTGCCGCGGGCACGACCCTGCTCGACGTGCTCGACGGCATCCACGGTGTCCTCGAACGCGAAGGTGCGGTCGAGCACCGGACGAAGGACGCCAGCGTCGTAGAGACGGCCGAGCTCGGCCAGCCTGGCACCGTCGGCGCGCATGAACCAGAACGCGTAGCGCACGCGGTGTCGCCGTGCCTGCCTGCGGACGCCCCTGCTCAGCAGGGCCATCACGGGTGCGAGGAGCGGCCTGCCGGCCGACCGCGCGAAAGCAGGATCCGGAGGACCGACCACACTGACCGCGATGCCACCCGGACGCATGACGGTCATCGAGCGCAGGAGCGTCTCGCCACCGACGGAGTCCACGACGACGTCATAGCCGGCCAGGACGTCGGCGAAGTCGGTGGCCGCGGTGTAGTCGACGACCTCGTCCGCGCCGAGCTCCCGCGCCTTGACCACGTCGCGCGTGGACACGGTGGTCGCCACGTGGGCGCCCAGGTGCTTGGCGACCTGGATGACGGTGGATCCCAACCCGCCGGCGCCACCGTGGACGAGGACCCGCTGGCCGGGCTGCACGTCGGCCACCTCGACGAGCACCTGCCATGCTGCCAGGGCGACGAGCGGAACGGCTCCGGCCTCGGCCATCGTCAACGAGGACGGCTTGGGAGCGAGGTCGGCGGCGTCGACCGCGATGCGCTCGGCGAACGTGCCGATCCTCCCGTCCCGGACACGCGCGATCACCTCGTCGCCCACCGAGAACGCCGAGACGCCGGCACCCACCGCGACGACCACGCCTGCGAGATCGTGGCCGAGCGCGAACGGCGGCCTGTAGGACAGGACCTGCTTGAGATCACCACGACGCAGCATCGAGTCGAGCGGGTTCACGCTCGCTGCCCGGACGTCGACGACCACGTCGCCGGGCCCGGCGCTGGGCTCGGGCAGCTCGTCGGGGACCACCGGGCCCCCGTAGCGGCGGACGACGAAGGCCTTCACGATCGACCCCCGCCCGTGCCCGGACCGATCAACGCCCGCGCGTTGGCGGCGCCGGCCTCGAGGATCTGCTGCGACTGGGCCGGGTCCGCCACCGCGCGCGCGAGCTGGAGCGTGGCGACCAGCACCGTGTACAGCCCGACGGCCCGGGTCCGCGCCAGGTCAGGCTCGAGCCCCAGGTCTCCGGACAGCCGCGCGGCGACGGTCGCGAGGAACCGCTGGAGGCCGTCGTCGTAGGCCTCCCGCACGCCGTCGTCGCACCGTCCGATCTCGTCGAGCAGCGCCGCCGACGGGCAACCGCCCGCGAGGTCGTCGCGGTGCTCGGGCGAGAGGTACGCACCGATGTAGGCGTCCAGGCCCGCCGGCCCCGGCGGCAGCGACTCGACCATGGCCACGTAGGTGTCCATCTGCTGGGCGACGACCGCCGCGACGAGGTCGCTCTTGGTGTCGAAGTGCGAGTAGAACGCGCCGTTGGTCAGGCCGGCGTCGCTCATCAGGACGGCGACGCCCGACCCGTCGATCCCGTCACTCTTCATCCGGCGCCCGGCAGCCTCGAGGATGCGCCGACGTGTCTGGAGCTTGTGCTCGCTCGGATAGCGCGGCATCAGCGCCGGACCTGGGGGTAGAGCACCTCGATCGGCTGGGCCAGTCCCTGCTTCACGTCGCGGCTCACCTGGTCGGCCAGGACCTCGTGCTCGCCGGCCTCGACCCCGTCGTAGGCAGCGCGGACCACGTCGGCCGGATCGTTCTTGGGCGCTTCGACCCCCGCCGCCATGGGCGTGTCCGTGTAGCCGAGGTGGAGCGACGCCACGCGGACGCCGCGAGGGGCGAGGGCGAGGCGCTGGGTGTTCGTGGCGGACCACAGCGCGGCCTTCGACGCGCTGTAGCCGTCGCCGATCCCGATCCAGCTCAGCACCGACAGCACGTTCAGCACCACTCCTCCCGACCGTTCGAGGGACGGCAGGAACGCGTTCGTGACCTCGAGAGCACCCCAGAAGTTGACCTCGAAGAGCTCACGCACGGCGCTCAGGTCGCCCAGCACGCTCGACCCGTTCAACCCGCCGGCGTTGTTGACCAGGACGGTGACGTCGGTCGCGCGGCCGGCTACCCGGCGGACCGACTCGTGGTCGGTCACGTCCAGCTCGAGGGGCACGATCCGTGCGTCCTCCCACCCGCGCGGCCTCCGCGCAGCGGCGTACACCTTGCTGGCTCCCCGCTCGAGCGCCTGCGCGACGAAGTGGGTGCCCAGGCCGCCGTTGGCGCCTGTGACGAGCACGACGGCTCCCTCGAGCCCTGACCCGGAACGATCTTGCATCTCTGATGACATGATGATCGTAATGCAAAGAGTGCTCCGGTTATTCCTGCCTCGCGCTGCACCGGGATCGAGCCGGACGGCCTGTGCATCCGACGCCTACTGCACCGCCCCCTCGGCCAGGGTCGCCGTACCCGACTGCGAGGCGCCCGAGGCGTCGGTCCACGTGACCGTGACCCGGTCGCCGGCGTCGTGGGAGCCGATGAGGTCGCTGAGCTCCTCGGCGGTGGAGACCGTCGTGCCGTCGACGGAGGTGATCACGTCGCCGGCCTCCAGCCCCAGCGAGGCAGCCGGGCTGTCGGTGACGACGCTCGCGACCGTCGGCCCGGAGGTGGTGTCGGCGGTGGAGATGCCGAGCATCCCGCCCTGGCCGATGACGACGCTGCCGCCCTCGTCACCGGCGAGGATCCGGTCGGCGATCCGGAGGACGCGCGCGATCGGGATGACGTAGCCGGTGATGTCGGAGGTGCCGCTGGAGGCGGCGACGTTCATGCCGACGACGTCGCCGTCCGCGTCGAGGAGCGCACCGCCGGAGTCGCCGCCGATGATGTCGGCGTCGATCTCGATCAGCCTCGCCAGCTCGGTCGAACCGCCGGTCTGCTCGTCCTGCACGTCGATCGTCTCGCGCAGTGCCGTCACGGTGCCGGCGGCCGCCGTGAGGTCACTGCCGTCGCCGCCCGCGTCGCCCACTGCGGTGACGGCGTCACCCACCGCGACGTCGGTGTCCGTGGTGACGGGCGTGAGCGCCGGAGCGTCGTCGAGCTGGAGCACGGCGATGTCGCGGACGGAGTCGGTGCCGACGACGGTGGCGTCGTAGGTCTCGCCGGTCGTCGCGACCGTGACCTCGACGCTGGTCGCGCCCTCGACCACGTGGTGGTTGGTGACGATCGTGTCGCTGTCGACCACGATTCCGCTGCCCGCGGCCTCGCCCTGCTCGTAGCCCAGGATCGAGGACACCAGCACCAGCCCGGCGGACTGCTCGGCGGTCGCGGTGGTCACGTCGAGCCCGGCGGTCGTGGTCGCGGTGGTCGAGCCCGGCAGCTCGCTGCCGTAGTACCCGCGGCCGTACGGGTACCCGCCCTGAGTGGCGTACGGCGACCACGAGCTGTCGGCCTGTACGGCGTCCGGGTGCCGTGGTGCGGCAGCCGCTGCGGGCATCGCCACGGCGGTGACGGCGAGGAGCGAGGCAGCGGCGGTCGCCGCGGCACGCGTGCGCCAGGTGCGGGAAGTGGTGGACGTGCTCATCACGGCTCCTCGGATCGGTCGGGTCTCAGGTCGGTGTGGACCCGAGCCTCGTGAACCGGCTTGTGCGACTGCTGTGAAGCAGCCAGCGGCCCGCCATGAGGTCGTGAGGTCAGCGAGCGCCGAACTTCGCTCGCGCCTCCGGGGTGACTGGCGTGAAGAGGTTGACGACGTTGCCGTCAGGGTCGGCGAGGAGCAGCGACCGGTTTCCCCACGGGAGGGTCGTCGGCTCCATGACCAGGCCGCCGGCAAGCTCGGCGACGCGGTCGCGCTCGGCGTCCACGTCGTCGACCAGCAGCTCGAGCATCACCGTGCGGTTGGCCGCCGGCTCGATCGAGGACGCGGCGAAGGCATCGGTGAGGCCCCGGCTGCTGATGGCGATCGTCGCGCCCGGAAGCACGATCTCGGCGAACTGGTCGTTGGCCCACGCGGCCGGGATCCCGGTGAGCGACTCGTAGAACGGCACGAGCTGGGCGACGTCGCGCGCCGGGAGCCGGACAGATGCGAACTTCATGACTACCTCCGTGAGTTATCAGTCAACTTATATCTCACGTTATCAGTTGCCTGATATATTGCAAGCGCTGGCTGGCGGCGAGAGGAAGATCGATGACCGACGTGTCCGACTTCGGGCAACGGATCCCGTACCTGCTGCGTCGGGTCGGCGGGGCCCTCTCGCAGCGGCTCGACGCTGACCTCAAGCCCTACGGGTTGACCCAGGCGCAGCTGTCCGCCCTCGCCCTGCTCGGACAGGTGCGTCCCCGATCACTGTCGGGCGCCGAGCTGAGCCAGCGCTCGGGGCTCACCCCGCAGTCGATGCACACCGCCGTCGCCGGCCTGGTCGAGCGCGACCTCGTGGAGCGCAGCCCGCACCCGACCCATGGCCGGATCATCGAGAGCCGGCTCACCGCCGCCGGCGCCGCCCTGCTGCTCGACGTGCAGACCGCGACCTACGAGGCGGAGGGACGGTACGTCGGCGGGCTCGACGCCGACCAGCAGGAGCAGCTGCGCGGCCTGCTGCGCGCGATGATGGTCGACCTCGGCCTCCACCTGCCGGAGCAACGGGCCTAGCCGGCGGCCGACGCCGGAAGTGAGTCCCGGTGCGCGCGGTTGAGGTCGACGAGCGTGTCGAGGGCCTCGCGGGTGCGGATCAGCTCCTCGATGTGGGCGTCGATCCGGTCGCGCTCGACGAGCAGCCGGTCGAAGGCGGCGTCGGAGTTCTCCTGGCTGGGCGCGGTGGCGCAGGGCATCAGCTCGAGGATGGTGCGGCTGGAGAGCCCGGCGGCATACATCCGCTGCAGGAACACGACGTGGTCGACGTCGCCCTCGACGTAGTGCCGCTGCCCCGACGCGCTGCGCTCCGAGACGAGCAGCCCCTGCTCCTCGTAGTAGCGCAGCGACCGCACGCTCACGCCCGCCCGCTCCGCGAGCTCCCCGATCCTCATCGCGAGGTCCTCATCCGTGATCTGCCTCTCAACACTTGCCTCTGACGTCAATGTCAGGGTTCAGGCTAGTCCCATGACCACTCCCTCACCACTCCACACGTCCTACGACCTCGCCGGCCTCACCCTGCCGAACCGCGTCGTGATGGCCCCGATGACCCGGGTCCGCGCCGCGGCCGACGGCCTCGCGACCCCGTCGATGGCGACCTACTACGCCCAGCGCGCCACTGCCGGTCTCATCGTCAGCGAGGGCGTCCAGCCCAGCCTCCAGGGCCAGTCGAACCCCGGCACGCCCGGCCTCCACACCGACGAGCAGGTCGCGTCGTGGCGACCGGTGACCGACGCCGTCCACGCCAACGGCGGGCGGATCTTCGCGCAGCTGATGCACGGCGGCCGCGTCTCGCACCCCGACACCACCGGCCTCCACCCGGTCGGCCCGTCGGCGATCCCCGCGACCGGCCAGGTCTTCACCCCGACCGGCATGGCGGACGCCCCGGTCCCGCGCGAGCTCGCCACCGACGAGGTTCCCGCGGAGGCGTCGTCGTACGCCGACGCGGCCACCCGCGCGGTCGACGCAGGCTTCGACGGCGTCGAGCTGCACGGCGCCAACGGCTACCTCATCACCCAGTTCCTCGCCTCCGGCTCGAACCGGCGCACGGACAGGTACGGCGGGTCGGTGGCGAACCGGATCCGCTTCGCCGTCGAGGCCGTCTCGGGCGTCGTCGACGCGGTCGGCGGGCGGCGCACGGGCATCCGGCTCTCCCCCGGCTCCGGCATCTGGGGCGCCGAGGAGACCGACGCCCGCGAGACATACCTCGCGCTCCTCGCCGAGCTCGCGCCGCTGGACCTGGCCTACGTCCACCTCGAGGCGACCACCGACGAGGACGTCCTCGTCGACCTCCGCCGCGCGTGGCCCGGCACGCTGGTCGTGAACCCGGTCCACCCCGGCTCGCCGAAGCAGGCCGACCGCGAGGCCGCCGACCACTGGCTCGGCCTCGGTGCCGACCTCGTCTCGTTCGGTCGTGCGTTCATCAGCAACCCCGACCTCGTCGAGCGGCTCCGCGTCAACGCGCCGATCGCCCCCTTCGACCAGGCGACCTGGTACGCCGGTGGCGACCGCGGCTACGTCGACTACCCGACGCACCTGCCCGAGACCGCCTGACCTCCGCCGGCCGGCGGGACGTCATGCGTGCAGCGCGCGCAGCACCTCGATGAACGCGGCCTTGCCCTCGAAGCCGATGCCCGGGCGGTCGTCCAGCCGCACCCGGCCGCCCTCGACCACCGCGTCGTCGGCGAAGCCGCCGGTGGGCTGGAACTCGCCGGGGTAGGACTCGTTGCCACCGAGCTTGAGCGCGGCCGCGATGTGCAGGGAGAACTGGTGGCCGCCGTGCGGGATGCAGCGGCGCGACGACCAGCCGTGCTGGGCGAGCATGTCCTGGATCCTGCGGTACTCCACGAGCCCGTAGCCCAGCGCAGGGTCGACCTGGATCCAGTCGCGGTCGGGGCGGAGTCCGGCGTACCTCACCAGGTTGCGGGCGTCCTGGAGCGAGAAGAGGTTCTCCCCGGTGGCGATCGGGCCGCGGTAGTGCTCGGCCAGGGTGGCGTTGAGGTGGAAGTCGAGCGGGTCGCCGACCTCCTCGTACCAGAACAGGCCGTACTGCTCGATCTCGCGGGCGTAGAGCAGGGCGGCGTCGAGGTCGAAGCGACCGTTGACGTCGACGGCCAGCCGCGAGCCGTCGCCGCCGAGCACCTCGAGGACGGCCTCGATCCGACGGAGGTCGTCGACCAGGTCGTTGCCGATCTTCATCTTGACCACCTCGTAGCCCGCGTCGAGGAAGCCGCGCATCTCGGCCTGCAGGTCGGCGTGGGTCTTGCCGGGCGCGTAGTAGCCGCCGGCCGCGTAGACGAACACGGACTCGTCGCTCGTGCCGTCGCCGTAGTGCTCGGCGATCCAGCGGTGGAGCGGCACGCCGGCGACCTTGGCGGCCAGGTCGTGCAGCGCCATGTCCACGACGCCGACCGCGACGGACCGCTCGCCGTGGCCGCCGGGCTTCTCGTTGCGCATCATCACGTCCCACGCGGCGCTCGGCGACAGCCCGCCTGCCTCGTCGAGCAGGTCGTCGGCCGGCGCCGCCATCAGCCGCGGGAGGATCCGGCGCCGCAGGATCTCGCCCGCGGAGTAGCGGCCGTTGGAGTTGAAGCCGTAGCCGACGAGCGGCTTGCCGTCGACCACCACGTCACTCACCAGCGCGAGGACCGAGCAGTCCATCTGGCTGAAGTCGATGAAGGCGTTGCTCATCGACGAGCTGATCGGGATGGTGCCCTCGTGGGCGGAGACGATCCTCATGCGTTGCTCCCAAGTCTTATAAGATGTCAGATCTCGAGGGTGCCATGCCTACCGCGCTTTCGCCAATCGGTCTTATAAGATCGATGGGTGCCCGCCCACACGTTCACCAGCAAGGCCGACGTCGCCTACGCCGAGATCCGGCAGCGGATCCTCGACGGCCGGCTGGAGGCGGGGTCGCGGCTGCCGCAGTACGAGCTCGCCGACGACCTGGGCATCAGCATCACGCCGCTGCGGGAGGCCGTACGCCGACTCAGCGGGGAGGGCTGGATCATCCTCGACACGCACCGCAACTCGCGGGTCGCCGAGCTCGACCTCGGCCAGGCCCGGCAGCTGCTCGAGGCCCGCCGCGCGCTGGAGCCCGCCGCCGTCGCGCTGGCAGCCGAGCGCCGTACGGACGCGGACGTCGTACTCATGCAGGCGGCGCTCACGCGCCTCAAGCCCGTCACCCGGAAGTGGGGCGAGGCCGCGCTGACCGCGCACCGCGACGTGCACCGGGCGTTGTACGCCGCCTCCCACAACGAGGTCGTGACCCGGATGCTGGACGACCTCTGGGACAAGTCCGACCGCTACCGCCGCGTCGGCCTCCAGAAGCCGCCGGGCGGCGAGGACCGCACCCGCGACTTCGAGGAGCACCACGAGCTCGTCCGCCTCGTCGTCGCCGGTGACGGCCCGGCCGCCTCCGCGCTGATGACGTCGCACATCGACCACAGCCTGGCGGCCACCGCGCTGGCCGACTCCTGACCTCTCGCTGTCCAGCGGTCAGGCAGGGTCGGTCACGTCGGCGACCTGCGCGCCGAAGTGGCGTACGACGTCGTCGGCCGCGAGCGTCGCCGCGACCCCGTGCCCGCCGGCACCGAGGGAGATGGTCCGGCCGACGATGTGCTCGTCGGCGACGACCGGCAGGTCGCCCCGGGCACCGAAGGGCGTGATCGTGCCGCGTTCGTAGCCGGTGACCTCGCGCGCGGCGTCGGCGTCGGGCATCGAGATCCGGTTGACCCCGAGGAGGGCGCGGAGCTTCGGCCAGGAGATCTGGCGGTCGCCCGGCACCAGGACGAGGAGGTGGTCGCCCTCGCCGCGGCGCACGACCATCGTCTTCACGATCGCCGACGGGTCGACACCGCGGATGGCGGCCGCCTCGGCGAGCGACCCGACGCGTCCGTGGCGGGTGATCGTGTGTGCGATCCCGGACTCGGTCAGCGCGATCGTCGCGGGGGTCTCGTCGTCCACGGCTCGACCCTATGCCGCGATCCGTCATCCGGAACCGCACCGATCGAGCGAGGTCGGGATGACGGACCGGAAGCCGATCGGGGTCATTTGCACTGAGTGCAACACTGATGCCGTGACCGCCACCGACCCCGGGACCCAGCGCGACCAGCGCCACCGGGCCATCGTCGACGCCGCACGGGCCCTCGCGACCGAGCACGGCGCGCACGGCTTCACCGTCGACCGGGTCGCGGAGCTCGCCGGCGTCTCGCGGCGGACGGTCTTCAACCACTTCCCGGGTGTCGACCACCTCCTCGTCGCGGTCTGCGAGCAGGTGCTGGCCGAGGTGACGACCGAGCTGCTCCACGGCGTCGACCGGCGCACCGCCGACCTGCCCGCCGGGCCGGAGGGCCACCGCCTCGCCCTCGACGCGCTCGGCGAGGCGGCCCGCGACGTCGACCTCGCGAGCGCGATCGTCACGATCAGCCACGTGCTCGGCGGCGCCGGCCCGGAGGACGAGCGCGCCGCCGGCATCTCCCGCTCGGCCTTCGAGCACGTCGGCGGCCGCCTGCGCGAGCGCCTCCTCGAGCGCGCGCCGGGCCTGGACCCGCTCGACCTCGAGCTCACCCTCTGCCTGCTCACCAACGGCCTCGCCCTGATGGCGGGGCACTGGCTCCGTCAGCACCCCGCGATGGCGTACGACGTCCCGCCCGGCGCCCGCGCCGACTGGGACCTGCTGCTCGACCGACTGCTCCACCGCCTCCGCGTCGGCCACGCCGGCACCACCACGACCCCCGAAAGGCCGGCCCCGCATGGCTGAGCTCCTCTACCGCCTCGGTCGCTTCGCGGCCCGCCGCCACTGGACCGTCATCGGCGCCTGGCTGGCCCTGCTGGTGCTGACGGCGGTGACCTACGTGTCGTTCGCCGGCGCGCTGTCGTCGTCGATCACGCTGCCCGACACCCCGACGACGCGGGTCTCCCAGCAGCTCGAGGACGACTTCGAGGGCACCGGCGGCGGCAACGGCGCGCTGGTCGCCGAGACGACCGACGGCTCTGCCTTCACCGCGGAGCAGGAGTCGCAGCTGGGCGACCTCTTCGACGAGGTCGCGCAGTCCGACCAGGTCGCCGACGTCACCAACCCGTTCGACACCCAGCAGCAGCTCGACGAGTCCGCGAAGCAGGTGGCCGACGGCGAGCAGCAGCTGACCGACGGCCTCGCCCAGCTCGACGCGGCCCAGGCGCAGGTCGACGCAGGGCGCGAGGCCCTCGCGGAGCAGCGTCGGCAGGCCCGCGAGAGCGGCACCCTCGCGGCCGTCCGCGAGCAGCTCGCCGCGGCCCAGCAGCAGCTCGACGACGGCCAGGCCGAGATCGACCGCAACCGCGCGAAGATCGACGAGCAGGCACCGGAGCTCGAGCTCGGCAAGACGCTGTCCGACCTGTCGTCGCCCTACCGGTCCGTCTCCGAGGACGGCTCGGCCGCCGTCGCCAACGTGGTCTTCGAGGTCGCGACCAACGAGGTCAGCGCCGAGGCGAAGACCGCCATCGAGGACCTGGTCGCCGACGCCGGCATCGACGGCGTCCGCGTGCTGCCGTCGCAGGAGATCGCCCAGACCGTGCCGTCGATCCTCGGCCCGGGCGAGGTCGCCGGCGTCGTCATCGCCGCGATCGTGCTGGCCGTGATGCTCGGGACGCTGATCGGCGCGGCGCTCCCGCTGCTGACCGCACTCCTCGGGGTCGGCGTCGCGTCCCTGGGCTCGCTGTCGCTGTCGGGCGTCGTCGACTTCGTCTCGGTCACGCCGGTGCTCGGCGTGATGCTCGGCCTCGCGGTCGGCATCGACTACTCGCTCTTCATCATCAACCGCCACCGTCGCCAGCTGAAGCAGGGCGCCGACCTCCACGAGTCGATCGGGCTCGCCAACGGCACCTCCGGCAACGCGGTCGTCTTCGCCGGCATCACCGTCATCGTCGCGCTGCTCGCGCTCAACATCACCGGCATCGGCTTCCTCGGCCTGATGGGCACCGTCGGCGCGGTCGCCGTGCTCGTCGCGATCCTGATGGCCGTCACCCTCACCCCGGCGATCCTGTCGCTGGTCGGGATGCGGATCCTCCGCAAGCGGGAGCGGGCGACGCTCGCCGCCGGGCACCGCGCGGACGACGCGGCCGTCACCGACCGCGACCGGCCGATGAGCACCGCCCGCGCCTGGGGCGTGCTCGGCTTCGGCATCGCCGCCCTCCTGGTCGTCGCCGCGCCCGCGACGCAGATGCGCCTCGGCCTGCCCGACGGTGCGACCCAGCCCCCGGACTCGGCGGCCTACCAGGCCTACGAGGTGCAGGCCGAGAAGTTCGGCGACGGCTTCAACGGTCCGCTCCTGGTCGTCGCCGACCTCCCGGCGCCGATCGCCCAGGACGAGGTCCTCGCCGCGCAGGCGGCCGTCGGCAGCGCTATGGGCGACCTCGGCGACGTGGTGGCCGTCGTCCCCATCGGGGCGTCGAAGGACCGCGACGCCCTCGCGTTCCAGGTCATCCCCGAGCGGTGGCCCTCGAGCGAGTCGACCGAGGCGCTGGTGCACGACCTGCGCGACATGACCCCCGAGACCGACGGCGGTGTCGCGACCCTCGGCGTGGCGGGCAACGCCAGCGCCAACATCGACATCTCCGAGCAGCTCTCCGGCGTGCTCCCGCTCTACCTCGTGCTCGTCGTCGGGCTCTCGCTGCTCATCCTGGTCATCGTGTTCCGCTCGATCCTGGTGCCGCTGACCGCGACGCTCGGGTTCGTGCTCTCGCTGCTGGCGGCCTTCGGCGGCATCACCGCGATCTTCCAGATCGGCTTCCTCTCCGACCTCTTCGGCGTCCACGAGCCCGGCCCCGTGCTGAGCTTCCTGCCGATCATCGCCACCGGCATCCTGTTCGGGCTGGCGATGGACTACCAGCTCTTCCTGGTGTCGGGGATGCGCGAGTCCTACGCCCACGGCGCGCCCGCCCGCGTCGCCGTCCAGCACGGCCTGCGCGCCGGGCGGTCGGTCGTCACGGCCGCCGCGATCATCATGATCTCGGTCTTCGCGGGCTTCGTCTTCTCCCACGACTCGACCATCAAGCCGATCGGTTTCGGGCTCGCCTTCGGCGTCCTGCTCGATGCCTTCGTGGTGCGGATGCTGCTCATCCCGGCCGCGATGCACCTGCTCGGCGACAAGGCGTGGTGGCTCCCGGGGTGGCTCGACCGGATCCTGCCGGACGTCGACGTGGAGGGCGCGAAGCTCGAGCGGTCACACCCGGCGGCGTCCTCCGGCGACTAGTGCCAGCCGAGCTCGCGCAGCCGCTCGTCCGAGAGCCCGAACGCGTGCCCGACCTCGTGGCCGAGCACCTTCAGCACCCGCGCCGGTACGTCCTCCGCGTCGCGGCAGGTGGCCAGGATCGGCAGCCGGTAGAGGGTGATCGTGTCGGGCATCGAGCCGGGCGGGCGGCCGCCGTAGCGGGTGCGCGGGACGCCGCGGTAGAGACCGAGCAGCGTCCGCCCGGGGCCGACCATCTCGGCCGGCGGCCGGTCGTCGACGGTGATGACGATGTCCTCGACGAAGTGCTCGACCCACTCCGGCAGCTCGTCGATCGCGTCACGCACGAGGTCGTCGAACGCCTCCGCCGACACCAGCTCGTCCACGTTTCGAGCCTACGTCGGTCGACCTCGGCCAGACTGTCCCCGTGACCGACACCCCGCGCCCCGTGCTGACCTGGCTCACCGACATGGATGGCGTCCTCGTCCGCGAGGAGGACCCGATCCCCGGCGCCAAGGAGTTCATCGCCGCGCTGCGCGACCAGGACATCCCGTTCCTCGTCCTCACCAACAACTCGATCTTCACCCCGCGCGACCTGCGGGTGCGGCTGCTCCGCAGCAGCGGGATCGACGTGCCGGAGGACCGGATCTGGACCTCGGCGCTCGCGACCGCGCAGTTCCTCGACGACCAGCGCCCGGGCGGGTCGGCCTACGTCGTGGGCGAGTCCGGCCTCACTGCGGCAGTGCACGACATCGGCTACGTGATGACCGACCGGGACCCCGACTACGTCGTCCTCGGCGAGACCCGGACCTACTCGTTCGAGGCGATCACCCGGGCCATCCGCCTCGTCAACGACGGCGCCCGGTTCATCGCGACCAACCCCGACCCGAGCGGTCCGAGCGCGCAGGGCATGCTGCCCGCGACGGGCTCGGTGGCCGCGCTGATCAGCACCGCGACGGGTCGCCAGCCGTACTTCATCGGCAAGCCCAACCCGCTCATGATGCGCAGCGCGCTCAACCGGCTCGAGGCGCACTCCGAGACGACCGTGATGATCGGCGACCGGATGGACACCGACATCATCAGCGGCCTCGAGGCCGGCCTCCGCACGATCCTGGTCGCGACGGGCGCGACCGAGCGGCACCAGGTGGAGGGCTTTCCCTACCGCCCCACCCGCGTGGTCGACTCGATCGCCGACGTGGTCTCGCTGGTGCACGAGTTCTTCCGGCCCGAGGACGTCTGAGGGTCACTGGCGGTAGGGCGTCAGCAGCTGGTCGACCGGCGCGAAGTCGTCGGTGAGGAGCGGCGCGTCGCCGAACCACGCGGCCAGGTCGTCGCCGGCGAGCGAGCCCCAGTCGAGGTCCCGCTCCGCGGCTCGTGCCTCGACGGCAGCGAGGTCGACGGGCTGCTGCGAGGCCACGACCACGAGGTTCCCGCCACCCGTGCCGGCGAGCACCTCGGGCGCGGCCAACAGGGCGACCTCGTCGAACACCTCGGCCGTCGTGCGGACGTAGGCGCGCGCGAAGGCGAGGGGTGCGTTGTCGATGACGTTGGCGACGTAGACACCGTCCGCGCCGAGCGCGCGCTCGATCCCGGCCAGCACCTCCTCGGTCGCGAGGTGCCACGGCACGCTGATCCCGCCGAAGGCGTCCCCGACGACGAGGTCGCGGCTCGCGGGCTCGAGGTCGTCGAGGGCGAGGCGGCCGTCCTCGATGCGGACGTCGGTGCTCGCCGGGAAGTCGTCGCCCAGCAGCTCGCGGTCGACCTCCACCACGCCGCCGTCGATCTCGGAGACCAGGTTGGCCGACCCGGGCCGGGTCGCGGCGACGTACCTCGGCAGCGTCAGCCCGCCGGCGCCGAGGTAGTAGGCGTCCAGCGGATCGCCCTCGGGGAAGGCGGTGTCGACGACCGAGGCCATCGCCTGCACGTAGGAGAACTCGAGGAAGGTCGGGTCGTCGTCGACGTAGGAGTGGCGCAGTCCGTCGAGCACGAGGACCTGGCCGCTCGCGCGCAGCGGGTCGGCGTCGACGGCGAGGCAGTGGTACGTCGTCTCGGTGTCGCAGCCGCTCGGCGCGGCCGCCGCACCGAGGGCACCGAGCGCGACCACGGCAGCAGTCACGAGGTCACCGCGGCCACGGCGACCGGCGACCTGGACCAGCACCGACGTGACGAGCAGCGCGACGCCGAGCCCGACGAGGATCCCGCTCACCGGCACCCGCGAGATCAGCACGAACCCGGTCACGACTGTCCCGAAGATCGCGCCGACCGTGCCGATGCCCGACAGGTGGCCGACGACCGACCCGGTCTCGTCGAGCGACCGCAGCCGGAGCTTGATGACGACCGGGCTCACCGCCGACAGGAGCGCGCCCGGCACGAGGATCGACAACGTGGCGGCGATCAGGAGCAGGCCCGGGTTGTCGCTCGCCGCCGAGGCGCGGACGACGGAGGGCGTCACGGCGACGGCGGCGCCCGAGATCCCGAGAAGGGGTCCGAGGAGGTGGCGCGGCGGCAGCCGGTCGGCGGCCGACCCACCCGCCCAGGTGCCGGCCGCGATCGCTGTGAGCGCGAGCCCGATGACCATCGTGTTGGTCTCGAGCGTCAGGCCGTAGTGCGGCGCCAGCAGCCGCAGCGCGACCAGCTCGACGACCAGCACGGCGGCCGACGACCCGAAGACCAGTGCTGCCGCGGCCCACGCGCCGATGCCGTACGCCGTCTCCTGCCGCTCCTCGTTCACGCGCCGATCCTCGCAGCCCGGTCCACCGACGCCCGTGAAATCACCACCGGCCCCGCGCCGCCACCCGTGGGGGAGCGTCGGGGCCGGAGCGGCCAGCGTCAGACGTGGGTCTTGTTGCGACCCGTGAGCGACTCGGCGACACCGATCAGCAGGACGGCGGCGACGATCGCGACGATGGCCCCGAGGATGTTGAGCTCGAAGATGTCACCCGTGCCGAGCGCGCTGGCGACGACGCCACCGATCAGCGAACCGACGACGCCGAGGCCGAGGGTCGCGAGGATGCTGAGGTTCTGCTTGCCGGGCTTGATCAGCCGGGCCAGGGCTCCGACGACGAGCCCGAAGACGAGGAAACCGATGATGGCCATGATGAGTGCTCCTGTGGCTCGAGTGGTGGGAGCGGTGGCTCCCTTGTTTCCAGCATAGTTCGCAGCCCCGCGCTACCCATCGGGGTGAGCCCCGGGATCGACCCCGGGGTGACGGCCCTCACCACGTGGCCGCGTGGCACTCCTTGGCCGGGTTCGCCTCGACCTGGAGGGTGGCGTGCTCGATGCCGTGGCCCTCGCGCAGGGTGGTCTGCGCGCCGGCGAGGACGGCCTGCGAGTCGGCGCCGACGCAGAGCACGAGGTGGGCGGTGGCGACGTTCATCCCCGACGTCAGGGTCCAGGCGTGCAGGTCGTGCACCTCGGCGACGCCGGAGACCTGCTCGAGGTCGCGCACGACGGCGGTGAGGTCGACGTCCTGGGGCGCGTGCTGTCCGAGGACGGCGAGCACCTCGCGGCCGAGGACCACCGCGCGGAAGGCGACGAAGACGCCGATCGCGACCGCGACCGCGGTGTCCCACTGGCCCGCCCCGGTGAGGCCGACGAGGAGGCCGGCCAGCAGCACGCCGACGCTGCCGGCGGCGTCCGCGACGACCTCGAAGTAGGCGCCCTTGACGTTGATCGACTCCCGCGCTCCCCCGCGGAGCAGGACGAGGCAGACCACGTTGACGAGCAGCCCGAGACCACCGACGACCAGCATCGGGCCGGACGCGACCTCGACGGTCTCACCGATCCGGGTCACCGCCTCGACGACCACGTAGACCGAGACGCCGAGCATGATCAGCACCGTCAGGCCCGAGGCGAAGACCTCGGCCCGGTAGGAGCCGTACGTCCGACGCCCCGTGCCGTCGGGACGGGTCGCGATCTTCGTCGCCACCAGCGCGGCGCCGAGCGCGACCACGTCAGCGGCCATGTGCCCGGCGTCGGAGATCAGCGCGAGCGACTGCGCGGCCAGGCCGACGACGAGCTCGACCACGAAGAAGGCCGCCACCAGGCCGAAGGCCACCGCGAGGCGCCAGCGGTGCCGACCGGCCGCGCTGCCGTGCCCGTGACCTGCACCCATCGTCGTACTCCATCGCTTGTGGTCTTTGTCATCGCTCATTGGCGATGATAGGTGCACGGCACCCGGCACGTCCAGCCTTGGCGCGATGTCGGAAGATGGTGCGGAGCCGCCCGCTCCCCACTCCGTTGAGCCAGTGAGGTTCCGCCGATGACGCAGCACGACACCGAGACCGGTGCCGACCTCGACCTCGACCGTGACCTCCGCGACCGGCGGCTCGCCGTCGGCCTCGTCGTGGGCGGCCTGATCGGCCTGGTCGCGGCGGCGGTGCTGCTGGTGGAGCGGATCCACCTCGCCGAGGACCCGACCTACGTCCCGTCGTGCAGCATCAACCCGATCCTCAGCTGCGGCAACGTCATGCAGACCCCGCAGGCCGCGCTCCTCGGCTTCCCGAACCCGCTCATCGGCGTCGCCGCCTTCCCGGTCGTCATCGCCACCGGCATGGCGCTGCTGGCCGGCGCCCGCTTCGCCCGGTGGTACTGGGCCGGGCTCCAGGCCGGCGTCACCGTCGCGCTCGCCCTGATCGGGTGGCTGGCCTTCCAGAGCCTCTACCGCATCGGCGCGCTGTGCCCCTACTGCATGGTCGTGTGGGTCGTGGTGATCCCGACCTTCTGGTACGTCACCCGCCGCAACCTCCGCGAGGGCGTCCTCGGCGAGGCCGCGCGCGACGGTGGCCTGCGCCGCTTCCTCGACGGCTGGTCGGCGCCGCTGCTCTTCGGGGTGTACGCCGTCGTGGTGCTGCTGATCCTGCAGCGGTTCTGGTCGTACTGGTCGACGCTGCTCTGAGCCACGGCCCAGCCACTGCCCGACCGCCGTTCAGCGGTGGTGGTCCTCGTAGTGGTGGGCCGGGCTCATCGCGGTGAGCCCGAGGAGCCGCTCGGCGGTGCCGAGCACCTCGAGCAGCTCGCCTGCGTGGTTCAGCGACCACATGGACGCCCGGCCCTCGGGGCGCGAGGTCACCAGGCCGCAGTCCTTGAGGCAGGCGAGGTGCTTGGAGACCGTGCTCTGCGCGAGCCCGAGGTGGGCCGTCAGGTCGACGACCCGGTGCTCGCCGAGGACGAGGTGGCGCACGATCAGCAGCCGCGAGGGATCGGACAGGGCGTGGAAGAGGGCCGCCTCGGCGGTCAGCCCGGCCGTGTCCTGGTTCATCGCCACGCGACGATGCTAGGTCATCGCGGACCACCCCGTCGGCGGCCGCCGGCGCTCGCCTAGCCTGCGGAGGTGGAGAGGCGACTGCTGGCGGACACCCGCCCGTTGGCGAACCCCCACTTCAAGCGGCTCTGGCGAGCCAACATCGTCACGGTCATCGGGGCCCAGCTGACCGTCGTGGCGGTGCCCGCGCAGATCTACGCGATGACCGGCTCGTCGGCCTACGTCGGCCTCACCGGCGTCTTCGGGCTCGTCCCGCTCGTGGTCTTCGGGCTGTGGGGCGGGGCGCTGGCCGACGTCTTCGACCGTCGCACGCTCCTGATGGTCACCACGACCGGGCTCATCGTGACGAGCGCGTGCTTCTGGCTGCAGGCGGCCTCCGGGCTCGAAAACGTCTGGCTGCTGCTCTGCCTCTTCGCCGTGCAGCAGGCCTTCTTCGCGGTCAACCAGCCGACCCGGTCGGCGCTGCTGCCGCGGCTGCTCGACAAGGAGCTGCTGCCCGCGGCCAACTCGCTCAACATGACGGTCATGCAGGCCGGCGGCATCGCCGGCCCGCTCGTGGGTGGCGCGCTGATCCCGCTGATCGGCTTCTCGTGGCTCTACCTGCTCGACACGATCACGCTCTTCGCGACCCTGAGCGCGGTCGTACGGCTCCCGGCGCTGCCCGTGATGGGCGCGACCGCCGTGCCTGGGCTGTCGGCGGTGGTCGACGGCTTCCGCTACCTGCGGACCCAGCCGGTGCTGATGATGTCGTTCGGCGTCGACATGATCGCGATGGTCTTCGGGATGCCGCGCGCGCTCTTCCCGGAGATGGCGCACGTCGACTTCGGCGGCCCGAGCGAGGGCGGCCTGGCCTTCGCGCTGCTCTTCGCCGCGATCCCCGCCGGCGCGGTGGTCGGCGGCGTGCTGTCGGGCTGGGTCTCCCACGTCGAGCGCCAGGGGTTCGCAGTGATCGTCTCGATCATCGTGTGGGGCCTGGCCATGGTCGGCTTCGGCGTCTCCGCGATGCTCGCCCCCTCCGCGCCGACGGTCATGCTCGTGCTCGCCGTCGTGATGCTCGCGATCGGCGGCGGCGCCGACATGGCCTCGGCCGCCTTCCGGATGTCGATGCTCCAGGCCGCGGCGGACGACTCCGTCCGCGGGCGGCTCCAGGGCATCTTCATCGTCGTGGTCGCCGGCGGCCCCCGCATCGCCGACGTCGCCCACGGCGCCACCGCGGCAGCCACCGGTGCCGCCGTCGCCGCGGCCGGGGGCGGCGTACTCGTGGTGGTCTTCACCGTCCTCGCCGCGCTCCTCGTCCCCGCGTTCGTGCGCTACCGGATCACGCGGGTCGCCTGACGTCTCATTCGGACACATGTCCGAGTAGCTGCCCCCAGACCGCTCGATCGAGGGCAGCTTCTCGGACACGTGTGAGCACGTGCGGCGGATGTGGCCCTCCGAATCGCGATCCGGGGGCCATCACCGCCGCACGTGCGGCGTACGTCAGACCGGGCGCGACTGGGGCGAGTTCTCGGCCGTCAGCTTCGGGTCGCGGACCACGACCGAGCCGATGGCGTCGTCGATGCGCTTCATGACGTCGGCGTCGAGCCTCACGCCGGCGGCCTTGACGTTGTCGTGGACCTGCTCGGGGCGCGAGGCGCCGACGAGGGCGGCGGCGACGTTGTCGTTCTGGAGCACCCACGCGACGGCGAGCTGGGCCATCGTCAGGTCGAGGTCGTCGGCGATCGGCTTGAGGTCCTGGACGGCGGTGAGGACGTCGTCCTTCATCCAGCGCGAGATCATGTCGGACCCGCCCTTGGAGTCGGTCGCACGGGAGCCGGCCGGCGGCTCGGCGCCGGGCTTGTACTTGCCGGTGAGCACGCCCTGGGCGATCGGGCTCCACACGATCTGCGAGACGCCGAGCTCCTGCGACGCGGGGACGACCTCGTCCTCGATGACGCGCCAGAGCATGGAGTACTGCGGCTGGCTGGAGATCAGCTGGAAGCCGAGCTCCTTCGACAGCTCCACGCCCGCACGGAGCTGGTCGGCGGTCCACTCGCTGACGCCGATGTAGAGCGCCTTGCCCTGGCGCACGACGTCGGCGAATGCCTGCATCGTCTCCTCGAGCGGAGTCTCGGTGTCGTAGCGGTGGGCCTGGTAGAGGTCGACGTAGTCGGTCTGCAGCCGCTCGAGCGAGCCGTCGATCGCCTCCATGATGTGCTTGCGCGACAGGCCGGTGTCGTTCTTGCCCTTGGGGCCGGTCGGCCAGTAGACCTTGGTGAAGATCTCGAGCGACTCGCGGCGCTCGCCCTTCAGGGCCTCGCCGAGCACGGTCTCCGCCGCCGTGTTGGCGTACACGTCAGCCGTGTCGAAGGTCGAGATGCCGGCGTCGAGGGCCGCGCGCACGCACTGCGAGGCGACGTCGTTCTCGACCTGCGAGCCGTGGGTGAGCCAGTTGCCGTAGGTGATCTCGGAGATCTTGAGACCACTGTTGCCGAGGTATCGGAATTCCATGCTCCCGACACTACTGAGGAGCGGGGCGCAGCCTCTTGTCGAGCCACACGTAGAGCGCGAAGAAGCCGACGAACAGCACCGTGATGCCGGCGCACACGACGACGACCGGGCCCCAGCCGTCCTTGTCGGCGTCCATGAACGGGTAGGGCACCCACCCGTCGATCTCGGCGAACACGAGGGTCCACGCCGTCCACAGGATCGGCCAGACGATCGCGTACGCCGCGTCGCGCGCGCTCGCGCGGGGACGGGGCCCGACCCAGGCCCAGGCGGCGACGGCCACGACCGGCACGAGCATGTGCAGCCACTTGTCGGCGACCCAGTCGCTGCCGTCGAGGTGGAGGAGCGGGCGCAGGAGGAAGAAGTGCACCAGGCCCGTGACGCTGATGCCGATGAGCCCGGCCAGGCGTGCCACGCGCCACCACCGGCTGTCCACGTCGGGGCGCAGGACCAGCACCGTCGACGGGATCGCCACCAGCAGGTTGCTCTGGATCGTGAAGTAGGCGAAGAAGCGGTAGATCCGCTCGCCCATGCCGGGCGGGTCGTCCTCGAGGAGCACGTCCGAGCCGGCCAGCACGAGGACGAGCTGGAACAGCACTGCCCCCCAGGCCAGGACGGCGACGACGAGGTGCACCGTGCGAGCGCGCGCAGGAGTCATGGCAGGAGCCTAGGGCTCACGCAGACGGGGAGGGAGGGGTCAGTCGAGGACGACGAGGACGTCGCCGTCCTGCACGACGTCACCGACGGTCACCTTGATCGCGGTGACCGTGCCCGCGCGCTCGGCCAGCATCGGGATCTCCATCTTCATGGACTCGAGCAGCACGACGGTGTCGCCGGCCTCGACGCGGTCACCCTCCGCGACCTCGATCACCAGGACGTTGGCAACCAGCTCGGAGACGATCTCGAGGGACGTGGATCGGGCCATGCCGCTGACGCTAGCGGTTACCGATCCGTACCGGCTGATCGGGCGGTCAGAGCGCGGCGAACCGGCTCGGCTCGGGCCGGTGCGGTCCGGCTTCCTCGGCACGCCTGCCGCGGCGGCCCTTGGTGCCGGTGAAGACCAGGTCGAGGCGGATGAGCACGTAGCCGACCAGCGCACCGAGGACGAGCGCGTAGAGCGCGCGGAGGCCCGCCTCCTGGTAGGAGCTGTCCGGCGAGACCAGGCTCGTCGCGAGCGGCACGGTCGCCGCGACGCCGAAGGCGCAGACCCACCAGCCCTGCCGCCGACGCGCGCGCAGGTGCGTGCCCCACACGAGCGCCGGGATCCCGAGGAGCACGACGAGGGGGCGCGGGAAGGCGCCGATGCGGGCGGTCGTCCAGTCGGCGAAGTCGAGGAGCGAGGAGACGAACGACTGCACGCCGTAGCGCCGGAGCAGCTCGGCGTACGCCAGGGTCGCCACCAGCACCGCGAGGCCGCTCGCCACCACGAACAGGCCGCGGCGGCCGAGGCCGTGCAGGCCGGCGCCGAGGCGGTAGACGATGGTGAAGACCAGGCCCAGCGCGAGGAAGAGGGCCGCGAGGTCGAAGCGCTCGGTCGAGACGGTCGGTTCGAAGCCGACGGCCGCGAGGGCGGTGAGCAGCGCGACCACGGCGGCGAGCACGACCTCGCGCACCGCCCGAAGCCAGGTCACGGCCGGGACGGTCACCATGACGGCGTACACCGCCCCGACGACGCACGTCATCACGGCCGCGCCGGTGAGCAGGACGCGCCCGCCCACGAGCAGGCTCCCGACGGAGAGCACGAGCGCGAGCCCGGCGGAGATGAGCGGGCGCCCGGCGGTGCGCGTCGCGAGCAGCCAGGAGAGCGCGGTCACGACGAGCGTCGAGCCGGTGCCGTCGACCCACTCGGGGACCGGTCCGATCGCGCGGAGGGTCTGGTTGTGGTGGAAGATCCCGTTGATCGCCGACCAGCCGAGGGCCAGGGCGCCGAGCGCGAGGACGCCGAGGCACAGCGCGAGGTGCGAGCGCCGCGGACCCACGGCGAAGTCGGGCTCGGGGGTGCCGACGACCGGTGGCTGGGCGGGCGCCTCGGCCGTCATCGTCGGTGCGACCGGCACCGCGGGGGCGGTCTCCGCAGCGGGTGCGGGCGCCGGCTCGGCGTCAGTCCTCCGCGTCCTGCGCAGCCGCGACGGCGGGCGCTCGGCAGCCCGCTTGCCGCGGGAGCTCCCGCGGCGGCTGTCGGAGGTGGGGGAAGACACGACGGACGAGGTTACAGCCGACGGTTGGCCAGGGACGGGTTGGTGCGGCGGGCCGCCTCGAGGGCGGTGCGGTCGAGGGTGGCCTCGACGGTCTGCTCCGGTCCGTCGGCCTCGGCGAGCACCTCGCCGAGCGGGCCGAGGACGGCCGAGTGCCCGCTGTAGCGCGGCTCCGGCTGGCCGGCCCCGACGACGAAGCAGGTGTTCTCGATCGCGCGCGCCGCGAGCAGGGTGCGCCAGTGCTCGACCTTGCGCTCGCCGGGCAGCCAGGCGGCGGGGACGACGATGACCTCGGCACCCGCGTCGACGAGCCGGCGCGCCAGCTCGGGGAAGCGCAGGTCGTAGCAGGTCATCAGCCCCACCTGCCATCCCGCGACCTCGACCACGACGGGCTCGAGCGCGCCGCCGGTGAGCCGGTCGGACTCGCGGTAGCCGAAGGAGTCGTAGAGGTGGATCTTGCGGTACGACGCCTCGCTCGCGCCGCGGACGACGAGGGTGTTGAACGGCCGGCCGGGATCGTCCGAGACCTCGAACATCCCGGCGACCACGGTGCACGCGCCCTCGGCGGCGGCCTTCGCGACCCCGGTCGCGAAGGGCCCGTCGAGCGGCTCGGCGTGGTCGCTCACGCCGGACCCGGCGCTGCCGAAGTCGCGGGCGAAGGCCTCCGGGAACACCACGAGGTCCGCACCGGGCGCCACGCCCTCGGCCAGCCGGTCGCGGTTCTCCGCCGGCTCGAGCCCGCTCGCCCACTGGTGGACGCGCACGCGCAGCCGGTCGGTCGTGGGGTGGTCGCTCATGCCTCCAGCGTAGGACCGCTGCAAGGATGGGGAGGTGACCTTCTGCGGCATCGTCCTCGCCGGCGGCACCGCGGCGCGGATGGACGGGGTCGACAAGGCGAGCGTCGAGCTCGACGGCCGCACCCTGCTCGCCCACGCGATCGACGCCTACGTCGACGCCGACGAGGTCGTCGTCGTCGCGCCCGGGGCCGTGCACACCGAGCGCCCGGTCACGTTCGTCTGCGAGGACCCGCCGCGCGGCGGTCCGGTCGCCGGGCTCCTGACGGGCGTCGACGCGCTGCTGCGCCGGGCGACCCTCGTCGGTGTCCTGGCGGTCGACATGCCGCGCGTGACGGCCACGACGATGCGGCGGCTGCGCGAGGCGGCCGCCGGCCGGGACGGGGCGTTCCTCCACGACGCCGGAGGTCGCCGCCAGCTCGCAGGTGTCCTCGACGCGCGCCGGCTGGGCGACGTACGTCCGGGGCTGGAGGACCAGCACGGGATGGCCCTGCACCGGCTGCTCGCGCCGCTCGACCTCGCCGAGGTCACCTCGAGCGGTCACGAGGCGGTCGACGTCGACACGTGGACGGACCTGCGCGACCTGCGCGGCTGAGCCCGGGCGCTGCGGATCGACCCGACCTGCTTGCCCGGGGACCGTCGTCTGCGAGACATTGGCGAGGTGAACCTTCACGACTGGATCGATGAGCTGAGCGACGTGCTCGACGTCGAGGCCGAGGTCGACGAGGGACTGCTCCTCGACCTGGCGAAGACCGTCGCGGACAACGTGCAGCGGACGGCAGCGCCCATCACGGCCTACCTGCTCGGCATCGCCGCGGGTGCCCGGGGCGCCGACCCGGACGCCGTCGAACGCCTCGCCGCGCGCGCCCAGCAGCTCGCGGAGAGCTGGGACCGACCCGCCGACGCACCGGATCCCGACGACGTGGACGATGAGGTCCCGGACGACTCCACGGTCGACCACACCGACGATCTCTACGAGGACTGATCCCTTGCGCGCTGTCCTGACCACCGCCGCCGGTGGCCCTGAAGTCCTGTCCATCGGCGAGGTCGACGACCCCCGCCCGGGCGCCGGTGAGGTGCTCGTCGACGTCGTCGCCACGGCCGTCAACCGCGCCGACACCCTCCAGCGGATGGGCGTCTACCCGCCGCCGCCCGGCGCCTCCGACGTCATCGGGCTCGAGTGCAGCGGCCGGATCGCCGAGCTCGGCGAGGGCGTCGAGGGCTGGAACGTCGGCGACGAGGTGTGTGCCCTGCTCGCCGGTGGCGGGTACGCCGAACGCGTGGCCGTGCCGGTCGGACAGGTCATGCCGGTCCCCGCCGGCCTCTCGCTCGTCGAGGCGGCGGCGCTGCCCGAGGTCGCGACGACCGTGTGGTCCAACGTCTTCATGACGGCGCACCTGACGAAGGGCGAGCGGTTCCTGGTGCACGGCGGTGCCGGCGGCATCGGCACGATGGCCATCCAGCTGGCCTCCCACCTCGGCGCCGAGGTCTTCACCACCGCAGGGTCCAGGGAGAAGCTCGACTTCTGCCTCTCCCTCGGCGCCACCCGGGCGATCAGCTATCGCGACGAGGACTTCGTCGAGGTGCTGGAGGGGGCCGGCGGTGCCGACGTGATCCTCGACAACATGGGCGCGAAGTACCTCCCCCGCAACGTCTCCGCCCTCGCCACCGGCGGTCGGCTGGTGATCATCGGGATGCAGGGCGGCGCCAAGGGCGAGCTCGACATCAACGCGCTGCTCCGCAAGCGCGCCTCGGTCACCGCGACCTCGCTCCGCGCCCGGCCGCTGGCCGAGAAGGCCGCCATCTGCTGCGGCGTCGTCGAGAACGTCTGGCCCCTCGTCGCCTCCGGTGCGGTCAGGCCGATCGTCGAGGCGACGATGCCGCTCGAGGACGTCGCCCGCGCCCACGCGGCGATGGAGGCCGGCGGGCACGCGGGGAAGTTCGTCCTGACGCTCTGACCTCGTCGTGGGTCGCGAGCGGTGAGTGAGCCACATTCCCGCGCGGTCGGACGTGGCTCACGCACCGCCCTTCCGGCGAGGGCCGCCCGACACGCCAGTGGGCGGTGCCCCAGCCACCTCTCCGACGGACGGAACGTGGCTCACGCACCGCTCCGAGGGGATTGAGAGGCCCGGATAGGGTCATGGCATGACCGAGCAGCAGCCCGACCAGTCCGCAGCGAGCACTAAGGACGACGCCCGGGGCGAGGACGTGGTCGTGGTCGTCGGACCCGACGGCCAGCCGATCGGGACCATCCCGGCGAGCGCCCTGCCGGCGATGACGCAGGGCTCGGGCGACGACGACGGCGACGAGCACGAGGGCGAGCGCCACATCACCGAGCTCGTCGAGCAGCCGGCGAAGGTGATGCGAATCGGCAGCATGATCCGCCAGCTCCTCGAGGAGGTGAAGGCTGCGCCCCTCGACGAGGCCAGCCGCCAGCGCCTCAAGGAGATCCACGCCGCCTCGATCAAGGAGCTCGAGACGGGCCTCGCGCCCGAGCTCGTCGAGGAGCTCGAACGACTCTCCCTGCCCTTCACCGAGGCCGGGACCCCGTCGGAGGGCGAGCTCCGCATCGCCCAGGCCCAGCTCGTCGGGTGGCTCGAGGGCCTCTTCCACGGCATCCAGACCGCGATCTACGCCCAGCAGGTCGCCTCGCGCGCCCAGCTCGAGCAGATGCGCCGCGCCCTCCCGATGGGCCAGGGCGGCGCGCCCCAGCAGCCGACCGGCATGCCGAACATGCCCACCGACGAGGGCGCCGGCGAGTCCGGCGGCCCGTCCGGCGGGATGTACCTCTGATCCCCCGATAGCCCGAAGGCAGCGCTCAGCGGCGCGCGAGACGTCGTACGACGACGAGGCCGAGCAGGCCGATGATCGCGGCAGCGGCCCCGGGCGCCGCCATCCGGGCGAGCCCGCGCGGCGGTGAGTCCTCGACCTTGGTCAGCTGGGCGGTCGGCGGAGGAGGAGGCTCGACCGAGGTGCCCGCACCGAGGACCTCCTCGATCTTCGTGACCTTGGTCGGGTTGGCCGCACCGGTGCCGCCGCGGCGGTCGGCGGAGTAGGGGGCGGCGTCGCCGGTGGCGAAGAAGACGTAGTCGTTGCCGACCTTGAGGTCGACGAGGCCGCACGCCTTCGCCCGGTCGAGGGTCTCGACCTCGGTCGAGCGCTCCGGGGTGCCCTTGTAGGCGCGCGACGCCGTGATGCCGTAGGTCGTCGTGGTGCCCTCCGTCGAGACCGTGTCGACCTTGCCGATGAAGATCGCCGCCGCCTGGTCGATCTGCTCCTGCAGCGAGCCGGGCGTGCACGGCCCGGCGGCGCTCGCCGGGGCGCCGCTGGTCACGGCCAGACCGAGGCACGCGAGCAGCATCGCGGCGGCGATGCGCACGGGTCGGGACAGCGCGACGGACATGCGGGCCAGCCTAACCAGCCCGACCGGCTCGAGTGCGCGCCCCCGCGGCGACGGGTGCCGCGTCCGCACTCAACCGGACAGCGAGAAGAGCTCGGCGAGCACGGCCGCGACGCCGTCCTCGTCGTTGCCGGGCGCCACGTGGTCGGCGAGGTCGAGCACCGAGGGGTGCGCGTTGGCCATCGCGTAGGACGTCCCGGCCCACTCGAGCATCGGCAGGTCGTTGGGCATGTCGCCGAACGCGACGACCTCGGCCGCGGAGACGCCCATCTCGGTCGCGAGCGAGTCGAGCGTCGTCGCCTTGGTGACGCCGGCGGCGCTGATCTCGACGAGCGCGAAGGCCGACGACCAGGTGGTGGTGACGAGGTCGCCCACCGCGTCGTCGACCCGCTTCCAGAAGTCCTCCGCCTCGAGGTCGCGGTGCACGGCGAGGACCTTGACGACGTCGTCGCGCCAGATCGACTCCCACGTCCCCTGCTCGGAGTCGCGATCGTCCGGGTGGGTCGGGAAGCCGTCCTCGCTCGCCCAGCCCGACGTGTGCTCGACCGCCAGCGTCGTCCCCGGCACCGCCTCGCGCACCCGGGCGGCGAGCTCCATGCCCACCTCGCGCGGCACCGCGCTGAAGTCGCGCACGGCCCGCGCCGCGACGTCGTACACGATCCCGCCGTTGCTGCAGATCGCCAGCCCGTGCCCGCCGACGGCGTCCCAGAGGTCGACCATCCAGCGCACGGGACGTCCGGTGGTGAACACGACGGGTACGTCGCGCGCGTCGAGCTCGTCGAGCACGGCGCGGGTCCGCGCGGAGACCCGTCCGGAGGGGTCGAGGAGCGTCCCGTCGAGATCGGTGGCCACGAGACGCGGAGCGGTCACGTCAGGCTCCGGGCGCGGGGAACCATCGCGACATCTCGACCGCCGCGCCCTCGTCGACGACCGAGTCGGTCACGAAGTCGGCGGCCTCCTTGACCGCGTCGACCGACTGCCCCATCGCCACACCGCGACCGGCCCAGCGGAGCATCTCGATGTCGTTGCGTCCGTCGCCGATCGCCAGCACGTCGGCCGCACCGAGGCCCAGCTCGCGACACACGTGCTCGAGCCCGGAGGCCTTCGAGACGCCGACCGGGGAGAGGTCCATCCACGCGGTCCAGCCGACGACGTAGTCGGTGCCGTGGAGGCCGAGGCGCGCGGCGAGCTCGATGAAGTCGTCGGCGGTGGCCTCGGGGTCGCGGATGATCACGCGGCTGACCGGCTCGCCGACGATGTCGTCGACCTCGGTGATGATCTGCTCACCCGAGATCTCGCCCTCGGGGAAGACCCGGTTGACGCGGTAGCCGCCGACCCCGCGCTCCTCGACCGCGACGAGCGCCCTGGGGTGGTGCTCCAGGACCGCGGCCACGGCGGGAGCGGCGTCGAAGGTCTCCTCGTGGACGACCTCGATCGGCGGGTAGCGGAAGACCACCGCGCCGTTGGAGGCGACGATCCACAGCCGGTCGGTGCCCTCACGGGGAAGACCCAGCAGGTCGGCGATCCGGGTCATGCCGTGCGGCGAACGACCGCTGGAGAGCACGACGTGCGCTCCCGCGTCGAGCGCGCGGTGCACGGCGTCGTGGACCGGGGCGGTGATGGTCTCGTAGTCCTCGGTCTGCCCGTCGACCCACTTGAGCAGCGTGCCGTCGATGTCGAGCGCGACGACCCGGGGGATCCAGTCAGACAAGGGGCTTCAGCACTTCCAGGCCACCCATGTAGGGGCGCAGCGCCTGCGGCAGCGTGACCGAGCCGTCCTCGTTCTGGTGGGTCTCGAGGATCGCCACGATCGCGCGGGTGACCGCGGTGAGCGTGCCGTTGAGGGTGGCGACCGGCGTGGTGCCGTGCTCGCCGCGGGTGCGGATGTCGAGGCGGCGGGCCTGGAACTCGGTGCAGTTGGAGGTGGAGGTCAGCTCGCCCCAGCCGTTGCGGGTCGGGATCCACGCCTCGCAGTCGAACTTGCGCGACGCGCTCAGGCCGAGGTCACCGGCGGCGGTGTCGATCACGCGGTAGCAGAGCTCGAGCTTGTCGAGGAACTCCTTCTCCCACGCGAGCAGCCGCTGGTGCTCGGCGTAGGACTCCTCGACGGTCGTGTAGACGAACATCTCGACCTTGTCGAACCAGTGCACGCGCCAGATGCCGCGGGTGTCCTTGCCGTGCGAGCCGGCCTCCTTGCGGAAGCACGGGCTGAAGGCGGCGTAGCGCAGCGGGAGCTGGCCGGCGTCGAGGATCTCGTCGGAGTGGTAGGCCGCCATCGGCACCTCCGACGTCCCCACGAGGTAGAGGTCCTCGCCCTCGATCCGGTAGACGTCGTCGGCGGCCTGGCCGAGGAAGCCGGTGCCCTCCATCGCGCGCGGGCGGACCAGCGACGGCGCGGCGGTCTGGACGAACCCGGCGGCGCGCGCCTGGTCCATCGCCATGTTGACGAGCGCGAGCTGCAGCTGCGCGCCGACGCCGGTGAGGAAGTAGAAGCGCGAGCCCGACACCTTGGCGCCGCGCTCGAGGTCGAAGGCGCCGAGCAGCTGGCCGAGCTCGACGTGGTCGCGCGGCTCGAAGTCGAACTCGCGCGGCGTGCCGACCTGCTCGATGACGGTGTAGTCGTCCTCGAGGCCCGCGGGCGCCGCGTCGTCGGCGATGTTGGGGATCGCCTTCATCGCCTCGTCCCACGCGGCCTCGGCGGCGGCGCGGGCGGCCTCGGCCTCCTTGACGCCGGCGGCGAGCTCCTTGACCTGGGCGAGCAGGGTCTGTTTCTCCTCGCCCTGCGCCTTCGCGACGAGGGCACCGCTGGCCTTCTGCTCGGCGCGCCTGGCCTCGAAGTCGGCGATCGCCTGCCGGCGCGCGGAGTCGGCCTCCAGCGCACGGTCGACCACGTCGTCGGACAGCCGACGCTTGGCCTGGGCGGCGCGCACGCGGTCGGGGTCGTCACGGAGCAGGCGGGGATCGATCACGCCCACAGGCTAGCCGTCGCGGACTCGGGTTCTCGCATCGGTTTGGGCATACTTCACCGGTGACCCCCACCTCCCGGAACCGCTGCCTCACGTGGGCCGCAGTGACCGCCGTGCTGTTCGGCGTCCTCGCGATCATGGTGACGCGCGACCGGGCGCCACTCGACTCCTTCGACGTCAACGGCCGGCGCCTCGAGGACTGGGCCGACGACTACTCCGCGCTGGTCGACGTGCTGCGCGTCATCGAGGTCGCCTTCGGCACCATCGGCATGACGACGCTGACGGTGCTGCTCGCCCTGGTGCTGTTCGTACGCCGCCAGCGCTGGGCGTCGCTGCTGGCGGTCGTCGTGATGTCGGTGACCGCGCTGGCGACCACCGGCATCAAGCTCTGGCTGGGCCGCTCGCGCCCGAGCTGGCAGGACACCCTCGGCCTCCACGAGAACTACAGCTTCCCCTCCGGCCACGCGTCGTCCGTGGCGGCGTTCGCCGCGATCCTGGTCATGCTGCTGGCCCTCTTCGTCCGCCGCACCAACCTGCGCCGGCTCGGCATCACCGTCGTCGTGGCGTGGTGGCTGCTGGTCTGCTTCGACCGGCTGCTGCTCGGGCGGCACTTCCCCACCGACGTCATCGGCGGCACGCTGCTCGCCCTCACCGTCTTCCTCGTCGTGCTCGCCTTCGTCGACCCGCGCCCGCGCTCGACCGCGGCCAAGGCGGAGCCGCTGCCGGAGGTCTACGCCTCGGAGAAGCGGCTCGCGGTCATCCTCAACCCGGTGAAGGTCGAGGACGTGGGCCAGTTCCGCGCGATCGTCGGCTCGATGGCCCGGGAGTCGGGCTGGTCCGAGCCGACCTGGCAGTACACGACCGTCGAGGACCCCGGCACGGGCATGGCCGAGCGGGCCGCGGTCTCCGGCGCCGACCTGGTGATGGTCTGCGGCGGTGACGGCACCGTCCGCGAGGTGTGCGCCGAGCTCGCCGGCACCGGCATCCCGGTCGGCATCATCCCCGCCGGCACCGGCAACCTGCTGGCCCGCAACCTCGACATCCCGCTCTACCTCCGCTCGGCGATCGACGTCGCGCTCAACGGCCAGGACCGGGCCATCGACCTGGTCGAGGTCGGCGGCGACGGCATCGAGGACACGCACTTCATGGTGATGGCCGGCATGGGCTTCGACGCCGCGATCATGGAGGGCGTCAACGAGGACATCAAGAAGCGCATCGGCTGGGTCGCCTACGTCGTCTCGGCGCTGAAGTCGCTGATGTTCCCGGCGGTGAGGATCGAGGTCCAGGTCGACGACCAGGAGCCCACCACCCACCGCGCCCGCACGGTCGTCGTCGGCAACGTCGGCTTCCTCCAGGCCGGCATGCCGCTCCTGCCCGACGCGACGATCGACGACGGCATCCTGGACGTCGTGATCATCCATCCGCGGCAGTTCCTGTCGTGGATCACGGTGGCCTCGCGCGTGCTGCGCAAGAGCAGCGTCGTCGACGAGACCCTCGACCGCCGTACGGGTGCGCGGGTGCGGTTGAAGGCCTCCTCCGACACCCCCCGCCAGCTCGACGGCGACTCGATCGGCGAGGGCCGCGAGCTCTGGATGGAGTGCGTCCACGGGCGGCTCCTGGTCCGCGTCCCCCGCTGAGCCGAGCCCGCTGCGACGCCGGGTCAGCCCACGAAGCGGTAGCCCATCCCGGGCTCGGTCAGGAAGACGACCGGGCGGCCGGGGTCGGCCTCGAGCTTGCGCCGGATGCCGGCCATGTGGACGCGGAGGTAGTTGGTCTGGGTGTCGTACGCCGGACCCCACACCTCGCGCAGGAGCTCGGCCTGGCGGACCAGGCGGCCGCGGCGCCGGGCGAGCACCTCGACGATGCGCCACTCGGTCGGGGTCAGGTGCACCTCCGACCCGTCGCGCCACGCGCGGGAGTCGGTGAGGTCGAGGCGCAGGCCGTCGACCTCGACGACCAGGTCGGGCTCCTCACGGCCGGTCCGGCGCGTGGTCACCCGGATCCGGGCGAGCAGCTCCTCGATCGAGAAGGGCTTGGTGATGTAGTCGTCGGCGCCGAGGTCGAGCGCCTCCACCTTGTCGTCGGACTCGGTGCGTGCGGACACCACGATCACCGGCACCTGCGTGAACGACCTGAGCTGCGCGAGCACCGAGACGCCGTCGAGGTCGGGCAGCCCGAGGTCGAGCAGCACCACGTCGGGCATCCGCTCGTCGACGACCTGGAGGGCCGACCGGCCGTCACCGGCGGTCTCGACCTCGTAGTCGCGCGCGCGGAGGTTGATCGTCAGCGTGCGGCGCATCGCCGGGTCGTCGTCGACCACCAGGACGAAGGTCACGGTGCACCCTCCAGCTCGAGCACGAACGTCAGCCCGCCGCCGGGCGTCTCCTCGGTCGCGATCGTGCCACCCATCGCCTCGGTCAGGCCCCTCGCCACGGCGAGCCCGAGCCCGACGCCGTCCTTCTCCGGCACGTCGCCGAACCGCTGGAAGGGCGCGAACAGCCGGTCGCGGTCCTGGTCGGCGACACCGGGGCCCGAGTCCGCGATGCGTACGACGACCCGCTGGCCGTCGGCGGCCGCGTCGACGCGGACGTCGGCGGCGGCGGGCGTGTACTTGAGGGCGTTCTCGCAGATGTTGGCGAGCACCCGGTCGAGCAGGCCCGCGTCGGCCATGACGAGCAGCCCGGCGTCGACGTCGACCTCGATGCGCGAGCCGCCGTCGAGCGGCGCGAGGCTGGTGCGGACGGCGTCCGCGAGCCCGACCTCGCGCAGCACCACGCTGACGGAGCCGGTGCTGATCCGGCTCATGTCGAGCAGGTTGCCCACCAGGGCGATGAGCCGGTCGGTGGACTCCTCGATGGTCTCCAGCAGCCCGTCGCGGTCCTCGTCGGACCACGCCACGTCGGTGCTGCGCAGGCTGTCGACCGACACCTTCACCGCGGCGAGCGGGTTGCGCAGGTCGTGGGAGACCGCCTGGAGGAGCGCGGTGCGGGTACGGTCGACCTCGGTCAGCCGGAGCCGCTCGACCTCGGCGAGCGTCGCGAGCCGCCGGTCGTCCATCACCTTGGCGTAGGCGGCGTACGCGTTGAGCAGGCCGCGCTGGGTCGCCGGCAGGGTGGCGCCGGCCAGCACGAGCGTCGACTGGTCGTCGATCGCGGCGGACATGTCGGCCCTGTCGACCGATGTCGGCGGTTTGCCGCAGCTCGCGACGACCTCGACCTGCTCGCCGGCCACGGAGGAGGGCGGGCGCCGCAGCACCGCGGCCCCGTCGGCGTTGAAGAGCCGGCACGCCGACGAGAGCAGCCCGGGGAGGTCGTCGCTGGCGGTGAGCAGCGAGTGCGCGAGCACCGTGAGCGCGTCGGCCTCGGCCCGGGCGGCCCGGGCCTCCGCGGTCCGGCGGGCGGCGTTGTCGACGACGGTGGCGACGGCGATGCCGACGGCCACGAAGATCGCGATCGTGACGACGTTCTCCGGCTCGGCGATCGTGAGCGTGTAGAGCGGCGGGGTGAAGAGGTAGTTCAGCAGCAGCGCGCTCACCAGCGCCGACAGCACCGCCGGCACGAGCCCGCCGATCAACGCGGTCGCGACGACGACCATCATCAGCGACATCGCCTCGATGGGCAGGCCGTGCAGGTCCTGGGTGGCGTAGAGCAGGGCACTGAGCCCGACCGGCACGACGACCCCGACGGCGAAGCCGACGGCCCGGCGACGGACCCCGAGGTTGTCGGCCGGAGGTCGCATCGACGACTGACGGGCGTGGTCGTGCGACACGATGTGGACGTCGATGTCGCCCGAGCCCGCGACCACCCGCTCGCCGACCCCGGGCCGCAGCACCGTCGAGACCCGCCCGCGCCGGCTCGCCCCGATGACGACCTGGGTCGCGTTCTCCGCTCGCGCGAAGGCGAGGATCGCCTCCGCCGGGTCGTCGCCCACGACGGTGTGGAAGCTGCCGCCGAGCTCCTCGGCCTTGGTGCCGAGCGCGGCCAGCCCGTCGGGCGCGATCCCGCGCAGCCCGTCCTGCCGGGTGACGTACAACGCCTGCCACTCCCCGCCCGAGCGCCGGCTCGCGATCCGCGCCGCCCGCCGCATGAGCGTCGACGACTCCGGACCGCCGCTGACCGGTACGACGATCCGCTCGCGCGTCGCCCAGGTGGAGTCGATCTCGTGCTGGTCGCGGTAGCGCTCGAGGCCTTCGTCGACCCGGTCGGCCAGCCAGAGCAGCGCGAGCTCGCGCAGCGCGGTGAGGTTGCCCTCGCGGAAGTAGCGCGACAGCGCCGCGTCGATCTTGTCGGCGGCGTAGACGTTGCCGTGCGCCATCCGGCGCCGCAGCGACTGCGGGCTCATGTCGACCAGCTCGATCTGGTCGGCCGAGCGCACCACGTGGTCGGGCACGGTCTCGCGCTGCCGGACACCGGTCACCTGCTCGGTCACGTCGTTGAGCGACTCGAGGTGCTGGATGTTGATGGTGGTGACGACCTCGATGCCGGCGTCGCGCAGGATCTCGACGTCCTGCCACCGCTTGGTGTGCGCGCTGCCCGGCACGTTGGTGTGGGCGAGCTCGTCGACCAGCACCACCTCGGGACTGCGCTCGAGGACCGCCTCGAGGTCCATCTCCTCGAGGCGCGTCCCGCCGTGCTCGAGCGTGCGGCGCGGCACGACCTCGAGGCCCCCGACGGCCTGCTCGGTCTTCGCGCGGCCGTGCGTCTCGACGTACCCGACGACGACGTCGGTGCCGCGCTCGAGCCGGCGGTGGCCCTCGTCGAGCATGGCGTAGGTCTTGCCCACCCCGGGCGCCGCGCCCAGGTAGACGCGCAGCCGTCCTCTCTCCACGGGCTCAGTCTCCACCTGGACCGGAAGCAGCACCGGCGATCGCGAGGTTGAGCTCGAGCACGTTGACGCCCGGCTCGCCGAGGAAGCCGAGCCCGCGACCCTCGGTGGCGTCGTCGACCATCGCCTGCACGTCGTCCTCCGACAGGCCGTTGGCCGCGGCGACCCGGGCGACCTGGAGCTCGGCGTAGGCCGGCGAGATGTGCGGGTCGAGGCCGGATCCCGAGGCGGTGAGCGCGTCGGGAGGTACGTCGCCCGGCGCCACGCCCTCGCGCGCAGCGATCTCCGCCCGGCGATCGGCGATGGCCGCGACGAGGTCGGGGTTGCTGGGGCCGAGGTTGCTCGGGGCCGAGGCGAGGGTGTCGTAGTCGTTCGGGGAGGGCCGCGAGTGGAACCACTCGTCGCCGTCGAACTGCTGGCCGATCAGCCGGGAGCCGACGACGCGGCCGTCGAGGCTGACGGGCTGGCCGGAGGCCCGGTCACCGAACGGCTGGGCGGCGGCCCACACGGCGACGGGGTAGCCGACGCCGAGCAGGACGGTCATCACGAGGAGCAGGCGGAGCGCGGCGAGGGACTGGCGGAGGAGGTCGGCGAGCATGGCGATCGGGTTCCTGTTCACATTCCGGGGAGGGTCGAGACGAGCAGGTCGATGAGCTTGATCCCGACGAACGGCACGACGATGCCGCCGAGGCCGAAGACCAGGATGTTGCGGCGCAGCACCGAGGTCGCCGACGCGGCGCGGAAGCGCACGCCGCGCAGGGCGAGGGGGATCAGGGCCACGATCACGAGGGCGTTGAAGACGACCGCCGAGAGGATCGCGGACTGGGGCGACGACAGGCCCATCACGTTGAGCCGGTCGAGTGAGGGATAGGCCGTCACGAACATCGCCGGGATGATCGCGAAGTACTTCGCGACGTCGTTGGCGATCGAGAACGTCGTCAGCGCACCGCGCGTGATGAGCAGCTGCTTGCCGATCTCGACGATGTCGATGAGCTTCGTCGGGTCGGAGTCGAGGTCGACCATGTTGCCGGCCTCCTTGGCGGCGGCGGTGCCGCTGTTCATCGCGACACCGACGTCGGCCGCGGCCAGCGCAGGGGCGTCGTTCGTGCCGTCGCCGGTCATCGCGACCAGCCGCCCGCCCGACTGCTCGCGCTGGATGTAGGCCATCTTGTCCTCTGGCGTGGCCTCGGCGAGGAAGTCGTCGACCCCCGCCTCCGCGGCGATCGCCTGGGCGGTGAGGGCGTTGTCGCCGGTGATCATCACCGTCCGGATGCCCATCGACCGCAGCTCGGCGAAGCGCTCGGCCATCCCCTCCTTGACGACGTCCTTGAGGTGGATCACGCCGAGCACGGCACCGTGGCCGGCCGCGTCCTTGCGGCCGATCACCAGCGGCGTACCTCCCTCGCGGGAGATCTGCTCGACGATCCCGTGCACCTCCGACGGCTGCTCCACCCCGAGCCACGCGGCGATGGCGGAGCCGGCGCCCTTGCGGACCTGGGTCCCGTCGCCGAGGTCGACGCCCGACATCCGGGTCTGCGCGGTGAACTCGACGAAGCAGGCGTCGCCCGGGAGGAGGCGGTCGTCGGCGCCCTGCGTGAGGGCGAGCTCGACGACCGACCTCCCCTCGGGGGTCTGGTCGGCGAGGCTGGAGAGCCGCGCGGTGTCGCGGAGCTCGTCGTCGCCGACGCCGGGGGCCGCGACGAAGCGGCTGGCCTGCCGGTTGCCGTAGGTGATGGTCCCCGTCTTGTCGAGCAGCAGCGTGCTGACGTCACCCGCGGCCTCGACCGCGCGGCCCGACATGGCGAGCACGTTGACCCGCACCAGCCGGTCCATGCCGGCGATGCCGATCGCCGAGAGCAGCGCCCCGATCGTGGTGGGGATGAGGCAGACCAGCAGCGCGACCAGGACGACGAGGTCCTGCGGCGCACCGGCGTACGTCGCCATCGGCGCGAGCGTCGCGACCGCCGCCAGGAAGACGAGCGTCAGGCTGGCGAGCAGGATCGAGAGCGCGACCTCGTTGGGCGTCTTGCGGCGCGAGGTGCCCTCGACCAAGGCGATCATCTTGTCGAGGAACGTCTCGCCGGCCGCCGCGGTGATGCGGACGACGATCCGGTCGGACAGCACGCGCGTCCCACCCGTCACCGCCGACCGGTCGCCGCCGGCCTCCCGGATGACCGGGGCGGACTCGCCGGTGATGGCCGACTCGTCGACCGAGGCGATGCCCTCGACGATGTCACCGTCGCCGGGCACGATCTCGCCGGCCTCGACCACCACGTGGTCGCCGACCCTCAGCTGGGTCGCCGCGACCTCGGTCTCGGTGCCGTCGTCGGCCAGGCGCCGGGCGACGGTGTCGGTGCGGGTGGCGCGCAGCGAGGCGGCCTGTGCCTTGCCACGGCCCTCCGCGACCGCCTCGGCGAGGTTGCCGAAGAGCACGGTCAGCCAGAGCCAGGCGGCGATCGAGACGGTGAAGATGCTCGGGTCGCCGACAGCGGCGACCGTGGTGACCACCGAGCCGAGCAGCACCAGGAACATCACGGGCGAGCGCCACATGTGGCGCGGGTCGAGCTTGCGGACGGCTTGCGGGAGCTGGGTCCCGGCCTGCGTCAGGAGGGCGTTCATGCGAGGGCCTCTGCGATCGGTCCGAGGGCGAGCGCCGGGAAGTAGGTGAGGCCGGTCATGATCACGATGACGCCGACCAGCATCCCGACGAAGAGGGGGGTGTGGGTGGGGAGCGTGCCGGCGGTCGCGGGCACCTTGCCCTGCTCGGCGAGCGAGCCCGCGAGCAGCAGCACCAGCACGATCGGCAGCAACCGCCCGAGCAGCATCGCGAGGCCGAGGGTGACCTGGAAGAAGTCCGAGGTCACCGTGATCCCGCCGAACGCGCTGCCGTTGTTGTTGGCCGCCGAGGTGTAGGCGTAGAGCACCTCGCTGAAGCCGTGGCCGCCCGGGTTGCCCATCGCGTCGCCGGTGCTGCCGCGGGCGATGGCGGCCCCGGTGCCGACGAGGACGAGGGCCGGGGTGGTCAGCGTGTAGAGCGCGACGTAGGTCATCTGCCTCGCGCTGATCTTCTTGCCGAGCAGCTCGGGCGTCCGGCCGACCATGAGGCCGGCGACGAAGACGGTCAGGATCGCCATCACGAGGATGCCGTAGATGCCGGCACCGACGCCGCCGGGGACGATCTCGCCGAGCATCATGTTGACGAGCACCGTCCCGCCACCGGCCGGGGTGAGGGAGTCGTGGGAGGCGTTGACCGCGCCCGTGGACGTCCCCGTCGTGGCGACCGCGAAGAGCGCCGTCGCCCACTCGCCGAAGCGGGTCTCCTTGCCCTCCATCGCGGCGCCCGCGGCCTGCCCGGCGACGGAGTGGGCGCCGGCCTCGGCCCACGTGGTGACGACCAGGGAGACGGTCCAGAGCAGGCCCATCACCGCCAGCACCGCGCGGCCCTGGCGGCGGTTGCCGAGCATCGTGCCGAGGGTGCGGGTGAGCGCGACCGGCAGCACGAGGATCAGGAACACCTCGAGGAAGTTGGTGAGCGCGGTCGGGTTCTCGAAGGGGTGCGCGGAGTTGGCGTTGAAGAAGCCGCCGCCGTTGTTGCCGAGCTCCTTGATCGCCTCCTGGCTCGCGACCGGGCCGCCGGTGAGCACCTGCGAGTGCCCGGCCAGCGTGGTGACCGTGGTGTCGGTGAAGCTCTGCACCACGCCGCCCGCGAGGAGCAGGATCGCCGCGACGAACGACAGCGGCAGCAGGATCCGCACGGTCGCGCGGGTCAGGTCGACCCAGAAGTTGCCGAGGGTGCCGCTGCGCTGGCGGACGAAGCCGCGGATCAGCGCGACGGCGATCGCGATGCCGACGGCCGCGCTCAGGAAGTTCTGGACGGCCAGGCCCGCCATCTGCGCGGTGAAGCCGAGCGTCGACTCACCGGCGTACGACTGCCAGTTGGTGTTGGTGACGAAGGAGATCGCGGTGTTGAACGACATCCACCACGGCATCCCGGGCAGGTCGCGGCTCATCGGGAGCGCGGCCTGGCCGAGCAGGATCGCCATCAGGACGACCACGCTGACGAGGCTGAACCCGACGGCGCTGGTGGCGTACGACCGCGCCCCCTGCTCGGCGCCCGGGTCGACCCCGGTCAGCCGGTAGACGACGCGCTCGACGCGCAGGTGGCGGGTGCTGGTGAAGACGCGCGCCATGTAGTCGCCGAGCGGGGCGTACGCCGCTGCGAGCAGGGCGACGAGGACGGCGATGGTGAGGAGTCCGGAGGTCGTGTCGCTCACTCGAAGCGCTCCGGGAAGACGAGGGCTGCAAGGACGTAGAGCGCGATGACGACCACCGCGACCACGAGCAGGCTGCTGGAGAGGGACATGCCCCCACCGTCACCCCGCCCGAGCGCCTCCGGCCCGGTCTTGTCGCCGTCTTAACGGGCCTTGACGCCCGTTTGTCGAGGCTCAGGGGCGGGCGTGCTCGATCGCTTCCTCCTCCTCCGGCGAGAGCTGCTGCTCGCAGGTCCACGACGAGACCGACTTGGCGTAGGTGCGGGCCTCGCTGCGACCGTGGATCGAGGTGAGCACGACGCCGTGGCCGGCGTCGTCGAGCACGGCGAGGCTCCAGCTGAGGTGTCCGCCGACGTCGCCGAACGCGTCGTAGCGCACGACCGAGAGGTGGCGCAGCGCGTCGCGGTTCTCCGCCTTGAGGGCCGCGACCTCCTGCCGGAGGCCGTGGACGTCCTCGGGCAGCGCCTCGACGTCGGCGCCGGCCGTGCGGGTCGTCGTACGACGGAGCGCGAGCGCAGCGAGGGCGCACGCGACGGCGGCGAGGACGACGGCGACCACATCGAGCATGGGGGTGAGCCTATGTTCGGCGACTGGTCACGGCCGGTCGGACACGGCTGCGGGTGACAGACTCTCCGATCGTGACTGACGTGAGGCGCCGCATCGCCTACCAGGGCGAGCCCGGAGCCAACGGGCACCTGATCTGCCAGCAGGCCTACCCCGACTGGGAGCCGCTGCCGTGCGCCTCCTTCGAGGACACCTTCGCGGCCGTGGAGAACGGCGATGCCGACCTCGCGATGATCCCGATCGACAACTCGATCGCCGGCCGCGTGGCCGACATCCACCACTTCCTGCCGACCTCGTCGCTGAAGATCGTCGGCGAGCGCTTCCTGCGGATCCGCTTCGCGCTGATGGCCCTCCCGGGCGCCGGCGTCGGGTCGCTCCGCACGGTGCACAGCCACGTCCACGCGCTCGGCCAGTGCCGCGGCGTGATCCGCGAGCTCGGCCTGACCCCGGTCGTCGCGGGCGACACCGCCGGTGCCGCCCGCGAGGTCGCCGAGAGCGGTGACCCGACCCAGGCGGCCCTCGCCCCACCGCTGGCGGCGGAGATCTACAGCCTCGAGATCCTGCGTGACGACGTCGAGGACGAGGACCACAACACCACCCGCTTCGTCGTCCTCTCCCGCGACTTCGAGCAGGCGCCGTCGGGCAACGGCCCGGTCGTCACCACCTTCATCTTCAACGTCCGGAACCTGCCGGCCGCGCTCTACAAGGCGCTCGGCGGCTTCGCGACCAACGGCGTCAACATGACCAAGCTGGAGAGCTACATGGTCGGCGGCCACTTCACCGCCACCCAGTTCCTCGCCGAGGTCGACGGCCACCCCGACGACCCGGGCGTGCGCAACGCGCTCGAGGAGCTCGCCTTCTTCACGACCGAGGTCAAGGTGCTCGGCGTCTACCCGGCCGACCCGTTCCGCGGCGCGTAGGACGTACTTCGCACCCGAGTCTCCCGGTTCGTCACCCAGATCTCGGCCGACAAGCGGGGGAGTCACCGGATATCCGGTGACTCCAGGGCAGGTGGCATGCTCAGCCGGTGATCGATCCCCTGGTGGTGGCGCTGGCCTTCGGCGCCATCTTCGTCGTCGAGCTGCCCGACAAGACGTTCATCGCCACGCTGGTGATGTCGACGAGGATGCGACCGCTCCTCGTCTGGATCGGCGTCGCGCTGGCGTTCCTCGTCCAGACCGGGGTCGCGGTCGGCGTGGGCAAGGCCGCGTCGTTCCTCCCCGCGAACCTCATCCACGCCGTGGCGGCGCTGATGTTCGTGATCGGCGCGATCATCCTCTTCCGTGAGGCACGCTCGTCCGACGACGACGAGTCCGAGCAGGAGGAGGAGTACGCCGCCCGCTCCACCGCGCAGGGCTTCCGCGTCGTCGTCACCTCGTTCCTCGTGCTCTTCGCGGCCGAGTGGGGCGACCTGTCGCAGCTGCTGACGATCTCCCTCGTCGCGAAGTACGACGACCCGGTGTCGGTCTTCCTCGGCTCGTGGGGAGCGCTCCTCGCCGTCTCCGGCCTCGCCGTCATCGTCGGCCGGGTGCTGCTCCAGCACGTGCAGCTCTCGGTGCTCCACTACGTGGGTGCCACGGTCTGCGTGCTGATGGCAGGCTTGACCGTGTGGGAGATGACGCGCTGAGGACCCCGGCCGAGATGGCCGTCCACGATCGCTACGTCGCGGTCAACGGCGACCACCCGATGACCCCCGAGGACGACGCCTACGTCCGCAGGCACTTCGTCGCCGCCACGCCCGAGGCGCTCGACGCCATGCTGGCCGGCCTCCTGCCGCTGCCGTCGTACGTCCTCTCCGACGGGACGCCGATGGTGCCCGCCGCGCACGCGGAGCTTGCGGCGATCGCCGGCGGGCCGGACCGGCTGCACGACTGGTTCGTCGCCTTCTGGGAGGGCGACGCCGAGACCGGCGAGCAGAAGTGGGTGCACTACCTCAACGGGCAGTACGTCGCCCTCCGCGAGGTGACGCCCGTCCGGATCAAGCAGATGCTCGAGCGCGTCGCCGAGGCCGCCGCCGCGGTCGACCTGCTGCACCACGACCCCCACGACGGCGTCGGGCGCGGGATGCTCGGCGAGGCGATCGACGGCGTGATCGCGGTGACCGGGCTCGACTCCCTGCTGCTGCCGATGACGGCCTACGACCGGCTCCGCTTCGACCAGCCCACGCTGCGCGAGACCTGGGTCGACCGCCCGCGCGCGGAGTTCCTCACCCCGATCGCGCCCGTGTGGCCGCTGACGACCGAGCGGCTGGTGCTCCGTCCCTTCGAGGAGGGCGACGCCGAGGCGTTCGTCGGGGCGTGGGCGTCGGAGGAGTGGACCAGCCTGCTGCTGACCCGCCCGCAGAACCGCGCCGAGGTCGTCGACATGGTCCGCCGCCGGATGCAGCCCGGCGACGGGATGTTCGTCGGCCTCGTGGTCGTCACCCACGACGGCACGGTCGTCGGCGACTCGATGCTGCACCTGCAGGGCACCGGCCTCAGCGAGGGCGAGATCGGCTGGACGGTCCTGCCCGACCAGGGTGGTCGCGGGTACGCCACCGAGGCCGCGCGGGCGGTCCTCCGCCTCGGCTTCGAGCACTACGGCCTCCGCCGGATCGTGGCCAACCTCGACACCCGCAACGACCGCTCCGCCGCCCTCTGCGAACGCCTCGGGATGCGCCGCGAGGTCGACAAGGTCGGCGACTTCTGGTCCAAGGGCGAGTGGACCAGCTCCTACGAGTACGCCCTCCTCCGCGACGAGTGGCGCGCGACCCAGCTCTGACGCCGTACGCACGTGCGGCGGTTCTGGCCCTCGAGTCTCTGTTCTGAGGGCCACATCCGCCGCACCTGCGCGAGGGCCTGTGGATCGCGCCAGCGGAGAGGTGGGGTCGCGGTCCACCATCACCCGATGGACTTCGATCCACTCCGTCCGTTCCGGCGCCAGAGCGCGCTGAGCGCCGGGATCACCGCGAAGCAGCTTCGCGGGCCGGCGTACAAGCTCGTGCTGCCCGGGACGTACGTCGCCGCGGCGAAGGTCGTCACCCCGGCGACGCGGGCAGCCGCAGCCCTGCTGCCGTACGACGACGTCGCCTGGGCAACCCACGCCTCGGCTGCCCGGGTCTACGACCTCCCCATCCCCACGATCGCGCTGGAGCACGTGAGCGTGCCGCGCGCCGGACAGCGTCGCCGCCACGCCGGCGTCAAGGTCCACGTCGGCGGGAAGGTGACCACGCGCGTGGTCAACGGCATCCGCGTCTCCGAGCCGCGCATGCTCTTCGTCGAGATGGCCTCGCTGGTCGGACTGGTGGACCTCGTGGTGCTCGGCGACGCCATGGTGCGGCGCAACCTGGTGACAGCGGCCGCGCTCGTCGCCTGGTGCGCCGATGTCGCACACCCGGCTGCGCGAGCAGCGCGTCAGGCGGCCGCCTACGTCCGCGCCGGAGTCGACTCGCCGATGGAGTCGCGCCTGCGCATGCTGATCGTGCTGGCCGGGCTGCCGGAGCCGGCGGTCAACCTCGAGGTGCGCGACGAGGTCGGCCAGATGATCCGCAAGTACGACCTGTCCTACCCCGCGGTCAGGGTCGCGGTCGAGTACAACGGCAAGGTCCACGTCGTCACGACCGAGGCCTGGGAGTCGGACCTCGAGCGGCGCGGTGCGATCGACGACGACGAGTGGCGGTTGCTCCCGGTCATCAGCGCGGGGGTCTACGCGAAGCCCCACGAGACCCTCAGGCGGATCCACCGCGTGCTGCTCGCGCGCGGGCTGGACGGCGTACCGCTCCGCCTGGACGACGCCTGGCGCGCCCACTTCCCGGGCCACGCCGACGCGGCGTGACCAGCTGCGGCGGTTGTGGCCCCGCCATCGTCGATCCGAGGGCCACATCCGCCGCACGTGCACCGACACCCGGACGCACTAGAGTCGCGCCATGGCACAGACTTCTCACGGCGCGGACAGCGAGGTCGGCCGGCTGGCGACCGTCATGCTCCACCGTCCCGGCAACGAGCTGAAGCGGCTCACGCCCCGCAACAACGACCGCCTGCTCTTCGACGGCATCCCGTGGGTGAGCCGGGCGCAGGAGGAGCACGACGCGTTCGCCGAGACGCTGCGCCACCGCGGCGTCGAGGTGCTCTACCTCACCGAGCTGCTCACCGAGACGCTCGACAGCGAGCTCGCGCGCAACCACGCGATCACCAGCGCGCTGTCGGGACTGCACCTCGGCGACACGATGCGCCGCTACCTCGCGACCGCGCTCAAGGACCTCTCCCCCGCCGAGCTGACCGGCGTGCTGACCGCCGGCATCCGCAACGACGAGGTCAAGGGCGGCCACGGCCTGGTCACCAGCCTGCTCGACCCCCACGACTTCCTCATCGACCCGCTGCCCAACCTGCTCTTCACGCGCGACTCCAGCGTCTGGGTGCGCGACCGCGTCGCCGTCACCAGCCTCGCGATGCCCGCGCGCAAGCGCGAGACGCAGCTGACCGAGCTCATCTACACCGAGCACCCGCGCTTCGCCGGCACCCGCAAGATCCACGGCTGGCACAACGAGCACGTGGAGGGCGGCGACGTCCTGCTGCTCGCGCCGGGCGTGATCGCGGTCGGCGTCGGGGAGCGTACGACGCCCGCCGGGGTGGAGCGGCTCGCGCGCCAGGTCTTCCACGCGGGCCTCGCCCACACCGTGCTGGCCGTCCCGATCGCGCAGGAGCGCGCCACGATGCACCTCGACACCGTCTGCACGATGGTCGACGTCGACAAGGTGGTGATGTATCCCAACATCGCCGACACCCTCCGCGCGGTGACGGTGACGATGTCCGGCCAGGGCGACGACGAGGCCGAGCTCGAGCTCGAGGTCGGCGAGTCGGAGCCGTTCCTGGTCGCTGCGGCCAAGGCGATGCAGATCGACACGCTGCACCAGATCGACACCGGGCTCGACCCGGTCACCGCCGAGCGCGAGCAGTGGGACGACGGCAACAACACCCTGGCCCTCGCACCGCGGGTGGCGGTCGCCTACGAGCGCAACGACGAGACCAACGACCGGCTCGAGGACGCCGGCATCGAGGTCGTCCGGATCGCCGGCTCGGAGCTCGGCTCCGGCCGCGGCGGCCCGCGCTGCATGAGCTGCCCGATCGCCCGTGAGCCGCTCCACGCCGGGTGATCCACACCTCAGTGCACAACTGTTGACCGAAGGCCCGTCACGTCGCCTGCGCTGACTCGTTGAGCAGGCATGACCGACTCCATCCTGGATGCCCTGAGCCCGGCCGACGCCGAGCGCGTGATCGCGGCCGGCCGGACCCTGACCCTGCCGCAGGGCTGGTCGCCGATCGCCGAGAGCACACCGGCCGACAAGGCGTACCTCATCACCGAGGGCGAGGTGTCGGTGCGCAGGGGCGGCGTCGAGATCGCCACCCTCGGCGCGGGCTCCGTCGTCGGCGAGGCCGCGATCGTCAACAGGACGCTCCGCTCGGCCACCGTCGTCGCGCTGACCCCGCTGCGCGTCGTCCACTTCACCAGCGAGCGGCTCGAACAGCTCGCCGACGAGGTCCCCGCCTTCGGCGCCGCCCTGCGCGAGGCGGCGGCCGGACGCGTCAACGGCGGCTGAGCCATGAGCGCGGAGGAGGCGCCGCCCCCGCTGGACGTCCCCGCCGAGGTCGCCGAAGCGATGGGGGCCTTCCTCCTCGGCGAGGCACCCGGCCTGACCCAGCACGAGGTCGCCGAGCGCGCGGGCGTGCCGATCGAGGTCGCCACGACGCTCTGGCACCAGCTCGGCTTCCCGCACCACAGCGACGACGACCGGGCGTTCGCGGCGAGCGACGTGGAGGCGCTGCGGCTGGCCTCCGACCTGGTCCAGATGGGCATCCTGCCGCCTGACCAGCAGGCGGCCCTGGTGCGCACCTGGGGTCGCAGCTACGCCCGCCTCGCCGAGTGGCAGGCCTCCCTGCTGGCCGGGCTGGCAGCGGAGGCCGGAGACCCGGCGGCGCACCTCACCGAGCTCGCGTCCGACGTGCTCCCCCGGGTCGAGGCGCTCCAGACCTACGTCTGGCGCCGGCACCTCGCCAGCGCCGCCCAGCACCTGCTGGAGGACTCGACGGCGCTCACCAGCGCGGAGTCGGAGCTGTCGGTGTGCTTCATCGACATCGTGGGCTACACCGCGCAGAGCCGCCGCCTCGACGGCGCCGAGCTCGTCGCCTGGGTCGACGGGTTCGAGCAGGACACCACGACCCTGGTCGTCGACCACGGCGGTCAGGTCATCAAGACCATCGGCGACGAGGTGCTCTTCACCGTCGCCGACCCCGCCGCCGCGGTGGAGATCGCGCTGGCACTGACCACGCGCGGGGACGACGAGGACGACCCCTTCCCGGCGGTGCGGGCCGGCATCGCCCACGGCGCGGTCGTACGCCGCCTCGGTGACGTGTTCGGCTCCACCGTCAACGCCGCCTCCCGGTTGACCTCGGCCGCGCGCCCGGGCTCCGTGCTGGTCGACGCGGGCGTGCACGCGGCGCTGACCGCGGCCGGCGACGAGGCGCACGAGGACGCGCCGGAGGAGGATCCCGAGGCGCGGTGGCGCTGGCGACGGCTGCGCCGGATCTCGGCCAAGGGCTTCAGGAACCTGGAGGCCTGGCGGGTGCGGGCGCGTGAAATGTGAGTGCCCGGTCGTTGTCGACGGGGGAAACGACAACGACCGGGCGAGAGCGAATCTACTCCGCTCGTGAGCGCGCGCACAACCATTGGTCCGGTTGTGTTCGACACGTGGCGAACCCGTAGGAGCGTCCTTACCGGATCGTCACCTGACGGTTGGCGAGTCCCGCACGGGCCGACCGCTCGGCAGCCGAGAGGTCCCCTCCCTGCAGGGCTTCGGCGAGGTCGGAGGCGAAGGTCGCGGCCGGTCCCTCGAGCACCTCGGCCCCCGTCCCGAGCGGCAGGTCCCACACCGGGGCGAGCAGCCCGTGGGCCCGGAACATGCCCACGAAGCGCGACCCGTCGGCCACCGAGTCCTGGCCGGCGGCGTGCAGGCGGGCGAGCGCGTCGAGGAGCTGGTCCTCGGGGTGCGGCATGACCCAGCGCAGGTGCTCCTTGGTGCCCACGTTGGTCCAGTACGCCGCCTCGACGGAGGTGAGCCGGCTGGTCGGCATCACGCCGCCGTTGGCCTGCTCCAGCGCTGCCTCCATCGACGCGTCGCGCTCGGGGATGTCGTCGATCCAGTACTCGAAGCCGTCGTGGACGGTGATGTCGAGGGACGTGTCGGAGATCAGGTCCTGGATGCTCGGGCCGTCGCCGGGGGCGCTCATCAGGCCGACGATGCCGGGCTCCTCGGTCGCGAGCGCGGCCTCGAGGACGGCGCCGAGGTCGCGCGCGGGGTTGCCGTAGGAGTGCTGGACCTGCAGGCCGAGCCAGATGTCGCCGGAGTCGCGGACCATCGCGGGAGCCGCGCCCGGGAGCAGGGTGGCGAGGCGCACGGCCGGGCCGCCGGCCGCGAGGGTCAGGGGCGCGGTCGCGGCCGGGACCAGCTCGCGCAGGGCGATCACGTCGCACTCGTCGGGCATCCCCTCGAAGGGGCGTGCCACGAACGTCGGCGCGGCGCCGCCGGCCGCACCGTGGCAGGCCTTGTAGCGCTTGCCCGAACCACAGGGGCAGGGCTGGCGGGGTCCGACCTCACCCTCGGTGCGGGAAGCGGACGTCTGCGTGCTGCGCGACTTCTTGGCCATGGCGCGAACCCTAGTCGGGCAGGCCCCGCGACCGGACTTCCGCGATCGCCGCTAGGAGTCGAGCAGCTCGAGGATGAACTTCGGCCGGTCGGTGATGACCGCGGTGACCCCGACGTCGAGGCAGAGCTGGAGGTCGTCGGCGGTGTTCACGGTCCACACGTGGATCTCGCGGCCGGCCCTGACCAGGTGCCGGCCCAGGCCGGGGTGGTCGCGCAGCTCCTCGACGCCGGGCCCGATGATCCAGTCGTCGTCGACGATCGGGCGCAGGACGGGCCAGTGGTGCGCCCTGTCGACGAGCATCACGATGTCGAGGTCGGGCGCGAGCCGGCGCACGCGGCTCATCGCGTTGACCGAGAAGCTCATGATCCGCGCGGGCGAGCCGGCACCGGCCCAGCCGAACTCGTCCAGCGCCTCGACCAGGCGCCGCTCCACCAGGCCGCCGTACCTCGTCGGGTGCTTGGTCTCGATCGCGAGCTCGACGTGCCGGTCGTAGTCGGCGACGGTCTCGAGGAGCTTGCGCAGGGTCAGCACCTTGCCGTGAATCGGGTCCCGCGCCGGGGCCTCGTCGTCGAGGTCGGACCACGGGTTCTTCCACGACGCGAAGTCGAGCTCGTCGAGCTCGGCCAGGCTCATCGTCGACACGAGCCCCATCGTGGACGTCGTACGCCTCAGGTCGCGGTCGTGGACGCACACGAGGTGGCCGTCGGCGGTCAGCCGGACGTCGCACTCGAGCGCCTCGGCACCCTCCTCGAGCGCCTTCACGTAGGCCTCGAGCGTGTGCTCGGCGGTGTCGTGGCTGCTGCCGCGGTGCGCGACGACCTGCGGGCGGGTGCGGGCCTCGGCCTGCCGCTCACGACTGCGGCGGAGGCGCGGCGTACGACGCATGCGACGAAGCATGGCACGCGGGTCGACCCCCGCGGGGGAGGTCCGCCGGGTGCGCCGCTGGTCCAGACCACGAGCGAGGATCGGCTCCTACTTTGGGACAGGATCGACGGATTCCACGCTTTTTGCTTCCGCCGACGACGGAGTCGTGGTTAACCTCATCTGCGTTGAGAGCATCCGAGCTCGTGCGTGGGGGTCATGCCGCGGGTGCCGACAGGGGAATGGGGATTCCATGGGTGCAGTCACGCTGTCCGCACGCCGCCTGCTGGGCGGGGTGGGGGACCCGATCAGTGGACGTGGTCCTGCCAGTCCGCAGGCACCCGGCCCGCGGGGCCGGGGACCGGCTGGTCGGCGGGGTGGCTCTGCGGGTCGCTGAGTCGCGGCCCCTGCACCCCGACCTCTCGGGCGAAGTCCCAGAACCAGTCCTCGCCGGGCTCGTAGCTCTGCATGACCGGGTGGCCGGTCGCCGCGAAGTGCTTCGTCGCGTGCTGCGCGGGGCTGCTGTCGCAGCACCCGACGTGGCCGCACTGGGCGCAGCGACGCAGGTGCACCCACCAGCCGCCGGCCGCGTCGCACTCCACGCAGCCGGGGCCGGACGGGGCGACCTCGGGGTCGATGCCTTCGGGAGTCGTGGCTGTCATGCCTCCAGCCTGCCCCGTCAGCGTCCGCTCAGGAAGCCCTCCAGCCAGTGCGCCTCCCACGCCGGGATCTCCTGGCGCTCGAGCGGCGAGCGCGTGGGAGCGTGCGGGGCCGTGCGGTAGCGACCGTCCGCGCGCTCGAGGTAGTGGTAGTTCACGAGCTCGCGGCGGAGGTAGGCGAAGTCCTCGTGCACGCCGAGCAGCACCTCGTTGACCTCCTTCTCGGAGTAGTCCCGGCCCGGCTCGAACCGGCTCACCACCTCGAGGAGCACCGCCGCGCGGACCTTGCGCTTCGCCGGCACGCGTTCGATCCGCCCGCCGCTGAACAGCCGGGCGACCAGCCGCTCCTGCTCGGTCCGCGCGGCGTCGTACGCCTCTCGCTCGAGCGCCGCGCGTGCGGCGGTGTAGCCCTCGCCGGTCTCGGCCATGCGGCCCCGCACGACGCGCTTGAAGTCACTGTCCCTGGTCATCGTCATCACCTTCGACTGCGCTGCGTCCCCAGTACGCCGCTGCAGCGGGCATCGACGAATCCGTTGAGTGAGCTGCCCGAGGATCTGCTCCCCTTCGCCACCTCGCTGCGGACTGGGGCCGACGCGTGGGCTGGGCGCTGGACGGCGCCCTCGGAGTTGACCCTACCGCGTCGATCCGGTGTGGTGGAGGGAGCGGCGAGCCCATCGGGGGTCTCGCCACGACAGGAAGGCACGCCTTCATGCACCGCACCACCAGCAGGATCGTCCTCGCCGTCATCGCCTCGTTCGTCGCGATCATCGGCCTCTCGAGCCCCTCGCAGGCGGTCACCAAGCTGACCGACGCGCAGGCCGCGAGCCAGCTCTCCGCGGCGGGCATCAGCCGGGTCTCGACCGGCGGCTGCACCGACCGCAACGTCAGCACCTGCACGTCCTACGAGCAGATCAACCAGGAGTCGGTCAGCGGGATCATCACGTTCAAGGGCGCCAGCGGCTGCGCGATCACGATCACCGGCGGCACCGAGACCGGTCACGCCGGCGGCACCTACAGCCACGCCAACGGCTACAAGGTCGACATCCGCCCGACCGACTGCGTCTCGAGCTTCATCACCAGCACCTATGCCTACTCCGGCGTGCGCGGTGACGGCGCCACCCTCTACACGGCTCCTTCCGGCAACGTCTACGCCCGCGAGGGCAGCCACTGGGACATCACCTACTACTCCTGCGGCGGCTGCTGAGCCGACCCACGAACCCGGCTGACAGCGACGGCGGTGTGGTCCCACACTGGGGCCATGCCGTCGTCCAGCCAGTGGCTCGCGTTCCTCGTCGCCTCGTTCCTCTTCGTCCAGGTGCCGGGCCCGAGCCTGCTCTTCACCATCGGCCGCGCGCTGACCGTCGGGCGTCGTGAGGCGCTGCTGTCGGTGCTCGGCAACGGCCTCGGCGTGATGGTGCAGGTCGTCCTCGTGGCGATCGGCCTCGGCGCGGTGGTCGCGGCCAGCGCCGCGGCCTACACCGTGGTCAAGGTGGCCGGCGCCGCCTACGTCGTCTGGCTCGGGATCCAGGCGATCCGCCACCGCGCCGACGCCCGGCTGGCGATGGCCGACGCGATGCCCGTACGACGTGGGCACCCGGTGCGCATCGGGCTGACCGTCGGCGCCACGAACCCGAGGACGATGGTCTTCTTCGTCGCCTTCCTGCCGCAGTTCACCGACCCCGCCGGCCCGGTCCTCGTCCAGACGCTCGTGCTCGGTGCGGTCTTCAGTGCGATGGCGATCGTCTCCGACACGACGTGGGCGATGGTCGCCGGTGCCGCGCGGACCTGGTTCGCCCGTCGCCCCCAGCGGCTGGACGCCCTCAGCGCCGGCGGCGGCACGATGATGATCGGCCTCGGCGCGACCATGCTCGCCACGGAGTAGCCGCCTACGCTGGCGAACATGCGCACCCTGCTCGTCACCCTCCTGCTGCTGGTCGGCCTCTCGGCGCCGGTCCACGCGGCCGAGACGCAGCCGCTCCCGACCGGCACCGACGTCGACTACCAGCTCGGCGGGCCGGCCTACGTCCCGGACAACGTCGGGATCGTCGTGCGCGACCGCACCGCCGAGCCGGCCCCCGGGGCCTACAACATCTGCTACGTCAACGGCTTCCAGACGCAGCCGGACGCCAAGCGCTACTGGCGCAAGCACCGCGACCTCCTGCTCCAGGACGGCCGGGGCCGGCTGGTCGAGGACGAGGCGTGGGGCGAGTGGCTCCTCGACGTCCGCACGGCGGCCAAGCGGAAGGCGCTCGCCTCGGTGGTCGGCCGCTGGACCGCCGGTTGTGCACGCGACGGCTTCGACGCCGTCGAGTACGACAACCTCGACTCCTACTCGCGCAGCCGCGGGTTGATCAAGGCGAAGCAGGCGAAGGCGTTCGCCCGGCTGCTCACCGCCACCGCGCACGACGCGGGACTCGCGGTCGGCCAGAAGAACTGGGCGACCCTCGACGGCACGACGCTCGGCTTCGACTTCGCGGTCTCCGAGGAGTGTGGGCGCTACGACGAGTGCGGCGACTACGTCGACCACTTCGGCGACCAGGTCCTCGTCGTCGAGTACCGCGCCCGGGACTTTGCGAAGACCTGCCGGGACTACGGCGACCTGCTGGCCGTCGTCTACCGCGACCTCGACCTCAGCCCCAACGGCGTACGCCGCTGGTGCTGAGGCCGGGCCGCAGCCGGGTCAGCCCACGGCCTCCGGCTCGCGCGCCTTCTGGCGGCGGCTGGCGATGAGGCTCGTGGTGACGGTGACGGCGAGGATGCCGACGATCACGAACAGCGAGGCGAGGGTCGGCACGTCAGGGACCGACGGCCACACCAGGTGCGCCCAGTGGAGCACGAGCTTGAACCCGATGAAGCCGAGGATCGCGGCCAGGCCGTAGCTGAGGTGGACCAGCGCGCTGAGCGCTCCCTCGAGCACGAAGTAGAGCGCGCGGAGGCCGAGCAGGGCGAAGGCGTTGGTCACGAAGACGAGGTACGGATCGCCCGTGATGCCGTAGACCGCGGGCACCGAGTCGACGGCGAAGACGATGTCGGTGGCGAAGACGGCAGCCGTGACGAGCGCGAAGGGCGTCAGCATCCGCACGCCCTTCTTGACCACGGTGATCTTGGCGCCGTCGTACTCGTCGCTGACCGGCATGAAGCGGCGCAGCAGCTTCACGATGCGCATCTCGGCCACGTCGACCTCGTGCTCCTGGCCGCGGATCGCGTCACGCAGGAGCTTGATGCCGGTGAGCAGCAGCACGCCGCCGAAGATCAGGAAGACCCAGTCGAAGCGCGACAGCGCGGCCGCACCGAGGGCGATGAAGATGCCGCGCAGGACCAGCGCGCCGATGATGCCGTAGAGCAGCACCCGCTGCTTGAGCACCTCGGGCACGGCGAAGGCTGCGAGCAGCAGCATGAAGACGAACAGGTTGTCGACGCTCAGCGTCTTCTCGACGAGGTAGCCGGTGTAGTACTCCAGCCCGCGGTCACCGCCGTGGGCGTTCCAGACGTAGAGGCCGAAGGTGAGCGGCAGGGCGACGTAGAACGCCGACCAGGCCAGGGCCTCCTTCATCGACACCTCGTGGGGCCGCCGGGTGGCGACGAAGTCGACGACGAGCAGGGCGAGCACCACGGCGATGGTGATGAACCACAGGGTGGGGGACGCGATGGACGACATGGGTCTCCTCAGGAATCGGCAGGTGGAACTTCCTGAGGTCTCCCCCACCGCTTCCGAGAGCGGCCTCCGCCGGGGTGCCTGTCGAGGCACCGTACTGACCGACGGATGTTGGGCGGGGTACTCCCCTCGTGGACCACTGTAGTTGAACGGGCAAGCGAGTCCCAATCGACGCGGGGCTAGGGTCACGGGCATGGAGACAGTGGAGTACGACGTCGTGGTGATCGGCGGCGGTCCGGCGGGCGAGAACGCCGCGCAGTACGCCGTCGAGGGCACGGGGATGACGGCGGCGATCGTCGAGCGCGAGCTGCTCGGCGGCGAGTGCAGCTATTGGGCGTGCATGCCGAGCAAGGCGCTGCTCCGGCCGATCGCGGTCGCCGACACGACCGCCGACCTGCACGGCGTGTCGACGGCCCACGTCGCGCCGAAGGCCCTGCTCGAGCGGCGCGACTACTGGGTGTCGGACTACTCCGACGCCGGGCAGGAGTCATGGGCCGAGGGTGCCGGCCTGGCCGTCGTCCGGGGGGACGGGCGGATCGCGGGCGAGCGGACCGTGCGGGTCGGCGACACGCTCGTGCAGGCCCGGCAGGCCGTGGTGATCGCCACAGGCAGCGAGGCACGCGTCCCGGAGATGTACGCCGACGCCCTCCCGTGGGACTCCCGCGACGCGACCGGTGTGGTCGAGGTGCCCGACCGACTCGTCGTCGTGGGGGGCGGGGTCGTCGCGTGCGAGGCCGCGATCTGGATGCATGCGCTCGGCTCGGCCGTGACGCTCGTCGTGCGCGACCGGCGCCTGCTCGGCCGCACGGAGCCGTTCGCCGGTGAGGCCGTGCTGGCCGGCCTCCGCGACCGCGGGATCGACGTGCGACTCGGCGTGGACGTCACCCACGTCCGCCGGGAGTCGCCCGAGGCGACCGGGATCGGCAAGGTCCACGGCGGGGCGGTCACGCTGACGACGTCGACGGGTGAGATCGAGGCCGACGAGATCCTGCTGTCCATCGGCCGCGTGCCGCGGCTCGACGACATCGGCCTCGACTCGGTCGGGCTGTCGCCCGACGACGTCAAGGCCGGCCGGCTGCCCGAGTGGCTGCACGCCGTGGGCGACGCGAGCGGCGGTCCGCCGCTCACCCACTGGGGCAAGCACCAGGCCCGGGTCGTGGGCGCCCGGATCGCGGCGGCCGCCGCGGGCGAGGTCGCCTGGGAGCCGGACCGCGAGGCACCCGTGCCGCAGGTCGTCTTCAGCGACCCCGAGGTCGCCTCGGTCGGCATGACGGAGGCCGAGGCCCGCGACGCCGGCCACGACGTGGTGACCACCCGCGTGCCCACGTCGTCCGCCGCCGGCACCGGACTGCTCCGCGACCACGTGGTCGGCGACGCCCAGCTCGTCGTCGACCGCGGCTCCCGCCTGCTGCTCGGCGCCACGTTCGTCGGTCCCGAGGCCGGGGAGCTCGTGCACGCCGCCACGGTGGCCATCACCGGCGGGGTCCCGGTCCACGTGCTGCGCCACGCCGTGGCGTCGTACCCCACCGCCGCCGAGCTCTGGCTCCGGCTCCTCGAGGAGCTCCCGCGCGAGTTCCGGGTGCCGCCGCCCGTCGCCTGAACCCGGACCAGCGGGGGTTCCAGCGCCGCGGACACGCGCCGAAGCGAAGCGGAGGCGCCAGACAAGCACCGTGATCCATGGTCACGGGTGGCCGGACCCACGGCCCGGGGGTTTCGACACGGGCGCCAGGGCGCCCTGCTCAACCAGCGGGGGCCCGCGCGCCGCGGACGGTAACCCCCGCCGACGATCGGCGACACCCCCACTCGACTTCGCGGGCGCGCGCTGCGGACGAACCCCCGCCGACGACCAGCGTCACCCGCGCTCGCGGAGGTACCTCCCGAAGTGGGGGACGGTGAAGGCGATCCGGCCGCGCTCGCCGGAGTAGACGAGGCCCTTCTTGAGCAGGGAGTCGCGGGCGGGTGAGAGGGACTGCGGCTTCTTCCCGAGCGCGGCGGCGACGTCGGCCGAGGGCACCGAGTCCGGGTCACCGAGGGCGACGGCGACGTCGGCCATCGCCATGAGGTAGTCGCGCTCCCCCGGCGTCGCGCGCTCGTAGCGCGAGCCGAAGAACCCGACGGCCAGCTCCGACTCGGCCTCGGGGGCGGCGACCGCGACGTCGGCGGCCGTGATCTGCGAGCGGGGCGCGAGGTCCCAGACGGCCTTGCCGTAGGCCTGGATGAAGTAGGGGTAGCCGCCGGTGGCGTCGTGCATCGCGGCGAGGGCGGCCTCGTCGAAGGCGGCGTCCTCGGAGGCGGCGGGCGCCTCGAGCGCGCGGTCGGCGGCCTCGCGGGCGAGCCGGTCGATGCGCTGGTAGCGGAAGAGCCGCTCGCTGTAGGACTTGCTCGCGCTGAGCACGGCCGGCAGGTGCGGCAGCCCGGCACCGACGACGATGACGGGCAGCCCCGACTGGCTGAGCTCGTGGCACGCGGCGCAGAGCGCGGAGACGTCGTCGGGGCCGAGGTCCTGCATCTCGTCGATGAAGATCCCGAGGCCCTTGCCGACGTCGGCCGCGAGACCGCCGAGGTCGGTGAAGAGCTCGACGAGGTCGATCTCGATGTCGCCGGAGTCGGCCCGGCCGCGCACGGCGGGCGCGTCGATGCCCGGGCTCCACCGGTCCTTGAGCTTCGCCTGGGCGCCGGCGTCGCGGTGGGCGAACGACTTGATCACGCCCAGCACGTGGTCGACCGACTCCTCGTCCTCCGAGCGACCGAGCTCGCGCACGGCCTGGTGCAGCGCGCTGCTCAGCGGCCGGCGCAGACCCTGCCCGGGGCGGGCCTCGAGCTTGCCGGTCCCCCACCCCTTGCGCACGGCCGTGCCGCGCAGCGCGTTGAGCAGGACGGTCTTGCCGACGCCGCGCAGCCCGGTCAGCACGAGGCTGCGCTCGGGGCGGCCCTTGGCGACGCGCTCGAGCACGACGTCGAAGGCGGAGAGCTGCTCGTCGCGGCCGGCGAGCTCGGGCGGGCGCTGGCCGGCGCCGGGGGCGTACGGGTTCCGGATCGGGTCCACGATCGGACGCTATCGGATTCTCTAGCCGGTTCCTTAGAGACCGCGATACTCGGCGAGTCGCCGAAAGAGTGGAACGATCAAGTCCGTGACCGAGCAGCTGGAGCCGTACCCCGCCCAGTCCATCTCCTACCCCGCCGAGTCCAGGCCCTCGTCGCGCTACGCGCAGGAGCACCTCGACCCCCACGTGATCGTGCTCTTCGGCGCGTGCGGCGACCTGGCCCGCCGCAAGCTGCTGCCTGGCATGGCGCACCTCGTCCTGTCCGACCTCGCGCCCGACATCCGCATCGTCGGGACGTCGCTGGAGGACATGAGCGACGAGGAGTTCCGCGGCTTCGCCCGGACCGCCGTCGAGCAGTTCGGGCACAAGCAGCTGACCGCCGAGCAGTGGGACCTGTTCGACGACAACCTCACCTACGTCGCGCAGTCCGCAGGACCCGAGGCCCTCGCCGCCGCGGTCGCGCGCGCGGAGCAGGCGCTCGGTGGCGACGCACGCCGGCTCCACTACCTCTCCGTGCCGCCCAAGGCCGCGCTCCCGGTGATCGACATGCTCCGGGAGGCCGACCTGGTAGCGCGCTCTCGGATCGTGATGGAGAAGCCCTTCGGCACCGACCTGGACTCCGCGATCGCGCTCAACAACCGGGTGCACGAGACCTTCAAGGAGTCGCAGGTCTTCCGCATCGACCACTTCCTCGGCAAGGAGGCCGCGCAGAACATCCTGGCGTTCCGCTTCGCCAACGGCCTCTTCGAGCCGATCTGGAACCGCAACTTCATCGACCACATCCAGATCGACATCCCCGAGACGCTGGGCCTCGACCAGCGCGCCAACTTCTACGAGTCCACCGGCGCCTACAAGGACATGGTCGTCACCCACCTGTTCCAGGTGATGGCGTTCGTGGCGATGGAGCCGCCGACCGCGCTCGAGCCGCGCGCGATCTCGGAGGAGAAGAACAAGGTCTTCCGCTCGCTGCTGCCGATCCGGCCGAGCACCGTCGTGCGCGGGCAGTTCACCGGCTACACCAGCCTCCCCGGCGTCGCTCCCGACTCCGACACCGAGACCTTCATCGCGATGGAGTGCCGCCTCGACAACTGGCGGTGGGCCGGGGTGCCGTTCTACCTGCGCACCGGCAAGGAGATGGCCGAGGGCAAGCGGATCATCTCGATCGCCTTCAAGGAGGCGCCGCGCTCGATGTTCCCGGCCAACTCCGGCGTCGGCCAGTCCGGGCCCGACCACCTCACCTTCGACCTCGCCGACGAGTCGAAGGTGTCGCTGTCGTTCTACGGCAAGCGGCCCGGTCCCGGCATGCGGCTGCAGAAGCTGTCGATGCAGTTCTCCACGGGCGAGACCGAGACGGCCGGCGACGTGCTCGAGGCCTACGAGCGGCTCATCCTCGACGCGATGCGCGGCGACCACACGCTCTTCACCACGGCCGAGGGCATCGAGTCGCTCTGGGACCGCTCGGCCCAGCTGCTCGCGGACCCGCCGCCGGTGAAGCCGTACGCCCCCGGCACCTGGGGGCCCAACGCCATCCACCAGCTCATCGCCCCCCACGCGTGGCGGCTGCCGTTCGAGCGGGAGTGGCGCGCGAAGAAGTAGGCGGTGCTCCCGGGCGGGCGCCGGCCCTGAGACGGGCGGTGACGAAATGCCCCGGCAGGTCTAGATTCCCGAGCAAGCGACGTTCTCGGGGAGGGATCCGTCCATGGCCGGTCTGAGCGAGCAGCTCCTGCGCAAGAAGCCCTTCGCCCGACCACGGACCGAGCACGACGGACCCGAGCTCGCCCGGACGCTCGGCACGTTCTCGCTGATGATGTTCGGCGTCGGCGCGACCGTGGGCACCGGCATCTTCTTCGTGCTGCAGGAGGCCGTGCCCGACGCGGGTCCTGCGGTGATGATCTCCTTCCTCGTCGCGGGGATCGCGGCCGGCCTCTCGGCGCTCTGCTACGCCGAGCTCGCCAGCTCCATCCCGGTCAGCGGGTCGACGTACTCTTTCACCTACCACGCCATGGGCGAGCTGATGGCGATGGTGATCGCCGCCTGCGTGCTCCTGGAGTACGGCGTCGCGGCGTCGGCGGTCGCGGTCGGGTGGAGCGGCTACTTCAACGAGCTGCTGAACAGCCTCTTCGGGTTCCAGCTGCCCGACGCGCTGTCGTACTCCCCCGTCCCCTACGAGGACAACGTCACCGGCTTCATCAACCTGCCCGCCGTCGTGCTGGTCTTCCTCTGCACGATCCTGCTGATCCGCGGCGCGAGCGAGTCGGCGAAGGTCAACACGATCATGGTGCTGATCAAGCTCGGCGTGCTCCTGCTCTTCGTGGTCGTCGCGCTCACCGCGTTCCGGGCCGACCGCTTCGACGACTTCTTCGCCTCGGGCTCGGCCGGCATCAGCGCGGCCGCCGGCACGATCTTCTTCTCCTTCATCGGGCTCGATGCGGTGTCGACGGCCGGGGAGGAGGTGAAGGACCCGCAGCGCGCCCTGCCGCGCGCGATCATGGGCGCGCTGGTCATCGTCGTCGGCGTCTACCTGCTCGTCGCCTTCGCCGGCGTCGGCTCGCAGCCGCTCGCCGAGTTCTCCAGCGACGAGCAGCAGAGCGCCGGCCTGTCGGTGATCCTGGAGAACATCACCGGCTCGTCGGTCCCCGGCACGATCGTCGCCGCGGGCGCGGTGATCTCGATCTTCTCCGTCACCCTGGTGACGCTCTACGGCCAGACCCGCATCCTCTTCGCGATGGGCCGCGACCGGATGCTGCCCGACCGCTTCGCCTCGGTCAGCTCCCGCACGATGACCCCGACCTTCAACACGGTGGTCGTCGGCGTGGTCGTCTCGCTGATCGCGGGCTTCGTGCCCGCCGACTACCTCTGGGACACCGTCTCGATCGGCACCCTCGTCGCCTTCAGCGTCGTCGCGCTGAGCATCCTGATCCTGCGGCGCACCCAGCCGGACCTCGAGCGCCCGTTCCGCGTGCCGGGCTACCCCGTGACGCCCGTCCTCACCGTCGCCGCCTGCGTCTACGTCCTCTCCGGCCTCGCCGCGATCACCTGGCTGATCTTCGGCGTCTGGCTCGCGATCGTGCTCGCGTTCTACTTCCTGTGGGGCCGCCGCAACTCCCGCCTCGAGACCGGTGAGCACGAGGGAGCCGCGCGGTGACCCTGATGGTCGGGTTCGCGCCCGGCAAGGACGACCGCTCGGGCCTCGAGCTCGCCGCGCTCCTCGCGCGCTCCGACGGCGACGACCTCCGCATCGTCACCGCCGCGCCGGCGAGGTGGCCGACGCCGGTGGCCGGCGGCACCGATCGCGAGTACGCCGAGTGGGCGCGCGCCCACGGCGAGGCAGCCGTCGCCGAGGCGACCGCCCTCATGGCGCAGATCGACCCGGACGTGCAGGCCAGGGCGACCTGGGTGGAGGGCCGCTCGGCCTCCTCCGTGCTGCTCTCGCAGGCCGAGAAGCACGGTGCGCGGGCCGTCGTCGTCGGCTCCGGGCAGGCCGGCGGCTACGGCCAGGTGCACCTCAGCTCGACCGCCGACGTGCTGCTGCACTCGGCGTCCGTGCCCGTCGCGATCGCGCCGCGCGGGTTCGACGCACCCGCGGGGTCGACGGTCACCCGCGCCACCTGCGCCTTCCGCGGCGACGAGCAGTCGCGGCGTACGCTCACCGCCACCGCCGAGGTGTGCGCGCGCACGGGCGCGGCGCTGCGGGTCGCGACCTTCGCGGTGCGCGGGCGCACGATGTACCCGCCCGAGACCGGACTCCGCGACGAGGACATGGTCATGGAGGCGTGGATCGAGCAGACCCAGGCGCTCCAGGCGGAGGCGCTGGCGGCGCTCGGGGAGCCGCGTCCCGGCGACGTCCGCGCCGTGGTGGCCGACGGACGCACCTGGCAGTCGGCGATGGACCGCCTCGACTGGCAGCGCGGCGACCTGCTCGTGGTGGGGTCCTCGCGGGCCGGGCTCGCGTCGCGCCTGTTCCTCGGGTCGCACGCGACGAAGATCCTGCGCGCCTCGCCGGTGCCGGTCCTCGTGGTGCCCTGAGCCAGCCCGCCCGGCCAGCCCGCCCGGCTAACCCGCCCGGCTCGGCCGCTCGACCCGCCGGACGCGGTCACGGGCGGTGTCGTAGGCCTCGTCGAGGCCCGTGCGCAGCAGCGAGATGAGGTCGGGAACCTCGTCGGCGGCGAGCCGGAACGTGCCCGCGCAGACGTTGTCGCGCCACAGCGACAGCACGACCAGCTGCGACTCCTGGTGCCAGGTCACGCGCAGCGAGCGGTCCTCACCGCGGGGATCGAGGAAGATCCCGCCGGTGCGAGGTGCGTGCTGCTGGGCCATGTCCCATTGTGACCCGGCCCACAAACTTCTGCCTAGACTCTCTTCCGTGCCCGAGCTGCCGGAGGTCGAAGCCCTCGTCCAGGACCTGCGCGGCCGACTGGTCGGCCGGGCGATCAGCCGCGTCGACCTGACCGCGTTCAGCGCGCTCAAGACGTTCGACCCGCCGCTGCACGCGCTGCACGGCACGCTCGTGGACAGCGTCACCCGGCACGGCAAGTTCCTCGACATCGACGCGAGCGGCGTGCACGTGGTCATCCACCTCGCGCGGGCCGGCTGGATCCGGTGGAAGGACGAGGTCCCCGCGCTCCCGGCCCGGCCGAACCCGAAGAACCCGCTGGCCGCGCGCATCGTCATCGACGACCCGGACCTCGACGTCCAGCCGGGGCTCGACATCACCGAGGCCGGCACCAAGAAGGGCCTGGCGATCTACGTCGTGCGCGACCCGCAGGAGGTCGAGGGCGTCGCCCGGCTCGGCCCCGACCCGCTGTCCGACGACTTCACCATCGACGTGCTGCGCGCGATCCTCGACAAGGAGGGCCGCAAGCAGATCAAGGGCGTGATGCGGATGCAGTCGATCATCGCCGGCATCGGCAACGCCTACTCCGACGAGATCCTGCACGCGGCGAGGATGTCGCCGTTCAAGCCCGCCAACAGCCTCGAGGACGACGACCTGCAGACGTTGTACGACGCCATCCGCACCACGCTCGGCGACGCGGTCGCCCGGTCGAGCGGGCTCGCCGCCAGCGAGCTCAAGGGCGAGAAGAAGAGCAACCTCGCCGTCCACGGCCGCACCGGCCAGAAGTGCCCGGTCTGCGGCGACGTCGTGCGCGAGGTGTCGTTCGCCGACTCCAGCCTGCAGTACTGCCCGACCTGCCAGACCGGCGGCAAGCCGCTCGCCGACCGGCGGATGTCGAAGCTGCTGAAGTAGCGCCGCCACGCCGGGTGGGAATGACAGAAGGTGCCGGTCGGCCTCACCCCCGTGACAGACCGACCAGCACCTTCACGTCAAGTCTAACCTGACGGACGGCGATCTTCTCACGCAGTGGCGCCGTTGTCTCCTGTTTTCCTGGCGAACCTCTCCCAGGCCGCCTGGCGGGAGACGCCGAGCGTGCGGCCGATCTCGGCCCACGACACCTTGCGGTCGCGCAGCAGGTCGACCCACTCGCGCGCGAACGCCTGGTTCTGCTCGGCCGAGGCCATGATCTGCGGCAGCACCGCGAGCACCTCGGCGTCGCTCATCCGCTCCCACGGGAAGGTCCGCGTGTGCGCCATCGCCTCCTCGTCGTGGATCGTGGCGTGGAAGTCGTCGACGCAGGTGCTGCACACCTGCGCGCCGAGCCCACCGACCAGCAGCACGTCCGTGCCCGGTCCACCGGGCGTGGCGCAGAAGGAGCAGATCTTGCCCTCACGCGTGATCGCCATTTGGTTCCCTCACCTCTCACGACCCCCGCAGGCAGGCTACCTCCGCGGTGGGTGGGCGTCCGACGAACACTCGTCCTGTCCGCAATCGGACGGCGACGATCAGGGGGTCGCCGAGGGCATCTCCGGCATCTCCAGGTCGTCGAGCGGGTTGCCGCACGTGTCGGTGAGGTAGTCGGCGAACGCCGTCGCCTGCTTCTGCACGGCCTCCGACGCGCCCTCGCCACCCTTCGCCAGCTCGTCGAGCTTGTCGATCGAGAAGTCCTCGGCGTCGATGCTGTTGGCCTGCTCGACCAGGGAGTCGAACCCGGCGCGGGCGTCGTCGGAGATGTCCTCCGGCGTGCCGACGTCCTCGAGCTTCTGCGCCCAGTCCTTGACCGCCGTCGCCATCTGCTCGTCGCTGGGGACCTCCGTCATGTCGCCCATCAGGTCGGTGAACAGGTCGGAGTAGGTGCTGCAGAACTCGTCCTTGCTGGCGTCGGTCGGCGCGCCGCTGCTGTCGCTGCCACCGCCGCCGCAGGCGGAGGTGACGGCGCCGACGACGAGGACGGTGCTGGTCAGGACGAGTCGGGTGCGCAGGTTCATGGGTCCCACTCTTTCCGGCCCGCGCTCAGTCGTCCACTCGGAAGGCGAGCGGCAGCGGCAGGTCGAGGCACTGCCCGAGCTGCTCGAGGTACTCGGCACGCGGACGTCGTACGACGCCCAGCGACGCGAGGTGCGGCGTCTGCCACTGCACGTCGAGCACCCGGTGCTCGGCGTCGGAGTCGCGTAGGACGTCGACGAGGCCGAGCAGCGCGACCTTCGAGGCGTCGCGGTCGCGGTGGAACATCGACTCGCCCGCGAAGAGCCCGCCGATGCTGACGCCGTAGAGCCCGCCCGCCAGCTCGCCGTCGCGCCAGGCCTCCACGGAGTGCGCCCAGCCGAGGCGGTGCAGGCGTCCGTAGGCCCGCGTGAATGCCGGCGTGATCCAGCCGTCGGCACGCTCGGGGCTGCCGCACCGGGCCACCACCTCGTCGAAGGCCGTGTCGATCCGGATCTCGAAGTCGCGGGCCGAGCGCCGCAGCGAGCGGGAGACGCGCAGCCCGTCGAGCGGCAGCACGCCGCGCTCCACCGGGGAGAACCAGCCGAGCTGCTCGTCGCCCTCGAGGGTCACCGGCATCGGGAAGAGCCCGAGCCCGTAGGCCGTCAGCAGCGTGCCGCTGTCGAGGTCGGCGCCCAGCGCGACCAGGTCGTCGTCGGGGTCCCACGTCGAGTGGTGGGGGAAGGCCCAGGGCGTCGGATCGGGGGCGATGGGCACATTTCGCACCGTAGCGCGTGCGGCGCGATGCGTACGATCGTGGCATGGGTGTCATGAAGAGCGTCGGCCGGCAGCTGGCCCCGCGGGTGCAGGAGCTCGCGCCCGGGCTGACCGCGGGCTTCGTGCGCGAGGCGCTCAACCGGGCGATCGAGGGCGTCGGTCCGCTCGCGCCCGCCTCCGTCGCCGCCGACAAGCAGCTCAAGGAGCAGCGCGGCGACGTCGAGCGGGCGATCCACGAGGTCATCGAGAACAACGTCCGCATCGCCGGCGCCCAGGGCTTCGCGACCAACCTCGGTGGACTGGTCACGATGGCCGTCGCGATCCCGGCCAACATCACCGGCCTGGCCGTGATCCAGTGCCGGATGGTCGCCGGCATCGCGCACCTGCGCGGGCACGACCTCTCCGATCCCCGCGTGCGCAACGCGATCCTCGCCCTGCTACTCGGGGAGGAGCAGGTCGCCGAGCTGGTCGGGAAGCGCAAGCTCCCCGCCACCCCGATGGCGCTCGCCACCGCGCCTGTCCACGACCCGACGCTCGACGGCGCGATCTCCGCGGTGGTCGCCACCGACATCATCACGCGCGTCGCCGGCAAGCGACTCGCGACGACCGTGGGTCGCCGGGTGCCGGTGATCGGCGGAGTGGTCGGGATGGGTGCCGACGGCTACGCCACCTGGAAGGTCGGCCGCTACGCCGACCGGGAGCTGCTGCAGCGCCGGAAGTGAGGCCTCAGCCCCGCCTGCGGACGCGGCGGTAGGCGTCGAGGGTGCCCCGCCCGGCGGCGGAGTCCTCGAGGGTGGTGACGATCTTGCGCTTCGCGCGGTAGGTCGGCGTCGTACGCGCGCGGTCACGCTCCTCGCGTGCCTCGCGGAGCTCCTCGTGCAGCCGCTCCTCGACGTCGCGGAGGCGCGCGGCCTCGACGAGCAGGGCGCCGATCGCGTCGAGCGCGGGGGGCAGGAGCTCCTCGGCCGTGGTGGTGTCGGGGTCGGCGAAGGTGCCGAGGTCGGGGCCGACGAGGTCCTCGAGCGAGCCGGAGACGTCGTAGCCCCGCTCCTCGAGCACCGACACCCAGCCACGCGAGAGGTCCTGCGCCCACGTGTGGTCGTCGGGCGCGAGGCCGAGCCGGGCCGACGCGACGCCGCGCGACAGGGTCTGGTGGGCGAGCACCTCGCGCACCAGCGGGCGGTAGTCCGGCGGCGCGATGATCGAGGTGACCCGCTGGTTGATCGTGCGCAGCAGGGAGGTCTCGGGGACGCCGAGCGAGGGGTTCTCCCGCTCGGCGGTGAGGTCGAGCTCGAGCCCGTCGAGGCCGAAGGTGTGGGAGAACCGGCGCCACAGCTCACCACGGTCGGAGCCGGACGGGGGCACGGTCACGAGGTGCACCCGCTCGGCCGGGAGCGACGCTCCCCACCGGTCGAGGATGTCGGGGACCTCCTGCACCGCCCAGAACCACGAGCCGATCTTGGAGTCGCGGCCGGGGTCGCGGATCGTCTGGAGGAACTTCGCATAGGTGATGTGGCTGCGGTGCTTGACGTTCTCCTGCCACTCCGCCGGGATCTGGCGGACCAGGTCGCGCACGGACAGCACCAGGTGCACCTCGGCGTCACCGAGCGAGGCGAGCGCGCGCTCGACCTGCGTCGGGGTCGCGCGGGCGAAGATCTCGTGGCTGACGATCGCGGTGCCGTGCCACTCGCGCACCTGCGCGGCGAGCCGGTCCCAGGCACCGACGGCCTCGGTCTCGAGGCCGCCCCACGGCAGCGTCATCAGGTCGAGCGCGGCGAGGAAGTGCGCGTCGAAGCGGTCCGCGGGGTAGAGGATGTCGTGCTCGCGCAGCGCCTTCTGGTTCCGGAAGAGGACGTCCTGGAGGTAGGAGGTGCCGGTCTTGGGGCAGCCCACGTGCAGCAGCACTCGCCTGCTCACCGCTCCACCCCCTTCGCCTGCCCTGCGGTCGTGCGCCACGTCGGATCGACGACCATCCTGATCGCCAGGTCCAGCACCTGCTGGTCGTCGACGGCAGATGAGGTCGATGCCCGAGGAGCGAGGTCGGCGAGGTCGCCGACGACAGGGTAGCCAGCGCGGGCGATGTTCCTGCCCATCCGGTCGGCCGACGCGGCGACCCACTCCTGCTCCCGCGCGGGTACGGCGACGGGCGCGGCGCCGCTCGACGGCATCCGCTGCTGGAGCGTCCGCAGCAGGCCCGGTCGCTCGGCCCTGGGCACCTTCAGCCCGACGACCGCGGCGATCCGGCGGGCGAGCTCGGCCTGGTCGGCGCCGGGCACGCGGACCTCCGGCAGGTGGCGTACGCCGAGCTGGCGGGGCAGCCGGTCCGCGTCGGTGACGATCCGGACGAAGGGCCGCCGCGCGTTCCACCGGCGCACGGACGCGACGAGGTCGGTGCGGGCGGGCAGCTGGTCGCGCTCGCGCCAGAACCGCAGCCACTCGGCGAAGGGCTTGGTGCCGGTCTCGAAGCACCGCTGGGTCCACGTGCGGGCGAGCAGCTCGTCGAGCGGGCCGCCGACGGCGACGAGGAACGGGCGAGGCCCGCCCTCGGGTCGCCCCTGGGCGAGCAGGTGCTCGCGGAGCGCCGAGGCCGTGACCGGGTCGCCGACGAGGCGGAAGCGCCGCCGCCACGGCCGGGCCCAGCTCGAGCGCACCGGGTCGGGGCCGAGGCCGACGAGGTCGTCGGCCAGCAGCACGCTCGCGACGCGCAGCAGCTCGTGGGCGCCCACGTGCTCCGGGTCGACCGCCCGCGGCCCGAACCCGGTCGTCCCGTCGAGCCCGACGAGCGGGAGGTCGGCCTTGCCGCGTCCGGCGGCGGGCGCGGCGAGCACCCGGTCGGCGAGTCGGGTGCGCTCGCGGTGGTGGTCGCCACGGGTCTGCGCACTCGACTCCAGCGCGACGTTGATCCGGCGCAGCAGCTCGAGCTGCTGGGCGCCGGGGAGGCTGCGCGAGGCGGGCTCGGCACCCTCGGTCAGGCTGCCCGCGAACGCCAGCCAGGGCGTCGTACCGCCCTCCCGCAGGTGCGCGACCCACGCGTGGGCACGGCTGCTCAACGGTCGCGCAGCCGACGAGCGGTGTCGCGGAGCCGGCCGCCCATCGTCTCCGCCGTGGCGCGGCTGGCGGCCTCCTGCGTCATCACCGTCAGCGCGTCGAGCGCGGCACCGAGCTCGAGCTTGGCACGCACGCGGTCGGGGTCGCGCCACACCTCGTCCTCGGCCGGGCGGTGCGGGCGCAGGTCCTCGGGGTCGCCGATGACGTCGACGCCGCTGCCCTTGATCCAGTCGATCCAGATCTGGGCGCGCTCCTCCGCGAACTCGTAGCGCTCGGGGGGCAGCCGCACCGGGATCGCGGTGCGCGAGACGAGCACCTCCTGGGCGAGCACCTCGCGGATGAGGTTGTCGTAGGCCGGCTCGCGCCACACGCCGAGCTCGAGGCGCCGGTTGAGCTTGCGCAGCAGCGAGGTCTCGGCGATCCCGAGCGAGCGGTTGTCGCGCTCGGAGTCGAGCGGCGCCCACGACGGCTCGATCGAGAAGGCACGGCAGAAGCGCAGCCACAGCTCGTCGCCGTTGGGCCCGCGGTCGTGCGGGACGGTGACGACGTGGACGCGCTCGGGAGGGAGCTTGGCGCCCCACTGCGACAGCACCCGCGGCAGGTCCATCGCGTTGAAGAACCAGGTCTGGCCGCGCTCGACCTTGGTGAGGAAGCGCCTGAAGGGCCACTTGCGGCCCTGCTTGATCGACTCCTGCCACGCAGCCGGCAGCTGGCGGCCGAGGTCGCGGGCGGAGTAGATGATGTGGACCTCGTTGCCGGCGAGGTCGTTCATCGCCTTGGCGATCTTGTCGGGCTTGGCGCCCGCGAGGATCTCGTGGCTGACCACGACGTTGCCGCTGGCGCGGTTGATCCGCTTCACCATCGCGTCCCAGCCGCCCTTGGCGTGGCCCGCGGCCCCGCCCCAGTCCTGCTCGAGGAGGTCGAGCGCGGCGCGGAAGTGGAAGAGGTCGGTGCGACCGGCGCGCGGGCCGGGCACGGTCACGCCGTGGCGTGCCAGCGAGGCGGCGTTGAGCATCAGCCGGTCCTGGAGGTAGGTCGTCCCGGTCTTGGGGGCGCCGATGTGCAGGTGGACGACACGGCTCATGGGGCTGATTGTGCCAGTGACCCTCCGAGGGCTCGTACGACGGCGCTGGGGCTGGGGCGACCGAGGTGGCCGGCCATCCAGGTGCTGGTCCCCACGACCGCCGCGAGGTCGACGCCGTGCGCGATCCCGAGGCCGTCGAGCATCCAGACGAGGTCCTCCGTGGCGAGGTTGCCGGTGGCGGACTTCGCGTAGGGGCAGCCGCCCAGCCCGCCGGCACTGGCGTCGAAGGTGGTGATGCCGGCCTGGAGCGCGGAGAAGGTGTTGGCCAGCGCCTGGCCGTAGGTGTCGTGGAAGTGCATGGCGAGCCGGTCGGTGCCGACGCCGGCCTCGCCGAACGCCGCGACGAGCGCCTTGACGTGGCCGGCCGTGGCGACCCCGATGGTGTCGCCGAGGCTGAGCTGGCTCGCGCCGAGGTCGAGGAGCCGGGTGCCGGCGCTGACGACCTGCTCGACCGGCACGGTGCCCTCCCACGGGTCGCCGAAGCACATCGAGACGTAGGCGCGGACGTCCATCCCGGCCTCACGGGCGCGGGCGACGGTCGGCTCGAACATCGCGAACTGCTCGTCGAAGGTGCGGTTGAGGTTATTGCTCGCGAAGGTCTCGGTCGCGCTGCCGAAGATCGCGATGTGCTCGAGGCCGAGCTCGAGCGCCCGGTCGAGGCCCCGCTCGTTGGGCACCAGCACGGGGAGGCGGCGGCCCTCCTCGCCCAGGTCGGCCATCAGCTCAGCGGCGTCCGCGAGCTGCGGCACCCACCCCGGGTGGACGAAGCTGGTGGCCTCGACGATCGGGAGGCCGGCGGCCACGAGTCGTCGTACGAACTCGGCCTTGACGTCGACCGGGACGATCGCGGACTCGTTCTGCAGGCCGTCTCGTGGCCCGACCTCGTAGATCGTCACCCGCTCGGGCATGCCCTCGGCCGGGACCTGCATCGGGAGGCTCACGACTCCTCCACCGTGAAGAGGGCGGCGCCGAGCTTCACGAGGTCGCCCACCGTGGCGCCGACCGCGGTGACCGTCCCGGCGAAGGGTGCCTTGAGCGCGAGCTCCATCTTCATCGCCTCCATCACGCCCAGCGTCTCACCCTCGGCCACGACCTGCCCCTCGGCGACGTTGACCGCGAGGACGGTGCCCGGCATGGGTGCGACCAGGGTGCCGTCGCCCGCAGCCGCGGCCGTGTCGGCGAAGGGGTCGTGACGGTCGAGGACGAAGCGCTGGCCGCGGACGACGACCTCGGTGCCGTCCCGGCCGCGGAGCACGTAGCCGTCGCCGTGGGTCATCGAGCCCACGCGCTGCACTCCCTCCGCGGACCTCGGCCTGGCGAACCAGCCGGTCCCGGAGAGGTCCCGGCCGAACTCGGTGAGGCGGCCGCGATCGCCACCCAGCCGGAAGCCGTCCGGCTGCCACGGGCCACGCGGGGTGGCGTCGAGCGCCACCCCCAGCACGACCCCCGCGAGGGCGCGCGCGCCCGCGTCGTCGGGCTCGGGAAGCGGGTGGTGGTCGAGCCACGCCGTGTCGATGGAGGCAGAGGCGAAGGCCTCGCTGTCGACGAGCGTCCTGAGGAAGCCGGTGTTGGTGGTGAGCCCGAGGATCGCCGTCTCGTCAAGCGCCTCGACCAGCAGCTCGCGGGCCGCCTCGCGGTCGGCGCCCCACGCGATCACCTTGCCCAGCATCGGGTCGTAGGACGCGCTGACCTCCTGCCCGGACTCGAGGGCGTGGTCGACGCGGACGTCCTCCCCGACCAGCCCGCCCTCGCCCGGCCACCTCACGTGGGTCGCCACGCCGGCCTGCGGCAGGAACCCGTGGAAGGAGTCCTCGGCGTAGACCCGGGCCTCGATGGCATGGCCCTCGAGCGTGATGTCGCCCTGCACGATCCCCAGCGGCTCCCCGCTCGCGACCCGGAGCTGGAGCTCGACGAGGTCGACCCGCTCGCCCCTCACCCGGGTGACCTCCTCGGTGACCGGGTGCTCGACCTGGAGGCGGGTGTTCATCTCGAGGAAGTAGAACTCGCCGGTCGCGTTGTCGAGGAGGAACTCGACCGTGCCGGCGCCGGTGTAGCCGCACTGCTCGGCGAGCGCGACGGCCGACGCGGTGATCGCGGCCTGCTGCTCGGCGGTGATCGTCGGCGCGGGCGCCTCCTCCAGCACCTTCTGGTGCCGCCGCTGGGTCGAGCAGTCGCGCTCGAAGAAGTGGAGCACCGTGCCGTGGGTGTCACCCATGACCTGGACCTCGATGTGGCGGCCGGACTCGACGTACTTCTCCACCAGCATCGTGTCGTCGCCGAACGACGACCGCGCCTCGCGCTGGGCCGCCGCCAGCGCCTCGGCGAGGTCCTCGACGCGACCCACCACGCGCATGCCCTTGCCGCCGCCGCCGGCCGCGGCCTTGACCAGGACGGGATAGGCGAAGGAGGCGGGATCCTCCTCGAGGGAGTACGACGGCACCACCGGCACCCCGGCCGCCACCGCGACCTCCCGGGCGGCGTCCTTGCGGCCCATCGCGTCCATCACGTCGGCCGACGGACCGACCAGGGTGATGCCGGCCTCGGCCAGCGCCCGCGCGAAGGGGGCGCGCTCGGACAGGAAGCCGTAGCCCGGGTGCACGTGGCCGGCACCCGACTCGCGCGCGGCTGCGACGACGGCGTCGATGTCGAGGTAGGACCCGACCCGCACCACCTCGTCGGCGGCGCGCACGTGCAGGGCGCGCTCGTCGAGGTCGGTGTGGATCGCGACGGTCCGCCAGCCGAGCCGCTTCGCGGTCCGGATGACCCGCAGCGCGATCTCGCCGCGGTTGGCGATGAGGAGGGTGTTCATGTCACTCACATCCGGAAGATGCCGTAGGACGGCTCGGGGATCGGGGCGTACGACGTCGCGACGAGGGCCATGCCGAGCACCCGGCGGGTGTCGGCGGGGTCGATGATCCCGTCGTCCCACAGCCGGGCGGAGGCGTAGTAGGGCGAGCCCTGGGTCTCGTACTGCTCGCGGATCGGGGCCTTGAACGCCTCGACGGCGGCCTCGTCCTCGAGGTCGGTGCGGACCGTCGCGAGGACCGACGCGGCCTGCTCGCCGCCCATCACCGAGATCCGCGCGTTGGGCCACATCCACAGGAAGCGGGGGTCGTAGGCGCGCCCGCACATGCCGTAGTTGCCGGCACCGAACGAGCCGCCGATGACGACGGTGAACTTCGGGACGACGCTGCACGCCACCGCGGTGACCAGCTTGGCGCCGTCGCGGGCGATGCCCTTGTTCTCGTACTCGCGCCCGACCATGAAGCCGGTGATGTTCTGCAGGAACACGAGCGGGATCCTGCGCTGGTTGCACAGCTCGATGAAGTGGGCGCCCTTGAGCGCGGACTCGCTGAAGAGGATGCCGTTGTTGGCGACGATGCCGACCTCGTGGCCGTGGATCCGCGCGAAGCCGCACACCAGCGTGTCGCCGTAGAGCTTCTTGAACTCGTGGAAGCGGCTGCCGTCGACGAGGCGCGTGATCACCTCGCGCACGTCGTAGGGCGTGCGTGTGTCGGTCGGCACGACGTCGTAGAGCGACTCCGGCGGCTCGTGCGGCTCCTCCACCTCCCCCGTCGGACCGGTGGCCGGCACCCGCGCCGGGGTCGCGGCGGGGAGCGTGTCGACGATCGAGCGGACGATGGCCAGCGCGTGCGCGTCGTCGTCGGCGAGGTGGTCGACGACGCCGGAGGTGCGGGCGTGGACGTCACCGCCGCCGAGGTCCTCGGCCGTGACGACCTCACCGGTCGCGGCCTTCACCAGCGGCGGACCACCGAGGAAGATCGTGCCCTGGTTGCGCACGATCACGGTCTCGTCGGACATCGCCGGGACGTAGGCCCCACCGGCGGTGCACGAGCCCATGACGCTGGCGATCTGCGGGATGCCCTGCGCGGACATGTTCGCCTGGTTGAAGAAGATCCGGCCGAAGTGCTCGCGGTCGGGGAAGACCTCGTCCTGCATCGGCAGGAACGCGCCGCCGGAGTCGACGAGGTAGATGCAGGGCAGGTGGTTCTCTGCGGCGATCGTCTGCGCGCGCAGGTGCTTCTTCACCGTCATCGGGTAGTAGGTGCCGCCCTTGACGGTCGCGTCGTTGGCGACGACCACGCAGGGCAGGCCGGAGACCAGCCCGATGCCGCCGACGACGCCGGCGGACGGGACGGCGTAGTCGTCGCCGTCCTTGCCGTACATCCCGTAGCCCGCGAGCGGCGCGAGCTCGAGGAAGGGACTGCCGGGGTCGAGCAGCCGGTCGACGCGGTCGCGGACGAGGAGCTTGCCGCGGTCGGTGTGCTTCTGGCGCGCCGCCTCCGACCCGCCCTGGCGGACCCTCGCCAGCCGGGCGCGCAGGTCGTCGACGAGGTCACGCATGGTGGGCGGCGAGGAGGCTGCTACGGGCTCGGACACCCCGTCAGGTTAGCGATCGTTAACCTCCGGTGTCCATTGGCCGGGAGGCGGTCCGGGCGGGAACTCCCCGCGCAGCGTCGTGCCCCAGCCGGGGGCCGTCTCCAGGCGGAGCGTGCCGCCGGCCGCGGCCGCGCGGGCCTCCATGCCGAGCAGGCCACCGGGGTCCACCAGGCTGCGGTCGAAGCCCTTGCCGTCGTCGGAGACCACGAACGACAGGTGCGGCAGGCCACGCACCGAGATCAGCACCTCGGTCGCGCCGGAGTGCTTGGCGGCGTTGGTGAGCGCCTCGAGGATGCAGAAGTACGCCGCCACCTCGACCTGCTTGCTCGGGCGCTCGAAGTCGGCGACGTCGAGGGTCACCGGCACGGTCGAGCGGCGCGCGGTCGACTGCAGCGCCGCGACCAGGCCGCGCTCGGTGAGCAGCGGCGGGTAGATGCCGCGGGCGAGCTCGCGCAGCTCGGTGAGCACCTCGCGGTTGGTCGCGGCGAGCTGTCCCATCAGCGCCGTGGCGCTCTCGTGGCGACCCGCGAGCAGCTCCTTGCGGGCCCGCTCGATGGTCACGCTCATGGCGAGCAGGCGCTGCTGCGCGCCGTCGTGCAGGTCGCGCTCGATGCTGCGCCGGGCCGCGTCGGCGACCTCGACGACGCGGGTGCGCGACTCGGCGAGCTGGACCGACTGGTCGCGGAGCCGCGTGTAGGCGTCGCGCACGAGGAACACCACGACGGCGACGCCCGGTGGCAGCGAGACGGCGATGACGATCGCGTTGACCCACCAGAGCTCGTTGAGGTTGTCGACGCGACGCCACTCGCCCAGCCCGGCCACCGCCGCGCTCCCGACCACCGCGACGACCATGAGGGCGCGGATCCACGGCCGGGTCAGGTAGGGGAAGCCGACCAGCAGCGGGACCATCGTCAGCAGCACGGTGAGCGGCGCGAGGTTGGGCGTCGCCCACGTGCCGCCGGCTGCGAAGAGGCAGGCCGACAGCGTGAGGCCGATGATCGCGGCCGGAGCGCCGTAGCGCGTGCACAGCGGCGGCGTCACCAGCATCAGCACGATCGAGACCACCATGACCGCGAGGTCGATCTCGACCGCGGTGTGCTTGAACCCGGCGAGGTACGCCGCCGCCAGCAGGATCGTCGCCGAGGTCAGCGCGATCAGGTTGATGCGCAGCAGCCAGCGCAGCGCGGGGTCGAGGCCGTCCCAGCCGGAGAGCAGGCGCCTCATCGACGAGGTGCGACCCCGCCGCCCACGCCCGCCTCGCTGAGGAAGACCAGCGTGGCCGCCACCCGTCGGTGGACCGGGGCGTCGGCCGGCAGGTCGAGCTTGGTGAGGATCGAGTTGATGTGCTTCTCCACCGCACGGTCGGTGATGACGAGCTCGCCGGCGATCGCCCCGTTGGTCATCCCGCGCGCGACCATGCCGAGCACCTCGAGCTCGCGCGGCGTGAGCCGGTCGAGGAGCGAGTCGTGGCGGCGGGTGCCGGTGGCCATCAGCGCGTCGACCACGATCTGGTCGATGACCGAGCCGCCGGCCGCGACCGTGCGGAGCGCCGAGACCAGCTCGTCGACGTCGGCCACGCGCTCCTTGAGGAGGTAGCCGCGCCCGTCGCTGCCGTCGCGCACCAGGTCGAGGGCGTACTCCACGTCGGAGTACTGCGTCAGGGCGACGACGCCGATCTCCGGGTGCGTGCGCCGCAGCTCGCCGGCCGCGCGGATCCCCTCGTCGGTGAAGTCGGGCGGCATCCGGATGTCGGTCAGCAGGACGTCGGGGCGGTGCTCGTCGACGGCCGCGAGGAGCTCCGGCAGGCTGGTCGCGGTCGCCACCACGTCGAGGTCGTCGTACCCGTCGAGCAGGGCGAGCACCCCCGCCCGCAGCAGGTCGCCGTCCTCGGCGAGCACGACTCGGATCTGCGGCATGCGCGCACTGTAGCCACGGCTCGGTCCGTACGTCGGTAGAGCAGGCACCACCGTCACGACACCGTGTCGTCGCGACGGCCCGTGCGGGCGGTCCCGGAGGAGGCGTCGGTCACGAAAGTGGTGCTGGCACCACTGGCCAACGGGCCCCGACGCACGCACACTCGTGGGCGGGAGGGTGTGCTCTTGGGATCAGTGGGCCGCCGCGGGGGTGCGGCCCACTGGAAGCACTGATCAGGGAGGGTTCGCGTGATTCCGCTCGCCGGACGTGAGGCGCCTGTGCGCCCGCCGACACCGCGAGCTCCGCGAGACCCGTCCGGCGGCACTAACCTCGAGCTCGTGACACCCCGCCGCCAGCAGATCCTCGACATCGCCGCCGATCTGTTCGCCTCGCGCGGGTTCCACGGCGTCTCGGTGGCCGAGCTGGGCTCGGCCTGCGGCATCTCCGGTCCGGCGCTCTACAAGCACTTCGAGTCCAAGGACTCCATGCTCGCCGAGATGCTCGTGACCATCAGCGAGACGCTCCTCTCCGAGGGCCGCAGCCGCGTCTCGACCGCCGCCGGTGCCCGCGAGGCGCTCGTGGCGCTGATCGAGTGGCACATCGAGTTCGCCCTGGCCCACCGACCGCTCATCGTCGTGCAGGACCGCGACTGGAGCAGTCTCCCGGACGAGGCGCGCGAGCGGGTGCGGGCGCTGCAGCGCTCCTACGTCGACGTGTGGGCCACCCAGCTGCGCCGCCACGACGACCGGCTCGGTCCCGAGGCCGCTCGCACGCGCGCCCACGTCCTCTTCGGACTGCTCAACTCCACGCCGCACAGCGGTCGGCTGCCCGACCCGCAGATGCACGACGTGCTGCGCGAGATGGCGCACGGAGCGCTCGGTCTCGACTGACCCGCCTTCGCTACGCTTCTCGCCATGAAGCTGAGCGAGAGTCTCGAGAACGCGTTCAACGCGCAGATCACCCTGGAGTTCCAGGCGTCCCTGGTCTACCGCCAGCTCGCGATCGAGGTCGACCTGATGGACCTCCCCGGCATGGCGCTGTGGTTCCGCCACCAGGCCGACGAGGAGATCGTCCACGCCAACAAGTTCATCGACCACGTCGCCGACCGCGACAACCACCCGCGCATCGGCGCGACCTCCGCACCCACCCCGGTCGTCGGCTCGGTCCTCCACGCCTTCGAGGCGGCCCTCGCGCACGAGGAGAAGGTCTCGGCCTCGATCCGCGACCTGTTCCGCCTCGCCGAGTCCGAGGGCGACCTCGACTCCCGCCCGCTGCTGAACTTCTTCCTCGAGGAGCAGATCGAGGAGGAGGCCACGGTCCGCGAGATCGTCGGCCGGGTGAAGCTGATCAACGACGACGGCCCCGGCCTGCTCCGCCTCGACGAGGAGCTCGGCGCCCGCCCGGGCGGCACCACCGAGGCTCGCTGACGCCGGCCGGGCAGGTCAGATCGCGTCGAAGGGCTGGTCGAGCTGCAGCAGCCGCGCCGCGCGCTCGGCGGCGTCCTGGGCGACCGCCAGGTCGTCGGGCTCGTCGCCCGCGTGGTCGTCGTACGACGCCGCGCCCGGGGGTGAGTCCCCGGGAGACTCACGTCCCAGCGACGGGTTCGGGGCGTGCCGGGCCGTGAGCTCGTGGAGGTCGCGCAGCACCCGGTCGCGCGAGAGCCCGCGCAGGTGGGTGAGCACGAACGGATCCGCCTGGATCAGCCACGCGAGCTGGGTCAGCACCGCGAGCGCGTGGGGGCACGGGTCGAGCCAGGCGTCGCACGTGCAGGCCGAGCCCAGCTCGCCGCCGTAGGGCAGGAGCTCGACGCCGGCCTCCTCCACGGCCTCGACGAAGGAGTGGGGCAGCTGCCCGGTGAGCAGCGCGCCGATGCGGCCGGACTCGGTCGCGACGAGCTCGATGAAGGCCGCGGCGTCGGTGTGGTCGAGCACCGGCACGGTCACCTCGACGGTCCAGGCGTCGTGGCCGTCGGTCACCGCGGCGACCGCACCGCCGTCGGACACGGTGATCGAGCCGACGTCCCCCGCCCGGGCCATCGCCCGGCCCTTGCGGAGGTCCTGCTGGCTGAAGGCGGCCTCCTCGACGGCGCGGAGGACGGCCTTGCTCCACCACGTGCCGCTGCCGCCGCCGCGCCGCGGGGCGAGCCGGGGATGGGTGGCCGTGCTCATCGTCTGAGCTCGACGAGGTCGCGGAGCTCGGCGTTGGTGAGCTCGGTCAGCGCGGTCTCACCGCGGGCGAGCACCGAGTCGGCGAGCGAGCGCTTGCGGGTGAGGAGCTCGGCGATCCTCTCCTCGATGGTCCCCTGCGTGACGAACCGGTGGACCTGCACGGGCCGGGTCTGGCCGATCCGGTAGGCGCGGTCGGTGGCCTGGTCCTCGACGGCCGGGTTCCACCAGCGGTCGAAGTGGATGACGTGGTCGGCGCGGGTGAGGTTGAGCCCGGTGCCGCCGGCCTTGAGCGACAGCAGGAACACCGGCGCCTCGCCCGCCTGGAAGCGCGCGACCATCGCCTCGCGCCCGCGCACGGGCGTCCCGCCGTGGAGGAACTGGTGCGGCACCCCCGTCGTGCCGAGGTGGCGGACGAGCAGGTCTGCCATGGCGACGTACTGGGTGAAGACGAGGACGGCACCCTCCTCGGCCACCACCGTCCCGACGAGCTCGTCGAGCAGCTCGAGCTTCTCCGAGCGGCCGCGGAGCTTGGGGTTGGCCTGGCGCAGGAAGTGGGCGGGGTGGTTGCAGATCTGCTTGAGGCCGGTGAGCAGCTTGAGGACCAGGCCGCGACGGGTGTCCTCGTCGGCCTCCTCGATGCGGCGCATGGACTCGCGCACGAGCGTCTCGTAGAGCACGACCTGCTCGCGGGTCAGGCCGAGGACGTGGTCGGTCTCGGTCTTCGGCGGCAGCTCGGGCGCGATGCCGGGGTCGGACTTGCGGCGGCGCAGGAGGAACGGGCCGATGAGGTCGGCGAACTGGCGTGCCTTGGTCGGCTCGAGGCCCGACTCGATCGGCCCCGCCCACACCTTGCGGAAGGCGCCGCGGCTCCCGAGCAGCCCGGGGATCGCCCAGTCGAGGATCGACCAGAGCTCGGTGAGGTCGTTCTCCACCGGGGTGCCGGTCAGCGCGACGCGCGCGGTGCTCGGGATGGTGCGGAGGGCGCGGGCGGCGGCGGACCGGGAGTTCTTGATGTGCTGCGCCTCGTCGGCCACGACCAGGTCCCACGGCACGGCCGCGAGGAGCTCGGCGTCGTTGCGCATCGTCCCGTAGGTCGTGAGCACGAAGCCCGACGTCACGCCGTCGAGGTCGCGGGCGCTGCCGTGGTGGCGGCGTACGGCCACTCCCGGTGCGAAGCGACGGATCTCGGCCTCCCAGTTGCCAAGCAGCGACGCGGGACAGACCACCAAGGTCGGTCCGCCGTGTCCACCCTCGCGACGGTGCAGGTGCAGCGCGATCAGGGTGATCGTCTTGCCGAGTCCCATGTCGTCGGCCAGGCAGGCGCCGAGGCCGAGCGAGGTGAGCTCGGCGAGCCAGGTGAGGCCCCGGCGCTGGTAGTCGCGGAGGTCGGCGTGGAGCGCCGCCGGCACCTCGACGGGCTCGCCGGTCGCGGCGTCGCGCACCCGGTCGCGCGCCTTCAGCAGGCTCGCCCCGACGACCGCCTCGTAGGGCACGTCCTCGATGTCGACGACCCCGGTGAGGGTGGCGGCGAGCGCCTGGACGGGGGTGATCGAGCGGATCAGCCGCTTGCGGGCACGCTTGATGACGCCCGAGTCGACGGCGACCCAGTTGTCGCGGAGCTTGATGATCGGGCTGGTGGTGTGGGCGAGCTCGTCCATCTCGGCCTCGGTGAGCTCCTCGCCGTGGAGGGAGAGCTGCCACTCGAAGCCGAAGAGCGCCTGGGTGCCGAAGAGCCCGTCGTTGAGCGCCTCCTCGCGGGTGCCGGTCGCCGACTTCTGACGACCGAGCTCGACGCGCTGGGTGACGTCGCGGTCGAGGTACTTCGGCCACATCACGGGGTGGCCAGCCTCGTTGAGCGCGGCGGCACCCGAGTCGAGCAGCGACAGGATCTCGTCGGTGTCGAGGGTGATCTCGTCGGGCACCCGCAGGTCGAGCAGCCGGTCGAGCACCGGCCATGCGTCGGCCGCGGAGCGCAGCGCGATCGCGGCGTGGGTGCGGGCCCGGTCGCCGAAGCCGTGCGCGGCCTCCGGGCCGGTGTCGGCCCAGAGCTCCGAGGCGTCCGCGAGGTGTGCGGCGTTGTCGGCGGCGTGCACCTGCAGGACGAGCCGGACCGCGCCGGCGACCAGCTCCTCCTCGTCGGCCTCGACGCGGAACGAGATGGTCACCAGGTGCGGGCGGTCGTCGCGACCTCGCGAGCGGAGCCGGGCGATGCGCTGCTGGAGCTCGTCGCTGAAGGCGTCCGGGCTGGGCCTCGTCCCCGGGACCGCCACCGCCCGCGGTCGCGTCGTACGACGGGCGTTGCCCGGGGTCGTGCGCGGCATGGTGTCGACCACAGCGTCGAGGACGCCACGCACCATCCCCTCGGCGGTCGACTCGTCGAAGCCGTCGCCCGCCCGGGCGCGCGCGAGGTCGAGGATGCGCCGCTCCGAGTCGGCGTCGAGGCCGGCGACCTGCCAGTGCCGGCCCTCGGGGTCGGGCGCGAACCGGCCCTGCGCGACGAGCTGGAGCCCCATGAGTGCCGCGCCCGCCAGCAGCTGCACCGACGGGTGCAGGTCGGCCCGGTCGCGGACCTTCGCCAGCACCGGGAGCGCCCCGCGGATCGGCATCACGATGGTGCGCCGGTCGTCGGTGAACTCGATCGAGCCCTCCCGGGGCGGCTCCCCCGCCAGCAGCCTGGCGGGACCGGTGACCGGGACGAAGGTCATGCAGGCACCTCTCGGTCTCGGTCTCGACACGCTCGCTGCGCTCGCTGCTCCACCAGCAAGGAAGGCAACAGGGACGGTAACGCGCCGCACCGACACGGAGTTCCCACCGGCTACGGTCGGGGCCATGAACGTCGACGTGACCAGCCTGCTGGCGGCCCACCCGGTGATCGACGGCCACAACGACCTGCTGTGGACGGCGCGCGCGGAGACGGCGTACGACTTCTCCCGCCTCGACGTGGGCACCGGCGGCACGCCGACCCACACCGACCTGCCGCGGATGCGTGCGGGCGGGATGGGCGCGCAGTTCTGGTCGGTGTACGTGCCGTGCCGGTTCACCGGCGGCGACGCGGTGACCGCCACCCTCGAGCAGGTCGACGCGGCGCGGCTGCTGACCGGGACGTACGCCGACCAGCTCGCGTGGGCGACCACCGCCGACGAGGTCGAGGACGCGTGGTCGCGCGACCGGATCGCCTCCCTGATGGGTGCCGAGGGCGGGCACTCGATCGACTGCTCGCTCGGCACGCTGCGCCAGCTGTTCGGGCTCGGCGTCCGGTACCTCACGCTGACCCACAACGCGAACACCCCGTGGGCCGACTCGGCGACCGACACCCCGGCGGTCGGGGGGCTCACCGCCTTCGGCCGCGAGGTGGTGCGGGAGATGAACCGGCTCGGGATGATGGTCGACCTCAGCCACGTCTCGGCCGACACGATGCGCGCCGCCCTGGAGGTGACCGAGGCACCGGCGATCTTCAGCCACAGCTCGGCGCGCGCGGTCACGGACAGCCCGCGCAACGCGCCCGACGACGTCCTCACCTCGATGGCGGCCGGCGGAGGCGTGTGCATGGTGACCTTCGTGCCGAAGTTCGTGAACGCCGACTGCGCCGACCACCACCGCGCGCTCGTGGCGGCGGCCGCCGCCCAGGGCGTGCCCGAGTCCGACGGCCTGCGCTTCGCCGCGTTCGAGGACCGCTGGCTCGAGGACAACCCCGCGCCGGCGGCGACGCTCGACGACGTGGTCGCGCACGTCGAGCACGTGCGCGAGGTCGCCGGGATCGACCACGTCGGGCTCGGCGGCGACTACGACGGGGTCGAGACCCTGCCGACCGGCCTCGAGGACGTCTCGGCGTACCCGGTCCTGCTCGCTGCCCTCGCCGACCGCGGCTGGTCCCACGACGACCTCGCCCGGCTGACCTGTCGCAACACCCTGCGCGTGATGCGCGAGGTCGAGGAGCGCGCCGAGGAGATCCGGCTCGTGCGCGGGCCGAGCCTGGCCCGGATCGAGGACCTGGACGGCGCCTGACCCTTCGGCGGTCCCCGGATATCCGGTGACTCCCCCGCTTGTCGGCCCAGATCCGGGCCGACAACCGTGAGACTCGGGTGCAAAGGTCCGTCTCGGGGCGCAGTCTGGCAGCGGATTGTTACGCCTGAGCACCCCTTCTCGAGTGATCCAGCCCACCCCGAAAAGGATTGGGTCGTTGTCAGTGGCAACCAATACCGTTGAGGCGTGACAGACACCCAGCTCCAGTCCGGCGACACCCAGCCGGCGAACTCCGACAAGCTCGACAAGGGCGTGCTGATGGTGGCCGGCGTGGTCGTCCTCGGCGCCATCATGTCGATCCTCGACATCACCGTCGTCTCGGTGGCGCTCAACACCTTCCAGCAAGAGTTCGACGCCACCGCGGCCGAGGTCGCGTGGACGATGACCGGCTACACCCTCGCCCTCGCCAGCGTCATCCCGCTGACGGGCTGGGCCGCCGACCGCTTCGGCACCAAGCGCCTCTACCTCATCGCCGTCGGCCTCTTCACCGCCGGCTCGGTGCTGTGCGCCACCGCCAGCTCGCTCGAGCTGCTCGTGATCTACCGGGTGCTCCAGGGCCTGGGCGGCGGCATGCTCATGCCGCTGGGCATGACGATCCTGACCCGTGCCGCCGGCCCCGAGCGCGTCGGCCGCGTGATGGCCGTGCTCGGCATCCCGATGCTGCTCGGCCCGATCTTCGGCCCGATCATCGGCGGCGCGCTCATCGAGTCCGCCTCGTGGCACTGGATCTTCCTGATCAACCTGCCCATCGGCATCCTGGCGATCATCTACGCCGTGATCGTGCTGCCGAAGGACGACGTCGAGCCGTCCGAGAGCTTCGACTTCGTCGGCATGCTGCTGCTGTCGCCGGGCCTCGCGCTCTTCCTCTTCGGGGTCAGCTCGATCCCGGAGGAGGGCACGGCGATGGCCCCCGGGTGCTCATCCCGATGATCATCGGCGCGATCCTCATCGTCGCCTTCGTGCCGTGGGCCCTCGGCGCGCGCAACCTCCACCCGCTCGTCGACCTGCGCCTGTTCCAGAACAAGAACATGACGGTCGCGATCATCGCGATGAGCCTGTTCGCGATCGCCTTCTTCGGCGCCTCGCTGCTCTTCCCGCTCTACTTCATCCAGGTCCGCGGCGAGGGCACCCTCGACACCGGCTGGCTGCTGGCCCCGCAGGGCGTCGGCGCGATGATCACGATGCCGATCGCCGGGATCCTGGCCGACAAGATCGGCCCCGGCAAGATCGTCCTCGTCGGCGTCACCGTGATCACCGTGGGCATGGCGATGTTCACCCAGATCGGTGCCGACACGTCCTACGTCTACATCCTGGGCGCGCTCTTCATCATGGGCCTCGGCATGGGCGGCACGATGATGCCGATCATGACCGCCGCGCTGGCGACGCTGACCGCGCACACCGTGGCCCGCGGCTCGACGCTGCTCAACATCAGCCAGCAGGTCGCGGCCTCGATCGGCACCGCGCTCTTCTCGGTGATCCTGACCAACCAGCTCAAGGGCTCCGACTACGTCGCCGCAGGCCAGGCGCTCCAGGCGGCCGGTGACGACCAGTCCGCGGTGGCGGCGATCCTGGAGAAGTTCGGCCTGACCCAGGACCAGCTCGCCAACCTCCCGAGCCTCGTCACCAGCGACATGGCCGACGCGTTCGCCACGGTGTTCATCGTGGCCACCGTGCTCGTCGCGTGCTGCCTGATCCCGGCTGCCTTCCTGCCCCGCAAGAAGGTCGCCCCGGTCGACCCGACCGCCGTGATGGGCCACTGAGCCAGGTCGTCCGTACGACGCCCGCGGCCCGTCCTCCTGCGGGAGGGCGGGCCGCTGTCGTTCCGTCGCGAGCCTGCCGCGGTCCGTCATCCCGATCGGCGCCCGTGAGTTCGACATCGCATGACGGATCCGCGCGAGCGGAGGAAGATCTCCCGAGAAAGTTCTCGCAGGCTGTCGATCTGCGGCGGCGGGCGGCGACGAGGTGGTGACGGGCCCCGGGAGGCGGGGCCGCGACAGAGAGGCACGAGCCATGAAGTACGTCCTGATGTACACCTCCCGCCCCGACCTGGCCGCGGGTGCCGACCCCGAGGCCGCGCAGGCGATCTACAAGCGCGTCTACGAGTGGTTCGGCGAGAACGCCGGCGTGATGGCCGACTCCGGCGCCGAGCTGCTCGGCGTCGAGACCGCCACCACCGTGAAGCACGACCCGGCCGGAGCGGTCGTCGTCGACGGGCCCTTCAACGAGGCCAAGGAGGTGATCGGCGGCTTCAGCGTCATCGATGTCGCCGACATGGACGCCGCGATCGCGGTGGTGAAGTCCTGGCCGTTGCTCGACCTGCCGGGAGTGGCCGTCGAGATCCGGCCGATGGTCGAGGACTACTCCCAGTTCGAGTGATCCGCGCGTGACGAACTCCAGCACGGACGACCTCCTCGCGCGCACCCTGCGCGAGGAGGCCGGCCCGCTGGTGGCGCGGCTGACGCGGCGCTTCGGCGACTTCGACCTCGCCGAGGAGGCCGTCCAGGGCGCGGTCGTCGAGGCGCTCACGACGTGGCGGCGCGACGGCGCCCCGCACCGCCCCGGCGCGTGGCTGCAGGTCGCGGCCACCCGCAACGCGATGGACGGCATGCGCCTGCGCGACCGGCAGCGGGCACTCGCCCACCACGCCGCCCCCCCGGCGTACGACACCTGCGCGGGCGACACCGACGACCGGCTCGCGCTGCTCTTCGCCTGCTGCCACCCGGCGCTGGCGCCCGAGGCCCGGCTCGCTCTGACCGTCCGCGCCGTCGTGGGCCTGACAACCCCGCAGATCGCGCGGGCGTTCCTCACCCACGAGTCGACGCTCGCGCAGCGGATCGTGCGCGCCAAGCGCAAGGTCGTGGCCGCCGGCATCAGCCTGACGGTCCCGCCCCGGTCGGAGCTCGGTGACCGCCTCGACGACGTGCTGGCCGTGGTCTACGTGATGTTCAACGAGGGGTTCGTGTCGTCGACGGGTCCCACGCAGGACCGCGACCTGGCCGCTGACGCGGTCTGGCTCGCGGGGGTGGTCGCGACCGCCTTGCCCGACGAGGCAGAGGCCTGGGGCCTCGCCGCGCTGCTCACCATCCAGCACGCCCGCAGCCGGGCCCGCTTCTCCGACGGCGACCTCGTCCTGCTCCGCGACCAGGACCGCTCGCTCTGGGACCACGCCGCGATCGCCGAGGGTGAGCGGATGATCGAGCGCGCCGCCTCGCTCCGCAGCCCCGGGCGCTACCAGCTCCAGGCCGCGATCGCCGCGGTCCACGCCACCGGTGCGAGCTGGGCGGAGACCGACTGGCTGCAGATCTCGTTGCTGTACGACGAGCTCGCGCGGTGGGACCCCTCGCCGGTCGTGCGCCTCAACCAGGCCGTCGCCCGCGCGCAGGTGGTCGGCCCGGTCGACGCGCTCGCCCTGCTCGATCCGCTCGCGGGCCCGCTCGACGGCTACCACCTCATCCACGCGACCCGCGCCGAGCTGCTCACCGCTGTGGGTCGCGACGACGAGGCCGCGACCGCCAACCGCCGCGCGCTCGAGCTCACCACCAACGACGCCGAGCGCCGGCTCCTCGCGACGCGACTGCACCGGCGGCCCCTGTCCGACGGGTCGTGACCGCTCAGCCCTGGGTCGCCAGCACCAGCGGGAGGACCGCGGCGGCCCCGGCGGCGCGGATCTCGGTCGCAGCGACGGTGAGGGTCCATCCCGTCGCGACCTGGTCGTCGACGAGGAGGACCGTCGCGCCCGGCGGGACCTGGGCGTCGAGCGCGCCCCGGCGGCGTACGGCGGAGACGCGCTGCGCGGAGTTGGACGCGCCGGCCCGCGGCGGGACGGTGTCGTCGCGGATGGCCCAGGTGCCGACGATCGGGACCTGCATCACCCGGGAGAGGTTGTCGGCGAGGTCGCGGCCGAGGGTCGGGCGGGTGGCCGACTCGACGACCACGATGGCGTCCGGGCGCGCCTTCCACTCCGGCGACCAGTCCTTCATCACGTCCATCACCGCCTGGGCCAGGCCGGGAGGGACCGGTCCGTCGGGGGTGTCCTCGCGGAACAGCGCCCGCAGCGCCTGCCCGTGGCCGAGGTCGGTGAGCCGGGCGACGGCGCGACCGGGCTCGGCGCCCTCGGCGATCTTGCCCTTGAGGTCGAGACCGAGGTTGGCGAGCGCGGTCGGCCACATGCGTCGCGGCTCCACCACCACCCCGGGCCGGGACAGCCGCTGACCTGCCTCGGCGACGGCAGCCTCGCTCACCGACGTCGACAGGGTGAGTCCGCCGCAGTTGTCGCACCGCCCGCAGTCGACGGCGTCGGGGTCGTCGAGCTGTTCGCGGAGGTAGCGCATCCGGCACTCGGTGGTCCTCAGGTAGCCGAGCATCGCCTGCTGCTCGCGCTCGCGCGCCTCGGCGACCCGGGCGTAGCGCTCGGCGTCGTAGTCCCACGACCGTCCCGTCGCGACCCACCCGCCCTGCACGCGCTGCACGGCACCGTCGACGTCGAGCACCTTGAGCATCGACTCCAGGCGGTTGCGGCCGAGCTCGACACGCGTCTCGATCGTCGCGGTGGACAGCGGGCGGTCGGACCCGGCCAGCGCGGCCAGCGTCTCGCGCACCTGCTCCTCGCGCGGGAAGCCGAGGGAGGCGAAGTAGGCCCAGATGTCGCGGTCCTCGATCTGCGGGAGCAGCACGACGGTGGCGTCGTCGGTGCCGCGGCCGGCGCGACCGACCTGCTGGTAGTAGGCCACGGGCGAGGCGGGAGCGCCGAGGTTGATCACGAAGCCGAGGCTGGCGTCGAACCCCATGCCGAGCGCGCTCGTCGCGACCAACGCCTTCACCCGGCCGTCGACCAGCGCCTGCTCGAGACCGTGCCGCTCGTCGGCCTCGGTCTGCCCGGAGTAGGCCGCGACCTCGAGCCCGCGGTCGCGGAGGTAGCCCGCGACCTCCTGGGTCGCCGCCACGGTCAGGCAGTAGACGATGCCGGAGCCCGGCTGCTCGGCGAGGTGGTCGGCGAGCCAGGCCAGCCGCTGCTCGGGCGTCTTCAGCTGGACGACCCCGAGTCGGAGGGACTCCCGGTCGAGGGTGCCGCGCTGGACGAGGACCTGCGAGTCGGCGGCTCCGTCGGCGTGCACGCCGAGCTGCTCGGCGACGTCCGAGGTGACGCGGGCGTTGGCGGTCGCGGTCGTGGCGAGGACCGGGATGCCGGACGGCAGCTCGGCCAGCAACGTCCGCAGCCGGCGGTAGTCGGGACGGAAGTCGTGGCCCCAGTCGGAGATGCAGTGGGCCTCGTCGACCACGAGCAGGCCGCACGTCGCGGCGAGCCGCGGCAGCACCTCGTCGCGGAAGCCGGGGTTGTTGAGGCGCTCGGGGCTCACCAGCAGCACGTCGACCTCGCCGGCGTGGATCTGGTCCTGGATGACCTGCCACTGGTCGATGTTGGTGGAGTTGATGGTCACCGCGCGGATGCCGGCGCGCTCGGCCGCCGCGATCTGGTTGCGCATCAGGGCGAGCAGCGGACTCACGATCACGGTCGGCCCGGCGCCGCCCTCGCGGAGCAGCTTGGTCGCCACGAAGTAGACGGCCGACTTGCCCCACCCGGTGCGCTGCACGACGAGCGCGCGGCGGCGGTCGACGGCGAGCGCCTCGATGGCCGCCCACTGGTCCTCCCGGAGCGAGGCGTCGTCACGTCCGACCAGCGCGCGCAGGTGGCGCTCGGCCGCCTCGCGGGAGGAGCGGCGTACGTCGTCGGGGACGGCGGTGTCGGTGGTCATGCCCTCTGTCTACCAACCCGCACCGACGGCTCGCCCGGCCCGTCCACAGCTCACCCGACGTCGAGGGGCATCTCCACTCGTGCGCGCAGCGCTGCCAGGCCGCGCGACGCGTGGCTCTTGACGGTGCCCTCGGTGATGCCGAGCTCGGCGGCGGTGTCCTCGACGGAGAAGCCCAGCCAGTAGCGCAGCACGACGGTGCGGCGCTGCATCGGCGGGAGCCGGCGCAGCTCGGCGAGCAGCTCGATCCGGTCCTCGGCCGACGCGCCGGACCGCGCCGGGCCGTCGACCAGCTCGAGCGGGACCGACGAGCGGCGGCGGTGCCACGGCCGGCGGCGCTGGTCGAGGTCGGCGTTGACGATGATGCGGCGGACGTAGGCCTCCTCGCGACCGGTGCCCTGCACGCGCGACCACGCGAGGTAGAGCTTGACGAGGGCCTCCTGCAGCACGTCCTCGGCGCGCGCGTCATCGCGGCACACGGCGTACGCGATGCGGCGCAGGGCCGCCTGGCGCGCGGTGACGAACTCGACGTACGTCTCGTCGGCGGCGCTCACCAGTTGCCCCTCAGGAACGTGAGGAACGCGTCGAAGTCGGGCTGGGTGTCGCCGGTCCACCACTGGTACCAGGGGGCGCCCTCGTCGGGGTCGACCCCGACGACGTAGAAGGTCTGGCCGTCGTACTCGACCTCGGCGGCCCCCGCGCGGGTGTGCGTCACCCGGCCGGAGCCGAGGTCGGCGTCGGGAACCTGCTGCACCAGCGTCACGCCGGGAGCGCCCGCGACCATCCGACCGGTGCGGCGGTCCGCGAAGTGGGCGAACCTCTCGCCGATCGTCGGCCGCTCCTGCACCTGAGCGGTGGCACCGTCGACCCACAGCTCGAAGTCGTCGGTCACCCACCCCGGAACCTCCATGGTGCCGCCCTGGCTCTGCCCGTTGGCACCACTGGAGACGATCACCCAGCCGATGTCGTCGGTCATGTCCTCCGGAAAGCAGGTGCAGTGCGCCTCGACGGCCCAGGAAGACACGATGCCGTGCTCGCCAGGCGGGTAGGGGTCGACGACGATGCGACGGATGGTCGCCTCGGGTGCGATCCACAGCCGGCCCTCGGGGCTGACGGAGATCGGGCCGTGGTTGCCGTACTCCTGGGCCCACTGCGGGATGTCGTCGGTGGTGAACCAGTCCACGCCGTCGAGGCCCTCCTGCGCCTCGACCGGGTTGCTGGGAGCGGGAGCGACGAAGTCGGGGTCGGCCGCGAGGTCGACGGCGGGCGTCGGGGGCGCCGGCGTGGGTTCGACGGCGGGCGTCGGGGGCGCCGGCGTGGGTTCGACGGCGATCGAGTCGGTGCGATCGGCGCTGCCCGGCGCGAGCAGCTGCGCGGCGCCGATCGAGATGGCCGCCACCGCGCCGGCGGCCAGCACGCGGCGACGGCGGCGCACCCGTCGGCCCTGCTGGAGGTAGTGGCCGGCGGGCAGGTCCGGCAGGTCGCCCAGCTCGTGGTCGAGCCGGTCGCGGAGGTCGATCTCTGGACTCATGCTCCCTCGACGTGTCGGGACGTCGTCAGGTTGTCATGGTCCGGGAACTCGACCCCCGCGACTCGTCCGAGCGGTCAGCGGGCGGCGCGCTCGCTGCGGGCGATGAAGCGGTCGAGGTCGACGCCGGCCTCGCGCGCGGCCTTGCGGACCGCGGGCGAGGACAGGTCGGGGGCGACGAACTCGTCGGGCTCGATGCCGCGGTCGGCAGCGGCGTACTGGCGCTGGAGCGCGGCCTGGTCGGCAGCGGTCGCGTCGGACTCCGCCTCGAGCCTCGGCGTGACCGCGAGGGCGAGGCCCGTCACCGAGCTGACGACCGGCGTGTAGCCGTTGGCGTGGCCCAGGGCGTTGGGGTGGTAGCTCTCCGAGATCGGGTTCGAGAGGCCGTTGAGCCACTCCGGGTCGTCGCAGACCGCGTGGCCGGTGAAGGCGCTGGTCGGGTTCGCGAACTGGAAGCCCGCGGCCGAGGCGGCCGACGCCGTGCGCGCGTTGATGAGGTCGGCCATCGCGTTGAGCCGCGCCTCCTCCTCCGGCGAGAACCAGGTGAGCGCGTTGCAGTCCTCGCCCATGAAGATGCGCGGGTAGCCGACGACCGTCACCTGCGCCGACGGCGCCCGTCCGCGGATGTCGGCGTAGAGGCTCGCGAGCTGGGCGGGCAGCGTGCCGTCGACGAAGGCCTGCGCCCCGTCGATCGCCCCGTCGCAGTCGCTCGCCCAGCCGGGCAGCGCGCACTCGGTGAGCACGTCGGCGAAGCCGGCGTCGTTGCCGCCGACCGAGATCGTGACGAAGCTCGTGGCCGCGCTCAGCGCACTGAGCTGGCTGCCGGTGACGTCCGGGATCGTGGCTCCGGAGCACGCGCGGAAGTTGAGCTCGTAGCCGCGACCGGCCGCGATCAGGCTGGGGTGGGCCTGTGTCGAGCGCTGGCACTCCGTGCCGTCGTCGATGTAGGAGCGCGTGCCGGTGCCCGAGGAGTAGGAGTCGCCGAGGGCGACGTAGGCGGGCGCCGCCGACTGTGCGGGCTGGACGAGCAGGGGCGAGACGAGGGCCGCCAGGGCAGCACCGAGCAACGCCCACCGAGGTGAGATGTGCATGGTCCGAGAACCTCCGAGATGAGTGACCACCCCGAGTGTGGTCCCCCTCACACTAGGGAAGTGACCCGCCGGTAGCCAGTGTCGGACCGACTGCTCACCCGCTGTTCGCCGGCTCGTCGGCTCAGATCCGCCGCAGGTGCGAGCCCCGCGGCGCGAGCGTGGTGCTGTCGCGGAACGACTCCCCGACCAGCACGGGTACGACGTCGCTGGCGTCGTGCTGCGCGGCGATCTCGACGTCGGCCACAAAGCCCGCGTCGGCCAGCTCACGACCGCTCGCGCACTGGAGCAGGTCGAGCGGGAGGACGGCCGCCTCGAAGGCTGCGATGGCCATCCGCGCCTCGGGGCTGGCGCTCGCCTCGACCTCCTCGTCCAGGGCGGCGAGGACGGCACCGGCGCCCCACAGATCCTCGACCGCGGGGCGGAGCGTGTCGTCGTACCACCGCTCCCCTGCTGGTACGACGACCACGCTGGCGCCGTCGGCGACCTTGGGTGCGAGCCACCGGGCGACGGCGCCCGCGTTGCGCAGGCTCGCCCCGACGACCTGCGCCCCGGAGTCGGCGAGCGCGAAGGCGATGGTCGAGCCGTTGGGCGAGGGCAGCACCAGCCGCTCGATCCCCTCGACCTCCGCGAGGCTGGCCGGCGAGAGGGAGACGTGGCGGGCGTCGCCGCGCGACTTGGCCTCGAAGCGGCCGACCGCCAGCGTCGCGCCGTGGCGCATCGCGTGCTCGGTGGCGCGCGAGTCCTTCCAGCGGTAGGGGAAGACCTCGATGCCGCGCTCGACCGCGACGTCGAGGGTCGTGGTGAAGGAGAGGACGTCGACGACCACGGCGTAGTCGGCGGGCACGGCCTCGGCGCCCGACGGGCCCCACTCGAGGCGGAGCCGATAGGTGGACTGGTCGTGGCCCGGCAGCGTCACCCCTGCATTCAACAGGCAGGCGGGCGCTCAGTGGGAAATTCCGAATCTCCTGCGCCCGATCGGCCTCCTACCTACTCTCCACATGTACGCAACATCAACGAAACATCCTCGGAGTCACCGTGAAGGCAACATCTCGCACCGCACTGGCCGTCGCCGCCATCGTCGCCGCCCTGACCGTCTCGGCCGGCGCCGGCGCCACGGCGTCGATGCTGATCACCGGCCAGCAGATCAAGGACGGCACGATCACGTCGGCCGACGTGAAGAACCGTTCACTGCTCATCCGGGACTTCGCCGCCAGCGCGAAGCAGAAGCTGGCCGGTGCCACGGGCGCCGCGGGTGCGGACGGAGCGACGGGCGCCACCGGTGCCACGGGTGCCGCCGGGACCGACGGCGTGAACGGCACGTCGGGCGACGTGGGTGCCCAGGGACCGCAGGGCCTCCAGGGCCTGCAGGGACTCCAGGGGTTGCAGGGCCTGATCGGCGAGCAGGGCATCCAGGGCCTGATGGGCCTCCAGGGACTCCAGGGGTTGCAGGGCCTCCAGGGCATCCCCGGCCTCCAGGGCCTTCCGGGCATCCAGGGCGTCGTCGGCGCCCAGGGGCTCCAGGGCATCCCCGGCCTCCAGGGCATCCAGGGGCTCCAGGGCGTCCGCGGACTCACCGGGCTGACCGGGGAGAAGGGCGAGCAGGGACTCCAGGGTCTCCAGGGACTCCTCGGCGAGCAGGGCATCCAGGGCGTCCAGGGCATCCAGGGACTCATCGGCGAGCGCGGCCTGCAGGGCCTGCAGGGCCTCATCGGCGAGCAGGGCATCCAGGGCGTGCAGGGACTGACCGGACTCACCGGGCTCACGGGTGAGCAGGGACTCCAGGGGATCCAGGGAGTCGTCGGACTGACCGGGCTCACGGGCGAGCAGGGCATCCAGGGCATCCAGGGGCTGCAGGGCCTGCAGGGACTGGTCGGCGAGCAGGGCGTGCAGGGCCTGATCGGACTCACCGGGCTCCAGGGCATCCAGGGGCTGCAGGGCATTCCCGGTCTGCAGGGACTGCAGGGCCTCCAGGGCCTCGTCGGCGAGCAGGGACTCCAGGGCATCCCCGGCGTGCAGGGCATCCAGGGCCTCGAGGGTGTCCGCGGCCTGACCGGCCTCACCGGCGAGCAGGGCGAGCGCGGCCTCCAGGGCCTGCAGGGCCTCATCGGCGAGCAGGGCATCCAGGGCATCCAGGGCATCCAGGGACTCATCGGCGAGCGCGGCCTCCAGGGCCTGCAGGGCCTCATCGGCGAGCAGGGCATCCAGGGCGTGCAGGGCCTGACCGGACTCGCCGGCGCCCAAGGCATCCAGGGCGTCCGCGGACTCACCGGTGACCAGGGCATCCAGGGAATCCAGGGACTCGTCGGCGCGACCGGGGCCGTCGGTGCGACCGGAGCCGCCGGGGCGGCGGGTGCGGTCGGCGCCAAGGGCGACCAGGGCATCCAGGGGCTCGCCGGTGCGGTCGGCGCAGCCGGCGCCAAGGGCGACCAGGGGATCCAGGGACTCACCGGCGAGCAGGGCCTCCAGGGCCTGACCGGCGCGACCGGGGCAGCCGGTGCCGTCGGCGCGACCGGCGCCCAGGGACTGCAGGGGATCCAGGGCATCCAGGGGATCCAGGGACTGCCCGGCCTCAGCGGCTTCCAGGTCGTCACCGACTCGATCAGCATCGGCGGCCTCGGCGGCACCGGCACCGTCTCCGCGGGCTGCACCGGTGGCAAGAAGGCCATCTCCGCCTCGGCCACCTTCAACGCGCCCCTCGGCCTGCTCACCGGACTCTTCACCCAGGTCAGCCGGACCAGCGACACCGCCTTCACGGCGCTCGGCGCCACCGGCCTCAACATCGGCAGCGCCCAGCTCCTCAGCCTGAGCGTGGTCTGCGTGACCGTCGCCAACTGAGCGGCGTACGACCTCCCTTGCCCGTGAGTCCTCCCGAGACTCACGGGCAAGGGATCTGTTCCGCGGCCCGCTACCGAACAGTCGCGGGGCGGAACCACCCCTTCCACCCCAGGACTGCTCGGTAGCTCCGAGCCTGTGGACGGGGTCCGACGCCGTACGGCGATCTCCACCACTCTCGTCGGATGCCCCGCCATCGATGGGATCCACGAGCACCTCACGTGCGGCTGGTCCGTCCGCTGCGCGTCGGCGTCGACCTGACGCCGGACCAGGCGCGCGGGCCGCACTACGTCCGTACGTCGTCGGGCCTCTACGTGCCGTCAGACACCGACCGGGCAGTGGCTCAGCAGCGCGTCATCGAGGTGGCGGCCTCCCTCCCACCGTCGGCCGCCGTCACCGGCTGGGCATCGTGCCTGCTCCACGGAGCCGCCTGGTTCGACGGGTTGGCACCCGACGGCGTGACGGCCCTCCCGGTCCCGGTGGTGGTCGGACCACGAGGTGGCGTACGTCGTCACACCGGCATCACGGTCTCCTTCGAAACCCTGCCGGAGTGGCACGTGTGGCAGCGCCAGGGCGTTCGCGTGACCCGTCCCGAGCGCGCGCTCTTCGACGAGATGCGGCGCCACGACGCACGGGAGGCGCTGGTCGCGCTCGAGTCCGCGCTGGCCGGCCGCATCACGTCGCTGCCCCGCTTCGGCTCGTACGCCCTGACCCACCGATCCGCGCGGAGGTACGCCGTCGTGGCGTGGGCGCTGCCGCGGGCGCGGGGCGGCGTACGCTCGCCCGCCGAGGTGCGGGCGCGGACCGTGGCCGAGGAGGACGCGGGCTGGCCGCGGCTGCTCGTCAACAGGGTCGTGCGGACCTCGCTCGGCGTCCGCGTCGGTGAGGTGGACCTCGTCGAGGTCCGGGCGCCGGCAGCGATCGAGGTCGACGGTGCCGATCACCGCGACGGCGACGTGCAGGCGTGGGACATCACCAAGGAGGAGTCCTTGCGCCAGCTCGGGTTCGAGGTGGCCCGGGTGACTGGCCGACAGGCGCTCGACCCGACGACGCTCGCACCCCGCCTGGTCGCCGTGCGCGCGAGGGCGCTCGCGCGTGGAGCGAGGCCCGGCGGCTGGGCACTGGCGCCCGACGACTTCGACCTCGAGCAGTGGCTGTCCGAGCGAGACGAGGCCGCCGTCTTCTACGAGAACCTGCCAGAAGCGAGTTGAGCTACCGAACAGTCGCGGGGTCGATCGGTCCTCCGGACCCCCGGACTGTTCGGTAGCGACGCAGGACTCACCTGTGAGTCTCCTGGAGACTCACGGGCGAGGGGCGGTCACCAGATGCGGACGCGCGCCTCCGGCTCGAGCCAGAGGCCGTCGCCGGGCTGGGTGTCGAAGACGTCGTGGAACTCGTCGAGGTTGCGCACGATGTTGGCGCGGAACTCGGCCGGGCTGTGGGGGTCGATGGTGAGGTACTGGACCTCCTGCTCCTTGCGGCGCTTGGTGCGCCACACGTGGGACCAGTTGAGGAACAGCGTGCGGCGGTCCTCGGCCGAGGGGTCGCCGTCCTGGCTGATCACGAACGCCTTGTGGGCGATGGTCAGGCCGCCGAGGTCGCCGATGTTCTCGCCCACCGTGAGGCTGCCGTTGACGTGCTCGCCGGGCAGGTTGCGGGGCTCGAAGCCGTCGTACTGCTTGATCAGCGCCTGCGACTTCGCCTCGAAGGCCGACTTGTCGTCGGCGGTCCACCAGTCGTGGAGGTTGCCGTCGCCGTCGTACTGCGCGCCCTGGTCGTCGAAGCCGTGACCGATCTCGTGGCCGATCACGGCGCCGATGCCGCCGTAGTTCTCGGCCTCGTCGGCGTCGGGGCTGAAGAACGGCGGCTGGAGGATGGCGGCCGGGAAGCAGATCTCGTTGGTGCCCGGGTGGTAGTAGGCGTTGACGGTCTGCGGCAGCATCAGCCACTCGTCGCGGTCGACGGGCTGGCCGACCTTCTCGAGCTGGCGGTCGGTCTCGAACGCCGACGCGGCGGCGACGTTGGTCATCAGGTCGTCGGGCGTCGTGGTGAGCGCGGAGTAGTCGCGGAACTCCGTGGGGTAGCCGATCTTCGGGTAGAAGCGGTCGAGCTTGTCGTAGGCCTTCTGCTTGGTGTCCTCGCCCATCCAGTCGAGCTTCTCGATCGAGCGGCGGTAGGCCGTGACGAGGTTCGCGACCAGCTCGTCCATCATCTGCTTCGACGCCGGCGGGAAGTGGCGCGAGACGTAGACCTTGCCGACGGCCTCGCCGACGCAGCCCTCGACGAAGTCGACACCGCGCTTCCAGCGGGCGCGCAGCTCCGGGGTGCCGTTGAGGGTGCGGCCGTAGAAGTCGAAGTTGGCCTCGACGAACGGGTCCGGGAGGTACGGCGCCGAGCTGCGGACGATGCGCACGTGCAGGATGTCGCGCCACGTCTCGATGGGCGTCTCCTCGAGCACCGTGGACAGGTGCGAGAAGAAGTCGGGCTGCATGACGATCGAGGTCCGCAGCATCTCCTCGGTGCCGCCGAGGCCCGTGACGTAGGTGTTCCAGTCGAAGGCCGGGCAGAGCTCGAGCAGCTCCTCGAGGCTCTTGTGGTTGGTCGTCTTCTGGACGTCGCGCGTCTCCGCGGCCTCCCAGTGGCCCTCGGCCAGCCGGGTCTCGTAGGCGAGCACGCGCGCGGCCGAGCCGGACGGGTCGGGGTGCTCGCTGAGGGTGAGCAGCGTCGTCAGGTAGGCGACGTACTTCTCCCGGATGTCGGCGAACTTCTCGTCGCGGTAGTAGGACTCGTCGGGCAGGCCGAGGCCGCCCTGGGCGAGGTAGACGATGTTGCGCGAGGCGTCGGCGCGGTCGGGCGTGATGTAGGAGCCGAACAGGCCGGGACCGCCGATGCGCTCGAACATGCCGAGGAAGGCGGCGAGCCCGGTCAGGTCGCCCACCTCCTGCGCACGGTCGAGCAGGCCCTTGATCGGGCGCAGCCCCTTGGCCTCGATCGCCTCGGTGTCCATGAAGGAGGCGAACAGGTCGCCGATCCGCCGCTCGTCGGCGTCGAGGGACTCGGCCGGCCGGTCGGCGAGCTCGGTGATGATGTCGCGCACCTGCTGCTCGGCGGCGTCGGCGAGCGCGACGAAGGCGCCCCAGCTCGACTTGTCCGAGGGGATCTCCGTCTCCTCGAGCCAGCGTCCGTTGACGTGGCCGAAGAGGTCGTCCTGCGGGCGGATGTCCGGGTTCATGCCCTCGCGGGCGGCGTCGAGGATCGTCACGCGCTCGACCCTAGGTCATCGCGCCCAAGGCACGGGTGCAGCGTGGGGGCACGCCCCGGTCCAGACCGGGTGCCTGCACCATCGCCCGGGACACCGTGCTGGGTGGAGTGTGGTGCCGACCACATGCCACCACATCGTCTCGACCGGGGGAACACCTATGTCCGTACGCTCGCGCACCCTCGCGCTGCTCGCCTCGAGCGGCCTGGCCGCCGCCGCCCTCGCGCCCGCCGCCGGCGTGGCCTCCGCCGAGGCAGCCGCCCGGCCGGACGCGCGAGCGGCCATGGCCGGCGGCGGCTGGGCGAAGGTCTCGACCGGCTCGGTCGACACGCTCTCCGAGATCACCACCGCGCGGACCGCGGACGGCGTGCTCCACGTCGTCTACCAGCAGGACGTCGGCACCGACGCGAGCTACGAGCACAGCACCGTCGCGACCAGCGGCAAGGTCACCGGGCACAGCAACGTGCTGGGCACGTGGGGCTCGCTGATCGACAACCCCGAGCTGCTGACGACCGCGACCGGCGGGCTGCGCCTGGTCTTCAGCGGCCTCCAGGACACCGACACGTCCAACTTCTACTCGCGCGGCAACGCCTACGACACCATCAGCGACGCGAGCGGGGCCGCGTGGGCGCTGCAGCCGCACGCGCTGACGAAGTTCTCGGCCGTCTACTCCGGCTACGGCGTCGGCGCCACGACGCTGTCCAACGGCACGCCGGTCACCGCGGGCACCCTGAACTCCGACATCGCCGTGCGCGTCGGCGACATCGCCACGACCGACCAGAACGTCGTCAACACCGCGAGCGACGACTACCTCTACACCGCGCCCGCGTGCTGCCTCTACGACACCCAGCTGGTCAACGCCGGCGACGCGATCTGGATGACGTGGTACGCCAACGGCACGGGCGAGGCCGACAACGGGATCTTCGTGAAGCAGGTCTACCCGACCGCCGGTCCGACCCTGAAGGCGCCGGGCTCGAGCGTCGGCGGCGACTCCCTCGCCGCGGACCAGGCGGTCGCGGTCGTCGCCCGTCCCGGCGGCGGCATCGTCGTGGCCTACAAGATGGGCTACCCGACCACCAGGAACATCGGGCTCTGGCAGGTCGGCACGTCGAAGGCCGTCAAGGTCCCGGACTCGAAGAACGCCCGGCTGGTCTCGCTCTCGACCGGTGTCACCGGCCGGATGTGGCTGGCGTGGACGACCGACGCCGACGAGGCCTACGCCCTGCGCACCTCGCCGCAGGGCTTCGGCCTCGGCGCCGTGCAGGCGATCAAGGCGCCGTCGAAGGGCTCCGACCTCTGGAGCATCTCGGTCGACGCCTCGCTCAACCAGGGCACGGTGCTGGTCAACGACGTCGACGCACGGGCGGTCTACTCGCGGATCGTGAACCCCGGCCTGACCCTCAAGGCCAAGGGCAGCGCGAAGGCCGGCAAGGCCACGAAGATCACCTTCACCGTGACCGACGCCGGCGACGGCGTCGGCGGTGTCAAGGTCAAGGGCGGCGGCGACTCCTGCACGACCACGAGCAAGGGGAAGTGCACCCTGACCATCGCGGCCGGCAAGCCCGGCAAGGTGTCGGCGAAGGCGACGAAGAACGGCTACGGCTTCGCCGTCGCCGACGTCAGGGTGAAGAAGTAGGTCAGCGGACCCGCACGACCGACTTGCCGAGGGTGCGGCGCTCGTCCATGTCGACGAGCGCCCGCCCGAAGTCGGCGAGGTCGTAGGTCGCGCCGATCGGCGGCTTCACGACCCCGGACCCGATCATCGGCGCGAGGCGGTGCCACTGCTTCTGCATGTAGCCCGGACGCGCCATCGCGTAGGCGCCCCAGCCGACCCCCCGGACGTCGGTGTTGCCGAGCAGCAGGCGGTTGACCTTGACCTCCGGGATGCCCTGGCCGGCGGCGAACCCGACGACCAGCACCCGGCCCTGCTCGGCGAGGCAGCGCAGGGAGTCGGTGAACGCGTCCCCGCCGACGACGTCGACGACCACGTCGACGCCCTTGCCGCCGGTCAGCTCCTTGACCGCGTCCTTGAAGTCGGGGCCGAGGACGACCTCGTCGGCGCCGGCCGCCCGGGCGAAGGCGGCCTTCTCCTCGGTGCTGACGACGGCGATGGTCCGCGCGCCGAGGCCCTTCGCGACCTGGATGCTCGCCGTGCCGACGCCCCCGGCCGCGCCGTGGACCAGCACCGTCTCCCGGTCGCGCAGCCCGCCACGCTCCTCGAGCGCGAAGAGGGCGGTCAGGTAGTTCATGGGCAGCGCCGCGCCCTCGTCGTACGACATCGCGTCGGGCAGCGCGAAGGTGAAGACGGCCGGGTTGGCGACCTGCTCGGCCGCTCCGCCGTGGAGGTTCACGCCCGCGACGCGCTGGCCGGCGGTGAAGCCGCTCGACTCCGGGTGCCCGGGGTCGAGGACGACACCGGCGAAGTCGACGCCGAGGGTGAACGGCGGCTCGGGCTTGAACTGGTACTCCCCGCGGCTCAGCAGCAGGTCGGGGAACGCGATGCCGACGCTGTGCACCTCCACCAGCACGTCGTGGGGGCCCGGCTGCGGCGGGTCGACCTCGCGGACCTCGATGTCGCCGGGACCGGTGAGCGTGACGACCTGGACTGCCTTCATGGCCTCGACCCTAGCCATCCGGGAGTCACCGGATATCCGGTGACCACCCCGCTTGTCGGCCGAGATCTGGGGGGCGAAGCGGGAGACTCGGGTGCGAAGGTCGACCTCAGCCGACCCGCTTCACCTCGGCGAGCTCGAAGTGCATCGGGTCGGTCCAGCGCCAGTCGCCACCCCAGGCGAAGCCCCAGTGCTTGAAGATCGCGACGACGCTGCGGTCCATCTCGCCGACGGTGCCGCGCTGGTTGCCCGGCACGTTGAGGTCGAGCGCGAGGCCGAAGGCGTGGTTGGACAGCGAGGTCGTGTTGGCGATGAAGCGGGGGTAGTAGCAGCCGGCGTACTCCCCGACGTGGATCTTGTCGGCGAGGCCCTGCTGCTGCACCTCGAGCAGCGCGGCGCGCAGCTGGGGGAAGAGGTCCTTGTGGCAGGTGACGCTGCCGAGGATCGGGACGGCCTCGGTGCGGATGTTGGCGGCGACCCAGGCCGGGTCTGGCTGCACCTGGCCGCCGGCGACGCGGTAGCTGTAGGTCCCGACGAGGGTACCGAGCGTGCTGCCGGTCGGGATCGCGGTGAGCCTGGCGTCGGGGTCGAGGCCCAGGCGGGAGGCGACGTCGAGCATCTGCACCGACGCGCCCTTGCCCACGAGCCGCTCGAGCGGCTTGCGGATGCTCGCCGGCGTGCGGTCGTCGGTGGAGATCAGCAGCCCGTTGTCGGTGGCCATCCCGATGTCGCCCGCCCACGCGGTGTTGACGACCATGTCGACGGTCGGCAGCTGCGGCGTGAGGGCGCCGACGTGCAGGGTCGGTGCGTCGTCGTCCGTGCCGAGGGTGATGCTGCCGCCCTTGTCGGCGAGCCGCTTCGAGACCGCCTTCGTCGTCGACATCTCGCCGCCGGCGACCCGGTCCCAGCCCTCCTGGAAGTCGGCGACGTCGGAGCGGGCGAAGTGCCGGTAGGCGCCCGGGTCGACCGCGGCGACCGTCAGGACACGGTTCTCCAGGCTGACCTGGCCGAGCCCGATCCGCTCGGTGTGCGCGACACCCTTGAGCTTGTCGATCTTCTTCACGAGCGCGTCGTCGAGCGGCTTGTCCCACTGCACGAGGACGTCCGCGCTCCACAGCCGGCCCTCGCGCTCGCCGGGCGGGTCGACGGCGTGCGCGGGGTCGGCGACCGGGACGACCGGGGTGTCGCTGGTCGTCGGACTGGGCCCGTCGGTCGGTACGTCGCTGGTGCCGCCGGAGGCCGGCGGCTCGTCCTCCGGAGCGTCCGAGCCGCTGCACGCGCCGAGCAGCAGTGAGAGGGCGACGGCCGTCGCCACCCCCGCCCCCCGTCGTACGCGCACCCCTAGACGATAGGAGACCGCCGAAGCGCGGTCCGGACTACGTCGCAACGTCCGTCGCGTCGGGAGTCTCGACCCGGTGCGGGATGGTGATCCACGAGACCAGGCCGCCGAGCACGAGGAGTACGGCGCAGATGACCATGGCCGTGCTGTAGGACGCGTCGAAGACGACCGGGTCGCGGTAGTCGTCGCCGGAGAGCCCGACGGCCATGGGGAGCGCGGCGACCGCGAGCAGCGAGCCGGCGCGGGCGACGGCGTTGTTGATGCCGCTGGCGATGCCGGTGACCTCGTCGGGGGCGGCGGCCAGGACGGTCGCGGTGAGCGGGGCGACCATCAGCGCGAGCCCGAGGCCGAAGACGGTGAGGCCCGGCGCGACGTCACGCCAGTAGACGGCGTCGGGCCCGGCCATGAGGAGGAGCAGCGTGCCGCCGGCCATCACCATCGGCCCGAAGGTCATCGGGATCCGCGGTCCGATGCGCTCGCCGAGCGCGCCACCGCGGGCGGCGAGGAAGAGCATGCAGACGGTCATCGGCAGCGTCGCGAGGCCGGCCTCGAGGGCGTTGTAGCCGGCGACGGTCTGGAGCTGCAGGACCAGGAAGAACAGGATCGCGCCGAGCGCCGCGTAGACGATGAGGGTCATCATGTTAGCGGCGCTGAAGGTGCGGTCGGTGAACAGCCCGAGCGGCACCATCGGCCCGTGCGTGCGGCGCTCGACGACGATGAACCCGACCGCAGCCGCAACACCGAGCCCGGCCGCCCACCAGGTCGCCGGTCCGCCGGCGTCGGTGAGCGCCCACGTGACCCCAGCCAGCGACAGCGACGCGAGCGCGGCCCCCGGGACGTCGAACCGGTCGAGCGCCCGGGTGTCGCGCGTCTCGGGCACCCACCGCATCGCCAGCCAGACCGTGACGGCCGCGAGCGGCAGGTTGATGAGGAAGATCCAGCGCCACGAGGCGTGGTCGATGAGCAGGCCGCCGACGAGGGGACCGATCGCGGCCGCGATGCCGCCGAGTCCGGACCAGGCGCCGATCGCGCGGCTGCGGTCCTCGGCGCGGAAGGCTCCCTGGATCATCGCCAGGCTGCCGGGCGTGAGCAGCGCGCCGCCGATGCCCTGGAGGACGCGCGCGACGATCAGCACCTCGGCCGTCGGCGCGATGCCGCACAGCAGCGAGGCCAGCGCGAACCACACCGTGCCGATCACGAAGACCCGGCGCCGGCCGAGCCGGTCGCCGAGCGAGCCGCCGAGAAGGATCAGGGAGGCCAGCGAGAGGAAGTAACCGTTGGTGATCCACTGCAGCTGCACGAGCGAGGCGTCGAGGTCGTCGCCCACCGTCCTCAGCGCGACGTTGACCACCGTGCCGTCGAGCAGCGTCAGCCCCGACCCGAGGGTGGCGGCCGCCACGATGCCGCGCGCGGTCGGCGTACCCCAGGAGACTCCACTCACGGACGAAGACTAGGCCCGCTCGCCGTCGAGCACCTGTCCGGCGAGCCAGGCGATGTCGGCGCCGGTCTTCGCCGGCGCTGCCGAGGGCTGCATCACGTGGCTGAGCACCACCCGCACGACCATGTCGATCGCGGGGTCGAGGTGGTCGGGGTCGATGCCGGGCGAGTACGGCGCCACGCGCAGGCCGATGACCTCCTTGGCGACCTCGAGCAGCCCGGCGGCGTTGGTGGTGAGCAGCGGGATCAGCTCGGTGTCGGCGCCGTGGGTCGCGCTGACCACCGCGTGGAGGAGCTTGTTGGAGGCCGCGTGGTCGAGGACGCCGGTGACGGCGCGCTCGATGGCGCGGGTGAGGTCGTCGGGCTCGGCGTCGAAGGCCTGCTCCATGACCCGCAGGAAGCGCGCGAGCTCCTCGAGGATCATCGTCTCCGCGAGCGCCGGCTTGGAGCCGACCTCGTTGTAGACGGTCTGCCGGCTCACCCCGGCGACCTCGGCGAGGCGCGCCATCGTCACCGAGGCCCAGCCCGACGACGTGGTCATCTCGACGGCCGCCGCGACGATGCGGTCGCGCGTGCTGGGCATGGGTGGAGTCTAGGCAGCCCTCTCCGGCTCGATGACGACGAAGTCGACCTTCTCGCGCACGCCGCAGTCGGGGCAGCACCAGTCGTCCGGGATGTCGGCCCAGGCGGTGCCGGCCGCGAAGCCCTCGTGCTCGTCGCCGGCCGCGACCTCGTAGACGTACTCACAGCTCGGGCAGCGCGCGGCGAGGACCTCCTTCCTCGCCTGCTCCTCCGTGGTCTCGGCACGGGCTCGCTCCCCCTCCTCCACCAGCGGAGAGGCGCCGTAGCGCCGGAGGTACGCCGCGCGCTTGCGCGGGCTGATGTTGGCGAGCGAGACGTCGCCGCCGAAGTGGTCGACGACCCGCTGGTCCATCACCCGGCGCCAGACGAACGGCATTGCGGCGAGCACGATCATCCCGGCGTACCCGGTCGGAAGCACCGGGCTCTCCTCGAAGTCGCGCAGCGTCTGGTAGCGCCGGGTCGGGTTGGCGTGGTGGTCGCTGTGGCGCTGGAGGTGGTAGAGCAGCACGTTGGTCGCGATGTTGTTGGAGTTCCAGCTGTGGCTGGGCAGGACCCGCTCGTAGCGCTGGCGCTCACCCTCGCCGACCTTCTGGCGGAGCATGCCGTAGTGCTCCATGTAGTTGACGACCTCGAGGAGCGAGAAGCCGACGACGGCCTGGATGAGGAGGAACGGCAGCACCTCGACGCCGAACGCCACGACCACGACGGCCCAGAGCGCGACGGTCATCAGCCACGCGTTCAGCACGTCGTTGTCGAGCCGCCACGGGCTCTGCTTGCGGCGGGCGAGGCGACGCTTCTCCAGGCGCCAGGCGGACTTCACGGAGCCGCCGACCGTGCGCGGCCAGAACTGGTAGAAGTTCTCACCGAGCCGGGAGCTCGCCGGGTCCTCCGGAGTGGCGACGCGGACGTGGTGGCCGCGGTTGTGCTCGATGTAGAAGTGGCCGTAGAAGACCTGGGCCAGCGCGATCTTGGAGAGCCAGCGCTCGTTGGCCTCCTTCTTGTGGCCGAGCTCGTGCGCGGTGTTGATGCCGATGCCGCCGATGCAGCCGATCGAGATCGCGAGGCCGACCTTGTCGACCGGCGACAGCGGCATGCCGTCGAGGGCGCCGAAGACGCTCCAGCCGCCGACGACCGCCATGGCGCCGAGGAAGCCGGCGTACTGGATCGGCAGGAACAGGTAGGTGATCCACCGGTAGTACCGGTCCTGCTCCAGCGCCTCGATCACGTCGTCGGGCGGGTTGGAGCGGTCGAGCCCGGCGACCAGGTCGATCGTCGGGACGATGCCGAGGATCACGATCGGGCCGACCCAGAACCAGACCGACCAGCCGGTGGCGAGGTAGCCGCCGAACGCGACGAACGCCAGGCTCGGCACGACCAGGCCGATCAGCCAGAGGTAGCGCTTCCGGTCCTTCCACAGCTCGGTCGTGCCGTCCGGCACCGTGCCGCTGGGAGCGAGGCGGTTCGGGATCCGGGTGGGGTAGCCGGCCATCTGTCTGACCTCCTGCCATCGGGTTTACAGAACCATAGGATCTGTAAACCTCATTTGACAAGAGGGGCGACTTCGTCAAGCCGGGAGTCACCGGATATCCGGTGAGACTCCCGCTTGTCGGCCGAGATCTGGGTGACGAAGCGGGGCGGTCACCGGATATCCGGTGACCGCCCCGCAGATCAGACGACGGCTCAGGCGTTCTCCTTGCGGAAGGTCGCAGTGCCCCACCAGACGGCGAGGGCGAAGAGGGCGAAGGCCCAGGTGGTGCCCCACATGACCCCGCTGGCGGCGAAGTCGCCGGCGAACGAGCTGCGGACGCCGTCGACGATCCAGCGGAACGGCATGAAGTCGCTCAGCCGCTCGAGCCAGGCCGGGCCGAGGGTCATCGGCAGCATGATCCCGCTGAGCAGCAGCACCGGCATCATCACCATGTTGATGACCGGGGCCATGACGTCCTCGGACTTGGTGGTCAGCGCGAGCGCGTTGGAGGCGGCCGCGCACGCACCGCCGACCAGCACGGTGATCCCGACGCCGGCGACGACCCCGCCCCACGACGGGCGCATGCCCATCGCCGTGCCGAGGCCGATGAGGATCAGCGCCTGCACCAGCAGCTGGAGCAGGTCGCGCATCAGCCGGCCCATCAGCAGCGCCGTGCGCGAGGCCGGGGTGACCCGCTCCGCCTCGACGACGCCCTCGCGCCACTCGGCGATGAGGCCGAAGCCGGCGAAGAACGCGCCGAACATGCCGAGCTGCACGAGCAGGCCGGGCACGAGGAACGTGTAGGCGTTGGTCGCCCCGAACTGCGCGACGAGCGGCTTGAGCAGCGGCCCGAAGAGCAGGAGGTAGAGGATCGGCTGGAGGGCGCCGATGATCACCCAGGCGGGGTTGCGGAGGTTCATCCGCAGCTGGCGGCGGAAGACGATGAAGGTGTCGTGGAGGAAGGTGGACATCAGGCGTTCGCTCCTTCGGTCGAGGCGGCGTCCGACGCGTCGGCATCCGCGGAGGTCTCGGCGTCGCGCAGCGAGCGGCCGGTGAGGGTGAGGAAGACGTCGTCGAGCGTCGGGCGGTGGACCTCGATCGACTCGAGCGCGACCCCGGCCGCCTCGACGTCACGCAGCAGGCCGGGTACGACGCGGCCGGCGCGGGCCACTCGGCCCGAGACGTGGGTGCCGGCGACCTCGACGGACTCCGCGACGGACCCGAGCTTCTCCGCGGCGAGGGACACGTGGTCGGCAGCCACCTCAAGCGTGACCAGGTCGCCGGAGACCTGCGCCTTGAGGTTGTCGCTGGTGTCGGAGGCGACGATCCTGCCCTGGTCGATGATCACGATCCGGTCGGACAGGGCGTCGGCCTCGTCGAGGTAGTGGGTCGTGAGGAAGACCGTCGCGCCACGCTCGGTGCGCAGCCGGGCGATGTGCTCCCAGAGGTTGGCGCGCGCCTGCGGGTCGAGGCCCGTCGTGGGCTCGTCGAGGAAGACGAGCGTCGGGTCGTGGATGAGGCCCATGACGATGTCGAGGCGGCGCTTCTGGCCGCCGGACATGTTCTTCGGCATCCGCTCCCAGAGGCCGTCGAGCTGGAGCTGGGCGAAGAGCTCCTTGCCGCGGGTCTCGACCTGCCGCCTGGACAGCCCGTAGAGCATGCCGTGGTCCATCACCTCCTCGCCGGCGCGGGCACCGGAGGAGACGCCACCGGCCTGCGAGACGTAGCCGATCGAGCGCCGCACCTGCGCCGACTGCGTGACCACGTCGTAGCCCGCGACGGTCGCCGAGCCCGCGTCGGGACGCAGCAGCGTGGTCAGCATCCGCAGCGTCGTGGTCTTGCCCGCCCCGTTGGGACCGAGGAAGCCGACGACCTCGCCCTCCGCGACGTCGAGGTCGACGCCGTCGACGGCGCGGACCTCCTTCTTCTCCTTCCCGACTCTCGTCTGGAAGGTCTGCACGAGTCCTCGCGCTGTGATCACGGGCTCCCCCATCGGTCTGTTCAAACTTGAACACCAGTGTGCAGCCGTCGCTCACCCGACCGCAACCGGATTCTGCGACCGGCCACCGACAACCGTCCTGACCACCACCCGGCCGACCCCTGACGGGCCGCGGGATCAGGCGTCGCGGGACGACGTACGACGCAGCAGCTCGCGGTAGCGCTCGCTGTCCGCGCCCATCTGCCGACCCGGGTCGTCGGCAGGCGGGACCCAGCGCCACGGCTCGCCCGCGAGGTCGAACTCGCCGGAGCGCAGCCGGGTCACGGTGTCGGCGACCCACGAGCGCTCCTCGCCGAGCGCGGCCAGCCACAGCCGTACGCCGTGGACCGCGTGCGGCGGCGCCTGGTCACCGTCGCCCGGGTCCCACGCCTCGAGCGACCGGTCGATCTCGTGGAGCCGGACCTCGAGGTGGCGCAGCGCGACCTCGCGCGAGAGCAGCGGCAGCATGCCGAACGCGGCGTGGAAGCCGACGGAGCTGAAGAGCGTGACCGTCTCCAGGCCCTCGCCGAGCAGGCGGGCCAGCTCCCCGCGACCCGCCTCGGTGATCTCGTAGACCGCGACGTCACGACCGTCGTCGCGGAGGTCGTGGCGGCGGACCTGGCCGAGCTTCTCCAACGTGGTCAGACCGCTGTAGATGGAGCCCGGACCGAGGTTCGCCCACTCGTCCACGCGCCACGAGACCAGCTCGCGGCGGATCTGGTAGCCGTTGACCGGCTCGAACATCGCCACCGCGCCCAGCAGGAGCATGCGGGTGGTGTGGACGGCCATGCACCGGATCGTAGGTCGTCCGCGGAGCGACTTCCGCGGTGTCCGGTTTCTGCCGACCTCGCAGATTCCGACGGTGAGAGGGCGGTCACACCGCTGGAAGCGTGGCGATAGGTTGTGCCCATGAAGCACCCCTTCGGCATCGACTTCGGCGGCACGGGCATCAAGGGCGCGCCGGTCGACCTCAAGCACGGCGACTTCGCGCACGACCGGGTCCGCATCGACACCCCCAAGCCGGCCAGCCCGAAGGCCGTCGCCGACGTGTTCGCGCAGATCGTCGGCAGCTTCCCGAGCTCCTCGAGCCCGGTCGGCGTGACCGTGCCCGGAATCGTCAAGCACGGCGTGGTCCTGTCGGCGGCCAACATCGACAAGTCGTGGATCGGCGAGGACGCCGACGCGATCTTCACCGAGGCGCTCGACCGCGAGGTCCACGTCGTCAACGACGCCGACGCCGCCGGACTCGCCGAGGCGGAGTACGGCGCCGCGAAGGGCCGCAAGGGCGTGGTCATGGTGATCACCCTCGGCACCGGCATCGGCTCGGCCCTGATCTACGACGGCGTCCTGGTGCCCAACACCGAGATGGGCCACCTCGAGATCGGCGGCGCGGTCGCCGAGCTGCGTGCGGCCACCAGCGCACGCGAGCGCGAGGGCCTGTCCTGGGAGGACTGGTCGGAGCGGCTGACGACGTACTTCCGTCACGTCGAGCGCCTCTTCACCCCCGACGTCTTCGTCGTCGGGGGCGGCGTGAGCAAGTCGTGGGACAAGTTCGGGCACCTGATCAAGATCGACACCGAGATCATCCCGGCCAAGCTGCAGAACCGCGCCGGCATCGTCGGCGCCGCGCTCGTCGCGCACCGCAAGGCCGGCCAGGCGGACGACTAGGTCCGACCGGAGCGCCTACGGCTCCAGCACCTGCTCGATGGCTGCCTTCGCACCCCGGAGGTAGCGCTCGACGACGGCGCGCTCGTCCTCGCTGAACGACGCGTCGTGCTCGTCGAGACCGCGGAACATCGGCATCAGGTGGCCGACGATCTCCGCCCGGCCCGAGTCGGTGATGTGGAGGTCGGTACGTCGGCGGTCGACCTCGTGCGGCCTGCGCTCGACGTGACCGCGCGAGACGAGGCGGTCGACGATGCCCGTGGCCGCTGCCGTCGACACCTCGAGCCGTCGTGCCACCTCGGCCGGACCGATCTGCTCGCGGGTGAGGTGCTCGAGAGTCACCATCTCGCTCTCGCTCAGCCCCGCGCGGCGCGCCACGTGGTGGCTGACCCGGCTGCCCGCAGCGATCAGGTCGCGCAGCGCCACCAGGGTCGGCGGCTGCTCGCGCTCGCGGTCCCGACCCACCCAGGCCGGGGCGACCGGCTCCTGCTGGTCCGTCACGACCGACCTCGCACGACTCGACCTCTTCCGCTCGGGGGACCGTCCTCGGCACGCCCACCCCTGCCGGTCGCACCGGTCGTCGTCAGGGGTCGGCTTGCCACTGCCGTCATCCTACCGCTAACTTGATAAGTAACTTGGTTAGCAACCATTCTTCCTAACCACTCCGCGCACCATCATCGAGGAGCACCGTGTCCCACCAGTCCCCCGCCCTCGCCCGCCTCGTCACCGGACGTCGTACGGCCTGGCTCGTCGCGGTCGTGCCGTTGCTCCTCGCGATCCTCGCGATCGGCTTCGTCCCCGAGGGCGAGCACGACGCGAGGTCGACCGACACCCTGCCGAAGGGAGCGGACAGCACGCTCGCGGTGCAGCTCGCCGACCAGCTGCCCGACGACGAGGGCCAGGTCGCCCTGGTGCTGTGGACCACCGACGGCGAGCTGACCAAGGCCGACGAAGCGGCCATCACGAAGCAGGCAGCCGCCCTCGCGGACGGACAGCAGGGTCCGCCGCCGAGCATCTCCGAGGACCGCACGGCCGCGCTCGCCGTCGTACCGGTCACGTCGGCGTCCAACACCGACAACATCGACAAGGTCACCGAGCTCCGCGAGCAGCTGCGTGCCGACGCACCCGACGGACTCGACGTCCAGGTCACCGGACCGGCCGCGATCCAGGCCGACATCGGCCAGGTCTTCGACGGCGCCGACCTCCGGCTCCTGATGGCCACCGCCGGCGTGGTCGCGCTGCTGCTGATCATCACCTACCGCAGCCCCGTCCTGTGGCTGGTGCCGCTGACCGTGGTGGGCGTCGCCGACCGGTTCGCCGCGATCGCCGCCACCAACGTCCTGGAGTGGACGGGACTCGCGTGGGACGAGTCGACCGTCGGCATCCTCAGCGTGCTCGTGTTCGGCGCCGGCACCGACTACGCCCTGCTGCTGATCTCGCGCTACCGCGACGAGCTCAAGACCACCGACTCGCGCCACGCGGCGATGGCGCACGCGCTCGCCCGCACCACCGAGGCCGTCTGCTCCAGCGCGATCACCGTCGTGCTCGGACTCCTCACCCTGCTGCTGTCCGCGATCCCGACGACCCGCGGCCTCGGCGTCGCCTGCGCCGTCGGCATCGTGATCGCCGCGACCTTCGCCCTCGTGGTGCTGCCGGCCGCGCTCGTGCTCTTCGGCCGCTGGGTCTTCTGGCCGCGGGTCCCCCACGTCGGCGACACCGTGCTCGTCGACTCGAACTCGATCTGGCACCGGGTCGGCGACGCCGTCTCCCACCGCCCGCGCACGTTCGTCGTCGCGACGCTGGTCGGCCTCGCGGTCCTCGCCACCGGGACCCTGTCGATCCGGACCGGCCTCGACCCGGCCGAGCAGTTCCTCCAGGAGCCCGAGGCGATCACCGCGGCCGCCCGGCTCGCGGAGTCCTTCCCCGCCGGCACGACCGACCCGGTCCAGGTGCTCACGAAGAGCGACCCCGAGGAGGTCCTCGCCGCCGTCGAGAAGGTCGACGGCACGACCTCGGCCCGCATCACCTCGCAGGGTGGCGGCGTCGCCGGCATCGACGTCGTACCCGACGCGGAGCCCGGCAGCGCCGCGGCCGAGGCCGTGGTGGCGGACGTGCGTGCCGCGGTGGCCGGCTTCGACGACACCCACGTCGGCGGCGGTGACGCGGAGGCGATCGACGAGCGGACGTCAGCGTCCGACGACCGGCTGCTGATCCTGCCGATCATCCTGCTGCTCGTGCTCGGCGCGCTGGTGCTGCTGCTGCGCTCGCTCCTCGCGCCGGTGCTGCTGGTCGCGACGGTCGTGGCGACGTACGCCGCCGCGATGGGCGCGTCGTGGTGGCTCTTCCAGGGCGTCTTCGGCTTCGAGGCGATGGACAGCGGGGTGCCGCTGCTGGCGTTCCTGTTCCTCGTCGCGCTCGGCGTCGACTACAACATCTTCCTCGTCACCCGGGCCCGCGAGGAGGCGGCCGAGCACGGCACCCGCACCGGGATGCTGCGCGCGCTGACCGCCACCGGCGGCGTGATCACGAGCGCCGGCATCCTGCTCGCCGCGGTCTTCGCGGTGCTGGGCGTGCTGCCGCTCGTGGTGCTCGCCCAGCTCGGCGCGATCATCTTCGTCGGCGTGCTGCTCGACACGCTCGTCGTCCGCACCGTGCTGGTGCCGGCGCTCGCGATGACGCTGGGCGACACGTTCTGGTGGCCGCGGACGGTGCGGGCGAACCCGGAGCACCGGGCCTGAGGCTCGCGTGCCCCTGCTGCCCCTCGATCCCCCGCCTCCGCGGGGGAACCCGAACTACCGGGGGCATGCACGCCGCCAGATGTTCGCGCAACCATCACGAGGTCGCCGCGCCACCGACGAGGCCGTACGCCGACCCGGTGGCCGGCGGGCGCCTCAGCTCTCCCGACCGCTGATGGCGGCGGCGACGCGCTTGGTCACGTCGGGGTGGAAGACGCTCGGGATGATGAAGGACGGGTGCAGCTCCTCGGGCTTCACCGTGTCGGCGATCGCCTGGGCCGCGCGGAGCAGCATGTCGACGGTGACCTCGGAGGCGCCGGCGTCGAGGAGACCGCGGAAGACGCCGGGGAAGGCGAGCACGTTGTTGATCTGGTTCGGGTAGTCGGAGCGGCCCGACGCGACGACGGCGGCGTGCTTGTCGGCCTCGGCCGGGTCGATCTCCGGGTCGGGGTTCGCGAGCGCGAAGACGACCGGGTTCGCGGCCATCGTCGGCAGCCACTCGGCCTTGAGGATGCCGGGCGCGGAGACGCCGACGAAGACGTCGGCGCCGGCCAGCACGTCCTGCAGCGAGCCGGTCGCGCGGCGCGGGTTGGTGGCCGAGGCGAGGTCGCGGTGGGCGGGCGAGAGCGACTCGTCGTCGGCCGAGAGCGCACCGAAGCGGTCGACCACCACGACGTCCTCCGCACCGGCGGCGAGGAGGAGCGTCACGATGGCGGTGCCGGCCGCACCCGCGCCGGACACGACGATGCGGACGTCGGTCAGCTGCTTGTCGACGCAGCGCAGGGCGTTGGTCAGTGCGGCGAGCACGACGATCGCGGTGCCGTGCTGGTCGTCGTGGAACACGGGGATGTCGAGCGACTCGCGGAGCCGGGCCTCGATCTCGAAGCAGCGGGGCGCGGCGATGTCCTCGAGGTTGATGCCGCCGAAGCCGGGGGCGATCATCTCGACGGCCTTCACGATCTCGTCGGTGTCCTGGCTGGCCAGGCAGATCGGCCAGGCGTCGATGTCGGCGAACCGCTTGAACAGCGCGGCCTTGCCCTCCATCACCGGCATCGCGGCACCGGGGCCGATGTTGCCGAGGCCGAGCACGGCCGAGCCGTCGGTGACGACGGCGACCGAGTTGCCCTTGATCGTCAGCTTGCGGACGTCCTCGGGGTTGTCGTGGATCGCCATCGAGACCCGTCCGACGCCCGGGGTGTAGGCCATCGACAGGTCGTCACGCGTGCGCAGGGGCACCTTGGACTCGACCGAGATCTTGCCGCCGAGGTGGAGCAGGAAGGTGCGGTCGGAGACCTTGTGGACCGTGACGCCCTCGACCTCGGAGACGCACGCGACGAGCTCCTGGGAGTGCGTCGCGTCGGCGGCCGAGCAGGTCACGTCGACGGTGAGGCGGTCGTGGCGCGACTCGGTGACGTCGATCGCGGTGACCACGCCCCCGTTCTTCGCGATGGTGGTCGCGACGGCGCCGACGACGCTGTGGTCGGGAGCGGTGTACAACCGCATGGTGATCGAGTACGACGATGCGGTTGCTGCCATGGACCCGACCTCACCACCCGCGGAGGGTTACGGGCAAGTACGCGCGGCCTAGGATGGGGTTGTGGACACAGAGTTCATCGACTCGCCCGAGCGCAGCCGCTACGAGCTGCACGCCGCGCCCGACGGCCAGGGAGCCGACGGCGAGCTCGTCGGCCTCATCGCCTACCACCTCGACGGCGACACGATCACCCTGATCCACACAGAGGTGCTGCCCGCCTTCAACGGCCAGGGCCACGCCTCCACGCTCGCCCGCTCGGCGCTCGACGACGCCCGCTCCCGCGGGCTGAGGGTCGTGCCGTCCTGCCCCTACGTGGCGGCGTACATCGGCAAGCACCCGGAGTACGCCGACCTGGTGGCCACCCGCGACCAGCCCTGAGCGCTACTCGACGGTGCTGTCGGTGAAGGTGTGGTCGGCCCCGAGGAAGAAGATCCCGGGGAAGGTCTCGAACCCGTCGCTGGGGTTGTCGCTCAGCTCGGAGCCCTCGATGGTGAGCGTGCCGGTGCGGTCGTTGGAGACGAAGAAGATCGCCCCGCCGCCCTCGCGCGCGCGGTTGCCGGTGAGGGTGGACCCGGTGAGCGTGAGGTGGATGTCGTTGCCGTCCATGTAGATGGCGCCGCCCGAGCCGCCGCCCGGCGATCCCGGGCGTGAGGGGTTCGCGCCGCGGCCGATCGCCGCGTTGCCCGTGAACGTCGAGTCGCTGATCCGCCACGAGACGCCGATGCTGCTGAGCGCCGAGCCGTTGCTGCACCGACCGCCGGTGAAGGTCGAGCGCTTCACGACCACGGGGCGGTCCCGGAACTGGTCGAAGACCCGCACCGCGGCGCCGCCGACGTCGGGACCGGTGCGCACACAGCGGTTGCCGGTGAAGGTCGAGTCGAGGATCGTGAGCCGGCCGCCCCGCGCGAAGATCGCGCCGCCACCCTCGTCCTCGCGGCTCGCGTCGCCGTCGGCGAAGCGCATCCGGCGGACCACCAGCCGCGGCGAGGCCTGGTCGTCACAGTGCGACGTCGTCCAGACCTGGGCCCGGTCACAGGTGTTCATGTAGAGGATCCGCCGCCGGCCCTCGCCGCTGAGCGTGACCGTGCCGCCACCGTCGAGGACGACCTTCGCGGAGGTGTTCACGACCTTGGCGGTCTTCCTCATGACGATCGTGACGGGACCCGGACCGCAGTCGAACGCGATCCTCCCGCCCTTCGCCACCGCCCGGACGACCTTGCCCGAGGTGCACGACCCGGGCGTGCCGTCGCCGATCACGGTGTCGGCCTCGGCCCGGACCGATCCGTCATGCGGAGCCGATCCGATGGCACCGGATCGATATGACGGATGCGCCACGGCCGCAGCCGGAGCGCCCGACGCCACCACTGCGACGACCCCGAGACCGAGGAGCGTCGCGGCGAGGGCGCCGGCGCGGATCACAGCGCCTTCTCGATGTCCTTCGACAGCTTGGCGGGCTCCGTCGTCGGGGCGTAGCGGTCGATGACCTGCCCGTCACGGCCGACGAGGAACTTGGTGAAGTTCCACTTGATCTTTCTGCCGAGCATCCCGCCCTTGGAGTCCTTGAGCCAGGAGAAGAGCGGGTGCGTGCCGTCGCCGTTGACCTCGATCTTGGAGAACAGCGGGAAGGTCACGCCGAAGTTCTTCTCGCAGAAGTCCGAGATCTCCTCCTCCGTGCCGGGCTCCTGGCCGCCGAACTGGTCGCACGGGAAGCCGAGGACCACGAGGCCCTGGTCGGCGTAGGTGTCCTGCAGCTCCTGGAGGCCCTTGTACTGGCCGGTGAACCCGCACTGGGAGGCGGTGTTGACGACGAGGACGACCTTGCCGTCGTACTGCGAGAGGTCGCTCTCGGAGCCGTCGATCGCGACGGCCGAGAAGTCGGAGAGAGAAGTCATGCCTGCGAGTCTGCCACCTCTGCCTCACCGAACACGCCCCCGAAGGCCCACTCGGCCAGCGGCTTGCGCACGCGGTCGCGGTGGTCGCGGGCCGCGGTGCGCTCGTCGACGTCCGCCGGGTCGCCGGGAAGGCCGACGGCGATGCCGGTGAGCAGCTGGTGCGTGGCCGGTACGTCGAGCGCGCGGGCGAGGGCGTCGTGGTCGAAGCCGGCGAACTGGTGGGTCAGCAGCCCCATCGCGTGCGCCTGGAGGGTGAGGTGCGCCGCCGCCTGGCCGACGTCGTGGAGCGCGTAGTCGCTGAAGGCCGGGGCGTCGTCCTCCTCCCCGCTGCGGACGTGGGCGGCCGTGACGAAGACGACCGACGCCCGCGGCACCCAGCCGGAGTTGCCGCGGCTCAGGTTCGCCACGAGCCGGTCGTGGTTGGCCGTCCCCGGGACGCAGACGAAGAAGATCCACGGCTGGCTGTTGCCGGCGCTCGGCGCCCACTGGGCGGCGTGGAGCAGGGTCTCGACCTCGGCGTCGCTCAACCGGTGGGAGGCGTCGTACACGCTCGCGCTCCAGCGGGAGCGCATCGGCTCGGCGAGGAGCTCGGCGGACGGTTGCGGTGCTTGGGGGCTCACGAGGCGGCTCAACCCGTGCGAGCCGCCCCGTGTTCCCCGCGTGGATCAGCCCGTGGTCAGCGACAGGCCGTAGGCGCCGAGGATCTCGTTGACCGGCTGGAACCAGGTCTGCGGGTTGCTCGAGCCGCAGCCGCCGGCGATGCCGGAGGTCACGCCCTGGGCCTGGTTGCCCGAGATGACCGAGCCGCCGGAGTCACCGGGGTTGGCGCACGCGCTCATCCGCGAGAGGCCGTAGACCGGTCCGTTGGAGTAGTTGACCGTCTCGTTGCGGCCCTGGAGCGTGCCGCAGGTCCACTGCGACGTGCGACCCGAGCGGCAGATCGAGCTGCCGACGGCTGCGTCCTGCGAGCCGAAGACCAGCACGGCCTGGCCTGCGTAGTTGTAGACCCACGGCTGGGAGACCCAGTTGCCGTTGGTCCGCACGAAGGCGTAGTCGTTGCCGGGGAACGACGACTGCTCGAAGGTGCCCTGGGCCTGACCGAAGCCGGTGGTCGTCGCACCGACACCGCCGCAGTGGCCGGCGGTGACGAAGCCGCCGTTGACGGCGAAGCCCACGGAGCAGAGCGCGCTGTTGTTGATGACGTACTCGTCGCCGCCTCGGATGTCGGCGACCGTGCGCGGCGCCTCGGACGAGGTGACCACGCGGACACTCTCGGCACCGCTGCGCGCGGCGAAGGCCTTGGCCACCTGCTTCGCGCCGGGTGCCGCCGTGACGACGACCGAGTTGGTCGCCACGTCGACGTACCAGGAGTGGATCGCGCCGGCCGCCGACCCCGCTCGCTCGTCGAGCGCCGAGCGGTCGGCGGTGAGCTCCGCCTGACTGTGGCGTACGACGACCGCGCGGGCGCCGCCGCGACGGATGGCCGCGGCCTCCGAGCGGTCGGTGGTCGCCACCGACAGCCTGGTGTCGCCGTGGGCGATCCACGAGCCGGCGTAGGACGCGCCGAGCTTCTTCTCCAGCGACGACGCGACGGCCGGGGCCTTCGCCTCCATCGCGAGCCGGGCACGGACCTGGCCGGCGTCGATCCCGAGGTCGCGCTTCATCGCGGCCACGAGGCCGGGCGAGACGGCCGAGCGGTCGACCTTCGGCGCCGGGTCGTCCGGAGCCGCGGACGCCGTCGGCGCCATGAGGGAGCCGAGCCCGATGGCTGCGGCGGCGAGGGTGGCGACCCCGAGGGTCGCGCTGGCAATGCGTGATCTGGACATGCTGGGACCTCCTGCAAGAGCCCGAGAGAGAGGTTGCTTGTGTCGATCACCCCTGTGGAAGGGGCTCTTTCAACGTAGGGAAGCGCTTCCGCGGAGGTCAACACGACCAAGGTCGGGGTCTGTGACGTATTTCTGCGGAGGGTGTCGAATCCCGACGGGCCCGTTCGTGGAGTGGGTGAGAAGTCCTCCACCCACGATCCAAGGACGCGACATGACCACCACCTCCGACACCTCGCTCGACACCGGATCCGCGCGTGCGACCCGCCGTGACTGGGCCGGACTGGCCGTCCTCACCCTCCCCACGCTGCTGATCTCGATCGATGTGAGCGTCCTCTACGTCGCGCTCCCCTCGCTGAGCCGCGACCTCCACGCCAGCGCCACCCAGCAGCTGTGGATCCTCGACATCTACTCCTTCATGCTGGCCGGCCTGCTGGTCACGATGGGCGGGCTGGCCGACCGGATCGGCAGCCGGCGGCTGCTGCTAGTAGGCGGTGCCGCCTTCGGCCTGGTGTCGGTGCTCGCCGCCCTCTCGCAGAGCGCGGAGATGCTGATCGTGTCGCGTGCGCTGCTCGGCGTGGCCGGAGCGACGATCATGCCGTCGACGATGGCGATGATCCGCCACGTCTTCCGCGACCCCGCGCAGATGGCGCTGGCGATCAGCGTGTGGATGGCCTGCTTCATGGGCGGGATGACCGTCGGCCCCGTGCTCGGCGGCGCGCTGCTCGAGCGCTTCTGGTGGGGCGCCGCGTTCCTCATGGGCGTGCCGGTGATGGTGCTGCTCGTCGTGCTGGCGCCGCGGCTCCTCCCCGACGTACGCCCCACCCGCGGCGGGCACGGGCTCCCCGACGCGGCCTCGGTCGTGCTCTCGCTGGTCACGCTGCTGCCCGGCGTCTACGGCCTCAAGGAGGTCGCCCGCGGCGACCACCTGGTGGGCGCCGCCCTCGGGCTGGTCGTCGCGGCGGTCGCCGGCACCGTGTTCGTGCGCCGCCAGCGCCGCATCGCGGACCCGCTGATCGACCTGTCCCTCTTCGCCGACCGGCGGTTCAGCGTCGGCCTCGCGACCTTCCTCGTGACCGGTGTCGTGATGGCAGGGGTCTCGTTCGCCGCCGCGCTCTACCTGCAGGGCGTGCTCGACCTGTCGCCCACCGCCGTCGGTGCGTGGATGGTGCCCCAGAGCCTCGTCATGCTGGCGGGCACGCTGCTCGCCCCGCGGCTGGACCAGCGCTTCGACACCGCCCGCCTCGTCGCCGGCGGCCTCGCCGTCGCGGGCGTCGGCCTCCTGCTGCTCGGCCTGCTCGACACCGACTCGCTCGGCCTGCACCTGGTCGCGATGGTGCTCGCCGCCGGCGGGGTCAGCGTGCCGATGGCGCTGGTCATCAACCTCGTCATGGGCGTCACCCCGCCCGAGCGGGCCGGCTCGGCCGGATCCCTGATGGAGATGTGCGGTGAGCTCGGCGTCGCGCTCGGCGTCGCCACCCTCGGCTCGCTCGTATCCGCGATCTACCGCCTCGAGCTCCCCGGCCTGCTGCCGGCCGGCACGTCCACCGCGACCGCCTCGTGGGTCAGCGAGGGCGTGACCACCGCCCCCGCGGCCGCGGCCGGCACCCCCGACCTCGCCGGCTCGATCGTCGGCGCCGCCCAGACCGCCTTCACCGACGCCTACAACGTCGTCGGCGTCCTTGGCGGGGTCGCGCTCCTTGCGCTCGCCGTCCTCGTCCGGCGGGTGCTCGCCGCACCGGCGGACGCCGTCGAGATCCCTGCCGAGGAGGCCTTCCTCGAGACCACTGCCGCCTGATTCGATCGACCCACCCCACGAAGGAGAACCACCATGTCGCAGTTCCTGATGACCGTGCACGGCCCGGCCGACCTCGACCCCACCATCGGCAGCTACGGGTCCCAGGCCGACTGGGACGAGGCCTTCGCCGCCACCGAGCGCTACAACGAGCAGCTCCGCGCCGACGGACACTGGGTCTTCGCCGGCGGCCTCGAGTCCGCCAGCAACGCCAGGGTCGTCGACGGCCAGGAGGGGGCGCCGGTCGTGACCGACGGCCCCTACCTCGAGTCGAAGGAGTACCTCGCCGGCTTCTGGATCATCGAGGCCGCCGACCTCGACACCGCCCTCGGGCTCGCGGCGGAGGCGTCCGCCGCCTGCCGCGGCAAGGTCGAGGTGCGTGCCTTCGACGGGCTCGGCTGAGCGCTCAGTCGTCCAGCGCGTCCAGCTCCGCCAACGCCGACTCCCACCGCTCCCTGCGCTGGGAATCGGTCTGCTCCCACCACGGCGTGCCGCGCTCGCCGAGCCCGACCTTCGCCAGCTGCGTGCGGTGCCGGGTCGCCTTCGTCTCGGCGTCGGTCGTGGCCGTGCGCACCCCCGACCTGCCGCGACCGAGGTGGGACTTGAGCCGGGCGAGCTCGTCGTCCGGGATGAGGGGGTCCGTACGCCGCCAGCGCCGGCCGTCGACCACCAGCCACCTCTCGTCGTCGGTCGTCATGCTCCGCCGTCCTGTCGATCGAGGGCGGCCAGCCGCCCGTTGAGGTAGCGCTGCTCGCGCGCGTTGGTCGCCAGTCGCGCCGCGAGGGAGTACGACGCCCGCGCACCGGCGAGCGACCCCGACTCCTCGAGCAGGTGCGCGCGCACCGCGTGGACCCGGTGGCGACCGGCGAGCGCCGGGTCGTCGAGCAGCGGCGCGAGCTCGGCCAGCCCAGCCTCGGGACCCATCGCGGCGGCGACCGCGACCGCCAGGTTGAGCGTCACGGTCGGGTCGGGGAAGTGCTCGGCGAGCATCCGGTAGAGCGCGACCACCTGCACCCAGTCGGTCTCCTCGAACGTCGCCGCCTCGGCGTGCACCGCGGCGATCGCGGCCTGCAGCTGGTAGCGCCCGACGTGCCCGCGGGGCAGCACCTGCTCGACGAGGCCCGCGCCCTCCCGGATCGCCGCGGCGTCCCACAGCGAGCGGTCCTGCTCCGCCAGCGGCACCAGGTCACCGGCACCGTCGACCCGACCGGGACGGCGGGCGTGGGTCAGCAGCATCAGGGCCAGCAGGCCGGTCACCTCGTCGTCGTACGGCAGCCGGGTGTGGAGGTCGCGCGCCAGCCGCAGCGCCTCGCTCGCCAGGGACCCGTCGACGAGGTCCTCGCCGGCGCTGGCCGTGTGGCCCTCGGTGAACACCAGGTAGAGCACGCGGAGCGCGGCGGTCAGCCGGTCGGGCAGCTCGGCGGGGTCCACGCGACCGAAGCCGACGCCGTGCTCGCGCAGGGTCTTCTTCGCGCGGCTGATCCGCTGCGCCATCGTCGCCTCCGGCACGAAGAAGGCTGCCGCCACCTGCGCCGTCGTCAGGCCGGCGACGGCGCGCAGCGTCAGGGCGACCTGGGACGCGGGCGTCAGCACGGGGTGGCAGCACAGCAGCAGCACGTCGAGGGTGTCGTCCCGCTCGACCGGGTCGTCCGCGACCTCCCCGGGCGGGTCGGCCCAGGACTCCTCTCGCGACTCGCGTGCCGCCCGCGAGCGGCGTACGTCGACCAGCCGGCGCGACGCGACCCGGACCAGCCAGCCGCGTGGGTGCTCGGGCACGCCGGCGGCGGGCCACTGGTCGTGCGCCGCGAGCAACGCCTCCTGCACGGCGTCCTCGCAGTCACCCCAGTCGCCGTAGCGCCGGGCGAGCGCGCCGAGCACGTGCGGTGCCTCGCGGCGCCACACCTCCTCGGGCGCGCTCGAACCCATCCGCGTCAGTCCTCCGCCTCAGTCCTCGAAGACCATCACGGGGCGCACCTCGACGGTCTCGCCCGGGCCGGCGAACGCGCGGCCGACGACCTCGGCGCGGGCGGGGTCCTCGACGTCGATGAGGAAGAAGCCGGCGAGGTGCTCCTTGGCCTCGGAGTAGGGGCCGTCGGTGACGACCGCGCCGTCGTCCCAGCGGTAGAGCCTCGCGCTGGCGGGGTCGCCGAGGGCCTGGCCTCCGACGAGCTCGCCGTTCTCCTCGAGCTCGCCCAGCAGGCTCTCGAAGGCGTCGTTGAGCTGCTGGCGCTGCTCGGCCGGGAGGGCCTGGTGCTCGGCGACGAAGTCCCCGGTCGGGTGGCCCCAGGGCTGCGGGTTGGAGTGGATCAGGACGACGTACTTCATGGGTGCTCCTCGTTTCCGGTGCGATCCGGGGCCGCCGTTCGGCCCCACACTGCTACATCGGAGCCGGGGGTGGGGTCCTCGACATCACCGGGCCACGATCTCGCGAAATGACGACAGGCCCCGGCGGGCCGGGGCCTGTCGTCGCGCGGGGTCAGCCCGCCATGCACTCCGCGAGGCCGTCGGTGGACATGCTCTGCATGGCCTCCTCGTCCGCGTCGTTGCCCTTGTAGTCCTCGTCGTTGTCGACGATCGCCTGGAGGGTCTCGTCCGAGACGTCGGAGTCGATCAGGGCCTGCGCGAAGCAGTCGGACTGCTCCGCGGTGAGACCCGCGTTGAGCACGTTGCCCTCCTCCTGCATCGCGCCGGACAGCTCCTCGACGGAGGGACGGCCGCCGCCGTCGCCGCCTCCACAGCCACTGAGGAGGGTGAGGGCCATGAGGCTGGCGGCGATGAGCTGGGCGGGGCGGTTCTTCATCACGGTGGTTCCTGTTCGTCTCGGTGTCGTCGGGTGCTGCTGGGGGCCGCCCCCAACGTAGGGCGTGCGGCTGCACCCGGTGCATCACCGGTTCCGGGCTGTTTGAAACCCCCCGATCGCCCCCACCGAGGCCCGATGACGCCTGATGAGCCCGGCCGGGTCCGGATGGAGCCGGATAAGGTGAGCCATGGCGACGGCCACCTCCCTGCTCGAGCTCCAGGTCCTGCGCGGCGTCGCCCGGGCGCTGGGGTCGGACCCCGACCCGAGCGTGGTCCTGACCCGGGTAGCCGAGGCAGTCGCGTGCGGGCGAGCCGATCGGGACGTCTACCTCTACACCTACGACCCGATCGACGACGACCTGGTCCTGGCCGGCGCCACCGAGAGCCCGGCAGCGAGCCACGTCGGCTCCCTGCGCGTCGCCTACGGGTCCGGTGTCACGGGCTGGGTGGCTGCGTCGCGGGAGAGCTACCTGGTCGCGGAGGAACCCGCTCGCGACCCGCGATTCCTGGCCTACCCCGGGATCGGCGAGGAGCGCTACGGCGCGATCTTCTCGGTGCCGATCGTCTCGGCGGGGCACGAGCTGGTCGGCTGCATCACCGTGTGGGCGACCACCGGCAACCGGTTCGAGGACTTCGAGGTGCGGCTCGTCGAGGACGTCGCCGCGATGGTCGCGGCGTCGTTCGAGAGGGAGAGGCTGGCCGGGACGGCGCAGCGCTCGGCCCGTGACCTCGACGGCATCCGCGCGCTGGCCGCGATGGTCGCCGACCGCACGCCTGCCGCGACCGTCGTCGACCGGGCCACCGAGCTCGCCCGCAGCACCACCGACGCGGACGTCGCCGTCACGGTCGTGACCGACCCGTCCGGCGCAGACCGCATGGTGCTCAGGACCGGCACGGCCGGGGACCCGGGAGTGGCGGCGGCGATCGCCTCGCTCCGTCCGGTGCTGCTCGAGATCGACCTCGAGCTGCGTCGCTCGCGCATCTCCTGGCAGGTGGCGTCCGAGCGGGTCGCGCGCGCCCTCGAGGGGTCCGCCCGGGCCGTGACGACGGCTGCCGTCCGCGTCGGAGCCGACGACCTCGGCACCATGGCCTGCTACCGGCTGGACCCACGAGGATTCAGCGCGTCGGGCCCCAGCGTGCTGCGCACCATCGCGCACCAGGTGGCGACGGCCATCAAGCTCACGATCGCGCTGGACGGGCTCGAGGAGCGCAACAGGCTGAGCTGGTTCCTGCGCGACCTCACGTCCGGTCGGCTCGGCAGCGAGGAGCTCGCCCGGCGCGCCACGGCAGTGGGGATCGACCGAGCACGTGCGCACGTCGTCGCGGTGGCCAGCCTCACCGGGCTCCCCCTCGCACCCGTGGGGTCGACCCCCGTTCCACTCGAGACAGGCCTCGCCGACCAGCTCGCGCGCACGGCCGGGCTGCCCGCCGACACCCTGTTCGCGGTGACTCCGCACCAGGTCGTCGCGGTCGTGCCGTGGACACCGGGACGCGACTCGCTGGAGGCACTGCGGCGGACCCTGGTCGAGGCGTGCGCCACGCTCCGGTCCACGGGGGCGGCGCTGACCGTGGGGCTGTCGCGGCCGGTGTCCTCGGTGGAGGAGCTCGGCCAGGGGCTCGCCGAGGCCCGCGAGGCGATGATCGTGGGCAGCACGCTGGCGAACCCGTCCGGAGTCTTCACCCTCGACGACGTCGGCCACCACCTGCTCCTCAGCCGCGTCTCGAGTGCCGCGACCGTGCCGGACCGCTACGCCGTCGCGATCGAGCGCATCGCCGAGTACGACCGCGTCAAGCGCACCGAGCTGCTCGCCACGGTCGCCGCGTTCCTCCACGTCCGCAGCCAGAGCGCGGCGGCGCGCGAGCTGATCATCCACCGCAACACGCTCAACCAGAGGCTCACCCGCGCCTCCCAGCTGGGCGGGTTCGACGTCTGCGACCCCGCCGAGTGGTTCCCGCTCCAGCTGGCCCTCAAGGTCCACCAGGCCCGGACGGGGACGTGGCCGGCTGACGTCGCAGGACGGACCGCGGGACGCGCCACCTGACGGGTGTCAGGCGCTGGCGACGAGCGCGTTCTCGGCGGCCCGGACGATGACCTCGGCGACGGTCTCGGCCTGCGTCAGGTACACGGCGTGGCTGCCGGGCACGGTCGTGATGGTGGCGCCGGCGCGCTCGGCCATGTGGGTGAGCATGGCCTGGTCGAACGCCTTGTCCTCGGTGCCGTACACCGCCCAGCTCGGCTTGTCGTGCCAGGCCGCCCGGGTCACGGGCTGCGCGAAGACGGACATGTTCACCGGGACCTGCGAGTCCCGCATGAAGGCGGCCTCGGCGTCGGTGGCGTCCGCGGCGAAGCCCGTCTTGAACGTGTCGTGGTCGAGGACGCCGAAGCCGTCCTCGCCGATGTCGATGACGAAGTCCGGCGTCGCGGCGAACCCCTCGTACTGCTCACCGGAGGTCTGGCCGCTGTCCGGGATGAGGGCGGCGACGTACACCAGGCCCGCGACCTTGTCGTGACCGCCGGCCTCGGTGATGACCGTGCCGCCCCACGAGTGCCCGACGAGGACGGTCGGGCCGTCCTGCCGGTCGAGGACCCGGCGGGTCGCGGCGACGTCGTCGTCGAACGAGGTGAGCGGGTTCTGGACGATCGAGACGCGGTAGCCGCGGCGGGTGAGGAGGTTGTGGACCGGGCGCCAGCCCGATCCGTCGGCGAACGCGCCGTGCACCAGCACGACGTTCCTGATCGCTCCGGCAGTGGTGTCCATGGGGGTCTCCTTCGGTCGGGTCGGTGCTCCTATATGCAATATATTGGCGGGGTCCGACTGCTGGAATGGGCACGATGCCCACACAATGCGGGCAGATCTGACACGCGCGAACGACGCGGGAACGACGAAGGCCCCGGACGTCGTCCGGGGCCTTTCGTGGTGGTGAGTGGTTCCGATATCTGGTCTCACCTGCGCTCTTGGCTGGTCTCGATCTCGATGCCGTGAATATCGGGCGGAATGCCGTGATTTTCGAGCAGCCGCCAAGCCCCGGATCACACCCGCGTTCTGAGCGTGCGGAGCGGGTGTAAGAGCTGCACGGCTGGTCGACCCAGCTTTCTCGAACCTGGGAAGGTCGAGCCCGCACAGCGCCCGTGGGGCGCGAGTTGCCTGACGCGAGATTGAATCGCGAGAAATGCCGTGAATATCCAGTGCTGAGTGGCCAAGCACGCCGGCCCCCGAGGGAGCCGACGTGCTGGTGGTCTCGTCTCCAGCTGAGACCGAAGATGTGTCGTTGCTCTGCCCCTGTTGTGTAGCCCCGGGCACAGGGAGAGTGTCGACCTAGTCGTCAGCGCGACTTGACCTTGGCGGGTCCGTCGAGGTTCTGGTGGCGTCGTTCAACTGCCTCGTAGCCATTGGCGGTGAGCTCGTCGTCGCTCGCCCAGTCCCTTCGGGGCTTTCCCGTCGTTCTTCCGGAGGTCGTCCTGCCACGATTCGATGGCGCGCTGGTTGGTGGCGACGATCGTGCTCGCGATCCCAAGGGCGACGAAGTGGTTCTTCTGCCACTCGATCTTGTACATGTCGAGGTCACCGGTGTCGCGGTCCATGAGGCGGCCGAAGTAGGACTCGGTTGCCGTGCGAGCGGGCGAGTAGATGTCCTGGTGCTCCCACGAACCAGCCATCTTTGGCTGCCAGTTCTTCATGGTCTTCTTGTCGAGAACGACCTTCATGGCTCCGACCTCGCTGGTGCAGCACTCGGGTGCCTTCGGGTCGTCCGGGTCAGGAGAGTGACGCAGGGTGGGGAACTTGTCGGCGGGTAGATCCATCGAGTTGCTGACCAGCGGGCACCGAACCTTTGCTCGTCTGCCTGCGGCGGGGCAGAACACGTCGATGGTCCAGGAGTTCTCCAGCGGCTTTACCCCCGCGGAGGGCCTACCCCGGCCGGGGTGCTTGCGCGGCTTCGGGCGTCCGTCGGTCGGCATCACGGCGGAGGTCAGGAGCTCCACTGTGCTGTCGTTCTTCAGCAACCACTCCGGAGTCAGGTTCTTCCGCTCCCACGGGATGTCGAAGCCCGCGTTCGCCTTCAGGACCTCACCGCCGATGCCCGGACAGAGAACCGCACCGTTGAACTGGTACGGGCCGGGCCCGGTGCCGTGTGGCGCCAGGTCCGTGAACGGCGCGGCGTCGGCCCGGAACTTGCCGAGCATGGTCCAGCGGTTGGCGAGCATCCACTCGTTGAACTCGATGTAGGTGGGGTACGCCTTGTCCCCGACGACATAGTGGTGGGCCTTGCCGCGCAGCGGTGGGCGGAGACCGGATGCGTCGATGCTGGTCAAGACGTCCCGAGCGCCCTGGTGCGCACCCGATGTCGGGTCATGCAGGGCGTACGCCAGGAGGAGCCGAGGGACCTTCGGCGAGTCGGCACGAGACACGGCGATGCCTGCTGTCATGCCGATGACGTGGGCGAAGCCGTACTTGCGGCTATTGCCGGTCAGCTTGGCCAACTGCTTGGCAGTGCTGGTGCCGGTCGTCGTGCTGTGCCTGTTCGCGACCGCGACCTGGTGCTCGTCGACCCCCACGTCGCCTCTGTAGTCCTTCAGAAGGCCGGTGCTCGGGTCATTCGGATCGGCATCGGGGTAGTACATGGCATGCGCGACCCTGATGGCTGATTGAACGAGGAGGTTCCCGAACTCCGCGCGAACGTCTCGCATGTGCTCGACCTCCGGCGTGCGTGCATCTCTCAGGGCCGCCTCTGTGTGTCGTCGACCGGCAGCCAGTGCGTTGTCGTCCATGAACGAGCAGAGCTTGTCCATAGCAGCTTGCAGGCGCCCGACCTCGTTGTGCTGGACCTTGATCGCGGCGTCGATGGCCCGGGCGGTGGCGTCGTCGACGACGCGAAGCCGACGAGTGCCGTCGGCACCGGTCACGGGTCGAGTGAGCCTGGCCGCGTCCCGCATCTGGCGGGCCCGTTCTGGGTCACGCCATCCGGCCAGTCCGATGATGGCGAGCTGCGCGTCGGTGTAGCGGAACCAGAGCGCGTTCACTACAGCGGTCCATGTGAAGGTCTCGCCGCGGCAGCCGATCTCCAGGATCACTTTCAGGACTGCGAGAAGTAAGTACTCCGGATGGCGCCTCGGGGCGCCGCCTGGATTCCGCTTCGGCGGGCTAGCGCTCTGCGCGCTTGGAGCGCTGATGCCGTTGAGGGCAGCTGTCGCGGCTTCCACTCGTTCGATGAAAGCAGGGATGGCCGCTCCTTCGACGACCTCGTTCGACCACATGAGGATCTCGTCGGTGTCAGTGCGTTGGGTGCGGTAGGCGGGTGCGTAGGACATGTGGTGCTCCTGGATGAAGTGGGGGGGGTGGGCGGGCCCTTACGGGCCCGCCGCCTGTGGGGAAGGTGCTGGTCAGTCGGACAGTCCGGCGGCCGCGAGGGCGGCGAAGGACTCATCGAGGTCAGGACGAGGCATCTCGGAGAGAAGGTCAGCAAGCAGGTGCGCGCCTGCATGGATGTCGGCGATCTCGGCAATGAGGGTGGCGGGGACCGCGGCGTCGAGCATTCGCGAGATCCAGTAGTGCCTGGCGCGAGTCACGTCGTAGTCGACGATCGAGGGGTGCATGCCTCGGATCTTGCGCTTCATGTACGAGAGCGCGTTCGCACGCCCACGCAACTCGGGGCAGAACAGGTAGGTCCCCTCATTTCGCCTCGCAGCGTTGCGGATCGTCTCCGCGAACCTGCCGAGAAGGGGCACGTCACGGTAGGTTCCCTTCTTGTTCGGCACTCGGATGAACGTGCCGCTGGGGCCTTCATGAACCCAGGAAGCGTGTGCGTAGGGAATCTCCTCCGGACGGAGTCCAGCTCCGCCCGACAGCGCCAGGTGGACCTTCCAGTCCTCCCCCTCGGAACCAGCGACGTCGATGGTGCGTTCGATGACCTCGAACTCCATCGAGGTGTAGGCGCGACGAGCCTCGGTCCTCTTGCCGACGGGCGTCACGATCTGCCCCCCACGCTTCACTCGCATCAGGGTCGAGCGATACGTGTTCACCGTTCCCTGGGCGTGGGTGACGAGGTTGGCCGCCGCGAATGCGTTGATGTTCTCCGCGGTCAAGTCACGGCGCCAGTCGAAAGAGCCTTGGGTTTCGTCCAGCCACATCGCGAACATGTAGGTCCTCCCCATCATCGCACCGTCGGTACGTGCGCTGACGTAGGGAACTCGCATCACGGCCTCGACCACCTGCGGGCGAACCCTGATGCGAGACATGGCATCTCGGTGTGGCGCGTAGCACCACAGCCAGTCATGACGCTCCTCGACGCTCGGGACGCCCAGACGCCGCCTTCCCAAGGAGACTGAGCCCTCGCTGTACGCGGCCCGCTTTTCGGCGACGGCCCGGCTGACCTCGATGGCAGCGTGCGCCTCCGGCCGCGAGATCGCTTCGTCGCGGGCTGCATCAGCGCGGTCCCTCAACTCCCCGAAGGTCGCTGCCTGCGCCTTCGCGACATCGTCGGGGCGCTCTACCTTGCGTCGGCGGCTCATCGTCCGCCGCCCGCTGCTGCCTTGAACGCGAGCATCGCGACAGCGTCGGGGATCTTGCCGCGGACGGGCGGCATCTTCGGCGAAGCCGCCGCGAGGTCCCGAAGGAGCGCGTAGCGCTCCCGTGTCATGGGCACTCTGAGCTTGCGGGTGGCCACCTGGATGGTGTTGTCGGTGCCCGGAGGCACACTCGGTGAACAGGTCACGAGCGTTCGTCTTTCTCGTTCGTCGGATGTGCACCTCCGGTCCGTCCGGAGGCGTGGCTCGGTCGGACTTGGTCCGGCCGGCGGGGTGTCGTGGTTGCACACGGCACCCCGTTGTCGCCTTCGTTGCAGGCGGTCCAAGCTCCACCTGCGATGCACACCTAGCGATGTAGCGTTTGCGCTACATGAGAGTGACCCGGCGCTCTTCCCGTCAAGGGGCCGCCTGGCGTTTCCAGTGCCGCCGGCCACTCGAAGATGTGGTGTGCGGGGTTGCCCTAGCTCGCGCTCCGCAAGTGCGCACCGGTAAGCACATTCAGAGCCTCTTTCGCACGCCAGCTTGGACTTTGGTACAGACCTCTCCACGCGTCTGACCTGCGAGAACATGCCCAGTCGCGGAACCGACGGCGAGATGTCAGGAGCGCCTGACACCTGTCAGGAACTCGTTTGCGCGCTTTGCTCCAAATGCCCACTTTGCTTATTTAGCAATGACATGATGCCGCTGTGGGTGAGAGGCGAGATCGACGAACGACGACCAAGCCGAAGTCATGGATCAGTAACCCGGCGTCACGTCAGTCGTTCGGGCGCGTTCAGCAGCTCGGTTGGGCGAACGCCAGGAGTGACAGAGAGGTCGTGTCGATTCGTGCGGCTCAAATGCAGCACCTTCTGGCCGTTCACATTCGGGGGCACGCCGCCGAAAGGCGGGCGGCCGCGAGCGAGGGCGAGAAGCGGGACTGGACCTTGCCGTCGGTCGCCGAGCGACTAGAGACCATGGACTACAACACGTTGATGCGCGTCCTACGCGGAGACATCCACATGACGCTTCTCCATGTGCACGACCTGCAACGGGACTTTGCCGAGCCCTTGTTGTTCCTTCATAGGGATGCAGCCGTGCTGCGGTAGGGGCCGCGCGAGACGGCCCAAGGCATCAGGGGGCGCACACACGCGGGGCCTTCGCGGCGCCATGGATTGGCTCGACGTCCCCCGATGTGGAAGAGTTGCAACTAGCGTCGCGTTGATGTATTTAGCGACGCCGAGCAGGAAGGGGAAACGGTGCACGCGAACGACGTAGCGGAAGTCATTGTGGCCCGCCTGCCCGGCATCAGCGCAATGAAGCTCCAGAAGCTCCTGTACTACGTGCAGTCGTGGCATCTGGCGATCACCGATCGCCCTCTGTTCGACGAGGACTTTCTCGGGTGGTCTGACGGGCCGGTCGTCTACGAGGTGTGGAAGGCCCGACAGGACCACCGGACTCGCCGGCACAGCGACGGCTCGGCGACCGCCGAGTTGCCCTACGACGCCTCGGTGATCATGGAGCTCGTCCTTGCCGAGTACGGCGGTCGGAGTGGCGACGAGCTGTCGGCGCTGATCCACCTTGAGGCCCCTTGGAACGACGCTCGTGTCGGCCTTCGCGACGGCGAACAGGGTCGCTCGCAGGTCTCGAAGGAGTCAATGGCCAGGTTTTTCCGCGATCATCGTCAACTCGGTTCGCGCAGCGCCGCGGACTTGGCAGCCACCGGTCTCTACATCCCGGTACCAGACGCAACCGTGGACGTGAAGGACTTGCTCGAGAACTTCGACATGCCGTGGCCCGACGACGAGGTCGAGGAGTCGCTGGTGTCGTACTGGCCGATCGACGAGATCGACCACGACAACGTCGGTCCCTCCGAGCGCGCCTGACCATCACGCGTGGAGCCGCTGGTCGTCGTATTCGACGTCAACATCTACCTCGATGTCGCACGCCTGATCGGCGCTCCGTTCAACACGTCGGCACTATCGGACGCCCTCGCCCGAGAGAACGGGAAGCCTGCGCCCCATCGCGATCCAAAGGTTGACTCGGCCCGCGCCCTGGTGATCGCACGAAGTGGCTTCCTCGCCGGCACCCAGCGACTGGAGGCGTGGACGTCGGACCACATCAACGCGCTCGTGCGACATAAGGCCAAGCAGTTGGACGACGAGGCGCTCCTCCCCGAGGATCGCGGCCTCGGCTGGACGGCGGAGCACGCCCAGGGCCTGCTCGATGACCTGCTGTGGCAGGTCATCGAAGGTTCAGGTGGCGACACGGTGGGCAACCTCCGTTACCCAGAGCACTCCCCACCACTCGACCACGAAGACGGCATGGTGTTGGCCACCGCGTTGGCGGCCGCCGACGGTGACCTGGTCTGCGATCGCATCCTCGTCACCCGCGACCGACGCTTCATCGAAAAGTGCGCAGAGCTTGGCCACCCTCGGGTGATGCACCCCTCGCAGTTCGTCATGCTCGCGAGTCGAGCCAGATCGCAAGCAGCCATGTCCCGCATGCGGCCCCGTCCCGCGAACACCAGGCAGCCAGAGAGCTGACGTCCTAAACCATAGGGCCGGGGCATTGCCTTCTCGAAGAACACCTGGGGTGTGCAGTTGGGTGGTTGGAGCACGAACGCCAGTCCCCCGCACACCAAGATGGCATGATCCGTCTCCAAGTAGTGCTTGCCGGCTCGATGCGTGCCCTCGACACAATGGCCGAGCTGGCCGACCGCCTTCGGCAACACGACATCCATCCGATCGTCCCCGCAGCCGACGACCTGTCCGCGCCGCTCACGCCGGCGCAGCTCGTCGAGGTCAAGCGCGAAGCCAGCCGACTGCACTTCGCGCACATCCGCGACCCCCGCACGAGCGCATTGGTCGTCGTGAACCCCGACCGACATGGCACGCCGAGCTACGTCGGGCCCAACACCTTCGCAGAGATCGCTGTCGCCTTCGCGGACGAACGTGCGATCTACCTGCTGCACGACATTCCGACCGAGTACGAAGACGAGCTGCGGGCGTGGGGCGCTCGCAGCTTCCTCGGCTCACAGGACGGACTCGTGAGTGCAGTCGCGGAGATGAAACCTCGCGACCATCGGCATCGGTGACTAGGACCGGCGTAGGCGGCAGCGTCCATGATCAACCCAGCCAGTTCCCGCAGCGTCTTCTCGCGCCGCGTTGAGCTGGCACATCTGTCCGGACTGGGGATGTGGCGCCACCGGCGGGAAGAGCTCGCCCGTCCAGGTCTCCGAATGGGGCTCGGCTCAGGCGGGCGTCGTGAACTCAAGGCGACGAGATCACCGAGCACCGACGTGCCCCGGAGACTCGGCCGGCTTGCCCACATGGTTGCGCTCCGGTACCCGCGCCCACGTCGTCAGGCTGCACATGTCCAGGGACAGCCGGAGTTCGTCAGCGCATCACCCACGCCAGGACGAACGGGGACGCTACCCACACCAGGCATGCGGCGCTGAAGGCCCACCACTGCAAACGGTTCATGGCTTGATCAGCTCCTTCTCTCTCGGGTCGCGCTCCCACAGCCAGTCGCCTTGGGCGATGCGCTTCCATGCGCGGTCGTTACGACGCGCAGGCGCCCTCCAGCGGTAGGACGCGCTGACAGTCTCGCCACCACAGAGCGGGCATCCCGTCGTCGGGGCGACGGTGATGATGCGGCTGTCCCACGAGGCGGTTCGCCGTCCACGGTTGGATGACCCGCCCCCGCCCCAGACTCGGCGGCACGGGACGCACACGGTCTTGTCCTTGGCAGGCATGATCGCGCCTCCTCAAAGGTCCGTTGTGGTGACCTCGGTCATCGGTCCTGGGAGTCCGCGGTGCGCCGCCTTCTCCTCCGGCGTCCAGTCCGAGCCGTGTGTGCTGAGAGGCGCGGCGTACTTGACGCGCCAGCAGGGCATCCCCTTGCCTTCGGGTGCACCCTCGACGAGGGGGCAGTCGTGCCAGCAGCGACCGCCGTCGGGGCATGCCTCGAATGGCTCGGACCCGCTGCTGGGGAGCCTGTCTGCGCTGCTCTTGCTGCCGATCGTGGCGTCCATCGGTTCTCCTGGTTGTCTGGGTGTCTTCCGGGCAAGCCCGGCATCGCATGTCGGGGGTTCTGTGTGCGGAGTGCTCCTGTTCGTGCACCCAGGTGAGTTAGTCGCCCGGTGTTCGGGGCGATGCGAGCGCGCGTCTACAGGAGGGAGAGACCCCTCGTCGGCGCCGGACGGTCGAGGCTGGCGAAGAAGTCGACGACCTCGTCATCGAAGGTCATGTAGGCGACGCCCGGCTGGGTGATCTGTCGAATAGCAGCTGGGTGGCCTCGTGGCGGCTGATGCCGCGGCTCATCAGGTAGAAGAGGTGGTCGACGTCGAGCAGGGCCTCGCCGCCGAGGCCGTGGATGTGGCTGCCCTCCATGCCAGCGAAGGTCTCGGGGTCGTTGCATACGACGTACTCGTGGGGCCACAGGTGCAGCGAGCCGTCGGCCGTCGCGATCTGGGCCTGGTACGGCAGCCGGTTGCCCCACTCGCCATCCGGGATGACGTAGGGGCGCGCCCACCACAGGCTGAGCTTCGGCACCTGCGGGAGCTGCGGGTGGTTTGGCGGCTTCATGACGAAGACCCACGCACCGTCACCCAACTCCTTGCCGTATTCCTCGGGGTAGTAGACCGATCGGTTGTGGCCGCCCATCGAGTGCAGGGTCGCATCGCCCAGTTCTTCAGCGCTCAGCTGCGGGTTGGCGCTCTGCCAGACCTTGTACTCCTCGGTGAGCACGCCGGCGTAACGGTCGACCCACTTCTTCGGCGGGGTCTTGCGTGCGGCGATGCGGCGCTGCCTAGCCTCGGAGAGCGTCGAGAGTGGCTGGGGTCGCTCGATGACGTTGCGAACGGCGGTTGCACTCGCCTCGGACGGCTGGCTTGAGGTCATCATGGCTCTTCTGTGTTCGGGTGGCTGTGGTTCGTGCACCCTGCCGACTAGACAAGAGGGAAACTCGGACAAATGTAGCGCCTGCGCTACTCATCGTTCGAGGGCGTACCGTGGCGTCATGGAGCCGGGGCAACGCGGTGCGGACGAGCCATTGACGCCTGCGGAGCGGCAGTTCTTGATCGACTCCGGAGTGCCTGCCGACTCGTTCGACCCGGACGTCAAGGAAGCGGCACGTGCTCGGCTTCGCGCGCGAGCCGAGGAGACACGTCGCAAGGCTTCGCCCGAGCTCACGGCGCGACAGGTCGCGGGACTACTGGGATGCCCCGTATCCCGTGTGATCGACTGGGCCGGGAGCGAGGCCCTCTACGCGTTTGCGTCCGAGGAGGGCCTGCGCTTCCCGGAGTGGCAGTTCCCCGACGGCCAGCGGGTCCCATATCTCGACCTGGTCCTGCCATCGTTCGGTGCCGCGACCCGCCACCCGTACACGGTCGAGGGCTTCCTCGCTGACGTCCCACATGAAGAGCTCGACGACCTCACGGCAGTCCAATGGCTGATCAGAGGTGGCCACCCCGAACCGGTCGTGCAGCTGGCCATGTCGGTCGCGCGCGGGTTCTAGGGCCCGTCACGAAGCACCCGATCGGCGACTGGTCGGCGAACTGGCGGTGCTCAGGAAGCAGACCCTTGCGTCACTGCGCATGCGAGCCGAGTGACCGCCCACCTACCGGGCCCGATCTCGACCGCCCGAAGGAACTACCCGACGAGATGATCCGACCAGGGGCGATCCGTTGGTACGCGCTGGGTCATTGGGGTCGTTGGTCACACTGTGCGGGTGAGGCCGGGATCCGACGTGAACGACGAGGCGGCCGCCCTTCTGGACGGTTGGGCGTCACACATCGACCGGATTCTCGACGTGCAGTGGGACCTGATGGAGGGCGGTCATCGCTGGATGCCCACGCAGGACTCGACGATGGAGCTCGTACGCGATCTCCTCGGCCGGAAACTGGGGCCCGGGGGTGCGTGGGACGGCGAAGAGGCTGACAGAGCGGGCCGGCTCGCCACGCTGATGCTGGCCGTGTCAGGTCAGCATCTGGAGGGCATTCGGGCACTGCTGCGCGCCCGGCAGGTCGTCTTTCCCGTCGCGCCATTGGCGCGCGCCATCGTGGAGAACGCCGGGCGCACCTTCTGGCTGATCGACCCGCGGCTCGGCGACGCGCGCGACCTGGCTGCACGCGTGTGGATGTACCGCGTCGATGACGTCACACGCCAGGTCAGGACAGCGAAGGGCTGGCAGAAGGACAACCAGAAGCGTATCGAGGCGCTCGTGAAGCTTAAGAAGTCGATCCGCAACGAGGAGATCCCCCGCCGATTTTACCCGTCCGAGATCGACAACGAACACGGGAGGATCACCCTGCGCGGACAGCACGTACCAGGGCTCGGCGGTGCTCTGAAGTACATCGCGGCGGGTATGCAGATCGCCGACGTGCACACGCCGATGTACTCCTTCTTGTCCGACGCGACTCACCCCACGATCTACGCCGTCATGGAGACACTCATCAGTGTCGGCAGTAGTGGCGGCGAGGACCTGCATCAGTTCGGGTCGAGTGACATGCGGCGCGAGTTCATGATCTTGCAGTCGGCCGTACAGGCCTACCAGCAGGCGTGGTTCATCACGACGTCGTACTTCGGGCTCGATGTCGAGCCCGTCATCGCTGTGTGCGACGAGGTCAACTCCCTCCCCCGCCCCGACGGCAACGGCTGAGACCGTCACGCTCGAATCAGAGACGACGCCTCTGACGTTCACGGCCTTCTTCACGGGCGCTGGGTGCCGACCCAATCGCCCGCGTCGACCCAGGGGTGGCTACCCCTGGTCTGGCAGGCGCCAGGCACCGCACCTTGGACTCGGAAGGCCGCGTCAGATTAGGTCTCGCCGGAACCACCGCCGGCGCTTGTAGACGGTCGAACGCACGGTGCCGACGCGGGCACGCTCCTTCAGTGCACTGACCGAGCACCCAACGATCACCGCCGCTTCGACAGCAAGCAGCCATTCGTGGTCGTCGTCCGGCGGCTCTGGAGGCTTGCGTGCGGGAGACTCACGAGCGCAGTGTGACGGCGTTCAAGTTCCAGTGCGGCGGCCTCTCGCGCGGCCTTCAGCTCAACGACCGCTGCAAGCGAGAGCGCCGGACGACGCCGGGCACGAGGCGTCAGGTCGCCACGGCGCTGCATCTTGGGGATCGCGCTCTTGTGCACTCCGAGAATCGCAGCGACCTCTCGCTGGGTGATCCACTCCTCGGGCATGGCCTAGAGGCTAGACGTCGAGACCGGCGTCGGGCTTGCCACGACCGGCCCGCATCACGGCCCACGAGCAGGCGCCACGCGTGATGACGCGACACCTGCGATGGCGGGTAGCGTTTCCACTACGCTGGCCGATGATCGTGGCGATCGGAGGCGGTGGGTGGAACAGAACATGGAAGCCGACATGTTGTGCGCCTTCTGCGGCGTCTCCTTCGACCGCAACGCGTTGAACGTCGCGCTGGGTTCAGGGATATGCGCGGGATGCGTCGAACGCCTCCACGATCGCAACACGACCGACGCCCCACCAACCCCCGCCGCGTGGAGATACGACATCGCTCCGCTGGACGAGCTGATCGGCCTTCTCGCTCCCGTGCTCGGCGTAGGCGAGCAGACAACCGCCGCGGCCTTCGAGGCAATCCGGGTTCTTCGAGCCCGAGGAGCGAGCTGGACCGACATCGGGGGAGCTGTCGGTCTGTCACGGCAGGCGGCGTGGGCCCGGTACGCCTATCGTTTGTGACCTGACCACACCGGATTCACGACATCGAGCGGCTACTACACCACGCTTCCCAGCGACCGCGGGGCCTCGTCGTGCTTGGCGTGCCACAACACGGAGATGCGTTCGGGATGTTTGATGGTGAGACGCCCGGCATGCAGGCGGATGCGGTTCATCAGCCGGCCCTCGTTGCCGGGTCCGAACAGGAGCATCACTCCTCGCGCGTAGTCCCGGCCGTGCGGGGCATCAACGAATGCTGCGAGGGTCTCCAGGTCTTTGCGGATGCCGGCAGCCGACAGGCCCCGGGCCATCTTCACCTCGACTACGACTGCGTTGTCGCCTGTACCTGGCTTGTGCCACACGAGGTCAGGCTTGTGGCGGCCGTGCTCGATGACCGAGTGCAGCCCAGCTTTGTCGATCTCTCCGGACACGGTGTACTCGGGCGCACCGAGCGTCGCGTCGTCGTCGGTGAGCGTGCGTAGCTGGTGATAGAGCTCGTAGCAGTAGACCCGCTCTCGGTAGACGGGAAGAGTGGCCTTGCTGTGCACCGGCACGAGGAACCAGTGCTTCCCGATCTGCGAGCAGGCAACGGCGAGTGCTCCCAAGAAGCGGTCGGCGATCACGTCACGGCTCGGCTCACCCATGCCGCAAGTCTCGCGGTGGTTGTGCCAGCCGTTGGTGTCGGGGCCACGACAGCTAAGGAGCTGGCCCGGGTCGGCACTGAGAAGTCAACGGTGCATGAACGGTGCCGGTGATTCCGTCGCGACCAGCTCCAGCGCGCGAGGCCGTGCGAAGTCCGGGCGTCGAAGGTGCAACCGTCGAGCTGGTGCGTCCGTATCCAACGGTGACAAGCCGCATACTCGACCCGGAGGACGAATGTCATGGACCTGCGCGACGACATCGAGCGAGAGCTCGCCGGCGAGCCGGTCGACCTGTTCCGCATGGACGACGCACTGGTCGCTGGACGCAGCGCCTTGCGTCGTCGGCGCGTCCTGACCCTTGTCGCCGGTGCCGCCGCGGTGGTTGCGCTCGGATCGGGCCTGACGGTGGCGTTGAACCTCGGCCAGTCGCCGGTCGACGCGGACCGGGTCGCTTCTCAAGGCGACTCGGACGAGTGTGCCCAGGGCCGTGTCTCCGCTGGACAGTCGGGCTCGTGCAACGACTCCGAGTCGTTCCTGCAAGAGAACGCCGTGGGCTACACCCCGTCTGGCCGACTGATCGTCCGCTCTGGCTGGGACATCGTCGACGAGGTAGACAACCCGCTCGGCGAAGTTCCCGCTACTGCCGTCGCCGTCAGTAACAGCGACCGGACCGAATGGGCGGTACTGAAGAAGCCAGGTGGCCCCGGAGGCGGATCCCTGCACGAGCACGTCAACCCGGCCAATCTATCGTCCGCCCTGACGTTCGACGCCTGGGTGCGCTACGAGGCATCGCGATTCCTCGGCACACCCGCCACGAACCTGGTCCGTTTCGGAGCCGACGGCGACCTGCGCCCACTGCCGGGCTGGTCGATCGAGCAGCAGGCAAACGACGTGACTCTCCCGGCCGGATACCGCGGACCCTCCGGAGTGACAGCAGTGATCAGTCTCGATGACGCTCCCGGCGTCTGGTTCCTCGTGCGACCCGCCGCCGGCGGCTCTGAGGGCCAAGCCGAAGCATTCCCGGTCATCGGCGCGGGTACGAGCATCGCCTCAGTCCTCACCCACACTGCCTCAGCGGCCTACGACCCGGACCGGCAAGGACTACTGGCCCCGGTCTCCGGAGCGGGAGACGCGTCGTGAGGCGTAACGACCGCGAGGCCGAGTTCGTCGAGTTCGTCGCGGCCCGCAGGCCCTATCTACGGCGTGCCGCCTACATGATGTGCGGGAACTGGGACCAGGCAGACGACCTGGTCCAGCAGACCTTGGCCAAGCTGTACGTCGCGTGGCCGCGGGTGCGCCGCGACGGCAGGGAAGAGGCGTATGCGCGGCAGATCTTGCTGCGGGTCAACATCGACGAGTTCCGTCGTGGGCGGAACCGCGAACGGGCGGCATCCGATCAGATGCCCGACCGGCCAGCCCCGGACGACTTCCCGGTGGAGGAACGAAGCGCCCTCATGGACGCTCTCGACCAACTACCGACCACCCAGCGCAAGTGCGTCCTGTGCCGTCACTGGCTCGGCCTGTCGGTGCCCGAGACGGCAGCCGAGCTCGGCATTCCGGAGGGCACGGTGAAGAGCTACACCTCGCGGGGCCTGGCCAGATTGCAGGAACTGCTGGCAGACGACCAGGAGCCCGAACCAGTCGGGTTCTCCACAATCTTCTGAAGAACTGCAACCGCTGTCACGCCCCTTCCGTACTAAGGGGCATGGGCAACAGCGTGCATCGCGATCGGCGATCCGCGGTCTGCGGCCAGCGCGCGACGTCCACGGATGCCGTCGTCGGCGCATCTCGCAAGCACATCGGGGGGAATCTCATGCGAGCCACAACAACAGCACTCTGCCTTCTCGTCGCAGTCTTTGCCTCCGGCTGTTCTGGTGTCAGCCCCACCGACAACCCCGACGCCGCGCCGCCTGCGCAGGGCTCGTCGAACCCGTCGGCCTCGCTCACCCTCGACTCGACCCCCGACCCGGCTGGCGCGAACGGTGACGAACCGCAGGGCTCTCCTCCGCCAGTTGCGGATTGGACTGCACCCACACCGTTGAGCCGCAAGGTCGACATGAACGAGACCGAGAAGATGCGCAAGCGTGCGTCGAATATGGCGCTGGAGGCGGAGGCGATCGGGCTAGAAGACCCACCGAAGGTCGACCTGGTCCGCTGGATCACACCCGAGGAATGGGCATCCGCCCTCCGCGAATGCCTGACCAACGCGGGCTTCCCTGTCGGCTACACCACAGACGGCGGGATCAGCTCGGCCAACATCCCAGGCGAGCAGACTCCGGCACTCGAACTGGCGATGTACGTGTGCATGGGCGAGTACGCGATCGACCCGCGCTACTCCGAAGAGCTCAACACCGAGCAGCGCGGCATCCTCTACGACTACCAAACCACCTACTACGTGTCGTGCCTGAAGAAGCTCGGCATCGAGGTGTCCAAGCCGCCCAGCCGGGAGGTGTTCATGGCCACCGCGGACGGCGACGGGTGGATGCCGCAGCTCGAACTTCCCCGAGACAAGGGACCCGAAGCCAACACCGCGTGCCCCGTGCTGCCGCCCAGCAACGTCCTCTACGGATCCTGACGTGAGCCACCACTCGACGAACCCCAGCCCCGACACCGGTATGTCACGCCCGGCGACGAAGACACCACGAGGCCGAGGATTGTGGATGGGTGCGCTGCTGTTGGTCTGCGTCGGTGGTGGCGGGTTCTGGGCAGGTCAGGCAGCCGTCGGCACGACGCCCTACGCGGGCGACGTCCCCTCCGCGAACCTCACCGCGATCGCAACGCGGCAGAGCGTGGGGCGCGCCCTCACCCTCGCCGTCACGGCAGAGCAGCCGAAGGTGCCGCTGACAGCCAACATGCTCACCGGCGTCGTCACCCGCTCCACAGGTACCGTCAACGCCAAGCAGGGCTCAATCCTGTACGCCGTCGCCGGCATCCCGGTGCGCGCCGTTCAGGGCAACGAGCCGTTCTACCGCGACCTCGCAACCGGTGCGTCGGGACAGGACGTGGCGCAACTGCGTGGCGCGCTGGTCGCCATGGGCTACCTCACGATCGTCGGCGATGACTTCGACACCTCCACGTACTACGCCGTGCGAGCCTGGCAGCGCGACCTCGGCGTCGAGGAGACCGGAACGGTCCGGCTCGGCGAGCTCGTCGCAGTACCGCGCCTGCCCGCGGCGCTGCTCGTCGACACCAAGACCGCAGCGCCCGGAAACGTCCTGGCCGGCGGCGAACCGCTGGTCTCGGGCGCACGAGGCGCCCCGCGGTTCACCCTCGTCGTCGCCGAGGAGCAGGCACGACTCATCCCGAAGTCCGCGACCATCACCATGAAGTACGCGGGCCAGAGGTGGCGTGCCCGGATCCAGCGCACCGAGCAGACAGACGCCGGCGACACCACCATCGTCCTCACCAGCCTCTCCGGCGGGCCGGTGTGCAGAAGCCAGTGCCAGCTCGTACCGGCCGGGGACAAGACATCCATCCTCGCCAAGGTCACCATCGTGCCGCGCACCACCGGTCCGGGCGTCCCCGTCGCCTCGATCAGCACCGCCCCCGACGGCACCACCACCGTGCAGGTCGTCGACCACGCAGGTCGGACTACACCTACACCGGTCAAGGTCCTGGCTTCCCAAGACGGAGTGGCCGTCGTTGACGGGCTCAGCGACGGCGACAACGTCCTCGTGTTCGGCGCCACCACCAGCGAGGCGCGTCAGAACCCGGCACAGGAGAGCGAGTGAGAGTCCCAACACTCGCGGTGCGCGACCTGACCTTCCGCTACCGCGGAAGTCATGACGAGCTGTTTGACGGACTCACCCACGCATTCACACCCGGAAAGGTCACCGCGCTCACCGGACCGTCGGGACGCGGAAAGTCGACCCTGCTCCACATCATCGGGCTGCTGCGATCCCCGACCACAGGCGACGTCCTCCTCGACGGAACTCCTGTCTCCGCTGCACGTGACCTGACCCGCTCGGCCCTGCGAGCACGCCGTATCGGGTTCGTGTTCCAGGACTCCGAGCTCGATCCGGCACGCAAGGTCATCGACTCCGTCGTCGAACCAGCGCTTTACGCAGGACGTAGCCGCAGCGACGTCCTTCCCCGCGCCTACGACCTCCTCGACGAGCTCGGGCTAGCCGAACGGGCCGACCACCGTCCCGGCCAGGTCTCGGGCGGACAGGCACAGCGCTTGGCCGTGTGCCGCGCACTGCTGAACGAACCGGACGTGGTCCTCGCCGACGAGCCCACCGGGAACCTCGACCTCGGCAACGCGGGCCTCGTCATCGACGCCCTCACCCGTACCGCACGCGAAAGGTCGGACACCGTCGTCATCGCCACGCACGACCCGTTCGTCCTCGAACGAGTCGATGAGGTCGTTGCCCTGTGAGACGACCATGAGACTCGCCTCGCTGCTCCGCGAAGCCATCGCGACCACCTGGGCTGCCAAGGTCGCCTCCACGCTCGTGGTCGCCGTCGTGGCCGGCATGTGCTTCGCCGCAGTCGCCACCGTCGGACGCTCCGCCTCATCCGTGGATGAGGTCACCTCCCGCCTGGACGAGGCCGGTGCCCGCCGCCTCACCGTCATCGACGTGAAGGGGCTCGGGTTCATCAACCCGTCCACCGTGCGGCAGCTTGCGAGCATCGACACCGTGCAAAGCGTGCACGCGCTCGGAACCCCGTTCGACACCGTCAACGGGTCAACCGGTGCCGGCGGCACGAAGATCCCGACCTGGCAGCTCACCGGCGACACCGCCACGGCTGTCCACATCGTCCGCGGCCGAGCACCAGCTGACGGCGAAGCCGTCGTCTCCGTCACCACACAACTCAAGCTCCTGCTCGATGAACCACTCGGGTTCCTGACCAGCCTCGACGGCAGCGCCCAGTACCCCATCGTCGGCGCGTACGAAGCAACCACGGCCCTTGATGACCTCGACAGTGGCGCCATCGTCAACCTGTCGACCAACGCATCGGCCCGTGAGCTCGTCGTCACGATCGACAGCGTGGACTCCGCCACGCCGACCGTGCAGGCCGTGTTGGCCGTCCTCGCCCCTCCAGCGCAAGATGACGTCTCGGTCGAGTCGCCCACCGGGTTGGCCGAGACGGCCCGCCAGCTCGAAGCCGACCTGTCGAGGCAGGGTCGCAGCCTGCTTGCGCTCATTCTGGCCATCGGCGGACTGTTCGTCGCTGCGGTGGTGCTCGCCGATGTGCTCGTGCGCCAACGCGACCTGGGAAGACGACGCACGCTCGGCGGCTCCCGAACCGACCTCGTAGCGATGGTCGCCCTGCGCTGCGTCTTCGCAGGCCTCCTTGGCGCCACGCTGGGAACGCTCGGTGCGTCGGTCATGAACACCAACATCGGCTACCCGACACCACCTGACTTCACCGTCAGCGTCGCGGCCCTCGGCGTCCTCGTCGCTGCAATCGCAGCCGTGCCGCCCGCCATCTACGCCGCGCGGCTCGACCCGGTCGAAGTCATGCGAGTGCCGTGAACGAGGATGATCGGTGCCGCCGTGTCCGGTCAGCGGGCGCCCAGGCGTCGGTCCCGAAGTGGTTGACACGCGCTCACCGCGCAGATCCGGATGTAGCGCGACCTTGCACAGGTCCGTTCACGGCCCCGGTGCCTACGTCACGATGCCTGTACATTGCGGCCATGCGGAAGCCGTGGCTGGACTGGTCTCGACGTCGCTTCTTGTGGACGATGCTCTTGGCCGTTGGGATTCTCTTTGGGATCCGGTGGGCGTTGGCGAAAGTGATCGACTCCAGCGCCGCCGACGCCCTCCTGCTGGTTGTCTACCTGGCGGCCGGACTGGCGGTGTTGTATCTGACGTTCTCGTGGACAAGGGAGCATGATCGCCGCAACCCGCGCCAATAGAGCACTGGTTTTGGCGAACGAAACATCCGCACATCGGCAGATCCGGATGTTCTATCGTGTCACCTTCGTCACGAAATGCGGACAACTAGGCCGACGTCCGCGGCCCCGGGCGGTGCCTCTCGAAATCGAGCACGTCCGCACCGTGATCATCGGGCGCCAGCGGCGCATCCCGCACCACTGCCTTGCGATACGTGCGCACGACGTCGTTCAGCCCGTCTCCGTCGTGGTCGGCGGCGAGGAGCAGCGCGGCGATGAGCTCGCGACGGTTCGTGTTGCTTCCGGCGTCGTTGGCCCGCTGAACGAGGTCGTCGAGACGCTGGTCCAACGCGACCGGCCAGCGGATCCCGACCTGCTTGTCCTTGGAATCGCGCAGACGATCGCCACCCGGTACGGAGTGTCGATCGGACATGTCAGTGCGTCTCTCTAGAATAGAAATATGTCTGAAAGAGGTCTATCCGACCTCATCGTCACCATCATGGCCGCCGGTGAGGTGTCTGCGCTACCAGCGCGCGACCACCGTCATTGCCACGAGGCACTGATGCGGCTGGTGGACTGCGGCTCGCCAACATCGCGCCGCCTGCTGGCACGTCACGGCGGAGCGCCGCGCTGGCATGTCGGAGCGCGATACGGCAGGCAGGTCGACGAGGTCGCGCCCTCGTTGTGGGACTTGGTAAACAGGGGTCAGATGCGTGCGGTGGAGACCGAGGATGACGCCGCTTACGTGATGACGGCTGACGCGTCGGTTGCGGGCCGTCGCGCCCTGCTGCGTCTACCGGCCGACGAGGCGGAGCTGGTGACTCAGATCGGCGTGGCCTGGGCGGCGGCCTCGACCTCACGGAAAAAACCAGCCAGGGCGGCGGCGTCACCGGGGGCGACCCGACGCGTCAGCCTCGCGTAGCCGCGCCACGGCTTCGTGGTCGTCCTGTGTGCGGCCTTCAGCAGGACGAGACCCTTGAACTTCCCCGACGTCACGGGCTCGGCGATGACTTCGAGGAGTCGACGACGAGCCATCGGCACGGACGAGGGCCAGTTGCCCTCCCAGCGTCCGGTGAGTCCTGATCCGTCGGCACGTCGCCAGTCGACGCAAGCGGTGCGCTGCACGCGGTTCAGCGCTTCGGCAGCATCGGCCGGTCGACGGTCGGGGTCGCTGTGGGTCATGGAGCGCACGAGCCGCGCGACGTTGTCGGGCACCCAGGGCGGGAGGTCGAAGTAGCTGTTGGGCATCGCGCGTCGTCCCTCGTCGAGGCGGTCGCAGATCCTGTCGTAGTCCATCGTCGCGAAGTCGGGTGACCCGGCGAGCATCTCGTGGAGGACCATGCCGGCCCCGTACACGTCGGCCCGTGCGTCGATGCGGCCCTCGGTCGACTCCGGAGCCTGATACAGCGGGGTGCAACCCCCGGCTGGCACGGTCCCGTCGTCCTTCATCAGCGCGGCGCTGCCGAGGTCGCCGAGGAAGCCCTGGCGCCGCGCACCGTCGAGCATCACGTTGCCCGGCTTCACGTCACGGTGGACCATCCGGTGGTCGTTGTGCATGTAGTCGAGCGCGTCGAGGACGTGACCGACGATCGTGAGCGACTCGCGGACGGAGAACTCGTGGCCCTCCTCCAGCGCGGTGGCGACGGAGCGCCCCTCGCAGTAGTCGGTGGTGAAGGTGACGACCTTCAGCGACGGGTCGTATCCCTCGGCCCACTGTGCTTCACGGACGCGCACGAGGTGGGCGTGATCCATGGACTCCAGCAGACGAGGCTCGCTCCTGGCGATCCCGCCGGGCAGGCCGAGGAGGTCGATGGTCTTCGACACGACGGGACGGCCAAGGACCTCGTGCACCCACAGGAGGGACTTGCCGGCGTTGCCGACCCCGACCGTGTGAAGGAACGTGTAGTTGGGTCGTTCGAGGTAGTGCTCATGGAGGGGTCCGGGGTTGTCGCTGGCCATCAGTTCTCCCCGTCAGCCTGGGCGCCGAGGTCGCGGGCTCCGGCCAGGGCCGCCATCGACGCGAGGTCGCGCTTCTTCTTCCAGTGGGGCGCCTTCGGCACCGGGACCAGGGTCGAGATGTGAGCGTCGACGCCACCCTTGGCCGGCAGGTCGAGCCACGACAGCGCGGTGGCTCGGCTGATCCGGGCGAACTCGATGCCTTCCTCGGCCGCGGCGAAGGCCACCACGGTCTCCATGGTGATGCGTGGGACGGCCGCGTGGTAGCCGACCTTGTGCTGTCCGTCGTTGCCGGCGCTCAGCAGGACCACGCGCGTGACATCGTTCGTCCGCATGACTCGCCGAAGCGAGTCGCGGGCCGCGATCAGCGCATCGCCCGTCTCCAGGGCGCTGGCCTTGTCGACCCGGAAGGTCGTCATGTCCACGAGACCGGTGTCATCGGCGCACGCCAACCACAGCGTCTCGCTGGAGCCGTTGACCCCCATGACCCTCATGTCCGTTCCTCCACTGCCATGACACCCTGACCGACGTCAGGGACATGCTGACACGAGAGCGGCGTGCGTGGCGCTACTTATACGCAGGGATTAGCGTCGTGCTCTCGCCGACGAATGAGGCCATCGGCTCGCGCTAGCGGCGCCGGATCCAGCCAAGGAAGCGATCGACACCCGATCGCCTCGGCACATCCAGCGCCGCCTCCCAGTCCTCATCCGACACGTCCAGCAAGGGCCGACTCTCCGGCCGCGCCGTACCCGCGTCGAGCAGTTCGTCGATGCTGACGAATGAGTCCTCCCACTGGACGTCCTCCCACTGTTGGCGCAGCGCCCGCGCGGCAAAGCTGTCCGAGATCTCCATGAGCTCTTCGTCGTGCGGTGACTGTTCATAGCCGAGCGTGTCGAGGAGCCGTCGCGCGGATCCCGTGGACATGGCGAGACGTTGCGCAAGGACCGAGACGAACCAGGCATCCTTCGATTCGACGAACTGCTTCAGCTTCATCGGGTAGAGGACGTGCTGACCGGCCCATGCGGCGGCGAGCGCCTCCAGCTCCTCGCGGCGCTTCATATCGTGCCGGAGCAGGCCTCGATCCACGCCGGCGCCGAGGAGGACCGATGGGAACTCCTGCAACAGCCAGATGACCAGCGAGGTGATGCCGAAACCGTTGCCGCCGAACTCGCCTGTTCGTGTGACGACGAGGTAGTCCTCGTCGGAGTCGTAGTGCCCTTCGGCGATGGCTCTCGCCAGCTGGTGCAGCGGCATTTCTCGCGGGTAGGCGAAGTGGACGAGGCCATGCTCGTCGATACCGAATGCGTCGCCCAGATCGAAGTTGCGGACGATAGCTAGCTCTCCCTCGCGCCGGACCGTCGCGAGCCACCAGAGGTCCGCAGAGAACGCTGGCGCATCTACATGGGGTTCGGCGCCGATCAGGTCTGGCCTTTGCTCACTGATGAGCCGCCGGACGATCTCGCGGACACTCCCGTCGGTCTCACTAGGCACTTCGATCTCGCCGTGGCGAACAAGCTCGTCCCATGGGATCGGCGGCCGTGGCTGAAGGGGGAAGTCCAACTGCGGGGCGAAGATGAAGTGCACGGCGGTGTCCTCTCCGGATTTACTCGAACAGCTGGCCGGGGCCGACGCCCAGCGCGCCGGCCAGCGCGCGTACCCGGCTGACGCCCAGATCGGCTCGGCCGTTCTCGAACTTGTTGAGGTTCACCCGATGCAGCCCGACCACGTCGGAGAGCTGCTGCTGCGTGAGACCCCGTGCCTTCCGGAGCTCGCGGACCCTGGCCCCGATGCGAGCCATCTCGCCGGCGCGCTGCGCCCTGGCCTGTGCGGTCGTCAGTTCCACGGAGCACCGACCTCCCCGAGAGCCGCGGTGGACGCGAGGTGGCGCAAGGGGATCCAGAGTGTGATCAACCCGGCCTCCGTCCCACTTGGGAACTAGGAAGGGCTCCCCACCTCGTTTGCCGAGGTCAGGAGCCCTTTTCCAGTTACATGGAGCGATTCGGGATTTAACCTGAACCACTCGTGGTGCGCGAGGGGGGAGTTGAACCCCCACGTCCTTTCGGACACACGGACCTGAACCGTGCGCGTCTGCCTATTCCGCCACTCGCGCGAGAAGCGGGCTCAGGCTACCCCAACGCCCGGTCGCGCTCCCAATCGGCTGGAGGACGGGGCGGCAGCCGTGCACTCGAGCGACCGGCCGGTACGGTTGACGAGCCGACCTCGCGGTCGGTGACGCCTGCCCACCCCGGCCAGCGAGCCGACGACCGACCCCCGAGCGCGAGGAGAGGAGGCCCCCGGTGCCGAACCCGTTGCAGCGATTCGAGCAGAAGCTGGAGTCCGCGATCTCCGGCGTCTTCGCGCGGGCCTTCCGCAGCGCGGTGCAGCCGGTCGAGATCGCGGCGGCCCTCCAGCGCGAGTGCGACAACAACGCCCAGGTGCTCAGCCGCCAGCGCCGGCTCGTGCCCAACGACTTCCACGTCGAGCTCTCCGAGGCCGACCTCGACCGCATCGTCGGCCTCGGCCGGGCGCTCGAGCAGGACCTGACCGACCAGCTCCAGGACCACGCCGACGCCCAGGGCTACGTCTTCACCGGCCCGATCTCGATCGCCTTCGAGTCGGCCGACGACCTCACCACCGGCCGGTTCCGGATCCGCAGCAAGGCGCAGGCCTCCGTCACGGACAACGACCAGCGCACCCGCACCCGGTCCTCGCACGCCACCCTCGAGGTCAACGGCACCCGCCACCCGCTGCGCCCGCCCGGCCTGGTGATCGGCCGGGGCACCGAGGCCGACCTGCGGATCAACGACCCGGGCGTGAGCCGGCGCCACCTCGAGCTCGTGGTCAGCATCGACGGCGTCGAGGCGGTCGACCTCGGCTCGACCAACGGCATCCTCGTCGACGGCGCGAAGGTCGGCCGCGCCGGCCTGCGTGACGGCTCGACGATCAAGATCGGGCACACCGAGATGACCGTCCGCATCGACGGCGGACGCGACGAGGCCGGGGGCTGGAATGTCTGAGCTGACCCTCTTCCTGATCCGGATGGCGTTCCTGGCCATCCTGTGGATCTTCGTGCTCTCCGCGATCTCGGTGATCCGCTCCGACATGTTCGGGGCCCGGGTCCCCGAGACCGCCCGGGGAGCGGCCGCCCCCGTCCCGAGCCGCAAGACCAAGGGCAAGACCAAGCCGCGCCGCGGAGCGCCCACCCACCTGGTCGTGGTCGAGGGCGAGAACCCCGGCACCCGCGCCGAGCTCGAGGACGCACCCCTGCTCATCGGACGCGGCAGCGACGCCGCGATCAAGCTCGACGACGACTACGTCTCCACGCGCCACGCCCGCGTCGCGGCCAGCGGCGACGAGTGGTTCGTCGAGGACCTCGGCTCCACCAACGGCACCTATGTCGGCCCGGTCCGCATCACCCAGCCCACCACCATCGGCCTCGGGGTCCAGGTTCGCGTCGGCAAGACCATCCTGGAGCTGCGGAAGTGAGCCTCTACCTCCACTACTCCGCCATCTCCGACGTCGGTCGCGTCCGCCGGGAGAACCAGGACAGCGGGTACGCCGGCCCGTGGCTGCTGACGGTCTGCGACGGGGTCGGCGGTGCCGTCCGCGGCGACCTCGCCTCGAGCACGGCCGTCCAGGCGCTGCGCAAGCTCGACCAGGAGCCCGACGAGGACATCCTCGGCCAGGTGGCCGGGGCGGTGCACCGCGCCGACGACCGGATCGCCGAGCTGGTCGAGGAGGACCCGGCGCTCAACGGCACCTCGACCACGGCCACGGTCGCGCTCTTCGACGGCGCCCGCTTCGGGGTCGGCCACATCGGCGACAGCCGGGCCTACCTCTACCGCCGCGGCGAGCTGCGCCAGCTCACCCACGACCACACCTTCGTGCAGTCGCTCATCGACGAGGGCCGGATCACCGAGGAGCAGTCGCGGACCCACCCGCACCGCAACCTGATCCTCAAGGCCCTCGACGGCATCCGCCACGAGGAGCCCGACCTCTTCGAGTTCCCGGCCGAGCCCGGCGACCGCATCTTCCTCTGCAGCGACGGGGCCTGCGGCACGCTCACGCCCGAGCGGATGGCCGACATCCTCGCCACCGGCACCCCCGACTTCGCGGCGGTCGAGCTGGTCCGCGCGAGCCTCGACGCCGGCAGCACCGACAACGTCACCTGCCTCGTCGCGGACGTCTCCGAGGAGCCGCCGCCCGACGACCTCACCCCGCTCCTGGTCGGCGCAGCCGCCGACCTCCCCCGGCGGGCGCCCCTCGGTGGCGGCGTCGGCGGCGCCGTCGGAGGCCTCTTCCGCGGCCACCGCTCGGGCGACACGGGCGAGATCGCGCCGGTGCCCGACGACGTACCCGCCGGGGCCTTCGTCACCGACCCGATCGACGCCGAGACCGCGCGCTACGCGCCGCGTGCGCCCGACCGCTACACCTGGCTGCGCCGCGTCCTGGGTGCCGCGGTCCTGCTCGGCATCGCGTGGGTGGTCCTGGCCGCCGGGTGGTCGTGGAGCCAGCAGCAGTTCTACGTCGGCGAGAGCGACGGCCGGGTCGCGATCTACCGCGGGCTCAACGCCGACCTCCCCGGCCTCTCCCTGTCGCACCCCTACGAGGTGAGCGACGTCGACCTCACCCTGCTCAGCGACCTCGACGCCGAGACCGTGCGCGAGGGCATCGAAGCCGGCAGCCTCGACGAGGCCCAGGCCACCGTCGACAACTACGCCGCCCGGCAGGACATCGGCTGACGGGCGCGCTGCGATGAGTCACACCGGAAGCCTCATGGGCGGACCCCTCATGACCTTCGTGCACCGGCGGCGCCGGGGCGCGGAGCTGTTCCTGCTCGTCCTCGCGCTCGCGGTCGGGATCGGGGCCTACGCCGCGGTCGGCCTCGGCGTCGAGGGCGTCGTGCCCGCCGACCTCGTCGGCTACGGCGGCTGGCTGACGGGCCTGATCGTGGCCGCCCACATCACGGTCCGCCTCGTGGCGCCGTACGCCGACCCGGTGCTGCTGCCGCTCGTCGCCGCGCTCAACGGGCTGGGGCTGGCGGTGCTCCGCCGGCTCGACCTCACCTACGAGACGCTCGGCCAGGCGCACACCTTCGCGCGCCAGCAGCTCACGTGGATGACGGTGGGCGTCGTCCTGTTCATCGCGACGCTCTTCCTGCTGCGCGACCACCGCTCGCTGCAGCGGCTGACCTACACCTCCGGCCTGGCCGGCATCGTGCTGCTGATCCTGCCGTTCGTCCCGGTGATCGGTCGCGACATCAACGGCGCGAACATCTGGATCCGGGTCGCCGGCTTCAGCCTGCAGCCCGGCGAGGTCGCCAAGGTGCTGCTCGTGATCGCCTTCTCCGGCTACCTCGTGCTGCACCGCGACGCCCTCGCGCTGGCCGGTCGCCGGGTGGTCTTCGTCGACCTGCCCCGCGGGCGCGACCTCGGCCCGATCCTGGCGATGTTCGGCGTCTCGATGATGATCCTGGTGCTCCAGAACGACCTGGGCTCCTCGCTCCTCTTCTTCGGCCTCTTCCTCGCGATGCTCTACGTCGCGACCGAGCGGCCGGGGTGGCTGGTCGTCGGCGGGCTGATGTTCGCCGGCGGCGCCCTGGCGGCGTACACCTTCGTCGGCAACGTGCAGCGCCGCTTCGACATCTGGCTGCACCCGATGGACTACTACACCGACCCCGGCACCAGCTTCCAGCCGGTCGAGGCGATGTTCGGGATGGGCTGGGGCGGCCTGATCGGCCGCGGCCTCGGCAACGGCTTCCCCGAGCGGGTGCCGTTCGCCTACTCCGACTTCATCCTCTCCACCATCGGCGAGGAGCTCGGCCTGACCGCCGTGATGGCGATCGTGCTCTGCTACGGCCTCATCGTCGAGCGCGCGCTGCGCATCGCGCTGATCTCGCGCGACGGCTTCGGCAAGCTGATGGCCGTCGGCCTCGGCGCGATCTTCGCCCTCCAGGTCTTCGTCGTCATCGGCGGCGTGACCGGCCTGATCCCGCTGACGGGCCTCACCACTCCCTTCCTCTCCTACGGCGGCTCCTCGCTCGTCGCCAACTGGGTCGTGATCGCACTGCTGCTCCGCATCTCCGACCAGGCGCGCCGCCCGGCGCCGCGCCTCGACCCCGTCGACGACGACGTGGCCGACAGCGAGAGCACGCAGGTGGTGAAGCTGCGATGAACAAGCCGATCCGCGTCGTCTCGGTCTTCTGCCTGGTGCTCTTCATGGCGCTCCTGGTCAACGCGACCTACTTGATGTACGTCCGCTCCGACGACCTCTCCAAGGACCCGCGCAACCGCCGCATCATCACCGCGACGTTCTCCCGCGAGCGGGGCGCGATCCTCGTCGGCAAGGACGCCATCGCGCGCAGCGTGCCGTCGGACGACAAGTACAAGTTCCAGCGCGTCTACTCCCAGCCCTTCAAGTACGCCCCCATCACCGGCTACTTCTCCTGGTACGGCCAGACCGGCATCGAGCGCTCGCAGAACGCCGTCCTCGCCGGCGACGACTCGCGCCTGTTCGTCACCCGGCTCGTCGACATGCTCAGCAACGGCGACCCCAAGGGCGGCAACGTCCAGCTGACCGTCAACGCCGCCGCACAGGACGCCGCCTGGGAGGGCCTGGAGAACCTGCCGGGTGACGCGCAGGGCGCCGTGGTCGCGCTCGAGCCGACGACCGGCCGGGTGCTGGCGATGGCCTCGACCCCGACCTTCGACCCCAACAACTTCGCCTCCCACGACTTCACCGAGGTGAAGGACACCAGCGACCGGCTCAACGCCGACGACCGCGACCCGCTCATCAACCGCGCCATCGGCACGACGCTGCCGCCCGGCTCGACGTTCAAGCTGGTCACCGCGGCGGCCGCGATCGAGTCCGGCAACTACGACGCCGACTCGATGGTCCCGGGCGGCTACAAGTTCAAGCTGCCCCAGTCGACGACCGAGATCAGCAACCACGACGGCGGCAACTGCGGCGGCAACCGGATCACCATGACGCAGGCGATGGAGGTCTCCTGCAACGTCTCCTTCCTCAGCCTCGCCAACGAGCTCGGCACCGAGGCGATGGCCGACCAGGCCGAGGCGTTCGGCTTCAACTCGACCTCGCTCGAGGACCTCGGCGGCCAGGCCAAGTCGCTCTACCCGCGTGACATGGACCCGCCGCAGACCGCGATGTCGGGCATCGGCCAGTCCAACGTCACCGCGACGCCGCTGCAGATGGCGATGGTTGCGGCGGCGATCGCCAACGACGGCGACGTGATGCGCCCCTACATCGTCGACGAGGTGCGCGCGCCGAACCTGTCCGTCCTCGCCCGCACCGAGCCGCAGAGCATCAGCAAGGCGATCTCCAGCTCGACGGCGGGGGAGCTCACCAAGATGCTCGTCGCGACGGTCGAGGTGGGCACCGCCACGCCCGCGCAGATCCCCAACGTCGAGGTCGCCGGCAAGACCGGCACGGCCCAGTCCACGCCCGAGCGCCCGCCCTACGCCTGGTTCGTCTCCTTCGCCCCTGCCAACGACCCGAAGGTCGCCGTCGCGGTGCTCGTGCAGTCGAGCGACACCTCGCGCGACGAGATTGCCGGCGGCCGCCTCGGGGGCCCGATCGCCAAGGCGATCATGGAGGCGGTGATCAACCGATGAGCGTCCTCGGACCGGGGACGGCCGTCGACGACGGTCGTCGCTACGTCCTCGAGTCGCGCATCGCCACCGGCGGCATGGGCGAGGTCTGGGCGGCCCGCGACACGCTCCTCGACCGCGCGGTCGCGGTGAAGGTGCTCAAGGCGGAGTACGCCGACGACCCGCTCTTCCGGACGCGCTTCGAGACCGAGGCCCAGCACGCCGCCGCGCTCCAGCACCCCGGCATCGCCTCCGTCTACGACTACGGCGACAGCGCGGTCGGCGACGGCTCGGGCACGCGTCGGCCGTTCCTCGTGATGGAGCTCGTCGACGGCCAGCCCCTGTCGAACCTGCTCCGGCCCGGCGCACCGCTCGACCCCGACGCCACCCGCGCGCTCCTCGCCCTGGCCGCCGACGCCCTGGGGGTCGCCCACGAGGCGGGCATCGTCCACCGCGACGTGAAGCCCGCCAACCTGCTCGTCACGCCCGACCGGACGATCAAGGTCACCGACTTCGGCATCGCCCGCGCCGCCGACGGGATGGCGCTCACCGAGACCGGACAGGTCCTCGGCACCCCCGCCTACATCTCGCCCGAGCAGGCCGAGGGCGGCACCGCGACCGCCGCCTCCGACGTCTACTCCCTCGGCGTGGTCGCCTTCGAGTGCCTGGCCGGCGAGAAGCCGTTCGTCGCCGCGACACCGGTCGCCACCGCCATCGCGCACCTGCGCAACCCGGTGCCCGACCTGCCCGCCTCGGTGCCGGCCGACCTCGCCCGGGTCGTACGCCGTGCCCTGAGCAAGGCGCCCGAGGACCGCTACGCCGACGGGGCCGCGTTCGCCGCCGCCCTGCGGGACCCGAGTGCCACTCCTGCCGTCACCCCGGCCGCCCCCGTGGCCGGCGACGCCACCCAGGTCATCCCGACGATGGCGCCCGCCGTCGAGCCGGCTCCGGTCCCGGCACCGGTGGTCACCCCGGTCGCGACACCGGCGGCGGCCCGGGCAGGCGACGACGGCACGCGAGGTCGTACGACGCCGTGGTCGGTCATCCTGGGCCTGGTGGCCGTGGTCGTCGCGGTGCTGCTCGTGGCGCTCTGGCTCGGCACCCGTGACTCGGGCTCCCCGTCGGACGAGACGCCGAGCCCGTCGCCCAGCCGGTCCGGGTCGCCGAGTGGGTCTCCGAGCGACTCACCGTCCGACACGCCCTCTGAGTCTCCCAGCGACTCACCGTCGGAGACCCCGACCGAGACGCCGTCGCAGACTCCGACGGAGACGCCGACCGAGACTCCCACCGAGACGCCGACGGAGACCCCCACCGAGTCGCCGACGACTCCCACGGAGACCCCCACCCCGTCACCGACGGAGACCCCCACCCCGACGCCCACCGGGTCGCCGACCACCGACTCGCCCACCCCGAGCCCCGGCGCGACCCCGAGCAGCACCACGTCGCCCGCGGGCGACAGCACGACCATCACCAGCGATGGAGAGGACGACCAGGGATGACGCAGGAGCCGACACTGATCGGCGGCCGCTACGAGCTCGGTGAGCTCCTCGGACGCGGCGGCATGGCCGAGGTCCGCAAGGGACGCGACCTGCGGCTGGGCCGTACCGTGGCCGTGAAGCGGCTGCGCACCGACCTGGCCAGCGACGCGACGTTCCAGGCCCGCTTCCGCCGCGAGGCCCAGTCGTCGGCCTCGCTCAACCACCCCGCGATCGTGTCGACCTACGACACCGGCGAGGAGATGGCGACCGACGGTTCGGGCGTCGCCCAGCCCTACATCGTCATGGAGTGCGTCGAGGGGCGCACCCTGCGCGACATCCTGCGCGAGGGCCGCAAGATCCTTCCCGAGCGCGCGCTCGAGATCACCGCGGGCGTGCTGTCGGCGCTCGACTACAGCCACCGCGCGGGGATCATCCACCGCGACATCAAGCCCGGCAACGTGATGCTCACGCCGTCGGGGGACGTGAAGGTGATGGACTTCGGCATCGCCCGGGCCATCTCGGACGCCTCCTCGACGATGACGCAGACGGCGGCGGTCGTCGGCACGGCGCAGTACCTCTCGCCCGAGCAGGCGCGCGGCGAGACCGTCGACTCGCGCTCCGACGTCTACTCCACCGGCTGCCTGCTCTACGAGCTCCTCACCGGCCGGCCGCCGTTCGTCGGCGACAGCCCCGTCGCCGTCGCCTACCAGCACGTCCGCGAGCAGGCCGCGCCGCCGTCCGACCTCGACGACCAGCTCGACCCCGAGATCGACGCGATCGTGATGAAGTCGCTCGCCAAGCGCGTCGAGGACCGCTACCAGAGCGCCGCGGCGATGAAGGCCGACATCGAGCGCTACCTCGCGGGTCACCCGATCCAGGCACCCGCCGTCGTACCCCCTCCGGCGGAGACGCAATACGTCCCGCCCGTACCGCCGGTCGACGCCACCTCGGCGATGGCCGCCGCCGCCCCGCCGCCGCGCCAGGACGAGCCCTCGCGCAACCGCACGGGGCTGTGGGTCCTCGTCGGCCTCCTCGTCGTCGCGGTGCTGGGCATCGGCGCCTACGTCCTCAACGGCGTCCTCTTCGACTCCGCGCCCACCCGCGAGGCGGTGCCCAACGTCGTCGGGCTCACCGAGCAGCAGGCCCGGCTCGCCATCGTCGACGCGGGCTTCGTCGTCGGCGACGTCTCTCGTGACAACTCCGAGACCGTCGAGGCCGACCACGTCATCGACCAGGACCCCAACCGCGACACCTTCCAGGACCCGGGTGCCTCCATCGACTTCGTCGTCTCCAACGGCAAGCCGGAGGTCGAGGTGCCCTTCGTCGTGGGACAGCTGCGCAAGGAGGCGCGGGCGACCCTCGTCGCGGCTGGCCTCAAGGTGAGCTTCGAGGCCCAGGACTCCGACGAGGCCCGGAACCAGGTGCTCAGCACCAACCCGGCGCCGGGCACGTCCGTGGCCGACGGCACCACCATCACCGTCGTCTACTCCAACGGGCCGGTGAAGGTCCCCGACGTGCGCGGGATGGACCAGCGCGACGCCGAGCGGGCGATCCGCGAGGCCGGCTTCGTCGCCGACATCCGGACCGACCCGACGTCCGTCGAGCCCAAGGGCACGGTCGTCGACCAGATCCCGATCGGCGGCACGCTCGACCAGGGCAGCACCGTGACGATCTTCGTCTCGGCCTACGAGGAGCCGGTCACCCCGGAACCGACGGACCCGACCACGGACCCGACGACCGAACCGCCGACGACCCCGACGGACCCGACGACGAGCCCGACCGACCCGACGGAGTCGCCGACCCCGCGGGTGGAGGTGCCGCCGGCTACTCCGGCATCGGCGTCGCGTAGGTGAGGTCGAGGAGCCCGGTGTAGGCCGGTGCGGTGGCCGACGCGAGCTCGGTCATGTCCCACGAGACGCCACCGCCCGGGACGTCGGTGTAGTCGCGGTAGGACGCGAGGATCGGGTCGATCGAGAGCTCGGCCTCGAGCGCCGCGGGGTCACCGATGCCGACGATGACGTAGGGCGGTGAGTAGGGCAGCCCGTGGAGCGTGACCTGGTTGCCCTCGCACTTGATGCCGGTCGTCGAGATCAGCCGCTGGCCCTGGATCGTGATCGCGGTGGCGCCGGCGTTCCACATCGCGTTGGCGACGGCCTGGATGTCCTGCTGGTGCACGACGAGGTCGTTGGGATCCTCCTCGTAGGCCAGGCGCGCCTCGAGCGGGGCGTCGTCGAGGGTCACCTGCACCGCGGCCCCGGTCTTCTCCGTGAGCCCGGCCGGGTCGGCGAGCTCGGCGACCTTGCGCTGCGCACGGCCGACCGAGCGGTCGCCCAGCTCGGTGCTGAGCGAGTCGACCTCCGCGTTGAGGGCCGCCGCCTGGGCGGTCAGGTCGCCCGCCTCGTCGCGCTCGGCGCGGACCACGGAGGCCAGGTCGGTGAGCCGGCCACCGCGGAGGTCGAGGCCGTCGCTCTGCTCCGCGCTGACCGCGAAGAGGGCTCCGCTCAGCAGCACGACCACCGGCGTGGCCACCCGCCAGACCCGGCGACGCCCGGGGGACGAGTGGGACGGCGAGGGCATGGCGACTACGCTAACCCCCGTTGGGCGGCGTACGCCCTCGAACTCTCGCCGAACTCCCGCCGAGCCACAGGAGCAGCAGTGTCGAAGTCCAAGACGATCATCGCCGAGGAGAAGAGCAGCCTCTTCTCCGTGAGGTTCCTGGTCGCCCTGCTGCTGATCATCGCCGGCATCGCCTACATCGCCTGGTACTACGTCGGCCCGCGCGGCAACCCGCTGGCCTTCCCGCCCGTCGAGGGCACCCCGAAGGCGGTCGCCGACCTCGGTCGCTGGAACTACCTCATCGGCTTCGGCGTGCTGATGCTCGGCCTGATGGTCTCCGCCCACCCCTCGACCCCGCTCGGTCGCGGCCGCGGCGTCGTCGTCGGCATGCTCGGCTGCTTCCTGATCGGCCTGATCTGGATCTGCACCTTCTACATCTTCTCCGACGACCTCTCCGGGCTGTGGGTCATCAACGACCTCGGCCAGTGGAACCTCGTCGTCGGCATCGCGTTCATGGCGGTCGGGTTCAGCTTCGCCACCAAGTGGGAGTAGGTTTCTCCCGCGGCTGCTGAGCGGCCGCTGCTCGTCCAGCAGAATCCATTCGTCGCCTCGAGCGGTGAGTGAGGCGCCTTCCTGGGGAAGGGGAGGCGTCTCTCTCACCGCTCGAGTCGATTTCGGGGTCGGCTGGGCTCTCGCTCTCCACACTGGGGATAACTCCTGTGGAGAATTACACGCGTGTAGTTATCCACAGCTGTGTGCACACCTGTGGGAAATGAGGGGTCCCCCGGGCACGCCGGATCCGTCATCCGGAGGCGCACCGATCGGTGCGGGTCCGGATGACGGATCGCGTCAGCTGGCAGCGGTCAGCGGGACGGCGTACGCCGCCGGCGCGGGCGCGGTCGGGGCTAGGACAGCGCGGCGATGCGCGCCGCGATCAGCGCGACGAGCACGAGGAGGAAGCCGCCGAGGCCGAGGGCCTGGACCAGCGTGCGACGCGTGCGCGGGGCGTAGGCGATGATCGCCGCCACGACGGCGCCGCCGACGATGCCGCCGAGGTGTCCCTGCCACGAGATGTTGGGGATGGCGAAGGTGATGAACAGGTTGACGGCGAGGAGCGTCGCGATGCTGCGCAGGTCGGCGCGGACCTTGTGGGCGATCACGGCGTAGGCGCCGAAGAGGCCGTAGATCGCGCCGGACGCGCCGAGCGTCAGCCCGCCCGAGCCCGAGAGCCACAGCACGGCGACCGAGCCGGCCAGGCCGGAGAGGAGGTAGAGGGCGAGGAACCGGGTCCGGCCCAGGACGGCCTCGAGCTGCGGGCCGAGGAACCACAGCGCCAGCATGTTGCTGGCGATGTGCCAGATCTCGACGTGCAGGAACTGGCTGGTGATCAGCTGCCACACGGCGCCGTCGGCCACGCCCGGCACCCAGTGCCCGTCGCCGCCGGTGCCGAGCGTGCACAGGCGCTCGCCGATCGCGGTCGGGTAGTAGCCGCTGCTCGACAGCGACTCGCAGGTCCCCTTCGGCACCAGCGCGAGCCGCGCGATCAGGTCGCTGTTCTTCCAGCCGGTCGCGATCACCGCGAGCCAGACGACGGCGTTGATGCCGATCAGCACGAGGCTGGTCAGGCGCGGGTCGGCGCTGCGCTCGCCGCCGTACATCGCACGGTTCTGGCGCGACGTCCTCGCGGCCTCCTTGACGCAGTCGGGGCACTGGAAGCCCACGGCGGCGTCACGCATGCAGTCGGGACAGATCGGCTTGTCGCAGCGCTGGCAGCGGATCCAGGTCTCACGACCGGGGTGCCGGTAGCAGGTGGGCACCCCGGTCGCGGTCCCGTCAGCGGGGGCCCCGTCGGGCGGCTGGCTCATGACTGGTGTGTGGTGCGTCGGGTCAGTGCAGGGTCACTGCTCGATCGTGACGGACTCGATCACGACCGGGTCGGCCGGCCGGTCCATCGCGCCGGTCGCGGTGGTGGCGATGGCGTCGACGACGTCGCGGCTGGCCTGGTCGGCCACCTCGCCGAAGATCGTGTGCTTGCGGTTGAGCCACGGGGTGGCGGCGACGGTGATGAAGAACTGCGAGCCGTTGGTGCCCGGGCCTGCGTTGGCCATCGCGAGGAGGTAGGGCTTGTCGAAGACGAGCTCGGGGTGGATCTCGTCCTTGAAGGTGTAGCCCGGGCCGCCGGTGCCGGTGCCGAGCGGGCAGCCGCCCTGGATCATGAAGCCGTCGATGACGCGGTGGAAGCCGAGGCCGTCGTAGTACTTCTCGCCCGAGCGGCCGGCGTCGTCGCGGTAGTCCTTGGTGCCCTCGGCGAGGCCGACGAAGTTGTCGACGGTCTCGGGAGCGTGGTTCGGGAAGAGGTTCACGACGATGTCGCCGCGGTTGGTCTTGAAGGTCGCCTTGGGGTCGGCCATGGGAGTGTGCCTCTCGGTGGTGCTCGCAGTGACGAGCTCAGTGATCTCTGTGCGCCTCGATCCTGCCACGCGGCGCCCACGCGGGACGTACCACCATCCCCACCTCGCCCCACCACCCGGACGGGGCTGGTCGCCTCAGGGTGCGCGTGGTGAGATGGAGCAACACCTGACAGAGGAGGACCCGTATGCCCTTCGGCCGCAAGAAGTCCCTCACGGACCGGGCGCATGACTACGTCGACCAGATCGCGGACCAGTTCACCGACAAGGTCCTGCCCCAGCTCGAGCACGCGTGGGAGCAGGCCGCGGACAAGGCGGGGCCCGTGATCTCCGACGCGCGCGACAAGGCCGCGCCCCTGGTCGAGGAGGCGCGCACCCGGGCGACCGAGGCGGCGTCGGCCGGTGCCGCGACCGCCGCCGAGAAGGCCGCCGAGGCCCGTGACAAGGCCGCGCCGCTCCTCGCCGAGTACCGCTCCACCGCCGCCGAGCGGGCGTCCGCCGTGGCGTCGACCGCTGCGACCGTGGCTGCCGAGCGTGCGGCCGAGGGTCGCGACCTGGCGACCGCCAAGGTCAACGAGCTGCGCGGCATCGAGCCCGAGCCCAAGGGCGGCAAGCTGAAGAAGTTCCTGCTGGTGGGCGCGCTGCTGGCCATCGGCGGGGCGGTCTTCAGCAAGCTCCGGGCCAAGCAGGACGACGCGTGGCAGTCGACCTACGTCCCGCCGGCCCCGCCCGCGCCCAAGCCCGCGACCCCGCCGTCCCCCGCTGCCCCGGCCACGGGTGCCGCGCCCACGGCTGACGACGTCGTCACCGCGGACCCGCCGGCCGTCGACGACGCCGGTGGCGGAGCCCCCGGCGAGGCGATCAGCGACTCGGTCGAGGAGGCCCACGAGGCCACCACGCCCGACGAGCCGGCCGAGGTCATCGACATCGACGACGTGCCGCAGAAGAAGTAGGGCCAGACCCCTGGCGGTGTCCCAGCCACATTCCGTACGGCGCGAATGTGGCTGGGGCACCGCCAGAGTCATGTCTCGGGCGCGTCGGCTGCCGAGCGGTGCGCGAGCCACGTTCCAGGTGCGCCGAAGGTGGCTCACTCACCGCTCGAGCGGGAGTACGACGAGGGAGCTAGGCGAGCTCGGGGTGCTCGGCCTTCATCCGCTCGGCCGCACGGTGCTCGACGAAGAACATCAGCAGCGGCACGAGGCCGGCGATGAGGAGCAGCAGCGTGAACTGGGGCGACCAGCGCGCGCGGTAGGCGAGCATCAGCGCGACCAGGAAGTAGACCATGTAGAGGGTGCCGTGCAGCGCCCAGAGGATGCTGAGGGAGTCGCCCAGCTCCTGGATGCTGCTGCCCTCGGCGAAGAGGTACTTCATCGGGGCGGCCACGAGGGCGCAGAACGCGAGCGCGACGCCGACGACGAACGCCAGCACGCGGTAGGTGGTGAAGAGGGGTCGCACGGCCCTCAACCTATCCGGCGGCTGGTCGCGTCCTGGGGGTCCCCGCCCGCGTTGAGCGGGGAGGAGACCCCGGTCACCACGTCGCGCCGCCACCGCCACCAGATGAAGGCGGCGAAGGCACCGAAGACCCACCACTCGAAGGCGTAGAGCAGGTTGCGGATGCCGGTGAAGCTGCTCGCCTCCGGCAGCGCCTCGAGCTCGGCGGACTGCAGGCCGTCGGCGGGCTCCTGGCTGATCACGTAGGCGGAGTAGAGGTCGACGTCGACGCGCTGGACGGCGTCGGCGACGCGGATCTCGGGGAAGACGTCGTCGGTCGGGTCGTCGTCGACGACGAGGCTGCCCTCGGGCGGCTGGAGCCAGCCCGTGATCGAGGCGTCGCCACTGGCCGCGAGCAGGTCGGGAGAGGGCTCGGGCGCCCATCCGCGTACGACGAGCACGGCGGCGTTGCCGACCTCGAGCGGGGCGACCGCCCAGTAGCCGGGCGTGCCGTCGTGGTCGCGGTCGGCGACCCAGAAGCCGCCGTCGATCCACGTGCCCGCCACGTCGACCGGTCGGCCCACGTCCATCCCCGGGAACGGGTCGTCGTTGCCCATCACGTCGGTCAGCGGGACCGGCGCCACCCCGGTCAGGTCGCGCGCCTCGGCGTCGCGGTGCGCCTGCCAGGCGTCGTACTGCCACTTCCCGAGCATCCCGGCGAGGCTGATCAGCACGAGCGCGAGGACGGCCGCCCCGAGGTCGGCCAGCACGCTGGGTCGGCGGGGGACACTCACGTCACCGATTGTCCCAGCCACGTCCTCGTCGGGGTGCGGCGGTGCGGGGGCACTCACCTGCTCAACCGGCCGACTCGGCCTCGGCGAGCTCGCGCTTCCACACCCGGAACGACTCCTCGGTGCGGCCGGCGCGCCAGTAGCCGGAGATCGAGGCGTCGGCGCGGGGCAGGCCGCGCTCCCGGAGCAGGTAGGGGCGCACGCCGTGCATGACCTCCTGCGCCTCGCCGTGGACGAACGCCTGGACCCGGCCCTCCGGCCACGGCCACGCGCGGACCGCGTCGCCGAGCGTCTGCCCGGCCTCGCGGTGGAGGAAGGTGACCGTCACGCCCGCGGGGGCCGCGAGGGTCGGCTCGTGCGCCGCGTCGTCGACGAGGACGAACGCCTGGCCGACGGCGTCGTCGGCCAGTGCGGCGAGGGCCGCGGAGATCGCCGGGACCGCGGAGTCGTCGCCCGCGAGGAGGTGCACGTCGGCACTCGGGTCGGGCCGGTAGCCGCCGCCCGGGCCGTTGACCTCGAGCTCGTCACCGGGCTGGGCGCGCTGCGCCCACGGGCCGGCGACGCCCTCGTCGCCGTGGACCACGAAGTCGATGGCCACGGTGCCGGCGGCGACGTCGGGGAAGAGCGCGGTGTAGGTGCGCACGCCGTCGGGGAACACCAGCTTCACGTAGCGGTCGGTGTCCTCGCTCGCGGCGAAGGCGGACAGGTCGTCGGAGCGGAACCAGACCCGCCGCAGGCTGGGCGTGACGGGCTCGGTGGAGGTGACGGTGAGGCGGGTGGACACCCCAGCAGGCTACGTCGATGCTCCTGACGTCCCGAGCTCGTCCCGGCGCCGGGTGAGGTACGACGACTCCGCGCTGTTGCCGGCCAGCCCGATCGCCCGGTCGTAGGCCGCCCGGGCGTCGGCGGACCGGCCGAGCCGCCGCAGCAGGTCTGCGCGCGTGGCGTGGAAGGCGTGGTAGTCGTCGAGTGAAGCGGTGAGCGCGTCGACCAGGGCGAGCGCGACCTGCGGTCCGTCGAGCTCGGCCACGGCGATCGCGCGATTGAGCGCCACGACCGGGTTGGGGTCGAGCCGGACGAGCTGGTCGTAGAGCGCGACGACCTGCGACCAGTCGGTGTCGCGCACGTCCGCGGCGTCGGTGTGCACGGCGCTGATCGCGGCGAGCACCTGGTAGCGACCGGGCGCCTGGCCCGAGGCCAGCCGCTCGCGGACGAGGGCGTGGCCCTCGGCGACCAGCGCGCGGTCCCACGCGCCCCGGTCCTGCTGGTCCAGGGTGACCAGCTCCCCCGACGCCGAGACGCGGGCGCCGCGGCGGGCCTCGGTCAGGAGCATCAGGGCGAGCAGCCCGGCCACCTCGCCGTCGTACGGCATCAGGGTGCGGACGAGGCGGGTCAGCCGGATCGCCTCGCCGGTGAGGTCGGCGCGGACGGGGTCGGACTCGGCGCTGCTGGCGAGGTAGCCCTCGTTGAAGACGAGGTAGAGCACCGCCAGCACGCCGGCGACGCGCGACGGGAGGTCGGCGGCCTCGGGCACGCGGTAGGGGATGCGTGCGTTCGCGATCTTGGCCTTGGCGCGGGTGATCCGCTGGCCCATCGTCGTCTCCTGGACGAGGAAGGCGCGCGCGATCTCGGGGACGGTGAGCCCGCCCACCATGCGCAGGGTGAGCGCGACCCGCGCCTCCATGGCGAGCGCCGGGTGGGCGCAGGTGAAGAGGAGCCGGAGGCGGTCGTCGTCGATCACGCCGAGCGGCTCGGCGGGGCGGTCGGTGAGCATGTGGGCCTGCTTCTGCTTGTCGTCGCGCTTGCCCTCGCGGCGGACCCGGTCGAGCGCCTTGTTGCCGGCGGTCGTGGTCAGCCAGGCTCCGGGGTTGGGTGGGAGGCCGTCCGTGCGCCACTTCTCGAGCGCGACGGCGAAGGCCTCGCCGGCGGCGTCCTCGGCGACGTCGAGGTCGCCAAAGCGCCGGGCCAGGACGGCCACGAGCCGGGCCCACTCGTCACGGTGGACCTGGGCGATCGCGGCGTCGACGTCGGTCATCGGTGCTCAGGCCACACCGTCGAACGGGCGCACCTCGATCTTGCGGTGGCACGCCTGCGAGGCGTCGACCGAGAGGGCGAGCGCCTGGTCGAGGTCGTCGGCGGTGACCACCCAGAAGCCGGCGAGGAACTCCTTCGACTCCACGAACGGCCCGTCGGTGAGGATCGCGGTGCCGCTGCGGTTGTCGGTGACGGTCGCGTCCTCCGGACCGGTGAGGCCGCCGGCGAACACCCAGCGCCCCTCGTCCTTGAGCCGGTCGTTGAAGGCGTCGACGGCGCCGGGCGCCGAGTCGTCGGTCGGGTTGTCGGTGTCTCCGATGACGGTGAGGAGGTAGTGCATGTCTGCTCCTGTGGTCGTGGGCGCCCCTTGTCGGGCAGCCTCTCACCACTCCTACGAACGCGGCAGTGCCGATCCGACAGGTCCGGCCATATCGTGAGCCCATGGCAGTCGACGAGGTGGAGCACCGCTCGGCGGAGCGGCTCACGTTCTTCACCGACGCCGTCGTCGCGATCGCGATGACGCTGCTCATCCTGCCGCTGATGGAGGCCGTCTCGGAGACCGCGTCGGAGGGGCTCTCGACCGCGGAGTACCTCGAGGAGCACTCCGACCAGCTGTTCGCGTTCGTGCTGAGCTTCGCGATCATCGCGACCTTCTGGCGCGCCCACCACCGCCTGTTCGAGCACGTGGCGGCCTACTCCGAGCCGCTCATGCTGCTCAACATCCTCTGGATGTTCACGATCGTCTGGCTGCCCGTGCCGACGGCCCTCGCGGGATCCCTGGAGACCGATCGGCCGCAGCTCGCGCTCTACATCGGCAGCATGCTGGCCAACGCCCTGGTCAGCGTCGCCCTCCACGTCGTGCTGCGTCGCAACCCCGCGCTGTGGGTGGCCGACAACCCGCCGGACAGCTCAGGCACCTACGGCCTGCTGACCTTCGCCGCCCTGCTCACGATCGCGCTGGTCATCGCCCTGGTCGTGCCGGGCATCGGCTACCTCGCGCTGCTGGTGCTCGTCCTCAGCGGACCGATCGAGCGGCTGCTGTTCCGCGGGTGAGGATCAGGCGGACGCGAGCGCCAGCTTGACCGCGAAGCCGAGGAACACCGCACCGACCGCCGACGTCGCACCGGCCGAGAGCCGCTTGCGGCGACGGAAGGCGGCGGCCAGCCGGGTGCCGGCGAAGATCAGCATGCTGAGGTACGCCGCGCTCGCGACGGTCGCGAGGCTGCCGAGCACCAGGAACGAGATCGCCGGGTGGGCGTAGGCCGGGTCGACGAACTGCACGAAGAAGGCGACGAAGAACAGGATCGCCTTCGGGTTGAGCAGGCTGATCACCAGCGCCCGTCGGTAGGGCCGCTCGCCCTTCACCTTCGCGTCGACCCCGGCCTCGATGGCAGCGTCGGCGATCTGCTCGGCGACGCTGCGGCGCGAGCGCCACATGCCGAAGGCGGCGCGCATCATGCCGATCGCGAGCCAGAGGAGGTACGACGCCCCCACCCACTTCACCACGCCGAACGCCGTCGGGTTGGCCTGCAGCAGCGACGCCACGCCCGCGGCGGAGAGCGTCATCAGCACGGCGTCGCCCGTCCACACGCCCGCTGCGGCGGCGTACCCGGTGCGCACCCCCGCCGCGCGGCGACGGAGAGGACGTAGAGCGAGTTCGGGCCCGGCAGCAGGACGATCAGGATCAGGCCGACGAGGTAGGTCGGGAGGTCGGTGATGCCCAGCATGGGATCAGTGTGGGACCACCGTCACGGGCGGCGTGACCGATTCCGAGGGATGGGCGGGAGGTCACACGGCCGCGCCGTCGCCGGGGAGTGGTGGAGCCTAGGGGACTCGAACCCCTAACCCCCTGCTTGCAAAGCAGGTGCGCTACCAATTGCGCCAAGGCCCCGTGTGGGAGGAGCGTCAGGCCTTCTCGACGGTGTCGGTGGCCTCGGCCCAGAGGGCCTGCTCGTGCTTCCCCTCGTCCATCTTCCTCTTCGCGAAGAGTGCGGCGCCGGCGGCCAGGACGACCAGCAGGAGCTTCTTCATGGAGCTCTCCTCGAGAGAAGAAGGGGATGGAGTGGGCCTAGGAGGACTTGAACCTCCGACCTCTTCCTTATCAGGGAAGCGCTCTAACCGTCTGAGCTATAGGCCCGCAACGCTGCACCAGCAGCGACGCCGAAGATTACCTGACCACGATCGGCGGGTGCCAATCGAGGGGGTCAGCTCACTTCTCGTCCTCGGCGAGGGTGACCTCGATGCCGCCGAGCAGGGCGGCGGCGAGGTTGTAGAGGAACGCCGTCAGGGTGGCCAGCGCGGTCAGCAGGATCACGTCGACCACGGACACCAGGAGGGTGAACCCGAGGACCCGCGACATGCCGACGTAGTCGGTGACGTCGAAGGTCGAGTTGCCGCTGTCGCCCTCGACGATGCTCGCCACGGCGGAGTTGATCGAGTCCCACACTCCGGCGGCGCCGAGGACCGACCACACCATGAAGATGGCGACGAACGTGACGACGCCGAAGGCGACCGACAGCAGGAACGAGGTCTTCATGACCGACCAGGGATCGATCCGGGTGAGCCGCAGCCGCGCGCGACGGGGCTGACGGCCCGGCTGGCGACCTGGCCGCCTGACCTTCGTCTCCGAGGTCGAGGCGTTGGCGCGGTGCTCCTCGGCGGCGTTGGACAGCGTGCTCTGCAGCCGCTCGGTCAGCGACTTGCGCGGGGGCTCCCCACCCTCACCGGGACTGGCGGACGTACGACGTGGAGTCGTGGTGCGTTCGGACACGGATCACTCACTCCTCAGTGTTGTCGTCGGGGGCGGGCTCGGCGGTCTGAGGATCGATTGTTGCACCGTCGCCCACAACCGGCGATTCGTCACCGGTCGCCACCACGGTCTCGACGGCCTCGCCCTCGGCACCCTCGACGAGCTCCTCCTCGTCCTCGCGCGCCTCGACCGAGCGGGCCACGACCGCGACGGTGTCGCCCTTCTTGGGCGTCACGAACTTCACGCCCTGGCTGTCGCGACCGGTCGCGCGGAAGTTCGCGTCGATGGGGCTGCGCACGACCTGGCCACCGCTGGTGATCGAGAGGACCTCGTCGCCCTCCTCCACGATGAACGCGCCGACCAGGCCCCCGCGGTCCTCGTTGCTGAGCTTGACCGCGCGGATGCCGACGCCACCGCGGTTGGTGATCCGGTAGTCGGTGATCCGCGAGCGCTTGGCGTAGCCGCCGTCGGTGATCGTGAAGACGTACTGCTCCTTCACGTCGGGCAGCGCACCGGGCTCGATGTCCTCGGGAGCCTCGCCGCCCTCGACGAGACGCGCCTCCGCGGCCTCCTCGGCCGCGACCTGGGCGGCGCGGATGACGGACAGCGACAGCACGCTGTCGTCGTCGTGCTTGAACTTCATGCCGCGCACACCGCCGGTCGCGCGACCCATCGGACGCAGCTGGTCGTCACTGGCCTGGAAGCGGATCGCCTGGCCCTTGCGCGAGACCAGCAGGATGTCGTCGTCGGCGTTGACCAGCTCGGCGCCGATCAGCTCGTCGTCCTCCTCGCGGAAGTTGATCGCGATGACGCCGGCCTGGCGCGGGCTGTTGTAGTCACCGAGCTTGGTCTTCTTGACCAGGCCGGTGCGGGTGGCGAGCACGAGGTAGGGAGCCTGCTCGTAGTCGCGGATCGCCAGCACCTGGGCGATCTCCTCGTCGGGCTGGAAGCTCAGCAGGCCGGCGACGTGGCCGCCCTTCGCGTCGCGCGCTGCCTCGGGGAGGTTGTAGGCCTTCGTGCGGTAGACCCGCCCGGCCGTGGTGAAGAACAGCAGCCAGTGGTGGTTGGTCGTGGCGATGAAGTGCTGGACGACGTCGTCGCCGCGCAGCGTCGCACCGCGCACGCCCTTGCCGCCGCGCTTCTGGAGCCGGTACTGGTCGGCGCGGGTGCGCTTGGCGTAGCCGCCCCGCGTGATGGAGACGACCAGCTCCTCGTCGGGGATGAGGTCCTCCATCGAGAGGTCCCCGTCGGCTGCGATGATCTGGGTACGACGCTCGTTGCCGTACTTCTCGACGATCTCGGTGAGCTCGTCGGAGACGATCTGCCGCTGGCGGGCCTCGTTGGCGAGGATGTCCTCGAGGTCGGCGATCACGCGCTCGAGCTCGGCGAGGCGGTCCATGATCTTCTGGCGCTCGAGCGCGGCGAGGCGGCGCAGCTGCATCTCGAGGATGGCGTTGGCCTGGATCTCGTCGATCTCGAGCAGGTCGATCAGGCCCTGGCGGGCCTCCTCGACGTCGGGGCTGCGGCGGATCAGCGCGATGACCTCGTCGAGCGCGTCGAGCGCCTTGGCGAGACCGCGGTAGATGTGCGCCTGGCGCTCGGCCTCGGCGAGGCGGAAGCGCGTACGCCGCTGGATGACCTCGATCTGGTGGGTGACCCAGTTGGAGATGAACTGGTCGATCGACAGCGTGCGCGGCACGCCGTCGACGAGCGCGAGCATGTTGGCCGAGAAGTTCGACTGCAGCTCGGTGTGCTTGAAGAGGTTGTTGAGCACCACGCGGGCGACCGCGTCGCGCCGCAGGATGATGACGAGTCGCTGGCCGGTGCGCGAGCTGGTGTCGTCGCGCACGTCGGAGATGCCCTGGATCCGGCCGGAGTCGGCGAGCTCGGCGATCTTCAGCGCGAGGTTGTCGGGGTTCACCATGTAGGGGAGCTCGCTGATCACGAGCATCACCCGGCCCTTGGCGTCCTCGTCGATCTCGACGACCGCGCGCTGGGTGATCGAGCCGCGGCCGGTGCGGTAGGCCTGCTCGATCCCCTGGCGACCGACGATGAGCGCGCCGTTGGGGAAGTCGGGACCCTTGATCCGCTCGACGAGCGCGTCCTGGAGCTCCTCCTTGGTCGCGTCGGGGTGCTCGAGCGCCCACTTCGCCCCCTCGGCCACCTCGATGAGGTTGTGCGGCGGGATGTTGGTCGCCATGCCGACCGCGATGCCGGCGGAGCCGTTGACCAGCAGGTTGGGGAACCGGCTCGGCAGGATGGTCGGCTCCTGCGAGCGACCGTCGTAGTTGGGCTGGAAGTCGACGGTGTCCTCGTCGATGTCGCGGACCATCTCCATGGCCAGCGGCGCCATCCGGCACTCGGTGTACCGCATGGCGGCGGCCGAGTCGTTGCCCGGCGAGCCGAAGTTGCCCTGGCCGTTGATCAGCGGGTAGCGCAGCACCCACGGCTGCGCGAGGCGGACCATGGTGTCGTAGATCGCCGAGTCGCCGTGCGGGTGGTACTGACCCATCACGTCACCCACGACGCGCGAGCACTTCGAGAAGCCGCGGTCGGGGCGGTAGCCACCGTCGTACATCGCGTAGAGGATGCGGCGGTGCACTGGCTTCAGCCCGTCGCGTACGTCGGGCAACGCCCGCCCGACGATGACGGTCATCGCGTAGTCGATGTAGGACTGCTGCATCAGCGTCTGCAGCTCGATCGGCTGGATGCGGTCGTCGCCGAAGCCGAAGCCGCCTGCCCCGTCGCCGGTGCCCGTGGGGGTCTCAGTCATCTGTCTCTCTCCTGCGTTCTATCGATGTCTAGGTCTGGTCGTAGATGCGACTAGCGGCCTAGATATCGAGGAAACGGACGTCCTTGGCGTTGCGCTGGATGAACGAGCGGCGCTGCTCGACGTCCTCGCCCATGAGGATCGAGAAGATCTCGTCGGCCTGGGCGGCGTCCTCGAGCGTCACCTGCTTCATGAGGCGGGCGTCGGGGTCCATCGTGGTCTCCCACAGCTCGTCGGCGTTCATCTCGCCGAGACCCTTGTAGCGCTGGACCGGGTTCTCCTTGGGCAGCTTCCTGCCGCTGGCGAGGCCGTCCTTCATGAGGGCGTCGCGCTCGGCGTCGGAGTAGACGAACTCGTGCTCGGCCGGCTTGTTCCAGCGCAGGCGGTAGAGCGGGGGCTGCGCCATGTAGACGTAGCCGTGCTCGATCAGCGGCTTCATGAAGCGGAACAGCAGCGTCAGCAGCAGGGTGTTGATGTGGTGGCCGTCGACGTCGGCGTCGGCCATCATCACGACCTTGTGGTAGCGCAGCTTCTCGAGGTTGAACTCCTCGTGGATGCCGGTGCCGAGGGCGGAGATGATCGCCTGGACCTCGGTGTTGGCGAGCACCTTGTCGATGCGCGCCTTCTCGACGTTGAGGATCTTGCCGCGGATCGGGAGGATCGCCTGGATGCGCGGGTCGCGGCCCTGGCGCGCCGAACCGCCGGCGGAGTCGCCCTCGACGATGAAGACCTCGCACTCGGCCGGGTTGGTCGACTGGCAGTCGCTCAGCTTGCCCGGGAGGCCGCCGCCGCCGAGTAGGCCCTTGCGGTTGCGGGCGAGCTCGCGCGCCTTGCGGGCGGCGATGCGCGCGTTGGCCGCGGCCTGCGACTTGCGGACGATGTCCTTGCCCTCGGCCGGGTTCTCCTCGAACCAGGCGCCGAGCTGGTCGTTCATGATCCGCTGGGTGAAGCCCTTGGCCTCGGTGTTGCCGAGCTTGGTCTTGGTCTGGCCCTCGAACTGCGGCTCGCCGAGCTTGATCGAGATGATGGCGGTCAGGCCCTCACGGATGTCGTCTCCGGAGACCCGGTCCTCCTTCTTCTTGATCAGGCCCCACTCCTCGCCCCAGTTGTTGACGAGCGAGGTGAGGGAGGCGCGGAAGCCCTCCTCGTGGGTGCCGCCCTCGTGGGTGTTGATGTTGTTGGCGAAGGTGTGGACCGACTCGGTGTAGGAGGTGTTCCACTGCATCGCGACCTCGAGGCTCATGTGCTGGCCCGAGGCACCCTCGGCCGTCTCGGCCTCGAAGGAGATGACGGTGGCGTTGGCGACGGTCTTGCGGCGGTTGAGGTGCTCGACGTAGTCGACGAGGCCCCGGTCGTACTTGAAGACCTGCTCGAGCCCGCCGGTCTCGGCGCGCTTGGGGGCGTCGTGGCCGGCGTTGTCGACCTCGTTGTCGATCGTGTCGTCCTCGACCGCGTCGACCCGCGACTCGGCGTCGGCCCGCTCGTCGCGCACGACGAACTCGACGCCCTTGTTGAGGAACGCCATCTCGCGCAGGCGGGAGGTGATCGTCTCGAGGTGGTAGGTGGTGCTCTCGAAGATGTCCTCCGAGGCGTACCAGGTGACGGTGGTGCCGGTCCCCTCGTCGGCCTCGAGCGGGCGGACCTGCTCGAGGTCGGCGTCGGGGGTGCCGAGCTGGAAGCTCTGGCGCCACAGGTGGCCACGGTTCTTCACCTCGGCGACCAGGCGTGTGGAGAGCGCGTTGACGACCGAGACGCCCACGCCGTGGAGACCACCGGAGACCTTGTAGCCGCCGCCGCCGAACTTGCCGCCGGCGTGGAGCATCGTGAGCGCCATCGTGAGCGCGGGCATGTCCTGGCCCGGGGCGGTGTCGGTCGGGATGCCGCGGCCGTTGTCCTCGACGCGCACGCCGCCGTCGGCCTGGAGCGTGAGGACGATCCGGGTCGCGTAGCCGGCCAGCGCCTCGTCGACGCCGTTGTCCACGATCTCCCAGATCAGGTGGTGGAGGCCGCGCTCACCGGTCGAGCCGATGTACATGCCGGGACGCTTGCGGACCGCCTCGAGGCCCTCGAGCACCTGGATCGCCGAGGCGTCGTACTCGGTGCCCTCGTCGACCGCGGTCGACGACCGCTTCTCGGCGACCGCCTCCTCGACCGCTTCCTCGACCGACGCGGCGATGGCCTCGGCGGGAGTGGGGTCCGGTGCCGGCGAATCGGGGGTCCGAGCTGCGGGGGTCTCGACGTTCTCTTCGCTCACGGCACTGCCTTCTTCTCATCGCCCCGGATGTCTCTCCGGCTGCGCTGGACATGAGTCGAGTCGCTGCGGTTGCGCCAGCAACACGACGTGCGACTCGTCCCCTCATACTAGCCGTCAGCGGCCCTCAACCGAAGGACCCACCCCGGGATGGGGATGGTTCGGCACGAAAATATGCCCTCAGAAGCCCCGTGAGACGCCGTGAGCCGCTCGATCAGGGGGGTCGATGGGCCCCCACAGGTCCGCGCGGCTGCCAGATCGGCAGAGCGCGGCTCTCGCGTCGGCGCCGTCTCAGCCGTAGGTGTCGCGCGGGCCGCGGCCGTCGCGGCTGGACAACCGGCCCTTGGTCCAGGTCGGCAGGTGGGGGCCGTGCACGTCGATGAGGGTGACGGTGCCGTGGCCGAGCTCCTCGTTGAGGCGGCGCACGATCGTCGGTGCGAGCAGCTTGAGCTGGGTCGCCCAGGCGGTGGAGTCCGTGCGCACGGCGAGCCGGCCGTCGTCGAACGACTCGGGCGTGCAGTGGTCGGCGACCTCCGACCCCACGAGCTCGCCCCACCGGCCGAACACGCCCTGCACCTTCAGGTCGACCTCCCACCCGTGGCTCGCGATCAGCCGCCCCATCGCCTGCTCGAGCAGCTGCGGGTCGCGGTCGTCGGGGCTGGCCCCGGACGACTTCGTGAACGTGCGGCGGCGGCTCGGCGACCTCCTCCGCGCGCGCGGTGCGCCCGGGCTCGCGGCGGCGGCGCGCGCGGCGGCGCGAGCCAGGTCGAGCCCGTCGGGCTGGTGCTCCGGTTGCTCCTCGGGCGTGGGCGCGGCCTCCGGCTCCTCCTCACCCATCGCGGGTGACCTGGCCGTCCGCGACGAGGAACCGCACCCCCTGCAGCGACGCCGGCACGTCGGCCGCGACCGCGGCCGTGACGAGCACCTGCTCCGCCCCCGCGACCAGCTCGGCGAGCTGGGCCCGGCGCTCGGCGTCGAGCTCGGCGAAGACGTCGTCGAGCACGAGGATCGGGTCGTCGCCGTCGGCGCGGAGCAGGTCGTACGACGCCAGCCGGAGCGCGAGCGCGAACGACCACGACTCCCCGTGCGAGGCGTAGCCCTTGACCGGCAACCGTAGCTCCGGGCTGCCGAGGGTCAGCAGCAGCTCGTCGCGGTGGGGGCCGACGAGCGAGATGCCGCGGTCGAGCTCGTCCTTGCGCTTCGAGGCGATCGCGTCGAGCAGCGCCTTCTCCAGGTCGTCGCCGACCTCCACGCTCGCCCTGTAGTCGAGGTCGGCGTCGTCACGCGTCGCGCCTCGGGCGACGGCCTCGTAGGCCTTGCCGAGGTAGGGGCGGAGGTCGTCGACCAGGCGCAGCCGGGCGCCGAGGAGCTCGGCCCCGACGCGGGCGAGGTTGTCGTCCCAGATCTCGAGCGTCGACATCGCGGCGTCGCGCGAGGAGCCGCGCGCGACGCCCGCGGTCTTGAGCAGGCTGTTGCGCTGCCTGAGGATCCGGTCGTAGTCGGAGCGGACGCCGGCGAGCCGGGGAGCGCGCAGCATCAGCAGGTCGTCGAGGAACTTGCGCCGGTCCGACGGGTCGCCCTTGACGAGCGTCAGGTCGTCGGGAGCGAAGACGACCGTGCGCACCAGGCCGATGATCTCGCGGGGGCGGGGGAGCGGCGAGCGGTTGATCCGGGCGCGGTTGGCCCGGCCGGGGTTGAGCTCGACCTCGAGCAGGGCCGGGCGCCCCTCCTTGACCACCGAGGCGCGGACGATCGCCTGGTCCGCACCGGCACGCACCAGTGGCGCGTCGGTCGCGACGCGGTGCGAGGAGAGCCGGGAGAGGTAGTCGATCGCCTCGACGAGGTTGGTCTTGCCCTGGCCGTTGCGGCCGATGAAGGCCGTCGCCCCCGGCTCCAGGGCGACGTCGATGTCGCTGTAGGAGCGGAAGTCGTGGAGGGTCAGGTGCGCGACGTGCAAGTCGTCCTAGCTCTCGCCATGGGCCTTGTCGTCGCCGGCTCCGGCCTGCCTGGCCGCCTCGGACTGCTCGGCGCCGGTGCTGCCCTCCGCGTCGCCGCCCTTGGGCGCGGCCGAGCGCACGGCGTGACCGCCGAACTGGTTGCGCATCGCCGCGATCGCCTTCATCGTCGGGGAGTCGTCCTGGCGCGAGACGAACCGGGCGTAGAGCGCCGCGGTGATGGCCGGGGTGGCGACCGCGTTGTCGATGCCGGCCTCGACGGTCCACCGGCCCTCGCCGGAGTCCTCGGCGTAGCCGGCGATCTTCTCGAGCCCGGGGTCCTCGTCGAGGGCGTTGACCATGAGGTCGAGCAGCCACGAGCGGATGACCGTGCCCTCGCGCCAGGAGCGGAAGACCTCGGTCACGTTGTCGGTGAGGTCGACCTTGTCGAGCAGCTCCCAGCCCTCGGCGTACGCCTGCATGATGGCGTACTCGATCCCGTTGTGGACCATCTTGGAGAAGTGGCCCGCGCCGACCTTGCCGGCGTGGACGGAGCCGAACTCGCCCTCGGGCTTGAGCGCGTCGAAGGCGGGCTGGACCTTGGCGATGTCGGCCGAGTCGCCGCCGTACATCAGCGCGTAGCCGTTCTCCAGGCCCCAGACGCCGCCGGAGACACCGCAGTCGACGTAGCCGATGCCCAGTGGGGCGAGCAGCTCGGCGTTGGCGATGTCGTCGGTCCAGCGCGAGTTGCCGCCGTCGACGATCACGTCGCCCTCGCCGAGGAGCGTCGAGAGCTCCTTGACCGTGGCGCGGGTGGGGTCGCCGGCGGGCACCATCACCCACACGACCTTCGGGCTGGGCAACGCCTCGACGAGCGCGGCCAGGGAGTCGACGTCGCTGACGTCGGGGTTGCGGTCGTAGCCGACCACCGTGAGTCCGGCACGGCGCATGCGCTCGCGCATGTTGCCGCCCATCTTGCCCAGGCCGATGAGTCCGATGTCCATACGCGTGAGCCTAGCCGTGCATGACAGCCGGAGGGGAGGGCCTCAGGACAGCAGGCGGCGCGGCATCAGCAGGTAGCGGAAGGAGCTGGCGTCGTCGTCGGCGTCGGTGCCCGAGATGACGACCGGCTTGGTGGCCTGCGTGAACGCCAGGTCGACGAACTCGCCGTCGATGGCGGAGAGGCCGTCGAGCAGGAACTGCGGGTTGAAGCCCGTCGTCAGGTCGTCGCCGTCGATGTCGGCGTCGACCGCCTCGGTCGCCATCGCCTCGTCGCCGGAACCGGCGTCGAGGACGATCTGGTTCTCGCCGAACTTCATCTGCACGGCGGTGTTGCGCTCGGCGACCAGCGCGACACGCTTGACCGTCTCGATGAGCTCGGCCTTGTTGACCTTGGCGACGGTCAGGTGCTCGGCCGGGAAGAGCGAGCGGACCTTGGGGAACTCGCCGTCGAGCAGGCGGGTCGTCGTCCGGCGCACGCCGCCGAGACCGGTGCCCTCGAAGCCGATGAGGCCCTCGCCGGCCCCGCTGGCGGCGAGCGCGATCGTGACCTCGGCGCCCGAGGTGAGCGACTTCGCCGTGTCGCCGAGGACCTTGGCCGGGACGAGCGCGGCGATCGACTCGTCGGGGGACTGCGGGTTCCAGGTGAGCTCGCGGTGCGAGAGCCGGAAGCGGTCGGTGGCCAGCAGCGCCATGGTCGAGCCGTCGATCTCGATGCGGACGCCGGTGAGCACGGGCAGCATGTCGTCGCGACCCGCGGCGGTGACCGCTTGGGACACGGCGTGCGCGAAGTCGGCGCTGGAGACGGTGCCGGTGGCCGAGGGCATCTCGGGCAGCGTCGGGTAGTCGTCGACCGGCATGGTCTGGAGGCTGAAGCGCGCCGAGCCGCAGGTGAGCGAGACGCGCGGACCCTCGAGCGTGAGCTCGACCGGCTTGGCCGGGAGGCTGCGGCAGATGTCGGCCAGCAGGCGCCCGCTGACGAGCGCCCTGCCCTCGTCGTTGACCTCGGCGGTGAGCGTCGCCCGGGCGGAGGTCTCGTAGTCGAAGGTGGAGAGCACCAGCCCGGCGTCGCTCGCCTCGATGAGCAGGCCGGCCAGGACCGGGGAGCTCGGGCGGACCGGGAGGCTGCGGGCAGCCCAGGCAACGGCATCGGCGAAGACGTCGCGTTCGACGCGGAACTTCACAAGGGTCTCCTCAGGGAGCGGACGAGCAAGGGGCGGGGAAGGGGTGATGACAGGTTTGGAGGCCGCGCGCACGCGCGTGGGAAGTGCATCCTGCCACGCGGCGCAGGGCCTTCGGCAGGGTTGTCCCCAGAGGGAGGGCCGTTCGTCGTTGGTGGGAGATCGGGACAGTCTTGAGGTTCATAGTCGTCGTAGGGTCCGTGGAAACTGTGGACAACTCGCGTTCGTGCAGGTCAGCGCACTGATTCCCTGTGTACGACGGGTGTGGAGCACCAGGGGTCGAACTGCCGGGTGGTGTGGAGGCCGACCGGTGCCGTGCGATGGGTCCCGAGGCATCCACAGGGGCTGGGGATGACGGGCCGGACCGAGTCACACGTTCTCCACACGTTCCGGCGGGCTCCTGGTCGTGTGGTCGTGGTGCATCTGCCGGTGTGGCGTCAGGCCTGACGGGCCTGCATCTTGACCCTGTTCGTGAGCTCGCTGACCTGGTTGAAGACCGCGCGGCGCTCGGCGAGGAGCTGACGGATCTTGCGGTCGGCGTACATCACCGTCGTGTGGTCGCGGCCGCCGAACTCGCGCCCGATCTGCGGCAGCGACATGGAGGTGAGCTCGCGGCAGAGGTACATCCCGATCTGGCGCGCCATCACGAGGTGGCGACCGCGGGAGGGTCCGGTGAGGTCCTCCAGGGAGACGCCGAAGTAGGCGGCCGTCTGGGCGATGATCAGCGCGTGGGTGATCTCGGGCTCGCCACCCTCGGGGATCAGGTCCTTGAGCACGATCTCGGCCAGGGTCATGTCGACCTCCTGGCGGTTGAGGTTGGCGAAGGCCGTGACGCGGATGAGCGCGCCCTCGAGCTCGCGGATGTTGGTCTGGATCTTGGAGGCGATGAACTCCAGCACGTCCGGCGGCGCGGTGAGACGGTCCATCGCGGCCTTCTTGCGGAGGATGGCGATCCGGGTCTCGAGGTCCGGCGGCTGGACGTCGGTGATCAGGCCCCACTCGAAGCGGTTGCGCAGCCGGTCCTCCAGCGCCTCCAGCCGCTTGGGTGCGCGGTCGGACGTCAGCACGATCTGCTTGTTGGCGTTGTGGAGGGTGTTGAACGTGTGGAAGAACTCTTCCTGCGTCTGGGTCTTGCCCTCGAGGAACTGGATGTCGTCGATCAGCAGCACGTCGACGTCGCGGTAGCGCCGCTTGAACCGGTCCTGCCGGTCGTCGCGGATCGCGTTGATGAACTCGTTGGTGAACTCCTCGGAGGAGACGTAGCGCACCTTCGCGTTGCTGTAGAGGCTGCGGACGTAGTGGCCGATCGCGTGCAGCAGGTGGGTCTTGCCGAGTCCGGACTCGCCGTAGACCAGGAGCGGGTTGTACGCCTTGCCCGGGGCCTCGGCGACGGCGACCGCCGCTGCGTGGGGGAAGCGGTTGGACGAGCCGATGACGAAGGTCTCGAAGGTGTACTTCGGGTTGAGCCGCGTCTCGAGGGCCGAGGGTCGCCGCTCGTGGGACAGCGGCGGCTCGACGTGGTCGACCGGTGGGGCCGGCTCGTAGTCGGCCTCGTTTGTCGACAAAGCGATAGATCCATCTGTCGATTCATCGATCAGTGGCTGCTGCTGACCCGCCTCCTCGAGGGCCGGGTTCACGGTGACGAGCATCCGGATCTCGCGTCCGAAGCCCTCGGTGAGGGCGGCCTCGATGTGGTTGCGCAGGCGACCCTCGAGCTGGTTGCGGGTGAAGTCGTTGGGCACGGCGATGATCGCGGTGTTCTCGTGCAGCGTCATCGGCACGCTCGGCCGGAGCCAGGCGCGCTGGTTGGGCTGGAGGTCCTCGACGATCTGCTGCCACGCGGTCCCGAGATCTACCTGCTGGTCGTCCACCCGGAACCGCCTTCGTCTTTCGCGTGTGTGTGGCTTTCCCGGTGACCGGCCGAAGCTGAGTCCACAGGGTTGTCCACAAGCTGTGAGTTGCCGGGCCCGATCATCCGGATCACGCCCCCCGCCACGTCGCGAAGCCGGATCCTCGCCATGTTCGCGCAGGTCAGAGCCGGTTTTCTCGATCGTGTGGCCCGGGTCACACTGCGAGGTGGACCGTGGCCGGACCGTGATTTCCACAGGCCCCGAACTGCTGGAACGTAACAACCGCGCGGGCCGTAGAGCAAGATGTCATCCACAGGCCGGCCCGATGGGGGTGGTCGTGGGTTTGACCCCCTCTTCGGAGTCCGCGTACCGTTGGCCGGTCGCTCCGTGTCGACGGGTGCCGCATGTCCACGATCCGCCACAGGGCGGCCGCGTGGGCGGGCGGTGCCGGCCGAATGCCAAGCACCGATCCTCGCGTGGAGTGGACATCCCTCGAAACCTTCGGAGAAATAGCCGTGAGCAAGCGTACCTACCAGCCGAACAACCGTCGCCGTCACAAGGTGCACGGCTTCCGTCTTCGCATGCGGACCCGCGCCGGTCGCTCGATCCTGTCCAGCCGTCGCCGCAAGGGCCGCAAGAGCCTGGCCGTCTGACGGCCCAGGGCTCACGGCACCTGCCGTGCTCTCCGCTGTCCACCGCCTGCGCGACAGTGACGGTTTCCGCCGCGCTGTCCGAAGCGGACGACGCGCCGGCTGCGCGACCCTGGTCGTCCACCTCTGGGTGGACCCGACCGGCGTGGCCGGACCCGTGGAAGTGGGGTTCACGGTCAGCAAGGCCGTGGGCGACGCCGCCACCCGCAACCGTGTGAAGAGACGACTTCGGCACCTGACCCGGGAGCACCTTCCCCAGCTGGAAGGGCTCCCGGGTCGTGCTGCACTGGTGGTGCGTGCGCTGCCGCCGGCGGCAGGAGCGTCGTACGCCACGCTGGGTGCCGACCTGGCCCGTACGCTCGAGCGCGTGAGCCCGGCATGAAGCACCTCCTCATCGCCTTCATCCGCGCGTGGCGCTTCGCCATCAGCCCGCTCTACGGCCAGGTCTGCCGCTACCACCCGAGCTGTTCGGCGTACGCCCTCGAGGCCGTGACCGAGCACGGTGCGGTGCGAGGCACCTGGTTGTCCGTACGCCGTCTGGGTCGCTGCCACCCGTGGGCAGCCGGCGGCTACGACCCCGTTCCCTCCCGCGCCACGTCGGCCGCGGAGTCCACTGCAACTCGAGGAGCATGAGTGCTCGACTTCTTCGGCACCATCGGCGGCGCCATCATGACGCCGCTCTACTACGCGGTGTCCTTCATCCTGGTCGGCTTCCACCGGGGCCTCACCGCCCTGGGCTTCGACGCCGCGGGTGGCTGGACCTGGATCCTGTCGATCATCGGCCTCACCCTCGTCGTGCGCACGGCACTGATCCCGCTCTTCGTGAAGCAGATCAAGTCGAGCCGCAACATGCAGCTGATCCAGCCCAAGGTGCGGGAGCTGCAGAAGAAGTACGGCCACGACCGGGAGAAGCTCGCCCAGGAGACGATGAAGCTCTACAAGGACTCGGGGACCAACCCGTTCGCCTCGTGCCTCCCGATCCTGCTGCAGATGCCGATCTTCCTGGCGCTCTTCCGGATGCTCGACCAGGCCGCCCGCCGCGGCAAGGCCCACGGGTTCATGGACTCCACGCTCGCGGGACAGTTCCGGGACGCGACCTTCCTCGGTGACATCAAGGTGTCCGGGACGCTCACCGGCGGTGAGACCGGCGTGATGATCGTGGCCGGCATCCTGGTCGTGGCGATGACGGCCACGACCTTCATGACCCAGCGCCAGCTGATGAGCAAGAACATGCCGGCCGACGCGCTCTCCGGGCCCTACGCCCAGCAGCAGAAGATGCTGCTCTACGTCCTTCCCGTGGTCTTCGCCGTCGGTGGTATCGCCTTCCCGATCGGCGTCCTCGTCTACTGGACGATCTCCAACCTCTGGACCATGTGCCAGCAGTTCTACGTGATCCGCAACAACCCCGCCCCCGGCACACCTGCCGCTGAGGCGAAGGAGCAGCGTGACCGCGCCAAGGCCGAGAAGAAGGGCCTGAAGACCCCGGCCCAGCTCGAGGAGGAGCGGATCGCGGCCGAGGCCGACGCGAAGCGCGAGGAGAAGGCGAGCACCCGCGTGCAGCCCCAGCGGCAGACCAAGGCGCAGCGGACGAACAAGAAGAAGAAGTAGCAGCGCCCCACGATTCTCTGCGCGCCCGGCGCGCATCCGTTTGACGAAGCAGGAGACACACGTGAGTGAGCAGGTGAGCGACGCCGAGGGCGTCGAGACCGCGGAGACCGCGGAGACCGCGGAGACCGTCGAGACCACCGAGGCCGTCGAGGGCACTGACGGCTCGGAGGGCAAGGCCCGGCCGTCGAAGGTCGAGCGCCTCGAGCACGAGGGCGACATCGCCGCCGACTACCTCGAGGAGCTGCTCGACATCGCCGACCTGGACGGCGACCTCGACATGGACGTCGAGGGTGACCGGGCCAGCGTCCAGATCGGTGGCGCTGACCTCAGCCTGCTGGTCGGTCGCAACGGCGAGGTCCTCGAGGCGCTCCAGGAGCTGACCCGTCTGGCCGTCTACCGCGAGACGGGCGAGCGGTCGCGGCTGATGCTCGACGTCGGGGGCCACCGGGCCGAGCAGCGCACGCGACTGGTCGCCCTCGCGGAGGAGTCGATCGCCGAGGTGAAGGAGTCGGGTGACCGCCTGTCCCTCCAGCCCATGAGCGCCTTCGAGCGCAAGGTCGTCCACGACGCCGTGGCCGCTGCCGGCCTGACCTCGGAGTCCGAGGGCGCCGAGCCGAAGCGCCACGTGGTGATCCTCCCGGCGTGAGCGACGACGTTTCACGTGAAACACCCTCCGTGCCCGACGTGGCCCGGAGGGTGTTCGCGTCCGACCGGATGCCCCTCGCGGTCCGCTACACGGAGCTCCTCGCCACCGAGGGCGTCGTCCGGGGACTCATCGGTCCCCGGGAGGCCCCACGCCTGTGGGACCGTCATGTCCTCAACTCGGCCGTGCTGGCGGAGGCGATCCCACCGGCTGCGTCGGTGTGCGACATCGGGACCGGAGCCGGGCTACCCGGCCTGGTCCTGGCCATCGCGCGGCCGGACCTGTCCGTGACCCTCGTGGAGCCGCTCCTGCGCCGGACGACGTTCCTCGAGGAGGTCGTCGCCCACCTCGACCTGACGTGCGTCGAGGTGGTGCGGGGTCGCGCCGAGGAGCTCCACGGCCAGCGCACGTTCGACGTGGTCACGTCCCGGGCGGTCGCTCCCCTCGAGCGGCTCCTCGGGTGGTCGATGCCCCTCGTCAGCCCCTCCGGTGCACTGGTGGCGATGAAGGGTCAGTCCATCCACGACGAGATCGAGTCGTCGCGTGGCTTCCTGCGGGAGTGGCGCTGCGGCGAGCCGGAGGTGTTCAGTGTCGGGGGCGACGTGCTGGACCACCCCGCCACCGTGGTGCGGGTGCCGTGGGCGGATCCCGCCCGGATAGGTTGGCCCCTTGCCCCTGAATCGAAGCGGCGTGGCCAGCGTCGTGGCCAGCGCGCAGCCAAGCGAGAGGTGTCCTGACGTGTCCGAGGGTCCCAGCGAGGGCGTCGACTGGCGGTCGTACGGCGACGCCACCGAGACGTTTTCCACCGGCGACAGTGCGTCATCTGAGCCTGACTATCCACAGCGTCCACCGGTTTTTCCACAGGTGGGCGGTGCAGTAGGCGTTTCACGTGAAACAGCTTCCGGTGATGTTTCACGTGAGACGCGAGCATCCTGGCAGCCACGTACGGCAGCTGACATCGCCGTCCAGGACAACGACTTCGACGACCACGGCACGCCCCTGGCGCAGGCTGCCCAGCACTCGGTCCTGGCGCGCACCGGTGGCCTGAGGCGACAGGGAGTGGCGCGACCGGATGCCACCCGTGTCCTCGTGGTCGCGAACCAGAAGGGCGGCGTCGGCAAGACGACCTCCACGGTCAACGTCGCCGCGGGGCTGGCGCAGCTCGGCCAGAAGGTCCTGGTCATCGACCTCGACCCGCAGGGGAACGCCTCGACGGCCCTCGGCATCGACCACCACCGCGGCGTCCCGTCGACCTACGACATGGTGGTCGAGGGTCGGCCGCTGGCCGACGTGATGTCGGAGTGTGCCGACCTGCCCGGCCTCTGGGTCGTGCCCGCCACCATCGACCTCGCCGGTGCCGAGATCGAGCTCGTCAGCGTCGTGGCTCGTGAGCAGCGACTCGCGCGCGCGATCGACGCCCACCCGCTCGTCGGCTCCGCAGCCGAGGTGGGCGAGGACCGGTTCGACTACGTCTTCGTCGACTGTCCCCCGTCGCTCGGCCTGCTCACCCTCAACGCGCTCGTCGCCGGGCGCGAGATGTTCATCCCGATCCAGGCGGAGTACTACGCCCTCGAGGGACTCGGCATGCTCCTGGAGACCGTCGAGATGGTCCGTCAGCACCTCAACCCCGGGCTCACCATCTCCACCATCCTCCTGACGATGTACGACGCCCGCACCCGCCTCGCCTCGGGCGTGGCCGACGAGGTCCGCAGCCACTTCGGCGACCAGGTCCTCCGCACTGCGGTGCCGAGGTCGGTCCGGGTCTCCGAGGCGCCTTCCTACGGCCAGACCGTGATGACCTACGATCCTGCGTCGGCGGGCGCGCTCTCCTACCTGGAGGCCGCCCGGGAGATCGCGACCAAGGGAGCCCCCCCAGCATGAACGCCAACCCCCCTCGTCGAGGTCTCGGTCGTGGCCTCGGCTCCCTGATCCCGACCGCGCCGTCGCAGCCTGCCCCGGTCGACGAGCCGGAGGGGCAGGCCGGCTCGGCGTCCACCGTCGACACTGCTGCGACCCGCGATGCTGCCGCGCCGAGCGCGGCGGCGGGTGGGGCGGTCGCCGGCGCGTACTTCGCCGAGCTGCCGATCACGCAGGTCCGCCCGAACCACCGCCAGCCCCGGCAGGTCTTCGAGGAGGAGGCGCTCGCCGAGCTCGTCCACTCGATCAAGGAGGTCGGACTCCTCCAGCCCGTCGTCGTACGGCGCACGGGCGAGGACGCCTACGAGCTGATCATGGGCGAGCGGCGCTGGCGCGCGTCGCAGGAGGCCGGCCGTGACACCATCCCGGCGATCGTCCGCGAGACCGACGACGACGACATGCTCCGCGACGCCCTCCTGGAGAACCTCCACCGCTCGCAGCTCAACCCGCTCGAGGAGGCCGCCGCCTACGGCCAGCTGCTCGAGGACTTCGGCTGCACCCACGAGGAGCTCGCCCAGCGCATCGGTCGCTCCCGTCCGCAGATCTCCAACACGCTGCGGCTTCTCAAGCTGTCGCCGGCGGTCCAGCGACGGGTCGCTGCCGGCGTCCTGTCCGCGGGCCACGCCCGGGCCCTGCTCAGCGTCGAGGACGCCGGACTCCAGGACAAGCTCGCGTCCCGGGTGACGGCCGAGGGCATCTCGGTCCGCGGTCTCGAGGAGATCGTCTCGATGGGCGTCGAGGACGACACCCCGCGGATCGTCCGTCGCAAGCCCGTCGCCCCCGGGCTCTCCGAGCTCGCCGACCGTCTCTCCGACCGGTTCGAGACGCGGGTCAAGGTCGACCTCGGCAAGGCCAAGGGCAAGATCACCGTCGAGTTCGCCAGCCTCGACGACCTCCGTCGGATCGTCGACGTGATGGACCCGCGCAACCGCGACGACCGACCGATCTGAGACGAGCGGCGGCGCACGAGGCTCGAGGAAGCCGTGTAGTCGATCAATAAGTCGACAAAGAGATATGGCGACTGATCGACAGGTCGACCTGTCGTCTTGTCACTTCTTCCGCTTCGCTGCTCGCTTCTCGGCACGCTTGCGGGCGCGCTCGCGCTTCTCCTCGGCGTCGAGGCGCTCGGCCTCCTCGGGCGTGGGGGCGGAACCACCGAGGGAGGCGGGCACCCACCAGGAGCCGGGAGGCTGCTCGTCGGCGGGGTAGTCGCGCACGGCCTCGACGAGCATCTGTGACATCCGGTCCTGGAGCTCGCCGGTCTCGGCGGCCGGGTCGTCGCCCGTGGGGTGCAGCGGCTCACCGATGGTGAGCGAGATGGTCTTGCCGCGGGAGAAGTCGCGCGGGTGACCCTTGGTCATCATCCGCTGCGTGCCCCACATGATCACCGGCACGACCGGGACGCCAGCCGCGGCTGCGATCCGGACGGCACCGTTCTTGAACTCCTTGAGCTCCATCGAGCGCGAGATCGTCGCCTCGGGGAAGATCCCGACCGCCTCGCCGTTCCTCAGGTAGTCGACGGCGGTGTGGAAGCTCGCGACGCCGTCCCCGCGGTCGACCTCGATGTGGTGCAGCGAGCGCATCAGCGGGCCGACGTACGTGTGGTCGAAGAGCTCGCGCTTCGCCATGAAGCGGACCAGGCGGCCGGACGGGTTGGCCGCGAGACCGCCGTAGATGAAGTCCACGTAGCCGACGTGGTTGTAGGCCAGCAGCACGCCGCCCTCGCGCGGGACGTTGTCGGCCCCGGTCATCCGGATGTTCTGGCCGAGTGCCTTGAAGGCGACCTTGGCGGTGACGATGATCGGGGGATAGGTGATGTCACGCACGACGAGGAGCCTAGGGCCGCGCCGACGGCTGAGCGAGCGAGGGCGTACGTGAGGAGCGACTCACCGACGGGTGGCGAGGAACTCCGCGATCCGCCCGATGGCCTCCTCCAGCACGCTCGCCTCGGGCAGCGTGACGAGCCGGAAGTGGTCGGGGGTGGGCCAGTTGAAGCCGGTGCCGTGGGTGACGAGGATCTTCTTGGCGCGCAGCAGGTCGATGACGAACTCCTCGTCGTCGTCGATCGCGTAGACCTCGGGGTCGAGCCGGGGGAAGCAGTAGAGCGCACCGCGCGGCTTGACGTTGGTGACCCCGGGGATCTCGTTGAGGAGCCGGTGGGCCAGCATCGACTGCTCGTAGAACCGACCTCCGGGGCCGATGAACTCCTCGATCGACTGGTAGCCCCCGAGCGCGGTCTGGATCGCGTGCTGCGCCGGGACGTTCGCGCACATGCGCATGTTGGCGATCAGCGTCAGGCCCTCGAGGAAGTCGGTGGCGATCTCCTTGGGGCCTGAGATCATCACCCAGCCGGCGCGGTAGCCGCAGACGCGGTAGGCCTTGGAGAGGCCGGAGAACGTCAGCACCAGCACGTCGTTGCCGCCGTAGGTCGCCGCGTGGTGGTGCTCGGCGTCCTCGAAGAGGATCTTCTCGTAGATCTCGTCCGCCATCACGACGAGCTCGTGGCGGCGCGCGATGTCGACGAGCCCCTTGACCGTCTCCTCGCTGTAGACGGCGCCGGTGGGGTTGTTCGGGTTGATGATGACGAGGGCGTGCGTGTTCTCGGTGATCCTGGCCTCGATGTCGGCGAGGTCGGGGTTCCAGTCGTTCTCCTCGTCGCACCGGTAGTGCACGGGGATGCCGCCGGCGAGCGTCACCGCCCCGGTCCACAGCGGGTAGTCGGGCGCCGGCACGAGGATCTCGTTGCCGTCGTCGACGAATGCCTGGAGCACCATCGAGATGAGCTCGGAGACGCCGTTGCCGATGTAGATGTCCTCGACGCCGACGTCGCGCAGGCCGTGGGACTGGTAGTAGTGCATGACCGCGGTGCGGGCCGACCAGATGCCCTGGCTGTCGGCGTACCCCTGCGACTGCGGCAGGTGGTGGATCATGTCGGCGAGGATCTGCTCCGGCGCCGCGAAGCCGAACGGCGCGGTGTTGCCGATGTTGAGCTTGAGGATCCGGTGGCCCTCGGCCTCGAGCCGCTGGGCCTCGACCAGGATCGGTCCGCGCACGTCGTAGCGGACACCTTGCAGCTTCTTGCTCTGTCGGATCGGTCGCACGGCCTCATCCTCGCAGGCGCCGTACGCCGCTAGCATCGGAGTCGTGTCACGCAAGACCGCGCGCCTGACGGTCGACCACCTCGCGGAGCTGGCCGATCCGGTGCGGTCGTGCCTGTTCTGGGAGCTCGGCCCGGTCGACCGGACCCGGCTCGACGAGGCGGACCGGATCGCGGAGAAGGAGCGCTGGGTCTCCACGCTCCTGCGCGACTGGGGCTCCTGCGGGCGCGTCGTACGCCTCGAGGGACGCACGGTCGGCATGGTGCTCTACGCCCCGGCGCCCTTCCTCCCGGGCGCGGCCGCGCTGCCCACCGCGCCGGGCTCGCCCGACGCCATCGTCGCCGCCACCGCCTGGATCGACCCCGCCCACCGCGGTGGGGGGCTCGGTCGGCTGCTGGTGCAGGCGATGGCCGCCGACCTGGTCGAGCGGGGGCACACGGCGATCGAGGCCTACGGCGACACCCGCGGCCGCGCGAACGGCTGCGTGCTGCCGGCGGAGTTCCTCGGCAGCGTCGGCTTCAAGACCCAGCGGGCCCACCCCACGACTCCCCGGATGCGGATGGAGCTGCGCACCGCGCTCAGCTGGAAGGACGAGGTCGAGCTCGCGCTCGAGCGGCTCATCGGCGTCGTCCGCCCCACGCAGAAGGCGGCCCGCCCGATCGGATCGGTGCGGGCCGCCCCGGGCGACTAGCGAGTCCCGCGACGGGACTCGATGGAGACTCAGATGAGACCTTCGAGCTCCTTGAGCAGCGCGGCCTTCGGCTTGGCGCCGACGATCGACTTCACGACCTCGCCACCCTGGTAGACGTTGATGGTCGGGATGCCGGTCACGCGGTAGGACGAGGGCGTGACGGGGTTCTCGTCGACGTTCATCTTGAGGAAGGTGATCTTCTCACCGTGCTCGGTGCTGAGCTCGTCGAGGATCGGGGCGACCTGGCGGCACGGACCGCACCACTCCGCCCAGAAGTCCACCAGGACGGGCTTGTCGGACTTGAGGACCTGCGCCTCGAACTCGGCGTCGGTCACAGCGGCGATGTTGGCCACAGCAGTGCCCTTTCTTTGGTCGTGTGAGGGGACACCCAGTGAACACCACCCCGGTGACAGTTGTTCCCGGCCCGCCAGACCCCGATTGCTGCACTACCTACATGGTGAAGTATATTCAGCACATGACCGAGCCGACCGCAGTCTTCGACCGGGTCCTGATGCTCGCCCAGCTCGTGCAGGCGGACCTGGCGCACTTCGAGCGCGAGCAGGGGCTCACCACCTCCCGCGTCCACCTGCTCTGGGTCCTCGGCACCACCGGCCCCACGACGCAGCAGGCGCTCGCCGACGCGCTCGACGTCACTCCGCGCAACGTGACCGGCCTCGTCGACGGACTGGTCGCGAGCGGCCACGTGACCCGCGAGCCGCACCCCACCGACCGTCGCGCCACCCTGGTCACCCCGACCGACCTCGGTGCCACGACGGTCGACGGCCTGTCCCGCTCGCACCAGCAGCTCGCCGAGCAGCTCTTCGGCGACGTCCCCGCGTCCCGGCTGACCACCTTCGACGGGGTCCTGGCCGCGACGATCGAGCGGTTCGCCGCGCTGATGGAGGCCGGGGGGAGCGCGCGATGAGCGACCTCAGGCGCGTCGTGGCCGTGGTCGGCGGCGCACTGGTCACCGAGCTGGCGCTCTACCGCCAGCTCGGCCGGTGGATCACCCGTCGCCCGGACGTGCCCGAGGGCGCCACCCCGGTGCCGTACGCCCGGCTGGCGACGCCGGTCGTGTGGCTCTTCGTCTTCGGCTCCACCGTCGAGGTGGTCGCCTTCGACCTGATCCTGAGCCGCTGGCTGACCTTCCTCCGGATCCCGTTCCTCGTCCTGGGGATCTGGGGCGTGGTGTGGATGCTCGGGCTGATGGCGTCCTACCGGATGCGCCCGCACCTGGTCACCGACGCGGCGCTGCACGTGCGCCACATGGCGCGGACGGAGGTCGTCGTACCCCTCGAGGTGATCGCGTCGGTCCGGGTGGCCGACGTCGACGAGGGCGGCATCCGCGCGCTGAAGGTCGTCGACGACCAGCTGCTGGTGCTGGTGTCGGGCCGGACCAACGTCCAGCTCGCGCTGGTGGAGGGTACGACGCTGACGACCCCGCTCGGGGAGATGAGCCCCGCGGCCGTCGGGCTCTGGGTCGACGAGCCGCGCGAGGTGGCGCAGCTGCTGAGGCGCCGCGCTGCCGAGAACGCCTGACGCACCGGACCGCGAACCCCCGTACCGCGGTCGCGGCGCGTCGACATCACCACATTAGGTGATGACAGTCACCGGTATCTGTCCCCGGAACCGGGGGGTGAACCTCAAGAGTCCGTCCAGCCCGAGCGTCGACGACGGTGTACGAACGTGCTCCGACCTGGCATCATGGGCGTCGTTGTCCGGTGTCTGGGGGTCTCACGTGCGTTGGCCGTTGTGGGCCGCCGTCCCCACCCCGCCCCCGGTGCCGCGGGGGACGGCAGGCGGCGCCTACCGGATGTACCGCAGCATCCTGGGCGCGCACGCCTGCCTGCTGGTCACCCTGGCGGTCTTCACCGCGCTGCCCCTCGTGGTCCGGATGGCACCCGACGACCCGAGCGTCCCGCCGCGTGCCGCGATCTCGCTCGTCCTGCTGGTCGTCGCCGCCGACATCTACCGCCGCGGGGAGCACCTGCTCCAGCTCGCGGTCCTCTCGGTCGCCTTCCTCGTGCTCTCACCGATGCTGGTCGCCCAGCCCGTGACCAACGACAGCACCGTGAGCCTGACCCTCACGGCCGTCGGCATCATGGCCGCCCGACTGATGCCGATCATCCGGGCGCTCGCGCTCGTCGGCGTGCTCGGCGCCGTCCACGTGGCGACCCTGGTGCTGCTCGACCTCCCCAACAGCGGACTCCCCTTCGAGGCGATGGTCCTCGTGGTCGCCACTGCCGCGGCCGCCATCGGCTTCGTCAACGCCATGCAGGCCAGTGCCATCGCCACGGAGCGGGTGCGCGAGGCCAACCGCGAGCAGGAGCTCGAGATCACCCGGGCGGAGGCCGAGCTCGTCGCCCGCACGATGAGCCGTCGCGTCCTGCACGACGACGTGCTCGGCACCCTCCACCTGCTCTCCGACCCGAACGCACCGATGCGCAACGCGGAGCAGCAGTGCCGCGCGACCGCCGAGGTGATCCGCGGCGTGCTCGCGACGTCGGAGGCACCCGAGGGCGACCGCGACTCCGTGCCCGCACCCGACGAGGACCTGCCCGACACCTGGTCGGACCTCGTCGCCCAGCTGCGCGCCTCGGCCCCGGTCGACGTCGAGGTCGTGGTGGTCGGACGTCCCCAGCGCCTGCCCGCGCTGCCCGAGGCCCAGGCCGCCGTGCTGCTGCGGGCGGCCGGCGAGGGAGTGCGCAACGCGGCACGGCACGGCCACGTCGAGGCGGCGACGGTCCGGCTGTCGGCCGACCGCAACGAGGTGCGGGTCGAGGTGCTCGACCGCGGGCTCGGCCCCGGCACCTCCCCGCAGAAGGGCTTCGGGCTCCGGGAGTCCGTCGAGCGACCGCTGGCCGCCGTCGGAGGGCGCTCGGCGCTGCTCCCCCGGCCCGGTGGCGGCACGGTGCTCCTCCTGGTCGTCCCCCGTGACACCACCGGGGTCCTCGACCACGCGTACGGCCTCACGACCGGCGGCCTCGGTCCCGTCCGGACGCTGGCGCGCACCGTCGCCGTACCGCTGACCCTCGCCTGGTGCGTCATCGCCGCGCACTCGGTCCTCGACCACCCCTCCACCTGGCCGTCCCTCGTCGTCTGCGCGGGCTGGGTGCTGATCACCGCGAGCATCGTGCGGCGCCTGGAGGGCCCGGGCCCGGACGCGCGGTGGGTGGTGCTCGTCGTCGGCGCCAGCACCGTGCTGCAGGTGGTCGGCATCTCCCTCCTGCCCGACGGCGCGATGCTCGACTTCCGCTCGTGGTCGATCGGGATGTGCGCGGTGCCCCTGTCCGTCCTCGTCCTGAGCCTGCCGCTGCCGGTCGGGCTGGTCGTGCTCCTCCTGCAGGTGCTCGTCGTCGTGGTCGCTCCCCAGGTCGAGCCGGACCTGACGAACGGGCTGTTCCCGTGGGGATCGCTCAACTCCGTGATCACCCCACCCGTGCCGGCGCTCGTCCTCGGCACGCTGATCCGGCGGCAGGGCAGGGCACTTCGCAGTCAGCGCCGACGTGAGCTCGCCCTCGACCAGCGGCGCGCGGTCGAGGAGTGGCGCGCGACGACGATCGACCTCTACTTCGCCCACGTCCGCGACGAGGTGCTGCCGTGGCTCGACGGGATCGCCGACGGCTCCGTCGCGCCCGATGCTCCCGACACGGTCGCCCGCGCCCGGATCCTCGCCTCGGCGGCTCGCGACGACCTCTACGCGCCGGGCTTCTTCGACGAGGGCCTCCGCGAGGAGGTGGCCCGGTTCCGCTCGGCGGGGGGGACCGTCGAGCTGCGCGCCGGCCTGGAGCCGGGCGGGCACCAGCGGACGGTCGGACGGGTGCTGCGCGGCCTGCTGCCCATCGCCACCGGTCGTCGGATCATCGTGACGCCGCCCGCCGCCCAGGAGGGCAAGGTGCGCATCGCCGTCGTCCCCGCACCCCTCGCCGCCGACATCGACCGCCTGCACGACGGTGCGGGCACCGGCTTCGACAGCGACGTCGACGACTTCCGTGCCGTCCTGCTCGTCGACGACCTGCCCGGATCCGGGTAGGGACATCGCGCGGCAGGTCCGGATAATCAGTGCCCATGACCGCGCACCCCGAACGCCTCCCCACCGTCGCCGTCCTCGACAACCAGCAGGTGGTCCGCGACGGCGTGCTGGCGGCGATCGCCCGGCACCCCGAGGAGCTGGTCGGCGGGGCGGCGTACGCCTCCCTCGACGAGGTCGACCTCGCCGCCCCCGGCCCGGACGTGCTGGTGCTCGACCTCTACCTCGGTCGTGACGACGAGTCCGTGCTCGAGCACATCCCCGCCCTCACCGGGTGGGCCGGCGTCGTGGTGCTGCACACCGCCGAGGAGAAGCCGGTGCCGCTTCGCCGGGCCGTGGCCCTCGGCGTGCACGGCGTGGTGCTGAAGAACGACGGCACGGAGTCGCTCGTCGATGTCGTACGCCGGGCGCTGGAGGGCGACTTCGTCTGCAGCAGCGTCGTGGCCGAGGCGCTGGTCAGCGACGAGCGGACGACTCCGCGGCTGACCGCGCGCGAGGTCGAGGTGCTGAGCAACCTGCGCGACGGCCTCACCCAGCGGCAGGTGGGCTCACGGCTCCACGTCGCGGAGGAGACCGTGCGCGCGCACCTGAAGTCGGTGCGCGCGAAGTACATGGAGGCCGAGCGCGAGGTCACCAACACCGGCAGCCTCGTCCGCGAGGCCGGCCGGGACGGGTGGATCTGAGTCCACGCCCGGTCCCGGCCCACCTGGCTGAGCGTCAGGCTCCGGCGGTCTGCACCTGCTCCTCGATCGCCTCCACCGTCGCGGCGGCCTCACCGGCGGTCGAAGCCTCGTGGTCGAGTGCGGCGATGAAGCGCTCGGCGTCGAGGGCGGCGGCGCAGCCGGTGCCGGCGGCGGTGATCGCCTGGCGGTAGTGGTGGTCCACCAGGTCGCCGGCGGCGAAGACGCCGGGGAGGTTGGTCGCGGTCGAGGGGTGGTCGACGAGGACGTAGCCGTCGTCGTTGAGGTCGACCTGGCCGGTCAGGAGCTCCGAGCGGGGGTCGTGGCCGATGGCGATGAACATCCCCGTGACGTCGAGCTGGCGCTCCTCGCCGGTGACGGTGTCGCGCAGGGTGATCGACTCGAGCTTGTCGGCGCCGTTGATCGAGGCGACCTCGGAGTTCCACACCATCTCGAGCTTGGGGTCGGCGAACGCGCGCTCCTGCATGATCTTGGAGGCGCGGAGCTCGTCGCGGCGGTGGATCAGGTAGACCTTCGACCCGAAGCGGGTGAGGAAGGTGGCCTCCTCGATGGCGGAGTCGCCACCACCGATCACGGCGATGGCCTGCTCGCGGAAGAAGAACCCGTCGCAGGTGGCGCACCAGGACACGCCGCGACCGGAGAGCTCCTCCTCGCGGGGCAGGCCGAGCTTGCGGTAGCTCGAGCCGGTCGAGAGGATCACCGAGCGCGCGGTGTAGGTGTCGGTGGCGGTCTTGACGACCTTGATGTCACCGGTGAGGTCGACCTCGACGACGTCGTCGGCGACCAGCTCGGCGCCGAAGCGCTCGGCCTGCGCACGCATCTCGTCCATCAGGGCCGGACCCATGATGCCGTCGCGGAAGCCGGGGAAGTTCTCGACCTCGGTGGTGTTCATCAGCGCACCGCCGGCGGTCACCGAGCCCTCGAAGACCAGCGGCTCGAGCGAGGCGCGGGCGGCGTACACCGCGGCGGTGTAGCCCGACGGGCCCGAGCCGATGATGATGACGTTGCGCGTCTCGGTGCTGGTGCTCATGAGCGGTCAGTGACTCCTGCTGGATCGACGGTCTGGATCGGGTGGATGGCGTACGCCGTGCACAACCGATCGTAGGCGACCGTTGTTCCTGAGGTGGGCGCTCGTCAGGGCGCGAGCAGCGTGAGCGTGCGCACGGGCTCCGGGGTGCCGCAGACGTAGAGCTCGACCTGCTGCGCGGCACCGGACGGGCGCCGGAAGACGATGATGCCCGGCTGGCCGTCGACCTCGGCCGCGACCTGGCGGCCCCTGCCGAGCGCCGGCAGGTCGCAGGCGGTGCCGGGCGCGGGCGCCCCTGACGCGTCGGAGGACAGCGGGGCAGTCGAGCGAGCCGCGAGCAGCTCGTCCTCGAGCTGCGGGTCGTCGGCTGAGACCGTGGGGCTGGAGGCGAAGGGCGTGACGCTCTTCTGGGACTCCGGTGCGAGCTCGGAGTCGGCGCTGCCCCCGGCGTCCGACCCACCCTCGGCGGGCTGGTCGGCGAGCTCGCGGTCCGCGCTGCCGCTGTCGGCCGACGTCGACCCGCCGGAGTCGCCCGAGCCGGAGGGCAGCACCTGGCCGATGCCGACCCCGGCGACCACGACCGCGGCGGCGGCCAGCAGGCCGATGCCGACGGCGCGGCGACGGCGGGCTCCGAGGTCGACCACCGGCGCGGGAGGCCGCTCGGTGACGAGGGGCGTGGTGGCCCGCGCGTCGACCAGCGCGGCGAGCTGCTCGTCGAGGCGGGCGACGACCTCGGGTGGCGTCGGCTCGTCGTGGCGCGCGTCGGCGAGGAGGCGGCGTACGGCCTCCTGCTCGGGCGTCAGGTCGGGATCGGTCATCGGGGGTCACCTCCTCGAGGTGTCGTGGGGCGGGTGGGCAGGAGTCAGGGCGCGGGCGGTCCCCGCGGCCGCACGGTGGCTTGGACGGGACCGTCGGGCGGCGGGTTCCCGTGAGGCGGGTCACCCGAGGGGCGGTGCAGGTCGACCAGCAGCTCGGCGAGCTTGGCGCGACCGCGCGAGCACCGCGACTTCACGGTGCCCTCCGCGCAGTCGAGCATCAGCGCGACCTCGGCGACCGGGTAGCCCTCCATGTCGACGAGGACGAGCGCGGCGCGCTGGTCGGGGGGCAGCGTGGCGAGGGCGGCCAGCACCCGACGCCGGCGCTCGGACTCCTCGGCCCTCGCGTCGGGCTGGTCGTCGTGGACGGCCGTCGCGACCAGGGTGCCGCGGTCCTCGACGTCGTCGGGCAGGCTGTCGAAGCGCCGGATCTTCGCCGCGCGGAGCCGGTCGAGGCAGGCGTTGACGACGACCCGGTGCAGCCAGGTCGTCACCGCCGCCTCGCCGCGGAACGAGCCCGCGCGGCGGAAGGCCGCGATCATCCCGTCCTGGAGACCGTCGGCCGCGTCGTCCGGGTTGCCCATCGTGCGCAGCGCGACCGCCCACAGCCGGTCGCGGTGGCGCGCGAAGAGGACGCCGAACGCCTCGGCGTCGCCGTCGACGTGGGCCTGGAGCAGCTCCCGGTCGGTCGGCCCGTCCACCGGCTCGCTCCCCGGGGTGGTCATCCGAGCACCTGCACCTCGGAGATCGTGCCGCGGAACTCGTCGGCGCCGACCGAGGGGATCAGGGTCAGCCACACCGTGACGTACCTCCCCGACACCGCCTCGTCGAGGCTGATCGTCAGATCGCCGGTGCCGGCCGCCGTGCCGACGGGGGTGAGCCCGGCGACGCCGGTCGGCGGCTCGGAGGTGACGTAGGCCGCGAGCGCGGTCTGGCCGCCCACGGTCGAGACGACGACCTCCCGCACGCCCTTGCTGGCGCCGAGGTCGATGACCAGGCCGACGCCCGTCTTGAGCCCGCCCGGACCGAAGTTCTGCCGGTAGGTCGAGGTGCTCCAGGTCGTCGCGGGGTCGCCGTCGACGGCGTTCGGGACCTGGTCGGGGTTCTCCTCCTGCGGGGCGTCGCCCTGCGGGTCGAAGTCGTCGGCGACGAGTCCCGTGAACGGCGTCGGGGTCACCACGCTCGGCGACGCCGAGGTCGAGGGCTCGTCGTCGGAGTCGCTCGCCGGCGGCTTGATGCCGAGCTGGTAGGCGGCCACCACGGCCACGCCCACGAGCAGGACGACGATCACCGCCAGCGCCAGCCGGTTCCAGCTGCGCCCGGGCACCCGGTCGTCGGTGTCGTCGAAGCCCTCGCCGGTGCCCCAGCGGTCGTCGGTCCAGTGGCCCGAGCCCCACGAGCCGGTGTCGCGGCCCGCCGGTCGTCCGGTGGCGTCGACCGACGAGCCGTGGCGGGAGTCGTCCCACGGCCAGTAGTCGCTGCCGGCGGTGGCCGCCTTCGTCCCCGGGCGTGGGCGGCGGACGGGCTCGCCCTCGGGCGGGTCGGGCGCGAAGAGCGGCTTCGGTGCGGGCGTCTCGAGCGGGGGCGGGGGCGCCGGCTTGTCGGCGCGGGCGCGCAGCCAGTCGACCTCGTCGTCGTCGTGGAAGACCGGCATCCCGGCCTGGGTCGGGAGGTCCGTCACCGCCGTCGGTGCCGGCTCGGGTGCCGGCTCACTGACGGCCTCGACCTCGGGCTCGGGCTCCGGCTCGGGGTGCGCCTCGGGCTCCGGAGACGGCGGCGCGGGCTCGGGCGTCGCCACCGGCACGGCCTGGGTGGCGTACGACGACGTGGCGGGCGCCGCCGGCCGCGGACCGGCGACCGGGGCGTGGGTGCCGACGACGTCGCCGACGTAGTCGCGGAGCAGCTCGTTGATGCGGCGGGCGGTGTGGTCGGCCTGACCCCCGCCGGGAGCGTGCTCGGGGTTGAGGACCTGGTCGCAGAGCGTGTCGAGCGGGCGGGGGATGCCGGCGCGCACGCGGCGCGGGCGCAGCACCTCGCCGTGGACCTCGGGCGCGCTCGGCACGGCCGAGGTCGAGACGCCGGCCCACTTGCCGGTGAGCGCGCAGTAGAGCAGTCCGGCGAGGTCGATCTCGTCGACGGTGACCCGGCCCGGCGGCAGGCCCCGGAGCGCCGCCTCCACGCCGAAGCCGATGATGCGGACCTGGCCGTGCTGGTCGACGAGCACGTTCTCCGGCGTGAGGCAGCCGTGCGCGATGCCCGCGGCGTGTGCCTCGGCGATGCTGTCGGCCACCTCGGCGACGAGCCAGGCCGCACGACGGGGCGGCAGCGGGCCCTCGCGGGTCAGCAGGATGTCGAGGGAGTCGCCCTGCCCCCACTCGTTGACGACGTAGCACTTCGCGCCGGCCACCTCGGCGTCGAGGACGCGGAGCAGCCGCCGGTTGATGACCGGCCCGACCGTGCGCGCGGCCTCGAGGACCGCGTCGGCCCGGGGATCGTCGGCCGCGAGGATGTGCACCGCGACCGGGCGGTGCAGCACGAGGTCGTGGGCGCGCCAGAACCGTCCTGCGCCGCTCTCGGCGAGCAGGTCGTCGAGGCGGTAGCGGTCGGCGAGCACGTCACCGGCCTGCATCGACCCCACGTCCCACCTCGTTCCCCGCTCGACCCTGTGCGTGTCCTTTGCTTCCGGCCACTGTAGGAGGCAGCGGGCCGATCTCCCCTGCTACGCGCCGCGACGCAGCCGAGACGCGACCGCGTCCACCAGGCCGGTCACCTCGCGCACGTGGAGCAGCCGGGCGCCGAGCAGCACGACCAGCAGCCCGGCGGCGGCGCTCGCCCCGCCGCGGACGAGGGACAGCAGGGGCCCGGGATACTCGCCGAGACCGGCGAGGCCGTGCTCGACCAGCCAGGTGGCACCGCCCGCCGCGACCAGCACGATCGCCATCCGCACGAGGAACCGCACCAGCTGCGGGGTCTCGAGCCCGCCCACGGTGCGCCGCAGCAGCACGAACGCGGCGATCGCCCCGACGGCGTACGACACGAGGTAGGCCACGACGAGCAGCGGTGCCGTGTCGTCGGGGCTTCCCCGCGGGACCAGCACGCTCGCGACGACGACGTTGGTGAGCGAGACGGCCACCTGGATGAAGAACACCAGCCGGGTCATCTCCATCGCGTAGAAGCCGCGCAGCATGAAGTAGTGGACGGTGAAGAACACCAGCGCCGGGCCGAAGACGGCGAGGGTCGGGGCGAACCGCGCCGCCTCGGTCGCACTGGCCCAGCTGAAGGCCACGCCGGCGACGTCGACCGCGGTGATCGGCAGCAGCACGGCGAAGGGCAGCACCAGTGCGAGCGCGGTCCGCAGGGTCGAGCCGACGGTGCTGCCCAGCTCGGCGAGCCGGCCCTCGTGGGCGTACGACGACAGGCGCGGGAGGATCGCCGTCGCGAGCGAGACGGTGACGATGGCGTGCGGCACCATCATGATCAGGAGGCTGTTGGAGTAGACGAGGTAGCCGGTGCCGCCGTCGACGGTGCCGCCGGACGCCAGCCGGACGACCACGAGGTACGCCGCCTGGGTGACCACCACGAACAGCACGGTCCAGATCCCGAGCGACAGCGTCTTCCCCAGCTCGGGGTCGCGGAAGTCGAAGCGCGGTCGGTAGCCGAAGCCCGATGCGCGCAGGTAGGGCACCAGGACCAGGAACTGCACGACGATGCCGAGCGTCGAGCCGAGTCCCAGCAGGACCTCGGCGCTCGTGCCGAGGGCCAGGTCCTTCTCCGCCCCGCCACCGGTCGCCCCGAACGACACCAGGTAGGCCGCCAGGATCGCGACGGACAGCAGGTTGTTGGCGATCGGCGCCCACATCATCGGCCCGAAGCGGCCGCGGGCGTTGAGCACCTGCCCGACCAGGACGTACATGCCGTAGAAGAACACCTGGGGCAGGCACCACCGGGTGAGGTCGACGATCGACTCCAGCTGCGCGGACAGTGCGGGGTCGAGGAACCGGTGGTCGAGGTAGACGCGGAGCAGGAGCGGTGCGAGCAGCACCAGGAGGAGGGTGACCGCTCCGAGGAACAGCGCCGCGAGCGTGATCACCCGGCTGGCGTAGGCGTCGCCGCCGTCGGCGTCCTCCTTGATCCGCCGCACGAGCTGCGGGACGAGGACCGCGTTGAAGATGCCGCCGGCCAGCAGGATGTAGACCATGTTGGGCAGCGTGTTGGCGATCGCGAAGAGGTCGCCGCGGATGCCGGAGCCGAGCGCCACGACCAGCAGGGCCGCGCGCACGTAGCCCGAGGCGCGCGACACCACGGTGCCGGCGGCCATCACGGCGGACGACGCGAGGACCCTCTGGTCGCTCATGCGCGCCCCGGCACGGCAGGGCTCCCCGCCTCGGTGCCCGCCTCGGTGCCGGCTCCGGTCTCGTCCTGGGGTGCGTCCTCGTCCTGGGGCGCGTCCTCGTCCGGTGCCTCGGCCGCCGCGGCGAGCTCGGCCCGGCGGGCCCGGATCTGGCCGGGCAGGCGGTAGCCGATCATCCCGAACAGCACGAGCGCACCCACGGCCATCACGATCCAGATGAGGGCGCTGACCCGTGCCGCCCGGATCGGCAGCTGGTCCGACGATCCGAGGGGTACGCCGTCGACGCTGGTGACCGCGAGCCGGACGTTGTGGACGCCGTCCTGGGTCGTCGACGCCTCGTAGCGCAGGACGCTGCGGGCGCCCGGTCCGAGGGTGCGGGCGCCGGAGGCGCCGCTGAGGGTGAGCTCGCCGTCGGTGCTGACCGCGACCTGCACCTCGACCGGCTGGTCGAGGCCGTTGACGAGGGTGACGCCGAGCGGGCCCGAGTCGCTGGAGAGCGTGACGGCCGTGGGCGCCTCGATCGCGACCTTGGCGAGCTCGGCGCGGAGCGAGTCCGAGATCCGGTCCGCCGCCGCCCGCGCCAGGACCGGGCGGGCACGGTGCAGCTCGGACAGGGTGGCCAGCACCTCGTCGCGGACCTGTCGCTCGATGGTGGTCTGCAGGCTGAGCACGTCCTCGAGGAGCGTGGCGTCGTCGGTGGCGCGTGTCGCCGCCGTGAAGCTCGACGGCTCGAGCTCGGCGTCGAGGTCCTCCTGCGTGTAGGCCAGGTTGGTGGAGGAGACGAAGGTCGGGTCCTGGGCGGCGACCTCGCTCACCGGCACCAGCTCGAGCCACGACTGCTCGAGGTCGTCGAAGAAGGACGCCGCGTCCTCGCCGCGCCACACGGTCGGGAGGGTCACGACGAGGGGAGCCGGGTCGGCACTGCCCGCGCGGAGGGCGGCCTCGCTGATCAGCCGCTGGCGCAGCGCGAGCGGGTCGGTCGCCGCGGTGGGACCGGGTCCACCCGACTCGGCGCCGGTGCTGGTCACGATGACCTTGTGCCCGAGCAGCCGCACCACCGAGCTGTCGCCGTCCGGGGGCACCGTGAACGAGGTGTCGCCCATCAGGATCACGGTGTCCTCGGGCAGGGCCTCGATCGCCTCGGGGCTCAGCACGTCGTCGCTCGGCGCGACCGTCGGGACGTACTGGACACCGAGGGTGGTCATGACGTCCGCGGACCGCGCGGTCGCCTCGTCGTACCTGGCCGGGTCGTTGCGCATCGCGGCCGACACGTCGAGGTCGCCGAAGGGCAGGGTCAGCACCTGCTGACCGGCGGTGGTGAGCAGGAAGCGGTCGAGCCACGCCTGCGCCGCCTCGGCCAGCGCGGCCTCCTCGGGGCTGGGCTCCTCGGTCGACTCGGCCTGGGGCGTGAGGGTCTCGGGGGTCGCCGTCTCGCCGTCGCTGGGCGTCGCGGTCGGCGACGGCGCCTGCCCCTCCACGGTCGGGTCCGGCAGGATGTTGCGTGGGGGGTTGCCCTGGGTGAGCCGCACCAGCGCCACCAGCACGGACGGGTCGACCAGGAAGCTGTAGGGCGTCGAGCCGGCCGAGTCGGCCATGTCGAGCACGCCGGAGAGGCTGCCCCCGGGGGCGAGCCGGCGCGCCCAGCGCTCGGTGCCCGCCAGCGAGCCGTCCTCCTTGAACCAGACCCGGCTGCGGATGGAGAGCATCACCGAGGCCTCCTGCGTCCGGTTGCCCGTCGGGCGGGCGGGGATGAACGTCCGCGCCCGGCCGTCGGCGATCTCGTCGCGCGGGGTGGAGGTGCTGTCGCCGAGCGCGTGCACGCCGATCCAGTAGACGCCGGGGTCACCCGTCGCCTGGAGCAGGCCGACCGGGACGGAGTCGGAGAACGAGGCGGTCTCGCCCGGCGCCAGCTGGTCGACCGTGTAGAAGGTCCCGGGCGTCGTGACGCGCTCGCCGACCGCGATGGTGGGATCGCTCAGCGCGGCGTCCGCCAGCTGGCGGGAGTCGGGGATGGGCGTCGCCGAGGAGAAGGCGTGCAGGTTGATCCGGGTGAAGGTCTCGTCGCTGACGTTGGTGACGGTGCCGCTGATGTCGACGCTGCCCTTGCGCGGCAGCACCGCGGTGATGCTGTCGAGGTGGACGACGAGCGGGTCGGCGGTGGTGGCCCGGGCGGCCGCCGTCACCGTCGCCGAGGCCCCGCCTGCGCCCGCCAGGGACGGCACCATCGCGAATCCGAGCGCCAGGAGCCCCGCCAGGGCAGCACGGAACGACGAGGGGCGGGGCACGCACAGACTGTAGTTGTTAGGACCCGCCCTCCTCACACGTAGAGTGGCCTGTCGTGTCCGACGTCGCACTCCAGCCCCTGACGATCGTCGAGATCCAGCGGCGCGTCGCCTCCGAGCTGACGCGCATCGGATCCGTCATCGACGAGCTCGGTGAGCTCTTCGCCGACGCCGGCGAGGAGCTGGCGCTGGTCGGTGGTCCCGTGCGCGACGCGATGATCGGCCGGCTGCAGGAGGACCTCGACTTCACCACCTCCGCGCGGCCCGACACGACCGAGCGGCTGGTCTCCGGCTGGGCCGACGCCGTGTGGGACATGGGCCGCGACTTCGGCACCATCGGGTGCCGCAAGGGTCCGTGGCAGGTCGAGATCACGACCTACCGCTCGGAGACCTACGACCCGTCCTCGCGCAAGCCCGACGTCGACTTCGGCGACAGCCTCGAGGGTGACCTCGGCCGCCGCGACTTCAGCGTGAACTCGATGGCCGTCCGGGTCCCGGGTCGCGAGTTCGTCGACCCGTTCGGCGGCATCGTCGACCTGGCCGAGCAGGTGCTGCGCACCCCCGGTGCCCCGGAGGACTCGTTCTCCGACGACCCGCTGCGGATGATGCGGGCCGCCCGGTTCGCCGCGCAGCTCGGCTTCTCCGTCGCGCCCGAGGTCGTCGACGCGATGACCGAGATGGCCGGCCGGATCGAGATCATCTCGGCCGAGCGCGTGCGTGACGAGCTGGTCAAGCTCGTCTGCGCGCCCCACCCCCGGCTCGGCCTCACGCTGCTCGTCGAGACCGGCCTGGCGGCGTACGTCCTCCCGGAGCTGCCGGCCCTCGCGCTCGAGCGCGACGAGCACCACCGCCACAAGGACGTCTACGAGCACACGCTGACCGTGCTCGAGCAGTCGATCGACCTCGAGCACCGCCTCGGTGGCGGACCCGACTTCGTCTCGCGCTTCGCCGCGCTGATGCACGACGTGGGCAAGCCCCGCACGCGCCGCTTCGAGGACGGCGGCATCGTGACGTTCCACCACCACGACGTCGTCGGCGCCAAGCTGACCCGCAAGCGGATGAAGGCGCTGCGCTTCTCCAACTCCGACATCGACGCGGTCGCCACCCTCGTCGAGCTGCACCTGCGCTTCCACGGCTACGGCTCGGGGGAGTGGACCGACAGCGCCGTGCGCCGCTACGTCCGCGACGCCGGCGACCAGCTCGAGCGGCTGCACATCCTCACCCGCGCCGACTGCACGACCCGCAACCAGCGCAAGGCCGACCGGCTCCGCCGGACCTACGACTCGCTGGAGGAGCGCATCGCCCGCCTCGGCGAGGAGGAGGAGCTCGCCGCGATCCGGCCCGACCTCGACGGCAACCAGATCATGGGCATCCTCGGCATCGGCCCGGGCCGCGAGGTCGGTGAGGCGTACGCCTTCCTGCTGGAGCTGCGGATGGACGAGGGGCCGCAGACCCCCGAGGCGGCCGAGGCCGCGCTCCGTGCCTGGTGGGCCGCCCGGCCCACCTGACGTGGGCCAGACGTCCGTGACAAAAACAGAAGAACTGCGGCCGTACGACGACCCCGGACGGATCCGGGGCGGCGTACGGCCGCAGTTCTTCGGCACTGCCCGTGCGGGCGAGCGATCAGGTCACTCGCCGGCGATGAACTTCTCGAGCTCGGCGCGGCCGAGGTCGTCGGGCATCTGCACCGGCGGGGACTTCATCAGGTAGGTCGAGGCCGGGATGATCGGGCCACCGACGCTGCGGTCCATGGCGATCTTCGCGGCGCGGACGGCGTCGATGATGATGCCGGCGGAGTTGGGGGAGTCCCAGACCTCGAGCTTGTACTCGAGGTTGAGCGGGACGTCACCGAAGGCGCGACCCTCGAGGCGGACGTAGGCCCACTTGCGGTCGTCGAGCCAGGCGACGTAGTCGGACGGGCCGATGTGGACGTTGCGGCTGTCGATCTTGTCGGCCAGCTCGCCCGTGAGGTTGGACGTCACGGCCTGGGTCTTGGAGACCTTCTTCGACTCCAGGCGCTCGCGCTCGAGCATGTTCTTGAAGTCCATGTTGCCGCCGACGTTGAGCTGGTAGGTGCGGTCCAGCGCCACGCCGCGGTCCTCGAACAGCTTGGCCATCACGCGGTGCGTGATGGTCGCGCCGACCTGCGACTTGATGTCGTCGCCGACGATCGGGACGCCGGCGTCCTCGAACTTCTTGGCCCACTCGGGGTCGGAGGCGATGAAGACGGGCAGGGCGTTGACGAAGCCGACGCCGGCGTCGATCGCGCACTGCGCGTAGAACTTGGCGGCCTGCTCGGAGCCCACGGGGAGGTAGCACACGAGGACGTCGACCTCGGCGTCCTTGAGCGCCTGCACGACGTCGACCGGCTCGGCGGCCGACTCCTCGATGGTCTGGCGGTAGTACTTGCCGAGGCCGTCCATCGTCGGGCCGCGCTTCACCTCGACACCGAGGGTCGGGACGTCGGCGATCTTGATGGTGTTGTTCTCCGAGGCGTTGATGGCCTCGGACAGGTCCTTGCCGACCTTCTTGTCGTCGACGTCGAACGCGACCACGAACTGCACGTCGCCGACGTGGTAGTCGCCGAACTTGACGTGCATGAGCCCGGGCACGGTGCCGGCCGGGTCCGCGTCCTTGTAGTACTCAACGCCCTGGACGAGGGAGGTGGCGCAGTTGCCGACTCCGACGATCCCTACTCGTACCGAACCCATGGGGCTCTCCTTCTCGATTTCTCGGTCTACTTTGTGTGCTGTGCTGGCGGTTGTCAGTCGTTGCTTGCTCGGGGTGTGCTGCCGTGCGGTGTGGCGGGTGACGTGGCTGGGGCAGAGGGGGAGGCGCCGGGCGACTCGTCGCGCTCGGCGCGGATCAGGTCGGAGAGCCAGCGGACCTCGCGCTCGACCGACTCGACGCCGTGGCGGTTGAGCTCGGCGGCGTAGCGGTTGACCTCGGCCTGGGTGCGCTCGAGCTCGCCCTGGACGCGGGCGAGCCGCTCCTGGAGCCGCGAGCGGCGGCCCTCGAGGACCCGGAGCCGGATCTCCATGTCGGTGGAGGAGAAGAAGGCGAACCGGATGTCGAAGTTGTCGTCCTCCCACGCGGTGGGACCGACCTCCGACATGAGCCGCTGAAAGTGCTCGTTGCCGGCGGGGGTGACCTCGTAGGTGATGCGCGGGCGGCGGTTGACCGGCGTCGAGGTGTCGGCCACCTCGGTGATCAGGTTGGCGCGCAGCATCTTCTTGAGCGCGGGGTAGAGGGAGCCGTACGACAGCACCCGCCCCCAGCCGAGCATGAGGTTCAGCCGCTTGCGCAGCTCGTAGCCGTGCATGGGTCCCTCGTGCAGCAGTCCGAGGACTGCGAGCTCGATGGTGTCTCCACGGCGTGCCATGCGATCTATCGTACCGATATATCCGCACATGACGAATCGGGATGCTGGGCCGGTCCCCTTACCCTTTTCCGGTGAGTGCGAAGAAGCGCAGGGCCGACGGCAAGGCCCAGACCCGTCGACCGAAGCCGAGGCGCACGGCCCGCCAGCGCGTGGCCAAGGTCGCGAAGGTCCTCGCCGTGCTCGGCGTGGTCGGTGCCCTCGTCCTGGGCGGCGTCGTGGTGGTGCTCTACCAGGCGATCAGCATCCCGACCCCGAACTCCGCGTTCCAGGCCCAGACCACGTTCGTCTACTACCGCGACGGCGAGCAGCAGCTCGGCACCTACTACGACGACCAGAACCGCGAGTCGATCCCGCTGTCCACGATGCCCGACTCCATCCAGGACGCCGTGGTCGCCGCGGAGAACCAGACCTTCTGGACCGACAAGGGCATCGACCCCAAGGGCATCCTGCGCGCGCTCTTCTCCAACGCCGCCGGCAACGCCCGCCAGGGCGCGTCCACGATCACCCAGCAGTACGTCAAGATCCTCTACCTGACGAGCGAGCAGAGCTACAAGCGCAAGATCAAGGAAGCGATCGTCTCGCTGAAGATCCAGCAGCAGCTCGACAAGAAGCAGGTCCTCGAGGGCTACCTCAACACCATCTACTTCGGCCGCGGCGCCTACGGCATCCAGGCCGCGTCGCAGGCCTACTTCGACAAGGACGCCAAGGACCTCAACCTGCGCGAGTCCGCCGTGCTCGCGACGGTCCTCAACAACCCGACGCGCTACGACCCGGCCAACGGCCAGGACAGCAGGGACGCCCTCAAGGGCCGCTACGCCTACGTCCTCGACAGCATGGCCGACATGGGCACCATCACCGGCGAGCAGCGGGACAAGGCCGAGAAGAAGCTGCCGAAGTTCCCCAAGATCGCGGCGTCGAGCCAGTACGGCGGCCAGAAGGGCCACATGCTCGCCCTGGTCAAGAAGGAGATCCTGTCCCGCGGCATCGCGACCGAGGACCAGATCGACGGCGGCGGCCTCCGGATCACCACGACCTTCGACCCGCAGGTGATGTCCGACGTCGAGGAGGCGGTCAACGCCAACCGCCCCGACGCCGGCATGCCGGGCCAGGCCGGCAACGCCGACCTCCACATCGGCGCCGCCACCGTCGACACCCAGACCGGCGAGCTGCTCGGCTTCTACGGCGGCCAGGACTACCTCGACTCCCAGATCAACTGGGCCGTGGCCGGCGGCATGGCCGGCTCGACGATGAAGGCGGCCACCGACGTGGCCGCGATCCGCGACGGCTTCTCGCTCACCGACACCTTCGACGGCAACAGCCCGATCGACATCGCCGGCACCGAGTTCGAGAACCAGGGCAACGAGAGCTACGGCTCGGCCGTCTCGATGCTCAACGCCACCGAGAACTCCGTCAACACCGCCTTCGTCGACATGGTCGACGCGATGGACGACGGCCCGCAGAAGGTCATCCAGGCGGCCGAGGACCTGGGCATCCCCGGCAACGAGGGCTCCAAGTTCGGCATCCCCCGGCAGTCGATCGACTTCCAGGACAACGTCGGAGTCACCCTCGGCACGGCCCAGGTCAGCCCGATCAACATGGCCAACGCCTACGCCACCCTGGCCAACGGCGGCGTGCGCAACGACGTCCACGTGGTGCAGAAGGTCGTCGACAAGAACGGCGACGTCCTCTACGAGGCGAAGGACCGCAGCAAGGAGACCGTCGACCCCGACATCGCCTCGGACGTGTCGTACGCGCTCCAGCAGGTCGTGCAGAGCGGCTCGGGCGCCGAGGCGCTCGCCATCGACCGTCCCGCGGCCGGCAAGACCGGCACCGCGACCAACGACGACGGCGACGTGTCGTCGTCCTGGTTCGTCGGCTACACCCCGCAGATCTCCACCGCGGTGATGTACGTCCGGGGCAAGGGCCGCGAGGGCCTCGACGTGCCCCGCCCCGACGGTGCCGACCTCTGGCTGCCGACCAGCTCCGACGGCCGCTCCGGCTACTTCGGCGGCAACTACCCCGCCAAGACGTGGGCCGGGATCATGGAGCGCGTCATGGACGGCATGACGGTCGAGGAGTTCCCCGAGCCCGCGATGCTCGACGGCGACGCCCCGTCCGACGGGCACGAGTACACCCCGCCGCCGCCCCCGCCGCCGAAGCCCACCCGGCCGACGCAGACCGCGACGGGCGGCATCCCGACGGAGACGCCGACGGAGACTCCCACCGAGACCCCGACCCAGACGCCGACGGAGACGCCCACCGTCCCGACGGAGACGCCCACCGTGCCGACGGAGACGCCCACCGTCCCGACGGAGACGCCGATCCCGACGGAGACCCCTCCGGCCACCCCGACCGGGCGCCTCCAGCCGCGCCACACCCCCGATCTGCGACCCTGACGACCGTGGAGAGCCCGACGCGCACCGATCCCGTCGTCGCGGCGATGTCCGAGGTCGTCGGCGGTCCGCTGGGCGAGCACTCCGCCGGGCACCGGTGGTGGAGCCCCGCGCGGGTGCTGCTCGGCTCGACCGCGGTCGTGCTGGCCCTCGGCATGGTCTCGAAGTCGGCCTGCGTGCCGTCGGGGTGGAGCAAGCCGAACCAGCCGTTCGCCCAGCAGTGCTGGAGCGAGCTGGCCGGGCGCTCGACCGACGACGCCTCCGCTCCGCACGTCGCCACCTGGCTCCAGCGGCTCGGTGAGCTCTTCCCCGGGTCGGGCCCGGTCAGCTCGACCGCGGGCCTGGCGGTGCTGCTCGCGGCGCTGGCGCTCCTCGCGACCGCCCTGCTGGTCCGGGTCGACCACCGCCGCCCCTGGGCGGCGGCCGGCTGGGCGATGTCGCCCGTGCTGCTGGTCCACTGGCTCTCCTGGGAGCTCGTCGCCGCGGTCGGGATCGCCGTCCTGCTGTGGGGCTGGACCTCGGGGCGCGCCTGGTTGGCCGGCGTCGGTGCCGGCATCGGTGCCGCCTTCGCGCTCCCGGTGGTGCTCGCCCTCGTCGGCGTGATCGCCGTCGGGGCCCGGATGCGCGACCGTGTCGACGCCCTCCTCGCGGCGGCAGCCGCCTACGTCGTCCTCACCCTCCCCGGCCGCGGCAGCATCCCCGAGGCGGACACCGGATCGGTGTGGCTGCTGCTCCAGCAGGCCGGTCACCCGCCGTCGTCGACCACGCGCACCGTCGTGCAGCTGGCGGCCCTCACGGCCGCGGCCGCGCTGGTGTGGTGGCTGGCGCGCCGCGCCGGACGACCGACGGCCGTCACCAGTGCGCGGGCCGGGCTCGTACTCCTGGCCGCGGCGCTCGTCGTCGCGCCGTCCGCCCCTCCGGAGGCGGCCCTCCTGGCGCTGCCGCTGGCCGCGATCGGCGTACGACGCTGGCGCGACCTGCTCGTGTGGCAGGGCCTGACCCTGCTGAGCTCGGTGATCACCGGCTGGTGGGTCGGGATGGCGCTCGACCCGACGATCACGGACGACGACCGGGCCTACTGGCTGGCGGTCGTGCTGCGCGTCGGCGCCCTGCTCTGGCTGGTCGTCGCCGTCGTGCGGGACGCCGCGTCGGAGTCAGCTGACGACGACGCGGTCGAAGTCGGTGGCGGTGAACCGGATCCGGACGTCGATGTCCTCGCCGACGCGGGGGACGCGCGCGCCTGACGGCACGAACAGCATCGAGGCCTGCATGTGCGGGGGCTCGGCGAACAGGCGCTGCTTGCCGTCGATGGAGAAGGGCGAGCGGACGAAGCCGACCGCGTCCATGCCGCCGCGCGCGAGGGTCGCGGCCCGCGCCTTGAGCGACTGGTCACCGGTCGGCGCCTCGAGCCCGATGCCGTGCGCGGTGCCGCCGGAGACCACCACGATGTGGCCGCTCTTCGGGACGCTGCGCCCGCGGTAGCCGAAGGTGTCGCCGCGCTCGACCTGGTGCACGTCGAGCACGGTCGCGCCCACCCGCAGCGCGCCGCGGTCGCCGAGCCAGAGGTCGGTGCCGATGCGCGGACGGACCGTGAAGTCGGGGTAGCTCGTGGCCAGCCGGGCGAGCTCGCTCGCCGTGAGGTGGGAGGCGAAGACGGTCGTGGTCGGCAGGCCCGAGGCCACGATCTCGTTGATGAGCCGGGTGACCTCGCCGAGGTGCGAGGTGGTGTTGAGCGGCAGGTGCATCGCGACGCCGCGCAGCCCGCTGCGGGCCTGTCCGAGCTCCTCGGCCGCGGTCGCGAGCTCGCGCCGGGTCATGCCGTGCCGCATCATCGAGGTGAGCTGCTCGAGGACGAAGCGCGCCCGCGGGTCGCGCTCGCGCAGCGCGGCGAGGTCCTCGGGCCGGCTGACCGTGTGGACGACCCGCGCGGCCGTGCGCTCGTCGAGGTCGAGCGCGGCGCCGAACGGTCGCCACGGCGTGAGCACCAGCAGGTCGCCGGAGTAGCGGGTGGCCGCCTCCGGGACCTCGTCGTAGGTCCCGACGGCCAGCAGGTCGAGCGGCGCCCCGGTCTCACCGGCGTGGTCGGCGAGCCACTGCGCCCGACGGGCCAGGCGGCCGAGCCCGAGGCCGTAGCCGTTGCCCTTCGCCACCGGGACGATGCCCGGGTGCGTGGTGACGGTGCTGAGGAGGTGCCGGCGCCAGCGGTCGCCGTCCACCGTGAGGGTGAGGCTCATCGGCGCGTCACCCCCGCCTGGCCAGGTAGAGCTGGAAGGCCTTGTAGATCGCCCGGTTGACCGGGAGGTCCCACTCGCCGGCGTGCTCCACGGCCTCGCCGCCGGTGCCGACCTTGAACTGGATCAGCCCGACGTGCGGGTCGTCGGCGTCGAGCGTCTCGGTGATGCCGCGCAGGTCGTAGACCTCGGCGCCGGCCGCGATCGCGTGGCGGATCATCGCCCACTGCACCCCGTTGGAGCCGCGCACGTCGCGCTTCTCGGTCGAGGAGGCACCGTAGGAGTACCACGCGTGGGTGCCGACGCGGATCGCGATCGTGGCGGCGACCAGGTCGCCCTCGTGCCGGGCCAGCCAGAGCTGGATCCGGTCCGCGTCCTCCGCGGCGAGGGCGTCGTACATCGTCTGGAAGTACGCCAGCGGCCGCGGCGTGAAGTGGTCACGCTCGGCGGTGTGGACGTAGAGGTCGTGGAAGGCCTTGAGGTCGTCGCGGCCACCGAGGGCCACCTCGACGCCGGACTTGTCGGCCTTCTTGATGTTGCGGCGCCAGAGCTGGTTCATCCCGGCGAGGACGTCGGCCTCGGTGCGCGGGGCGCCCGACTCGTCGACCAGCGGGATCTGGAAGTTGAACTGCGGCTGCCCGGCGGAGAAGCCGCCCTCGGCCGACTGCTGCTGCCAGCCGAGCTCGTGGAGCTGGGCGATCACGCGCGCGCCGTCCTGCGACCGCTCCAGGGGAGGTACGTCGCCCAGCCGGCGCACCGTCTCGTCCGCGATGCCGGCCTTGACCTGCTCGGCCGACCACCGCCGGGTCACGACGGGCGGTCCCATCCGGATCGCGAACGCGCCCTGCTTCTTCAGGTGCGCGACCATCGGGCGCAGCCAGGCCTCGAGGTCGTCGCCGGTCCAGTCGATGACCGGGCCCTCGGGCAGGTAGGCGAGGTAGCGCTTCACGCGCGGGAGCTGTCGGTTCAGGACCAGCGCGGCTCCGACGATCTCGTCACCGCGGAACCAGCCGAGCGACTCGGCCTTCCACTCCGCCTTCACGCTCGCCCACCCGGGCGTCTGGAGGAAGCTCGCGGACGACCGGCCGGCGATGAAGTCGCGGTGCTCCTGCGTCGTGATCGGGCGCAGGGTCAGCCCGGTCGTCACTGAGGTCGTCACCCTCAGAACCGTACAAGGGACCAGACACGACCCCCGTACGTGTCTGGTCCCCTCACAGGTGCAGACGCGGTGGGCCGGCGTTTGGTTGCACGACCTCGGCAGATTTCTTGCAGGTGTCCTGTCGGGCTCAGAGGTGCTCGCGCAGCCAGGCGAAGTCGGCGACGTGCTCCGCGGCCCCGCCGGGCGTCTCGCAGATGACCGGGGCGCCGGCCTCGCGCACGACCCCGGCGAACTCGTCGGGCGGCAGGTGGCCCTGGCCGAAGTTCGCGTGCCGGTCGGCACCGGAGTCGAAGTCGTCGCGCGAGTCGTTGGCGTGGACGAGGTCGATGCGGCCGGTGATCGAGCGGACCTTCTCGACCGCGTCGCCGAGGTCGATGCCGCCGGCCCAGGCGTGGCAGGTGTCGAGGCAGAAGCCGACCTGGTCGGCGTGGGGTGCGGCGGAGATCGCGTCCCACACCCCGGCGATGCGGTCGAGGTGGCGCGCCATGGCGTTGTCGCCGCCCGCGGTGTTCTCGATGAGCAGCGGCACCTTGATGTCGGTCGCCTCGACGGCCTTGCGCCAGTTGTCGAAGCCCTTCGCCGGGTCGTCGTCCTTGTTGACGTGCCCGCCGTGCACGATCAGGCCCTTGGCGCCGATCTCGGCGGCGGCGTCCATGTGCTGCTGGAGCAGCTTGCGGCTCGGGATGCGGATCCGGTTGTTGGTCGTCGCCACGTTGACGATGTAGGGCGCGTGGACGTAGAGGTCGACGCCGGCCTCCTCGGCCGCGGCACGCAGGGCGGCCGCGCCACCGTCGTACCTGATCTCGGGGCCCTTGTAGCCCTGCGGGTCGCCGAGGAAGAACTGCACGAGCGTCGTGTCGCGGGCGAGCGCCTCGGCGACGGGGTCGGTCTGCTCGACGTGCGCGCCGATCGCGACCTGGGTGGACTGCTGGGTGCTCATGGGGACCACCCTAGGAGCAGGCACAGACACCCGGCGACCACGCCGACGAGCCCCGCGACGGCGAGCCAGCCGAGCCAGTCGACACCCCCACCCGACGTCGTACGACGACCGCGTGGCGCGGGCCCCAGCCGATCGGGCACCGGCGGGCAGAGCGGCTCGGGGAGGTCGAGGCGGCGGAGCAGGCGCAGGGCCGCGTCGGCGGTGGCCAGGCGCTGGGCGGGGTCGGCGACGAGCAACCGGTCGACGAGCGGCCGGAGCGGGTGGGACGGGACGTCGTGCTGCCGGCTGGGACGCAGGCCGGTCACCATCTCCAGGGCGACCCGGCCGACGGCGTAGAGGTCCTGCGACGGCTCGGGCAGCGCACCGTGGGCCTGCTCGGGCGCCATGTAGCCGTCGGTGCCGATGGCGCCGGGGACGGTGGTGAAGCGCCGGTCGGCGACGGGCGCGGCGACCCCGAAGTCGCCGAGGCGCAGGTGCGGTGCGCCGTGCGGGGTGGCCTCGAGGAGGAGGTTGGCCGGCTTGACGTCGCGGTGGACGAGCCCGGCCGCGTGGACCGCGCCCAGGCCGAGGAGCAGCTGCTCGAGGAGCACGCCCGCGGTGCCGGCGTCGAGGGGTCCGCGCTCGCGCAGCAGGTCGGCGACCGACCCGCCCGTCACGAGCTCCATCGCGAGCACCACGAGGTCGTCCTCGGCCGCCCAGCCGTGCGGCGCGACGACGTGCGGGTGCCGCACCCGGATCGCCTGCTCCCGCACGAACCTCGCCAGGAGCGCGGCGCTGTGCTGGCCGAGCACCTTGACCGCGACGTGGTGGCCGGTGCGCTCGTCGTAGGCCCGCCACACCGAGCCCATCCCTCCCGCGCCGACCTGGTCGAGCAGCCGGTAGCGGCCCGCCACGACGGCGGGGGCGCGCGAGGCAGGGGGCACCGCTCGACGCTAGCCCGAGTCGACCCCGGCGCGCTGCGGTCGTCCACAGGGCTGGTGACGACCGTCTCCCGCCCGGCGATGGTGTGGCCAGCCCCCTTGCGGGCGACCCCGGACTGCGACAGTCTCCCGCTGATCGGCCCCGCACTCCCGGGGCCCAAGAGGGGGATATCCCGATGTCTGACACCACTCCCGGGGCCGAGCCCACACCGGAGCCGACCCAGCCCGTCGAGCCCGCAGCCTCGACCCCGCCGCCCGCCGCCTCGACCCCGCCGTCCGCGCCGGGGCCGGACTACGCCGCCCAGGCCAGCCAGGCCGCCGACAAGCTCAAGGCCGGCAACCCGCTCGACCTCGGCATCATCGGCGCCGGCCTCGTCGCCTTCATCGCCTCGCTGCTGCCCTTCTACACGGTGTCGGTCGAGATCCTCGGCACCTCGGCCGGGAGCTCGGCCAACGCCTGGCACGGCTTCCTCGGCTGGTTCGGCGTGCTCGCTGCCGTCGTCGCCGCCGGGCTGCTGGTCACCAGGCTGCTCGGCGTCTCGTTCTCCTTGCCGGTCCCGCTGCGCGACGCGGTGCTCGGCCTGTTCGCCGTCGCGACGCTCTGCCTGCTGGTCGCGCTCTTCGTGACCCCCGGCGGCGGCTGCGACGACGCCGGCATCGACGGCCTCTGCGACGGCATCGACATCGGCCGTGGCATCGGCTACTGGCTCGCACTGCTCGCCGCCATCGCGGGCACGGCGCTGTCGTTCGTGCGCCGCTCCGCCGACTGACGCACCGCCCGCCACCACGCGCCACCTGCCAGCCGCTGACCGCCGGTCGGAGCCGTCGTACGACGATTCCGGCCGGCGGTCGCCGCGCTGGTAGCCTTCCCCGGTTGCCTGCGGGCAACACGCAGCACCCGGTGGCGTGCGAATCGATCGCCCGCCACCACGCACAGCCCTCCTGCCACGGAAAGCCCGTGGCCGCTCTAGCCCAGAGGAGGTGGAGACCGCTATGCGTGCCTATGAAGTGATGGTCATCCTCGACCCGAGTCTCGACGAGCGCACCATCGAGCCGTCGCTCGACAAGTACCTCAACGTGATCCGCAAGGACGGTGGCTCGATCGAGTCCCTCGACGTGTGGGGTCGCCGTCGGATGGCCTACGAGATCAAGAAGAACGCCGAGGGCATCTACGCCGTCATCAACCTGACGGCCACGCCCGCGACGGTCAAGGAGTTCGACCGCCAGCTCACGCTGAACGAGTCGATCCTGCGCACGAAGGTCATGCGTCCCGACGCCCACTGACCGCCCTCGCGGGCGTCTGTGGATAGACCCTTCCCGCTGTGGGTGCCTGCCTGTTTGATGGGCAGCACCCAGAGCAACACCGGATCAGCAGGAAATTCTGAGGAGACCTGACATGGCAGGCGAGACCACGATCACCGTCATCGGCAACCTCGTCGACGACCCGGAGCTGCGGTTCACCCCCTCGGGTGCCCCCGTGGCCAACTTCCGGATCGCGTCGACGCCGCGCACCTTCGACCGCCAGAGCAACGAGTGGAAGGACGGCGACACGCTGTTCCTCTCGTGCGCTGTGTGGCGCCAGGCCGCGGAGAACGTCGCCGAGTCCCTCCAGCGGGGCATGCGCGTGATCGTCCAGGGTCGCCTCAAGTCCCGTCAGTACGAGACCCGCGAGGGTGAGAAGCGCACCGTCTTCGAGATCGACGTCGAGGAGGTCGGCCCGTCGCTGCGCTCCGCATCGGCCAAGGTCACCAAGACGACCCGGTCCGGCGGCGGTGGCGGCTACTCCGGCGGTGGCGGCGGCTACTCGGGTGGCGGCGGTGGCGGTCAGTCCGCGCCGGCCGACGACCCGTGGGCCAGCCCCGCTCCCTCGCAGGGTGGCGGCGCCGGTTGGGGCGGCCAGCCCCAGGGCGGCCAACAGGGCGGCGGCCAGCAGGGCGGCGCCCCGGCCAACGACCCGTGGGCCACGCCCGGGGTCAGCGGCGGCAACGACGAGCCGCCCTTCTGATCCTGATCCGGATCACCTGCAACACCCACCACCATTCCGTCCCTGATTGCCTTCAGGGCCGGGCTCACTGAAAGGGAGCACCACAATGGCCAAGGCAATTCTGCGCAAGCCCAAGAAGAAGGTTTGCCAGTTCTGCAAGGAGAAGGCGACCGGTGTCGACTACAAGGACACCACGCTCCTCCGCAAGTTCATCTCCGACCGTGGCAAGATCCGCGCCCGTCGCGTGACCGGCAACTGCGTCCAGCACCAGCGCGACGTGGCCATCGCCGTCAAGAACGCGCGCGAGCTGGCTCTGCTGCCCTACACGTCCACCGGTCGCTGAGAGGAGCACGAGACATGAAGCTCATCCTGACCCAGGAGGTCGACGGCCTCGGCGCCCCCGGCGACGTGGTCGAGGTCAAGGACGGCTACGGCCGCAACTACCTCGTTCCCCGGGGCCTCGGCATCCGCTGGACCCGCGGTGGCGAGAAGACCATCGAGTCGATCAAGTCCGCCCGTGCCTCCCGCGCGGCGCGCGACGAGAGCCACGCCGCGGAGATCAAGACCAAGCTCGAGGCCAGCACGGTCAACGTGAAGGTCCGTGCCGGCGAGGGCGGCCGCCTCTTCGGCGCCGTCACCACCGCGGAGATCGCCGACGCGATCTCCGAGGTCTCCGGCGAGAAGGTCGACCGGCGCACGATCCTCGTCGCCAACCCGATCAAGTCGCTCGGCAGCCACTCCGTGGCCGTCAAGCTGCACGACGAGGTGTCCGCCACGGTGGCCCTCAACGTCGTCCCGGCCTGATCGACGCCTGACGCACCACACGACGGCCCGCTGCCCCTCCGGGGGCGGCGGGCCGTTCGTCGTCCCGGACCTGCGTCGTGCGGTCGTCAGCTGGCGGCCGGGAACCGGTTCGGCCGGGCGACCACCGCGTCGACCACGACCGGCTTCCTGCTCAGCGACTCGATGGTGATCCGACCCGTGCGGATCCCGGAGTAGCGGTCGATCACGACGAGCTGGCGCGAGCTCGCGGCCGGTGCGGCGAGGTCCACGACGTGCCAGGCGCGGTTGCCCACGCGGACCCGCACCTTGCCGAAGCGCGGTCCGGTGGCAGCCAGCAGGCGGAGCTCGCCGACCTCGGTGCGCGGGAGGACCAGGCGCGCGCCGCGCGTGGTCGCCCTCAGGGCGTCGCCGCGGAAGTAGCCCGCGTCGCGCACGGTCCGCCAGCCCTTCGAGACCCGCACGGCGCGGGTCGTACGTGCCGCCGATCCCGATGCCTTCCCGGTGGTCCGCACGATGTTGCGCGGCACGAAGAACTCGATCGGGTCCGACCAGCCGCTGGCGTTGCCCGCCCGGTCGAGGGTCCGGGCGGTGAAGGTGTGCCGCCCCGGTGCGGCGCCGGCCAGCTCGAAGCGGCCGGCGGAGCAGGGGATCGCCGTGCCGTTGTCGGTGCACTCGAAGGTCGAGCCCGGCTCGCTGCTGTTCAGCCGGATCGGCACGGTCTCGCTGGTCACGACGGGCTGCGTCGGCGTGGCCTCGTCGTAGGTGCTGCCGGTGACGAACACGAACGGCGCCCTGGTGTCCTGGCCCCACGCGACGCGCACGGGGGTCTGGTCGTGGTCGGGGGTGTCGACGACCGACCCGGGTCCGAGGAGGGTGTCGGGGTCGATCGCGCGGTCGCCGAGGTCGACGGCGCGGGCCTCGAAGACATAGGTCCCGGGCGCCGCGTCGGGGAGCCCGGTGAGCGTGACGATGCTCGGGCACGCCTGCCAGTCGTACGACGTCGGCGTGCCGGTGAGCCGGCACTCGAAGCCGAACGGCCCGAGGTCGCCGTCGTCGACCGACGAGCCGAGCGTGAAGGTGACCGACGAGGTGGTGACCAGGCCCGCGGCGTTGGGCGTGACGCTCGAGGAGACCGAGGTCTCCGGCGGGGTGGCGTCGTCGCACCCGTCCTGGAGCACCGACGGCGGCGTCTCGTCGGTGCAGCCGGCGGCGGCCTGTGCCGGGGCCGCGCCGGCGAGCGGCACAAGGCCTCCGGCGACCAGGGCGACGAGCGCCCCCTTCAGTGCGGCGCGTGCGATCTTCATCTGCCCTCCCGAGGCGTGACGTCTGCTCGAGAGGCTCAACGAGCGAGTGAGGCTCCGGTCACCATCCACTTCTCGCTGCGCGCCCGGAGGGTCAGCAGCACACCGCGCGCACCCATGAAGACGAAGGTCATCGCGATCCACACCGCGACCAGCCCGTGGGGGAGGGTCGCCGCCCACAGCGCCGCGGGGGCGTACGCCGCCAGCACGACCAGGCCGGCCCACGCGAGGTAGGTGCCGTCCCCCGCTCCGATGAGCACCCCGTCGAGGACGAAGACCACCCCCGCGAGGGGCTGGCCGAGCGCCGCGACGAGGAGCACCGGCACGAGCAGGGCGCGCACCTCGGGGTCGCTGGTGAAGAGTGCACCGATGAACGGCGACACGGCGGCGAGCGCGAACCCGGCGACGATCCCGCTGCCCCAGCCCCACTGGACCATCCGGCGGGTGAGGCGGCGCGTGCTGTCGACGTCGCCGCTCCCGAGCGCGCGCCCGGTGAGGGCCTGCGCGGCGATCGCGATGGCGTCGAGCGCGAAGGCGAGGAAGCTCCAGAGGGTGATCGCGATCTGGTGGGTGGCGATGGTGACGTCGGAGCCCTGCGTGCCGGCGCGGGCGACGGCGTACGTCCCCACGAGCAGGCAGGCGCGCAGCGCGAGCGTGCGGATCACGAGCGCGATCGCCGCGTGCGCGGCTGCGCGGATGCCGGCGCCGTCGGGCGTGAGCGGTGCGTCGTGCTCCCGGGCGGCGCGGACCACGACGGCCACGAGCCACGCGGCGGACAGCACCTGGGCGACGACCGACCCGATCGCCGAGCCGGCGATGCCGAGGTCGAGGCCGTAGACCAGGACGACGTTGAGGACGATGTTGAGCCCGTTGCCGGCCACCGCGACCAGCAGCGGCGTCCGCGTGTCCTGCAGTCCGCGGAGCACACCGGTCGTGGCGAGCATGACCAGGAGCGGGGTGGTGCCGAGGAAGGCGAGGGAGAGGTAGGTCTCGGCGTGCCCGCTGACCTCGGCGCCGGCGTCGAAGGCGCCGACGAGGGTGGGCGTGAGGACGATGCCGGCGACGGTGGCGATCGTGCCGATGACGACCGCGAGCCAGACGCCGTCGACGCCCTGGGCGAGCGCTGCGCGGAGGTCCCCGGCGCCGAGGTGGCGCGCGACGCTGGCGGTCCTGCCGTAGGCGAGGAACACGCACAGCCCGACGACCGTCTGGAGCACCACGGCGGCGACGCCGAGGCCGGCGAGCTCGGGCGTGCCGAGGTGCCCGACGATGGCGGCGTCGGAGAGCAGGAAGAGCGGCTCGGCGACGAGCGCGAGGAAGGCCGGGACGGCCAGGCGCAGGATCTCCCGGTTGACTGGTCTCACGGTGCCCACCCTAGGAAACGGCCCTGGCGGCACGCCCGGGGCGTTCACATATCGACCGTCGCCGCGAGGTGTACATAGTCCATTCGGACTACCTGTGCATGGCGGTGTGGATGATGACGCGGGGACCGTGGTCGCCCGCCCGTGTCGACAAAGCAACCGGCGACTTCCAGATGTCGGACAGGTGAACGACCCGACATCACGACTGTTTTCCGTCCACAGCGTGTGTACGACGTTTCCGCAGGTCAGAGGCCAGATGAGGGCCGACTGTCCTGCTGTGTCCACAGGACGTTCCACGGCATGTGCACGTGGCCGGGCGTGTCGTCCACGTGAGTGCCCAGCTTCTCCACAGAGCCTGTGGATAACTCGGCCTCGTCGGCTTCCCCCGGCCGCCCCCGAGCACGTACGGTCTCGCGCGGAAGTAGTCCTGACGTGCACGTCGGTGGGAGTGTCGGTGGCCCTCCCTACCGTCGACCACGACGGGGTCGCCGGCAACAGCAGCGCAGCAGAGGAGCTACGGGTGAGCATCGCGTTCGACGGCGACACCGACGAGGCCTGGGGCGACGGACCGGCGGCCTACGAGCCCGGTGAGTCGCCCCGATCGGCGGGCGACCGCACGCCCCCGCAGGACAACGCCGCCGAGCAGAGCGTGCTCGGGTCGATGCTGCTGTCCAAGGACGCGATCGCCGACGTCGTTGACGTGATCAAGGGCGTCGACTACTACCGCCCGGCCCACGAGGTCATCCACGACGCGGTCATCGACCTCTACGGCCGCGGCGAGCCAGCCGACCCGGTCACGGTGGCCGCCGAGCTGACCAAGCGCGGGGAGCTCCAGCGCATCGGCGGCGCCCCCTACCTCCACACGCTGTCGGCCAACGTGCCGATCGCGGCCAACGCCGGCTACTACGCCGAGATCGTGCGCGACAAGGCGATCCTGCGCCGCCTGGTCGAGGCCGGCACCCGGATCGCGCAGCTCGGCTATGCCGGCGAGGGCGAGATCGACGACGTCGTCGACCACGCCCAGGCCGAGGTCTACAAGGTCACCGACCGCCGTGCAGCGGTCGATTACGCGCCGCTGAGCGACATCATGAGCGGCGTCCTCGACGAGATCGAGGCGATCGGCAACCGCGAGGCCGGGCTCTACGGCGTGCCCACCGGCTTCGCCGACCTCGACGACCTGACCAACGGCCTCCACTCGGGGCAGATGATCATCGTCGCGGCCCGTCCCGCCATGGGGAAGTCGACCCTCGCGCTCGACTTCTGCCGCGCGGCCTCGATCCACAACAACCTCACGAGCGTCTTCTTCAGCCTGGAGATGACGCGCTCGGAGATCATGATGCGCCTGCTCTCGGCCGAGGCGAAGGTGCCGCTCAACCACATCCGCAACGGCACGATGCGCGACGAGGACTGGGACAAGCTGGCCCGCAAGATGGGCCAGGTCTCGGGCGCCCCGATGTTCATCGACGACAGCCCCAACATGACGATGATGGAGATCCGGGCCAAGGCGCGTCGGCTCAAGCAGCGCCACGACCTCAAGCTCATCGTCATCGACTACATGCAGCTGATGAGCTCGGGCAAGAAGGTCGAGTCCCGCCAGCTCGAGGTCTCGGAGTTCTCGCGCAACATCAAGCTCCTCGCCAAGGAGCTCGAGTGCCCGATCATCGCGCTGTCCCAGCTCAACCGTGGTCCCGAGCAGCGCGGCGACAAGCGCCCGATGATGAGCGACCTGCGTGAGTCCGGGTCGCTCGAGCAGGACGCCGACATGGTGATCCTGCTCCACCGTGACGACGTCTACGAGAAGGAGTCGACCCGTCCCGGTGAGGCCGACCTGATCGTGGCCAAGCACCGCAACGGCCCGACCCGCGACCTCACCGTCGCCTTCCAGGGCCACTACTCCCGCTTCGTCGACATGGCCCAGGGCTGAGCCCGGGACTGACCCGGCGCCGAGCCTGCGTCGGGTCGGGCGGCCCGGGCTAGGTTCGGGTCATGGCACAGCACTGGATCGCGACCCGCCCCGGCGACACCGGCGGCTTCGTCCTCGAGGACTTCGAGCCGCCCGCCCCCGGCGCCGGCGAGGTGACGATCGAGGTGCATGCCGCGGGGATGAACCCGGCCGACGTCAAGCACGTCGCCCGCGGCAACCCCGACGACTTCCCGCGACCCGTCGGCTACGAGGTGGCCGGGGTCGTGACCGCCGTGGGGCCGGACACCCTGGCGGCGTCGGGCCCGGTGGCCGTGGGTGACGAGGTGCTCGCGTTCCGGATCGCCGGCGGGTGGTCGAGCGCGGTGACCGTGCCGGCCGCCGACGTGTTCGCCAAGCCCGCCTCGCTGTCGTGGGCGGAGGCGGCGAACCTGCTCCTCGCGGGCTGCACGGCCGCCGAGATGCTGCACGTCACCGGGGTCTCGGCCGGCGACACGATCCTGGTCCACGGTGCGTCCGGAGCCGTCGGCGTGAGCGTCCTCCAGCAGGCCGCGATGGTCGGGGCGAGGGCCATCGGCACGGCGAGCGAGGCACGGTTCGAGACCGTGCGCGACTTCGGCGGGACCCCGGTGGCGTACGGCGACGGGCTGGAGCAGCGCGTCCGTGACCTCGCTCCCGACGGTGTCGCCGCGGCGCTCGACTGCGTCGGCACCGACGAGGCGGTCGACGTCTCGCTCGCCCTCGTCGCCGACCGGGGGCGCATCGTGACCATCGCTGCTGCCGAGCGCGCGCGAGCAGACGGGTTCATCGCGATCGCCGGTGCGATGCCGGCCAGCCAGGCCTACCGCGACGCCGTGCGTGCCGACCTGGTGCGCCTGGCCGGCGAGGGGCGTCTGCTGGTGCCGGTCGCGCGGACCTTCCCGCTCGCCGACGCCCTCGAGGCGGCCGAGCTGCTCATGGGCGGCCACCCGGGCGGGAAGCTCGCGCTCGAGCCCTGAGCCGCGAGGCGCGACGGAGGAGGTGTGCGGTGGCCACGGTGATCGGCTCGGCCAACGTCGAGTACGTGCTCCGGGCCACGGCGGCGCGCGCCGCGCTCGACCTGGTCCTCGGCGGCACCCACACGTCGGGACCGCCGGACCTGGTCGGGCTCCAGGAGTGGCATCCCCCTCGGGCGCCGCTGCTGCGCGCGAGCGGTCGCGTCACCACAGGCGGTGTGCCGCTGGGCGGGCGCGGCCCGTACCGCTGGCTCGCGCCGCTGGTGGGCGGCTGCACGGTGGGCTTCCGCACGGCTCGCTACGACCTCGTCTCGGCACGCCTGCACCTGCTGAGCCGACCCGGCCGCGCCGACCGGGGCGGGCGACCGGCGGGCCTCGAGGTGCCACGCGCTGCACAGGAGGTGCTGCTGCACGACCGGCACGGCCCGGACGACGGCCGCCTGCTCTGCCTGGTCGACTACCACCTCGTCTCGGGGGTGCAGGCGCACGACGTCTACCGCGCTGACCGGCCGGCCCTGGTCGAGCGACACCGCCACGAGGTCGCGGCCCTCGCACGGGTCGTACGCCGTCGGCTCGAGGCCGGTCACGACGTGGTCGCCCTCGGCGACTCGAACTTCCACGGGTTCGAGCTGCCCGGCCTCGTGTCCGCCTGGGCTGCGAGGCCGGACGGTCCCGGCACCCTCGGACCGCGCCGCAGGATCGACGACGTGTTCACCACCGGTGGGGTGCGCAGCGTCGAGCTCATCGACACGCCCTCCGACCACCGGGCCGTCGTCGTCACCACGTGAGCACCGCGCCGGGTAGCCCGCCTGTCGGTGGTGTTTGTCAGGATCCGGCCCATGGATCTCGCTGACGCGCGCGTGATGGCGCAGGGGCTCATGGCCGAGCACGGCCTCGAGGGCTGGCGCCTAGTGTTCGACCGGGCCAAGACCCGGGCCGGCGTGTGCCGGCCCGGTCGCCGTGAGATCGGCCTGTCCCGGCCGTTGACCCAGCTCCACCCGGTCGACGAGGTGCGCGACACCGTCCTGCACGAGATCGCCCACGCGCTCGTCGGGCCGGAGCACGGCCACGACGCGGTGTGGCGGGCCACCGCGCTCCGGATCGGCTGCTCGGCCGAGCGCTGCGTCTCCTCCGACGTCCCGCGCGTGGAGGGCGGCTGGGTCGGGACGTGCCCGGCCGGTCACCGGCGTACGGCCCACCGGCGTCCGGAGCGGGTCACGTCGTGTGGCGCGTGCACGCCGGGCAGGTTCGACCCCGCGGCCCTCCACGACTGGACGTTCCGCGGCCGTCCGGCGCCCATGCACCCCAACTTCGTGCTCGAGCTCGACGAGATCCGTGCCCGGGCGGCGGGCGGGAGCACGCGAGCGAGGTCGGCGCTCTCGCTCGGCCCCGGCGCACCCGTGCGGCTCTCCGGCGGTGGTCGCTTCGGGGGGCTGGAGGGTGTCGTCGAGGCTCGCGGACGGACCCGCTACCGGGTGCGCACCCGCGAGGGACTGGTGTCCGCACCGTTCGCGTCGGTCGTGCCGCTGGGGTGAGACCGCGCCTCAGCGGTGCGGGCCGTGCAGCTCCTGGTGCAGGGCCTGCATCCGGTCGTCGAGCGCCTGCGCGGTGTCGGCGGCGTCGCGGAGCTGGCCGACGAGGTCGGCGGGCACGCGGCCGTCGTACTTGTAGTGGATCTTGTGCTCGAGGCTGGCCCAGAAGTCCATCGCGATGGTGCGCAGCTGCACCTCGACCGGCACGTCCTGGCGACCGGTGGACAAGAACACCGGCACCTCGACGATGGCGTGCAGGCTCTTGTAGCCGTTGGGCTTCGGCGACTCGATGTAGTCCTTGACCTCGATCACGGTGACGTCCTCCTGCTGCGTGAGGAGGTCGAAGATCCGGTAGGCGTCCTGGACGAAGCTGCACGTGACGCGGACGCCGGCGACGTCGCGCACGTGCTCGCGGATCGCGTCGAGGTCGCGCGGCAGCTTCTTGCGGGTGATCTTGCTGAAGAGGCTCTCGGCGGACTTGACCCGGCTGCTGACGTGCTCGATCGGGTTGTAGTCGTGCATGTGCCGGAACTCGTCGCTGAGGATCGAGATCTTGGTCTCGATCTCGCGCAGGCCGAACTCGTAGCCGAGCATGAACCTCTGCAGCTCCTGCTGGAGCCGTCGCATCTCCTGCGGTGACAGCGAGGCGGGATCGGCGGGCAGCTCGGTCATGCGCCCACGGTAGGCGGGCGGGACCAGTGCCCGGCGCCGGGCTCAGCCGCGGTCGACCCTCAGGCGAACACACCCTCGGGGAAGGCGCCGTTGGCCAGCGCCGTGGTGACGAGCGGACGGCACAGCTCGGTCAGCCGCTGCGTGCCCGACTCGCCGAGTGCCTGCCACGGTGCGAAGGCGCTCTCCTCGGTCCGGTGCTCGACCGTCCGACGCAGTGCTGTGCCTTCCTCGGTGAGCTCTCCGGCGGAGGTCATCAGTCCCCTCTCCGCCAGGCCCGCCACGGAGGCCGCCCACTCGTCGTCCGACCAGGCCCGGGTGGACTGCGCGGCCGCCCGGGTGAAGCCCCGGCCGGTCGCGGTGTGCGTGACCAGTGCGTCGATGCCGCTGAGGTCGGATCCGACCAGTGCGGCGACGTGTCCGTCCCCACGGTGCTCGCGGAGGAGCGTGATCGCATGGAACAACGCCATGTGGGGCTCGACGGGCCATGGCAGGTCGGCGTGCGCGGCGTGGAGCGGCCGTCCAGCCACCGAGCAACCGCCGGCAGCCGCGCGGGCCAGGTCTGCGGCCTCCTTCACCTCGTCGGAGGCCAGCACCTCCTCGCCCAGCAGTCGTGCCCACGCGGCCGAGACGCCGCGGTAGCGGGCGGCGACGACCTCGTCCGGGCTCGCCGACTCCCAGGCCGAGGGGATGAAGTGGGCGACCAGCGACGGGTTGAACACGTAGAACGTCGCCGCGACCGGGCCTGCACCCACGCGACCCATCGGGGCCGCCCGGGACGCGAAGTAGGTGGCGCGGCCCCTGCGCACACCGAGGGCGCTGACCTCGTCGTCCACCTCCCGGGCGAAGTAGCCGAGCGCGTGGAGAGGCTCGAGCATGCGAGCGGTGCGGCCGGCGGTGTGAGGGTCCATGGCTCCTTCCTACCCCGATCCGGTGGAATGTCCCCATGAGCACCGTCTTCCTCGGCCCGCTGGCCGGGCGCGAGTCCGGCGAGCTGGCGGTCGCGCACGCCCTGCTCCGGCGCGCGTCGGTGGGTGCCCTCCGGGCCGCGGTCCACCTCTACCGGCCCGCCGCGCCCGCGGTCGTCTTCGGCCGGCGCGACACCCGCCTGCCCGGGTACGCCGCTGCGGTGCGGGCCGCGGAGGACGCGGGGTTCGCCACCGCGGTGCGCGCGGTCGGTGGCCGGGTGGTGGCCTACACCGGCAAAGCGTTGGTCCTCGACGTCGTACGCCGCGAGCCGCAGGCGGTGGGCGCGATGGACCAGCGGTTCCAGTCCTACGGCGAGCTGATGGCCGCTGCACTCCGCGACCTCGGCATCGAGGCGCGCGTCGGGCCGGTGCCGGGGGAGTACTGCCCCGGCGCCCACAGCGTCAACGCGCGCGGGACCGTCAAGCTCGTCGGCACCGCGCAGCGCGTGGTGAAGGACGCGTGGCTCTTCAGCTCGCTCGTCGTGGTCGACGACCAGGAGCGGCTCCAGGAGGTGCTCACCGAGGTGCACGGCCACCTCGACCTGCCCTTCGACGCGGCGTCGGTGGGGACCGTGCGGGCCGAGGCGCCCGACGCGACGCTCGCCGACGCGCACACGGCGATCGCCCGGGCCTGGGGCATCGAGGGCGCCGCCCCCGCCGAGCTCGACGCGGAGACCCGCGAGCTGGCCGAGCGCCTCGAGCCGGACCAGCGCACCGAGTCCTGAGTCGGGACCTGGAGCCCGGCCGCCGCCGCGAGCGAGATCACACCGCCGCGGTATTGGATCGTTCCAATCGAGCGCGCACACTGGACGTACGCGCACACCCGAGGAGACCGACATGCGCCTGATCGACGAGCTCGACGACCTGTACGACCACTACCTCCGCCGGATCGACGCCGCGGTCGAGGCCGACGACGTCGCGCTCGCCGAGCGCCTCGCCCAGGCCTACGAGGACGACGCCGTCCAGCTGATGGCCGAGCGCGAGGGCCTGACCTCGATGCTCCCCCTCACGCCGCAGGCCCGCCCGGCCAGCGCCCTGCGCCGGATGGTCGACCGGCTCCGCTCCCGCGTCGCCGCCTGACCTGTTCAGTAGGCCGACGCGGTGAGCTCGACGAGGTCGAAGCGCCGTGCGGCCAGGTCTGCCGGGCGGATCCAGAACTGGTAGACGCCCTCGGCGAAGTGGTGCCCGATCGCCTCGTCCGACGACATCTCGAGCAGCAGGATCCACTCGCCGATCCGCTCCTCCGCGTCGCCCTGGACGTAGGACGGCGCGCTCAGCATCCGGTCGACGTCGGCCACGTGCAGCTCGCCGTCGGCGCGCCGCGTGGCCAGGGCGTGCCGTGACCTGACCAGGTCGAGCGCCTCGGCCGGCAGCACCCGCGCCGCGTCCGGGTTGCCGGCCAGGGTGGCGTCGAGCGAGTCGTTGACCGCGTCGGCCAGCGCGACGTGCGCCACCGGCTGGTGGTCGAGGACGAGCTGCCACACCTCGTCGCTCTCGGCCGCGGTCAGTGGAGCCCACGCCGGCGACGCCGCAGCACGCGCCGACCAGGACTCGGCGCCCGCGCGCAGTCGTACGAGGGAGTCGTCGGCCTCCGCCTCGGTCATCACGCCCTGCCGGACGTGGTGGTCGAGGTGCTGCCGCCGGGCCTGCCGGGCGAGGTGGCCGGTGAGGATCGAGACCGCACGCCAGTCGTGGGGGTACGACGACCACGGGCGGACCAGGACGCCGTCGGCGTGACTGGTGGAGAACCACCGCGCCTCCACGACCGCGCCGTCGATCGCCGCGACCCGCGCCGCGAGCCGGACCGTGCCGGGCCAGAAGTCCGGCTCGTCGACCTCGGCGGCGGGATCGCCCGTGACGACGACCGGGTCGATGCTCCACGCCGGCAGCAGCCGCGGCCACTCGGCATCGGTGCTCGGCCAGCGCCAGGACGCGCGCTCGCCGTAGGCGTGGGGGAGCGAGGCGGGGACCGGTGCGGGCACGAGCTGGTCGGGGGTGGCGTCGACGTAGCGCACGCTCCACCGCCAGTGGATGCCCCAGTCGAGGTCGAGGAAGACGTAGATCAGGCCCCGGTCGGGCATCAGCCCGAGCCGACCCGCCTCCGGGATGGTCGAGCAGTCGAGCTGGAGCACGTGGTGCATCGCCCGCTCGGTGCCGTCGGTGGTGACGAAGAAGGGCCACGTGAAGTCGCGGGGGACCGACGGGACCCCGCCCCAGTGGCTCAGGGCGCCCGGGCGGGGCGGGAAGTCGCGTCGCAGCAGCACGGCCTGGTCGCGCGAGGCGACCAGTGCGGCCTCGTGCTCGGGAGTGGCCGGCGGGGCGGGAGGCGCGTCGGCCGACGGCTCGGGCAGGCCGTCCGGCAGCGGCTCGATCGGCGGAGGGGGCGTGAGGTCCGCCGCCTCGCGCTTGACCTCGCCCAGGTAGTAGACCGACACGAGCCCGACGATGACCATGCCGCCCAGCAGGACGATCAGGAGTGAGGCGCCGTCCATGCCGGCAGGCTAGCCGAGTCGGACGACGCCTCCGGGGCACTTCGACGGATCAGACGGGTCAGACGGGTCAGACGGATCAGCGGCCCCAGGGCCCGCGGTGCCCGCCGGGGCCCCAGCCACCACGGCCGACGAACGGCCCGTCCTCGACGTGCGCCTGGACCTCGGCGCCGTAGTCCCCGTCCTTCGCGGCCCGCCAGATCTCGCGCAGCGCGTCGCCGCGCTCGGCGCGGTCCGTGATCGCCCACGCCACCTCGAGGTCGGCCCGGAGGTCGGCCGGCAGGTCGTCGAGCCGGTCCTCGACCCGGGCGCCGAACGGCCCGCAGCCCGGACCGCCCTGGTCGGTGTCCTCGTCCGTGCCCGCGCCGGCGGCGGTGGCCGACACGGAGGTCGACGCCGACGTGGCCTCGACGCCGGCGCCCGCGGACGGGACGAGGACGTAGGTCGTCGCGCCGGCGGCGGCGCCGACCGCGACGGTCGTGACGGCCCGGGTGAACCTGCTCGTGAGGGTGCGGGTGGTGGTCATGTCGATCTCCTTCGGTGGGTGCGTGGATCAGTGGGTGCGGGCGGGCCGGGTCATGCCGAGCACGACGACGCCGGTCACGAGGGCGTGCAGGGCGGCGAGCGAGACGCGGGTCCCGGTGTCGGTGGTGCCCGGGGCGAGGAGCGGGACGAGCGAGACCAGGAGGACCACGGCGGCCCCGGCCCGCCAGACGCGGGTGGCGCGGGAGGCGGCGTACCTCTCGAGCAGCGCGAGCACGCCCCACCCGGCCAGCGCCGCCACGACCGAGATGACGACGACCGGCACGGCACCGACGGTCTGGGCGGACGCCGCGCCCGGGTCGACGACGAGGTCGGCCCCGGGGACGGCGGTGAGCACGGCCCAGGCGGCGACCGCCGCGACCGGTGCGGCGACGACGGTCAGGCCGCGGCGTACGACGGTGCTCGAGGAGCGGGCGTCGCCTCGGGTCTCGGACAAGGCGGTCATGGTGACTCCTCTGGCTGGTGGGTGTGCCTCGACGCTAGGTACGACGCCGGGGAGCCGGTGAGCGCCGACAGGCCCGGATCGCGGTCGCGGACCCCCGACCACGGGAGGGGGTCGCCGGTCCCGGACCCCTCCCGCGGTCGCTCGTCGTGGCCCCGCGCAGCACCTACGGTGAGCCCGTGGACGACACCTGCGACCGGCGCCGGCGCGCGACGCTCGACGCCCGGGTCGGCCCGGCCGCGCTCGTCCTGCTGGCGGTCGTCCTGGCACCGGCCCAGTGGCGCTCCGGCGGTCCGGTGTCCGCGCTGCTGGTCCTCGTGGCGATCGGCGCGCTCCACGGGGCGCGGAGCCGGCCGCTCCCGGCGCTGGCGTCGTCGATGGCGCTGCTGCTGGTGGCCTACGTCGTCACCGACGGCCGCCAGCTGGTGCCGACCGTCCTGATGCTGCTGGTGGTCGGGCTCTCGTGGTGGAGCGGGTCGCGGGTCGCCGGCTTCGTCGTGACCGGCCTCGCCACCGTCTTCAACGTGGTCGTCGCGCTGCGCATCGCCGACGTCGGCGGGCCGCGCGGCGGGCCGCCCGTCTCGGCGACCGTGGCCGGGGGCCTGTTGTCGGCGCTCCTCGCCGCCGCCGCCCTGGCGGGGAGCGTGGTCCGGGTGCGCGGGCAGTACCACCGCGAGCTCGAGGCCCGCGCCCGCCAGCTCGAGGTCGAGCGCGACCAGCAGGCGCGGATCGCGGTCGCCGAGGAGAGGCGCCGGATCGCGCGCGAGATGCACGACGTCGTCGCCCACTCGATCACCGTGATGGTGCGGCTCTCCGAGGGCGTCCTCGCCGGCGACCGCGAGCGCGACGAGCAGGAGGGCGTCGCCCTGCGAGCGCTCGCCGAGACCGGCCGGAGCTCGCTGGCCGAGATGCGACGCGTGCTCGGCGTGCTCTCCGAGGACGACCCCGATCCGGCTGGGGGTTCGGCCTCGCGCGAGCCGCAGCCCGCCGTCGCCGACCTGCCGCGGCTCGTCGAGCGGTTCCGGGCGGCCGGCCTCGGCGTCACCGCCGACGTCGACGGGTCCTTCGACGGCTGGGGCGCGGGCGCCGAGCTCGCGGTCTACCGGATCGCCCAGGAGGCCCTGACCAACGCGCTGCGCCACGCACTCCGGGGCACCTCGGCCCAGCTGTCCGTGCGCGCCGACGCCGACGTGGTCGAGGTGCAGGTCAGCGACGACGGAGCAGGTACGCCGGCGCGCGCGGGCGGTCCCGACGGACGCGGGCTGGCCGGGATGGCGCAGCGCGTCGCGGCCTGGGACGGCGAGCTGACCGCCGGGCCGATGGACCCGCACGGCTGGCGGGTCCACGCGGCCCTGCGCAGGTCGTCCGGGAGGCTGGACCCGTGACGGCGCTGAGGATCCTGCTCGTCGACGACCAGCCGCTGGTGCGGATGGGCTTCCGGATGCTGCTCGACGCCGAGCCCGACCTGGAGGTGGTCGGCGAGGCGGGCGACGGCGAGAAGGCGATCGCGATGGTCGCCGCGCTCGCACCCGACGTCGTGCTGATGGACGTGCGGATGCCGGTGGTGGACGGGATCGCCGCCACCTCGGCCATCGTCGCCGCCGACCCGGGCGCCCGGGTGCTGGTCGTGACCACCTTCGACCTCGACGAGAGCGCCTTCGCCGCGCTGCGCGCCGGGGCCAGCGGCTTCCTGCTCAAGGACGCCCGCCCCGAGGAGCTCGTCGCCGGCATCCGCTCGGTCGCTGCCGGTGACGCCGTCGTCGCGCCCCGGGTGACGCGGGCCCTGCTCGACGCCGTCGGCTCGCACCTGCCCGACCCCCGCGCGGACGTCGTGCCCCACCCGGGCCTGGCGCTGCTGACGCCGCGCGAGCTCGACGTCGCCACCCTCGTGGCGCAGGGCCTGACGAACGGCGAGATCGCGGAGTCGCTCGCGCTGTCGGAGGCGACCGTGAAGGGCCACATGGGCCGCCTGCTCGACAAGCTCGACCTCCGCGACCGGGTGCAGCTGGTGATCTGGGCCTACGGCGCCGGTCTCGTCGACTGATCGCCGTCGCGCGGCGGCAGCAGGCCGAGGGCGCGGCCGAGCGGCGTCGCCAGCCACCGGGCGTACGTCGTGGTCACGTGCCCCACGTCGCGCTGCGGGACCATGTCCTTGATGACCGCCGGGCACCTGCCCCGGTCGCAGAACCACTGCCGCGTGCGCACCACCTCCACGCCGGCCGCCTCGGCGGCCTCGGTGCTCACCCGGCTCACCGCGTCGGCCCGTCGCGTGGTGCCGCTGAGGCAGTCGCCGAGGTCGGAGTCGAGCAGGGGCAGGCAGCGCTCCGGCGACGTCCGGCGCCGCGGGACGTCCTCGAGCAGCACGAGCCGGTCGGTGAGCGGTCCGAGGTCGTCGAGGAGCCGGGCCATCCCGTGGCCGAGCTCGGCGACGACGCCGTCGGTCTCGCGGACGACCTCGCCGTCGACCTCCACGTTGGGCGCGCCGGACGTCGACACGATCGTGAGGTCGGGTGCCAGCTCGCGCACCCGGTCCTCGGCCCAGTCGTTGAAGTCGAGGCAACCCCGCCAGGGCTCGTCCTGCCCGCCGCGCACCATCTGGACTCGAGCCGGGGTGCACTGCGACTTCACCAGGAAGTAGGCCTTCCACCCGGCGCGCTCCGCGATCCGGTCGAGCGCGGGCGCCCAGTGCCGCCCGTGCGAGTTGCCGAGCACGACCAGCGTCCGGTCGCCGTCGGGGTCGCCGCGCAGGCAGAGCCGCTCCGGCGTGCCGACGTACTCGCACGCGCCGAGGTCGGCGCGGTCGTCCTTGAGCTCGGTGAGCGCGGGCCGCAGGTCGCGCGGCACCTCCCGGCCCTCGAGCGCCGCGCGGACGGACGCCTGCACGGCGGCGATCGCGGGGTCGTCGGACAACGCCGAGCCGTCGATGCCGCGCTCGTAGTCGGCGACCTCGATGCCCGGGTCGTCGCCGGTCACCTGCCGGTCGATGAGGTGGGTGGAGGCCAGGCAGACGACGACCGCGGTCGTCACGGCGGCCGGGTAGAGCAGCATCCCCCGCGACCGCGTGCCGCGCACCCTGCGGAACGGGGTCTCCACGAAGCGGTACGACGCCCACGTCATGAGCACGGTCACCGCGAGCACGACGCAGAGGTCGAGCGGGGTCAGCTCCCGGGCGAGGCGCTGCTCGGCGATCACGAGGACCGGCCAGTGCCACAGGTAGAGGGAGTACGACGCGTCGCCGACGACGCGCAGCGGCCGGACTCCCAGTGCACGCTGGGCCAGTGGCAACCGGTCGCCCTCGGTGCCGGCGCCGGTGCCACCGAGGATCACCAGGCAGGTCCCCACCACGGGCAGGAGCGCCAGCCACCCCGGGAAGGCCGACTCGGTCGTGAGGGTGAACATCGCCAGCGCGACCAGCCCGAGCCCGGCCGCGACCACCAGGTTGCGCACCAGCGGGGTGAGGGACCCGGCGAGGCGGGGAGCGGCGATCGCCAGCAGCGACCCGGCTCCGAACTCCCACACGCGCGTGAAGGTCGAGAAGTAGGCGCTCTCGGGGGAGGCGGTCGAGGCGTGCACCGACCACGCGAGGCTGGCCGCGCTGGCGACCGACAGCACGCCGACCATCGCGACGGTCCGGCCCCGGTCACCGCGGCGCAGCAGCCGCGCGGCGACGAGGACCGCGCCCAGCAGGGCGACCGGCATGACGAGGTAGAACTGCTCCTCCACCGACAGCGACCAGAAGTGCTGGAGCGGCGACGGCGGGTCCGACCGGGTGAAGTAGTCGGTCTCCTCGACGGCGAAGCGGACGTTGGCGCCGAAGAGCGACGCCCAGACGCCGTCCACCGCGGCGTCGCGCGCGTCGAGCGGGTGCAGCCAGAGGTAGGACGCCGTGACGGTCCCGACGATCGCGACGGTGGCCGCGGGGAGGATCCGTCGTGCGCGGCGGACGTAGAAGGCGATGAGGTCGATCGTCCCGGTGGCGGCGACCTCGCGCAGCAGGAGCGTCGTGATGAGGAACCCGGAGAGCACGAAGAAGACGTCGAGGGTCACGAAGCCGCCGGAGTACGGCGCCAGGCCGGCGTGGAAGACGAGGATCCCGAGGACGGCGAGGGCACGCATGCCCTGGATGTCGTCGCGGAAGCCGCGCCGCGCTGGGGCCGTGCTCCCGGACCGGTCGGGTGGTGCGGGGGTCACGGAGGTCCTCACGGACGGGTGCGGGGGTCCCCGACACGCTAGCCACGCGTCACGCGGGACCTGATGGGGTCCGGACCCCACTGTGAATTCATGTTTGTGAACGAGCAACGGGTGGGCGCACGAGATTCAAGAATGTGTCGATATCTGGAACCTTGTTCGACATCGTGAACTCATGGGAGTAGCGTCCGCGAGTGCCTGTGGCATGCGTCACAGGCCGTCACCGCAGTCCTCGCAAGGAGCACCCCTCGTGACCCAGTCCGCCCCCGCCCGCTGGCGCCGCACCGTCACCACCCTCGTCTCGCTCGCGGTCGCCGCCGCGGGCGTCGTCGCCGCCTCGTCGGCGCCGGCCTCCGCCGCTCCCGGCGACGCGATGATCGCGTGGCTCGAGGTCGAGAACGGCGCGATCGTCGGCAACCCCGGGCGCGACCAGGGCGACCACGGCAACTTCTCCGGCGAGAGCTCCTACACGTTCCGCGACCCGGGCATGCGCTCGACCATGACGTTCACCGCGCCGGAGGCGGGGACGTACCCGGTCTGGATCCGCTACTCCGCCGGCGGCCTCGGCAGCGCCGAGGACGACAACGTCACCCGCAAGATGGGCCTGCTCGTCAACGGCGGCTCCCGCCAGGTCCTCAGCTTCCCCCGCACCTTCGTCCCCGGTGAGCCCGACCAGCACGACGGCTGGGAGCGGTGGGGCTGGACGCCCGCCACGGTCACCCTCAACGCGGGCACCAACACCCTTGCCGTCGACTGCCAGCGCAACGTCGAGAACGGCGGCGACGAGACCTGCCGCCTCAACTTCGACGCGATCCAGGTGGGGGGCACCGCCCCGGCCGCCCCGAGCGGCGGCACCCCGGCCGCGCCGTGCACCGCCTCGACCACCATCCCGGCGGGCGCCACCCGCCTCTTCGACGGCACCTTCGCCTCCTTCGACGGCACGATCGCCGCGCCGAGGTGGCACAAGGCCGGCGCGGGCGGCTTCGGCTTCCAGACCGACTGCACGCTCCGTGGCTTCCGCGGCCAGGGCACGACCTGGACGCTGGCCCAGCAGAGCGGTCCCTACACGCTCGGCGTCGACTTCATGCGCGGCGCCGCGACGTCGGCCTCGTCGGTCTACGTCGGCTCGACCAGCAACAACGCGGCCAGCCCGACCGGTGGCTACCAGGTCCGGATCGGCGCGTCCGACACCGGCACCATCGTCACCGGCGACGGCTCGCTGACCACCCCGCCCGATGCCGCCGCACTCGCCGCCGCCCTCAAGCCGCAGGGCCAGTGGAACAGCTTCAGCATCCAGGTCACCCCGGCACGCATCCGCCTGCTGCTCAACGGGACGCGGATCAACTCGGTCGACCGCACCGCGCCGATGACCGGCTACGTCGGACTCGAGAACCGTGCCGGCAACGACGCCGTCGGCAACGTCCGCTTCCGCAACATCTGGTCCGCGAGCGGTGTCGTCCTGGGCCAGGCGGCGCCCGTCCGGCGCGCGACGCTCGCCAACGGCACGACCGTGAACCCCGGTGGCGAGTCCACCCTCGGCAACCTCGTCGCCGACTCGCAGCGCTGGGCCACCCGCACGGCCGGCACCGGCAACGCCCGGCTCGCCCTCGCCAGCCCGACCCGGCTGCAGGCCGACCTCGTCGCCTCGGGCGCGGGACTCACCTACGCCCAGGCGGCCGCGGCCGTCACCGACGAGCCGCTCGTGACGATGCGACTGACCGGATCGCAGATCAAGGCGATCCTCGAGCAGCAGTGGCAGCCCTCCGGCGCGACCCCCGGGTTCGTCCGCCTCGGCGCGTCGTCCGGCTTCACGTGGACCCAGGACGCCACCCGCCCCGTGGGCGACCGGATCACCGGCATGTGGCTCGACGGCACCCCGGTCTCGCTGACCGGCACCGGCAACATCGTGGTCGCCGTCGCCCAGTCGCTCGCCGCCGGCGGCGACAACTTCACCGGGTTCTCGGCCGGGACGCCGACCGCGCGCACCAGCACGGTCGCGGCCCTCGCCGCCTACCTCGGCGACAAGTCGCTGACCGCCCCGGTCGCGGCGCCGTCCGCCCAGGCGGCCGTCGACGTGCACGTGCCCGCCGGTGCGCCGTCGTCCTATGTCGCCGGCACGGAGTACGCCGTCGACCTCGCGTCGTGGTCCTACGCCGGCGCCTCCGACCCGGTGGACACGACCGTCGCGGTGAGCGTCGGCAACCGCGTGATCGGCACCTTCCCGGTCGACAACACGCGCTCCGACGACCCGACCGACCTGCACGGCCGGGTCGCCGTCCGGGCGACGCTGCCCGCGGACCTGGCCGCAGGAGCCACCACCGTGAAGGTCGTCGGCACCACCACCGGCACCACCGTGCAGCTCCCGGTCGTCGTCACCGCGGCACCCACCAACCCGCAGCCCGACCCGGACCCGACGCCCGACCCGACCCCGAACCCGAACCCGGCGCCGAACCCCGCTCCGCAGACGGGTCCGACGCCGGCCCTGCCCGCCCCGACCAAGGCCGGCTCGCGGATCAAGGTGGCGGTCAAGCCCGGCAAGGTCGTCGCGCGCCGCACCCGGGCGAAGCTGGCGATCACCGTCTCCTCGGCCGGCGCCAGGCCGACCGGCGTGGTCACCGTCCGCATCGGCAAGGTGCGCCTGGAGAAGCGTCTCGGCCGCGGCCGGGCGACGGTCTGGCTGCCGGTCATGAAGAAGCCCGGCGCCACGCGGGTCACGGTGTCCTACGGCGGCGACGCCCGGACGCTCACCTCGACGCTGACCCTGCGGGTCAACGCCGTCGCCCCCTGACCCACCTCTCCACCCCCCAGAGTCCGCCGGCCCGGGAGACGCCTCCCCCGGGCCGGCGGATCACCAGCGCGGACCTGCGTCGTCCACACCGTCCTGCGGGTGAAGAACCGCGCGAACCGCCGAACTACGATCGACCGTGCCATGACCAGCCCTGACCTGATCTCCGTCACCTACGCCAGCTCCGCCACCGAGCTCATGTCCGTCGGCCAGCTCGTCGACCTGATCGAGCAGATCCGGCCGAAGAACGAGCGCCTCGGCATCACCGGCCTCCTGCTCTACAGCGGCGGTGCCGTGATGCAGACGCTCGAGGGAGACGCGCTGGTCGTCGACGACCTGCTCGAGCTGATCGAGGCCGACCCGCGCCACACCGGCGTACGCGTCGTGGACCGGAGGTACGTCGACGAGCGGGCGTTCTCGACCTGGTCGATGGGCTTCCGCAACATCACCGCCCGCGAGGTCGCCGACCTCCAGGACTTCGTGTCGTTCGCGCGGGAGTCGGTGGGCGACGACCTGGGCCCGCACGCGGTCGCGGCGTTCGGCCTGCTGGAGACCTTCCGGCTCAACGCCGTCTGAGGGTGGGCCAGGTCACGCCTGCGCCGACTGGGTCGCTCGACACGATGTCGTCTAGCGTGGGACCTGAAAGGGAGTAGTCCCCAACAGGTGCGTCGACATGCTGATCCTCTCCGGGTCCGGCGCACCGGGCCACCTCGGTGGCGGACGAGACTTTCGACCAGAACACACGACCATTTCAACGGGACGTGCCTGGTCGAAGGCGCGTCCCACTCCCTGAGGGTCGTCCTCCGGCTGGGCCGGAGAGGAAACCCCCATGTGGGAAGCCCTGTGGATCAGCACCGCCGTCATCTTCGTCGCCGAGCTCGGCGACAAGTCGCAGCTGATGGCGATGACCTTCGCCACCCGCTACAAGCCCCGTGACGTCATCATCGGCCTCACGATCGCCACCGCGATCGTGCACCTCGTCTCGGTCGGCATCGGCGCCGCCATCGGCGACGCGTTCTCCGACTACCAGGGCGCCATCAACATCGTGGCCGGCATCGCCTTCCTCGGCTTCGCGGCGTGGACGCTCCGCGGCGACGAGCTCACCGACGAGGAGGCCGACAAGGCCCGCAACAGCCAGGGTGCGGCGATCCTCGCCGTCGGCATCGCGTTCTTCCTGGCCGAGCTCGGCGACAAGACGATGCTCGCCACCATCACCCTCGCCACGCACGAGGGCTGGTTCGGCACCTGGATCGGATCCACGGTCGGGATGGTGGCCGCCGACGCGCTCGCCATCGTGGTCGGTGCGCTGCTCGGCCGCCAGCTGCCCGAGAAGGCCGTGAAGTGGTTCGCCACGGCGGCCTTCGTGGTCTTCGGCGTCCTGCTGATCTGGCAGGGCGTCACCGCCTGACCGCGGGTCTCGTAGGTTGGGTGACATGGACACTCGCACCCTCGGAACCACACAGGTCGGCGCCATCGGGCTCGGCCTCATGACCTTCGACCAGACCGGCACGCAGCCGCGCCAGCAGCTCGTCGACACCGTCTCCGCCGCGCTCGACGCGGGCGTCACCCTCTTCGACACCGCCGACGCCTACGGGCCGGGTGAGGAGAAGGGCGCCGGCGCGCAGGGCGAGAACGAGCGCCTCATCGCCTCGATCCTCGACGAGCTCGGCGCCCGCGACCGCGTCTTCCTCGCCACCAAGGGCGGTCACGTCCGCGGCGAGGGCGGCAGCTGGGACACCGACTCCTCCGCGGCCCACCTGCACGCCGCCGTCGACGCCAGCCTCGAGCGCCTCGGCGTCGAGCAGCTGTCTCTGTGGCAGCACCATCGGCCCGACCCGAAGGTGCCCTACGACGAGGTCATCGGCACGATCAAGGAGATCGCCGACAGCGGCAAGGTCGCACACGTCGGCCTGTCCAACGCCAACCCTGAGCAGATCCGCGCCGCGCACGCGGTCCTCGGCGACCGGCTGATCAGCGTGCAGAACCAGTACAGCCCGAAGTTCCGCTCCTCCCAGGCCGAGATCGAGGCGTGCGAGGAGCTCGGCCTCGCCTTCCTCCCGTGGAGCCCGCTCGGCGGTCTGTCCGACGCCAAGGAGCTCGCCGAGAAGCACCCGGCGTTCGCCGAGATCGCCGAGGCCCGCGGGGTCAGCGCCCAGCAGGTCGCCCTGGCCTGGGAGCTCGCCCAGTCGCCGGTCGTCATCCCGATCCCCGGCGCCAAGCGACCCTCGTCGATCACCGACTCCGCCGCCGCCGCGTCGCTCGAGCTCACGGCCGACGAGCTGTCGCGGCTCGACGCGAGCTGACCCGGGGGCTGGTCGAGATGTCACGCCCGCTGCCTGCCAGGCTGGTCGACGCCGTCATGGACCGCTCGCTGGTCCTCGGCTACACGACGATCGGCCTGGCGGTGCGGCGCCGACTGCCGGGCTGGCCCGCCGACCCGCTGCCGCGCTCGCTCGAGGGCCGGCACGTGCTGGTCACCGGCGCGAGCTCCGGCCTGGGGACCGCCACCGTCGCGGGCGTCGCCCGGCTCGGGGCGAGCGTCCACATGCTCGTGCGCGACGAGGCCAAGGGAGCCGGGGTCGCCGACCGGCTGCGGGCCGCGCAGCCCGGCGTCGACCTGAGGCTCTGGCGGTGCGACGTGGCCGACCTCGACGACGTACGACGCTTCGCGACCAACTTCGCCGCGTCCGTCCCCGAGCTGCACGCCGTCGTCCACAACGCCGGCGTGATGCCGCCGGAGCGGACCGAGTCGCCGCAGGGCCTCGAGCTCAGCATGGCCGTCCACCTCGTCGGTCCGGTCGTGATGACCGAGGCGCTGCTGCCGTCGCTGGCCGGCGGCCGGGTGGTGCTGGTGAGCAGCGGGGGGATGTACGGCCAGCCGCTGCGCGCCGACGACCCCGCCTACACGACCGGCGACTACTCCCCGACCGCGTCCTACGCCCGGTCGAAGCGGTGGCAGGTCGAGATGGCGCCGCTCCTCGCGGAGCGCTGGGGCGGGCTCACGGTCGCCACGATGCACCCCGGCTGGGCCGACACCCCCGGCGTGCAGGAGTCGCTGCCCGGCTTCCGGAGGATCACCCGCCCGGTGCTCCGCGACGACGCCCAGGGCGCCGACACCAGTGTCTGGCTCACCGCGGTCGAGCCCCCGCCGCCGACCAGCCTGTTCTGGCACGACCGCGTCGCGCGGCCGACGTCCCTCCTGCCCACCACCCGCCCCTCCGACGCCGACCGGGCGAAGGCCTGGGCCTGGCTGGTCGAGGCCGCCTCGCTGGGATAGCGGTCGCCCGGCAAGACTTGACTCGTTCAAGAAACGGGGGCAGGGTGGAGACGATGAACGACCAGACGTCCGAGGCCGAGCTCGAGGGCCAGTTCGAGCAGCTGCTCCGCAGCGCCGACCTGAGGGTCACGCGGCCGCGCCTGGCCGTGCTGCGCGCCGTACGACGTCACCCGCACGCCGACACCGGAAGCGTCCTCGCCGCCGTCCGGGCCGAGGAGCCCGCGGTGTCGCACCAAGCGGTCTACGACGTGCTCGGCGTCCTGTCCGACCACGGCATCGTCCGCAGGATCCAGCCGGCCGGGTCGGTCGCGCGCTACGAGCTGCGTGTCGGCGACAACCACCACCACGTGGTCTGCCGCTCCTGCGGCGCGGTCGCCGACGTCGACTGCGCCGTCGGCCACACGCCGTGCCTCGACGCCTCCGACAGCCGGGGCTTCGTCATCGACGAGGCCGAGGTCACCTACTGGGGCCTGTGCCCCGCCTGCGCCACCACCGCTTCGCACACGTCCACCAACTGAGAGGGATCCCCCATGTCCGACGAGCTGCCCAACGACTCCGCACGCGCGACCGACACCTCCGACTCGAACCACGCCAACGCCGAGGTCGGCGAGATGAACGAGGAGGGCGGCGCGGGCAAGTGCCCCGTCATCCACCACCAGCCGCGACCCACCGAGGGCGACGCGAACCAGGTCTGGTGGCCCGAGCGGCTCAACCTCAAGATCCTCGCGAAGAACCAGCCGGTGCTTAACCCGCTCGGCGAGGAGTTCGACTACGCGGCCGCGTTCGCGACCCTCGACCTGCCGGCCGTGAAGGCCGACATCGCGGCCGTGCTGAAGGACAGCCAGGACTGGTGGCCCGCCGACTTCGGCCACTACGGCCCGCTGATGATCCGGATGGCCTGGCACAGCGCCGGCACCTACCGCGTCCAGGACGGCCGCGGCGGTGGCGGCACCGGCCAGCAGCGCTTCGCACCCCTCAACTCGTGGCCCGACAACGGCAACCTCGACAAGGCCCGCCGCCTGCTGTGGCCGGTGAAGAAGAAGTACGGCAACGCCCTCTCGTGGGCCGACCTGATGATCCTCACCGGCAACGTCGCGCTCGAGGACATGGGCTTCGAGACCTTCGGCTTCGCCGGCGGCCGCGTCGACGCCTGGGAGCCGGACGACGACGTCTACTGGGGCCCGGAGACCGAGTGGCTCGGCGGCGACCGGGGTGGGGAGCAGCGCTACTCCGGCGACCGTGAGCTCGAGAACCCGCTCGCCGCGGTCCAGATGGGCCTCATCTACGTCAACCCGGAGGGCCCCGAGGGCAAGCCCGACCCGCTCGCGGCCGCCTTCGACATCCGCGACACCTTCAGCCGCATGGCGATGAACGACGAGGAGACCGTCGCCCTCATCGCCGGTGGCCACACCTTCGGCAAGACCCACGGCGCGGCCGACCCGGAGGAGCACGTCGGCCCCGAGCCGGAGGGTGCCCCGATCGAGACCGGCGGCATGGGCTGGCTCTCGACCTACGGCTCCGGCGTCGGCAAGGACGCCATCACGTCCGGTCTCGAGGTCACCTGGACCGACGTCCCGACGCAGTGGAGCAACCGCTTCCTCGAGATCCTCTTCGAGCACGAGTGGGAGCTCGAGCAGTCGCCCGCGGGTGCGAACCAGTGGGTCGCCAAGGACTCCGAGGCGATCATCCCGGCGCCCGACGAGGGCGGGGCCAAGCGTCGCCCGACGATGCTCACCACCGACCTCGCCCTGCGCATGGACCCGGCCTACGAGCAGATCTCGCGCCGCTTCCTCGAGAACCCCGACCAGTTCGCCGACGCCTTCGCCCGCGCGTGGTTCAAGCTGACCCACCGCGACATGGGCCCGGTCTCGCGCTACCTCGGCCCCGAGGTCCCCTCGGAGGAGCTGCTCTGGCAGGACCCGATCCCGGCCCCGGCGCACGTCGCCACCGCCGAGACCGTCGCTGCCGTGAAGGCGAAGATCGCCGACGCCGGCCTCACGGTCAGCCAGCTCGTGTCGACCGCCTGGGCCGCCGCGTCGTCGTACCGCGGCTCCGACAAGCGCGGTGGCGCCAACGGCGGTCGCATCCGCCTCGAGCCGCAGCGCAGCTGGGAGGTCAACGACCCGCAGCAGCTCGCCGGCGTCGTCACGGTGCTCGAGGGCATCGCCGAGGCGCACGACATCACCTTCGCCGACACCGTCGTCCTCGCGGGCAACGTCGGGGTGGAGCAGGCCGCAGCCGCGGCCGGCGTCACGGTCGAGGTGCCCTTCACCCCGGGTCGCGGCGACGCGACGCAGGAGCAGACCGACGTCGAGTCCTTCGCCTGGCTCGAGCCGAAGGCCGACGGCTTCCGCAACTACGTCCGCTCGGACGCCAAGCTGCCGGCGGAGTACCTCCTCGTCGACAAGGCCAATCTCCTCAACCTGAGCGCGCCCGAGCTGACCGTCCTCGTCGGCGGCCTCCGGGTCCTCGGCGCGAACACCGCGGCGTCGACCGACGGCGTGCTCACCGAGCGTCCCGGCCAGCTGACCAACGACTTCTTCGTCAACCTGCTCGACCTCGGCACGGTCTGGTCGCCCGCGGGCTCCAACGACCGCTACGAGAGCGGTGCCTGGACCGGCACGCGGGCCGACCTGGTCTTTGCGTCGAACTCCGAGCTGCGCGCGGTGGCCGAGGTCTACGCCCAGGACGGCGCCGAGGAGAAGTTCGTCCACGACTTCGTCGCAGCGTGGGTCAAGGTCATGGACAACGACAGGTACGACGTCTGACGCTGGCTGCGTGACGACGGAGGACTTCGAGGGTCCCGACCTCGCGGACGACCGGTGGGTGCCGCACTACCTGCCCCACTGGTCGTCCCGCGAGGGGACGCGGGCGTCGTACGCCGTCCGCGACTCGGTGCTGCGCCTGACCATCCCGGTCGGCCAAGGCCTGTGGTGTCCCGACCGGCACACCCCCGCGCTGCGGGTCTCGACGATCGCCTCGGGGCTCTACGCCGGACCGCTCGGCTCGACGGTCGGGCAGCAACCGTTCGCCGAGGGCCTGACGGTCACCGAGGAGCAGGCGCGCTTCGAGGGGTGGCTCGTCTCCGGCGGACGTGTGACCGTCCGGGCGCGCGCCGACCTGACCGCGCGCTCGATGGTGTCGGTCTGGATGACCGGCTTCGAGGACGAGCCCGACCGGTGCGGCGAGGTGTGCGTCTTCGAGGTCTTCGGCGACACCGTCACCCCGGCGTCCGCCGGGGTCGGTGCGGGCGTGCACCGGTTCCGCGACCCCGCGCTGCGGGAGGACTTCTCGGTGACGCCGGTCGACCTCGACCTGCGGGAGTGGCACGAGTACGCCGTCTCGATGACCGCGTCGGGGTGCACCTGGACCGTCGACGACGTGCCGCTGCGCACGTCGGCGGAGTGCCCGGCGTACCCCCTGCAGATGTTCGTCGGCGTCCTCGACTTCCCCGACCGCGAGGACGGCAGCACCCGCGACCACGAGCCGACCTTCGAGGTCGACTGGATCCGGCACGAGCCTCTGTAGCTCGCCGACCAGGACCTCCCTAGCTGTCAGGGGCCGGGACGATCGCGGCCTCGTCGCCGACGCTGATCGTGCCGGACGACAGCAGCCGGAAGACCGTGCCGCCGCGGGGCGACTTCAGCGCCTGCATCGCGCCCGGGCCGAGGTCGTCGTCGAGGAGCCGGCACGGCGCCGCGATCCGGACCACCTCGAGGTCGACGTCGGCGATCGTCATGCGCTCGCCCGGTCGCGTCGGGAGCGGGCCGTGGTCGAGGGTGATGTTGCGCCGCGTGAGGCCGGGGTCGACCGGCCGGCCGAGCGCCTCGGCAGCGGCCTCGAGGTCGTCGAGGACCTGCACGGTGACGTGCCGGTGCTTCGAGCCGTGGTAGCGGTCGCCGACCAGGCCCCGGCCCTCCTCGGCCTCGACGCTCCCGACCGACTTCGTCGGCAGCCGGCGGCCCGGCGCGACGTGGATCGAGTGCACGCGGGAGGTCACGCCGGAAACGGTACTTCGCACCCGAGTCTCCCGGTTGTCGGCCCAGATCTCGGCCGACAAGCGGGGCGGTCACCGGATATCCGGTGACTCCAGAAATCTCCGGGGGCATGATCGGCGGATGGACGACCACCTGCTCGACCCCGCGACCGCGCTGCTCGACTACCTCCAGGACGCGAGGGACTCGCTGCTCTGGAAGCTCGAGGGGCTGGGCGAGCGGGACCTGCGCCTGCCGCGCACCCCGACCGGCACCAACCTGCTCGGGATCGTGCGCCACTGCGCCAACGTCGAGATCGGCTACTTCGGGCCGACGTTCGGCCGCGAGTGGCCCGAGACCGACCACCCCCTGTACGTCACCGACGAGGTGGCCGACCTCGATCCGCAGGCCGACTGGTGGGTCCCGGCCGACGTGCCGGCGAGCGAGGTCGTCGAGTTCTACCGCCGGGTGTGGGCCTTCTGCGACGAGACCGTCGCCAGCCTGCCGCTCGACGCCCGCGGGCGGGTGCCGTGGTGGCCCGAGGACCACTGCGACGTCTCGCTGCACCGGGTCGTCGTGCACGTCATCAGCGACGTCGCCCGGCACGCCGGCCACGCCGACATCCTGCGCGAGGGCATCGACGGCGCCGCCGGCTTCCTCGTCGGCTCGAGCAACCTGCCCGACCTCGAGTGGTCGTCGTACGTCGCCAGGCTGACGGCGGTCGCGGAGGAGTTCCCAGCGGTCTAGTCGGCCGTTCGCGACCTCGGCCCGCGGTGCTACAACGAGATGTTGCCCCACCACGGGAGGTCCGATGACGACATGGCGGCTGCCGGACCACCCCGCAGGCTGGGTCACCGACGGCGGGCTCGAGACCGACCTGGTCTTCCACCACGGGATCGACCTGCCGGAGTTCGCGGCCTTCCCGCTGCTCGACGACCAGGAGGGGCGCGAGGTCCTCACCGACTACTTCCGCGGCTTCACCGAGGTCGCGGCGGACGCCGGAGCCGGGCTGCTGCTCGAGACCCCGACCTGGCGGGCCAACGCCGACTGGGGCGCCCGGCTGGGGTACGACGACCACGCACTGCGCCGGGTCAACCACGACGCGGTCTCCTTCCTGGCCGCGCTCGCCGAGGAGCACGTCCGCGAGCACGGGGGCGAGACCCTCGTCGGCGGCACGATCGGGCCGCGGGGCGACGGCTACCAGGCCGGTGACCTCGACGCGGACCGCTACGCCGACTACCACCTGGCGCAGGTGGCGGCGTTCGCCGAGGCGGGCGCCGACCTGGCGACCGTGCTCACGCTGACCACGGTGGCCGAGGCCGTCGGGGTGGTCCGGGCGGCCCAGGACGTCGGGCTGCCGCTGGCCGTCTCGTTCACCGTCGAGACCGACGGCCGGCTCCCGGACGGTACGCCCCTGGGCGAGGCGGTCCAGCAGCTCGACGCCGCGACGGGTGCCGGCGCCGCGCACCTGCTGGTCAACTGCGCGCATCCCGACCACGTGCGGCCCGGGATCGAGGCGTCAGCACCGTGGGCCGCCCGCATCGCGGGCCTGCGCGTGAACTCATCGCGCCAGACGCACGCCGAGCTCGACGAGGCCGAGGTGCTCGACGAGGGCGACCTCGACGACCTGGCCGCGCGGACCCGGGCGCTCGCCGACGAGCTGCCGTCGGTCCGCATCGTCGGCGGCTGCTGCGGGACCGACGTACGCCACGTGGCGGCGATGTGGGACGGCTGGACCCCGGTCGGGGGCCGCACGAAGTAGGAGGCGCGATGTCGGTGCCGGCGTCTAGGGTCGCGACGTGGCCGACGAGATCCCCGCCGATCCTGCAGCCCCGCAGGTCGAGGCGCACCTCCCGCCCGGGGTGACCCGCGGGCCGGAGACCGTGCGCGCCTTCCGGCAGGTGCTCGGCAACACCCTCGTGGCCAACGTGACGTCGAGCTACCTCTGGTTCGCGCTCACCTTCTGGGCCTACCTCGAGACCCGCTCGGTGATGGCCACCGCGATCATCGGCGGCGGCTACATGCTCTTCACCGCAGTTTTCGGCACCTTCTTCGGCACGCTGGTCGACCGGCACCGCAAGAAGCAGGTCATGGTCATCTCCTCGACCGTGACGCTGGTGACCTACGCCACCGCCGGCGGTCTCTGGGTGCTGCTCGGCGAGGACCGCCTCGCCGACTGGGGCAGCCCGTGGTTCTGGCTGCTCAGCGCGGTGATCCTGGCCGGGGGCGTCGTGGAGAGCCTGCGCAACATCGCGCTGTCGACCACGGTCACACTGCTCGTCCCCGACGACGACCGCGACAAGGCCAATGGCTTGGTCGGCACCGTGCAGGGCATCTCGTTCATGGTCACGAGCGTCTTCAGCGGCCTGAGCGTCGGCCTCATCGGCATGGGCTGGACCCTCGCGGTCTCGATCGTGCTGACCGGCGTCTCGCTGCTCCACCTGCTGCCGATCACCATCCCCGAGCGCGCGCCCGACCCGGAGGAGGGCGGCGCCCGGTTCGACGTCAGGGGGGCGATCGCCGCCATCACCGTGGTGCCCGGCCTGGTCGCCCTCATCCTCTTCACGACCTTCAACAACCTGGTGAGCGGCGTCTACGTCGCGCTCATGGACCCCTACGGCCTCGAGCTCTTCAGCGTCGAGGCGTGGGGCATCGTCCTCGGCGTGACGGGCATCGGCTTCGTCATCGGCGGCGGCCTCGTCGCCAGGTTCGGCCTCGGGAAGAACCCCGTGCGCACGCTCCTGCTGATCAACCTGGCCGTCGCGGTGCTCGGGATGACGTTCACGATCCGGGAGCTCGCCTGGCTCTACGTCCTCGGCATCTTCGTCTTCATGGCGCTGATGCCGGTGGCGGAGGCGTCGGAGCAGACGATCCTCCAGCGCGTCGTCCCCTACCGGACCCAGGGTCGTGTCTTCGGGTTCGCCCAGAGCGTCGAGCTCGCGGCCAGCCCGATCTCGGCGTTCCTGATCGGGCCGATCGCCGAGTTCTGGCTGATCCCCTACATGGAGTCCGGCGCCGGTCGTGACACGTGGGGGTGGTTGCTCGGCGACGGCGACGCCCGCGGGATCGCGCTCGTCTTCCTCGCCGCCGGCGCCATCATGATGGTGACGGTCCTCCTCGCGCTCGCCTCGTCGCCCTACCGCCGACTCTCCTCGTCCTACGCCGTCGCGCCGCCGCAGCAGCTCGAGGCGACGCAGTAGCGCGCCCGTAGTCCTTCGGTCTATTTCCCCAACCGGGGGTCTGTTCAACGCGCCGGGGCGGGCCTAGGGTCCCAGAGGCAGGGAGTCGTCGCGGCTGATCCAGCCCGCCTTCCTGTCTCTCGGAAAGGAAGAACTCGTGAGATCCACGACCCTTGGGCTTTCCCTTGCCCTGATCACCGGACTCGGGGCGCTGAGCATCGCCCCGGCCACCTCGGCCCCCGCCGAGACCAAGCGCAGCGTCGGGGAGGCGCATGCGGCCAACTCGGAGCACGTGCTGCCCAACCCGGAGGCCGAGAAGCAGGCGGCCCTGCGCCAGCAGGCCTGGGCCGACGTGCTCAGCGGCGAGGCGTCGCCGCAGACCATCAACGGCACCAGCGTGCTGAAGGTCGGCAAGGAGCCGGCCGCCCGCGGCAAGGCCGGAGCCCGCAAGGGCAAGGCGGCCACCACGCAGGACCAGTACGTCGAGCTCGGCAACGAGCGCACCGACGAGGTCTTCGTGCTGCTGGTCGACTTCGGCAACCAGCGCCACCCGAACTACCCCGACCGTGACACTGATCCGCTGACGCCCGGCCCGGTCACCTTCGAGGGCCCCGGGTTCAACGAGATCCCCCAGCCCGGTCCCAACGACAACTCGACGCAGTGGCGCAAGAACTTCAACAAGAAGTACTACAAGGACCTCTACTTCGGTGAGGGCGACCTGAAGGACTCGCTCAAGAGCTACTACGAGCGCCAGTCCTCGGGTCGTTACAGCGTCGACGGCATGGTCACCGACGTGGTGACCGTCCCCTACAACGAGGCGCGCTACGGCCGCAGCAACGGCTACCCCTGCGCCGGCAACGTCTGCAACAACACCTGGAACCTCATCTCGGACGGCATGACCCAGTGGGTCGCCGACCAGAGGGCCGCCGGCAAGACCGACGCGCAGATCAAGCGGATCGTCTCGAAGTTCGACAAGGTCGACCGCTACGACTTCGACGGCGACGGCAACTTCGACGAGCCCGACGGCTACATCGACCGTTTCCAGGTCATCCACTCCGGTGGTGACCAGGCCGACGGTGACCCGATCTACGGCGAGGACGCCATCTGGAGCCACCGCTGGAAGGCCTTCCAGGGCACCGGCCAGGGCCCGACGCCCGGTGGCGTCGCCAACCCGGACGGTGGCACGCAGATCGGCAACACCGGCATCTGGGTGGCCGACTACACGGTGCAGCCCGAGAACGGCGGCATCTCGGTGGTCGCGCACGAGTACGGCCACGACCTCGGCCTGCCCGACCACTACGACACCGCCGCCTCCGGGGACAACCCGGTCAGCTGGTGGACGCTGATGGCGCAGAGCCGCGTGTCCGCGGCAGGCGACCAGGGCATCGGCACCCGCGCGGCCGACCTCGGGGTGTGGGACAAGCTGCAGCTGGGCTGGCTCGACTACGAGACCGTCGTCGCCGGGCAGGACCGCACCATCGACCTCGGCCCCCACGAGTACAACTCGAGCAAGGCCCAGGGTGTCGCGGTCGTGCTCCCCGACAAGCAGGTCGCGACCACGCTGCCGACCCCGGCCGAGGGCACCAAGCAGTGGTACAGCGGTGCCGGCGACGGCTACGAGGCCACCATGGCCCGCACCGACCTCGCGATCCCGGCCGGGACCACCACGCTGTCGCTCAAGGCGGCGTGGAACATCGAGGAGGACTACGACTACGGCTACCTCGAGGTGCAGTCGCCGGCCGGCAGCGGCACCTGGACGCCGCTGGACACCTCCGCGATCGACCCGGACACCGATGGTGACACCAACCCCGACAACGATCCCATCGCCGAGACGGGCATCGACGGCGTCAGCGACTACGTCACCGCGACCTACGACCTGTCGGCCTACGCCGGGCAGACCATCGGCTTCCGGGCCCGCTACGTCACCGACGGCGCCGTCCAGGGCCAGGACGCCGACCTCGGTTGGTCGGGCCTGCTGGTCGACGACATCAAGGTGACCAACGGCGCGACGACCGTGTTCGCCGACGGCGCGGAGACCTCGCCCAACGGGTGGACGCTCGACGGCTTCCGCTCGGTGGGGGCCAGCTACGACACGGCCTACGACCAGTTCTACCTGGCCAGCAACCGCACCTACACCTCCTACGACAAGTACCTCCAGACCGGTCCGTACAACTTCAGCTTCCCGGACCGGCCCGACTTCGTGGAGAAGTTCCCCTACCAGGACGGCCTGCTGGTCAACTACTGGGACACGTCGTTCTCCGACAACAACACCAGCACCCACCCGGGTGGTGGCCTGGTGCTGCCGGTCGACGCCAACCCCTTCGTGCACTACAACCTGCAGGGGCAGGCGTGGCGCGGTCGGATCCAGAACTACGACGCGCCGTTCGGCCTCCAGACCTCGGACTCCTTCTACCTCACCTCCGGTGGACGGAAGAGCTACATCCGGGGACGCGCGGCCAACCCGCTGTTCGACGACAGCGACCCGAACCGCTACTTCCAGCCCTTCGCCGACGCGGGCCTGCCCCGGGTCGGGGTCAAGGTGGCTGGAGCAGGGGTGAAGATGCAGGTGCTCTCGCAGAGCGGCACCGGCATGCAGGTCCGGGTGTACTGACCCACCAGTGACCGACGAGGGGCCGGGAGCGCACAGCTCCCGGCCCCTCGTCGCGTCCGGGTGCTCAGGCGGGCATCCGGTTGTCGAGGAACCGGACGGTGCGGTCCATCGCGGCGACGAAGGCCGGGCCGAAGGCGTGCCCGTCGTCGTACCACTCGAGTGTCGAGTCGACGCCGGCCTCGGTGAGCGCGCGTTGCGTCGCGGTGGCCCACGGCGGCGGGCAGGTGTCGTCGAAGCGGCCGTGGACCATCAGCACCGGCTCGGTGATGTCACCGAAGCTCGGGCGCGGCGAGACGCCCCGCCAGAAGGCGGGGTCCTCGTCGGGCAGGCCGTGCCGGCCGCGGAAGGCCGCCTCGAGCTGGGCGACCGGCGCGTCGGGTCGCTGGAAGTGGTCGAAGTTCTGGCCCTCGAGGCTCGACACCGAGGCCCAGCCGACACCGGCGGCGAAGAGCCCCGGGTCGATCGCGAGCGCCTTGAGCATCACGCCGCCGCCCATCGACCGGCCGAAGAGCGCGATCCGGTCGGGGTCCACGCGGACGTCCCGCGACTCCTGCAGCGCCTGCGCCGCGGCGATCACGTCGGTGGCGTACCCGAGCCGCACGGCGGACTCGATCCGCGGGTCGTCGCTCGACTCGGCGTGGTTGCGGTAGTCGACGTGCAGGGCGACGTAGCCGCGCTGGGCCAGGAAGCCGCGCTCGCGGGTCATGCCCTGGCCGCGGACGTAGTAGGCCGGGTCGATGTAGCCGTGGCCGAGCACGACCGCGGGCCATCCCCCTCCCTGGGGTGCCCGCCCGGTCGGCACGTTGAGCACGCCGCTGATGCGCAGCGGCGCGGTCCCGTCTCCCGCGGTCGTCGAGGCGAACGTGACGTCGTACGACGTGTAGGCGGGCGTCCGCTCGCGCACCGCTCCCAGCCGCAGACCGCCGCCGGTGAGGTCGGCCTGGGCGAGCGCGGCGATCGAGATGGGGTTCGGCGGCGGCTCGGGGGACTGGGTCTCGGTCGGGGTCTCGGTCGGGGTTTCCGTCGGCGTCTCGGCTGCCTCCGGCTCGGCGGACGTCGTCGCGCTCGACTCCCCGGCAGGTGCCGGGCCCGCGTCCGGCTCGCTGGTGCAGCCCGCGAGCAGCACCAGGGCCGCCGTTGCCAGGGAGGACCGGGTCGCGAGCGTGAGCGCTGCCATGCGTTCCAGTGTGCGCCACCGTTCCCAGCGCCACGTCCTAGGAAGGTGTCCGGGCTGCCGGTCACACTCGCGCCTCCCGGTTCGTCAGGGAGTTGGAATGATGCAGACGGGGAGGACCGACATGCACGAGCAGGGTGACCAGCTGGACCTGGCGGAGGCGTTCGAGGCGGAGCGACCGCGGCTCACCGGCATCGCGAGCCGGGTGCTCGGCGACCACGCCGAGGCCGAGGACGTCGTCCAGCAGGCCTGGCTCCGGCTCGACCGCGCGCGCGACGGCGGCACGGAGATCGACAGCCTCCCCGCCTGGCTGACGACGGTCACGACCCGCCTGTGCCTCGACCGGCTGCGGGCCCGGACGCCCGTCCCGGTCGAGGAGGTCGACCTGGTCGGAGCAGCCGAGACGGCTCCCGACCCGGCCGACGACGTCGCGCTCGCCGACACGGTGGGCATCGCGCTCCAGGCGGTGATCGACCGGCTGTCGCCGCGCGAGCGGGTGGCGTTCGTGCTGCACGACAGCTTCGGCTTCGAGTTCGGCACCATCGCCGCAGTCCTCGACACCTCACCCGTGGCGGCCCGCAAGCTCGCCTCTCGCGCCCGGGCGAAGGTCGCCCAGCCCCGGACCGACGACGCGCTCGCCGACTGGGAGGTCGTCGACGCCTTCATGGATGCCGCCCGCGGCGGGGACCTCGAGCGCCTCCTCCAGCTGCTCGCCCCGGACGCCGCCCTCAGCGCCGACGAGGCAGCGATCCTGTCCGGCACCCCGTCGTCGATCGAGGGGCGCGAGGCGATGGCCGGCTTCTTCAACGGCAGCGCCCACTCGGCGCTCGCCGTCTACGTCGGCGACCGGCCCGGTGCGGCGTGGTACCTGCGGGGCGAGGCGAAGGTCGCCTTCGACTTCGAGGTCGCCGACGGCCGGGTCCGGGCGATCGTCCTGCGCGCCGCCCCGGACGCCCTCGCGCAGGTCGTACGCCGCAAGGGCGCCGAGCGCCGCTGACCAGTCAGACCACCCCACCCACCCGACCACAGGAGAACCCGATGAAGACCATGACCTGCCGCCAGCTGGGCGGCCCGTGCGACCTCGCCCACCACGGCGAGACCCACGACGACGTGATCAACGCGCAGGACCAGCACCTCAAGCAGGCCGAGAAGGACGGCGACGAGGCGCACCTGCCGGCCCGCAAGGAGATGAAGGGACGCTGGCGCCACCCGAAGAAGTCGCTCGGTTGGTACAACGACATGAAGAAGGCCTTCGCCGAGCTCCCCGAGGACTGACCTCACGCCTGGAGCGCGTCGACCATGCCCCGCAGCATCCTGAGCGCCGCGGCCTGGTCGGAGGCGGAGAGACCGGCGAGCATCCGGACCTCGACCGACCGCACCGCCGCGGACGCCTCGGCCAGCCGTGCCCGCCCCTGCGGGGTGAGGGTGGTCGGCAGGGCCTTGCCGACCGGCGCCGACTCCGCCCGGGTGACGTCGCCGTCGCGCTCGAGCTGCTGCAGGAGCGTATGCATCGACTGGCGGGTCACGAAGGTGCCGCGCGCGAGGTCCGAGGCCGACACCCCCGGCCGCTGGGCCAGCAGCTCGAGGCAGGAGTAGTGCGTGATGGTCATGCCGAGCGGGCGCAGCACCTGCTCCATCGCGTGGCGCAGTGCGCTCGAGGCCTCCTTGAGCAGGTAGCCGAGCGACGTCTCGAGCTCGATGCCGTCTTGACTCATGTCAGCATCCTGACATAGATTCACGTGTCAGATAACTGACACCAATCGAAGGAGCACCCCATGCCCGTCACCGGACCCGACTTCATCTCCCTCCAGGCACGCGACCTCGACGCGTCCCGCGCGTTCTACGAGCGCTACCTCGGCCTCGTGAAGTCCGACGCAGGTCCGCCCCACGCCGTCGTCTTCGACACCAAGCCGATCGCGTTCGCGATCCGCGACCTCGCGCCGGGCACCGACCTCGGCGGCGTCGCCCAGCCCGGCATCGGTGCCGCGATCTGGCTGCACGCGACCGACGTGCAGGACATCCACGATGCGCTCGTCGCCGACGGCCACACCATCGTCGCCGCGCCGATCGACGGCCCGTTCGGCCGGACCTTCACCTTCGCCGACCCCGACGGCTACCAGGTGACGCTGCACGACCGCGCCTGAGCGCGCTCAGCGGCGGCGGTCGGACAGCGCCCACGCGGCGCCGGCGGCAGCCGTGGCCACGCCGAGGACCGACGGCCAGGTGCCGACCTTCTTGGCCAAGGGGTGCGAGACGCCCATCGCGGTCCAGTAGGCCGCGGTCAGCCCGGCGGCCAGCGGCGCACCGCCGACGGCGTACCACTGCTTCGCGGCGACCGCGTTCGCGCCGAGCATCGCGGCGCCGCCGAGGGGACGTACGCCGGTCTGCTGGGCGAGCGCGAAGCCGCCGACGAGGCCGGCGGCGAGGAGGGGAGCGGTGGGGAGGCGGGAGGCTGCGGTCACCCGGCGAGCGTAGCCAGCACGGAACAGTCCTCGGGCCGCACGCTCCTCGACCGCGGCGTGGCGGGGTGCACGAAAACTTCCGTGCAGGGGCCGGTGGCGGCTTGGCGCGGTGCACGAGAACTTTCGCTCACCCGAGTGCGGACACCGCGTGCTCGAGGAGCGCCACGGCCCGTTCGTGCGTCAGGTCGGGGTCGAGGACGCGCCTGATCGACAGTCCCGCCACGACCAGCTGGACGAGCTCGGCACCCACGGTCGGATCGGCCTGCTCGAGGTCGCGCAGGAGGACGTCCAGCTCCCGCTCCCACGAGTCCCGCACCACCTCCCCGACCACTGGCGAGTACGCAGCGAGTGCGAGGCACGACAGCCAGACCCGGACGTCGGACAGGTCCGAGTCGTCGGCGGGGAGCCAGCGCTGCCACCCGTCCTCACGCGTGCCCGGCGGGTGGGTGTTCCTGAGCCTGGGTGTAGCGGGACTCGAGGTGGCGGGTCATTCGCGGAGGGAGCTCGTCCATGGGGACACCCGACCATGTCGGGTCGCACGAGGCATTCCCTCATCCACAGGCCCGGGCGCACACTGGGGCTCCACGCCCCACCCCTTCTCCTGACAGGCAACCCCATGAGCGAGCTCCAGGTCGTCGCCACCATCCCCGCCAAGCCCGAGGCAGCCGACCAGGTCAGGGAGGCGCTCCTGACGCTCGCCGCCGCGACACGTGAGGAGGAGGGCTGCCTGGCCTACGACCTCTTCGAGTCGGGGAGCGCGCCGGGCACGTTCGTCACCGTCGAGCGGTGGACCGACTCGGCGGCGCTGGACGCCCACATGGCCACGCCGCACGTGGCCGCCGCGTTCGGTGCGGCCGAGGGCGCGTTGAGCGGCGAGGTGTCGATCCACCCGCTCCAGCCGGTCGGCTAGCCGCGCTCCGGTCGCCCGGCCGCGTCGCGGATCGCGCAGGTCTGCGCGAGCCCGAGGGCCCAGCAGGTCGGGCAGCCGCGCAGCAGCACCGCGGCGGGCACGACGAGCAGCAGCGCGAGCGGGCCGAGCCAGGGCACGAGCACGAACGCCGCGACCATCATCGGCAGGCCGAGCGCGCCCCGGACGAGGTGCCGGGGCACGCTGCGGCTGGCGAACATCGAGTCCGGGGTCGTGTCGGGCTGGCTCACACCCCTGGTTCGGTGCGGCCGGGGCCGCGGATGGCTCAGCTGTGCCCGACCCGGCCCTTGCTCCCGGCCGCCCAGCACACCTTCCCGACGCAGTCGATGACGTGGTAGCCCTTCTTCGACACGCGCGTCCAGGTGCGACCGCCGTCGGAGGTCGTGCTCGTGCCGGCCGAGCCGTCGTAGTCACCGGTCGCGACGGCGTACCGCGTCCCACGCAGGAACGTGACGTCCTCGCCGATGTGCCGCAGGTCGCCGCCGGAGGTCCAGGTGCGCCCGTTGCGGGTGTACGCCGTGGTGTCGGCCGTGTCGTCCGCCTCGGCGAAGTCGCCGCCGACGACGATGCCGTTGCCCGGGGTGGCGAAGGCGCCGGCGAACCCGCCGGCCGACTCGCCCGCGGGGATGCCGGACTCGGTGGCCGTCCAGGTCAGGCCGCGGTCGTCCGAGCGCAGGACCCGCGACTGCGCGCCGCCGGTGATGATGAAGGCGACCTTGCCGACGGTCACCAGGCAGTCGCCGCTGGCGGCGAAGCCGAACTCGTCGGCCGAGGCCGGCATCCCCTTGCTGGGCAGCACCTTCCAGCTCTCGCCGCGGTCGTCGGTCGACAGGATCCGCAGCTTGCCCTTGACCGGGTCGCTCACCGCCAGGCCGCGCTTGCCGTTGCCGTAGAACGCCATGCAGTCGTAGAACGCCTTCTTGTCCGGGTTGCGGAAGGCCTCGGTCCAGGTCGTCCCGCCGTCGGTCGAGCGGTAGATGCGCGACGCCTCGCCGGGGCCGATCGCCAGGACGTGCGCGACCCTGCCGTGCACCTCGACGTCGCGGAACGACAGCCCCTCCGAGTCGGCCGGGCTGACGTCGACCCAGGTGTCGCCGCCGTCGGTCGTGCGGAAGACGCGGGCGGCGCCGTCGTCGGTGAGGCTCTCGCCGGTGACCCAGGCCTCCGTCCTGCTGACGGCCTCGAGGCCGCGGAAGTTCTGGTCGGCATCGAGGACCGTCTCGGTCCAGTCCCCGAAGGGATCCGGGCCGTTCGACCTGTCGACCGCGGCGTCGGCCGCGGCCGGAAGCGTGAGGGCGAGCACCACCGGAAGGAGCGTGGCGGGGATGAGGGAGGCTCCGAGTCGTCGCATCCGGCCACCTTCCTCCCGTGACCGGATGCCTGTCCACACCTGATCGGTGACTCCTTCCGGCCCCCGATCGTCCGGATCCGGGTCTAGCGTCGTCACCATGAGCACTGACGACATCTGGGTCCCCCCGCCGTGGGAGCCGCCGCTCGCCGGCACCGAGCTCGAGCACCTCCTCGGTGCGCTCGGTCGGCTGCGCGCCACGTTCCGCTGGAAGACCGACGGCCTCGACGAAGCCGGGCTGCGGCAGCGGCTGGCCCCGTCGAGCCTGTCGCTGGGCGGCCTGCTGCTGCACCTCGCCGCGTCCGAGGACTACGTGTTCCTCACCAAGCTCCGCGGCGAGCGGGTCGACGAGCCGTGGACCTCGATGGGCCACGACGGCTCCAACGACTGGGAGCTCGCGCACGCCGACGTGATGGCGCCCGACGAGCTGTACGCCGCCTACGACGAGGCAGTCCTCCGGGCCGACGAGCGGATCGCGTCCGCGCTCGCCGACGGCGGGCTCGACCTGGTGGCCCACGTCGACGACGGCAACGGCAACCACCCGAGGCTGCGCCGGCTGCTCTTCGACATGCTCGAGGAGTACGGCCGCCACACCGGCCACGCCGACCTGATCCGCGAGGCCGTCGACGGCCGTGTCGGGGAGGACCCGCCCGACGACTGGAAGCCGACCTGGCTCTAGCCCGTCGGGCCCGAGAAGGGAGATGCGGTCAGCCTACGGATCGTCGTACGGTGCCGGCGTGCCTGCGCCCGAGGGATTCGACTACGACGTGCGTGGCGGCGAGGTCGTGATCACCCACCACGGCAAGCGCGCCACGGTGCTCCGCGGCAGCGCCGCGAACCGCTTCCTCGCCGAGGTGGAGGACGACGACCCGCAGGAGCTGATGGCGCGGGTCACCGGCAACTACCGCCGGGGCAACGAGCGCACCGCCAGGAACCACCCGCGCAACCAGGGACGATGACCTGCGCGGTGGCTCCTACTTCGACGTCTCCTACTTCGACGGCTCCGGGACGTTGATGTCCGAGCAGTCCGTCTTCGGGTTGATGCCGGTGTAGTTGAGCGGACCGGCCACGATGTTGAGGACGATGTCGCTGGTCTCGGAGCAGTTCTTGTCGCCGTCGTCGAAGTAGCCGCGCTGGTAGGCGGCGAAGGCGCCGATCACGAGCCAGATGACGAGCAGGATCCCGATCAGTCGTCCCATGAGGGCCTCCTCGGTGCTGGCGGCGGGGTAGCCACACGGTCGACTCTGCGCCCGCGCGCGACGACGTACCACCCACCCAGGGGTGGCCCTAGGCTGCCGACCATGACGATCATCGCTGTGGTCTTCGCGGCCCTCGCCGCCCTGCTCCACGTCTACATCTGGGTGCTCGAGTCCTTCCGCTGGACCGAGCCCGCGACCCGCAAGACCTTCGGCACGTCGGAGTCCGAGGCCGAGGTCACCGCGCCCATGGCCTACAACCAGGGCTTCTACAACCTCTTCCTCGGCATCATCACCGTCATCGGACTCGCCCTGCTGGGCTCGGAGCGCGCGGTCGGGACCGCCCTCGCGCTCGCGGGCACCGGCTCGATGCTCGGTGCCGCGCTGGTGCTCGTCACCCACGACCGGACGATGGCCCGCGCGGCCCTCACTCAGGGGCTCTTCCCGGCCCTGGCCGTGGTCTTCCTGCTGATCCAGCTCTAGGGACTACTGGCCCAGCCAGGTGTGGACCGACGACACGACGGAGGCTCCCTCGCCGGTCGCGGAGGCGACGCGCTTCATCGAGCCCGAGCGGATGTCGCCGCCGCAGAAGATGCCGGGCATCGTCGTGGCGAGGTCCTCGGGCGGTACGTCCTCGGCCCACCGCTCGCGCGGGATGTCGCGTCCGGTCAGCACGAAGCCACGCTCGTCGCGCAGCACCGTGTCGGGGAGCCAGCTGCACTCCGGAGCCGCGCCGAGCAGCAGGAAGAGCCCGCGCGCGTCGACCCGCTCCTGCTCGCCCGAGTCGACGTCCTCGAAGGTCACCCACGCGAGGTGGTCGACGTCGTCCGGGCCACCGTCGATGACCCGCGTGCAGCCGCGGACCGTGATCCGCGGGTTCCACTGGATCTCGTCGATGAGGTACGACGACATGGTGGCGGTCAGGTCCGGGCGCCGCACCGCGATGGTGACCTCCTTCGCGAAGCGGGCCGCGTGGATCGCGGCCTGCCCGGCGGAGTTGCCGCCGCCCACGATCACGACGTGGTCGTCGGCGAGCTCGCGCGCGGCCGCCATCGCGGCGCCGTAGTAGACGCCGCGGCCCACGAGCTCCTCGATCGACTCGACGCCGAGGCGCCGGTAGTCGACGCCGGTCGCGACGAGCACCGAGCGCGTGTGCACGTTCCCGCCGTCGGTGTGGACGATGTGGTGGCCGCCGTCCTCGCACGGTGAGATCCCGGTCGCCGGCCAGCCGGTGAAGAACCGGGTGCCGAAGCGGAGCGCCTGGCCGCGCGCGCGCTGGGCGAGCCGCATGCCCGAGATGCCGCGCGGGAAGCCGAGGTAGTTGCGGATCATCGAGCTCGTGCCGGCCTGGCCGCCGATGGCCTCCGCCTCGAGGCAGACCGTCGAGAGGCCCTCGCTCGAGGCGTACACGCTGGCTGCCAGGCCCGCCGGGCCCGCGCCGACCACGACCAGGTCGACCACCTCGTCGACGTCGATCTCGTCGGGGCGTCCGTAGAGCTGGTTGGCGAGCGAGCGGACGTCGGGGCAGTGGCCGCACCATCCGGCGAGCGAGCTCACGATCGGCCAACGGCCCTCGTCGTCGGGGCACTTCGCCATGACCTCGCGGCCGACCTCGCTGTCGGGGTGGTGCACGCCGGCCGGCATGCCGACGCGGCCGAGGTAGTCGAGGAGGTCGCGGGTGAGCGCGTCCTTCTCCGGCGTGATGATCCGGACGTTCTCCACCACGGGCGTGGCGACCGTGGCGTTCCACTCGTTGATGAGCTCGCCGACCGCCCCGTGGAACTCCTCGTCGCGTGGTCCTTGCGGCATCAGCAGCAGCGCGTCGACCTTGCCGGCGGCGACCGCGTGGCGGAAGGTGGCGTTGTCCGTGCGGAACCGGCTGATGTGCGACACGATCAGCCGCCGCGCCGTCGGGACGACCTTCCGGGTCCCGGCGATCAGCGTGTAGAGCTTGTCCTGGTCGTGGTCGGTGTCGATCACGAACAGCGCGACCTGGTGGCCCGACGCCATCAGCTCCTTGGCCGTCAGCTTGGCCGTGAGCTCGTCGCCGACGAGCCGGACGTCGTACTCCCGCTCGTAGCGGGCGAACGCCTCCGACAGCTCGGCGGCGTGGTTGGCAGAGGCGATGACGATCGCGGGGGCGCCCATGTTTCGAGCCTAGCCCCGGAATCAGGCGGTGAGGTTGTGCACGTAGCACCAGCGCCACGACTCGTCCGGCTCGGCGGACTGCATCACCGGGTGGAGGGACTCGTGGAAGTGCGCGGTGGCGTGCTTGCCGATCGAGGAGTCGCAGCACCCGACGTGGCCGCACTCGAGGCACTGGCGCAGCGAGACCCAGCGGGTGCCGTCGTCGAGACAGGTCTGGCAGACCGGGTCGGCGACGGTCTCGATCGCCGGGTGCGTGTCGAGGTCGTCGCACGAGCGCCCGGTGTTGATCGTGAGCGACCCGGTGCGCACGCTCTCGCGGGCCGACGTGCCCGCGTCGAGCATCGACTCCTCGATGTCGAGCATGCCGAGCACCTGCCGCACGACGTCGGAGGGCGCCTTGCCCTTGCTCCGCACCAGCAGCACCTTGGCCCGCTCGGCGTCGATCATCTCGCCGCGGATCCGGGCGTAGAGCTCCGACGGCGTCTCCTCGCCGGTCGCCGTGGCGAGCTGCTCCCACGCGGCGAAGGTGCGCTGGTCGAGCCGGGCCCGGATCTGCTCGACGACCCCGTGCTGGTCGTCGTACTCGAGCTCCTTGAGCTTGTGGAAGCCGGCGTCGGCGGCCTGCTGGAGCAGCGCGGCCCGGGCGAGCGCGTCCTCGGCGGGGTCGGGGGACGGTACGCCGAGGAGGCGGGTGAGCAGCGGCAGCGAGAGCCCCTGGATGAGGAGCGTGCCGGCCACGACCGTGAACGCCATGAGCAGGAGGAGCTCGCGGTGCTCGGTCTCCTCGGGGATGACGAACGCGGCGGCCAGGGTGACCACGCCGCGCATCCCGGCCCAGCCGACGAGGAAGGTCCACGACGCCGGGAGCGGGTTGCCGCCGAAGCGGCGGAAGAGCAGCGTCGAGAACACCCAGCCCATGCGCACGACCACGACGGTCAGCAGCGTCATGCCGCAGACGAGCACGATGCGGCCGGGCTCGAGCGAGGACTCGCTGACGTCCTCGAGGATCCAGTCGAGCTGGAGGCCGATGAGGAGGAAGACCGTGTTCTCCAGCATGAAGGCGACGGTGCCCCAGGTGATCCGCTCGGTGATCCGCGACTGCGCGGTCTGGATGATCGGCGCCTTGTGGCCGAGCAGCAGCCCGGCGACGACGACGGCGATGACGCCGGAGGCGTGGACCTCCTCGGCCGCGACGTAGGACGCGAAGGGCGTGAGGAACGAGATGCCGGTGTCCATCAGCGGGTCGGTGATCCGGCGGCGCAGCTTGGCGACGACCCAGAAGAAGGCGAACCCGATGAGCGCGCCGCCACCGGCCGCACGGACGAAGTCGATGCCGACGTCCATCACCGCGACGCTGCCGGAGATGAAGGCGATGGCGGTGCGCAGGGCGACGAGGGCGGTGGCGTCGTTGAGCAGCGACTCACCCTCGAGGATCGTCACCACCCGCCGGGGGAGGCCGATCCGCTTGGCGACGGCCGTCGCGGCCACGGCGTCGGGCGGGGCGACGACCGCGCCGATCGCGATCGAGGCGGCCCACCCCAGGTCGGGGACCAGCCACTGCACGACCGCGCCGACCGCGAGCGCGGTGACGATGACGAGCACGACCGAGAGGCGCAGGATCGAGCCCCGGTTGGCGTTGAAGTCGACCAGCGAGGTCTGGATCGCGGCCGCGTAGAGCAGCGGCGGCAGCAGGCCGAGCAGCACCACCTCGGACTCGAGGTGGATGGTCGGGAGACCCGGGAGGTACGACGCCGCGGCGCCGACCACGACCAGCAGGAGCGGCGCGGGGACGTGCAGGCGTTCGCTGATGGCGGTGGCGGCCAGGACGACCGCGGCCATCGAGACGAGCAGCAGGGCGAGTTCCACCGGTCGAGTCTGGCAGAACCCGCCCTGCGACGGTCGTCTCGTTCAGCGCACGACGTCGTAGCGCTGGAGGGTGACGCCGTTGCCGTAGGCGGCGTGCTCGACCAGCGACAGCTTGGTCTTGTCACCGTCGCCGAACAGCCTCTTGCCGCTGCCGAGCAGCAGCGGGAAGACGAGCAGGGTGTAGCGGTCGACCAGGCCGGCGCGCGCCAGCTCCTGGGCGAGGTGCGCGCTGCCGTGGACGTGGATCTCCCCGCCCTCGCTCTCCTTGAGCGCCGCGACGTCGTCGAGCGAGCGGAGCACGGTGACCTCGCCGTCGCCCCACGGCACGCGGTCGCCCTCGAGCGTGGTGGAGACGACGTACTTCGGCATCGCGTTGTAGGTCGCGAACTCCTCCATCGACGGCCACACCGGGGCGAACTCGTCGTAGGACCGGCGGCCGAACATCAGGGCGCTGGCCTCGCCGATCTCGCGGCCCTTGATCTCGTAGGCCGCCTCGTCGAACTCGACGTCCTTGAACGTCCAGCCGGCGTGCGGGTGGTCGCCCCCGCCGGGGGCCTCCATGACGCCGTCGAGGGAGAGGAAGGTGGTGATGACGATGGGTCGCATGGCTGGTCTCTTCTCAGGTCTCGTGGTCGGTGGGGGCGCTCAGGAGGCGAGCAGGTCGTCGATCTGGTTGATGGCCATCGTCGACCCTTCGACGGCGCCCATGTCGAGCACCTTCTGCAGCGAGGCGGCGTCGGCGTAGGTCGCGCGGAAGGTGGCCCGGGTGCCGCTGTCGGTCGCGGTGAACGCGAAGTCCTGGTGCGACTCGGGCAGGTCGGGGTTGGCGGTGAAGGTCTCGTCGACCGCGAAGCCGTCGCGGAAGGTGAAGCCGGTGGGTCGGTCGACGGAGGCGATGTCCCAGTAGGCGTAGAACCTCTGGCCCTCGGGGCTGGTCAGGTAGTAGTTCATCCGTCCGCCCTCGGTGAGCTCGTGGTCGACGAACGTGGCCGGGAAGCCGGGCGGGCCCCAGACGCGCTCGAGCTGGCGGGGGTCGGCGTACACGTCCCACACGCGCTCCACCGGCGCCGCGAAGTCGGCGGTGATGGTGAGGGTGAGGGCGTCGAGGTCGTGCTTCACGTCGGTGACGGGCATGGGTCAGTCCTTGTCTGTGTGGGTGGTCGGGTCGTCGCTGGCGAAGAGCTCGTCCATGCGGGAGATGCGGCCGCGCCAGAGCGCCTCGAGCTCGGTGAGCATGGCGCCCACCGACCGCACCGCCTCCACGTCGCCGCTCGCGAGGGCCTCGCGGCCCTGCCGACGCTTGGTCAGCAGGCCGGCCTTCTCCAGCACGGCGACGTGCTTCTGGACGGCGGCGAAGCTCATGTCGTAGCTCGCCGCCAGGGTCGAGACGGAGTGCTCGCCGGCCAGCACGCGCCGCAGGATGTCGCGCCGCGTCCGGTCGGCGAGGGCGTGGAACCAGGCGTCCGCCCGGTCCTCGGTGCCCTGCTCCGTCTCGGCCATGGGACTAACGTACAACCATATGGTTGTACGTTGTCAAGACCTTCCCCCGAAATCGCCGGATCCGTCATCCGGACCCGCGGTCATGCGTGCGGGTTCGGATGACGGATCCGGTCGGGCGGGGAGCGGGGGTCAGCGGCGGACGGCCCCGTCGAGGAGGTCGGCCAGGGCGGCGGGCTGGGTGTACATCGGCCAGTGGCCCGAGTCGATGTCGACCAGCTCGAGGGCGGTCGCGGCGCCGAGCTCGGGCACGTCGCCGGCGTCGATCCACTCCTGCGCCTCGGCCGGGCTGAACTCCGGGCACACGAGGGTGAGGGGTACGCCGTGGCGCGCGTCGCTGGTCCAGTGCACGACGCCGCGGGTGACGCCGACCGGCACCGCGATCATCCCGCCGAGCAGCGACTCCTTGAGCTCGTCGGACATGTCGTCGGAGTCGGGGCCCTCGAACTTCTCCCAGCCCGGGAACGGCATCACGCCGTCGACCGGCTCGAAGAAGTCGGCGTACTTCTCGCCCTCGGTCGAGGGGAAGCCGCCGATCAGCGCCACGCCCGCGACCGCGTCGGGGCGCAGGTCGGCCGCCGCCCACGCCAGCGTGCACGCTGCCGAGTGGCCGACGACGAGCGGCCGGCCCTCGGCCGCGTCGACCGCAGCGACGACCGCGGCCACCTGGTCGTCGTACGTCGCCGAGGTGGCGCCGTCGCCCTGCCCGGGCAGGGTGAGCGGGATCCCGCGGTGGCCGAGCTTCTCCAGCTCGGGCAGCACGTCGTCCCAGGCCGAGCCGTCGAGCCAGAGTCCGGCGATCAGCACGATGTCCATCAGGTGTCTCCTCGGAGGGTCGGTGGAGGGGCTGTCCCCACGCTAACGAGGATTCCGGACGCTCCACGACCGGTACTGGTGGGACCATCTGCGGATGAGCGAGATCAGCCCGACCGCCCGCGCGCTGCGGGCGCTCGACATCCTGCAGTCGCGCCCCGGCATCACCGCGACCGAGCTGGCGCAGCGGCTCGGCGTCACCGAGCGCGCCGCCCGGCGCTACGTCGCGATCCTGCGTGAGGCCGACATCCCGGTGGAGTCGACCCGCGGCCCCTACGGCGGCTACACGCTCGGCCGCGGGCTGCGGCTCCCGCCGCTCGTCTTCTCGGCCACCGAGGCGCTCGGCCTGGTGATGGCCGCGCTCGACTCCCAGCACGCGGTGGCCGACCCCGACGACCCGGTCGGCTCGGCCCTCGGCAAGATCCTGCGCGTGCTGCCGACCAACGTCGCGCGGCAGGCGACGATGGTGCGCGAGACCGCGCGCACGGTCCCCGACCGCTCGCCGGCGAGGCCCGACCCGGCGGTGACGAGCGAGCTCGTCGCGGCCGTCGCCGCCCAGCGCCAGGTGCGCTTCGGCTACCGCACCGCCGCCGGCAACGCCCGCAGCTTCGAGGTCGACCCGTGGTCGGTCGTCGTCCGCTACGGCCGGTGGTACCTGCTCTGCCACTCCCACCACGCCGACGCGCTCCGCACCTTCCGGATCGACCGGATCACCGAGGTCACCTCGCTCGAGGAGACCTTCGAGGTGCCGGCCGACCTCGACCCGGCGGCCGAGCTGGAGGCCAACCTCGGCAAGGGCTGGGAGTACGAGACGCACGTCGTCTTCGACGCCCCCATACACGAGGTGCGCCCGTGGATCCGACGCACGCTCGGCGAGCTGCGCGAGACCGCCGACGGCCGGTGCGAGCTCGTCGGCAGCACCAGCAACGCAGCGGCGTACGCCGGCGAGTGGCTCTCGTTCGTGCCGGTGTCCTTCACCGTGGTGGGCGGGGACGAGCTGCGGCAGGCCGTGCGCGAGGTCGGCGAGCGGATGCTCCGCGCCGCGCGATAGCTCAGCGCTCGATGCCGACTTCCTTGCCCAGGGTCCAGCCGCTGGAGATCGGCAGGTAGTCGCCGCTCCAGAACTTGCCCGGGTCGTACCAGGTGGCCTTGCGGTCGTCGCGCAGGATGCCCATCTCGATGTAGCAGGTGGCCACGATCTCCGCGCAGAACGCCGCCTCCGGGGTGACCCGGCGACCCCGCTTCTTGCGGGGGACGTAGGCGTCGCGGCCGCGCAGCCACCGGGCCGCGAGCCGGGTCAGGCTGGGGAAGGAGACGCCGTCGAGGCGGGCGACCGCGCGCAGCATGCCGTCCTCCTCGTCGCGGCCGATCTCGGGGCCGAGCTGGCGGAACCACGCGTCCTGCTTGTACTCGACCTGCCACCGCTGGACGGCCTCGCGCAGGTCGTGCAGCTGGACGCCGCGGTGGTGGGCGCCGGTCCACATGTCGACCTGCTTCTTGCCGAGCTCGGCGTGGAAGATCAGCGGCGGCAGGTCGTCGACGACGACGGCCATGCCGACGTGGTTCACCGGCGAGTTCGTGACCGCGCGGATCGCCCGGTCCGGCGCGCGCCGGCCGCGGAAGAGCCAGATGTCACCGCTGCGGGTGAGGTCGACCGCCTCGTCGAGACCCAACGCCTGTGCCATGGGCGGAAGTCTGCCCTAGATGTGGGTCTACCCTCGTCGACATGCGCGCATGGAAGCTCCTCGGCCTGGCCGGGATCCTCGCCGGTGTCGCGACGGGTGCCGCCGTCGCCCGCGACGAGCGCGTCCGCCGCCACTACGACGCCCGCGAGATCCGCGACCGCCTCCACGAGCGCCACGCCGAGGCCGTCGCCCGCGAGACGACCGCACCTGCCGAGTAGGCGCCGGCGTCAGGCCCCGAGCGCGAGCCGCAGGGCGATCGCGAGCATGACGAGCCCGATGACCACGTCGAGCACCTGCCAGGCCCGCGGGTCGGCGAGCCGCGGCGCGGCCAGCCGGGCGCCGTACGCCAGACCCGAGAACCACACGACGCTCGCCACGCACGCACCCACCGCGAACCACCAGCGGCCCGGGTCGCCGTGGGTGCCGGCGATCGAGCCGAGCAGGAGCACGGTGTCGAGGTAGACGTGCGGGTTGAGCCACGTCAGCGCCACGGACTTCGCGACCACGCCGCCGCGCGACTCCACCACGCCCTCGCCCGCCGCGAGGGCCTGCGGACGCCGGGCCCGCCGCAGCGAGCCGATGCCGTACGCCGTCAGGAACGCGACGCCGAGCCAGCGGACCACCTCGACGGCCCAGGCGGCACGGTCGAGGACCACGCCGATGCCCGCCACGCCGGCGACGATGAGGACCACGTCGGAGAGGGCGCAGATCGCGACCACGAGTGCGACGTGGCTGCGGCGCAGGCCCTGGCGGAGCACGAAGGCGTTCTGCGCACCGATCGCCACGATCAGCGACAGACCGGTCAGCAGGCCGGCGAAGACGTCTCCCACGGCCGACAACCTAGGGCCGACCCTGACGGATGTCAGGGTCGACTCGGGGTGTTGTCCCATGGCTGCCGTTGGCACGACGCTGACAGACTCGTCGACATGACGGAGCAGCCCACGGGGGAGACCAGCAGGGAGTCGGCGCGCGGCGTCGCAGCGAGCGCACACGACCTGGTCAAGACCTACGGCAAGGGCGAGGCCGAGGTCCGGGCCCTCGACGGGGTCACGGTCGACCTGATGAAGGGCGAGTTCACGGCCGTGATGGGGCCCTCGGGCTCCGGCAAGTCGACGCTCATGCACTGCCTGGCCGCGCTCGACACCCCCACGTCGGGCGAGGCGATCGTGGACGGCACCTCGCTCGGGTCGCTGAAGGACAAGGACCTGACCACCCTGCGGCGCGAGCGCGTGGGCTTCGTCTTCCAGTCCTTCAACCTCGTCCCGACCCTCAGCGCGGAGGAGAACATCCTGCTCCCCCTGAGCCTGGCCGGCCGCAAGCCCGACCGCGCGTGGTTCGACGCCGTCGTCGACGCCATCGGCCTGCGACCGCGGCTGGGCCACCGGCCCAGCGAGATGTCGGGCGGCCAGCAGCAGCGCGTGGCCTGCGCCCGCGCGCTGGTCAGCAAGCCGTCGATCGTGTTCGCCGACGAGCCCACCGGCAACCTCGACTCGACCAGCTCGGCCGAGGTGCTCGGCTTCTTGCGCCGCAGCGTCGACGAGTTCGGCCAGACCGTCGTGATGGTGACGCACGACCCGGTCGCGGCGTCGTACACCGACCGGATCGTCTTCCTGGCCGACGGCACGATCGTCGACGAGCTCCGCGAGCCCGACCGCGACGCCATCCTCGACAAGATGACCGGCCTCCAGGACATCGCCGCCCGGAAGGCGGCGGGCTGATGCTTCGCCTGACCTGGCGCAACCTGCTCGCCCGCAAGGTGCGCCTGCTCATGAGCGCGCTCGCCATCGTGCTCGGCATCGGCTTCCTGGCCGGTGTGATGACCTTCAGCACCGGGCTCAACACGACCTTCGACAACATCGTCGAGGGCTCCACCCCCGACGCCCAGGTGCGGCCCGCCGGCGACGTGCAGGGCGCCAACGCCGGCGTCGGCACGACCTCGCTGATCACCCCGACGACGTCGCGAAGCTCGCCGCCCTCCCCCAGGTCGCGGAGGCGGCGGGCTCGGTCGACGGCTTCGGCTCGTTCCTGCTGGGCGCCGACGACAAGCTGGTCGGCGGCCAGGGTGCGCCGACCCTCGCCTTCAACTACGCGCCCAGCGAGAACATCCAGGGCGAGCAGGTGCTCCAGCTCGTCCGGGGCCGGTGGCCCGAGAAGCCGGGCGAGGTCACCCTCGACGCCTCCTCCGCCGAGCGGGGCGGCTACTCGATCGGTGACACGGTCACCATGATCACTCCGACCGCGAAGCCGGAGCGCACCTTCACCCTCGTCGGCACCGCCGAGTTCAACGGCGGGGGCACCGCCGGCGCCACGCTGGTCCTGCTCGACACCCGGGAGTCGCAGGACATCTTCCTCGACGGCAAGGACGCCTTCACCAGCGTGTCGCTGACCGCCGCCGACGGGGTGTCACGCACCGAGCTCGCCGAGGCCGCGAAGGCCGTCGTGCCGGACGGCTTCACGGCCGTCACGGGCGACACGGTCATCAAGGAGCAGCAGGACCAGATCGGCCAGTTCCTCGACGTCATCTCGATCTTCCTGACCACCTTCGCGGTGATCGCGATCGTGGTCGGGGCCTTCATCATCTTCAACACCTTCTCGATCCTCGTCTCCCAGCGGGTGCGCGAGTCCGCGCTGCTGCGCGCCCTCGGCGCGAGCAGGAGGCAGGTCACGCGCTCGGTGCTGGTCGAGGCGTTCCTGATGTCCGTGGTCGGCGCGACGCTCGGCCTGCTGCTCGGGCTCGGTCTGGCGCGAGCCCTCGCCGGCCTCTTCCGCACCTTCGGCCTCGACATCGCCGGCGACGTGCTGACCCTGACGCCCTTCACGGTCCTCTCGGGCTACGTGGTCGGGATCGTGGTCACGATGGTCGCGGCCTTCGTCCCGGCGCGGCGCGCGGCCAAGGTACCTCCGGTCGCAGCGATGCGAGACGACCTGGTCGTGCAGGAGAAGGGGATGGCCCGCCGGCTGCTGCTCGGCACGATCGCGATGGTCGTCGGCACCGCGCTGGTGGCAGCCGGCCTCGTCGGCGCGCCGGGGACCGACGCGATCTGGATCGGCGCCGGCGCGGTCATCTGGGTGGTCACCACCGCCGTCCTCGCGCCGGTGGTCGGCAAGCCGGTGCTGCTGCTGTGCCGCAGCCTCTTCGGCCGGCTCTTCGGCACACCGGGGCGCCTGGCCGGCGAGAACGCCCTGCGCAGCCCGCGCCGCACCGGCGCCACCGCCTCCGCGCTGATGATCGGTCTCGCCGTCGTCTCCGCGGTGGGCGTCCTCGCCGCCTCGCTCAGCGCCACTCAGGACAAGATCGTCGACGACCAGTTCACGAGCGACTTCCTGGTCCAGCTCCCGACGTTCCAGGGCTTCCCGGTCCAGTACGGCGACGCGATGGAGGCCGTCGACGGGGTCGGTGTGGTCTCGCGCCAGCAGGGCGTCCCGGTCAGCGTCGAGGTCGACGGCAAGCCCGACCAGACGTTCGCCAACGGCGTCGACGCGGCCTTCTCCGAGGTCTACACCCTGACGATGGTCTCCGGGACCGAGAGGATCTCCGGCGACCAGGCGCTGCTCAGCCAGAGCCGTTCGGACGACCTGGACGCCACGACCGGCGACACGATCGACGTGGAGTTCCCCGGCGGGAGGTCGATCCCGCTCCGGGTGGCCGGCGTCTTCGAGGACACCCCCGTGACCAGCGGGCTCACGGTGCCGCTCGCGGTCCTGGGCGAGGCCGGCGTCAAGCGCAGCGACTCCTCGATCAGCATCAACGTCGCCGACGGTGCCGACCGCGGAGCGGTCAAGCAGGACCTTGAGGACGTGGTCAAGGACCTGCCGATCCTGTCGGTGCAGGACAAGGAGGAGTTCAAGGAGCTCATCAGCGGCCAGGTCAACCAGCTGCTCTACGTCATCTACGGCCTGCTCGCCCTCGCCGTGGTCATCGCCGTCATCGGCATCGTCAACACCCTCGGCCTCAGCGTGCTCGAGCGCACCCGCGAGATCGGCCTGCTCCGCGCGGTCGGGCTGTCGCGGCGCAAGCTGCGCCTGATGATCACGCTCGAGTCGGTGGCCATCGCCCTCCTCGGCGCCGTCCTCGGGATGGTGCTCGGCCTGGTCATCGGCGTGGTCCTGCGCGAGTCGCTCAAGGACGACCTCACCGAGCTCGCCCTGCCGATCACCAGCCTCGCCCTCTTCCTGGTGGTCGCCGTCCTGTTCGGCGTGCTCGCCGCCGTCGTACCCGCCGTCCGGGCGTCGAGGATGAAGGTGCTCGAGGCCATCGCGACCGAGTGACCCGCTTCTCCCGGACTACCCCCGGGGAGGGGTCCGGTGGAGACATCCGGCGCGCGCGGTGGCACTGTGGAGCGAGTGAGTGCCACACCTGAGAACACGCCTCGACAGAACACGCAGGACAAGCGATCGGACACCGCGTTCTTCGGCCAGCCGGGCGTGCTGGCGAACCTCTTCGGTGTCGAGCTGTGGGAGCGGTTCAGCTTCTACGGCATGCAGGGCATCCTGCTCATCTACCTCTACTACACCGCCGCGCAGGGCGGCCTCGGCATCGACGAGGGCGTCGCGACCGGCATCGTCGGCGCCTACGGCGGCGCGGTCTACCTCTCCACCATCCTCGGCGCCTGGCTCGCCGACCGGGTGCTCGGCCCGGAGCGGACGCTGTTCTACGCGGCCGTCTGCGTCATGCTCGGCCACATCGCGCTGGCGGTCCTGCCGGGGCTGACCGGGGTCGGCGTCGGGCTCGTGCTGATCGCCCTCGGCTCGGGCGGCGTGAAGGCCAACGCGACCTCGCTGGTCGGCTCGCTCTACGACGAGCACGACCCGCGCCGCGACGCGGGCTTCTCGCTCTTCTACATGGGCATCAACATCGGTGCCTTCATCGGCCCGCTGCTGACCGGCCTGCTGCAGAAGGAGGCCGGCTTCCACTGGGGCTTCGGCGCCGCGGCCGTCGGCATGGCGCTCGGCCTCGCGCAGTACGCGTACTTCCGCCACCGGCTGCCCGACGAGACCAACCACGTCGCGAATCCGCTCCCGGCCGGACGCGGTGCGCGCTACGCCGTGGGCGCGGTCGTCGTGCTCGTGCTGATCGGCGTCCTCGTGTGGGCCGACGTCATCACCGCCGACCGGCTCTCCAACATCGTGATCGGCATCAGCCTCGTCGCCGCGATCGCCTACTTCGCGGTGATCCTCGCCGACAAGGAGGTGCAGGGCGTCGAGCGCAGCCGGATCTTCGCGTTCATGCCGCTCTTCGTGTGCAACGTGGTCTTCTGGTCGCTCTACCAGCAGCAGTTCACCGTGGTCACGATCTACGCCGACAAGCGGCTCGACCGCAGCCTCTTCGGCTGGGAGATGCCGGTCTCGTGGGTCAACAGCATCAACCCGATCTTCATCATCGTGCTCGCCGGCGTCTTCGCCGCGCTGTGGACCAAGCTCGGCGACCGGGCCCCGGCCACGCCGTTCAAGTTCGGTGCCGGCACCGCCCTGATGGGCGTCGCGTTCTTCGCCTTCCTGCCGATGCCCGGCGGCCAGAACACCGCTCCGCTCATCGGCATCGTTGGGATCCTGCTGCTCTTCACGCTCGCCGAGCTGCTGATCTCGCCGGTCGGCCTGAGCGCGACGACCAAGCTGGCGCCGAAGAAGTTCGCCACGCAGATGGTCGGCCTCTACTTCCTCTCGATCGCCCTCGGCACCGCCCTCGCCGGCACGCTCGCGGGCTACTACGACGAGACCGACGAGGCGCCGTTCTTCATCTGGGTCGGCCTCGCCTCGGTCGTCACCGGCGTCGTGGTGATGGCGCTCAACAAGCCGATCCACAAGCTGATGGCCGGCGTCGACTGACATGCCCGGGGCCCTGTCGTGATCGAGGCGCTGGGGTGGGGAGCGCTGGCCGCCAGCTCGCTGGTGCTCGGCGCCGCCCTGGCGCTGGTCCGGTCCTGGTCGGACACGCTCGTCGGGCTGGTGCTCGGTTTCGGGGCTGGAGCGCTCATCGCGAGCGTCTCCTTCGAGCTCGCCGAGGAGGGCCTGCGGATCGGCGGCGCGTGGCCGGTCGCGCTCGGCCTGGTCCTCGGTGCTGCGACGTTCTACCTCGCTGACAAGGCCGTCGAGTCGCGGTCGTCCGGAGGCGGTACGTCGCTCGCGCTGGGATCGTTCCTCGACGGGATCCCGGAGCAGGCGGTGCTCGGCATCGGGCTGGCGCAGGGCCAGGGAGTCAGTGCGGCGCTGCTCGTCGCGATCTTCGTGTCCAACCTCCCCGAGGGGATCGGATCGGCCGCCGACATGCGGTCGTCGGGACGTGCGCCCGCCCAGGTGCTCCGGCTCTGGGCCGTCGTCGCGATCGCGTGCGCGCTCGCCACGGTGGGTGGCTACCTCGCGGCCGACACCGCGTCGAGCGAGGTCCGCGCGGCGATCGACGGCTTCGCCGCGGGTGCGCTGCTGACGATGCTGATCGACTCGATGGTGCCGGAGGCGAAGGAGAAGGCGAAGGACCGCGCCGGGCTCGCGACCGTCGCCGGTTTCGCCCTGGCCGCCGGGCTCTCGCTGCTCGGCTAGTAGCCACCCTCGGGCGGCACCATCTCGCCCCGGACGCCGAGCAGGCGCACGGGGCGGGTGTCGTCGAGGGCGAGGTAGAGCGCGAAGGCGGTCTGCGCGATCACCTCGACGTCGAGCGTGGGACCGGCCAGCTTGCGGACCTTGGTGAACGTGAAGAACGGCGCGAACCGCACCTTCAGGTGCACCCGCGCCACCTCGCGCCCCTCCTTGCCGCAGTCGGCGACGACCCGCTCGGCGAGCTCGGTGATCGCGGCCAGCACCTCCTCGGCGGAGGCCAGGTCGTGCTGGTACGTCGTCTCGCGTCCGTGGGCGCGCGCCACCCAGGGCGTGTCGTCGGGCCGGGAGCGACCTCCACCGCGGCCGAGCCGCCCGAGGTGGGGGCCGTTGGTGGGGCCGAACGCCGCGACCAGTGCCTCCTCCTCGGCGCCCGCGAGGTCGGCGACGGTGCGGATCCCGATCGACTCGAGGCGTGCGCCGATCCTGTTGCCCACGCCCCAGAGGGCGGTGGTCGGCCGCGCGCCCATCACCTCCATCCAGGTGTCGCGGGTGAGCATGAAGGTGCCCTGCGGCTTGCCGAAGTCGGTCGCGATCTTGGCCCGCACGAGGGTGTCGCCGATCCCGACCGAGCAGTGCAGGCCGGTCGCCTCGAACACCGCCGCGCGCACCTGGTCGGCCGTGGCCACCGGGTCGTCGGTCTCGATCCCGACGAACGCCTCGTCCCAGCCGAGCACCTCGACCGTCGCGCCCGGGAAGGCCCGCAGCGTCTCCATCACCCGCGCCGACGCCTCCTCGTAGACCGGGAAGTCCACCGGGAGGAACACCGCCTCCGGGCACCGCCGGTGCGCGAGCTTGAGCGCCAGCCCGCTGCGTACGCCGTGCTCGCGCGCCTCGTAGGACGCCGTCGAGACGACCGCGCGCTCCGTCGGGTCGCCGCGCCCGCCGACCACGACCGGCTTGCCGACCAGCTCGGGTCGGCGCAGCAGCTCGACCGCGACCAGGAACTGGTCCATGTCGACGTGGAGCACCCAGTGCTGAGGCACACCGCCATCCTGCCCGAGCCCACCGACACGAGCCGGTCACCCGTCGGGGCGGTTCCGGTCGCACCCCGCCGACGTAGCGTCGACGACATGACCACCGACCAACCCGACCCCTACGCCGAGCACCCGGAGGAGTCGGACTTCCCGACGGCCGGAGAGCGCGTCAGCGACGAGGACCGTCAGCGCGCGCTCGACGCCGAGCCCGACGGCAACGCGACGGTCGGCGACACGGTCGACACCGACGACGTCGACTCGAGCGCGGAGCAGGGTACGTCCGGCCAGGAGGTCGCCCAGCAGGCGCGGGGTGCCTACCGACCCGACTGATCGCGGCTCAGCGCAGGAAGTCGCCCAGTCCCGCGAGCAGCCGGTCGACGTCGGAGTCGTCGGTGTAGGCCGCGAGCCCGATCCGCAGGCCCGAGTCGACGGGGAGTCCGAGCGCGCGGAAGGTCTCGACGGCGTAGAACGTGCCGGCCGGGACGAGGACGTCGCGCTCCGCGAGGAACGCGTACGCCGCCGCCGGGTCGTGGTCGCGCAGCGTGAGGAACAGCGTCGAGGTCCGGTCGGCGGCGCGCGAGTGGAGGGTGAGCCCGTCGCCGAGGGACGCCAGCCCCTCCTCGATCCGGGTGCGGAGCCGGAGCTCGTGGTCGGCGATCTCCGCCGCGGAGGCGACGATCCGCTCGCGGCGGTTGCCCTCGACCGGCGACCACGAGGCGATGAAGTCGACCGCCGCCGTCGCGCCGGCGAGCAGCTCGTAGGGGAGCGTGCCGAGCTCGAACCGCTCGGGCACCGCGTTGGTCGACGGCAGCAGCTTGTCGGGCTGGAGCGTCTCGAGCAGCGCCGGGTCGGCCACGAGCGCCCCGCAGTGCGGCCCGAAGAACTTGTAGGGCGAGCACACGACCAGGTCCGCGCCCATCGCGGTGATGTCGGGGGCGGCGTGCGCGGCGTGGTGCACCGCGTCGACATACACCAGCGCGCCGACCTCGTGCGCGCGGGCCGCGACGGTCGCGACCGGCGGCCGGGTGCCGAGGAGGTTGGACGCCGCGGTGAGCGCGACCAGGCGGGTCCGCGGCCCGATCTCGGAGAGCGAGGCCAGGTCGAGCTCGCCGGTGGACGGCACGAGCCGCAGCCACTTCACGGTGACGCCCGCCCGCTCGGCGGCCTGGATCCACGGCCGCACGTTGGAGTCGTGGTCGAGCTCGCACAGGACGATCTCGTCGCCCGCGGTCCAGGTCCTCGCGAGCGTGCGGGAGAAGTCGTACGTCAGTGCCGTCGCGCTGCGGCCGTGCACCACGCCGCGGGGGTCGGCGCCGAGCAGGTCGGCGATGGTCGAGCGGAAGCCGGCGACCACTGCCTCGGCGTTGCGCTGGCTGAGCGTGCCGGCCCCGCGCTGCGACAGCGGACCGGTGATCGTGCGGGCGATCGCCTCGCCGACGACTGCGGGCGTCTGGGTGCCGCCGGGGTTGTCGAAGTGCGCGATCCCCGATCGGAGCGACGGGAACTCGCGGCGGAAGGAAGCGACGTCGAAGGCCATGCCGGAGACGTTAGTTGGCGATGTGCACGACCGCGTCGCCGGAGTTCACCAGCGGGGCCTCGGTGCGTCCGATCACGATGCCGTCGCGGTTGGCGTAGACCGCGCGCAGGGTCTTGCCGAAGGAGTCGAAGAGCGTGCCGAGCCGCTCGCCGTCGCTGACCTTCTGGCCGAGGTGCGCGTCGAGGTGCAGGATCCCGGTGCGCCGGGCCCGGACCCAGCCGCTGGACCGGCACTCCAGGCTCGGCTCGACCGGCGGCTCGTCGACGGGCTCGGTCATGCCGAGCGCGGCCAGCACGCGTCGTACGCCGACCACGCCGGCGTCGACGGCGTAGTCGTCGAACCGCAGCGGCTCGCCCGCCTCGTAGAGGAGCACCTTGGCGCCGTGCTCGCGCGCGGCGTGGCGCAGCGAGCCGTCGCGGATCTTGGCGTGCAGCATGACCGGCGCGCCGAAGACGGCGGCCAGCTCGCGGGTGCGCTCGTCGTCGAGGTCGGCGCGCACCTGCGGCAGGTTGCTGCGGCGGTCGGAGCCGGTGTGGAGGTCGATCCCGACCTCGCAGCCGGACACGATCTCGCGCATGAACAGGTGCGCGATCCGGCCCGCGAGCGAGCCGCGCGCGGAGCCGGGGAAGGAGCGGTTGAGGTCGCGGCGGTCCGGGAGGTAGCGGTCGCCGGTCATGAAGCCGAGCACGTTGACGATCGGGACCGCGACGAGCGTGCCGCGGAAGGTCTTGGGATCGAGCCCGGCCATCACCTGGCGCACGACCTCGACGCCGACGACCTCGTCGCCGTGGATCGCGGCGTTGATCCAGGTCGTCGGGCCGTCCTCGCGCCCGTGGACCACGCGCACCGGGAGCGTCACGTCGGAGCCGGTCACCAGGCGGGTGATCGGCAGCTCGAGCGCGCGGACCGTGCCGGCACGGATCCTCACCCCGCCGATGGCGAACGACTCGCGGGCCACTACTTGCCCCAGTTCTTCTTGCGGATCGACCGCTTCGGCCGGCCACCGGCGTAGGACCTCGACGAGTCCACGAGGTAGCCGCGCTCGAGCGCCTCGCGGCCGATGAGCATCCGGAAGCCCATCTCGTCGCGGTTGCTCAGCGTCATCACGGTGGTGAGGGTGCGGCCGGCGAGCACCACGTCGAGCGCGACGGCGTACCTCTTCTCCACCTGGCCGTTGCTGCTGCGGACCTCGCGGGTGTCGAGCACCGGGAGGGTGAGCTCGTGCGACTCGTCGTCGGACTTCTGCCAGGGGTGGATCGAGAAGCGGACCCACTCCTCGTCGAGGCCGTCGGGCACGAAGACCTCGAGGTCGAAGGCGTGGATCGAGGACGAGCGGGCGCCGGTGTCGATCTTGGCCTTCACCCACTCGACGTCTGCCTGTGGGAGCGACACCCACTCGCGCCAGCCCACGATCGTCGGTGCTCCCGGGGCGGAGTCGTCCGCGGCTGCGGATGAGCTCGGGGTGGAGGACACGGCCCCATCCTCTCAGGTGACGGCCGGGGCAACGGGTGCTGGTGGGGATGGTTGTATGGGTGACCATGAAGCTCGCCATCCTGTCTCGGGCCCCGCGCTCCTACAGCACCCAGCGTCTTCGGACCGCCGCGGTGGACCGCGGGCACGACGTGAAGGTGCTCAACACCCTCCGCTTCGGCATCGACCTCTCGGGGGACGAGCCCGACCTCCTGTTCCGCGGCAAGCAGCTGTCGACGTACGACGCCGTGCTGCCGCGCATCGGCAACTCGATCACCTACTTCGGCACCGCCGTCGTGCGTCAGTTCGAGCAGATGGACGTCTACACGCCCAACACCAGCTATGGCATCGCGAACAGCCGCGACAAGCTGCGCGCGACGCAGATCCTCTCGCGCCACGAGATCCCGATGCCGGCGACGACCTTCGTGCGCGACCGCGCCGACGTGATCCCGGCGATCGAGCGCGTCGGCGGTGCGCCCGTCGTGATCAAGCTGCTGGAGGGCACGCAGGGCATCGGCGTGATCCTGGCGCCGACCATCAAGGTGGCGGAGGCGATCATCGAGACCCTCCAGAGCACCCGGCAGAACGTGCTGATCCAGCGGTTCGTCAAGGAGAGCAAGGGCCGCGATATCCGTGCGCTCGTCGTCGGCGACCGGGTCGTGGCGGCGATGCGGCGCGTGGCGCAGGGCGACGAGTTCCGCTCCAACGTGCACCGCGGCGGCAGCGTCGAGCCGGTCGAGCTCGACGAGGAGTTCGAGCGCGTGGCCGTGCGGTCCGCGCAGATCATGGGCCTGCGCGTCGCCGGTGTCGACATGCTCGAGGGCAAGAACGGCCCGCAGGTGATGGAGGTGAATTCCTCGCCCGGCCTGGAGGGCATCGAGGCCGCGACCAAGCTCGACGTCGCCGGCGCGATCATCGACTACATCGACAACCAGGTGGCCTTCCCCGACATCGACGTACGCCAGCGGCTCACCGTCTCGACCGGCTACGGCGTGGCCGAGATCGCGGTCCACGACGGCTCCGACATGGTCGGCAAGAAGCTCGGCGACTCCGGCCTCGACGACCGCGACATCACGGTCCTGACACTCCACCGCGGTCCACAGGTCATCCCGAACCCGCGCAACAAGACAGTCCTCGAGGCCGAGGACCGGCTGCTGTGCTTCGGCAAGCTCGAGGAGATGCGCTCGATGATCCCGGACCGCAAGCAGAAGCGGGTCCGGCGCCTGATGAAGAAGCACCTGCCGCCGAGCGACTGACTCTTGCAGCCCTCAGGCGGCGAGGTCGAACAGCGCCCGGTGGAGGGCTTCCTCCGCAGGACTACGTCGTGGCGTGGCATCGACGCGTCGGGTGCCGGTGTGGTCGACGAGGTAGAGCGCGCCGTGGGGGTCGCGCCAGACGTAGATGCCCGGGAAGGGCTGCTGGACCTGCCAGCTGGTGTGGGTCTTGATGCGGTGGTGGAACGGGGTCATCGGTCCGTAGTTGCCCACCCTCGACTGTCCCGGTGGCCCGCCGTCCTTCATCGAGCGGTAGGGCACCGTGTGGTCGATCTGCATCTCTCGGGTGCATGCTCCCCACGGGAAGGTGTCGGCCGGCGTCATCAGGTGCACGGCCCTTCGATGTCGGTCGGGGATCTCGTAGGCGTCGACCGGTGCCTGACCGGCGAGGTCGAAGACGGGCTGGATGGTGAACCGGGCGTGTGGGCCGAGGTGCTCGCGCACCCAGGCTTCCGTGACGGGGCCGTGGCCCTCGACCCGCGCGGTGCCGGTCGCCTCGGCCGGGTCGGTGGCGCCGTACAGGTGGACGAACAGGGTCACGGTCGGAATCACCTTTGCCCAGTCGACGTCCGGCTGTTCGGTGGTCTCCACGGCGTTCTGTGACGCGAGGAAGGCTTCGATCAGCCGCACGGCCTCGTGCGGGGTCGCCAGGACGGCGACGGCCTTGACCCGGCGGGCGTCGTTGTCGTCGGTGTCGCCCAGGGCGGCGAGGATGTCAGCGAGCCACTGCACCGTCGCGTCCAGCTTTGTGATCACGTGGAACGGTGCACGGATGAAGAAGCCCCGCATCCCGTCCTCGGTCGATCGGGTCGGGCTGGCGACCTGACGCGTGGCGTTCTCCTGCTCCTTGCGCGCCGCGGCCACAGGGTCGGAGGCGACGATGGCACCTGTGACGAGGTCCTCGAACCGCGACCACGGGATCCGTCCGTCCGCCGACTCGACCACGCGCTCATCGACGTAGAGGGCCTGATCGATGGTGAGGTCGCGGGTGCGGCGAGCCACGAACCGGGCGTAGGACGCCTTCACCTCCAGCGCCTCGACGCGCCGCCACAGCTGAGGGAGTCGGATCGCCAGGTCCAACGCGTCGGCCATCAGCGAGTGCGCCGACCCGGTGGAGATCCCTAGCCTGGCGCCGAGAGAGGTCGCGGCGAACTCGGTCACGTCGTGCGTGCCGACCCCGCCGAACCGTCGGGTCCGCTCCCGGCCCGGGAGCCTGGCGACCTCGGGATCGAGCCGATCCGGGTTGTTGATCACCGCCACCTGCAACGCGATCCGCAGCACCTGGACCTCGCACTCGCGCTGGGTGCGCGCCACCTCGTCGGCATGATCGAGGAGCTCGGCCTCGGTCAGCTCGTCGAGGGCGGCGGTCAGGTGCATGGATCTACTCAAGCAGGAGGGTCCGACACTGGGTCCCGGTGGCGAAAGGGGTTGTGGCGTACGGCCCTTCGCCCAGAATGACGCGGCGAGCCAACTCACGACGCCTGATTGCCGATCAAGAAACGGCCCCCAAGGAGTCATGAATTGAGGCATAGCAACACCCACGCATGCCCGCTCATTGGATCTCGAGAAAAGTTGACCGCTTCCGACAATGGCGACCTATTCTGTCGTCCGTGGATGACTCCCGGGCTGCGATTGCGGCAACGCCTGCCCAAGTCCTAGTCTCCACACCCGCGCCCGACGATGCCGGAGCCGAGACCTATGATCGGTTCGACTGGCAATGCGCGATGGCGACCGCGGATCTTCTGTCTCTGATGTACTCGCGTCTGACTGCGAGCCCGGGCTCTGCCGACGCGACGGCCGCGTTCGAGTTGTACTGCGAGCACCACGAGGACTGGTCATTCACGAAGGGCCCAGACGCCGAGATCGTTTCGGCCAAGCACCATGAGCGTGAGTTCGGGACCTACAGCACTCTCAAGATGCTGCTCGATGACGGCGGCGTCCTTCACCTTTTTGACCGCTGGGTGGCGTTGGGCAACTCACCTCACTGTCGCTTGGTTACAACGTCAGCGCTTAGTTCAATTGCTCTCGATCTAGAGAAGGCGTGCGCTCACTTTGCCGAGCAGAGCACCATCGACCTCAGTGACAACGAGTACGGCGCATTGCTCGACAGACTTTCGAAGGAGATGTCGAAGCGGCGCCTACACAAGTTGACCGCGACCGATCCGACCGTCACATTGGAATCGATAGGCGCAGAGACTCGCGAGACTCTGGCTGCGTTCCTGCAAATCCTTTGCATCGATCACGGCCGGCCGTTCCGGGACGACTTGGAGTATTCAGCGAGCAGTCGGTACGCCATGCCGGTCGCTGTCGCACTCGGCCGACCTGACGCAGCGGATGCTATCTGGAGCGCGTTGTTGGACATGGTTCGGCAGCGGATGCGTGCGGCAGGTCCAAACGCGCGTGCGTCACTGCCTATTCTTCTGGGAGCGGCAGACGAGACCGGGTTCGAGAAGCGCATGCTTACCCTCGCCGACGTCGAGACAATTGTTGAAGTCGCGCTCGCGAACACGTCCGGGTACCGCCCGCTTCCCAAGAAGGTCTGGGCGACAAGGGTGGCCGTGAAGATGGACGTCGGCGGGTGCTCTGACACCTCGATTGGGCGGGCCGAGAGACTTCGGCTGCAGTACCGATCGCACTGGAGAGCAGAGACGTCGGGTCCGAGCAAGATCACGGCGGAGCGCAAGGTATTGAACATGCTTCACCGGGTCGCCGAAGAGGAGGTCGAACGTGTTTCCCACCCGACTGAACCGTGGGGGAAGAAGCTCTGGGTCTCGGTACAAGCCCGGGTAGACGAGCTCGAGGGCACCCCTAAGGCAAACGGGTTGGACGCTGACATGCTCCTGGGCGGCATCGCGGAACTGTCGAACAACTGTGTTGTCTGGTTCTCCCCGAAGTTCGACGTCGAGGAGAAGATGCGCCAGCTCGCACAAGGGGCAGCCTCGTGAGCCAAAGCATCGAGGAGCTCGACGAGCTCCAGTGGGAGTTGGACGATCTTGCGTACCACCAAATTCGGGTCCTGCTCTTGGTCGCCTCCGTAGCGGCCGAGCCCGAGCACAACCGAAAGCTAGACGGGCTCACCAAGCTGGCCAAGCTCGACTTCTTCGTGCGCTACCCAGCGTTGGCAAGTGTCGTACTGGAAGAGCTTGGGCCCGACAAGCGCCTCCACCTCAGCGAGGAGGACATCTTGAACCCCACTGTGGTTCAAGACCCGATGACTCGCTATAAGTACGGCCCTTGGGATGATAGGTACTACCCCGTCATCGGCGCTCTGGTGTCCCGGGGTCTTCTCAAGTACGGGTCAGGCCGCAAAGGCAGCGTCTCTCTCGTCCCAACCGCCGCGGGAAGTGCACTCGCCGCGAACCTCGCCAAAGACTCCGTATGGAGCGACGTCGCAGACCGGTGTGCGGCGGTTGCACAGGCATCACGTGGCATGTCCGGCAACGCGCTCAAAGAACGAATCTACGAGAGGCTCGCAACGCTCATGGACCGCCCGCACCGCGAGGTCATCTCATGACCGCGCGCTTCCGTATCCGACAGTTCAGGGTCGAGACCGTCGAAGGTCCCGTCATCTACAACTTTGACGACGACCTGACCGTCCTCGCCGGCGACACCGGAGTCGGGAAGACCACCCTGTTCGAACTGGTCAAGTTCTCCCTGGGTGGGGATGGCCTCATTGCACCGGTCGCGACCCAGGCAGTTTCCGAGGTTCACATCACCGTCTACGTCGGCACCGAGCAGTTCCAGCTAAGTCGCGAACTCGACGCCAGCCGTTCCAAGACCCTCACCGTCACGGACCTCATCACCGGCGAAGTGCGCACAGAAGTCCCCATCGAGGACGCCAAGAACGAGACCGTCAGCGACATCCTGATGAATGCTCTTGGCCTTTCGACTCAGATGCGTGCAGCGGCACGGTCCGGCGCAAGCAGCCGCAAGGGCGCGCTCATCACCTTCTACGACCTCTTCCGATACATGTATGTGCCGCAGGCAGCGATCAATCAACAGATCGCGGGAAGTAAGGAGAGCTACTACGAACCTAAGCGAAAGGCTGTTTTCGAGCTTTTGTTCGGCCTAACTGACGCCGACATCCTCGACATGCAGTCGCAGGTCAACCAGCTAAAGGGCGAGACTGCTGAGGCCAAGCGCGAATTCGACACCATCAATCAATTCTTGAGTGGCAGTGGCACCAAAGCACGCTTCGACGCAGAGCTGGCGTACGAAGGTGCTGTCAAGGAAGAAGCAGACGGAATAGCCTCGCTCACTCGGTTGAGCAACGAGGTCGAAGATGTCATTGATCGCGAAACTCAAATGCTTCGAGAAATGCTCACCACAAGCGAACGCTCTCTGAGCGATGCGCGCGACCTGGTGAACTCGCTGCAACGCGAGCAAGCCCAGTACACGGCCGAGCGGCACCAAGTTGGCCAAGACATCGCACGACTTACCCAGATGGCGAGTGCGGGCGACCGTCTTGCAAACATCGAGTTCGTCGTCTGCCCGCGCTGTACGCAGAAACTGAACCAGCGAGAGGTTCCTCCTGACACGTGCCGTGTTTGTCTACAGCACGACAACGTGAAGGACCTCACACGAGGTCAGTACGAGACAACTCAACTGGTCGAGCAAGCTGAGGAAATCGAGCTGCAGCTTTCGGTCATCCGTGCGCAAGCAGCGGAGGCGGCCAGTGCGGTCGCCGACCGGACACAACTCGTTGCGAACCTGACCAGCCGAATAGAAGAGCGCACCGCGAACCGTGTCACCCCGCGCCTCCAGGCCTATATGGACGCGTCAGCAAAGGCGGCACGCGCGAAGGCAGACCAGAAGCACCTCAGCGAGGTGCTCAAGCAGTGGGACCGCGCCAACGACCTTGGACTCGCAGCACAAGAACTCGAGAAGCGCCGCGGCGCCTTGAAAACCCGCATAAATAATGCGAACGCCGCTCTGGCTCAGCGCCGCTCCATGGTCTTCGCCGACCTCACGGAAGAGTTCGCCAACACAGTCGCTGATTTCCGGATCCCCGCCGGTCAGAGTGCAACCATTGACCCCGACACCTATCTGCCCCTTATCGACGGACGCGCCTTCGACAAGGTCAGCTCCGCTGGCGGAATCGCCACCGCCACCCAGGTCGCGTACTGGATGTCCCTCATCGCGGTGGCTGTCCGCCTGAACGACACCCCCTACCCCGGGTTCCTGCTCATCGACAGCCCGCAGCTAGCGCTGAGCAGCGCAGAAGGCATCTCAAGCCAGATGTACAACCGTTTCGCAACCCAGGTCGCAGTCGTGAAGGGGCGCTTGCAGTTCATTGTCGCGGACAACAAGTTGACGAAGGACCTCGTGAACGAGTTCACCGAACTGAACTTCTCGTACGACAACCCCACCATCGGCACTATTAGGCACCCTGGCCCGGCGGTGAAGCCGCTTGTCGCGGAGCCCCAGACCGACGACGAAGCATAGGCCTCTTCTGAAGACTGACTTACCGAGCGACATCGCTGATTCCTGGTTCGCCGCGGGCGAGCGTTTAGCGATGGCTTGCGTCGTCCCCGCGGGGCTCGACATAGCAACGTGACGCATGGGCGAAGGTTCAGGCACGTACCGCTGCATCCACGCGTGCACCCCAAGTACGGACTCAATCAGCCAGCCTCCGTGGTGACGCTTGGCGTTTCGGGAACACCAAGGTCCGCTCTTGCCTGGTTGATGAACCGGTCGAGGACAACCTGAAAGTCGAACACCAGGCCGCCTTCCTCTCGGCCATGACGTATGTACTTGGCAAGCGCAGACCAAGCGAAGTCGGCCAACTCAGCGGCCTCAGCCGTCCCATAGAGCTGAACGAGCGCAGCGCGGTCTATGACACTTCGGAGCGGATCAGCCCCGAGGTCGAGCGCCTCGTCGTCCATAAAATGCCGGTTGTACCTCGAGGCGAGCCCGTTGGACTCGGCAACGAACCGTGCGTATGCCTCTCGGCGATGCTCGAAGAGCCGGGCATCGCGAATGTCCTGCTGTGCCTCCCGTGCGCGGTCGTGTTGCAGCCAGGCAGACCACGCCGAGGTTACGGCAGGCACGACAGCGCCTACGCCCGCTCCGATCAGTGCCCGCTACTGCTGCATCCACGGACAGACCGGAGCGGTTCAACGTCGAGCATGAAGGCCGCCGCGGATGTAGTGGTCCGCCCGCATGAAACACTTGAGCGACGCAAGAAACGCGTTGCGTCACATCGCCGCGAGCCAAACAGTCAGGCAGGAGTACCTGACAGCCGATCCACCTCGGCGCGAAGCCGTCGCACCTCAGCATCGAGTTCCTGGATTCTGTCGATGCACCACTGAACGCGGGCCGAGTCGTTCTGCGCAGTCGCCGCTTGATTTTTGAGCGTCTTCGCGATCTCTCGAGTGTTCTTCTCCGTGGCGAGCCGTGCGTATGTGTTCGCGCTGCTAACGCCGCCGCTGCTAAAAAGTCCCACTGCCCGCCCCCTTGTCGAATGTCCACGAAGTCTAACGACGCGCCGCGGGGCCGGCGTGCGAATAGGTCGTTCGCTGCAGTTCAGCGCGTAACCAATCCGGTGCGTGGCTTCCCGCTGATGTGGCCGGTGCCTACGCCGCAAACAGGCTGGATGGTCGGAACGACTCGCCGAAGGAAGCGCAGCCGCCTCTTGACGGCCCACCCGGCTCCGCGCCCCGGTGCTAGGTGCTGCTCACTCGCTCATGGCCGCCACGCGAGAGAAGAGTCCAATCGACTCCCACGTGGAGGCGATGAGTGCGTTCTCACGCTCGCCATAGTTGGACCAATCAGGGGCCGGGCGCATCAGGTTGGTCTCCGCTCTGTCGGCGGCTTCCCCGAGCACCGCCTCAAGCTCGACGGAATCCAGCACCACCAAGTGCTCCAACTCAGCCACCGAGATCGCAGCGACCGGGAGTTCAGGTCCCGCGAGACGCTCCGCCAGAAGCCAATTCTGAGTCACGTAAAACGGCTCGAGCGTCACGATAAGACCGACCCGCCGCTTGCCAGCATCGATCCGCGGGTCCGCGGCACTGATCTGATCGATATTGATGTTGGACATGTTGAGCTGACCGACGGCGTGACCTATCGACTCCTCCGGCGCTGCCATCCACTCTCTGCTTCCGAGCCGCAATGACTCGATCGGCTGGCGGGCCTTGCACTCGATGAGCACTAACATGCCAGGCAAATCGAGGAACCAGTCGCAGGAGTCTCGACGTTCCTTCTTCGGCCCGTACTTGAACTCGGGCAGAGTCTCGGCGCCTTGCACCAGCTTCAGGTGTCGCCCTACATAGTGCTGAAAGACCGGCCCGAGCTCTGTGGTGAACCTGCCAGCGACTTCACGTAGGCCGAAGTGGTAGATGGCCGGCGGGCTTGCTTTGCGCATGATCGCCTGCACCGAGGGCGCGATAGGCACCGGTGCGACCCCGCTGATGAAAGGCTTGTCCAGCAACGGATTGAACGCGAACTTCTTCTGCGCGGCCGGTACGTCGGCCTGCCACTGTTGGTTAATCGCTTTGAACTCTGGCGCCGTTGTGACGAGGTGGTCGTTGAACACACGCCGGATGACGTCGAACGAGATCATGCCGTCCAGACCTTCGAATTCTGGTCCGTCGAGCCAATCAAGCGAGAACGAGCCCGCACGCGTCTGAGCCATGACCGAGATGAGGAAGACGGCCTCGATGTAGTCGTCCACGCTGATCCCGTCGGCGACGGCCTCGAACCAGCCAGGGGTCAACGAGCTCGGACTAAAATCAGGCGGGTACTCGGCTCCCGAACCAAACAGCAAAATGGAGCGCGACACGTTTGCCATCGCTGAGTTCTGGTTCGGAAACTGCTCGAAGAAGGCTCTGGCCAAAACCTGCCCGAGGTACTCCGACGAGTCTGAATTGGCCACGAGACGCTCGTCGACGATCAGAGCGTTCTTGTTGCAGAGCCTCAGCAGCGTCTCTTCGTCAGCACCCGGGTGTTGGAACCGCGCCCACGCGAGAGCCGTTCGCGCGACATCGGCGACGTTCCAGGCAGTCAGGCCTTTGCGCGACCACTCCGGGTCGATCTCGTCTCTCGCGATTGCGGCTGAGACTCCGGCGGCCAAGACGAGCAGGCTGTCCCGATCGACCTTGCGGACAGCGCTCTTGAACTCGTGCCACGTGGGCATACCTGAGTGTGAATGGCCATGACGAACACGTGTGCTCACCTGGCCATTGTCCCTGCGAGTTGGCGGGGTCAGAAAGCGCTTCTCTCGCCCAGATCAACGACCTCGCAGAGATGCTCCACGCGATCCCGCCCGTTGAAGGGATCTGACCCAGCGACCAGCTTCGAGCCCAGCCGACTCCACTGAGGTTGCACATCGAGGTGCGTCCTGCCGCCGCATGTCTGGCAGCCCACCAACGGCGTCCTACGACGAAGGCACTCCGCGCCGTTTGCCTCGTCAATCGTTGCCGTATTCGCCCTCGTGCTCGATGTCGCTGCTATCGCCATCTACCTCGAAGGTGTCCGCGATCCCGGCCTCCGTGAGCACCTGGTAGTCATCGAGAGCGAGTCCACAGTGCTCGCAACTGAAGTACTCGGAATCGACAGTAAGAGTCACGATGGCGTCATAGTCGTTTTCGCCGACGCGTTCGTACTGGACGTCGGTGTCGGAAACCGTGTCGCCCTCAACAGTTCCCCGGTCGCCGCACGCCGGACATGTCTCGTCCTGAGAGTGCGCGAGCGAGATTGTCATCGGCTGGCCGGGCTGCCATTCTGCCGCAACCTTCGCAGGTAGCGAGCCCGCCTCGAACTGTGCGCGTCGTTGACGCGCACGCTCCAACAGCATCTCGGTTCGGTGTTCGACGTTCTTCTTGTTCTGTTCCAAGTGAGCGCGGACGATGTGCGCCCTGACCTCGCCCACTAGATCGTCGATCTCTCGCTCGCATGCGGCAACGAGGATGACCGCCTGGGCCCAGTAGCGCGGCCACCACCCGGACTCGGGGATCTCGGTGAAGCCGGCCGCGGCGCCGTGCAGATACTCGTTGCGCGCGTAAGTGATCTTGTCAGCCTCGGCCTTGGTGAAGGGCTTGAACGCCTTCTCGCAGCGTGAGTAAAGCGTCTTTGCCGCAACGGATTCGAATCGTGCCTTTCCCGCTATCAGCCCGAGTGCTATCAGGACGTTGGTGCCGTCTTCGCTGGGGACGGCAATGAGCAGAGGTGATTGCCGGGCAAGAGCCGCTTTGGCGAGGAGTTCCAACGACAGGGACGCCCAAAGAGCTCGCTCATCGAACGAGCGCACCTCCTCGTCGTCCATAGCTTTGTTGAGAAAGAGCTTCGCTTTTAGCCACAACGCCTCGTGGTCGTACGGGACGCTCACAACGTCGTGCCCTTCTCGAACCGGAACATCAGTCGTTGCATCTGTCGGTCGGGGTCGGCCTGTGCATCTGCTCTGGCATGCAGGACGGTGCGGTTGTTGATCACCAGCACCTGGTTCGGCTCGGACCACTCGAACTCAGTTGCCGACGCAAGGGCGTCCACGAAGAAGTCGACGACCCTGCGGGCACGCGAATCAGCTGGCGTCATGCACCCAGGGTCGAACCGGAAGCGCGCATTCGCGTAGGCGGGCGCTAGAACACGTGAGACGCCGTCGTCAATAGTGAACAGGCCGTGAGCAAGATCGTCGCGGGTGCCCTCCGCCAGCTTCCAGTAGGCGGTAGTAGAGAGAATGGTTGGCACGGAACTCGGGTCGGCGGCGGACAGGATGACGATGTCAGGTGGCTTCGGTAGGTGAGCGCCGTCGGTGTGAAGTGGCTGTGGGCCAGTGCCAAAGGTTGCGCTGAGCGACCTCTTTGGGGCTTCTGCTGCCGCTACAGGGCGTAAGGTTTCGGCCTCGGTTTGACCATGTCGACCTGCTACGGGGCGCAACTCCATCGAGTATGCCTGGAACTTCAGCGCTTGGGCCGTTGCTGTACCACTCGCCCACCCGTCTCTACGGGCAGCGGAGATGAGGTCGCGGAGTAATGATGTCATCGTCCATACATCTTGGCAGGCCAGAGTCTTTGGTGATCGCGCGGACAGTGGACGAACGAATTGTCGCGATGAGTACGGTATTCCGCCTCGAGCTCCCCTCGTGGCCGAGCTGTTGATTCCGCACAACAACCCTATGTTGCTGGACTTTGCCGCTTGGCCAACTTCCGGAGGCTAGGGTTTGTCCTCGCCTTGAGGCTCCTCTGGGTCCTGCGGCCAGTCCCACCACGCATGGCTGCTTCGGCCATCTACCAGTGTGTCTGCGTCGAAGTCTTCCAGCCAGACCTGGTCGAAGAAGAAGCTCGGCTCGTCGTCGTCACCCAACTCCCAAACAAGGTCGAACTTGAAGCGTGTCGAGAACGTTGCGTCTCCTTGCGCGTCCTCCAAACCGTCTCCGTCCGCGCTGTCCCTAGCCACAGACGCCGTCGCCAGCCCCTCGAACGCACCCTCGAACTCGAACTCGACCTTCGCAAGAGCGGTGGCCGAGTACCGCACCGAACCGATCGAGAGGGTCGGCCAGTCGATCGAGACCGATCCCACGTCCGGTGCTCCAAGACCGTCATCGTGCTGGCGAAGTGCGTTGCCGATGGCCTCCTCGGTCTGTTCAAAGAGATCCTCGACCGGCTCAGCAAGGACCTCATCGAGCGCCCCGCCGGCCACCTGCTCCAACACTCCGACGGCGGCTCGCCCCTGCTCGTTGAGACTGACGAAGAAGGAGTGCTCTTCATCCCGGGCTTCGACCGTGACCTCTCGGTGCGTGTAGTAGTCGGCCTTGCCCTCTCCCAGCTCAGCCAGCCGCTGCACTACGGCCGGCGCACCGACTTCGAAAGCCGCGCGAACGTCGAGATCATCCAGGTCAGCGTTGACCGCAGTCAGCAACGCGCCGCCCAGATCGGCGGGTGAGGTGAACGCGATGAACCTTCTGGTCACCATAGGCGCGTGCTGTCGCGCCTTCTTGAGGCAGGTCAGCACGACCGGAAACTGCGTCATATCGGCGTTGCTCTTACGGCCATTACACGGTGCACAGATCGGCGCGAGATTGGCGACAGCGTCAACGTCGTAGTCAGCGTCGAGCTTGAACGCCTCTCTCAGGCGCTCCCGTTCTGCCTCACTATCTTTCTGCGGCACGATGTGGTCGATCTGAAGTTCTAGATACTTCTTGAACTCCCGACACCAGTAGCACTGCAGATCCCAGACCTCACACAAGACGTGCCGCAGAACTGCGTTGTCGCCACTGGGCCTGTACCGCACCTCGTCTGCCATCGCGCCCCTTTCGCCCAGACCAACCGCACTCTAAACGCTCGGGTCGCAGTCGTCAGAGGGTTTCATTCCGCGCATGGGGATCGCGAAGCGCTACATGGAAGAGGGTGATGCGCAAGGAGTGGAGCGACGTCGGCACCACGATCTGTAGCGCGTCCCTGCCGCCTCTCAGACCGCTGCTAGTGAACGGCCGCCGTCACGCCTCGGCACAGCTAGGGTCGAGCAATGCTTCATCTGCTCGTGGATACGTCTACCTGGCTCGACCTGGCCAAGCGACGCGACGGTCAGAAGTGGATCGTCGCGATCCGCGTGCTCGTCCACAACCACGGGATCGAGTTGCTCGTGCCGCCCGTCGTCATTGACGAGTTCGAGCGCAACCGCGAGCGCGTCGAAACCTCCATGACCGCTAGCGTGGAACAACGCTTCAGACTCATCAAGCAGGACCTCGACGCCTACCGCGCAAGTGACTACGAACAGGCGCTGCGCGTCATAGACGGCCTCGTCTACGAAGTGCCCCTCATCGGCGCCATGACAACACGGAACTTCGACGAGGTGTTGGAGCTCCTTAGACGCGGGCGCTCAATAGAGGCGGCCGACGCAGAACGCAGGCGCGTGGTTGAGCGTGCGCTTACCAAAAGCGCACCCTTTCACCGTTCACGCAACAGCGTGGCGGACGCACTCCTAATCGAGTTGTACGCGACCGAGATTGGTAGGGCGGATCTTGCGGACCAGCCGCACGCCTTCGTCACCAGCAACAGTGACGACTTCTCGCTCCCCAACGGCGACAAGCGCGAGCCACACCCCGACCTGGCTCCCCTGTTCCAAGACGATGGGACGAGCTATGCGCTCGGCGTGGACGGCCTCAACAGCGTGATGCTTAATCACTTCGGCCCAGAACTCGAAGAGTTGTTCGACGAGACGGAGTTCCAGGATGAGCCGCGGAGCTTGGCTGAAATCAGCGACGCCGAGCAAGAGATGTTCGACCGTGTTTGGCACCACCGTTCGCTGCAGCGTGAGTACAAGCTTCGGAAGGAAGGCCGTGACGCCGCTGCCGACAGCAACGCGGGGAATGCCCAAACCGCCCGCGAACGAGTCGAGGAGAAGTACACCGAACCGGGTCAGCTGGGTCCATACACCGACTTCGAGCTCGGCATGCTGAACGGCAAGCTGTCCGCCCTGCGGTGGGTACTGGGAGCGGAGTGGGACTTCCTCGACACTTGAGGAATGCGGGCAAAGTGACCTCGCGCTGAGTGCCGCGGACCAGTCACGTTTCAGCCCTTTCGCGTTTCGGGGCCGAGACGTGCGTCTTATCGCCGCATGCCGACGCCCAACGCTGGTTCTAGATGTAGAACTGCCTATGTCGTCGTGTCTCGAACAGCCGAGAACGGTCGCTCTACCCAGTGCGCACGCTGGCGCGCGTCTCATGTTCGACGCCCTCTGCGTCGTGCCACGTGACCACGCACATCGCCTGCGATCGGGAGCCGAACGCCTGAATCAGCGGAAAGGAAACCGAACCACGCGGAGGAAGCAGTTCGATGTGTTGGTCTGCAGTCCTACCGAGGTCGAAGTCGTCGACGACAGCGCCCGCTCCGTCTTCGAACCGCAACGAGATGTCGGAGACGGGCGTCGACAGCGTGCTTTCGAGCACCAGACTCCACCGGCGTCGTGTGCGCAACCTCCCTCTGCTGTCAGTTACCGACGACTCCGACACCTCAACGCGAGGCCACAGCCCTCGCTCGAGCACCTCTCCCCCGGCGCTCACCGTGGCGTTCGTCAGTGTTTCCGGCCGGATCGGCCCGACTTCGCGATCATCAACGGGTTCAGTAAGGCCGGCATCGGCTTCTCTTCTTTGCTTCCTCGCGAGAAACGAGAGTACCAAGTCGATCTCGCGACGCAGTTCGTCGAGGGTTGTATAGGACTTGACGAGTGCTCCGGCGTACAAGCTCTCGACGTATCGGTCCAAGGCCTGTTTCTGCCTAAGGCCATCAGGAGTCGTTATGGGCGGTCGCGGGCACTCGTTCCGCAGCACGGCAACGTCACGCCCCAAACCAAGCAGAAGGTCGATCTCCTCCGCAGTCCCCGACGGGAAGTCGCGAGTCGGCGTTCCCATGCGGTCGGTGAAGACCACCAAGCCGGCGTCAGATTCGTCGACGATCTGAGCATTCAAGACGGCCTGTGCATAGTCGCCTACGCCGGCAGCGGCGTTGTCTTTCCAGTCGACAACGCTGAAGTGCACGCCATAGATGCGGCCGTGGTCAGCGTTCCAGGAACGCGTTTGGTCCAAGATGATCTGACGGTGTCCACTGTCGAGATCGCTCGGAGAGGACAGCAGGATCTGCGTCACAAGGGCGCTGTAGGACACTCGGCTCTCCGTAACTGTGATTTGACGCCGGACTAGCGCCTTGGCATCGGTCACTCCCACTCATTCTGACAGCACGCCCGCGACCGGTGAGAGGTGCGTCAAACCGCCGCGTGGTGGGGATAGTCAGAGCTACTTGGTGCTGCGCTCGTCACCCATCCACGGCAAAGAACGTCCGGAGGCTGCGTGCGAGTCGCAGCATCTCCTCACCCGACTCGACATCGACGACCACATTGGCGGATCACTTGTCGTAGATGCTTGGAGTCAAGCGCCAATCGAGTGACACGTAACCCCGGCTTGTCCGGGTGGCGCTAACGGCCAGGTCGTGGTCTGCGTTCTCCCACGTCTGAGTGCCCTCCCACCCTCGAAAGTCGCCCGCGACGCCTTCGATGACGCGAGGAAGACCGAATCCGGCAGCGTCGATGCTAATCAGCACGGCTTCGGCGGAGAATCCGTTGCCCTCCATGCTGACGATGTACTCGACTATGTTGTCGGCTTCGTACAGCGGGTCATGCGGGTCGCGGTACTTGAAGCGCGCCCCGTGGAACCGGATAGCGGCGCGTCGCTCGCCCGTGTCCCACGTGAGCTCGACCGTCGTGGCGTCATCACCCAGTCGGAGCATGCCGGGAAGGTTTGCACAGTCCGGCCCCAAGCGCCGGGATCTTCCGGGATGGGTGCGTCCTTCCGCCGCGATGTCTCTGGCTGCGTGCTCGAGGGCAGCGAACAGGCCTAGCGTCGGGCGAGTGCCTCGTCCTCGTTCGGCGGACCGGGGCGAGGCTTGCCCGACTCCGCCAGGTGCCACCCATGAACACCCTGCTGCCGTTCCAACCAGACGCAATGACACCGGCTCAGCTCGCCGCAGTGTCGTACCTCGCCCGCTATTCCGGCCACACCCACACCTTGTACTCCGCGCAACTACGGCGCTGGTTCGCTTGGTGTGAGACGAACACGCTTGACCCGCTCATCGGGATTCAGCGCGCTCACATTGAGCTCTACATCCGACACCTCGGACAGGCCGGTCTTATGGCGTCCTCGGTCGTCACCTCGATGCACGCCGTCCGCGGGTACTTCCGCTATGCCCACATCGACGGACTCATCGTGGCCGACCCAGCCGTCTACGCACGCCTGCCGAAGGTGCACCGCGACGAGTCCCGCACCCAAGGGCTGGATCGTCTCGAGCTCATCCGGTTCCTCCAGGTTGCGCAGACGCTCACCGTCCACCACGGGGCGCTGGCGTTCCTCCTCGGCATCAACGCCCTCCGGGCATCCGAGGCGGCCGCGGTCCGGATCGAGGACTACGCCGAGACCCTCCGAGGACACCGAGTGATCCACCTCGTAGGGAAGGGCGACAAGCCGGCCACCATGCCGATCACCGTCCCCGTGCTGCGGGTCCTCGAAGCCTGCCGAGGTGACCGGACGGAGGGCCGACTCATCCTGCGCCCCGTTTCCGGCAACCCCATCGATCGCCGAGACGCCTACCGGATGGTCGCGCGCATCGCTAAAGCCGCAGCGATCCCACGCCACATCAGCCCACACTCACTCCGCCACGCGGCCATCACCAACGCCCTCGACGCCGGCGTCCCGCTCCGCGACGCACAGATCCTCGCCAGACACTCCGACCCACGGACCACCGAGCACTACGACCGCGCCCGCGGCAACCTCGACCGCCACGGCGTCCACTTCCTCACCGCCTACGTTGCAGGCGTCTAGTGAGACCGGGCGATCTGTGGCGCAGAAACGGATGCTGCGAACGCAGATTGGTGACGGTTGACTAGGCAGATTGCATCCCTCACTGGATGCGTCGAGCGGCTCGGCGCGTACGGGAATCGACCGACGATCGATCGAAGGCCAATTAGGCGCTAGAAAGGTCCAGGAATCTCGTCGCTGATGTCCGGATACTCCTCTTCATACTCTTCGCTAGGCGACTCTACGACGATGTCTTCGTCTCCAGAGTCGAACTCGATCTGCGCCACACCGTCGTACTCCGACACGTCTCCTTCGGCGCAGACCTTCTGGCCACCTTCTGTTGTAGCCGACCGAAAGTCGTTCGCAAGATCCTTCGACGAATTCCAGACGACGATCGTGAACCGGTTTGGGTCCGGATAATCTTTGCCGAGGTTGAAGAACGTAGCTTCGGAGCCCGGGTCAAAGGACACGCTGACAAGTCTGCCGCAGACTTCTGCTCGATTCCCTACCTCGCCGTCTGCCTCGTTCCATGAAACCGATGCGGACGACGAGCATCCACCCCCGCAGGCAACCACGAGTGCTATGCCAGCCAGAGCTTGCGTTAGTCGCCGCCCCACAGCAGCAGCGGCACCACCGGTGAGACTGCTCATCCCGAGAGCGTAAGCGGGAACTGAGGGTTCTGTGGGTAGTTCATCCACATGCGATAGACCGTGGAATCTCTTCTATCGACCCACTCGCGGGTTCACCTGACTAGAGGCGACCGCTGTGCGAAGGGTGACATCCGGCTACGACCCATTCCGCCGCCTGTCGCCGCGGACGGTAATTCAACGGGCGCCGGCAAGCCCCAGGTGTCTACTCTTCGCTGATGGACACGGTGCAATTCGCGGTCAACGACAGCAGCGGGACCACCGAGGTCATCATCCGCATCAACGAGACCTCCCTCATCGACCTCGCTCGCGCCGCCGAACAGCCTTGGGCGGATCGCGAGGGAAAGCCCAATCTCGCCGGCTCATACATGGGGCTCGGGCCATGGGCCCTCGGCGGCTCTTCCACCCACTTCCTCGACAATCCGCGCGCCGTGTGGTTCGACGATGGCGACACCGTACTGCTCGGCTGCGACTGCGGTGAATGGGGATGCTGGCCCCTCGTCGCAGACATCACTGCCACGGACGTTCAGGTCACCTGGAGCTGCTTCCGGCAGGGCCACCGCGACTGGAACCTCTCCACCCTCGGCCCCTTCGTCTTTGCGCGCCCTGAGTACGACGAAGCCCTTCGAAAGCTCGACGAAGACCTACGCGCCTATCTGGGCGGCTAGCTGTACTGACCACAGAGGTTGGTGACAGCCGACTGGGTCTAGACGAGATGGAGACCTCCGGGTGAGGTGTGAAGCAACCACGCATTCGCACCCCAGATCCCGGAGGTCTCCATGTCCCACGCTAATGCCACGCTGACCCCGCGAGGGCGGCTGTATCTGGCCCGCTGTGTCGTCGAGGACGGCTGGCCGCTACGACGTGCTGCCGAGCGGTTCCAGGTCTCACCCACGACCGCGAAGCGGTGGGCCGACCGCTACCGCGAGCACGGTCCCTCAGCTATGGGCGACCGATCCAGCCGGCCACACCACTCGCCACGACGCACCAGCCGCCGGCTCGAGGCCAAGGTCAAGCACCTGCGCACCACCAAACAACTCGGCCCCGTGCAGATCGCCGGCCGGCTCGACATGAACTCTTCCACGGTGGGACGGGTGATCGCGCGGCTTGGACTGCCCAAGCTGGTCGGGATCGATCGCGCCACCGGCCTGCCGGTCCGCCGTGACCCCGTGGTGCGCTACGAGCACCCATACCCGGGCGATCTGGTCCACGTCGACATCAAGAAGCTCGGCAACATCCCCGACGGCGGCGGCTGGCGCATCCACGGCCGCAGCCAGGGCGGGGTGAACAGCCAGGCGCACCGCGACCCGGACCGGCCCCGCAAGGTCCACGGCCGACCGAACCTGGGCTACGCCTACATCCACACCGCGATCGACGACCACACCCGACTGGCCTACTGCGAGATCCACTCCGACGAGCAGGGCGCCACCGCGGCCGGGTTCTGGCGTCGAGCCGTGGCGTGGTTCAACGCCATGGGCATCCACATCCGTCGAGTGCTGACCGACAACGGCGCCTGCTACCGCTCACGCATGTGGGCCGAGGCCATTGACGAGACCGGATGCCGACACAGCCGCACCCGTCCGTACCGACCTCAAACCAACGGCAAAGCAGAACGCTTCAACCGCACCCTGCTCACCGAGTGGGCCTACGCCAAGCCGTACTCCAGCGAGACCGCCCGACGACGGGCCTTGCCAGCCTGGCTGCACATCTACAACCATCACCGTGCACACAGCTCACTCGCAGGCCACCCGCCCATCAGCCGCGTGACCAACCTGCCGGGTCAGTACAGCTAGCACGGACCCCTGAATTGGCCAGCCGCCCGCAGTCCACTTCCCGCGACGACTGCTAGGGCCAGGAAGGTTCGTGTCCCTGAGCGCATGGGAGGTGTGCGTCCTCCTACTGCGGCATTCCGCCGCTTGTTCGCAGCATGCACGATCCGTTGCGTACGTCTTGACCTAGTGCTCCTTTTCGCCGCGGGCGCTCACGACAATGACCGGAACCCTAAGGGCTCAGAGGTGGCGCGGCGCAGTGCGCTGGGACGGGAGCACCTGCCGATGGACGGTTAGCTGGCGGTCTTCTCGAGCTTTGTGATGGCCTTCTTCGCGAGCTTCTCGAGTTGGGCACCGTCGGCGCCTGTGAGTCCGCCGTTGACCATTGCTATGACGTTGTGGCCGATGACCACGTATGCCACGTTCACCGAGACGGTGAACGCCGAGGACTCGAGGGTCATCGCGAAGGCGAGCGTCTGGTCACCCAGGTTCCCAAAGGACATGGGAGAAACTGTCACCTTGCTAACCGTGCCGTCGGAGTCCGTGCTGTTGAAGGACGGGCAGTCAGAAAACGCATCCGCGATCTCTTGGACCCTGCTGGCGTCCACGGGTTCGGCGTAACTAGAGATGGTCTGGGAGAGGACCGTGCCGAATGGGCCGCCCTTATTGAAGTTCGCCTCGCCCTCGGCGGCCGCGTCCGTAGACGTCTCGTCGAGCGCGTCGAGCACGTCCTTGCACTTTGGCGGAGAGACCGTGTCCTCGCTCTCCTCCTCCTCGTCCTCTGCGGGGGTGGCGGTCCAGCCTGCCGGCAGGTCCGAAACGGCCAGGAGGGCCTTGCCGATCTGGGCCTTGCTCAACTGGTCGCCCGCAGAGTCCTCAGGAGCCTCAACAACCTCGGCCTCCTGAGTGCTGTCAGTGGTACTACTGCTCTTCTGAGGATCGACTGTGATTGCTCTCTCCGAACGATCGCCTCCACATCCGGTGGCGGCCAGCGAGAGGACGGCCATCGCCGCGGAAACGCCAATGAATCGGTGGATCGAACGAGACACGAAAGCTCCTTGAAGCGGCGACAGGTCGGCGGTCACCGTATGACGTCAGCGTCATCCACGTAGTGCGATCGCCAGATTGCCTCAGCCCGCCTAACTACCCCTCACCTACCGATCGAAGGTTCACGAAAAGGCCAATGCTCCCGGAAGCCCTCCGGCATACTTCGGCCCGTAACGCCACGAACATGTAGGTCGGGGGACCATGAAGAAGCGACTCGCTGCTGCCATCTGCGCCGCAACTCTGTTCACCGGGTGCGGCGCGTCAGACTCCGGGGAAACGGTGCGCTCGGGGGACGGCCCAGCGTCGACAAACACCGACAGCGCAGAGCAAGACCTGGACATAGAGTCTGACGAGGATGCCGGGAACGCATCGGTCGAGCCCACCACGTCGCCCATGCTCAGCATCAAGGGCAACCCGCAGATTCCGGACGGCGAAGATGGGGAGCTGTCCGTGGTTGTCATCGGCCAAGCCGACCCCGCATCAGGGACTGTGCCCGTCGTGATCCGCAACATGACTGCGTCGCCACTTGCGAACCTCGAGGTGAGCGGGACAGCCCGTGACGGAGCCGGAAACCTGATGGGCTCCGGCTCCTCTCAAGGCTTCGCCCCCGAGCTCGTGAACCCCGGAGAGTGGGCCTTCGGATATGTGTACATCGACGGCGTGAAAGCCGCGAAGGACACTGAGTTCGACTTCACTGCCACGGGAAGTGAGCCGGAGGACTTCCTTAGTTCCGTCGATGTCGAGATTGTCGAGGTTGCCACTACCGAAGGCAGCTTCGGGGACAATCTGACCGGCATCCTGAAGAACCCAACCGGACAAGAGGTATCCGGACCCATTGACGTATCCGCGGCTTGCTTCGACAAGTCGGGGGCACTCATCAGCACTCAAAGCGGCTTCGCCGACTCGGACTCCATCGCCTCTGGCGGTACTTCGTCATTCTCTGTTGACCTCTTCGACGAGGCCTGCGAGATCTTCGCCATGGGCGCGAGCGGCTACGACTTCTAGCGTCCCCACCTTTGGCCACAGCCTCGCGTGCCTCGGATCCACCGAAGCACGATCGTCAAGGCGTGCGGCATTCCGCCGCGTACCGTCCGGTGCGCGACATTGCGCCGCCAGGCGGGAGCTGTCCCAGTCGCGCGACGACCCGGGCGCCGTGTCTACGAGGGGCGCCCGCGCGGGCCCTTCGGTTCCGGAGCCGTTGGATCGTGGCGGCAGGTCGGGCACTTGGGAAACTTCTTGCGCACTTTGAGCGTTCGGGACCAGGAATGGCCGCAGACCGAACACAACCACTTGATCAACTTGTTCTCGCCAGCGGACATCGATCGCGCCACTGTCGGGTCTGCCGAGTCAATCTGGGCCGCGAGCGCGGGGTCGGTCGACAGTAGACAGGTGCGGTCGTTGATCTGCTTGTGGCCGCAGAACTGGCAGCCGCGCCCGCACACGACATCGCGTGGCGCCATCACGAAGTAGTCGCCATACTCTTCGCATCGCCACCAAACCTTCCTGCTGGAGTCTGCCCTGACCTGGCGTGGGCTGATTGAGGCTGCCCATGGCCAGGTCCTGCCGTCGACTGTTCGGCCCGGTGCGCGGAGGTGCCGCTGGTGGAACGGTACGCATGCTTCGTTCTTGTCGTATGCCCAGAGACGAGGGACCAGTTCCGGATGTGTTGCTGCGATCGATTCGGCTCCGAGATCGGGTAGGACCCGATTGGAGTAGCGCCGATTGAAGGCATCGGTGCCCACGCACACGCCGCGGGCCAGGTAGTCCTCGATGGCGGACCTTGCAGATTGCGGGCATCCGGGCACTGCGGCAACGGCAGCGAGAACTGCGGCTGCGGCCTTGTGGGTCGCCTGCGGATCGATGAAGACTCCGGGAGGGATGCTGACGTCGGAGGAGGCGAGCGGATCGAGGGGACGCTCGCGAGCTCTGATCAGGACGTGACCTTCGGCCTCCAACATCAAGTGCTTTTCGGCGTCCTGCACCTCGCGTCCAGCGTGGTGGTAAGCGCCGTCGTACTCGATGCCCACCCAGCGCTCGGCGCTGTCCTGTGTTCCTTCGAACGACTGCCACATGACGGCCATGTCGACGACGCTGGTCGAGCGGGCCTGCCTCGGGAGTCGAACGCTGCGCCGGACCGCGACATCAGGTGCCGGCCCTTCTCCCAAGAACTCTCCGAGCACGGTCGCGATTTCAGCCCATAGCGCGATCTCGGGCCGCGAGGTCTGCATGGCACCGCAATCGGAGCATCCGGTGCGCTGCGGCCCTGTACGCAACCCAACCGTGGTCTGCCAGGAGTGTCCGGCCCCGCAGAGCCACCACCTTGTCGTTCCGGACTCACCGACCGACACCTCGAGCGGCGTCGTAGTGCCATTCAGCGTCGGATGCCACTCACGGGCGAGGTCCGGGCGCCGCTCCTGCAGGCTGTTGCACCACGGACACGTGGGCGCTCGTCCTGGGGCTAGCTTCTGTGTCGAGGCCGGGTAGATCGGGTGACTCGGGTCAGCGAGACAGTGCCATCGGAGCAAGCCTGGCTGAAATCGGGATAGCTCGCCCGGCATGTATGGCTGGTCGGCATCAACGACGAGTGCCGCGGCCGCATCTCCCATCCACGACGTGAGCCGATTCTTAGAACCGCCTCGAAGCCTCGCGGAGCATGACTTGCACGTGGCAACGACTCGACGTGCCTGCGCATTACGACACACGCTCGCCACCAGCACGGTTCGGATGTTCGTGCACCTCGACTCGGGGCAGCGAAAATCGGCATAAGCCCTCACCCATGCACCGACAGCATCTGCGGGGTGCCGGTTGCGCTCCTCCAGCCAGAGGTCGGACAGACGCGCGTCGACATCGAAGACCGTCGGTCCGCCGCGACTCGGCGCAACGGCCGGCGCGGTCAGCATGGATACGTGCGGGGCGTGCTGGTTGCTGTTGTCTCGCACCATCGGCATCGTCGATCACCTCTCGTATGGAGCCCCACCAAGACCGACCAACGCAAAAGCGAACGTCGGCCTTTTGTGAGGCCCACGTTCGCTCCCATGGGATGTTTCTATTCGGTTCTTCGGGTCGACTCGGGGTCGACCGCGGAAGCAACGCTAGCGACATGGCCGTCACAAGAGCAAGAACTGACTAGCGCGACGGGGATGAAACCCGCGTCATACTGCCTTCAGAGTCCGACACAACTGTTTGTCTCCCGTTGCAGGACATTCAGTCCTACTGAAAGTAGAGACCTCGGCCGACCTGGACATAGGCGCCGCGTAGGGGTTGTCCGTATCTGTTGAAACAGATGCTGCATCGTCAGACGCGTCATAGCGCCGCAAGATGGCGCAACATAGATGGCCACCTGCGGCGGCCCCGCCACCAGCAAACGACTCGCGCGCGGTAGCTCGATTAGGAAGAACTGCCGCGTGTCGCTGCGCCCAAGCGCCGGGCTCTGCGGATAGCCGCATTGAGGCGGACTTGAAGGCGGAAACGCAGTCGCTGTGCGCGAGCTCGAAGACTCCCGGGCGCGGGAACCTCGATCAACTTGCCATCTCGGCGGCGCCGCCAGTAGCGCCCTGCGGCGTCTAAAAATTCAATGGACGTCACCGTGATCGGCCCACTGGGGTGGCTGAGCTCGCGGGTCGAGTCAGGACCGAGGACATCAACGCGCTTGGACCTAACCCGTCCGGTCAAGTCATCGTCCTGCTCGTACTTCGTGAGGCGAACTCCTCCATTGCGGGGCGAGCCAGCGAGCCCGATGTTGAGTCGTTTGATCGGCAGGTTGCTTGCGTTCTTGACTTTGACGACCCAACCCTGGTCGCTGTTCTCAGCCCAAGCCGCTACCTGATCGGCTTGCTCATGACGTCTTGCGAGGTGGTCGCGGCGGATAGTCAGCGTCGTCAGAACCAGGGCGATGGCGCCAAAGTAGGCCGGAAAGGAACCCCAGTCGATGTCGCCGACGACGTCGCCTAAACGATCGATCAGTTTGCCAAACTCGTCGTGCACGACACCTCATTAAGCGACCGGAAACGGGACGAGCGTGAGCCTAACCTCGAGCGACTGAGCGGAGATCGCACTCTGAGCGACCCATTCCACCGCCTGTCGGGGACGCTCGCGACATCCGGATCTGCCGATGTCAGGATCCCGTCTCAACTAGAGAACCAGGCATCCCTGAGACGCCGGGCCAAACCAAGCATCTCGGCGGCGGCTTCAAGGTCCCGGTCCTCTAACACGAGCGAGGCGCGAGCCGGGTCCACGCTCTCCACCACCGCTGCGACGAAAGCGCCCGACCCATCCATCTGCCCAGTCTCGCTGGTCGCGTACGTCATGAGAGGTGCAGAGGCATCAGGCCCCAGAATCGTGGCAGTGGCCACCGCGAGTGGAGGCGCAGTCAGCGAGCCCTGGCAGCTACTTACTGCCTCCGTCAGTGCATCTCCAACTTGGTCGCGATCAAACTTGAGGCTGAACCAGGCACCCATGACCAAGGGACGCCAGTGCCCGGGACGTAGGAGTTGAGTCACCTCGGCTAAGCCTGCGGACCTCCCAGCAACCACGAGGTCATCCCAGAGTTCGTCAATCTCTGCACGCGCGTTCAGGCCCATCATCTTGAGATAGAACGGCTGCGCCAAGCGCTCTTCGACCTGGTTCACGTGGACACCCTATGGCGGTCCTCTGGGCCTAAGTCGGTGTTTCAGAGCGTCCGCACATGCCGCGATGAGTGCGCGGCGCCTTTTGCTGGCCTCCCCCGCACTAGCCTGAGTCCGTGTCCGGAAAGGCCGAGCGTCAACAGGCGCGAGAGACCGTCGCGAACTATCACGAGGCGCAACTGGCGGAGCTGCTCATGCACGTCGCCAACGCAACAGACCGCTTTCGCAGCGGCGACGCAGACGCGTTCGACGTCGACCACGTGGTGTTCCAGTACTCCCGCGCAGCGAAGGAACTCTGGAAGTTCTGCAACACCGACAACGTCGAGCTCATCGCAGAACAGATCCACGAAGCACCAAAGATCGACTGGTGGGAACGCGGGGCGCCGAGACCCCGAAGGCGCTGAGAGCAATCAGTCGTTGTCAGGCCCGTGCGGAACATGCGTCCTTCCGCCGCGAAGCGGACGCCTCTCCGCCAACCAGCGTCTGCGCGGGATTGGAAAAGTACGATCCCGCGTTTCGCTGCGAAACCCACGCTGTCCTGTCTAGGCTCGTCCTCGAACGGCCGCTGGTGACCCGAGACTCCAGCGGTCGTTCGTCGCGCTCGGCACAGGACGAACGGGGGTTCGGATGGCGAAGTCAGGTGGTGCGGTCAGCACCGGAGCAGCCATGCGGCTGGTCCACACGATCGGGGTGATCCGCTGGGTCGCGATGGGCCTCATTGCCCTGGGGGTCCTGAGCATGACTGCCCTGACCGGTGCAGGCATGCCGCAGGGCGCCGAGTACCTGTCAGTGCTCGCGTTGACGTTTGTCCCAGCCGCAGTTGCGGCCCTCGTCGTCTATGTCTTCTTCGGCTGGCTCCAGCAGACGCTGCTCATGCTGGTCGGCATCGCCAAGAACACGGCGTCCGACGACATTCTCAGCCGGTTCTGAGCGAGAGCTTTCAGTCACGCGGGCGCGTGCGCCAGAGCCAGGCGATCCCGACGAAGGGCAGCACGAGCGGGAGCCAGCCGTAGCCGGAGCCGTAGTCGGACCACACGGTCGCGTCGGGGAAGAGCTTGGCGTCGAGGACGGTGAGCGTCCCGACGGTGAGCACGCCGACGAGCTCGAAGCAGACCGCGGCCCAGGCGAGGCGACGCGGCGAGGGGCCGACCTCGGCGAGGCCGAGGGTGGCGGCGATGTAGACGACGCCGGCGACCGCGGAGAGGGAGTACGCCAGCGGCGCCTCGGACGCCTTGGTCAGCAGCTGCACGAGGGAGCGGGCGGTCGCGGCGAGCGCGAAGACGCCGTACACAGCCACGAGGGCGCGGCCGAGTCCGGAACGGGTGGAGGCTGAGCGAGAGCTCACGACGGCCACACCTGCTCGACCCGGACGATCACGAACGCCTGCGCCAGGCCGGCGACGAGCAGGACCGCCGTGGCGCCGCGCGAGCGCTCGGCGAGCGACCAGACGAAGCCGATCGGCAGCAGCACGAGTCCCGCGACGAGGTAGCCGAAGAGCGTGACGAGCGCGCCCCCGTGCAGGTCGACACCACCGACCTGGACCGCCGCCACCACGAGGAGCACGAGCGTCGCGAGCTCGATGACGCCGGCGAAGCCGAGCAGGCCCCAGTCGGGCGTGCGGTCGAGGACGACGTAGACCAGCACCACCGCCGCGAACGCGAGCGAGGCGATGATCAGCGCGAGGGGCAGGGGACCGTCCACGAGGGTGGATTCTCGCAGAGCACCGGTCACCCGCATCGGCGGGAGACTCAGCGGGCGCCCGCGCGGGTCACCGACGTCGACGCGGCGGCCACGGCGGCCCGCACCGTGTCCATCAGCTCGACACCTTCGGCCAGCCCGACGGCCAGGACCCCGCAGAAGCAGTCGCCGGCGCCGGTGGTGTCGACCGGCGTCACGGGCGGCGCCGGGACGTGCTCCACGGTCGCGCCGCTGACGACCAGGGCACCGTCGCCGCCGAGCGTGACGACGACGGTCCCGGAGAAGGGAAGTGCGCGGGCCTGCTCGGCCACGCCGGCGAGGTCGTAGGCCTCGGCCTCGCCCAGCAGGTCTGCCAGCTCGCCCCGGTTGGGCACCAGCACGTCCGCAGCGGCGAGCAGGGCCGGTACGTCCTCGGGCGCGGGGGCGGGGGCCGGGTTGAGCACCACGGTGCCGGAGGCGTGCTCGGCCGCCGAGAGGACGGTCGCGGTCGGGACCTCCAGCTGGAGCAACACCACGGCGGCGTCGCGTACGGCATCGCACCGGACGTGCTCGGGCTCGAGGGTGAGGTTGGCCCCGGGGTCGACGACGATCAGGTTCTGCGAATCCGCGTCGAGCACCACCGTCGCGTGGCCGGTGGACACGCCGGCGGTGCGGCGCACGAGGTCGGTGCCCACCCCGCGCCCGGCGAGGTCGTCGAGGGACAGGGTGGCGCCCTCGTCCCGGCCCACGGCGCCCAGCATCACCACGCTGCCGGCCCGCTCGGTGTGGGCGGCCGCGGCGGCAGCCTGGTTGGCGCCCTTGCCGCCGGGACCGAGCGTGGCGGGGGCGATCCCGATCACGGTCGCACCGGGCGCGGGGAGCTCGCGCACGCGCACGACCCGATCGACGTTGATGCTTCCGACGACGGCGACGAGCGGGGCCATGGCCGGATCAGGCCTCGACCTGCGGGAACTCCTCCATCGCCTGGTCCGCGATCTTCTTCATCATCCAGCCGTCGACGCCGCCGCCGACGACGCCACCGGCGAGCGGGATGCCGCGACCGAAGCGGGCGAGCACCTTCTCGCTGACGCCGCGCAGGAGGCGGAACCCGACGGCCTTGTTGACGACCATGAGCGCGGCCGGCGGCAGGCCCTTGAGGGCGTACGACGTCACGGCGCCGGTGGCCGAGGACATGCCGGTCTTCTTGAGCACGTCGTCCGCGTCGGAGCCTACGAGGGTCAGCAGGATCGCCGTCCGCACGCGCGGCTCGTGGACGTCGTACCCGCGCAGGGTGGCGACGGCGCCCACCAGCCGCACGGCCTGGAGGTAGAACTCGGCGACGTTGACCGGCAGGGAGACGGGCATCGTGACGAACCCGCCGAGACCGGTGACGAAGCCGCCGACGCCGCCGGTGAGGGTCGAGCGACGGGCCAGCGCGGCGATCGCCTTCTCGCGGTCACCGCCCGCCTTGGCGAGGGCCTGGTCGGCCACCGCGGTCACGGGGGAGAGCGGGCCGCGGCCCTTGATCCCCACGTCGATCAGGAGGTCGACGAGCTTGTCGACGGTGCCCGGGTCGGGCCGGGGGTCGTCGGCCGCCTCGAGCGCCGAGCGCTTGTCCTTCTTGCCCCCGGTGACGAGGTCCTTGATGCCCATGCCCGCAAGCCTAGGGGGGCCCAGGCAAGCGCCTCAGGCGAGCGCGCGCTGCGCGGCGAAGAGCCCGGCCTGGATGTCGCCGATGTCGCGGGTCTCGCCCGGGGCGATCCACTGCCCGAACGACACCCGGAAGACCGAGATCGCCGCGTCGGCCGCGAGCTCGGCGGCGGGGTCGGTGACCCCCCGGTCGCGCAGTGCCTGGGCGACCGCGGACGCGAGCACGCCCATCTTGAGCGACTCGCGCTCGCGCAGGCCGTCCTCGGTGTCGATCGCCTGCTGGCGCCGTCGTGACCAGGGCCGGCGTTCGTCGGTGAAGAACGCGACCGACCCGGCGACCGCGGCCTCGGCGAGCTCACGGGGGCTCGCTCCGTCGGGTGCGGAGCCGACGGCGTCGACGAACGCGTGCAGCAGCACGTCCTGGCCGTCGAAGAGCACCTCGCGCTTGTCGGCGAAGTGGCGGTAGAAGGTGCGCTCGGTCAGGTCGGCGCGGCCGGCGATCTGGGCGACGGTCGTCGCCTCGAAGCCCTGCTCGACGAAGAGGTCGAGCGCGGCGAGCTGCAGCCGTTGCTTCGCGCCCGGTTCCCAACGTGCCATGCGTTCGATCCTACGTGATGTCAGTCCCTGACATGGCAGTGCTACGGTGATGACAGAACCTGACATCACCTATCCAGGAGGAACTCTCATGTTGGTCTTCGTCACCGGCGCATCCGGTTGGATCGGCTCGGCCGTCGTGCCCGAGCTGCTGGCCGCGGGCCACCACGTCCTCGGCCTCGTCCGCTCCGACGAGGCGGCCGCCGCCGTCTCCGCCGCGGGCGCCGAGCCCCTGCGTGGGTCGCTCGACGACCTCGCCTCGCTGCGCGCCGGTGCGGAGCGGGCCGACGCCGTCGTCCACCTCGCCAACAAGCACGACTGGTCGAACGTGGCCGAGTCCAACCGCGCCGAGCGCGCCGCCGTCGAGACGCTGCTCGACGTGCTCGCCGGGTCGGACCGCGCCTTCGCCCTCGCCTCGGGCACGGCGTTCGCGCCGGGCCGGCTCGTCACCGAGGACGACGCCAACCCGGCCGCCGGCCCCGATGCACCCCGCGGCGGGACCGAGGCGCTCGCCCTCGAGGCCGTCGACCGTGGCGTGCGCAGCATCTCGCTCCGCTTCGCCCCGACCGTCCACGGCGCCGGCGGTGAGCACGGCTTCATCCCGCAGGTTGTCGAGGCGGCCCGGCGCAACGGTGCCGCCGGCTACGTCGGCGACGGCGCCAACCGCTGGTCGGCCGTCCACCGGGCCGACGCGGCCCAGCTCGTCGCCAGGGCGATCAGCACCGCGCCGGCCGGGTCCCGCCTGCACGTCGTCGGCGAGGAGGGCCTCGCCACCCGCGACGTCGCGGCCGCCATCGGCGAGGCGCTCGGCGTACCGACCGTGTCGGTCGACCCGGCCGACGCCCCGGCGCACTTCGGCTGGATCGCCGGCTTCTGGGGCCTCGACATCCCCGCGTCCAACGCCCTCACCCGCGAGCGCTTCGACTGGACGCCGACCCACCCGACGCTCCTCGAGGACATCGCGTCCGGCGCCTACACGGAGTGATCGGCACCGCCGAACACAACGCACGCAACGGTGAGACGGGCGTCACATCGTCCTAGCGTCGAGGAGCCCGGTCGTACTCGGCGGCCGGGCTCCCGGCTCGGAGGATCGTCATGTCCCGTCTCGTCGCCCTTGCGGGGCTCGCCCTCGCGGGCACCCTGCTGTCACCCGCACCGTCGTACGCCGACTCGCCACCGACGCCGACCGCCTGCCCCGCCTCGGTGGCCGAGGTCGCGGACTGCTGGACCGGGCAGGACGCCAACGGCGCGTTCTACGCGATCGCCGTCCCGCACGACTGGAACGGCGACCTGGTCGTCCACTCCCACGGCGGTCCCGACCTCGACGACCCGACCGACGCCTCCCGGAGCCTCGACGACCTCGACCGCTGGGCGGTGATGCCGCGCGAGGGCTACGCCTGGGTCGGGTCGGCGTACCGCCGTGGTGGCTTCGGCACCCGGATGGCGGTCGCCGACACCGAGGGAGCGCGGCTCGCCTTCGAGGCGGCCTTCGGCGAGCCGGAGCGCACCTTCGCGCACGGGCAGTCGTGGGGCGGCGACGTCGCGGCCAAGCTCGTCGAGGTGCACCCGACGACCTACGACGGCGTGCTGCTGACCAACGGCGTGCTCGCCGGGGCGTCGCGCGGCTACGACTACCGCGTCGACCTACGGGTGGTCTACCAGTACTACTGCGGCAACCACCCGCGGCCGAGCGAGCCGCAGTACCCGCTCTGGCAGGGCCTGCGCGCCGACTCGACGATGACCTCGACCGGGCTCCGCGCGCGGCTCCAGGAGTGCACCGGCATCGAGTCCGCGCCGGCTGATCGCACCCCGCTGCAGCAGCGGAACCTCGACGACATCCTCGCCGTGACGAAGGTGCCCGAGCGGACGCTGTCGTCGCACCTGAGCTTCGCGACGTTCACCTTCCGCGACATCGTGCACGACCGGCTCGGTGGCCGGAACCCGTTCTCCAACCTCGGTGTGCGCTACTCCGGCAGCCACGACGACCGGGCGCTCAACCGCGGCGTCGAGCGGTTCGTCGCCCATCCGCGGGCTCGTCGCGACCTCATGTGGGACAGCGACCTGACCGGCGCGGTCTCGATCCCGACGCTCGACCTGCACGCGCTCGACACGTGGGTCACCACCGGCGAGAAGCCGACGCCCGCCTCGGTCGCCGCCTCCTGCCCCGACTACGACGCCACCTACGCCACCGGCTGCTTCATCGACCCGGCCTTCACCCCGGCGTCGTACGACTCGCGGGTGAACGCGCGGCTGCTCGGCCGCCACTGGCCGACGATGCCCGCCTGGCTCGAGCGGGCCTGGTCGCACGTGCCGGGGATCGGCATCGCGCCGTGAGGCCCGGGCGGATCAGATCGACGAGCGGAAGCCCCGCAGCCGGAGCGAGTTGGTCACCACGAAGACGCTGGAGAACGCCATCGCCGCGCCGGCGAGCATCGGGTTGAGCAGACCGGCCGCGGCGAGGGGGAGGGCGGCGACGTTGTAGGCGAAGGCCCAGAACAGGTTGCCCCTGATCGTGCCCAGCGTCCGGCGCGAGAGCCGGATCGCGTCGACCGCGACGCGCAGGTCGCCGCGCACGAGCGTGAGGTCGCTGGCCTCGATCGCCACGTCGGTGCCGGTGCCCATCGCCAGCCCGAGGTCGGCCTGGGCGAGCGCGGCGGCGTCGTTGACGCCGTCGCCGACCATCGCCACGACGAGGCCCAGCTCCTGCAGGCGCCTGACCTCGGCGACCTTGCCGGAGGGCAGCACGTCGGCCACGACCCCGGTGATCCCCACCTGGGCCGCGACGTGGCGGGCCGCCCGCTCGTTGTCGCCGGTCAGCAGGATCGGCTCGAGGCCGAGCGCGCGGAGCTCGCGCACCGCCTCGGCCGAGGTCGGCTTGATCGTGTCGCCGACGACGACCACGCCTCGCGCCCTGCCGTCCCAGCCCACGGCGACGGCGGTGAAGCCCTCGTCCTGCGCCCGGTCGACGGCCTCGACCAGCTCGGCCGGCAGGTGCTGTGCCCACTCGGCGAGCAGGCTCGGCCGGCCGACGACGACCGCGTGGCCCTCGACGACACCCTCGACGCCGAGGCCCTCGCGGTTGGTGAAGCCCTCCACCTCCGGCAGCACGCCGTCCGCGGCGGCGATGGCCCGGCCGATCGGGTGCTCGGAGGCGGACTCGAGGGCGGCGGCGAGGCGTCGTACGTCGTCAGCGGACTCGCCCTCGGCGGCCACGACCGCGTGGACGGTCATCTCGCCGGTGGTGACGGTGCCGGTCTTGTCGAGCACGATCGTGTCGACGCGACGGGTGGACTCGAGGACCTCGGGGCCCTTGATGAGGATGCCGAGCTGCGCGCCGCGGCCGGTGCCGACCATCAGCGCGGTCGGCGTTGCCAGGCCCAGGGCGCAGGGGCAGGCGATGATCAGCACCGCGACGGCCGCGGTGAAGGCAGCCGTCGCGCCACCGCCGGCGCCGAGCCAGAAGCCGAGCGTCGCGACGGCGAGGCCGATCACGACCGGGACGAACACGCCGGAGACCCGGTCGGCGAGGCGCTGCACCTCGGCCTTGCCGTTCTGCGCGTCCTCGACGAGCCGCGCCATCTGGGCGAGCTGGGTGTCGGCGCCGACCCGGGTGGCGCGTACGACGAGCCGGCCGCCGGCGTTGACGGTCGCCCCGACCACGTCGTCGCCGGGTCCGACCTCGACCGGCACGGACTCGCCGGTGAGCATCGAGGCGTCGACCGCGCTGGTGCCGGAGGCGACCACGCCGTCGGTGGCGACCTTCTCGCCGGGGCGGACGACGAACTCGTCGCCGACGACGAGCTGGTCGACGGGGATCCGCACCTCGCTGCCGTCGCGCAGCACGGCCACGTCCCGCGCGCCCAGTGACATCAGGGCGCGCAGCGCGGCACCGGCCTGGCGCTTCGAGCGGTGCTCGAGCCACCGCCCGGCGAGCAGGAACGTCGTCACGCCGGCGGCGGCCTCGAGGTAGATGTTGCCCGCGCCGTCGGTCCGGTCGACCGAGATCCGGAACGGGTGCGTCATGCCGGGCTCGCCCGCGGTGCCGAGGAAGAGCGCCCACAGCGACCAGCCGAAGGCCGCGAGCACGCCGACCGACACGAGCGTGTCCATCGTCGTCGCGCCGTGGCGCAGGTTGGTCCACGCGGCGCGGTGGAACGGCCAGGCTCCCCACACCACCACGGGCGCGGCGAGCACGAGCGAGGCCCACTGCCAGTAGGTGAACTGCCAGGCGGTGACCATGCCGAGCGCGACCACCGGGATGCTCAGTCCGGCGCTGATGAGCAGGCGCTGCCGCAGCGGGTCGGCCTCCGGCGCCTCGTCGGCCGACCCGGCGGACGGGCCTGACGCCGGGGGCGTCGGGAGCGCGGCGCCGTAGCCGGCTGCCTCCACCGTCGCCAGCAGGTCGTCGGTGGAGACGGTGCCGGGGTAGGAGACCTTCGCCTTCTCCGTGGCGTAGTTGACCGTCGCGGTGACGCCGTCGAGCTTGTTGAGCTTGCGCTCGATGCGGTTGGCGCACGACGCGCAGGTCATGCCGGTGATGGCGAGCTCGACGTCAGTGCTCATGGGTCCCGCCCTCCTCGTGGTCGGCCGACGGTGCGCCGCCGGACTCGACGGTGAAGGCGGCCGTGTGGACCTCGCCGCGGTGCTGGAAGTCGAGGAAGAGGCGGTACGTCCCCGCGGTCGGGAACGCGGTCGCGAAGTCGATCGACGGACCGGGCTCGCCCTCCTCGGGGTGGACGTGGAGGTAGCCGAGGTCACCCGAGCGGATCGCGACGAGGTGGCCGAAGGCGCCGAGGTAGGGCTCGAGGTCGTCGACCGGCTCGCCGTCGAGCTCGACGGTCGTGGTCAGCACGGTGCCCACGCCGGGCGCGGTGTCCCCGCCGAGGGTCACGGTGTAGGTGCCCTGGTCGGTCTCGACCGTCGCGGTGCGGGTGTCCGCCGGGAGCTGCTCGGGCGAGAAGTCGCCGGCGACCGACAGGTCGTCGGCGAGGGTGATGCCGTCCCAGCCCTCGGGCGTGAAGTCGGTGATCACCCGCCACACGCCGGGCGTCAGCCGCACGTCGACCGACCACGTGCCGGTCGCCCGGTCGAGCGTCGGGTGCACGTGCTGGAAACCGGTCAGGTCGCGGCGTACGACGATGAGGTGCAGGTCCTTCGTGTGCTCCTCGGTGTAGCCGAGCAGCGGCCGGCCGCCGGAGGTGAGGACCTGGAACTCGAGTCGGGCCCGGCCCGCCTCCGCACTCCGGTCGGCGAGCGCGAGCGTGTAGCCGTCCGCCTGCGCGGTCAGCCCGGAGACGTCGGCGGCCTCGGAGGTGTGGGCACCGTGGCCGCCCTCGTGGGCTGCGGAGGGTGCGGCCTCGATCGGACCGACGAGCCGGCCCCCGCCCCACGCGGCCGCGAAGGCGGCGGCGAGGACGGCGACGAACGCGGCGACGCGCAGCGGCGTACTCATGTCAGCTGGTAGCCGGCTTCCTCGACGGCTGCCCGGACGGCAGCGGGGTCGAGGGGTGCGGCGCTGGTGACGGTGACGGCTCCGGTCTCGACGACGACGTCGACGCTGTCGACGCCCGCGAGCTCGGAGATCTCCTCGGTGACCGAGGCGGCGCAGTGGCCGCAGGTCATGCCGGTGACGGTGTAGGTCTCGGTGGTCATGTCTTCTCCTCGTGCGGTGGACGTCAGGACTTCACGAGGCGGGCGATGGCCTCGGACGCTTCCCTGAGCTTCAGCTCCTGCTCCTCGCCGCCCTGGCGTGCGGCGTCGACGAGGCAGTGGGCCATGTGGTCGTCGAGCAGCGACAGCGCCAGCGCCTGGAGCGCCTTCGTGGCCGCGGAGACCTGCGTGAGGATGTCGATGCAGTACTTCTCCTCCTCGACCATCCGCTGGATGCCCCGCACCTGGCCCTCGATGCGCCGCAGGCGCTTGAGGTGCGCCTGGACGGCTTCGTCGTTGCCCTCGAGGTGGCCGTGCTGTTCGCTCATGCTGTCGACGATACCCCTAGGGGGTATCGCTTTCAAGCGGGGCAGCCACCTGCCACTGGACTACCGGGGGAGGGTGACGGGGGCCGCCGACGGGAGGGGCGTCCACTGGCCGCGGGAGATCAGCACCTCGCGGAGCACGTCAGGGCGGTCGGTGATGATGCCGTCGACCCCGGCGTCGAGGAGCGAGCGCATGGTGGTGGGGTCGTCGACGGTCCAGACGACGACCCGGATGCCCATCTCGTGGGCGCGCGCGATGACGCGCTCGGAGTGGATGGGGAGCCGGCCGAGCCGGATCGGCACGTGCGCGAAGACGCCGGTGCCGGGTCGCACGCCGACGGGGCGTACGCCGCCTCGCGAGCAGGCGATCAGCGTGGTGAGCGAGCGCCAGCCGAGGGCCGTCGTGACGCCGGGGGCCTCGTCCTGCAGGCGGCGCAGCCAGCGGCTCCAGGCACCGGCGACGAGCACGCGCGAGGCCCATCTCGGGTTCGCGCGCAGCAGCCGTGCCATCGCACCGATCGAGGCCTCGTCCTTGAGGTCGATCGCGAACCTCGCCTGCGGGAAGGTCGCCATCGCCTCGGCGAGGGTCGGGATCTGGTCGGTCCCGTCGACCCGCAGGCGGCGGATCTCCGCCAGGTCGAGGTCGGACACCTTGCCGGGGTGGCCGGTCACGCGCTTCAGGGTCGCGTCGTGGAAGCAGACGACGTGCCCGTCGCGGGTGGTGTGCACGTCGGTCTCGAGGTAGGTGAGGCCCAGGGAGGTCGCTCGGCCGAAGGCCGCGAGGGTGTTCTCGGGTGCGAGCGCCATGCCACCGCGGTGGGCGATGGCGAGCGGGCCGCTCTCATGTCCATAGCGAGTGTCGCCGTAGCTGGTCACGTCATCAGGATGGGCGCCGCGACCCGGCCTGTCGCGCGAGATCGACCCCGGCGAGCGAGTGTTCACCGAGCCTTCGCGCAGGCGTCCGGGGACCGACACGGCGTTCACCTGCCGGTCGCCCCAGCCGGCGCTCGTTGCTCAACCAGCGGTGGAGGTGCTGACGGCCGCGACGTGGCCGTCGGGCGCGTCGAGGTCGGTCCAGTCCTCGTCGTCGAGGTCGGCCAGCACCACCGAGGCCATCGGCACGAGCAGACCGGTGCCGCGCTGCTTGAGCACCGCCTCCTTGCGCGACCACGCCCGCGCGCGATCGAGGTCGGTCGACGCCGTCTCCCCCGGCGCGAGGACGAGCGAGGAGTCCCAGCCCCGCGCGACGTCGGCGACCGACTCGACGTCGACCCCGATCGGGACGTCCGCGAAGGCCGTGACCAGGTGCGGCCCCGAGCGCGACAGCGAGACGTGGTGCGCGACCCCGTACGCGCGCAGCCACGGGCGCCCGTGCCTCGACGACCCGCATCGGGGGCACAGGCGTCCGCTGTTGACTGCCTCCGCCGTCACACCGAGGTGGTCGGCGGCGTGGAGCGCCAGGGCTCGCTTGGTGGTGGTGCCGGGGGCGTGCCAGCGAACGTCGTACGGCACCGGGGTCCTGTCGCTCAGCTGCGGTAGCCGCCGAGCAGCTCGGCCAGCCGCAGGTGCGGCTTGGCCTCGTCCTTGCGACCCTTGCGCTGGAGCGAACGCCCGAGCAGCAGGTGGGCGTAGGGCTCGTTCGGGTCGTGCTCCAGCAGCTCGGTCGCGACCGTGATCGCGCCGTCGAGCTGGGCGGAGTGGAAGAGCGAGCGCGCCAGCAGCAGGCGGACGTCGGTCAGCTCGTGCACGACGTCGCCGGGGTCGTCGAGCAGCTCGCTCAGCAGCACGGCCGCCTCGCGGTAGGCGCGCTCCTCGAAGAGCGCCTGGGCGCGGACCCAGCGGTCGTGGGTGGTGTCCTCGAGCAGGCCCGCGTGTCCACGGAGCAGGTCCTCGAAGGGGGTGAAGTCGGTCATGGTCGCTCCTCTCGAACGCCGTTCCCACCCGAGCGTGCGCCCGGATGCCGGTCCAACGCGGGAAGGGCCCCGGCGATTCCGCGGAATACTGGGGGTGATCGCACCGTTGGAGGTGATACAACCTTCAACCATCTTCGGAGGACATCATGCAGTTCGGCATCTTCAGCGTCGGCGACGTCACGCCCGACCCGACCACCGGCAAGGTGCTGTCCGAGGGCGAGCGGATCGACCTCATGACCCGCGTGGCCCTCAAGGCCGAGGAGGTCGGGCTCGACGTGTTCGCGACCGGCGAGCACCACAACCCGCCCTTCGTCGTGAGCTCCCCGACGACGCACCTCGGCTACATCGCCGCCAAGACCGACAAGCTGCTGCTCTCGACGAGCACCACGCTGATCACCACCAACGACCCGGTGAAGATCGCGGAGGACTACGCCTTCCTCCAGCACCTCTCCGGCGGTCGCGTCGACCTGATGATGGGTCGCGGCAACACCGGCCCGGTCTACCCGTGGTTCGGCAAGGACATCCGCGACGGCATCAAGCTCGCGGTCGAGAACTACCACCTGCTGCGCAAGCTGTGGCGCGAGGACCAGGTCAATTGGCAGGGCCAGTTCCGCACCCCGCTGCAGGGCTACACCTCGACCCCGGCGCCGCTCGACGGCACGCCCCCGTTCGTGTGGCACGGCTCGATCCGCAGCAGCGAGATCGCCGAGCAGGCCGCCTACTACGGCGACGGCTTCTTCCACAACCACATCTTCTGGAACAAGGAGCACACCGAGCAGATGGTGGCGCTCTACCGCCGCCGCTTCGAGTTCTACGGCCACGGCGCCGCCGACCAGGCCTACGTCGGACTCGGCGGCCAGGTGTTCATGGCGAGCACCGAGGCGGAGGCCAAGCGCACCTACCGGCCCTACTTCGACAACGCCCCGGTCTACGGCCACGGCCCGTCGCTGGAGGACTACACGAAGATGACGCCGCTGACCGTCGGCACCCCCGAGCAGGTCATCGAGCGCACGCTCGGCTTCGCCGACTACGTCGGTGACTACCAGCGCCAGCTCTTCCTCGCCGACCACGCCGGCCTGCCGGAGTCGCTGGTGATGGAGCAGCTCGAGATGCTCGGCACCGAGGTCGTGCCGGTGCTCCGCAAGGAGTTCGAGCGCCGCCGCCCGGCCCACGTGCCGAGCGACCCGCCCACCCACGCCTCGATGGTCGCCGCCGGCCCGGACGCGCCGTTCCACCTGGTCGAGCCCGCCCTCGAGCGGGTCAAGGAGATGCAGGCCGCCCAGGCTGCCCGGGCCGACGAGGTCTCCGAGGTCGCGGAGACGGTGCAGGCATGAGCCGACACGTCGTCGTGGTGACGGCGGGACTGACCGTCCCGTCGTCCACCCGGCTGCTGGCCGACCAGCTCGCCGAGGCCACGTCGACCCAGGTCAGCGCGCGCGGCGAGGGCCTCGAGGTGGCGTACGTCGAGCTCCGCGAGGTCGCGGGCGAGCTGGCGCAGTTCATGGTCACCGGCGGCATCGCGACCCCGCGGCTCACCGAGCTGCGCGAGCTGGTCGCCACCGCCGACGGCCTGATCGCGGTCACGCCGGTCTTCAACGCCAGCTACAGCGGGCTGTTCAAGATGTTCTTCGACGCCCTCGACAAGGACTCGCTGACCGGCACCCCGGTGCTGGTCGCGGCGACCGCCGGCTCGGCGCGGCACTCGCTGGTCCTCGACCACGCGCTCCGTCCGCTCTTCGCCTACCTCCGCGCGGTCGTCGTACCGACCGGCGTGTTCGCGGCCACCGAGGACTTCGGCAGCCACGGGCTCTCCGACCGCATCACCCGCGCTGCGGCCGAGCTCGCCGCGCTCGTGGTGGGCCAGGGCGGCTACGGCGTCGGCGGGTTCGCCCCCGACCTCGCCGCCCGCCCGCGCCGCACGTCCGGCACGCGGGTCGAGGCCGACGTGACGCCCTTCGGCGACCTGCTCCGCGGTCACGCCGGCTCGGACTGACGCACTCGCGTGGAGCCATGTCCCTCGGCCTCACCCCTCAGGACGGGCCCGGTTCGGCTGTGTGGTCACGAGGCGGTCACGTTCAGCCGGCGGCCTTGTGCTGGTGGCGCCGACCCACTTTGGTGGTAGGCGTGATCACGACGTACGACCTGGGGGACCCCGTCGTCCAGCGGGCACTGGTCGATGAGTTGTGCGCGCTCGGCTTCGACGCCGAGGTGTGCGCTGGGCGCCACGCGCGGTCGTCGCTGACGGTGACCCACCCGATCGAGGAGGCGGGTCGCCTCGACGGCCTCGTCTACGCCGCCGACCCGACCGCGGACATCGCGATGACGGTCGTCGACCGTGAGGCGGGGCAGGTCGCGACGAGTGCGGACGCACCTGCCGCCGACGTCGCGGGTCACGGCGCGGACACCGCCTAGCAACGCACACCGGCGGCGCGTCCCTCGCGGGACGCGCCGCCGACGCTCGTGCCGTGGTCAGTCCTGCGTGGTGAGGTCCTCGGTGTCGAGCTCGCCGGCCGGGTTGCCGGAGAAGCCGTCGAAGCCGAAGGTCGGGGCGATCTCGTCGTGCGTGTGCTCCGTGGTCTGCGAGGAGCGGGTGCCGTCCTCGTCGGTCACGGTGCTGCTGTTCGCCGACTGGTCGTCGGTGACCTGGGAGAAGAACGCCGCGAAGCCCTCGTAGGAGTACGGGAGTGCGTACGCGCCCTGCGTGCTGCTGGTCGAGTCGCGGTCGGTGTCGTCACCGATCCGGTCGGACTCGTCGCTGTTCTCCTGGCCGAACACCAGCGAGGGGTCGCCGGTGAAGGCGCCCGTCGCGCCGCCGAGCTCACGGTCCGTGGACGACTCGTTGCTCGAGGAGGACGACCGGGTGCCGTCCTCGTCCGTCACGGTCGAGCTGGTGCTGTCGCTCGAAGAGCTCTCCTGGCCGAGGGCGCCACCGGCGCCGGCGAAGGAGAACGGGCCGCCGAGCTGGCCGGCGGTGCTGCTGGAGCTCTCGCTGCTGTCGATGGCGCCGACCTCGTCGGACGACGAGGCGTTCGACTGCGAGAACGTGCCGGCCGGGTCGCCGGTGATCTGGCCGAGGACGAAGTCGCCCTCGGTCGAGGTGGCGTCGGCGTGCGACTCCTCGGACGACCGGGTGCCGTCCTCGTCGGTCACGCTCGACGACGAGGAGCCCTGCGAGGCCTGCTCGTCGTGGAAGTCGACGGTCGCGCCGTCGATGGTGAACGGCACCGAGCCGCTCACCCAGCTGCTCGACTGCGACTCGTCCGAGCCGGTGCTGCCGGCCTGGTCGGACTCCGAGGAGCCGGACTGGCCGAACGCGCCCTGCGGATCGACGGCGATGCCGCCGGTGCCGAGCGTGCCACCGGTGGAGTGGGTCTCGTGCGACTCCGAGGAGGACGACCGGGTGCCGTCCTCGTCGGTGGTCGACGACGACTGCGCGTCGTGGTTGGCCTGGTCCTGCTGGCCGGTGACGGTGACGCCGCCGATGTTGATCGGCGCCTGCGCGGAGCCGTTGGTCTGCGACGACTGCTCGCTCGAGCCGGTGTTGCGCGTCTCGTCGTCCTTCGACTGCTGGGCCGACGACAGCGCCGCCCCGGGGTCGATGGTCGTCGGGTCGATCTGCAGCCCGCCCGACTGGTCGGTGGTGGTCTCCGACGACTCGGTCGAGGTCGACGTACCGTCCTCGTCGGTGGTCGACGAGGTCGACGACTCCGACGAGCCCTGGGACTGGTGGAAGCCCAGGTCGACGCCGCCGATCTCGATCGGCGTGGTGATGGACGACTCGGTGGTGGAGCTGTTCTCCGTGTCGTCGGCGTTCGCGGCGGTGGCACCGGCGAGCATCAGCCCGCCCGCCACGGCCGAGACGGCCAGGGATCGCTTGATCCAGGTGTTCATGTGACTTCCTTCGGTTCAGTGGTGCGCGGCGTCGCCGAACGGCGGTGCCGCGTGCCGGCGCGTCTGCGCAGGCAGGGATGACTGAGGTGAAGGAGGGTCAGTCGGGGGAGAAGCCGGGGCGGTACGCCACCGAGCTGGGAAGGGCGTGGTCGGCGGGGATGACCCGGATCGACCACGTGGCGCGGTGCCCGTCGGCCCGCGAGTCGGGGATCACGCCGACGGCTGCACCGGCCTGCGGGTCACCCTGGCCGCCGGTGTGCGACGACGTGGACGAGGACGTCGCGACGACGGCCTGCTCGCCCTGCTGGTCAGGAGCGGGATGCGGCTTCTCGTCGGAGCCGGCGGCGCGGTCGGCCGTGTGGGCGTCGGTGAGGTCGGCGGTCGGGGTCTCGGCGATCGGTGGGGTGGCGACGGTCGAGGCCGGGGCGGCCAACCGGTCGTCGGCCGGGACGACGGTCGCGCTGCCGGCCTGATCGACCGGCTCGCCGGACGGGGTGGTCACGTCCGGCTGAGGGGCCTCGGTCGGGACCGCCGTCGTGTCGTTCGGGGCCTCGGCCGGCGCCTCGGTCGTCGGCGCCGGGAGCGCCGGCTCGACGATCGGGTCGGCGGCGTCGCGGACGGGCTCGAGGGTGTCGCGCACCTGCTCGATCACGGGGTCGACGACCGGCTCGACTGCGTCTCGGACCGGCTGGGTGACTGGCGTGATCGCCTCCCGGACCGGCTTCACGACCTGGTCGCGAACGGGCTGGACAACGGGCTCCACCGCATCGCGGACCGGAGCGACGACCGGGTGCACGACGGGCTCGACGACGGGCTCGACGACGGGCTCGACGACGGGCTCGACAACGTCGTCGCGGAGCACCTCTGCGACGGGGGCGGTCTGCTCGGTGACGGTGCCCGTCACACCTGCGCCGACCTCACCGACCGTCCCGAGCAGGGACGGGTCGTCGGGGGTCTCGGCGCTGGCCGAGCCTGCTCCGAGCAGGAGGAAGAAGGCGACGAGCCCGAGGCCCGAGACGAGCCAGAGGGCGGGGCGACGACGCGAGCCCGTGGGCATCGGGACGGAGCCGTCCCCGGCGAGGAGGTCGGAGCGTCGTCGGAGGAGCATCACGGTGGCTTCGGGAGCGACCCGTGGGACGGATGGGTCGATCGCGAGGATTTTCCAGATTGCCCACCCGGTCGGGTGGGACGACCGCGCCACGATGTCTGGTCGATCCTCCGTCCTGTGTCGGCCGCGGATGGTTTGATGGCCGCGCCATGAGCCGATGGACTGCCAGCCAGGTCACCGAGGTCGCGCCCGACGCGGCCTCGTTGTCCGCCGGGCGCAAGCTCGCCGTGCCGGGGCCGTGGCGCGAGACCGGGTGCAACGACGTCCTCGTGTGGGGACAGTGCCAGGGCAGCGGCAAGACGCCCTACCAGGTGAGCGTCGACCTCACCGGGCCCGCCTACCGGTGCTCGTGCCCGAGCCGGAAGTTCCCCTGCAAGCACGCGCTGGCGCTGCTGATGCTGTGGTCCGAGGGGGCGATGGACGAGTCCGGCTCCGTGGCCGCCTTCGCCGAGGAGTGGGCCGCCCAACGCGCCGAGAAGGCGGCCGCGCCCCCTCGTGCGGCGTCGGAGAAGCCGGTGGACCCGGCGGCCCAGGCCAGGCGCGTCGAGCAGCGGCTGGCCCGGATGGACGCGGGCATCGACGACTTCCGCCTGTGGCTCGCCGACCTCGTGCGCGGTGGCTTCGCGGCCGCCCGGACGCAGCCGTACTCGTTCTGGGACACCGCCGCCGCGCGGCTCGTCGACGCCCAGGTGCCCGGGCTGGGGGAGCGGGTCCGCGAGGCCGGCTCGCAGGTGCACGCACGCGCCGACTGGGCGACGTACCTGCTCGCAGAGGTCGGGCGCTGGTGGACCGTCACCTGCGCGTGGCAGGGCCGCAGCGGCCTCGACGCCGACGAGATGGCCGACGTGCGCGTCGCGGTCGGCTGGGCGCAGCCGAGCGAGGAGGTCCGCGACGGCGAGCGCCGACCGGGCCCGTGGACCGTGCTCGGCGCCCACCGCAGCGACGACGGCAAGCTCCAGCAGCAGCGCACCTGGCTCGCCCACGACGACGGCGAGGTGGTGACCGTGCTCGACTTCGCCGGCTACGGCCAGGCCCTCGCGGTGCCCCAGCTCAGCGGTGCGCGGCTGCACGTCGACGTCTCGCGCTACCCCGGCTCCCTGCCTCGGCGCGCGCTCTTCACCGACCCGCCGACCGGTGCCGACCCGGTCACCGACCTCCCGGGTCGCAGCACGCTCGCGGAGGTGCACGCGGCGGCTGCCGCAGCCCTCGGACGTACGCCGTGGCGCGACCGGCACCCGGCCGCCCTGGCCGGTGTGCGGCTGGTCGGCGAGGGCGACGAGTGGCACGTCAGCGACGCGACGGGATCCGTGCCCGTGGCACCCGGATCGCCGGTCTGGACCCTGCTCGCCCTCAGCGGTGGGGAGCCGGTCGACGTGTTCGGTGAGCTCGAGTCGGGCGTGCTCCGGCCGTTGTCGGTCTGGCTGGACGACCGGGTGGTGGGCCTGTGAGCGGCCTCGAGCAGTGGCTCGCCGACGTCGCGACGACCGCGCTCGTCGGCACCGCCCGTCGTGACGCGCCCGGAGCCCCCGCGGAGCTCGGGGTCCGGCCTGCGGCCGATGCTCCTGCCGAGCACCGGCTGCTGGACGGGGCCGCGCTGGTCGACGCCCTCGCGCGCGCCGGTGCGCGGCTGCCCGACGCGCTGCCTGCCACGGAGGTCGCTCCGCCCGAGGACCTCCCCGTGTGCAGCGACACGGCGGCCCAGCTGCTCCACCTCCTCCTGACCCAGCCGCCGGTGACCAAGGCGACGCGCGACGACCTCGTCGTGGAGTGGCTGCGACTGGCCACCGCCGCCGGCCAGCGGGCACCGTCGTGGCTGCTGCCCGGCCTGCTCGCGTTCGCCGCCGGCCGCCGACACGTCGCACGCGCCCTCGGTACGGCGCCGGGCGAGCGTGGAGCGTGGCTCGCGGCCCTCAACCCGGACTGGGCCTCGCTGCTGCTCGACGACGACTCGCTCGCGCTGGCCGGTGTCGCCGACGACTGGGTCGAGGTGTGGCCGACCCTGCCGACCGCGCAGGCGGTGCCGGCGTTCGAGGCAGGTCGCCGGGCCGACCCCGCCGCGGCGCGCGAGCTGCTCGCCTCGGAGTGGGACGGGCTGTCGGCCAAGGTGCGCAGCGAGGCGCTGCAGGCACTCCGCAGCGGGCTGTCGCTCGACGACGAGCCGCTGCTCGAGCGGGCGCTGGACGACAAGGCGAAGTCCGTGCGCGACGTCGCCGTCCGGATGCTCGACCGGCTCCCCGGGAGCGCCCGCGGCGCGCGGATGGCGGAGCGGCTGCGCGGCCTGGTCCGGGTGAAGGGCACCCTCGTGCGGCACCTCGAGGTCGACGTCCCCGATGCTCCCGACCAGGCCGGGGTCCGTGACGGCCTCACCGCGCCCGGCCGCGGCGCGACGGTCCCGCCGACCACCTGGCTCGCCCAGGTCGTCCACGCCGCGCCCCTCGAGACCTGGACCGACCTCACCGGTCGTGCTCCGGCGGCGACCCTCAAGATGGTGCGCGACAAGGACGTGCTCACCTGGCTGGTCGACGTCGTCCTCGCGCGCCGCGACCGGGAGTGGGCCGCCGCCCTCGTCGACCAGGGGCGCCCCGACGCCCGGCTGCTCGCCCTCCTGCCCGACGAGACCCGGAGTGCGTTGCTCGGCACCTGGGTGCTCCGGCCGCCGCAGGGCCTCGACCTCCCCGCGTTGCTCAACGCCGCCCCGCGCCCCTGGCCCGACGACCTCGCCCGCACGGTGCTCCGCGCGATCCAGGGCCAGGGCAGCACCTCGCGGCTCGCCCTGGTCGCGGGCCCGATGCTCGCCTCCGCACTCCCGCCGTCGTCCGCGCCCGAGGTCCGGGCCGCGCTCGACCGCGTTCCCGAGGACGCGACGTACCTCCGCCGCGCCCTCACCGAGACCCTGCAGCTCCACGCGTTCCGCACATCCCTCACGGAGGCCTTCAGATGACCACCAGCCAGCCACCCGCCGAGGGCGTGCTCCGCCAGCACGCCGAGGACGCCTACGCCGACGAGCTCGCCGCCCTGGCCGCGGTCGACGACCGACCGAGGCCGCCCTCGTGGAAGCTGTCTCCGTGGGCGGTGGCGACCTACGTCCTCGGCGGCGAGCTGCCCGACGGCACCACCATCACGCCGAAGTACCTCGGCCAGCGACGCCTCGTCGAGGTCGCGATCTCCTCGCTCGCGACCGACCGGGCACTGCTCCTGCTGGGCGTGCCCGGCACCGCGAAGTCGTGGCTCGGCGAGCACCTCGCCGCCGCCATCAGCGGGCGCTCGACGCTGGTCGTGCAGGGCACGGCCGGCACCCAGGAGGAGGCGCTGCGCTACGGCTGGAACTATGCGCGCCTGCTCGCCGAGGGCCCGTCGCGGGAGGCGCTGGTCGCCGGCCCGGTGATGCGGGCGATGGAGACCGGGTCGATCGCCCGCATCGAGGAGCTCACCCGCATCCCCTCCGACGTGCAGGACGCGCTGATCAGCATCCTGTCGGAGAAGACGCTGCCGATCCCCGACCTCGACGCCGAGGTGCAGGCCCGTCCCGGCTTCAACGTGATCGCCACCGCCAACAACCGCGACAAGGGCGTCAACGACCTGTCCTCCGCGCTGCGCCGCCGCTTCAACACCGTCGTCCTGCCGCTGCCCGACTCCCTCGAGCAGGAGGTCGAGATCGTGCGCACGCGCGTCGCGTCGCTCGGCGCCTCGCTCGAGCTGCCGGCCGACCTCGCGTCGCTATCGGAGATCCAGCGCGTCGTGACGGTCATGCGCGAGCTGCGCAGCGGCGTCACCGCCGACCAGCGCACCACCATCAAGTCCCCGAGCTCCACGCTCTCGACCGCCGAGGCGATCTCGGTGATGACCAACGGGCTCGCGCTCGCCGCCCACTTCGGCGACGGCACGGTCCGGGCCGCCGACGTCGCCGGCGGGCTGCTCGGTGCGGTGGTCAAGGACCCGGTGCAGGACCAGCTCGTCTGGCAGGAGTACCTCGAGACGGTGGTGCGCAACCGCAAGGAGTGGAGCGACCTCTACCGCGCGTGCCGGGACCTCGGCTGAGCAGGCCGGCCCGACCATGACCGTCGACGTCTACGGCGTACGCCACCACGGCCCCGGCTCCGCCCGGGCCGTGCTCGGCGCGCTCGAGCAGCAGCCTCCCGACCTGCTGCTGGTCGAGGGCTGCCCCGAGCTCGACGGCATCGTCGACCTGCTCGGCGACCCCGACATGGTGCCGCCGATCGCCGGGCTGGTCTACGCCGTCGACGAGCCGCGGCTCGCGACCTTCTACCCCCTGGCCCGCTTCTCACCGGAGTGGGTGGCGATCCGCTGGGCGCTCGCCCACGGCGTGCCGGTGCGCTTCCTCGACCTGCCCGCGGCCCACTCGTTCGTGCTCGCGACGACAGCGCGCGAGGTCGGGGCGAACGACCTCGACGACGCGGAGCCGCCGGCAGCCAGGCTCGACCCGATCGGCACGCTGGCGGCCTCGGCGGGCTACGACGACGCCGAGCGGTGGTGGGAGGACGCGGTCGAGCAGCGCCACGACTCCCCGGCCGAGCGCTTCGACGCGATCCGCGACGCGATGGCGTCCGTGCGCGAGGCCGACGCGCGCCCGCAGGACGATCCCGACGTGCTCGACAACGCGCGGCGAGAGGCGTGGATGCGACGGATCCTGCGCGCAGCGATCAAGGAGTCGCCGGAGGCCCGGATCGCCGTCGTGTGCGGCGCCTGGCACGCTCCCGCCCTCGTGCCCGCCGACTTCCCGCCGGCGTCGCGCGACCAGGCGCTGCTGACGAAGCTCCCCCGCACCAGGGTGGCGACAGCCTGGACGCCGTGGACGGCGGGGCGGCTCAGCTACGCCTCGGGCTACGGCGCCGGCGTCGGCGCACCGGGGTGGTACCAGCACCTCTTCGACCACATGACCGGGCCCGACCCCGATCCCCGCGACCTGGCGACCACCTGGCTGGTGCGGGTGGCGCGCACCCTGAGGGAGGAGTCGCTCGACGCATCGACGGCCTCGGTGGTCGAGGCGGCCCGGCTGGCCGAGACCCTCGCCACCGTGCGCGGCCGGCCGTCGGTCGGGCTCAGCGAGCTCGACGACGCCGCCCAGACCGTGCTCTGCGAGGGGTCGCGGCTGCCGCTCGACCTCGTGCACGAGCGACTCGTCGTCGGCCAGGAGCTCGGCACGGTCCCCGAGTCGGCTCCGGTCGTCCCGCTCGCGGCCGACCTGGCCCGGCAGCAGCGTGCCCTCAAGCTCAGGCCCACCGCCGCGGTGCGCCAGGTCGACCTCGACCTGCGCCGGGAGTCCCAGCTGGCGCGCTCGGTGCTGCTGCACCGGCTGGTCCTCCTCGGAGTGCGGTGGGGCGAGCCGGCCGACACCGGCCGCACCACGGGCACGTTCAAGGAGAGCTGGTCCCTGGAGTGGCGGCCCGAGCTCGCGGTCGACCTCGTGGAGGCCGGGATCTGGGGTACGACGGTCGCCGCGGCAGCCGCGGCACGGGCGGCCGACCGGGCCGCGAAGGCCGCCGACCTGGTCGAGCTCGCCTCCTTGGTGAGCGCCTGCCTGACCGCCGACCTCCCCGACGGGATCGGCGCCGTGCTCGACGCGCTCGACGCACGCGCGGCGGTGCAGCACGACGTACCTGCCCTGCTCGCCACCGTCGAGCCGCTCGCCCGCACCTGTCGCTACGGCGACGTGCGCGGCGTCGACACCGCGCGGGTGCACGCGGTGCTCGGGGCCACCGTGCTCCGCGCCTGCGTCGGCCTGCCCATGGCGTGCGCGAGCCTCGACGAGGACTCGGCCGAGGTGATGGTGAAGGCGGTCGCCGGCGCACAGCGGGGCCTCGCGCTGCTGGCCGACGACGAGCTCGACTCGGCGTGGGCGGAGGCGATGGAGTCGGTGTCGGCTCCCGAGCACGTCGCCGGCGCCGTGGCCGGGCGGGCCACGCGGATCCTGCTCGACGGCGGCCACCTCGACTCCGACGCCGCCGCGCACCGGATGGGTCGCCGGCTCTCGCTCGCAGCGTCCGCGCCCCAGGCCGCGGCCTGGCTCGCCGGCTTCCTCGCCGGCGACGCCGTGCTGCTGGTGCACGACGCGGTGCTCCTCGGGCTGGTGGACACGTGGATCGACGGGCTCGACGAGACGACCTTCGAGGACCTGCTGCCGCTGGTGCGGCGCACGTTCTCCGAGTTCAGCAAGGCCGAGCGACGCACGATCGGCGAGCAGGTCTCGCGACTCGGCGGTCCCGACGAGGTTCGCGCCGGAGCGGTCGACCTCGACGTCGACCGGGCCGCACCCGCCGTGCACGCCGTGGCCCGACTGATCGGCTGGGAGGTGGTGGACCGTGACGGAGCAGCCTGACCAGGACAGCGCACCCGACTCCGGTCCTGCGGCGAGCCGCGGGCGGCTGGTGCGGTGGCGCCTCGTGCTCGGTGGCGGTGAGGCCGACGGCCTGTCCGGCCCCGACGGACCGCCCGCGGCCGGTGGCGGGCCGGGGATCGCGCTGTCCGAGGCCGACCAGCGGCGCGACGCGGCCCTCGACGCGCTCTACGGAGGCGACCGCAAGGCCGGGCTCGGTGGCTCGGCTCCGCGGGTCTCGAGGTGGCTCGGCGACATCCGGACCTACTTCCCCTCCTCGGTCGTGCAGGTGATGCAGGGCGACGCGATGGACCGGCTCGGGCTGCGCCAGATGCTCCTCGAGCCGGAGATGATGCGGTCCGTCCAGCCCGACGTCGGGCTCGTGAGCACCCTCATCGGCCTGGGCAGGGTGATCCCGGAGCACTCCCGCGAGACCGCCCGCGCGGTCGTGCGCCTCGTGACCGACGAGCTCGAGGAGCGGCTGCGTCAGCGCACGGTTCAGGCCGTGACAGGAGCGCTCGACCGGTCGGCGCGGACGCGACGACCGCGGTGGCGAGACGTCGACTGGCGTCGCACCGTGGCGGCCAACCTCAGGCACTACCTGCCCGAGCACCGCACCGTCGTGCCCGAGCGACTCGTCGGCTACGCCCGCCGCTCCACCCAGGTCGAGCGCCAGATCATCCTCTGCATCGACCAGTCGGGCTCGATGGCGGAGTCGATCGTCTACAGCTCCGTCTTCGGTGCGGTGCTCGCCTCGATCCGCTCGGTCGAGACCCGGATGGTCGTCTTCGACACCGAGGTCGTCGACCTCACCGACGAGATCGAGGACCCGGTCGACGTGCTCTTCGGCGTGCAGCTCGGCGGCGGCACGGACATCAACCGGGCGCTGGCCTACTGCCAGGGCAGGATCACCCAGCCGGCCGAGACGGTGCTCGTGCTGATCAGCGACCTCTACGAGGGCGGCATCGCCGAGGAGATGATCCGTCGCGCCCGCTCCGTCGTCGACTCCGGCGCCACCATGATCGCGCTGCTCGCGCTGAGCGACTCGGGCCAGCCGTCGTTCGACGCCGCGCACGCCGCGGCGCTGGCGGAGATCGGCGTGCCGTCGTTCGCCTGCACCCCCGACCTGTTCCCGGACCTGATGGCCGCCGCCATCGAGCGCCGCGACATCGGGGAGTGGGCCTCGGCGCACGACATCGTGACGACCCACGAGACCACCCCGCCGGCCTGAGGGGTCAGGACTCCCAGGCGGGCCCGGTGCCACCCAGGCGTGCGACCAGCCGGCGGCCGACGAACCCGGCGTTGGCACGGCGTACGTCCTGGGGCACCTCGGGGAGGTTCTCCTCCCAGTCCAGCAGCGGTGAGCCGCGCAGCTGGGACATCCGCGCGGGGCGACCGAAGAAGAACGGGTGGGCGTGAGCCCCGCCGTCGCCGTAGCGACCCATGTGGCAGCGCCCGACGCTCGGCAGCTCCTCGACGGCCGCGGTGATCGCGACGATCAGCCGCCCCATCTCGGCGGCCAGGTCGTCGGGGAGGTCGGCGATGTCGTGGTGGGCCCGCGGCTTGAGGATCAGCGTGACCGGCAGCTTCATGGCGACCTCGGAGACGAGCCAGCGCTCGTTGCTCCAGGCGACCCGGGCATCCTGGTCGGGCGTGGGCGGAGCCTGGCAGGGGCAGTCGGCCGGGTCCTCGCCGACACGGTCGGGCTCGACGTCCGACAGCGGCTCGAGCGGCTTGATCCGCAGCCCGTCGAGCTCGTAGGGGTAGATGAACCAGCCGGGCATCTCCTCGATCGCCACGGTCAGGCGACCCTCGTCGTCGGTCGCCGCGGCGACGCGTGCGTAGTACTCCTCGATCGACTCCGGCTCCATGCCCGGAGTGTCCCACCTCACTGGCGAGAGCGGTCGCCCCGACGTGTGGACGACCACCGGGATCCGTCAGGTGGCGGTGCGCGCCGACATCTCTGGGACGGTGGTTCCTTCCCCGAGTTGCGAGGCGCGGCCGGTGCCGGTGCGGTCCTTGAGCGCGAGGAACGGTTGCTCGATGTATCGGTAGGACAGCGGCACGATCACCGCGGTGAGAGCCATCGCCAGGAGACGGGGTGGCCACGTGTCCAGCCCGGCCTCAGCATCGATCGTGGTGAAGATCGGAAAGTGCCACAGGTAAAGCCCGTAGGACCGCTTGCCGACCTCGACGAACCCCTTGCTCGCGAGGACCCGGTGGAGGGATCCGGCAGTGCGGTGGACCGCCGTGATGGTGCCGCAGGTCAGCAGTGCCACCACTGGCCACACGAGGAGAATGTCGGTCTCCAGGGACAGGGAGCCCCACGACCCCACGAGCACCAACAAGAGGATCGATACCCAGCCCATGGCAGACCGGCTGAGGGACGCGTACCTCTGGCGGCGGCCTTCGATGAGAACCGCAAGCAGTGCTCCGGCCAAGAGCTCCACGGCGCGAGTTGGAGTGGCGTTGTAGACGAGACTCGCCGACACGCCACCGGCGAGCAGGATTGCGGCCAACAGGTACGACGCCATCACCAGCATGCTGATCAGAATCGCCAGGAGGTCGCGGCGTCCTCTCGCCACACGCGTGAGGAACACCAGAACGATGGGCCAGCCGATGTAGAACTGTTCCTCGATCGAGAGCGACCAGGTGTGCCCCAGTGCGCCGAGACCAACGCCCAGACCACCGACAGCCCAGTTCGCCACGTAGAAGGCGCTGAAGAGTGCGCCCTTCAACGTGCCGCCGCTGTCGATGACGACGTCGGCCAGCACCGCCGCCACAACCACGGCCACGTACGCCGGGAAGAGCCTGAGGGCACGCCGCAGGTAGAAGACGCGGTAATCGACGCCACCGATCCGACGGACCGAGCTCAGGAGAATGCCGGTGATCAGGAACCCGCTGAGTGTGAAGAAGACATCCACGCCTATCCCGCCGTTGGCGAACCCCGGTATGCGCGCATGAAAAAGCAGGACCAGGGTCGCGGCGATTGCGCGGATGCCGTCCAACGCCGGCTCATGGCGTGGCGACGCCGTCGCGGCGGGAGTCGTGTCACTCATCGCGAGCTCGGGAGTCGTCGCGCAGACGCGTTGGTGTCAGCATGACAACAGCCTGCTGACCCTGCGGAGCCATCATCGCCGCGCGTTGGAGGGCTCCCCACCATTGGGTAGGCAGCGCCTCGATCGGAAGCAGCACAGCCAGATGATGATCGAGCCGTGTGGTCGCGATCCGGTTGCGGCGTCTCCCGCCTCACCACGCGGCGGGCTGGTAGTCCTTCAGGAAGCAGCCGTAGATGTCCTCGCCCTGCTCGCCCTGCACGATCGGGTCGTAGACGCGCGCCGCGCCGTCGACCAGGTCGAGGGGCGCGTGCCAGCCCTCGGCGGCGATCCGCAGCTTCTCGTGGTGCGGGCGCTCGTCGGTGATCCAGCCGGTGTCGACGGCGGTCATCAGGATGCTGTCGGTCTCGAACATCTCGCCCGACGAGGTCCGCGTCATCATGTTGAGCGCGGCCTTGGCCATGTTGGTGTGCGGGTGGCCGGCGCCCTTGTAGCGACGGCCGCCGAACTGCCCCTCCATCGCCGAGACGTTGACGATGTAGGCGCGGCGCGCGCCGTTCTGCACGGCTGCCCGCAGCGAGGGCCGGAGCCGGGAGTTGATCAGGAACGGCGCGATCGAGTTGCAGAACTGCACCTCGAGGAGCTCCAGGGGGTCGACCTCGTCGAGCACCTGGGTCCACGAGTTGTTGTCCTGGATGTCGGGGATCAGACCGCCCGCGTCGATGGCCGTGCCGGCCAGGTGAGCATCCAGCGAGGCCCCGCCGGCCTTGAGCGCGAGGGCGGTGAGCGACGCGGCGTTGTGCGCGGCCAGCGCGTGCTCCTGGGACTCGCCGTCGTGGTGCGCGACCGCCGTCGACGACAGCGCGCCGGCGATCGCGGCGGGGTGCGCCTCGGAGATCCGGTCGAAGGTGACCATCTCCGGCAGCGCCCGGACGCCGAGGGACTCCGCCGTCGGGAGCGGGGCGTTCTCGCCGTCGATCAGGTGGGAGTACGCGCCCGGGAGGCGGCGTACGGTCTGGCAGGCGTTGTTGACGATGATGTCGAGCGGCCCGTCGGCCGCGACGTCGTCGGTGAGCGAGATGACCTGGGTCGGGTCGCGGAGGTCGATGCCGACGACCTTGAGCCGGTGGATCCAGTCGGCCGAGTCCTCCATCGCGGCGAACCGGCGGACGGCGTCCTTCGGGAAGCGGGTCGTGATCGTCGTGTGGGCGCCGTCGCGGAGCAGCCGCAGCGCGATGTACATGCCGATCTTCGCGCGGCCCCCGGTGAGCAGCGCGCGCTTGCCGGTGAGGTCGGTGCGCTGGTCGCGCTTGGCGTGGCTCATCGCCGCGCAGCTCGGGCACAGCCAGTGGTAGAACGCGTCGACCAGCGTGAAGTCCTGCTTGCAGATGTAGCAGCCGCGCGCGGTGATCAGCTCGCCGGCGAAGGCCCCGGCGGTGTTCGAGACCAGCGGGATGCCGGCCGTCTCGTCATCGATCCGCATCGGCGAGCCGGTCGCGGTCCGCGCGATGATGGCGAGGTCGTGCTGGTGCCGCTCCAGGCGGATCTCGGCGCGACGCTGCTTCTTGATCAGCTTGTACATGGAGGACGCCGCGCGCTTCATGGTGCGGACGTCGTCGTGGTCGGGCGGCAGGTCCGCGACCTGCTGCAGCACCTCGAGCGCGATCGCCAGCTTGTCGGGGTCGATGCCGCCCAGGTCCGGCTTCTCGGGCTGCTGCTCACTCACCGGAGAAGGGTACGGGCGCCACGGCGGTCACCGGATATCCGGTGACTCCCTCAGCCCTCGCGTGCCGGCGAGCCGTTGATCCGGACCCGGTCGGCGCGCATGCCGTGCTCGACGCCCCAGAGCACCGCCTTGGAGCGGGAGTCGACGTCGATCTTGCGGTAGGCCGAGCGGATGTAGGACTTGATCGAGTTGAGCGAGAGGAGGGTGCGCTCGGCGATCTCCTGGTTGCTGAGCCCCATCGTGATCAGCGAGAGGACCTCGGCCTCGCGGGCGGTGAGGCCCTCCTCGCGGCCGGGCCAGTCGCCGCCGACGAGCGCCGAGCGCCCCCGGGAGGGCGAGACCACGGTCTGGCCGGCGGCGATCGCGTGGAGCGCCTCGACGAGGCGGGCGGCGGGCAGGCTCTTGGAGAGGTAGCCCTTCACGCCGAGCTCGAGGGTGTCGCGGGTCAGCCACGGCTGGAAGTTCCACGTGTAGACCGCGACGTGCCGCACGGCCGGGCTGGCGAGGAGCTTCCCGACCGCGGCCCCGTTGCCCTGGCCCATGCCGAAGGTGTCGTAGAGGGCGACGTCGACGGGTTTCGCGACCTGCCTGCCGGCGACGAGCTCGACCACCTCGACGCGGTTGCTGTAGCTGCGCAGCATCGCATCGAGGCCGCGGACGACGACCTCGTCGTCGTTGACCAGTGCGACTCGGATCACCATGCGCTCAACGTACTGCTACTTATGTATGTTGAAGCCCTTGTACGGACAGAAGGGCGACGGGGTGCGGCTGAGCCGTTCAGAGCAGGGTGCGACGGTCGAGGAGACCCGCACGGGGGGCCTCGGCATCCGGTGCGAGGGCGTCGTCCACCTCTACAAGACCTTCGGCGGCCACGACGTGGTCGCGCTGCGCGGCGTCGACCTCACGATCCGGCCGGGTGAGCGCGTCGCGTTCCTCGGACCCAGCGGATCGGGCAAGTCGACGCTCCTCGCACTGCTCGGCGGGATCCAGAAGCCGAGCGCCGGCAGGATCTACCTCGGCGACGAGGAGGTCTCCCGGATGGGCGAGCGCTTCCTCGCCCGGATCCGCTCGCGCCAGGTCTCCACGATGCTCCAGGGCGCCACCCGCAACCTCCTGCCCTACGCCACCGCCCGGCAGAACATCGCCTTCGCCCGGCTCTCCCTCTCCGCGGGCGAGCGCGGCGACGCGATCCCCGACGTCGAGCTGCTCGACCGCGTCGGGCTGAGCGACCAGTCCGACCAGGTCGTCTCGACGATGTCGGGCGGCCAGCGCCAGCGCCTCGCGCTCGCGTGCGCCGTGTCGACCGCGCCGCGCCTGCTGCTCGCCGACGAGCCGACCAGCCAGCTCAGCCACGCCGACCGCGACCACGTGCTCCACCTGATCCACTCGCTCGGCGACGACTTCGGCACCACGATCGTCGTGGTCACCCACCAGCCCGAGGTCGCCGCGACCTTCCCGCGCACGGTGACCATGAAGGGCGGCCGCGTCGGGGCCGAGGGCCACGGCGGGTCGGAGTACGCCGTGGTGGGCGAGGACGGCGTCCTCCACCTGCCCGGCCACATCGCCGCCGAGTGGCCTCCCGGCACGCTGGTGCGGTTCGAGGACGACGAGCAGGGTCGGATCATCGTGACCCGCGCGAGCAGCGAAGGATCCCAGAAGTGACGACCCTCGGCGGCTTCAGCGGTCGCGACCACGTCGGCGGTCTCGCGCTCGAGGGCATCACCTACGTCGCCGGGCGCACGCTGCTCGACGACGTCAGCGTCTCGTTCCCGGCGGGCAAGGTGACCGCCCTGTCCGGGCCCAGTGGCTCGGGCAAGACCACGCTGCTCTCGATCGCCGGTGGTCTGCTGCAGGCGACGTCGGGCACCGCGGTGCTCGACGGGCAGGACATGTGGACCGGCAGCGGCGACCCGCGTCCCGAGGTCGCGTTCGTCCTCCAGGTCTACGGCCTCGTCCCGATCCTGTCCGCGCGCGAGAACGTCTCCATCGCGCTGCGCGCCCGCGGCACGTCGCCTGCCGACGCCGACGAGGCCGCCGAGGCCGCGCTCGCCCGCTTCGGCATCGCCGACCTCGGCGAGCGCCAGGTCGAGGAGCTCTCCGGCGGCCAGATGCAGCGCGTCGCCTGCGCGCGCGGCTTCGTGGTCGGTGCCGACGTGCTGCTCGCCGACGAGCCCACCTCCGAGCTCGACGAGGGCAACCGCGGTGTCGTGCTCGCCGAGCTCCGCGAGGAGGCGGCCCGCGGCGCGGTCGTCGTCGTGGCCACCCACGACCCCGCCGTCGTCGACGCCTGCGACCTCCACATCGCGCTCGACGAGGGGCGCGTCGTCCGGTGAGCGTGCCGTGAGCCGTGTCCTCCGCGGCATCTGGAGCCGGAGGGGCGCCCTGACGACCCTGGTCCTGATGACCCTCGTCGTCGTGGCCGGTGCCGTGACCGTCCTCCAGTTCGCCGACGCGGCCGGCACGTCCCGCTGGCTGGCCGCGCCCCTGCTCCTGCTCGGCGCGGTCGCCGTCCCCAGCATCGGCGCCGAGCTCGCCGCCGCCCGGCGCGAGGAGATCGGCCTGGCCCGGCTGCGCGGCATCCACGGCCTGCGGCTGTGGCGCTTCCTTCTGGTCGAGCCCTTGCTCGCGATCGTGGTCGGTACGGCGCTGGGGCTCGCGCTGGGTGCCATCGGCACCGTCCTCGCCTCCCGCCGGTGGCTCGACGACGCGGCGCCGGCGCTCGAGCAGCCCGCCGTCCTCACCGCGCTCGCCATCGCGGGAGCCGGGCTGGTCATCGTCGGCCTGTCCGCCGCCGCGGCGCTGCGCGAGCCGCTGGCCGTCCAGGTGGCGGCCCGTCGCCGGCCGCGGCGGGCGACCACGCTGGCCATCTTCCTGAGCGTGCTGGTGCTCGTCGGCGCCGGCGTGGCGGCGTACCGGAGCCGGCAGACCGCGGGCGACCCCGACCTCGTCGTGCTCCTCGGCCCCGCGCTCGTCGGCCTCGCGCTGGGCCAGGTCGCCATCTGGGTCGTCCGGATCGCGGCGCGCGTCCTCACCCCGACCACCGAGCGCCGCGGGCTCGGCGCCTTCCTCGCCGCTCGCCGCCTCGCCCGTGCCGACGACCTCGTCACCCCGATCCGGCTCGTCGTCGCGGCGGCGGTGGTCGGTTCGCTCGCGCTCAGCGGTGCGGTCGCGGTCAGCGGCTGGACCGGCGAGCAGGCGGCCGTCGACGTCCCGGGCGCGCGCACGATCGACGCGACCCCGCTCGGCGCGATGGGCGCGCTCGAGCTCACCGAGCGCGCCGACCCGGAGGGCGAGCACCTGATCGCCACCGCGATCGTGCCCAACGAGGCGCGTCTGGCCGAGCGCCGTGCCTACGTCGACGCCGGCCGGTGGGACGCGGTCGTCGGCGACTTCTACGACGGCACGCCCGCGCGTGCGGGCTCCGACGCGATCGACGACCTGCGCACCGACGTCCGCCCGGTGCAGGTCACGGGCAACCGGCTCACCGTCGACGCCACCGCGCTGGAGCTCCCGCCGGTGCAGGTCTTCACCGACCGCGACGGCACGCAGGTCCGCTCCCGCCGCGCGGGCGGGTTCGTCGTCAACGTCTCCTACGTCACCAGCACCAACGCCACCGGCACGGCCAGCGTGACGGTCCGGCTGCCGCGCGAGGGCACGCAGGTCACCGGCTCGACCAGGGTCCGGGACTGCCGCGACGGGTGCGCGATCACCGGCCTCGAGGTGTCGCGCGACCTGAGCGGCGTCTACAGCATCGAGCGCTTCCGGGTGCTCGCCTCGCGCATCCTCTTCAGCGACCACGACCTCACCGACGACGTGTGGGTGCCCGACCCGAGCTCGATCGACGCCGCCCTCGGCGACCGCTTCCTCAACCCGGACCAGATCGACCGCGACTTCCTCGTCAACCTGCCCGAGGGCCTGCGCCTCTCGCTGCTGCCCAACAGCAGCCTGCGCCTGCTCGACACCGCGCTCGAGGAGCCGGTCCCAGCCCTCGCGACGACGGAGACCCAGGCGCTCGAGGAGGGCGCGGAGATCCCGGTGCTCGACCTCGGCGGCGACGACCGCACCCCCGACGTCGTCGGCGTGGGGGACGTCCTCCCGCTCGTCGGCTCGGTCGGCGTGGTCAGCGACATCGGCACCTCGGCCGCCGGCTCGGACCGGACCGTGCCCTCCGCCGAGGTCCAGATCGTCGCCGCGGCCGGCACGCCGGCTTCCATGCTCGACGACGTCGCGTCCGCCACCGACGCGAGGTGGCGCACGTTCGAGTCGGTGCGCGGCAGCCTCGGCGAGCGCTTCGGCGGCGCGCAGTCGGTGGCGTACGCCCTGACCGCCCTCGCCTGCGCGCTCGTCGCCCTGCTCGCCCTCGGCGCCGGCGTGGCGCGACACCTGCGTGACTACCGCCGCGACGTCGCCTCGCTGCGTGTCCTCGGCGTCTCCGTCGGCACCGTTCGGCGGGCCGGTCGCGCCGAGCTGGTCAGCCTGACGGTGCTCGTGCTCGCCGGCGTCATCGCCGGGGGGTGGCTCGCGGTCGACCTCCTGCTGGGCGGTCTGCCCCTGCTCGACGTCCCGGTCGCCGGGCTCCCGCTCGACACGGCTCCGCGCGCCTGGCCGCTCGCGATCCCGGCGGTCGTCGCGGCCGTCGCCGTCGTGCTGGTCGGCGGCCGCGCCCGGGCCGTGCGCTCCACGGCCACCCGACCCAGCATCCTGCGGGAGGAGGAGGGCTAGTGGTGCAGATGCTCGGTGCCATCCTCCGCGGGCTGCGCGCCCGCGCCCTGCTGTCCTCGGGCTCGGTCCTGCTGACCGCGCTGGCCATCGGCTCGGCCGTGCTCGGCCCGGTGTTCGCCGCCGCGGTGACCAACTCCTACGTCGTGACCCGCCTCAACGAGGCGCCCGCCGGCCTCACCGGGACCAGCCGGGTCTTCACGCCCGGCGGCGCGATGAGCACCGCCGAGGCGACCGAGGACGCCGTCGCCGCGACCACCTCGCTCAACCAGGGTCCGTGGGGCGACACGGTCGCGACCGTGGAGTCCGAGCGCTTCATGGCCCTGCGCGGAGCCGTGCGCTTCTGGGCGCGCGACGGTGCGTGCGACGTCCTCGAGGTCACCGGCCGGTGCCCGGAGAAGCCCGGCGAGGTGCTGCTCCTCGCGAAGTCGGCCGAGCGGGCCGGGGCGAGCATCGGGGAGCCGCTCGACCTGGTCGGCTTCGAGCCCGGGGCGCTGAAGGGGCTGGGCCTGCCCCGGCCGCCGCTGCGCACCGTCACGGTCGTCGGCACCTACACGACCCCCAGGACCGACGACCACTGGCTGGTGCCCAGTCGGCTCACGGTGACCAACGAGGCGACCAGCGACAGGGGAGGCGGCTACGCGCCCTACTTCCCCGGCCCGATCTTCACCACGCCCGAGACGATCGAGCAGCTCGGCGACTGGACGGTGCGCGTCGACACGTTCCTCGACGTGCCGCCCGACGTCACGCCTGCCGACCTCGCTGTCGCTGCCCGCTCCGCCGCCGCGATCCCGGCCGACACGACGCTCGACGTCGAGGGCGGCACCCTGACCGACGACGGCACCAACGACCTCGGTGCGGTCGTGCAGGAGGTCGAGGACCAGCAGGCCACCGCCCGCAGCTCGATCGCGCCGGCGGTGCTGTCCCTCGTCCTCGTCGCGCTGGCCCTGCTCATGCGGCTGCTCAACGCCGCCAGCGAGCTGCGGGTGCCCGAGCTCGCCCTGGCCTCGCTGCGTGGCGTGACCTCGCGCCGGCTGTGGGGCCTCGGCCTCGCCGAGCCGGTCACGCTGCTCCTGCTCGCGACCCCGATCGGGGCCGGCCTCGGCGTTGGCTTCTCGCTCCTGCTCGTCCGCCAGTGGCTGGTGCCGGGCCTGCCGCTGCCGCTCCCGGCGGCGAGCTGGATCGCCGCCGCGCTGGTGCTGGTGTCGGCCTTCGCCGTCGCGTGCGTCGCGGTCGGCCTGGTGGTGCGCGAGTCGCTGGCCTCCCAGCTCGCCGGCGTCCGACGCCCCGTGGCCGCGCGCCGCTGGTCCGTGGTCGCGCAGCTGACGCTCGTCGCGCTGGCCGCGGCGATCCTGGTCAGCAAGCTCTCCGACGCCGGGCAGGGCGACCCCGACGTCACCGACCTGCTGCTGCCCGTGCTGCTGGCCGTGGTCGCCGGGCTCGGCGCCACCCGCCTCACCTCCGCGCTCGCCACGTGGTGGACCCGTCGCTCGCGCGGCCGGTCGCTCAGCGGCTTCGTGTCGTCGCGGGCGCTCTCCCGGCGCCAGGAGGGCACGCTGGTGATCCTGCCGATCACCGCCGCCATCGCCGTCGCCGTCTTCGGCGCCGGCGTCTACTCCTCGGCCGCCGACTGGCGCACCAGCGTCGCCGCGACGATCTCGCCGGCCGACACGACGTGGCACTCGCCGGTGAGCTTCGCCGAGACGCTCGAGCTCACGAGGCGCATCGACCCCGAGGGCCAGTGGGTGATGGCCGCCGGCTCGGTGCTCAACCCCGGCGCGAACTTCTCGGTGGTCGACAGCAGCCGGCTCGCGACCGTGGCGACCTGGCCGCCGACCTGGAGCCCGGGCCTGGACGTCGACCAGGTGGTCGCCGCGATCAAGCCGCCCGGCACCGTGCCGACCTTCGCCGGCCGGCGGATCTCCGTCACCGTCGACAACCAGGTCGCGTCCGACGGCCCGCTCGCCCTCGAGGTGCGCTTCGGCCGACGCGACGGCATCCCGCTGAAGGTCTACCTCGGTCCCTACGACCGCGGCGAGTCGACGAGCTCGGCCAAGGTGCCCTGGTGCGGCGACGTGCCGTGCCCGATCGAGGGGATGACCCTCGGTGGCGGCGCCGGCACCAACACCGCCATGTCGGGGACCGCCACGATCACCGCGATCGACGCCGACGGCGAGCCCGTGCCCGGGGTCCTGGGCGACGCCGACTGGGTCGCCACCCCCGACCCGGCCGTGCGCAGCGCGATCACCGGGCTGGAGGTGACCGACACCGGCATCGACCTCGACCTCGACACCGGCGACTCGGTCGGCATGGCCCGGCTCACCGCCGGTGGCATCGTCGAGCGCCGACCGGCTCTCGAGGGACCGAAGGTGCGACAGACCGCGCTCGCCAAGCTCGACGAGGGCTTCGGCCTGATCCGGGTCGACCCGGTCGGCCGGGTGGAGGGCATGCCGTTCGTCGGTCCGTCCGGCCTGCTCGTCGACTACTCGTCCTTCATCACCGACCGCCCGGTCTACGACAGCAACCTCGACACGCGCGTCCTCCAGCGCGCCGGCGCGCCCGCCGAGATCACCGACGCGCTGTCGGCGGCCGGGCTGAGCATCGAGTCGACGCTCGCGGGGGAGCGGCAGGTGCTCGACCAGACGGCGTACGCCCTCGCGCTGCGGCTCTACGGGGTCGTCGCCGCCCTCGTGCTGGTGATGGCGCTGGCCGGCCTGTTCGTCAGCGCGGCGGTCCAGCTCCCGGCCCGCCGGCGGGACGCCGCGGCGCTCCGCGTGGTCGGCGTGCCCCGCGCATCGGTGATGGTCGCCGTGGTGCGCGAGCTCGCCGTCGTGCTCGGCAGTGCCGCGATCGCCGGCATCCTGGCCGGCTCGCTGGCGCAGTACGTCGTCCTCCGCACCATCACGCTCGGCTATGCCGAGGGCCTGGCGACCCCTGCGCTGGTGGCCACCATCTCGCCGGTGCGCCTGGTCGTCCTCGCCCTGCTCGCAGCCGCGGTGTTCGGCGCGGTGGCGCTGGTCAGCGCGTCGATGACGGTGCGCGGTGCCCGCGGCTCGACGCTGCGGGAGTCGGCCCGCTGACGCTCGCCCGCGTCAGGGGCAGCAGGGGTCGAACCGGAAGCCGACGCCGCGGATCGTGCGGATCCACTCGTTGTCGGGGGCGGCGTTGCGCAGCTTGCGGCGCAGGTTGGCCAGGTGCACGTCGACGACGTGGGTGCTGTCGGGGACGAACTCGGTCGCCCAGACCGCACGCAGCAGCTCCTCGCGCGGCACCACGACGCCGGAGTTGGCGACGAGGTGGGCGAGCAGGTCGAACTCCGTGCGGGTGAGGTCGATCTCGACACCCCCGACGAGCACCTCGCGGGCGCCGCGGTTGAGCGTCAGGTGCCGGCAGCCGAGGGTGGGCAGCGCGGCCACGGCGATCCCGCCGGTGGGCTCGGTCGAGCGCAGCGCGGCGGTGCCCTGGGTGGTGTGCCCGGGCTCGCTGACCAGCGCCTCGGAGGTGCGCGGACGGCGGAAGAGGGCGGCGACGCGCGCCTGGAGCTCGCGCATCGAGAAGGGCTTGACGAGGTAGTCGTCGGCGCCGACCTCGAGGCCGATCAGCCGGTCGACCTCGGCGGTGCGGCCGCTGACCACGATGACGTAGCAGTCGCTCACCAGGCGGATCTGGCGGCAGACCTCGACGCCGTCGATGTCGGGGAGGGAGAGGTCGAGCGTGACGAGGTCGGGCTTGCGCTCCCGGATGACGGCCAGGGCGTCGGCCCCGGTCGAGGCGACGACCACGTCGAAGCCCGCCTGGTCGAGGAGCTTGGAGATGACGTCGCCGACATCGTGGTCGTCCTCGACGACCACGGCAATGCGTTCATTCATCATCAGTCAGGCTCCTGTTGACGATCCAACTACCCGGGACCGAGGCAGCCAAACCATGGGCAGGCCACCGATTCCTGACCGGCCCGCTGGTGCGGGTCGACCGGAGCCGGGCTCGGTGCGGGTCCCCACGACCGCCGAGCCACTACCGATGTTAGGTGGTGATGCCACGGCGTGGGGGCGAATCGCCCCGACTGCCGTTCATCGGCCGTTGGTGTCCCGGACGCGCCGACCCCGTGGCCGGGCACCGCAGGGCGCCGGACCACGGGGATATGACGTCAGAAGTCGAGGCCCTTGGCCCAGTCCTCGGAGTCGAAGTGCGCCACCAGGAAGGGGCCGCCGCCGGCGCGACGCTCGCGCGGATCGTCCTCGCGGTCCATCCGGTAGCCGATGCCGCGGATCGTGTGGATCCACGTCGCCGCCGAGTGCCGGCGCAGCTTGCCGCGGAGGTTGGCGACGTGGACGTCGACCAGGTGGTGGTCGTGCGTCAGCGCGCTGCTCCAGATGGCCAGGACCATCTCCTCCCGGGTGCAGACCCGGGAGAGGTGCGTGGCGAGGTACTCCAGGACGTCGTACTCGATGCGGGTCAGGTCGACGATCATCCCGTCGACCTGCACCTCGCGGCGTGCGGAGTTGATGACGAGGCCGGCACCGCAGTTGATGGTGCTCGGCTCGTCCGCCGGACGGGCCGGGCTCGGCACGTGCGGCGCCTGCGCGGCCGCCTCCTCCGTAGCCCCGCTGGAGCGCGGCCGTCGGAACAGCGCCGCCACCCGTGCGCGCAGCTCGCGCGGCGAGAAGGGCTTGAGCACGAAGTCGTCGGCGCCGACCTCGAGGCCGATGAGCTTGTCGACCTCGTCGGACCGTGCGGACACGATCACGATGTAGCAGTCGCTGGTCTCACGGATCCGACGGCACACCTCGATGCCGTCCATGTGCGGCAGCGTCAGGTCGAGCGTGACCAGGTCGGGCGGGTCGTCGGCTGCGATCCCCACCGCAGCACGGCCGTCCGGGGCCGACGTGACGCGGAATCCCGCGCCTTCGAGCGTCTCGACCAGGGCCGAGGAGATGTCTGGATCGTCCTCGACGACCAGGGCATGAAGATCTTGCACGTGTTACCCCCACTGAATCACTGCAGAAGCGGGGACCCCACGTCCCCACCGTGGCGCCGCCCGAGAGGGCGTCGATCGATATTAAGGGCAGGTTCACCGCAAAAACAGTGGTGCTAGCCGGTGTGGACACCCGGTCTAGACATGCTGATCTGCGAAATCAGTGGCCAGAATCGCCGGTGGCCACGGTTTCCGTGACGTCAGGACAGGTCCACCGCGCGATTGACCCAGATGGTTCCTGCCACCATCCCCACTCGTTCGTAGAGACCCAGTGCCCCCGTCCGCGAGTCGGTGCTCAGCTCGGAGGTCGTGGCGCCGTGCTCGCGCGCCCGGGCGAAGGAGTCGACGAGCAGTGCTTGGGCGATCCCGCGGTTGCGCTGGTCGCGGCGCACCGCCAGCCGGTCGACGTAGCCGGTCGTGCCGTCCTCGGACACCAGCACGAGCGAGACGCCGACCACGGCACCGTCGGCGTCGAGCGCGACGCGCAGGTTCCACGGCTCGAAACCGGGGCGACCGACCAGCGAGGCCTCGAAGTCCTCGAACGCCTCCCGGTCGCGCTCCGACCACTCGAGGAACGCGTCCTCCAGCACGTCGTGGGCCGCGCGCCGCTCGTCCGGCGCCGCGGTGCGGACGACGTAGCCCTCCGGCAGGTCGCGCTCGGCGATCGTCGTGCCCTCGGGCAGCGTGAGCACCCAGCTCGTCCAGCGCACCCGGAACCCGAGCTCCTCCAGCAGCCGGTCGCCCGGGGAGCCCTGGGGCACCGGCATCCCGACGATGCTCGACCCGAGGCTGCGGCCGAGGTCCTGCAGCCAGCCGGCCAGCCAGGTGCCGATGCCGCGGCCGCGGTGGGAGGGCAGGACGGCGGTGTCGGCGCGGTCGGCGCCCATCAGCTCGGCGTACGCCACCAGGGTCTCGCCGTCCCACACCCCGACCGACCGGGCACCGAGGTCGTGGCTGGGGCGCGCCCAGTCGCTGACGATGTCGGCCTCCTCGATCGCGACCTGGCCGATGTCCTCCTGCTCCTGGGCGACCATCAGCACGAAGACGGCGTGGGCGTCGGACCTCGTCAGCGGGCGGGTGGTGAGCCCAGCGGGCAGCTGTGCCTGATCGGGAGGAGCCATGTGGGGAGTGTGCTGCCTCACGTCGGTGCCTGTCGCGGGCATTTCCAGCCCCCGAGGAATGCCCGTTTCACGCCTGAAGCCCTACCGTTGTCGGGTGAGTGACGACCAGCCCGAAGCACCTGAGCAGAACTTCTCCGACCTCGGCCTCGCGCCCGAGGTCCTCAAGGCGCTGGCCGACGTCGGGTACGAGACCCCCTCGCAGATCCAGGCGCTGACCATCCCGCCGCTGCTCGAGGGCCGCCACGTCGTGGGCCTCGCCCAGACCGGCACCGGCAAGACGGCCGCGTTCGCGCTGCCGATCCTGTCGCAGCTCGACATGGACCAGAAGACCCCGCAGGCGCTCGTCCTCGCCCCGACCCGCGAGCTCGCGCTGCAGGTCTCGGAGGCCTTCGAGAAGTACGCCGCCCACATGAAGGGCGTCCGCGTCCTGCCGATCTACGGCGGCCAGGGCTACGGCGTCCAGCTCTCCGCCCTGCGCCGCGGGGTGCACGTCGTCGTCGGCACCCCGGGCCGCATCATGGACCACCTCGAGAAGGGCACGCTCGACCTCAGCGAGCTCCGCTTCCTCGTCCTCGACGAGGCCGACGAGATGCTCAAGATGGGCTTCGCCGAGGACGTCGAGACGATCCTCGCCGACACCCCGGACGACAAGCACGTCGCCCTCTTCTCTGCGACCATGCCGGCCCAGATCCGCCGGATCTCGAAGAAGTACCTCGAGGACCCCGTCGAGATCACCGTCAAGAACAAGACGACGACCTCGTCCACGATCACCCAGCGCTACCTGATCGTGTCCTACCCGCAGAAGGTCGACGCCCTCACCCGCATCCTCGAGGTCGAGAACTTCGAGGGGATGATCGTCTTCGTCCGCACGAAGAACGAGACCGAGACGCTCGCCGAGAAGCTCCGCGCCCGCGGCTACTCCGCGATGGCCATCAACGGCGACGTCGCTCAGGTCCAGCGTGAGCGCACGGTCAACCAGCTCAAGGCCGGCAAGCTCGACATCCTCGTCGCCACCGACGTCGCCGCCCGCGGCCTCGACGTCGAGCGGATCAGCCACGTCGTCAACTACGACATCCCGACCGACACCGAGTCCTACGTCCACCGCATCGGTCGCACCGGCCGTGCCGGTCGCAGCGGTGACTCGATCGCCTTCGTCACCCCGCGCGAGCGCCACCTGCTCCGCGCGATCGAGAAGGCGACCCGCCAGCCGCTGACCCAGATGCAGCTGCCGACGGTCGACGACGTCAACGCGACCCGCCTCTCGCGCTTCGACGACCAGATCACCCAGGCGCTGACCGAGCCCGAGCGCATCGACTTCTTCCGCGACGTGGTCTCCCACTACGTCGAGGAGCACGACGTCCCCGAGGTCGACGTCGCAGCCGCGCTGGCCGCGGTGATGCACGGGGAGCAGCCGCTCCTGCTCGAGCCCGAGCCCGAGCCGCGCCAGCGGTCCTTCGAGGAGCGCTCGACCCACGCGGGCAAGGGCGAGCGGCAGCCGCGGGAGTCGCGCAGCGGCGCGCCGATGGCGGCGTACCGCATCGAGGTCGGCAAGCGCCACAAGGTCGAGCCGCGCCAGATCGTGGGCGCCCTGGCCAACGAGGGCGGCCTGTCGCGCGGCGACTTCGGCTACATCTCGATCAAGCCCGACTTCTCCGTCGTGGAGCTCCCCGCCGACCTGCCCGCCGGCACGCTCGATCGCCTCGCCGGCACCCGCATCTCCGGCAAGCTCATCGAGATCAAGCCGGACAACGGCCCCTATCGCGGTCGTCCCGGTGGCGGCCACAAGGGTGGATCCGGCGGCTACAAGGGCAAGCGCCCGCGCACCTGAGCTTCGTGGATCGGGGCGGTCACCGGATATCCGGTGACCGCCCCGCTTCGCACCCCAGATCTCGGCCGACAAGCGGGAGACTCGGGTGCACAGCACGCCACTCAGGCCGAGACGAGCTCCTGCTCGCGCTCGCTGGTACGACGGCGGGTGAGGAGCGCGTCGACCGAGAGCCGGCCGGGTCCGGTGCCGGCGAGCACGAGGCCGAGGGCGCCGAGCACCATGACCAGCTCGTAGCCGCCCTCGCCCGCGAAGAAGGCGTCGCGGTGGACGTACCACCACGCGCCCGCCATGTTGGCCGCCCACAGCACCCCGACGACCGGGGTGAGGGCGCCGAGCAGGATCAGCACGCCGCCGCCGACCTCGATCGAGATCGCGAAGAGCGCGGCCGCGCCCGCGGCCGGGATGCCCATGGCCTCGAAGCCCTCGGCCGTGCCGCCGAGCCCGCCCTGGTCGAGCTTCTGCAGGCCGTGGGCCACCATCGTCACGCCGAGGGCGATGCGCCCCACGAGCAGGGCGACGTCGGCGGTGGGGGTGGTGCGGGGATGGATCGTGGGGATGTTCATCGTCTCTACCTCCGAGTGGTTGACGGTTGAACCATCAACGGTAGGCGGGGAACATGTGAGGAACCTGTGAGCCGACCGGGCACTTGCTCCCCGTCACGTGCAGCGACCGGGCGCTTCCTCCCCGTGTTGCGGGAGGAAGCGCCCGGTCGGCGTGCGTGACGGGGACGAAGTGCCCGGTCGGTGGAGGTCAGGCGCTCTTGATGGCCGAGACGTCGAACTCGAGCTTGATCTTCTCGGAGACGAGGACGCCGCCGGTCTCGAGCGCGGCGTTCCAGGTGAGGCCCCAGTCCTTGCGGTTGATGGTGGTCTCGCCCTCGAAGCCGACGCGGGTGTTGCCGAACGGGTCGACGGCCGAGCCGGTCTGCTCGAACTCGATCGTGACGGGCTTGGTGACGTCCTTGATGGTCAGGTCGCCGGTGATGGTCCAGTCGGAGCCCGACTTGGAGACCTCGGTGGAGGAGAACGTGATGGCCGGGTAGGTCTCGGCGTCGAAGAAGTCGGCGGACTTGAGGTGGCCGTCGCGGTCCGCGGTGCCGGACTCGATCGAGGCGACCTCGATGGAGAGGTCGACCTTGGAGTTCGACGGGGTGGCCTCGTCGATCTTCGCGGTGCCGCTGAAGGCGTGGAACTGGCCGCGGACCTTGGTGACCATCGCGTGGCGGGCGACGAAGCCGAGGCGGCTGTGCGTGACGTCGAGGGCGTAGTCGCCGGAGATGTCGTCGATGGCGGTGGTGGGGGCGTCGAAGGCGCTGGACATGGCGTGGTCTCCTGAGGTGTCGGGTTGTTGATCCAAGATTCAACCAAACGAACGTACACCGTCGGCGGATCATTCCCCAGAGGCGCGAGGAATTTCCTGTCGCCCGGACATGCCACGAGCCGCCTCCCCGGGCGGGGACGCGGCTCGTGGTGTGACTGGTGAAGACCTGGCCGCTCAGGCTGCCTTGCTCTGGGCAACTCCGGCGATCGACCAGTGTGCCTCCATGCGGGTGCGACCCGACGCATCCGTGACGGCGACCCAGGTGCAGACCGGCACTGCGGACATCGTGTGCTTGCTCATGTGACACCTCCCGTTCACTTTCTGTTCACCTAAGGTAGCACGTCCCCACTGGCACACACCACTTTCGCTGGAAGTCGTCGAACTTCCCCCACTTGCGGTCCCAGAGCATCACCGAAGCGGTGTCGGCACTCCACCTGGGGCGGATGTGACTACCACTCGAAGGCAACCTGAGTGGCTGAAGTGAGATTTCTGCCCGATTTCGGGCAGGAAGTTGGCATCGGGTCGATTTCCCGGCACGATCTGACGTGTGCCGGACCCCGCACTCGTCGCCCACGTCGTCGCCACCACCTCGCTCACCCCGGGCGAGGCGGCACGGGTCATCGACGACGTGATCGCCTTCCACGCCCAGAGCGTGGAGGACTACGTGCGCACCCGGCACGCCCATCTCAAGACCTTCGGCGCGAAGAACCCCGAGATCTTCGCCCGCATCGCCGAGGAGCTCGGCCAACGCGTCGTCGCGGCTCCCGAGCTCAGCGAGCGCCAGCTGCGCCGGATCATCTACACGTGAGGAAGACCTGAAGCATGTGCGGAATCGTCGGCTACATCGGCCGCCAGGACGCGGCCCCCCTCGTCCTCGAAGGACTCACCCGCCTCGAGCACCGGGGCTACGACTCGGCCGGGGTCGCCGTCCTCGGCAACCGCGGCCTCCGGGTCGCCAAGCAGGCCGGCCGCGTGCGCGACCTGACGGCGAACCTGCCCAAGCGGTTCGCCGGCACGACCGGGATCGGCCACACCCGCTGGGCCACGCACGGCCCGGCCAACGACGTCAACGCCCATCCCCACACCGACGAGTCCGGCCGGGTGGCGGTCGTGCACAACGGGATCATCGACAACGCCGCCGCGCTGCGCGCCGAGCTCACCGACGCCGGCACCGCGCTGGCGAGCGACACCGACACGGAGGTGCTCGCGCACCTCGTCGCCCGCAGCGACGCCGACACCCTCGAGGGCAAGGTCCGCGACGCGCTCGCCGCCGTCGTCGGGACGTACGGCCTCGCGGTGCTCCACGCCGACTTCCCGGACCGCATCGTCGTGGCCCGCAACGGCAGCCCGCTGGTGGTCGGGGTGGGTGACAAGGAGATGTACGTCGCCTCGGACCTGGCCGCGATCGTGCGCCACACCACGACGGTGGCGATGCTCGACGACGGCGAGATGGCGACCGTGACGGCTGCCGGCTTCCACACGATGCGGCACTCCGACCTGATCCACACAGGCAAGACGGCGAGCGAGGTCGACATCGACGCCTCGGCCTACGACGCCGGCGAGCACGAGTCCTACATGCGCAAGGAGATCCTCGAGCAGCCGACGACGGCGCAGGCCGTGCTCCGAGGCCGGCTCGACGAGCGCTTCGGCACCGCGCACCTCGGCGGTCTCGACATGGACGCGCGCGACCTGCGGGCCGTGCGTCGGGTGAAGATCCTCGGCTGCGGCTCCGCCTACTACGTCGGGCAGATGGGCGCCGCCCTGATCGAGGAGCTCGCCCGGATCCCCGCCGACGCCGAGGCCGCCAGCGAGTTCCGCTACCGCAACCCGGTGATCGAGCCCGACACGCTCTACGTCGCGGTCAGCCAGTCCGGCGAGACCATCGACACGCTGCTCGCGGTCCAGGAGGTACGCCGCAAGGGCGGGCGCTGCGTCGGCCTCGTCAACGTCGTCGGCTCGGCCATCGCGCGTGAGTGCGACGGCGGCATCTACCTGCACGCCGGTCCCGAGGTCGCGGTGGCGAGCACCAAGGCACTGACCAACATGTTCCTCGCCTTCGCGCTGCTGGCCCTCCAGCTGGGCCGCGTCCGCGACCTGTCGATCGCCGACGGCAAGCGGCTGGTGGCCGGCCTCGAGCGGCTGCCCGGCCAGATCGAGGAGGTGCTCGCCGGCGAGGCCGACCTGGTCGAGGTCGCCCACTCGCTGGCCGAGGCGGAGAGCCTCTTCTTCATCGGCCGGGTGCGCGGATTCCCGGTGGCCCGCGAGGGCGCGCAGAAGTTCAAGGAGATCAGCTACCGGCACGCCGAGGCCTACCAGACCTCCGAGCTCAAGCACGGACCGCTCGCGCTGATCGACCCCGCCGTGCCGACCGTCGCGCTGGTGCCGCAGGACGAGCTGACCGAGCGCAACATCGGGGCGCTGCACGAGATCGCCGCGCGCTCCGGACCACTCGTCGTGGTCACCCACGAGGACGTGGGCCTCGGCGGCATCGATGCCCGCCGGGTCGTCGTACCCCGCAACGAGCCGGAGCTCGACCCGATCCTGCTGACCATCCCGCTGCAGCTGCTCGCCTACCACGCGGCGCAGCACCTCGGCCACGACATCGACAAGCCGCGCAACCTCGCCAAGAGCGTGACAGTGGAGTAGGAGGGCGCGGCAACGAGGACGCGCGAGCGGGCCTCCAGCGCAGCGGGGGAGCGGCGTGGCAACGACGACGCGCGAGCGGGCCTCCAGCACCGAGGACACGGCGAGCGGAGCGGGCCCAAGGAAATGGACTGGGCGCCCCTTGCTGCATGGGGTCAGCAAGGGGCGCGCCGTGGAGAACGATCCCACCCTCATCGGCGTCCTGTCCGTGCTTCTCCGGAAGAACAGCGGGATTTTGCTGTCCGCTGGATCAGCCGTTGCCGAGGCGGACTTCCAGCGACCCCATCACGTCCGGCGGGACGGTCAGGACAGCCGTCGACAGGCCGAGGTCGCCGTCTTCCGGCGCGAACTGGCTCGGCATGTCGGGAGTCAGTGTCGTGACGCCCTGGTCGGGGTACGCGCTGGAGAAACCGCTGGCGAGCGACATCCGCCAGTCGGTGAGCGAGGCCGACGGGTTGCTCGCGGTGACGCTCACGCCGCCTCCCGTCGGACGAGGGCCCGGCAGGCCCTCCGTGTAGGGGCCGACGACCCACTGGCCGGGCGTGGCGGAGGTGTACGTCACGGGCGGGCCGTCGAGGGTGAGTGCCGGAGCGACGGCGGCGGCCCGCACGCGCAGCGAGAACGACTCGACGGGCGACGAGCCGACGACGGCGACCGACATCCGGTAGGTGCCGTCCGTGGGCAGCTGCCAGGGCCCGCGAAGGAACCAGTCGCAGGACGGCGAGGTCGGCGTGCCCGGGCACCTCGTCATCACGTCGCTGTTGACCCAGCGGCCGTCGGGGCCGAGCACCTGGGTGCGCGGCCGGCCGTTGCTGACGACCGTGCCGGAGTCGTCGACCAGCTCCGGGTACACCCACTGACCGGCTCGTGCGCTGAAGGCGACCAGGTGCTCGCGCCCGCCGATCCCGGAGTTGGCGAGGGCGACGGCACTGCCGTCCAGGGTGGCGGTGTGGTCGAGGGTGCGGGATACGGCGATCGTGCTGCCGGGGGCGGCGGCGACGAACGTGCGGCCCGGCGTCTCCAGCGACAACCAGCCGTGGCCGAGCTCCTCGTCGAGCGTCCGGTCAGGCAGGACCAGGTGACGAGGCGTCTGCGAGGGACGGACCGAGAGTCGCTCGTCGTCGCTGACCCGGACCTGCAGCAGGTGGGTGACGTCGGGGTCGTCGCCGACCTCCGTGCCCGGACCGTCGACGTCTGCCTGCTGGACGACGACGCCGCGCACCTGCAGGCGGATCCGCGCGCGGAAGTCGGGGCACGGCCGCACCACGGCGGTGTAGGTCCCGGTGCGCGGGAGCCTCCAGTAGCCGGTGGCCCACGGTGTCACGGGGCTTCCGTCGGCGCGGCGCAGCGTCGTGCGCACGCACGGGTTCGGCTGCCAGCCGGACCAGTGGGCCAGCTCGACGAGGCGGCCCTTGCGGCCGGTGAAGGTCAGCCGGACCGACGGTCGCTTGCCGTCGTACCGCACAGGCTTGTGGCCCAGCCGCACGTCGCGGCTCAGCGGCGACTTCGGGGAGGCGGAGCCCGAGGCGGCCCCGGCCGCCGGTGCGGCCGAGGCGACGCTGGTGACGAGGGCCGGGCCCGGGACGAGGAGGGCGAGCGCGAGCGCGCAACCTCCGAGACGACGCAGCATGGGTTCCCCGTTCGGTGGGTGTGTGCGGTGGAGACGCCGCCGGCGCGGGAAAGGTTGCGTCCTAGGGTGCGAGGCTGTCGACTCGTGCCGACACCAGGTCGAGCGCCCGCCTCGCCAGCGGCTCCGTGACCGTGCGGTCGGCGTCGACGAGGCCGACCCGGGTCCGCCGGTCGAGGAGGTCGTCGACGTCGTGCGCGCCCTCGTGGGTGATCGCGAACACGAGCTCGGCGAGGGTGACCGGGACCGTGTCCGAGGCGGGTGCGAGGAGCTCGTCGTCGGCGAGCCCGGTGACCTCGCGGGCGGTGGCCAGGACGAGGGCGGCGTCGGTGCCGAAGCGGCGTACGAGCCGGGGGTCGGCGTCGACGTGCCGCAGCTCCTCGGGACCCGCGGCGCCCAGCAGGGGGAGGGCAGCAGTGCGGCACGGGTCGGCCTCGAGGCGGCCGTCGGCGACCAGGGAGTCGAGGACCTCCTGCGCCATCCGGCGGTAGGTCGTCAGCTTGCCGCCGACGATCGTCGTCAGCCCACTCGTCGAGGTGAGGATCGCGTGCTGTCGCGACAGGTCGGCCGTCGTGTCGGTGCCGGCGACCTCGAGCAGCGGGCGGAGGCCGGCGTAGACCCCGACCACGTCCTCGCGGGTCGGCGGCGTGGTGAAGGCCGACGCGACGACGTCGAGCAGGAACTCGACCTCGCCGGGGCTCGGCACCGGCACGTCCGGCACGGCCCCGGTGACCGGCACGTCGGTGAGTCCGACGTAGATCGTGCCGTCAGGCTGGGGCAGCACCATCGCGAAGCGCGCGGTCGTGCCCGGGATCGGCACCATCACCGCGACCCGCGTGTGCGGGAGAGAGTCGCCGCGGAGGACGAGGTGCGTGCCGCGGCTGGGCCGCAGCCGGACCTGGTCGTCGAGGTCGCCAGCCCACACACCGGTCGCGTTGACGACCGCCTTCGCGCGGACGTCGTACGCCACCCCGGTGAGCTCGTCGCGCAGCCGGACGCCCGTGCCGGTGGCGGAGGTGACGCGGGCGCGCGTGCGCACCTCGGCGCCGTGGGACGCTGCCGTGCGCGCCACGGCGACCACGAGCCGCGCGTCGTCCTCGAGCTGCCCGTCCCAGCCGAGCAGCCCTCCGCGGAGGGTGTCGGCGCGCAGTGCCGGGGCGAGGCTGAGGGTCTCGGTGGCGTTGAGCCGACGGGGCCGGGGGAGGGTGCGCGCGGTGGTGTGGGCGGTGCGGCGGAGCACGTCGCCGGCGTGGAGGCCGGCCCACGTGAGTGCCGCCTTGCCCCGGGTCATCGTGTCGTTGACCGGCGTGAGCATCGGCAGCGGGCGGACGAGGTGCGGGGCGGTGACGTCCATCAGGGTCCCGCGCTCGACGGCGCTCTCGTGGGCGATCGCGAGCTGGCCCTGGGCGAGGTAGCGCAGGCCGCCGTGCACGAGCTTGGACGACCAGCGCGACGTGCCGAAGGCGAGGTCGTGGGCGTCGACGGCGAGCACGGTGAGCCCACGCGTCGCGGCGTCGAGGGCGACCCCGGCGCCGGTGATGCCGAGCCCGACGACCACGACGTCGACCTCGTCCGGGACGCCCTCGAGTCCGGGCGTGATCCGGGTCGCCGGAGTCTCCGTCATCGGGGTGCCAGGGAGGAGGAGACCAGGTGGAGGAGCTGGCCGTCGAGCAGCTCGAGGCTGACCTGGTCGTCGGTCATCGTGAGCGCGGAGAAGACGTAGCCCTGGCCGGCCAGCATCAGGCCGCGGGCCATCAGCACCGGGTCGCCGCCGTGGATCGTGCCGGCCTCCTGGCCGCTCTCGATCTCGGCGGCCAGGATCTCGATGAGGGCCTCCTGCGAGCGACCGCGGCGGTCGAGCAGGTAGGGCAGCATCAGGTCGGGGTCGAGCTCGACGATGCGGACGAAGAGCTCGTTGTCGCGCAGCGCGCGGACCGTCGACAGGGCGGCCGCCGCGATCCCCTGGGGCGTGGTCGTGTCTGCCGCCGCGACGCGCGTCGCGGCGGCGATCCCGACCCACTCGCGGGTCATCAGGTCGCCGAGCAGCGAGCCCATGTCGGGCCACGCGCGATAGATCGTCATCCGCGAGACGCCGGCGCGCCGGGCGACCTCGGTCAGCGTCGTGCGCCGCCACCCGACGTCGAGGATGCAGTCGCGCGCGGAGTCGAGGTAGGCGTCGAGTCGCGGATCGCTGATGTGACGAAGTGACGACATGTGTCACACTGTAACGCATGACCGTTGAGACGCCCACCGTCGAGATGCACCCCCAGCGCTGGGGCGACCCCGCCGCGGCGGCCGACCTGCCGGAGTCCGCACGCGGCCTGGTCGAGCTCGCCTTCGGGCTGCAGGACCGGCCGGCGGTCACCGACGCGCGGCCGCCGGCAAGCACGCTCGACGAGGCACTGCTCGACGGGCTGCGCGCGATCGTGGGGGAGGCGCACGTCCTTCTCGACGACCGGACCCGCACCCTGCGCACCCGCGGCAAGTCGACGCCCGACCTGCTCCGCGCCCGCGCCGGCGACCTGTCCGACGCCCCCGACGCCGTGGTCCGCCCGGACGGCCACGGCGAGGTCGCGGCGCTGCTCGCGTGGGCGAGCGAGCACCGGGTCGCGGTCGTGCCGTTCGGCGGCGGCACCTGCGTGACCGGCGGTCTCGCGGCACGTCGCGACGGCTTCGCCGGGCTGGTGAGCCTCGACCTGGTCCGGATGAAGCGGCTGCTCGCCGTCGACGAGGTGTCGATGACCGCCACCCTCGAGCCCGGCCTGCGCGGACCCGAGGCCGAGGCACTGCTCGGCGAGCACGGGCTCACGCTCGGGCACTACCCGCAGTCGTTCGAGCACGCCTCGATCGGCGGCTTCGCGGCCACGCGGTCGAGCGGCCAGTCGAGCGCCGGCTACGGCCGCTTCGACGCGATGGTCGTCGGCCTCACCGCCGCGACCCCCACGGGCTCGCTCGACCTCGGCTCCGCGCCCGCCAACGCCGCCGGCCCCGACCTGCGCCAGCTGCTGCTGGGCTCGGAGGGAGCCTTCGGCGTCATCACCTCGGTCACCGTGCGGGTGCGTCGCGCGCCCGCCGAGACGGCGTACGACGGTTGGCGCTGGTCGTCGTTCGACGCGGGCTCCGACGCGATGCGCACCCTCGCGCAGGCCGGGCTGCTGCCGACGGTGATCCGCCTGTCCGACGAGAACGAGACGGTGATCAACCTCGCCGACCCGTCGTCGATCGGCGGGACCGACGACCCCGGCTGCCTGATGGTCACCGGCTACGAAGGCACCGCGTCCCAGGTCGCGGCCGGGCGCGAGGCGGTCACCGCCGTGCTGACGGACCTCGGCGGCACGCCGCTCGGCACCGGGCCGGGCGACGCGTGGGTCCACGGCCGGTTCCACGCGCCGTACCTCCGCGACTCGCTGCTCGACCACGGCGTGCTCGTCGAGACGCTCGAGACCGCGACGTTCTGGTCGAACCGCGAGCGGTTGTACGCCGACGTGAAGGCCGCGCTCACCTCGTCGCTGGGCGAGGGTGCGCTGGTGCTCTGCCACGTCTCGCACGTCTACGAGACCGGGTGCTCGCTCTACTTCACCGTCGCCGTGCCGCAGGGCGAGGACCCGCTGGCGCAGTGGCAGGTCGCCAAGGCCGCGGCGAGCGACGCGATGGTCGCCGCCGGCGCGACGATCACCCACCACCACGCCGTCGGCACCGACCACCGGCCGTGGCTCGCACAGGAGATCGGCGAGGTCGGGGTGCGGGTGCTGCGGGCCGTGAAGGCCGAGCTCGACCCGGCCGGGATCCTCAACCCGGGGGTCCTCATCCCGTAGTTTCTGGCGTCTCCGCTTCGCTTCGGCGCGTGTCCGCGCGGTGGGTGGTCGTCACTCGTTCCAAAGTCGGAACTTGGAACGTTACACAGCCGAAACGGGGACCGTCTCCGGTCGACATGAACGGCTCATAGAAATCAGGCGCCTTCACCCCCGACCTCGAGAGGCGCTTGATACGTCATGTCCTTCACCCCCTCCGGGCGCACCGCCCGCCTCGTCGCCCTCCCGGCGATCGCGGCCGTCGCCCTCGGCTCCCTCGCCGTGACCCCCGGCGCCCAGGCGCTGACCAGCGTCACGACCGCCAACTCCGCCACCATCAGCATCAACGACGCCCGCCGCCCCGGCCTCGACACCGGCTCGATCCGCAACGTCAGCGGATCGCGGATGGAGGGCTTCGGCAACATCTTCGTCCACGTCGACGCGCCCGCCGGCGAGGAGCCGCGGATGAACGACCAGATGATGCGCGGCTTCGGCCTGACCGCGACCTCGCCCGGATCGTACGCCTCCACGAAGTCGGTCCGTCTCGGGGACGTGCTGATGACGAGGAAGGTCCAGGTCGCGACGGCCAGCAACACGACCAGCTTCTTCGACACCTTCACCAACACCGCGACCGAGCCGGTCACGCTCGACGTGTCGTTCGGTGGCTCGCTAGGCTCCGGCCTCACGGCGACGACCAGCCCCAACAAGGCCACGATCAGCGCGTCGAGCAGCGGCGACAACGCCGTCGGCACCGCGGACACGTGGATCACGGCGACCACCCCCGGCGCCACCCGTCCGACCGGCGTCGTCGTCGGCTCGGGCGTGGGTGCGCTCGGTGACCAGCAGTCCAACCCGTTCGAGACGGCGTACGTCCCCACGGGCAGCCGCGCCAACGACCTCGGCTTCGTCCGGACGCTCACCATCGAGCCCGGTGCGACCGAGTCGCTGATGCAGTACGTCGTCATCGGCGCGCTGTCGGACACCACGCAGATCGCGACCGACACCGCCGCCCTCGCGGCGTCGCCGAACCTCTCGACGCTCACCGTCGACGAGATCTGCACGCTGCAGAACATCGACATCACGTCCTACGCCGCGGCCTGCGCGGGCGCCGAGCCGCTGAAGGTGCCGGCCGCCGAGGTCGACGTCGAGCACACCACCGACGTCGCCTACGACGTCACGGGCAAGACGATCGCCCAGCTCCAGGCCGACATGGTCGCGGGCAAGGTCACCTCGGTGCAGGTCACCAAGGCCTACCTCGACCGCATCGAGGCCTACGACGACGGGGCGCTCGGCTTCCACGCCTTCATCACCGTCGCGAAGGACGCCGTCGCCCAGGCGATGGCCGCCGACGAGGCCCGCAAGGCCGGTCGCACCGGCGACCTGCTCGGCATCCCGATCGCGCTCAAGGACATCTACGACACGAAGGACATGCCCACCTCCGGCGGCACGCTCGCGCTGAAGGACTGGGAGCCGAAGAAGGACGCCTGGCAGGTCGCGAGGCTGCGCGAGGCGGGCGCCGTGATGATCGGCAAGACCGTGCTCTCGGAGTTCGCCAACTCCGGCTCGTTCAGCGAGAGCGGCTTCAAGCAGGTCTGGAACGCGCTCTACCCGTCCAAGACGTCGTTCGGCTCCAGCGGCGGCTCGGCCACCGCGGTCGCCGCCGACCTCGCGGCCGCGGCCATGGGCACCCAGACCGGTGTCTCGCTCTACGCCCCGTCGACCGGCGCCAGCCTGACGACGTTCCGCGGCACCGACGGCCTCGCCAGCACCAACGGCGTCATGCCGCTGACCTGGGCCACCGACTACGCCGGCCCGATGGCGAAGTCGGTCACCGACGTCGCGTCGCTGCTCGACGCCACCTCGACGCAGGCGACGGGCAACAACCCCGACGACCTGCTCACCAGCCGCGTCGACAACAGCCTGCGCCCGGTCGAGTGGAAGTCGTCGCTCCGGCCCGACGCGCTCCAGGGCAAGGTCATCGGCTACGTCCCGACCGCCTTCGCCTCGACCGCGATCATCGACGACAACGCCGGTGCCGTCGCCCTGGCGGACGCCAGGGCCGCCATCGAGGCCGCCGGTGGCACGCTCGTCGCGCTGCCCTCCGGCGCCGCGACCGCCCCCACCAACCCGCCGGCGGCCGGCTACCCGACCACCGGCAGCGCCGGCTCGGAGGGCTGGGAGCGCTACATCGGCGAGGACCGTCCCGCCACCTTCCCGATGACGGCGAAGCAGCTGCTGGAGAACCCGCTCAACCTGCCCTACAACGTCTCCGGCAACTACAGCTACAACCCGATGGACGACACCAGCGTCGCCAACCTGCTGGCCCGCCGCGACGCCTACAAGGTCAACGCCGACACCTGGATGGACACCGCGTTCGGCCAGTCGGTCGACGCCGTGATCTACCCGGGCTTCCTCACCAGCGTCGGCAACAACGACGCCGCGTCGGCGATCTTCAGCTCCGACCGGGCGTCCGGCGTCATCACCCAGGGCGTCGGCCTGCCGACGGCGATCCTGCCGATCGGCGCGAACGACGAGGGCCAGTCCAACAACGTGCAGATCGTCGGCCGGGCCTGGGACGACGCCGCCGTCCTCGGCTACGCGTACGCCGTCGAGCAGCGGGCGCGGGCCGCGATGCACACCGAGTTCGCTCCTGCCCTCGCGTGGAGCGGCCCGGCCGCGTCGACGACCTCGGTGAGCCTCGGCTCGACCGCGACCACCTACGGGTCGACGACCACGGCGACCGTCACCGTCGCCGCCGACCCGGCAGCCACGGGCGCCGTCTCGGTCCAGGTCGCCGGCACGACCGTCACCGGCACCCTCGCCGGCGGCACGGCCACCGTCACCCTCCCGGCCACCACGCCGGTGGGCACCCACCTGGTCACGGCGTCGTACGCCGGCTCGGCGACCGTCGCCGCGAGCGCCGCGACCACGACGCTCAAGGTCACCCGCGCCGCGCCGACGATCACGGCCAAGCTGGTGAGGACCAAGGTGAAGGTCGGCCAGAAGGTCAAGGTCAGGGTCGCGGTCAGCACCACCGGAACGGCCACCGTCCTGGTCTACGACGGCACCAAGGTGATCCGGACGCGGTCGGTGACCGGCAGCAAGGTGATGTCGCTCGGCAAGCTCGCGCGCGGCAAGCACAAGATCCGGCTCCACGTGGTCGCGGGTGAGGAGTACGCCGCCGCCACCAGCCGGACCCTCCACCTCAAGGTCGTGAAGGCCAGGAAGAAGAGGAAGTAGCTCCACCGCCACGGCTGGGCGAGCGTGTCGACACCAAGGTCTCGGGACCTTGGTCTCGACACGGCCCGGCGGCCCTTCCCGACCGGACCCTGGTCAGTAGTCGCGGCGTACGTCCCAGCGGCCGTCGCGTCGGACGAACCTCAGTCCGAGCGTCCGGCCTCCACCGCTGAGCTGGAAGTCGGCCCCCGACAACCCGCCGGAGAAGACCCCGCGACAGGTTCCCCGGTGTGGCAGGTCGAGTCGCCGCAGCGTCCGCCACCCGTCGGACGTCGACCGCTGCAGGAGTGCTGGCCACCCCGCGCTGCCGCGCGTGGCGGTGACCCGCAGCACCGAGCGGCGACCGATCGGGTGGACCACGTCGCACCGTCCGGCAACGCCGACAGGAAGGGTGGCCGCGCCCTTGTGGGAGAGCACCACGGTGCGCCTGCGCCCGGGCACCGCCACGAGGTCGGCCCGCGCGTCGAGCCCGACCAGCTGGGCGCGCAGGGGCAGGGCCTGCCAGGTGGCACCGTCGGAGGAGGTGACCAGGCGGCGGTCTCCGCCGCGGCAGCGCAGCGCCAGTGCGAAGAAGCCGACGCGTGGGGTGGCGTCGTCCTCGAACGCGCAGCGCGTGCCGCCCGCGCGGGACAGGAACGACAGAGGGGGTCGCCACGTCTGGCTCGCCGGTTCGTAGAGCTGGACGCCGAGGTCGTCACCCCGGTTGGCGACGACCGCCAGGGGCCGGCCCGGGGCGTCGAGGAGCAGGGGCGCGAAGTCCGGGCGGAAGTCGTCGACCAGCAGACCGGGCGCCGCCAGCGGTGCCACCGCGGTCACCGCCCAGGCCGACGACTCGTCGACCCGTGTCAGCCGCGTCACGCTCCAGCGGTCGGCGGTGTCGCCCAGCAGCACCGTGCGGGAGTCCGCGCTGGTGGCGAAGTCGTCGCACACCCGCGCGTCCTGGACGACCTGGCGCGCCGGCGCGCCGGCAACGGGATAGGCGTCGAAGGTCACCGTGCAGTCCGCCGAGCTCGACCAGGCGAGGGTGACGGTGCCGTCGTCCGAGACGACCGGCGCCTGGGCGTCCTCGAACTCGCCGGTCGACTGCGACGCCTCGTGCTGCGTGAAGGCTCCACCGGTCCAGGTCAGGTAGTCGCGCCCTCGTGACCATGCTGCCCAGGTGCCCGACGGCGAGATGGCCGGGTCGCGCCAGGCGTAGCCCGGCAGTCGTTGCGCGGACCAGTGCACGCCGTCGGCGCTCGCGGCGGCGTACGGCTTGCCCTCGTCCGGCTCGACCAGCGCCGGTCCGCACTCGAACGTCACGGCGATCCCGTTTCCGGCGCCGCGCGCGACGACGTTCCAGCAGCGCAGGTCCGCCTCGCGGAAGACCGTGGTGCGAGCACCCCACGACCCGGTCTGGACGTCGAACCGACGGCCCTGGATCTCCCGGCCGCCGCGGGATCGGGTGACCTCGTAGCGGTCGCCGTCGCCGAGCCGCACGACCTGGCCGTGGGGCACGGCCCGCGGCAGCCCGGCCAGGGGCGAGGGCGGGTGCGGGGGCACGTCGGGACTGCCCGTCGCGACGCTCGCGCTCGCGGCCGCAGGGAGGAGGGCCAGGGCAACGACCCCGGCGACGAGTCGAGCCCGGGACGACGACATCTCGGCAGCATAGGCCTCCGGGGGTGCGCCCGCCGTCGGCGTGCTCAGGCGAAGGACCAGACCAGCAGGTCGGTCTCCTCCGACGCCGTGACCACCCTGCCCGGCTCGCCCTCGAGGCGTACGGCGTCGCCCTCCCGCAGCTCGCGGTCACCGAGCTGCACCGCACCGGTGGCGGCGAAGACGTGCTGGCGCGGGTCCTCGGGCAACGCGACGACATCGCCGGGCGCGAGCCGGGCGACGAGCAGGCGGGCGCCGGTCGTGCCGATCGGGAGGCCACCACCTCCGACCACCTCGACCAGCCCGGTGGCCGGCTGCGGCGCCTCGCCCAGGACGTACGCCGGCTCCCTCCCCGGTGCCGACGGTGCGAGCCAGGCCTGGACGAACCGGCACCGGCCCGACCGCGGGTCGGCGACCTCGCTGTGCCGGATGCCCGAGCCGGCCGACAGCACCTGCGCCCGGCCGGCCTCGACGACGTGCCGGTGACCGGTCGAGTCGGTGTGCACGAGGGCGCCCTCGAGGACCCAGGTGACGATCTCCAGCTCCGAGTGCGGGTGGTCGGGATAGCCCCCGCCCGCGGCCAGGAGGTCGTCGTTGTGGCAGACCAGGGGACCGAAGCCGAGGTTGGCCGGGTCGTAGTGCGGTCCGAACGAGAACGAGTGCCGCGTGACCCGTCCCACCTCTGTGGAGGAGGACCTGTCCGAACCGGCGTACACGGCCATGCCCATGCCGATATCTTCGCCGATGTGGCACCACCGCATGACTTCCCCCTGCTCCCGCCCGGATTCCGGTTCGGGACCAGCACCGCGAGCTACCAGGTCGAGGGTGCCGCGACGGAGGACGGCCGTGGGCCGAGCATCTGGGACACCTTCACCGCCGAGCCCGGTCGCGTCGTCGACGGCAGCACCGGCGCCGTCGCCTGCGACCACTACCACCGGGTCGACGAGGACGTCGCGCTGATGAAGGAGCTCGGCACGGGTGGCTACCGCTTCTCGATCGCCTGGCCGCGCATCCAGCCCGACGGCCGCGGGCCGGCCAACCCGAAGGGGCTGGCGTTCTACGACCGGCTCGTCGACACGCTCCTGGCCAACGGCCAGCAGCCGATGGTCACGCTCTACCACTGGGACCTGCCGCAGGCGCTCGAGGACGACGGCGGCTGGCTCAACCGCGACACCGTCGAGCGCTTCGCCGACTACGCGGCCATCGTCGGCGAGAAGCTGGTGGACCGGGTCGAGCACTGGATCCCGGTCAACGAGCCCAACGTCGCCTCGATCCTCGGCTACGGCATGGGCACCCACGCGCCCGGCAAGGCGATGCTCTTCGACTGCCTCGCCGCCGCCCACCACCTGCTGATGGCCCATGGCCGCGCGGCGATCGAGCTGCGGAGGGTCGGCGCCGAGTCGATCGGCTGCGCCAACAACCACGCCCCGATCTGGCCGGCCAGCGACGACGACGCCGACGTCGGGATCAGCAAGATCTTCGACGCCCTGTGGAACGGGATGTTCCTCGAGCCGATGCTGCTCGGGCGCTACCCGGTCGACCTGATGCCGCTCTTCGAGGACGTCATGCAGGACGGCGACCTCGCCACGATCCGCCAGCCGCTCGACTTCTACGGCGTGAACTACTACAACCCGATGAAGATCGCCGCGGCCGACGAGGAGTCCGACATCCCGTTCGACTTCCGCGAGGTCGTCGGCTACCCGACGACCGACTTCGGCTGGCCGATCGTCCCCGACGCGCTGCGCGAGTGGCTGGTCATGTTCCGCGCCCGCTTCCGCGCCGCCCTGCCGCCGATGATGATCACCGAGTCGGGCTGCAGCTACAACGTCGGACCCGACGAGCACGGCGTCGTCGACGACCAGGCCCGCATCGACTACCTCCGCGCCCACGTCAACGCCGTCTCCGAGGCGATCACCCGCGGCGTCGACGTCCGCGGCTACTACACCTGGTCGCTCATGGACAACTTCGAGTGGGCCGAGGGCTACACCCAGCGCTTCGGCCTCGTCCACGTCGACTACGAGACCCTCGAGCGGACGAAGAAGAAGTCGTTCCAGTGGTACGCCGACCTGATCAGGGCCCAGCCCCAGCACCTGTAGGCGCTGGTCCGCCGCTGGTCCCCCGCTGGTTGAGCAGCGAGCGCCAACGACCCGCCTGCCGCTGGTTGAGCAGCGAGCGCCAGCGAGCGTGTCGAAACCAAGGCTCACCCGGCGCCTCGAGGCCGCCGCCAGTGGCCCATCGCGAGCTCCGGCAGGTCGTCGTACCGACCCTCGATGAGCGCCAACCGCTTGTCGCGGCGCCACCCCTGCACCTGCTTCTCGAACGCGAACGCCTCGTCGATGCGATCGCACTCACCCGCCCAGGCGAGCCGCACAGGTCGCCTGCGTCTCGTGTACTCCGCGCCGAGTCCCTCGTTGTGCTCCCCCAGCCGACGTTCGAGGTTCCAGGTGCTGCCGACGTAGAAGCTGCCGTCCGAGCACTCGAGGATGTAGGTCCAGGGCATCACGTCAGTCGATCGGATCACGGCGCTGGACGACAGGGGGTGTCGACGATCTGTGGATGACCTTGGTTTCGACACGGGCGCTAGGGCGCCCTGCTCAACCAGCGGGGTGGCTTTGGCAGACTGCCGGGCATGGCCGCCGACCGTCCCGTCCCCGACCGCCCCGTCCCGGACCGCCCGAGCGAGGGGTTCTCCTCGGAGGGGGCGAAGGACAGCTACGGGATGACGTGGGTGGCGCTGGCGCTGCTGGTGCTCATGATCGCGATCTGCTCGTGGCGCCTCTACGACTTCTGGGACAGCCGGCAGGCGCCGGCGGGGGCGCAGGAGGCCACGGTGCTCGGGTTCGAGGAGCTCGGCCGGAGCCGGCCGGGTGACGGCTCGCCGGAGTACGCCTCGATCCACTTCCAGCTCGCCGACGGCTCCGACGCCTCCGCGATCTACCAGCTGCGCCGCCTCGGCGAGGCCGAGAAGGGCGACACGATCACCGTCTACGAGTCCGGCGGCGAGTGGCGTACGACGTCGGAGAAGGCGTGGGGGAGCACGCTCGGGTGGGGCATCGGGCTGGTGCTCCTGCTCGTGATGGTCGTCGGCTGGTTCCGGGTGCGCTCACGTGTGAAGCGGGGCAGAAGTCCCTTCTAGCAAGGGCGGAGCGCGTTTGCGGACCGGGCCGCGGGGTAGGAGTCGGGTCGACGGCACGAGACCAGACGAGACCGGACGAGGACGGCGACAGTGAGCTTCCAGGTGGACCCCGACGCGCTGACAGCGGCGTCGAAACTCGCGTCCAAGCAGCACGAGCACATCGGCACGATCGACGGCTACATCAGCGCCTCGTGCAGCAACTTCGGCGCCTTCTCCGGCGTCCTCTCCCTCTTCCTCGGCAGCTACGAGTCGGCGGTGAGCACCGCCCACGACGGCCTCCGCGACTCCCAGGCCGTGGCCGACAAGGTGCGCGACGCGTTCATCGGCTCGCGCGACGACTACCTCGCCACCGACGAGGCGACCTACGACCGCTTCCGCGCCCTCTCGTCGGACCCGTCGAGCTTCCCGCCCTACGACCCGGCGGGCAGCGGCAACGACACCCCCGGCGGCCCGCTCTCCAACGCCCCGGCCGACGGCACGAAGCTGCCCGACCTCGAGGACAAGTCGCCCGGCCTCACCGATGTCGGGAAGAAGGGCCTCGACCAGGTCAAGCCCGGCAACGACGTCGACAAGCCGCCGGCGTGGATGGACCCGAAGAAGGCCGCCGAGGACGCGATCAAGGACGGCATCGAGCGCCGCACCGACGAGTACCAGTACTACCGCTCGCTCGGCTACTCCGACGAGGAGGCGCTGGAGTTCGCCAAGACCGACAACGCCGACGGTCGCGCCGACACGATCAACCACGACCGGATCAACCGCAACGCGGAGACCGCCTACAACACCGAGTACGACCGCCAGATCGCCGCCGGTGCCAGCGAGGAGGACGCCCGCGAGCGCGCCAACGACGCCTACGCCGACTCCCGGTCGACCGACTCGGCCGACCACGACCGGCGCCGCGACATCGGCAGCACGGCGAGCACCTACAACGACCTCTACAACGAGGCCAACAAGACCGTCGACGGCGTCAAGGACCTCGTCGACAACGTCAACGAGATCAACGACAACGCCGACGACCTCGACGAGTACGACGACTACGAGTCGCAGGACGAGGACGAGAGCGCACAGGAGTGGGCACGGTCATGACGATCACCGAAGCGGTCAACCCGACCTCCGCCGTCTCGGGCGGCACGCCGCCGGGCACCCAGGGCCAGTACATCGAGGACAAGAAGGGCGAGTGCGGCCTGATCATCCCGGCGATCGACAGCATCGTCGACAAGATCACCGGCTGGAGCCTGCTCGAGGCGCTCTTCAAGCCCGTCGCCGGCGACTTCAACGCCGTGTCGTCCATGCAGCTCGCCTGGGGCAACGTCGGCAACGCCTGCGGCGCCGTCGGCCAGAACTACACCTCGCTGGCCGGCCAGCTGCCCGGCGTGTGGCAGGGCCCGGCCGGCACCTCGGCCACGTCGCGGATGGGCGACGTCGGCGAGATGCACGCCGACCAGCAGGAGGCCTCCGGCTACATCGCCGAGCAGCTCGGCCACGTGATCGAGGTCGGCAAGGCCACCCTCGACGTGCTGGTCATCGCCATCGACTTCATCGACGGCGTCATCCAGGAGCTGATCATCTCCGGGCTCGCCGGGCCCATCGGCTGGCTGAAGGCGGGTGTGTCGGCCCCGGGCAAGGCGCGCCGCATCGTCGAGCTGATCCACGACGGCCTCCGGGCGATCGAGAAGCTCACCAAGGCTGCCGAGGCGCTGCTCAAGGTGCTGCGCTACGTCAACGCCGGTCTGGGCGGCGCCAACACGCTGCTGTCCGCGTTCAGCACCGCCCAGCACGCCGACGCGGGCAACCGCACCGACAACTCAGCCACGCAGGGGTTCTGATGGCACTCTCCGACAATCCCGCGCTGCAGGCCGCGCTCGCCGAGTCGCGCCAGCAGGCCGCGGAGGCCACGGCCTCCCTGCGCCAGATGGCCGCCCACCTCAGCGCGGAGCGCGACAAGTTCAAGGCCGAGTCGGCCCGCCGGATCGAGGAGCTGCAGCGCGAGGCCCGCCGCGGCGACCTCGGTCCCGACCAGGAGCGGCTGCAGCGTCGCGTCGACGCCGGCGAGACCTCGTGGCGCGACATCGCGAGCGGTGCCGACGAGCACCCGAGCGCCGAGGCGGCCCGGGCGGGCCTCAGCCACAACCTGACCGAGCTCCGCGAGGAGCTCGAGCTCGACGACGCCTTCCTCGAGGCCGACGAGGCCGCCCGGGAGCAGCAGCGACGGGCGATGCCCGAGCACTGACGCGCGCCGATAGGCTCGGGTCATGAGTGAGCGGCGGATCGTGTACGTCGTCGGCTCGGGCCGCTCCGGCACGAGCACGATGGCCGGGACGCTGCGCACCCTGGGCCTGCACGTGCCGCAGCCGGAGGTGGTCGCCGACGCGACCAACCCGAAGGGCTTCGGCGAGCCGCGCTGGGTCGTCGACCTCCACGCCGAGCTCCTCGCGCGCAGCAACGTCCAGGTCTCCGACGCCCGCCCGCGGGCGTGGCTCGACACCGGCACCACCAGCGGCGACCACGCGGTGCGCGAGCGCGTGACGGCGTGGCTCGAGGAGCAGTTCGCCGTCGCCGACGAGCTCGTCATCAAGGACCCCCGCGCCGCCTGGTTCCTCGGCCTCTGGCGCGCGGGCGCCGACCGCTGCGGCGCCACGTCGTCCTACGTCACCATGCTCCGGCCCGTGACTGAGGTGGTCGGCTCCAAGCAGACCTACTACGGCCAGATGGGCGCCGGGTCCGACCAGGGCGCCGTCACCCGGACGGCCGCCTGGATCAACATGATGCTCCACACCGAGCGCGCGACGCGGGGCCAGCAGCGGGCATTCGTCCGCTACGGCGACCTCCTCGACGACTGGACCCAGCCGGTGTTCGCTCTCGGCGAGGCGTTCGACCTGGCCGGGGTGAAGACGGCGATGGCGGTCGACATCGCCGAGGTGCACCGGTTCATCGACCCCTCGCTGCGGCGCGTGACGATGACGTGGGACGACATCGGTGTCCCGGCCCGGCTGCGCGAGCTCGCCGACGAGACCTGGCAGGTGCTCGACGCCCTCGCCGCCGACGACACCGCGGAGCTCCAGGAGACCTGCGACCAGCTGCGCGCGGCCTACGCGGAGCAGTACGCCGACGCCGAGGCGTTCGCCCACTCGACGGTCGTCGCCCAGCGGCGCACGGCGGCCGCGGAGGCACGTCGCGAGGCCGGCGAGCAGTCGCCCGGCGGTCGCAGCGGCGCCGACCGGGTGCCCCACGCGGTGCGTGCGATGGTGCCGCCGGCCGCGCGCCAGAAGCTGCGCAGGGCGATGGGCCGGGAGCGGCCTGCCTGATGCCCGACATCGCCTCGCTCGAGGGGGAGCCCGGCTTCGACGTCACCTGGCCCTGGACCAGTGGTGAGCCGCTGACGCCGGGGCTGACGTGCGTCTTCCGGGTGCGCAACGAGGCGCGCAACCTGCCGTGGGTGCTGCCGCCGATCTTCTCCGCGGTCCAGCACGTGCTGCTGGTCGACAACGGCTCGGACGACGGCACCGCCGACGTCGCGCGGAAGGTCGCCGAGGAGTGCGGCGCCGCCGACCGGCTGACGGTCCTCGACTACCCCCACCGGGTCGCCCGTGCCGGCGGCGAGCACCTCGCGACGCCGGCGACGAGCGTCCACTCGCTGACGCACTTCTACAACTGGTGCTTCTCGCACGTGCGCACGACCTACTCGATGAAGTGGGACGGCGACATGGTGCTCACGCCCGAGGGCGCGGGCATCCTGCGCGACCTGTCGTGGCAGCTCCAGTCGACCCGCGCGATCGTCGCGATGCCCCGCCACCCGCTGACCGTCGTCGACGAGTCCACCGGCTGGCTCGACCTGTCGCTGCGCTTCCTCGAGCCGTGGGTCTACCCGATGGGACCCGACTTCACCTTCGTGAAGGCCTTCGACTGGGAGCTGCGCGAGTTCCCCCCTGGTGTGGAGCGGATCGTCCTCCAGCAGGGCCTGGTCCTCGAGGTGAAGTGGCTCGACGCGGACGAGTACGCCCACTGGCGCCGCGACGGCGTCGACTTCACCAACACCCGGCTCTACCGCAAGCTGCGCGAGTTCGAGGTCGACGAGGCGATCCGCAACGGCGACCCCGAGGCCCTCGGCGGGCTCGTGAAGGTGACCGCGCCCGCGGGCGTGCACGTCATCGACCACGTCAGCCGCGACTGGCTCTGGCGCCAGCCCCGACCGCTCGTGCAGCACTCGCTGCCCGCCTCGCTGAAGGAGCGCGTGCGACCGTGACGCATCCCCTGCACGACGTCCGCATGCCCGGCCCGACGCTGGTGCTCGTCGACGACGCCGACCGTCTGGCGATCGAGGCGCTGCACGGCATCGAGGACGTGCCCGGCCTCGAGCCCACGATCGTCACGCTGTCCTCGCTCGACGGACCGCGCAAGGGCTGGGGGTCCGTGCTCGTCGTGGCCGCCGACCGCGCGCGGCTGCGGCGGATGGCGAGCGCCGTACCCCTCCTCGGGCAGTGCAAGGTCGTCGCCTGCTGGCTCACCGACGCGCCCGTCCCGTGGGTCCTCGTGCCGCGCCCGGAGTGGCCGCGGCTGACCCACCTCGCCGCCCGCGAGGCCGGCAACCGCGGTGTGCTGACGGTCGCCCGCTTCGCCTCGGGCGCCCGTGCCCAGCTCGTCGTGATGGAGATGGCGCGCCAGGTCGCCGGGCCGGGCGACACCACGCACGGCGGACTCGTCGTGGCCTACGCCGGCCGCCCCGCCGCCCCCGGCCTCGACTCCCGGTCGGTGCTGGTGCCCGCGGTCGCCGACGCCGGTGAGTCCGAGCGCGACGTGCCGCCGGACGTCGTCGTGGCCCGTCGCGGGGGAGAGGTCGCCGACCACCACGTCATCGACCGCGCGCCCACCGTCGTCACCGACCCGGGACCCGAGCCGGTCGACGAGCGGGTCTACAACCCGATCGGCTTCCGCAAGGACTGGGACCACCCGGTGGTCGAGCTGTCCCGGATCAGCCGCGGGCCGGTCACCGAGGACGTCGTGGCCGCTGCCCGCGCGTTCCAGGGGGTCCGGCTCACCGCCGACACGCCCACCGCCGACCTGCTCGCGCTCGCGATGTCGGGGGTGCCGGTCGTGACCGAGGGTGTCCTCGACGTCGCACCCGCGGTGGCCGCCGCCCTCGACGCCGAGGTCGACCTCGACGACCCGCTGCGGCGCGAGGAGCACAGCCTCGCCGTCCGCCGCGCCACCTTCGACCACCACTCGACGCTGGCCTGGCGGTCCGCGCTCGCCGACCGGTCCGGCGCCCGCCACGTCGGGCTTCCGCCGGTCAGCGCGCTGCTCGCGACCCGTCGTCCCGAGATGCTCGACTTCGCGCTCCGGCAGGTCGCCCGCCAGCGCGGCGCCGACGTCGAGCTGGTGCTGGCCGCGCACGGCTTCGAGCCCGACCGCGACGTCGTACGACGCGCCCTCGGCGACCGCCCGCACCAGGTGCTGACCTTCGACGGATCGACGTTCTTCGGCGACGTCCTCACCGCGGCCTCGCGGGCCGCGTCGAGCGAGGTGCTGCTGAAGGTCGACGACGACGACTGGTACGCCCCCGACGCCGTGCACGACCTGCTCATGGCGCGCCGCTTCTCGGGCGCCGACGTGGTCGGGATGCCGTCGGAGTTCGTCTTCCTCCACGGCAACGACGGCCGCGACCCGCTCACCGTGCGCCGCAAGCACCCCTCCGAGGTCTTCGCGCGCTTCATCGCCGGCGGCACGATCCTCATCGATCGCGGGCTGCTGCGCTCGCTCGGCGACTTCCGGCGGGTGCGGCGGTTCGTCGACGCGCAGCTGCTCGCCGGCGTCGAGGCGGCGGGCGGCCGGATCTACCGCACCCACGGCCTCGGCTACATCCTGCGGCGCACCGGTGACGGACACACCTGGGTCCGTGACGACGAGGAGTTCCGCCGACCTGACATCGTGGCCTCGGAGTGGCCCGGCTTCCAGCCGAGCCTGGCGCTGGAGGTCGACGAGGTCGACCGTCCTGACGGGGGTGGGTAGGACATGGCTCGGCAGCCCGTGGTGCGCGCCAACGACTGGGGATCGCTCACGCCCGCGACCCTCGGCGCCTGGGAGCCGACGAAGTCGGTGACCGTCGTGGTCCCGACGTTCAACTACCAGCGCACGCTGCCCTACGTCCTCGCCGGCCTCGCCGCGCAGTCGTACCCCTCCCACCTGCTCGAGGTCCTCGTCGTCGACGACCAGAGCTCGCCCGCGCAGGAGCTGCCGGAGGTGCGGCCCGACAACACCCGGATCATCCGGGTCGAGGACGGCTGGGGCCGCGCCAACGCGTGCCACCTCGGCGCGCTCGCGGCCGAGGGCGAGATCCTGCACTGGTACGACGCCGACATGCTCGCGCACCGCGAGGAGGTCGAGGCGCACGCCCGGTGGCACCACCTCGTCGACTACGCCGTCCCCGGCGGCCACAAGCTCTTCGTCGACCCGACCTCGCTCCTCGGGTCCGACCCGGCGTCCGTGCGCGACCGCATCGCCGCCGGCGAGGCCGCCGACCTCTTCCCGGGCGAGGAGCACGAGCCGCACCAGTGGGTCGAGGACTACTGGGCCAAGACCGACGACCTGCGCACCGCCGGGCCGCGCGCGCAGCGCTTCCACATCGGCATGACCGGCTCGGTCACCAAGGACCTCTACCTCGACTCCGACGGCTTCGACGTCACGCTCCGCCTCGGCGAGGACATGCACCTCGGCCACTCGCTCGCACAGGCCGGCGGTGTCTTCGTCGTCGACCGCGAGGCCCGCAGCTGGCACCTCGGCCGCTCGCAGGTGCTGCGTCGCGCCGAGCAGGTCAACCGCTACAACGACCCCTACCTCGCCGACCTCGTGCCGACGATGCGGCCCAAGCGCAACAAGCGCGGCCGCGCCTACCAGGTGCCCTACCTCGAGGTCGTGCTCACCACCGGGCCCGCCGACGAGACGATCCGTGTCGTCGACGCGCTGCTCGACGGCGACGTCCCCGACCTGCGGGTGACGATCGTCGGGCCGTGGGGCGAGGTCCACGAGGACCGCGTCCAGCCCGTCGAGGACCCGGTCCTCGAGACCCGCCTGGTGCACCGCTCCTACCTCCACGAGCCGCGCGTGCGGCTGGTCGAGTCGGCCCCGGACGGCTCGGACGCCGAGTTCGTCCTGACGCTGCCCGACGTCTCGCTCGCCCCGCTCCCCGCCGCCGTGGCCGCCCTGCTCGACGACCTCGAGCGCACCCACCACGGCGCCCGCCTGCTGTCGTACGACTCGGGTGCCGTCGCGCGCCTCGAGCGGACCGCCGCCCGCGCGCGGGTCGGCCGTCTGTCCGACGGCGGTGACGACCACGACGCGCTCCTCGACGAGTCGTTCGGCGTGAAGACCTACGACGCGACGTCCGTCGGCTTCGTGCCGGTGGCCGACCGCGAGGTCGAGCGCTTCATCCTCCCCGCCCGCCCCCCGATGGACCCCGACAAGTCGGAGACCAAGCTGCGGCGCACGCTCGAGAAGGCCACCGGCGAGGTCCGGACCCCGCCCGCCCAGGCGCCCGCCGAGGAGCAGAAGCGCGGCCTCTTCGGCCGCAAGAAGTAGGCCGAAGATTCCCTGAGGGGGTTTCGTCCGCGGCGCGCCCGCCCCGCTGGTTGAGCAGGGCGCTCTGGCGCCCGTGTCGAAACCAAGGGCCGTGGGTCCGGTCACCCGTGACCATGGATCACGGTGCTTGTTTGGCGCCTCCGCTTCGCTTCGGCGCGTGTCCGCGGCGCTGGAGGCCCGCTCGTGCGTCCTCGTTGCCGCGCCCTTCCCCCGCTCCGCTCCTCCAGGACGCAGCCCTCGTCCTTACTTCACGGGCGCGCCGCGGACGGACCTCGATGGTCTGACCGTCAGGCAGTCAGTCGCCGCCGAAGAGGTCGCGCGTGTAGACCTTGTCCTTCACGTCGGCGAGCTCCTCGACCATCCGGTTGGCGACGATGACGTCGGCCTTCACCTTGAACTTGTCGAGGTCGCGGTAGACCTTCGAGCCGAAGAACTTGGCCTCGTCGAGCTCGGGCTCGTAGATCACGACCTTCACGCCCTTGGCCTTGAGCCGCTTCATGATCCCCTGCACCGACGACTCGCGGAAGTTGTCCGAGCCGGCCTTCATGATCAGGCGGTGGATGCCGACGACCTTGGGCTCGCGGTCGAGGATGTCGAAGGCGATGAAGTCCTTGCGGGTCGTGTTGGCGTCGACGATCGCGGAGATCAGCGTCTGCGGGACGTCGGAGTAGTTGGCCAGCAGCTGCTTGGTGTCCTTCGGTAGGCAGTAGCCGCCGTAGCCGAACGACGGGTTGTTGTAGTGGGTGCCGATCCGCGGGTCGAGCCCCACGCCGTCGATGATCGAGCGCGAGTCGAGGCCGCGCGAGAGGGCGAAGGAGTCGAGCTCGTTGAAGTAGGCCACCCGCATCGCGAGGTAGGTGTTGGCGAAGAGCTTGATCGCCTCGGCCTCGGTGGGGGCGGTGAAGAGCACCGGTACGTCGTCCGCGTCGGCGCCCTTGAGCAGCAGCTCGGCGAAGGCGCGCGCCCGCTCGGAGTCCTCGCCCACGACGATCCGGGCGGGGAAGAGGTTGTCGTGCAGAGCCCGGCCCTCGCGGAGGAACTCGGGGGAGAAGATCACGTTGGCGGTGCCGAGTCGCTGGCGGACGTCCTCGATGTAACCCACCGGCACCGTCGACTTCACGACCATCGTCGCGTGCGGGTTGAGCCGCATCACGTCGCGCATCACCGCCTCGATCGAGGAGGTGTCGAAGTAGTTGGTCTCGGGGTCGTAGTTCGTCGGCGTCGCGATGATCACGAAGTCGGCACCGGCATGGGCCTCGTCGGCGTCGGTGGTGAACGCGAGGTCGAGGTCCTCCTCGGCGAGGAAGCGCGAGATGTCCTCGTCGTGGATCGGGCTCTCGCCGCGGCGGAGCTGCTCGATGCGGTCGGCGACGAGGTCGAGGCCGACGACGGTGTTGTGGCGCGACAGCAGCACGGCCATGGAGAGGCCGACGTAGCCGAGCCCGGCGACGGAGATCTTCGTGGTCACGCCGTCAGTCTGCCGCAGGCCGGTGGCCGCGAGGTGAATCGCGCATGGCGTACGCCGTTTTGCGGACGCGAGCGCTCGGCGTGCCGCACCCTTGTCCTGCGCTGGAGGCGGTGCGAGCACAGGGGGACGAGATGAACCGACGCGTCGGGTGGTGGGTGCAAGCGGGCCTGGGCGCGCTGTTCGCGGTGACCCTGCTGAGGGTCCCCGGAGGAGTCTTCGTTGTCGTCGCCGTGCTGCTCCTCCTCGTCTTCCGAGGCGCGGCCTCCAGGTCCGGACGTCAGTCGGGGACCGACCCCGCGGAGAACGGACGTGCTGGCGCCCGTGTGCGCCGGTCCGGCCGCGCTCGCACGTCCGTCGACCTGGGACCTGACGTCGCCGATCGCCTGACCAGGCTCGCCGGCGAGCTGGTGATCCCGGGCGGCCGCAGCAACGACGAGGTCATGCGCGATGCCACCCGGGTCTACGCCCAGCTGCCTCCCGAGGTGCGCGCCGAGCTCGCCAAGGACGCACCCGAGAAGGACGGGCTCCACGTCGAGGTCAGCGGGCCGCTCGGTCCTGCGTTCGCCCGGCTGATGGGCCTGCCGCCGGACGTCGTCGCACCTGGTCAACCGACCTCTTCGGATCCTGCACCGACTGCGACAGCCCCCGGCCGCGGCATCCTGGCGCCCAGTGAGCTGACCGGCTACGAAGGTCCGCTTGCCGGGGCGGTGCCGGAGGGCTGGTACCGCACGGCTGATGGGTCGCGTGAGCGCTGGTACAACGGCGTGAGCTGGACGGCGCACATCCGGGAAGTCGGTTCCGGCGACTAGTTGTACTGACCCGGCAGGTTGGTCACGCGGCTGATGGGCGGGTGGCCTGCGAGTGAGCTGTGTGCACGGTGATGGTTGTAGATGTGCAGCCAGGCTGGCAAGGCCCGTCGTCGGGCGGTCTCGCTGGAGTACGGCTTGGCGTAGGCCCACTCGGTGAGCAGGGTGCGGTTGAAGCGTTCTGCTTTGCCGTTGGTTTGAGGTCGGTACGGACGGGTGCGGCTGTGTCGGCATCCGGTCTCGTCAATGGCCTCGGCCCACATGCGTGAGCGGTAGCAGGCGCCGTTGTCGGTCAGCACTCGACGGATGTGGATGCCCATGGCGTTGAACCACGCCACGGCTCGACGCCAGAACCCGGCCGCGGTGGCGCCCTGCTCGTCGGAGTGGATCTCGCAGTAGGCCAGTCGGGTGTGGTCGTCGATCGCGGTGTGGATGTAGGCGTAGCCCAGGTTCGGTCGGCCGTGGACCTTGCGGGGCCGGTCCGGGTCGCGGTGCGCCTGGCTGTTCACCCCGCGCCCTGGCTGCGGCCGTGGATGCGCCAGCCGCCGCCGTCGGGGATGTTGCCGAGCTTCTTGATGTCGACGTGGACCAGATCGCCCGGGTATGGGTGCTCGTAGCGCACCACGGGGTCACGGCGGACCGGCAGGCCGGTGGCGCGATCGATCCCGACCAGCTTGGGCAGTCCAAGCCGCGCGATCACCCGTCCCACCGTGGAAGAGTTCATGTCGAGCCGGCCGGCGATCTGCACGGGGCCGAGTTGTTTGGTGGTGCGCAGGTGCTTGACCTTGGCCTCGAGCCGGCGGCTGGTGCGTCGTGGCGAGTGGTGTGGCCGGCTGGATCGGTCGCCCATAGCTGAGGGACCGTGCTCGCGGTAGCGGTCGGCCCACCGCTTCGCGGTCGTGGGTGAGACCTGGAACCGCTCGGCAGCACGTCGTAGCGGCCAGCCGTCCTCGACGACACAGCGGGCCAGATACAGCCGCCCTCGCGGGGTCAGCGTGGCATTAGCGTGGGACATGGAGACCTCCGGGATCTGGGGTGCGAATGCGTGGTTGCTTCACACCTCACCCGGAGGTCTCCATCTCGTCTAGACCCAGTCGGCTGTCACCAACCTCTGTGGTCAGTACAACTAGTCGGCGATCGGCGTCAGGTCGCTCGGCAGGACGGCGGGCATGCCGGAGGACTGACGCGGGCCGACCTCGAGGTCGGTGGGGGCGCACGTCACCGACGGGTCGAGCGGCTGGAGCTCGGTGACCCAGTCGCCGTCGGGTCCCTCGGCCATCGTCAGGGTGATGCGCAGCTGGGCGCCGTTGCGGGCGAAGGTCGCGTCGACCACGGCCGGCAGCCCGTCGATCGTCCGGACGAACGTCGCCCTGGTCGCACCGCCACCGCCACAGGCGGCGTAGGTCAGCTGCCAACCGGGCAGTCGCGCCGAGAGGTCGGCGACCGTTCCGGACGCGACGTCGAGCTCGGTGACGGGGGCGCGTCGCCGGTTGACCCCGGGCTCGAGGCGGGGCGAGGCCAGCCGGACGCCCAGCGCGTCGAGCGCGGGGTCGGCGTTCGCGGCGTCGACGACGTCGCTGCCGGGGTCGTCGCTCCACGCGGCAACGTCCTCGTCGGCGTCCTCGTCGCCGAGCGGCGCCGACTGCAGCGGAGGCGCCTCGAACAGCGGCGACTCCCCGTCCAGGCACGTGCGCGCGATCTCGTCGGGCACCGACCACCGCGTGTCGAGGTGGTGCCGGGTCAGCGCGCGCACGCCGGCCTGCGCACCGGTGCCGTCGGGATTGACCGAGAGGATGGCCACCGCGCCGTCGGGTCCGGCGAGCGCCATCTGCACCGCATCGCCACAGGTGCTCGACGTCGGCGACCACCCCGCCTCCTCGGCGAGCCGCAGCTCGGAGCGCGCGGCCGCCGCGGCGTCGGTGTCGTACGTCGTGAGCCGCCGGGCGACGACCCGCGTGACCTGGCCGTTGCTCCCGAGCGCGGGCCCGGCGACGGTCGCGGAGTCGGGTGCCACCCACGGGTCGGACCAGACGGCCACCGCCCGCTCGAGGTCCGAGCGGTCGGAGGTGATCTCGGGGTCGCTGCTGCACCCGGCCAGGGCAGGCAGGGCGAGCGCGAGCGTCAGGACGAGGGCGTGACCGCGAACCACGGCTCGTCCCAACCGGAGACCCCGAGGTTCCCGCTGGTGAAGTCGTCGCGCGAGATGGTCGCCTCCTGCCCGGACGCCGGGTCGAAGACGGTGATCGTGTCCCCCGAGCTGCCCGTGACCAGCACGACGTGCCCCGGTCGGGTGGTGTCGCCGACGTAGAGCGGCACGTTGTGACCGCTCTCCACCGCCGTGGCGATGTGGTCGTAGGTCGCGCCGCGGTCGCCGGGGGACACCGTCTCCACCTCGTAGTCCGTGCCGGGCACCCCACTGCCGCCCTCGGACGACATCTCGTTGGCGACCGCCCACGGCTGCGTGCCGGCGGCCTCGGGCCACGGGAACTGCAGGTCGCCGTCGCGGTCGCGGTGGCTGTTGGTGCGGTCGTGCATGGCCAGCGACTCGTCGGCGAAGCGCTGCTCGGGCGTGCGCGGGTCGGTGACCCCGGTCTCGGGGTCGTAGCCGGTCTCGATCCACAGGGCGTAGGCCGGGTCGTTGAGCATCCGCGACATCACCAGGCTGGACGAGCCGCACGTCGTCTGGTCGGGCTGGGAGTAGGAGCCGTCGGTCGGCGGGTCGAGGGCGTCGAGCTCCGACGGACTCATGGTGTGGAGCTTGTCGAGGTAGTTGGACAGCGCCGTGCCGGTGAGGCCGGAGGCCACGCCGGCGATGATCCACGCGCGCTCCTCGTCGCTCCGTGCGCCGGCGAGCGCGTCGCGCACGGCCTGCTGCTCGGCGGGGCTGAGCTTGCCGAACGCCTCGTCGTAGTCCCCCAGCGCCGACCCGGAGAGCGGGCCGTCCTCGTCCTCCCAGCCGTTGACCAGCGACACCGGGCTGATGCCGTCGGGCAGGTGGTCGGGGAGGTCGATCTCGTCCATCGCGGTGCGGATCGCGTTGCGCGCCACCCGGACGGCAGCGGCGGCGTCCTCGTAGGCGCCGATGGCCTCGCGGATCGCGTGGACGACGCCCTCGACGACGCCGCGGAGGAAGTCGACGAGCTCCCACGGGAGCAGGTCGCCCCACGAGAGCGACAGGTTCTTGCGCAGCATGTCGTCGGCCCGGCGGTGGCGGTCGCGGGCGTCGGTCATCGCCTCGGCGAGCGCGTCGAGGGCGGTCGCGACGTCGCGGCACGCGGGCGGGACGGTGTCGGTGCGGGTGCGCAGGCGCCCCATCGACGTGCGGAACCCGTCTCCCGAGGTGCCGTCCCACGCGGTGGGGCCGATCTTGTCGCGGCAGGTGGCGAGCTCGTCGGTGGCGTTGTCGACCGAGGTGGCGATGCGGCGCCAGACGGCGGCCGCTGCCGTGAGGTCCCCGGGCTCCGGCTCGGGCGGCTGGGTGGCGATCTCGACCGCCTGCGCGACCGCGTCGACGATGGTCTGCGCGGCGTCCCACGGCGGCCAGAGGTCGATGTCCTCGACCGTCGACAGGACGGTCCTCAGGCCGGCGACGGCGTCATCGAGCAAGCCCATGGAACTCTCCCGCCGAGTTGCCGTCGCTCGCCACGAAGTCGGCGATGCACTGCTCGGTGTTGACGTGGTGCTCGGCGATCACGCCGAGGACCACGCGGAGCACGCCGTCGAGGTCGCTGGCCGCGTCGGCGAGCGTCGCTGCGAGGTCGGCCAGGTCGTGACCGGCGGCGTCGGCGGTGCGGGTGAGCGCGTCCTGCACCTCGGCGTGGGCGTTGTCGCCGTAGACCCAGCCGGCCCGGACGGCCTCGGGGTCGAGAATGATCGTCATGCGAACCCTCCCTGTCTGAGGAGAGAGTTCCCCCGCCGGCAGGTCCGAAACGCGGGACCTGCCGGCTGGGGATGACGGGCGGTGCCGACTAGCTCCGGTCGCTCGAGTCGCCGGTGACGACGACGTAGAAGCGCTTGCGGGTGTCGGCGGTCGTGAAGCTGCCGTCGCTGTTGCGCGGGCTCACGACGAGGTGGTTGCTGTTGCCGGTGCCGGGAGGCGCGCAGTTGACCACGTTGGGCTGGCACATCGCGGCCGTGACCTCGCCCGAGAACTCCGGGTTGGCGTCGGCACCGGGCGCGCGGCCGGTGGTGATCATGTCGCCGTTCTGGTCGACGGTGTTCTGGAGCGCGATCGTGGTGATGATGCCGTTGTTCGACAGGTCCTCACCGGCATTGATGTAGACGTTGCCGTTGGCGCGCAGGCCGGCCGCGTCCGTGGCGGTCGGCGCGAGCGTCGGGTAGGCGGCGGTCACGGTGAAGCCGCCGGACTGGGCGATGATCGCGCCGGTCGCGTCGACGAGGGCCCAGCGACCCACACCGGCCGGACCCTGCGGACCGGTCTTGCCGGCCGGGAGCTGGCCGGCCTTGAAGTCACGGGCACGCAGCGAGCCGTCCTTCACCTGCTTGGCACCGATCGTGCCGGTCTTGATGTCCTTGCCCTGGATCGTCTTGTCCTTGATGTCCACCGAGGCGACGGAGTTGTTCTTGATGTCCGCGGAGCCGATCAGGCCGGTGGCGTACGACGTACCGGTGGAGGCCACGACCAGCGCCAGGACCGAGACGGCCAGGGACGGGGACGGGCGGCGGAGTGCGGGGAGGCGCATGGGAGTGACCCTTCGTCGACAGGGCCGCCGGGATCGACGGCTTGCCACGTGGTTCGGAGGTGGTGCGGGTCACAGATGTCCGACTTAAGTATGGAACTTCGTGAGAGGCCTCTCATCGAGCTCTCATCAGTGCCTTGGAGCGCTCCTGCAGGGTTGGCCCATGGGCATGGGAAAGAAGTTCGCAGCATTCGGCATCGCCAAGAAGGTCTACGACGAGGCGCGCAAGCCGCACAACCAGGCGAAGATCAAGGCCGCCGTGCGCAAGGTGCAGGAGCGCCGCAAGCGCTACTGACCACTGCGGGGGAACACGCAGAACTCGTTGCCCTCGGGGTCGGCGAGGACCGTCCATCGCGGCTGGTCCCACAGGTGGGTCGCACCGCGAGCGAGCAGCTCGTCGACGTCGCCTTTGACGTCCCAGTGCACGCGGTTCGGCTCGGTGCGGGGCTCGGGCACGTTGTTGAAGTCGAGCGTCATCCGCTCGTCGACGGCGATGCCCGTCAACGTCCAGCAGTCCTCGAGGTCCTGGCTCGGGTCGGCCCCGAAGAGCTCACCCCACCACGAGGCGAGGGCCTCGGCGTCCTTGCAGTCCACACCGATGCCGTGCAGCCGGTATGCCGCGAGGTCCGCCGGGTCGCGCACGAACGCGCAGAAGTCGTTGCCCTCGGGGTCAGCCATCCGTGTCCAGCCGAGCCCCGTCTCGGACGCCGGGGCGGTGACGGTCGCGCCGAGCGCCACGAGCTCGGAGACGGACGCGCAGTCGATGTCGAGGTGGGTGCGGTTCTTCGCCCGTCGTGGCCGGTCGACGGGGTTGACCCAGACCGTGTGTCTCTCGCTCGGACCACGCAGTGACGCCGGCGGCTCGGGATCGCCGATGCGCAGGCCGATGACGCGGCTCCAGAACTGCGACATCACCGGGACGTCGAGCGCGTCGAGGCACAGGTCCTGCCAGGTCACCGGGCTCATGGGCGCAGTCAACCACCGCTGATGAGGTCAGGTCGCGGACGATCTCCGCAGCTGGGTCCACGCGAAGGCCGCGAGCCCCCCGAGCACCGGCCAGAGCGCGGCGCGCTCGAGCGCACCGGCCACCCGGCTCTCCTCGCCCGACAGCACGAAGCCGACAGCACCTGCCGCCGTGACGATCCCGGTCGCGAGCAGCGCCTTCGCGAGCCGCGGCCTCTCGTGCTTGAGCCGGTGGCCGAGCAGCGCCAGCGCGAGCGGCTGCGCGACGAACAACGGCGTCGCCGCCATCGCGTGCAGCGTCGCGTCCTGGTCGAGCGGCGCCAGCCCGACGGCGTACGAGCTCGCGCCGGACACCACGAGCAGCCCCGTCACCCACGGGCCGAGCGGCTTCGCCATGAGCAGCGCGCCGCCGGCGAGCGCGACGCCGTAGCCCATGAACGACCCGTTCATCACCGCGTGGCGCGGTGAGCTGTAGCCGTCGGTCGTCCCGACCTCGCCGAGCTTGCTGACGGTGTCGGCGACGAAGCTGTACCCGCCCCGCGTCCCTGCGGCCGTCACCACCTCGGTGAGGACGTACGTCGGTCGCAGCAGGAGGACGAGCGCGCCGAGCTGCGTCGCGCGGGAGGTGGGAGGCACGCGGACACGCTATCCGGGGTAGACAGGGGGCATGGACCTCGACCGCTTCGTGCTCGCCCAGGACGCCGGCGGCACCTACGGGAGCGCGCTCGTGGAGCTGCGTGCCGGGCGGAAGACCTCGCACTGGATGTGGTTCGTCTTCCCGCAGGTCGCGGGGCTAGGCCGGTCCTCGATGGCCCAGCAGTACGCCGTCTCGGGGCTCGCCGAGGCGACGGCCTACCTCGCCCACGACGTGCTCGGGCCGCGGCTGCGGGAGTGCTGCCAGGCGCTGCTCGACCTCGACGCCTCGTCGGCGGACGACGTGCTGGGCTCGGTCGATGCGATGAAGCTGCGCTCGTCGATGACCCTCTTCGCGCGGGCCGACCCGTCCGAGCCGCTCGTCGCCGAGGTGCTCGACCGCTACTTCGGCGGGCGCGCGGACGAGCGGACGACCGAGCTGCTCGACCCCCGCTAGGGGTGTGCAGAACCGACCGGGAGCGGCGTAGGCAGGAGGCATGACCACCACGCCCCCGCTCCCCGATCCCGAGATCATCCCGCCCGGCGACCCCAGTGGGCCTGCGCCGATCGACCCCGGCCAGCCCGACGCGCCGCCGACCGAGCCCTCGCCGCTGCCGTAGCGCTCAGCCGATCCGCTCCGCGACCGAGGCGATGATCCCCTCGGGACCGCGGATGTGGGGCCCCGGGCTCCGGTTCCTCGACATCACACCGTTACCGAGCAGTCCGGTCGTCGAACCGGTCTCCGGGGAACCCGACTGTTCGGTAACGCGGTGGCCGCGACCGTGGCGCCGGTGTCAGACCCGCGCGGTGTCCTTGCTCATCCGCCAGGCCGCGCCGAGGACGAAGATCGCGAACCACACGACCGCGTTGACGATCGCGAACCAGGGCAGGTCGCGGGTCAGGGGCGCGCGGGCGACCTCGGCGACGCCGTACATCGGGGTCCAGTAGGCGATGTCGCGGATGAGCGGGCTGTACTGGGAGAGCGGGATGAACAGGCCGCCGAGGAAGGACAGCAGCGCCAGGCCGGGGCCGAGGATCTGCATGGTGTTCTCGCCGGGCACCAGGTAGCCGACGAAGACGCCGAGCGCGGCGAAGCTCATCGTGCACACGAGCGTGGTGACGATGCACTCGAGCCACGTCGCGGTCGGCATGTCGGGCTGGCCGCGGAAGGCGCCGACGAGGTTGACGACGGCGATGGCGAGGGCGGCCATGGCCAGCGCGACCAGGGCCTTCACCAGGATGTACGCGAGCGGGTTGAGCGGGGTGAGCCGCAGCTGGCGGGACCACCCGAGGGCGCGCTCGACCGCGACCATGGCGCCGCCGGACGCCGCGATGAGCGCGCCGCCGTAGAGAGCCATCGAGACCATGACGTAGGCCGCGACGTTGCCGACGCCGACCCGCTCGTCGCCGCCCGCGCCCGAGCCGAAGACGAAGAACATCGCGGTCGGGAAGACGAGGGTGAAGATGATGGTGCGGCGGTTGCGCATCATCCGCCGGAGCTCGATGGCGAGGATGGTCCGGTTGAACCCGCCGAGCGGCGGGACCCGTCGGGAGGTGGGGTCGATCGTGGCGCTGCTCATCACTTCTCCTCGGTGGTCAGGCTCAGGAAGGCGTCCTCGAGGCCGTGCGAGGTGATCTCGACGTCTCGTGCGGCGGTCTCGGTCAGGAGGTAGCGGGCGACCGCGTCGCTGTCCTTGGCGCGGACGAGCACGGTGTCGCCACGCACCTCGACACCGTCGACGCCCCCAAGAGCGGCCAGTCGGTCGGTGTCGGCGCCGGGCAGGGTGGCCCGGACCGTACGCCCTGCGGCCAGCGCGCGGATCTCGGAGCCGCTGCCGTCGGCGACGACGCGGCCCCTGGAGATCAGGACGATGCGGTCGGCGTACTGGTCCGCCTCCTCGAGGTAGTGCGTGGCGAACAGGACCGTGCGGCCCTGCTGGGCATCGCGGCGGATGGCCGACCAGAAGGCGCGGCGGCCCTCGACGTCCATCCCGGTCGTCGGCTCGTCGAGCAGCAGCAGGGCCGGGTCGGGCAGCAGGGCCATCGCGAACCGCAGCCGCTGCTGCTCGCCGCCCGAGCACTTGCCGACCTTGCGATCGGCGATCTCGGTGATGCCGGCGTCGGCCAGCACCTCCGCGACCGGGCGCGTGTCGGCGAAGAGGCTGGCGGTGTAGGCGACGGTCTCGCGCACGGTGAGGTCCTTGATCAGGCCGCCGGTCTGCATGACGGCCGAGACCAGCCCGCGGGCGATGGCCCGGCGGGGCTCGAGGCCGAGCACCTCGACGCGGCCGCTGGTCGGGCGGGACAGCCCGAGGACCATGTCGATGGTCGTGGTCTTCCCGGCGCCGTTGGGGCCGAGGAACGCCACGACCTCCCCATGGTGAAGCTCGAGGTCGATGCCACGGACGGCTTCCACGGAGCCGAAGGACTTGGTCACGCCCTCGAGCCGGACGGCGGGCGCCTGTCCGGCGCCGGTGCCGGGCAGGTCGGGCTGGGACAGCTGGGAGGTGCTCATGTCGCCACGGTCCACCCGCGCGACCGGCCGTGGACACACCGGTCGTCACGACCTCGGCGTGACATCTGTCAGGGCCCGCGGGCTCGGAAGTCCGTCGCTCGCAGGCGGTCCCGGCGCTACCCTCGGGGCCTCGCCCCACCCCTGGGGCGGCCGGGCTCCGCAGGCTCGACCTGCGCGGCGACCGGGATCCGTGAACAGTGGTCCGACCACATCGGCAGGGGTTGCCCGGTGGGCGGGGTCGCGAGGCCCCGCCCACCGGTGTCCTCAGCCCTGACTTGCCGATTCCTCGGACGACTGTCGGGCCCCGCGCCTAGCATTCCGATCGTTCGGCACAGGGTGGGTCTTGTGCCGGTGGGGATCTCGGCTTGGCCAGCGCCATGCTGCCTTCGCAGTGGGCGTTCGTGCCACGCTGCTTGACATCGGGAAGAGAACTTTGTGTTGAAGACGATCAAGACGGCTGTGTTGATTGCTGTAGTGCTGGTCGTCGGTGCCGCCGGGGTCGGCGTTGCCGCGAAGGTAGGCCTGCTCTCACCACTGGGGATCAGCTCCGAGAGCAAGGATTCGCAGGTGATCACTGCGGTCACGCGGACGCAGGAAGTCTCGCTCCTGAGCCTCGGCGTCCAAGGCATCAAGTCGGAGAAGCGCAACAGCGAGGCCTTCGGATTCTCGGTCCCTGGATCGGGCGAGACCGTCTTCATTCAGTACGAGTTCGACGCGAAGCTGGGCATCGACGGCTCGCTGGTCAGGCTGACCAAGACCAGCGAGAACGCCTACGTCGTGTCGGTTCCAGACTTCGCCTTCATCGGCTACAGCGACCCGACGTTCGAGGTCGCCGTCGAGGACAACGGAGTCATGAGCTGGACGACCCCTGACATCGACAAGGTCGAGATGGTCAACGAGATCCTCAACAGCGATGCTCGTCAGGACTATCTCGAGGAGCAACGATCGACGCTGGAGGAGCAAGCGAAGGTCTTCTATGACGGGCTGATCACCGGCATCGACCCCGAGGCGAAGACGACCTACGAGTTCGCAGGCGCCTGACCTAGCCCGCGCGGCCCAGCGGGATCGTCGCCTCCACCACCCCGCCGGCGCTCGTCGCAGCCGCCGAGAGCGAGCCCCCGACCTGGAGCGACCGCTCGCGCATCGACGAGATCCCGACCCCGGGCGTCCAGTCGCTGTCGGAGGTGCCGTCGTCGCGGACGGCCAGCACGAGCGCCCCGTCGCGCACGCCGAGCTCGACGGAGGCCGACGTCGCGCACGAGTGGCGTACGACGTTGGTGAGCGCCTCGACGACGATCCGGTAGGCCGCGACCTCGGAGGCCGCCGGGAGCGGGGGCAGCTCGGCCGGAGCGACGAGCGTGACGGGCAGCGGCGTGCCGGCCGCGGAGTGCAGGGTCGACGCGTGCTGCCGGAGCGCTCCGACGAGGCCGAGCTGGTCGAGCGCCGGCGGGCGCAGGCCCTCGACGAGCCGGCGGATCTCGGTGATCGCGCGGGTGGTGTCCGCGCGGAGCTGGACGAGGAGCTCGTCGGCACGGGCCGGGTCGGCGTGGAGCTGGTTGCGCGCCGCGTCGGTCGCGAAGGCGACGCCACTGAGGGTCGGGCCCAGGCCGTCGTGCAGGTCCCGTCGCAAGCGACGCCGTTCCTCCTCGACCGCGGTGACGACGGCTTCCCGGGACTTCTGCAGGTCACGGCTCATCGCCTGCGCGCGCAGCGTCTGCGCGAGCAGGGGCGCGACGATCCGCAGCACGTCCGCGTCGCCCGCGTCGAGCGAGAGGTCGCCGGCCCGCAGCCCCACCACCACCTCGCCGACCTCGTCGTCGCCGAGCCGCAGCGGCAGCACGCGGGTGTGGGTGACCTCGGTCCCGGACGACGCGAGGGTCTCGCCGCCGGCGCGGAGGCTGGCGTACGGCAGCACGAGCGCCTCGCGCACCGCGGCGAGCGCGAGCGAGGGGTCGTCGCCGATCCGGTCCGCGACCGACGTGGCCGCCTGCAGCGGGTCGGGCCGGTCGCCGAAGAGGAGCTGGTCGACCACCCCGCGGAGCAGCACCTGCAGGGGTCGTACGCCGAACGCGAGCAGGCCGCACAGCACCACGAGCGGCGTCGCCCGGAGCGGCGTGCCTCCGACGACCTCGATTGCCGAGGCGAGCCCGATCGCGGCCGAGAGGTAGGCGAGGAACACGGTGGTGGCGACGACCGCCTGCGTGACGAGGCCGCGTACGTCGACCACCTCGGGACGCACGACGCCGATGGCCATCGCGACCGGACCGACGGCGAGCGCGACCACGAACACCGGGCCGACGTCGGTCATCACGCCGGTCCCGGCGGACTCGCCCAGGAAGCCGAGGAAGGTGACGGCCAGTCCGGCTCCGATCCAGCCGAGCGTGCTCCAGGTGAGCGCGCGCCGGTCGTCGCTCGTGCCCTGCTCGAAGGCCCACCACGCGTGGACGAGCAGCGCGCCGACGACCACGAACCCGAGCGGATAGATCGCCACGGGCCACGCCGCCGAGATGGCGCCGCCGCCGACGAGCACGACGAGGACCACGAAGGAGAGCGGGTCGCGCCAGCTGAGCCGGGGGTACGACAGCACGGCCAGGGGCAGGGCCAGGCAGCCGGCCACGAGGAAGATCCGGCCGGCCGCCGCATCGCTGCCGAGCAGCGCCAGGCCCGACGCGAGGAGCAGGAGCAGGCCACCCGCCACCAGGGCGACGGCGCTGGAACGCGCCCGGCCGCTCTTCCGGACGACCCACCCCGAGCCCGTGGTCACCAGCCCGAGCGCCGCCGAGGCGACGAGGGCGGCACTCACGGGCCGCCCAGCCCGCCCTGTCGCGCGCGCACGATCGCGGCCGACCGGTCGGCGACCTCGAGCTTCACGAAGATCGAGGAGATGTGGTTGGCGACGGTCTTCGGGGACAGGAAGAGCCGCTCGGCGATGACCTGGTTGCGGACCCCGGCCGCCATGAGGTCGAGCACCTCGCGCTCGCGCGCGGTGAGGTCGGGGAACGGATCGGCGACCGGCGGGGGCGCCGCGAAGTAGCCGAGCACCCGCTGGGCGACGCCCGGGCTGAAGATCGCCTCGCCCGCCACGACCGCACGGATGGCGCGGTCGATCTCGACCTGCGCGGCTCCCTTGAGGAGGTAGCCCTGGGCGCCCGCGCGCATCGCGCCGAAGACCGTGTCGTCGTCGTCGAACATCGTCAGCGCCAGCACGGCCACCCCCGTGGTCGCCTCGCGGATGCGGCGGGTCGCCTCGAGCCCGTCGATGCCGGGCATCCGGATGTCCATCAGGACGACGTCGGGCCTCGCCAGCACGACCTCGCGCACCGCGGCCTCGCCGTCGGTCGCCTCGCCCACGACCTCGAAGCCGGGCAGCGACTCCAGCAGCGCGCGCAACCCGCCCAGCACGACCGGGTGGTCGTCGACGAGCACCACGCGGATCGGCTGCGCCGTGGAGCGGGCATCGGACATGGGTCCATCGTCCCGCCCGGCGGCCGGTCTGTCCCGGGGGCTGGCACCTATCCGTGCCGGGAATCCTCCCGGAGGATGGGGAGCGCACATCGATGCCGACAGGGGTGCCGCGCGGCCACCGTGGAGCCATCAGCCACTCGTCCCGAGGAGTCACGATGACCACCACCGCAAGCCCCGCGACCAGCGAACGCACCATCTGGAGCACGAAGAACAAGGTCGGCCTCGGCCTGGCGATCTTCTACGCGATCACCAACCTGCCGAGCGCCCTGATGCCGCCGGACACCGGCGACGAGGCCGGCCCGCCGATGGCGATCCTCGTCGTCTGCTCGATCCTCTCGGCCGTCGCGCTCGTCGCCGCCGTCATCGCCTGGCGCAGGGGCAGCCGGCCCGCCGCCCGCCTCACCGCCGCCAGCCTGATCATCGTCACGCTCACCTCGGTGCCGGCCTTCTTCGTCGACGTGCCCGCCGCGATCAAGGCCATCGTCGCCGCCGGGGTCATCTGGACGATCGTCATGGTCGTGCTGATGTTCTCCCCGCCGAAGCGCGCCTGAGCCACCTGCTTCGAGGGCGGTCACCGGATATCCGGTGACCGCCCCGGTTGTCGGCCCAGATCTGGGGGACGAAGCGGGAGACTCGGGTGCAAAGGTCGCCTCAGAGAGCCGCCACGACCTCGGTCCCCTGCCGGATCGCGCGCTTGGCGTCGAGCTCCGCGGCGACGTCGGCGCCGCCGATCAGGTGCACGCCGTCGCGCGCCAGGTCGTCGTACAACCCGCGCACGGAGTCCTGCCCGGCGCAGACCACGATCGTGTCGGCCTCGATCACGCGGGTCACCCCGTCGACGGTCACGTGGAGGCCGTCGTCGTCGATCCGGTCGTAGGTCGCGCCGCTGACCTGCGTGACCCTCGACTGCTTGAGCACGGCGCGGTGCGCCCAGCCCGAGGTCTTGCCCAGGCCGATGCCGATGGGCGTGGTCTTGCGCTGCACGAGCGTCACCTCGCGGGTCGGCGTGCGCGGCTTCTTCTCGACCAGTCCGCCCTCGTGCAGGGCCGGGTCGCCGACGCCCCAGTGGGCCATCCAGTCGTCGAGGTCCTCCGGCTCGTGCGTGAGGAAGACGGACACGTCGACGCCGATGCCGCCCGCGCCGATCACGGCCACGCGCCGGCCGGGGGTGACGGCGCCGCTCAGCACGTCGGCGTACGACGCCACAGACGGGTGGTCGATGCCGGGGATCTCCGGGATGCGGGGCTCGACGCCCGTCGCGACGACGACCTGGTCGAAGCCGGCGAGGTCGTCGGGCGTGGCCTCGGTGCCGAGCCGGACGTCGACGCCGAGCACCTCGAGCCGGCGGGTGTAGTAGCGCAGCGTGTCGGCGAAGTCCTCCTTGCCGGGGACGGCCATGGCCAGCCGGAACTGACCGCCGAGCGAGGCCGACTTCTCGAAGAGCGTCACCGCGAAGCCGCGCTCGGCGGCGGACGTGGCCGCCGCCAGGCCGGCCGGGCCGGCACCGACGACCGCGACGGCCTGCTTGCGCAGGGTCGGCATCAGCACGAGCTCGGTCTCGTGGCAGGCGCGCGGGTTGACCAGGCAGCTGGCGCGCTCGTTGCTGAAGACGTGGTCGAGGCAGGCCTGGTTGCAGGCGATGCAGGTGTTGATCTCGTCGGCGCGCTCGTCCATCGCCTTGGCGACGAAGGCCGGGTCGGCCAGCAGCGGGCGGGCCATCGACACCAGGTCGGCCTCGCCGGCGGCGAGGATGTCCTCGGCGAGCTCCGGGGTGTTGATCCGGTTCGACGCGCAGACCGGGACGTCGACGACCTGCTTCAGTCGGGCGGTGTGCGACCGCCACGCGCCGCGCGGGACCTGCGTGATGATCGTCGGGACGCGGGCCTCGTGCCAGCCGATGCCGGTGTTGAAGACGGTCACGCCGGCCGCCTGCAGGTGCAGCGCGAGCTCGGCGGTCTCCTCCCACGTCTGGCCGCCCTCGACCAGGTCGAGCAGGGAGATCCGGTAGACGATCGGGAAGTCGGGGCCGACGAGCTCGCGCGAGCGTCGTACGACCTCGACGGCGAAGTGCATCCGCCGCGCCGGCGAGCCGCCCCACTGGTCGTCGCGGTCGTTGGTGCGCGCGGCGAGGAACTGGTTGATGAGGTAGCCCTCGGAGCCCATGATCTCGACCGCGTCGTAGCCCGCCTTGCGCGCCAGGGCGACGCTCTTCGCGAAAGCGGTCGCGGTGTGGTCGACCTCCTTCGTCGACATCGCGCTCGGCTTGAACGGCGTGATCGGCGACTTCTTGTCCGACGCGCTCTGCGAGAGCGGGTGGTAGCCGTAGCGGCCGGCGTGGAGCACCTGCAGGGCGATCGCCCCGCCGGCGTCGTGCACCGCGCCGGTGATCCGCTCGTGCCGCATGGCGTGCAAGCGGTTGGTCATCTCGCTCGCGAACGGCTTGAGCCAGCCGCGCTTGGTGGGCGCGTAGCCGCCGGTGATGATCAGGCCGACACCGCCGCGCGCCCGCTCGGCGAAGAACTCGGCGAGCTTGTCGATGTCCCACGGGTGGTCCTCGAGCCCGGTGTGCATCGAGCCCATCACCACGCGGTTGCGCAGCGCGACGGCATCGTCGCCGGCGCCGAGCACCAGCGGCTCGAGGAGGTGGGGGTAGAGGGGGTGCGTCATGCCGTCTTCTCCAGGTAGTCGGTGATCCAGTCGATCCAGAAGTGCTCGAGCCCGATGCCGCCGCGGAGCACGAGCCACTGGTCGCGCGCCGCCTCGTCCAGGCCGGTGGGGTCGGGGAACTGCTCGCGCTCCATCAGCTCGTAGGCCGCCAGCCGGGCGACGTGCTCGGCCCTGGTCGTCGCGAGGTGGGAGGCGAGCCTCGCGCGGTCGCCGTACGACGCACCGCGCAGCTTGACGGCCAGCTCGCTGCGGAAGGTCTCCATCGGCAGCGGCTCGGCCAGCCACTCCCGCAGGGCCGCGCGCCCGAGGTCCGACGGCGTGTGGACCTTCTTGTCCGGCCGGCCCTCCTGGGCGACGACCTCGACCGTCACCCAGCCGTCGTCGACCATCCGGCCGAGGACGCGGTAGATCTGCTGGTGCGTCGCGTGCCAGAAGAAGCCGAGCGACCTCTCGAAGCGCCGGGTGAGCTCGAGCCCGCTCGCGGGTCGCTCGCTGAGCGCGACGAGGAGGGCGTGCTCGAGGGCCATGGCGCCAGTGTGCGGCACCTATGCAACGAGTTGCAAGGTGAGCGGTGCCACTGCCCCTCGCGACCGTGACAGCGGCGGTGTCATGATCGGGCGCATGACGTACGAGCTGGGGCAGGGGACGGGGCCGCTGCGGGGCGTGGGGGTGGTGGAGGTCGCGGGCATCGGGCCGGGTCCGCACGCGTGCATGCTGCTGGCCGACCTGGGTGCCGACGTGATCCGCATCGACCGCCCGGGCGGTGGGATGTTCGCCGCAGGTAGGGCCGACCTGCTCAACCGGGGCCGTCCGAGCGTCGCGCTGGACCTGAAGAAGCCGGAGGCCGTGGCGACCGTGCTCGACCTCGTGGAGCGGGCCGACGTGCTGGTCGAGGGGATGCGTCCCGGAGCGATCGAGCGGATGGGGCTCGGGCCGGACGTGTGCCTGGAGCGCAACCCGCGCCTGGTGTTCGGGCGGATGACCGGCTGGGGCCAGGACGGCCCGTGGAGCCAGGTCGCGGGCCACGACATGAACTACATCGGCATCACCGGCGCCCTCGACGGGCTCGGCCAGGATCCCGGCCGCCCGCACTTCCCGGGCAACCTCCTCGGCGACTTCGGCGGCGGGTCGACGTACCTCGTCATCGGGATCCTCGCCGCCCTCCTCGAGGCACGCTCCAGCGGCCGTGGTCAGGTCGTCGACGCCGCGATCGTCGACGGCACCGCCCACCTCAACGCGATCGCGTCGAGCTTCGTGGCCATGGGCATCGCGAGCGGGCGCCGTCGCGAGGGGATGCTCGACGGCGGCGCGCCCTGGTACGACGTCTACGAGACGTCGGACGGCCGCCACGTCAGCGTCGGGGCCCTCGAGCCACAGTTCTGGGCCGCGCTCGTCGAGCGGATCGGCGTCGACCTGCCCGACCGCGACGACCCTGCCAACGCCGGGGCGATCCGCGACGCCCTCACCGCACGCTTCCGGGAGCGCACGCAGGCCGAGTGGTCCGAGGTCTTCGACGGCACCGACGCCTGCGTCGCACCCGTCGTACCCCTCGCCGACGCGCCCGCCCACCCGCACCTCGCCGCCCGCGGCACCTTCGTCGCGCCCGACGGCGTCACCCAGCCGGCTCCCGCACCGCGCTTCTCGCGCACGCAGGCCACCCTCGGCCAGGCTCCCGGCCTCCCCGGCGAGCACACCCGCGAGGCCCTCGCCGCCTGGGGCATCGACGGCGTCGACGCCCTCCTCGAGTCCGGCGCGGCCGTCCAGACGTGAAGCCCTTCCTCTTCCTCGGCACCCGCGCGGAGGACGACGTCGCCCAGCAGGAGTACGACGCCGTGCTCGCCGGCTGCGGCCTGCGACCGGACGAGCTGGTGCGGGTGCGCCTCGAGCAGGGGCCGCTCGCGCCGGTCGACCTCGACGACTGGTCGGGCGTGATCCTCGGTGGCGGGCCCTTCAACGTCTCCGACCCCGAGGAGTCGAAGTCGCCCGCCCAGCGTCAGGCGGAGGCCGACCTCCACGACCTCGCCGTGCGCGCGGTCGCGGCCGACTTCCCGTTCCTCGGCGCCTGCTACGGCATCGGCGTGCTCGGCAGCCTGGGCGGTGGGATCGTCGACCGGACCTGGGGCGAGCCGATCTGCGCGCTGCCGGTGCGGCTGACCGACGAGGGGAGGGCCGACCCGCTCCTCGGCACGATGCCGCCCGAGTTCACGGCCTACCTCGGCCACAAGGAGGCCGTGTCGCGACTGCCCGAGGGCGCGGTCCTGCTCGCCTCGACCGACACGTGCCCGGTGCACGCCTTCCGGATCGGGCTCAACGTCTATGCCACGCAGTTCCACCCCGAGCTCGACGCGGTCGCGATCTGCGACCGGATCGACGCCTACAGCTCGCACGGCTACTACGAGCCGCACGAGCAGGAACGGCTCAAGGCCGAGGCGCGCGACGCGCTGGTGACGGAACCGGTCCGGCTGCTCGCCCGGTTCGTGGAGCTGTACGCCCGCTGAGGTCGCGCCGGCCGACCTTTGCACCCGAGTCTCCCGCTTCGTCCCCCAGATCTGGGCCGACAACCGGGGCGGTCACCGGATATCCGGTGACTCGCGCCCCAGATCACTGAGGTGTAACTCATAGTTACATTCCGGCGGGACCTGACCTACATTGGAGGCATGAGCGAGCACGTCGACGTCCTGATCATCGGGGCCGGGCTGTCGGGCATCGGCGCCGCGGCCCACCTGGTCAAGGACCTGCCGGGGACGTCGTACGCCCTCCTCGAACGGCGCGCGGTGAGCGGCGGGACGTGGGACCTGTTCCGCTACCCCGGCGTCCGGTCCGACTCCGACATGCACACGCTCGGCTACCGCTTCCGGCCGTGGCGCGGGGACACGGCGCTGGCCGACGGCGCCTCGATCCTCGACTACGTCCGCGACACCGCGCGGGAGTACGGCGTCGACCGCCACGTCCGCTACGGCCACCGCGTCACGACGTGCTCGTGGGACTCGCAGACCGCCCGCTGGACCGTCACGTCGGACGTCGACGGGGAGCAGCGGACGATGACCGCGGACTTCCTCTGGTCGTGCAGCGGCTACTACGACTACGACCAGGGCTACACGCCCGACTTCGAGGGCCAGGAGCGCTTCCGCGGGCAGGTCGTGCACCCGCAGCACTGGCCCGAGGACCTCGACTACGCCGGCAAGCGCGTCGTGGTCATCGGCTCCGGCGCGACGGCCGTGACCCTGGTGCCGGCGATGGCTAGGGCCGGCGCGGCCCACGTGACGATGCTGCAGCGCTCCCCGACCTACGTCCTCTCGGTGCCGGGCAAGGACGCGGTGAAGCGCCGCCTGACGAAGGTCGTCGGCGAGGGCCCGTCCTACGCCGTCACCCGCTGGAAGAACATCGTGCTCCAGTCGGCCCTCTTCAAGGTCAGCAAGAGCCGGCCGGCGCTGGTGCGAAAGGTCGTGCGGAAGACCAACGTCGCGATGCTGCCGCCGGGCTACGCCGTCGACACGCACTTCAACCCGGCCTACGACCCGTGGGACCAGCGGATGTGCCTGGTCCCCGACGGCGACCTCTTCGCGGCCATCAAGGACGGCACCGCGTCGGTGGTCACCGACCGGATCGCGACCTTCACCGAGACCGGCCTCGACCTCGCCTCCGGCGACCGCCTCGAGGCCGACGTCGTCGTCACCGCGACCGGCCTGAACCTGCAGGTCTTCGGCGGTGCCGAGCTCGTCATCGACGGCGAGGCGGTCAAGCCCCATGAGACGATGGCCTACCGGGCGATGATGCTCTCGGGGGTGCCCAACTTCGCCTTCACGATCGGCTACACCAACGCGTCGTGGACCCTGAAGGCCGACCTCGTCGGGGAGTACGTCGTCCGCGTCCTGAAGCGGCTGCGCGCGACCGGCACCCACACCGTCGTACCGGTCCGGGACGAGTCGGTGGCCGAGGTCCCGCTGATGGACTTCGACTCCGGCTACGTCCAGCGCCTCGTCCACACCCTGCCCCGCCAGGGCACCGAGGAGCCGTGGTCGCTGAAGCAGAGCTACCTCCACGACGCCGTCAGGATCCGCACCGCGAAGCTCGACGACGGCGTCCTGACGTGGTCGTGACCCGGTCCTGAACGTTCCAATCGTGGAAGCGCTCCCACATTTGCGGGACGACCTCCACGCGCGCCATTGACATCCGATGTGACGGCTGACACATTGACGGCGGACGGAAGTGGAAGCGCTCTCACACTTCTCACCCCCCGTCCGCCAGGCCGGACGACCAGTTCGGTTCCCCGCAGGATGGCAGGAGTGCAGTGGTGCAGACCCCGAAGAGCCGGCGAGTACGACTCGCCACGAGCGCACTGGTGGCGCTCACCCTCGCGACGACCGCGGCCGCCTGTGGCGGCGGCGGTGACGACGCGAGCGCAGACGGCACGACCACGATCACCGTGGCCACGTTCAACGAGTTCGGCTACGAGGGCCTGATCGACGAGTGGAACGCCGCCAACGACGACATCAAGATCAAGCAGGTCAAGGTCGGCACCTGGGACGACGCCAAGGCCAACCTCTACACCAAGCTGGCGGCCGGCTCCGGCCTGTCCGACATCGAGGCCATCGAGGGTGACGCGATGCCCGCGATCATGGCCGAGAGCGACGCCTTCGCCGACCTCACCGACCCCGCGCTCGACGGCCGGTGGCTGGACTGGAAGGCCGCGGCCGGCACCAACTCCGAGGGCCAGATGATCGGCTACGGCACCGACGTGGGCCCGGAGGGCATCTGCTACCGCGCCGACCTCTTCAAGAAGGCCGGTCTCCCGACCGACCGCGACGAGGTCGCCAAGCTGATGGGCACCTGGGACGACTACTTCGCCACCGGCGACAAGTTCGTCGAGGCGATGCCCGGCGCCGCGTGGTACGACTCCTCGGGCGGGCTGGCCCAGGCCATGCTCAACCAGGTCGCGAACCCGTTCGAGACCGACGACGGCACCGTCGACGTGGAGAACCCCGAGCTCGAGGCCGTCTACACCGCCGTGACCGACAACGTCGAGCGCGGCCTGTCCACGCGGATCGCCCAGTGGGGCGACGACTGGAACGCGCAGTTCCAGAAGGACGCCTTCGCCACGATGGCCTGCCCGGGCTGGATGATGGGCATCATCGAGGGCAACTCCGAGGGTGTCGACGGTTGGGACATCGCCAACGTCTTCCCCGGCGGCGGCGGCAACTGGGGCGGCTCGTTCCTGACCGTCCCGGCCCAGGGTGACCACCAGGAGGAGGCCAAGAAGGTCGCTGCCTGGCTGACCGCGCCCGAGCAGCAGGCCAAGGCCTTCAAGGCGGTGGGAGCGTTCCCCAGCCAGGTCGAGGCCCAGGACTCGCCCGAGGTCAACGAGGCGACCAACGCCTTCTTCAACGACGCGCCGATCGGTGAGATCACCGCCGACCGTGCCGCCGCCATCACCGTGCAGCCCTTCAAGGGTCCGAAGTACTCCGACATCCTCACGGCCTTCCAGGCGGCCATCCTCCGGGTCGACGACGGCTCGAAGGACCCCGACGCCTCGTGGGACCAGTTCCTGGCCGACGTCGAAGCACTGGGCTGACCGGCCCCTCACCGGCCCCTGACCGCCCACCACCGAACGGCGAGACGTGAGCACTTCCCTCCCCACGCGGGGTGGCGACACCGAGACGGTGTCGCCACCCCGGCCGCCCGGCCCGAAGGGCCAGCCGACCGGCGGCTCCGAGCGCCCGCAGTGGCGGCAGCGGCTGAGCCGCCTCGACCACACGCTCGCGCCCTACCTCTACATCTCGCCGTTCTTCCTGCTCTTCCTCGTCATCGGCATGTTCCCCCTGCTCTACACGGCGTGGGTCTCGGTCCACGACTGGAGCCTGCTGGGCGGCAAGGGGGAGTTCGTCGGCCTCGACAACTACCGCGAGGTCCTCCAGAACCCCTACTTCACCAAGCAGCTGGTCAACACGATCAGCATCTTCCTGATCTCCTCGGTGCCCCAGATCCTCATCGCCCTGGTGCTGGCCGCACTGCTCGACAACCAGCTGCGCGCCAGGACGGCCTGGCGGATGAGCATCCTGCTGCCGTTCGTGGTCTCGCCGGTCGCGGTGGCGATCATCTTCGGCAGCCTCTACGGCGACCGCTACGGCCTGGCCAACGAGATCCTCGGCTTCGTGGGGATCGACCCCGTCTCGTGGCACACCAACCGGCTCGCCAGCCACGTGGCCATCGCCACGATGGTCAACTGGCGCTGGACCGGCTACAACGCGCTGATCTTCCTGGCCGCGATGCAGGCGGTCCCGCGCGAGCTCTACGAGTCGGCGGCGATCGACGGTGCCGGACGGTTGCGCCAGTTCGTCTCGATCACCGTCCCGATGATCCGGCCCACGATGATCTTCATCATCATCACGTCCACGATCGGTGGGCTGCAGGTCTTCGCCGAGCCGCGGCTCTTCGACGAGACGACCGCCCGCAACGGCGGGAGCGACCGGCAGTTCGGCACCATCACGATGCTGATCTACGACTTCGGCTGGCAGCTGCGTGACCTGGGCCGCGCCTCGGCGACCGCCTGGCTGCTCTTCCTGGTGATCTGCGCGTTCGCGGTCGTCAACTTCCTGCTCATCCGACGTCTCGGGCGTCTCGGCACGATCGGAGGCAGGCGATGAGCCGCCGTCCGGGCTTCCTCGTCTACGGCCTGCTGATCGCCTTCGTGCTCGGCTCGGCCGCCCCGCTCTACTGGTCGTTCCTGCTCGGCTCGCAGACGAAGGAGGAGGCGTCCCAGGGCATCCCACCGCTCCTGCCGGGTGGTCACTTCATCGACAACGCCCAGCGCGTCCTGGACTCGCTGCCCTTCTGGAAGGCCCTCGGCAACAGCCTGATGGTCTCGACGGTCACGGCGTGCTCGGTGGTGTTCTTCTGCACCCTCGCGGGCTACGCGTTCGCCAAGCTCCGCTTCCGGGGGAGCGGCCCACTGATGGTCTTCGTCATCGCCACGATGGCGGTCCCGACGCAGCTCGGTGTGGTCCCGCTCTTCATCCTCATGTCCAGGCTCGGGTGGGCCGGCAGCGTCTGGTCGGTCGTCATCCCGTGGCTGGTCACGGCCTTCGGCGTCTTCTTCATGCGCCAGTACCTCGTCGACGCCGTGCCCGACGAGCTCATCGAGGCCGCGCGGATGGACGGGTGCTCCCAGATCCGCACCTTCCTGACGGTTGCCGTCCCGGCGGCACGACCGGCTGCGGCCATCCTCTGGCTCTTCACCTTCATGCAGGTGTGGACCGACTTCTTCTGGCCGCTGATCGCACTGCCGCCGGACAACCCCACCATCCAGGTGGCGCTCAACCAGCTCCAGAGCGGGTACTTCAAGGACTTCAGCCTGGTCCTCGCCGGGACCACCCTGGCCACCATCCCGCTCCTCGTCCTGTTCGTCCTCGCCGGGCGCCAGCTCGTGTCCGGCATCATGCAAGGAGCCGTCAAGGGATGACCGTCCAGAGCACCCCCGCCGCCACCGTCGACCACCGTGGTCGGCTGAGCTTCCCCTCGGACTTCGTCTGGGGGATGGCCACCGCCTCCTACCAGATCGAGGGAGCCGTGGCCGAGGACGGCCGCACCGCCTCGATCTGGGACACCTTCTCCCGCGTCCCGGGCGCCGTGATGAACGGCGACACCGGCGACGTCGCGGTCGACCACTACCACCGGATGCGCGAGGACGTCGCCATCATGGCCGACCTCGGGGCGACGTCGTACCGCTTCTCGGTCGCCTGGCCGCGCGTGCGGCCCGACGCCGGCGCGGTCAACCCGGCCGGGCTCGCGTTCTACGACCGCCTCGTCGACGAGCTGCTCTCCCACGGCATCGCACCGTGGCTGACGCTCTACCACTGGGACCTCCCGCAGGTGCTCGAGGACGCCGGCGGCTGGACCAACCGCGACACCGCGCACCGCTTCGTCGACCACGCCGTCTCGGTGCACGAGGCGCTCGGCGACCGGGTCCCGACGTGGACGACGCTCAACGAGCCGTGGTGCTCGGCGTTCCTCGGCTACTCCGCGGGGCACCACGCCCCGGGTCGTCAGGAGGGTGCCGCCGGCCTGGTGGCCGGCCATCACCTGCTGCTCGCCCACGGCATGGCCGTGCAGGAGCTCCGCAGCCGGGGCGCGGACCGACTCGGGATCAGCCTCAACCTCACCGTGCCCGACCCGAGCGACCCCACCGACCCGGTGGACGTCGACGCGGCCCGACGCATCGACTCCCTCCACAACCGGTTCTTCCTGGACCCGATCTTCCGCGGTGCCTATCCCGCCGACCTGCTCGACGACACCGCCGGCCTGACCTTCGACGGGCGACCGTGGGTCGACGTCGTCCGTGACGGCGACCTCGACGTGATCTCGGCGCCGATCGACGTGCTGGGCGTGAACTACTACCACGGCAACGAGGTCTCGGGGCACCCGCGCACCGACGTCGTCGGCATCGGCTCCGACCAGCCCGACCGGGTGGCGCTGTCGCCCTTCGTGGGCTCCGAGCACGTCACGTTCCCCAGCCGCGGCCTGCCGGTCACCGACATGGGGTGGGAGATCCAGCCCGAGGGGCTGCACCGGCTGCTGCGCCGGCTCCACGACGACTACCCGCACCTGCCCATCTACCTCACCGAGACGGGCGCGGCGTTCGCCGACCGCCCCGACGACGACGGCGAGGTCCGCGACCCCGACCGGATCGCGTTCCTCGACGCCTACCTCCGCGCGGTGCACCTCGCCGTCGAGGAGGGCGTAGACGTGGGGGGCTTCTTCCACTGGTCCTACTGCGACAACTTCGAGTGGGCCTTCGGCTACGCGAAGCGGTTCGGCCTGGTGCACGTCGACTACGCCACGCAGGTGCGCACGCCGAAGTCGAGCGCACGCTGGTACGCCGACCTCGCGCGCACCGGAGTCCTGCGACCCGCGGATGCCACGGACCACTAGCGTGGGCGGGGTGAACAGCACGCGCGCCGTCTCGACCGGTGGTTCGCCCACCCTCGACGAGGTAGCGCGCGTGGCGGGGGTCTCCCGCGCGACGGCGTCGCGGGCGATCAATGGCGGCCAGCGGGTCAGCCCCCGCGCACAGGCCGCGGTCGACCAGGCGGTGCGCACCCTCGGCTACGTCCCGAACCCGGCGGCCCGCAGCCTCGTCACCCGGCGTACGGACTCGATCGCCGTCGTGGTGCCCGAGCCCGACGACCGCGTCTTCTCCGACCCCTTCTTCGCCGGCACCCTGCGCGGCGTCACGCGGGTGCTGGGGGAGCGCGACATCCAGCTCGTGCTGCTGCTCGCCCGGCCGGGCGCCTCCAGCGCGCGCACCCTGCGCTACCTCACCGGTCGCCACGTCGACGGCGCCTACGTCGTCTCCCACCACCGCGACGACCGGCTCGCCGAGCACCTCTCCGACATCGGCCTGCCCTGCATCTTCGGCGGCCGGCCCTGGACCGGGGGCGACCGCGTGGCCTACGTCGACGTCGACAACACCGCCGGCGAGCGCGAGGCGACCGAGCACCTGATCCTGTCGGGGCGCACCCGCATCGGGACGATCGCCGGCCCCTCCGACATGACGGCCTCGGCCGACCGCCTCGCCGGGTGGCGACTGGCGATGACGGAGGCCGGCCTCGCCACCGACGCCGTCGCGCACGGCGACTTCACCGAGGCCAGCGGCGTCCACGCCACGCGCGCGCTGCTGGAGCGGCACCCCGACCTCGACGGCCTCGTCGTCGCCTCCGACCTGATGGCGGCCGCGGCGCTCCGGGTGCTGGCCGAGATGGGCCGCCGGGTCCCCGACGACGTCGCCGTGATCGGCTTCGACGACCTGGGCGTGGCCGAGCGCACCACCCCGCGCCTCACGACCGTCCGCCAGCCCGTGGTCGCGATGGCCGAGCGAGCCACGCGCCTGCTGCTCGACCGGGTCGACCAGGCCGAGGGCAGCCACCCGATGCGGCTGATCATCCCGCCGACGCTGGTGCACCGCGACAGCGCCTGAGCGCGCGTGGAGCGGGCGCTGAGTCCGTTCTCACACGTCACCGGATTCACGGGAACACCACTTGTCCCACTAGCGTTGTGCCCATCAGTCGCCCGGCCGGTCTTGCCCCGGGCGCAGGTCCCACCGGATCCACCCAGATCAACCCGGGGCCCTTCCTCACTTCTGAGGCACGTACGCCGCGTCCATCGCGACTGCGGCTCACGGTGGCGAGACGCCAACCGAAAGCAACTCACATGACCTTCGCCGACCTCGGCGTTCCGTCCTCGCTCGCCCAGATCCTGGAGCAGCAGGGCATCACCACTCCCACTCCGATCCAGGCCGCGACGCTGCCCGACAGCCTCGCCGGCCGCGACGTCCTCGGCCGTGGCCGCACCGGCTCCGGCAAGACGTTCGCCTTCCTCCTTCCCCTCGTGGCCCGCCTCGACGCGAGCAAGCTGCCGGCCATGCCGCGCAAGCCCCGCGCCCTGATCCTCGCGCCGACGCGTGAGCTCGTGGGCCAGATCCACGCCTCGCTCGTCCCGCTGGCCAAGGCCACCGGCCTGTCGACCGTCGTCGTCTACGGCGGCGTCGGGCAGGGCCCGCAGGTCACCGCGCTCAAGAAGGGCGTCGACATCGTCATCGCCTGCCCCGGTCGCCTCGAGGACCTCATGGGCCAGGGCTTCGCCGACCTGTCGTCGGTCGAGATCACGATCCTCGACGAGGCCGACCACATGGCCGACCTCGGCTTCCTGCCGGGCGTGCGGCGCATCATGGACAAGACCCCGCAGTCGGGTCAGCGCATGCTCTTCTCGGCCACCCTCGACAAGGCGATCGACGTCCTGGTCAAGCGGTTCCTGACCAACGCCGTCACCCACGAGGCCGACTCCGCCCAGTCGCCGGTCGCGACGATGCACCACCACGTCCTGCACCTCACGCGCGAGCAGCGGGTGCCGGTCCTGGTGAACCTCACGAGCGCGCCCGGTCGCACGGTCGTCTTCACGCGCACGAAGTACGGCGCCAAGGCGCTGGCCCGCCAGCTGAACAAGTCCGGCGTGCCGAGCGTCGAGCTGCACGGCAACCTGTCGCAGAACGCGCGCACCCGCAACATGGAGGCGTTCCACTCCGGCACCGCCACCACGCTGGTCGCCACCGACATCGCGGCGCGCGGCATCCACGTCGACGACGTCTCGCTCGTCGTGCACGCCGACCCGCCGGTCGAGCACAAGGCCTACCTGCACCGCTCGGGCCGCACGGCCCGCGCCGGCAACGAGGGCACCGTCATCACCCTGATGACCGACGAGCAGCAGCGCGACGTGCGCGACCTCACCCGTCAGGCCGGCATCAAGCCGGTCACGACCAAGGTCAGCGGCCCCGACCACCCGGTCCTCGCCCAGCTCGCCCCGGGCGAGCGCGTGCTGGTCCCCGGCGGCCTCGTCGTCGAGGCGCCCGCCCAGCAGGGCGGCGGTGGTCGCTCGACCGGCGCCAACGCCCAGCGCAAGCGGGCCCGCAAGGGCGGCCAGACCAACGGCCAGTCGCGTCGGGGCAACCCGGCCGGCGGCTCGGGCTCCGCCCCGGCCTACAGCACCTCGACCGGCTCCGGCTCCACCGGCGGCGGCCAGCGTCGTCGCTCCGGTGGCGGCCAGGGCTCCGGCCAGGGTGCCGGTGGCGGCCAGGGTGGCGGCGGCAACCGTCGTCGCCGCGGCGGCTCCGGCGGCGGCCAGGGCGCCCAGCGCTCCGGTGGCAGCCACAGCGCCGCGTCGTTCAGCGGTCGTCGCTGACCTCACGCAGCTCCGGGCGACACTCCACCATGGGATGTCGCTGAACCCGCACTCCCCTCGGTCAACTGACTGAGGGAGGTGCGGGTTCGTCTGCATCCCATGGTGAAGCGGGAGCGGCGGGAACACCGGAGGCCCCGCATTGGTTGCGTCTTCAACCAGCCTGAGGAGCACCATGCCGCGCCACACCCTGACCGAGCCGGTCGTCGCCTGGAGCGACGGAGCGGACCACCCCGACCGCCCGCTGGTCGTGCTGCTCCACGGCCGCGGGGCCGACGAGCACTCGATCCTCGGGCTCGCGGCGCACCTGCCGCGGGAGGCGTCGTACGCCGCCGTGCGCGCGCCGATCGGCGAGGGGGGCGGCCATGCCTGGTTCGACAACCGCGGCATCGGGCGGCCGGTCCCGGAGTCGCTCGCCGAGACCGTCGCGTGGTTCGAGGCCTGGCTCGACGCCGTCGCCCCGACCGGGCGGAAGGTCGTGCTGGTCGGCTTCAGCGGCGGCGCCGCCTTCGCCGGCGGCGTGCTGCTCACGGCTCCCGAGCGGTTGACGGGCGCCGCGATCCTCCACGGCACGCTGCCCTTCGAGGACGCAGGTGTCGACGTGGCACCCGGCCGCCTCGCCGGCAGCCACGTCTTCGTCGCCCAGGGCGACGCCGACCACGTGATCCCGCGCGAGCTGCTCGACCGGACGTGGTCGTGGCTCGCCGAGGACTCCGCTGCCACAGTGGTGTCGCGCCGCGAGGCCGGTGGCCACCAGCTCTCCACCCAGACCACCGACGACCTGAAGGGTTGGCTCGATGAGCTCCTCTGACACAGGGTTCGACCACAGCGTGCTCGGCACCCGCGAGCACATCTCCCTCGGCCTCGACACCTTCGGCGACGCGCCGCTCGACGGTGCGCCGGGCAACCACGCCGAGACTCTCCGCGAGGTCGTCGCCGAGGCGGTCCTCGCCGACCGGGTCGGCATCGACTACATCGGCCTCGGCGAGCACCACCGCCCGGACTACGCGATCTCCGCGCCCGACGTCGTCCTCGCTGCGATCGCCGGGCAGACCGAGCGGATCCGCCTCGGCACCGGCGTCACCGTCCTGTCGAGCGACGACCCGATCCGGGTCTACGAGCGGTTCGCCACCCTCGACGCCGTGAGCAACGGTCGCGCCGAGGTGCAGCTGGGCCGCGGGTCGTTCATCGAGTCGTTCGGTCTCTTCGGCCTCGAGCTCGGCGACTACGACCGGCTCTTCGCCGAGAAGCTCGACCTCTTCGCCGCGCTCCAGGACGAGGAGCCGGTGTCGTGGGAGGGCAGCATCCGCACCCCGCTCGTCGACCAGCCGGTCTACCCGACCACCGCGGCCGGCAAGCTGCCCGCGTGGATCGGCGTCGGCGGCACCCCGCAGTCCGTCGTGCGCGCCGCCCGCTACGGCATGCCGCTGATGCTCGCCGTCATCGGCGGGTCGCCCGCACAGTTCGTGCCGTTCGCCGACCTCTACCGCCAGTCGCTGATCGAGTACGCCGTCCCGGAGCTGCCGATCGGCATGCACTCGCCGGGCCACGTGGCGGCCACCGACGAGCTGGCGCGCGAGCAGCTGTACCCCCACCAGGCCGAGCTCGTCACCCGGATCGGCCGCGAGCGCGGCTGGGGTCCCTACAGCCGGATCGCCTTCGAGCAGGGCGCGTCCCCGCAGGGCGCGTTGTTCGTCGGCTCGCCCGAGACGGTCGCGCAGAAGATCGCCTGGGCGGCGAGGACCCTCGGCCTCTCTCGCTTCCAGCTGAAGTACTCCGTCGGCTCGCTGCCCCACGACCAGCGGATGGAGTCCATCCGGCTCTACGGCGAGGAAGTCGTCCCCCGGGTGCGGGAGCTGCTGGCCCTCTCGTAGGGACCTCGTGGGGACGGCCACCTCGTAGGGATGGGGCGGGCGCAGACGGCACGGTGCTTGGATCGATCCATGAGGTCGATCGGGGTGGAGGAGGAGCTGCTGCTCGTCGACGCCCGCACCGGCCGGCCGCGCAACGTCGCCTCGGAGGTGATCCGCGCCGCAGAGGCACGCGACCTGCACAACCCCGCGCCCAGCGACGACAGCGGTGGGTCGCTGGGCCACGAGCTCCACAAGACCCAGGTCGAGACCGACACCCCGCCGCTGGAGAGCCTGACCGCCCTCGACCACGCTCTGCGCGCCTGGCGCGAGCGGACCAGGTCGGCCGCGCTGGAGGTCGGCGCCCGCGTCCTCGCCTCCGGCACCTCGCCCCTCGCCGGTGACACGCGGATCGAGCGGACCGACCGCTACGACGCGATGGCGCAGCGCTACGGCCTGATGATCGCCGAGCAGCTGGTCTGCGGCTGCCACGTGCACGTCGAGGTGGCGGGTGACGACGAGGGCGTCGGCGTGCTCGACCGGATCCGGACGTGGGTCCCGCTGCTGCTGGCGATCAGCGCCAACTCGCCGTGGGCGCAGTCGGTCGACACGGCCTACGAGAGCTATCGCTGGCAGATGCAGATGCGCTGGCCCTCGTCGGGTCCGCTGCCGGTGCTCGGCACGCCCGCCGCCTACCGGTCGTACGTCGACGCGATGCTCGCGACCGGCGTGCCGATCGACGAGGCGATGGTCTACTCCGACGCCCGGCTGTCGGCCCTGCACCCGACCGTCGAGATCCGCACCGCCGACGTCTGCCTCGACGTGCGCGACACGCTCGTGGTCGCCGCGCTCGCCCGGGCGCTCGTCGAGACCGCCGCCCGCGAGTGGGCCGACGGCGTGCCGGCACCCGACGTACCGGCGCCGCTCCTCCGGCTCGCGAGCTGGAAGGCCGGTCGCCACGGGCTCACCGGCGAGCTCGTGCACCCGCCGACCGGCGAGAGCCGCCCCGCGGCGGACGTGCTCGCCGGCCTGCTGGACCACGTGGGCGACGCCCTCGACGACGCAGGCGACCGCGACCACATGTCCCGGGGCGTCGCGCGGCTGCTGGCCGACGGGACCGGCGCCCGACGCCAGCGGGAGCTGCTGGACGCCGCCGGCGACGACGAGGCCGCGCAGGGGGCCGCCGTGGTGCGGCTGAGCCGGATCACGGCGGGCGAGTGAGACAACGGATGGGGGTTTCCTAGGGTGGTCGTCATGCGCTCCTTCATCCGCCGGTCGCTGTGGGACGTCGTCCCGCGCGACCAGCGCGACACACCGGAGGCCTTCCGCCGTCGTCAGATGGTGGCGGCCGCCGTGGTCGTCGTCGGCGCGGTCGTCCTCGGCTGGTCGCTGCGCCTCGAGCCCGGCGGGAACCTCTTCTACGTCGCCGCGATCGTCCTGGCCGGGGTCTGGGCGGCCGGTGCGTTCCTGTCGGGCCGGCTCCACCTGGGACGGATGGCTCGCGGCGGGGAGGTCTTCGTCCGGCCGATCGTCGCGCCGATCCTGCTCGGCCTGCTGATGGTCGGGGTGTTCGTCCTCGGCGCGCTGGTGGTGCGCGAGATCGACCCGCTGGCGTCCTACGTCTCCTCCGTCCTGGCGTACGCCGACGAGGGCTCGCTGCCGTTGCTGGCGGTCATCACCTTCTTCAACGGCATCGCCGAGGAGCTCTTCTTCCGGGGCGCGATGTATGCCGCGATCCCGCGCCACCCGGTGCTGTGGACGACGCTCGCCTACGTCGTCGCGACCCTGGCCACCGGCAACGTGATGCTCGGGTTCGCCGCGATCCTGCTGGGCGCGGTCTGCGGCCTGGAGCGTCGGGCCAGCGGCGGCATCCTGGCCCCGATCCTGACCCACATCACGTGGTCGCTCTCGATGCTGTTCCTGCTGCCGCTGATCTTCTAGCCTGCGCGGTCGTGCCGCCGGGCGGCAGGATGGTGCCATGACGTCGAGCGACTACCTCTCCGGCCTGTTCTCGCTGGAGGGCAGGACGGCGATCGTGACGGGTGGCAGCTCGGGCATCGGGCGGGCCATCGCCTCCGCGCTCGCCGGAGCCGGGGCGAGGGTCGTGGTCGTGGCGCGCCGGGAGGCCGAGCTCGTCGCGACCGTGGACGAGCTGACGGGCGCGGGTCGCACGGCCGCGTGGGTGGCGGCCGACCTCGGCTCCCGGGCCGGGGCGCGCGCTGCGGCCGAGGTGGCGGCAGGCGTCTTCGGGGAGCCCGACATCCTCGTCAACAGCGCCGGCGTCAACATCCGCCCGCCCCTGGGCGAGCTCGGCGATGACGACTGGGACGCCACCATGGCGATCAACCTGGAGGCGCCCCACGTCCTGGGCCGGCGGTTCGGTCCGGGGATGGCGGAGCGCGGCTTCGGGCGGATCATCCACATCTCCTCGCAGCAGGCGCACCGGGCGTTCGTCCAGAGCGGCGCCTACGGGGTGTCGAAGGGCGCGCTCGAGTCGCTGGCGCGCTCGCAGGCCGAGGCCTGGTCACCGTTGGGCGTCACGGTCAACACTCTCGTGCCCGGCTTCGTGATGACGCCGCTCAACGAGCGCCTGTCGTCCGATCCCGAGCGGGTGGCGGCGCTGGCGGCACGCACGATGGTGGGCCGCAACGGGCTGGCCGACGACTTCGCGGGCGCCGCCGTGTTCCTGGCGAGCGCGGCGTCGGCCTACGTCACCGGCCAGGCGCTCTTCGTCGACGGCGGGTTCTCGGTGCACTGACGGCGACCCGACCCGGGCCCGGCCAGTCGGGTCAGGCCCCCGAGGCCCTCCGCTCCGCGAGCGCCCGGCGCACGGACTCCCGGTAGGTCAGCGGCTCGCCCGGCACCACGTCGCGGATCGAGGTGTCCTTCACGATGACCTCGGTCGACATCGAGTCGATGAGGTTGCGGCCGGTGGTGACGTCCACGTCGGTGACCAGGGCGAGCCAGCGCGAGGACAGCCCCGGGGTCAGCAGCGGCACGACGACGATCGGGACCTTGCGGCCGTTCATCTCCTCGGCCACGCCCTGCAGCATCTCGCGGTAGGTCAGCTGGTCGGGCCCACCGATCTCGAAGACCCGCCCGAGGGCGTCCGGGTGGTCGACGACGCCGGCGAGGTAGCGCACCACGTCGTCGATCGCGATCGGCTGCGTCCGTGTGCCGACCCACTTGGGCACGACCATGCCGGGGAGGTTCTTCACCAGCTGCCGGGTCAGCTCCCACGAGATGCCGCCGTGGCCCACGACGATCGCGGCACGCAGCACGGTGACCGGCACCCCGTCGCCACCGAGGAGCTCCTCGACCTCGCGACGCGAGCGCAGGTGGTCCGAGAGGTCGTGGTCCTCGTCGCCGAGACCTCCCATGTAGACGATCTGCCGCACCCCGGCCGCCGCAGCCGCCGCGCTGAAGTGGCGGGCAGCGTCCGCGTCCTTGCGCACGAAGTCGGGGTCGTCGAGGGAGTGGACGAGGTAGATCGCGACGTCGGCCCCCTCCAGCGCGGGCTTCAGGCTGTCGGCGTCCATCACGTCGGCGCCGACCGCCTCGCCGGGTCCGTCGTACGTCTCGGGGTGGCGGGTCATCGCCCGCACGTCGTGGCCGGCGTCGAGCAGGGCAGGGACGAGGCGGCGGCCGATGAAGCCGGTCGCGCCGGTCACGAGGACGGTGGACATGTCCCTACTCTGTCAGCCGACCGGGCGTGCCCGCCTCATCCCGACGAGGACCCCCGGCGGGCGTCGAGCCGTGCCATCGCCGGCGTGGCCGTCACGCCGTGGAGGAGCACGGACACGATCACCGTGAAGGCGACGGTCGACCAGAGCCACGGTTCGTCGGGGAGGTGCTCGTGGCTGGCGGCGTAGGCCAGGTAGAACAGCGAGCCGACGCCGCGGACGCCGAAGAACGCGACCGCCGCCATCTCGCCGTGGTCGAGCCCCCCGGCGCGCCGCTCGTCGCGTGCGAGGACCCGCAGGCCGACGTAGCCGGTGACCGGGCGGACGACGAGGACGAGCGCGAGGGCGAGCACGACGCCCCGCCAGTCGAGGTGCCGGAGCAGGCCCTGGGTCATCGCCATCCCGAGCACGAGGAGCACCAGGAGGGTCATCAGCCGCTCGAGCCGGTCGACGACGGCGTGCATCGCCCGCTGGTAGGAGTGCCCGTGCGCCGAGGCGCGCAACCGCATCGCGCAGGCGAAGACGGCCAGGAAGCCGTAGCCGTGCAGGAGCTCCGCGGCACCGTACGCCGCCAGCAGCGCCGCGAGCGCGAGCAGGGGCTCGCCGTGGTCGGCCAGGCGGAGCGTGTCGGCGCGGGCGCGGAACGCCTGCCTGCCGAGGAGCCACCCAGCCAGCAGCCCGATCCCGACGCCGACCACGATCTTGCCGGCGACGTACCAGCCGAGCCACGCCCCCACGTCGCCGACGCCGAGCCCGCCGGCCACGGCGAGGAGGCCGAGGTGCACGAAGGGGAAGGCGAGGCCGTCGTTGAGCCCGGCCTCGGCGGTGAGGGCGAACCGGATGTCGTCGTCCTCCTCCGGCCGGTCCTCGTCGTCGGGGCCCCCGCCGACGTCGTCGGTGAGGGGCTCGCCGACCTGGACGTCCGAGGCGAGGACAGGGTCGGTCGGCGACAGGGTGCCGCCCAGCAGGAGGGCCACCGCGGGCGTCAGGCCCGCGACCCACCACCCCAGGAGGGTGATGCCGAGGATGGTGAGGGGCATCGTCACCAGCAACAGCCGCCAGACCGGCGACCACGTGCGCCACGAGCGCCACGAGCGCAGGTCGAGCGTGCGGTCGATCGCGAGGCCGACGCCCATGAGCGAGACCAGCACGGTGAACTCGGTGACGTGCGTGACGAGGTCGCGGTGGTCCTGCGGCTCGAGGCTGATGCTGTCGGTGAGGGGCAGCAGCCCGATCAGCATGCCGACGCCGACGAGCACCATCGGTGGAGACAGCGCGATGCGCCGGGTGACCTGCGGGAGGACGATCGCGAGGAGCAGCGACAGACCGAGCAGCAGGTAGACCGCGCCCCCTGTCATCGGGTCCTGGAGGGCTTGGCGTCGTAGGACGCCTGGCTCTCGTCGATCGCCTGCTCGTAGGCGGTGACCAGGCCGGCGATGGTGATCGGCTTCAGTCGGTGGATGAACTCGCGCAGTTGTTCGGCGGTGTAGCCGGCCTCGCGGAACTGCGGCCACACCTTGGTGCGCACGATCTCGGACAGCTCGTCGGCGACCTGCCTGCCGTGGGCGGCGTACACCTCCGCGACGGCCTGCGCGGCGTCCGGCGAGATGCCCATGCCCGACAGGCCGCCGGGGACGTCGACGTCGCGGTCGCCGGTGACCGGGGCGAGCAGGGACAGGTGCCGGGCGATGTCGGAGGGCGTCGCGGTCTCGGGGATCTGCTCGACGTACTTCTCGATCGCCGAGAGCGTGAAGCCGTGGCCCTGGAGCTCGCGGACGAGCTCGAGCCGGGCGACGTGGTCGGGGCCGTAGTAGCCCGAGCGCCCGCGGCGGATCGGGGAGGGGACGAGGCCTCGCGAGGCGTAGAACCGGACGTTGCGCGCGCTCACCCCGGTGCGCTCCGTGAGCTGGTCGAGGGTGAGCAGCTCGTCGGTGTCGGACATCCGGCCATCCTCTCCTCGTCACCGGTGTGCCGGTCGGTCCGGCGGCCAGCAGGTCGGGCCCGAGTTGCCCACGTCACACCTGTTGGACTGTGACAGTAATGGTGTCACAATCGCTGGCATGGCAGAAGCATTCGTCTACGACCACATCCGCACACCTCGCGGCCGCGGCAAGGCCACCGGCACGCTGCACGAGGTGAAGCCGGTCGACCTGGTCGTCGGACTCCTCGACGAGCTCAAGACCCGCAACCCCACGCTCGACCCGGCCCGCGTCGACGACGTCGTGCTCGGGGTCGTGACCCCGATCGGCGACCAGGGCGGCGACATCGCCAAGACCGCCGCGCTCAAGGCCGGCTACCCCGAGACCGTCGCGGGCGTGCAGCTCAACCGCTTCTGCGCCTCCGGCCTGGAGGCCGTCAACCAGGCCGCGCAGCGGGTGCGCTCCGGCTTCGAGGACCTCATCCTCGCCGGCGGCGTCGAGTCGATGAGCCGCGTGCCGATGGGCAGCGACGGCGGCGCCTGGGCGATGGACCCGGCCACCGCGCTGCAGACCGGCTTCGTGCCGCAGGGCATCGGCGCCGACCTGATCGCCACGATCGAGGGGTGGAGCCGGCAGGACGTCGACGCCTACGCCGCCGAGTCCCACCACCGCGCCGCGAAGGCCTGGGCCAACGGCTACTTCGACGACGCCGTCATCCCGGTCCGTGACCTCGCCGGCGTGACCGTGCTCGACCGCGACGAGACCGTGCGCCCCGACACCTCCGTCGAGGGCCTCGCCGGGCTCAAGCCGTCGTTCGCCCAGATCGGCCGCGACGCCGGCTTCGACGACGTGGCGCTGGAGAAGTACCACTGGGTCCCCGCCATCGACCACGTCCACCACGCCGGCAACTCCTCGGGCATCGTCGACGGCGCGGCCCTCGTGGCGATCGGCACCGAGGAGGTCGGTACGTCGCTGGGGCTGACGCCCCGCGCCCGGATCATCTCCACCGCCGTCTCGGGCGCCGACCCGACGATCATGCTGACCGGCCCGGCCCCCGCCGCCCGCAAGGCGCTCTCGCGCGCCGGCCTCGAGGTCGACGACATCGACCTGTGGGAGATCAACGAGGCGTTCGCCGCCGTCGCGATGCGCTTCATGCGCGACATGGGCATCAGCCACGACGTCACCAACGTCAACGGCGGCGCCATCGCCATGGGCCACCCGCTCGGCGCCACCGGCGCGATGATCCTCGGCACGCTCGTCGACGAGCTCGCCCGCCGCGACCAGAAGCGCGGCCTCGCCACGCTCTGCGTCGGCGGCGGCATGGGCATCGCCACGATCGTCGAGCTGGTCTGAGGAGACTGCACATGACTGACACCGACACCCAGACCGCCGTCCGCTACGACCGCGACGCCGACGGCATCGTCACCCTCACGCTCGACGACCCGACGGCGAGCGCCAACACCATGAACGACCTCTACCTCCGCTCGATGGAGGCGGCCGTCCAGCGCCTGTACGACGAGCAGGACGAGGTCGTCGGGGTCGTCGTCGCCAGCGCCAAGAAGACCTTCTTCGCGGGCGGCAACCTCAAGAACATGATGTCCGCGACGCCCGACGACGCCGACGAGATCTTCGCGATGGGCGAGGCCGTGAAGTCCAGCCTCCGCCGGCTGGAGACCTTCCCCCGCCCGGTCGTCGCTGCGATCAACGGTGCCGCGCTCGGGGGCGGCCTCGAGATCGCGCTCGCGACCAACCACCGCATCGCCGTCGACGACCGCTCGGTCAAGATCGGCCTGCCCGAGGCGACGCTCGGCCTGCTGCCGGGCGGCGGCGGGGTCACCCGCGTCGTACGCATGCTGGGGTTGCAGTCCGCGCTGATGGACGTGCTCATGCCGGGCACGCAGTTCGACCCGCAGGGCGCCCTCGCCAAGGGCCTCGTCGACGCGGTCGTGGCGACCCGCGAGGAGCTCGTGCCGGCCGCGAAGGCGTGGATCCTCGAGCACCGCGACGACGCCGACGCCGCGGCGAACCCGTGGGACCGGGCGGGCTACAAGATGCCCGGCGGCACCCCGAGGACCCCGGCGCTCGCGCAGTTCCTGCCGGCCTTCCCGGCGCTGCTGCGCAAGCAGACCAAGGGCGCGGTCTACCCCGCGCCGCGCGCGATCATGAGCGCGGCCGTCGAGGGCGCGCAGGTGGACTTCGACACCGCCTCGCGCATCGAGAGCCGCTACTTCACCAGCCTGGTGGTCAACCAGCAGGCCAAGAACATGATCCAGGCGTTCTTCTTCGACCTCCAGGCGATCAACTCCGGCTCCCTGCGCCCGCAGGGCATCGAGAAGTTCACCGCCACCAGGGTCGCCGTCCTCGGCGCCGGGATGATGGGTGCCGGGATCGCCTACTCGTGCGCCCGGGCCGGCATGCAGGTCGTCCTCAAGGACGTCTCGCTCGAGGCCGCCGAGCGCGGGAAGGCGTACACCGAGAAGCTCAACGCCAAGGGCGTCGAGCGCGGCAGGATCACGCAGGACAAGGCCGACGAGATCCTCGGGCGGATCACGCCCACCGGCGACGCCGCCGACCTCGCCGGCTGCGACCTCGTCATCGAGGCCGTCTTCGAGGACCCCTCGCTCAAGGCGAAGGTGTTCGCCGAGGTCGCCGACCACGTCGACCCGGACGCGCTGCTCTGCTCCAACACCTCGACGCTGCCGATCACCGAGCTCGCCGAGGGCGTCGACCGTCCTGCGGACTTCATCGGCCTGCACTTCTTCAGCCCGGTCGACAAGATGCCGCTGGTCGAGATCATCCGTGGCGCGGAGACCTCCGACCTCGCCCTGGCCAAGGCCTACGACGTCGTCCAGCAGATCCGCAAGACGCCAATCGTGGTCAACGACTCGCGCGGCTTCTACACCTCGCGCGTCATCGGCACGCAGATCAACGAGGGACTCACGATGCTGGCCGAGGGCGTCCACCCGGTGTCGCTCGAGCGCGCCGCGACCTCGGCCGGCTTCCCGGTCGGGCCGCTGCAGATCAGTGACGAGCTCAACCTCGAGCTGATGGCCAAGATCCGCAAGGCGACCGAGGAGGCCGCCGCGCGCGACGGCGTCGACCTCGGCGACTACCCCGCCGGTGATGTCATCGCGACCATGATCGACCTCGGTCGCCCGTCGCGACTGAAGGGTGCCGGCTTCTACGACTACGACGAGGACGGACGTCGTACGACGCTGTGGCCGGGGCTCGCGGAGACGTTCCCCGTCGCGGAGGTGCAGGTCCCGATCCGCGACGTGCGCGACCGGATGCTCTTCATCGAGGCGCTCGAGACCGCGAAGTGCTTCGAGGAGGGTGTGCTCACCTCGGCCGCCGCGGCCAACATCGGCTCGATCATGGGCATCGGCTTCCCCGCCCTCACCGGCGGCGCCGCCCAGTTCATGACCGGCTGGCAGGCGCTCGACGAGACCGGCCACCCGGTCGGTCCGGTCGGCCTGACGGCCTTCCTGGACCGCGCCGACGAGCTCGCCGACACCTATGGCGACCGCTTCCGCCCGACGGCGTACCTCCGCGACCTCGCGGCGACGGGCGGCTCCTTCCCCGCCTGACCGGGCACTCCGTCCCCGTCACGCGTGCCGACCGGGCACTCCGTCCCCGTCACGCGTGCCGACCGGGCACTCCGTCCCCGTCACGCGTGCCGACCGGGCACTTCGTCCCCACTCACGGGGAGGAAGTGCCCGGTCGGCGTGGAGGACGGGGAGGAAGTGCCCGGTCGGCGTGGAGGACGGGGAGGAAGCGCCCGGTCGATTCTCCTGTGCGCGGACGCGAACTCGGCGACAATCGTCGGGTGGACCAGATCGCCCCTGCCGTCGTCGTGCGCGACCTGCACGTCCGCTTCGGCGACGTCGAGGCCGTGTCCGGCGTCGACCTGGCCGCCGGCAACGGCCGGGCGACCGCGCTGCTCGGGCGCAACGGCGCCGGCAAGTCGACCACCATGAAGGTGCTGGCCGGTGTCGTGCCGCCCACCTCCGGGCAGGTCACGGTCGCTGGCCACGACGCGGAGACCGACGCGATCGGCGTGAAGCGGGTCGTCGGCTACTGCCCGGACGTCGGCGGGCTCGTGCCACGCGCGACCCCGTGGGAGCACCTCCAGCTGTCCGCCCGCCTGCGCCGGATGGACACCTGGGAGGACCGCGGCCGCGACCTGCTCGAGCGCTTCGAGCTGGGTGACGTGGCCCACCGCGTCGTCGGCGGGTTCAGCCACGGCATGAGCCGGCGGCTCAGCGTGGTGCTGGCCGCGCTCCACGAGCCCGCCGTGCTGCTCCTCGACGAGCCCTTCGACGGTGTCGACCCGATCGGCGTCGACGCGACCCTCGAGGTCGTCGCCGACGCCCGCGCGCGCGGCGCCTGCGTCCTGCTCTCGACCCACCTGCGCGACCTCGCCCTCGAGGCGTGCGGCACCGCGATCGTGCTCCGCGGCGGCAACCGCGTCGCCGAGATGCAGGCCGCCGAGCTCACCGGTGAGGCCTACCGTGCCCTCCTCGACTAGCGGCCCGGCCGGCCTGCTGGAGGCCGCCCGCGACACCGGGCACCTCGTGCGCTTCCGCGCCGGGACCGTACGACGACCCGCCGCCGCAGTGGTCGGCGTGCTCGTCGTCCTCGGGCTGACGCTCTGCTTCGCGGTCCTGCCCTCGACGTTCGACGTCGACGCGATCCGCAGCGACACCGTGCAGAAGGCCGTCACCGCGCTGCAGGCCAACCTCGGCGCGACCTTCGTCGGCTTCCTGCTGCTGTCGGTCAGCTCGGCGATGAGCAGCGGCGGTGGCAGGGAGCTGCTCTCGCGCAGCGAGGCGGCGATCCACCCGATCAGCCCGACCAGCGAGCACTTCGGCGCGCTCCTGCTCGCCCCGGTCAACCTGGCCTGGCTCGTCCAGATGTGGGGCCTGCTCGCGGTCAGCGCGCTCGTGGCCGACCCCGCGCACCTGCTCGGCGCGCAGCTCGTCGTCCTGGCGTGGGTCGTCGCCGCCTCGACCATCGGGCAGGCGATCGGCTGGACGGTCGAGGGCGTGCGCCGCACCGAGCACGGCGTGCTCGTCGTCCGCGTGGTCAGCGTCGTCTTCCTGCTGCTCGTCGCCACGCTCCACCTCGCCGGCGCGCTCGGCCCGATCGTCCGCGCCCTGCCGACCACCTGGCTCGCGGAGACGGCGCCGACGTCGCGCTGGCCCCTGGCGGTCCTCGTCCTGCTGGCGCTCGCCGCGGTGATGACGCTCGTCGGCGCCCGGCCGGCCACCTGGGCGCTCGGCCTGCCGCCACGTGAGGAGCTGCGGGTCCAGTCCGGGGTGCACGAGGCGCGCCCGGCACCGGAGTCCCGCTGGCTCACCCCCGAGCGCGCGCTGCTGCGCCGGCTCGACCGCGACTCCGTGTGGCGCTCGGTCGGCCTGCGCCGGGGCCTGATGGTGCTGGGTGTCGGTCCCGGCCTGGTCGCGCTCGTGGCCGGGCTCCAGTGGAGCTCGGTCATGCTCCTGCCCGGGCTGACCGCCAGCGGCGCGGCGCTGCTCTTCGGCGTCAACGCCTTCTGCCTCGACGGCAAGGGCATGGTGTGGCGCGAGACCCTGCCGGTCCCCGCGCGGGACGTGTTCGACGTACGCACCCTCGTGATCGCCGAGTGCATGGCGCTCGTGTCGGGCGTGACCATCCTCTTCGCGCTGGTGCGCAACGGCGCGCCCCCGCTGCTCGTGGGCGTCTGCGTCGCGTCGTGCTGGCTGGTCGTGATGGGCCAGGTGCTGTCGACGGTCATGACCTGGTCGATCCGCTCGCCCTACTCCGTCGACCTCTCCTCGCCCCGCGCGACCCCGGCGCCGCACGCCGCGATGGCCGGGTACGCCGGCAAGCTCTCGCTCGTCACGACCCTGACCGGCATGCTCTTCACCGCCCTGGCGGGGCTGCCGTTCGTCTGGCTCCCAGTGGCCTTTGCCGTCGTCTTCGTCGCCTGGTCGACCCGCAAGCTCCTCCGGGCCCGCCGCCGCTGGCTGGCCCCCGACGAGCGCGCCCGCATCGTGCTCACCGTCGCCGCCGTCTGACCCGGAGTTTCAGCGCCGCCCTCACGGGGGAGATCTCCGCCATGGCTACCGTGCTCTGGATCGTCGCGATCCTCCTCCTGGTCCTGACGATCGTGGACCCCCGCCAGCTCTGGTACGCCACGACCGCCTGGCAGTTCAAGAACCCGGAGGCCAACGAGCCCTCCGGTGCCAGCTTCGCCCTCGGCCGGGTCGTCTCCGGCGTCGCGGCGCTCGGGTTCGGCATCGCCGCGCTCACCGTGACGGTCGACTCGGTCGGCCCGCTCACGCAGGACCGGCTCGACTCCGCGGGGTCCTCGGCCGCCGGGGACCTCACCGGTGCGTACGGCAAGTACGGGTCGCCCGGGGTCACGGCGATCCAGGAGGCGCTCGGGCGCGACGACGTGGAGGTGCGCGAGGGGCGCACCGTCAACGAGGACGCCCCCTTCGGGGAGTCCTACGGGATCCAGGAGTACTACGAGCTCCGGGCCGCCGACGACGACGCGGTCCGTGGCTGCATGGAGATCGCCTACGACGGCGGTCTCTTCCACGAGGGTGACCTCGACGTCGACGCGACGTACACCTCGGGTGCCTGCTGAGAAAAAGTCAGGCTTGACTGTTTGTTAGTACGACGGCACGCTGGGACGGTGACCTCGACCCGGGTGCCGCAGGCCGACCGGACCCGCGCGATGCGGGCCCGGCTGCTCGAGGCGACGGTCGAGCTCCTGGTCGAGCGCGGGTTCGCCGGCACGTCGACGACCCTCGTCTCCGAGCGGGCAGGCGTGAGCCGCGGCGCCCAGCTGCACCACTTCCCGACCAAGAACGACCTCGTCGTCGCCGCCGTCGAGCACCTCACCGAGCGCCGCGGCGCCGAGCTCGCGGAGGCCGCGGCCGCACTGCCGGCGGGGAAGCGGCGCACCCGTGCCGTCGTCGAGATGCTCGGCGACCACTTCTCCTCGCCGGTGTTCGCCGCCGCGCTCGAGCTGTGGGTCGCCGCCCGCACCGACGAGACGCTGCTCGCCGCCGTCGCCCCGCTCGAGCAGCGGGTCGGTCGCGAGGCGCACCGGATGACGGTCGCCGCGCTCGGTGCCGACGAGTCGCGGCCCGGCGTGCGCGAGCTCGTGCAGGCCACCCTCGACCTGGTGCGGGGCCTCGGCCTCGCGTCCACGATCACCGACGACTCCGCCCGCCGCCGGCGCATCCTGCGCGAGTGGGCCGACGTGCTCGAGAAGGAGCTCACGACATGACCGACGTGCTCCAGCAGGTGCTCGCCGACCTCGCCGCCGAGGGCGACGCGCTCGAGTGGCTCGTCGCCGACCTCGACGAGGGCGGCTGGCACACCCCCACGCCGGCGCCCGGCTGGGACGTCGCGGCCCAGGTCGCCCACCTCGCGTGGACCGACGAGGCAGCGCTGAAGGCGGCGACCGACAAGGACGCGTGGGACGCGCTCGTGCTCGAGGCGCTCGCCGACCCCGAGCACTACGTCGACCGCCAGGCCCTTGCCGTCGCGAGCGAGCCCGGGCTCCTGCAGCGCTGGCGGCGTACCCGCGCCGACCTCCACGCGGCCCTGACCGCGTTCCCGAGCGGGGCGAAGATGCCGTGGTTCGGCCCGCCCATGTCGGCCGCGTCGATGGCGACCGCCCGGCTGATGGAGACGTGGGCGCACAGCCTCGACGTGCACGCGGGCCTCGGCGCGCAGGTCGTCGACACCGACCGGATCCGCCACGTCGCGCACCTCGGCGTCCGCACCCGTGACTTCGCCTTCGCCGTCCACGGCCTCGAGCCGCCGGCCGGCGAGTTCCGCATCGACCTGCTCTCGCCGTCCGACGACGTGTGGAGCTGGGGTCCCGAGGACGCCGAGCAGACCCTGACCGGCACGGCCGGCGACTTCTGCCGGCTCGTCACCCAGCGCATCCACCGCGACGACACCGACCTCGTCGCGGGCGGCGCCGACGTCGACCGGTGGCTCGACATCGCGCAGGCGTTCGCCGGGCAGCCGGGCGAGGGGCGGCGGCCGACGTGACGGGTGTCGTGCGGATCGGAAACTGCTCCGGCTTCTACGGCGACCGGCTCGCCGCCATGCGCGAGATGCTCGAGGGCGGTCGGCTCGACGTGCTCACCGGCGACTACCTCGCCGAGCTCACCATGCTGATCCTCGGCAAGGACCAGCTGAAGGACCCGACCCTCGGCTACGCCCGCACGTTCGTCCGCCAGGTCGAGGACTGCCTCGGCCTCGCGCTCGAGCAGGGCGTGAAGATCGTCGCCAACGCCGGCGGCCTCAACCCCGCCGGGCTCGCCGACAGGCTCCGCGAGGTCGCCTCCGGCCTGGGGCTGGACCCGGCGATCGCCCACGTCGAGGGCGACGACGTCCGCCACCTCTCCTTCGATGGCGCGCTGACCGCCAACGCCTACCTCGGCGGCTTCGGCATCGCCGCGGCGCTCACCGGCGGCGCCGACATCGTCGTCACCGGGCGGGTCACCGACGCGTCCCTCGTCGTCGGGCCCGCGGTTGCCCGCCACGGCTGGAGCGCGACGTCGTACGACGAGCTGGCGGGCGCGGTCGTCGCCGGCCACGTCATCGAGTGCGGCACCCAGGCCACCGGCGGCAACTTCAGCGGCTTCCTCGCGCTGCCCCACCGCGACCGGCCGCTCGGGTTCCCGGTCGCCGAGGTCGCCGCAGACGGGTCGTCCGTGATCACCAAGCACGCCGGCACCGGCGGCGCGGTCACGATCGACACCGTCACCGCGCAGCTCGTCTACGAGATCCAGTCCACCCGCTACCTCGGCCCGGACGTCACCGTCCACCTCGACTCGGTCCGGCTCGACGACGACGGTGAGGACCGCGTCCGGGTCAGCGGGGTCGTCGGGGAGGCCCCACCGCAGCGGCTCAAGGTCTGCGTCAACGAGCTCGGCGGCTGGCGCAACAGCGTCGAGCTCGTGCTCACCGGCCTCGACGTCGAGGCCAAGGCGGAGTGGGTGAGGTCCCAGCTCACGCCGTCCGCCGCCCAGGTCCACTGGTCCGAGGTCGTGCTCCCGCCCGCCGACGCCGACACCGAGGAGTCCGCCTCGACGCTGCTGCGCTGCACCGTCAAGGACCCCTCGCCCGACCCGGTCGGCCGCGCCTTCACCGCGGCAGCCGTCGAGCTCGCCCTCGGCTCCTACCCCGGCTTCACGATGACCGCACCGCCCGCGCCCGCGACGCCGTTCGGCATCTACCGCGCGGCCTACGTCGACCGCGCCGACGTCACGCACACGGTCGTCCACGCCGACGGTCGTCGGGAGGTCGTCGCCGACCCCACGTCGTACACGCCCACCGAGGAGGCACCCGGCGCCCGCCCGTCGCCGTACCCGGGCCGCACCGACGTGATGACCCGCCGGCTGCCGCTCGGTCGCTTCGTCCACGCCCGCTCCGGCGACAAGGGCGGGGACGCCAACGTCGGGCTCTGGGTCGCGCACGACGGCGTCGCGCAGGAGAAGTACGACGCCCGCGTGCAGTGGCTGTTCAAGATGATGTCGCCGCGCGGGATCGGCGCGCTGCTGCCGGAGGCGGCGGACCTCGAGGTCGACGTGTGGCTGCTGCCCCACCTCGGCGCGGTCAACCTGGTCATCCACGGCCTGCTCGGCGACGGGGTCGCCGCGTCCACGCGCTTCGACCCGCAGGCCAAGGGGCTCGGCGAGTGGCTGCGCTCGCGGATGGTCTCGATCGAGGACTCGCTGCTGTGATCACCGAGCGCGACGCCCTGCGCGCGACCGCGGCCGAGTTCACGCGCCGCGAGGTCGTGCCGCACCTCCAGGAGTGGGAGGACGCGGGGGAGATCCCGCGCTCGCTGCACCGGACGGCGGGCGACCTCGGGCTGCTCGGCGTCGGCTTCCCGGAGTCGGTCGGCGGCGGGGGAGACCTGCTCGACTCGGTGGCGGTGCAGGAGGCGATGTTCGACGCCGGCGCCTCGAGCGGGTTGATGGCCGGGCTCGTCACGAGCGGCATCGCGCTGCCCCACATCGCGGCCTCCGGCGACACCGACCTCGTCGACCGCTTCGTGCGCCCGACACTGGCCGGCGAGACGATCGGGTCGCTCGCGATCACCGAGCCCGGCGGTGGCTCCGACGTCGCGCGCCTCACCACCCGGGCGGTGCGTGAGGGGGACTCCTACGTCGTCAACGGCGCGAAGACCTTCATCACGAGCGGCGTCCGTGCCGACTTCGTGACGACCGCCGTGCGCACCGGTGGGCCGGGGCACGGCGGCCTCTCGCTGCTGGTCGTCGAGAAGGGCACGCCGGGCTTCACGGTCAGCCGGTCGCTGAGGAAGATGGGCTGGCACTGCTCCGACACCGCCGAGCTGTCGTTCGTCGACGTCCGCGTGCCGGCGGCCAACCTCGTCGGGGCGGAGGGCTCCGGGTTCGCGCAGATCGCCGACCAGTTCGTCGTCGAGCGGATCGCGCTGGCCGTCCACGGCTACGGCATCGCGGCACGGAGCCTCGACCTCGCGGCGGCGTGGTGCCGGGAGCGCGAGACCTTCGGCCGCCCGCTCGCCAGCAACCAGACGGTCAGCCACACGCTCGTCGAGATGCGCCGCCAGGTCGAGGTCGCGCGCACCTACACGCGCGCGGTCGCCGCACGGCACGTCGCCGGCGAGGGCGTGATCGCCGAGGCGTGCCTGGCCAAGCAGACCGCCGTCGACTGCGCCGCGTTCGTCTGCGACCGGGCCGTCCAGCTCTTCGGCGGCACCGGCTACCTGCACGGCACCGAGGTGGAGCGGCACTACCGCGACGCCCGGCTGCTGCCGATCGGGGGTGGCGCGGACGAGGTGCTGCGCGACCTCACCGCCAAGCTCTTGGGTTACGCATCATGAAGGAGATCCGATGATCAGGCTGCCCTCCCTCGGTGACGAGGTCTCGGTCCAGATGGACGCCACGCCGGCCGAGGTCTGGGACCTCGTCAGCGACGTCACCCGGATCGGCGAGTTCAGCCCCGAGACCTTCGAGGCGAAGTGGACCCGCGGTGCGACGGGGCCGGAGGTCGGGGCGTACTTCAAGGGCCACGTGAAGCGCAACGGCGTCGGCCCGACCTACTGGTCGGGCTGCAAGGTGACGGCCTGCGAGCCCGAGAGGCTCTTCGAGTTCTCCGTCGGCTCGGACTCCGTGACCGTCAACAACTGGGGCTACCGGCTCGAGCCGAAGGACGGCGGCACCCTGGTCACGGAGTACTTCCGCCTCGACCCGAACCTCCCCACGCGCCTCTACTGGCTCGTCCTCGGCCCACTGCGTCGCCGCACCAACAAGTTGGGGATGCAGACGACGCTCGAGCGGATGAAGGCGGTGCTCGAGTCATGACGAACCGCGAGGCGATGCTCGACAAGATCGCCGACCTCGACGCGCAGCACGCCGTCGCGGTGGCGGGCGGGGGCGAGAAGTACGTCGAGCGCCACCACGCGCGCGGCAAGCTGACGGCCCGCGAGCGGATCGAGCTGCTCGTCGACCCCGGGTCGGCCTTCCTCGAGCTGTCGCCGCTGGCGGGCTGGGGCTCGGACTTCACCGTCGGTGCGTCCGTGGTGACCGGCATCGGCGTGGTCGAGGGCGTCGAGTGCCTGATCTCGGCGAACGACCCGACGGTCAAGGGTGGCGCGTCGAACCCGTGGACGGTCAAGAAGATCTTCCGCGCCTCGCAGATCGCCGAGGAGAACAACCTCCCGACGATCTCGCTGGTCGAGTCCGGCGGTGCCGACCTGCCGACGCAGAAGGAGATCTTCATCCCAGGCGGACGGCTCTTCCGCGACCTGACGCGGTCGTCCGCGCGCAAGCAACCGACCATCGCCCTGGTCTTCGGCAACTCGACCGCCGGCGGGGCCTACGTGCCGGGGATGAGCGACTACACGGTCTTCGTCCGCGGCGGCGCCAAGGTCTTCCTCGGCGGTCCGCCCCTGGTGAAGATGGCCACGGGCGAGGAGTCCGACGACGAGTCCCTCGGCGGCGCCGAGATGCACGCCCGGGTCTCCGGCCTCGCCGACTACCTCGCCGAGGACGAGCACGACGCCATCCGCATCGGGCGCCGGATCGTGGCGCGGCTGAACCGCAACCAGCCCGACCTTTGCACCCAGGACTCCCGCTTCGCCCCCCAGATCTCGGCCGACAAGCGGGGCGGTCACCGGATATCCGGTGACTCCAGCCCAGCCCGCTTCGCCGAGCCAGACGCCGACCCCGAGGGTCTGCTCGACCTCATCCCGACCGACCTCAAGGAGCCGTTCGACCCGCGGGAGGTGATCATCCGCGTCGTCGACGGGACGAGCGCCCACAACGGCCGGCCGTTCGACGAGTTCAAGCCGCTCTACGGCACCTCGCTCGTCACCGGCTGGGCGCGGCTGCACGGGCGCCCGGTCGGCATCCTCGCCAATGCCCAGGGCGTGCTGTTCAGCGAGGAGGCGCAGAAGGCGACGCAGTTCATCCAGCTCGCGAACCAGTCCGACACCCCGCTGCTGTTCCTCCACAACACGACGGGCTACATGGTCGGCAAGGACTACGAGCAGGGCGGGATCATCAAGCACGGCGCGCAGATGCTCAACGCCGTGTCCAACAGCACCGTCCCGCACCTCAGCGTGATCATGGCCGCCTCCTACGGCGCCGGGAACTACGGCATGAACGGCCGCGCGTTCGACCCCCGCTTCCTCTTCACCTGGCCGAGTGCGAAGTCCGCGGTCATGGGACCTGCCCAGCTCGCGGGCGTGCTCAGCATCGTCGCCCGCGCGGCTGCCGAGTCGAAGGGCCAGCAGTACGACGAGGAGGGCGACGCCGGCATGCGCGCGATGGTCGAGCAGATGGTCGAGGAGCAGTCGCTGCCCTACGCCCTGTCCGGGATGCTCTACGACGACGGCGTGATCGACCCCCGCGACACCCGCACCGTCCTGGCCATCTGCCTCAGCGTCATCGGGAACGCTCCGATCAAGGGCGCCGACGGCTTCGGCGTCTTCAGGATGTGACGGCCATGATCCAGCGCCTGTTGGTCGCCAACCGCGGCGAGATCGCCCGCCGCGTCTTCGCCACGTGTCGCCGCCTCGGCATCGAGACGGTCGCGGTCCACTCCGACGCCGACGCCGGGTTGCCCTACGTCGCCGAGGCCGACCACGCCGTCCGGCTGCCGGGCACCGCGCCTGCCGACACCTACCTCCGCATCGACCTCGTCGTCGACGCGGCGCTGAGGTCGGGCGCCGACGCGGTCCACCCGGGCTACGGCTTCCTCTCGGAGAACGCCGCATTCGCCCGCGCAGTCATCGGTGCCGGCCTCACCTGGGTCGGCCCGCCGCCGGACGCGATCGAGGCCATGGGCGACAAGATCCGCGCGAAGGACATCGCCGCGCGCGCCGGCGTACCCGTCCTCTCCGCTCCCGACCAGCCGACCGAGGCCGACCTCCCGCTGCTGGTGAAGGCCTCCGCCGGCGGCGGCGGCCGCGGCATGCGGATCGTCCGGTCGCTCGACCGGCTCGACGCCGAGATCGAGTCCGCGCGCGCCGAGGCCGAGTCGGCCTTCGGTGACGGCACGGTCTTCGTGGAGCCCTACGTCGAGTCCGGGCGCCACGTCGAGGTGCAGGTGATGGCCGACGGATCCGGCGCGCGCGCCCTCGGCACCCGCGACTGCTCCGTGCAGCGCCGGCACCAGAAGGTCGTCGAGGAGGCCCCGGCCCCCGGGCTGTCGGAGGAGACCGAGCGGGCGATGTGCGAGGCGGCCGAGCGGCTCGCCGATGGCATCGGCTACCGCGGCGCCGGCACGGTCGAGTTCCTCCACGACCCCGCCGGCGACCGCTACTTCTTCCTCGAGATGAACACGCGGCTCCAGGTCGAGCACCCGGTCACCGAGCTCGTGACCGGCCTCGACCTCGTCGAGCAGCAGCTCGCGGTCGCCGAGGGCCGCGGGCTGCCCGAGGTCGCGCCGTCGAGGGGCGGGCACGCGATCGAGGTACGCCTCTACGCCGAGGACGCGGCCTACGTCCCCCAGAGCGGCCGGCTGGTCACCTTCGACCTCCCGGCCGACACCGAGCTCGGGCCGCTCGACCGGGCGGGCGTCCGGGTCGACAGCGGCTTCGCGAGCGGTGACGAGGTGTCGACGTTCTACGACGCGATGCTGGCCAAGGTGGTGGCGTGGGCGCCGACCCGCGAGCAGGCGGTCCGCCAGCTCGTCGCCGCGCTCCGTCGGGCCCGGATCCACGGCGTCACCACCAACCGCGACCAGCTCGTGGAGATCCTCACCGACCCGGTCTTCGTGGCCGGTGAGATGACCACGACGTGGCTCGAGTCGCGGGCGCCCTCGCCGGCTGCCGGCGACTGGATGGGGGCGGCCCTGCTGTGCGCGACGACCGCAGCGGTGCTCGATCAGGACGAGCGTCGCACGGCCCAGCGCGGCGTCCCGACTGGTTGGCGCAACGTCCGCAGCCAGGGGCAGGTCGAGCGGTTCGAGACCGGGTGGCCCGACGACGTGTTCGAGGGTGAGTGGGTCAGCGCCCGCACCGGCGTCGGCATCGCGTTCCCGAACGCCGACTTCACCGTCGAGCGGGCCACGCGGCTCGAGCACGGCTGGCGCATCGACTGGTCCGGTGAGGGCGAGGGCGGGTGGTGCGAGGTCCGGTTCGGCCCGGGCCTGCCGGGCAGCCGCGAGGTGTACGTCGACAGCCCGCGCTCAGGACGCACGTTCCGCGAGGTGCCGCGCTTCACCGACCCCGCCGACGCCGTGGCGAGCGGTTCTCTGCTCGCGCCGATGCCCGGCACGGTCGTCTCCGTGAAGGTCGCCGCCGGTGCGGGCGTGGCGGCGGGCGACGTCGTCCTCGTGCTCGAGGCGATGAAGATGCAGCACACCGTGACCGCGCCGCACGCCGGCACGGTCACCGAGATCAACGTCGAGCCCGGGTCGCAGGTCGCGTCCGGGGAGGTCCTGGCAGTAGTGGAGGAGAGCCCATGAGCAGCACGTTCACCGAGTCCGAGGAGCGCACCGAGCTGCGCCGCCAGGTCGCGAGGCTGGCGAAGGGCTACGGCCGCGAGTGGTTCGTCGAGCGCGCCCGCGCAGGCGAGAAGACGACCGAGCTGTGGATGGAGATCGCCAAGGCGGGATACCTCGGCGTCAACATCCCGGAGGAGTACGGCGGCGGGGGCGGCGGCATCGGCGACGTGGCCGCCGTCTGCGAGGAGCTCGCTGCCCAGGGCTGCCCGCTGCTGATGATGGTCGTCAGCCCGGCGATCTGCGGCACGGTCATCGCGCGCTACGGCACCGAGGACCAGAAGCAGAAGTGGCTGCCCGGCATCGCCGACGGCACCGCGACGATGGCCTTCGCGATCACCGAGCCCGACGCCGGCACCAACTCCCACAACATCACCACCACCGCCCGCCGTGATGGCGACGAGTGGGTGCTGAAGGGCCAGAAGATCTACATCTCCGGCGTCGACGAGTCCGCCCACGTGCTCGTGGTCGCCCGCGCGGAGGACGCCCGGACCGGCAAGCTCAAGCCCTGCCTCTTCGTCGTGCCGACGGTCTCCGCGGGCTTCGAGTTCACCGCGATCCCGATGGAGATCGTCAGCCCGGAGAAGCAGTTCCAGGTCTTCATCGACGACGTCCGCCTGCCCCAGGACGCCCTCGTCGGCGACGAGGACGGTGGCCTCGTCCAGCTCTTCGCCGGCCTCAACCCCGAGCGGATCATGGCGGCCTCCTTCTCGACGGGCCTCGCGCGCCACGCCCTCGGCAAGGCGTCGTCGTACGCCCAGGAGCGCACCGTCTTCAAGGCGCCCATCGGCTCCCACCAGGCGATCGCCCACCCCCTCGCGATGGCCCACATCGAGAACGAGCTCGCCCGCCTGATGACCCAGAAGGCCGCCGCCCTCGTCGACGCCGGCGACGACATGGCCGCCGGCGAGGCGGCCAACATGGCGAAGTACGCCGCCGCCGAGGCGGCCGTGCACGCCGTCGACGCGGCCGTGCAGACCCACGGCGGCAACGGCATCACGCAGGAGTACGGCATGGCCGGCATGCTCGTCGCCGCCCGCGCCGGGCGGATCGCGCCGGTGAGCCGGGAGATGATCCTCAACTTCGTCGCGATGCACAGCCTGGGGCTGCCGAAGAGCTACTGAGGAAGGACCTCACGGCTGGACGAGGATCCGGACCGGACTTCCCTCCCCGCTCCGGAGCGTCCTGATGCCCTCCTCGAGGTCCTCCAGCGCCACGACCTGGCTGATCGACCGGCTGAGGTCGAGGCGGCCGGTCGAGACCAGGCGTGCGAGGACCCCGACGTCCGTCACCTCGTAGCCCAGGTGGCCACGCACCTGCTTGCGGCTGAGGTTGAAGAGCACGCTCATGCCGAGGGAGAGCTCGTCGGCGCTCATGCCGACGCCGACGAGGCGTCCGCCGTTGCCGAGCGCCTCGAGCGCCTGGTCGAAGGTCGCCTTGATGCCGACCGCGTCGAAGGCGGCGTCGAGGCCGATCCCTCCCGTGGCCTCGCGCACCTTGCTGACCAGCTGGGCGTCGTGGGGATCCAGGGCCAGGTCGGCCCCCAGGTCGAGCGCTCGCTGACGCGCCGCCGGGTCGAGGTCGACCGCGACGATCGGGGTGGCTCCCACCAGCCGGGCCAGCTGGACGATGTGCGTGCCGACGCCGCCCACTCCCCACACGCCGGCCGACTCACCGACCCGCAGCTCGGCCGTGTGCACCACGGCGCCGTACGGTGTCGCGACGGCGTCGGCGAGGACGGCCGCGTGCTCCATCGAGACGTTGTCCGGGATCCGGGTGAGTCCTTGCGCGTCCGCAACGGTGTACTGCGCCCAGGCGCCGTCGTAGGCGAACGCCATCAGCTGCAGGGCCAGGCACCGGCCGAGCTCGCCGCGCCGGCACATCGGGCACTGCCGACACGGTCGACCGGCAGCAGGCACGACGCGGTCGCCCAGTGCCCACCCCTCGACACCGGGTCCGAGTGCGGCGATCACGCCGGAGGCCTCGTGTCCCTGGGTGATCACCTCCGGCCCCATGGCCGGGAACGTCCCGTCGAGCAGCGACAGGTCCGAGTGGCAGATGCCGCTGAACGCGACCTCGATGAGCACCTGCCCGGGGCCCGGAGCGGGCACGGGGACGTCGGTGATCTCGAAGGTCAGGGTCGTGGTGTCGAGGCGCTGGGCGCGCATCGTCGTGGCAGTGCTGGTCATCGTCTGGTCCTTCACACGTGGGGGCGAGCTGACTCGGCAGGGACGTCTCAGGCGGGCGGGTCGGGGAACGGCTCGGTCAGACCGAGACGGCGCAGCCAGCCGTCCACGGCGTCGTACGACCGTCGCCGAGGCACGTCGAGCGACAGGAAGACGTCGTGCCGGGCGTCCTCGATCGGTTGCACCGTCGTCTCGCCGCCGAGGCAGCCGGCCCAGCGAGCGATCTGCTGCACGTCGAGGACGGTGTCGGCGCGGTCGCTCGCCGGGCTGTGCGTGCGGGAGTAGTGCGTCTTGTCGGAGCGCAGGACCAGTGACGGTACGCCGACGTCGAGGCCGCGGTGCAGCCGAGCCTGTCCGCGCCGGACGGCGTTCAGCCAGCCCACCGTGACGGGGAACCCGGCCAGCGGCTTCAGCATGAGGTCGTAGTGCCACGTCCCGCCTCGCTCGGCGTGCAGCGAGTCGCCGTAGACGGAGGTGGCAGGCAGGTCCAGCACCCGCAGCGGGGCGATCCTGGCGAGGATGCGGACGGCCTGGGTCACGGCGTGGCGCATCCGTGGCTTGCCCTGGAGGTCGAACCACGGACTGTTCAGGACCAGCCCCGCCACCGGATCCGTCCTGCCGGCACGTCGCCTGCGATCGAGCCACAGGGGCGTGATCAGGCCGCCTGTGGAGTGGGCCACCACGACGACCGGACTGTCCGGGTGCTCGTCGGCGACGAGCTCGAGGCTGCGTTCGAGCTCGACGTCGTAGAGCTCGAGATCGGTGACGTAGTGGGCAGTGTGTCCCTCGCTCCGCGCGCGCCCGGACTTGCGCAGGTCCAGCGCGTAGAACGCCAGCCCACGCTCGGCGAAGAAGTCCGCGAGCTCGGTCTGGAAGAAGTAGTCGGCGAATCCGTGCACGTAGAGCACCGCGCCGTGCGGCTGCTCGTCCTCGAGCGGCACCCGGCGAACGACGACCGCGGTGATGCGTCCTTCACCGTCGGGATCGGTGCCGAGCTCGAGCGTGTGCTGCTCGTAGCCCGTCCCGAGCAGGTCGGGCTGCCACGTCGCGCTCATGCCTCGACCCTCGTCCGGTCGACCGCGGCCGCGGTCGTGGTTGCGGGGTGGACGGGTGCCAGGTGGCGGGCCAGGTCGGCGCGCAGCGTCGTCGCCGAGTCGAGCACGTAGTTCTGGCGGACCCGCCACGGCGATCGGTCGCCCTGGCGCGGGAACGCCGCGATCGAGCGCTGGACGTATCCCGAGGCCAGCTCGAGCAACGGCTGCGGCTCGAGGTCGCTGTCCGCCACAGGGGCCACAGCGCGGTGTCCGCGACGCTCCATCCAGCCCAGCACCTTGCACACGAGACGGTGGGTCAGGTCTGCACGCAGGGTCCACGACGCGTTGGTGTAGCCGATGCACACCGCGAAGTTGGGGACACCGGTGATCATGGCGCCGTTCCAGACGTACTGCTCCGAGAGGTCGACACGGCGTCCGTCGACGTGCGGCTCGATCCCGCCGAACGCGAGGAGCTTGAGCCCCGTCGCCGTGACGACGACGTCGGCCTCGAGGAGCCGCCCGGACCGCAGCCGGATCCCTTTGGGGACGAAGCGGTCGACGTGGTCGGTGACGACCTCCGCGCGCCGGTCCCTGACCACGCGGAAGAGGTCGCCGCCGGGCACGGCGCACAACCGCTGGTCCCACGGGTCGTAGGACGGGGTGAAGTGGTCGGCGACCAGCTGCGGGTCGCCCAGCATCCCGGTCGCGGAACGGGTCAGCAGCTCGCGGGCCTTGCGCGGCCACCGCTGGCAGAACTGGTAGAACGCGGTGCTGAAGGCGATGTTCTTCGCGCGGATGACCTTGTGGGCGAGCGACCCGGGGAGCACCGCCCGGATCCTGTCCGCCACCTTGTCCCGACCGGGAACCGCGCTGATCCAGGTGGGGCTCCTCTGCAGCATCGTGACGTGACTGGCGGGGCGCTCGCCCTTCAGCATCGCCGGCACGAGCGTCACCGCAGTTGCACCCGATCCGATGACGACGACCCGCTTGTCGGCGTGGTCGAGGTCCTGCGGCCAGAACTGGGGGTGCACCACGGTGCCGGCGAAGTCGTCGACCCCCTCGAACGCAGGAGCGTGCGGCTGGTCGTAGTCGTAGTAGCCGGCGCAGGAGTAGAGGAAGCCGCACGTCATCGTGCGCCGCCGGACGTTGTCCCCGTCCTCGACGACGAGGGTCCAGGCCGAGGTCGCGGTGTCGAAGTCGGCTGCGACGACGCGGCTGGAGTAGCGGATGTGCTGGTCGATCCCGTGCTCGTCCGCCGTCTCGCGGATGTAGGTCAGGATGGACGCTCCGTCGGCGAGGCTCCGGCTGTCGCGCCACGGCCTGAAGGAGTAGCCGAGGGTGAACATGTCGGAGTCCGACCTCACCCCCGGGTAGCGGAACAGGTCCCACGTGCCGCCGAGGCCCTCGCGCGCTTCCAGCACGACGTACGACGATCCTGGTCGTTCGGTCTGGATGCGGTAGGCCGCTCCGATGCCCGAGAGCCCTGCTCCCACGATGACGACGTCGACGTGCTCGACGTCCCGCTCGTGGGTCGCCGTGGGTCCGTCGTGGGGGTGTTCAGCCATGTCATCGAGTGTGTCGAGCCTGGGGTCGACGCGTTTGATCCGTCGCGACAGTTCCTTGCCCACGCGCGACACCGCCTCACGACGGCGCAGCGCCCCGTTGACGTACCTGCGTCGGCGTCTCGTGCCACCAACGACGACAGCATCGCGTGAGGACCGCTTGCTCGGACAGGTCCAGCAGCGCCGCGACCTGGGAGAACGGCAGGTCGGTCCCGCGCAGGTACTTCTGCGCGGCCTCCTTGCGGACGCCGTCCACCAGGGCGACGAACGAGGTGTCCTCCCGAGCGAGCTGACGCTGCAGGGTCCTGGGATGGACCGAGAACAGGTCGGCGATGGCCGTGATGGTCACCGGGCTCGTGCCCAGTGCCTGTGCCACGGCAGTGCGAACCCGTGCCGCCACCAGCCCGGGACCGCTGGGGGAGAGGCGGTCGAGGTAGGCGATGGCGAGCTGCTTCAGGACCGCGTCCTCGCCGGCGACCGGCTGGCGCATGAGTGACGACGGGACGCGGAGGAGCGCGGCCGGTCGCCGGAAGCGGACCTCCGTCCCGAAGTAGGCACGATAGGTCTCGGGATCCGCCAACGGCTCGTGCGGCAGGTCGACGGTGCGGAGCCCGTAGCCCGCGCCGGTCACCGATCTGAGGGCGCCGTGTGCGAAGCCCAGGCTCAGGTCGGTCGCCTGCACGGGCGCGAGATCGCCGTCCCCGGGGACGTTCCACCGCAGGGCCACCACACCCTTGTCGCCGTAGGGGTCCGCCTCGACCGCGAGCCCCACCGAGCGGGAGTGGACGGAGAGGTAGCGAGAACAGCACTCGAGCGCGTCCCCGACGGTCGCGGACGACTGGAGCGCGAGCGCGAGGGGGCCGAGCATGCTGAGCTCCTGGCGTGCTGCGACGCGCAGTCCGAGGTCCGGGCAGTCCGTCTGCCTCGCCCCGATCTCCAGTGCGCCGGCCACGGCGCGCTCGGGAACCAGCAGCTCGTCGGAGTGGAGTGCGGACGGGTCCAGTCCCACCTCGCGTGCGATGGCGTCCGGGTCGCCACCCAGCTCGAGCACCAGGGAGTGGAAACCCCGGAGTGCGGCGGAGCGCGCCAACGTCATGTCGCCTAGGGTCAAGGTCGCCGCCGGGCGCGTCAACTCAGCAGTCCAGCCCGCGCCTCGCGCGCTCGAGGAGCTCCGCGACGCCCTGGCGGACCGGGAAGAAAGAAGCCGCAGGTCAGCTGGGCTGACCTGCGGCTTCGTGATCTGCGCGCCTGTAGGGATTCGAACCCCAAACCTTCTGATCCGTAGTCAGATGCTCTATCCGTTGAGCTACAGGCGCATCGTCCGTGCCGGCCGACTGACCCGCGGGGACTGGACGACAATAGCCGACCGCGACCGGACGAGCGAAATCAGCATCCCCCATATCGGTGGATCGGCCGGTGTGAGCCTTGCCCTAGGGTGCCTTGCACCCGCACACGCGGCGGTCCGCACCCGCCGCAGGATGAGAGGCAGGCGCATGGCAGATCTCGAGGCAGTCCTGGACGCAGCCGGGCTCACCAACCCGAGGGTCAGGGAGTTCGTGAAGGAGTACGCCGAGCTCACGGGCGCGGCGCGCGTCGAGGTGGTCAACGCCTCCGACGACGCACGTCTCCTGGAGGAGGCCGTCGCCGCAGGCGAGCTGCAGATGGCGGGCGAGGGGCGCTACTACTCCCGCAGCTACCACAAGGACACCGCCCGCTCCGAGGAGCGCACGATCGTCGCTACCAACGACGAGAAGGACAGGGGTGTCTACAACAACTGGCGCCCGGCCTCGGAGATGAAGCCGATGCTCCACGACCGGATGCGCGGTGCGTCCGAGGGCAAGACGATGTACGTCATCCCCTACCTGATGGCGCCTGCCGGCAACGCGCTCGCGCCGTGGGCCGCCGGCGTCGAGCTCACCGACACCCGCACCGTCGTGCTCCACATGATCCGGATGGCGCGCGTCGGCGTGCAGTTCGTCAACGACCTCGACGACCCGGACTCCTTCGTCCGCGCGGTCCACGTGACCGGCGACCTCGAGCACCTCGGCCAGGGCACGCCCGACGACCAGCGCTACTTCGTCACGGTCGCCGACGAGCGCACGATCCTGCACTTCGGCTCGTCCTACGGCGGCAACGCGCTGCTGGGGAAGATCGCCCACGGTCTGCGGCAGGGTGCGTACGACGGCTGGGCGAGCAGGAAGTTCCTCGCCGAGCAGTACATGCTCATCGGCATCCACGACAAGGAGACGGGCAAGACCTGGCACGTCTGCGGTGGGTTCCCCAGCGCCTCCGGCAAGACAAACCTGGCGATGATGGCCGCGCCCGACGCGCTGGGCGATCGCTACCACGTGTCGTTCTACGGCGACGACATCGCGTGGCTGTGGGTCGACGAGGAGTCCGGGCGACTGATGGGGATGAACCCGGAGTACGGCGTCTTCGGCGTCGCCAAGGACACCAACGAGACGACGAACCCCAACGCCCTCGCCTCGATCGACGAGGGCACCGAGGCGATCTTCACCAACGTGTCCTACAACCCCGGCACCGGCGAGGTCTGGTGGGAGGGCAAGACCCCCAAGCCGCCGAGCGACGTCCACGGCTGGCTCGACTGGACGGGTGCCCCCCTCGCGGACCGCAAGTCCGACGACACGGCGGCCTGGTCGCACCCCAACAGCCGCTTCACCACGACGCTCGACAACGTCCCCAACATCGCGGCCGACTACGACGAGCCGATGGGCGTGCCGATCGACGCGATCATCTTCGGCGGCCGCACCCGCGACCGCGAGCCGCTGATCCGTGCGATCACCGACCTCGCCGAGGGCGTGTACGACGGCCTCACGCTGGGCGCCGAGGCCACCTTCGCCGCCGAGGGCGTGGACGGCCAGCTGCGCTACGACCCGATGTCGAACCGGCCCTTCATGGCCTACGGCGAGGGCGACTACGCACGGCACTACCTCGACGTCGTCGGCGCGGCGAAGGAGCAGCCGATCTTCGCGCACGTCAACTGGTTCCAGCGCGACCCGGAGGACGGCCACTTCCTCTGGCCCGGCTACCGCGACAACCTGCGCCCGCTGCTCTGGCTCCTGCAGCTCAAGGCCGGCGAGGTGCAGGGACGTCGTACGGCCGTGGGCATCCTCCCGACCGAGGACGAGCTCGACCTCGAGGGCGTCGACATCACGCCCGAGGACCTCGAGCGGATCCTCACCATCGACAAGGAGCGGTGGCAGCAGGAGATGGGCTTCCGCGAGGAGCACCTGTCGCAGTTCGACCGGATGCCCGAGGAGATCTGGGAGGCCCACCGCCGGGTCGCCGCCGACCTCGACGCGGAGGAGTGACCCCGACAGGGGTGACAGCCCCACTGGGGGCAGGTGAAAGGCCACACCGATCACTGATGAGGCAAAACTTATCAATTCAGTGTACTTTGGTGACTACGTCTTGAACCTGCCCTCGGAGGAGTCCCCGTGCAGAAGCTCGTCATGTTCGCCCTGGTGGGTGTCGCCGCCCAGCTCGTCGACGGGAGCCTGGGCATGGCCTACGGCGTCACCTCCACGACGCTGCTGCTGATGATCGGCACGAACCCCGCGATGGCATCGGCCATGGTGCAGCTCGCGCAGCTCGGCACGACCGCCGCCTCGGGCATCTCGCACCACTCCTTCGGCAACGTCGACTGGCGCGTCGTGCGCACCATCGCCCTCCCCGGCGCGATCGGTGCGTTCATCGGCGCCACCCTGCTGGTCAACATGCCGGTCGACCTCGCCAAGGTCGTCATGGCGGTCCTGCTCCTCGCGCTCGGCTCCTACCTCCTCGTGCGCTTCACGGTGAAGGGCTTCGACAGCAGCCGCGTCGGAGAGCCGCTCGGCAAGAGGTTCCTCGTCCCGCTCGGCGGTGTGGCCGGCTTCGTCGACGCGACCGCCGGCGGCGGCTGGGGACCGATCGGCACCCCCGCCCTCCTCGCCAGCGGCAAGATGGAGCCCCGCAAGGTCATCGGCTCGGTCAGCACGTCGGAGTTCGTGGTCACCCTCGCCGCCTCGATCGGCTTCCTCGCCGCCCTCGGCCTCTCGGGCATCCAGTGGGAGATCGTCGCCGGCCTGCTCATCGGCGGCGTGATCGTCGCGCCGTTCGCCGCGATGCTGGTCAAGGTCATCCCGGCCCGGATGCTCGGCTCCCTCGTCGGTGGCCTGATCGTCCTCACCAACACCCGCACGCTCATCAACGCCGACCTGGTCGCCGTACCCGGCGCCGTGGCGATCACCCTCTACGTCGCGATCGCCGCCGTGTGGGCCTTCGCCGTCAGCCACTCCTGGCGTGCCCACAAGGCCGACATGGCCGAGCTGGACGAGATGCGCGACGCCGTCGAGGCCTGACCCGACACGCTCGTCCGAGCCGCGTTTCCCCTGCTCCGGCAGGGGTTTCGCGCATTTCGGGGACGCCGCACAGGGTGAAACGAATCAACGCATGCACAGTGAGACCCACGCCACAAGTCTGTGATCGATCCAATATGTGCGGACTCCGGCGGCGGTTAGCGTCCCCGCAAGTCGCCGACAACGAGGCCGCGCGAACCAGCCGCTACGCACGCTGAAGGAAACGGTCATGACCGCAACGATCGACCCGCAGACGACAATCCACGAGGGCAGGCCGACCACCCACCAGGGCATCCTGGCGTGGGTCACCGAGGTCGCCGAGCTGACCCAGCCCGACACCATCCACTGGTGCACCGGCTCCGACGAGGAGTGGGAGCAGCTCACCGCGTCGCTGGAGGCGACCGGCACGTTCACCCGCCTCAACCCCGACGTCATGCCCAACTCGTTCCACGCGGCCTCCGACCCGACCGACGTCGCCCGCGTCGAGGACCGCACCTACATCTGCTCCGTCGACGAGCGCGACGCCGGCCCCACCAACAACTGGATGGACCCGGCCGAGATGAAGGAGCTCATGCGCGGGCTCTACGCCGGCTGCATGCGGGGCCGCACGATGTACGTCATCCCCTTCGTGATGGGGCACGTGGACGCCGAGCATCCGATGTTCGGCATCGAGGTCACCGACTCGGCCTACGTCACCGTCTCGATGCGCGTGATGGCCCGCATGGGCACCGAGGTGCTCAGCCGCATCGAGGAGATCGGCGAGGACGTGCAGTGGGTCCCCGCGCTCCACTCCGTCGGCATGCCGCTCGAGCCCGGCCAGGCGGACGTCGCGTGGCCGTGCAACGACACCAAGTACATCGTCCAGTTCCCCGAGGAGCGGATGATCTGGAGCTTCGGCTCGGGCTACGGCGGCAACGCCCTGCTCGGCAAGAAGTGCTACGCGCTGCGCATCGCCTCGGTCATGGCGCGCGACGAGGGCTGGCTGGCCGAGCACATGCTCATCCTCAAGCTCACCTCACCGCAGGGCGTGACCAAGTACGTCGCCGCAGCCTTCCCGAGCGCGTGCGGCAAGACCAACCTCGCGATGCTCAAGCCGACCATCCCCGGCTGGAAGGTCGAGGCCATCGGCGACGACATCGCCTGGATGCGCATCGGCGAGGACGGCCGCCTGTGGGCGGTCAACCCGGAGTTCGGCTTCTTCGGCGTCGCGCCCGGCACCAACGAGCACACCAACCCGCACGCCATGGAGACCATCCGCAAGGGCAACTCGGTCTTCACCAACGTCGCGCTGACCCCCGACGGCAACGTGTGGTGGGAGGGCCTGGAGAACACCCCGGCCGAGGCCACCAGCTGGAAGGGCGAGCACTGGACGCCGGAGATCTTCGAGGAGACCGGCGAGCTCTCCAGCCACGCCAACAGCCGCTACTGCACCCCGATCAAGCAGTGCTCGATCCTCGCCGACGAGTACGACGACCCGCGCGGCGTCCCGATCGACGCGATCCTCTTCGGTGGTCGCCGCAAGACGACGATCCCGCTGGTCACCGAGGCCCGCGACTGGAACCACGGCACGTTCATGGGCGCCACGCTGTCGTCGGAGACCACGGCCGCCGCCGTGGGCGCCGTGGGCGTGGTGCGTCGCGACCCGATGGCGATGCTGCCGTTCATCGGCTACAACGCCGGCGACTACTTCGGCCACTGGGTCGGCATCGGCAAGGACAACGACGCGGCCAAGCTGCCGAAGATCTTCTACGTCAACTGGTTCCGCCGCGACGACGAGGGCGGCTTCCTGTGGCCCGGCTTCGGCGAGAACAGCCGCGTCCTCAAGTGGGTCATCGAGCGCATCGACGGCCAGGCCGCCGCGGTCGAGACCCCGATCGGCCACGTGCCGGCCCCCGGCTCGATGGACATCGACGGCCTCGACCTCACCGACGAGCAGCTGGCCCAGGCACTCGCCGTCGACGCCGCGGAGTGGCGGGCCGAGATCCCGCAGATCCAGGAGTGGTTCGAGAAGTTCGGCGACGACCTCCCGGCGGTCCTGTGGAGCGAGCTCGACACGCTGAAGGCCCGACTCGACGCCTGACGCCCGCAGCAGCGTCGTACGACCCGCCTCCCTCGTCCCGGGGAGGCGGGTCGTCGCGTCTCCGGGGAGGGTGGGGGACGTTGTGGCAGCATCACCCCCTACGGGGTCGGGTCTCGGTGGGAAGGCGAGGTGAGTCATGCCCCTGGGGCAGCACGAGCGCGGGATGTTCGAGGAGCAGGCCACGCCGCTCTACGAGGAGATCGTCGCGTCGGGAGGTCTCAGCGCCACCGACAAGCGCATCGTCAAGCGCGGCGAGCTCCACGAGGCCTTCGAGCTGCTCGTCGAGATCGGTCTGGTCGTCAAGAGCGACGACGGAGCCCAGTGGCGCGCCGTCGACCCGGCGGCGGTGCAGGCACAGGTCGTGGCCCCGCTCGGCCAGCAGGGCGCCGAGCTGATCGCGGAGTCGGCCCACTGGGCGCAGGCCTTCAGCACGCTCTCCCACGCCTGGCGCCGCTCCCCGACCGCGGTGGGCGGGCCGTTCGCGGAGATCCGGGGCGCCACGATCGGCAGCTTCCTCGCCTCGATGGTCAGCGACGCGGAGGAGGAGCTGCTCACCGCCCAGCCGCAGGACCGGCGCGGGGTGAAGCAGCTCGGCGCCGCGGGGGCGCGCGAGATCGCCGCCCTGCGGCGCGGCGTCAAGATGCGCACGCTCTACCAGCACGCCGCACGACGGGGCGCCGACACCCGCAAGTACGTCGCCGCCGTGACCGCGGAGGGCGCCGAGGTCCGCACACTCGACGAGTTCTTCAACCGCCTCATCGTGGTCGACCGGCGGCTGGCCATCATCCCCAGCCACGAGGGCGTGAGCGCCGCCATGGTCATCAGCGAGCCGTCGATGGTGAGCTACCTCGTCGACATGTTCGAGCGGCACTGGGAGCGCGCGCGCCCCTTCACCAGCAGCGAGACCTCGCTCATGCGCGACATCGCCGCCGAGCAGCGCGCGATGACCATCCGGATGCTGCTGGAGGGCCGGGCCGACCCGGCCGGCGCCAAGCGGCTCGGCGTCAGCCCCCGGACCTACGCCGGCTACGTGGCGGACCTCAAGAGCGAGTTCGAGATCGAGACGCGCTTCCAGCTCGGCTACGAGATGGGCAAGCGTGGGATCTCCGGTCGCGAGACCGACGAGGGCTCGGACACGTCGTCGTGACGAGCTGCCCGACGGGCAGGAAGTGGACGAGGGCAGCAACTCGATGAGTTGCTGCCCTCGCGACCGGGACTCGCCTGTGGGGGAGGCTTCCGGACCAGAACTCGTGGGGGGTTGAGGGGTCCGGGTCCCGGTTCTTCACTTGCGTGCACATCATGGCACGTCTGGTCAGTCGCGACCCTTGATCTTGAAGCCCCAAGTCGTGTCGCCAACGTTCTGGCTGCCCCGGGACTTGAAGCCCCAGGTCGTGTCGCCGAGGTTCTGGCTGCTGCCCTTGGACTTGAAGCCCCAGGTCGTGTCGGCGTGTGCTGAAGTGGCCCCGAGGCCGATGAATCCGGAGCCGAGCGCGGCCACCAGGGCTGCTGCGGCTATGCGGCGTACAGGGGTCATGTCTTTCACCTCGAGGGTCAATGTCACAGGGGATGACAGTCTTCATTCTCCCCCACGGCCGTGGCGGCGTCACATCGATGGTGCTGCAGGTCTGTGCATTGCAGATACCTGCAAAAGTGTGCAATTCGGACGATCGACGCCCAGAAGATCGGCCCCCTTCCGCAGAAGGGGGCCGATCACGCGGCGGAGGCGGAGGGATTTGAACCCTCGATGGGGTTGTAGCCCCAAACCCGCTTAGCAGGCGGGCGCCATAGACCGGACTAGGCGACGCCTCCATGCCCGATCCGAAGGTCGGGCGCAGAGAAGGCTACAAGGCCCGGCGCCCCTGCGCCGAATCAGGTGGCAACTCGGGTCAGAGACTGCGGAGGCCCTGGCCGCGGCGCAGGTGCTCCTGGAGCTCGCGCACGAAGGCCTCGCGGTCGAGGGCGAGCATCTCGACCGGGATCGTGCTGCTGCGTCCGTCGCGCAGCCGGAGCACCACCACGGGCGCCTCGGCGACGGTCGTGGTCACGGCGTCCTCGACGTCCTTCCAGCGGGCGGCCTCGGCGCCGACGCCGCGCACCCACTGGATCCGGTAGCCCTCGTCGGTCGCCCGGACGATCCAGCCCTTCTCCCGCCACAGCCACCACGACCCCACGAGGATCGCGATCGTGAGACCCACGGGCACGAGCAGGAACACCGTGTGCAGGTCGACGACCGCGATCGCGAGGGTGCACGCGAGGATGAGCACGGCGACCACGCACAGCAGCAGGCCCACCAGCCGCGCCGCGATGGCGGGTGCGAGGCGGTAGACGGTGGCGGTCTCGGACGTCACGGCGGAGATTTCATCACGCTCCGGGCGCCCCGGACCCGTTGGGTAGAGTCCGGCGGTGTGCGACGCCCCGGCGTCGTACGAGGAGAGGTGCCGGAGCGGCCGATCGGAACCGCCTTGAAAGCGGTCGTAGGGAGACCTACCGCGGGTTCGAATCCCGCCCTCTCTGCTGACCCCATCGCTCCGCGATGGGGTCAGCAGAGACGTCGTGAACGGAAGGGCGTGAGCGCCAGCGAGCGCTCCGCGTGGAAACCGCCTCCGCTCGTGGGAGACGCGCCGATAGTGTCGATCACGTGACGACCTGGTTCGAGTCCGCCGACGACGCGACCGCGCGGCTGCGCGCGGCCGGCTACCTCACCGACGACGCGACGGCGCTGACGGCCTACCTCGCGGGGGCGCTGGAGAAGCCGCTGCTCATCGAGGGACCGGCGGGGGTCGGCAAGACCGAGCTGGCCAAGGCGGTGGCCCGCGCGACGAGCGCGGAGCTGGTGCGGCTCCAGTGCTACGAGGGCCTCGACGAGGCCCGGGCGCTCTACGAGTGGAACTACAAGAAGCAGCTGCTCCGGATCCAGTCCGCGCAGGGCGACGACACGACGTGGAGCGAGACCCACGACGACATCTTCACCGAGGAGTTCCTGCTGACCCGGCCGCTCCTGGGTGCGATCCGGCGCGAGGAGCCGACGGTGTTGCTGGTCGACGAGGTCGACAAGACCGACGTCGAGGTCGAGGGCCTGCTGCTGGAGGTGCTGAGCGACTTCCAGGTCACCATCCCCGAGCTCGGCACGGTCACTGCGACCCGCCGCCCCTTCGTGGTGCTCACCTCCAACGCCAGCCGCGAGCTGTCCGAGGCGGTCAAGCGTCGCTGCCTGTTCCTGCACCTCGACTACCCCGACGCCGCGCGCGAGCGGGAGATCGTCAGGAGCCAGGTCCCCGGGCTGGACGACAGGGTGGCCGCCCAGCTGGTCGACGTCGTCGTACGCCTGCGCGAGCTCGAGCTCAAGAAGGCCCCGTCGATCGCGGAGTCGGTCGACTGGGCGCGGACCCTGATCGCGCTGGAGATCGACGACCTCGACGAGGCCACGGTCGCGCGGACGCTGGGCGTCGTGCTCAAGCACGCCTCCGACCAGCAGCGCGCGATCAAGGAGCTGAAGCTGGCCGCTCGATGAGCCTACTCGACACCCACATCGGCTTCGTGGAGGCGCTGCGCTCCGCGGGCCTGTCGGTGTCGCTGGCCGAGGGGCTCGACGCGATCGCCGCGCTGGAGCAGGTGCGCTGGCACGACCGCGAGACGGTGCGGGCGGCCTACGCCGCGACGCTGGTCAAGCGGCAGCCGCAGCGGGTCACCTTCGACGCGGTCTTCGACATCTACTACCCGCGCCTGGTCGGCGGTGGCGTCGCGGGCGACGAGCAGCCGGACGCCGACGGTCCGCGCGACACCGGTCCCGAGCTCGCCCGCTTCCGCGAGGCTCTCGCCGAGGCCCTGGCCTCCGGCGACCAGCAGGCGTTGCAGGACCTTGCAGTCGAGGCGGTGGCCCGGTTCGGTGCGATGCCCGGGCGCGGACCGGGCCTGTCGAGCTGGTCGGCGTACACCTCCCTCCAGCGCGTCTCGCCCGCGGAGCTGATGGACCGTCTCGTGCAGGGCCTGCTGGCCGGCGGGCTCGACGGCGAGCGTGCGCAGCGGACGGCCGGTCGGCGCATCGGCGACTTCACCCGGATGGTCGAGGGCGACGCGCGTCGCCGGATCGCGGAGGAGAAGGGACCCGAGCACGTCGCCGAGGTCACGGTCCGCCCGACGATCGACCGGCTCGACTTCACCGCCGCCCGTCGCAGCGACCTCGAGGAGATGCGGCGCGAGATCTACCCGCTCGCCCGCCGGCTCGCGGCCCGGCTGACGAAGGAGCAGCACGCGCAGCGTCGCGGCCCCCTCGACGTACGCCGGACGGTGCGCGCCTCGATCGCGACGGGCGGGGTGCCGCTGACGACGTACCACCGTCCCAAGCGGCCCCACCGCACGGACCTCGTCGTGCTCTGCGACGTCAGCGGGTCGGTGGCGAACTTCGCGCAGTTCACCCTGCTGCTCGTCTTCGCACTCCGGGAGGCCTTCTCGGGTGTGCGGGCCTTCACCTTCGTCGACGACGTCGTCGAGGTCACCGACACCTTCCGGCGCGGCGCCGACGTGGTCGAGGTGATGGAGGCGCTCGCCCCGAAGATCTCGCAGGCCGCGCTGTGGGGCCGCACGAACTACGGACGCGCGCTCACCCGCTTCGCCGAGGAGCACCCCGACGCGATCGGGCCGCGGTCGTCACTGCTCGTGCTCGGCGACGCGCGCTCGAACTACAGCGACCTGGCCCTGCCGGTCCTGTCCGACCTCGCCGGGCGCGCTCGCCACGCGTGGTGGCTCAATCCCGAGCACCCCCGCCACTGGGGCACGGGGGACAGCGCGGCCGACGCCTACGGCGGGGTCGTCGCGATGTCGGAGTGCCGCAACCTCGCCCAGCTCGGCGAGTTCGTGCACGGGATCGTCTAGCGGCTCAGCCGGCGAGGTAGCCCAGGTCCTGCATCCGCGCGATCTCGGCGCGGAGCTCCGGGTGCTCGGCGACGTCGGCGGCGCGGGCACCGGCGACGTAGAGCGGTCCACCGCCGGCCGCGGCTCCGTCGAAGACCACGGTGAGCCGGTTGCTCGTGCGGGCGTTGATCAGCGAGCCGAGGAGCGCGACGGGGTCGGAGCGGTCCTCGAGCGACAGCATGCGCGTCGTGTCGGGGATGCGCGGCACCAGTGCCGAGGGGGCGCCGGCGGTGACGACCTGGTCGACCACGAAGCGGTCCGAGGTCACGTCGGCGGCGATCTCGGCCGCGAGCGCTCCACCGGCCGCCGAGCCGACCAGCATGACCCGGGCGTCGTCGTCGGTCACGGCCTTCTCGATCGCCCGGACGACCTGGCGCGCCGACGTGGATGGATCGGCGCCGACGAGGCGCAGCCGGCCGGAGTCGTCACCGAGGCCACTGGGGAGGTAGGCGATGTAGCGGCCCGCGCCCACGCGCTGGACGCTGATCCTGCGGTCCTCGGCGAGCAGGTTGGCCATGAGCTCCTCGAGGGAGCGCGGCGCGGTGCCCTCCTCGCTGGCGGCCACGGGCTCGGGAGCCTCGACCTCCACGAAGGAGCCGGCCGAGTCGCGGAACGCCGACACCGCGTCGGTCGGGAACGCGTCGACGCCGATCGCGCGCAGGCCACCGCGGGCGGCGTGCGCGCCCTGGTCGGAGGCGAGGACGCCGGCGGTCAGCAGCGAGCGCATGTGCAGTCCGTCGAGCAGGCCACCGCCACCGGAGAGGTGGTCCATCAGGTCGGGGTTGCTGTCGGCGAGCTCGCTCAGGTAGGCGGTGACCCCGTCGCGGTCGAGCGCGTCGGCCTCGATCAGGCCGGCGCTGACGATCGCGCCGCCGAGGGCCACCTCGGGAGCGAGGTAGCCGATGGCGCGACCCGCGATGGAGCCGAGCGTCTTGTAGGCCGCCTGCTGGAGCTCGTCGATCCAGCGGTAGGTGAGCACGGTGGCGCGTACGACGAGGGCGTCGGCGTCGAGCTCGACCGACCGGGTCAGCAACCCGTGCTTGCCGGTCGTCGCGGCGCGGATGTCCTCCTCGGCCTGGCCCCACGTGGCCTTCGACAGCTCGCCGGAGTCCACGACGTCGTCGTCGCCGAGGATCTCCGAGCCGAGGCGGGCGCGGGTGCGCATCTCGTTGCCGGAGGAGTCGAAGAGGTCGGCCAGCGCCAGCATCTGGTCGTACTTGTCGGCGGTGACGGACGCCGACGAGTCGGCGCCGTCGTCGGCCGAGTGCGTGCGGGGGATCTCGAGGTCGCCCATGTCAGGCCACGTCCTCTCCGGGGATGGCCCGGACGACCTGGGCGAGCACCGGCGCGAGCTCGGTGGCGAGGTCGTCGGGATCGACGCGGGACACGGCGACGCGGGCGCCGTCGTCGTGGCGCGGGGTCAGGGAGTGCCAGCCGTCCTTGAGCAGGACCCAGGAGATGACGCCGACCGAGGTCGTCGCGCGCTCGGAGACCTCGGCGGCCAGGATCCGCAGCCGGCCCCGGCTCTCGGCGTGAACCGCGGAGAGGGCGGCTCCCGCCTCGGCGTCGCCGAGCTCGTCCCCGTCGGCGAGGACCGCGCCGTCGGACTGGCCGACCAGCACCGGCACCAGGTCGGAGCGGCCGGCCCGCAGCGCCTCGCCGATGGAGTCGGCGAGCGCGTAGGGCACGTCGAGGAGCGCAGGGACGTGCGACTCGGTGACCGCGAGGTCCTCCGGCACGGCCGTGACGCGGGCGAGCTCGGTGGTCCACTGGTCGACGGGGAACCACGCCAGCTCGAAGACGATGCCGTCGCAGGTGGACAGGCTCGCGACGGCCTCGCCCGACTGGCGGTGCCAGGCCTTCACCTGCGTGCCGCCGGCCGCGACGTCGAGGTCGAGGGCGAGCCTGGGGGTGGCGAGCAGGCCGATCGCGCCGACGATGCCGGGGTCGGCGCCGTCGTCGGTGATGAGGCCGCGCCGCCGCAGCGAGTCGTCGGGGTCGTGCAGGGTGCCGAGCGCGTCGGTGTAGGCGGAGTCCTCGACCGAACCACGGCTCTGGCCGAGCCGGCCGGACAGCGACCCGGCCGGGGCGGCGCCGTCGGAGTCGCGCAGGTCGAAGGGGAGCGGCGCGCCGCCCGCGAGACCGGCCATGTGGCGCAGCTCGGGGAGCGTGAGGGCGAGCCGCCGGGCCAGTCCGTCGAGGATGCTCGTGGGCGGCGGGGGCGGGGTGGTCAGGTCGATGGTCACCATGTCAGAGCCCCGGGAGGGTCACGGTCAGCCAGTCCTTGTGACCGGCCGGGGGAGGGTCGAAGGCCAGCAGCGCGGTGTCGGCCGAGTCGGGCTCGCCCGCCTCGTCGCCGGCCTCGCTGGCACGGGTGCGGGCGTCCTCGACGAGGGTGGTCGCCTTGGCACTGCGGACGTCGATCGCCTCCTTGAGGGTGTCGACCTCGCCGAGGTGCCTGGCGAGCGAGTCGGCCGCGGTCTCGTGGTGCGCGGCCGCGGTGCGGAGGTGCCCCGCGCGCTCCTTGATCCGCTCGCGCATCGCGTCGGCGGCCTTGCCGTGCCACGGCACGGCCTCGGCCTGGGCGACGAGCCGGGCGGCGAGGGCGCGGATGTCGCCGCTCTGCTCACGGAGCTGGGCGACGCGTTTGCGGCCCGCGGCGGTGTCGCCGTACATCGATCACACCCTTTCGTCCGGGTCCGAGTACCCGGAGAGGGCCGTCCCCAAACGTCCTGGCGACGCTCGGTATTCCCGCCCTGCAGGGCGTGGAACGACGGCGGTCCGGCTCCCTCCCGCACCGATAGGATCGTGGCACACAACTGCCAGCGACAACCAGAGACGGGGTGCCGGTGACCTTCGACGTCCACCAGCTCGACCTGTTCGTGCTGGTCGGCGCAGTGGTCACGCTGGCGGCGATCCTCGCGGTCCGGGTCTCGGCCGGCGCCGGGCTGCCCTCGCTGCTGATCTACCTGCTGATCGGTGTCGCCCTCGGTGAGGGCGGTCCCTTCGGGATCCAGTTCGACGACGCCAAGCTCGCGCACGCCCTCGGGTTCGGCGCGCTCGCGATCATCCTCGCCGAGGGTGGTCTCACGACCGACTGGCGCCAGATGCGACCGAGCGTGCGCCTGGGCCTGTCGCTCGCGACCCTCGGCGTCGCGGTGTCGGTCGCGGTCGTCGCGGTGGGCACGCACTACCTCCTCGGACTGCCCTGGGAGCTCGCGATCCTGCTCGGCGCGATCTGCTCGCCGACCGACGCGGCCGCGGTGTTCTCCGTGCTCCGCGCCCTGCCTCTGCCCAAACGGCTGACCGGCGCGCTAGAGGCCGAGTCCGGGCTCAACGACGCCCCGACCGTCGTGCTCGTCGGCATCATCTCGACCGGCGCCGCTGCCGAGTCCGGCGTGCTCGAGACCGCCGGACTGATCGTCTTCGAGCTCATCGCGGGAGCGCTGATCGGCGTTGCGTGCGGTGTCGCCGGCGCCTGGGTCATGCGTCGGGCCGCCCTGCCGTCGTCGGGTCTCTACCCCTTGGCGGTGCTGTGCCTGGCGTTCACCGCCTACGGCGCCGCGGCCGCGGTGCACGCGTCCGGGTTCGCCGCGATCTACGTCGCCGCGCTGATCCTCGGCAACAGCGAGCTGCCGCACCGCGTGGCCACGCGGTCGTTCTCCGAGGGTGTCGCGTGGCTGGCCCAGATCGGCCTCTTCGTCATGCTCGGGCTGCTGCTCTCGCCGTCGCGGATCGACCTCGACACCGTCGTCCAGGCGATCGTGACCGGGCTCGTGCTGACGATCGTTGCCCGCCCCTTTTCGGTCTTCGTCAGCAGCATCGTGCAACCGATGGCGGCGCGCGACCTCGCCTTCATCTCCTGGGCGGGCCTGCGCGGAGCCGTGCCCATCGTGCTCGCGACGATCCCGCTGTCGGAGGGCGTGGACGGGTCCTACGACATCTTCGACATCGTCTTCGTGATGGTCGTGATCTACACACTGCTCACCGGGCCGACCCTGCCGTGGGTGGCCCGCCTGCTGGGCGTCGCGCAGCGCAACGAGCCGCGCGGCCTCGACGTCGAGGCCGCCCCGCTCGACAAGGTCGCCGCCGACCTGCTGCAGGTGACGATCGCGCCGAAGTCGCGGATGCACGGTGTCGAGGTCGGCGAGCTGCGGCTGCCGCAGGGCTCCTCGGTCTCGCTGGTGATCCGCGCCGACAACGTGCTGGTGCCGGAGCGTCGTACGGTCCTGCGCGCCGGCGACGACCTGCTGGTGGTCACTCCCCGCAAGCTGCGCGAGGCCACCGAGGAGCGGCTTCGGCAGGTCTCGGCCAACGGACGGCTCGCGCTCTGGCTCGGCGACAGCAAGCGGCGCGCGGTCGAGCGCGGCACCGAGGAGTAGGCCCCCTCGGGATCACTCCGAGCCGGTGGCCCTGCAGTAGGTCGCGTCGGCCTGGGCGACGACCGACTCGACCTGCTTCTTCTTCAGGGACTGGAACTTCTCGCCGAGGATCACGACCACTCCCGGTCCGAGGGCGTCGCCCTCGACGACCTGGGCGCCCTTGAACTGCTGGCGCACGAGGTCGACGGCCGGGTTGGCGGCGTCGTCGGCCCAGATCTGGGTGGTGGGCGAGGGGTCGGGTGCGTTGCCGACGTCGCCGGCGACGAAGCCGCGCTCCTCCAGCTCGGCGCTCGCCGTGCTGGCCAGGCCGCTGCGGCCGCTGCCGTTGAAGACGCTGACCACGACCTGGTCGCGGCGCACCTCGCCGCCGGCAGGGACGGTCGCGTTCTCGCAGATCGCGACGGGCTCGTCCTTCGGGAACGGCTCGGTGAAGGCCGCCCAGCCCCACAGCGTGGCGAGGAGGACCAGTGCGACGAGGACGCCGAGGGTGGCCGCCGACCTCAGGCCTGCCGTCACTTGTCCACCGCCTGGTGGATGCGGGCGTGCAGCACGCTGCGCTGCTGGAGCGCCGCCCGCAGGGCGCGGTGCAGGCCGTCCTCGAGGTAGAGCTCGCCGCGCCAGTAGACGACGTGGGCGAACAGGTCGCCGTAGAACGTGGAGTCCTCGTCGAGCAGGGTGTCGAGCTGGAGGGTGTCCTTCGTGGTCACCAGGTCGTCGAGGCGCACCTGGCGCGGCGGCAGGTCGGCCCACTCACGAGACGTCAGCCCGTGCTCGGGGTACGGCCTCCCCACCCCCACCCGCTTGAAGATCACGCCGGTGACTATAACGACGCCCTCGTCGCGGACCTCCGGGCTGACTACGCTCGACCCATGACCGAGACCCCTGAGGCGACGCCCGCGGACGAGTCGACGCCGGCCGAGGCCGTACCCCCGGCGCAGCCGCCGGCACCTGCCGCCGACGACCCGATCTCCGCGGCCGTGGCGCCGGGCTACGCGTTCGAGGGTCCCGCGCTCGAGCTCGGCGGGCTGATGCTGGACGCCGACGACCTCAGCGACGTGCGGATCAGGATCCCGCTCGGCATGGTCAACCGCCACGGCCTCGTCGCCGGGGCGACCGGCACCGGCAAGACCAAGACCCTCCAGCTGCTGGCCGAGCAGCTCAGCGCCAACGGCGTGCCGGTGTTCGCGGCCGACATCAAGGGCGACCTGTCCGGGCTCAGCCTGCCGGGCGAGGCGAGCGACAAGCTCACCGCGCGCACGGCGAGCGTCGGCCAGACCTGGGCGGCGACCGGCTTCCCGACCGAGTTCTACGCGATCGGCGGCCAGGGGATCGGCGTACCGGTGCGGGTGACGATGACCGCCTTCGGCCCGACGCTGCTCGCGAAGGTGCTCGGCCTCAACGACACACAGGAGTCGTCGCTGGGCCTGGTCTTCTACTACTGCGACCAGAACGGGCTGCCGCTGCTCGACCTCGCCGACCTGCGCGCCGTCCTGCAGTACCTCACCGGCGACGAGGCCGGCAAGGCCGAGCTCAAGACGATCGGCGGGCTCTCCCCGCAGACCGCCGGCGTGATCCTGCGCGAGCTCGTCTCCTTCCAGGCCCAGGGCGCCGACGTGTTCTTCGGCGAGCCGGAGTTCGAGAGCAAGGACTTCCTCCGCACGACCGACGACGGTCGCGGGGTGATCAGCCTGCTCGAGCTGCCCCACCTCCAGGACCGCCCGGCGCTCTTCTCGACGTTCCTGATGTGGCTCCTCGCCGACCTCTTCCACGACCTGCCGGAGGAGGGTGACCTCGACAAGCCCAAGCTGGTCTTCTTCTTCGACGAGGCGCACCTGCTGTTCAACGACGCCTCCGACGCCTTCCTCGACCAGATCGCCCAGACCGTGCGCCTCATCCGCTCCAAGGGAGTGGGCGTCTTCTTCGTGACGCAGTCGCCGACCGACGTGCCCGACGAGGTTCTCGCCCAGCTCGGCTCGCGGGTCCAGCACCAGCTCCGCGCGCACACGCCCAACGACGCCAAGGCACTCAGGGCGACCGTCAACACCTACCCCAACAGCGCGTACGACGACCTCGGCCAGGTCATCACCTCGCTCGGGATCGGCGAGGCGATCGTGACCGTGATGAACGAGCGCGGCGCCCCGACCCCCGTCGCCTGGACCCGCCTCCGTGCACCCGAGTCGCTCATGGACGCAGCGCCGGAGGACGGGATGGAGGCCGCGGTGAAGGCCTCGCCGCTGAGCACGAAGTACGCCGAGTCTATCGACCGCGAGTCCGCCCGCGAGCTGCTCGCCAAGAAGCTCGAGGAGGGCGCTCGCAAGGCCGCCGAGGACGCGAAGGTGAAGGAGATGGCCCGCGAGCAGAAGAACGAGCGGGTCACCAGGAAGGCCGAGAAGCCGAAGGACAGCATGATCGAGACCGTCGTGAAGTCCTCCGCGTTCAAGGACTTCATGCGCACCGCGAGCCGCGAGATCGCGCGGGGGATGTTCAAGAGCGGTCGTCGCTGAGCCCTGCCCGGGCGGTGCGTGACCCACATGACGCCGCCTCGGAATGTGGCCTGCTCACCGCCCCCCGGGCGAGTCGTCGTACGACACGCGCCTGAGCGGTGCGTGACCCACATTCAGCGTCAGGAGAATGTGGCTCACTCACCGCGCTCGGCCAGCGATCACATGGTCGCGTCGAGCCAGGCGAGCTGCGCAGTCTGGGTGCCGCCGTCGCGGGTGACGACGCGGGCGCGGCCCTCGGGCGCGGGCTGCGGGCGGAGGTTGCCGATCAGGACGCCCTCGTCGCGCGGACCCGACAGCATCACGCCGGGCATCGCGAGGTCGCGCAGCGACTGGATGACCGGCTCGTAGAGCGCACGCGAGGCACCACCGGTGCGGCGGGCGACCACGATGTGCAGGCCGACGTCGCGGGCCTGCGCCATCAGCGGCTGGAGCGAGGACACCGGTGACGACTGGGCGGTCGCGACGAGGTCGTAGTCGTCGACCACGACGAAGACCTCGGCGCCGGTCCACCACGACCGGTTGCGCAGCTGCTCGGGCGTCACGTCTTGGCCGGGGATGCGGCCCTCGAGGTAGGTCGCGATGTCCTTCAGCGTCGGCGTCGCCTGCGTGGCGGACGTCAGGTAGTTGAGGAGGTACTCGTCGGGCACCTCGCCGAGCATCGAGCGCCGGTAGTCGACGAGGACGATCTGGGCTTCCTTCGGCGTGCGCGTGCGCATGATCTCGTGGACGTACGCCCGCAGCAGGGCGCTCTTGCCCGACTGCCCGTCGCCGAAGATCAGCATGTGCGGCTCGGCGTCGACGTCGAGGCCGATCGGCGCGAGCTCCTTCTCGTTGATGCCGAGCAGGATGAGCTTCTCGGGCATCGCGCGCCGCACCGCGTCCTCGCGGATCGCCTCGAGCGTGACGAGCTCGGGCAGCAGCCGCAGCTTGGGACCCTGCGGGCCCTTCCACGCGGCGGCCATCTTGTCGATGAGGTCGTCGACGCCGTCGCCGAGGCTGTCGGCGTTGCCGTCGCCGTCGATGCGCGGCAGCGCGCCGAGGAAGTGCAGCTTGGACGGCACGAGACCACGGCCCGGGCGGCCGACCGGGACGAGCGCGGCGACCTTCCGGTCGACCTCGGAGTCGAGCGGGTCACCGAGGCGCAGCTCGAGCTTGGAGCCGAAGACGTCGCGCATCGCGGCGCGGTAGTCGGCCCAGCGGGTCGAGGCGGTGACGATGTGGAGGCCGAACGTCAGGCCGCGCGCGGCGAGCTGCTGGATCTCCATCTCGAGGTCGTCGAACTCCGCGCGCAGGGTGCTCCAGCCGTCGATGACCAGGAACACGTCGCCCCAGCCGTCGTCGGCGCGACCCTGGTTGCGCCGCGAGCGGTAGGTCTCGATCGAGTCGATGCCGTTCTCGCGGAAGTAGGCCTCGCGCCGGTCGACGATGCCCTCGACCTCCGCCATCACGCGGCGTACGACGTCGGGCTCCGAGCGCGTCGCGACGCCCGACACGTGCGGCAGGCGGGTCAGCGGCGCGAACGTGCCGCCGCCGAAGTCGAGCACGAAGAACTGCGACTCCAGCGGGGTCGTCACCAGCGCCATGCTCGTGACGATGCTGCGCAGGAGCGTGCTCTTGCCCGAGCGGGGTCCGCCGACGACCGCGACGTGGCCGGCGGCACCGGTGAGGTTCAGCGTCATCGTGTCGCGGCGCTGCTCGCGCGGGCGGTCGACGGTGCCGAGCGGGATCACCAGGCCCGGCACGTTGCGCCACTGCTGCGACACGAGGCCGAGGTCGGGGTGCTCGACCAGGTCGGGCATCAGCTCGTCGAGGGTGTCGGGCACGTCGAGTGGCGGCAGCCAGACCTGGTGCGCCTCGGGGCCCTTGCCGATCATCCGGGTGACCGCGATGTCGAGCAGCGAGGGCTGCTCGCCCTGCTGCTGCGGCTGCGGGGCGGCGACCTCGTCGTCGGTGTCGTGGGTCGGCTCGAGGGCCTGCACCTCGGAGATCGTGAAGGGCAGGATGCCGCGGATGCCGCCGCCCTCGTCGCGGGTGACGCGGGTGCGGCTCGACGGCGGCCCCGAGACGTACGCCGCCTTGAACCGCAGCAGCGTGGACTGGTCGGGCTTGAGGTAGCCCAGGCCCGGGACGGCGGGGAGCTCGTAGGCGTCCGGGACACCGAGGACCGCCCGGGACTCGCCGGCGGAGAAGGTGCGGAGGCCGACCCGGTAGGACAGGTGCGACTCGAGGCCGCGGAGCCGGCCCTCCTCCAGGCGCTGCGAGGCGAGCAGGAGGTGGAGCCCGAGCGACCGGCCGAGGCGGCCGATGGCGACGAACAGGTCGATGAACTCCGGCTTGGCCGACAGCATCTCGGAGAACTCGTCGACGACGATGAAGAGCGACGGCATCGGCTCGAGCGGCTCGCCGTTGGCGCGCGCCTTCTCGTAGTCGCGCACCGAGGCGTAGTTGCCGGCGTCGCGCAGCAGCTCCTGGCGACGCGTCATCTCGCCGGACAGGGCGTCCTGCATGCGGTCGACGAGGGTGAGCTCGTTGGCGAGGTTGGTGATGACGGCCGAGACGTGCGGCATGTCGGCCATGCCGGCGAAGGTCGCACCTCCCTTGAAGTCCACGAGGACGAGGTTGAGCTGCTCCGAGGAGTGGGTCATCACGAGCCCGAGCACCAGCGTGCGGAGGAACTCCGACTTGCCGGAGCCGGTCGCGCCGATCACCAGGCCGTGGGGGCCCATGCCCTGCTGGGCGGACTCCTTGATGTCGAGGTGGATCAGGCCGCCGGAGTCGCCGATGCCGATCGGCACGCGCAGCCGGTCGCGAGCCGGGCGCGGGCGCCAGGCGGTCGCGGGGTCGTACTGGAAGATGTCGCCCAGCCCGAGCAGGTCCATGTGGTCGGGCGTGGTCGAGGTGATGTCGACGGCGCCGCCGGCCGAGGACGACTCGGCGCTCGCGGTCTTGAGGGGGGCGATGCGGCGCGCGAACGCCTCGGCGGTCGCGAGGTCGCACTGGTCGGCGAGCGCCTTGACGGCCTCGTGCCGCAGCCGCAGCGCCAGCACCGGTCGCTTGCCGAGCTCGTCGGGGGCGTCGGTGAACTCCAGCCGCAGCCGGGTGGAGTCCTCGAGCTCGTCCCACCGGCTCGGCAGGTCGAGGAGGGTCACCCCGTGCAGGCCGTCGGGCGGGACGATGTGGTTGCCGGGCGGCAGGTGGCCGCCGTCGATGACCAGCAGGATGTGCGGGGTCGCGGCGCGCTCGTCGGCGCCGAAGCGCGGGCGCTCGGCGAGGTCGGGCGGCAGCAGGTTGCCGAGGTCGTCGAGCGACGTCGAGACCAGCCGCATCGGACCGACCGCGTCGGACTCCCGCTGGCTCTGTGCGTGGGGGAGCCACTTCACCCAGTCCCAGTGGGTGAGGTTCTCCTCCGAGCTGAGCACCGCGACGATGAGCTGGTCGGGGTTCTGGAACGCCGTGGCCGAGCAGATCATCGCCCGGGCCGTCGAGCGGACCTCCTCGTCGCCGCCGCACAGCTCGATGCGGTCGAAGGCGCGCAGGTCGATCGAGGCCGGCAGGTTGGGCTGGAGCCGGTGCACCACGAGCAGGCGGTGCAGCGCCGAGGCCGCGGCCGGGTCGACCTGGTCGACGGGCGCGCTCTCAGGCGGCACCAGCTCGAGCGACAGCGGCTGGGAGTTGAGGCCGTAGCGCACGTGGAGGAAGTGGTCGTCCGACCCGGTGTGCTCCCACAGCCGGGTGCGGTCCTCGGCCAGCGAGGGGAGCGCGGCGGGCTCGGGGTGGTGCCAGTTGAGCGCGCGGCGCTGCTGGTCGGCGGCCTCGCGGGCCACCTTGCGGATGTTGCTGAGGTAGCGGAGGTACTCCGTGCGCGAGCCGGTGACCTGCTGGGCGCGCTGCTTACGCTGCCGGTCGATCTGGACGACGATGAAGCCGAGCGTGGCGAAGAGGAACATGCCCGCGGCGAGGAAGCTGCGGCTCTTGTTGGCGCCGCCCATCGTCGCGACGAGCACGATGGAGCCGAGGCTGCCGAGCATCGGGATGGCGTTCATCAGGACGCCGCTGGCGCCCTCGCCCTCCTGGAGCTCCGGCGGCGGCTGGAGCACGATCTGGCCGCCCGGCATCTCCGGCTCGTCGAGCCTCTGGCCGCCTCGCAGTGTCGTGCTCACGCTTCCCCCAGTGCCTCATTCGATGAAGTCGCGACGATGATAGGTGTGCTGCCGCCGGAGCCGCACCAGCGACTACCCTCCTGCCCAGAAGGCGCCAGCCCGATGCACGCGAAGGGGGAATCCGTGTCGGAGGTCGCGATGCCCGGCCCCACGGCCACCACCATCGCCGTGAGCGTGCACGGTCCCGCCGGCGTGCTCGACCTCGTGGTGCCCACGGGCGCGACGTCGGTCGACGTCGCCCGCGAGTACGCCAAGCAGGCCGCCGAGGTCGGGCAGGCCCTGGGCATCCCGCTGCTGCAGACGGCGCTCGGCCAGCGCCTCAACGCCGCGGTCCCGCTGCACGAGGCCGGCGTGCAGGCGGGCGACGTGCTCATCGCGACGGCCGGTGTGCACCTGCCGCGCAAGCAGACCCTGCTCGACGCGGCCAAGAACGCGCCCGAGAGCCCCGCGCTGGCGTCGATGATCGCCACGATCGCGGCCGCCGTCGCCGTCCTCTCCGCCTGGTACGCCGGACGCACGGGCGACGACACCATCCGCACCGTCGCGACCGGGATCCTGCTGGCGTGCGGCCTCGTCGGGTCGCTGCCGGTCGGGCGGCACACCCGCCAGCGTGCCGCCGCCGCGCCCGCCTTCGCCGCCGCCGCGGCCTTCGCGGCCCTCTACGAGCCAGGGGTCCACCTGCTCCCCGCGATCCTCGGCGCGTGCGGCATCTCCGCGGCCGTGGTCGCCGGGATCGGCCGGGCGCTGTCGGAGTCGGGCGACGAGATCAGCGCGGTCTGGATCGCGAGCGGCCTCACGGTCTTCGCCTGCTGCGGGCTGCCCGCCCTCCTGGGCTGGGACGACCGGGTCGCGTGGACCCTGCTGGTGTTCCTGTCGATGATGGCCGCCCGGTTCGCGCCCTCGCTCGCCATCGACGTGCCGGACGAGGCGCTGCTCGACCTCGACCGGCTCGCGGTCACGGCGTGGTCCGCACGCGACAGCCAGCGCTCGGGCAAGCGGGGACGGATCGTGGTGGCCGGCGACGCGATGGAGCGGCTGGTCCGCCGGGCCTCGCGCATCGTCACCGGCGCAGCGGTGGCGATCCTGGTGACGATGACGGTGGCGAGCCCGCTCCTGCTGCGCACCGCGACGCTCGACCTCGACGTGATCGGCGCCCGCTGCCTCGTCTTCTTCGCCGGCTGCTCGCTGCTGCTGGCCGCCCGGTCCTACCGGCACGCGGCCGCGCGCGTGCTCCTGCGCCTCGCCGGCCTCAGCGGCCTGGCCGCCCTCGCCGCCCACCTGGTCGCCGGCCCCGGCGCACCGCACCTGGGCTCGTTCTTCTACGCGGTCGTCGCGCTCGGCGCGATCGCGCTGGCGGCCGCGGTCGCCACCGGGCGCGGCTGGCGCTCGGTGTGGTGGTCGCGCCGGGCCGAGGTGGCGGAGTCCTTCTGCGGCAGCTTCGCCTTCGCCGCGGCCGTCGTCGCGGCGGGTGTCTTCCGCCGCCTGTGGGAGATGACCTCCTGAACCCCGGCCGGACCCCGGGTCCGCCGAAGTTCGGTGGATTGATGTTTAGCCCCGATTTCGCCGGGTAGAGACACGTCAGCGCGGGGGGTCGGGACGTCTCCCCGAGCAACGGATCACCGACAGCGGCGATCACCAACCCACTGAGAATCTCGGACGGTTCGACCAGCCGAGGGAGAAGGATCTTTCATGAGCGAGATGTACGGCCAGACAGAGAAGGCTCTCTCCAAGGGCGCCGACTACGTCGACCAGGCCCGCGGCGACGTCAAGAACAAGTGCGGCGTGCTCTCCGGCAACATCCAGACGATGATGGGTGGATGGGGCGGCCAGGGCGCCACCGCGTTCAACAACCTGATGATCGCCTGGGACCAGAAGCAGGAGACCATCCTCAAGGCCCTCGACCAGCTCTCGGCGTCGATGAAGGAGACGGAGCGCGACAACGTCTCGACCGACGAGAACCAGTCCGCCACCCACACCAACCTCCAGGGCCGTCTCGGCTGACGCCGACACCTGACTTTCTGAGATCTAGGAGATCGACATGACTTTCGACGGAATCAAGGTCCAGCACGGCCACCTCGACGCCGGTGCCGCCGACGTGATGAAGGCCGCCAAGGACATCGAGGCCCGCCTCGACCAGCTCGAGAACGAGCTCAACCCCCTGAAGTCGGACTGGAACGGTAACGCCAAGATGGCCTACGACCAGGCCAAGGCGAAGTGGGACCAGGCCATGCAGGAGATGACCCTCCTGCTGCAGCAGGCGAGCCAGGGCGTCGACTCGTCCAACGCCGAGTACAAGGCGGCCGACGCCCGCGGTGCCAACCGCTTCTGAGCGCAGACCACCTTCCGAGGCCGGTCGTCCCTCCGGGGATGACCGGCCTCGGGCCATTTCCGCAGGCGTGGTCGGGCGGATGACTGGCCAACCATTCATCTAGGCTGCACCCCGTCCACGCACGTCCAGGACTGTTCAGGGGGAAACACCAATGGCTCAGGGGTCCTCGGTCGCGTCCGGGCTGGTCCGGGTGACCATCGCCTCGGGATCGCGACGCGTCGATCTGGTGCTGCCGGGCTCGATCCCGGTCGCCGAGCTCGTCCCCGAGCTCGCCCGCTCGGTGGGCCTGCTCGACGCCTCCACCGTCTACGGCGGCTACAAGCTGGTGACCCAGGAGGGACGGATCCTGGCCAACGACGCCGGCCTGACCATCCAGGGCATCGAGGACGGCGGGTTGCTCACCGTCACCGCCGGCGTCGACGAGAAGGCGCCCCGCGTCTACGACGACGTGGTCGAGGCCATGGCCGACGTCGTGGAGAACGAGCTCAAGCCGTGGGAGCCGGCGGCCGGTCGTCGTACGGCACTCGGCGCGGGCAGCATCCTGCTCGGCCTGGGCGCGCTGGCCCTGCTGCTCCAGGGCGAGAGCCTGCTCGGCGGCGTCGCCGCCGGTGTGATCGCGGGCCTGCTGGTCGTCGGCGGCATCGTGCTCGCGCGGGCCCAGGAGGAGCCCGAGGCCGGGGTCGCGGTGTCGCTGCTCGCGGCGATGTACGCCGGTGTGGCCGGCCTGCTGCTCGCCCCCGGCGACCTGCCCGCCTGGGGCTGGCCGCTCGACGACGCCTTCTTCGTCGACCCCCTGCTCTTCGCGGGCCTCGGCATCCTCGCGGTCGGCCTGATCGCCGTGGTGGGCCTCCAGGAGGGTCGCCCGCTCGTCATCCCGGCCATCGTGGTCGGGGCGGTCGTGGTGGCCAGCTCCGTGGTGATCCGGGTCTTCGACCTCGAGCCCGGTCCGGTCTTCACCGTCCTGATGACCCTCGTCGTGCTCGCCGGCAGCATCTTCCCGTGGCTGGCCCTCGGGGTGACCGGCACCAACGTCGACCAGCTCTACTCGCTGCACGACATCACCGCCGACCCGGAGGAGATCGACCCCCACGAGGTCGCCGACGACGCCCGCGTCGGACACGAGATCCTGCTCGCCGTCTCGGCGACGGTCGGCACCCTGCTCGTCCTGTTCTCACCGTTCGCGGTCGCCCGCGGCGTCTACGGCACGGTGCTCGCCGCCGTGTGCTGCCTGGCGGTCATGTTCCGCACCCGCCAGTACCGCACCAGCGCCGAGGTGCTGGCCGGTCTGGCGTCGGGCATCCTCGGCCTGGTCTCGGTGGCCGTGTCGATGCTGCTGATCCACGACGGCTGGCGCGCCGGCGCCGCGATCGGCCTGGCAGGTGTCGGAGCCCTGCTGCTCGCGCTCACCCTGGTGCCGGCCTCCGCCTCGGTGCGCCGCGGCCGGATGGGCGACGTCGTCGAGACGATGACGCTGCTCGCGCTGCTGCCGTTGATGGTGCTCGCCGCCGGGTTCGTCTCCGCGGTCGCGGGCTGAGGCGGGCTGAGGAGTGGCGACCAAGAAGGACCTCGTCGAGGCCCACGCGTTCAGCCGACGCCGGCTGGTGACGGCGTTCGTCTCCGGTGCGCCGGGCGGCCGCGAGGTCGAGCCCGTGCGTCCGGGCCGCGTGCTGATCGGCGGCGTGGCGCTGTCGGTGCTGCTGCTGGCGGGAGCGGCGATCGCCGGCTTCCTGCTCGGCCGACCGCCGGCCCAGTGGCTCGACGAGGGCAGCTTCATCATCTCCAAGGACACCGGCGAGCAGTACGTCGTCCTCCGCGGCGGCGACGACCCGCTGCTCCAGCGGGTGCCCAACTACGTCTCCGCCCAGCTGCTGCTCGGCGAGCCGTCCCTGACGCCGTTCACGGTGCGCGACAAGTACATCCGCACCGTCCAGCTCGGCGAGGACCTCGGCATCGACAGCGCGCCGTCGGGCCTGCCCACCGCCGACGAGCTCGTCGACGACGGCTGGACCGCCTGCACCGGCAGCGGAGTCGGCATCAAGATCGCGATCCAGCGCACGCCCACCGTCGACGACCTCCTCGGTGCCGGCTTCCTCGTCTCGAGCGAGGGCCGGCAGTGGCTCGTCGCGACCGCTCCGCCGGTCGGCAGCACGCAGGGTCGCGCCTACCGCTACCCGATGCCCACCAACGCCACGGCCGCCTCCACGGTCGGCAACCGCATCGGCTTCGCCGCCACCCCGGTCGAGGTCGACCCGGAGTGGCTCAACCTGTTCCCGCTCGGCGACGCGCTCGACGAGGCGGCGTTCGGCGTGACCGCCAAGGGTGCGGCCGTGCCCTACGCCGACACCGGCACCGACCTCTCCGCCTACCGCGTCGGCGACCTGCTGCGCTCGGCCACCGGTCGCTACTACCTGCTCGGCGACGACCGGCCCGAGGAGCTCTCGGCCTTCGCCGGCATGGTCTACGACGTCGTGGGCAAGACCGCGACCGAGCTCCCCGAGGAGCTGGTCGCGTCGTTCGGCGACGAGAAGTACCCCGCGGAGTGGCCGACCGAGGTGCCGCAGGCCGTGACCAGCGGCGCCCTCTGCGCCGAGCTGCACCCCGCGCCCGACGCCGCACCCGTGGTCAGCCTGGCCACCAACCCGACCGGCGCCGCCGACCCGAACGACGTCGGCACCGGCCGGCACGAGGTCGACGTCGAGCCGACCGTCGGCTCCTACGTCCTGTCCGGATCCGACGAGGCCGCCGCCGACGGCACGCCCTACGTCATCGACACCAAGGGCGAGAAGTACGAGCTCGTCGGCCCGTCGGTGCCCGACTACATCGGCTACGGCGAGGTCGACCCGCCGCTCGTGCCCAGCACCTGGCTGGAGTTCTTCGAGTCCGGCGTCGACCTGTCCACGGCCGCGGCGCGGCGGATGCCCCTCGACGCGCCGCTCCCCGACGAGTCCGAAGCGGACGCCGGCTGATGCCCGCGGCCCGCCCACCCCGTCGGCTCGTCCGTACGACGCTCGCGGCCGGCGTCCTCGCTGCCTCGGTCGTCCCGGTCTGGGTCGGCGCCCCGGCGGCCCACGCCGACCACGACGCGCCGTGCAACCCCGGCGAGATCCCCGGCAACGAGCGGCTCGCCGACACCCACGAGGAGGACAACCCGGCCTCCGACCGGATGCACGTCGAGCAGGCGCAGCAGGTCGCCACCGGCGCCGGGGTCAAGGTCGCGGTCATCGACAGCGGCATCGTGCCGGTCGACGGCCTGAGCATCGGCAAGCGCACCGTCGTCAGGGGCACCGGCTTGCTCTCGGGCCACGGCACGATCGTCGCCGCGCTGATCGCCGGACCCCGGGGCGTCGCGCCCGAGGCCGCGGTCTACGACTACCAGGTCTACGACAACGAGCAGGCCGACACCGCGCAGGGCCAGGTCCGGCTCACCTCGGCCGGCATCATCGCCGGGATCGACGCGGTGGTCGCGGACTACCCGCAGGAGCGCTTCGACGTCGTCAACATCTCGCTCGCCGTGACGTCCTCCGACCCGAAGCTCGAGGCGGCCGTCGCCCGCCTCGTGGCGCTGCCGGTCGTCGTGGTGGCGTCGGCGGGCAACCGCGACCCCGACGGGTCGGACGACGCGAAGGGCACGCCCGGCAGCGACGCCGACGTCTACCCGGCCGACTACCCCGGCGTGCTGGCCGTCAGCGCCACCCCGCCCAACGGCGACGACCCGAGCGCCTACGTCGTACCCAACCGCGACACCGACGTCGCCGCTCCGACGGTGGGCGCGATCTCCGTCAACGCCACCGGCCAGGTGTGCGTGGTCGGCGACGTCGCCACCTCGTGGTCGGCGGCCGAGGTCAGCGGGGTGGTGGCGCTGCTGCGACAGCGCTTCCCGCGCGAGACGCCCCAGCAGCTCGTCGCGCGGCTCGAGGCCACCACCGAGGGGTCGGGCCCGCCCGCCGACTCGGAGGTCCGCGACGAGGTGAACCCGTGGACGGGCGCCGGCGTCGTACAGGCCCACGACGCCCTCACCCGCGAGATCAAGCCCGGCCGCCAGGGCAAGCTGGAGACCACCGTCGCGGAGACCCGCGCGGACGCCCAGGCGCCGCCCGCGCCCCAGCGGCTCGACCTGTTCAGCACGCCGCGAGCGATCCTGCTCTGGTCGGGCCTGGTCGCGGGCTCGCTCCTCGCGCTCGCCTTCATGCTCCGTCCATTGTTGCGACGTTGACCCACGCGACACCGCGACGTGATGGAATCTGGCAATGAGCGACACCTCTGACGAGCCGGTGGCCGTCATCCTGGCCGGGGGCCAGGGCTCGCGGCTGTGGCCGATCAGCCGTGACCGCCGGCCCAAGCAGTTCCAGCCGGTCGTCGGCGGGCGCCCCCTGCTGACGGGCACGATCGAACGACTCACCGAGATCGTCGACCCGTCGCGGATCCACGTGTCGACCCGCGCGCGCTTCGCCGACGCGGCGCGCGCGACCCTCGGGCCGGTGCCGCCGGAGAACCTGATCCTCGAGGAGGACCCGGCCGGGCCCGCCACCGCCTTCGCGCTGAGCATCGCCACCCTGTCCCGCCGCTACGGCAACGCTCCCGCACTCATCGCGCCCTCCGACCACCTCATCACCGAGGACGAGGCCTTCAACCAGGCCTCGCGCGACATGCTCGCCCAGCTCGGGACCAGCCCGGAGTCGATGGTCGTGCTCGGTGCGGAGCCCCAGCGCTTCGACGGCAGCCTCGGCTACATCCACACCCAGGGCGAGGGCGGACCCGTCGAGGTGATCACCAGCTTCTTCGAGAAGCCCGACCCGGCGACGATCGACGAGCTCGGCGACGCGGGGTCGCTCTACTGGAACACCGCCTGCTACGGCGTACGCGTGGAGCAGGCGTGCAACGCCTACCGCGCCGCCATGCCGCTCATCTTCGACGCGATCGAGCGGTTCGCGAGCGACCGGCCCGACGTCAACGGCTATCGCGGTGCCGCCATCGGCGGGCACGAGCTCTACCCGCTGATCGCCGCGGGGATGGAGTGCCTGGTCGTCCCGCGCCAGCTCGGCTGGAGCGACATCGGCACCTGGCGGCGGCTGGAGGACGTGCTGACCGAGGAGGTGGTGCAGTCCATCGGCGCCGCCCTCCAGCTCGAGAGCGAGGACGTCCTCGTCGCCAGCATGGACGGCCGGTCCGTCGTCACCCTCGGCGTGAGCGGCCTCATCATCGTCACCCACGAGGACGCGGTCTACGTCGTCGACAAGAGCCGGGCGATGAACGCCGGCTCGCTCGAGCAGCTGCGCTCGCTCGTCGCGGCCACCGAGCGCGAAGACCTCCTCTGACCCACCGACCCGGCTGATCCGCCCGTCCCAGCGAAGGACCCCATGACCCACGAGAACGCCCAGCACATCGTCGTCGTCGGCACCAAGCCCGACATCATCAAGCAGGCGCCGATCTACCACGAGCTGCGCAACCGCGGTCACGACGTGGTGCTCTGCCACACCGGCCAGCACTACGACCACAACCTGTCGCAGTCGATGCTCGACGAGTTCGGCGTCCGCGAGGACGTGAACCTCGAGGTCCGCGGCGGCGTCAACGACCTCGTCTCCGGGATCACCGCCAAGCTCGCTCTCTACCTCCGCGGCTTCGCCGAGCGGGGCGGCTTCCCGATCACCTACGTGCACGGCGACACCACCACCGCGATGGCCGGTGCGCTCGCGACCTTCGGCGAGCGTCAGGCGCTGGTCCACGTCGAGGCCGGCCTGCGCACCCTCTCCCCGAAGCCCGAGGTCCTCCAGGGCTGGCTCGACCAGGGTGCCGACCTCGACTGGGCGTCGTTCCGGGCCCAGTCGATCGACCGCGGCAGCTGGTCCAAGGGCAGTCGCGAGCCCTCGCCGGAGCAGTTCAACACCCGTGTCGCCGACGCCGGCACCGACCTCCACGCCGCGCCCGTCGAGCTCAACCGCGAGTTCCTCGTCGACGAGGGCTTCGCGCCGGCCGCGATCGACGTCGTCGGCAACTCCGTCGTCGACGCGCTCGCGCAGGCGGTCGCGGGCAGCGACAAGAACCAGGTGCTGCAGAAGTTCCCGCAGATGGGCGACGGGTCGTTCCTCCGCTTCTGCGTGCACCGCCGCGAGAACACCACCAACCGCGACCGCTTCAACCTGCTCATGGACGCGATGGAGTCGCTGCTCGAGCAGGGCCACCACGTGCTCTTCATCCGCCTCCTCGGCACCGAGGCCGCGATCGACAACTTCGGGCGCCGCCAGTGGCTCGAGGACCTCGAGGCGCGCTACGGCGATGCGCTGATCTCCACGCCCGTGTGGGACAGCTACCTCGACGTCGTCGCGGCGATGTCGATGTGCGCCGTGATCGTGACCGACTCCGGCTCGATCGTCGAGGAGGCCAACGTGCTCCAGGTCCCGTGCGTGACCCTGCGCTTCGGCTCCGACCGCTCCGAGACCTTCCTCGCCGGCAGCAACTTCCTCGCCCCGCCCATCGACCGGGCCCTCCTGGTCAGCGTCGTGCACAACGTCTTCGAGCACCGCGCCGAGCTGACCTGGGACCGCGTCTACCCCGAGGGCGCGAGCACGATGCTCGTCGACGCGGTCGAGCGCCGCCTCGACGAGGGCAGCCTGCTCATCTCCGAGGAGTGGCGCTACGGGCTGAAGAAGCAGCTGCGCTGACGGCCTGATCGTGCTCGTCACCAACCACGTCCTCGCCGGCGCCCTCGTCGGCCTGGCCGCGCCGGGGCCCGTCACCGCGTTCGTCGGTGGCGTGGCCTCGCACTTCGCGCTCGACGTCGTGCCCCACTGGGGCGACCGGCCGATCGACGAGGTCATGCCGATCGCGATGGCCGATGGGCTCACCGGGCTGGGCGTGATCGCCGTCGTGTGGCGCAGCACTCCGCCGGGACGGAGGCTGCGCGTCCTCGCCGGGATGGCCGGGGCGTCCGTCCCCGACCTCGACAAGCCGGGCACGGTGTTCCTCGGCGCCTCGCCGTTCCCGCGGTTCGTCGACGACTTCCACGCGCGCATCCAGACCCGCGAGTCGTCGGCCCGGATGCCGCAGGAGCTCCTCGTCGGGGTCGGCACGGCGGCGGTGCTGGCGCTGGTCCTGCGACGCGTACGTCGTTGACCGACCCCTGCTGGAGCACACGGACGGCGATCTCGCCGACGAAGTCCGCGTGATGGATCTCTCACGAAAGTAAGGTCACCCTAAGTTTACCCTTGAGGGGTTCGTTCCGTCCCTAGCTCCAGGAGCCCTTCGTGTCCCGCCCCCTCCGCGTCGCCGTCGTCGGCGCCGGCCCCGCAGGCATCTACGCCGCCGACATCCTGACCAACCAGCACCCCGAGGCCAGTGTCGACGTCATCGAACGCCTGCCCGCGCCCTACGGCCTGGTCCGTTACGGCGTCGCGCCGGACCACCCGCGGATCAAGGAGATCATCAAGGCGCTGCGTCGCGCGCTGGGCAAGCCGGGCGTGCGCCTCATCGGCAACGTCGACTACGGCCGCGACCTGAAGCTCGAGGAGCTGCGCCAGTTCTACGACGCCGTCATCTTCGCGACCGGCGCCACCGAGGACCGCGACCTCGACGTCCCGGGTGTCGACCTGCCGGGCAGCCACGGCGCCGCGGACTTCGTCTCCTGGTACACCGGCCACCCCGACGTACCCCGTGAGTGGCCGCTCGACGCCCAGCAGGTCGCCGTCATCGGTGCCGGCAACGTGGCGCTCGACGTCGCGCGGATGCTGGCCAAGCCCGTCGCCGAGCAGATGACCACGGAGATCCCCGCCAACGTCGCGGCCGGTCTCGCGGCCAACCAGGCCACCGACATCCACGTCTTCGCCCGCCGCGGCCCCGCGTCGATCAAGTTCAGCCCGATGGAGCTGCGCGAGCTGTCGCACTCGCCGAGCGTCGACGTGCACGTGACCGAGGAGGGCTTCCAGGTCGACGACGCCGGCCAGGCCGCGATCGCCGCGTCGAAGGGCACCCGCCTCGTCGTCGACACCCTGCTGAAGTACCTCGAGGCCGAGCCCACCGGCGCGCCCCACCGCATCCACATCCACATGTGCCAGGCGCCCGTGGAGATCACCGGTGACGGTCGGGTCGAGGGCCTGCGCACCGAGCGCACCGAGCTCCAGGGCGACGGCACCGCGAAGGGGACCGGCGAGTTCATCGACTGGCCCGTGCAGGCCGTCTACCGCGCCGTCGGCTACCGCTCGACGAACCTGGCCGACATCCCCTTCGACGACGCCAACGGCGTCGTGCCCAACGAGGGCGGCCGCGTGCTCGACCTCGACGGCATCCAGGTGCCGGGCGTCTACGTCACCGGCTGGGTCAAGCGAGGCCCGGTCGGTCTGATCGGGCACACCAAGTCCGACGCGTCGGAGACCATCACCCACCTCCTCGAGGACCTCGACGCCCTGCCGGCGCCCGCGCGCCCGGAGCCGTCCGCGATCCTCGAGCACCTCGCCGCCGGCGGCACCCAGCCGTTCCTGTGGGAGGACTGGGAGCGCCTCGACGCCCACGAGATCTCGCTGGGCGAGGCCGAGGGCCGCGAGCGCGTCAAGGTCGTCGACCGCGAGGAGATGCTCCGCCGCAGCAAGGCCTGAGCGACGTACGTCCGCCTGGGGCGGTGCGTGAGCCCACGGCATGAGCGAGGCCCCGGCCACCGATGATCGGTGCCGGGGCCTCGTGCGGCGGAGGTAGGGGGATTCGAACCCCCGAGGGCTATTAACCCAACCCGCTTTCCAAGCGAGCGCCATAGGCCACTAGGCGATACCTCCGCGGAGGAGAGTACCGGTCGGCTCGCGGGCCGGTGAAATCGCGTGCGCCCCACCGGGTTTGGGCACCGGTCGCCGGCTCACCTAGACTCCCCCGCAACCCCCCACGCGGCGACATCTCGCCCAATTCCCCCAGGGCCGGAAGGCAGCAAGGGTAAGTGAGCTCTGACGGGTGCGTGGGGGGCCTTTCCATGTCCGGGTCCCGGCCCGTGTGCAGTGTGGGTGGGCCCGGTTAGGGTTCACGACGTGGAGTCACCGCTCGCGCTCTATCGCCGCTACCGGCCCGAGACCTTCCAGGAGGTCATCGGGCAGGACCACGTGACCGAGCCGCTGCGCGCCGCCCTCGCGGCCAACCGGGTCAACCATGCCTACCTCTTCTCCGGCCCCCGCGGCTGCGGCAAGACGACGTCCGCGCGCATCCTCGCCCGGGCGCTCAACTGCGCGCAGGCGCCGATCTCCGACCCGTGCGGCGAGTGCGACAGCTGCCGCGACCTCGCGCGCGGCGGCCCCGGGTCGATCGACGTCATCGAGATCGACGCCGCGTCCCACGGTGGTGTCGACGACGCCCGCGACCTGCGCGAGAAGGCGTTCTTCGCGCCGGTGCGCGACCGCTACAAGGTCTACATCATCGACGAGGCGCACATGGTCACCACGCAGGGCTTCAACGCCCTGCTCAAGCTGGTCGAGGAGCCGCCGCCGCACCTGCGGTTCATCTTCGCCACGACCGAGCCCGACAAGGTGCTGCCGACCATCCGCTCGCGCACCCACCACTACCCCTTCCGGCTGATCCCGCCGCGCCTGCTGAGCGACTACCTCTCCCAGCTCGCCGGCGAGGAGGGCGTCGCCATCGAGCCGGCGGCGCTGCCCCTCGTCGTCCGAGCGGGCGCGGGGTCGGCGCGCGACACGCTGTCCGTCCTCGACCAGCTCCTCGGCGGCGCCGGTCCGGGCGGCGTGACCCACAAGCTGGCCTCCGACCTGCTCGGGTTCACCCCCGACTCGCTGCTCGACGAGGTGGTCGAGGCGTTCGCCACCCGCGACGGCGCTGCCGTCTTCTCGGTCGTCGACAAGGTCGTCGAGACCGGCCAGGACCCGCGCCGGTTCACCGAGGACCTGCTCCGCCGCCTGCGCGACCTGGTCATCGTCACCGCCGTCCCCGACGCCCCGGCCACCGGCCTCATCGACGTCGACGAGGCCGCCGGCGAGCGCCTGGTCGCCCAGGCCGCCCGGTTCGGCGCGATCGAGCTCAGCCGCGCCGCCGACATCGTGGCCGCGGGTCTCACCGAGATGCGCGGAGCCACCGCGCCCCGCCTGCTCCTCGAGCTGCTCTGCGCACGCGTGCTGCTGCCGGGTGCCGACCACACCTCCGACGGCGTGATGGCCCGCCTCGAGCGGCTCGAGCGCCGGATGGACGTGAGCGGCGCCCCGACCGGTGCCGCCCAGGCGCGTGCCGCGACCGCGCCCCCTGCCGCGGCTGCGCTGCCGACCGCCGCTCCCGCCGAGGCCCCGGCAGCCCCCGCACCCCAGGCCCCGCCCGTGGCGGCCCCGGCGGCTGCGCCGGGCCCCGCCGCGGCACCAGCGCCGGAGGCCACGCCCGTCCACGCCGACGAGCCGGCCCCGCCGCCTCCGATGCCGACCACGCCGAGCGTGCGCGACGACGGCCCGCCGCCTCCGCCGCCGATGCCCACGAGCGCGCCCGAGCCGCCGCCCACGGTCGCGGAGCCGGCCCCGGTGCCGTCCGTGCCGGCCGCTTCGGACGCTCCCGTCGCGGCGCAGCCCGCGGGGCCGCGCGGCGGCCTCAGCCTCGTCGACGTCCGACGCCTGTGGCCCGACATCCTCGAGCAGACCAAGAACCGTCGCCGCCTCGCGTGGATGGTGCTCTCCCAGCACGCCCACGTGGTCGACGTCGACGCGACCCGCCTCACCGTCGGCTTCGCCAACGCCGGGGCCCGCGACTCCTTCGTCAACGGCGGCTGCGACGAGATCCTGCGCCAGGCCGCGATCGACATCGTCGGCATGGACTGGCGCGTGGAGTCGATCGTCGACCCGAGCGGTGCCGCCGCCGAGCAGCCCGTCGTCAAGCAGGCCGCCACCGACCCCCGCACCTCGCCCGCCGCGCCGTCGGCCGACCCGGCGCCGCCGGGTCCGCCCGCCCAGGAGGCGCCCGACGCGCCGCCCTCGTGGGTGACCGGCGACGCGGCTGCCGCCGCCCCGCAGCCGGACGCGCCCGTCGAGCCGCAGCCGTCGGTCTCCGCGGCGCCGGCCCGCGAGGCGCTCGACGCCTTCCGCAACGGCGCCACCTCGACCGAGCCGGCCCAGCCGGTGCGCAACGCCGACGACGACGTGGACGCCGACGACGACCCCGACGCCGACTCCGGCGCCATCGACACCGAGGCCCTGCTCAGCCAGACGCTCGGCGCCAAGCTCATCGACGAGATCAAGAACGACTGACGACCAAGGACGATGCGATGACCCAGAACCCCTTCGACGCCCTCGGTGGCGGCTTCGACATGAACGCGCTGCTCCAGCAGGCGCAGCAGATGCAGCAGCAGCTCGAGGAGGCGCAGGCCAACCTCGCCAAGCAGACCGTCGACGGCACCGTCGCCGGCGGCGCGGTCACCGTCACCGCCAACGGCGTGGGCGAGCTGGTCGGCGTGACGATCCGCGCGGGCGAGTTCGACGGGAGCGACCCCGACGACCTGTCCGACCTCTCCGACCTGATCGTCGCCGCCTACCGCGACGCGCGCGCCAAGTCCGAGGCGCTTGCCGGCGACTCGCTCGGCCCGCTCACGGACGGCCTCGGCGGCGGCCTCGGCGGCGGCGAGGGCGGCGGCTTCGGCTTCAACCCGCCCAGCCTGGGCTGAGGGGCTTCGTTGTACGAGGGTGTCGTCCAGGACCTGATCGACGAGCTGGGCCGGCTGCCCGGCGTCGGTCCGAAGAGCGCCCAACGCATCGCCTTCCACCTGCTGCAGGCCGAGGCGGTCGACGTACGCCGCCTCGCCGACGTGCTCATCGAGGTCAAGGCCAGGGTGAAGTTCTGCTCGATCTGCTTCAACGTCAGCGAGGACGAGCAGTGCCGGATCTGCCGCGACGAGCGGCGTGACCCGAGCGTGCTGTGCGTCGTCGAGGAGTACAAGGACGTCGTCGCGATCGAGCGCACGCGCGAGTTCCGCGGGCGCTACCACGTGCTCGGCGGCGCCATCTCGCCGATCGACGGCATCGGCCCCGACCAGCTCCACGTCAAGGAGCTCATGCCGCGCCTGGCCGACGGCACGGTCACCGAGGTCATCCTCGCCACCGACCCCAACCTCGAGGGCGAGGCGACCGCGACGTATCTCACGCGCCTGCTGTCGCCGATGGGGTTGCGCGTGACCCGTCTGGCGAGTGGACTGCCTGTGGGCGGCGACCTGGAGTACGCCGACGAGGTGACGCTCGGACGAGCGTTCGCCGGAAGGAGATCAGCGCAATGACCGGGACGGACGAGAAGGTGTTCGGCGAGCAGATCGCCGACTCCGTGGAGAGCTTCCTGCTCGCCCTGCGCGCGATCGCGCGCGAGGGCAACGGCGCCCAGGCGGTCTCCCTGCTGCTGCTCGAGATCAGCCAGGTGCTGCTCGCCGGCGCGCGGCTCGGCGCGCAGAACGACTTCACCCCGCGCGAGGAGTTCCAGCCCGACGTCGGGCCCGAGGCCGACATCGACGAGCTGCGGCTGCGGCTCGCCGACATGCTCGGTGGCGTCGACGCGTACACCTTCGTCTTCGACCCCTACGTCCCCGAGGTCGTCGAGAGCCGGCTGTCCGACGACATGGCCTCGATCGCGATCGACCTCGAGAACGGCCTGCGCCACTTCCGCGCCGGCAACGTCGCCGAGGCGCTGTGGTGGTGGCAGTTCTCCTACGTCAACAGCTGGGGCAACCTCGCCGGCGCGGCGCTCAACGCGCTGCTGACCGTCGTGGCCCACGACCGCTTCAACACCGACTTCGACGCCGACGCCGAGGCGCTGGCCGTCGCCGACGAGATCCTCGGCAGCGACCCGACCGAGGTCACCACGCGGTAGTCGCCCGGCGGGGATGAGATGGCCCTCACCCGCTGGTCCGCGCGCCGTAGAATCTTCGGTGGCCCGCCGGCAAGGGCGCCGGAGGGCACGTCAGACGTTCGCGGCCGCTGACGGCCGCACCCCGACCGCAGAGGTTCAACCGTGGGCATTGTCGTGCAGAAGTACGGCGGCTCCTCGCTCGCCGACGCCGACGCCATCAAGCGCGTCGCGCGGCGGATCGTGGAGGTCAAGAAGTCCGGCCACGACGTCGTCGTCGCCGTGTCCGCCATGGGCGACACCACCGACGACCTGCTCGACCTGGCCGCCGCCGTGACGCCGCTGCCCCCCGCCCGTGAGCTCGACATGCTGCAGTCCGCCGGCGAGCGGATCTCGATGGCGCTCGTCGCGATGGCCATCAACGACCTCGGCTTCACGGCCCGCTCGTTCACCGGCTCGCAGGCCGGCGTCATCACCGACGCGCAGCACGGCAAGGCCAAGATCATCGACGTCACGCCCGGCCGGGTCACCCAGGCCATCGGCGAGGGCCACATCGTGATCGTCGCGGGCTTCCAGGGCGTCAGCCAGACCACCAAGGAGATCACCACCCTCGGTCGTGGCGGCTCCGACACGACCGCGGTGGCTCTCGCCGCGGCGCTCGACGCCGACGTGTGCGAGATCTACACCGACGTCGACGGGGTCTTCACCGCCGACCCGCGCATCGTGCCCAACGCCCGCAAGCTCGACAAGGTCTCCTACGAGGAGATGCTCGAGCTCGCCGCGTGCGGCGCCAAGATCCTGCACCTGCGGTGCGTGGAGTACGGCCGTCGCTACGACATCCCGATCCACGTCCGTTCGTCGTTCAGCCAGCTCGAGGGCACCTGGGTCAGCAACGACCCGAAGCCCGGTCAGGAAGAGACCACCATGGAACAGCCCATCATCGCGGGTGTCGCCCACGACCGCAGCGAGGCCAAGATCACCGTCGTCGGCGTGCCCGACAAGGTCGGCGAGGCCGCCCGCATCTTCGAGGCCCTGGCCGACGCCCAGATCAACCTCGACATGATCGTGCAGAACATCTCGGCCGCGGCGACCAGCCTGACCGACATCTCGTTCACGCTGCCGCGCACCGACGGCCAGACCGCCATGACCGCGCTCGCGCGGATCCAGGGCGAGGTCGGCTACGACAAGCTGCTCTACGACGACAAGATCGGCAAGGTCTCGCTGATCGGCGCCGGCATGCGCTCGCACCCCGGCATCACCTCGAAGTTCTTCGGCGCGCTCGCCTCGGCGGGCGTCAACATCGGGATGATCTCCACCTCGGAGATCCGCATCTCCGTCGTGGTCGACGAGGCGTCGGTCGACGACGCGGTCCGCGCGACGCACACGGCGTTCGACCTGGACGCCGACGAGGTCGAGGCCGTCGTCTACGGCGGGACGGGACGCTGACATGGTGAACATCGGCATCGTCGGCGCGACCGGCCAGGTCGGCGTCGCCATGCGCCAGATCCTGCTCGAGCGGGAGTTCCCGGCCGACCAGGTCCGCTTCTTCGCCTCGTCCCGCTCGGCCGGCACGGTGCTGCCCTTCGGCGACCGCGAGATCACCGTCGAGGACGCCGAGACCGCCGACCCGACCGGGCTCGACATCGCGCTGTTCTCCGCCGGCGCCACCACCTCGCGCCACCTGGCGCCGAGGTTCGTCGAGGCCGGCGTGATCGTCGTCGACAACTCCTCGGCCTTCCGCAAGGACCCGTCGATCCCGCTGGTCGTCTCCGAGGTCAACCCCGACGCGGTGGCGTCGGTGATCGAGGCCGGGCGCGGCATCATCGCCAACCCCAACTGCACGACCATGGCCGCGATGCCCGTGCTGAAGCCCCTCCACGAGGAGGCCGGCCTGACCCGGCTGGTCGTCTCGACCTACCAGGCCGTCTCCGGCTCGGGCGTCGCCGGCGTCGACGAGCTCGCGGGCGGCGTGGCCCAGGCGGGCGACAAGGCCCGCGAGCTGGCCTACGACGGGGAGGCGATCGCCTTCCCCGAGCCGGTGAAGTACGTCGAGACCATCGCCTACAACGTCCTCCCGATGGCCGGCTCGGTCGTCGACGACGGCCTCAACGAGACCGACGAGGAGCAGAAGCTCCGCCACGAGTCGCGCAAGATCCTCGACATCCCCGACCTGCTGGTCTCGGGCATCTGCGTGCGCGTCCCGGTCTTCACCGGCCACTCGCTCGCGATCAACGCGGAGTTCGAGCGGTCGATGACCCCCGAGCGTGCCCGCGAGATCCTCGCGACCGCCGCCGGCGTCGAGCTCGACGAGGTGCCGACCCCGCTGAAGGCGGCCGGCAAGGACCCGTCCTACGTCGGGCGCCTCCGCAAGGACGAGGGCGTCCCGGACGACCGCGGCCTCGCGCTCTTCGTCAGCAACGACAACCTCCGCAAGGGCGCGGCCCTCAACACGGTCCAGATCGCCGAGCTGATCGCCGCCGCCCGCTGAGCGGGGTCGCCCGGCTCTCGTGATCCCCGGCTGACCGGGGATCGCTCCACTTGTCGGCCCTTGCAAGGCCTGACAAGTTCAGTGAGTGACGGACAACGGTCCCGTCACCGGACGTCGTGCGACTCCACGACCGGCTCCGTGACCTCCGAGTCGGCGACGGCATGGGTGAGCAGCCAGGAGCCGGCGTAGGACGCTGCGGCGAGGACGGGCACGGCGACGACCGCCCACCAGGTGTCGAGCGAGCCGAGCAGGAAGACCATCACCAGCACGGCCAGTACGCCGACCGCGAGCAGGCTGGTCGACCCGGCATCGACGACCCGGAGCGTGCGCAGCAGCAGGGTGCCTGCCCACGCGAGGATCGCCACCACCGCGACCAGCACGGGGAAGCCGATCGCGCCACCGCACGAGGTCGTGCCCCGGGCCGCGTCGCAGCCGACGCCGGCCAGCCAGGCGAGCGCGACGGCGAGCAGGCCGACCACGAGCCCGGTCACGACCGCCGCGACCAGGCCCGACACCGCCGGCAGCTCGCGACGGACGCGGGGGGTGACGGGCTCGGGCTCGGGATCGGGCTGGACGACGGTCCGTGTCTCCGGGACCGACGGCTCGGCGACCGGCGTGTCGACAGGCTCGGTCACGGCCTCGTCGGCCGGCTCGGGAGCATCCTTCTTCCGCCGCCGGAGCGAGAAGGACGGCATCTCGAGCGAGGACCGCTCGTCGGGGTCGGGAGCCATGCCCGCAGTCTGCCACCGCCGGGAATTCACGTTTCTGGACGCAGTTCTTGACTCTGTGTGACCTACGTCACTACGTTCGGCTCAATCTCGAGGACGCAGACCGCACCCGTCGCCCGCCGAGCTCACCACCGAGCCAAGGGAATCGAAGATGAGTCTGCTCCACAGGTCCTCCCTGCGTCGCGTCGCGACGCGCTTCGTGGCGGTGACCGCGTCCCTCGGGGTCGCGATCCCGCTGGCGGCGCTCGCCGCCACGACGGTCGCCACCCCGGCGTCCGCCGCCCCCGGCGACGACGACGTGCTGCGCGTGCTGCTCTTCAGCAGCGGCGACGGCGTGCACGGCTCCGTCGCCAACACCCGCGCCGCCGTGCGCGAGATGGCCAACGCGCTGGCCGTGCAGTACGGCCTGGACAACAACGGCCAGAGCGCGGCGGTCGCCGACATCCAGGAGACGACGGACGCCAGCGTCTTCACGACGGCCAACCTCGCCAGCAAGGACCTGCTCGTCTTCGCCCACACCGCCGGCGTCCTCTTCAACACCTCCCAGCGCACAGCGCTCGAGTCCTACATCCGTGGGGGCGGCGGCTTCGTCGGCATCCACTACACGGCGTGGTCGCCGGACCAGACCGAGCACGACGTGAACCCCTTCTACCGGCGCCTCGTCGGCGCGGCCGCCACCGGCCACCCCGAGCCGGCCGGCGGCCAGCGCGGCACGGTGAACCTCGGTGCCGCGAGCCCGCTGACGGCCGGCATGCCGGCCTCGCTGTCCTACACCGACGAGTGGTACGAGTGGGACGTCAACCCGACGCAGAACGTGCGCACGCTCGTCTCCGTCGACGAGTCGTCGTACGCCGCCGGTGCGCGCGTCGGTGAGGAGGGCACCTCGCACCCGGTCACGTGGTGCCAGAAGATCGACTCCGGCCGGTCGTGGTACTCCTCGCTGGGCCACCACGCCTCGGCGTGGACGGCGGCCAACGACGGCGGGAACGCGAACGACAACGACGCCGACGACTTCATCCGCCAGCAGCTCCGCAACGGCATGGCCTACTCGGCCGGCCTCCTCGCGGCCGACTGCTCCCCGCCGGTCAAGGACCAGCAGGGCGAGATGAGCCCGGTCACCCCGTGGCCGCTGGTGCCGATCAACGCCGCGCTGACGGCGGACGGCAAGGTCCAGTCCTTCGGCTCGGTCACCTCCGGGTGCACGGACGGCAACCCCTACGACTACAGCGGCAACGACTGCGTGACCCAGGGCGGCCAGACCGAGATCGACGTGTGGGACCCCGCGATCCCGCGCACCCTCGCCAACCTCGTCTCGGGCATCGTCCCGAACGCGACCTACACCGACCTCTTCTGCTCCATGCAGGTCCAGGTGCCGCACCGGCGCGCGACCTTCACGGTCGGCGGTGACGACAACCTCGGCGGCAACGCCCCCAATGACGCCGCCATCGGCGTGACGAGCTGGACGACCAACCAGGGCCTGCGCAACGAGGCCCCGATGAACATCCCCCGCTGGTACCCGACCGGTACGACGATGCCCGACGGCTCGGTCGTCGTGCAGGGCGGCTCGCTGCGCGGCGGTCCCGGCGGCCCGGGCGTCCAGACGCCGGAGATCTACACGCCCAACGCGGGCAGCTCGTGGAAGCTGCTCACCGGCGCGACCAGCGCGCAGGCGTACGGCGACGGTGCGGGCGCCCCGCAGGACGAGAACCGCTGGTGGTACCCGCGGGCCTTCGTGGCGCCGACCAACGGCAACCTGTTCAACATCACGGGCACGCAGATGTACGAGCTGGACCCGTCGGCCAACAGCGGCACCGGCTCGATCACGATGCGGGGCACGCTCGGCACCGGGACCGGCAACCAGGGCGCGCTCGGCAACCCCGTGGGCGCGACCTCGACGGCCACGATGTACCGACCCGGCAAGATCCTGCAGGTCGGTGGCGGCTGGTGGGCCAACGGCGGTGGTCCGGCCGGTGCCCGCGCCGGCTTCACGGTCGACATCACCGGTGGCACGGCCAACCCGGTCGTGACCGCCACGCAGCCGATGAAGTACGGCCGGCACTGGGCGTCCTCGGTCGTCATGCCGGACGGCAACGTCATGGTCACCGGCGGCTCGCGCGACAACAACGGCCAGGCCGGCTTCGTCACCAACGCCGAGATCTGGAACCCCGACAACGGCCAGTGGACCGAGGTCAAGGTCCCCTACGAGCACGCCCGGCTCTACCACTCGGTCAACCTGCTCCTGCCCGACGGCAGGATCATGATCGGCGGCGGCGGCGCTCCCGGCCCGCACAGCTACACCGACGTCGAGTACTACTCCCCGGCGTACCTCTTCGACGGCAACTCCCCGGCGCCGCGTCCGGTGGTCACCAACGCGCCGAGGAGGATCGGTTACGGCGGTACCTTCGGCGTGACGTCGAGCAGCACCGTCCAGCGGGTCACGCTGGTGCGCAACGGCTCGGTGACGCACGGCTTCAACAACGACCAGAACTTCCAGGACCTCGCCTTCACGCAGTCCGGGAGCACGGTCACCATCACCTCGCCGAGCAACGGCAACTACGCGCCTCCCGGTGCCTACATGGTGTTCGTGTGGAGCGGCGGCACGCCCTCGGTCGCGAACATCGTGCAGATCGACCCCGCGGTGACGACGGACGCCCCGGCGCCGAAGGTGGTCGACCAGTTCGAGTACCCGAGGATCCCGGCCGACTTCCGGACCGGCACCCCGCCCACCACCGTCGACGTGGCCCCCGGCAACGGCCGGATGGCACCGTGGGAGGTGACCAGCCAGGTCCAGCTGATCCGTTCGAACGCGGCGAGCAACGGTGGGCTCGGCTCGACCGGCTACCACCTCGCGCTCACCAACGCCGGCAGCATCACGCGCACCCTCAAGGGCCTCGACGTCGGTCGCACCTACCGCGTCTCCCTGAGGTACGCCCGTGACAGTAGGTCGGCAGGCACGGCGAGCGCCACGGGGACGGTCAGCATCGCCAACCTCAACGCCCCCCTGACGGCGGGGACGGCCCTGTCCTCGCAGACCGCCTTCGGCACCTACGTCGGCACCTTCACCGCCAGTGCACGGCAGCACGCGCTGACGATCGCCGGCGGCGGCAGCGGCAACAACCTGGTGGTCGACGACCTCGTGGTGGTCGGCGCCCAGTCCGGCACGGCCGAGCCGGCCGTCAGCTACCAGTTCGACGAGGGCAGCGGCACGACGTCGGCCAGCTCCGGGTCCGACGTCACGGCCGGACGCGCGGTCCTCACCGGCACGACAGGCTGGAGCACCACCGGCATCACCGGTGGTTCGGTCGATCTCGCCGGCGGCAGCAACGCCAACGCCGTGGACCTCCCGGACAACCTGCTGCAGAACGAGGCGAGCTTCTCGACCTCGATGTGGGTGCGCCCGGACACGAAGGGCAACTGGATCAACCTGCTCCACATCGGCGACGGCGTCGCCGGGGCGGGTGGCTTCTTCCAGATCCAGATGCAGACCCAGATCAACGGCAGCACGGGTCTGGCGGCGACCTTCAAGAAGAAGAGCAGCGCGCTGGAGGAGCGGATCTACGCGACGCCGACGAAGGACGTCGTCGCCGGCCAGTGGAACCACGTCGCCTTCACCCGCCAGGGCACGACCGGCTCGCTCTTCCTCAACGGCGTCAAGATCGCGACCCGGTCCGACCTGACCATCTCGATGGCCGACGTCGGTCCCACGGCCGACAACTGGGTGGGTCGCAACGGCTTCCCCGACCCGGCCTTCGACGGGCTCGTCGACGACGTGCGCATGTGGACCTCGACGCTGTCGGACTCCGACGTCGCGGGCCTGTACGCCGACGGCAGCGCGCTCGCCACGACCACGACCGTCAGCACGTCGCCGGCGTCCCCGTCGGCGTACAACGCCCCGGTCGCGGTGTCGGCGACGGTCAAGGACGCCACCAACGCCAACCCGACGGGTGTCGCCGAGCTCTGGATCGACGGCGCACGCGAAGGGGCGCAGCGCACCGTGACCAACGGAGCGGTCTCGTTCCCCGCGGTCACGATGTCCCCGCGTGCCCACAGCGTCCAGGTGCGGTTCGTCGCCGGCGGCGGGTGGAAGGACTCGAGCGGCACGGTCACCCACACGGTGAGCCGGCCGCCGGTGAACACGGTCGTGCCGATCCGCTACCGGTTCGACGAGAACACCGGGACGAGCGCCGCCAACACGGGCACCACCACCTCGGTCGGAGCGGGCACGCTCCAGGGCAGTGCCGGATGGGTCGGGACGGCGAAGTACAACGCCGGCCTCAACCTCCCGGGCGCCGGTCACGTGAACCTGCCGAACAACCTCACGGCAGGCATGACCACCGAGCTCACCGTCTCCACGTGGATCCGCCCGACGGCCCTGCCGAGCTGGACCTCGCACCTCCAGATCGGCAAGGACACCAGCGAGTTCCTGCTGCTGCAGTCGAGGACGGAGAACGGCACCCGCGGGTTCGGGGTCACGATGCGGCGCGACAACGGCGAGCAGTACCGGATCCAGCTGGACGGCACGACCGACCTGCCGCTCAACCAGTGGACGCACGTGGTCGTCACCCTCGGTCCGTCGCCGACCGGCGGCGGCACCACGGGGAAGGTCTACTTCAACGGCGTGCTCCAGGCGGGCGGGACGAGGAACAACATCCCGGTCAGCATCGGTGACATCGGGGACGGCGGCACGACCGCCAACTTCGTCGGCAACGGCAGCTGGAACGACCCGCGCCCGACCGAGCAGGTCGACGACCTGCGGATCTACCCCTACGAGCTGACCCAGGCGGAGGTGTCGAGCATCTTCACCGGCTGAGCCCCCCAGAAGGAAACACCAGAAGGAACCCCCCAGAGGAACGCACAGGGGCCGGAGCCACCCACGTGGACCCGGCCCCTGTGCCATGTCCCGCTCCGAGTCCCGACCGGTGCGCCGGCTCGCGTGCGGTCTAGTCCGATCCGGGCCCCGGGGACACGTGACGTGCACGCCAGGGCACGCACCGGCAACAAATCGGGCCGTCGCGGTGACGTGCCAATCCGGGCCGTTCGACGGGGCGAACGACCCGCGAACCGAACCCGCGCGACGGGACGCGCCCGACATGCAGGAGCACTCATGAAGACACTGACGTGGATCTCACTCGTGGGATCACTGGCGATCACGGGCGCCACCTCCGTCGTCTCCGCTGCGCACGCCGAGCAGCAGGACACGACCCGACTCACGGTCGTCCAGGCCGTCCCCGGCCAGACGCTGGACGTGGACCTCGACGGGCGTCCGATCTCCACCGACTCCGCCACCGGCGCGATCGTCGGCCCCCTCGACGTCGATGCCGGACAGCACGACGTGACCTTCAGCGACGCCTCGGGCGAGGTCGTGGTCCGGACGTCGGTCGACCTCACCTCGGGTGCCGCGCAGGACCTCGTCGTCCACCTGCCCGCGCAGGTGGACGGTGCGCCCCTCGCCACCCTCTACACGACGCCGACCACGCCGATCGGCGTCGACAAGGCGCGGGTGCTCATCGCCCACACGGCGTCGGTCGCACCGGCCGACGTACGACTCGACGGCACGGTGGTGTTCACCAACATCGCCAACGGCGAGTTCGCCACGGCCGACGTCGCGCAGGGTGACCACGTCGCCGAGCTGCTGCCGTCGGGCCTCACCTCGCGGCCGATCCTGGGCCCCCTCGACGTCAGCCTCTCGCCGGCGACCGCGACCATGGTCTACGCCGTCGGCAACACCGGGTCCGGGTCGATGCAGGCCATCACCCACTCGATCCCGCTCACCTCCAACGGCACGATGCCGCCGGCCTCGATCGAGGCCGGCAGCGCCGGCCTGGCCGCCGGGATCCACGTCACGCCGTTCTCGTCCACCGAGGCGGCTGCTCCGGCAGCCGACGCCGGTGTGGCGTGGCGACCGCTCGGCGGCGCAGCGATGGTGACCCTCCTCGGGATGGCGTTCGTCGCTGCCGGCCGCACGCGCCGGCGGATCACGGTGGACTCCTCGCGGTGAGCACGCACGTGCCGCGGCACGCGTCGAGGCGTCCGACCGGTCGGAGGGTGGCGGTCGGGTTCCTCGCCGTGGCAACGGTCCTCGGCGCGGTGCTCGCGCTCCGGCCGATGGCACCCGAGGACCGCGCGGTGGCGTCCGACGTCTCCGCCACCGTGGCACCCGGGGCCGCGCCGGCCAGCGCGGCGTCGTCGGCGGCTCCCGCCGCCATCGGACGTCGTACCGGCTCGGTGGCCCCGGAACCGCCGACCCGAGCGGTGCTGCCCAGCGGCGTCGACGTGCCGATCGTCGCGGTGTCCACGGACGACGACGGGATGCTCGAGGTGCCCGGGGACATCACCACCGCCGGGTGGTGGCGAGGCGGATCGCGACTCGGCGACCCGTTCGGCTCGACGCTGGTCTCCGCGCACGTCGACTCCACGACCCAGGGCCTCGGCCCCTATGCCGAGCTGCTCTCGGTCCGGGCCGGCCAGCGCATCGAGCTGCAGTCGGCGCACCTGAGCCAGGACTACGTCGTGAGCTCGCTGCGGCTGCTCGACAAGGGCCCGCTGCTGGACCACCCCTGGGTCTACTCGGCCACCGGTCCGCACCGGCTCGTCATGGTGACGTGCGCCGGTCCCTTCGTCCCCGCGAAGGGCGGCTACCAGCGCCTCGCGGTGGTCACGGCGACCGCCGTGGGCGAGCCCGCGCGGAAGAAGCCGTGATGGCGGACGACGACCTGCCGCACCGGGGCGGGAAGCCCCTTCCCGACGGCTTCGGCCCGCTCGAGCCGATCTGGGGCACGGGCGGCCCGGCCCCGACCCGCGATCCCGACGCGCCCCGCCCGCGGAGCCGGCTGACCTCGTCCGCCCTCAGGCGCAATGCGCCGGACGTGGCCGTCACCGTCGCGCCCGCACCCGCGCGGCCTGTGGCGGGTGACGCCGCGCCGGTGCCCGAGGTCGCGACCCCCGTCCGACCCGGGCCGAGGCGTCGTACGGCCGTGGTCGGCGCCGTCCTGGGCGCCCTGCTCGTCGGCTCCGCGGCGACGGCGCTTCTGTGGCCCGACGGGCAGGAGGGCGGGTCGGCGGTGGCGGTCGAGAGCGCCGCGCGCCCTCCCGCCCCGACGAGCGAGCTCGCCCCGCCCGTGGCCCTGGCGCCCGACAACGAGCACGTCGAGACCGACGTGCTCGCGGACGGCAGCCTGCAGGTCACGCACTGGATCTCGACGACCGAGCCCGTGCGACAGGTCGCCCTCAGGGTGCCGAGGAGCCCCGGGCTCGAGGACGCGGCCCTGGCGGTCGATGACGTGGTCGTCGGCTCCGACGGCGTCCGCCTCGACGTCGACGTGGCTCCGGGAGCCCCCGCGCGCGCGATCGACCCCACCCGGACGCTCTACGTCCGGTACGTCCTCCCCGGTGCCGTCGACCTCACCGGCTCGGCCACGGGCCGTGGACTCGCGACCGTCACCGCGCTCGACGTCGGGCTCGGCGGCGCGACCCTGGCGCGGACGCAGGTGTTCGCGTCCGACGACGTGCTGACCCTCGCCTGCCTGGGCCGGGGCGCCCGGGCCGTTCCCGAGCTGTGCGGGACCCGTGTGGGCGACACGTGGGAGGTCATCTCGCCGGCCGACGACCGCCCGGTCACCGTGATCGCCCAGCTCGACCTCACGCCCGGCCGCTGAGGCCGGGTCAGGGGCAGGCAGGAAATGAGCGACGGACCCACGCACTGCGTGGGTCCGTCACTCATCTGTCGGGCTGACAGGATTTGAACCTGCGGCCTCCTCGTCCCGAACGAGGCGCGCTACCAAGCTGCGCCACAGCCCGCCGCCCGGGGTCGAGATCGGAACTCGAGATCGATCCGGGCAACGCGGGCGAGCATACCGGAGCGGTCAGGGCCTCCCGAAATCGACCCGGCGGCTGGACCTCAGCCGCGTGGGCGGCGGCTCAGGCTGAGGTGGACGACGCCGCTCGGTGCGACGACGGACTCGATGTGGAAGCGCTCCTCGAGGCCCTCGAGGCCGTCCCAGAGCCGCACGCCGCGGCCGAGGACGATCGGGACGACGGGGACGTGGAGGTGGTCGACGAGGTCCTCGGCCACGAAGGCGCGGACGGTGGTCGCGCCGCCGCCGATGCGGACGTCGAGGTCGCCCGCCGCCTCCCGCGCGAGGGCGAGCGCGTCGACGGGGCTGGCGTCGACGAAGTGGAACGTCGTGCCGCCCTCCATCTCCATCGACGGCCTCGCCGTGTGGGTGAGGACGTAGGTCGGGGTGTGGAACGGCGGGTCCTCGCCCCACCAGCCGCGCCAGTCGGGGTCGTCCTGCCAGCCGGGCGGGCCGAACTTGTGGGCGCCCATGATCTCGGCACCGAAGCCGACGTCGTACTGGGCGCCGTAGAGCTTGTCGAGACCGTCGGGCGCGTCGTCGCGCCAGCTGTCGAAGCGCCACTGGTGCAGCTTCATCCCGGCGTGGCCGAAGGGGCTCTCGAGCGACTGCGGCTCGCCGGTGCCGAAGCCGTCGAGGGAGATGGCGAAGTTGGTGACGCGGACACGTGGCACGGGCGGTCCTTCAGTCGTGGGGGACGAGGGTCATGAGGGTCGCCTCGGGGCGGCAGGCCACCCGGAGCCGGACGTAGGGGTTGGTGCCGAGGCCTGCGGACACGTGCAACCAGGTGGAGCCGTCGTCGCCCGGCACCGAGTCGGCGGGGTGGCGGTGCAGTCCCTTCGCGCGGGCGGGCTCGAGGTCGCAGTTGGTGGTCAGCGAGCGGCCCCGCCCGTCGAGGGTGGGCAGGCAGACCTGCCCGCCGTGGGTGTGGCCGGCGATGATCGCGTCGTAGCCGTCGGCGGCGAACTGGTCGAGGACCCTCAGGTACGGCGCGTGGGTGACCGCGAGCCTGACGTCGGCCTGCGGGTCGGCCGGGCCGGCGACACGGGCGAGGTCGTCGTACTGCAGGTGCGGGTCGTCGACGCCGGCGAACGCGATCCGGGTGCCCCCGACCTCGAGCGACCCGAAGCCGTTGGTGAGGTCCTGCCAGCCCGCGTCGTCGAACCGCTGCTTGAGCTCGGGCCACGGCAGCTGGGGGACGTTGGTCTTGCGCTTGCCGGTGTCGGGCAGCAGGTAGGCGAACGGGTTGCGCAGGCCGGGGGAGTAGTAGTCGTTGGAGCCGAGGACGTAGACGCCCGGCACGTCGAGCAGGCCGCCGAGGGAGTCGGCGACCACGGGGACCGAGCCCATGTGCGCGAGGTTGTCGCCGGTGTTGACGACCAGGTCGGGCTCGAGCGAGGCCAGCGCGCGCAGCCACTCCTGCTTCGCCCGCTGGTCGGGGGTCATGTGGATGTCGCTGAGGTGGAGCACCTTCATCGGCGCGACCCCCGGAGCCAGCAGCGGGACCGTCACGTGACGGAGGGTGTACTGCCGCGCCTCCCAGGCGGCGTACGACGCCAGGCTGGCTCCGGCGACTGCGCCGAGCGTGGCGGCGCGGCGCAGCAGCGGGAGGAAAGCCATTCGCCAAGGCTGCCACAATGGACCCATGAGTGCCCTGAAGGACCGTCTCCGCGCCGACCTCACCACCGCCATGAAGGCGCGTGACGAGCTGCGCTCCTCGACGCTGCGAATGGTGCTGACCGCCATCACCAACGCCGAGGTCGCCGGCAAGGAGGCCCGCGAGCTCTCCGACGACGACGTCCTCGGCGTGCTGACCTCCGAGGCCAAGCGCCGCCGCGAGGCCGCGACCGCGTTCACCGAGGGTGGCCGGGCCGAGATGGCCGCCAAGGAGGCCGCCGAGGGCGAGGTCATCGCGGAGTACCTCCCGACCCCGCTCACCGAGGTCGAGATCAGCGAGCTGGTCACCGCCGCCATCGCCCAGACCGGTGCGGCCGACGAGGGCATGCGCGCGATGGGCAAGGTGATGGGCGTCGTGACGCCCCAGGTCAGGGGTCGCGCCGACGGCGGCGTGGTCGCCGCCGAGGTGCGCAAGCAGCTGGGCTAGCCCCGACCCTTGCCCCCGCGGCCCTTGCCCTTGCCCTTCCCGCCCTTGCTGGGCGGGACGTAGCCGGTCGAGGTGTAGTAGGTGACGGTGTCACCGCTGCTGAGCTGGGTGCCGACCTCGGGCGACGTGGAGGCGACCAGGCCGGCCTCGGTCGTCGAGTTCACCTGGCCGCCGTCGGCCGCCGTGAAGCCGGCCGCCTGGATCTGGGCGGTGGCGTCCTCGGGCGACAGGCCGGTCACGTCGGGGACGGTCGTCAGCACGCCGGCGATCTCGTCGCCGGCCGGTGACTGGAAGTTCTCGTAGGGGAGCTTGGCCGAGATGGCGGCCATCGCGTCACCCCAGACCGGTCCGGCGAAGCCGGAGCCGGAGGCCGAGTAGATGTACTGGCCGCCGATGGTCTGGCCCTCCAGCTCGAGCCACTGGCCCTCCCCGTTGGCGCCGGCGATCATCGCGGCGGCGGCGAGCTTCGGCGTGTAGCCGACGAACCAGACGGACCGGCCGTCGTTGGTCGTGCCGGTCTTGCCGGCCGACGGCTTGTCGATCTGGAGCGCCGAGCCGAAGCCGCCCTCCATGACCCCGCGCAGGATGTCGTTGACGGCATCGGCGGTCGCGCCCGGCATGACCTGCTCGCAGGTCGAGGGGAAGTCCTTGAGGGTGTTGCCGGAGGAGTCGAGCACCTGGGTGACCGGCCGCGGGTCGCAGTGCAGGCCGCGCGCCGCGAAGGTGGCGTAGGCCTGGGCCATCGTCAGCGGGTCGACGTCCGAGACGCCGAGGATCCAGGACGGCACCTGCTGCGCGGGCGGCACGTCGACGCCCATCGCCTTGGCCAGCTCGAGGGGCTCGCACATGCCGGTGCGGGTCTCGAGCTGGGCGAAGAAGGTGTTCACCGAGTTCTGCGTGCCGGAGTAGAGGTTGTAGGTGCCGTAGCCGGTGGAGTTCTGCGGGTCCCAGCCCTTGCCGTCGCCGGCGTAGGGCCCGTCGCAGGTCTCGAAGTCGGAGTCGTCGAAGTGCATGGTCTGCGGTGCGTTGATGCTCGTGCTGAGCGGGATGCCCTGGTTGATGGCGGAGGCGAGCACGAACGCCTTGAACGTCGACCCGGCCTGGAAGCCGTTGGCGTCGCCGTAGGCCTTCGGCACGACGTAGTTGAGGTAGGTCTGGCCCGCGGCCTTGTCCTTGCCCATCGGGCGCGACTGCGCGAGCGCGCGGACGTCGCCGGTGCCGGGCTCGACCATCGCCAGGCCGCCGATGGCCTGGTCGGTGGGGAAGACGTGGGACGAGACCGAGTCGTCGGCGGCCTTCTGCATGTCGAGGTCGACCGTGGTGTGGATCTGGAGGCCGCCGTTCTTCAGCGTGCGCTCGCGCTCCTTGGGCGTGTCGCCGAGGACCGGGTCCTTCATCAGCCAGTTGACGACGTAGTCGCAGAAGAAGGGCGCCCGCGACTGCTGGCAGCCGTTGGGGGCGACCTCGACGTCGAGCGTCTTGCCGATCGGCCTCTTCTTCAGCCGCTCGGCCTTCTTCTCGGTCATCACGTTGAGCTGCGCGAGGCGGTCGAGCACGACGTTGCGGCGGCTCTCGGCCCGCTCGGGGTTGTCGAGCGGGTCGTAGCCGACCGGGTTCTTCACCAGGCCCGCCAGGGTGGCCGACTCGAGGAGGTTGAGGTCCTTGGCGTTCTTGGAGAAGAAGTGGCGCGCGGCGGACTGGACGCCGAAGGCGCCGTCGCCGAAGTAGGCGATGTTGAGGTAGCGCTCGAGGATCCAGTCCTTGGTGTGGTTCTTCTCGAAGGCGATGGCGTAGCGGAGCTCGCGGATCTTGCGCGCGTAGGTCTCCTCGGTGGCCGCCGCCTTCTCCTCGGGCGTCTCGGCCTGGTAGAGCAGCGTCTGCTTCACCATCTGCTGGGTGATCGACGACCCGCCCTGGACGGCGCCGCCGTTGGCCTGGTTGGTGATGAAGGCGCGGAGCGTGCCCTTGAGGTCGAGGGCGCCGTGGTCGTAGAAGCGGTAGTCCTCGATCGCGACGATCGCCTTCACCATCGGCCGCGAGATCGACGTGAGCGGGACGTTGATCCGGTTCTGGTCGTAGAGCGAGGCGATCGGGTTGCCGTTGACGTCGTAGATCGTGGTCTTCTGCGACAGGTCCTTGGCCTCCAGCGACTCCGGGAGGTTGACCATCCCCTGGCTGACGTCCTTGGCGGCCACGCCGGCCAGGCCCGCGAACGGGATGGCGAGGCACGCGGTGAGGACGCCCATGACCACCGCGACCGCCGCCATGACGGCGACGTGCGAGGCGACACGGCCGGCGCCCAGGCGTCGGCCCGAGCCCTTCGGAGGACGCGGCGAGGGGGAAGACATGGGCCCTAGGGTACGTGGGAACCGCATAGCACCCGGAATTCCACCTGCGCAGACGAATAGTCACATCGGACTACTCGAATTGAGCCACCTGGCCCTGCCGACGCTGCTACGGAACGGTTTTACTTTCCGTATCGAGCAAGGACAGCCGCTATGGGGGCGGCCGACCGGCTCGCACACACCGTGGGGATCTGACTATGTGGGTCGAGGACTGGGCATCAAGGGCAGCATGCAAGGGCGAGACGCCGGACGCGCTGTTCGTTCGTGGCGCTGAGCAGAACAAGGCGAAGGCCGTGTGCGCGGGTTGCCCCGTGCGCACCGAGTGCCTCGCCGAGGCGCTGGACAACCAGATCGAGTGGGGCGTCTGGGGCGGGATGACCGAGCGTGAGCGCCGTGCGCTGCTCCGTCGCCGCCCGGGCTCGTCGTGGCGCTCCATCCTGGAGACCGCCCGCACCAAGGTCGAGGTCTCGGTCTGAGACGCGCAGCGGCGAGCGAGGAACTCGCTCGCCGCGTGGGCGCGGCCAGATCGAGCAAGACCCGCGGCTGAGGAACGAAGGCGCGACGGTCGCGTCGAGATCCCGCGTGGAGGCACAGACCCGATCAGGCCTGCTGGGCCAGGCTGTCGCCGATCGCGCGCAGGCCGTCGAGGTCGTGCACGTCGCCCGCCATGGCCGGCACGACCGCCGTCGGCACCTGCGGGTGCGACGCGGCGAACCGCTCACGCAGGTGCTGCTCGCGCTCGATGATGCGGACCCGGTCCGCGTGGAGCCGGAGCAGGCCGGCCGTCAGCGACGAGGAGTCGGACGCCTCGAGCGTGTCGGCCGCCGCGATCGCGGCCTCCGCTGACAACTCGGTGCGGGCCGACGGGCTCGCCCGGTTGACCACCAGTCCCGCCAGGGGCATGGCGTCGTCGGTCAGCCGGTCCACGAAGTACGCCGCCTCTCGCAGCGCGTCGGGCTCCGGTGCCGCGACGACGACGAACGCCGTCTGGTCGGTCTGCAGCAGTGCGAACGTCTTGTCCGCGCGCTGGCGGAAGCTGCCGAACAGGGTGTCGAGCGCCGCGACGAAGGTCTGCACGTCGCGCAGCATCTGCCCGCCGAGGATCTTGGTGAGCGCACCGGTGATCACCGAGAACCCGGCGGTCATCAGCCGGGCCGGGCCCTTGGCGGGCACGAGCAGCAGCCGGATCAGCCGGCCGTCGAGGAAGCCCGAGAGCCGCTCCGGCGCGTCGAGGAAGTCCAGCGCCGAGCGCGAGGGCGGCGTGTCGACGACGATCAGGTCGTAGGTGCCCTCGGCCTGCGCCTGACGGTGGAGCTGGCCGAGCTTCTCCATCGCCATGTACTCCTGCGTGCCGGAGAACGAGGTCGACAGCGCGACGTAGAACGGGTTCTCCAGGATCTGCTTCGCCTTCTCCGGGCTGGCCTGGCCCTCGACCACCTCGTCGAAGGTGCGCTTCATGTCGAGCATCATCGCGTCGAGCGAGCCGCCCGACCGGCCGCGCCGGGGGCGTACGCCGGCCACCGGCCGCGGCGTGTTGTCGAGCTGCTCGATGCCCATCGCCTGGGCCAGCCGCCGGGCCGGGTCGATGGTGAGCACCACGACCTTGCGCCCGCGCTCGGCCGCGCGCAGCGCGAGCGCCGCCGACGTGGTGGTCTTGCCGACGCCGCCCGAGCCGCAGCACACGATGATGCCCGTGCCGGGGTCGTCGACCAGCGCGTCGACGTCGAGGACGGGGGTGAGTCTCATGCCAGGCCCTGCTTCCGGAGCAGCTGGGCGAGCTCGACGAGCGCGCCCCGGTCGATGCCGCCCGCGATGCGCGGCAGCTCGTAGGTGGGCACGCCCTCCTCGGCGACCAGCGCGCGCTGCTGGTCCTCGAGCAGGCGGCGCACGGCGTGGTCACGGCCCTCCTGGAGCAGCGACTCCACCAGGCCGGCGTCGACGTCGACCTTGGCGCGCGTGAGGTCCGAGGCGACGGCCGCCTGGTCGACCTGCTCGTCGCGCACCTGCGCGAGGGCGGCGTCACCCAGGTCGCGCGGCCGGACCAGGTTGACCACGACCCCGCCGACGGGGAGGCCGGCCGACCTCAGCTCGGCGATGCCGTCGGAGGTCTCCTGGACCGGCATCTCCTCGAGGATCGTCACGAGGTGGACGGCAGTGCGGGGCGAGCGCAGCAGCTCCATGATGTTGTCGGCCTGGTTCTTGATCGGACCGACCCTGGCCAGCCCGGCCAGCTCGGAGTTCACGCCGAGGAACTGCGAGATCCGTCCGGTCGGGGGTGCGTCCAGCACCACCGCGTCGTAGGTGATCTGCTCCTTGCGCCGCCCGGCGCGCGGGCGCTGAACGGCCTCGTAGACCTTGCCCGTGAGGAGCACGTCGCGGACACCGGGAGCGATGGTCGTGGCGAAGTCGATGACGCCGAAGCGGTCGAGGGCCTTCCCGGCGCGACCGAGCTTGTAGTACATCGCGAGGTACTCCAGCAGCGCCGACTCCGGGTCGATGTGCAGCGCGTGCACCTGGCCGGCGCGGCCGCCGGCGTCGGGTGCGCCCTTGGCGATGCGGCGCTCCTCGTAGGGCAGCGGGTCGACGTCGAACATCCGGGCGATGCCCTGGCGGCCCTCGACCTCGCAGAGCAGCACGTTGCGCCCCGACGAGGCGAGGGCCAGTGCGAGCGCCGCGGCCACCGTCGACTTCCCGGTGCCGCCCTTGCCGGTGACGACGTGGAGGCGCACCTGTCCCCAGTCGCCGGACCGGTCGCGAGGGGGAGGCACGAGCCGAGCCTAGCGAGCGTGGTCACGCGGCGATCCACGGCTTCTCATGCGACTTAAGCACCTTATTCCTTTGCATACGACGACTTTTGCTTGACGGACACGCAAAAGCCTGCCAGCGTCCGAGCACGCTCATCGGTGACGTGCGTCACACGTCGTCCGCGGGCACCCCATCGACCCGGAGGCCGCGATGTCCCGCCTGTCATCCCCGCTCAAGCCCACCGCACTGCTCACCGTGCTCGCCCTCCTCGGAGGGCTGCTGCTCGGCGTCGTCGCCGCAGCACCGGCCAGCGCCCACCCGGGCCACGGCCACGTCCTGATCTTCACCGAGGACGCCGCGGGTGACTGGCACGACGCGGCCATCGCCCAGGCCACGCCCAAGGTGAAGGCGGCGCTCGAGGCGGCCGGCATGACGGTGACCGTCGTGCACAAGGAGACGCCGGGTGGCTCCGAGGCGGTCTTCACCGACGAGGGCCTCGAGCCGTTCGACGCGATCCTGGTGTTCCAGGCCAACGGTGATCCGTGGAACGCCTCGGAGAAGGCGGCGATGGAGCGCTGGATGGAGGCGGGCAACGGCATCGCGGCCGTGCACAACGCCCTCGACATGCGGGGCAACTACCCGTGGTGGGACAACATGGTCGGCTCGCTGATGCCGGGCCACGCACCCACCGGCACCGACCCCGGTCCGTCCGGCGTCGTCCGCAACGAGGACGTCAGCCACCCCTCGACGAAGCACTTCGACGGCACCGACTCCGTGACCCGCTGGACCCGCAACGACGAGTGGTACAACTTCTCGAACAACGTCCGCGGCACCGCCCACGTCCTCCAGACGATGGACGAGACGACCTACTCCGGCGGCACGCAGGGCTACGACCACCCGATCAGCTGGTGCAAGCCCTACGAGGGCGGCCGCTTCTGGGCCACCGCGCTGGGTCACTTCCCCTCGCACTACGACGAGCCCGAGTTCATGGCCCAGATCGTCGGAGGCGTGAAGTACGTCGCCGGGCTCGAGGAGGGCGACTGCGGCGGCACCGTCTGGAGCAACTTCGAGCGCGTCCCGCTCGACCAGAACACCTCCGCGCCCTACGCGATCGACATCGCCGACGACGGCCGCGTCTTCTACACCGAGCTCGTCCGCGGCCAGATCCGCGAGTACGACCCGGAGACCCAGGACGTCAGCACGGTCCTCGAGGTGCCGGTCTACTCCGGCGGTGAGGACGGGATGCTCGGCATCGCGCTCGACCCGGACTTCCTCGACAACGGGCACGTGTTCGTCTACCGCGCACCGGCCAGCGCCAACGAGAGCGACCCGGCCAACTTCTGGAGCACGGTCTCGCGCTTCACGATGGTCAACGGCGCCTTCGACCCGGCCAGCGAGAAGGAGATCATCCGGATCCCGGCCCGTCGCCTGCCCGACGAGCCCGGCCACACCGGCGGCGCGCTCGACTTCGGTCCGGACGGCAGCCTCTACATCGGCGTCGGCGACGACGTGAACCCGCACTCCGAGCCGTCCGGCGGCTACGCCCCGATCTCGGAGCGGCCCGGCACGTTCCACGACGCCCGCGAGACCTCGGCCAACACCAACGACCTGCGCGGCAAGATCCTCCGGATCACGCCGAAGGCCGACGGCACCGGCTACACGATCCCCGACGGCAACCTCTTCGACGAGGCGGACGACGCCGACGACAAGACGCTTCCCGAGATCTACGCGATGGGCTTCCGCAACCCGTTCCGCTTCAGCGTCGACCAGGAGACCGGCTGGCTGAGCATGGCCGACTACTCGCCGGACAACAACAACGACGCTCCCGCGACGCGCGGCCCCGCCGGCATCGCGGAGTGGAACCTCATCAAGACCGCGGGCAACTACGGCTGGCCGATGTGCATGGGCGACAACGAGCCGTTCCGTGACGTCGACTACCGCACCAACCCGGTCACGGTCGGCGGCTACTTCGACTGCGACAACCCGGTCAACGACTCCGTGCGCAACACCGGCCTCACCGAGCTCCCGCCGGCTCGCGCCGCGGACATGTGGTACGGCTACCAGCGCTCGTCGGTGCCCAGCGTGATCCCGCAGGGCGGCGGCCTGGCCCCGATGGGCGGCCCGTTCTACCGCTACGACGCCGACCTCGAGTCCGACACCAAGTTCCCCGAGTCCTACGACGGCAAGCCCTTCTTCTACGAGTGGGCGCGCAACAAGATGTACTCGATCCAGCTCAAGGACCCGGCGACCGGCGAGCCCGGCACCGAGGTGGAGAAGGTCAACCCCTTCCTGCCCAACCAGCAGTTCCTCGCGCCGATCGACTCCAAGTTCGGACCCGACGGCTCGCTCTACGTCCTGGACTGGGGCGGCGGCTACGGCCGCGACAACCCCAACTCGGGGCTGTTCCGCGTCGACTACATCTCCGGCTCGCGCTCGCCGATCGCGAAGATCACCGTGGACGTCGACTCCGGACCCGCGCCGCTGACCGTGGCGTTCGACGGCTCCGGCTCGTCCGACCCGGAGGGAGAGGACCTCACCTACGAGTGGGACTTCGACGGTGACGGCACGGTCGACGAGACCGGCGCCACCGCCAGCCACACCTTCTCCACGAAGGGCGTCTTCAACCCGCGGCTCACGGTGACCGACCCGGCCGGCAAGGACGGCACGACGACGGTCCCGATCACGGTCGGCAACACCCGCCCGAGCGTCGACTTCAACCTGCCGCCGGACGGCTCGTTCTTCGACTTCGGCGACGACCTCGACTGGGACGTCGAGGTCACCGACGCCGAGGACGGCACGGTCGACCCGGCCGACGTGATCATCCAGCCGGCCCTCGGCCACGACGAGCACGCGCACCCCACGACGCCGTACACCGGGCTGACCGGCACCACGCCGACCAGCCTCGGTGGGCACGCGCCGGACGAGAACATCTTCTTCGCCATCGACGCGCGCTACACCGACGGTGGCGGCGCGGGGGGCGCCAACCCGCTCACCGGGTCGGACACCACGCTGGTGTTCCCGAAGCTGCGGCAGGCGGAGTTCTTCTCCCGCAAGTCGTCCTCGGCCACGCTCGCCCCGTCGACCGACGCCGAGGGCGGCAAGCAGGTCGTCGTCGGCAAGGACGGTGCCTGGATCAACTTCTCGCCGGTCAACTTCCACCAGATCAAGCGGCTGGCCCTGCGGGTGCAGTCGACGGCCGGCGGTGGCGCGATCGAGCTCCGCAGGGGCTCGGCCACCGGCGACCTGGTGAAGACCGTGCCGGTGCCTGCGACGGGCGCGAACTTCACCGACGTCTCGGTGGACGTGAGCGACCTCGGTGACGAGGCGATGAACCTCTTCTTCGTCTTCACCGGCGGCAGCGACATCCGGTTCAACTTCTTCGAGGCGATCGGCCAGGGCTCGTCGGAGGACGCGCTCCCGGAGGTCGCGGTCACCGCTCCCCAGCAGGGCGTGAAGCTCGACCCGGGCTCGGAGGTCACGGTCACCGCGGACGCCAGCCAGGACGGCGGCTCGATCGCGGAGGTCGAGTTCTTCGTCGACGGCGACTCGATCGGCACCGACACCACGGCGCCGTACACCGCCGAGTGGACGACGCCCGAGGAGGAGGGGCTCTACCACCTGACCGCGGTCGCGACGAACGCCGCGGGCGAGTCGAAGACCTCGCGCATCGTGGTCGCCCAGGTCGGCGAGCTCTTCGGCGACCTGCTGCCCTTCAGCAACGTGGGCGGCCAGTTCGAGCGCCTCGGCGCCGGCTCCTTCCGGCTCACCGGCGCGGGTGCCGACACGTGGCAGGGCACCGACCAGTACACCGCCCTCTACGAGCCCGCCGGCGGCGACGACTCGTACGACGCCGTGGTGCGGGTCGACGCCAGCAACCTCACCCACCAGTCCGGCAAGGCCGGCCTCGTCATCCGCAACGACATGACGCAGCCCGGCACCTCGCCCGGCTACGCGATGGTCGCGTGGCGGCCGAGCGGCGGGATGGAGTTCCTCACCGACCCCGACGGCAACGGCCAGCTCAACGCGTCGGTCGCCGGTGGCAGCACGAGCCTGCCGAAGTGGCTGAAGCTGAGCCGCCGCGGTGCCGAGGTGTCGGCGTACTGGTCCAACAACGGCACCACGTGGAGCCAGGTCGGTGCGGCGGTGACCCTGGCCGGCATCGGCGCCAGCCAGGACGTCGGCATGTTCGTGATGTCGCACGAGACAACGGCGCGGACCGGGGACTTCGCCCAGTTCGCCATCGACTCCGACCCGGCCGAGCCGGAGCCGGAGACGCCGAGCGAGCCGCTCAGCTGCGTGGGCGGGCCGCTGACCGACGAGTTCGACTCGCCGGCGCTGCTCCCGAAGTGGGCGCTGCGCAACGCGCCCGGCCAGCCGATCACCCAGGCGGGCGGCAGCCTGCGGGTGCCGGTCACCGGTGCGGACATCAACGAGGCCAACACCGGTCCGGTGAGCTTCGCCGGGCAGGCGCTGCCGGCCGGCAACTGGGTCGCGACCACGAAGATCACGCTCGACCACAGCTCGCACTGGCAGTGGGCCGGCCTGGTCGTGCACCGCAACGACAACGAGTACAACAAGCTCGCCTTCGTCCGGCACCAGGACGGTGGCCGGCTGGTGGAGTTCCAGTCGGAGACCAACGGGACGCGCTCGACGCCGGGTGCCCCCCGCGTGCCGGTCGACTTCCCGTCGACGATCCACCTGCGCCTCACCAACACCGGCGGCACGCTGACCGCGGCGTACTCCACCAACGGGGAGGCGTGGACCAACGTCGCCGGATCGACGGCGCTCAAGACCGGCGCCGGCACGAGGATCGGGATCATGGCCGGCGGTGACCTCGGCGCCACGCCGCGGGTCGCCCAGGTCGACTGGTTCCGGGTGACGCCGGACGGCACGGCCGGCGCGGTGGAGGCCGACGACGAGTTCGCCGGCACGAGCCTCGACGGCTGCCGCTGGGCGGAGTCGGTGCGCTACAACTCTCGCACCGCCTCCGTGGTGGACGGGCACCTGAAGATCAGCACGGAGCCCGGCGACATCAACGGGGCCAACCCGTTGTCGCCGCGCAACTTCGTTCTGCAGGACGCGCCCGAGGGTGACTGGGTGGCGACCACCCGCTTCAAGGCGCCGCTGAAGCACCGCTACCAGCTGGCCGGCCTGCTGATGTACGGCGACGACGACAACTACGCCAAGGCCGACGTCGTGGCCTACAACGCTCCCGGCTCGGCGGTCGACCTCCGTGCGGAGATCGCGGCCGAGAAGGGTGGCAACGGCGTGGCAGGGGGTGACGCGATCAACATCGCCGACAGCACCGAGAGCGGCTACTGGTACGTCCGGGTGACCAGGACCGGAACGGCCTACACCGCCGAGGTCAGCGACGGCGGCGTCACGTGGACGCCGATCGGCGACGGCATCACCTACGACGGTCCGCTCAACTCGCTCGGCCTGATGGCCATCGGTCCGGAGCAGGAGGAGCCGGTGACGGTCGAGTTCGACTGGTTCCGTCTCGACACGGGGGAGGAGCCGCCGGTCGACACCACGGCGCCGACCACCACCGCGAGCCAGGAGGTCCTGGCGGACGGCGTGCGGGTCACGCTCACCGCCACCGACGACGCAGGCGGATCGGGCGTCGCGTCGACGGAGTACCGCGTCGGTGACGGCGACTGGACCGACTACGAGGCTCCGTTCGTGATCGACGAGCCCGGCACCTGGACGGTCGGGTACCGCTCGACCGACGTGGCCGGCAACGTCGAGGTCACAAAGTCGCTCGAGGTGGTCGTCGAGGCTCCCGACACGACCGCGCCCACGACGACCCTCACCTGGTCGCCGGCCGCACCGGACGGTGACGCGGGCTGGTTCGTCAGCACGCCGACCTTCACCCTGGCGGCAGACGACGGCGACGGCTCGGGCATCGAGTCGACCGAGTACCGCCTCGACGGCGGCGCGTGGACGGCGTACGCCGGTGCGGTCGAGGTGGCCGACGGCGAGCACACGGTGGAGTTCCGCTCCACCGACGTCGCGGGCAACGTCGAGACCGCGGGCTCGGCCGAGGTGAAGGCCGACACCGTCACCCCGGCGACGGGCGCGACCCAGGAGGCCGTCGCCGACGGCGTCCGCGTGGTGCTGGAGGCGACGGATGCCACGTCCGGCGTGGCCGGCACCGAGGTGCGCGTCGACGGTGGCGCCTGGGCCGACTACGCGGGCCCGGTCGTCGTGACCGGTGCCGGCGAGCACGTGGTCCGCTACCGCTCGACCGACAAGGCCGGCAACGTCGAGGACGAGCAGTCGCTGACGGTCTCGGTCGACGGCCCGCCGGCCGACACCTCGGCACCGACGACCAGGGTGGCGACGGCTCCGGGCTCGCCCGACGGCAGCGCCGGCTGGTTCACCACGGCACCGACGGTCACCCTGTCCGCGTCCGACGAGGGCTCCGGCGTGGCACGCACGGAGTACCGGGTCGGCAGCGGCCCGTGGACGACGTACGTCGCTCCCTTCGCGATCACCGCGCAGGGCCGTCAGGTGCTCGAGGTGAGGTCGGTCGATCGGGCCGGCAACGTCGAGTCGGTGCAGTCGAGGGAGATGTCGCTCGACACGGCTGGTCCGGAGGTCGCGGTCGAGGGGCTGCGGGCGCGGACCTACCCGAGCCACCGGTCGGCCACCGTGTCGTGGTCGGGCTCCGACGCGACGTCGGGGATCCGCGGGGTGCGGGCGAGGCTCGACGGCGAGGTCGTCGAGGCGGGCGAGTGGCAGATGTGGACCCTGTCCACGGGCCGCCACGTCCTGACCGTCACCGGGACGGACGTCGCCGGGAACACCAGCTCCCGGACGGTGGTGTTCACGGTGCAGGCGACCCGTGCATCGCTGAAGAAGGTGCTGGCGGCCTCGGCAGCCGGCGGTGACCTCCGCCCGAAGCTCGCGAACAAGCTGATGCAGCTCGACAAGGGCGCCCGCAGGGCCGAGAACACGGGCGACCGGCGGGCGGCGAAGAAGCAGCTGAAGGCGATCCGCAAGCTGGTCCGCACGAAGGTCGAGGGCGACCTCCGCGCCGCCCTCCTGGCGCAGGTGAAGGAGCGCCTGGCGAAGCTGTGAGGCACCGACCGAGGCACTGAGTGCCGGCCGTGCCCGGGAGGACCAGTCAGGTCCCCCCGGGTCCGGCCGCGGCACGCCCCGGAGGGGCCGGACGACGGGCTCGCCCCCACCGTGGCGGCGCTCACACCCCCGCTAGGGTGCGGGACATGGACAAAGTGGTCACCTCGGCGGCCGACGCCGTGGCCGACATCCCGGACGGTGCGACCCTCGCGGTCGGCGGCTTCGGTCTGTGCGGCATCCCGTCGGTCCTCATCGACGCAATCCTCGACGCGGGCACGTCCGACCTCGAGGCGGTCTCCAACAACTGCGGTGTGGACGAGTGGGGCCTGGGCCGGCTGCTGTTCGCGAAGCGGATCCGGCGGATGATCTCCTCCTACGTCGGGGAGAACAAGGAGTTCGCCCGGCAGTACCTCTCCGGCGAGCTCGAGGTCGAGCTGACGCCGCAGGGCACGCTCGCGGAGCGGATGCGCGCAGGCGGTTCGGGGATCCCCGGGTTCTACACCGCGACCGGGGTGGGCACGCAGGTCGCCGAGGGTGGCCTGCCGTGGAAGTACGACGACGCCGGCAACGTGGTCGTGGCCTCGCCGCCGAAGGAGACCAAGGTCTTCTCCACGAAGGAAGGGGACCGGGAGTACGTCCTCGAGGAGGCCATCGTGGCCGACTTCGGGCTGGTGCGGGCCTGGAAGGGCGACCGCCACGGCAACCTCGTCTTCCGCGACTCCGCGCGCAACTTCAACCCGCTCGCGGCGATGTGCGGGCGGATCACCATCGTGGAGGTCGAGGAGCTCGTCGAGCCCGGCGAGCTCGACCCCAACGACGTCCACACGCCGGGGGTCTACGTGCAGCGGGTGGTGCAGCTGACGCCCGAGCAGGCCGCGGACAAGCGGATCGAGAAGGTCACCACGCGACCGCGGCCTTCGGCCGAGGACGCGCTGGTCGACGACGCGGCGACGCACGGACTGGGAGGCTGAGATGAGCTGGACGCGTGAGGAGATGGCCGCGCGCGCGGCCTCGGAGCTGGTCGACGGCTCCTACGTGAACCTCGGGATCGGGCTGCCGACGCTGGTGCCGAACTACGTCGGCGACGACGTGGAGCTGGTGCTGCAGTCGGAGAACGGCATCCTCGGCGTGGGGGCGTACCCCTTCGAGGGCGAGGAGGACCCCGACCTGATCAACGCGGGCAAGGAGACGGTGACCCTGCGCAAGGGCGCGTCGTTCTTCGACTCCGCGCAGTCGTTCGGGATGATCCGCGGCGGCAAGATCGACGCGGCGATCCTCGGCGCCATGCAGGTGTCGGTCAACGGTGACATCGCGAACTGGATGATCCCCGGGAAGATGGTCAAGGGCATGGGTGGCGCGATGGACCTGGTCCACGGCGCGAAGCGGGTGATCGTGCTGATGGAGCACACCGCCAAGGACGGGTCGCTGAAGATCCTCGACGAGTGCGACCTGCCCTACACCGGCAAGCGCGTGGTTCAGCGGATCATCACCGACCTCGCGGTCATCGACGTGATCGACCCCGCCACCGGTGAGGTCGCGCCGTCCGGGACCCTGGGCGAGCGGCAGCTCAAGCTCGTCGAGCTCGCTCCTGGCGTGACCGAGGACGAGGTGCGGGAGAAGACCGGCCCCGCGCTGGTCTGAGCCCTCGCCGACAGGTCGGGCACACTGCACGCGTGTCCGACCCGCTGCGCCTCCTGCTCGCCGCGCCGCCCGACCTCCCGGTCACTGCAGGCCTCGCGCCTCTCGTCGAGGCGCTCCGCACCCGCGGGGCCGCGGTGGTCCACGCGCCGCCCGGCACCGGCAAGACGACCCTGGTCCCGCCCGCGGTCGCCGGGGTCGTGGACGGGCGGGTCGTCGTCACGCAGCCCAGCCGCATCGCGGCCCGGGCGGCCGCCCGCCGGCTGGCGCACCTGCTCGGTGAACCCGTCGGCGAGACGGTCGGGTACTCCGTGCGCGGGGACCGGCGCGCCGGTCGGCGCACGCGCGTCGACGTCGTCACGACCGGTCTGCTGCTCCGGCGGATCCAGCAGGACCCCGAGCTCGCCGGCGTCGGCGCCGTGGTGCTCGACGAGGTGCACGAGCGGCACCTCGACGCGGACCTGACCCTGGCGCTGCTCGTCGACCTCCGGACCCACCTGCGTGAGGACCTGTCGCTGGTGGCGATGTCGGCCACCATCGAGGCCGACCGCACGGCGGCCCTGCTCGGCGGGGACGTCCCGGTGATCAGCGTCCCGGGCGCGCTGCACCCGGTCGAGGTGGTCTGGTGCCCGCCTCCTGCGGGAGTGCGTCGTACGGACGACCGGGGCATCACGCCCGCGTTCCACGACCACGTCGCAGCGACCGTGCGCCGCGCGCTGGCGGGCCACGGGGGCGACGTCCTGGTCTTCGTGCCCGGTGTCGCCGAGGTCGACGCGACCCTACGACGCCTGGCCGGCGTGGACGCCGACGTGCACGCCCTGCACGGACGCCTGCGCGGAGCCGAGCAGGACCGGGCGCTGGGCGAGGGCCCGCGCCGGCGGGTGATCGTCTCGACCGCGGTCGCCGAGTCGTCGCTGACGGTGCCCGGCGTGCGCGTCGTGGTGGACGCCGGCTTCTCGCGCGAGCCGCGCACCGACCACCGTCGCGGACTGGCCTCCCTGGTCACCGTCGCGGTGAGCCGGGCCGCGGCCGAGCAGCGGGCCGGACGTGCCGGACGACTGGGACCGGGCACGGTGCTGCGGTGCTGGTCCGAGGCGGACCACGCGCACCTCGCCGCCCACCCGACCCCGGAGATCGCGACCGCCGACCTGACGGCCTTCGCGCTGGAGGTGGCGTGCTGGGGCAGCGCCGACGTCGAGTCGATGGCGCTGCTGGACCAGCCACCGGCGCACGCCCTGGCGGCGGCCAGGGAGGTGCTGGTCGGCCTGGGGGCGATGACCGAGGACGGGAGGGCCACGCCGCGTGGCCGGTTGATCGCCGGCGTGCCGGCCGATCCCCGGCTGGCACGTGCCCTCATCGACGGGGCGGGTCTGGTCGGGGCAGGGCGGGCCGCGGAGGTGGTCGCGATGCTGAGCGAGGGCGTCCGCGCTCCCGGCGGCGACCTGGTCGCTGCGCTCCGGGCGCTGCGCGCCGACCGGACGTCCGGATCCTGGCGCCACCAGGTCACCCGGCTCGAGGAGGTCGTCGCCACGCAGGGCACGACCGGCGACCCCCCAGCACTCACCGACGACGTGGCGGTGGGCCTGGTGGTGGCCCTCGCGCACCCGGACCGGATCGCGCGCAAGCGCTCCGGCACGTCGAGCTACCTGATGACGTCCGGGACCGGGGCGGCACTCGACCCGCGCGACCCGGGGCCGCTGGCCGGCCTGGAGTGGCTCGCGGTCGCCGACGCCGAGCGACGGCCCGGGCAACGGGAGGCCCGGATCCGCGCGGCGGCGCCCCTCACCGAGGACCTCGCGCTGGAGGCAGCGGCACCGTCGTGGACCGAGGTGGACGAGGTCACCTGGACCGGGGGTCGGGTGCTGGCCCGTCGCCGGACGCTGCTCGGCGCGATCGAGCTCGGCTCGGTCCCGCTCGGCGATCCCCCCGCGCAGGCCGTCAGCGACGCGATCGGCGAGGCCGTCGCCCGCGAGGGCATCGCCCTCCTCACCTGGACGGACGCGGCCACCGCACTGCGTGCGCGCCTCGACTTCCTGCACCGCGCGCTCGGCGACCCGTGGCCCGACGTGAGCGACGCGGCGCTGACGGAGGACCTCGACCCGTGGCTCGGGCAGCAGCTCGCCCGGGTCCGCTCGGCCCAGGACCTGCGGCGCATCGACGTCGCCGCGGCCCTGCGAGGGATGCTGCCGTGGCCGGCGGCAGGAAGGCTCGACGAGCTGGCCCCGGAGCGCGTCGAGGTGCCCAGCGGGTCGAGCGTGCGCATCGACTACTCCCAGGACCAGCCGGTGCTCGCCGTGCGTCTGCAGGAGGTCTTCGGCTGGACGGCAGTCCCGGTCCTGGCCGACGGCAGGGTCCCGCTGCTCCTGCACCTGCTCTCACCCGCCCGGCGCCCGGCCGCCGTCACCGCCGACCTGGAGTCCTTCTGGGACAACGGCTACCCGGGCGTCCGCGCCGACCTCCGTGGGCGCTACCCCAGGCACTCCTGGCCCGAGGACCCGCGCACCGCACCGGCCACCGCGCGGACGAACAACCCTCGCCGGCGCTGAGCGACGCGTCGAGCCGGATCGGCACGAGGTGCGCCCGCGGCTACCCGGCCACCTGGAGCCCGGTCTCCCCGACGACCTGCGGCAGCGGTCCCACGAGGTGGGCGTCGAGCTCGACGGCCAGGCCCCACCTCGAGCCCGCGCCGATGGCGAAGCGGGTGCAGGGCCAGGCCAGTCGGCCGACCTCGGCCTCCCAGAGCTTGCGCGCCGTCGCCGCGACCGGCTCGGCGCCTGGCGTCGCCGACGCGATCAGGTCGCTCTGCTCCACGACGTCGTGGAGGTGGCCGGGGACCGGGCCGTCGACGTGGGTGACGAGGGCGAGGAGGTACGCCGAGCTCTCCGGTGCGACGGCGGCCATCCGGAGGCCGTCGGCGGTGAGCGCGGCGAGGTGGTCCGCCCGCGTGACGGTGTCCAGGAGGTCGAGGGCCGCCATGGCCCGCGCCTCGACCTGGAGCACCGGCGTGGCCCCGGTCAGCACGGCGATGTCGGAGCGCCGCCACGTGCGCGCGACGACGTACTCCTCACCCAGCTCCTGCTGGAGCCGCCACGCGATGCGGTCGCGCACGGGCCGGAAGGCGTCGCCGGTGAGCGCGAGGTAGGCCAGCTCGTCGTCGGCGAAGTCGTACGACAGCGAGGCGAGCGTCATCGCGAGGGCGCCGACGACCGAGGGGCTGGCAGTCATGCGCTCCATGGAACCGCGCCGCGGGTGCACGTGGGAAGGGCCACGCGGACTGCCACCAGATGGGGTAGGCGCCGACGGGGTGGGCGCTCCGGCTCAGGAGCCGGGGTCCGCCCGGCGGGCGAAGTACTGCTCGAGCTCGCGGAAGGACTCCTCGTCGAGCGCGGCCTCGGGGTCGGCGACGATCCGGCGCTGGATGCCCTCGCGCGCGGCGTCGTAGAGCGGTGGGCTCATCGCCCACGGCAGGTTGGCGACGTACCAGGGACGGAAGACGCGGGCGCCCAGCGCCTGCAGGAGCACGGCGAGGAGTCCCGGTCGCCCCCGTCGCACCCAGAACCCGACGACGCGGCCGAGCACCGCGGCGATCCCGAAGGCCAGGGCCATCACGACCAGGGTCCCCGCGATCTCGTCGCTCGCGAAGTTGTCGGTGAGGGCCAGCATGCTGCCGTAGTAGACCGGGATCAGCACGTCGACCTGGTCGAGGAGGGGCCGGACCTGGTCGGCCACCACGGCGAGCTGGTTGATCGAGTCGAGGTCGGGCTTCGCGCTCCAGGCGTTGCCGATGTGGCCGATCGCCTTCCGCGCGTTGTCGATCGTGCCGCGGATCCCGTCGATCTGCAGCACCTCGCGGGCCTGGTCGACCTCCGAGTACGTCGTCTCGATCGAGTCGAGCGTCGCCGAGCTCCGGGTGATCGTGCCCTCGAGCTCGGCCTGGGAGACCGTGTGCTCGTTGAGGTAGGTGACGGCGGACTCGATCTCCTGCCGGTGGTCGACCAGGTACTGCGCCCGGTGGTACTTCTCCGACAGGTTGGGCACGGCGCGGACCGCGTCGCCCGCCTTGCCGCCGACCGTGTCGGTGTCGCTCAGCGCCACGCTCAGGGCGGCGCCGGCTCCGTAGGCCTTGATGCCGATCTCCAGCAGCGACCCGAGCAGGAGCCGTCCCGGCTCGAGTCGGCGACGCAGGGTCGTGACGTCGGGGCGGTCCATGCGCCTAGGTTGTCAGGACGGCGGCCCGGATCCGGGACGCCGCGAGCGCGCGTCAGGCGCCCGGGCGCTCGCCGTCGCCGCCGGCGCCGGTCGACCAGGCCGGGAGCTGCTGGAGCGACCAGCGGTTGCCGTCGGGGTCGGCGAAGTGCACGAACCGTCCCCACGCCAGGTCGACGACCTCGCTCACCTCGATGCCGCGGGCCACCAGGTCGGCGTGGGTGGCGTCGGCGTCCGCGACGACCATCTGCATGTTGTCGAGCGAGCCCGGCACCATCCCGGTCAGGCCTCGGCCGATCGCGATCGAGCAGGCGGACCCCGGTGGGGTGAGCTGCACGAAGCGGACCTCCTCGCTCACGGTCTGGTCGTGGTCGGCGACGAACCCCGCCCGCACGTAGAACTCCTTGGCCCGGTCGACGTCGGTCACGGGCACCATCACCAGCTCCAGCTTCATGTCCATGCCTCGAGGCTAGGACGCCATCAGGTCAGTTCCTGTCCGCTCCGTCCCTGAATGCCGGGTGGGACGTGGCAGGTGTGTTATGTGTAGTAACTAGGTCGACAAAATATAGAAAGGCGCAGTGATGGACTTCTCTCTGGTACATCCCCAACCAGGTGGCCCCGGGCCACCGGCTCGACGACACGGTCGAGGGGCACAACAGCCTGGGCCGGCTGACCGACCTCGCCCGGCTCACCGAGGCCCACGGCTGGGGTGGCGCCCTGATCGGCACGGGGTGGAAGCGGCCCGACACGTTCACCGTGGCGACGGCGCTGGCGGCGGGGACGACGACGTTCAACCCGCTCATCGCGATCCGGCCGGGCTACTGGACGCCGGCGCACTTCGCCTCGTCCGCCGCCACGCTCGACCAGCTCAGCGGCGGGCGCGTGAAGGTCAACATCGTGAGCGGCCCGGACCACCAGCCGCAGTACGGCGACGACGAGGGCGACCAGGCGCAGCGGTACGCCCGGACCCGGGAGTTCATGCGGCTCGTCCGGCGCTACTGGACCGAGGACGACATCACTTTCGCGGGCGAGCACTACGGGGCGGAGGCGGCGACGCTCGAGCACAAGCCGGTCGCTCGGCCCGGACGACCGCACCCGCAGCTCTACTTCGGCGGCGCGTCGGAGGCGGCGCAGCGCACCGCGGCGGCCGAGGCGGACGTGCAGCTGTTCTGGGGCGAGCCCCTCGACGGCGTCGCTGCCCGCATCGACCACCTGCGGCAGCTGAGCGCGGAGCTGGACCGCGACCTGCCGCCGCTCGAGTTCGGCCTGCGGATCACCACGCTCGTGCGCGACACGACCGACGAGGCATGGTCCGACGCCGAGGCGCGCGTCGCCGCGATGGCGGCCGGGCGCGACGAGTGGGCGGCCGATCCCGGTCGCCGCGTCGCCGTCGGCCAGCAGCGGTTGCTCGACCTCGCCGAGCAGGGCGACGTCCTCGACGACTGCCTCTACACCGCCCCCGGCCGGGTCGGCGGAGGAGGCGCCGGCACGACCTGGCTGGTCGGGTCGCCGGACGACGTGGCGAAGGCGCTGCTGCGCTACGCCGACCTCGGCGTCACCCACTTCGTGCTCAGCGACACGCCGTACGAGCAGGAGATCGTCCGGGTCGGCGACTCGCTGCTGCCCCTGCTCCGGTCCGCCTGACGGCACCCGATCCGAGAACGCGTGCACGGGCGACAGGGAACTCCTGTCGTCCAATAGTGAGGTTTATGTACTGACTTACATTACTTTGGACGCTCGATCCCGAGAAGGAGAACCCCCATGCCACGACGAGGGCCCACCCGCCCCCTGTTCCGCGCCGCCCTGCTCACCACGGCAGGCTTGATGGTGGCGACCCTGTCCGCGTGCGGCAGCAGCGACGCCGGACCGAAGCTCGAGCTGACCGCGGCGCTCCCGGACGCCGCCCCCGACGGGACCGTGCTCCGTGTGGGGGACCCCGCCACCCAGGTGGCGCTCGAGACCTCAGGCCTCATCGACGACCTCGACGTCGACGTCGAGTGGGCCAACATCACCGGCGGCCCCAAGACCCTCGAGGCCTTCCGGGCCGACGCGATCGACATCGGCTCGGTCGCCGACATCCCGCCGCTCTTCGCCCACTGGACCGGCACCGACGTCCGCATCGTCGCCGCGCGCGAGACGGTCGACCCGGCCGACCACCCGACCTACGAGCTCGGCGTCGCGCCGGCCGTCGACGTGAAGTCGGTCGAGGACCTCGCGGGCAAGAAGATCGCCTACAGCCCCGGCCAGGCGCAGGGCGCGCTCGTGCTCAACGTGCTGCGCGAGGCCGGCCTGACCCAGGACGACGTCGAGCTCGTCGAGATGCAGAGCGTCGACGACGCCTTCTCCGTCGCGCTGGCCAGCAACCAGGTCGACGTCGCGCCGCTCGGCCAGACGCTGGTCAAGACCTACCTCGCGAAGTACGAGCAGGACGGCGCCACCACGATCCCGTCCGGCGTGCGCGACGACGCGTGGACGCTCTACGCGCCGACCACCGTGCTCGAGGACGCCGACAAGGCGACGGCGATCAAGGAGTACGTCGGTCTCTGGGCCGAGGCGCAGCAGTGGATCTCCGACCACCCCGACGAGTTCGCCCAGGCCTACTACGTCGACCACGAGGGGCTCTCGCCCGAGGACGCGGCCTACGTCGTCGACGCGCTCGGCCAGTTCACCGTGCCGACCGACTGGGACGACTTCATCGCCCGCCACCAGGTCACCGTGGACACGCTGGTGAAGGAGCAGGACCAGGAGCCGCTGGACGTCTCCACGCTCTACGACCGGCGCTTCGAGAAGGCCATCGCCGCCGCCGTCTCGGGCCAGGGGGAGGGATCGTCATGACGACGCTCGCCGGCGACGTCACCACCCGGCCCCGATCCGCCGGGGCACCCCCCGGCGCCGAGGACGTCCGTCCCGTCCGCCGCCGGCTGGGCCCCGGCGCCCCGATCCGGTTCGGCGGGCTCATCGGCATCGCGCTGCTGCTCGCCGCGTGGGTCGTCGGCTCGGCCACCGGCCTGCTCGACCCGCGGACGCTCACCGAGCCCTGGACCGTCGTGGAGTCCGCCGGGACGCTCATCGAGAACGGCCGCCTCCAGGAGAGCCTGGTGACCTCAGGTGTCCGCGCCGCGCTCGGCCTCGGGCTCGGCGTCGCGGTCGGCACGGTCCTGGCGCTCGTCTCGGGGCTCTCCAGGATCGGCGAGTCGCTCATCGACGGGCCGATCCAGGTCAAGCGATCCATCCCGACGCTCGCCCTCATCCCGCTGCTCATCCTGTGGCTCGGCATCGGCGAGCCGATGAAGGTCATCACGATCGCGCTGGCCGTCTTCGTGCCGATCTACATCCACACGCACAACGGCCTGCGCTCCATCGAGGGCAGGTACGCCGAGCTGGCGGAGACCCTCGGCGTCACCCGCGCCGAGTTCGTCCGGCACGTGGTGCTCCCCGGCGCGATGCCCGGCTTCCTGCTGGGACTGCGCTTCGCGGTGACCTCGTCGCTGCTGGCGCTCGTCGTGGTCGAGGTCATCAACGCCACGAGCGGGATCGGCCACATGATCACGCTCGCGTCGAACTACGGGCAGACCGACATCATCGTCGTCGGCCTGGTCGTCTACGCGCTGCTCGGCGTCACCGCCGACGCGGTCGTCCGGCTCATCGAGAGGAAGGCACTGTCATGGCGTCGCACACTGGCGAGCTGACCACCCAGCCCGACCCGGCGGTCCGGGTCGAGGCCCTGCACCGCAGCTTCAACGAGGCGGGCGGCGTGCTCAACGGCCTCGACCTCGAGATCGCGCCCGGCGAGTTCGTCGCGCTGCTCGGCCGCAGCGGCTCGGGCAAGAGCACCCTCCTCCGCGCGCTGGCCGGCCTCGACAGGGGGGTGGCCGGCCACGGGCGGATCGAGGTGCCCGACAAGGTCTCGGTCGTCTTCCAGGACTCGCGCCTGCTGCCGTGGAAGCGGCTGCTCGACAACGTGACCCTCGGGCTGCGGGCGGGCGACGCGGCCGAGCGCGGGTCGCAGGCGCTCGAGGAGGTGGGCCTCGCCGGTCGGGAGAGGGCGTGGCCGCACGAGCTCTCCGGCGGTGAGCAGCAGCGCGCGTCGCTGGCCCGCTCGCTGGTCCGCGACCCCGAGCTCCTGCTCGCCGACGAGCCCTTCGGCGCCCTCGACGCGCTCACGCGGATCCGCATGCACACGCTGCTGCGCAAGCTCTGCGAGGTGCACCAGCCCGCAGTGCTGCTCGTGACCCACGACGTCGACGAGGCGATCGTGCTGGCCGACCGCGTCATCGTCCTGGACGGCGGCGTCGTACGCCACGACGCGCGGATCGACCTCGGCACCCGGCGCTCGCAGGCCGACCCGGCCTTCGCCCGCCTGCGCGCCGAGCTGCTCCACGAGCTCGGCGTCGAGGACGACCACGACGCCGCGCCGCGCCGGGTCGCGAGGGCGGCCTCGTGACCTCCGCTCCGCGCAAGAGCCTGCACCTGAACCTGTTCATCTACCCCGACGGCCACCACGAGGCGGCCTGGCGGCACCCGGACAGCGAGACCGACCGGATCCTCGACATCTCCTACTACCAGGAGCTCGCGCAGAAGGCGGAGGCCGCGAAGTTCGACGCCGTCTTCTTCGCCGACGGTCCGTCGCTGGCCGAGAACATCCGGTACGCCGCCCGCTTTCGCCTCGAGCCGATCACCGTGATGACGGCGATCGTCGCGGCGACCGAGCGGATCGGCGTGATCGGCACCGCGTCGACGACCTACACCGAGCCCTACAACCTGGCCCGGCAGCTCTCCGCCCTCGACCACCTCAGCAAGGGTCGCGCGGGCTGGAACATCGTCACCACCGGTGCCGCCAACGCCGCGCTGAACTTCGGCCTCGACGCGCACCCGCTCCACCGCGACCGCTACGCCCGCGCCGAGGAGTACGTCGACGTCGTCACGAAGCTGTGGGACAGCTGGGAGGACGACGCCGTCGTCGCCGACCGGCGCTCCGGGCTCTTCGCCGACACCGACAAGATCCACCGCGTCGACCACGAGGGCGAGTACTTCTCCGTCCGCGGGCCGCTCAACGCGCCCCGGTCGCCGCAGGGCAGGCCGGTCTACGTGCAGGCCGGGTCGTCGGAGGACGGTCGGGCGTTCGCCGCGCGCTGGGCCGAAGCCATCTTCACCGCGCACCAGACCCTCGGGTCGGCGCAGGAGTTCTACGCCGACATCAAGCAGCGGGCGCAGGCCGGGGGACGGGACCCGCGCGGGCTCAAGGTGCTGCCCGGCATCAGCCCGTTCATCGGGTCCACGGCGCAGGAGGCCGAGGACCTCCACCAGGAGCTCAACGACCTCACGCAGCCGGAGTACTCCCTCGCGCAGCTGCACCGGCTCACCGGCGTCGACCTCTCGTCGTACGACCTCGACGGGCCGTTCCCGCGCGAGGTGATCGACGCCGACGAGGAGCGCAGCGAGGGCAGCCGGTTCCAGCTCGTGCTCGACATCGTCGAGCGCGAGGACCCGACCCTGCGCCAGCTGTGCCACCGCCTCGCCGGCGCGCGCGGGCACCGCGTCGTCACCGGCACGCCCGACCAGGTCGCCGACACCATCCAGCAGTGGGCGGAGAACGGCGCGGCCGACGGCTTCAACGTGATGCCGCCGTGGCTCCCGGGCGGGATCGACGTCTTCATCGAGGAGGTCGTCCCGATCCTGCGACGGCGCGGGTTGTTCCGCGAGGAGTACACAGGAAGCACGCTGCGCGACCACCTCGGCCTCGCGCGCCCCGACAGCCAGTACGCCCCCCGATCCGCAAAGGAATCCGCATGAGCTTCGAGCACTTCCGCCCCCTCGGCCGGACCGGCGTCCAGGTCAGCCCGCTGACCCTCGGCGCCATGATGTTCGGCGCGTGGGGCAACCCCGACCACGACGCGTCGATCACGATCATCCACCGCGCGCTCGACGCCGGCATCAACGTCATCGACACCGCCGACGTCTACGCCCGCGGCGAGTCCGAGGAGATCGTCGGCAAGGCGCTCAAGGCCCGCGGCGACCGCGACGACGTCTTCCTCGCCACCAAGTTCCACGGCTCCATGCACGACGAGGACCCCAACCAGCAGGGCAACTCGCGTCGCTGGATCGTCCGCGAGGTCGAGGCCTCGCTGCGCCGGCTCCAGGTCGACCACATCGACCTCTACCAGGTGCACCGCCCGCGTCCCGAGGTCGACATCGACGAGACGCTCGGCGCGCTCACCGACCTGGTCCGCCAGGGCAAGATCCGCTACCTCGGTACGTCGACGTTCCTGCCGTCGCAGGTCGTCGAGGCGCAGTGGGTGGCCGAGAAGCGCGGCCGCGAGCGCCCGGTGACCGAGCAGCCGCCGTACTCCATCCTCGCCCGCGAGGTGGAGCGCGACATCCTGCCGACGGCGCAGAAGTACGGCATCGGCGTGCTGCCGTGGAGCCCGCTCGCGGGCGGCTGGCTGTCCGGTCGCTACCGCCGTGGCGAGGAGCCCGCCGTGCGCTCGAGCCGGCAGGACCGCCAGCCGGCGCGGCACGACCCGAACAGCCCGGAGAACAAGGTCAAGCTCGAGGCGGTGCACCAGCTGCAGGAGCTCGCCGACGAGGCCGGCCTGTCGCTCATCCACCTCGCCATCGGCTTCGTGCTCGCCCACCCGGCGATCTCGTCGGCGATCATCGGCCCGCGCACCCTGGAGCAGCTCGAGTCGCAGCTCGGCGTGGAGAAGGTCGTGCTGAGCGCCGACCTGCTCGACCGGATCGACGAGATCGTCCCGCCCGGGACGACCATCAACGAGGCCGACCGGGGTTACGCACCTCCGGCGCTGGTGGAGGCGGCGCTGCGGCGCCGCTGATCCCAGCTGGGGTGGTCCAGTGACATCTGGACTACCCCGGCGGGTGGGGGAGGGCTGTGAGCCATCTCTCGTCGGGGAACATCGCGGGCCACGGGGTCGCTGAGGACGGTCGTACAGTCCTCAACTTCTCTGGAGGCAGCATCCTCATGTCCCGTGCATTCGAGACGATCTCGGTCGGTCCCTGGCAGCTCCCGCAGCGCTTCGTGATGGCGCCGCTGACGCGCAACCGCGCGGGGGAGGGCCACGCACCCACCGGCCTGAACGCGGAGTACTACGGCCAGCGGGCGGGTGCCGGGCTGATCGTCACCGAGGGCATCGCGCCGAGCCAGGTGGGGCAGGGCTACCTCGACGTGCCCGGCCTCTACACCGACGAGCAGGTCGCGGGCTGGCGCCTCGTCGCCGACGCGGTGCACGCCGGCGGCGGCGTGGTCGTGGCGCAGCTGATGCACGCCGGGCGCATCGCCCACGCCGACAACAAGGACGGCGCCGAGACGATCGCCCCGAGCGCCGTGCAGGCACCCGGGGAGATGGTCACCGCCGACGGCTCGAAGCCCCACGACGAGCCCCGCGCGCCCGGGACCGACGAGATCGCCGGGCTGGTCGCGGACTTCGTCACGGCCGCCCGCAACGCGATCGCCGCCGGTCTCGACGGCGTCGAGGTCCACGGTGCCAACGGCTACCTCCTGCACCAGTTCCTCGACCCGACGGTCAACCTGCGCGAGGACGCCTACGGCGGTTCCCCGGAGAACCGGGCCCGCTTCGTCGTGGAGGTCGTGACGGCGGTCGCCGAGGCCGTCGGCGCCGAGCGGGTCGGCCTGCGGCTGAGCCCCGCCCACCAGTTCAACGGCATCGGCGAGGAGGTCGGCGACGACCTCGACGCCACCTACCGCGCCGTGGTCGACGCGGTGTCTCCGCTCGGGCTGGCCTACCTCAGCCTGCTCGCCAGCCCGCTGGAGCCGCGCGAGGAGCTCGTGCGCGACCTGCGCGAGCGCTTCGAGGGTCCGGTGCTGCTCAACGACGGCTTCGGCGACGTCACCACCCTCGACTCCGTCGAGCGACTCCTCGACACGGGGCTCGCGGACGTCGTCGTGGTCGGCCGCCCGTTCCTGGCCAACCCCGACCTGACCGAGCGCTGGAAGGCCGGCGCCGAGCTCAACGAGCCCGACCAGTCGACCTTCTACGGCGGCGGCGCCGAGGGCTACACCGACTACCCCACGCTCGAGCAGGCCTCCTGACGCCGGGCGCCTGACCGGGGGCGGTCACCGGATATCCGGTGACCGCCCCGCTTGTCGGCCGAGATCCGGGCCGACAAGCGGGAGTCTCGGGTGCAAAGCAGGCACTACAGTTCCAATAGTGGAGTACGCACTCTAGTATTACCGCCATGACCACCGAGGTGACCGCACCGGCCGGACCGCTGGCCCCGGCGGCGCGGTCGCTCGGGCCGGACCTCGCGCGGGGCGTCATGCTGCTCGCGATCGCGCTGGCCAACTCGCACTACTTCGTCGAGGGGTCGTCGTACTTCGGCGGCTTCCCGCAGGACGGGGGTCCGCTCGACCGCGCGGTGGCGTGGACCCTCGCGACCTTCGTCGACGGTCGCGCCTTCCCGATGTTCGGCCTGCTGTTCGGCTACGGCGTGGCGCAGGTCGTACGCCGCCAGGGTGGCGCGCCGCCGAAGCGGGTCCGCCGGCTGCTGTGGCGGCGGGCGACGTTCCTCGTCGTGGTCGGCTTCCTGCACGCCACGCTGCTCTTCGCCGGCGACATCCTCGCCGCCTACGGCGTGCTGCTGTTCCTCGGCGCGTGGGCGGTGCGGTGGCGCGACGGCTGGCTCCTCGCCGGCGCGGCGCTGTTCCTCGTCCTGACGTCGATGCCGGGCGAGGGGTCGTTCGCCGCCGCGACCTACGGGCCCGACCCCACCACGATGCTGCCGACCGACCTCGGCGCGATGCTCGTCGACCGCGCCTTCACCTCCGCCTTCGTCGCCTCCCTCGGGCCGATCGGCTTCGGCTGCCCCTTCCTCCTCGGCCTGTGGGCCGGGCGACGCCGGCTGCTCGAGCCGCCGCCCGCCGACCGTCGGGCCGCTCGCGAGAGGGGCCTGCTCGTCACCGGCGTGGTCGGGCTCGCCGTCGCGGTCGCCGGCGCGCAGCCGATCGCACTCGTGCAGCTCGGGGTGCTCGACGTGCCCGCCAACGGTGACGTGCTCGGTCCGCTCCACGACACCGCCGGGGTCGCCGGCGGGGTGGCGTACGCCGCGCTGCTGGCGCTGCTCGCCCTGCGCCTCCAGGACCGGCGAAGCCGCCTGGTCGACGCGGTCGCGGCCGTCGGGCAGCGCTCGATGACCTGCTACCTCGCCCAGTCGGTGATGTGGACGCTGGCCTTCACCCCGGCGCTGCTCGGCCTGTCCGACGTGCTGTCGGTCACCGGCTGCGCCGTGCTCGCGACCGCCACCTGGCTGCTCACCGTGGCGCTCGCCGACTGGATGCACCGCACGGGGCGGCGGGGACCGTTCGAGGTCCTGCTCAGGCGGGCGACGTACGGCTGAAGGTGCGGGACGCGGCGAGCACGCCGAGGAACCCTCCGACCGCGGCGATGGTGAAGACGGTCAGGAACGGGTCGACATCGGTGCGCCCGGCCGCCGCGAACGCCGAGCCCGCGAGCGACAGCGCGAGGGCGGCGCCGAGGGAGTCGGCGATCGAGAGCGCGGAGGAGTTGAACCCGCGGTCGCGATCGGTCGACACCTCGAGCATCGCAACACCCGTGCGCGGATAGGCGAAGCCCATGCCGGCACCCGCGAGGACGTACGCCGCCGCCGGCAGCAGCGCGGACGGGTCGTGGCCCGAGTCGTGGGCGAGCACCGACCCGGCGAGGGCGAGGAGCCCGGCGAGCACCAGGCAGCTGCCGACGACCATGGCCCGGTGGTGCGAGACGCGGTCGCCGAGGCGTGCCTGCACCTGGGACGCTGCGGCCCAGACGACGCCGACGCACGTCAGGGCGATGCCGGCCCGACCGGGCGTCAGGCTCCAGTGGTCCTGCAGCACGTAGACGATGTAGGCCTCGGCGCAGAAGAAGTTGCCAGCGAGCAGCCCGCGCGTCGCGATGACGGAGGGCAGCCCGCGCCGGAGGACCCGGCTGCCCTGCGGGAGCAGCCGGCCGAGCGCGACCCAGACGCCGGCCAGCGCGACGAGCGCGCCGCCGACCGCGACCCCCTGCGCGGAGCCGAGGAGCTCGAGGACGAGCACGGCGACCGCGCCGAGCACGGCCCACCACAGCCGGGCGACCGGGGTGGAGACGCCCTCGAGGTGCGGCTCGAGCCCGCGCAGTGCCGGCGCGAGCAGGGCCAGCGCGACGACCACGAAGCCGACGGTGCCGAGGAAGACCCAGCGCCAGCTCCAGGTGTCGGCGACCAGCGCCGCGAGTCCCGGGCCGAAGAGCGACGGCAGCACCCAGGCCGCCGCGAAGGACGCGAAGACCGCCGGTCGCAGGCGCGACGGGAAGCAGAGGCCGACGAGGACGTAGAGCCCGACAGTGAGGGCACCACCGCCCAGCCCCTGCAGCACGCGCCCGACGAGCAGCACGTCCATCGACGGCGCGACCCCGCACACCAGCAGGCCGAGGGAGAACAGCGCCATCGAGGCGAGCAGCGGCACCACCGGTCCGGTGCGGTCGCTCCACATGCCGGCGGCGACCATCCCCACGACCCCGCTCGCGAGCGGCGCCGCGAACGCGAGGGCGTACAGGTCGAGGCCGTCGAGGTCGCGCGCCACGGTGGGCATCACCGTCGCGACCGCCATCGCCTCGAAGGCGACGAACGCGATCAGGCCGAACATCGCGATGGTCGTCGCGGCGTAGGCAGGGGACAGGATCCGCTCGCCCTCGCCGGAGGCGGGACTGGTCTCGGGGGTGGTGCCGGTGGTCACCCCGTGACGGTAGGACCTCAGGTGCACGTGAGGTCAATCGGAATAGACGAGGCCCGCCGAGCGCTGTGGAGACAGTGACTGCTCTCTCCGTGCTCGACCTCGTCCCCGTCCGCAGCGACCAGACCACCGGCGACGCGATCGCCGCGTCCCGGAGCCTCGCGCAGGTCGCCGACGAGGCGGGCTACACCCGCTACTGGGTCGCCGAGCACCACAACATGCCGGCAGTCGCCGCGACCAACCCGCCGGTCATCATCGCGATGCTCGCCGCCGCCACCTCGCGCATCAAGGTCGGCTCGGGCGGCGTCATGCTGCCCAACCACGCGCCGCTCGTGGTGGCCGAGCAGTTCGCCCTGCTGGAGGCGGCGTACCCCGGTCGCATCGACCTCGGCATCGGCCGCGCCCCCGGCACCGACCCGCTCACCAGGTACGTGCTGCGCGGGGGCAGTGCGGAGTCGGCGGACGAGGCGGTCAGCAAGTTCCCCGACTACGTCGAGGACATCCGCACGCTGATGACGAGCGACGGCGTGGAGCTGCAGATCGGGCCGCGTCGCCAGCCGTTGCGCGCGACCCCGTCGGCCCGCTCGGTCGCCGACATCTGGCTGCTCGGCTCGTCGGACTACTCCGCCCGGCTCGCCGCCGAGAAGGGTCTGCCGTACGTCTTCGCGCACCACTTCCAGGGCGAGGGGACAGGCGTCGCGCTGGACCTCTACCGCTCGTCCTACCGGCCCTCCCCGGAGTACCCCGAGCCGCGGACCTTCCTCACGGTCAACGCCGTCGTCGCCGAGACCGAGGAGGAGGCGCGTCGTCAGGCGCTGCCCAACATCTTGATGATGCTGGCGCTCCGCACCGGCGCTCCGCTGCTGCCGCAGCGCCTGGTCGAGGAGGCCGAGGCGGTCGAGATGACCCCGGACCAGCGCGCCTTCGGCCAGGCGATGTCCTCGAAGTGGGTCGTCGGCGACCCCGAGCAGGCGCGCAAGCAGCTCGCCGAGCTGGCCGGGGAGTACGGCGTCGACGAGGTGATGGTGCACCCGGTCGCCGGGGCCCACGCCGGCACCGAGGCCACCGCGTCCCCGAACCGCGAGACGACGCTGCGGCTGCTCGCCGCCTGAGCCCTGTCGACGCCGGGTCGACGGCTAGTGCCGCTCCTCCAGGCCGACGGCCTCGCGGAGGTTCTCGGCCGCCTCCCGCAGCTCGGGGTCGTCGGCCGCCCGTGAGTCCATCAGCGCGGCGAGCGCCTCGGCGATCACGTTGAGCTTCTCCTGCTGGGCCTCGCTGTTGCGGCGCCCGGCGTTCTCGAGCAGCACGAGCAGGAGCAGCGACAGCACCGCACCGAAGGTGTGGATGGCCAGCTCCCACTTCGTCGTGCTCTTCCAGAGCGGGAAGCTCGCCGCCCAGATCACGACGACCGCGACGCAGACGGCGAAGAACGGCGCCCGGCTGATCACGCCGGTGGACACCTCGACGAACCTCTCGAACGGGTCGAGCCCGTCCTGCCGCTCGCGGCTCTCGGCCGCCTCCTTGCGCTCCATGCCCGGAGGCTAGTCGAGTCCGTCCGACCGATCCCGCTGCTCGTGCTCGGTCACCCGGGACGACCCTCGAGCGGCACGCCTTCCGGACCGCTGGTCCAGACCGGCGTCACCCTTCCCCATCCGATGCGTTGTCGGGATCGAAGGATGACGCCGGCCAGTCGCCGGCGACACGGCGCACGACTCGGCGTGCACACGAGCAGGCACGGCCGAGGGAGAGAACCATGATCCACGGGGACGTCGTCGACGGTCCGGGTGCGAGGGTGTGGGACGCACGGTCCGAGCCGGAGGTGTTCGCGATCCTCGAGCGCGCGGCCCTGTCGGCTGCCCGCGAGATCGGGGCCTGCGACCTCGCGGGGATCGGGCTCGTCGGACCGGGAGGATCCACGTCCTACGTGGCGCGACACGCCACTGTGGAGCTCCTCGACGAGCTCCAGCGGACGCTGTCCGAGGGACCGGTCGTCGTGTCGGAGCGCCGTCGTCCCGAGGTCGTCGCAGTCGCGGACCTGCTGGACGGCTCGCAGTGGTCGTCGTGGGACGACATCGGGGTCCGTGCCTACCTCGGGTTCACGCTGTTCGTGGGTGGCGAGGTCGCCGGCGTGCTGAACCTCTACTCCTTCGAGCCCGAGGCGTTCACCGCGAGCGACGTCGCCCAGGGGCTCGCCCTCGCCGAGGACGTCGTGATCGCCATCGGCGCCGCGCTCGAGCGCGACGCCGCCTGACGACCGGTCAGTCGAGCGCGAGCCCCGCGGCCGGCGTGACGCGTGCGGCCTTGCGTGCGGGCACGACGCACGCGGCGAGGCCGGCGAGCGCGGCCACCACGACGACGGCCGCCACCTGCAGCACCGGGACGGTGATCCCGGCACCCTCCACGACGGTGCCGACCATGACCTTCACGCCGACCCACGCGAACACCAGCCCCAGCGTCGTACCGATCAGCGTGGCGACCGCCGAGAGCAGCAGCCCCTCCATCGCCATCGCCCGGCGCAGCTGCGAGCGGGTCAGGCCCATCGCCCGGAGCAGGGCGTTCTCGCGACCGCGCTCGAGCACGGAGAGGCCGAGCGTGTTGGCGATGCCGACCAGTGCGATCACGATCGCGATGGCCAGCAGCCCGACCACGGCGCCGGTGAGGATGTCGACCTGGAGGTCGACCCACGTGCGGTTGCTGTAGCCACCGTCGATGCCCGCACCGGACGCCCCGGCCAGCGCGGCGAGGTCGCCGCGGAGGTCCTCGGCGTCGGCGCCGTCCGCCGCGCGGACCCAGATCGCCGTCGGCCTCGGGTCGGCGTCGAGCGCAGCGAGCGTCGCCGCCGAGACGATGCCCGAACGGCCCCAGCCGCTGGACAGCTCGACCTGCAGCGTCCGCTCGCGACCACCGACGGTGATGGTGACCTCCTCGTCGTCCCACCCCCGGTCGCCGACCTTCGTGGGCAGCTCGCCGACCACGTCGTACGGCAGCACGAGCACGCCGTCGGCCGGGACGAGGTCGTCGCTGCCGCGGACGACGCCGGGCTCCTGCGTCGCGCCGACGAGGGGGAACGAGACCTTGCCGATCGTGGCCGTCGTGCCGTCGAGGGCAGCGATGGCGGCGACGCCGTCGACCGCCTCGGTGCGCGACGTGAGGTCCGCGGCGAGCGGCTGGTCGACGGCGGTGATCGAGGCGTCGACCGGGTAGTCGTCGTCCATCTCGCGGTTGATCTCCGTGCGCGACGACGCGAGCCCGGTGAGCACGGCGGTGGTCAGGGTGACGCCGACGAGCAGCGACGCAGCGGTGGTCGCCGTACGACGTGGGTTGCGCACCGCGTTGCCCGCGGCGAGCTGGCGGACCGGGCCCGTGCCCGACATCCGGCCGACGAGCCGGATCAGGGCCGGCACCAGGACCGGGCCCAGCAGCAGCACGCCGAGGAAGAAGATCGCGCCGCCGCCGAGCATGACCGGCACGGTGTGCGTGCCGACCGACAGTGCCATGAGCAGGGCCCCGGCGACGAGGAACAGCGCGGCGAGCGCGAGTCGGATGCGTCCTGCGGCGGAGCGCACGTCGACGCCGGTGTCGGGCCGCAGCGCCGCCAGCGGGGCGACCTTCGTGGCCGCGCGGGTCGGGAGCCAGGCGGCGAGGAGGGTGACGACGACACCGACGGCGAACGCGGCACCGGTCCACCTCGGGTCGATCGTGGCGGCCCCCATGTCGGCGTACCAGTGGTGCACGAGCGCGACGAGGCCGTAGCCGAGCGCGGTGCCCACGAGGATGCCGACGACCGATGCGGCGACACCCATCGCCAGGGCCTCGAGGCAAATCGCGCGACGGAGCTGGCGGCGGGTCACGCCGACGCAGCGGAGCAGGGCGAAGTCGCGCTGGCGCTGGGCGAAGAGGATCGCAAACGTGTTGGCGATGACCAGCACGCCGACGAAGAGCGCGATGAAGACGAAGACCAGCGCCATGATCGCGATGACGTCGACCCCGCGGGAGATCTCGGCCTGCCTGGCCGCGACCCACGTGTCCGCGGACTCGATCGTCGCTCCGGGCGCGACCTCGGCGGCGAGGTCGGTGGAGCCGCCCCAGGCGAGCGCCTCGACCCAGAGGCTGGAGTCCTGGTAGCGCTCGAGCGTCTGCCACGGCACGTAGAGCGACGACGACGCGCCGGCCGGGCTGTCGACGAGCCCGACGACCTCGACCTCCGAGGCGAGGTCACCGCTGCCGATGCGGAGCGTGTCACCGATCTCCACGCCCGTGCTCTTGGCGGCGTTGGCGTCGGCCAGGGCCTCGCCGGGCGCGGTCGGGAACCGGCCGTCCTCGAGCTCCTGCCACTGCAGGGCGGGGTCGAGGGAGACCTCGGAGACGTCCGCGGCCGGTGCCAGCTCGACGCCGTCGCGCGAGACCGGCTCCATCGCGTAGCCGATGACGAGGGCCGGGACGTCCTGCTCGGTCGCGGCGTCGAGGAGCTTCGTGCCCTCCCGGGAGTCGTGGATGGTCACCACGTGGTCGAGGCCGGCGACCGGGGCGCCGACGTCGGCGGTCAGCCCGGCCCGGGTGGCGCCGGTGAGCATCCCGGTCACCACGACGAACGCGACGCCGATGACGACGGCGAGCGAGGCGGCGACGTACCTCCGGGTGTGGTGGCGCAGCGACGCCAGCAGCACGGTGCGCATCAGGCGTTGCCTCCGCGCAGTGCCACGACCAGCTGGTCCTGGCCGGGGTCGGTGAGGTGGGCGGTGACCGCGCCGTCGTGGATGACGACCACGTCGTCGGCGTACGCCGCTGCGTCGAGCTCGTGGGTCACCATCACGACCGTCATGCCGAGCTCGCGGACCGAGCGGCGCAGGTGGCCGAGGACCTCGGCGCTGGCCTCGCTGTCGAGGTTGCCGGTGGGCTCGTCGGCGAAGACGATGTCGGGCTGGGTCACGAGGGCCCGCGCGATCGCGACGCGCTGTTGCTGGCCGCCGGAGAGCTGGCTGGGCAGGTGGCCGAGCCGGTCGGCGAGGCCGAGGACGCCCACGACCTGGTCGTAGCGCTCCCGGTCGACCTGGCGGCCGGCGAGCTCGAGCGGGAGCAGGATGTTCTGTCCGGCGGTGAGCATCGGCAGCAGGTTGAAGGCCTGGAAGACGAAGCCGATGTGCTCGCGGCGGAAGAGGGTGAGGGCGGTGTCGTCGAGCCCGGCCAGGTCGCGGCCGGCGACGGTGACGCTGCCCGCGGTCGCGACGTCGAGGCCGGCGAGGCAGTGCATGAGCGTTGACTTGCCCGAGCCGCTCGGGCCCATGATCGCGGTGAAGCGGCCGGCCGGGAGGTCGAGGTCGACACCGCGCAGCGCGTGGACCGTGCTGTCCCCGCTGCCGTAGGTGCGGGCGAGGCCGCGGGCGCTCGCGGCGGTGCTGGTCGTCGTTCCGAGTGTGGTCGTCATGGGGACAACGCTCGTCCGTCCCGGCCCTGCGATCGTCGGTCCCCGGCACGGACGTCGACTCGGTCCGGGGTCCGACGCCGCGTGGTCGGCGTACGACCTGGGGAGGACCCGGGCGACCGGGTCAGGCGTGGGCGAGCGCCTCCCGGGCCGTGCGGGGCTCGCGGCCGAGCAGCTCGCCGAGGAGGGGGTCCGTGCCGGCGAAGAAGCCGTCGCGGGCCGCCTCGTAGAAGCCGAGCTGGAAGCGCGACATGGGCTCGGCCACCCCTGCAGCGGCCTGCGCCGCGAGCCACTCGTCGACCTCCAGCACCCGGAGCGTGACCGTGCGGCCGGCCAGTGCCGAGGCGGCCTCGGCGAGCTCGGCGAAGGTCGGGGCCTCGGCGGCGGTGAGGGTCGTGGGGCCGTCGTGGGCGCCGTCGGAGAGCAGGATCGCGGCAGCGGCCTCGGCCGCGTCCTCGCGGGCGGTCCACGACACCGGTCCGTCACCGGGCACGGCGATGACGCCGGTCTCGCGCCACGGCCCGGCCAGCCACTGGAGGCTGTGGGCGTAGAAGCCGTTGCGCAGGGAGGTCCACGGGACGCCGGACGCGGCGAGCAGCTGCTCGGTCGCGAAGTGCGTCGCGCCCGGGCGGAACGGGTTGTCGGGAGCGGCGGCCTGGTGGCTGGTGTAGAGGATCCTGCCGACGCCGACGGAAACGGCGGCCTCGATCGCGGCCCGGTGGAGCGCGACGTGGTCCCCCGCCGGGTCGTTGGACGAGACGAGGAGCAGCTGGTCGGCGCCGTCGTACGCCGCCGGGAGCGAGGCGGTGTCGGCGTAGTCCCCGCGTCGCACCTCGACGCCGAGGTCGGCGAACCGCTGGGCCCGGGCGACGTCGCGCGCCACCACCACGACCTCGCTGGGTGGGACTCGCTCGAGCAGGTGGTCGACGGTCGAACCGTTGAGGGCGCCGGCGGCGCCCGTGACGATGATCATGGTTACGTCCTTCTTGTTAACGTTGATAACAACGACGATAGACACATGAGATCGGTGATAGCAAGGTGTCGTTATCCTTGGTCCGTGACTCCACCTCGCACCGACGCCCGCCACGCCATCGTGGACGCGGGTGCGCGCCTGCTCCGCGAGGGCGGTCCGGCGGCGATGACGACGCGCGGGGTGGCCGAGCTCGCCGGGGTGCAGGCGCCCACCATCTACCGGCTCTTCGGCGACAAGGACGGCCTCCTGGAAGCCGTCGCCGAGCACGTGATGGCCGGCTTCGTGGCCGTCAAGACCGCCGAGATGGAGGCGACCGCTGCGGACGACCTCGACCCGGTGGCGGACCTGAGGGCGAGCTGGCGGCGCCAGGTCGAGTTCAGCCTCGCCAACCCCGCGGTGTTCCGGCTGCTGAGCGACCCGGACCGCGTGGGTGGGTCGCCGGCCGCGCAATCGGGGCGCGAGGTGCTGCGCTCGCGCGTGCACCGGCTGGCGACCGCGGGGCTGCTGCGCGTGCCCGAGGCGCGCGCCGTCGACCTGATCCACGCGTCGGGGGTGGGGGTGATCCACGCGCTGCTGGCCATGCCGGGCGACCAGCGTGACCCGGCGCTGGGGGAGACGATGATGGACGCCGTGCTCGACGCGATCCTCGTCGACGCCGGCTCGAGCGCGGACGTCGCGGGGCACGGGCCGGTGGCGGCGGCGGTCTCGCTCCGGGCCGTCGCGCCGGAGCTCGAGGTGCTCAGCCCGCCCGAGCGACAGCTCCTCGCCGAGTGGCTCGACCGGATCGCCGCCGGGTGACTGTGCACCCGAGTCTCCCGCTTGTCGGCCGAGATCTCGGCCGACAAGCGGGGCGGTCACCGGATATCCGGTGACTCCAGCCCGGGGCCGGCCCAGATCAGGCCGTCACGAGACCCGTCTCGTAGCCGAGCACGACGAGCTGGACGCGGTCGCGCGAGCCGGTCTTGGCGAGGATCCGGCCGACGTGGGTCTTCACCGTCGTCTCGGCGACGACGAGGTCGGCGGCGATCTCGGTGTTGGTGCGACCGCGTGCGATGAGGGTGAGCACCTCGACCTCGCGCTCGGTCAGCAGGGCGAGCCGGTCGTCGTGGGCGGCGGGCGTGGCCGGGTCGGGGAGGGCCGCGAAGTGGTCGAGCAGCCGGCGGGTGGTGCTGGGCGCGACCACGGCGTCGCCGGCGACCACCGAGCGGATGGCGCCGAGCAGGTCGGGCGGTGCGGCGTCCTTCAGCAGGAAGGCCGAGGCGCCGGCGCGGATGGCGGCGAAGGCGTACTCGTCGAGGTCGAAGGTGGTCAGCACGATGACCCGCGGCGGGGCATCGGTCGCCAGCAGCCGACGGGTCGTCTCGACGCCGTCGAGGCGCGGCATCCGCACGTCCATCAGCACCACGTCGGCGGACGTCACGGCGAGCTGCGACAGCGCCTCCCCGCCGTCGCCCGCCTCGCCCACCACGGTCATGTCGTCCTGGCTCTCGACGAGCATCCGGAAGCCTGCGCGCACCATCTGCTGGTCGTCGACGAGGAAGATGCGAATGGCTGGATCGCTCACAGCGGCAGCCTCGCAGACACGACGTAGCCGCCCCCGGCCGCGGGTCCCGCCGTGACCGATCCGCCGTGCACCGCGGCCCGCTCGCGCATCCCGACCAGCCCGAGCCCGTGGCCGTCGGACTGCGCCGCGGCACCGCGCCCGTCGTCGCGCACCTCGACCTCGACGTCGCGCCCCACGGCCACCCGGATGCACACCGCGGCCGACGGGCCGGCGTGCTTGCGGACGTTGGTGAGCGCCTCCTGCACGATGCGGTACGCCGCCAGCCCGACACCGTCGGGCACCTCGGGCAGCCCGTCCGACAGGTCGGCCGGCAGGTCGGCGTCGACCCTCATCCCGGCGGCGCGCGCCTCGTCCACCAGGTGGCGTACGTCGTCGAGCGAGGGCTGCGGCACCACGCCGGTGTCACCGTCGCGGAGCAGCCCCAGCAGCCGGCGCATCTCGGCGAGCGCGCTGCGGCCGGTGGCGGAGATCGTCTCCAGCGTCTCGACGGCGACGTCGGGGTCCTTGGCTGCCGCGTAGCGCGCACCGTCGGCCTGGATCACGATGACCGACAGGCCGTGCGCCACCACGTCGTGCATCTCGCGCGCGATCCGGGAGCGCTCGTCGCGGGCGGCCAGCTCGACCTCGCGCTCGGCCATCCGCTCGGCCTGCTCGGCGCGCGCGAGGAGGGAGGCGACGTACCTCTCCCGCTCCTGCGCGGCGAAGCCCAGCGCCCAGGCGGCGGTGACGATCGCGCCGATCGTCACGGTGTAGGGGATCAGGGCGGCCGCGGTGAGGTCGGCGTCGAACCCCATGAGCCAGCGGACCGCGGCGACCAGCGCGCCGGCGTAGCCCACCAGGAGCGCAGCGACGCCCTGCCACCGCGGCGACCAGCGCGCCACGGAGTAGACCGCGACGGGGAAGGCCAGCTGCCCGACGGTGGGCTCGGTGATCGCGACGGCCTGCAGCACACTGACGCCGGCGACGGCGGCGAACGCCGCGCCCGGGCGGGTGCGCCGCCACAGCAGCGGCAGCACCTCGAGCACCGCGAGGACGAACGAGACGGGCTGGTCCGACAGCACGTGGCCGAGCGTGAGCAGCCCCATGCCCGCCACGAGGAGCCGGTCGAACCACAGGCGTCCCCGCACGCCGAGGCGCCACGGGTGCTGGTCGTCCCGGATCGGTCCTGCTGCTGGCCCTCCTGTCGGCATGGGCCGAACGCTAGACGGCGCGCGGGCGCTGCGCGTCGGACCACGGGAGGACCTCGGAGCCGCTCCGTCCGGCCCGAGTAGGGTGCGATCCATGACCCAGTGGGAATACCAGGTGGCGCCGATTCCGCTCCACAACGAAGCGCTGATGCTCAACAACTTCGGCCAGGACGGCTGGGAGCTGGTGGCCATCCACACCAACGCCCAGGGCGGCCTCGTCGCCTTCCTGAAGAAGCAGAAGGCCTGACGTGGGCGCTGAGGCACGCCTGGCCGAGCTGGGCATCACGATCCCCGAGGTCGTCCCGCCGGTCGCGGCCTACCAGCCCACCGCCCGCACCGGGAACCTCGTCTTCACCTCCGGCCAGCTGCCCGCCAAGGACGGCGAGATGCTCGCCATCGGCAAGGTCGGCGGCGAGGTCACCGAGGAGGAGGGCTACGCCTGCGCCCGCCAGTGCGCGCTCAACGCGCTGGCCGCGGTGAGGGCCGAGATCGGCTCCCTCGACCACGTCAAGCGCGTCGTCAAGGTCGTCGCCTTCGTGGCGTCCACGACCGACTTCACCGGACAGCCGCGGGTCGCCAACGGCGCCTCCGAGCTGCTCGGGGAGGTGTTCGGCGAGGCCGGCAAGCACGCCCGCTCCGCCGTCGGCGTCCCGGTGCTCCCGCTCGACGTCCCCGTCGAGGTCGAGATCATCGTCGAGGTCTGATGCAGCGGCTCCCGCTGCCGGACGCCCTCGTCACCCAGGCCCGGGCCTACGCCGCCGGCGACGCCACGCCCGCCGAGCCGCGCGACGCGGCGACGGTGGTGCTGATGCGTCCCGGCGCCTCGGGACCGGACCTCTACCTCCTGCGCCGGCACACGTCGATGGCGTTCGCCGGCGGGATGTGCGTGTTCCCCGGCGGCGGGGTCGACCCGCGCGACTTCGACTCCGTGCTGACCGAGGACGGGCTCGTGGACCGCGGTCTCTGGGCCGGTCCGTCGCCGGCCGAGTGGGCGACGCGGCTCGGCTGCGACGAGCCGAAGGCGCGCGCGCTGGTGTGCGCAGCGGTGCGCGAGACCTTCGAGGAGTCGTCGGTCCTGCTCGCCGGCGCGGGTCCGACCGAGGTCGTCGCCGACACCACCGGTGACGACTGGGAGGCCGACCGGGTGGCCCTCGAGTCGCGCGAGCTGTCGCTCACCGCCTTCCTCGAGAAGCGGTCGCTCGTCCTCCGCACCGACCTCCTCGGCGCCTGGTCGGGCTGGCTGACCCCCGTCTTCGAGCCGCGCCGCTACCGCACGTGGTTCTTCGTCGCGCTCCTACCGGAGGGCCAGGTCACCCGCGACGTGTCGACCGAGTCGTCGTCGGTGATGTGGACCGGCGCGCTCGACGCGGTCGCCCAGGTCGAGGAGGAGCGGATCCTCATGCTGCCGCCGACGTGGCTGACCTGCCTGGAGGTGGGCCAGTACGCCGACCCCGCCGCCGTGCTCGCGGCTTCGCGGGAGCGGACCGTCGAGATGTTCATGCCCGAGGTCGTGGCCGACGGCGAGGAGTTCATCCTCTCCACGCCGCCGGCCTACGCGGCGCTGATGGCGGACCGATGACGTCGTCGGAGGACTGGGCCGGCGGTTCCTTCGGGGAGACCGGCACCTGCGTGCTCGCGCCCAACGCCAGCATCATGACCCTCGACGGCACCAACACCTGGGTCCTGCGCGACCCCGACTCGTCACGCTCGGTCGTGGTCGATCCCGGCCCGTCGATCGACGCGCACCTGTCCGCGATCGACGCCGCTGCCGCCCCTGATGGACGGGGGAGCGTGGCGGTCGTGCTCCTGACCCACCACCACGCCGACCACAGCGAGGCCGCTCGCGAGTTCGCCGAGCGGCACGGGTGCGGCGTACGTGCCCTGGACCCGGCCCACCGCCTCGGCTCCGAGGGCCTCGGCGAGGGCGACGTCGTCTCCGTCGGCGGCCTCGAGGTGCACGTCGTGGCGACGCCCGGGCACACGTCGGACTCGCTGTCCTTCGTCGTCCCCCAGGACCGCGCGGTCCTCACCGGCGACACCGTCCTCGGCCGAGGCACCACCGTCGTGGCGCACCCGGACGGCCAGCTGGGGGCGTACCTCTCCTCCCTCCAGCGCCTCCACGCGCTCTGCGGCGAGCAGGGCATCACCACCGTGTGGCCCGGTCACGGCCCCGTCATCGACGACGCCCTCGGCGCCCTCGACTTCTACCTCGCCCACCGCGAGCAGCGCCTCGAGCAGGTGCGTGCCGCGCTCGCCGCCCTGCCCGACGTCGACGACCCGGCCCGTGCGGTCGTCGAGGTCGTGTACGCCGACGTCGACCCGGTGCTGTGGGGTGCGGCCGAGCTCTCGGTCCGCGCCCAGCTGGCCTACCTCGGCGAGGACTGACGGGTCCAGAGCAGGCTGCCGAAGGCGACGACCAGCACCACGTTGACCGGCACCGCGACGGCGGCGATGTTGCCGATGTGCGCGACCGGCCACGCGACGATCGCGACGAGCACCAGCACGGCCTGCCAGCGGTGGCCGAGCCGGGCGAGCGCGGCGGCGACCAACGCGAACGACAGCGGGAAGAACAGGCCGAGCGGCTTGATGAGGTTCGCCGCCCCCGGCTGGTCGACGAGGGCGGTGTCACCGAGCGAGAGGTGGATCGTGTCGAAGCCGTAGGCGACGTTGCCCGCGGCGCCGACCAGCCCGGTGAGCACGATCGCGGCAGCCAGGCGCGAGCCGCGCGGCAGCCACGACCCCACCGCGAGGACGACGAATCCGTAGGCGATCGCGCCCAGGACGTGCAGCACGCCGGCGGTCGCGTCGCTCCAGCCGCGGACGGCGTACGTCGTGTCGGCGGCGAGGTAGAGCAGCGGGGCCACCGCGAGCGATCCGTCGAGGAGGCGGTCGGTCGGGGTGGTCGTGGTCGCGGGTGTCGTCTCGGTGGTGGTGGTCATGCCGTCGAGGCTGCGCGTTGTCCTCGTCGAGCGGTACGGGGCTGACCCTGCGGTGAGGTCCAGGGAGAACCCTGTGCCCCTTTCGCGGATCCGGTGCCACGATGACCGCATGACCAGCGGTCCACCCCGGCTCCCGCGCGGCCTCGTGCCGCTGCTGGTCGTGAGCGTGGTGGTCCTGCTCGTCACCTGGGGGCTGGCGCAGGGCGTGTGGCTGACCAACCTGCACAACGGCCTGCTCGCGCTGGCCTTCGCGCTGGTCGGCGCCTACGTCCTGCACCAGCGCCGCCACCATCCGGAGGGAGTGCTGCTGCTCGCGACCGGGGTGGTGCAGGCGGTGATGTTCTGGGGTCGGCAGGTCGGGCACACGGGCGACCCGACGTCCGTGCCCGTGCGGTGGGCCGCGTGGCTCGGGGTCTGGCCGATCGCGCTCGGGATCGCCCTCGTGACCCTTGCCGTCGTCGCCTACCCGGACGGTCGCCTGCCCTCGCCGCGCTGGCGTCCGGTGGTCGCCGTGATCGCGGTGCTGGCGACCACGTGCTCGACGCTGTCGCTGCTGTGGCCGGTGGAGTACGACGCCGCCGGGGTGTCCGTCCCGCACCCGTTCGCGGGGCCTGCGCCCGACGCGGTGGTCGCGGCGTGGTCGGCCCTCGCGCACCCGTCGTACCTCGTCCTCCAGCTGCTGTGGCCCGCCGCGATCTGGCTGCGGTGGCGCAGCGCGACGGGGGGAGTACGCCGCCAGCTCGCGTGGCTGCTCCTGGCCGCTGCGGCTGCCGTGCTGGTGCTCGTGGTGGGCCTGGTCGGGTGGCGCACGCCGACGCCCGGTCTGCTCGCGGCCACGCTCGTGCCCGTCGTGGCCGGGCTCGCCGTCGTGCACGGCCAGCACGCGGCGGCCTACGCGGCGCTGACGTGGATGTCGCGACGCGGCCCTGCCGCCGACGACCTGCCGACCGACCTCGCGCACGCGACGTCCGGCGCCATGGGCGCGCCGGCGTCGGTGTGGCTCGGGACCGCCGAGCGGCTCCAGGTGGTCGGGACGTGGCCGGCGGTCGACGCCGATCCCTCGCCGGTGGCGGCGGCCGACCTGCCGGTCGGGTCCCGGCTGGTCGCGCTGTCGGACGACCGGGTCGGGGCGCTCGTCGTGGATCGCGACGGCCCGCTCTCCCTCGCCGAGGTCCGGCTGCTCGACGACCTCGCGGCGCAGGCGGCGCTCGTGCTCGAGCACCTGACGCTGGGCGAGCTCGTCGGGTGCCGACCGGGGCCGGTCGTGGGTCTGACGCCGCGGGAGCAGGAGGTGCTGGAGCTGATGGCCGACGGCCTGTCGAACGCCGCGATCTGCGAGCGGCTGCATCTCTCGATCAAGACCGTCGAGCCCGCGGTCGGCTCGGTCTTCGCCAAGCTGCAGCTGCACCAGCAGCCCGACACCAACCGGCGCGTGCTGGCGGTGCTGGCCTACCTCCGCTCCGTCGAGGGTCTTGCGCCGGCCCGCCGCGAGGAGTGAGGTGAGGTCATGACCTCACCCGTGGACACCCTCGAGAAGGCACTCGACCAGGCGGGGCGTGCGCTCGACGCGGTCGGCGCCAACCAGCTCGACAACCCCAGCACCTGCGTCGGCTGGACCGTGCGCGAGCTCGCCTCGCACGTCGCGGCCTCGCCCGGCCGCTTCGGGCAGATGGCGCGGGGGGAGGAGGTCGACTGGGCCGCCGACCCCGGCATCGCCGACGACGACCTCGCCTCGTCGTTCCGCTCGTCCGCCGACACCTTCCTCGCCGGGCTGCGCGAGCTGCCCGAGGAGCAGCAGGGCAGCGCGGCCGTCGCCGTCGCGGAGTACGCCGTCCACTCGTGGGACCTCGTGGCCTCGACCGGGTCGGACGTCATGCTCGACGACGCCGTCGCCGAGACCGCCCTCGCCACGATGCAGGAGGGGCTCACCGACGAGAACCGCAAGGGCGCCTTCGACCCCGAGGTCCCCCTGCCCGACGACGCGACGGCCTACGAGCGGCTCGTCGCCTTCGCCGGTCGCAACCCGCGCGCCTTCCCGGGGTGAGGTGGTCCAGTGACGGATGGCTGGGATCTCGGCTCCCGGACGACCATCCGTCACTGGACTACCCCAGCAGGCGACGGAGGAGCCACCGCAGTGCCATGAGTACGGCGATCGCTGCCGCGACGCCGAGGCCGATGATCCACGAGAGGTCGCGCGGGTCGCTGCCGAACGGGTCGCCGAAGTCGTGGGTCAGCTGCTGGGACGAGGTGCCGTCGAGGTCGGGCACGAGGTCGACGGCGAGGCTGAGGTCGACGGCCGGGCCGGCCTCGACCAGTCCGACCGACCGGCGCCACGTGCTGGTGGGGCCGACCGTGGGCGTGGTGACCACCATCTCCCGCTGGTCGGGCATGGCTGACGACTGCACGAGCAGCAGCTGGAGCCGGTCGTCGAGCCAGCCCTGTTGCAGCACGGCGGCGTCCTCGAACGTCCCGGCCGGGAACGGGTGCTCGAGCACCTTCCCCGTCGCCAGGTCGAGGGTGAACGACGTGGGGTCGATCCCGGAGCGCAGTGAGAGCTGCCGTCCGTCGGGGGAGAACCTCCCGGCCCCGACGCCGTCGGCGCGGGTGAGGCGGGTGGCGTCGTCGCCCTCGACCTCGTAGAGACCGCCCGACGGACGGCTGATGACCAAGGTGCCGTCGGCAGACACCGCCACGTCCTGGATGTTTGCGGTGAGCGCGGTGACGTCGCTCTGCGGGGCGGAGCCGGGGCGCAACCGGCCGACCTGGACGTTCGGCAGGTCGTCGGCGATCCAGGCCAGCCACGCGGAGTCCGGGGACCACGACATCTCCCGCAGCCGGATGCCCGCGCCCGGGGACTGCGCGTAGGCCTTCCACTCCCCGGTGGAGAGGTCGAGCACGCCGATCACGGGATGCCCGTCGTCGGAGTCAGCCGCCTGCCACGCCAGTCGAGTGCCGTCCGGTGACAGGGCGAGGGACTGGTTGACCCGCTCTCCGAGCTCGGTCCCGTCGCGGATCCAGCCGGGGAGGCCGAGTCGGTGAGGCACCCCGTCGGTCGCGGTGATCACGACCGGGTCGCTCGTCGTCGACGAGATGAAGGCGGCGGAGGCGAGACCCAGGTCGAGCTGTGTCGTCACCTCGAGGTCGGAGGGGATGTCGTCGATCCGGCTGGGGATCGCTCCACCCGGCACGACGTCGGTGGACGCCGTACGCGCCTCCCGGTCGCCGGTGCCGAGCAGGACCGCGCTCCAGGTGACGGAGGCGATGATCGCGAGCACAGCAGCCACAACGAGGGCCTGGCCGCGCCGGCGGGAGGCCTGGCCGCGCTGCCAGAGGTCGTCGTCGACGGGGAGCGGATCGGCGGAGTCGGCGAGGCGCTGGAGATTCGTGCGGAGGTCGCTCATGTGTCGGCTCCGATCAGCTCGGCGAGCTCAGGCGCGAGCGCGCGCAGCCGGGCGAGGGCGTGGCGGGTCGTGGACTTCACGGTGCTGGTCGAGAGCCCGAGCGCGCGGGCGGTCTCGACCTCGGTGAGGTCCTCGTAGAAGCGCAGCACGAGCACGGTGCGCTGCTTGGTGGTGAGCTGGCCGAGTGCCTCGTCGAGCGTCAGCCGCAGGTCGGTGTCGGGAGACGTGGAGGCACCGTCGTACGCCCCCAGCGAGGTCTCGGCCACGTGGCGCCGGCGCCGCCACCAGGAGATGTTCTGGTGGTACATCGCCCGGCGCACGTAGGCCTCCGGCGAGGTGTGGATCCGTCGCCAGTGCCTGGCCGCCTGCAGCAGCGCGGCCTGCACCAGGTCCTGGGCGAGGTGGTGGTCGCCGGTCAGGAGGTACGCCGTCCGCGACAGCGCGGCCTGTCGCCCCGCCACGAACTCGGCGAAGCCCGCCTCGTCGTCAGTGATCACCGGTGCACCTCCTTCACCCACCACGACGCCCGCAGGACGGGCGCCGGGTGGCATGAAGGGTAGGAAACTTTCGATCAGTCGCCGAAGTCGTGCGTGAGCTCCTGGTCGGGATCGCCGTCCAGGTCCGGGACGAGGTCGACCGCGACGCTCGTGCCCAGGCCCTCGGGCACGTCCTCGACCAGCGTGCGCCAGACCCACTCCGACTCGGGACGGTCGGGCGAGGTGAGGAGCACGAGGTCGCTCCCCACCTCGGCGACGAGGTGGCTGTCGTCGGCCCACCCGAGCGGTCGGACGACGGCGCCGTCGGGGTAGGTGTCGGCCGGGAGCTCGCGCGAGAGGTCGGCGCCGGACGAGGTCACGAACGGCACGGCGTCGACGGGCTCGTCGACGGGCGGTCCGCCCTTCTGCAGGTCATCGAAGCTCAGGTCGGCGCCGGCGAAGGTCGCACTGATCCCGGCTCCGGGCGCCATCACCCCGACGAGCGGCTGGGAGGTCGAGTCACCGGTGGTGGGGTCGACCGTGCAGCTGACCACCTCCGGCTCCTCCTCGAAGGTCCCCCGGCTCAACGCGACGATCGAGATCCGGCCTTCGGGCGTCCACGTCATCGCCCAGGGGTTCGGGCCGCACTCGGGAAGGTCGACCAGCTCGCTCTGACCGGTGGTGAGGTCGACGGTGCGGTACCAGGCGGTCTGCACGAAGAACTGGCCCGGATCGCGCTCCATGGGCACGGCCGTCGGGTAGGCCAGGCGCGTGCCGTCGGGCGACAGCGCGAGCCAGGAGCCCGTGAGGTAGTCGGTGTAGAGGTCGAACGCCTGCGCGTCCGGGAAGTCCGGCAGCGTCACGCGATGCGCCTCGCCCGTGCTGGCGTCCACCAGCACCGGCTGCGCGTCGGAGTCGACGTACGCCACGGAGGCGCGGCCGATCGCGACGTCGGTGAGGACGTCACCGCTGGGCTCGGGGATGACGCTCGGCAGCGCGCCACCCGGCACCTCGGTGTCGGCCGTGCGGGCCTCGCGGTCGGGCTGGAGGGCGAGGGTTCCGGCTCCGGCGATGGCCGCGACGGCGACCAGCACGGCGGCCCCGCGAGCGAGGCGGGAGTTGCGTCGCGCCCGGCGCCCGCGGTCCCACGCCGAGGGGTCGGCGCTGAAGGTCTGGGTGTCGGCGAGGGCGTCGAGCTCCTCGCGCAGGTCGGTGCTCATGCGTCTGCTCCCACCAGGTCGGCGAGCTCGGGTGCGAGGTCGCGCAGCCGCTTCAGGGCCTGGCGCGACATGGACTTCACCGCGCCGCTGGAGATGCCCAGCGCGGCAGCCGTCTGGACCTCGGTGAGGTCCTCGAAGAAGCGCAGCACCAGCACGGTGCGCTGGCGCGGGGTGAGCCGGCGCAGGGCCTGCTCGAGGCTCAGCCGCAGCGTCGGGTCGGCCGCGGCCACCGGGGCGTCGTACGACCCCAGCGAGGTCTCGGTGAGCTTGCGGCGACGCCACCAGGAGATGTTCTGGTGGTACATCGTGCGCCGGACGTAGGCCTCCGGAGAGGTGTCGATGCGCTCCCAGTGCTGGGCCGCCTTGACGAGCGCGGCCTGCACGAGGTCCTCGGCCAGGTGGTGGTCACCCGTGAGGAGGTACGCCGTCCGCGCGAGGGCTGGGCCACGCGCGTGGACGAACTGGTCGAACCCGGATCGATCGGTCATCTTGGCCCCCTTCACCTCAACAGACGCACGGATGCGTCGCGGCGGGGGTCAGGTCGTACGAGAAATGTCGCGCAGGTTCAGCGGGCGCGGCGCGAGAGGCGCTCGAGGTCCATGATCACCACGGAGCGGGGCTCGAGGCGCAGCCAGCCGCGCGAGGCGAAGTCGGCGAGCGCCTTGTTGACCGTCTCGCGGGAGGCGCCGACCAGCTGGGCGAGCTCCTCCTGGGTGAGGTCGTGGTGCACGTGGACGCCGTCGTCGGCAGTGCGGCCGAAGCGGTCGGCGAGGTCGAGGAGCGCCTTGGCGACCCGGCCCGGGACGTCGGAGAAGACCAGGTCGGCGACGACGTCGTTGGACTTGCGCAGCCGCGAGGCGAGCTGGGAGAGCAGGCCGCGGGCGACCTGCGGGCGGCCGTCGAGCCAGCGCAGGAGGTCGTCGTGCGAGAGCGAGCCGAAGGTGGCGTCGGTGACCGCGGTGACGGTGGCCGAGCGCGGGCCCGGGTCGAAGAGGGAGAGCTCGCCGAACATCTGGCCGGGGCCCATGATCGCGAGGAGGTTCTCGCGGCCGTCGGAGGAGGAGCGGCCGAGCTTCACCTTGCCCTCGGTGACGATGTAGAGCTTGTCGCCCGAGTCGCCCTCGTGGAACAGGACGTCACCGCGCCGCAGCGTCGTCTCGGCCATCGAGTTGCCCAGCGCGGTCGCTGCCTCGTCGTCGAGCGAGCTGAACAGCGGTGCCTGCCGGAGCACGTCGTTGTCCACGTCATTCCTCCAAGATCGGGTCGGTCCCAGTCAATGCGGTCGGGACGGGCACGATCCTAGCCGTGTGCCGCCTCACAGACGTGAATCTGCCCACCAAACCGCGGTGCGCCTGCTGTCGGAGGCGGACCGTACGCTGGGCGGGTGCCGCCAGCCCCGTCCGCGAAGAAGCCCGTCAAGGTCGTCGAGGTCCCGAAGCCCGACACCGCCCTCGTGCGACGTGCGCGCAAGATCGACCGGATCCTCGCCGAGACCTATCCCGACGCCAGGGCCGAGCTCGACTTCACGAACCCGTTCGAGTGCCTCGTCGTCACGGTGATCTCGGCGCAGACGACCGACCGGCGCGTCAACGCCGCCAGCCCGGCGCTCTTCGCGGCCTACCCCACGCCCGAGGCGATGGCGGCGGCGCCGCGTGAGCACATGGAGCAGCTGCTCGGCCCGCTCGGCTTCTTCCGGCAGAAGACCGACTCCCTGCTCAAGCTCAGCCAGGCGCTCGTGGAGGACTTCGGCGGCGAGGTGCCGGCCCGGCTCGACGACCTGGTGAAGCTGCCCGGCGTGGGCCGCAAGACCGCCAACGTCGTGCTGGGCAACGCGTTCGACAAGCCCGGGATCACCGTCGACACCCACTTCGGCCGGCTCGTGCGGCGCATGGGCTGGACCGAGGAGACCGACCCGGTCAAGGTCGAGCACGCGATCGGCGCGCTCTTCCCGCCGCGCGACTGGACGATGCTGTCGCACCACCTCATCTGGCACGGGCGCCGTCGCTGCCACGCGAAGAAGCCCGCGTGCGGGGCCTGCCCGGTCGCCCGGCTGTGCCCGTCCTTCGGCGCCGGGCCGACCGACCCGATCGAGGCGGAGAAGCTCGTCACCACGCAAGGTCCCGCGTGAGGCCCGCATGAGGAAGGTGCTGGTCGCGGTCTTCGTGGTCGCCATCGTCGCCGTCGGCGCGCTCACGTGGTCCGCGATGAGCGGCGGCGGGATCGACGTACGCCCTCCCGACGTGGACGTCGACACGCCTGCCCTGCGGGAGCAGAAGGCCCGGGCCGGCATCGAGGACTGCACGCCGGGCACCGGCGAGCCCGTCGCGGACGGTCTCCCCGAGGTGACGCTCCCGTGCCTCGGTGGCGGCCCCGACGTCGACCTCGCCGCCCTGCGCGGCCCCTTGATGATCAACCTCTGGCAGGCCAACTGCGAGCCGTGCAAGAAGGAGATGCCGGTCCTCGAGGCGTTCCACCAGCAGTACGCCGACCAGGTGGCCGTCGTCGGCATCGACTTCAACGACGTGCACCCGGCCCGGGCGCTGGCGCTGGCCGAGAGCACCGGAGCGACCTACCCCGCGATCGCCGACCCCGGCGGCGACCTGATGGTCGAGCAGGCCTTCGCGATCGGCCGCCGCGGACTGCCGGCCTTCGTCTTCGTCGACGCCGACGGCACGGTCGTCTCCCAGACGTCGGGCGGCGTGGAGTCGATGGACGAGCTCAAGCAGCTGGTGGCCGACAACCTCGGGATCGACCTGTGACCCTCCCCGGCTGGCTCGCCCCCGTGGTCGAGGCGTCGTCCACGATCACGGTCCACGAGCTCACCCGGTTCATGCCGCCGGCGGACGCCGATCCCCGGCGGAGCGCGGTGCTCATGGTCTTCGCGGACCGCGACGGCGACGTCACCGGCCCCGACGACCTCGCCCACCGTGGCGAGCTGATCCTCACCGAGCGCAACCACCACATGCGCTCCCACCCCGGCCAGGTGTCCTTCCCCGGCGGCTCCCTCGACCCGGGCGAGACCGCGGTCGAGGCCGCGCTGCGCGAGGCGTGGGAGGAGATCGGCCTCGACCCGGCCGAGGTCGAGGTCTTCGGCGAGCTCCCCGAGCTCTGGCTGCCGCCGAGCAACAACGCCGTCACACCAGTGCTGGGCTACTGGCGCGACCGCAGCGACGTGCACATCGCCAGCCCCGCCGAGGTGCACGAGATCCACCACGTGGCGATCGCCGACCTGCTCGACCCCGACAACCGGATCCAGGTCCGCCACCCGAGCGGATGGCTCGGCCCGGGCTTCCTCATCGGGCCCGACCACGACGTGATCCTCTGGGGCTTCACCGCCGGCATCATCGCCCGCCTCTTCTCCTACCTCGGCTGGGCCGAGGACTGGGCTGAGCAACCGGGTGGGGCGCGGGTGCGTGACCTGCCGGACCACATGCTGCAAGGTGTCCCCCAGAACCCGCGACAGGCCGCGCCGAACACCGATCTCGAGGAGTGAGCTCCATGAACCTCCTCGACTGGTGCCTCGTCGCACTGGTGGGCATCTATGCCCTCTCGGGCTACTGGCAGGGGTTCATCACCGGCGCCTGCGCCACGGCGGGCCTGCTGCTCGGCGGCATGCTCGGCATCTGGGCCGCACCGCTCGCGCTCGGCGACGCCTCGCCGTCGCTCTGGGTCTCGCTGGGCGCGCTGTTCATCGTCATCATCGCGGCCTCGCTCGGACAGGCGCTGCTCCAGTTCGCCGGCACCAAGGTCCGCGACCGGATCACCTGGCAGCCCGTGCGCGCGCTCGACGCCGTCGGGGGTGCCGCCCTCAGCGCGGTCGCCGTGCTCCTGGTCGCGTGGGCCCTCGGCGTCGCGGTGTCGGGCACCCGGATCGGCGCGATCACGCCGCTGGTGCGCGACTCGACGGTCCTGGCGAAGGTCGACCAGACCCTGCCGGCCGACTCGAGCAAGGTCCTGCAGGCCTTCAACAACGTCGTCGGCACCACGTTCTTCCCGCGCTACCTCGAGCCGTTCGCGCCCGAGCGCATCGTCGCGGTCAAGCCCGGCGACCCCCGGATGCTCACCGACCCCGACGTCGTCGCGGCCGAGGCCAGCGTGGTCAAGGTCCGCGGCGCCAACGGCTGCGGCAGCGGCGTCGAGGGCACCGGCTTCTTCTACGCACCCGGCCGGCTGATGACCAACGCCCACGTCGTCGCGGGCGTCACCCGACCCGAGGTCGAGGTCGCCGGCTCCACGGTGGTGGCCTCGGTCGTGCTCTACGACCCCGACCTCGACATCGCGGTCCTGTCGGTGCCGGACGCCGGCGTGCCGACCCTGGCGTTCGACACCGAGGTGGAGCCGCGCGACCCGGTCGCCGTGCTCGGCTACCCCGAGGACGGCCCCTACGACGTCGAGTCCGGCCGCGTCCGCTCCGAGCAGCGGCTCCGCTCGCCCGACATCTACGGCGAGGGCACCGTCATCCGCCAGGTCTTCTCGCTCCGCGCGCTCATCCGCCCGGGCAACTCCGGCGGTCCGATCGTCACCTCGGCCGGCGAGGTCGCGGGCCTCGTCTTCGCCGCCTCGGTCAGCGACCAGGACACCGGCTACGCGCTGACCGCCGACCAGGTCGCCGAGTCCGCGGAGGCCGGGATCGCCCGCACCTCACCCGTCGACACCGGCACCTGCGTGCGCTGAGCGTCGTACCCCCGCGCTCCGGGCGGTGCGTGAGCCACATCCTCGGCGTCAGGAATGTGGGTGGGCCACCGCCCGCCGGCGAGTCGCGAGCGTGTCCTGCGCGGGCGGTGCGTGAGCCACATCCCCGCCATCAGGAATGTGGGTGGGTCACCGCCCGTCGGCGAGTTGCGAGCGTGTCCTGCGCGGGCGGTGCGTGAGCCACATTCCCGAGCTCCGGAATGTGGGTGGGCCACCGCTCCTAGCGAAGGAGGGGTCAGCCCTTGCCCTTGAGGGCGCTGGGGATCTGCTTGCCCTGCTCGATCGCGCGCTCGGGCGCCTTGACCTGCTTGACCTGCTTCACGCCGACGAGGCCGAGGATCGCGGCGAGCAGGACGTAGACGCCGAAGACGATGAGGAACGCCCAGTGCAGGCCGAGGCCGGCCCAGTGGATGAAGTAGGCGATCGAGACCGACAGCATGATGATCGCGAGCAGCAGCAGGAAGGCCGCGGCGGCGAAGAGGCCGATGCCGAGGCCGCCGTGCCGGACGCTGACCTTCAGCTCCGACTTGGCGAGCTGGATCTCCTTGGAGATGAGCGAGGAGATGTCGCGCTGCGCGTCCATGACGAGCTTGCCGAGCGTCGGATCGTCGTCCTGGATCGGTGCGTTGGCCATGTGCGGAGGTGTCCTTCGGTACGCCGGTGTGGTGACGTTGCGACCCTACCAACGGGTCGCGTCTAGACTGGGCTGCAGGTGAGCCGGGAAGTCTGGTCGGCCCGCGGTTGCGACTGCGGTGATGATCCTCCGACCACCCCGAAAGGTGGCCACCGCATGGCCTCACGTCCCGGCAGCCCCGACCCCCGCAAGCTCGACGAGCTCTGGGAGACCGGTCCCGTCTACAGCGCGAGCGACAAGCCGCTGGCCCGCCTCGTGGCACGGCCGGTGCGCGAGTTCCTCCGGGTCGAGGCCGCCGGCTCGCTGCTCCTGCTCCTCGCGGCGGCGGTCGCACTCGTGTGGGCCAACAGCCCGTGGGCGTCGTCGTACGACTCCCTCTGGCACACGCACCTGGTGCTCGACCTCGGCCCGCTCCACCTCGACGAGTCGCTCCAGCACTGGGTCAACGACGCGCTGATGGTGGTCTTCTTCTTCGTGGTCGGGCTGGAGATCAAGTACGAGCTGGTCAACGGGGACCTGCGTGACCCGAAGACGGCCGCCCTGCCGATCGTCGCCGCGGTGGGCGGGATGGTCGTGCCCGCCGGCATCTACCTCGCGCTCAACCTGCCGGGCAGCGACGGCAACGCCGGCTGGGGGATCCCGATGGCCACCGACATCGCCTTCGCGGTCGGCGTGCTCGGCATCCTCGGCCGACGGATCCCGTCGGCCGCACGGCTCTTCCTGCTGACTCTGGCGATCGTCGACGACATCGGCGCGATCCTGGTGATCGCGGTCTTCTACACCGCCGACCTCTCGCTCGGCTGGCTCGCGATCGCGGTCGGGCTGCTCGCCGTCATGGTGCTCGCCCGCCTGCTGCGGGTCTGGTCGACGGTGGTCTACGTCGTCCTCGGCGTCGGCGTGTGGTTCGCCCTGCTCGAGTCGGGCGTGCACGCCACGCTGGCCGGCGTCGCGATCGGCCTCCTGGCGCCGGCGACCCCGCTGCTCAAGGAGGACGTCGCCCGCGGCTACGCCCGCGAGGCCCTGAAGGACAACCAGCTCGACGCCGACGAGCTCCACCGGTTGCGCTTCCTGCTGCGCGAGTCGGTGTCCGTCGTCGAGCGTCTGCAGAGCAGCCTGCACCCGCTGTCGGCGTACGTCGTACTCCCCGTCTTCGCGCTCGCCAACGCCGGCGTCGAGCTCGGTGCGATCGGCAAGGTCTTCACCGAACCGGTTGGGCTCGGCATCGTGCTGGGGCTGGTGCTCGGCAAGCCGGTCGGCATCTTCCTGGCGTCGTTCGTGGCCGTACGACTCGGGCTGGGCCGGCTGCCCGACGGGACCTCGTGGCCGATGCTGCTCGGCCTCGGCGCCGTCGGCGGCATCGGCTTCACCGTCTCGATCTTCATCGCCGGACTGTCCTTCCCCGGCGCCGACCTGCTGACGGAGGAGGCGAAGATCGCGATCCTGCTGGCCTCGCTGCTCGCGGCCGTGGTGGGCGTCGTGCTCCTGCTGCTGACCGCCGGCGGCACCTCGTCCGAGGAGGAGCCGGTGGAGCCGGCCGACGCGTGACTCCCCGCCCCTTCGGGTGACGGGTAGACAGGTCACATGGCACTCGTCACCAGCACCGGCTTCGCCCACGTCCGACTCACCGTCACCGACATCGCGCGCTCGAAGGACTTCTACGACCGGCTGTTCGGGTGGCCGACCGCGGTCGACAACTCGGCCCGCGTCGACGAGCCCGGCGTGCGCGACTCCGCCGAGGAGTTCTTCGGCGGCACGGTCTACCAGACCCCGCAGGGCACGCTGTTCGGCCTGCGGCCGGTCGGCGCGGAGGGTTTCGACCCCGATGCCACCGGTCTCGACCACGTGAGCTTCGCCGTCGACTCCCGGGCCGACCTCGAGGCGGCTGTCACCGCGCTCGGCGAGGCCGGCATCGAGCACGGCGAGATCATCGACCTCACCGATGCCGGGATGGCGATCCTGTCCTTCCAGGACCCCGACGACATCAACGTCGAGCTGACCGCACCGCTCGGCTGAGCCCGCTGCGGGACAGGCCCCGCACTCAGCCGGTGGGGAGCACCACGCGGAAGCGGCAGCCGGGAGCCGGAGCGTCCGCGCTGCCGACGTTCTCCACGTCGACCATGCCGTGGTGCGCCTCGACGATGCCCTTGACGATGGCGAGCCCCAGCCCGGCCCGCGACGTGTGCACGTCGTGCATCGGGCTCTCGGGTGTCCGCGCGGTGGTACCCCTGTAGCCGACGTCGAAGATCCGCTCGCGTGACTCGTCGGGGATGCCTGCGCACCCGTCGGTGACCACGAGCTCGACCCCACCGTCCACCGGCGCGGCGGTGACGTGCACGGTGCCGTCGGCCGGGGTGTGGCGGATGCCGTTGACGATGAGGTTGGCCAGCACCCGGGAGAGCCCGGCAGGGTCGGCGGCGACCTGCAGGCCGTGGGTGACCTCGCCCCCGAGGTGCACGCGCCGGGCGCGGGCGACGGGGTCGGCGGCCGCGATGGCCTCGCTGACGAGGTCGCCGAGCACCACCGGCTGCGGCTCGACGACGAGCTGGCCGGCATGGATGCGGGAGAGCTCGAACAGGTCGTCGACCATGGTCACCATCCGGTCGACCTCGCCGCGGATCTGCCGGTGGTAGCGAGCCGGGTCGGTGGCGATCGAGTCCTCCAGCGCCTCGGCCATCACCCGGATCCCGGCAAGCGGCGTGCGGAGGTCGTGGGAGACCCACGACACCAGCTCGCGTCGGGACTCCTCCAGCCGCTGCTCGCGCTCACGCGCGTCGGCCAGCCTCGCGTGCGCCGCCGACAGCTCCGCGGACAGCTCCTGGAACTCGGCCGGGCCCCGTCGCCCGGCGGCGACCTCGCCACCTGCGCCCACGCGGCGTACGTCCTCCCGCAGCGACCGTGACCACCGCACCAGCGCCGTGGAGAGGACCATCGCGGCGACGAGCGAGACCACGGCAGCGGCACTGGTGACGATCAGCACCACGGAGCGGTCGTGCGAGGAGATCAGCATCCGCCGCGAGATCGCCTGCACGCCGAGGAGGACGGTCAGCGTGGTGACCACGGCGACGAGCGCGAGCTGCCAGCGCAGGGACCGATGACGCAGTGCCCAGCCGACCAGCAGGCCGAGCAGGCCGACGACGAGGCCGCTGCAGATCGCCACGGCCCAGATCTCGGCCAGGTCGCTCATCGGCTCGCCTCCTGGTCGTGCGGTGGCTGGGGCTCCCAGCGGTAGCCGACGCCCCACACGGTGAGCAGCCGGGTCGGGGTCGTGGGATCGGCCTCCACCTTCTCGCGCAGCCGGCGGACGTGGACGGTGACCGTCGACTGGTCCCCGAACGACCAGCCCCAGACCTGCTGCAGCAGGTCGTCGCGGGAGAAGGCGACCCCCGGCCGGGAGGCGAAGTGGGCCAGCAGGTCGAACTCGCGGACGGTCAGGGCGGCCTCGCGCCCGGCGCGGGTCACCACCCGTCGGGCGCGGTCGATCATGAGGTCGCCGTCCACCACGACGGACGGCACGGAGGCGTCGGCCGAGCCCGCCGAGCGGCGCAGGATGGAATCGACGCGCAGCACGAGCTCGCGGGGGCTGAACGGCTTGGTGACGTAGTCGTCCGCGCCGATCTCCAGGCCGACCACCCGGTCCTGCTCGCCGCCGAGCGCCGTGAGCAGCACGATCGGTACGTCGCTGTGCCGCCGCAGCCGACGGCACACCTCCAGCCCGTCGAGGCCGGGCATCATCACGTCGAGGACGACCAGGTCGGTCTCCAGCCGGTGCACGGCGTCGAGCGCCCCCGCGCCGTCGACGGCCTCGTGCACCTGGTGACCGGCGTTGCGGAGGTAGTCCACGACCACCTCGCGCACGGTCGCGTCGTCGTCGACGACGAGCACACGGGCCATCGTCTCACTCCTCGCCGTGGGCCCGGCGGGACCGGACGAACCCGGCGATCACCACGGACACCACCACGATCGCACTGAGGGCCCACCAGGTCGCGACGTAGGGGCGGTCGAGCAGCGTGGGGTTGTCCGCACGCGCCCCGCCCCGGGTCAGCACGGGCACGGCGACGACGGTGAGCGTGCCCCACACGACCAGGGCGACGAGCGCCGGTGCCCGCCACGACCGGGGGAGCACGCGGGCCCCGAGCAGGCACACGCCGATGAGGGCGGCGGAGAGCACGAAGTCGTGGGCGACCACGCCGGCGCCGAACCAGAGGGCGACCTCGAGCCACTGCGCCGGGTCCTGCCGGGACAGGAACAGGAAGGCACCGTAGAGGCCGACCAGGACGCCGACGGCGCCGAGCGCGAGCCGGGTCCTCACGTGCCCACCTCCAGCCGGGTGACCCACTTGGTCTGCAGCACGCCCGGTCGGTTCGGTGCGATGAGCCGGCACGGGTAGCCGTGGTCGAGCGCCAGCTGCTCACCGGAGAGGTCGAGCGCCAGCAGCGTGCGCGGGTCGGCGGCGAAGCCCGCCGGCAGCGTCGTGACCCGGTAGGGCCCCGACTCCTGGAGGGAGGTCACCGTGACGTCGCGGTCCGCAGGTGCGCCGGCGGCGTCGAGCAGGTCGGCGAGCCGGACGCCGGACCAGCTGCCCTGGGCGCTCCACCCCTCGACGCACGCGATCGGCAGGTCGGCCGTGTGCTGCGGCATCGCGCGGAGGTCGTCGTACCGGAGCGAGGTGGCGACCACCCCGTCGACGAGCACCTCGAGCCGCCAGTCGTCCGACATCGCCGACTCCTCGACCCCGGCTGCTCGTGCGGACTTGTTGATCGGGACGCCACCCGGCCCCTCGCCGGTGCGGGTGGCGAAGACCGACACCTTCCGGAGCCAGGGAACGGTGCCGCCGGCAGTGGCGAGCACGGCCACGCCCGCGGCGATGAAGGTCGTCCGGACCAGGCCGCGGCGCGAGAGCGCTCCCGGGGCGGTCGCCGTCGCGCGGTCGTGGGCGGTCGCCTCGATGTCGCTGGTCAGCACGTCGCGGATGATCGGCAGCTTCACCGCGATGTGCACGACGAGCGCGCCGATGGCGACCCAGGCGATGGCGAAGTGGGTGGTGCGGAAGGAGAAGGTCGTCCAGGGGTACCACTGGGCCGCGTTGAGCAGCCCGGTCGCGAGCTGGAAGATCGCCGACGCCACGAGCACGCCGATCGAGGCGCGCTCGAGCACCGCGAGCAGCAGGCGGCGGTGGTCGCGCAGCGGCAGGCGCTCGAAGAACTTCGGCAGCACCGACCAGAGCTTCACGAGCAGCAGCGGGATGGCGGCGACCCCGGAGGTCACGTGCAGGCCCTGGGTCACCCGGTAGCCCCAGCTCGGGCTGGTCGGGAAGGGGACCGGCTGCGTGGGCAGCTGCGCGTAGTGGCTGACCAGGCCGGTGACGAAGCAGATGCCGAACGAGACGCCGAGCCACACGCCGACGCGGGCGGCGACGGCCGGGCTGCGGAGCCGCGAGGCGAACTGCTCGGGCGTGGGAGGAGCCAGGGGCGTCCTCATCAGTCGGCGTCCCAGAGCACGGCGACCCAGCGGTCCTCGAGGTGGTGCACGTCCAGGATCGCCAGCCCGGCCTGCTCGGCGACGGCCTCGAGGTCGTCCAGCCCCAGGGTCGCCCACCGGAACGGCCGGCTGCGCTGGCCCTCGGCGTCGAGCACGGCCCAGCTCTGGACCAGCCCGGTGCCGGGGCCGGTGACCTCGACGACGACGCGGCCGCCGGGAGCCAGGAGGGTCAGCACGCGCTGGAGCAGCGTGACCGGGTCACCCCCGATGCCGATGTTGCCGTCGGCCAGGAGGACGGTCTCCCACCGTCCCTCACCGGGCACCCGGCGGAAGACGTCGCGGCAGAGCGCGGAGGCTCCACGCTGGCGGGTCAGGGTCACGGCGGCGTCCACCACGTCGATGCCGAGGGCGACGTGCCCCGCCTCCTGCAGTGCGTGGGTCATCCGACCGGGACCGCAGCCGATGTCGAGGGTCGAGTCGACGCACAGGGCGACCATGGCGCGGTCGACCGCGTCGGCCGGCCGGGTCCACATGTCCACCGGGAGGGCCACCGGCTCCGCGCCGAGCCCGACGACGACGGTGGGCGAGCCGTGCAGGGCGTTGCCGAACACCTCGGTGAAGGACAGGTCGGTCACAGGGTGCCTCCTCGGGCGGTGCTGCGCCAGAGGCGCGCGAATCGGGTGTGCGGGGCGAGCTCGGCCACACGGTCGGCGTCCTCGACGGTGTCGACGTCGGTCATGGCGCCGGTGCTGCCGACCCGGCAGCCGGCTCGCTCGAGCGCGCGCCGGGTGTCGGCGTAGGTGTCCGCGGTCGACATCTCGACCTCCGCCACGTGTCGTACGACGTCGGGGTCGCGGCGCGCCAGCGCCCACCAGCCGCCGTCGTCGGCCGGGCCCAGCACCGCGTCGTGGTCGGCGAGCCCGGCGGCGGCAGCGGTCAGCGCCTCGGCGGTGACGTGCGGGGTGTCCATCCCGATCTGGACCACGACGCCGTGACCGGCGTCGTCGTGGGCGTGCACCAGGCGCTCGGCGAAGCTGTCTCCTCGCTGGGCGGTGATGGTCCAGCCGTCGAGGGCCGCCGCGAGGGCCTCGCCCCGGACGGCACCGGCGAGGTCGCCCGACAGGCTCAGGTGGCCCTCCATGCCGGCCTCGCGACAGGCCTCGATCGTGTCGAGGAGGGCAGCCGCGGCGAGCTCGGCGGCCCTCCCTGCCCCGACCTCCGCGCCCAGCCGGGTCTTCACCTGGCCGGCGACGGGCGCCTTGGCGACGAGCAGCACCTTCATCGCAGCACCCGCATGAAGTCACGGGCCGTGCGGGCGGTGCCGACGACGGAGCCGGAGACCTTGGAGCGGGTGCCCTCGGCGCGCGGGTGGTAGTCGACGTCGTGCTCGACGACGCGCCAGCCGGCGCGGGTGATCGCCTGCAGCAGCTCGACCGGGTAGCCGAAGCGGCGGTCCTTCAGGTCGAGGTCGAGCAGGGCCTGGCGCCGGCAGACCCGCATCGGCGCGATGTCGTGGGCGTCCATCCCGATGGAGCGGCGCAGCCAGGCCGCGATGAGTGCATTGCCGGCCCGGGCGTGCCAGGGCCACACGCCCCGCGAGGTGGGGCGACGCCTGCCGACCGCGATGTCGGCTCGTCCCTCCCGGACGTCCGCGAGCAGCGGGAGCAGGTCGGCGGGGTCGAACGAGCCGTCCCCGTCCATCACGGCGACGTAGTCGCGGGTCGCGGCGACCATGCCCGCGTGGACGGCCGAGCCGTACCCCGGCACCGGCTCGACCACCACGCGGGCCCCGAGGCCTGCTGCCACCGCGGCCGTGCCGTCCCGTGAACCGTTGTCGACCACGATCACCGCGAACTCGACGGGCACCCTCGCCAGCAGCGCTGCCAGCGCCGGAGCCTCGTCGCGGCAGGGGAGGACGAGGTCGCAGACGGCGGCATCGCTGGGCATGTCGTCGAACCTAGCCACGAACGGCCGCCGACGGACCATCCCTGGGGCTTACGGAAGTGTGACGTCCCGAGCCACCCGAAACCGGCCGGGATGGCGCGACCTAGGCTCGAGGACATGACCGCCCGGACCCCGATCGCACGCGCGGCCGCGGTCGGGCTGGCTGTCGCGGCGGTGGTGCTGCTCGCATCCTTCGTCGTCCCGCCGCTCGCCGGCTGGGACGTCGACGCGCGCAGCGACATGCTCGGCGCCCCGCCGACGCACGGCTACTGGCAGGCCAAGGTCGGCCTCGGGACCGTGCCCGCGCTCGTGATCGCCGCCCTGGGCGTGTGGCGGGCCGAGGCGTGGGCGCTCGCGTGGTCGTGGCGGCGGGTCCTGCTGACGTCGTACGTCGTCGCGCTGGCGTGGCTCCTCGCGCTCGCGCTGGTCGACGGCACGTCCGGCCTGACCCGGGTGATGACCAACCACCACGAGTACCTGCTCACGGCTCGCGAGATCCACGACGTCCCGGCGATGCTGCGCGAGTACGTCGACCGGATCCCGCGCTCGCACCCCGACAACTGGGACACCCACCCGGCCGGCCACCCGCCCGGGGCCCTCCTGTTCTTCGTGGCGCTCGTGCGCGTCGGTCTCGGCGGTGACCTGTCGGCCGCGCTGACGATCGTCGTGATCGCGGCGAGCATCCCGGCGGCGACGATGCTGACGCTGCGGGCGCTCGGCGCGGACCGCCTGGCCAGGCTGGCGGCGCCGTTCCTCGTGCTCTCGCCTGCCGCGGTCTACCTCGCGGTCTCGGGGGACGCGTTGTTCACCGCCTACGCGGCGTGGGGCCTGGCCGCGCTGGCCTGCTCCGCGACCGCCCGCTCCCGGCGGGGGCTCGTCGGCTGGGGCGTGACCGCCGGGCTGCTGCTCGGCTGGTGCGTGATGAGCTCCTACGGACTGCCGCTGCTCGGCATCCTGGCCCTCGCCGTCCTCTGGCTGGCGAGGTCGTGGTGGCCGCTCCCCGTCGCCGCGGTCGCGGCCCTGGCCGTCGTGCTCGTCTTCGCGGCCTACGGCTTCGCGTGGTGGGAGGCCTACCCGGTCCTCGTCGACCGCTACTGGGACGGGATCGCGGCGACCCGCCCGGCGTCGTACTGGATGTGGGGCAACTTCGGGGCCCTGCTCGTCTCGGCCGGGCCGTTGCTGGGGGCGGGCGTCGCGGTCGCGGCGCGCCGCCACTCCGGCGAGGACCGGGTGCCCGCCACCCTCGCGCTGGCCGGCGCGGCTGCTGTCGTGCTCGCCGACCTCAGCGGGATGTCGAAGGCCGAGGTCGAGCGGATCTGGCTGCCGTTCGTCCCGTGGCTGACGCTGTCGCTCGCGCTGCTGCCGGGCGGCTGGCGACGGTGGGGCCTCGCGCTCCAGGTGGTCGCCGCGCTGCTGGTGCAGCACCTGCTCTACACGTCGTGGTGACCCCTCAGGTGCGCAGCGGCGCCGTCGCGAAGTCGGCCAGGCCGGTGGTGGGCTCGACCGAGGCGGTGAAGCCGAGGTCCGCGCGTGCCCGCTCCGGCGATGCGACCACGTGCCTCACGTCGCCCGGCCGGAACTGGCCGGTGACCTCGGGCTCGATCCCGCTGCCGGTGCCGGCGCCGACCTGCCGGGCGACGTCGAGGATCGTGACCGGTGTGCCGGAGCAGACGTTGTAGGCCGCATAGCGCGGGACGTCCTCGGCCACCACCTGCTCGAGGGCGAGCACGTTGGCGCGGGCGACGTCGTCGACGTGGACGAAGTCGCGCACCTGGCCGCCGTCCTCGTAGACCTGCGGACGCTCGCCACGCTCGAGCGACGAGCGGAACATCGCCGCGACGCCCGAGTAGGGGGTGTCGCGCGGCATCCCCGGCCCGTAGACGTTGTGGTAGCGCAGCGCCACGGCGCCCGCGCCGGCCTGGCGCACCCACGACGACGTGTAGTGCTCCTGCGCGAGCTTGCTCGCGGCATAGCTGCTGCGCGGGTCGAGCCGCGCGTCCTCCGGGACCAGCGACCAGCCGAGCGCGCGGTCGCAGAGCGGGCAGTGGTTCTCGAAGTCGCCCCCCTCGAGCGCGGCGACCGATCGCGGCGGCGGTTCCTGGACGCCGTGCTCGGGGCAGGCGTAGCGGCCCTCGCCGTAGACGACCATCGACGAGGCGAGCACCAGCCGGTCGACGCCCGCGTCATGCATCGCGGCCAGCAGCGCCGTCGTACCGACGTCGTTGTGGGAGGCGTACGCCGGCAGGTCCCCGACGCGGACGCCCGCGCCGACGAGCGCGGCCTGGTGGCACACGGCGTCGACGCCGCCCAGCAGGTCGGCCCACTCGGGCGAGCCGGCATCGCGTACGTCGAGCTGGTGGACGCCGTCGGGCGGCGTGCTGCTGCCGTGGGCGGAGGCGAGCATCAGGTCGACGCCGACGACCTCGTGCCCGGCCTCGGCGAGCCGACGTCCGATCGCGGTGCCGATGAACCCGGCGGCGCCGGTGAGCAGGACCCTCATCGGCCGGCCTCGACGCCGGGCACCTCGTAGGTCAGCTCGCCGCCGTCCCACCAGGAGCCGCAGGCGCAGCCGTCCGGGTCGGGGAGCGCGGCGACCGCCGAGGTGAGGAGCCCGGTGAGGCGCTCGAGGTTCGCCCGGAAGAGCGCGAAGACCTCCTCCTGGCCGACGCCCTCGCCGGACTCGGCGCCGGCGTCCATGTCGGTGACGAGCGCGAGGGAGGCGTAGCACTGGCCCATCTCGCGGGCGAGCGCGGCCTCGGGGGCGCCGGTCATGTTGATCAGGTCCCAGCCCTGGTCGGCGTAGTGGCGCGACTCGGCGCGGGTGGAGAACCGCGGGCCCTCGACGACGACCATCGTGCCGCCGCCCCGCACGTCGGGATCGGCGCCGACCAGCGCGGCCGAGACGCCCGGGCAGTAGGGATCGGCGAAGGGGAGGTGGACCGCGCCCGACTCGACGAAGGAGCCGATCCGGCGGTACGTGCGGTCGACGAGCTGGTCCGGGACGACGAGGTCACCCGGGGCGACGGTGTCGCGGAGGCCGCCGACCGCGCAGGGGGCGATCACCTGGCGCACGCCGAGGGAGCGGAGCGCCCAGGCGTTCGCGCGGTAGTTGATGCCGTGGGGCGGCGCCTCGTGGTGCTTGCCGTGGCGGGGAACGAAGGCGACCGAGCGGCCCGCCACCTCGCCGATCGCGATCGGCGCCGACGGGTCGCCGTACGGCGTCGCGACCTCGTGCTCGGTCGCGTCGGGCAGGAACGAGTAGAAGCCGGATCCGCCGATCACGGCGACGTCGACGCGGGGGGTGGCGCTCATCCCGCCACCCTAGTGAGCCCCTCCTGACCCGGCAGGAAGTGAGTCCCCCGGACGCTGAGTCGTCAGGAACTCGTCAGAAGACCCGCTGAGTCGGCAGAAAGCTTCTGCCGACTCAGCGGGCTCAGGCGTCAGCCGCGCCGACTCAGTCCTCGGAGGAGCCGGAGCTCTTCGACTTGATCAGGTCCATGACCGTCGAGTCGGCGAGCGTCGTGACGTCACCGACCTCGCGGTCCTCGGCGACGTCCTTGAGCAGGCGGCGCATGATCTTGCCGGAGCGGGTCTTGGGCAGCTCGGCGACGACCATGATCTGGCGCGGCTTGGCGATCGCGCCGATCTCCTTGGCGACGTGCTTGCGGAGCTCCTCGACGATGTCCTCGCCGCCGTCGCCCGCGGAGTCACGGAGGATGACGAAGGCGCAGACGGCCTGGCCGGTGGTCTCGTCGGCGGCACCGACGACGGCGGCCTCGGCGACCTTCGGGTGCGACACGAGGGCCGACTCGATCTCGGTGGTGGAGAGGCGGTGGCCTGAGACGTTCATGACGTCGTCGACCCGGCCGAGCAGCCAGATGTCGCCGTCGTCGTCGAGCTTGGCCCCGTCGCCGGCGAAGTAGAGGCCCTTCCACCGCGACCAGTAGGTGTCCTTGAAGCGCTCGTCGTCGCCCCACAGCGTGCGCAGCATGGCCGGCCACGGCTCCTTGAGCACGAGGTAGCCGCCGTTGCCGTTGCCGACCGACTGCGCGTCGTCGTCGACGACGTCGGCGGCGATGCCGGGCAGCGCCTTCATCGCCGAGCCCGGCTTGCCGGCAGTGACGCCGGGCAGCGGGCTGATCATGATCTGGCCGGTCTCGGTCTGCCACCAGGTGTCGACGACCGGGCAGCGGTCGCCGCCGATGACCTCGCGGTACCAGACGTAGGCCTCCGGGTTGATCGGCTCACCGACCGAGCCGAGCAGCCGCAGCGACGACATGTCGTACGCGTCGGGGATCTCGCGGCCCTGCTTCATGAAGGTCCGGATCGCGGTGGGCGCGGTGTAGAAGAGCGTCACCTTGTAGTCCTGGACGATCTGCCACCAGCGCCCCTTCTCCGGGGTCCCCTCGAACATCACCTGCGTCGCGCCGTTGGCGAGCGGGCCGTAGACCATGTAGGAGTGGCCGGTGATCCACCCGACGTCGGCGGTGCACCAGTAGACGTCGTCGTCCTTGAGGTCGAAGACCTCCCAGTGGGTGAACGACGTGCCGGTGAGGTAGCCGCCGGTGGTGTGCAGGATGCCCTTCGGCTTGCCGGTGGAGCCGGACGTGTACATCACGAACAGCGGGTGCTCGGCGTCGTGCAGCTCGGGCTCGTGGTCGGCGGAGGCGTTGTCGACGGCCTCGTGCCACCACACGTCGCGGTCATCGTCCCAGTCGACGTCCTGACCCGTGCGGCGCACGACCAGCACCTTGCTCGCCAGCTCGTCGTCCTCGAGCTTGGTGACCGCCTCGTCGACGGCGGGCTTGAGCGCCGAGGGCGCACCGCGCCGGTAGCCGCCGTCGGCGGTGATGACGACCTTCGCCCCGCAGTCGGTGATGCGGGAGGCGAGGGCGTCGGCGGAGAAACCGCCGAACACGACCGTGTGCGGTGCGCCGATGCGGGCGCAGGCCAGCATCGCGACGACGACCTCGGGGATCATCGGCATGTAGATCGCGACCCGGTCGCCCTTCTGCACGCCGAGCCCGGTCAGCGCGTTGGCCGCCTTCGAGACCTCGTCCTTGAGCTGGGCGTAGGTGATGTCGCGGGTGTCGTCCTCAGGCTCGCCGATCCAGTGCAGCGCGACCTTGTCGCCGTTGCCGGCGTCCACGTGCCGGTCCACGCAGTTCACCGAGGCGTTGATGGTGCCGCCGACGAACCACTTCGCGAAGGGCGGGTTCGACCAGTCGAGGACCTGGTCCCACTTCTGGCCCCAGTCCAGCCGCTCGGCGGCGGAGGCCCAGAAGGCCTCGCGGTCGGAGTCGGCGCGGGCGTAGGCCTCCTCCTTCACGTTGGCGTCGGCCGCGAGCCCGGCCGGTGGTTCGAAGCGGCGGTCCTCGTGCATCAGGTTCGACAGGGTCTGCTCGGACAAGGCTCTCTCCTCGTGAGGGACACGTGTGCAGGGTGGTGCTGACGGGGACGATGACCCCCTCGCCGAACCTACTCCGGCTCGGCGAGGGGGTCACCGGTGGATCTGTGACGGCTGACACTGCTCGCGGAGGCCTGCTGGCGACCGCAACGCCGTCGTCGTACGACGCCTCAGCGACGCGTCAGTGCTGGGACGCCTCCTCCGCGCCGGCGCCGGTGAGGGCGCGCACCTCGAGCTCGGTGAAGCGGTCCTCGGCAGCCGGCTCCTTGGAGGTGACGGCGCCGATGTAGCCGAGCAGGAAGCCGATCGGGATCGAGATGATGCCCGGGTTGTTGAGCGGGAAGATCGCCCAGTCGGAGTCCGGGAAGAGCGAGGTCGGCAGGCCCGACATCACCGGCGAGAAGAACACCAGGCCGACGGCCGCGATGAGACCGCCGTAGATGCTCCACGTCGCGCCGCGGGTGTTGAAGCGCTTCCAGAACATGTTGAAGATGATCGACGGCAGGTTCGCCGACGCCGCGACCGCGAAGGCGAGCGCCACGAGGAAGGCGATGTTGAGCCGCTGCGCCGGGATCGACAGCGCGATCGCGACCGCGCCGATGACGAAGGCGGCGATCCGGGCGACCCGGACCTCGTCGTGCTCGCTGACCGGCTGGTCCTTCTTGATGACGCCCTTGTAGAGGTCGTGCGCCACCGACGAGGAGCTGGCCAGGGTGAGCCCGGCGACCACCGCGAGGATCGTCGCGAAGGCGACCGCCGCGATCAGGGCGAGCAGGATCGCGCCGCCCGTGGAGCCCTCGCCGCCACCGACGGCCTCGGCGAGGAGCGGCGAGGCGAGGTTCTGGTTGCCGCCCTCCAGCGGGTCGACGGCCGAGCGGTCGAGCAGGGCCGCGGCACCGAAGCCGAGCACCAGCGTCATCAGGTAGAACACGCCGATCAGGCCGATCGCCCACAGCACCGACTTCCGTGCGTCCTGCGCGGTCGGCACGGTGTAGAAGCGGATCAGGATGTGCGGCAGCCCGGCGGTGCCGAGCACGAGGGCCAGGCCGAGCGACAGGAAGTCGATCTGCGACGTCAGCGTGGCGCCGTACTGCAGTCCGGGCTGGAGGAACGCCTCGCCCTTGCCGCTGTTGTCGGCTGCGGTGCCGAGCAGGTCGGAGAGGTTGAAGTTGAACTTGGCCAGCACCAGCACGACGATCAGCGCGGAGCCGATCATCAGCAGCACGGCCTTGACGATCTGGACGTAGGTCGTGCCCTTCATGCCGCCGACGACGACGTAGAAGATCATCAGGACGCCCACACCCACGATGGTGAGGTTCTTGATCGTCTGGCTGTCCACGCCGAGGAGCAGCGCGACGAGCGAGCCGGCGCCGACCATCTGCGCCAGCAGGTAGAAGATCGAGACGACGACCGTCGAGATCGACGCGGCCGTGCGCACCGGGCGCTGGCTCATCCGGAACGCGAGCTGGTCGGCCATCGTGTAGCGGCCGGCGTTGCGCAGCATCTCCGCGACCAGCAGGAGCGCGACGAGCCACGCCACCAGGAAGCCGATCGAGTAGAGGAAGCCGTCGTAGCCGTAGACCGCGATGGCGCCGGAGATGCCGAGGAACGACGCCGCCGACATGTAGTCGCCGCCGATCGCGAGGCCGTTCTGGAAGCCCGAGAAGGAGCGGCCGCCGGAGTAGAAGTCGGCGGCGCTCTTGGTCTGCCGGCTCGCCCAGAAGGTGATGCCGATCGTGAACGCGACGACGAGCAGGAACAGGCTCGTGGTGAGCACCTGGGTGTCCATCAGGCCTCCTCTCCCTTGCGGTAGTCGGCGTCGAGCTGGCGGGCCAGCGGGTCGAGCTTCTGCTGGGAGTAGCGGGCGTACATCCACGCCAGCCCGAAGGTCGTGACGAACTGCAGCAGCCCGAAGATCAGCGCCACGTTGATGTGGCCGACCACGCGGGTGTCCATGAAGCCGCCGGCCCAGTTGGAGAGGATGACGTAGAGCAGGTACCAGGCCAGGAAGGCGGCCGTCGCCGGGAACACGAAGCTGCGGTAGCGACGGCGCAGCTCGGCGAACTCGGGGGTGGCGGCCAACCGGTCGTAGATCGGATCGTGTCGTGGGGCCTGCTCAGTGGCGGCCTGGTCCTGCTCTGTCACGGAGCGAGTCCTTCCGGGCGGGGGAGGGTCACGGATGTGACCGCCGTCACCGTGACACCGGTCACAGGACGGGCGGCAGGGGCACGTACGTCCTGCTCGTCGGGTGGGTGCCGCCGCGCGCCGAGCGGTGGGTGGCGCACGACGAACGGTCGGGGTGGCACGCTCTCGTCGTGGACATCTCCGCGCGCACGCGCCACGCCGCCCGCACGCTGACGATCGCCTGGATCGTCCTGCTCCTGGCCGTGCTGGCCGTCGGATGGCTGCTGACCCACCCGCTCGAGTCGAGCGTCGATCCGTGGGACGACAGCGTCTCGCGTTGGATCGCCGAGCGCAGGACCCCCGACGGGGAGCTCCTCGCGGCCTGGGGGAGCCACGTCGCCGACACGGTCGTCGGCGTCGCCCTCGCGGCCGTGTCGGCGTTGGTGCTGTGGCGGGTGCAGCGCACACGGCTGCCGCTCGTCTACTTCACGGTGCTGGTCGCCGGGACGCTCGCGCTCTACCTGGTCGTCACGACCCTCATCACCCGCGACCGACCGCCGGTGGAGATCCTCGACCCGGGTCTCGTGCCCGACCACAGCTTTCCCTCGGGCCACGTCGCGACCTCGATCGTCGTCTACTGCGCACTGGCCATCTACCTCTTCCGGACCGTGCCCGGCTCGAGGCGCTGGGCGTGGATCCTCTTCCTGGCGCCGGTGGTCGTCGCGCCGTCCCGGCTCTACGAGGGTGCCCACCACGTCACCGACGTCGTGACCAGCCTGGTCTTCGCTCCCCTGTGGGTGGCAGTGGTCGCCCGTGCCCTCCTGCCTGACAAGGTGGACGCATGACCTCTCCTGTCGTCGTCGTGACCGGTGCCAACGGACTGGTGGGCAGCCACGTGGTGTCCGCCCTGGTCGACCGCGGGGCGACGGTGCGCGCCGTCGTACGACGACCCGGGACCGCACCCGGGCGACCGGGCGTCGAGGAGCACGTCGGCGACTTCGCCGATCCGGGCTTCGCCGGCTCGGTGGTCGCGGGTGCGGACGCACTCGTCACGACCGTGCACCCGATGGGCGACGACCGCGACAGCCAGCGCCGGGTCGGGGTCGACGGCACGCTCACCATCGCCGACGCCGCTGCTGGCTCCGGGGTCGCCCGGCACGTCCACGTCTCGACGGCCGCGGTCTACGACCGCAGCCCCGGCACCGGTGACGTCGCCGAGGACGGCGACCTCGTCGACGACGACGCCGGCGACTACGCGGTCGTGAAGCGCGACGTCGACGCCGCGCTCGCCCGGGCTGCGGGAACGACCCGCGTCCTGGTGCGGCCGCCGGCGATCCTCGGGCCGGGCGACTCCTCGGTCTGGAACGCCCTGCGCCCCGCGCGGATCCGGGACGACGAGGCCCAGCGGCACGCCGCGCCCGACGCGAGCTTCGCCTGGGTGCACGTCGACGACCTCGCCGCCCTGATCGCCGACCTCGCCTCCGGAGCGATCGCCGCAGGCGACGACCCGGAGGCCGGTCCGGTCGCGGGAGGCTGCACCCCGGTCAACGCGGCCGGCGAGCCCGCGACCCAGCGCGACTACCTCGGCACGGTGACCACGGCCCTGGGCCTCGAGCCGGTCTGGGAGGACGAGCCGGTGTGGACCGGGCAGATCGTCGCCGACCGGGCGCGCGGCTGGGGCTGGACCCCGAGGGTCTCGCTCGAGGAGGCGCTCGAGGAGCTGGCGGCCGGGTTGCGCTGAGGCTTGACCTCAGGTGCACGTGAGCTCGCAGGATGGGTCCATGACCGAGGTCCAGGAGCTCCGCATCACCCTCACCGTCGACGACTTCGACGCGGCGGTGGCGTTCTACCGAGACGCGCTCGGGCTGGCCCAGCTCGAGGACTGGAGCAGTGACGACGGCCGGGTGCTGCTGCTCGACGCCGGTCGCGCGACGCTCGAGCTCTTCGACGAGCGGCAGGCCGCGATGGTCGACGACCTCGAGGTGGGCCAGCGGGTGTCGGGGAAGGTGCGCTTCGCACTCCGGGTCCCGTCCGCTGCCGACGCCTCGGCTGCGCTGGTCGGGGCGGGCGCGACGTCCGTCGCCCCGGCCCGGACGACGCCGTGGGGCGACACGAACGCCCGGGTCGCCGCGCCCGACGGGATGCAGCTGACGCTCTTCAGCCTTCCTGCCTGATCATCCACATCGTCGGGTCGGGCAGCGGCCCGAAGCCCAGCGGCTCGTAGACACCGTGGGCGGTGCCGGTGGCGAGCAGGGTGCGTCGTACGCCGAACGCGTCGAGGTCGCGGTTGACAGCCTTGACCACCATCCGGCCCAGGCCTCGACCGCAGTGGTCGCGGTCGACGTACACGTCGCAGAGCCAGGCGAAGTTGGCGCGGTCGGTGACGACGCGGGCGTAGGCGACCTGCCCGCGGCCGTGGAAGACGCCGTAGTTGAGCGAGTGGGCCGCGGCCGTCCCGACGTTGTCGCGCGTGCGGCCCAGCGCCCAGTAGGCGTCGGTGCTGAGCCACCCGTGCACCCGGTCGAGGTCCATCTCGGCGAGGTCGGTCCGGATCTCGTAGCCGTCACTCATGTGGTCGATCCTGACACCGGGTGGCCGCCTCTCGTGCGGTAGTCCGGTGGCAGATGGTCACCCCGATCGGCGGGAGGGGTGTGGGCGCCGGAGGGTGTCGGGGAGGAGCTGGGCGCCGGAACCGCGCTCGGCTGCCCAGTCGCCGGCGTTGGAGAACGCGCACGAGCGGAGGCTGAGGCAGCCGCAGCCGATGCAGGAGTCGAGGCCGCCCTTGAGCCGCTGGAGGGCGGCGATCTGCTCGTCGAGCCGGGCGCCCCAGTGCTTCGAGATCCGGTGCCAGTCCGCCTTGGTCGGGGTGCGGTTGCCGGGCAGCCGGCCGAGCTCGTCGCGGATCTCCTCGATGGTGAGGCCGACGTTGGACGCGGCGCGGATGAAGGCCAGCCGTCGCAGCACGCTGCGCTCGAACCGCCGCTGGCCGCCGCCCGAGCGGTGCGCCTCGATGAGCCCCTCCGCCTCGTAGTAGCGGATCGCCGACGCGGCGAAGCCGCTCCTGCTGGAGATCTCACCCATCGGCAGCAGGTCCTTGGGATCCACCTGCGCCCCCCTCCTGGAAACTGGCCCTTGAACTCAAGTTCACTTCAACTTGAACCATGGTGCCATGAACACCACGAAGAAGACACGGGTGGCCCTGGTCACCGGAGGATCGGCCGGCCTCGGGCTGGCCCTGTGCAGGGCCCTCGCGGCCCGGGGCTGGGACGTCGTCACGGACGGCCGCAGCGAGGAGAAGTTCAAGGAGGCGGACCTGCCTCCCGAGGTCACGGTCGTCATCGGCGACCTGACCGACACCGACCACAGGGCCGAGCTCGTGGCCCAGGTGGAGCGGCGAGGCCGCCTGGACCTGCTGGTCCACAACGCCAGCACGCTCGGTCCGCTGCCGATGCGCCCGCTGGCCGACGTCGACTTCCCCGACCTGATGCACGTCTGGCGCACCAACATCGGCGGGCCGCTCGTCCTCACGTCGGCGCTGCTGCCGTGGCTGCGCGAGGCGGACGGCGTCCTGCTCTCGATCAGCTCGGACGCCGCCGTCGAGCACTACGGGACGTGGGGGCTCTACGGCGCGAGCAAGGCCGCGCTCGACCACGTGACGCTGACCTGGGCCGCCGAGACCGGCCTGAGGGCGTACGCCGTCGACCCCGGCGACATGCGCACGGCGATGCAGCAGGACGCCTTCCCGGGGGAGGACATCTCCGACCGGCCGCTCCCGGCGACGGTCGTACCCCGGCTGCTGGCGCTGCTCGACGCGCGTCCGGAGTCGGGCCGCTACCGGGCTGCCGACCTCGCGGAGGCCGACGGATGAGCACCCTGACCGAGACCCCGCACACCCGGTTCGCCGCGTCCGACTTCGCGCCGCAGCCGGCCGAGGCGCGCGGCCTCGAGCGCGACGAGGTGCGCCTGCTGGTCGGCACGCCCGACGGCCTCTCGCACGTGCGCTTCCGAGACCTGCCCGACCACCTGCGTCCGGGCGACGTCCTGGTCGTCAACACGTCCGCCACCGTCAACGCCGAGGTCGACGCCACGATCGACGGGCAGCCGGTCGTGCTCCACGTGGCCCACCACCTCGAGGACGGCGACCGCGTCGTCGAGGTGCGGTCGGCGCCCGACGCGGGCCGTGCCGTGCTGGACCGGGCGGCGGGTGACGTCGTGCGGGTCGGCGACGTACGCCTGGTGCTGCGGTCGCCCTGGCCGGGCGAGGCGTCCTCCCCGACGGGTGCGGGCAACCGCCTGTGGCGGGCGTCGGTGCGCGGCGACCTCGACCGGCAGCTGGGGTGGAACGGGCGCCCGATCGCCTACGGCTACCTCGACTGGCGCTACCCGCTCGCCGACTACCAGACCGTCTTCGGGACCCGTCCGGGCAGCGCCGAGATGGCGTCGGCCGGGCGCCCCTTCACGCCGTCTCTCGTGACCCGTCTCGTCACCGCGGGCGTCCAGCTCGCGCCGGTGACGCTGCACACCGGTGTCTCCTCGCAGGAGGCCGGCGAGGCGCCCGGGCCGGAGTGGTTCGAGGTCCCGCCGACGTCCGCTCGCACGATCAACGTGGCCCGCGAGAACGGTGGCCGCGTCATCGCCGTCGGCACCACCGCGACGCGCGCCGTCGAGTCGTCGGTGCTCGGACGGCACGTCGTCGCCTCGCGCGGCTGGACCTCGCGCGTCGTGACGCCCGCCCAGCCGCCACGCGTCGTCGACGGCCTCGTCACCGGCTGGCACGACCCGATGGCCTCGCACCTCCTCCTCGTCGAGGCGGTCGCGGGCGAGCGCCTCACGCAGGCGGCGTACGACGCAGCGGTGGCCGAGGGCTACCTCTGGCACGAGTTCGGGGACTCGGCGCTGCTGCTGCGGAGGTGAGGACAGCACGATGAAGGCAGTTCGACTCCACGAGCCGGACCGCCACGCTCGCGGGCCCGCGGTCCGTTCTCGAACCGCCTTCATGGTGCTGGCTCGAGCGGCCACGCCGGGCCGTCAGGAGCAGCTGGCGGTGACGCTGTTGATGGTGATGTCGTCGCCGGTGAGGTTTCCGCCCAGCAACCCGGGCGGGGTCACGGTGTGCAGAAAGCTCATCGTCACCGTGCCGCTCGCGTTGGACATCCAGGTGACGTTGCGCGTCCCGGACGCCTGGCTGGTCGAGGTGTCGATCTGGCTGTTGGCGACCGCTTGGCCGTTGACCTGGAGCACGGAGGTCATCTTCCGGTTGTTGATGAGGTACGCGGTCCACGAGTACTGGAACCGGTACGTCTTGCCCGCCGTGACGCAGATCGATCGGGAGGCGGTCACGGTGCGGGTGTCGTACCTGGTGGAGTCCTCGACGGTCACGAACGAGCCGTTCTCGAACCGGTCGGTCCCGCCGCCGGAGCTCACGTTGTTCGAGGACAGGGACCAACCGTTGCCGAGCGTTCCGGAGGCGGGGAAGGCCGGGACCGAGAAGCCGGCGCAGTCGCACGGGGACGCCGCGAACGCCGGCGCCGTGGCGGCCACCGCGATGACAGGAACCGTCCACACGGCACTGCGCGCGATGGCGCGGCGGGAGGGGCGGAGGGCTTCCATGGGTGCGGTCCTGGCGTGGGGAGGGACGGGGAACGTCATGACGAATGTCAAGAAGTTACCAAGACAACGCAATTGTGTTGATGTTTTGTTGATTTGAGTGGCAGATCACACAGGGGATCGCCCTAGGCTGCCGGGATGGCTGCCCGACTGCACGCGCTCACGATCCTGGCCGCCGATCCCGTCCGGTCGGCGCAGTTCTGGGGCGACCTGCTCGGCTGGGAGGTCGACGGCGTCACGCTCGTCCCGCGTGACGGGACCCCGTTCGAGGTGCACCTCGAGCCCTGGCTCGAGCCCCTCGTGCTGCCGACCCAGGTCCACCTCCACCTGAGCAGCAACTCCGCCTCCCAGCAGGAGACCGTCTCCCGCGCGCTGGCGCTGGGGGCCAGCCACGTCGACGTCGGGCAGCAGCCCGACGAGGACCACGTGGTGCTGGCCGACCCCGACGGCGTCCCGTTCTGCGTGATCGAGGAGGGCAACAGCTGGATGGCCGGCACGCCGTTCCTCGGCGAGCTCGCCTGCGACGGCACCCGCGCGGTCGGCCTGTTCTGGAGCGCGGCGATCGGCTGGCCGCTGGTGCACGACGAGGACGGGGAGACCGGGATCCAGCCCGCCGGCGGCGGTCCGAAGATCGCCTGGGGCGGCGAACCGCTCGACGCCCGGGTCGGGCGCAACCGGATGCACTTCGTCCTGGTCGCCGACGACCTCGACGCCGACGTCGCGCACCTCGTGGAGCTCGGGGCGAGGGAGGTCGCCCGCTCGGACGACGGAGACGTCGAGATGGCCGATCCCGACGGCAGCGAGTTCCACGTGCGCGGCTGATCAGCGCTGGAGCTCGACCGCCTCGGGGGTGTGGAGGCGGACCATGAAGCGGTTGGCGTGGGCGGGCACCGACGCACGCGTCAGGCGGGACACCACGACCATCGTCGCGAGCGAGGCCGGCACCGACCAGGCGGCCGGCTGCCCGAGGAGCGCGGCCGACCAGCCGGTCGACGCCGACGAGGCGAGGGTCCACGCGACCGCCGCACCGGACCCGAGGCCACCGACCAGGAGGCCGGACACGGCACCCGTCGGCGTCAGGCCGCGCCACCAGATCCCGAGCATCAGCAGCGGCGCGAAGGTGGAGGCGGTGACGGCGAACGCCAGGCCGACCGTCCGCGCCACCGGCACGTCCTGCGCCGGGAGCGACATGAGGAGGGGTACGACGACCGCGATCGCCGCCGCGACCCGGAAGGCGGCGACCCCGCCGAGCCGGTAGGAGCCCCAGCGCCGCCCGGTCACGTCCTGCGACAGCACGCCGGCGACGGCGATGGTCAGCCCCGAGCTCGTCGACAGGAAGGCCGCAAACGCGCCCGCGGTGACCAGCCCGGTGAGCACGGCCCCGAGCACGCCGCCGACCATCAGGTTCGGCAGCTCGAGCACCAGCGTGTCCGACCCGGCGTCGACGAGTCCGGGTGCGTAGAGCCGGCCGAGGGCGCCGTACACCGGCGGCAGCACGTAGAAGATCCCCAGCAGGCCGAGCACCGCGAGCGTCGTACGGCGTGCGGCGCGGCCGTCCGGGTTCGTGTAGAAGCGCACCACCACGTGCGGCAGTCCCATCGTGCCGAGGAACGTCGCCACGATGAGGGAGTACGTCGTGTAGAGCCCGATGCCCCCGCCCGGCGTGGCGAGCGGGATCGACCACGACGCCGGTGCGGTGGCCGACGGATCGGCCGCGCCGTCCGCCATCCACACGGCCAGCAGGATGCAGATCGGGATCAGCAGGGCGGTGAGCTTGAGCCAGTACTGGAAGGCCTGCACGAAGGTGATCGAGCGCATCCCGCCCGGGCTCACCGACGCCAGCACGACCAGCGCGACGACCAGCGAGCCCGCCCACGTGGGCGCGCCGATGGTCGAGCGGAGCGTGACCCCGGCGCCCTGGAACTGCGGGAGCAGGTAGAGCCAGCCGATGCCGACGACCAGCACCGAGCAGAGCTTGCGCACGCCGCGCGAGCCGAGCCTGGCCTCGGCGAAGTCCGGCAGGGTGTACGCCCCGGACCGGCGCAGCGGCGCGGCCACGAGCACCAGCAGGACGAGGTAGCCCGCGGTCCAGCCGACGGGGTACCACAGCATCTCCGCGCCGAACGTCAGCAGCAGCCCGGCGGCGCCGAGGAAGGAGGCGGCCGAGAGGTACTCGCCGCCGATGGCGCTCGCGTTCAGGCGCGGGCGGACGGTGCGCGAGGCGACGAGGAAGTCGCTCGTGGTGCGCGAGATCCGCAGGCCCCACGTGCCGATCGCCAGCGTCGCGAGCGAGACGAGGACGACCGCCACAACACCCGGCACGACGTCGGCGCTCACGGGGAGTCCTCCTCGACGGTTCCGACGAGGTCGGCGAAGTCGCGCTCGTTGGCCTCGGCCTGCCGCACGTAGACCCACCCGAGCACGATCAGCCACGGATAGGTGAGGACGCCGAGCACGAGCCACGCGAGGGGCACCGGCCCCACCTCGACGTCGCCCAGCGACGGGTCGAGGTGGAACACCAGCGGCACGAGCCCGACCGTGAGCGCCAGGGCCGCGAGCACCCGCAGCGCGAGCACGAGCTGCTCGCGCAGCAGCGAGCGCATGAAGACCTCGCCCAGGGCGGTCTCCGCGTCGATCTCCCGCGCCCCCGGGTGCCGTACGACGTCAGCGCGACGCCGCGGCGGCCCGGTGACCCGCACCCGGGGTGGCGGCTGGTCGCTCACGAGGGCCTGCTCACGACGGCGCTTCGCGCCTGGTCAGCACCGAGCGGAGCTCCCGGGTGTGGCGCCGCGAGACCGGCAGCTCGGTGCCGCCGACCACGACGCTGACCCGGCCGCCTTCGCTGCGCACCTCCTCGACGTGGGGGAGCGCGACGAGCACGGAGCGGTGGATCCGGACGAAGCCCGCCGACGCCCACTGCTCGGCCAGCGAGGTGAGGGGCGTGCGGACGAGGTGCGAGCCGTCGGCGGTGTGGAGGCGCGCGTAGTCGCCCTGCGCCTCGACGTGGGTGATCTCCGACCGGTTCACGAACCGGGTCACCCCGCCCCGCTCGACGGGGATCTGCACGTCACCGGACGGAGCGGGGCCGCCGGCCTCCACCACCCGTCGTACGGCCTCGGCGAGACGCTCCTCGCGCACCGGCTTGAGGACGTAGTCGACGGCGCGCAGCTCGAAGGCGGCGACGGCGTGCTCCTCGTGCGCGGTGACGAAGACGATCGGTGGCGGGTTCTTGAAGCGGGAGAGCACCTGCGCGAGGTCGAGCCCGGTGAGGCCGGGCATCTGGATGTCGAGGAAGACCGCGTCGACCTCCTCGGCCTGCAGCACCCGCAGGGCCTCGGTCGCGGAGTCGCTGCCCCTCACCTCGCCGATGCGCGGATCGCGGCCGAGGAGGAAGGTGAGCTCGTCGAGGGCGGGGCGCTCGTCGTCGATGACGAGGACCTTCAGAGCAGTCATACCTGGACTCCCGGGGCGAACTTCGGCACCCGCACGATCACCTTCGTGCCGGCGCCGGGCGCGGTCTCGACGACCAGACCGTAGTCGTCGCCGTAGGCGTTGCGCAGCCGTGCGTCGACGTTGCCGAGACCGACGGAGTCCATCGAGGCGTCGCCGGCCAGCGCCCGGCGCACCCGCTCGGGGTCCTCGCCGGTGCCGTCGTCCTCGACCTCGATGACGCACTCCTGGTCGAGGTCTCGCGCGGTGATGTGGAGCCGGCCGACGCCGTCCTCCTTGTCGGCGCTGGCCTCCAGCCCGTGGCGCACGGCGTTCTCGACCAGCGGCTGGATGCACAGGAACGGGACCGCGACCGGCAGCACCTCCGGCGCCACCTGGAGGGTCACCTGGAGCCGGTCGCCGAAGCGCGCCTGCTCGAGCAGGAGGTAGCGCTCGACGGAGCGGAGCTCCTCGGCGAGCGTCGTGTACTCGCCGTGGCGCCGGAAGGAGTAGCGGGTGAAGTCGGCGAACTCGAGGAGCAGCTCGCGCGCCCGGTCGGGGTCGGTGCGCACGAAGCTCGCGATCGCGCCCAGCGAGTTGTAGATGAAGTGCGGGCTGATCTGCGCCCGCAGGGCACGCACCTCGGCCTCCATCAGGCGGTTGCGGGAGAGGTCGAGCTCGGCGAGCTCGAGCTGGCCGCTCACCCACGAGGCCACCTCGTCGGCCGCGCGCACGAGGCCGCCGGTGGTGTGCGGGGCGCCGACGACGAGCGCTCCGACGAGGGTGTCCTCGGCGACCAGCGGGCTCACGATCGCCTGCCGCACCTGGCAGCCGCCGTCCTCGCAGACCAGGGTCCGCTCGTCGACGATCATCGTCCGCCCGGTCTCCGCGACCTGGCTGATCGTGGCGGTCAGCTGGCCGCGGTGGTGGCCGCCGAGCCCGTCCCACGCGAGCAGCCCGCTCGTGTCCCCGAGCCCGGCAGCCGGGGTGCCGAGCAGCGCCCGCAGGTGGCGCACGGACCGCTCCGCGCTCGCGCTCGTCAGGCCCTCGCGCAGCGCCGGGCTCGCGAGGGAGGCGTTGTGCAGCGCGCGGAAGGTGGCGCGGTCGGTCTCCCCGCCCAGCGACGTGCGCCGCCACCTCCACCTCGCCACGCACGTGACCCTAGGTGCGACCTCGGATGGGCGCTACCGGACGGGTGGTCTACCGGAAGTCGATGAGCAGCATGTCGGTGTCGGTGCCGTCGCTCACGGCCGGTCCGTCCTGCGACGGGTCGTCGGGGCCGGAGGCCTGCTCGTCGCCGTCGACCACCACGGCGCGGTAGCAGCGGGTGACGTAGGGGATCTGCATCCCGTCCATGCCGCGGCCGTAGTCGTCGTAGAACGCCAGGACCGCGGCGAGGCTCTCGGCGCGCTCGTCCTCGCCCATGACGGCGAAGTTCGACCGCGACCGGGCCAGGTCGAGGATCGACTCGCGGTCGATCTCCTGCCAGTTCTTGAAGGTCGTGTCCTCCATCTCGCCGAACAGCTCGCTGTCGGCGAGGTGCTGGGCCGAGGTGGTGTTGCCGTCCTGCATGCCCAGGATGTCTCCCAGCCGCCGCACCCACGGGATGCGGTCGTCGCGGCTGTTCCACACGAGGGCGAGGTGGCCGCCGGGCTTGAGCACCCGGGCGATCTCGGCCAGCGCCGACCCGTGGTCGAACCAGTGGAAGGCCTGGGCGACCACCACGACGTCGACGGAGCGGTCGTTGGCCGGGATCTCCTCGGCCGTCGCGACCTTCGCGCTCACCTCGGGCACGCGCTCGCGCAGGATCGCCAGCATCGCCTCGTCGGGCTCGGTGGCGAAGACCGCGTGCCCGTGGTCGACCAGCTGGCGCGTCAGCTTGCCGGTCCCGGCGCCGAGCTCGAGGACGACCTTGGCCTCGCCGCCCGTCAGCCACGCGACCGCGTCGGAGGGGTACGACGGACGCGCCCGGTCGTAGGCGCCGGCGACCGACCCGAACGAGCGGGCGCGGTCGGTCGGTGCGGGAGTCCCGGGCAGTTCGTCGCTCATCCCGGTCAGGCTACAAGCGACGGCGACGTCCCGCGCTCAGCGACGTACCTCGCACTCGCGCCGGATCTCGGCCCCGCAGGTGTCGCGACCACCTCCGCCGACCGCCTGGTCGCGACCGGGACCGCCGACGAGGAGGTCGTTGCCGCTGGACCCGAACATCCGGTCGTCGCCGTGTCCGCCGAAGAACCGCATCTGTCGACCGCCCACGCACGGGGACCCGCTCCCCGTGCTGGGCAGGGCGGAGGTCGTGTCCCGGCCGCCCAGGCTCTGGACCGTCGCACGGCAGGCGTCGACCTCGAGCGCGTTGCTCCCGTGGGTGCCCGTGAGCCGCACGGTGGGGGCGCCGACGGCGGCGTCCTCGAAGCCGGTCACCTCGTGGGTGACCACCTTCCTGCCGGACCGCTTCGTGAGCACCCCCTGCCGGAGGTCGAGGTCGAGGCGCGCAGAGGACTGGACGTAGACGCGGTCGCGGCCGTGGCCGCCCCTGAACCAGCTGCCCTTCGCGTAGGTCCCGACCTGCATCGTGTCGTCGCCCCCACCCATCGCGGCACGGAGGACGGTACGCCCTCCCGGCGGCACGAGGAGTGCCTCGTCGCGGTTGCTGCCGCGGAACGTGAACCGCTCGAGGTCGCGGGAGGCGCGCACGCTGAAGGTCGAGAACCCGCGGACGGTGAGCGCGGCGCCGGACCCCGAAGTGGTGAGCGTCCGGGCAGGGACGTCGATCGCCAGCCTCGTGGCGGGGCCGGTGCCGAGCGCGAAGGTGCTGCCGGTGCCTCCCTCGGCCCTGCTGGTGGGAGTCGGGTCGCCCGCCCAGTCGAGCCAGACCAACCGGCCGACCACCTCGTCGGGGTTGGGCAGTCCGGTCCGCCCGGACACGACGAAGTCCTGGTCGGCACCGGCAGGACCGGCGTCGACGACGTCCCGGCCGGTGTCCACCCGACCCTGGGTGCCGGCGTGGACCTCGTCGACCGCCGCGGACCCGAGGAAGGTGTCGTCGCCCTCGCCGAGGAAGGTGGTGGTCCTCCCGGTGCGGCCGGTGGCGTCGACGACGTCGTTGCCGGTGCCGGCGTCGACGACGCCGACCACGCTGCCGATGACGCAGACCAGGTCGTCCCCGCCCAGTGCGCGCACGCCGCTGACGTCGTGGGCGACGATCACGTCGTCGCCCTCGGTGCCGTCCACGCGGAGCACGCCGCTGGCCTCGATCGTCGCGGGCACGCCGCGGCAGGTGGCTGCCGCGGCACTGGCCGGGGCCATCGAGACGGCCGTGCCGACCACCAGGGCGGCGGTGATGAGGAGGGGGATGGTCGGGCGCATCGGGACCTCGGATCGGGTCGGTGGTGGGGTACCACGGCTGTGACGCGCCCCGTGCCGGAGAAGTTGTCCCTACGCTGACGTCCGTGAGCTCGTTCGAACGCCTCGACGCGGGGCCGGTGGCGGACACCGTCGCGCGCCTCGAGTCCCGCATCGCGGCCCGGTTCCCCGACCGCGGGCTGCTCGCGGTCGTGGGCGAGCTCGGCGTGCTCACCTCCGACGTGGCCGAGGGGTCCTCGGCGATCCGGGTCCGGCTGCGGTGGGTCCGGCTGGCCTCGCGCCTGGCCGCGGTCGTCGTGCTCGTCGCGACGGTGACGATCTTCGGGCTCGCGCTCCGCGACGCGCTGCGCATCGGTCCGGAGCGCACCTTCGAGTGGGTGCCGCTGATCGAGTCCGCGATCAACGACCTGGTCTTCGCGGGGCTGGCGCTGTGGTTCCTCTACGCGCTGCCGCAGCGCCTCGAGCGCGGCCACCTCCTCGACCTGCTCCACCGGCTCCGCTCGCTCGCGCACATCGTCGACATGCACCAGCTCACCAAGGACCCCGAGCGGCTGCGACCGGACTTCGTGAAGACCGAGAAGATGGTGAAGGTCGACCTCGACCGCGGCGAGATGGAGCGCTACCTCGACTACTGCTCGGAGATGCTCTCGCTGATCGGCAAGGTCGCGGCACTGTGCGCGGAGGAGTCGCGCGACTCGCTGGTGCTCACCACGGTCAGCGACCTCGAGACGCTCACCACCGGCATGTCGCGCAAGATCTGGCAGAAGATCTCGCTGCTGCCGAGCGAGGGCGCCCGGCCGGTCGCGGACTGATCCCGACTACCGTCCTCCCCGTGACCGATCCGCTCGCCTGGCTGACCGACCTCGAAGGGGTCCCGTCGGCCTATGCCGGAGTCCGCGACGGGATCGACGCGCTGCTGCGCGACCGCGGCCTGCGTCGTACGTCGCCGGAGATGACCGCGGAGTCCCTCCTGCGCGGCGCCCACGCGAGCGCCGTGCTCGAGGGATCGGCCTCGTCGCTGGACGAGGTGCGCGCGGGGACGGGCGACGAGATCGCCTCGGACGCCGTCCGGCTTTCGGCCTCGATGCTGGCGCTCGCGCCCCTGCTCAAGACCGCGCCGCTGCAGGCGATCGCCCGGCTCCACACCGTCGTCGGCTCGGGCGCCCTCGACCCCGAGGAGCTCGGCCGACCACGCGACGCGGCCTCGGCCGACCGGCTGCGCGGCGTCGCCGAGCTCCTCGTCTCGGGCACGTCGGCGCCGGCGCTGCTCGTCGCGGCGGTCGCGCACGCCGACGTCGCGACGGCCGCACCGTTCGCCTCGCACAACGGCATCGTCGCCCGCGCCCTCGAGCGACTCGTGCTGGTCTCCCGCGGGGTCGACGCCAAGTCGCTGGTGGTCCCCGAGGCCGGGCACCTCGCGCACCGGGCGGCGTACGAGTCCAACCTCCGTGCCTACAGCGCTGGCGGCCCGCGCGGCGTCCAGGCCTGGGCGCTCTACGGCGCGGAGGCGTTCGCGGCCGGCGCCGAGGCCTCGCCCCTCGTGCGGTAATCCAGTGGCAGATGGTCGCCTGACCGCGGTCGGTCGGCACGGAGACCCCGGACATGCGAGCGGCACCCGCTCACGTGGATCGGGTGCCGCCGCTGACACGTGACGCCTGGCTACCAAGCGTGCTCTTCTCAATCGCTGCCTCGGGCAGATCCCGACCGGTCAGCACCCCATCGGATGGGTGGATCGCCGCGTGGGTACCTGGATCACGTGCTGCTTGTGGAGTTCGTTGCCTCAGTTCTAGCCCTGTCCGGGAGCACCCACAAGGCTTGACTTTGACCACCGCTGGTGGGGCGTCCGGGTACCGGTGAGTACGACGTCAGGCGTCCGTCACCCGGCGTCTCCGGTTGGCCCAGAGGACCCCGCCGGCGGCCACCGCGCCACCGACGGCGAGGGCCGCGAGGGTCGGCCTGGCCGGCGGCACGGGGATCCGGCGCCGCAGCGCGACGGGCCGGACGAAGCTCAGCACGGGCCAGTCGCGCTCCTGGGCGATGCGCCGCAGCTCCTTGTCGGGGTTGACCGCGAAGGGGTGGCCGACGACGTCGAGCATGTGGACGTCGGTGACCGAGTCGCTGTAGGCGAAGCACTCGTCGAGGTCGTAGCCGACGGTCTCCGCGAGGTGCTCGATCGCCCGTGCCTTCTCCTCGGCGTAGGCGTAGTAGTCGATGGTGCCGGTGTACCTCCCGTCGACGATCTCCATGCGCGTCGCGATCACCCGGTCGGCGCCCAGCATCTCGCCGATCGGCTCGACGACCTCCGCGCCGGAGGCGGACACGATGACGACGTCGCGCCCGGCCGCGCGGTGCTCCTCGATGAGGCTGACCGCCTCGTGGTAGACGAGCGGCTCGACGATGTTGTCCAGCGTGTCGTGGACGATCTCGCGGACGGTCGCGACGTCCCAGCCGGCACACAGCTGCGACATGAACTCGCGCATCTTGTCCATCTGGTCGTGGTCGGCGCCGCCGGTGAAGAAGACGAACTGGGCGTAGGCCGAGCGCAGCATCGCGCGCCGGGTGATGAGCCCACCGGCCTGGAACTCGCGGCTGAACGCGAGCGTGCTCGACTTGGCGATGATCGTCTTGTCGAGGTCGAAGAAGGCCGCGGTGGGGCGGGTCATGCCGCCATCGTAGGGGCGGACGCGGATGGATACCGGGCCGCCAACCGTCCACAGGCGGGCCCTGAGGCGGCTTGTCCACAGGTGACCTCGTCGGCGGGTGGGCGTCGTCGGTGGGCGACGGGATCGTCGGGGCATGGCTGTCCTGCTCCTCACCGGCTCCCCGTCCGTCCACGAGGTCGTCGTGCCGCTCTGCGCTGCGGCCGGTGTCGGCGCCGAGGTGTCGTCCTCGCCCGCGCTCGCCCTCGCCGCATGGGCGGAGGCCGAGCTCGTCCTCGTCGGCACCGACCTCGCGAGCGCCGTCGCAGAGCTCGCACCGCCCCGGCGAGCGGGCGTGCACGTGGTGGGGCTCTCGCCCGGTGACGCGGTCTTCCGCAGCGCGCTCGAGATCGGCGCGGCGTCGGTGCTCGACCTCTCGGCCGGGTCCTCGTGGCTCTCCGACGCGCTGGCCGACGTCGGCGAGCAGGCCTCGCCCGGCCGGGTCGTCGGAGTCGTGGGCGGATCCGGCGGCGCGGGGGCGACGACGCTCGCCTGCGCGCTCGCCCAGTGGCAGTCCAGGCTCGCGCCGACGCTGCTGGTCGACGCCGATCCCCTCGGCCCGGGACTCGACCGGCTGCTCGGGATGGAGGCCGTGCCCGGGGTGCGGTGGGAGGGACTGGTCGACACCGCGGGCCGGGTGGGTGCACGCGCGCTGCGCGAGGGCGTGCCGCGGGCGGGGTTGCTGGGCGTCCTGACCTGGTCCGGGCGCCGCCGATGGCTCGACGTGCCCACGGTGCGGCGGATCCTCCCGTCGGCGACCTCCGGGCACGACCTCGTGGTGGTCGACCTCGCCCGACACGGAGCGGGCGTGGCCGAGCTGGCCGACCGGTGCGACGAGCTGCTCGTCGTGACGCCCGCGACGCTGCCCGGTCTGGCCGCGACGGCTCGACTGGTGGCCGAGCTGGGCCGCGCGCCGGGGGCCGGACTGGTGCTGCGCCCCGGCTCGGTCAGCGACGCCGACGCCACCCAGGTGACGGGGTTGCCGGTCGTCGCCGCCGTCGGCGACCAGCGCGGCCTCGCGTCTGCCGTCGACCGCGGGCTCGGTCCGCTCGGGGCCCGCGGTCCGCTCCTGCGAGCCGCACGCGACCTGCTGCCGGTGGCGGCATGAGTGCCCCGGTGCCGGCGGCGGTCCTCGACGACGTACGACGACGGCTGGCCGGGTCCGCCGGCGACCTGACGCCGCACCGGGTGGCCGAGGCGCTGCGTGCCTCGGGCTCGCCGGTGGGCGACGCCACCGTCCTGGCGGTGCACGACTTGCTCCGCCGTGACGTCCTCGGGGCCGGCCCGCTCGAGGACCTGCTCCGGCTGCCCGACGTGACCGACGTGCTGGTCAACGGCCCCGACGACGTGTGGATCGACCGGGGTGCTGGCCTCGAGCGGGTCGCGGTCTCCTTCCCCGACGACTCGTCCGTGCGTCGCCTCGCGCAACGCCTCGCGGCCTCGGCAGGTCGGCGGCTCGACGACGCGACCCCGCACGCCGACGTCCGTCTCCCGGACGGGACACGCTTCCACGCAGTGCTCGCGCCCGTCGCGCGGACCGGGACGGTGCTGTCGCTCCGGGTGCCGCGCGGCCGGGTGTGGACGCTGCCCGAGCTGGTGACCGCGGGCGCCCTGCCTCCTGACGGTGCCTTCCTGCTCGAGGAGGTCGTCGACGCGCGATGCGCTTTCCTGGTCACCGGCGGCACCGGGACCGGGAAGACCTCGGTGCTGTCGGCGCTCCTGTCCCTGGTCGACCCCGGCGAGCGGGTCGTGCTCGTCGAGGACGCCAGCGAGCTGCGCCCCGAGCACCCGCACGTGGTCGCGCTCGAGGGGAGGCCCGCCAACATCGAGGGCGCGGGCGAGATCTCGCTGCAGACGCTGGTGCGGCAGGCGCTGCGGATGCGACCGGACCGGCTCGTGGTCGGCGAGGTGCGAGGGGCCGAGGTGGTCGACCTCCTGGCCGCGCTCAACACGGGGCACGGAGGGGGCTGCGGCACGCTCCACGCGAACTCCGCGGCCGACGTGCCGGCCCGGATCGAGGCCCTCTCGCTGGCCGCCGGCCTGCCTCGCGAGGCGGCGCACAGCCAGCTCGCGTCCGCCCTCGACGTGGTGATCCACCTCGGCCGGGGCCGTGACGGGAGACGGCGCATCCTCGAGCTGGGGGTGCCGGAGCGCGACGCGTCCGGTCTGGTCGCCCTGCGCACGGCCGCGACCTTCGAACCCGACCGGGTGGTGCGCGGGCCGGCGGCGCCGGCGCTCATGGAGCGGCTGGGCGGGGTGGCGTGGTGACCGTCGATCCCACGTGGATCGCCGCGCTGGCGGTGGCCGCAGCGGTCCTCGTCCTGGTTCCGCCCGGTGGGGTGGTCGTGGAGTCGCTCGGGCTGTCGGCGCTTCCCGCCCGGCCCCGGCGGCGCTGGCGACCGGGGCGTCGGGCGCTCGCCGAGGACCGTGCGGCCGTCCTCGAGGTGTGCGAGCTGCTCGCCGCTGACCTCGCTGCCGGTCGCCCTCCGGGCCTGGCCCTGGAGTCGGCGAGCGAGCGCTGGCGGCCCCTGGCTGCCGCGGTGGAGGCGTCCCGCCTCGGGGCCGACGTCCCGGAGGCGCTCCGCCGGGTGGCCGCTGAGCGACCCGGAGCCGGTGACCTGCGGTGGGTGGCAGCGGCGTGGCAGGTCGCCCAGGACTCGGGGCACGGCCTGGCGTCCGCCCTCGACCGCACCGCTGCCAGTCTCCGGACGCGCCGTCGCACGCGCCGGCTCGTGGACTCCGAGCTGGCGTCGGCACGGGCCACCGCCCGCCTGGTCGCGGCACTCCCGGTCGCCGTGCTGCTCATGGGATCCGGTGCCGGCTCCGACCCGTGGTCGTTCCTCCTGACGACGCCCGTGGGGTGGCTGTGCCTCGCCCTCGGCGCCTCGCTGCTCGGGCTCGGGCTCTGGTGGATCGAGCGGCTGGCCGACCGGGCGGCCGCACCGTGATTTGGCTCAGCGCACTCTGCGCGGCGCTCGCCGTGGCGGTCCTGGCACCCCCGGTGCCGCAGGTCGTCCGACCGCGCCCGTCGTCCGGCTCCCCGGTCCGACCGCTGGCCGCGGTCGGCGCAGGTATCGGCGCGTGGCTGCTCGTCGGCGGCCTGCCGGGAGCCGTGGCGGGTGCCGTCGCCGCCCTGGTCGCCCGACGGATCCTCGCGAACGCCGAGCCGTCGTCGGTCCGGCGCGACCGCGAGGAGGCCGAGCGCACGCTGCCCCACCTCGTCGACCTGTTCGCGGCGACCCTTCGTGCCGGTGCCGAACCGGTCGCGGGCCTCGCGCAGGCGTGCTGGGCCCTCCCCGGACCGGCCGCCGACCGGCTCGCTCCGGTCGTCGAACGTGCGCGCTGGGGTGCGGCCGGCGCCGAGGCGTGGTCGGCGGTCGCGGACGACGACGTGCTCGCGCCGCTGGCCCGCGCGATGGTCCGGTCGCAGGTCTCCGGCGCGTCCGTCGTGCACGCCGTCGAACGCCTCGCCGACGAGCTCGAGCGCGAGTCGCTCGCCCGGGCCGAGGACGCCGCGCGCAAGGTCGGGGTCTCGGCAGCCCTTCCGCTGGGCGTCTGCCTGCTCCCCGCGTTTCTCCTCCTCGGTGTCGTGCCGACGGTCGCCTCGCTGTTCAGCACCGTCGCGCCGTGAGGGTGTGCCCTGGGTCGTCAGACCTCGTGCGGTCGGTCCCGCGTGCCGTCGTCGCGCCGGTCCGTCATCCGAAGGCGTACTGATGCGTGCGGGTCGGGATGACGGATCGTGTGCGTGTGCCGTCGCCGCGCCGGTCCGTCATCCGAAGGCGTACTGATGGGTGCGGGTCGGGATGACGGATCGTGTGCGTCAGCCGTCGTGGCGCATCCGGCGCTCGAGGGGTGCGTCGGCGGGCCAGCCGTCCGGCACGCCGAGGTCGGTGAAGCCGGCGCGCGCGTACGACCGGATCGCCGCCTCGTTGTCGTCGCGCACCATCAGGAAGGTCGGCCGCTCGTGCGACGCGGCCCAGGCGACCACCTGCTCGATGAGGCGCCCGGCGAGCCCGGTCCCTCGCTGCTCGGGCGCGACCCACATCGAGATCAGCTCGACCCGCTGGCCGTCGTCGGCGCCGGAGACCACACCGACGGGGTGGCCGTCGCTGCGCGCGACGAGCGTGAGGGGTACGTCGACCAGCCGCCGGCGCCAGCGGTCCCCGTCGGCCGCCACCCAGTCGTCGTACCTCGCCCCGAACGCGCCGGGCGCGTCGCGCAGCGAGGCGAGTCGCACCGAACGGAACTCCTGCCACTCGTCCGGCCCGATGCGGACGACCTCGATCTCGCTCACGCCTCCGAGGCTAGCGACCGCGACGGGCCACTTTCCGTCCACAGGCAGTCCGAGATGGCCGTCGTCCCCAGTCTCGGTCGGTCGCGGGTGCGGGGTGTCGGTCCGACGTCGAAGGCTGTGCTCGTCGAGGTTCACCGGGAGCCTCGCGACGAGAGGGGATGCGCATGAAGAGGCGGACGACGAAGGACGTGGCGCGCGACGAGGCGGGGATCACCACCGCGGAGTACGCGGTCGGCACCGCCGCAGGTGCCGGGTTCGCCGGGCTGCTCTACACGCTGCTCACTGGCAGCTTCGGTGACCAGCTGCTCGAGCGGCTGTTCAAGCACGTCATGGGCCTGCTCGGCATCGGCTGATGTCGAGGCGGGCGCGGGGCGAGTCCGGGGCGGCGACGGCCGAACTCGCGCTGGGGATCCCGCTCCTGGTCGCGCTGACCGCCGGACTCGTCTGGATGCTGGCGGTCGGCGCGGCCCAGGTCCGGGTCATCGACGCCTCCCGGGAGGCCGCCCGTGCGGTGGCGCGGGGGGACGACGTGGCCTCGGCCGAGGCCGTGGCCCTCCGGATCGCGCCGGACTCCGCACGGGTCTCGATCTCCACGGGCGACGCCCAGGTGGTCGTCACGACGAGCGCGCGGATCACCGGCCCGGGCGGCCTTCTCGGCGCCCTGCCCGGCATCACCGTCTCCGCCGAGGCGACCGCCCTGGTGGAGGAGTCGTGACGCGACCGCGGGGAGAAGGCGGAGCGGCGACGGTGCTGGTGGTCGCGATGGCCGGGGTGCTGATGTTCGTGATGCTGGGTCTGGCCGCCGCAGGGGGCCTGGTGGCCGCCCAGCGCCGGGCGCAAGCAGCAGCCGACCTCGCGGCCCTGGCCGGAGCGGGCTCGACGGACGACGCCTGCGCCTCGGCGGCACGGGTCGCGTCGGCCAACCACGCACTGCTGGAGAGCTGCACCGTGGCCGGCGACGACGTCACCGTCGAGGTGTCCGTCGCGGGTCCGGACGTCCCGTGGCGGGTCGTGAGGGTTACCGCGGAGGCGAGGGCGGGCCCGGGGTGAGGGCGGGGATCAAGCGCGGGTGGTCACGAGCGGCGGCCGGGTGACGACGCGCACGGCTCAGACCCGGTCGTGCCCGTGACCGTCGTGGTCGTCACCCTCGGCGCGACGCTCGGCCTCGACGCGCTCGAGCTTCGCGTTGAGCTGGCTGAGCTCCTTGCGCTCCTTGCGGTGCGCGAGGCTGCGCTTGGTGCCCCACTTGAGGATCGCGAAGCCCCACAGGATGGCGGCTCCTGCGCCCACCCCGACGAAGAACGACTCGAGCGTGGTGACGTCGAAGCCGAGCAGCTCGCCACCGGTGCCGGGCTGGCTGACGAAGAGGGCGGAGAGGATCGCGATGCCGCCGATGATGATGAGGCCGAGACCGATGATGACCATGACGCGAATCTAGCCCTCCGCGGGCGTGCTCGGGGCACCCGCGAGGAGGGCATCAAGCAAAGTGATCGCGCCGGCCTTGTCGAGTGGGTTGTTCTGGTTGCCGCACTTGGGTGACTGGATGCACGAGGGGCAGCCGCTCGCGCACTCGCAACCGGCGATCGCCTCGCGCGTGGCTGAGAGCCAGGAGACGGCGGTGTGGAAGCCACGCTCGGAGAAGCCCGCGCCGCCCGGGTGGCCGTCGTACACGAACACGGTCAGCACCCCGGTGTCGGCGTGGCGCGCGGTCGAGACGCCGCCGATGTCCCAGCGGTCGCAGGTCGCGAAGAGGGGGAGGAGGCCGATCGAGCAGTGCTCGGCTGCGTGGGCTGCACCCGGCACGTCGAGGGTCGCGAGGCCCGACTCGGCGACCACGTCGTCCGGCACGGTCCACCACACGGCCGTCGTCCGCAGCGTGCGCTCGGGCAGGTCGAGCGGTTCCTCCGACAGCACCTCGCCGCCGGGCTGGCGACGCTTGAGGAAGGAGACCACCTGGTGCGACACGTCGACCTCGCCGAGCGACAGCTCGCACCCGGCCCACGAGCGGCGCTCGCGGGTCGACACGATGCTGATGTCGGTGACCTCGCGCGCCGTGGTGCTGTAGGACGGCTCGTCGCGACGCATCGTGGCCACGTGGTGCTCGAGGTCGAGGTCCTCCACGAGCCAGGTTTCGCCCTGGTGGACGTAGACGGCGCCCGCGTGGGCCTGGTTGTGGGCGCCACCCGCGTCGACGGTGCCGACCACGCGGCCGGTGTCGGCCTCGATGAGCTGCACCGCCGACCCGCCCGCGGAGCGGATGTCGGCGAGGTCGGCCGCACGCGACCGGTCGGTCCAGAACCACCCGCGCGGGCGCTTGCGGAGCAGGTTGAGCGCGACCAGTTCGTCGACCACGGAGCGGGCGGTCGGGCCGAAGAGCGGCAGGTCGGCCTCGACCAGCGGCGACTCCTGGGCCGCCGCGCACAGGTGCGGGCCCATGACGTGGGGGTTCGACGGGTCGAAGACGGAGGCCTCGACGGGCGCTCCGATCAGCGTCTCGGGGTGGGTCACGAGATAGGTGTCGAGGGGATCGTCCTTGGCGACGAGCACCCCGAGCGCGTCCTGGCTGCCACGACCGGCACGCCCCACCTGCTGCCAGAAGGCCGCGCGGGTGCCGGGGAAGCCCGCGATCAGGACGGCGTCGAGCCCGCTGATGTCGATGCCGAGCTCGAGCGCGTTGGTCGCCGCGAGCCCGACCAGGTCGCCGCGGCGCAGGGCTGCTTCAAGCGCCCGCCGTTCCTCCGGCAGGTAGCCGCCGCGGTAGGCCGCGACCTTGTCCGGCAGCGACGGGTCGACCTCGGAGAGCAGCTCGGACGCCGTCAGGGCCACCTGCTCCGCGCCCCGCCGCGAGCGGATGAAGGCCAGCGTCCGGACGTCCTCGGCGACGAGGTCCGCGAGCAGGTCGGCCACCTCGGAGGAGGCGGCTCGCCGCACGGGAGCGCCGTTCTCGCCGGCGTACGACGTGAAGGGCGGCTCCCACAGCAGCACCGACACGGTGCCGCGCGGAGAGTCGTCACGCGTGAGCGCCACGACGTCGAGCCCGGTGAGCCGGGCGGCCGTCACCTCGGGTTCGGCGACGGTGGCCGAGGCGAGCACGAACGTCGGGTTGGCGCCGTACATCGCGCACACCCGACGCAGCCGACGCAGCACGTGGGAGACGTGCGCCCCGAAGACACCGCGGTAGTGGTGGCACTCGTCGACGACGACGTACTGCAACGAGCCGAGCAGCCGCGACCACCGGTGGTGGGAGGGGAGGAGCGAGCGGTGGAGCATGTCGGGGTTGGTGAGGACGTACTCCCCGAAGTCGCGCGTCCAGTCGCGCTCCTCGTGCGAGCTGTCGCCGTCGTGGGCGGCGAACCGCACGTCGAGGCCGAGCGACGACAGCCCGGCGAGCTGGTCGTGGGCGAGCGCCTTCGTGGGTGAGAGGTAGAGCACCGCTGCGCCCCGCTCGCCGCGCGGACCGCGCGCGGCGCGGATCGCCGACAGCCCGGGGAGCTGGTAGGCGAGCGACTTCCCCGACGCCGTGCCGGTCGCGACGATGACGTGGTCGCCCGCGTGCGCCGCGTCGGCGGCGACGACCTGGTGGCGCCACGGCCTCGCCACGCCCTGGGCGGCGAACGCCCCGCGCACGTCGTCGGGCACCCACGCGGGCCAGTCCTCGTGGACCGCCGCCCGCGCGGGGAGCACCTCGAGGTGGCGGAGCCGGTCCTCCCGCCCCGGCACCTCCGCGAGGCGTCGTACGAGCCCGTCGACCGAGGTCGGGGCGTGCGGGTGGGGCTGGCTCACCCGCCCGAGTCTGGCAGTGGGCACCGACCGCGGGCCGATCGCAGGTCCGCCTCCCCGGAAGCGGTGACCCCACGCGGGGAACTGTTGGGGAGTCCTGCGAAACCTGGGACGACGTGGTTTGATACCACCCGGAATGAAGGGGGGCGCGTCTCGCGCTCCCGCCGCACTGTCCGAACGAGTTCGGGGACCGGGGAAGCAGTCGTGGATCTCACCCTTGCGACACGCGAGGTGGATGGTCGTGCCATCGTGTCCGTCGGCGGCGAGATCGACGTCTACACCGCACCCAAGCTGCGTGACTGCATCACCGAGCTCGTCGGCGCCGGCACCTACGACATCGTGGTCGACCTCGAGGCCGTCGAGTTCCTCGACTCCACCGGCCTCGGCGTGCTGGTCGGTGGCCTGAAGAAGGTCCGCGCCCACGACGGGTCGCTCGACCTCGTGTGCACCCAGGAGCGCCTGCTCAAGATCTTCCGGATCACCGGCCTCGCGAAGGTCTTCGTCATCCACGACTCCGTCGGCCTCGCCCCGGGCGCCTGACCGCCCGCTCCACCACCCCGACGGATGCCCAGATGGACGGGTCCGGCGGGGTTTGCGCATGCCCCGGTGACCCACCCCCGTGTGGCGTAGGTCACCCCCTCCCGTGATCTGGGTCACTTCTGCGTAGACTCCGGCGCGTTCACCAACTTGGCCAAGTCCTAGGAGGACACGCATGACGGGGATGCTGCCCGCAGTCGTGAAGCCGGAGCTCGAGGGCGGGAACCTCGTCCTGGTCGTCGTCGTCGCCCTGATCGCGCTCGGCGCGCTCGGGATGGCCGCGATGTTCCGGTCGCAGGTGCTCGCCGCCGGCGAGGGCACCGACAACATGAAGACAATCGCCCAGGCCGTCCAGGAAGGCGCCAACGCCTACCTGCAGCGGCAGTTCCGCACTCTCGGGATCTTCGCCGCTGTCGCGTTCGTGGTCCTCTTCGCACTCCCCGCCGATGACGTCACCGTGCGCATCGGCCGCTCCGTGTTCTTCCTCGTCGGTGCCGGCTTCTCCGCCGCCATCGGCTACCTCGGCATGAGCCTGGCCGTCCGCGCCAACCTCCGCGTCGCGGCCGCCGCCGAGACCGAGGGTCGCGACCCGGCCATGACGATCGGCTTCCGCACCGGTGCGTTCGTCGGCATGGCGACCGTGGGGCTCGGCCTCCTCGGCGCCAGCGTCGTCGTGCTCCTGTTCAAGGACGAGGCGCCGCACGTGCTCGAGGGCTTCGGCTTCGGTGCCGCGCTGCTCGCCATGTTCATGCGGGTCGGTGGCGGCATCTTCACCAAGGCCGCCGACGTCGGCGCCGACCTCGTCGGCAAGGTCGAGCAGGGCATCCCCGAGGACGACCCGCGCAACGCCGCCACCATCGCCGACAACGTGGGCGACAACGTCGGTGACTGCGCCGGCATGGCTGCCGACCTCTTCGAGTCGTACGCCGTCACGCTGGTCGCCGCGCTGATCCTCGGCGCCGCGGCCTTCGGCGACAAGGGCCTGGTCTTCCCGCTGCTGATCCCTGCGATCGGCGCGCTCACCGCGGTCGTCGGCATCTACATCACCAAGCCGAGGCCCGGCGAGAACGGCCTCACCACCATCAACCGGGCGTTCTACATCTCCGCCGCCATCGGCGCGGTCGCCTCGGTGATCCTGTCCTACATCTACCTGCCCGGCTCGTTCGCCGACTTCGGTCCGGACTTCGCCGCGATCGACGGCGACCCGCGCTTCATCGCCAGCGCCGCCGTCGTCATCGGGATCGTCATGGCTGCCGGCATCCTCGCCCTGACCGGCTACTACACCGGCACCGAGTACCGCCCGGTCAAGGACGTCGGCAAGACGTCGCTGACCGGCCCGGCCACGGTGATCCTCGCCGGCCTGAGCGTCGGCTTCGAGTCGGCGGTCTACACGACGCTCGTCATCGGCGCCGCCGTCTTCGGCGCCTACCTGCTCGGCGGCGCGACCCTCACGGTCTCGCTGTTCGCCGTGGCGCTCGCCGGCTGCGGCCTGCTGACCACCGTCGGCGTCATCGTCGCAATGGACACCTTCGGCCCGGTCTCCGACAACGCCCAGGGCATCGCCGAGATGTCGGGCGACGTCAGCGAGGAGGGGGCGCAGATCCTCACCGAGCTCGACGCCGTCGGCAACACCACCAAGGCCATCACCAAGGGCATCGCGATCGCGACGGCCGTGCTCGCCGCGACGGCGCTGTTCGGGTCCTACGCCACCTCGGTGGCCGAGGCGCTCGTCGACGCTCAGCCGACGCTCGAGGAGGCCGGCCTGCTCAGCTTCGAGGTCTTCAACCCGGCCGTCCTCGTCGGCGTCCTGCTCGGCGCGGCCGTGGTGTTCCTCTTCTCCGGCCTCGCCATCAACGCGGTCGCCCGCGCTGCCGGTGCGGTCGTGATGGAGGTGCGCCGCCAGTTCCGCGACATCCCCGGGATCATGGAGGGCACGGGTCGTCCGGAGTACGGCAAGGTCGTCGACATCGTGACCCGCGACTCGCTCCGCGAGCTGATCACGCCCGGCATCCTGGCCGTGATGGCCCCGGTCGCCGTCGGCTTCGGCCTCGGCGTCACCGCGCTCGCGGGCTTCCTCGCCGGCGCGATCGGCACCGGCACCCTGATGGCGGTCTTCCTGGCCAACGCCGGTGGCGCGTGGGACAACGCCAAGAAGCTCGTCGAGGACGGCAACCACGGCGGCAAGGGCTCGCCCGCCCACGAGGCCACCGTCATCGGCGACACCGTCGGCGACCCGTTCAAGGACACCGCCGGCCCGGCCATCAACCCGCTCATCAAGGTGATGAACCTGGTGTCGCTGCTCATCGCGAGCGCCATCGTCTCGATGAGCGTCGGCAAGGACGAGAACGACGTGCTCCGCATCCTGATCGCCCTCGTGGCGGTCGCGATCATCACCGTCGCGGTCGTGGTCTCGAAGCGTCGGGAGGTCGTCATCTCCGACGACGCCCCGGCGGCCTCCACGGTCTGACGGACGCACCGCCTCACCGTCGTGGCGGTCGGTTGCTCGGCAACCGGCCGCCACGGCGGCATTTCAGGGGTAAGACGCTCAGCGCTCGCCGAAGTGCGGGCGGGTCAGCTCCTCGGTGAGGCCGCCGAGCGCGGTGTGGTCGTCGGTGTCGCCGGCGTGCGGGCCCTGCAGCCACTGGGCGAACGACCAGATCTCCGAGAGCCGCCACTCGAGGTCGAACAGCCGCACCACCTGCGGGTCGTGGGCGACGTCGCGACCCTCGTGGACCAGCGTCGCGAGGTCACGCTCCGGCGGCGCGAGGACGAGCGACTCCCAGTCGATCAGCCACGTCTGCCCGCGGGCGAGCCACTGGTTGCGCACGTGCGGCTCGCCGTGCGTGACGACGTAGGTCGACGGGTCGAGGAGGCCGAGCAGCCGGGAGTGCTCGCGCGACCACCCGCCGACCTGGGCGAGGTGCTCGACGACGAGCTCACGGGCGGCCGTCCCGAGCGGTCCGTCCCACCGCTGCTGGAGCAGGTCGCGCAGGCGGGTGGGCAGGTCGGGGTCGATCTCGGTGGCCCACGTCCGGGCCGTCGCAGGAGGAGGCGTCGCGTGCAGCCGCGCGAGCAGGTCGGGCAGCTCCTCGACCGATGCCTCGGGACGCGTGCCCTCCAGCCACCGCGTGGCGCTCGCCGTGCGCCTGCCGACCGGGACGGCGTACGCGCCTGCCACGGTCGGGAGGCTCGGCCACACGAAGTCGAGCGGCAGGGCCGCTGCGGAGGCGTACGCCGCCTCCAGCGACGCGTGCGTGTGGCGGGGCAGGTCCGGGTCGAGCGTCAGGAAGAGGACCGGCTCGCCGGCGACTTCCACCCGCCAGTGGTGCGCGCCCCAGCCGACGGAGAGGTGCTCGACCGCGTCGGCCCGCGGCTCCCAGTGGTCCCGCGCGACCACCAGGACCTCGTCGTCGCTGACGTCCGCCGGTCGCTCGAGCACCACGTCATCGTGGCACGGACGTCTGGGAGGCTTGGCCCATGCCGTCCGACCTCGACTTCGCCGAGCCCCTGCGCGACGCCCTGCTCGCCGCCCACTTCACCTACGACCGCGTCGCCGAGGCGATCGGCGAGGAGGCGCACCGCGCGCTCGGTCGCAACGAGACCTTGCCCGCCCAGCGGCGTACGACCTCGGGTGCGCCGCTCGACACGCTGGTCCGGCTGTTCCTGCTGCAGACCACGGTCGCGCGCGACGAGGCGGACCAGGCCCTGCCCGGCCTGGTCGACCGGCTCTGCAACGCCGGCCTGCTCGAGCAGAGCGTGAGCGAGGTCGCCGCCCGCACGGACTGTCGCCCCTATGCCGCGGACGACCAGGACCTGTGGGTGGTCTCGGACCTGACGCCCGGCCTCGACGGCGCGCCGGTCGCGGTCGGGTCGGACCACGTGCTCGGCATCTCGAGTGCCTCGACGAGCCTGGCCCAGCTGACGATGCGCGAGCCGGTCGCCTCGGCGCTCGACCTCGGCACCGGCTGCGGGGTCCAGGCGCTGCACCTCGGCGCGCACGCCGCCCGCGTGGTCGCCACCGACGTCAACACCCGCGCGCTCTGGATGACCCGGCTCAACGCCGCGCTCAACGAGGTCCCGGCAGAGGTCGACGTGCGCGACGGGTCGTTCTTCGAGCCGGTCGCGGGCGAGCGGTTCGACCTCATCGCCACGAACCCGCCCTTCGTCATCTCCCCGGCCACGGGCGAACGCCTCGTCTACCGTGACTCCGGCCTGCCCGGCGACCGCGTCGTCGAGCACATCGTGCGCACCGGGCCCGACCACCTCGCCGACGGCGGCTGGCTCCAGGTGCTCGCCAACTGGTCGATCGTGGCGGGCCGGTCGTGGGACGACCGCCTCGGCTCGTGGCTCCGCGACGACTGCGACGCCCTCGTCGTGCAGCGCGAGACCCTCGACCCGTCGGCCTACGTCGAGCTGTGGCTCAAGGACAGCGGCCACCACGGTGGTCCGGACTACGCCCGGCGCTACGACACCTGGCTGTCCTGGCTCGAGGAGTCCGGGATCGAGGGCGTCGGCTTCGGCTGGATCAACGTCCGCCTCGGAGGCGGGGGCACGCACCAGCTGCTCGAGTGGCCGTACGACGTCGAGCAGCCGATCGGCCCCGCCATCCACGCGTGGGGCGACGCGGTCACCGACCTGCGCGGGCTGGGTGACGAGGAGCTGCTCGCCACCACGCTGCGCGCCCGGGAGGACGTGCAGCAGGAGACGGTCGGCCGTCCGGGGGCCGAGGACCCCGAGGCCATCGTGCTGCGCCAGCAGCGGGGCTTCCGCCGCGCCCGCACCGCCGACACCGTGGAGGCTGCGTTCCTCGGTGCCTGCGACGGGGACCTGTCGGTCGGGCAGCTCCTCGGTGCGCTCGGGGCGCTGCTCGAGCGCGACGTCGCCGAGCTGCAGGAGACCTACCTCCCGGTGGTCCGGGAGCTGGTGGGCGAGGGCTTCCTCACCACCTGACCTCCAGGCCCGGTCGCAGGCACCACGCCGGCCCCGGCGGCGCGTCGACCGCGCCGCCGGGGCCCGCACCCCGCCGCTCCCGAGCCGACCGGTGGCCTCGTGCGTCCCGTCCTCCCGGTGGGCCGCAGGTGCACCTGGCTCGTGACCCCACCGGAGGGTGGGAGCGACGGGTGTCAGGGGGTGGTGCTGCCCGGAGTCGGGGCGGGGGCCGGGGCCGGTCCCGTTCCGGCGTCCGGCAGGTGCCAGCCGCGCTCGGGGTCCCACACCGCCTCGGGGCGCGGCGTGGGCGGTGCCGGCGTGGCCGACGTCATGGGAGGCGGACCGGCCGACATGGGAGCCGGCACCGGTCCCGGCACCGGAGGCGGTCCGGCCGGGAAGGCCGGGGTCGGGAACTGGCCGGCCGGCGCCGGGCGCGCGCTACGACGTCGTACGAGCAACCAGGCTCCTGCCCCGCCGCCCAGCAGCAGGAGGAGTGCCGCGGCACCCAGGCCCAGGAGGAGCGCGCTCGGGCCGCCGGACTCCTCCTCGACCGGGCTCTCGTCGAGGCCCTCGTCGATCGCGGCCTTGCTGTCGGAGATGAACTTCTGCGCGAACGGGTGGGCGGGGTAGAGCGTCTCGACCCGCTCGAGCAGCGGCACGGCGTCCTTGTAGTGGTGGTCGTAGAAGGCGTCGATGGCCTGGTCGTAGGTCGTCGTGGTGTCGCTCTCGGCCGGGGTCACACCGTTGCGGCCGAGCATGTCGAGCACCTCGCTCGCCGGGATGACGAAGTTCTGTCCCTGGGCGGCGACGCCGTCGTTGCCCACCGCGCTCGCGACGAGGACGCCGATCGCCTCGCCACCGTCGGTCAGGACGGGACCGCCGGAGTTGCCCGGGCTCGCGGGGGCCTGGGTCTGGAAGACGGGCATGCCGTTGTCCATGCTCTTCACGGCCGTCACCGGACCCTGGGTGACCGTCGGCTGGACCTGGGAGTCGCGGGACAGGCCGGGGGAGAACGTCGACGCGGCGGGGAACCCGACCACGTGGACCGTCGACCCGGGCGAGACGTCGTCGTTGTCGCCGAGAGGGATGGTGGGCAGGTTGTCCTGGCCGTCGATCTTGAGCAGCGCGACGTCGCTGCCCGGGTAGGGCTTGCCGACGTCGACGACCTCGGCCTCCACGGCCCGCTGGTCCTTGCCCAGCCCGTCGAAGCCCAGCGCCAGGTCGGCCGAGACGGACACGTCGAGCCGGCCCACCGACATGTGGGCGGCGAGCCAGCCGAGGACTGCGTCGGTGAGCCGCGAGACCTGGTCGGGCGTGAGCTGCGTGCCGCTGTTCTGCAGGCCCCGGACGAACTGCCGGCCGAGGCGGTTGAGCGCGGACGAGGCGAACTCCTGGCGCAGCTGCGCGTCGGAGGTGTCGACCACGTGGGCGGCGGTGACCAGGTAGCCGTCGGGCGTGATCACCCAGCCGGTGCCGACACCGGTGAGGCTGCGGCGGCGGCTGACCTGCTGCGCGCCTGCGACGAAGTAGGTGTTGGGCGACTTCACCAGCGCGTCGACGATCTCCTCCGTCACCGCCTCCTCGGTGAAGTCCATGCCGCCGTTGGCGGCCTGGATGGCGAGGCGCTGGGCGAGGGCGTTGACCGCGACCTGGTTGATCACCGGGACGCGGACGCTCACCGTCGCGGTGTAGGTCGTGGAGATCAGCTGGACGCCGGGGTAGGCCTTGGCGGCGAGCCGCGTGGCGTCGCCGACCTCGGCCGACGGTGCCGGTGTCGGGCTCGCGCTCTCGTCCGCGTGACCGGGCGAGGGAGCGAGGAGCAGGGAGGTGCCGAGGGTGCTGGCTGCGACGACGCCGAGCAGGCGATCTCGCAGGCGGGAGGTTCGAGGCATGACGTGCCCTTCCGAGGAGACCGGCGGTCGCACAGGACCGTCGGGGTGGGCCTCGTCGGCGGGTGCCGCGAAGCCCGTTGCCAGGTACGACGACGACGCTGGCAGGAGGGCGCTAACGCCTCGCTAACGCGCCTGCGCGGGCCCGGGCGTGGCGTCGAGCAGGGCGAGGCGCGAGCGCACCGACTCGGCGCGCGGGTGGCCGACCTCCTCGAGGAGGTCGAGGGCAGCGGTCCAGGACGCGCGGGCCCGGTCGACCTCGCCGAGGGCGTGCTGGGCGTCGCCGAGGTGGGTCAGGTTGAAGGTCTGGTTGAGGTGGTGCCCGAGGCTCTCGCCGATCTCCACCGCCTGCGCGAACATCGAGGCGGCACGGCGCAGGTCGCCGAGGCCGAGGTAGGCCCGCGCGGCACTGTCGAGCGCATAGCTCTCGCCGCCCCGGTCGCCGATGCGGCGGTAGTGCTCGAGCGCCTCCTGGCAGAAGCCGAGCGAGGCCTCGTGGTCGCCGAGGCAGGAGTAGAGCCAGCCCAGGTTGTTGAGCGCCACGGCCGTGCCGCTGGCGTCGCCGATCTCGCGGGCGAGGTCGAGCGACCGGGTGGTGTGCGTGATCCCGCGCTGGTAGTCACCCGTGGACTCGTGGAGCCGACCGAGCGCGCTCTCGACGTCGGACTCGCCGGTGCGGTCGCCGGCGAGCGCGAAGAGGTCGCGGGCGCGCTCGAGCTGCACGGCCGCCTCCTCGGGGTCGAGCTCGGTCAGCGCCTCGCCGAGCCCGTGGCGCGAGTCCGCCTCGCCGACGACGTCTCCGGCGGCGACCGCGGCGGCGAGCCCGCTCTCGTGCAGGGCGACGAGCTCGGTGAAGGAGCTGCGGTCGCAGAGGTAGCCGTTGAGGGTGCGGGCGAGCCGCCACGCGTGTGCGTGCAGACCCGGGGTCGCGGCGGCGAGGTCGGCGACGCGCTGGAGGACCGGCAGCTCGGCGCGCAGCCACGCGTGGCCCTGGTCGGCGTCGTCCAGCGGCTCGGCGACCAGTCCGTCCGGCGCCGGACCGAGGGCGAACGGCAGAGGCGTGGCGAAGATCGTCCGGGTCGCGCCGACCGTCGCGCGGAGCACGTGGTCGACGAGCCGGCGCCGGACCTCGTCGACCTCCTCGGCGCCGAGCGCCGACTCGGCGGTCTCGCCGGCGTGGGCGGCGACCAGGTCGTGGAGCGCCAGCCGGCCCGGCCGGCGCACGGTCACGAGGCTGGCCCGGACCAGCTCGTCGACGGACGCCCGCACGCGGCGCAGGGGTCGGCCCGCCATGCTCGCCAGCGCCGCCACGCCGATCTCGGGCCCGGGGTGGAGGCCGACCAGGCGGTAGGTGTGGGCGGCGTCGGCGGACAGGGCGTCGTAGGACCACGACAGCACGGCCCGGACGTCGGTGGTGGGGTGGCCGAGCGTGAGGCTGTCGAGCGAGGAGTCGCGCAGCTCGGCGGCCAGGTCGGCGAGGGAGGTGTGCGGGCCCGACGCCACGCGTGCCCCGGCCACCGCGAGCGCCAGGGGCAGGCCTCCGCAGCGGTCGAGGATCTCCGCGAGCGCCCCGGGCTCGGCCTCGAGGCGACCCGCGTCGAGGTGGGCGCTGAACACCTCGCGCGCGTCGCGGTCGTCGAGCAGGTCGAGCGAGAGCAGGCGTACGCCGTGGGTGACCGCCAGCGTCGTCAGCTCGTCGCGGCTGGTGACCACCGCGAGGCTCCCGGTCGAGGCGGGGAGGAGGGGAGCGACCTGGTCGGCGTCGCGGGCGTTGTCGAGCAGCACCAGCACGCGTCGCCCGCTGAGGAGGCTGCGGTAGGCGCCGACCATCTCCGCCAGGCTCTGCGGCACCTGCTCGGCCGGCACGCCCAGACCGGCGAGCAGGGCACGCAGCGCGTCGACGGCGGACAGCGGCGTGCCGCCGGGATCGAAGCCGCGGAGGTTCACGAACAGCTGGCCGTCGGGGAACCGCTCCGCCACGTCGTGGCACCACCGGGCTGCGAACGCCGACTTCCCCACGCCCGCGGACCCGGAGACGACCCACGCCACCGGTCCGGCGTCGACCGTGGACAGGCTGCGGTGCAGTGCTGCGCCGGCCGCGGCCCGGCCGACCAGGCGCGCCGGTGGCGAGGGCAGCTGGGCCGGGACGACGACCAGGGCCGAGGACGTCGGCTCCTCCCCGACGTCGAAGGCGAGGACCCGGGCGTGCGCCTCGCGCAGGAGGGCGCCGGGCTCGGTCCCGAGCTCGCCGACCAGCAGCTCGCGGGCCCGGGCGTAGTGCTCCAGCGCCTCGGCGCTCCGGCCCGCGTCGTGCAGGGCGTGCACCAGCGCCGCGCGCAGCGACTCCCGCAGCGGGTGGGCCTCGGCGAGCGGCTGGAGGCGCTCGACGGCGCGGTCGGCCAGGCCCGAGCCGCGCGCCAGGTCGGCCCACTCCTCGGTGGCGGCCAGCCGGAGGTCGGCGAGCCGCTCGGCCTCGCCGGTCAGCCAGCCTGCGGCCGCGAGGTCGGCGAGGGGCTCCCCGCGCCACGCGGCCAGCGCGTCGTCGTACGCGACCAGAGCCGCCGCTCGCTCGTCGGCCGCAGCGTGGGCGCGCGCCACGCCGACCAGGCGCTCGGCCCGGGCGGCGTCCAGGTCGTCGGGTCCGAGCCGGAGCCGGTAGCCCGCGGCGCCGGTCTCCAGCACCGGTGCGGCCCCGGCGTCTGCCAGGGTCGTGCGCAGCCGACGGATGGAGTTGTGCAGGGAGGTGCGGCCGGTCGCCGGCACCTCCTCGGGCCAGAGGTGCGTGCAGAGGGTGTCGGCGCTCACCGGCTCCCCGGCGGCCAGGGCGAGCGCGGCGAGCACCACGCGCTGCTGGGCGGCCGTGACGGGCACGACCGTGCCGTCGACCTTCACCTCGCACGCGCCGAGGACGAGGACCTCGACGCGGCCGGTCTCAGTCGCCATCCGCCACCCACGCCGGCGTGACGTCGGTGTGGGTGAGGTCGTCGCGGTGGCCACCGGGCTTGCCGTACGTGGCCATGCTCCAGATTCTACCTCCGACGGGAGGGCGCGGTCGTGCTCCGCGGGAGGGCCCGAGGTCGTCGAACCCTGTGGACGAGCCCCGACGCGGGCCGCCCTGTGGACGGAAATCGGCCCGGTCCAGACCGCGCCGGGCACGATTCGGGTACCGATGTGGACGTGGTCCACCGTGGACGTGGGCCACCTCCCGGGCTGGTCATCTCGGGATGTGGCGCTACGGTTGCGGCGCTGGAAGCAAATAGAGGAGCAACAACTGTGGCAAAGCTCGTCATCGTCGAGTCGCCTGCCAAGGCCCGCACCATCGGCGGCTACCTGGGCAAGGACTACGTCGTCGAGTCCTCGATCGGTCACATCCGCGACCTGCCCAACAACGCCGCGGACACGCCGGCCAAGATCAAGGACAAGCCGTGGGGCCGGCTCGCTGTCGACGTCGACAACGGGTTCGAGCCCTACTACGTCGTGCCCCGCGACAAGAAGAGCCACATCGCCAAGCTGAAGAAGCTGGTCAAGGACGCCGACGCCCTCTACCTCGCCACCGACGAGGACCGCGAGGGCGAGGCGATCGCCTGGCACCTCCTCGACGAGCTCAAGCCGCCGAAGGGCCTGCCGGTCCACCGGATGGTCTTCCACGAGATCACCAAGCCGGCGATCCTCGCCGCGGTCGAGAACCCGCGCGAGATCAATGACGACCTCGTCGAGGCCCAGGAGGCGCGCCGCATCCTCGACCGCCTCTACGGCTACGAGGTCTCCCCGGTGCTGTGGAAGAAGGTCATGTCCGGCCTGTCCGCCGGCCGCGTCCAGTCGGTCGCCACCCGCCTGGTCGTCGACCGCGAGCGCGACCGGATGAAGTTCCGCGTCGCCTCCTACTGGGACCTCGACGCGACCTTCGACGCCGGCACCGGCCACGACCCGCGGATGTTCCCGGCCAAGCTCCACGCCGTCGACGGCGTCCGCGTCGCCCGTGGCGCCGACTTCGACAACACCGGCGAGCTCAAGGGCTCGTCGGGCTCGAAGGGCGAGCGCGTCCACCTCAGCCGCGCCGACGCCGAGACGCTGGCCTCCGGCCTGGCCGACACGGCGTACGACGTGCGCTCGGTCGAGTCCAAGCCCTACCGCCGCTCGCCCTACGCCCCCTTCCGCACCACCACCCTCCAGCAGGAGGCGAGCCGCAAGCTCGGGATGAGCGCCAGCGTGACGATGTCGGTCGCGCAGCGGCTCTACGAGAACGGCTTCATCACCTACATGCGTACGGACTCCACGACGCTGTCGGGTGCCGCCATCGGCGCGGCGCGCGACCAGGTGCGTGAGCTCTACGGCGCCGAGTACGTCCCGGACTCGCCGCGCACCTACACCTCGAAGGTGAAGAACGCGCAGGAGGCGCACGAGGCGATCCGCCCGGCCGGCGACTCGTTCCGCACCCCGGCGCAGACCGGCCTGTCCGGCGAGCAGTTCCGCCTCTACGAGCTGATCTGGATGCGCACCGTCGCCTCCCAGATGAAGGACGCGACCGGCAACTCGGTGACGATCCGCATCGGCGGCGCGGCAGCCGACGGTCGTGACGTCGTCTTCAGCGCGAGCGGTCGCACGATCACCTTCCACGGCTTCCTCAAGGCCTACGTCGAGGACATCGACGACGCCTCGAAGCGCAAGGACGACGCCGAGACGCGGCTGCCGAACCTCACCGAGGGCGCCGCCGTCTCCGCCGCGACGCTGACCGCCGAGGGCCACGAGACCAAGCCGCCCGCGCGCTACACCGAGGCGACGCTCATCAAGGAGCTCGAGGACCGCGAGATCGGCCGCCCGTCGACGTACGCCTCCATCATCGGCACCATCCTCAACCGCGGCTACGTCTACAAGAAGGGCACCGCTCTCGTCCCGGCATGGCTGGCCTTCTCGGTGGTCCGGCTGCTCGAGGAGCACTTCCCCCGCCAGGTCTCCTACGAGTTCACCGCCTCGATGGAGGACGTCCTCGACGAGATCGCCGGTGGCCGCAAGGACCGCGCCACCGAGCTCGGCGAGTTCTACTACGGCGCCGGCGAGATCGTCGGCCTCAAGACGCTCGTCACCGAGCTCGGCGACATCGACGCCAAGGAGATGGCGACCTTCCCCATCGGGGAGGGCATCGACCTGCGCGTGGGTCGCTACGGCCCCTACGTCGAGGGTCCCCCGTCCGAGGACGGTGACGGTGCCCCGGTCCGCGCCAACGTCCCCGACGACCTCCCGCCCGACGAGCTGACCGTCGCGAAGGCCAAGGAGCTCCTGGCCAACCCGGCCGGCGAGGAGCAGGTCGTGGGCAACCACCCCGACACCGGCCTGCAGATCGTGGCGAAGAACGGCCGCTTCGGCCCCTACGTCACCGAGCTCCTGCCCGAGGACGCGCCCAAGTCGGCCAAGCCGCGCACGGGATCGCTCTTCAAGTCGATGACCCTCGACACCGTCTCGCTCGAGGAGGCGGTCAAGCTCCTCGACCTGCCGCGCGTCGTCGGCACCGACGAGGACGGCACCGAGATCACCGCGCAGAACGGTCGCTACGGGCCCTACCTCAAGAAGGGCACCGACTCGCGCTCGCTCACCAGCGAGGACCAGATCTTCGACATCACGCTCGACCAGGCCAAGGCGATCTACGCCCAGCCCAAGCAGCGCGGTCGCGGCGCGGCCACCCCGCCGCTCAAGGAGCTCGGCAACGACCCCGTCTCCGGCCAGCCGGTCATCGTGAAGGCGGGTCGCTTCGGCGAGTACGTCACCGACGGCGAGTACAACGCCACGCTCCGCAAGGACGACACCGTCGAGTCCATCACCCTCGAGCGTGCGGCCGAGCTCCTCGCCGAGCGCCGCGAGCGCGGCCCCGCCAAGAAGGCGGCCAAGAAGGGGGCGGCGAAGAAGGCTCCCGCCAAGAAGACGGCTGCGAAGAAGACGACCGCCAAGAAGACCGCGGCCAAGAAGACGACGGCGAAGAAGACGACCGCCAAGAAGGCCTGAGGGCCTAGCCTGCTCCCATGACTTCGGGGGAAGGCGTGACGACGCTCGTCCACCAGCCGACGCCGACGGCGAGAGCGGACTGGGACGAGTGGTACGGGCGGCGGTGGCGGATCGCGAGCCTGGCGCTGGTGCTGCTGCTCGTCGCGATCGGCGGCACGGCCTTCGTCGCGGGGGAGAAGCAGAGCACGTACGGCGATCTGGTGGGTGCGGTCGTCGACGGGGACGCGCAGCAGGTCGAGATCCACGGACCACGCGACGGGGGTCCCGGAACCTACGTGGTCCGGTGGCGCGAGACGATCAACCACTACGCCGAGGTGCGCGTCGTCCGGGGCAAGGACTCGCAGCTTGCCGTCGACTCGCCCGGTATCGGTGGCCGGGAGTACGTCGACGAGGCCCCCGCTGACTTCCTGCGCGGCCTGGCGCCCTGGCTGTCGGTCGACACCACGGGCAACGGCGACTACGTCAGGTGGACCCTGATGGGGTGGAGCGGTCCCGCGGCGCTGTCCTGGATGCTGCTCGCGGCGGGGCTCGCCGTCTTCGTGCTGATCGTGTCGGGGCCGCCGCCGTGGCGGTCGACCAGGTGGGCGTGGTTCTGGATGTTCGCGCTCGCCTCACCGATCGGGCTGGTCGCCTACGTCGTGCTCGCCGGGCCGCTGGCGCACCTGCGACCGGCTGATCCCTCCCGTCGTCGGCTCACCGGAGGGTGGGCGTTCCTCCTCGCCACCTTCGTCCTCAGCGCCTTCGTCGGCTACGACCGCACGTGGCAGTGACAGTTCATCCGATGGTGGGTGTTTGAAACCGTGCCCAACTGGTGAGGTGACAAGCACGGTGGTCCGCGTGCTCATGGGGTGCACGCGTCGCCGCGGACGAAAGTGACCCGATGACCCGCGCTCGCACAGCCCTGCTCGCCGTCCTCGCGCTCCTCGTGAGCCCGCTCCTCGTGGTGGTCGGTACGACCCCCGCGCACGCCGCGGTCAACGTGTTCCCGGTGCCGACGAGCAACGCGAACCTCGGCCGGATCACCACCGCGCCCGACGGCAGCATGTGGTTCCTCGAGCGCGGGGCCAACAAGGTCGGACGCATCACGACCTCCGGCGCGATCCAGGAGTTCGCCCTGCCGCCGACGGACTCGAGCGTCGACAACCCCGCCCAGAGCCTGGACGTCGGACCGGACGGCTCGGTCTGGGTGATCACCGAGCACGGCGAGAACGTGGTCCGGCTCTCGAGCGCGGGCCAGCTCCTCACCAGCTGGACCTTCCCCAACTACGACGGCTGCATCAACACGTGCCCCTACGGCGGCGAGGTGAGGATCGACCCGAGTGGCAAGGCCTGGGTGACGATGAACTACGGCAGCTCGTTCATCTCCACGATCGTCCCTGCCGGCCAGCCGATCGCCTACGAGAACTCGCCGGAGTGCGCCGACGTCCTCGGCGAGGCCGCTGACGGCGCGATGTGGTGCCAGGGCGGATCGGCCGAGGGCCAGGACACGATCACGCGCGTGAACGCCGACGCGGCAGGCGGCGTCACCTACCCGCTGCCGAGCGACGCGACGTACCCCATGGGCCTGGCGGCCGGCCCGGTCGGCTCGATCTGGTTCACCCGCAGCAGCACGGACGGCAGCCTGACCAGCCCTTCGCGGGGGTCGATCGGCTACCTCGACGCGGCCACCGGGGGCACGCAGATCTGGTCGACCGGCTCGCGCTCCGCGCCGCAGGACCTGGTGATGGGGCCCGACCGGCAGATGTGGTTCACGAACAGGGGCGCGGCTCCCGGCATCGGGCACATCGCGGCCAACGGCGTCGGCGCGATCAGCTCGGTCGGCAACTACGAGCCCACCTCGCTGACCTTCGGGCCCGACGGCGCGATCTGGTTCACCGACGCCACGAACAACTCGATCGTGCGGGTGACGACCGACCAGCTGGGCACGACCAACGTCGACCTGGGTGACGGCGTCACCATGATCCCGCCGGGCGGCGGTGGTGGCGGAGGCGGCGGAGGTACGACGACCGTCGTCGGCACCCTGCCTGCCGTCAAGGGCGTCACGCCGATCCGCAAGGGCAGGCTCACCGTGCCGGTGAAGTGCGCGAAGGGTGCTGCGTGTGCCGGCCGGCTCACCGTCGAGCTCGCCCAGGGCGGCAAGACCCTGGCGAAGGCGAAGTCCTACCGGGTGAAGGCGGGCAAGAAGGCGAAGGTGTCGGTGAAGCTCACCGCCAAGGGCCTGAAGCGGATCAGGCCCGGTCGGGTCGTCAAGGTGCGCATCGAGCTCACTGCGCCGGGGTCGAAGAAGGTGCTCGCCAAGCGCGTGATCAAGGTGCGCCGGGCCTGACACGCTGTCAGGCCCGCCCCGTAGGGTTCAGCCCGTGAGGACCACCCCACGGAGCTCTTCTCCGCCGCTGCGCTCCCCCGGACAGCTCCGCGGGGACCCCGGATGAGCGCTGGCATCTTCTCCGAGGCGGGCCTCTTCGTCTGCTTCGAGGGCGGCGACGGAGCCGGCAAGTCGACCCAGTCGCGCCTGCTCCACGACTGGCTGGTCGCGCAGGGGCGGACCGTCCTGCTGACCTTCGAGCCGGGCGACACCGAGGTCGGCAAGGAGATGCGGCGCATCGTCCTCGACCCGGCCACCGGACACCTGTCCGACCGCACCGAGGCGCTCCTCTACATCGCCGACAAGGCCGAGCACGTCGACCACGTCGTGCTGCCCGCTCTCGCCCGGGGCGAGGTCGTGATCACCGACCGCTACGTCGACTCCACGCTGGCCTACCAGGGAGCCGGCCGCACGCTCGACGTCGCCGAGGTCGAGGCCGTCGCCCGCTGGGCCACCGGCGACCTGCGCCCGCACCTCACCGTCGTCCTCGACCTCGAGCCCGAGGCCGGGCTGGGCCGCTTCGAGGAGCGCGACCGGATCGAGGGGCAGTCGCTCGAGTTCCACCAGCGCGTGCGGCAGGGTTTCCTCGCCCTCGCTGCCGCCGACCCCGACCACTACGTCGTGCTCGATGCGCGGGCGCCGATCGACGAGATCGCCGGCGCCGTCCGGGAGCGGGTCGAGCCGCTGCTGGAGGGACGATGACCACGACCCCCAGGACCGCCGGCACTGTCTGGGACGACCTCGTCGGCCAGCGCCCCACGATCGAGCTGCTCAAGCAGGCGGCGGCCGGGCAGGGCATGACCCACGCCTGGCTCGTCACCGGGCCGCCCGGCTCGGGCCGCTCCAACGTGGCGCGGGCCTTCGCCTCGGCGCTCCAGTGCGAGACGCAGACCGGCTGCGGCCACTGCGAGGCGTGCCGGCTCGGAATGAGCGGCTCGCACCCCGACATCACGTGGGTGAAGTCGGAGACGTCGGTGCTCTACGTCGACGACATGCGCGACCTGGTGCAGTCGGCCGCGAAGTTCCCGGCGATCGGGCGCTGGCAGATCGTCGTCATCGAGGACGCCGACCGCCTCGGCACCCCGGAGAACCCGCGCACCGGCAACGCGCTGCTCAAGGCGATCGAGGAGCCGACGCCCAAGACGGTCTGGCTGCTCTGCGCGCCGACCGTCCAGGACGTCCTGCCGACGATCCGCTCGCGCTGCCGCACCATGACCCTGTCCACGCCCGGCACCGACGACGTCGCGCGATTCCTGTCGCGCAGCGACGGGATCTCCGAGACGATCGCCAGCTTCGCGGCACGCGCCAGCCAGGGCCACATCGGCCGCGCCCGGGCGCTCGCCCTCGACGAGCAGACCCGCTCCCGTCGTCGGGAGGTGGTCAGCATCCCGTCCCGGCTGACCAGCATCGGTGCCTGCATGACCGCGGCGACCAACCTCGCCGACCTCGCCAAGGAGGAGACCGAGGCGATCACCGCCGATGCCGAGAAGCGCGAGCTCGACGAGCTCCAGGCGATCTTCGGCAGCGAGCGCAAGGACCTCGCGAGCCGCTCCTACAAGGCGGCGCTGAGCGGGCTGGAGAAGCTGCAGAAGCAGAAGGCCAAGCGGCGCGTCCTCGACGTGATCGACCGAGCCCTGATGGACCTCGTCTCGGTCTACCGCGATGCGATCGCCCTCTCCGTCGGGGCGCCGGGCATGCTCGTCAACGAGGAGCTGCGCGCCGATGTGCAGGTCGTCGCCCGAGCCGCCTCGCCCGACGAGCTGCTGCGGATGATCGACGCGATCTTCACCGCGCGCGACCAGATGCTGGAGTTCAACGTGCCGCCGCTGCTGGCACTCGAGTCGATGGCGGTCGCCCTGCGCCTGCCCGGAGGACATCGGTGACGCCTCGATGAAGAAGGTCTTCGCACTGGTCGTGGTGCTCGCCCTCGCCCTGACGGCCTTCGTCGCCGTGGGCCTGGCCGTCGGCGGCAGCACGCCGGACGCGACGCCGTCCGCGCGACCCACGCCGTCGCCGACCACGCCTCCGCCGGCGACGGTCACCGAGGCGCCCGAGCCCGACCTCGCGGACCTCTACTCCCAGCGCATCGACTGGCAGCCGTGCGAGAGCAACGCCGACCAGGACTGCGGCACGCTGACCGTCCCGATCGACTACGCCGACCCGCAGGGGCAGACCATCGAGCTCAACCTGCTGCGGGTGCCCGCGAGCGGCGAGCGCGTCGGCTCGATGGTGGTCAACCCGGGCGGACCGGGCGCCCCCGGCACGACGTACGCCTCACTCGGTGCCCGCGTCTTCCGCGAGCCGCTGCTCCAGGCCTACGACGTCGTCGGCTTCGACCCGCGCGGCACCGGCCGGTCCGACCCGGTCGACTGCCTGAGCGACGAGCGGCTCGACGCCTACCTCGCCGGTGACCCGACCCCGGACACGCCCGAGGAGGTCGCCGACTACAGGGAGGGCGTCCTGTCCTACGGCGAGGAGTGCGTGGCCAACAGCGACGCGCTCATCGGCCACGTCACCACGATCGAGGCCGCCCGCGACATGGACGTGCTGCGCGCGGCCCTCGGCGAGGAGCAGCTCACCTACTTCGGCGCGTCCTACGGCACCAAGCTGGGCGCGACCTACGCCGAGCTCTTCCCCGACCGCGTGGGCCGGTTCGTGCTCGACGGGGCCGTCGACGTCTCCCTCGACGCGAAGTCGGCGGCGCTCGACCAGGCCGCCGGGTTCGAGACGGCCCTGCGCGCCTACGTGCAGAACTGCCTCGACTCCACCGACAACTGCTTCCTCGGCGACACCGTCGACGAGGGCCTCACGACGATCAGCGACCTGCTCGACTCGATCGAAGAGAAGCCGCTGCCGGCGGGCGATCGCGAGCTGACCGTCGGCAACGCGTTCTACGGGATCATCGCGCCGCTCTACAACCGCGACTACTGGTTCCTGCTGAGCACTGCGCTCGGTTCGGCGATGGACGGCAAGGGCTCGGCGTTGATGCAGCTCGCCGACGCCTACGCCTCCCGCACCAGCAGCGGGTCCTACAGCGACAACTCCATCGAGGCCAACTACGCGATCAACTGCCTCGACGACCCGACGTCAGTGCCGTTCGCGAAGGTGCCGTCGTTGTTCGGTGAGTTCGAGCAGGCCTCGCCGACCTTCGGTGACGTCTTCGCGTGGGGGATGACCGGCTGCCGCGGGGTCGCGGTCACCTCGAGCGAGGAGCCGCTCGACATCCGCGGGGAGGGGGCTGCCCCGATCCTCGTGCTCGGCACGACGCGCGACCCGGCGACGCCGATGAAGTGGGCCGAGGCGCTCTCCGCGCAGCTCGACTCGGGCGTGCTCGTGAAGCGCGACGGCGACGGCCACACGGCCTACAACGCCGGCAACGACTGCATCAACGCCGTCGTCGAGGACTACCTGGTGGACGGGACGGTCCCCGACGCCGGGACGACGTGCTGACGCCGCTCCGCCGATCCGTCATCCAGACCCGCAGTCATCCTTGCGGATCCGGATGACGGATCCCGGCCTGTCGCCACCGATCGCCGATCCGTCATCCGAACGCGCATCCATCGGTGCGGATCGGCATGACGGATCGACGGTGAGGCTCAGGACTCCAGTGCGGCGTCGAGCGTGATGTCCACGCCCGCGAGGGCCTTGCTGATCGGGCAGCCGGCCTTCGCCTTCTCGGCCGCCTCCTTGAAGCCGGCCTCGTCGAGGCCCTCGACCTCACCGCGGACCGTGAGCTTAATCCCGGTGAGCTTGAAGCCTCCGGCCTCCTTGTCCTCGCCGAGCGAGACGTCGGCGGTCACCTCGAGCGCCTGCGGCGTGCCGCCGGCTTCGGCGATGAGCGCCGAGAACTGCATGGCGTAGCAGGAGGAGTGCGCGGCCGCGATGAGCTCCTCGGGGCTCGTCGTCCCGCCGGCGTCCTCCGCGGCGCGCTTGGGGAACGAGACGTCGTACGTCCCGACGCCGGAGCTGGTCAGCTCGACCTGGCCGGAGCCGTCCTGGAGTCCGCCGTTCCAGGCTGTGCGAGCGGTGCGAGTGGGCATCGTGTCTCCTCTGGTGGGGTGGGGGTCGTACGTCGAAACCCAACCACGCACCCGGTGATTTCAGTCCCGGCCCGGGCGCTCCGTATACTCTCCCGCGGTCCACCGAGCACCGCTCGAGGGCCTTGCCGCCTTAGCTCAGTCGGTAGAGCGAGTCACTCGTAATGACTAGGTCGTCAGTTCGATTCTGACAGGCGGCTCTGACTCCCCCGGGGACCCGAGACCCCGGGGAGTCTTCTGCACTCGGAGAGGCGTCACAGGATTCCGGTCAGCGTGCCGCCGTCGGCTCGCAGGGCCGCACCGTTGATCGCGGCTGACACCGGGCTGGCGAGGTACACCGCGAGGCTGGCTATCTCGCTCGGCTCGATGAATCGCTGGATGAGCGAGGTCTGGTTGGCGCCGATGATGGCGGCCTTCATCGCGTCCGTGGCCACACCTTGCTGTGCGGCGACGTGGCTCACCGCGGCCGACACGCCGTCGGAGAAGGTGGGGCCACCGAGGATGGAGTTGACGGTGACGTCGGTCCCCGTGGTGAGCTTGGCGAGGCCGTTGCCGAGGCCCAACATCGCAGCCTTCGTCACTCCGTAGTGGATCATGTTCGCCGGGACGTTCACCCCGGACTCGCTGTTGACGAAGATGATCCGGCCACGCCCCCTGGCCAGCATCGAGTCGAGCAGGTGTCGGGAGAGCCGGACGCCGCTCATCACGTTGACCTCGAAGTAGCGGTTCCACTCGGCGTCGGACGTCTCCGCGAAGGGGTTCAGGCCGAACAGTCCGACGTTGTTGACCAGGATGTCGACGTGGTCGAGCTGCCCGAGGAGCGCCTCGACCGACTCCGGTCGGGCGAAGTCGGCAGCGATTCCGTGCACATCGCCGACGGGGTCGGCGTGGCGAAGCAGGTCGACGGTGTCGGCGACTCGCGCCTCGTTGCGACCGTTCACGATGACGGACGCTCCTTCGTCGAGCAGGGCCTTCGCGATCGCGTAGCCGATTCCCTGGGTCGATCCACTGATGAAGGCCGTCGCGCCCTCCAGCTGCAAGTCCATGTCGTGCCGTTCTCTCGGGTGCGGCCCGTGCCGCGCGTATGACTTTCCTGAGCAAGTGAATGACCACTGTCGTTCGCTTGCCTGAGAAAGTCAAAGTCGTGCTCGCGGCTAGACTGTGGCCGTGAACGCAACCACCGAGGGGCGCGGTCTTGCGGGAGAGGATCTCGCCGCGTGGTCGGCCTTCGCGACGGTGCTGGAGTGGCTCCCCGCCGCCCTTGACGCTCAGCTGACCAGAGACTCGGGTCTCACGCACTTCGAGTACGGCGTCCTGTTCGCGCTGTCGGGCGCGCGCGACCGTACGCTGCGCATGAGCCAGCTCGCGGGCTACGCCAACAGCACCCTCTCGCGGCTCTCGAGGGCGGTCGCCCGCCTCGAGGGGAGGGGCTGGGTGCACCGGACTCCCGATCCCGCCGACGGTCGGTACACGTTGGCGATCCTGACCGAGGCGGGAGTGGACAAGGTGGCGGAAGCCGGACCCGGACACGCCGACCTCGTCCGCCGCCTCGTCCTGGATGCGCTCACTTCCACCCAGGTGAGGCAGCTGCGTGCGATCAGCGAGCGCATTGCCTCCGCGGTGAGGGGTGAGCCCGGCTGGTCGCCCGACAACCACGACCGGTGAGAGCGAGGTCAGGAGATCGTCACTCGGCGCTCGATGGTGCGGATAGCGACGGGGGGAATAGTCCCCGGTCGCCGGTGTTCAGCCTTGGTGTGCGTGTCACTGACCCTTCCCCCGCGGCCGTGACGCGAGGACCCGTTCCGTCGGTGCGCGATGTCGGACCTGCCTCGAGCCTCGTCGGCAGTCGTCACCAGCGCGTGCTGGCCGAGCTGGGGCGCTTCCTCACGGTGGGCGGCGTGGCCACGGTCGTCGCCTTCATCCTCTTCAACGGGCTGGTGCACGGCTGGGGTGCCGGTGGCCCTGCGCTCCTCCGCGACCGACCGGTCCTCGCGTACGTCCTGGCCAACACCGTGGGCATGGTGATCAGCTACCGCGGCGCCAGGAGCTGGGCCTTCAGGGACCGCCCGCCGCGCCAGGCGGACGGCGGCCGGGTGGCGTACGTGCTCATCAACCTGGTCACCATGTCGCTGCCCGTCGCGTGCCTGGTCATCAGTCGCGACGTGCTGGGTCTCGACGACCCGGTGTCGGACAACATCGCGGCCAACGTCATCGGACTCGTGCTCGGACTCGGTGCGCGGTTCTACCTCTTCCGCCGATTCGTCTTCCGTCGGCCGCTCGGCTAGCGCAGGCCCCAGGCGAGGCGGAACTCGTCGGGTGCCATCGTGTCGAGCTGGCGGCGCAGGATGCCCATCAGCTCGGCCGCAGCCTCCGCACCGCCCACGGGAAGTCGCAGCTCGAGCGCGCCGTCGCTGCGCAGCCTCACCACGACGTATCCCTCGCCGGTCAGCTCGAACCGTCCACCCGTGGTCGCGCACCAGAGGTCGAGCGCGCCGGCGACGAGCCGGCCCCACCGGCGCGTGTGCCGGGGCTCGAGCCCGAGGAGGTAGACCTCCGCGGCCGAGAGGGGCTCGAGGGTGGACGTCATCACTCGAGCCTAGGCGGTCGGAGGGAAGGGCGACCCGGGCCGATGTGACGCCTGGTACGGCCGTCGCTCGCCCAGGGGCTGGTCACCAGCACTCGGGACGACGATCGTGCGACAGATGCGGGAGGCGGTCCGCATCGCGTGCGGTGTCGGTGGCGGCTGGTAGGTGTGGGGTCGTGACCGACGCAGCTCTGCCGTTGTTCGGCGAGGCCGGGCGCCCGGACGTCCCGGGTGTCGACGAGAGCTTCGCGACCGCTCATCGCGTGAGGCTCGACGGGCACTCGTGGGTCGAGCACGTGCCGGGCTGGTTCACGGGCGCCGACAGCCTCTTCGACGAGCTGCTCGGAGGCGGGGCATGGGAGCAGCGCCGCCGGTGGATGTACGGCGAGATGGTGGTCGAGCCGAGGCTGACGGTGCAGTACGACGACCTGGCGACCGCGCCGGTGCTCCTGCAGCAGGCGGCGCAGGCACTCAGCTCGCACTACGGCGTGACCTACGACCACCTGTGGGTCAACCTCTACCGCGACCATCGCGACAGCACGGGATGGCACGGGGACGGCGCCTCGACGCGCAGACGCGAGTGCGTGGTGCCTGTCCTGAGCCTCGGCGCGAGTCGCCGGTTCCTGGTCAGGCCGACGGGTGGAGGTCCCAGCTCGACGTTCCGCCCGCTCGCCGGCGACTTGCTCGTGATGGGCGGGCGCTGCCAGTCGGACTTCCGACACTGCGTCCCCAAGCAGGTTTCGCCGACCGGTCCACGCATCAGCGTCAACTTCGCAGCGTCGAGCCAGGGCCGTGCCGACTGACGTGCTCAGCAGGTGGTGATGGAGCTGGCCCGGGTGGTGACCGGCCGGGCCGGGGTGGACGCCGGTAGGCTCCGACTGGCCCGGCAGCTCGAGCCTCTGACCGCCGTGCTGATCTCGATCAACAAGGCCTACAAGATCCACGCGGGCATCCGCGTCGCGGGCCTGCCCGGATCGACCCCTGCCTGACGACCCGGAGACTGATGAACGGCGACGAGGCGACACCGACCGACCGACAGGTACGCCGCGCCCTGGTGCGCGCCGAGCGCGGAGCGGCGCTGGACGTGGTGGAGGCGACGGCGCTCCTGGCGGCACGCGGCGAGGACCTCGACCGGTTGGCCGTGGTCGCCGCGCGGGTGCGCGACGCGGGCCTGGTGGCGGCCGGCCGGCCGGGCACGGTGACGTACTCGCCCAAGGTCTTCATCCCGGTGACCCGGCTGTGCCGGGACCGGTGCCACTACTGCACGTTCGTGGAGACGCCGGGGCACGCGGCGCGGGAGGGGCGGGCGCCGTACCTCTCGCCCGACGAGATTCTCGACATCGCCCGTCGGGGCGCCGAGGTGGGCTGCCTGGAGGCGCTGTTCACCCTCGGCGACCGGCCCGAGGACCGGTGGCCGGAGGCGCAGGAGTGGCTCGACGAGCAGGGCTACGACTCGACGCTGGCCTACGTCCGCGCGATGGCGGTGCGGGTGCTGGAGGAGACCGGGCTGCTGCCCCACCTGAACCCGGGCGTCATGTCGTGGGAGGAGATGACGCGGCTCAAGCCGGTCTCGCCATCCATGGGGATGATGCTCGAGACGACCTCGCGGCGGCTCTTCGAGACCAGGGGCGAGGCGCACTTCGGCTCGCCCGACAAGGACCCCGACGTCCGCCTGCGGGTGCTCGAGGACGCGGGACGGCTCTCGGTGCCGTTCACCTCGGGCCTGCTCGTCGGCATCGGGGAGACGCTGGTCGAGCGGGCCGAGACGATCTTCGCGCTGCGGGCGGTGTCGCGTCGCTACGGCGGGCTGCAGGAGGTCATCGTCCAGAACTTCCGGGCCAAGCCCGACACCGCGATGCGCCGTGTCGACGACCTCGGCCTGGACGACTACCGCGCGGCCATCGCCGTCACCCGGGTCGTGCTGGGGCCGAAGGCCCGGATCCAGGCGCCGCCCAACCTCACCGACCTCTCCGAGTGCCAGGCCCTCCTCGCCGCCGGCGTCGACGACTGGGGAGGGGTCTCGCCACTGACGCCCGACCACGTGAACCCCGAGCGGCCCTGGCCCTCCCTCGAGCGACTGCGCTCGATCACCGCGCAGGCCGGGCTGGAGCTCCGGGCGCGGCTGACGGTGCACCCGGAGTACGTCGTGGGCTCGCTGCAGCACGGTGAGGCGTGGCTCGATCCGCGGGTGGCGGCGCACGTCGCGGCGCTCGCCGGCCCCGACGGGCTCGCGCGCGAGGGCGTACGACCCACGGGCCTGCCGTGGCAGGCACCCGACGGCGGCCTGTCCGCCCAGGGACGCACGGACCTGCATGCCTCCATCGACACCGAGGGCCGCACCCACGACCGGCGCGCGGACTTCGACAGCGTCTACGGCGACTGGGACGAGCTGCGGGACAGGGTCTCCGCTTCGGCTCCGTCGGTGGCGCTCGCGGGCGACGGCTGGGCCGCGCTCCGAGCAGCCGAGGCCGACCCGGCCGGGCTCTCCGACCCGCAGGCGCTCGAGCTGATGACCGCCGAGGGCGAGCTCCTCGACGCGGTGTGCCGGCTGGCCGACGACCTGCGTCGCGACGTGGTCGGCGACGATGTGACCTACGTCGTCAACCGCAACATCAACTTCACCAACGTCTGCTACGTCGGGTGCAGGTTCTGCGCATTCGCGCAACGCCGCACGGACGCCGACGCCTACTCCCTCTCCCTGGACCAGGTCGCCGACCGGGCGGCCGAGGCGTGGGACCTCGGCGCGACCGAGGTCTGCATGCAGGGCGGGATCGACCCGGAGCTGCCCGGCACGGCCTACTTCGACCTCGCTGCTGCGGTGAAGGCCCGGGTGCCGGAGATGCACGTGCACGCCTTCTCCCCGATGGAGGTCGTCAACGGCTCGAACCGCACGGGGCTCTCGATCGAGGACTTCCTCATCAAGGCCCGCGAGTCCGGGCTCGGGTCGATCCCCGGCACCGCCGCGGAGATCCTCGACGACGACGTGCGCTGGATCCTCACCAAGGGCAAGCTCCCCACCCGGACGTGGATCGACGTCGTCACCACGGCGCACCGCGTCGGGCTGCCGTCGAGCTCGACGATGATGTACGGCCACGTCGACAACCCGCGGCACTGGGTGGGCCACCTGCGGGTCCTGCGCGGCATCCAGGACGAGACCGGCGGCTTCACCGAGTTCGTCCCGCTGCCCTTCGTGCACACGAGCTCGCCGATCTACCTCGCCGGTGTGGCGCGGCCGGGTCCGACGATGCGCGACAACCTCGCGGTGCACGCGATGGGTCGGATCATGCTCCACGGCTCGATCCGCAACATCCAGACCTCCTGGGTCAAGCTCGGCGTCGACGGCACCCGCGCGATGCTCCGCGCCGGCGCGAACGACGTCGGCGGCACGCTGATGGAGGAGACCATCTCGCGCATGGCCGGCTCCGAGCACGGCAGTGCCAAGACCATCGCCGACCTGCAGGACATCGGCGCGGGGATCGGCCGCCCGGTGCGCGAGCGCACCACCACCTACGGCACCCCGGGCGTGCGGGAGGCGGGATGAGCCGGGTCAGCGCGTCCGGCCGCGACGTCTCGGTCGTCGTGCTCGCCAAGGACACGTCGGTCGCCAAGACGAGGCTGCGCGACGAACGGTCCCGCACCCAGCGGCTCGCTCTCGAGATGGCGGTGCACACCCTCGGGACCGCGGTGGAAGCGACGCGTGCGGGGTCGGTCTTCGTCGTGACGAGCGACCCCGAGCTCACGTCCTGGGCGGCCCGCAACGACGTCGTGGTGGTGGGCGAGGGCCGGCCGATCGGCATGAACGCGGCCGCCGCGCTCGGCAGCCGCCGCGCCCTGGCGACGCACCCGCACCTGCCCGTCGCGGTCATGGTCGCCGACCTGCCCGAGCTGGCGGCGAGCGACCTACGCCTCGTCGTCGACGAGCACCTCGAGCGCCGGATGCCCCTCGTCGTCGCGGACCACCACGGCGACGGCACCACCTGCCTGGTGCACGGCACTCGCACGCGGCCCGGGTTCGGCTTCGGACGAGGCTCCGCGGAGGCGCACCGGCGGCTCGGCTACGTCGCGGCCCAGCGGCCCCTCCGGGGACTGCGTCGCGACCTCGACCCCCCGACGACGTGCGACAGGTCGCGGGAGCGCCGTGGGTGGAGGCGGCCCTCGCCTGACGGCGTCGCGTCACCGACCGCGTCGCCCCGACGACCTGCCGGCGGAGTGCCGCGGGTCGACGTACCCCGGGCTCCCCAGGTGCCGCGGCTCGGAGGGACGGAGCAAGAGCGCGCGTGACAGGACGCGCGGGATGGTCCAGTTCGCGCGCCCGAGCACGCCGACGAGGGCCGGGGCCAGCAGGCCCCGGACGATGACGGCGTCGATCGCGATGCCGAGCGCCAGGGCCGTGGCCAGCACCTTCACCTCGACGGTCGGGACCGTGGAGAGGGCGATGAAGGCGAAGAACAGGATCAGGGCGGCGGAGGTGACGAGTCGTCCCGTGTTGGCGATCCCCTCCACGACGGCCCGATCGGTGGCCTCGCGCTCGGTGGCGGCACCCGCGGTCGAGTCGGCGGAGGCGGCCATCAGGGCGTCGTACTCCTCGCGCATGCGGGACAGGATGAAGACCTCGTAGTCCATCGAGAGCCCGAAGAGGAAGGCGAATGCCGCGATCGGCACCCAGATCGTGACGGCCCCGGTCGCCGTCCGGTCGAAGAGGAGCTCGGTGCCGTGCCCGTCCTGCCAGATGAGGACGGTGACCCCGTAGGCCGCGGCCAAGGACAGCGCGTTGAGCGCCAGCGCCTTGAGGGGAAGCCAGAACGACCGCAGCGCGCGGGCGAGGAGCAGGAAGGTCACGACGGCGACGCCGAGCACCACCCAGCCCGCCTTGCCGTAGACGGCCGAGATGAAGTCCGCGTCCTCGGCCGGAGTGCCACCGACGGCGACGCCGAGGTCGTCGGCCTCGTCCCGGACGCGCTGCAGGGTGGCGCGTCCGGTGTCGCTGGTGGGGTCGGTGTCGGTCCAGACCTGGAGCAGCGACTGCCCGTCCGCCGACCACTCCTGCCCCGGAGGCGCGACGACCGCGGCGACCCCGTCGAGGCCCGTCAGCTGCTCGACGGCACCCTGCGCGTCTCCCTCGGGGGCGAGGACCTCCGTCGGACGTACGACGCCCGCGGGCACGCCGTCGGCGACCGCGTCGACGAGCGCGCGCGAGGCCGCCGAGCCGTTGGCCAGGCCGCTGAGCTGCGCGGTGCCGAGCGTGAGGCCGAGCACGGGAGCAGCCAGCGCGAGGAGCACGACCACGGAGCCGACGACGGTCAGCCATCGCCGGCGCAGCACGCCGGTCGCGATCGCTGCCCACAGCCGGCTCCGCGTCACCGCGGGCTTGCGGCGCGGCCAGTTCATGCGCGGACCCACCGCGCTGAGCAGGGCCGGCACGAGGGTGAGGGACACGGCGACGCTGAAGAGCGGGATCAGGAGGCCACCGAGCCCGATGCTCCGCAGGAACGGGATCGGCACCAGCACGAGTGCCGCGAGGGACACCGCCACGGTGACGCCGCTGAACACCACCGACCGGCCGGCGGTCGCCATGGCCGCGCGGATCGCCTCGTCGTTGTCGACCCCCTTGGCCGACTCCTCGCGCCACCTCGTCACGACGAGGAGGGAGTAGTCGATGGCCACGCCGAGACCGATGAGTGCGATGAGGTACTCCACGACGGCCGAGACGTCGGTCAGGTGGGTGAGGCCCAGCAGGGCCAGGAAGGTGCCCAGGATGGAGACCGCGGCCACCAGCAGGGGCAGCCCGGCGAGCAGCGAACCGAAGACGAGCGCCAGCACGACGAGCGCGCCGATCCCGCCGATCAGCACCTCGACGATCAGCCCGCGGTCGTCGCCGCCACCTTCCTCGAGCACCGAGAAGCCCGTCAGCGTGACCGTCGTGCCATCACCGGACGCGGCCTCCGCGACCTGCTCGAGCGCGGGCTGCGCCTCGGCGTACGACTCGGGGCCGGGCGTGAGCGGTGCATAGGCCACGACCACCGCCGAGTCGGCATCGGTGGCCAGGACGTCGGCGCCGTCATCACCGGGGGAGACCGTGCGGGTGCCCGGGACCGCCGAGCGGACCTCCTGGGCCACCTCGTCGGCGCGCGAGGCCGCGTCGTCGCCCTCGACCACGAGGAGCAGGGGGTCGGTGAGCCCACCGTTGCCGAACTCGTCGACGATGCGTTGGTTGGTCTCGTAGGCCGGCTGCCCGGGGAGGTCGAAGTCGAAGGTCAGGCGGTCGACGGTCGTGGACGCCGTCGCTCCGCCGGCGATCGCGATCGCGAGCCAGGCCACGGCGACGATCACGCGGTGCCGCAGCACCGCGGCGGTCAGACGGTTCATCGATCCGTGCTCCTCCGTCGACTGCCCCGGACCCTCGACGCTAGGCCTGCGGTCCCGTCATCGGCTCACCCTGACGTGGGGGCGAAGGCGCGCGCCACGATCGTGCGGAGGACCGCCCGCCGGCGGTCGTGCTCGGGGACCGCGTCGTCGGCCGTTGCGGCGAAGGTCGTGCTGGCCGGTGACCACGTCATCGACAGGGCGATCACCGTGCCGAAGACCTCGGCAGGGGACAGCGTCGGATCGACGAGACCGTCCTCCTGGGCCGCCGCGATGGCGGCGAGCTTCTCGGGCTCGCGGGGCATCGGCTCGGGGGTCAGCGGGCCGGACGGCCGGCGCTCGAGCCGGGTCCACGTCGCGAGCCGGATCACCCAGGGCTCGTCGAGGTAGTGGTCGTAGAGGCGTACGGCGTAGCCCGGCAGGTCGGCCGCGTCGATCGGGACCGCGTCGACGATCGACACCAGTGCGTCGTCGAGGACGGCGTCGAAGAGGGCGTCCTTGTTGCCGAAGTAGGAGTAGAGCTGGGCCTTGTTGGCCTGCGCACGCTCCGCGATCCGGTCCACGCGTGCGCCGGCGAAGCCGAACTCGGCGAACTCCACCCGGGCGGCCTCGAGGATGCGCGCCCGCGTCGCCGCCCCCTTCTCTCCCATGGCGCCGAGCCTAACGAACCGGTTGGTTCGCCCCTCGGCATAGGCAGCGGGGCTTCTGTGTTGTGATCGAGCGACAGGTCCTCCCGACGGAAAGAAGACGTGATGCGTGCTGTGGTCTACACCGAGCGAGGCGACTCCTCCGTGCTCGAGCTGGTCGAGCGGGAGGTCCCGGAGCCGGGACCGGGGGAGGTCCGGGTGCGGATCGTGCGGGCCGGCGTGAACCCGACGGACTGGAAGTTCCGCGCCGGAGGCATGGGCGAGCTCGCCTTCCCGGAGATCGTCCCCGGCCAGGACGGCAGCGGCGTCGTCGACGCCGTGGGACCCGGGGTCGACCTGGCGGTCGGTGACCGCGTGTGGACGATGCTCGCCCAGCACCAGCGGCCCGGCGGCACCGCGCAGGAGCAGGTCGTCCTCCCGGTGGCCAACGTGACCGTCCTGCCGGACTCGGCGTCGTACGACGTCGGCGCGTCGCTGGGCGTCCCCGCGGTCACCGCCCACCGTGCCCTGACGACCTCCGAGGACGGCCCGTCGCGGCTCGCGCCCGGCGCCCTGGACGGGCTGACCGTGCTCGTCGCCGGTGGTGCGGGCGCGGTCGGCAACGCGGCCATCCAGCTCGCGCGCTGGGCGGGTGCGACCGTCATCAGCACGGTCAGCAGCGCCTCGAAGGGCGAGCTCGCCACGGCCGCCGGCGCGCACCACGTCGTCGACTACACCGCCGGGGACACGGTCGCCGCGATCCGTGAGCTCGCGACCGACGGGGTCGACCTCGTCGTCGAGGTCGCGCCCGCGCAGAACATCCGCCTCGACCTGCAGGTCATCAAGCCGCGCGCGACGATCGCGATCTACGCCAACAACGGCGGCGACGAGGTGGCGCTCAGCATCCGCGAGACGTTCTCGACCAACGCGCGCTTCCAGTGGGTGCTGCTCTACACCGTCGGCCAGGCCGCGCTCACGGCCGCGGCCGAGGACATCACCGCCGCGCTGGCCGACGGCGCCTTCGGCGTCGGCGACGACCACGGGCTGCCGCTCCACCGCTTCCCGCTCGAGCGGACCGCCGACGCCCACGCCGCCGTCGAGGACGGTGCGGTGGGCAAGGTGCTGATCGACGTGTCGGAGGCCTGAGCGGCACCGGGTCGGTCGCAGAACTGCGGCCGTACGACGTCCTGGATCCGTCCCGAGGTGTCGCGCGGCCGCAGTCCTTCCGGGAGCCGAGTGCGATCTCGAGTGTCGGTCGCCGGTTGTGTCATGAGCAACCCGCATCGCTGAACGCAACAACCGCTTGTGCCCGCGCCTCCGCGGCCCCATCATCGGGGGTGTCGCCGACAACGACGTCGGTGACGCCTCTCGATGAGGGAGCGCCATGACCATCAGCGTGTTCGACCTCTTCAAGGTCGGCATCGGCCCGTCGAGCTCGCACACCGTCGGGCCGATGAAGGCTGCGTTCCTCTTCGCCGACGGCCTGCTCGCCGACGGCCTGCTCGACGACGTCGCGCACGTGCGGGTGGAGCTCTTCGGCTCGCTCGGTGCCACGGGCCACGGGCACGGCAGCGTGAAGGCCGTCGTGCTCGGGCTGGCCGGGGAGCAGCCGCACCTCGTCGACCCGGTCGCGGCCGACCCGATGGTGGCCGAGGTCCGCGAGACCGGCGAGCTCCTGCTGGCGGGCAAGCACCGGATCGCCTTCGCGGCCGACGACGACGTCGTCATGCACCGCCGCAAGCGGCTCGAGTTCCACACCAACGGCATGGTCTTCCTCGCGACCGACGCCAGTGGCGCGGACGTCCGCCGCCGTGAGTACTACTCCGTCGGCGGCGGCTTCGTGCTCGACGAGGACGACGTCGGCAACCCGGTCCTGGTCCAGGACGCGACGCCGGTGCCCTACGACTTCCACACCGCCGACCAGCTCCTCGCCATGACCCGCGAGACCGGCCTCCGGATCAGCGACCTGATGCTCGCCAACGAGCTCGTGCGCCGCAGCGAGGACGACGTACGGTCCGAGCTGCTCGCCATCTGGGGCGTGATGCAGGAGTGCGTGGCGCGCGGCGCCGCCACGACCGGCGTGCTGCCGGGCGGGCTGAAGGTCAGGCGTCGCGCGGCCGAGCTGAAGACCCGGCTCGAGGCCGAGGCGGCGACCGGCATCCCCGACCCGCTCGGGGCGATGGAGTGGGTGACGCTCTACGCGCTCGCGGTCAACGAGGAGAACGCGGCCGGCGGCCGGATCGTGACGGCGCCGACCAACGGCGCGGCCGGCATCGTCCCGGCGGTGCTGCTCTACTACCACCACTACGTCCCCGGTGCGGACGAGGACGGCATCGTCCGGTTCCTGCTGACCGCGGCTGCCGTGGGCCTGCTCTTCAAGGAGAACGCCTCGATCTCCGGGGCCGAGGTCGGTTGCCAGGGCGAGGTCGGCTCCGCGTGCTCGATGGCCGCCGCCGGCCTGGCCGAGGTGCTGGGCGGCTCGCCCGAGCAGGTCGAGAACGCCGCCGAGATCGGCATCGAGCACAACCTCGGGCTGACCTGCGACCCGATCGGCGGGCTCGTGCAGATCCCCTGCATCGAGCGCAACGCGGTCGCCTCGATCAAGGCGATCACCGCCGCGCGGATGGCGGTGCGCGGCGACGGCGCCCACTTCGTCTCGCTCGACAAGGCGATCAAGACGATGCGCGACACCGGCCGCGACATGAAGGACAAGTACAAGGAGACCGCCCGCGGCGGCCTCGCCCTCAACGTCGTCGAGTGCTGAGCCGGCACCGGCTACGGTGACCGGCGTGGGGGAGGTCTTCGCCGGGCGCTTCGAGCTGCTCGAGCCGATCGCGGACGGCGGCATGGGATCGGTGTGGGTCGTGCGCGACCTCCGCGACCAGCAGGCCTACGCCGGCAAGCTCCTGCGGCAGTCGGACTCGGCGTCATTGGTGCGCTTCATGCGCGAGCAGGCCACCCGCATCGACCACCGCCACGTCGTCACGCCCTTGTCGTGGGCGGGCGAGGACGACCGCGTGCTCTTCACGATGCCGCTCGTCCGCGGCGGCTCGGTCGCCACGCTGCTCGGTGACCACGGGGCCCTCCCCGCGATGTGGGTGCGCGAGCTCCTCGTGCAGCTGCTCGACGCGCTCGAGGCGGTCCATGCCGCGGGTGTGGTCCACCGCGACGTGAAGCCCGCCAACCTGCTGCTCCACGCGACCGGGACCGATCGACCGCACCTGCTCCTGACCGACTTCGGGATCTCGGCGCGACTCGACGATCCCAGGCTCACGCACGCGAGCCAGGTGATCGGGTCGCCCGGCTACATGGCGCCCGAGCAGCTGGCCGGGGCCGATCCCGCCGTGGCGCAGGACGTCTACGGCGCGGGCATGGTCGGCCTCGAGATGCTCACCGGCGTGCGTCCGCCCCACACGCGGGACGCCGTCGGGACGGCGGTCGGCGCCCAGCCCAGTCTCCGGCCGCTCGCCGACCTCTTGCTCGACGCGGTGCAGCACGAGTCCACAGCCCGGCCGGCGTCGGCTGCGCGGCTGCGCGAGCAGCTCGTCGCGCTCGACCTCTCCGCCACCCCCGGCCCCGTCGAGCCGGTGGTCGTCCTCGACCAGCTCGAGGAGCTGGCGCCCGAGGCCACCCGCGTACGCCCGCGCGCGACCCGCCCCGATGGCGACGCCGTCGAGGAGGACGCCGCCGTCACCGGTACGCCGTCCGCGCCGGGCGAGGGGCCGAGCGACGACCGTCGGGGCCTGGTCGCCGTGCTCCTCCTGGTCGTCGCGGCCGCGTGCCTGCTCGGTGCCGCCTGGCTGGTGCTGGCCTGACGGCCGGGCCTCAGGCGCGGCGGCGACCCCGCAGCAGGGCGAGGGCGACGCCCACGCATCCGAGGGCGACAGCGCACAGGCCGCCGGCGGCGACCAGCGTGAGGGTGGAGACGCCGCCCGGGTCGTCGGAGGCCGACCTCTCGGCCCCGTCTGCCCCGTCGCGCTCGTCCGTGCCCGACGTCTCCGACGGGTCCGCCGGTTCCGACGGGTCCGCGGTCTCCTCGGTCGTCGTGACGGGCTCGCCCAGCGGCCCGTCGCCGCCGGTCAGCAGCGCCTGCCCGTCGGCGTAGTCCGGCACTCCGGACTCCTCACCACGCACCTGGAGGTCGATCCGGAAGGGCATCTCGAAGGACCGGTCGAGGTAGTCGGCGTCGGCGGCGTAGACGAGGTAGTAGTAGCCGGGGAGGCTGGTGCTCAGGGTCGAGGAGCTGGCGCGGTTGTTGTAGCGGACCTGCGGTGTCTGGACGCCGAGCACGTCCGAGCCGGACCCGGCGGCGAAGCCGGTGGTCTTGATGCCGTCGCCGCTCATCGTCACCTGCCCGCGCATCGGGCTGTAGACGTGGAGCGAGCCGAACGGCCCCTGCAAGCCGACCTCGTCGCGCAGTGCGGGGCCGGCCGGGGGCACGAGCACCCGTGCGCTCAGCGTCTGGCCGTAGGCCAGCTCGACCCGGAACGCCTGCGTCTCGCCCGGCACGATGGTGCCCCGGTAGGCACCGTCGGTGAGCACCGGTGCGGTGGCGAAGGAGTCGCCGCCGTCGACCCGGCCCGGCTTGCCGGTGACGTCGGGCGGGTCGAGCACCAGGCCGTTCCAGTCGTCGGCCTCCGGGAGCGAGGTGCCGTCGACCGGCGGCTCCTCGGCGACCTGGAGGCTGAAGGGCGCCTTGCCGCGGCCGAGGTTGCCGAGCGAGCGGGAGACCGAGATGAGGACCTCGTCGGAGGTCGCGCAGTCGTCGTTGCCCTGGGTGCCGGCCGCCACCTCCGCACCGAGGAGCTCGGAGGAGATGATGTTCTTGAAGCCGCTGTCGGTTCCGCAGGGGATGCCGACCGGCGTGCTGGTCGCCAGCTGCACCGTGTCCCACTCCTCGGGGTTCCCGCCGAGGCTGGCGATCCCGACGCGCACCGTCGAGCCGGGCATCGTGCGGTTGTAGGAGAACCACCGCTCGGCGGTCCTCGACGTGGTGCCGACGGTGTCGCTCCACAGCCCGACCTCCACCGGAGTGGGATTGGCCGAGTCGCCTCCCGCCAGCGGGGTGCCGTCGAGCGCGAACGGCCGGAGGGCCCGGTCGGTCGCGGTCTGGAGGCTCTCCACGATGTCGTCCGCGTCGTCCGCGTCGTAGTAGGTGCCGTTGCCCTTCGCTGCCACGCAGCGCAGCTGGGCGCGTGCCTTCGCGTCGACGCTGAGCCCCACGACGTCGATCTGGAGGTCGATCCCCTGCTGGGCCAGCTCGCCGGCCACGACGCAGGGGTCGGGCTCGCACGTCGCGATTCCGTCGGAGACCAGCACGATCGACCGCGTCGACTCGCCGCCGATGTCACGTGCCGCCTGCCGCAGGGCATAGCCGATCGGCGTCTCGCCGTAGGGCTCGTACTGCTGGAGCGCCGAGCGGAGCTCGTCGCGGTTGTCGGTGGCGGGGTCCACGACCAGCTGGGAGTCGGTGCACGCGCCCTTCTGGTCACGTGAGAACACCTGAGCCCCGTAGACCCGCAGGCCGACGTAGGCGTCGTCGGGCAGGCCGTCGACGATCGTCCCGAGGGCCCGCTTCGCGGCCTCGATCTTCGTGCCTCCCGATCCGGCGGGCTCGGCCATCGACCCGGAGGAGTCGAGGACCAGGACCATCCGGGCGTAGTCGGTGTCCGTGTCGGTGCCTGTCTCCGTGCTCGTCGTCTCGTCCGGGCTCCCGGCGTGGGCCGGGGCCGTCGCGACGACTGCGAGGGACAGCGCGACCGCAGCCAGTGCGGCCAGGGCCGCGACGAGCGTGGCCAGGGGCGGGGTCGCCCGGTGATCGTCCTGCATCCGCGTCATGGTGAGAACCTCCTGCGACCCGTCTACCCAGCGTTAGCAATCGCAAACATACTATGTGCGTGCGTTACGATCCCGGCATGGTTGCACAGTCGGAGAGCCGCCGGCGCCAGCAGGAGCTCTACGGCGCGGCCATCGGCGACGTCCTCGACCGCGTCACCTCAACCCTCGGCCTCAGCCAGGCAGCCGTCGCGCGCACCATCGGGGTGTCGGCCCCGATGCTCTCGCAGCTCGCCAGTGGTCGGCGTACGACGATCGGGAACCCGCTCGCGGTGCAGCGGCTGCGTGCGCTGGTGGAGCTGTCGGACGAGGTGGTGGCGGGCCTGGCCCACAGCGAGGTCGCGGTGCGGCTCGAGGAGATCGGCCGCCAGGACTCGACGACCCTGACCGGACCGTCGGCGCGACCCACGGGCGACCCGTCGACGGCCCAGCTGCTGCGGGCCGTCGCGTCGGGGCAGGACCTGCTGCGGGCGGCCGACCTGCTCGCCGCCGAGCACCCCGCGCTGGCCGAGCTGATCCGGGTGCACGGCACGGGCTCGCCGGACGAGGTCCGCCAGCACCTCGACGGTTTGCTGCGGTAGGGCCTACTGCACGAAGCGGAAGAGCGGGCTCGACGGCTCGACCAGCTCGACGCGCAGCGCGGAGTCGGCCATCCGCTTCATCAGCGGCTCGTAGTCCTCGCGCCGCTGGAGCTCCACGCCGACCAGTGCCGGGCCGGTCTCGCGGTTGGAGCGCTTGACGTACTCGAAGAGCGTGATGTCGTCGTCGGGGCCGAGGACCTCGTCGAGGAAGCGCCGCAGCGCGCCCGGCTCCTGCGGGAAGTCGACGAGGAAGTAGTGCTTGAGCCCCTCCTGCACGAGCGCGCGCTCGACGACCTCGGCGTAGCGGCTGACGTCGTTGTTGCCGCCGGACAGCACGCACACGACGGTCGAGCCGGGCGCGAGGCCGAGGTCGGCGAGGCGGAGCGCGGCGGGCGCCAGCGCGCCGGCGGGCTCGGCGATGATCCCGTCGGCCTGGTAGAGCGCGAGCATCTCGACGCAGACCAGCCCCTCGGGCACGACGCGCAGGTCGGGACGGTGTCGTCGGACGACGTCGAAGGGGATCGCGCCGACCTTCCGCACGGCCGCGCCGTCCACGAACGGGTCGACGTCGGCGAGGTCGACCGGCCCTCCGGCCTCGACGGCCGCGGTCATCGAGGCCGCGCCCTGCGGCTCGACGCCGATGACGCGCGTCGTCGGCGCGTGCTCGGCGACGTGGGTCAGCACGCCGGCGAGGAGCCCGCCGCCGCCAACGGGTACGACGATCGCGTCCGGCGCCGCGCTGTCCTGGGCCGCCAGCTGCGCGAGCACCTCGGCCGCGATCGTGCCCTGCCCGGCGACGGTCCGGGGATCGTCGAAGGCCGGCACCGGGATCGCGCCGGTCGTCTCGGCGTGGACGCGCGACAGGGCGGCAGCGTCGTCGTACGTGTCACCGTCGACGACCACGTCGACGAAGGACCCGCCGAGGGCCGCGATCCGCTCGCGCTTCTGCCGCGGGGTGGTGCGGGGGAGGTGGATGCGCGCGTGCACGCCGGTGCGGGAGCAGGCGTACGCCACCCCCTGCGCGTGGTTGCCCGCGCTCGCGCACGTGACGCCCGCGGCCCGCTCGTCGTCGCTGAGCTGCGCGATCAGGTTGTAGGCACCGCGGCCCTTGTAGGACCGGACCTCCTGGAGGTCCTCGCGCTTGAGCCAGACGTCGAGGCCGGTGAGCGCGGAGAGCCGCGGCGACCGGTGGAGCGGCGTGCTCCCGGCGACACCGGCCAACCGGGCGGCGGCGTCGTCGATGTCGCGTGCGGTGACCGGGGCTGACTGATCCACCGGTCCATCCTCCCGCACCCGGCGCGGTGTCCCCACGTTGTCCATCGCGAACCGAATCGGTGGTGGGAGATGGATCTTTTGTTGAGGTGGGGTATCGGCATCGTGCTCATGGGGTACTTATGCTGATTTGGTGCACGTACTCATGGTGGAAGACGACAGGGAGCTCGCGGCGTCCCTGACCCACCTGTTCCGTGCAGGCGGGTTCGAGGCCGCGGTGGTCACCAACGGCCAGGAGGCGATCGCCCACGTCGAGTCGACCGAGGTCGACCTGCTCATCCTCGACCTGATGCTGCCCGACATGGACGGCGTCGACGTGTGCCGCTCGCTGCGCACGCTGGGCTTCACCGGCGGCATCGTCATCATGTCGGCGCGCAGCGACGAGCTCGACGTCGTCGCCGGTCTCGACGCGGGCGCCGACGACTACCTCGTCAAGCCGTGCTCCATCGCCGAGCTGCAGTCACGTGTGCGGTCGGTGCTGCGACGGATCCACCGGCACTACGACGCCACGGCCCAGGGCCTGGCCGAGCACCCGCAGCTCGAGGTCGTCGACCACCACATCGTCTTCGGGGGCGAGGAGATCGCGACCCACGGTCGCGAGTTCGACGTGCTCTCCCTCCTGATCGCCCAGCGCGGGCGCGTCGTCCTCCGCGAGACGCTGATGGACAAGGTGTGGGGCACCGACTGGGAGGGCTCGCCGATGGTGCTCTCCGCCGCCGTCGGCCGGATCCGCAACCGGCTCGAGGCCGTCGAGGCCACCGAGCAGGTCGAGAACGTCCGCGGCGTCGGCTTCCGCCTCTCCCCGGCGGAGTAGCCCGCCCGCTCGCCCGTCGAGCACTGCCATGATGCGCGGGTGATCGACGACGTGATGGCCGAGCCGGCGCCGGTGCTGTCCGCTGCGCGCGTCACCACCCTGGTCGCCGACCTGTGGGGCGTCCCCGTCACGAGCGTCCGGCCGCTGTCCAGCGAGCGCGACCTCAACGTGCTGGTCGACGGCCACGTCCTCAAGGTCTCCAACCCCGCCGAGGACCGGGCGATCGTCGACATGGAGGTCGCGGCGATGGCGCACGTGGCCGCCGTCGACCCCACGCTGCCGATCCCTCGCACCGCGAACTTGATTGACCTCAATCAAGTTCGCGCCATCGCCGACGACCTCGGCCGCCCCTGCCTGGCACGCCTCATCACCACCGTCCCCGGCGACGGGCTCGAGGGGCAGGTCATCACCGAGGACCTGGCCGAGCAGGCCGGAGCGACCGCCGCCCGCGTGGCCCGGGCGCTGGGCGGCTTCTTCCACCCCGCTGCGGGTCAGCGCGACCTCGACTGGGACGTACGCCGCCTCCCGGCCGTCGCCGGTCCGGCGCTCCCCGACGTCGTCGCCCGGGTCGCGCCGGCCCTGGAGCGGTGTGCTGCGCTGCCCGGCGGCATCCACCACGCCGACGTCACGCTCACCAACCTGCTCGTCACCGACGGCAGGGTCACCGGCGTCATCGACTTCGGCGACATGCACCACACGGCCGACGTCGCCGACCTCGCGGTCACGCTGACCTCGGTCCTGCGCAACACCAGCGAGACCCAGGTCTGCTCGCTGTGGGAGCTGGCGGGCGCGACCCTGCGTGGCTACCAGCGGCTGCGTCCGCTCGCGCCCGACGAGGTCGACGTGCTCGGCGAGCTGGTGCTGTCGCGCCTCGCGCTGAGCGCGATCATCTCGGGCCGGCGCGCGAGCGCCCACCCCGGCAACACGGCCTACATCACGCAGTACGACGACGCCGACACCCGCGTGCTGGCCTTGCTGATGGAGCTGTCGCCGGCCGACCTGTCGGCCCGGCTGCACCGGCTCGCCGGGACCGCCCCGGCCACGTGGTCCTCGGTCCGCGCCCGCCGGGACGCGGCGATGGGCGGACCGGTGGCGCCGCTCTTCTACGACGAGCCGCTGGAGATCGTCAGCGGTGCGGGCGCGTGGCTGACCTCGTCGGACGGCACGCGCTACCTCGATGCCTACAACAACGTCGCCGTCGTCGGGCACGCCGACCCGACCGTGGCGAACCGAGTGGCGCGGCAGCTGCGCACCGTCAACACGCACTCGCGCTACCTGCACCCCGAGGTCGTCGAGCTCGCGGAGCGGCTGGTCGCGACCATGCCGCCCGAGCTCGACACCGTGCTCTTCACCACCTCCGGCACCGAGGCCAACGAGGTCGCCTGGCGGCTGGCGACCGAGCGGACCGGCGGGTCGGGCGCGCTGGTCGTCGAGCACAGCTATCACGGCAGCACGAAGTGGATGGCCGACCTGAGCTCCAACGAGTGGCCGCCGGGCCACCAGCCGTCGGCGGTCGGGCGCTTCCACGCGCCGCGCGGCGGTGCCGACCCGTCCGCGTCGATCGCCGACGCCGCCGTGACCCTGGCGGAGCATGGTCATCGACCGGCGCTGCTGCTCGCCGACTCCGGCTTCACCAGCGAGGGCGTCCACGACGCGCCGGCGTCGTACTTCGCGGGGCTGCGCGACGCCGCCCACGCCGCAGGTGCGCTCTTCCTCGCCGACGAGGTGCAGGTGGGCTACGGCCGCACGGGGCCGCTGATGTGGCGCTTCATGCAGTCCCGCGTCGTGCCCGACCTCGTCACGATCGGCAAGCCGATGGGTGCGGGCTACCCGATGGGAGCCGTGATCACGCGGCGCGAGCACGTGGACCGCTTCGCCACGCACTACGAGTACTTCTCCACCTTCGCGGCCACGCCTGCCGCCGCGGCCGCGGGCAACGCCGTGCTCGACGTCCTGTCCGACCGCGCCCTGCCCGCACGCGCACTCGTGACGGGGGAGCACCTGGTCTCCCGCCTGCGGACCCTCGCCGCGTCGACCGACGTCCTCGGGGAGGTGCGGGGAACCGGCCTGGTCGTCGGCGTCGACGTCGTCTCCCGCCCGGTCGCCCGACAGCTGCTCCAGGCGCTGGTGCGCGCGGGTGCGCTGGCCGGCCTCACCGGACCGGGAGGCACCGTCCTCAAGGTCCGCCCGCCCCTGGTCTGGGACGAGAACCACGTCGACCACTTCGTCGCCTGCTTGACGCGAGCGCTGGACCAGGTCGCCGCTGGTTGAGCAGGTCGCGCAGCGACCGTGGCGGGACCGGGGCTCGGCCCCGCCACCTACAGTCACTCCCGTGGCACGCATCCTGGTCGCCGAGGACGACCCCAAGCAGGCGGAGCTCGTCCGGCGCTACGCGGTCGCCGAGGGCCACGACGTGACGGTCGTGGGCGATGGCCGGGAGGCCGTGGACGCGGCGCGGCGCTCCACGCCCGACCTGCTGGTGCTCGACGTGATGATGCCCGGGATGGACGGCCTCGACGTGTGCCGCATCCTGCGCGCCGACGAGGCGACTGAGGCGGTGCCGATCCTCATGCTCACCGCGCGTGCGACCGAGGACGACCTGCTCCACGGCCTCGACCTCGGTGCCGACGACTACCTCACGAAGCCCTACAGCCCCCGCGAGCTGATGGCCCGCGTCCGCTCGCTGCTGCGCCGCCGACGCATCGACGCCGCCGAGGCGGGGCGGTCGGCGGTGACCCTCGGCCCGCTGACCGTGGCCCCCACGACCCACGAGGTGCGCTGGCACGGCGAGGTCGTCACCTGCACGCCCGGCGAGCTGCTCCTGCTGGAGGCGCTCGCCGCCGAGCCGGGCAGGGTGTTCTCCCGGGCCCAGCTCCTCACCCGCCTGCACGGGCACGGCGACGCGGCGCACGTGACGCCCCGCACGGTCGACGTGCACGTCGCCAACCTCCGCAAGAAGCTCGACCCCGGCCTCATCCGCACCGTCCACGGCGTGGGCTACGCCGCCGTCGCCCCGGCCGGCTCGTGAGCGGACCGTCGGCCCGGGTGCCGTGGCGGCGCAGCCTGTTCGTCCGGCTGTTCGCCCTCGCCGCGGTGATCGCGCTGGTCGCCGTCGTCGCGACGACGTGGGCGACGGTCCGCGCCACGTCGGTCGCGGTGCGCGAGAGCCAGGCAGCCTCGCTCGAGGTGGACGCGCGGGCCTACGACGCGCTCGTCGAGTACGCCGCCACCCACCGCGGGTGGGCGGGTGCGGCCGGCCTGGTGGACGAGCTGTCGGCCGAGCTGCGCCGACCGGTCACGGTCACCGACCTCACCGGCACCGTCCTGCTCGACTCCGACGGTCGCGACGCCCCGCGGGCGCCCGCCGACGCCCGTGCCCGGCTCGACGCGCTCGACGTGGACCCGGTGCTGCGCGAGCCGCTCCAGCCGGCGACCGAGCCGGCCGAGGAGCTCGTGGCCCGGCCGTGCGACGCGACCGTCCGCTGCCGGGTCTACGCCGTGGAGCCGACCGGACTGGTCGACAGCCGGGTGTCCGTCGACGCGGCCGACGCGAAGACGGCCGTGGCCGGGCTCCTGCGCGACACCAACCAGTGCCTGCGGACCGCCGGCCTCCGGCGGGCCGACGCCGTGCGGCCCGACTTCGCGGTGCTCGTCGACTACCGCCGCGGCCACGACGCGGTCGCCCAGTGCGCCGAGCAGGCGCGGCGCGACCTGCTCGCGTCGTCCGTCGCACCGCCTGCGCTGCTCTACCTCAGCGCCGACGCGGCCCCGCCCGAGGTGCTGTGGGACCTCTCGCGGGCGAGCCAGGAGCGCATCGGCCTGCTCGCGGGCGGCGTACTCCTCGTGACGCTGCTGCTCTGCGCCCTGCTGGCCGGCAGCATCGTACGGCCGCTGCGGCGGATGGCCACGGCGGCGCAGCAGGCTGGGGAGGGCGACTTGTCGGCCCGTGTGCCCGTCCGCCGGCGTGACGAGGTCGGGGAGGTCGGGGCCGCCTTCAACCGGATGGCCGAGCGACGCCAGGCCGACGACGCCGCGCGCACCCGGCTGACCAGCGACGTGTCGCACGAGCTGCGCACGCCGCTGTCCAACGTGCGTGGCTGGCTCGAGGCCGCGCAGGACGGGCTGGTCGAGACCGACCGCGAGCTGCTCGACAGCCTCCACGAGGAGACGCTCCTCCTGCAGCGGCTGGTCGACGACCTGCGCGACCTGGCCGTCGGTGACGCAGGCGGGCTGGTGCTCGACCTCGAGCCGGTCGACCTGGCGGACCTCGTCGAGCGCACCGTCCAGTCCTTCGGCGGTGTGGCGGAGGCCGCCGGGGTCACGCTGCTCGCGACCGGGGAGCCCGGCTCGGTGGTCGACGCCGACCCGGTGCGGCTGCGTCAGGCGGTCGCCAACCTCGTCGCCAACGCCGTGCGCCACACGCCCTCCGGTGGCACCGTCACCGTCCGCTCCGCCCCCGGCCTCGTCGAGGTCGAGGACACGGGCGAGGGCATCCCGGCGGCCGACCTGCCGCACGTCTTCGACCGGTTCCGCCGCGTCGACCCGTCGCGCAGCCGGGTCACCGGTGGCAGCGGGCTCGGGCTGGCGATCGTGCGCCAGATCGTCGAGGCGCACCGCGGCACCGTGACCCTCGAGAGCGATCCGGGCGTCCGGACCGTCGCGACGATCCGGCTCTGACCGGCGCGTGACAACGCCCTGACAACTTCCTGACATCCGTCGACGAGGCTGCCGCCATGAATCGTCACCCCCTCCTGCCCAGGCTCCTGCGCCGCGCCCTCCCGGTGGTCGTCGCCGGCGCGCTCGTCGCGTCCCTGTCCACCGCCACCACGACGTCGTACGCCGCACCGGCCGGCACGACCGACCGCGCGAGCACCGACCGCGCGAGCACCGAGGTGGCCGTCTACGACTACGACCTGGGCGACGCGGCGATGACCGTGCCCGGCTTCCGGGGGTACGACGACAAGGGCATGCCGACCAAGGGGCGGGCGCCGATCGAGCTGACCGGCCGCGTCTACGCACCCGCCGACGCCGCCGGCCGGCACCTGCCGGTCGCGATCCTCGCGCACGGACTGTTCTGGACCTGCGCCAACAACACGAGCGGCAGGACGGAGGCCAACTGGCCGTGCCGGGAGCGCTTCGAGGGCATTCACAGCGACCAGGGCTACGACTACCTCGGCCGGACGCTCGCGGCCCGCGGGATGCTCGTGGTCTCGGTGGGCGCCAACGGCGTGAACGCCGGATCGCTCGGCGAGGTGGCTGACCGGGCTCGCGCCCTGGTCGCCTTCCGGCACCTGCGGCTGTGGCAGAAGCTCACCGAGCAGGGGAGCGGCCGGCTCGTCGGCGCCTTCCGGGTCGCCGGGACGGACACGCCGGCGACGCCGGACTTCACCGGTGCCGCCGACTTCCAGCGCGTCGGCCTGATGGGCCACTCGCGCGGCGGCCGCGGGATGATGTGGGCCGCGGCGAGGAAGAACCGCCACCTCGTGCCCGAGGGCGTACGACTCCGTGCGGTCTTCGGGTTCGCGCCCGCCGAGCCGCCGTTCATGGACCGGGCCTTCAAGCGCCTGCAGGTCACCGACGTCCCGCTCATGACGTGGGCCGGGTCCTGCGACCCGACCGGCGACGAGGCCGAGTTCAACCGGCTCGCCCGGCGCGCCGACAACCCGGTCAACATCGCGATCATGGTGCGCGGCGCCAACCACAACAACCTCAACACCCGCTGGGCCGCGAGCAGCGGCCTGCCCGGCGGCGAGGACGACGCGATGCACCCGAAGGGTCGCCCCGGGAAGTGCGTCTCCCAGCTGGACGGCGAGCTCCACGACACCCTCGGCGAGGACGACGAGCGCACGGTCGCCGCGACCTACCTCGAGGCCTTCTTCGCCCGCTACCTCCAGGGTGACCGCTCGGTCGACCCGGTGCTGGCCGGGACGAGCAAGCCGGACAAGGACCTCACCCGCGTGGACGTGAAGCGCTACTGACGGCGACCGTCCCACCCGGACGTGGGAGGCCGGCTCATGCGTGGCTGCCTAGCCTCGGGGGATGGCCTCTGAGCACTACGACCTCGTCATCATCGGCGCCGGCTCCGGCAACACGATCGTCGACGACCGGTTCGACGACTTCCGGGTGGCGCTCGTGGAGCGGGGGCCGCTCGGCGGGACCTGCCTGAACCGCGGCTGCATCCCGTCGAAGATGTTCATCCTGCCGGCCGACGTCGCCACCACGGCCCGTCGCGGGGACGCCTTGGGTGTCCCCGCGACGGTCGGACCGGCCGACTGGTCGGCCATCCGCGACCGGGTCATGGGCAAGGTCGACGAGGACGCCGCCGACGGCCTGGCCGGGCGTCGGGAGGAAGACAACATCGACGTCTACCAGGGCACCGCGACCTTCACCGGCCCGCGGCGACTCTCCGTGGACGTCGACGGTGTCGTCACCGAGATCACCGCCGACCAGGTGGTGCTGGCCACCGGGACGCGCCCGGTCGTGCCCGACATCCCCGGCCTGGAGGAGGCCGGCTTCGAGACCAGCGACACGATCATGCGGCTCGAGACGTTCCCGGCCCGGCTCGGTGTCGTCGGCGGAGGGTACGTCGGCTCGGAGCTGGCGCACGTGTTCTCCTCCTATGGCGCCGAGGTCGTGCAGGTCGAGGGGAGCGACACGCTCCTCAACGGGCAGGACGACGACGTCGCCGCCCACTTCACCGCGGCCGTGCAGGAGCGCTGGGACCTCCGGCTCGGCACCGAGCTCGAGAAGGTCAGCGGTGGTGACCGCGGGCCGATCACCCTGCACCTCGCGAACGGCGAGGAGGCCGAGGTCGACGTGCTGCTGCTCGCCATCGGTCGCGAGCCCAACTCCGACCTGCTCGACCTCGACGCCGCCGGGGTCGAGGCCGACGACAGCGGCCGCATCGTCGTCGGCGAGCACCAGCACACGTCCGCGGACGGCGTCTGGGCCCTCGGCGACGCCAGCAGCGAGGAGCCGCTCAAGCACGTCGCCAACCAGGACGCGCGCGTCGTCCAGCACAACCTGCTCCGCGCGCTGCGGGCTGGCGACGAGGACCGGTCGTCGTGGGTCACGAGCGACCACACCGCGGTCCCGCAGGCCGTCTTCGCGCACCCGCAGGTGGGCCGGGTCGGGCTCACCGAGGCGGAGGCCCGTGACGAGCACGGCGACGACGTGGTCGTCGCGCGCCACGACGTCGCCGACGTGGCGTACGGCTGGGCGCTGGCCGGTCACCTCGACGGCGACGCCGAGGCCCGGGGTTCGTGAAGCTGGTGGCCCGCCGCTCGACCGGCCGCCTCCTCGGCGCCCACGTCGTGGCCCCGATGGCGTCGGTGCTGGTGCAGCCGCTGGTCATGGCGATGGCGCACGACCTGCCGGTCGCCGGTCTCGCGCGCTCGATGTACTGGATCCACCCGGCGCTGACCGAGGTCGTCGAGAGCGCCCTGCTGGCCCTCGAGGAGGAGCTCGGCGACGACGGCTGACCGGAGATTGACGACTCTCAACTGTTGACAGTTGGCAGACGCGATCCTAGTTTGGTGTGACCCGGGCCACCGCATCCCGCTCGAGCCTGCCCAGCGGCAGCACCGAGGCGGCGTCCGGCACCACAACCAGAGGAGAAGCCGTGGACCAGCAGAGCGCCACGCCGCCGACGACCGTCCCGCCCGCCCCCGCCCACCGGGCGACGGCTCCGACCGAGGTGCAGCCCCGGGTCGTGCTCGCAGGTGCGGTCGGCTCGATCGTGGAGTACTTCGACTTCGGCGTCTACGGCTACGTCGCCACGATCATCGCCGCGAAGTTCTTCGTCACCGGGGACGACACGGCAGCGCTGCTGCTCACCCTCGCGACCTTCGGGCTGGCCTTCGTGCTGCGGCCGATCGGCGGGATCGTCTTCGGTCACTTCGGTGACAAGCACGGCCGCAAGAACGCCCTCGCCGCGACGGTCGTCATGATGGCGATCGCGAGCGGCCTGATCGGCTTCCTCCCGACCTACGCCTCGATCGGCGTCGGCGCCGCGGCACTGCTCGTGCTCGCCCGCTGCATGCAGGGCATCGCCGCCGGCGGCGAGCTGGGCGGAGCCGCGTCGTTCGTCGCCGAGTACGCCCCCACCGAGAAGCGCGGCCTGCTCTGCGCGTTCGTCCAGATGGGCGCCCTGGCCGGCTCGCTGCTCGCCTCGCTCGTCGTGACGCTGCTCTTCACGATCCTCGGCGACGGCGTCATGAACGACTGGGGCTGGCGCATCCCGTTCCTGATCGCCATCCCGCTCGGCGTCGTCGGCCTCGTCATCCGCTCCAAGCTGGGCGAGACCCCGGCTTTCAAGGCCGCCGAGGACGAGATCGAGGAGGAGAGCGCCCCGATCGTCGAGCTGCTGCGCGACCACTGGCGCGCGACCCTGACCTGCGTGGGACTGTCGATCCTGCTGTTCTCGGCCTACTACGTCGTCTACGTCTACGTGAACATCCACCTCCAGCGCGTGGTGGGCATGGAGACCCGCACCGCCTTCTGGTCGACCACGGCCTGCCTGGCCGTCGCGGTCGCGTGCATGCCGCTCTTCGGCAGGCTGTCCGACCACATCGGCCGCCGCCCGGTCTTCATCGGCGCGTCCGTGGCCGCGATCATCCTGCCGCTGCCCGGCTTCATGCTGCTCGAGTCGGGCACCGTCGGCGCGATCCTCGCCCACGTGCTGCTCGGCCTGATCGACTCGGCCCTGATGGGCGTCGCGCTGTCGGCCTACGCCGAGATGTTCCCGACCCGCGTGCGCTTCACCGGCATCGCGCTCGGCTTCAACATCGGAGCCGCGCTGGCCGGCGGCACCGCGCCCTACGTGTGCACCTGGCTCGTCGAGACGACCGGCTCGCCGCTGTCGCCGGCGTGGTTCCTCATCGGCACCGCCGTGATCACCCTGCTGACCGCCCTGACGATGCGTGAGACCAGGGGCGCCAACCTCAAGGCGGTGACCGCCTGATGTCGCGCTCCCCTGCTCGCCTGCGCGCCCTGCTGGAGTCCGGTGACCTGCCCCTGCTGCTTCCCGGCGCCCCCAACGCACTGACCGCCCGCGTCATCGAGGAGGCCGGTTTCGAGGCGGCGTACGTCTCCGGCGCCGGGGTCACCAACACCTTCCTCGGGATGCCCGACCTCGGGCTCATGTCGGTCACCGAGCTCACCTCGCACGTCGCCGCGATGGCCGATGCCGTGCGGATCCCGCTGGTCGTCGACGCCGACACCGGCTTCGGCAGCGCGCTCAACGTGGGCCGCACGGTCCGGGCACTCGAGCGGGCCGGCGCGGCGGCGATCCAGATCGAGGACCAGGTCATGCCCAAGAAGTGCGGGCACTTCGCCGGCAAGGAGGTCGTGTCGACCGGGGAGATGGTCGGCAAGATCAAGGCCGCCGTCGACGCCCGCGACGACGACGACCTCGTCGTCATCGCCCGCACCGACGCGCTGGCGATCGAGGGCATCGACGCCGCGTGCGAGCGGGCCAACGCCTACCGCGAGGCGGGCGCCGACGTGCTCTTCGTCGAGGCGCCCACCACGCGCGAGCAGCTGCGGCAGGTCACCAGCTCGGTGCCCGGCATCCACATGGCCAACATGGTCGAGGGCGGGCTGACCCCGATCCTGCCCCGCGAGGACCTGGCCGAGCTCGGCTTCGCCGTCGCCCTCTACGCCAACGCGGCCATGCGCGGCGCGGTGAAGGGGATGCGGGAGGTGCTCGGCCACCTCGCCAAGCACGGGGACACCAGCGAGGCCGCCGAGCTGATGATCACTTGGCAGGATCGACAGGCGCTGGTGCGCAAGCCCGAGTTCGACGAGCTCGATGCGCGCTACGCGGACCAGGAGGAGAGCTGATGCGCGAGCCCCACGTCCACGACCTCGTGCTGCGCGGCGGCCAGGTCTTCCAGGAGGGCCTCGGCCTCGTCGCCCTCGACGTCGCCGTCGACGACGGCCGGATCGCCGCTCTCCACGCCCCGGGCGCCGAGGTGCTCGCGCGCGAGAGCGTCGACCTCGCCGGCCGTGCCGTGCTGCCCGGCGGCATCGACCCGCACGTCCACCTCGGCAAGGACATCCGCGTCCCCCGTGACCCCGACGACGGCGAGCGCGAGACCGCCTCGGCCGTCGCGGGTGGCATCACCTCGATGCTGATCTACCTGATGAGCGCCGACGACTACCACCAGGTGCAGGCGGACTCCCGGGCCGCGATGGAGGGCAACAGCCACTGCGACTTCGGCTTCCACCTCGTGCTCGGCACCGACGAGCAGGTCGCCGACATCCCGTCCTACGTCTCCGAGCTGGGCGTGCCGAGCTTCAAATTCTTCATGAACTTCCGCGGTGACGAGGGGAAGTACCTCGGGCTGCCCGGCAATGACGACGCCTACATGTACGACCTCCTCGGCACGGCTGCCGACGCCGGCGCCCTGGTGTGCCCGCACCCGGAGAACATCGAGCTGGTCTGGAAGCTGCGCGAGCAGCCGAAGGACGAGACCCTCGGCCCGCTCGAGGCGTGGTACCGCTCGCGGCCGCCGATCGTGGAGGCCGAGGCCGTGCAGCGCGTGGCCTACTTCGCCAAGGCGACCGGTGCGTCGGTCTACGCCGTGCACACCTCGAGCCAGATGGCGCTGGCCGCCATGCAGCTGCAGCGCTCCGACTACGACAACCTCTTCGTCGAGACCTGCACCCAGTACCTCACCCTCGACACCTCCGCCGACTGCGGCACCTACGGCAAGGTCAACCCGCCGCTGCGGCACGCCGAGGACGTCGAGGCGCTGTGGGAAGGCGTCGCGTCGGGCGCGGTCGACACGATCGGCTCCGACCACAACGCCCGGCACCGCAGCAACAAGGAGAAGGACATCTGGGACGCCTCGGCCGGGTTCCCCGGCACCGGCCTGGTCCTCCCGGTCGGCCTGGCCGAAGGGCTCTGCCGTGGCGTCGAGCTCGAGCGGATGGTCCAGGCGACCTCGACCCGCGCCGCCCAGCTCTTCGGCCTCTACCCGCAGAAGGGCACGATCCGCGTCGGCTCCGACGCCGACCTGGCCGTCGTCGACCTCGACGGCAGCTTCACGGTGACGGCCGAGACCCAGCACTCCGCGGCGGACTACTCGCCCTGGGAGGGCACCGAGGTCGGCCTGCGCGTCGTCCACACGATCGTCGGGGGACGCTTCGCGATGCGCGACGGCGTCGTCTCCGACGAGCCCAGCGGCCGCTACCTCGCCCGCACCGAGAGCGGCGCGGCCGCGCTCGACACGATCACGCACCTGTCCGACGCCCACGACGAGAGCGAGCAGCACGCATGAGCACCCCGACCGGTGACCGCCCCTGGGAGGTGGGAGGAGCGGGGATCATCGACGAGACCACGCGCCACCGCTACGAGCTGGCCGGCTTCGGCAAGCCCATCGGGATGGGCACCCGCCCCGCCCTGCTGATCATCGACGTCCAGTACCGCACGATCGGCACCACGCCGGCGCCCTTCGAGGAGTCGGTGGAGGAGTTCACCACCTCGTGCGGCGAGGTCGGGCACGCGGCCGTGACACACATCGCCGAGCTCGTCGCCCTGTTCCGCGCGAAGGGCTGGCCGATCCTCTACCCGCACGTCGCGCCGAAGCAGTCGTACGACACCGGGGCGCTGGCCGCGAAGGTCCCGGGGATCATGGACGTGCCCGCCCGCGGCTACGACTTCGTGGAGGAGGTCGCGCCCCGGGAGGGCGACGTACTGCTCCCGAAACGGCACCCCAGCGCGTTCTTCGGCACGCCGCTGGCGAGCTACCTGGTCGAGGCCGGCGCCGACACGCTCGTCGTGACCGGGTGCACCACGTCGGGCTGCGTGCGGTCCAGCGTCGCCGATGCGTTCTCCTACAACTTCAAGGTGAGCGTGCCGTCCGACGCGGTCTACGACCGCAGCCCCGTCGTGCACGAGGCGAACCTCTTCGACATGTCGCAGAAGTACGCCGACGTCGCGACGACCGCGGAGATCCTCGAGCGACTCTCGACCATCCCAGAGGCGGCGGCCCGATGACCGCCGCCACGGCGCACGTGGACGAACAGGGCGTGGCGACCGACGTCGACGTCGTCGTCGTGGGCTCCGGAGGGTGCGGTCTGGCGGCGGCACTGGCGGTGGCGGACACGGGTGCCAGCGTCGTGGTGCTGGAGAAGATGGACACCGCGCGCGGCAACACCTTCGTGTCGACTGGCTCGATCCCGGGCGCCGGCACGAAGTACCAGCGCGCCGCCGGCATCGATGACGACGCCGACCGGATGATCGCCGACCTGCTGCGACAGTCCGGGCCGCACGAGGCCGAGGACCTCACGGCGCTGCTCGCCCGGACGTCCGCGTCGCTCGTCGAGTGGCTGGTCGAGGAGCACGCCGTCGGGCTGCAGGTCATCACCGAGTACAAGCACGTCGGGCACAGCGTCCCGCGGCTCCACGCCCCCGCCGACAAGCGCGGGGCGTCGCTGATGAAGGACCTGCTCGCCGCCGTCGACAAGGCAGGCGTCGACGTGCTCGTCGGAAACCCGGTCACCGAGCTCCTCGTCGAGGACGGCAGGGTGGTCGGCGTGCACGTCGACGGCCCGCGCTGCGGGTCGTACGACCTGCGTGCGAGCGCCGTGATCCTGGCGGCCAACGGCTTCGGCAACTCCTCGGAGCTCCGCGCCAGGTTCCTGCCCGACGTCGTCGACGCGCCCTACCTCGGCGCGGAGGGCTCGACCGGCGAGGCGATGACGTGGGCGCTCGACCTCGGCGCCGACACCGCCAACATGGGTGCCTTCCAGGGCTACGCCGCCGTCGCCGACCCGCACGGGTCCATCACGTCGTGGACCACCGTCGAGCAGGGCGCCGTGCTCGTCGACCCCGCCGGGAGGCGGATGGACGACGAGTCCGTGGGCTACTCCGGCTTCGCTGCGGTGGTCTCCGCGAGCACCGCGACGTCGTGGGTCGTGATGGACGCCGCCACCCGGGACCGGGTGGCCGGCAAGGAGCCGGAGTTCGCCGAGCTCGTCGAGATGAACGGGGTGCGCGAGGCCGACACGCCTGAGGCGCTCGCCGAGGTGATCGGGTGCGACCCGGCGACCCTGCGCGCGACGCTGGAGGCCGCCTCCGCGGCTGCCGCCGGCGAGGCCGAGGACGAGTTCGGCCGCACCGACTGGGGCCACGGCCCGCTCGGCACGCCCCTGTGTGCCGTCCGCTCGCAGCCTGCGCTCTTCCACACCCAGGGAGGTGTCCGCGTCGACTCCGACGCGCGTGTCCTGCGCGCCGACGGCACGGTCGTCGAGGGCCTGTACGCCGGTGGCGGCGTCGCGGCCGGCGTCTCCGGCCAGAAGGGTGGCGCGGGCTACTCGTCCGGCAACGGACTGCTCGCCGCGATCGGCCTCGGCCGGCTCGCGGGCGCCCATGCCGGGCGCCGGGCCTCTGCGCTGGACGACGCCGCAGTCCGGTAGTTTCGCGGGAGGGAACGACCGGGGGAGGAGGGTCCGTGGGCGCATCGATGCCGGCACCGCTCGGCGGTGAGGTCACCTATGCCGACCGCAGCGTCGCCGTGCTGCGCGCGATGATCCTCGACGGCTCCCTCTCACCCGGCGAGCGGCTCAACGAGGTCCACCTCTCGCAGGCGCTCGGCATCAGCCGCGGTCCCCTGCGGGAGGCACTGCGGCGACTGGCCAGTGAGGGACTCCTCGACCTCGTGCCGCACCGCGGCGCGTTCGTCTCCTCCTTCGACCCGGTCCAGCTCGCCGAGCTCTACCAGCTCAGGATCGCCCTCGAGACGCACGCCGCCCGCCTCGTCGCCGAGCTCGACGACCGGTCGGGCGTCGAGGAGCTGGCGCGGGCGCTCGACGATGCGGCCGCGCTGCTCGACGAGCAGGACTCGGCGGCATACCCCACCGACCAGGACTTCCACGGCACGCTGATGCGGCTGGCCGCCAACACCGCGCTGCGCGAGGCGGCCGACTCGGTGTCGGCGCGGATGAGCCTGGCGCGGTCGAGGTCGGCGAGCCAGCCGGCCCGGGCCCGCGCCGCGCTGGCCGAGCACCGCGACATCCTCGTCGCCCTCGTCGAGGGCGATGCGGACCGTGCCGCCTCGTTGCTGCGCGCGCACCTCGAGCGCTCGCTGGACAACGCGATCGCCCTGCTCGACGCCGGCGCCTGAGGCCGGACGAGCGGGCCTACGGGGCGGGTCAGACCAGGCAGTCGATGGGCTCGTAGAGCGCCTGCATCGCGGTGGTCGCGCGCGAGCGACGGCTGCGAATGCGGCGGCGGACCTCGACACCGATGCTGTGCATGCCGACGGCGGCCCAGACGACGTTGGAGGCGACGCTCGGCCAGGCGCCGTAGTAGGCGCTGGCGGCACCGCCGAGGAGACCGCCGACGGTGTTCATCACGGCATAGGTCAGCGAGTCGGAGGCGAGCTTGCCCCGCCACAACAGGATGTAGGCCGCGAACGTCCCCATCGTGCCGACCCAACCCAGTGCTGCCGCGATCATCGTGCTGTTCCTGCTTCTTCCCAGGCGACCCCCACGGCCACCGACCCCTGAAGTCTGACCCTGTTGGGTATTCAGATCAAACGCACATTTCTACATCGGCAGTTTAGAGTTGCTGAACATGGAGATCGATCCGAGGCGCCTCAGGTTCCTGCTCGCCGTGGCGCGGTCCGGAGGCGTCCTCGCGGCCGCTGACGACTTACGCGTCACGCCATCTGCTGTTTCCCAACAGTTGGCCAGGTTGGAGGCCGAGGTGGGCCGCCCGCTCGTCCGTCGTACGCCGACGGGCACCGTGCTGACCGACGACGGCCTGGCCCTGGCGGAGGCTGCCGAGGACGTGGAGAAGGTGCTGACCGAGGCCCGCGCGCGGCTCGTCGACGACGAGGACGAGCCCGGCGGCACGGTCCGCGTCGGCGGCTTCCACAGCTTCCTGTCGCAGGTGCTGCTGCCGCAGATCCCGGCCTGGCGGGAGGGCCACCCGCGGCTGCGGTTCGAGGTCGTCGAGTCGTCCGAGGAGGAGACGCTGCGCATGCTGCGGGCGCGCGAGCTCGACATCGCGATCCTGGAGATCGACGTCGAGGAGACAGCGCGCAAGCTCCCCGCCCGCCTGACCGAGACGCCCCTGCTCGACGAGCCGTGGAAGGTCGTCGTTCCCGCCGGCACGATCACGGCCGAGGACTCCGTCGACCTCTCCCGCCTCGGACTGCCCTGGCTCGGCGTCGACCCCGACGGGGCCTGGGCAAGTGCCCTGAAGCGCGTACGCCGTGCCGCCGGCAGCGACACCCCGACCATCCACCGCTACGCCGAGACCCGGACCGCCCTCGCCCTCGTCGCCGCCGGCGAGGGCATGGCCCTCGTGCCCTCCCTCGCCCTCGAGGGCATCACGCAGGAGGGCATCGAGACGTTGGACGTGCCTGGGCTGGGTCAGCGCCGCATCGTGCTTCGGCGGTACGAGGGGCGCGGGGTGCCGAAGGTGGTCGATCTGGCGGCGGGGTTGATCCGCGAGGCTGCTTCGGCCTGGGACTTCGGGGGTGGGGAGTGAGGGGAACTCTGTAGCCCAGCCCGCCGCGAGCGAGTCACCGCCCGTGGTGTTCAGCCAGCGCTCGCGGCAGAGACACGAGCTTGCCGCCTAGAGTCGGTTCATGCAGCCGATCCCGCTGGCGTCAATCCTGCCCGCCGATCTCGAGCCGACGGCATGCAAGCTCCATTGCGCGGTCTACAACGGCACGACCTACCCGATTGACGTTTTGGCGAACGACCCGGCTGAGTGGCAGCGCTGGAACTCGTGGCGCGGGGACAAGAACGACTTCAACCGCCAGTTGATCTTCTCCCTAGCGCAGGATCGCCACGACGCGAGTCTCTGGTTGTTCGGTGGTGTGTGGGAGGTGTCCGCCCGCCGGCCCGATCCGCGGACCTACTCCTACGACGTCATCGCTCGCGATGATCTGATGGGGCCGTTCATCCGCCGCTTGTACGTGCGAATGCACTTGGCCGGGCGACAGCGCCGCAGGACGATGGAGTCCTGTTTGGACGAGATGGCGGTGTCGTCGATTCTCGAAGAGGAGTTCGTCGGCGACCCCTTCCCTGGGCATGACCGCATCAATCACTCGCTCGGAGAACTCCAAGTGATCGTGCAGCAGCAGCGACCTGACTGGCGCATCGCTCTGGAACACATGAAGGGTGTCTACGTCATCCATGACCAGACGACCGGTGCGCGATACGTCGGATCCGCGTACGGGGATACCGGAATATGGCAGCGGTGGAGCGCATATGCGGCCACTCTGCATGGACACAACGTTGGACTGCAGGAGCTGCTCCGAGAGAAGGGCGAGCAGTTCTTCCGCGAGAACATGAAGTTCGCGCTGCTGGAGTTCTGGTCCGTGCGCACCGACGACAATCACGTTCTCGAGCGGGAGTCGTACTGGAAAGAGGTTCTGCATGCCCGCACCCTCGGTCATAACAAGAACTGAAGCCGTCGGCATCGTTCCCATGTGATCGTCACGGGCAACGAACACAGGTGCCTGCGCAACGGTGGTTAGCATCGACACCGTAATCCGCTCGGCCCGACAGCGCGCGTCTCTCACGACAAGCCTCCAACCCGATCGGGAAGACTGTCATGCCTTCCTGGAGTTGTCGTGCCGCTGTTTCGCGCCTCCGTCACTGGAGTCCGAGCCCAGATCGCTGCCAACACGTTGGTGCCGACGATGAGTGAGCAGTTCGCTCACGCCTACGGGTATCGCGCCTCCATCGCTGAACAGCGGTCGTGGGAGCGCAGTCTGACGGTTCTGACGGGCGACCTACACGACGCCGGCCTGGACAAGGTCGAGGTCCTGCTCGAGTACCAGCTCCCACTGACCAGTCGAAGAGTCGATGCGTTGCTGTGCGGCACGCATCCTCGGACGGGCGAGGCGTCGTACGTAGTTGTCGAGCTGAAGCAGTGGAGCAGTGCGGCGCCAGTCGACGGCACCGATGACGTGGTCCTCGACGACGGTCGCGGCCGGCGACTGCACCCGGCTGCCCAAGTAGGCGGATATTGCGACTACCTCGCGGACTTCAACGCAGCCCTCGGCGGATCGACCGATCGACTTGCCGGCGTCGCCTACCTGCACAACGCGGATGACGACGGTGTCAGTGGACTGTGGGACTTCGAGCAGAGCCGCACACGTCGTATGTTCACCGGTCAGCGCCGCGGCGAGTTCCTGGACTTCCTCAAGGGCAGGTTGTCGACGATCCCCGGTGCCGACGCGGCCGATGCGTTGCTCGGAGCTGCCATCAAGCCGAGCAAGCAGCTCCTTGACCTCGCCGCGCAGGAGATCAAGGAGCGGGAGCAGTTCGTCCTTCTCGACGAGCAGCAAGTCGCGTACTCCATGATTCTGCGGGCGGTGGAACACGCGCGGCGAGCGAACACCAAAGAGGTCGTTGTCGTCACGGGTGGTCCTGGGTCCGGCAAGAGTGTGATCGCTCTGAGCCTTCTCGGCGAGCTGTCGCGGCAGGGCCGCTCCGTCCTCCACGCCACCGGTTCGTCGGCGTTCACTCAGACCCTGCGCAAGGTCGCGGGGCATCGGGAGCCTCGGGTCAAAGCTCTCTTCAGCTACTACAACAACTTCGTCGACGCCGACAAGAACGGTCTCGACGTCCTGATCAACGACGAGGCCCACCGCATCCGCGAGACTTCGACCAACCGCTGGACGCCGGCAGCCAAGAGGTCAGGACGTCCGCAGGTCGAGGACCTCATCGATGCCGCGCGTGTCTCCGTCTTCCTCCTCGACGAGCACCAGGTCGTCAAGCCTGGCGAGCGCGGCAACGTGGCCGACATCGTTGCTGCTGCCGGCCGCCTTGGCTGTGAGGTCGTTCAGATCGACCTCGATGACCAGTTCCGTTGCGGTGGTAGCCGTCTGTACGAGGAGTGGGTCATGCGCCTGCTCGGGCTCGAACCCGGTGGTCCGATGGCGTGGCCCGGTGATGAGGTCTTCGATCTTGACCTGGCGGAGTCGCCCGGTGAGATGGAGCTCAGGCTGCGCGCTCGTCTGGACCGAGGATTCTCGAGTCGCATCGCGGCTGGCTACTGCTGGTCCTGGAGCAAGCCCAAGGGCGACATCCTCTTTCCGGACGTGCAGATCGGCGACTGGAAGCGTCCGTGGAACAACCCGAAGGACACGAAGGTCGGCGCGGCGCCCGGGCGGCCCTTCTGGGCATCCGATCCTGCCGGGTTCGAACAGGTGGGCTGCGTCTACACCGCCCAAGGCTTTGAGTACGACTACAGCGGCGTCATCTTTGGCGACGACCTGGTCTGGCGCACCGATCGCTGGGAGGCGCGCCCGGACAGGAGCAAGGACAACCAGGTCCGACGGGCGGCACCGGATGACTTCGACCGGGCGATCCGCAACACGTACAAGGTCCTACTCACGCGGGGCATGCGTGGGACGCTCGTGTACTCCACGGACGCCGAGACGCAGGACTTCCTCGCGAGTCTCATTCACGTCTAGCCCAAGGCTGATCCGCGGCATGGGCCGTCATCGGCCTGCGCTGACACCTACGATCTCCGCATGCAGCCGCCGACGCCTTACCTCGTCTCGAAGCCGCCCAAGTGGCTGTGGATCGTGCCGGTGGCGTCGGTGGGCTTCCTGGCGCTCGTCCCGGTGATCACGATCGCGGCCAAGGCGAGGTCGGCGCGCACGTGGCTGGTCGCCGGCGCACTGTCGGCGGCGTGGCTCGCCGGCTTCGCGATGATCGGTTCGAACGAGGACGGCACCACGTCCGACGTCGGCGGGTTCCTCTTCCTCGGCACGCTCATCACCTCCGTCGTCTTCGCGCTCGTGATGGGTCCGAAGGTCGAGTGGCCGGGGAAGGTCGTCTACGGAGCGCCGCCGCCATCGCCGCCGCACGACCCCAACGCGGCTGCCGTCGCGAGCGTCGAGGCCGGGCGCCGCAAGCGCCACGAGGCGCGCGAGCTGCTGCAACGAGACCCGATGATGGCGCGGGACCTGCGGATCGGCAGGCCCGACCTGGAGCGGCAGTACGACGACGGTGGGCTCATCGACGTGAACAGCGCGCCGCCGGAGGTGATGAGCCACTGGCTCGGCCTCAGCCCGGCGGAGTCCGCGCAGGTGGTGGACGCCCGGACCCAGCTCGGGAGGTTCCAGCACCCGGACGACCTGGTGAACTACGCGAACCTCGACCCGGCGACGTACGACCGGGTGAGCGACCGCATCGTCCTGATGTGAGGCGCAGGTCCTCTGGATGCCCCGGCCGGCGGTTGAGGGGGGTCACACGCCAACCGGGGTCCCGCGCGGCCGTGGGACGCTGCCAACCGCCGGCCGCGCGACCAGGGGTGGCGGGGTCCGTCCACTGTCCTCCACCCCTGGGTGTGAGGTCCATCGGAACTCACCGCAGGCATCGTGCAGGAATGGCACGATTGCCGCCCCCGCACCCTGAACCCGGAGGACACTTGCTCTCGATCACCTACCTCAGCTCGGCTGTCGAGCAGTGGAGCGACGACGAGCTCGAGGAGCTGCTCCGCCACGCGCGCGGCACCAACGCGACGGTCGAGGTCACCGGGATGCTGCTCTACTCCGGCGGCAACTTCATCCAGACGCTCGAGGGCCCCGACGAGGCCGTGGACGCCATCATGGCCAAGGTCGAGGACGACTCGCGGCACCAGGGCGTGCTGGTCGTGCGGCGCGAGGAGGTCGCCGACCGGCTCTTCTCCGGCTGGTCGATGGGCTTCCGCCGGGTCTCGCCCGGCGAGGCCGAGGAGATCCCCGGGTTCACCGACTACCTCGACACCGGGACGATCGAGGGCGCCGACACCCGCCGGCACGCGGTGATGACGTTCCACCGCGTCTTCCGCGAGCGCATCCGCTGAGGGGCCGTCTCAGGCGGTCGGCACCGGCGGCAGCTCGCGCTCGGTCTCCGCGATGTCGGTGATCTTCGCGGCCACCGGCTCAAAGATCTTGGCGGTGAGCACCTTGTCGGCGACCCGACGTGCGGCGACGCCGACCTTCGACTGGGGGTAGGCGAACGGGATCACCCAGCGCGGCATCGTCTGGGCGTCCTCGACCAGGGGCCGCATCCACCCCTCGTACGCCGCGATGGCGGCCGCCGTGTCGTCCCGGTGCTGGCTGAAGGCGGACGCGAGGACGTACCCGCTCGTCAGCGCCAGCGAGGCGCCGCCGCCACCCATCGGGGTCACGCACCACGCGGCGTCGCCGGTCAGGACGACGTTGCCGCGGTGCCACGTCTCCACCCGGACCTGCGTGAGGTCGTCGACGTACACGTCGTCGGACGTCGCCAGCTCGTCGAGAAGCCGCGGCGCCTCCCAGCCGGCATCGGCGTACCTCTCGCGCAGCAGCGACATCGCCTCGGCGTGGTCGAGGCCGGCCAGGCCGTCGTCGTCGGTGAAGGCGAGGATCCCGCGGGTGGTGCCGCGGTTGTCGGGGCGCAGGTGCACCTGGCGGCCCTCGGTGGTGGTGAACCAGCGCCAGCGGTCGTCGTCGCCCGGCACCCGCGGGATCGTGCCGAACACCATCGTCACGCCCAGCGGACGCTTCTCGACCTCGTCGCCGAACAGCAGGTCGCGGGTCCGCGAGCGCACCCCCTCGGCGATCACGACCAGGTCTGCTGCGAGCCGGTGGCCGCCGGCGGTGACGACCTCGTCGTCGTGGACCTCCTCGATCCGGTCGTCGAAGACGAGCTCCACGCCGTCGGGCAGGACGTCGAGGATCGCCCGGGCCAGGTCGCCGCGCAGCACCTCGAGCTCGGCCGTGGCGCCGTCCTCGCCGCCGAACGGGAGCTCGGCGACCACGTCACCGGAGTCGTCGACCATGACCGTCCCGGTCTCGGTGGTGTTCTGCGCGCGGACCGCCTCGGTCAGGCCCATCCGCTCGAGGACGTCCTTGGCGACACCGCGCACGTCGACGTTCTGCCCGCCGTCGCGGAACGACGGGGCCCGCTCGATGACCGTGACGTCCCAGCCGGACGAGCCGAGCCAGTAGGCCGCCGAGAGTCCGGCGATGCTGGCGCCCAAGATCACTGCCCTGCGGTCGGTCATCGACTCTCCTTCGAGGTGGCGTGGGGTCCGACCACAGTGGCAGGGCCCCCCAACCGCTCCAACCCCTCCGGGGGTGGGACCGACCCGTCCCGAGGTGGTGGTCTCGTGCCATGGACCTCGGAATCTCCGGCAAGAAGGCACTCATCACCGGCGGTGCGGGCGGCATCGGCCGTGCCACCGCCCAGGCGCTCCTCGACGACGGGGTGGAGGTCGTGCTCAGCGACCAGGACCCCGACCAGCTCGACCGGGCCGTCGCCTCCCTCACCGTCTCGTCGAGCGTCCACAAGATCGCTGCCGACCTCTCCGACGTGGCCGCGGCCGAGCGCCTGGCCCGCGAGGTGGCCCTGACGGTCGGCGACATCGACATCCTCGTCAACGGCGCCGGGATCACGGGGCCGACCGGTGCCTTTCACGAGCTCGACGACGACGCCTTCACCGACGTGCTCACCACCAACCTGCTGTCGGCGCTCCGGGTGACGCGCGCCTTCCTGCCCACTCTCCGCGGACGGGGGTGGGGGCGGATCGTCTTCGTCAACAGCGAGGACGCCGTGCAGCCCTACGACGACGAGCTGCCCTACGTCACGGCGAAGGCCGGCCTGCTCGCCTTCGCGAAGGGCCTGTCCCGGACCTACGCCGGTGAGGGCCTGCTGGTCAACAGCGTCTCGCCGGCCTTCATCAACACCCCGATGACCGACGCGATGATGGACCAGCGCGCCGAGGAGGAGGGCGGCACGCGCGACGAGGCGATCGCGTCGTTCCTGGAGGAGGAGCGGCCCTACATGGAGCTCGGCCGTCGCGGCGAGCCCGAGGAGGTCGCGGCCGTCATCGCGTTCCTCTGCTCCGACCGCGCCAGCTTCGTCAACGGCTCGAACTACCGCGTCGACTCGGGATCGGTCGCCACGATCTGAGCCGGGTCACCCGGCGCGGACGAGGGCGGCCGCCAGGTCGGCCACGCGCCCCCTCGGCGCCAGCGACGCCAGCCGCTCCGGGTCCGCGGGGAGTCCGAGCTCGCGCGCCGAGCCCAGTGCGCGGTCGTCGAAGTACGGCCCGACCTCGGGCCACACCACCTGCACCTCGCGGCAGAAGATCCCGGCACCCGTCGGTCCGATCCGTGGGAAGTCGGTGAGGGCCGCCACCAGGTCGTCGACGCTTCCGTCCCGGCCGGGGCGGATCCGGCGGAGGTCGCCGTGGTGCCGGGTGAGCAGGAAGTCGGCGTTCTTCTCCAGCTGCGTCGACGTGCTCTCGTCGTACCTGCGGTAGCCGCCACGTCCGAGCGCGTCCACGCGCTGCTGCCACGTGGCGGCCCGCATCCTCTCCGGCGTGCGCCACCCGGCGTGGAACAGCTCCGCCGCCGACGCGACGGCGATGTCGGCCGAGATCCGCGCCGAGCTGAGCAGCGTCAGCACCAGCAGCTGGTAGAGCGGGGCGGGCTTGTCGCGCAGCGTGATGCCGGCCTCGTCGGCGTACGTCCTGCCGTGCTCGGCGAGCAGGTCGCGGACGGTCTCGGCGGCGCCCACCCCCGGCTCCTCAGGACCGCGGCGGCCGGGGGAGGAAGAACGAGACCCGGCGCTGGTAGTCGCGGTAGCCCGGGCGGTCCTCCATCTTCTTCTCCGTGCGTCGCGCGCCGGTGGCGAAGACGAGGAGGTACGACATCGCGACCGGCGCCGGGAACGTCCAGCCGGCCGGTGCCGAGGCGGCGGACGCGAGCCAGGCCCCGTCCCAGACGACTGAGTCGCCGAAGTAGTTCGGGTGGCGTGACCAGCCCCAGAGGCCGGTGTCGAGGATCTGCAGCTCGTCAGGAGCCTCGCCGTCGTCGGACTGCTCCTTGGCCCGCTCCTTCTCGGCCATGAACCGCGACTTCTGCCGGTCGGCCAGGGCCTCGACGGTCGCGCCCGCGGCCATCAGCGCCACGCCGGCGGGGAAGAGCCAGCGGCGGCGGCCCTTCGGGAGTGAGCTCGCGGCCGCGACCTGCAGGGGAGCCGACACGAGGAGCTGCGCGAGCGCCTGGGTGACGAAGACCTTGCCGACGACCGCCGGCACTGAGTCGCCCTCGAGGAACTCGGTGTAGCGGTCGTCCTCCTCGTCGGAGCCGCGCAGCCGGCCGAGCATCTGGTGCTCGAGCCGCGCGGCCCACGCGCTCGTCGCGGCGGCCAGCGTCCACCGGCGGGTGGCGTCCCCGTTGCCGACGAGTGCGCTCGTGACGGCGACCGCAGCCAGGCCCGGTCCCCACACGCCGTCGGCATAGTCGCGCCGTCCCGCACGGAGGGCGAGCACGGCCGTTCCCGCCTGCAGGGCAGTGACCGCAACGGCGGCGGTGCCGACCACGCGGCGGAGGTTGCGGGCGTCGAGCGTCACGTCGTGCGGCCTCAGAGGTCGACGGTGCGGTTGTCGGCGGGGAACTCGTCCGGGTCGTCGTTGCGGATGGCCCGGACCATGCCCAGCGCCTGCCGGACCTTGCTGGTGGCCGCGTCCCAGTACTCCGCCGTGTCGCCGTTCACCTTCAGGAGCACCAGCCCGTCGGTCTCGAGGCCGTCGGGGAACCAGGTCTCCAGGGGCTTGGCCCACAGCTCCTCGGCCTTGGCGCGGTCGTGGACCAGCTCGGCCGTGCCGGCGATCGAGGTCCACTCGCTCTTCTTGTCGTTCGACAACGACACGTTGACGTGCGGGTTGGCGCTGATCTGGCGCGCCTTGTCGGAGTCCTCGTAGGTGAAGAACCAGAGGTCCCCGTCGAACTCGGCCTCCTGCACGGCCATCGGCCGGCTGACGTGGGTGCCCTCGGGCGTCATGGTCGTGAGCATCGCGGTCCGGGTGCGGCCGACGAGCTCGACCACCTTGGCGTTGTCGTCCTGCTGGGTCATGTCGTGCACTCCCTCTGCTGGATGTGTCGGCTCAGCCGGCGAGCCGGTTGAGCACGGTGGTCATGTCGTCCTCGGTGTCGCTGCCGATCTTCTCGAAGACGATCTTCATGATCGGGTCGGCGATCTTCGCAGCGCCCTTGAGCTCGATGACCGCCTCGTAGGTCACCCGGCTGCCGGGGCCGTCCGGGTTCGGGACGACCGTCATCGTGTCGGTCGAGGTCGCGGTGTCGTTGCGGCCGACGAGCACGATCGTGTCGTCGGTCAGCTGCTCGAGGGTGTACGTCAGCTCGGTGCTGACCCCGGCGATCTTGGAGACGTTGCGCCAGGTCGTGCCGACCTGGACGGGGCCCGGCTCGTTCTGCGTGCACGACTCCGTGCCCGGGTCCCACTCCTCGGCGTTGCCGAAGTCCTTGAGGTAGGAGATCACCGTTGCCGGCTCGGGCTGGACGTCGAAGGTGCGGCTCACTGTGGTCATGCTTCGACAGTAGGCACGCCGAGAGCTGCGGCAGACCGCCCCGAGGGAGGGGTCTGGTCTGGCCAGACGTCTCAGGCCAGGGCGTGCAGGTGGGCGCAGGCGGCGGCGTAGGTCTCCAGCAGCTCGACCGGACGACCGGCGTCGCGGGCATCGGCCCAGCGGTCGAGGGTGACGCGGACGACGAGCCCGGTGGCCTCGACGGCGATGCGGACGCCGAGGTCGTCGTCGAGGCCGAGGTTGCCGGTGAGCCGAGCGACCAGGTCGTCGGTGCGCTGGGCGTCGAGCGCGACCGCGGCCTGGCGGAGGGCGGGCTCGGCGAGCATGAGGCGGCGTACGCGCAGCAGCAGCCGGCCGGCCTCGCTCCGGCCGTCGTCGAAGGCGCCGAGGACCTCGCGCCAGACGTCCTCGAGCTGGTCGACGAGCGGCCGACCCGGCGCGATGGCGTCCAGCATCTGCTCGACGCGCTCGTCGAGGTCGATGTGCCCGACGAGCGCCGCGGCCTCCTTGGTCGCGAAGTAGCGGAAGAAGGTGCGCGCCGAGACACCCGCGGCCTCGGCGATCTGGTCGACCGTGGTGTGGTCGATGCCCTGCTGCTCGAAGAGGTCGAGCGCGATCGTCGAGATGTCGTGCTCGGTCTGGCGCCGACGTCGCTCCCGCAGTGCCGGCTCGGGGGACGCGGGTTCGCTCACGTCGTCATCATAGGGAATTCTGCCGTTCACCGCCGTGTTGGCAGTGACTGACACAATTCGCGTGACGACCGACGAGCCCGAGGACAGATCCAGCAGTGACCACGACAGCCCCCGCCACATCCGGCACGTCCACCACCCCCGACGCGAAGGCCTCGCCCACCGGTGGCCACGGCCGGCTCATCGCCCTGCTCGTGGCGTCCGCCTTCGTGGTGATCCTCAACGAGACCATCATGAGCGTCGCGCTGCCCGACCTGATGCGCGAGTTCGACGTGCAGGCCACGACCGCGCAGTGGCTGACCACCGCGTTCCTGCTCACGATGGCCGCCGTCATCCCGGTCACCGGCTGGCTGCTGACCCGCTTCCCGCTGCGCACGGTCTTCGTGGCGGCGATGTCGTCGTTCAGCATCGGTACGCTCGTCGCCGCGCTCGCGCCCGTCTTCCCGATGCTGGTGGCGGGCCGGGTCGTCCAGGCGATCGGCACCGCGCTGATGATGCCGCTGCTGATCACGACGATCCTCAACGTCGTCGACGAGGACCGCCGCGGCCAGATGATGGGCACCATCTCGATCGTCATCTCCGTTGCCCCGGCGATCGGCCCGACGGTGTCCGGCCTCGTGCTCGACCAGCTCTCGTGGCGCTGGATGTTCTGGATCGTGCTGCCGATCGCGCTGCTCTCGCTCGCGCTCGGCGCGGCGTGGGTGCGCAACGTGACCGAGCCCCGCGACGTCCCGGTCGACGTGGTCTCCGTCGTCCTCTCCGCCCTCGCCTTCGGCGGCCTGATCTACGGCCTCAGCAGCATCGGCGAGAGCGCGTCCGGGCACACGCCCGTGCCGGTCTGGGTGCCGCTCGTGGTCGGGGCGCTCGCCCTCGCCACCTTCGTCGCGCGCCAGCTCCAGCTCCGCGACAAGGCGCTGCTCGACCTCCGCGCCTTCGCGGTCCGCACCTTCGCCATCGCGGTCGCGCTGGTCGCGGTCAGCATGATGGCGCTCTTCGGGTCGCTCATCCTGCTGCCGATCTACCTCCAGAACGTGCTCGGCCTCTCCGTCCTCAACACCGGCCTCCTGCTCCTGCCCGGCGGCCTCACCATGGGCCTGCTCGCCCCGATCGTCGGCCGGCTCTTCGACCGCATCGGTCCGCGCCCGCTGGTCGCCCCGGGAGCAGCGGTCGTCAGCGTCGCGCTGTGGGGGATGACGACGTACGACACCACGACCGCGCAGTCCACCGTCGTCGGGCTCCACGTGCTGATGAGCATCGGCCTGGCCTTCATGTTCACGCCGCTGATGACGTCGGCGCTCGGCTCGCTGCCGCCCCACCTCTACTCGCACGGCAGCGCGATCGTGTCCACGCTCCAGCAGGTCGCGGGCGCCGCCGGCACCGCGCTCTTCGTCACCGTGATGACGCGGGTGACCGTCGCGCGAAGCGCCGAGGGGGTGGCGCTCGTCGACGCGACGGCCGAGGGCATCCACGCGGCGCTGATGTATGGCGGTGCGATCTCCGCGGTCGCCGTCCTCGTCGCGCTGCTCGTACGCCGCCCCCGGCTCGCGGACCTGCCGCCCGCGCACTGAGCCGGGTCAGGGCAGGCCGGGTCAGGGCAGGGGTCAGGGCAGGATCGCGTCGACGTAACCTCCGTCGACGCGGACCGCGCCTCCCGTCGTGGCGGACGCCAGCGGCGAGCTGAGGTAGGTCACCATCGCGGCGATCTCGGACGGCTCGATCAACCGCTGGATCAGCGACTGGGGCCGGTGCTTCCTCATGAACTCCCGCTGCGCCTCGTCCCACGGCAGGTCGTCGCCGACCAGGCTGCGCACGAAGCCCTCCACACCACCGGTGTGCGTCGGGCCGGCGATCACCGAGTTCACCGTGACGCCGGTGCCGGCGGCCTCCTTGGCGAAGCCGCGCGAGACCGCGAGCAGCGCGGTCTTCGACATGCCGTAGTGGATCATCTCGACCGGCGTCACGACGGCGGAGTCGCTCGCGATGTAGAGCACGCGGCCCCAGCCGCGGCCGGTCATCCGCGGCAGGTGGTGGCGGGTGAGCCGGACGCCGGCGAGCACGTTGACCTCGAAGAAGCGCCGCCACTCCTCGTCGGTGATCTCCAGCGCCGGGCGGCTCTCGAAGATGCCGAGGTTGTTGACCAGCACGTCGACGTCGGGCATCGCGGCGGTCGCTGCCGCGAAGCCCTCGTCGGTGGAGACGTCGGCGACGACGGGTACGACGTCCGCGTCCGGCTGCTTCTCGCGCAGCCCGTCGACCGCCCGGGCGACGGACTCCTCGGACCGGCCGTTGACGCCGACGCGGGCGCCGGCCTCGAGGAGGCCCTTGGCGATTGCGAGGCCGATGCCCTGGGTGGAGCCGGTGACGAGTGCGCTCTTGCCGGTGAGGTCGATGTGCATGCCGTCGACGGTAGCGAAGAGCACGTGTGGCGGTTGTGGCCCTCCGGCGGGCGGTCCGGGGGCGACAACGCGGACACGTGTGGCGGTTGTGGCCCTCGCTCCGCTGGCAGACTGCGGCGCGTGACCGAGACCTCTTCCGACGGCCTGGCCGGAGTCCTGTGGGACGTGGACGGCACCCTGATCGACTCCGAGACCATCTGGATCGCCGAGCAGTTCGTGATGGTCGAGGCCCACGGCGGCACGTGGTCGCACGAGCAGGGCCTCGCGCTCGTCGGCTCCGACATGATGACGACCGCCGTCGCGATGCAGTCCGCGGGCGTCGACCTCGAGGCCGTCGCGCTGGTCGCCGACCTCGAGCGGCGCGTCATCGAGTCGTTGCGCACGACGGTCCCGTGGCGGCCGGGCGTGCTGACCCTGCTCGCCGCGCTGGGGGAGGCCGGTGTGCCCTGCGCGATCGCCACCACGTCCTCCCACGAGATGGCCGAGCTGGTTGCCGCGGCGGCGCCGCCCGGGACCTTCGGCGCCCTCGTCGGGGGTGAGGACGTCACGCGGACCAAGCCCTCGCCGGAGCCCTACCTCCGCGCGGCCGAGCTGCTCGGAGTACCCGTCTCGCAGTGCGTCGCCATCGAGGACTCGCCCAACGGCCTCGCCTCCGCGATCGCCTCCGGTGCCGCCAGCCTGGCGATCCCGAACGATGCCGTGCTCCCCGAGGCCGGTGACTTCACGACCTGGCCGACCCTCGAGGGCCGGACCGTCGACGACCTCCGCGCGCTGCTGGCCTGAGGATCACGGGAGGAGCTCGAAGGACCGCTGCCCGGCGGGAGCCTCGGGCAGCTCGGCGAAGCCGAGCGCCAGGAGCAGCCGCGCGGAAGCGACGTTGGCCTCGTCGCACGACGCGGTGATCCGGGTCAGGCCCCAGTGGGAGCGGAGTGCCTCGACCAGCGCACGAGCCGCCTCGCTCGCGAGGCCCTGGCCGTGGAAGTCCGGTGAGAACTGGAACCCGAGGTCGCCCTCGGTCGGTGACGCCGCCGGCAGGTAGACCCCGATGTTGCCGATGACCCGGCCCAGCCCACGGTGCTCGACGGCCCAGTCGTGCCACGCGTCGCGCTGGTCGTCGTCGAGCCCGCCCTGCGCCGCCAGGTAGGCCGCGGCCGCCTCGTCGGTGTGCGGCTGTCCGTGGAGGTGGCGACGTACTGCCGGGTGCGACTGGTAGGCGAGGAAGTCGTCCAGGTCGGTCGTCGCGAAGGGGCGTACGACGAGCCGGTCGGTCGTGAGCGGCAGCACGACCGGACCCTAGCCCGTCACTTCCCGGCGCCCACCTGGTCGCCCCAGACGGCGTGGGCGCCGGAGTCGCCGACCCGGTAGACCTGCACGGACGCGGCGAGCGCGGCGACGAGCGCGAGCACGCTGACCGCGCGGACGACCCCGACCGGGCTCCGGCCGCCGGTCGCCCCGGGGCTGGTGGACGCACGGCGGTCGAGCCACACCATGGCGGCCGACAGGACGAGGAGCGGGACGGCGAACCAGATCAGCTGGTCGCCGAGCTGTGCGTGGACGCCCGGGTCGCCGACACGCGTCTCCAACGCCTCGCCGCTCGACGTCGCCACCGGGATGAGCGCCGTGGAGAGCGCAGCGCACGCGACCACGAGCAGGCCGTAGCGCTCGCGCCAGGCCGGCCGGACGGCGAGCGCGATGGTGCCGAGGCAGGCGAGGGGGAGGAGCACGACGACGGCGTGCACGACCAGCGGGTGGACGGGGAGGCCGTTGATGAGATCGAACATGCCTCGGACGCTAGGACCGCGAACCTGCCGACAACCTGACTGCGGAAGTGGCTGCTCGTGCAAGAACCCTTGCACGGTAGGTGTGCACCCCCGGGGCCTGCGCGAAAGCTTTCGCTCAGCCGCGGTGCGTGCAACCGACGGGTGCAACGCTCCTTGCAGGTGGTGCAGCCCGTAGCTCCCGGACGTCCGCCGTTCGGCCCTGCCGAACGATGGTCCAGACGGTTGTTGCACAATCGAGGGGAGCTGTCGGGCACGTCTTCGCGACGCCTGATCCACGCTCAGGACAGGCGTGAAGCGCCCTGTTTCGGCCTCGTTTCATTCCCGTCAACTTTGCCGACACCCCTTGACCCGTGGTGGCGTCGTCCGCATTGTTGTTCGTGTCACAGAACCGCTGTTCGGCTCATCCGAACACATCGACGCGAGGATCGATCGTGGACGCACTGCTCTCACCCGTGGCCGTCGGGCCGCTGGAGCTGCGCAACCGCGTCGTCGTGCCGGGACACACCACCAACTTCGGCGTGCAGAACCGCCCGACCGCACGCCACGCGGCCTACCACGCCGAGCGCGCCCGCGGCGGCGCCGGCCTGATCATCACCGAGGCGATCCGCGTCCACCCGACCTCCGCGGGCCGCACCCTGAGCCTCGGGTGCTTCGAGGACGCCGCCGTGCCGTCGTACGCCGCCATGGTCGACGCCGTGCACGAGCACGGTGCCGCCTTCTTCGCGCAGATCATGCACGCGGGCCGCCAGGCCAACGGCGAGGCCACCCGCACGGCCGCCTGGTCCGCCTCGCCGATCGCCTGGTCGACCGGTGCCGCGACCCCGCACGCCATGGGCAACGCCGACCTGGCGACCGTCGTCGACAGCTTCGGGGCCGCCGCCCGCCGGATGCGCGAGGCCGGCTTCGACGGCCTCGAGGTGCACGCCGGCCACGGCCACCTGCTCCAGCAGTTCCTCTCCCCGGCGACCAACCAGCGCACCGACGGCTGGGGCGGCGACCTCGACGGCCGGATGCGGCTCACGCGCGAGGTGCTCGCTGCGGCGACCGCCGCGGGCCTGCCGATCGGCCTCCGCGTATCGGCCGACGAGTTCCTCGACGGCGGCCTCGGCCCCGACGACGTGATCGAGATCGTCGAGCGCCTTCGTGCCGACGTCGACCTGGCCTACGTCCACGTCAGCCACTCGGCCTACCAGGCCACCTGGTCGCTCTCCACCCAGATGGCCGACATGAGCTTCGGCCACGCGCCCTTCCGCCACCACGCGGCGCTCTTCAAGAAGGCGCTGCCCGAGCTCCCCGTCATCGCGGTCTGCCGCCTCGACAGCCTCGCCGAGGCCGCCGAGCTCGTCGACGCCGGCGAGGCCGACCTGGTCGCGCTGGCGCGCCCGCACATCGCCGACCCGCACCTCGTCAACAAGCACCGCGACGGCGTCGCCGCCCGCAGCTGCCTGGCCTGCAACCAGGGCTGCATCTCCCGCGTCGAGAAGAGCCTGCCCATCACCTGCCTGGTCAACCCGGAGGTCGGCGCCGAGCAGCAGTGGAACAAGGCCTGGCTCGACCTCGGTGACCCACGACGTCGACGCGTCCTCGTCGTCGGCGGGGGACCGGCCGGCCTGGAGGCCGCCCTCTCCGCCCACCGCGCCGGCGACCGGGTGACCCTCGTCGAGCGCGACGCGCAGCTCGGCGGCCAGGTCCGGATCGCTGCGGCGATGCCGCACCGGGCCCGCCTCGGCCTGATGGTCACCGACGCCGTCCGCGCGATCGAGGACACCGACGTCGAGGTCCTCCTCGGCACCACGCTCACGGCCGAGGAGATCCTTGCCGGCGCGTGGGACGACGTCGTGGTCGCCACCGGCTCGCGCCCGCGCCGCCACGACTTCGGTGCCGGCGTCCCGGTGTGGACGTCCGTCGAGACGGCCGGGAAGGTCGCGGCGCTCGACGACCTCACCGGCACGACCGTCGCGGTCTGGGACGAGGAGGGCGACTGGGCGGCCGCCTCGCTGGTCGAGGGCCTCGTCGCCTGCGGCGCGCGCGTCCACCTGCTCTCCCCGACGCCGTCGCTCGCCGCCCGCGTGACGACCTACAGCAAGCTGGCGCTGGTGCCGCGGCTCCAGGCCGCCGGGGTGCGTGCGCACCTCATGGTCGGCGCGGCCGTCACCGGTCCCGGCGAGGTCACCCTGACCGACACCCTCTCCGGCGACACGAGCGTCATCACCGGCGTCTCCGCCCTCGTCGACGTCGGCCGGCCGACGGCCGAGGACGACCTCTACCGGGCCCTCGACGCAGCCCGCACCGATCTCGTCGGCGAGCGCCCCGACGGCGTGGACGTCCCCCGGGTCCACGTCGTCGGGGACGCGAACTCCCCGCGCACCGCGCTCGAGGCGGTCTTCGAGGGCCGGATCGCCGGCACCTTCCTCGGCGACACCGAGAGCGCCGCCGCGCGCGACGTCGCCTTCAGCTACTGACCTCCCCCCACGCACCCGCCCTCCCCGCTCGACACCCGTCCCGAAAGGCACCCGATGATCGACATCGAAGACCGGCTGACGCTCGACGAGCGTGCGTCCGTCGACTTCATCCTCGGCCTCCGCAAGCGCTGGAGCGACGCGGTCTACCCCGCCCTGGCGCAGGAGTTCGCGGCGACCGGTGTCGTCGCCGACAGCGTCGAGCAGGCCAACGAGACGATGCGCACCCTGCCGTCGTACCCGTGGTTCTCCCACCTCGAGCGCGTGCAGCAGAAGATGCTCTGGCGCACCGCCGGCGACGCGGTCCTGCGTCGTCGCGCCGACCTCGTCGAGGTCCTCGACTCGGCCCCGACCCACGGCCTGGGCAGCATCGAGCTGAACCCCGACCTGGACCTGCCGGGCTGGTACACCGACTACGACATCCACGTGCAGCCGGGCAGCTTCTTCTCCGACGACATGTCGGCCTACGTCTACGAGTTCGGCGCCCGCATCGTGATGCTGCGCGACAACGACGGCTACAAGTTCCACAGCCTCTTCGCCCAGACCGCGCTGCCCGACAAGCCCGAGGCGACCACGGTCGTCGACATCGGTTGCGGCTTCGGCAAGAGCACCCGCCCGCTCGTCGCGAAGTATCCCACCGCCCAGGTCGTCGGCATCGACCTCGCCTCGCCCGGCCTGCGGCTCGCCCACGCCGAGGCCGAGGCCCTCGGCCTCCCGATCGACTACGTCCAGGGCGACGGCCAGTCGACCGGTCTCGCCGACGAGAGCGTCGACGTGGTCACCGGGACGATGGTGCTCCACGAGATGCCGACCGAGGCGATCGTCGCCACGCTCACCGAGGCCGCGCGCCTGGTGAAGCCGGGCGGCGAGGTGCACTTCCTCGAGTTCATGCTCACCGGCGACCTGCTGCGCGACGCCTCGATCGTCGAGCACGCCGACCGCAACAACGAGCCGTTCTTCCGCGACCTCTTCGCCACCGACACCGTCGCCGCCCTCGAGGCCGCCGGCCTCACCGACGTCCGGTGGCGTCCCTTCGACGAGCGCAACCTCGGCGTCCGTCCGGAGGGCTGGGGAGAGCGCCCCGAGTGGCACTTCCCGTGGGCCGTGCTCTCCGCCACGAAGCCGGCCACGAAGCCGGCCACGAAGCCGGCTGGAGAGGCGGTCGCCTGATGAGCGAGGAGCTCCAGTACCTCGAGAGCCCGCAGACCGCGAAGCTGTTCGACCTCGTGCTCCAGCTGGCCACCGACCTCCACGTGACCAGCCACCGGCTGCGCGCGCTCGAGGCGCTGATGGTCCGCAAGGGCGTCCTCGCCGAGGGCGAGCTCGACCACTTCACGCCCACCGACGCCGAGACGGGCGTGCTCGACCTCGCGCGCACCGACTACATGGCGCGCCTGGTCCGGATCATCACCGAGAACGGGCCCGCCGAGCACCCGCTGCGCGAGCAGTGGAACGAGATGCTCGCCCGGAAGGCGGAGTCGTGACCAGCACCGGGACCGATCCCACCGTCGACCCCACGGTCGTCGTCGACACCTACCTCCAGCTCTGCGAGGACCGGGAGCTCGACGCGGCCTCCCGCTTCCTCGCCCCCGGCGTCCGCATGCAGTTCCCCACCGGTGTCGAGCACGCCGCCCTCGCGGACATGGTGGCGACCCCCAAGCCGTACGCCTGGGTGCGCAAGCACCGCGACCGCTTCCTCACCGGGGAGCAGGAGGGCGGCGACGTCCACGTCGTCTCCCTCGGTCGCCTCTACGGCGAGCGCCTCGACGGCACCCCCTTCGACGACGTCCGCTACGTCGACGTGTTCGTCCTCCGCGACGGGCTCATCACCGAGCAGATCGTCTGGAACGACCTGTGCGAGGCCGGCATCGGCCTCGAGCCGAGCAGCGCACGGGCGTAGCACCACCCCCTTCTCCACCCGGCTCGGAGTCTCGGACCACCAGCAGCACCCACCCCCGCACCGTCCGGCACGACCAACGAAATGAGAAAGCCATGACGCTCCGCCTCCGAGCCACCGCCGGTGTGCTCGCTGCCAGCCTCCTCCTGCTCAGCGCCTGCGGAGGGACCGACGACTCGTCCGCCTCCGACAGCGACTCCACCGACCTCACCTTCGTGATCGCCTCCGCGGTCATCGGCCCGAAGGAGGAGGTGGCGATGTACGCCGTCGCCCAGGAGATGGGCTACTTCGAGGACGAGGGCCTCAACGTCAAGACGGTCAACTCCGACGGCTCCGTGGCCGCGGTCCAGGCCGTCGGCACCGGCCAGGGCGACTTCACCGCCGCCGACACCGGCTCCATCCTCGCCGCGGTCGAGAAGAACGTCCCGGTCACCACCGTGGGCGGCCTCGTCCAGAACTGGCCGTGGGAGATCGCCACGATGCCGGGCAGCGACATCACGTCCCCCGCGGACCTCGACGGCAAGAAGATCGGCGTCATCTCGCTGGCCTCCGGGTCCGCGCCCTACGCCCGGGCGTTCGTGAAGGCCGGCGGCCTCGACCCCGAGAAGGACGTCGAGCTGCTCCCCGTCGGCGTCGGCGCCCAGGCCGCCAGCGCCCTCACCAGCGGCCAGGTCGACGCGCTCGCGCTCTACTCGCAGGCCTACTCGGTCATCGAGCTGTCCGGCACCGAGCTGGCCTACCTCGACAACCCGCCGATCTTCGACGGCATCCGCTCGCTGAGCTTCGCCGTGAACTCGAAGGCCCTCGCCGGGGACCAGGAGGCCTACGAGGGCCTGCTGCGCGCCGGCTACAAGGCGATGCTCTTCTCCGCCGAGAACCCCGAGGCGGCCATGAAGATCGGCTACAAGGTCTTCCCCGACATCCTGGCCGGCCAGAGCGAGGACGAGCGCCTCGCCGACGACGTCGCGAACCTCGAGGCGTGGCTCGCCACCGCCACCCCGACGAGCGGCTCCCCCTCGGAGTGGTCCGACTGGGGCGCCATCTCCGACGAGGACTGGACGAAGACGCAGGAGTACACCCTCGAGGCCGGCCAGATCACGGCCGAGGTCGACCTGGCGAAGGTGTGGGACGACGGCCTCCTCACCGCCGCGAACGACTTCGACGCCGCTGCGGTCATCAAGCAGGCCGACGAGTGGACGGAGTGAGCCGGCTCCACTGAGGAGACCGGGCTCACCACGACGCACACCGACGCTCACGGAAGAAGGACGACATGATCGACACCGCGCCCCAGACGACGCCCGAGGCGGTCGCCACCGGCGATTCCTCGTGGATCGCCGTCGACTCGCTCGAGAAGGTCTACCGCCCCCGGAGGTCCGCACCGACGCACGCGTTGTCGGACATCAACTTCACCGTCCGTCGTGGTGAGTTCGTCTCCGTCGTCGGGCCCTCGGGCTGCGGCAAGACCACCCTGCTGAAGATCCTGGCCGGCCTCATCCCCCGCACCGAGGGCCGGGTCGAGATCGCCGGCAGCGACGTGGTCAAGCCGCTGCCCGAGGTCGGGATGGTCTTCCAGGCCGCGACCCTGCTGCCCTGGCGGAGCATCCTGGACAACGTCCTGGTGCCCGCCGAGATCCAGAAGCTCGACAAGAAGAAGTCGCTGGCCCGTGCCAAGGAGCTGCTCGACCTGGTGGGGCTGGCGGACTTCTCCGACAAGTACCCCTTCGAGCTCAGCGGCGGCATGCAGCAGCGCGCCGGCATCGCCCGTGCGCTCGTGCACGACCCCGCCGTGCTCCTCATGGACGAGCCGTTCGGCGCGCTCGACGCGATGACACGTGAGTACATGAACGTCGAGCTGCTCCGCATCTGGAAGGACCTCGGCGCCACCATCGTGCTCGTCACGCACTCGATCCCCGAGGCGGTCTTCCTCTCCGACCGCGTCGTCGTGATGAGCCCGCGACCGGGCCGCATCGCCGAGATCATCGACATCGACATCGAGCGTCCCCGGGACCTCGGCGTGATGTCGAGCGACCAGGCCGGCGTCTACGTCGACCGCATCCGCAAGTACTTCAACGCCAGCGTCATCGATTGAGGCCCGAGATGAACACCGTGCAGCAGACCCCCGAGACCGACGCCGTGGACGCCCCCGGCACCGTCGGCACCGAGACCACCGACCCGGTCGCCCCGCAGGCCCGTCGCCGCTTCGACCTCCGCGAGCGTCCCGAGGTCGTCCTCGTCCCGCTCGTCTTCGTCGCCGTCCTGGCGATCTGGGAGGTCGGCGTCCGCGTGCTCGACGTGGAGGCCTTCGTCCTCCCGCCGCCGAGCGCGATCTGGGACAGCCTCCTGCTCCAGCTCGAGAGCGACCAGTTCTGGGGCCACGTCCGGGTCACCACCCAGGAGGCGGCCATCGGCTTCGCGATCGGCGTGGTCAGCGCGATCGTCCTCGGCACCGCGATCTCCCAGATCCGCATCGTCGAGAAGACGCTGATGCCCTACATCGTCGCCTTCCAGACGGTGCCGAAGGTCGCGCTCGCCCCGCTCTTCGTCGTCTGGTTCGGCTTCGGCCTCACCAGCAAGATCGTGATGGCCGCGGTCATCTCGTTCTTCCCGATGCTCATCAACGTCATCGAGGGGCTCCGCTCCGCCGACTCCGACCGGATCCAGATGCTCAAGGTCTTCGGCGCCGGGCGCCTCCAGGTCTTCCGCAAGGTGCAGCTGCCGAGCGCGATGCCCTTCATCTTCGCCGGCCTCGACATCGGCATCGTCTTCGCGATCCTCGGCGCGGTCGTCGGCGAGTTCATCGGCGCCCAGGAGGGCCTGGGCTACCTGCTCCTCCAGACCAACTACAACTTCGACATCGCCGGCATGTTCGCGATCCTCGTGGTGCTGTCGCTGATGGGGCTCATCGCCCACGCCGCCATCCGGCTCATCCAGAAGCGCGTCACCTTCTGGGCCGACCAGAGCCGGGTCATCGGAGCATGAGCGATCCCTTCGACTTCAGCGGCCGGGTGGCCCTCGTGACCGGGGCCGCACGCGGCATCGGCGCGGCCGTCGCCCAGCGGCTCATCGACCGCGGCGCCACCGTCGCCCTGGCCGACGTCACTCCCGCGGACGAGTGGGAGCACGAGCTCGGCCTCAGCGGGCCGCACTCGCGGCACCGGGTCGACGTACGCGACACCGCCTCGTGCGAGGCGATGGTGGCCGAGGTCGTGGCCGCCCACGGACGCATCGACCACCTCGTCAACAACGCCGGCATCGTGCGACGCGGGTCGGCCGCCGAGATGAGCGAGGAGGACTTCCAGCTGGTCCTCGACGTCAACCTCACCGGCACCTTCCGGGTCAGCGTCGCCGCCCGCGAGGCGCTCGTCGCCACGCAGGGCAGCGTCGTCAACCTGGGCTCGACCAACGGCCACGTCGCCGTGAGGAACAGCGTCGGCTACTGCGTCAGCAAGGCCGGGGTCATGCACCTCGCCCGCGTCCTGGCCCTCGAGTGGGCCGAGGACGGCATCCGCGTCAACGCCGTCGGCCCGACCATCGTGCCGACCGCGATGACCACCGACGTCCGGGCCGACGAGGCCTACATGGACGACAAGATGGCCAGCATCCCTGCCGGCCGGATGGCGACCGCCGACGACGTCGCCCACACCGTGACCTACCTCCTCAGCCCTGCCGCAGCGATGGTGACCGGCCAGACGGTCTTCGTCGACGGAGGGGTGACGATCCAGTGACAGGAGCACCCGTGCCCAGCACCGAGCCCACCAGCACGCCCGTCAGCAGCGCCGACCTCGAGGCGGTCTACGCCGCCGTCGACGCGCACCTCGACGAGTTCGTCGTCGAGCTCCAGGAGCTGTGCCGCTTCGTCAGCAAGCGCGAGGAGGTCGAGCAGATGCAGGCCACCGCCGACTTCATCGCCGGCTCGCTCGAGCGCTGGGGCGGCACGTCGCAGGTCGTGCCATGGGAGAAGTCCCATCCCTACGTCATCGGCGAGGTCGCCGGCGGCCCGGCGCGGCTGCTGCACTTCACCCACTACGACGTCGCGGTCGAGCCGACCGGTGACGACTCCGAGTGGATCGTCCCGCCCTACTCCGGCGAGGTCGTCGACGGCCGGGTCTACGCCCGGGGCGTCGCCGACGACAAGGGCGCGATCATGTCGCGCATCCACGCCGCCGCTGCGTGGAAGCTCGCCGGCCTGGAGCCGCCGGTCACCAGCCGCTACATCGTCGAGGGCAAGCAGTGGCTGCACAGCCCCGGCCTCGCGAGCTTCGTCGCCGCGCACCGCGAGCAGCTCGACGCCGACGCCGCGCTGTGGGAGAACTCCTGGCTCGACAACGACGGGCGCCTGCTGCTCAAGCTCTCCGAGAAGGGCGTGCTCTACCTCCGCCTCTCGGTGCGCACCATCAGCCGTGACCTGACCAGCCAGAACACCGCCCTGCTGCACTCGGCCACCACGCGCCTGATCGGCGCGCTCGCGGCGCTCCAGGACGACGACGGCGACTGCCGCGTGCCCGGCTTCGACGAGGGCGTCGAGGAGATGAGCCCGCGGGTGCAGGAGCTGGTCGAGGCGCTGCCCTTCGACGTCGACTTCCTGCACCGCCGCGCCGGCGTGGACTCGTTCCGCCACGGTGAGGACGCCCAGGCCGCCGCGGCCGCGATCCGCGTACGTCCCACGCTGACGATCGCGGGCATCGAGGGCGGCGACATGACGGACGACGTCACCCTCGGCATCCCGGCCACCGCCACCGCCAAGATCGAGATCCGGATGGTCGCCGGGCAGCAGCCGGAGACGGTGCTCGCGGCGGTCGAGAAGCACCTCGTCGCCGAGGGCTTCGGCGACGTCGTGGTCGAGGTGATGGCGCAGAGCATCCCCAACCGCACCGACCCCGACCACCCGTTCGTCGGCCTGGTCGCCGACGCCGCGCGCGAGGTCTACGGCACCGAGCCGCTCATCGAGCCCTACACGCAGTGGATCGGCAACCAGGGCGTCCTCGCCGGCCTCCCGATCGTCGGCGTCGGCGTCTCGCGCGCCGACTCGGGCGTCGACGGACCGAACGAGAACATCCGGATCGACGACTACCGCAACGGCATCCGCCACGTCATCGCGGTCATGGCCGCCATGTCCGCCGAGGTCGCGTCGGAAGGAGCGGGCCAGCAGTGAAGAACCTCGTCGGTCCCTCCGACCGCTCCTACGTCCGCCTCCCGTGGGGCCAGGTCCACCTGCGCTCCGCCGGCGACCCGGACGACCCGGCGCTGGTGATCCTCCACCAGTCGCCGCTGTCGTCGGCGACCTACGAGGCGGTCCTCCCGGGCCTCGCCGCCCGCGGCCTCCACGTCGTCGCGCCGGACACCCCGGGGTTCGGCATGTCCGACCCGACGCCGGGGCAGTGGAGCATCCCGGACTACGCCGCCGGTGTCCGGGCGCTGCTCGACGAGCTCGGCCTCGAGCGGGTCGTCCTGCTCGGCCAGCACACCGGCGCGGTGGTCGCGACGGAGGTCGCGATCCAGGAGCCGGCCCGCGTCCTCGGCCTGATCCACCAGGGCCTGCCGCTCTACTCCGACGAGGAGCGCGCCACCAAGAAGGCCGGCTACGCGCCGGGCTACGAGCCCGCGCTCGACGGCTCGCACCTGGCCGTCATCTGGGACCGGGTCCGGGGGCTCTACCCCGATCTCGCCGTCGACGAGGTCGACCGGCAGGTGCTGGAGTACCTCGCCACCGGACCCGACTACGGCACGGCATACCGCGCGGTCTTCGACCACCGCATCGACGTCGACGCGCTGCGTGACGTGCCCACCGCGCTGGTCCACGGCGAGCGCGACCTGGTCCACCGCTTCACCGACCAGGTCACCGCGGCGATGCCGTGGGCCGAGCTGGTGCTCGTGCCCGGCACCGACTTCCCGATGGACGAGCACCCGACCGATCTCGTCGACGCGGTCGCGACCCGCGCCCTGTCCTTCCACCAGGTCCCGACGACGGAGATGTCCGCATGAGCGCAGTGTCCGAGTCAGGGGCGAAGGTCCTCTACACCGCGAGCGTCGACGTCACCGGCGGCCGGGGTGGGCGGGCGACCTCCAGCACCGGATCGCTGGAGCTCGACCTGACCAGGCCCGCCCAGCGCGGCACCGGCGGCACCGACCCCGAGGAGCTCTTCGCGGCCGGCTACGCCGCCTGCTTCGACAGTGCGCTGCAGGTGGTCAGCCGGCGCGAGAAGGTCACCGTCGGCCCGACCACGACGACCGCGGCGGTGTCGCTGTGCACCGACGAGGACGACGTCTACTCGATCGCCGTCGAGCTGACGGTCACCGCGCCCGAGTGCGACCAGGACACCCTCGACGAGCTCCTCGAGCTGACCGACCAGACCTGCCCGTACTCCCGCGCCATCCGTGGGAACGTGCCAGTCGTGATCACGGGACTGGGACGCCGATGAAGGGGGACGGGATGACCGAGGAGCAGCTGGAGAAGGCGTCCGAGAGCAAGTCGGGGCTGCTGCGCGCCCTGTCGGTGCTCAGCCTGATCTCGGACCGGTCGCCCGAGACGCTCGGCGTCTCCACGATCGCCCGCGAGCTCGACCTGCCCAAGGCCGTCGCGCACCGCATCCTCAAGGAGTTCACCGCGGCGTCGTTCCTGGTGTTCGACGACCGCACCAAGCAGTACCGCCTCGGCCCCGACGCACTGGCCGTCGGCATGGCGGCCCTGCGCTCGCTCGACGTGCCCCGCATCGCCCGCCCACACCTCCAGTCGCTGGTCACCGAGACCAAGGAGACCGCCACCCTGTCGGTGCGCAACGGCTGGTCGCGCGTCTACGTCGACCAGATCCTCTCGCCCCACGAGATCAGGATGGCCATCTCCCTCGGCACCACCCACCCGCTCCACGCCGGCTCGTCGTCGAAGGCGATCCTGGCCCACCTCGGCGACGCCGAGGTGGAGGAGTACCTCGAGCTCTCGCGGCTCGAGCGGGTCACGTCGTCGACCATCACCGACGTCGGTGCGCTGCGCACCGAGCTCGACCGCGTGCGCGAGACGGGGTACGCCGTCAGCCTCGGTGAGCGCCAGGCCGGAGCCGGCAGCGTCGCCGCCCCCGTCCACCGGGCCTCCGGCGAGGTCTTCGGCTCGATCTCCCTGTGCGGCCCGCGCGACCGCTTCGACGCGGAGGCGTGCGAGCGCTACGGCGCCCTCGTCGCCGCCACCGCGGCGCAGATCAGCAAGGAGCTCGGCCACCGGGCCTCCGGCTCGACCAGCGGGGGAGTGGCGTCATGACCGGGCCCCTGGACGGCATCCGCGTCCTCGACGTCTCCACGATCCTCGCCGGGCCGCTGGCCTGCCAGGTGCTCGGCGACTACGGCGCCGACGTGGTCAAGGTCGAGCACCCCCGTGCCGGCGACAGCATGCGTGGCCACGGCCCGGTCAAGGACGGGGTGTCGCTGTGGTGGAAGGAGATCTCCCGCAACAAGCGCACCGTCGCCATCGACCTCGGCAAGCCCGAGGGCGCCGAGCTGCTGGTCCGGCTCGCGACGGACGCCGACGTGCTGGTGGAGAACTTCCGCCCGGGCACGTTCGAGCGCTGGGGCCTCTCGCCCGAGGTGCTGCTGGAGGCCAACCCGCGGCTGGTGCTGCTCCGGGTGAGCGGCTTCGGCCAGACCGGGCCCTACTCCCGGCGTCCCGGGTTCGGCACCCTCGCGGAGGCGATGAGCGGCTTCGCGCACCTCACCGGCGAGCCCGACGGCCCGCCGACCCTGCCCGCCTTCGGCCTCGCCGACAGCATCGCCGGCATCGCCGCCTCGTCGGCGGTCAGCATGGCCCTGCTCGCCCGCGAGCGCACCGGCCGCGGCCAGGTCATCGACATGAGCCTGCTCGCGCCGATCATGACCGCGGTCGGCCCCGGCCCCATGGCCTACCAGCAGACCGGCGCCGTCGGCATGCGGCAGGGCAACCGCTCGGTCAACAACAGCCCGCGCAACACCTATCGCACCAAGGACGACCACTGGGTCGCGATCTCGACGAGCGCGCAGGCCATCGCCGAGCGCGTGCTGACCCTGGTCGGCCACCCCGAGGTGCTCGACGAGCCGTGGTTCGCCAGCGGCCGTGACCGGGCGCAGCACGCCGACCTGCTCGACGGCTACGTCGGTGGCTGGATCGCCGAGCGGACCCGCGACGAGGTCGTCGACGCCTTCACCGAGGCCGGCGCCGCCGTCGCCCCGGTCTACGACGCCCGCGACATCTACGAGGACGAGCACGTCCGGGCCGTCGGGATGATCACGCACGTCGACGACGACGAGCTCGGCGAGCTCGCGATGCACGACGTGATGTGGGGGATGTCCGAGACCCCCGGAGAGATCCGCTTCACCGGACGCGCCCTCGGCGAGGACACCGACACGGTGCTCGCCGAGGCAGGAGTGACCACGACCGAGCTCGCTGAGCTGCGGTCCCGCGGGGTCGTCGCGTGAGCGCGACCCAGACCAAGGAACGGACTGACATGGCGACCACCCCAGCCCTCCGCACCCCCGACGCGCTGCTGACCGCGGTGCTCGAGGGCGTGCAGATCCACGACCTGGGCCGACCGCTCAGCATCGGCATGCCGCAGTCGCCCAACCACCCGGCGTACTGGCACTCCCTGCCCCGTCGCCACGGCGACATGGTGCGCGCCGACGGTGGCTCGGCCGCCAACGACCTCATCTCGATGGGCACCCACGTGGGCACCCACATCGACGCGCTCGCCCACGTCTCGCAGGACGGCAGGCTGCACGGCGGCGCCGACGCCTTCGAGGCCGGCATCGGCGGGAAGTACATGGACCACGGCGTCCACACGATCGAGCCGATGGTGCGCCGCGGCGTGCTGCTCGACGTCGGCTCCGCCCACGGTCCGGAGGGCTGCGCGGCGGGGCACGAGATCACCGTCGCCGAGCTCGAGGAGGCCGTCGAGCGCCAGGGCACCGAGGTGCGCGCCGGCGACGTCGTGCTCATCCGCAGCGGTTGGGGCCGCCACTTCGCCGACCCGGACCCGTCCGTCTACCGCGGCGCGGCCAGCGGCGTCCCCGGCGTCAGCGAGGCCGGCGCGACCTGGCTCGCCGACCGCCACGTGCACGCCGTCGGCGCCGACACCATCGCCTTCGAGTGCCTCAGGCCCGGCGCCGGCCACGGCCACCTGCCGGCCCACCGCGTGCTGCTGGTGGAGGGCGGGATCTACATCATCGAGGCGCTCGACCTCGACGGCGTCGCGGCTGCCGGCGCGCACGAGTTCACCTTCGTGCTGTCGCCGCTCCCGCTCGTCGGCGCCACCGGCTCGCCGGTGCGCCCCCTGGCGGTGGTCTCCGGTGCCTGATCGCGAGCAGACCCTCGCCCAGCAGCTCGCCGCGTGGGCCGACCAGGTGCGGCTCAAGGGCGCGCCCGACGAGGTCCGCGCCAGCGTCCGCCAGCGGGTCCTCGACGTGCTCGGCCTCTGCGTCGCCGCGCAGCCGCTCGAGACCAGCGCCGCCGCGCTCGACCTCGTCGCGTCGCAGGGCGGCACCGCCCAGGCGCACGCCCTCGGGCTCGCCGACGCCGTCCCGGCCGCGCAGGCCGCCTTCGCCAACGGCGTGCTCGCGCACTCGCTCGACTTCGACGACACCCACCTCCCGTCGGTCCTCCACCCCAGCGCGGTCGTCGTACCCGCCGCGCTGGCCGTCGCCGAGTCGGTCGGCGCCGACGGCACCGCCCTCCTCGACGCCGTCGCCGTCGGTCTCGAGGTCGCGGTGCGGCTCGGGATGGCCGGGTACGACGAGGAGCTGGGCAACTCGGTCTACTTCGAGCACGGCCAGCACGCGACCTCCATCTGCGGCGCCATGGGGGCCGCGGTCAGCGCCGCGATGCTCATGGAGCTCTCCGACGACCTCATCACCGACGTCCTCGGCGTCACCGCGTCGATGACGTCCGGGATCATCGAGGGCAACCGCTCCGGGGGCACCGTCAAGCGGATGCACTGCGGCTGGGCCGCGCACTCCGCCGTGATGGCCGCCGAGCTGGTCCGCCGCGGCATCACCGGACCGCCGACCGTGCTCGAGGGCCGCTTCGGCTTCTTCCAGGCCTGGCTGCACGGGGAGAACGTGCGGCTCGAGGAGGTGACCGACGGCCTCGGCACGACCTGGGCCGTGCCCGGCATCTTCTTCAAGCCCTACCCGGCCAACCACTTCACCCACACGGCCGTCGACGCTGGCCGCCTCCTGCGCGAGGGCGGCGTGCGCCTCGACGACGTCGCTGCCATCGAGCTCGGCGTGCCGTCCGCGGTCGTCCGCACGATCGGCGAGCCGATCGAGGTGAAGCGGGCGCCGGAGACCGGCTACCAGGCCCAGTTCAGCGGCCCGTTCGCCGTCGTCGCCGGACTCGTCGGCGACGGGTCGGGCCTCGGGATGGGACTCGACGACTACTCCGACGTGCTCGCCCAGGACCCCGAGCGCCGCCGCCTGATGGCGCTCGTGACGGTGGTCGGCGACGAGGAGTGCGACGCGATCTTCCCGCACCAGTTCCCCGCCGTCGTGCGGCTCACCACCACCGACGGCACCGTCGTCGAGCAGAAGGTGCTCGCCAACCGGGGCGGGCCGCAGCGCCCGCTGTCCGACGAGGAGCTCGCCCTCAAGTTCCGGATGAACTGCGCCGGGCTGGTCGCCGACGACGTGGTCGACGACGTCCGCTCCCGTGTCCTGTCCCTCGGCGACGGCTCGTCCGTCTCCGCCCTGCTGGCCGACCTCGCGGCGGCCCTGCCCACCTCCTGACCCGCCCCTCCCGAAAGGCCATCACCATGAGCACCCCCGACCTCGTCATCACCAACGCCCGGGTCGTCCACCACGACCACGCGGAGCCGCAGGACTGGGACGTCGCCGTGACCGACGGCGTCATCACCGGGGTCGGCCCGGGCCTCGACGCCTCCGGTGCGACCGTCGTCGACGCCGGCGGCAAGCTGCTCTTCCCCGGCGTCGTGGACGCCCACCAGCACTGGGGCATCTACAACGACCTGCACACCGACACCGGCACCGAGAGCCGGGCGTGCGCGCAGGGTGGCGTGACCACCGCGCTCAACTACATGCGCACCGGGCAGTACTACCTCAACAAGGGCGGCGCCTACTCCGACTTCTTCCCCGAGGTGCTGGCCGCGTCGGAGGGCGAGGCCTACGTCGACTACGGCTTCCACCTCGCGCCGATGAGCAAGGAGCACCTCGGCGAGGTGTCCGACCTGGTCGGCGAGCACGGCGTGACGTCGTTCAAGATCTTCATGTTCTACGGCAGCCACGGCCTGCACGGCCGCTCGACCAGCCAGAGCGACTTCCTGATGATCCCCGAGGACGAGCGCTACGACATCGCGCACTTCGAGTTCGTGATGCGCGCGGTGCAGAAGGCCCGCCAGGACCACCCCGACCTCGCCGACGAGATCTCGCTGTCCCTGCACTGCGAGACCGCCGAGATCATGACCGCCTACACGAAGATGGTCGAGGAGGAGGGCGAGCTCACCGGCCTCGCCGCCTACAGCGCCTCGCGCCCGCAGCACTCCGAGGGCCTCGCGGTCACCATCGCGTCCTACCTCGCCCACGAGACCGAGCTGCCGACGATCAACCTGCTGCACCTGTCGTCGGCCAAGGCGATGGACGCCGCGCTGCGGATGGCCGCGACCTTCCCCGAGGTGAACTTCCGCCGCGAGGTCACCGTCGGCCACCTCCTCGCCGACATCGACACGGCCGCCAACCTCGGCGCCAAGGTCAACCCGCCGATCCGCCCGCGCGAGGACGTCGAGGCGCTCTGGGGCCACGTGCTGAAGGGCGAGGTCGACTGGGTCGTCAGCGACCACGCGTGCTGCAAGGAGGAGCTGAAGTTCGGCGAGCCGAAGGACGACGTGTTCCTCGCGAAGTCGGGCTTCGGCGGTGCCGAGTACCTGCTGGCCGGCATGGTCAGCGAGGGCGGCAAGCGCGGCCTGCCGCTGGGCGAGGTCGCCCGGATGACGTCGTACAACCCGGCGCAGCGCTTCGGCCTCCGCACCAAGGGCGCGATCGCCGTCGGGCTCGACGCCGACCTCGTGCTGGTCGACCCGACGCACACCTGGACCGTCCGTGCGGCCGAGAGCGAGTCGACCCAGGAGTACACGCCGTTCGAGGGCTTCGAGCTCACCGCCGCGGTCACCGACACCTACCTCCGCGGCAGCAAGGTGCTCGAGGCCGGCAAGGTCGTCGGCGAGCCGCGCGGCCAGTACCTCAAGCGCCCCACCGGCCGGTGATGGTCGCCGCCCGCAGCCTGCTCTACGTGCCGGGCGACCGGCCCGATCGCTTCGCCAAGGCGATCGGGTCGGGCGCCGACGCGGTGATCCTCGACCTCGAGGACGCCGTGGCCGCCGAGCGCAAGGAGTCCGCCCGGTCGGCGGTCGGGTCGTTCGTCGCGGACCACACCGGCGAGTGCCAGCTCTGGGTCCGGATCGAGCCGACCACCCTGGCCCTCGACGCAGCGGCCGTCGTCGGCCCGGGGCTCACCGGGCTGCTGCTGCCCAAGGTCGAGCCCGAGCTGCTCGACGAGCTCGACCGCGCGCTCACCGAGCTGGAGTCCGCGCGTGGGCTCGCTGCCGGCTCGACGCCAGTGGTCGGCATCCTCGAGACCGCGTCGGGCCTCCAACGCCTGGAGGACATCGCCGCCCACCCGCGGATCCGCCGGCTCGGCATCGGGGAGGCCGACCTCGCCGGCGAGCTGGGGCTGGTGCCCGACGAGTCGCGGTCGGTGTTCGCGCCGATCCGCTCCAGCGTCGTCATCGCCTCCGCCGCGGCCGGCCTCGAGCGCCCGATCGGCCCGGTGCACACGGCCGTCGACGACCTCGAAGGACTGCGGGCGACCGCGCTCCAGCAGCTCAGCCAGGGCTTCCGCGCCCGCACCGCCGTCCATCCGCGCCAGGTCGCGACCATCAACGAGGTCTTCACCCCCGGCCTCGAGGAGGTCGCCGCCGCGCGCGCCGTCCTGCAGGCCTACGACGACTCGCTCGCGCAGGGAGTCGGCGTGCTGCGCGACGCGGCGGGCCGGGTGATGGACGCCGCCACCGTGCGGGCCGCGCGCGAGACCGTCGAGCGCGCCCGCGCCTGAGCCGTCCCTGCCCTCGACCCAGGAGGTCCCGTGATCATCAACCGCCGCAACGGCACGATCGAGCTCATCGACCAGGTCGAGCACGGCCGGGTCGCCGGGGAGCTCGCAGCGGCCTGGGGCAACCAGGTGTTCGAGCACCCGGTCCCGAACCCCGCGGTGTCGCTGGCCGCCGGGAGGCACGACGAGGGCTGGCGCTCGATCGACGGCGCCCTCCTCTTCGACGAGCTCGCCAAGCGGCCACTGCACTTCCTCGACATCGACGTCGAGCGGCACATCCCGCTCTACCGCGCCGGCGTCGAGCGCGTCTCGATGCTCGACGCCTACGCCGGCCTCCTCGTCGGCATGCACTGGTCGGGCATCTACCGCGGCCGGTGGCAGAAGCCCGGCCTGACCACGCGTCTGGCCCGCACGCCCGGCGACGGCGAGGCCCTCGCGGCCGTCGTGCGTGCGGAGGAGGAGCGCTGGATCGGCGTCCGCGAGCAGGTGTGGACCGAGCAGGAGCCGCGCGCCGTCTTCGAGACACGGCTGTGGCACCACTACGAGCTGCTCCAGCTCTGGGACCTGCTCTCGCTCTTCTGCTGCGTCGTCCCCGACCAGCCCGCCCCGCCGTCGCCGGTCGCGCCGTGGGGTCCGCAGATGTCGGGCACCGAGCACGTCTCCGAGGCCGTCCGGCTGCCGACGGTCGCCGTCACGCCGGGCGGTCCGCGCGTCGACGTCGTCGCCCGCGTCGTCGCCGCCGGCCCGGTCATCGAGCTCGACCCGTTCCCGTTCGCGGGACCGGTCTCGGTCGACGTCGAGGTCCGCACCCTCCCCGACCGGGAGTGGACGCAGTCCGAGGCGATCGCCCACCTCGGCAGGCGCCGGCCCGAGGTGCGGCGCGTGCGCCTGGTGGCGCCCTCCGCCTAGACAGCTCGTGCAAGAACCTGTGCACGGTCGGTGTGCACCCCCGGGGCCTGCGCGAAAGCTTTCGCTCAGCCGCGGTGCGTCCAGCCGACGGCTGAAACGCTCGTTGCACGCTGACGCCGAGCGAATGCTTGCGCCGCCGACCTCGACGGGCCCGTCGTCGTACGCCTCCACACGACGTAGGGCCCGACGGTCGTCGCCGGCCGGTAGCGCGCGTCGAGCACCTCCTGGGCAGTGGTCGGGTCGACGCCCCACGTGGCGAGCGAGCCACCCGCGACGACCACCCAGGTGGGGGCGCGGCGGCCGCTCAGCACGTGGGTGAGGCGGGTCAGCGACGAGTCGCGCACGCGCACCGGCAGGCTCCAGAGCTCGCCGTAGGGGCTGGGCAGGCCGGAGTCGTAGACGATGTCGGGGTGGCCGAAGCCGACGACCACGCTGTCGCCGGGGCTGCTGTGGCTGCGGAGGTAGGACGCCACGACGGTGTCGTCGCCGTGGCGCGGGGCCAGGGTCGCGGTGACCGTGACGGCGGCGACGCACGACACCGTGGCCACGGCGAGGGCGACGGCGGTCGAGCGTGGCAGGCGCGCGCCCCGCTGGGCGGCCGCGACCGCGAGCAGGACCAGGCCGGGAACGAGGCCGATCAGGTAGTGCAGCCAGTAGCTCCCGCCCGCCCCGACGGCGACGAGCTCCCACGCGACCAGCGCGAGGGCCGGGATGCGGAGGTCGGGCAGGTGCCGGCCGTCGTCCGCCGGCGCCCGACCGCGCAGCCGCAGCAGGAGGACCGCCAGCACGAGCGGCGCCCCGCTGAGGGCGGCGGCGCCGAGCAGGGCGGCGAAGCGGTCCGACGTGCTGCTGGTGGCCGAGGCCTGGATGACCGCGGCCGCGTGGGCCCGGAAGAGCACGACGGCGTGCCAGAGCCGGACCGGCTCGGTGCCGCGCGCCTCGGCGACGACCAGGGTGGCGACCAGGGCGGCGCCGGCGCCGGCAGCGACTCCCGAGGCGAGCGCGGCGGCCCGGCGGAGGCCGTGCCGGCGGGCGGCGAGGAGCACCAGGACGGCCGCCACGACGAAGACGTCGACCACGTTCTGCTTGACCATCGCGGCCGCCATGCCGCTGGCGCCGGCCAGCGCGGCCCACAGCGGCGCGCGTCGGGACGGCGACCAGGCGTGGACGAGCGCGACGAGCCCGGTGAGGACGAGCGGCACGGCGAGCAGCTCGCCGTTGACCTCGGTGGTGCCGAAGAGGGGTGAGCTCAGGAAGAGGGCGGCGACGATCGCCGGCGTGAGGGTACGACGACCCGCACCGCTCGCTGCCAGGAGCGAGGCGAGCAGCACCGACGTCACCACCGCCACGATGCCGATCAGGCGCAGCCCGACCGCTCCGCCGAGGTGGGCGGCGAGGTCGAAGACGGTGATCAGCAGCGGTGGCCGGTCCACCCAGTAGTGGCCGTAGAGCGAGCGGCCCGGGTGCCACTGCGACGCGACCAGCAGGAAGCCGCCCTCGTCCGAGCTCAGGGGTCGGTCGACGAAGGGGATCCACGCGAGCGCGGCGAGCGCGGCCAGTGCGAGGGTCGCCCCTCTCGTGCCGCGCGCGCCGGTGCTCATGGCAGCAGGTTCCGACGGCCCACCTGCACGCGACCTGACTGCGGCGAGGACGCCGGGCACACTGGCAGTCAGGTGGGGTGCAGGTTCGGCGGCGCATGGTCGTCGTGCCCCACCCGGAGGACGACGAGGAACGGCACGCAGATGTCACGTGTAGGACTGTGCGAGGACGACGCGGCGATCCGTCGCGTCGTGAGCGACGCGATGCGGCTCGCCGGCCACGAGGTGGTCAGCGCCCACGACGGTGGCGAAGCCCTGCGGCTGTTCGTCGAGGACGACCGGCTCGACGTGATCATCCTCGACATCGGCCTGCCCGACGCCGACGGGCGCGACGTGTGCCAGGCGCTTCGGTCGGGCGGGCAGTCCGCGCCGGTCCTTTTCCTCACCGCGCTCGGCGCCGTGCACGAGCGGCTCGCCGGCTTCAGCGCCGGTGCCGACGACTACCTCCCCAAGCCCTTCGACGTGCTCGAGCTGATCGCCCGGGTCGAGGCGCTGGCCAAGCGCGGCCGGCTCGTCGTGGCCGAGGCGCCGACGGACCTGGTGCTCGACCCCGCCCGCCACGCCATCGCCTGCAACGGCCGCGAGTCGCTGCTGACGCCGACCGAGTTCCGGATGCTCGCCGCGATCACCTCGCGCCCCGGAGAGGTCGTACGCCGTCGGGCCGTGGTCGCGGCGGCCTGGCCGCAGGGCGGCATGGTCAGCGACAACACCGTCGACTCCTACGTCCGCCGGATCCGGGTCAAGCTCCGCGAGGTCGACTCGCCGCTCGAGCTGACGACCGTGCGGGGAGTGGGCTACACGCTGAGATGACTCCCGTGGACCGTTCGCTGCGTCGCTTCGCACCCCGCTCCTTCCGGGGCACGATCGTCGCCTCGACCGTGGGGCTCATGACGGTCGCGATGGTCGTCGTGGGGCTCGGCATCCAGGTGGTGCTCGGCTTCACCGCGCAGCGCGACATCCGGCAGGTGCTCGACGAGCGGTCGTCGGCGATGGTCACCGTCATCCAGCAGGCCTCGGGCTCCTCGCTCACCGTCCCGCCCGACGCGCTCGAGCCGGGGATGGTCGTCTACGACGCGTCCGGCAACCGGGTCGCGGGGTCGGTGGAGTCCGGCGTCCGCGACGCGGCCGACGACCTCGGGACCACCGACGTCGTGCGCACCGTCCGGGGCCCGTCCGACGAGGAACGACTCCTGGGCACGCCCTTCACCACGCCCAGTGGCGACGCGGGCGTGCTCGTGGTGAGCCAGGAGACCGGACCCTACGAGCGGTCCGAGCTCTACGCGCTTCTCGCCACGATCGTGCTCGGCCTGGTCGTGGTCGGCGCCGCCGCGGTCATGGCCCTGCGCGTGACGCGGCAGGCGCTGCGCCCGGTCACGCAGATGGCCGACCGTGCCGCGGAGTGGAGCGAGCTCGAGCTCACCCACCGCTTCGCCCTCGGTCCGCCGACCAACGAGCTCGCCGCGCTCGGTGAGACCCTCGACCACCTCCTCGACCGGGTCGCCGCCGCGATCCGGTCCGAGCAGCGGCTCACCTCCGAGCTCGCCCACGAGCTCCGCACGCCGCTCACCGCGATCCAGGGCACGGCCGACCTCGCCCGCCTCCGCGGCGACGAGGACGACACGCTGCGCGAGAGCCTCGAGCAGATCTCGACCTCGGCGCGGGAGATGGGCGTGGTGATCTCGACGCTCCTCGACATCGCCCGCGACGGCACGGCCGTGGGGCGCGAGCAGGCCTGCCGGATGGCCGACGTGGTACCGGGGCTGCTGGCCGAGGCCGGCGACGACGTCGAGGTGCTCGACCGCACCGCCGGGTCCACCGCACGCATGGCCGCCCCCGCCGCACTGGTGGTCCGCGCGGTCGCACCCGTGGTGGGCAACGCCGTGCGCCACGCGCGCCAGCGCGTCGTCATCGACGCGACCGACCACCCCGACCACGTCGAGGTCGTGGTCGGCGACGACGGCCCGGGCGTCACCCCGGCGCTGCGCGAGACCCTCTTCGAGCCCGGCGTCTCCGGCGCCGACGGCGGAGCGGGCCTCGGCCTCGGCATCGCCCGCCGGGTGGCGCGCTCCTTCGGCGGCGACGTCACCCTCGACGCCGGGGTCGACGGTGGCGGCGCGGCCTTCCGGATCTCGGTGCCCCGCCGCTGAGGTGCGCACGCGTCGTTCGCCCGCCCGTCACCGGGGCGCCGGGTCGGCGCGGTAGGAATGGCCTGTGACTCCCGAGGGTCCCAGGCTGTGGCAGGCCGCCGGCGCGATGGCCGCGGTGCTCGCCGTGCTCACGCTCGCGGTCGCGGTGCACTGGTCACCGCTGCTGCGCCTCGATGGCTGGCTCTCGACGCACGCCTTCGCCGCGACGCTGGGCCACCACGGCCGGACTGCGGTGTGGACGGCGGTCACGGACTGGGGCGGGCCCGAACCGATGCGACGGCTGCTGCTCGTCGCGGGTGCCGTCGCCCTGGTCGTACGCCGCTGGCGCACCGGCGCGTGGCTCGTCGTGCTGGCCCTCGTCGAGGGCGTCGTGGCGCCCGCGTCCAAGCACCTGCTCGACCGTCCGCGACCGGTCTGGCCCGACCCGATCACGGTCCTCGCGTCGACGTCGTACCCCTCCGGGCACGCGACCGCCGCCGCCACGACCGCCGTGGCGCTCGCGCTCGTCGCGCGGCGGGCGGCGGTGACCTGGCTGTGCGTGCTCGTCGCGGTCGCCGTCGCGGCGAGCCGGGTCGTCCTCGGCGCGCACTACCCGAGTGACGTGGTCGCCGGGATGCTCCTCGGCACCCTCCTCGCCACCACGACCTACGGCCTCACGACCCTGGTCCGACCCCGGACGAGGCAGACGACCGGACCCGGCCTGGAGGGGCACCGGGTCCGGCCGTCCTGACCGCCGCGGGGGAGGCGACGGCCAGCTGGGGGGCGATCAGCCGAGCGTGTCCAGCAGATGGGTCATCGCCTGGTCCTCGGTCGCCGGGTCGGGTGAGCTCGCGCGCACCGAGGTCAGCACCGCGTCGATCTCGCCGTCGACGTAGGTCCATGCCTGGCAGTTCTTCGCGGTGAGCGTGGTGGCGTCGGCGTCCCACGCGGTCTCGAGGTCGGTGATCCGCGTCCGGGCGCCCGCCTGGTCGTCCGCCGCCACGAGAGACTGCGTGTCGGTCACGATCGTGCGGTAGCCCGCGACCGACGTGGTCGGGAAGTCCGCGGCGACCTGCTGGGTGGCGGCGGACTGGTCGAGCGGCGTACCGCTGCCGCAGGACGGTGCGGGACCCTCGTCGGCGAGCGCGCTCTGGTGCGGCTGGGCGTTGGTCCAGGTGAGCAGCGCGACCGTCGCGACGGCCGCGGCGACCATCACCCCCAGGGTCGTACGACGACGACCGGGCGTGGACTCCGGCGCGTCCGGCGCCTCGTGGTCGTCGTCGGACTCGATCACGTCGGCCCTGGTGACCGAGAGGTAGACGACGGTCGCGAGGATCGCTCCGAGGAAGACCAGGCTCGTGCCGAACGTCCCGAGGCCGAGGCCCTGCTCGCTCCTCGGCAGGCCGAGGAAGTCGCCGATGTTGGCGCCCAGGGGACGGGTGAGGATGTAGGCGACCCAGAAGCTCAGGACCGGGTCCGCGCCGGAGCGCCAGAGCACGGTGACCAGCGCGATCAGGCCGAGCGGCAGCAGGATCGACAGGCCGGGACCCCAGCCGGTCAGCTCCAGCGTCCAGTCGCCGGTCGCGGTGCCGAGGGCGAAGGTCACCAGGACGGCGAACCAGTAGAAGCCCTCGCGCGGGGTGGTCGTGATGCTGTGGATGGACAGGGTGCGCTCCTTCGCCCACCACACGGTGAACGTCGCGGCCAGCAGGACACCGAAGACGGTGCTGCTGATCCAGAGCGGCACGCCGAGCTGGTCGGTGAGGATGTCGGTGTAGAGCGTCCCGGTCACGCTGACCACCACGACGGTCAGCCAGTAGGCCGCCGGCACGTAGCGGCGTAGCCGCACCTGCACGCCGAGCACGACCACGAAGACGGCGGTGAACAGGATGGCGGTGTTCACCAGTCCGACCCCGAGGGTCATGTTGATCCAGTCGGCGAAGCTCTCGCCGACCGTCGTGCACAGGATCTTGATCACCCAGAACCAGATCGTGACCTCGGGGACCTTGTTGAGCATCTGTCGGGCGTGGACCCGGGCGTCGGCGGTGACGGCGCTGCGTTCAGTCATGGGAGCACGATGCGGTCGCGAACCTGCCAGCCACCTGACCGCGTACTCGCACCCTGGGTGGACCCGGAATGGCCGGCAGGTCGGGTGCGCGGCACCTGCGGTGGAGGTGGTCGCACCCCTCGGATCGCGAGGGTCGTCAGGTGACCACCGACCGCCTCCTCTCCGTCCGCCACCTGCTCGCCGCCGCCGTGATCGGGTTGGCCCTCCTCGCCGTCGGCTGCAAGGCCGCCGACGTCCCGGTCGGCACCCTGCTCGGCTCCGACGAGACGCCGGACCTCTCCCGACCGACGGGCAAGCCCGAGTTCGATCGCCTCGACCCCGTCCTGCGCTCGGCCTTCCAGGAGGCGCGTGCCGCGGCCGAGCGCGACGGCGTACGCCTCGTCATCACCAGCGGCTGGCGCAGCCGCGCCCACCAGGAGCGGCTCTACGAGGATGCGCTCGTGAAGTACGGCAGCCCCGAGGAGGCCAACCGCTGGGTCGCCACCCCCGACCAGTCGGCGCACGTCACCGGCGACGCCATCGACATCGGCCCGACCGACGGCGCGATCTGGGTGGGCCAGCACGGTGCCGAGTTCGGCCTCTGCCAGACCTTCGCCAACGAGATGTGGCACTTCGAGCTGCTCACCACCCCCGGCGGCACCTGCCCCGAGATGCTCACCGACGGCTCGGTCCGCCGCTAGCGTGGAGGCATGGCACCCAGGATCGCGACGAACACCTCGGTCGGGCTCGACGAGCTGCTGGACTTCGTACGACCCCGGCACCGGATGGTGCTGCTCACGAAGCGGGCCGACGGGACCCCGCAGGCCTCGCCGGTGACCGGCGGCGTCGATGACAGCGGGCGGATCGTGGTGGCGACGTACCCCCAGCGGGCCAAGACGAAGAACGCCCGGCAGCGCCCGGAGGTCTCGGTCGTCGTGCTCTCCGACGAGTGGGACGACGCGTGGGTGCAGGTCGACGGCGACGCCGAGGTGCTCGACGCCAGTGAGGGGCATGAGGCGCTCGACGGGTTCGTGGAGTACTTCCGCAACATCGCGGGCGAGCACTCCGACTGGGACGAGTACCGCCGGGCGATGGTCGACCAGGGCAAGTCGCTGCTGCGGATCACCCCGACGCGCTGGGGCACCGTCTCGACCGGCGGCTTCCCGCCGGAGCTCGGCGACCGCTGACGATCCGTCATCCCGATCCGCACCGATGGGTCGGGGTCGGGATGACGCACCGCTGACGATCCGTCATCCCGATCCGCACCGATGGGTCGGTGTCGGGATGACGCACCGGAGGAGTCGGGTCGCAGCAACCGTTTCGCGTCGGATGTCACGATGAGGGGCATGCCGACCGCGACCGCACGCGAGCCCGCGTGGAAGAGTGCCGCGCTCATCACCGGCGGATTCGTGGCGCTGCTGTGGGTCCTCGAGATCGTCGACACCGCGTCGAACCACGCGCTCGACGCCTACGGCGTGCAGCCGCGGACCGAGGACGGCCTGGTCGGCATCGCCCTCGCGCCGGTGCTGCACTTCGGCTTCGACCACCTGGTCAGCAACACGGTGCCGGTGATCGTCCTCGGGTTCCTCACCCTCGCCACCGGCATCGCCCGCGGCCTGCTCGCGACCGCCATCATCTGGGTGGTCGGCGGCCTCGGCGTCTGGCTCTTCGCCCAGCCCTCCAGCAACCACGCCGGTGCATCGGTGCTGATCTTCGGCTGGATCGTCTACCTGGTCGTGCGCGGCTTCCTCAACCGCCACACGATGGAGATCTTCGTCGGCGTCGGGGTGTTCCTCGTCTACAGCAGCGTGCTGCTCGGGGTCCTGCCGGGCACGCCCGGGGTCTCGTGGCAGGGCCACCTCTTCGGCGCGATCGGCGGCTTCCTCGCGGCGCGGATGCTCACCACGCGCCGCGCGGGCAGGGTCGGCGACGGCGACAGCTACCGGCCGACGTACTGACCCGTCAGGTCGCGGGCACGGACCGGCCGATCAGGTGTCGGTGGCCGGCCCGTCCGGGGTGGCACCGCCCTCGGACCCCCAGCCCTCGTCCTCGTCGGTGTCGTGGGCGGGGTCGTCCTGGACGTCGGGCTGGGTGTCCGGCTCGTTGACCGGGTCGGTGTCGAGGTGCGTCTGCGGGTCGTCCTGCGGGTTGCTCATCGTGGCTCCTTCGTGACGAGTGGTGGTGTCGTGTCCTGACTACGCCGTCGCCCCCGGTGTCGCCACACCCGGATGACCGTGGGCGGCCGCGGGTACTGGTCAGGGCACCGACCGCACGCCCGGGCGGGTGTGGTGTGGTGAGGACCAGCGAGGGACGATCGATACATCAGGACCGACAAGTGCGAGGGGGATGCCGTGGAGCTGCTGCCCCAGAGCAGAGAAGCCCTCGACGAGTACGTGACACCGACCCTCGACGACGTCGAGGCCCTGCTCCGAGTCATCGAGGGCTGGGCCGTGCGCACCGTCCCCGAGTGCGTCGCGGTCAGCGTCACCCTGCTCGAGGACGACCTGACGTTCACCCTGGTCGACGACGTGTCGGCCGCCCAGCACCTCGCGTCACCGGCGCGCACCGAGCAGTCCGAGCCCTTCGACCTGCACGCGCTCGACGAGGACGGCTGGGCCGACATGGCACGTGAGCGGGCCTTCACCGGCATCGCGAGCTCGGTCTCGATCCCGGTGGTCGAGCACGGGCGTGCCGTCCTCAACATCGACCTCTACGCCTCGACCCCCCATGCCTTCCACGACCGCATCGACGACCTGGTGGACGCCCTGGGCGCCTGGCAGGCGGGCGCGGTCACCAATGCCGACCTCGGCTTCGACACGCTCCGGCGCGCCGAGGCCGCACCCGAGCGGCTCCGGGAGCAGCGGATGGTCGACGTGGCGGTCGGGCTGGTCGCCGCCCGGACCGGCGTCACCACCGAGGACGCCCTCGCCATGCTGCGCGAGGCAGCCCAGCGGGCCGGCATCTCCGAGACCCAGGTCGCGGTGGTGGCGCAGAGCCTCCTCGCCTGACCCCGATCCCCCAGCGCATCACGCGCGACGAACAAAGGCACATCACTTCATGGAAAAGCCCCCTGCACCCACTGCTCGCCACATCAAGGTGGCGGTCCTCGACGAAAGCGAGCTCGTCGTGCACGGCTTGCGATCCATGCTCGAGCCGCACTCGGCGTACGTCACCGTGGTGCCGCACCGCTCGGGTGAGGCGTCCCCGCTCTGCGACATGACCCTCTACGACCCCGCCGGCCCGGGCCGGGCCTCCGGCACCAGGGGCATGCCCCAGCGCTTCCCCTCCCGGATGGTCGCCTACGGCTGGGACTGCAGCCCCGAGGCCGTCTCCACCGAGATGTCGCGCGGTGCGGCCGGCTTCGTGAGCAAGTGGCTCCCGTCCCGGCGCCTGGTCTGGAACCTGCTCCACATCGCCGACGGCCGCACCCGGGTCGACGCCTGGACCGGACGCGACGACACCTCGTCGCCGAGCGCCGAGCAGTGGCACCTGACCCAGCGCGAGACCGAGGTCCTGGCGCTGATCGCCGCCGGCCGGGCGAACCGGGAGATCGCGGAGGAGACCAACCTCAGCATCAACTCCGTGAAGTCCTACATCCGCGGCGCCTACGCCAAGATCGAGGTCACGTCCCGGTCGCAGGCGGTGCTCTGGGCCATCCAGCACGGCCTGCTCATGTCGGGTGACGCTGACGTCGAGGTCCACCAGTCGCGTCCCATGGACCTCTCGGCCCGCGTGTAGGCGAACCCCGCTTCACGTCTCGTCCGAGACCTCGTCGGGTCTTGCCTCGTGGCCGCGCCGGCCGTGGGTGCGACGCAGCTCCTTCATCTCGGCCTCGAACACGTGCCGCCTGCCCTCGACGAGCTCGTCGAGGGCGCGCTGCTGGATCGACCGGGCGCGCGCGTAGTAGCCGTCGTCGAACTCCTCGACCATCTGGAACGACCACCGGCCCGGTAGGGGGTTGCCGCCGAGCACGTCGCGGTCGAGCGCGTCGGCCAGCTCCGGGTGCCCGGCCTCGCGCACCATCGCGGTGGCCTCCTCCAGCGTGGACTCGGCGCTGCCCATCAGGCGGTGGAAGGCGTACAGGTGGCCGCGCGCGTCCTCGACGTGGTCGAGCGCTGCCGAGAGCTTCCCGAGCGCCTCGACGGTCGCGTCGGTGACGCCGTCGGGACGGCGGTGCTCGTCATCGGGACCGTCGCTCATCCGCCGAGCCTCACACACGCAGGCCGCGCGCGACACCGTCCCTCGGGGCGGTCACGACCCGCCGACCCCGTCCGCGCTGCCCGGGAGCCGGCGCTCGGCGACGACCTGGGCCGCCAGGTCGCGCAGCTTGCGGCTGTGCTCGGAGGAGAGGCGTCGCATCACGTTGAAGGCCGTCTCGGGGTCGAGGCCGTAACGCTCCATCACGATGCCGGTCGCCTGCCCGATGACGGTCCGGGTCTCCAGCGCCGACGCGAGCTGGTCGTCGTTGATCGAGCGGGCCAGGGCGACGGCACACATCGCCGCGATCACCTGGCCGTGCAGGACGTCGTCCTGGGCGAAGGCTCCCGGCTGCTCGGAGTAGACGTTGAGCGCGCCCCACGTGTTGTCGCGGGTGAAGAGCCGGAAGCTGATGCTCGCGCGGACGGCGAGACCAGCCACCATGGCGCGGCCCCAGTCGGGCCAGCGGTCGTCGATCGCGAGGTCGTCGACGATGACCGTCTCCTCGCGACGGATCGCGTCGAAGCAGGGTCCCTGCCCCAGGGCGTACTGCGACTCGTCGAGCCGGCGCAGCTCCTCCGTGGACGCCACCGGCGTCCGGATCCGGTCGTGCTCGACCAGCGAGACGCCGACGTAGTCGCAGGAGTCGAAGAACTCGGGCGTCAGCTCGACCATGCGCTGCAAGGTGTGCGGCGGGTCGGGCTGTGCGTTGAGGTCGCGCACTGCGGCTCCCAGCTGGCGTGCGAAGACCTCGGTGTCCATGGCCACCCGTCCTCCCGTCCCCTCGACGCTCCCACCGGTGCGCCGGTGGGACGAGCCCCGCAACGGACCGGGCTAGTCAGGAAGGCTACCGGTGTCGAGCAGGTGCTCGGCGATCTTCCCGATCTTGGTCCGTCGGTTGCGCGCGGCGGTGCGCAGCTCGTTGAACGCCGCCACCGCGTCGGTGGACTGCTTCGCCATCAGGAACCCGACGGCTCGCTCGATCACGACGCGGTAGTCGAGGGCGTACTGCAGCTGCTTGGCCAGCTCACCCGCCGTGTGGGCCTGGAGGGCTGCCGAGAGCGTGGTCGAGATGACCTCCGCGTAGCGGGTCAGGGCGGCGACCTCGCTGTCGTCCCAGACGTGTGGGCGCTCGCGGTAGACGTCGAGCGTCCCCACGGGGACGCCGCCGAGCAGGACCGGCACGCCGAGCACGGCGCGCACGGGCTGGTCGGCGAGGACCGCCGCGAGTCGCGGCCAGCGCTCGGGCTCAGCGGTGATGTCGTGGCTGGTCACGACCTGTGACTTGACGAAGGCCTCGGTGCACGGACCCTCGCCCGCCTCGGCCTCGGTCTTCTCCAGGATGCGACCAGGGCCGTCGCTGGCGGCGGCATAGCTGAGCATGTCCTGCTCGTCGGAGATCAGGATGCCCGCGCCGTCGACGTCGAAGAGGTCGACGCACGCGGTGACCACGAACTGGAGCGCGGAGTGGATCCTGCCGTCGTCGGCGCGCGGCTCGGCCAGCCGGCGGATGCTCTCGGCCAGGGCCGCGTCGTCGATCGTCATGACGACGGATCTTGCCACGGCCCGACCGGCCACCCACCCTCCGGCAGGCAGTCCTCGAAGGAGGCGATCATCCGAAGGTCGTCAGCACCCGCCGAGCCGTCGTGGGCGGCGACGAGGACGCGCGCGACGGTGCTCACCTCGGAGCCCGCGTCGCGCGCCACCTGCTGCAGCGTGCGCCACGCCTCGGGCGTGCTGCACGCGAAGCGCACGGTCATCAGGCCCAGTGCGCGGCCGACGTCGTGGTGCGAGCGCACCACGTCCTGCAGGTTCGCGATCTCCTCGCGGAGCGGGTCGGCGGGCTGTGCGGGCTCGCCGGGGTGTGAGGGTGTCCCGGTCATGCGTCACCTTTCAATGACGGAGGTCCGCGGACACAGGGCGGAGCGGTTGAACAGCGAGTCGAGTTTACAGGGGCGACCTCAACAGTTCCCACCCCGGCCTTTGTGACGTTCGGTTAGAGTCGAGGAGACTCGAGCCCGCGGTCGCCGTTCGCCTCTTCCGAGGGGGTCCCGCCCGATGCCGACTTCTGCCCGACCCGCTGCCCGGAGTGACTTCGACTTCGAAGGCCGCGGTGACGCCGCCCGCCACTGGCTCGACACCGCCTACGGCACCACGCTGCGGCTCTCCGGCCGGATGGGCACCGTCCAGCACCAGCGCGCCGACCACGGTGGGATCGCGTTCGACCACCTGAAGATCGACGCGCGCTTCGCCTTCGACTCCGACCCGATGCCCGCACTGGTCGTCGTCGACATGATCGACGGCGACCTGGAGTACACCCGCGACGGGGTCACCGACCACAGCCACGACGGCGACACCGTGCTCGCTGCGGGGTGGGACATGCCCTTCCGCGGGCGCAGCGGGGACCGCTACGAGGTCCGCGCGACCACCTTCACGGCCGAGACGATCACGGCGGCCGTGGAGGAGGTCGAGCCCGACTACCCGTGGCAGCACATCGCCTTCACGTCCTACGTCCCCCGGTCCCCGGCCGCCGGCGCCCGGTGGCGGGCCACGGTCGACGAGCTGGTCACGTGGTTCCCCCGTGCCGAGGACGAGCTGGCGCACGCCGAGGCGACCCGGCTGCTGGGGCACGTGCTCCTGCAGACCTTCCCCAACAACGTCGTCGGCGGCGACCGCGGCCGGGACGACCGCGACCTGCGCGACGCCACGCCCTCGACGATCCGCCGGGCCATCGACGTGATCGAGGAGCGCGCGCACGACGACCTCAGCCTCGCCGAGCTCGCCCGCGCCTGCCGGGTGTCTCCGCGCACGCTGCAGTACGCGTTCCGCCGCCACCTCGGCTGCACCCCGCTGGCCTACGTGCGCCGGGTCCGGCTCGACCTCGCACGTCAGTCCCTGCGCGACGGGACCGCGGCGTCGGTCAGCGACGTGGCGGCCCGGTTCGGGTTCTACAACCCGGGCCGGTTCGCCGCCGACTACCGGCAGGTCTTCCACGAGAACCCCCGCCAGACCCTGACGCGCACACTCGGCTGACCCGGGTCGCCCAGGCCGCCCGGTGCGTCAGGGCGGAATTGACGCGGCGATTCGCTTTCCGGCTGTTGTGGATCTGCTGTACATGTCACGTTCAGGTTGTGACCTGCTGGAGACGCCGGCAGCTCTCCACCTGACTGCGCCGCAAAGGGGGCCGACCCATGGTGCCCGTGCACCTCGTCCCGCACCTCGTCCCGCACCTCGAGCCCGGCTGCGACCGAGCGGCTCGTGACGAGCTGATCGAGTCCCACATCCCGGTGGCGCGCTCGATCGCCGGGCGCTACCGCAACCGCGGCATCGACCTCGACGACCTCGAGCAGGTGGCCCTGCTGGGGCTCACCAAGGCGGCCGACCGGTTCGACCCCGCGGCAGGGCACGAGTTCATGTCCTACGCCGTCCCGACCATGCGGGGTGAGATCCGCCGCTACTTCCGCGACCACGGGTGGATGGTGCGTCCGCCGCGCCGCGTGCAGGAGCTGCAGGCGCGCATCGCAGGCATCGAGGACACCCTGGCCGCCCGGCTCGGTCGCTCGCCGCGTCCCAGCGAGATCGCCGAGCACCTCGACGCGGACCTCGCCGACGTGGAGGAGGCCCTGGCCGCCGACGGCTGCTTCACGCCCGCCTCGCTCGACCTCCCCGTGGGCAACGGCGACGCGACCCTGGGCGAGCTCCTCGGGAGCGAGGACCGCAGGTTTTCCCAGGCCGAGGCGCACGTCGTGCTCGCGCCGGTCGTCCGCCTCCTGTCCGAGCGCGACCGGCTCGTGGTCCGGCTGCGCTTCCGCGACGAGCTCACCCAGCGCGAGATCGCCCGGGCCGTCGGACTCACGCAGGCGCAGGTCTCGCGCATCCTCGACCGGGTGCTGAGCGAGCTGCGCGCTGGTCTCGCCGGGAGGGTCCCGGCCGCCTGACCGCCCCCTGCGACGCCGGTGTGTCGCCTGTTGCCGCCCCCCACTGTGCACAGGCAAGGTGCAGTCCCGACCGGCGTCGCAGCGGGGCACGACGTGGCGTGGCGCGCCTACGAGTCGAAGCCGAGCCCGGCCGCGTCGAGCACGCGCAGGAACGCGTTGCGTCGCCCCTCGCGGTGGTCGGCGCGGTCCAGCGACCAGCGGGTCAGGTTGATGCCTGCCGACGCGAGCGGCTCGGGCGGGAAGGGCAGTGGCCGCTCGCGCACCATCCGCAGCCGGGTCCGCTCGGTGTCCGCGCCCGCGAGCAGGTCGAGCAGCACCTCGGCGGCGAACCGGGTCGCGCCGACGCCCAGGCCGGTGAAGCCCGCGGCGTGCGCCACCCGGCCGTGGTGGGTCAGGCCGTAGAACGCGGTGAACTGGGTGCACGTGTCGATCGCACCGGCCCATCGATGGCTGAACCGCACGTCCTCGAGCTGCGGGAAGGTCGCGAGGAAGTGCGAGGCCAGCCGGGCGTGGCTCTCGGGCCGGTCCTCGTGGCGCGCTGCCACCCGGCCGCCGACGGGATGGACGGCGTCGTACCCGCCCCACAGGATGCGGTTGTCGCGGGTCAGGCGCGAGTAGTGGAACTGGTTGGCGAGGTCGCCGAGGCCCTGCCGCCCGGCCCAGCCGACCGAGGCGAGCTGGTCGTCGGTCAGCGGTTCGGTCATCAGGACGTAGTCGTAGACCGGCACGGTCATCAGCCGGTTGCGGCGCAGGAGCGACGGGAAGACGTTGGTCGCGAGCACGACGTCGGCGGAGGTCACGACGGCGCGGTCGGTGTGCACCTCGACGCCCCGGCCCGAGGACGTACGACGCAACACGGTCGCGGCCGAGTGCTCGTGGACCTCGACCCCGAGCCCGGCGGCGACCCGGGCGAGCTCCCGCGCCAGCCGGGCGGGGTGGACGAGGGCGGTGTCGGGCCGATCGAGGTGGGCGTCGAGGGAGCCGCCGAGGAACAGCGGGCTGTCGATCACCTCCCGCACCCGCGTCGTGTCGAGGAAGCCCGGCTCGTCGCGCAACCACTCCAGCTGGTGCTCCTCGACGGCGACCGACAGCGTCCCGGCGCGCTCCCACTCGCACGCCAGCCCGAGGTCACCGACGTCGACCTCGAAGGCGTCGAGGTTCTCGCGCCCAAGGCGTTCGAGGACGTCGTACTCCTCGGGCCAGCGGCTGCGCCCGTTGTCCTCGCCGTGGGTGATCGAGGCCTCGCAGAACCCGCCGTTGCGCCCCGACGCCGCCCAGCCGACGGTGTGCGACTCGAGCAGCACCACCCGGCGGCCGGGGTCGCGGCGCTTGGCGTGCACGGCCGCCCACAGGCCGAGGTAGCCGCCGCCGACGACGGTGAGGTCGGCCGTCGTGCTCGCCGAGAGCTCGGGGAACTGCTGTGCGGCACCGGCGTCCTCGAGCCAGAAGACCGCCTGCCGGCTGCCCGCGAGCGACCGCTCGACGACCCGCGGGTCGGGGGCGTGGCGCTCGTAGGCGGTCGGGTGGGGAGGCACGTGTCAGGCGGTCGCGGCGAGCGCGTCGTCGAGGATCGCCAGGCCCTCGCGAACCTCCTCGTCGCTGGTCGTCAGCGGCGGCACGACGTGGATCCGGTTGAAGTTCACGAAGGGCAGCAGGCCGCGCTCCTGGCAGCCCTTGACGATGGCGCCCATCTCCGGGCTGGAGCCCCCGTAGGGGGCGAGCGGCTCGCGGGTCGCCCGGTCGCTGACCAGCTCGATCGCCCAGAAGGCGCCCGTGCCGCGCACCTCGCCGATCCGGTCGTGCTTCGCGGCGAGCGCCGCCAGGCCGGGGCCGATCACGTCGGCGCCGAGCCGCTCCGCGCGGCCGACGACGTCCTCGTCCTCCATCGTCCGGATGGTCGCGACCGCGGCCGCGCACGCCAGCGGGTGGCCGGAGTACGTCAGCCCGCCGGGGTAGGAGCGGTGGGCGAACGTCGCGTGGACGGCATCGCTGATCGCGACGCCGCCGAGCGGGACGTACCCGCTGTTGACGCCCTTGGCGAAGGTGAGCAGGTCGGGGACCACGCCTGCCCCGTGTGATGCGTGCTCCACGGCGAACCACCGTCCCGAGCGGCCGAAGCCCGACATCACCTCGTCGGCCACCAGCACGATGCCGTGGCGGTCGCAGATCTCGCGCACGCCGGCGAGGTAGCCGGGCGGCGGGACCATGATCCCGGCGGTGCCGGGAATCGCCTCGAGGACGATCGCGGCGACGGTCGACGGTCCCTCGAGCGCGACGACCTGCTCGAGGTGCTCGAGCGCGCGCTGGCACTCCTCGGCCTCGGTGGTGGCGTGGAAGGCGCTGCGGTAGAGGAACGGCCCGAAGAAGTGCACGGTCCCGGTCGAGCCGTGGTCGCTGGCCCACCGCCGCGGGTCGCCGGTCATGTTGACCGCGAGCTGGGTGCCGCCGTGGTAGCTGCGGTAGGTCGTGAGCACCTTGTGCCGGCCGGTGTGCAGCCTCGCCATGCGTACGGCGTGCTCGTTGGCGTCGGCGCCGCCGTTGGTGAAGAAGACGTGGTCGAGGTCGCCGGGGGTGTGCGAGGCGATCAGCCGGGCGGCCTCCGAGCGCGTGCCGTTGGCGAAGGCCGGGGCGACCGTGGCCAGGTGGCCGGCCTGCTCCTGGATCGCGGCGACGATGCGCGGGTGCTGGTGGCCGAGGTTGGTGAAGACCAGCTGGGAGGAGAAGTCGAGGTACTGCTGGCCGGCGCCGTCCCAGACGTGGCTGCCCTCCGCGCGGGTGATCACCATCGGGGAAATCTCGGCCTGGGCGGACCACGAGTGGAAGACGTGCGCGCGGTCGAGCTCGTAGGCCCGCCCGGCGTCGTACGTGCTGGCGAGGTCGCTGGTCGTGGAGAGGACGTCAGTCATTGCGCGGGAACCCCAGCTCGAGACCGCCCGCGGGCCGGTTGGCGGGGTCGATCCACCGGGTGGTGACGACCTTGCCGCGGGTGAAGAAGTGCACGCCCTCGGTGCCGTGGGCATGGGTGTCGCCGAAGAGCGAGCGCTTCCAGCCGCCGAAGGAGTAGTAGGCGACCGGGACCGGCACCGGGACGTTGACGCCGATCATGCCGACCTCGACGTCGGCCTCGAAGCGCCGCGCGGCGCCGCCGTCGTTGGTGAAGACCGCGGTGCCGTTGCCGTACTGGTTGGCGTTGACCAGCGCGACGGCCTCCTCGTAGGTCTTCACGCGCACCACGGACAGGACCGGGCCGAAGATCTCCTCGGTGTAGATGTCCATGTCCGGCGTCACGTCGTCGAAGAGCGTGGGGCCGAGCCAGAAGCCCTGCTCACCGCCGCGCGCCGTGACGTCGCGGCCGTCGACCACGACCTTCGCGCCGGCGGCCTCGCCCGAGTCGATGAAGGAGGAGACCCGGTCGCGGTGGGCCCTCGTGACGAGCGGGCCCATGTCGGCCTCCTTCTGCTCGCCCGTGGCCCCGCGCCCACCGTCGCCGATCAGGAGCGTCCGGGTGCGGTCGGCGATCCGGGCGACCAGCTCGTCACCGATCGGGTCGACCGCGACGAGGACGCTGATCGCCATGCAGCGCTCGCCGGCGCTGCCGTAGCCCGCGTTGACCGCCGAGTCGGCGGCCAGGTCGAGGTCGGCGTCGGGGAGGACGACCATGTGGTTCTTCGCGCCGCCGAGGGCCTGGACGCGCTTGCCGTGGCGGCTCGCGGTCTCGTAGACGTACTCCGCGATCGGCGTCGAGCCGACGAAGCTGATCGAGGCGACGTCGGGGCTGGTGAGCAGCGCGTCGACGGCGACCTTGTCGCCGTGCAGGACGTTGAAGACGCCGTCGGGCAGCCCGGCCTCCTGCCAGAGCGCGGCCAGCCAGTTCGCGGCCGACGGGTCCTTCTCGCTCGGCTTGAGCACGACGGTGTTGCCGGCGGCGATCGCGACCGGGAAGAACCACATGGGCACCATGGCCGGGAAGTTGAAGGGGCTGATGATCCCCACGACACCCAGGGGGACGCGCTTGGAGTGCACGTCGACGCCGGTCGAGGCCTCCTCGCTGTGGCCGCCCTTGAGGAGGTGGGACATGCCGCAGGCGAACTCGACGACCTCGAGGCCCCGGGCGATCTCGCCCAAGGCGTCGGAGTGCACCTTGCCGTGCTCGGCGGTGATGATCGCGGCGAGCTCGTCCTTGCGGCTGTTCAGCAGCTCGCGGAAGGCGAACATCACCTGCGTACGACGCGCCAGTGACGTCGTGCCCCACGCCTTCGACGCCCGCTTCGCCGCGGCGATCACCTGCGCGGCGTCCGCCTCGCCGGCCAGCGCGACGCGTCCGGTCACCTCGCCGGTCGCCGGGTTGGTCACGTCGGCCCAGCCGGTGGGCTCGCCCGTCAGGAGGGCGCCGTCGGCCCAGTGCACGATGTCCTGCTGATCGAGGGTGGTCATGGACGCCATCCTGCTCGTCGTACGATGCCGACGCCGCTGTCGGATCGTCGGCATCGAGGTCGCGTGCCAGACAGACCGTCGGGCGTGGTCGTAGGCTGCGGCCGTGGCCGAGGTGACGCCGGGCGTGACGCTCCAGGAGGCGCTCGCCCTGCCCACCTTCCGCCGGGCGGCGCCCCGGGTGGTCGCCGGCGCCTCGGCGACCGACCGGCCGATCCGCTGGGTGCACGCCACCGAGCGCCCCGACGTCCGCGACCTGCTGCGCGCCGGTGACCTGGTGCTCACCATGGGCACCGGTCTCCCGGACGACGACGACACCCCAGGACTGACCGCCTTCGTCGACGAGCTGGTCGACGTCGGCAGCGCGGGGGTCGTCGTCGAGCTCGGCCGACGCTGGACCACCGCCCTCCCTGGCGCGCTGGTCGAGGCCTGCGAGCGGCACGGGCTGCCGCTGGTCGTGCTCGACCGGGAGACCCGGTTCGCCGCACTGGCCCAGGAGATCGGCGAGCGCGTGGTCGACCACCAGCTCACCGAGCTGCGCGAGGCCCAGCGGGTGCACGAGACGTTCACCGAGCTCAGCTTCAGCCAGGCAGGTCCGGTCGAGATCCTCCAGGCCGTGCAGCGCCTCGCGGGCGGCCCGGTCGTCGTGGAGAACGCCCAACACCGCCCGCTCGACTACTTCGCCGGTCCCGACGACCCGACCGGCTCGGCCGGCTTCCTCGACGGCTGGCCCGCCCGGTCCCGGCGCGTCGAGGTCACCGGGCGCACCGGCTGGGACGCCGCCAACGGCTGGCTCGTCACCCGGCTCGGCAGCGCCGACCAGGCCTGGGGCCGCCTCGTGATCGGATCGCCCGCGGCGCCTCCGCAGCGGCTCGTCGCCGTCGCCGAGCGCGCCGCCGCCGCGCTCGCCCTGCACCGGCTGCACGACCGCGACCGCGGCACCCTCATGCGGCGCACCCACCTCGAGCTGCTCACCGGGCTGACCGAGACCCCCGACTCCGACGAGGTGCTGCACCGCTGCGAGCTGGCCGGGTTCCCGATCCGGCGGCGGTCGTTCGTCGGGCTCGTGGTCCGGCCCCGCATCGGCACCTCGGCCCCGGCCGACCTCGACGAGGTCGCCGCCACGGTCGTGCGCGCGACCCACGGGCTGCGGCTCCCGGCGCTGGTCTGCGAGGTCGAGCGCGACCTCCGGGTGCTGGTCTCGGCGCCGGCCCCGGCAGACGCGGACGAGCTCGTCGACCGGGTGGCCGCGCGGGTGCGGCCGCACCACGACGTCGTGCTCGCTGCGGGTCGGGCCGTGTCCGACCGTGCCGGCATCGCGCGGACGCTCACCGAGGCCGGTCAGGTCGCCGACGCGGCGCCCCAGTCGCGCCGGGACTTCGACCCCGACGTCCACCGCCTCGCCGACCTCCACCTGCGTGGCCTGCTCGCGCTGCTCGGCGACGACGAGCGGGTACGGCTCTTCGTCGACCGCGAGCTCGCCGCCCTCCGCCGGCACGACCGGGCCGACGGCTCCCGCACCGACCTGGTCGCCGCCCTGCGGGCGCTGCTGACGCACCCGGCGAGCAAGACCGAGGCGGCCGCGAGCCTGCACTTGTCGCGCGCCGCGTTCTACGACCGGCTCGCCCGGATCGAGGCGATCCTCGGCGCCGACCTCGACGACCCCGACGTCCGGGTGTCGCTCCACGTCGCGCTGGTGGCCGACGACCTCTTCTCGTGATCCCCGGTGAGCCGGGGATCACTGAACATGTCGGCCCGTGCAAGGCCCGACATGTTGAGGAAGAGCCTGACAAGTCAGGTTGCCGATCAGCCAGATCGTCCGAAGAGGACCGCAACAACCGACAGATCGTCGGTCCGCCCGCGCGCGACTGCTGGGACGATGGGCAGATGTTCCGCGTGCTCGACGTCGAGGCCGCCGTGCCGACCGCACCGCTCGACCCCGCGACCGTCGTCGACGGGTCGCCGTCGGCGGGCTCGCGTGCCCTCGCCGCCGTCGCCGGCGTCGAGGTCGGCGTGTGGGAGATGAGCCCCGGCACGGCCACCGACGTCGAGGTCGACGAGGTCTTCGTCGTCCTGTCCGGCTCGGCCACCGTCACCTTCGAGGACGGCGAGCGGGTCGACCTCGCTGCCGGCTCCGTCGTACGCCTGCGTGCCGGGGAGCACACGACCTGGGTCGTCCACGAGACCCTCCGCAAGATCTACGTCGCCTGACCCCGTCCAGTCCCAGGGAGCCTCCATGTCCGACCCGATCCAGAACTTCGTCGACGGCGAGCTCGTCGACTCCGCGGCCACGGAGTTCATCGACCTGGTCGACCCGACCACGGGCGAGCTCGACGGCCGGTCGCCGGTCTCGACGACCGCGGAGGTGGACCGGGCGTACGCCGCTGCCGCTCGCGAGTCGGACACCTGGAAGCGGCTCACGCCGGGTCGCCGGCAGGGGCTGCTCCTCGACCTGGCCAGCGCGATCGCCGAGCGGCGCGACGAGATCGCGGAGGTGCAGGCGCGCGACACCGGCCAGCCGATCCGCTACGTCGCCAGCGAGGAGGTCGACCAGGGCGTCGACCAGCTGCGCTTCTTCGCCGGCGCCGCCCGACTGCTCGAGGGCAAGTCGGCGGGGGAGTACCTCGAGGGCCACACCTCCTCGATCCGCCGCGAGCCCATCGGTGTCGTCGGTCAGGTGACGCCGTGGAACTACCCGTTCGCGATGGCCATCTGGAAGATCGCGCCCGCGCTGGCCGCCGGCAACACGGTCGTGCTCAAGCCCAGCGACACCACGCCCCGTTCGACGGTGCTGCTCGCCGAGATCGCCGGAGGGGTGCTGCCCGCCGGTGTCCTCAACGTCGTCAACGGCGACGCCTCGACCGGTCGGCTCCTCGTCGAGCACCCGACGCCCGGCCTGGTCGCGATCACCGGCTCGGTCCGCGCCGGCATCGAGGTCGCCACGTCCGCCGCGAAGAACCTCAAGCGCGCCCACCTCGAGCTCGGTGGCAAGGCGCCCGTCGTCGTCGCGCCCGACGCCGACCTGCCCCGGGCGGCCGAGATGATCGCCGCCGCGGCCTACTTCAACGCCGGCCAGGACTGCACCGCCGCGACCCGCGTGATCGTGCACCGCTCCGTCCACGACGAGCTCGTCGAGCTCCTCGTGAAGGAGGCCGATGGCACCCGTCCGGGCCCGCCGTCGGACGACACCGCCGACTACGGCCCGCTCAACAACGCCGGCCACCTCGCCAAGGTCGAGGCCTTCCTGGCCGACCTGCCCGGCCACGCCGACGTACGCACCGGTGGCGCGCGCCACGGCGACGCGGGCTTCTTCTTCGCGCCGACCGTGGTGACCGGCGTGCGCCAGGACGACCGCATCGTGCAGGAGGAGGTCTTCGGCCCCGTCCTCACCGTGCAGGCGTACGACGACGAGGCGGAGGCGGTGCGGATGGCCAACGGCGTCCCCTACGGCCTCGCCGGCAGCGTGTGGACGCGCGACCACGGGACGGCCGACCGGCTGACCCGGGAGCTCGACTTCGGTTGCGTCTGGGTCAACACCCACATCCCCTTCGTCTCCGAGATGCCGCACGGCGGCTTCGGGCACTCGGGCTACGGCAAGGACCTCTCCGGCTACGGCTTCGACGACTACACCCGTATCAAGCACGTGATGACCGCGCACTACTGAGGTCGCACCCCGCTGGCATCCTTGGGCCCATGCGCTTCACCGAGCACGAGCTGACCGTCGCCGTCACCGCCGCCGCCAAGATCGTGGCCGGCGGCAAGATCGGCAAGCGCGGCAAGGGCGAGGAGAAGTGGGAGGCGATGAGCAAGATCGACCGCTACCACCTCCTCGAGGCCGTGGGCAGCCAGGTGCTGCCGGTCATGCTCGCGCTCCCCGACATCGAGGTCGAGGCCGGGACCCGGCCGACGTTCACCGACGAGCAGATCGGCGCCGCGGTCGAGCAGACCCTCGGCGAGAGCGGGGTCGGCAGGATCCGCCAGAAGGTGGCCGTGGCCGCGCGCCTCACGCTCGTGCGCACCGCCCTCGCCGAGCTCCCCGTGCGCCAGGACCCCGACGCCCTGGTCGTGCCGGACACGCTCGAGGACCTCTGACGCCGTGGTCCCGCGGGAGTCACCGGATATCCGGTGACCGCCCCGCTTGTCGGCCCAGATCTCGGCCGACAACCGGGAGACTCGGGTGCACAGTGCCTGAGAACCCTGAGGAGCGCGCTCAGGTTCGGTGCGTACCGTCGAACGCGATGACTTCCCTGAATCGCACCCAGCGCACCCGCACCGCCCTCGGCGCCCTCGCGGCGACCGCCCTCCTCACCCTGTCCGCCTGCGGCGGCAGCAGCGACGACGACGCCAAGGCCGGGGCGAGCGACTCGCCGACCGCCGACGCGTCGGGCTCCTCCGACGCCGATGGTGGCGCCGGTGCCGCGGCGCCCGACCTCTCCGACGTCCCCGACGTGGTGGCGGAGGTCAACGGCGAGGAGATCACCAAGGACGAGTTCAGCCCGATCTACGAGGCCAGCTTCCAGCAGGCCACGGCGCAGTCCGCCACGACCGGTCAGGACGTCGACGAGGCCGCACTGCAGAAGCAGACCGTCGACGACCTCGTCGACACCGAGCTCCTCGCGCAGGAGGCCGACTCGCGCGGCATCGAGGTCACCGACCAGGACGTCGACGACGAGCTCACCTCGCTCGCCGAGCAGAACGGGATGGAGTCGGGTGACGCGCTCCTCGACGCCGTCGCGCAGCAGGGCATGGACGAGGCGACGGCACGCTCGCAGATCGAGACCCAGGTCCTCGTCGAGAAGCTCGTCACCGACGAGGAGGGCGAGATCGCGCCGACCGAGAAGGAGCTGCGCACGCTCTACGACCAGGCCAAGCAGCAGCAGGCGCAGTCCGGCCAGGAGGGCTCGTTCCCGTCGTTCGCCGACGCGCACGACCAGGTCGAGGAGCAGGCCAAGGCGCAGGAGATCAGCAAGGTCGCCGGGGCGCTGGTGAAGTCGCTGCGCAAGGACGCGGACATCTCCGTCAACCTCTGACCCCCTCAGCGAACGGCGCGCCGGACTCTCAATCTCCGGTCAAACATCAGCGTCTTCGGTGGACACGCACTCCGCAACGGAGCAGCCGCGGTCGTACCCTTGCGCACATGACGGCCCTCCACCCCCGGGGCCCCAGTCTCGGTGTGCACGACCCGTCCGGTCCGGACGGCGCAGCGCCGGCGACCCCCCGGACCACGCTCCCGCTGCTCGCGGTCGCGTCGTTCGCGGTGGCCTACGGGGTGCTGACCGTCGTCGGCCGGATGACGATCGTGCACGGCCAGAGCGTCAGCCTCGTCTGGCCGGCCGCCGGCGTCGCGACCATGTGGTTGCTGACCGAGTCGCCGCGGCACCAGTGGCGGGTGCTCGCGCCCCTCGCCCTCGTGCACGCGCTCATCCTCGGCCTGACCAATGCCGCCCCGCTGCTGATGGTCCTCGGGGCGCTGTCGATCGTCGTCCAGACGTGGGTGATCGTCTTGCTCGTCCGCACGTGGTGCCCCGAGATGCTCGGTGCCGGGGGATCGCGCAGCCTCCGCTCGCCGCGGACGCTCGCCGTCGCGACAGGCGCGGTGGTCGTCGGCTGCGTGGTGGGTGCGGGGATCGGGACGGTCGCGCTGTGGAGCAGCGACGCCAGCGTCGACGCCTGGACGTTCGTCGCGTGGTTCGCCCGGCACGTCACCGGCGTGCTCGCGGTGGGTGGGGTCGGGCACCTCGCATGGGAGTGGCTGACCCAGCCGATCCCACAGCGGGCACAGGGTGGACACCGCCGCGAGCTCGCAGCGCTGTGGCTCGTCTCGGTGGTCGTGACCTTCGTGATCTTCCTCCAGTCACTCCCCCTCGCCTACCTCGTCGTCACGTTCAGCGTGTGGTCGGCGGCCCGCTTCCGCACGTTCCCCGCGGCCGTGCACTGCCTCGTCCTCGGCAGCATCGGCCTCTGGCTGACCCTCATGGGGTTCGGCCCCTTCGCCCGCGCCGAACCTCTCGAGGCCGCGCTCGTCTCGCAGGTCTTCGTCGTCGTCGTGCTGCTCACCGGCCTCGCGGTCGGTGCCCTCGGTGACCGGATCGACGCCCTCTACCTGTCCGCGACGCGGTCCCAGGAGGCCTCGTCGCAGCAGGCGCACCTCCTGGCCGAGATGACCGAGAGCATGAACGAGGGCCTGGTCGTCCTGGCCGGTGACGGCAGCGTCGACCGCAGCAACGGCGCGAGCCGCATGCTGGCCCACCGGGTCCTCCCCGGAGCGCCCGACGTGGTCGCCCTGGCCGAGCTGGTCGAGCTCGTCCTGCGCCCCGACCCCGCCAACACCGGCGCGGCACGCCCGGAGCTCGGGGTGGGTGACGTGGTGCTGATCCTGCCGCGCGGCGAGGAGATGGTGCTCGCCGTGACGCGTACGCCGCTCGCCGGAGGTGGCGACGACGGCGCGAGCTCCGCGGCCCTGCTGGTGCTGCGCGAGGTGACCGACCACCGCTCCGGGCTCCGGCCGCTCGCCACCTTCGCCTCGACCGCCGCCCACGACCTGCGCGGGCCGCTGAGCGCGACGGTGTCGTGGCTCGACATGGCGATCGCCGACACGCACCCCGGCGCCGAGGCGCTCGACGCGCTCACCCGGGCATCGCGGTCCGCCGAGCAGATGGGCGACCTGATCGACGACCTGCTCGCCCACGCGCAGGCGGAGTCGGGCGAGCTCGCGGCAGAGGACGTACCCCTCAGCGGGGACGACGGGCTCCTCGCCCAGGCGGCGACGCTGCTCGGTCCCGACGACTCGATCGAGGTCCCCGACGACCTGCCGGCCGTGCACGCCGACCCGGTCGCGGTGCGCCAGCTCTTCGCCAACCTCGTCGGCAACGCGGTGAAGTACGCCAAGCCCGGCGCGCCCGCCCGCGTCGCCGTCACCGCGCACCGGCACGGTGCGCGCGTGGTCGTCGAGATCAGTGACGACGGCGTCGGTGTCGAGGACGAGGAGCGCGCGCTGATCTTCCAGCGCTTCCACCGCAGCAACTCGGTGCGCGCCCACTTCCGGGGGACCGGGATGGGGCTCTCGATCTGCCAGACCATCGTGACCCGCCACGGCGGGACCATCGAGTGCCTCGCCACGCCGCCGGGCGGGGGGTCGGTCTTCCGCTTCGACCTGCCGGCGGCCGACTAGTCACGTTTCGAGCGGCCCGAGCCGGGACTTGTCAGGCTCAGACGTTGCGGCGGTACTGCCCGCCGACCTCGAAGAACGCCTCGGTCACCTGCTGGAGCGAGCAGACGCGGGCAGCGTCCATCAGCACGGCGAAGACGTTGTCGCCGTTCGCCGCGGCGGCCTTGAGCCGGGCGAGCGCCTCCTGCGCCTCCGGCGCGTGCGCGGCCTGGAAGGCACGCACGCGGGAGAGCTGCGACTCCTTCTCGGACTCGGTGGCGCGGGCCAGCTCGATCGTGTGCGGGGCCTCGTCGCGCGACTCCTTCAGGAAGGTGTTCACGCCGATCAGCGGCAGCGACCCGTCGTGCTTGCGGTTCTCGTAGAGCATCGACTCGTCCTGGATCCGGCCGCGCTGGTAGCCGGTCTCCATCGCGCCGAGCACGCCGCCGCGCTCGTTGATCCGGTCGAACTCCTCGAGGACCGCGGCCTCCACGAGGTCGGTGAGCTCGTCGATGATGAAGGACCCCTGGAGCGGGTTCTCGTTCATCGCCAGGCCCCACTCGCGGTTGATGATCAGCTGGATCGCCAGCGCGCGGCGCACCGACTCCTCCGTGGGGGTCGTCACCGCCTCGTCGTACGCGTTGGTGTGGAGGCTGTTCGCGTTGTCGTAGATCGCGATCAGGGCCTGCAGCGTGGTGCGGATGTCGTTGAAGTCCATCTCCTGTGCGTGGAGCGAGCGGCCGCTCGTCTGGACGTGGTACTTCAGCTTCTGCGACCGGTCGTTGGCGCCGTACTTCTCCTTCATCGTGATCGCCCAGATGCGGCGCGCGACGCGGCCGATGACGGAGTACTCCGGGTCCATGCCGTTGGAGAAGAAGAACGACAGGTTGGGCGCGAAGTCGTCGATGTCCATGCCGCGCGCGAGGTAGGCCTCGACGTAGGTGAAGCCGTTGGCGAGGGTGAAGGCGAGCTGGCTGATGGGGTTCGCCCCGGCCTCGGCGATGTGGTAGCCGGAGATCGACACCGAGTAGAAGTTGCGCACCTGGTGCTCGATGAACCACTCCTGGATGTCGGCCATGCAGCGCAGGCTGAACTCCGTGGAGAACAGGCAGGTGTTCTGCCCCTGGTCCTCCTTGAGGATGTCGGCCTGCACCGTGCCCCGGACGTTCGCGACGGCGTACGCCGCGAGCTGGGCGTGCTCGTCGTCGCTGGGCTCGCGGCCCTCCTTCGCGTGGAAGGCGTCGAGCTGCTGGTCGATGGCGGTGTTGAGGAAGAACGCGAGCACGGTCGGCGCCGGGCCGTTGATCGTCATGCTGACGCTGGTCGACGGCGACACGAGGTCGAAGCCGTCGTAGAGCACCTTCATGTCGTCGAGCGTCGCGACGGACACGCCGGACGTGCCGACCTTGCCGTAGACGTCGGGACGCGGGTCGGGGTCGCGGCCGTAGAGCGTCACCGAGTCGAACGCGGTCGACAGGCGCTTGGCGTCGCCGTCCTTCGAGAGCACCTTGAAGCGGCGGTTGGTCCGGCCCGGGTCGCCCTCGCCGGCGAACATCCGGGCGGGGTCCTCGCCGTCGCGCTTGAACGGGAAGACGCCCGCGGTGAAGGGGAAGTAGCCGGGCAGGTTCTCGCGTCGCCAGAAGCGGACGAGCTCGCCGTGGTCGGTGAAGCGCGGCAGCGCGACCCGCGGCACCTTGTTGCCGCTCAGCGACTCGCGGGTGAGCTTCGTGGCGATCTCCTTGTCGCGCACCACGACGACCTGCTCGTCGCCGGAGTACGACTCGACGACCGCCGGCCAGCCGGCGAGCTGGTCGGCGACCTCGTGGGGCACCGCCTTCCGCGCAGACTCGAGCAGGGCAGGCACGCCGCCTGCGTCGCCCTCGTCGAGCTGGTCGGCGACGTGCTGGACGCGCTGGAGGTTGCGTGCCGCCTCCGCGAGCTCCTCGGTGCGCGCGTGGAACCCGCGCACGGTCTCGGTGATCTCGCTGAGGTAGCGCACGCGGTCGGCGGGCACGACCTGCCGGATTCCGGACGAGTGGCGTACGTCGGTGTGCGGCAGCGTGCCCTCGCCCAGCACCAGCCCGGCCTCGGCGAGCTCGTCACGGAGGTGCTGGTAGAGCGCGGTGACCCCGTCGTCGTTGAAGGTCGCGGCGCTGGTGCCGAAGACCGGCATGTCGTGCGGCTGCTTGCCGAAGGCCTCGCGGTTGCGGACCAGCTGGCGCCCGACGTCGCGCAGGGCGTCCTTCGCACCGCGGCGCTCGAACTTGTTGATGGCGACGGTGTCGGCGAAGTCGAGCATGTCGATCTTCTCCAGCTGCGACGCGGCGCCGAACTCCGGCGTCATCACGTAGAGCGAGTGGTCGACGAGCGGCACGATGCCGGCGTCGCCCTGGCCGATGCCGGGCGTCTCCACGACCACCAGGTCGTTGCCGGCGGCCTTCAGCACGTCGATCACGTCGGCGAGGTGGTCGGGGACCTCGTGCGACCCGCGCGTGGCGAGCGAGCGGAAGAACACCCGGTCGCCGTCGAGCGAGTTGGCGCGGATCCGGTCGCCGAGGAGCGCGCCGCCGCCCTTGCGCCGGGTCGGGTCGACCGCGACCACCGCGATCCTCAGCTTGTCCTGCTGGTCGGTGCGGAAGCGGCGTACGACCTCGTCGGTCAGCGACGACTTGCCCGAGCCGCCGGTGCCGGTGATGCCGAGGACGGGCACGACGCGGCGCTGCGCGGCGGCCCGGACCTCGGCCAGCATCGCGGCGTCGAGGCGGCCCTCCTCGGCGCCGGTGATCGCGCGCGCGACGGCGAACCTGTCGCCGGTCAGCACCTGCTCGACGGTCACCTGGCGGTCGGCCCACAGGTCGATGTCGCAGTCGGCGACGACCGAGTTGATCATCCCGACGAGGCCCATCTTCTGGCCGTCCTCGGGGGAGAAGATCGTGACGCCCGACTCGCGCAGCCGGGCGATCTCGGCCGGCACGATGACGCCGCCACCACCGCCGACGACGCGCACGTGGCCGGCGCCGGCGGCGCGGAGCGACTCCACGAGGTACTCGAAGTACTCCACGTGCCCGCCCTGGTAGGACGACACCGCGACGCCCTGCGCGTCCTCCTCGAGCGCGGCGTCCACGACCTCCTGCACCGAGCGGTTGTGGCCGAGGTGGATGACCTCGCAGCCCTGGCTCATGAAGATCCGCCGCATGATGTTGATCGACGCGTCGTGGCCGTCGAACAGGCTTGACGCGGTCACGAGGCGGATCGGGTGCTGCGGCGTGTGGAGCGTGCTCGAGTCGGCCATGGCTCGATAGTAGGACATCCAAGTATTACCCGCGAGTCACCTGCTGCGGTCACCGGATATCCGGTGACCGCCCCGGTTGTCGGCCCAGATCTGGGTGCCGAAGCGGGAGACTCGGGTGCACAGCTCCGGCGAGCGGACCTCAGACGGTGTCGCCGAGCCCGGTCCGGAGCGCGGTGAGCCGGTCGGTCAGGTCGCGTACGTCGCCCGCGGGCAGGCCGGGGGTCTCGAAGACCTCGCCGTTGAGGGCCGCCGTGGCCTCCTCGACCGCGTCGCGGCCGGCGGGGGTGAGCACCGCGCGGACCACCCGCTTGTCCTCGTCGCTGCGGACGCGCTCGACGTAGCCCTGCGCGACGAGCCGGTCGACCGCGCTCGTGACGCTGGTGGGGTGCACCTGCAGCAGCGACCCGAGCCGTGACATCGGCATCGCCGCCTCGCGGGTGAAGGACAGCAGCCGCAGCACCTCGTAGCGGGCGAAGGTCAGTCCGCGCGGGCGCAGCACGGCGTCGATCCGCTCGAGCAGGAGCTGCTGGGCGCGCACGACCGACGTCACCATCGCCATCCCGTCGGCGGCCTCCGGCCAGCCGTGCGCGACCCACTGGCGGTGGGCCTCCGAGATCGGGTCGCGCGTCATGGCTGCAGGGTAGTGAGCAGCGCGTGCGCCTCGACCATCGCCGGGCCGTACCAGGTCAGCAGCCGCCCCGACACCAGCCGCGTCGGCGTCGCGAAGGCCTCGGGCCCGTCGTCGGCGGTGAAGACGTACGGCTCGTCCGGCAGCAGTACGACGTCCGCGCCGGCGCGGTCGATCGACGCGAGGTCGACCGACGGGTAGCGCCCGTCCGCGGAGTCGGCGAGCACGTTGAGCAGACCGGCCGACCGCAGGAGGTCGTCGGTGTAGGTCGGCCGGCCGACGACCATCCAGGGGTCGCGCCAGATCGGCACGGCGACCGTCAGCCGGGGCGGGGCCGGCGCAGCCCACAGCGAGCGCGCGGCGACGAGCCACGCCGGATCGGGGAGTCCGAGCGCCGTCGACAGGAGCCGCGACATCGAGGTGAGCGACTCCGCGACGGTCTCGATCCGGGTGACCCAGACGGCCACGCCGGCGTCGCGGAGGCGGCGCACGTCGAGCTCGCGGTTCTCCTCCTGGTTCGCGACCACGAGGTCGGGGGCGAGCGCCCGGATCGCGGCGAGGTCGGGGTTCTTGGTGCCGCGCACCCGGTCCACGGACAGGTCGGCCGGGTGCGTGCACCAGTCCGTCGCGCCCACGAGCACCTGGGGTGCGGTCGCCGCCAGGGCCTCGGTCAGCGACGGGACCAGGGACACCACCCGTGTCGCCGGGCTGGCGAGGGGGACGTCGGCGCCGAGGTCGTCACGCATGGGCCGAGGGTAAAGGTACGTCCGCCGTCGACCGCGCGGGAGACGGGATCGGGTCGCTCGTGATGGAGTTGACCCGTGAGCACGGACTCCTGGGCCCCCGAGGGGCTGCCGATCGACGGCGCGCTGCGCGCGACCGCCGAGGGGTGGAGCTTCCCGGCTCGCAGCCCGTCGACCGGCGAGCTGCTGTGGGACGTCCCGGACGCCGGGCTCGTCGACGTGCGCGCCGCCGCCGAGGCGGCCTGGACGGCCCACCGCGCGACCACCTGGAGCACCGACACCGGCCTGCGGATCGACACCCTGGGTCGCTTCAAGGACGCCCTGCTCGCCGCCGCCGACGACCTCGCCGAGCTGGTCGCCACCGAGACGGGGGTGCCGGTGTCGCTGCGAGCGGCCCACGTCGACGCCCCCATCGCCGAGCTGCCGACCCGCCCGACGCGCCGCAAGGAGGGCGTCACCGTGGTCGTCACGCCGGCCACCTCGCCGCTCGCGGTCGCCCTCGAGGAGGTTGCCCGGGTGCTCGTCGCCGGCGGCACGATCGTCCTCAAGCCCGCCCCCGAGGCGGCCGGAGCGGCGCTCGAGCTCGGCCGGATCGCGTCCCAGCACCTGCCCCGCGGTGTCTTCAACGTCGTCTCCACGCGTGACGTCGACGTCGCCATCGCGCTCACCCGCGACCGCCGCGTCGACCAGGTCTCCTTCACCGGGTCGGCGCACGCCGGCGAGCGGGTCAAGGTCGCGGCGAGCCAGGCCGGCAAGCACGTCCGCCTCGACGTCGGCGGCCCCCTGACGATCCGGGCCGCGGACGACGCGGACCTGACCGCCGTCGTGTCGGCCGCCGCGGTCACCGTCGCCGCCAACGCGGGCCAGGCCTGCCGGCTGCCGGCGTCGGTGCTCGTGCCCCAGCACCGCTACATGGAGGCGCTGGCCGCCGCCATCGACGCCATGGAGGAGGTCGCCGTCGGCGACCCGACCGACCCCGCCACGCTCTGCGGGCCGCTGCGCTCGGGCGTGGCCCGCGACCGCGTGCGCCGCTACGTCGAGCTCGCGCGCAGCGAGGGCGGCGACATCGCGCTCGGCGGCACCACCCTCGACCGCAACGGCTGGTGGTTCGCGCCGACCGTCGTCGGCGGGCTCGACCGTCAGTCGCGGCTGGTGCGCGAGGAGGTCCTCGGCCCGCTGCTCATGGTCGTGCCGGACGCGCGGCGCGGCTCATCGGCACGTGCATGATGCCGTCCTCGTCGAACTCGGGTCCGGTCACCTCGAAGCCGTAGCCGCCGTATAAGCCGGCCAGCCCGGTCTGGGCGTCGAGCCGCACCTCGCGGTCGCCGCACAGCTCCATCGCCCGGTCCATCATCAGGCCCGAGAGCCCGCGACCTCGACCGGCCGGTGCGACCACCACGCGACCGATCCGGGCCCAGTCGCCGTCGTCGAGCACCCGGAGCGTCCCCACGACGGCCTGCCCGTCGGCCGAATCCTCCAGGAGCACGACGTGCGTCGTCGTCGGCTCCAGGTCGCGGCCGTCGAGGTCGGGGTAGGGGCAGTCCTGCTCGATGACGAACACCTGCTGCCGCAACCGCCAGACGTCGTACGCCGTGCGGGCGGGCAGGTCGTCGAACGTCGCGGTCAGCACGTGGATCCCGGGTGAGGTGGTCACGGCACGCAGCGTAGAGTGACGGCACGAGACAGGGGAGCACGCGCAGGCGTGCTGAGAGTGCGGACCAGCCGCAGACCCTATGAACCTGATCCGGTTAGCACCGGCGATAGGGAGTCAGCCATGAAGCACGTACGCGTCCTCGCCCGCTCGACGGCGGCCGCGACCGCCGTCCTCACCCTCGCCGGGTGCAGCCTCGCCGGGGGCGGCTCCACCGCCTCGGAGACGAGCCCGTCGTCCTCGACCAGCGACCGGCCCGGCGGCACCGTGGTGCTCGCGACGCACGAGTCGTTCCACCTGCCGAAGAAGCTGGTGAAGGCGTTCGAGGAGGAGACCGGCTACACCCTGGAGGTCCGCGCCGCCGGTGACGCCGGCACCCTCGCCACGAAGCTCAGCCTCACCGCCGACAACCCGATCGCCGACGCGGCCTTCGGCATCGACAACACCTTCGCCTCGCGTCCGATCGGGGAGGGGGCCTTCGCCGACGTCACGCCGACGACGACCCCTCCCGCCGAGTACGACCTCGCCGACGGCGGCGACCAGCTCGTCCCGATCGACTCGGCGAGCGTGTGCGTCAACGTCGACACCTCGTGGTTCGACGCCGAGGGCATCGACCCGCCGCGGACCCTCGCCGACCTCACGGACCCGGCGTACGCCGACCTGCTCGTGACGCCCGGCGCCTCGACGAGCAGCCCGGGCATGGCGTTCTTCCTGGCGACCGTGGCGGAGTACGGCGACGACTGGCCCGACTACTGGAGCGACCTGCTGGCCAACGGGGCGAAGGTCGTCGACGGCTGGGAGGACGCCTACTACGGCGACTTCACCGCCGGCTCGAAGACCGGCACCCGTCCGATCGTCGTCTCCTACGACTCCTCGCCCGCCTTCACCGTGAGCGGAGGCAGGACCACGACGGCCGCGCTGCTCGACACCTGCTTCCGCCAGGTGGAGTACGCCGGCGTGCTGGCCGGCGCCGACAACCCCGCGGGCGCCGAGGCCCTCGTCGACTGGCTGCTCAGCGACGAGGTCCAGAGCGCGCTGCCGGAGTCGATGTACGTCTTCCCGGTGATGCCCGATGCGACGATCCCGCCCGACTGGGCCAAGTTCGCGCCGCAGCCGACCGACCCCTACGAGGTCGCGCCCGACGAGATCGCGGCCAACCGCGAGCAGTGGCTGACCGAGTGGACCGACGTCATCTCCCGATGAGGCGGGTCGCCGGGCTCCTGGTCCTGGCCGCCGGGCCGGTGGCGGTGCTCGGCGTCCTCTTCGTCCTGCCGGTCCTCGGCATGGTCGGCGAGGGCTTCGTCGTCGACGGGCGGTTCGCGCCGGGCGCGGTGCTCGAGGTGCTGGCCCGCCCGCGCGTGCACCGGGTCGCGTGGTTCACCGTGTGGACCTCGGCGAGCGCGACGCTCCTCGCGGTCGTGCTCGGGCTGCCCGCGGCGTACGCCCTCCACCGGCTCGCGCTGCCCGGCCGGACCGTCGTACGCGCCGCGATGCTCGTGCCTTTCGTGCTGCCGACCGTCGTCGTGGGCGTGGCGTTCCGGCAGCTGCTGGGGGAGGGCGGCCCGCTGGGCTTCCTCGGCCTCGACGGCACGCCGGTCGCGATCATCTGCGGGCTCGTCTTCTTCAACGTCGCCGTCGTGGTGCGCACCGTCGGCGTCGCGTGGGAGTCGCTCGACCCGCGGCCGGGACAGGCCGCCGCCGCGCTCGGTGCCTCGCCGTGGCAGGTGCTGCGCACGGTCACGCTGCCGGCGCTGCGCCCGGCGATCGTCGGCGCCGCGAGCATCGTCTTCCTCTTCTGCGCGACGGCGTTCGGGATCGTGCTGACCCTCGGCGGCGTGCGCTACTCCACCGTCGAGACCGAGATCTACCTGCTGACCACGACGATCTTCGACCTCCAGGCCGCGGCCGCGCTGTCGGTGCTGCAGATCGTCGTCGTGGTCGTCCTCCTCGCCGTCGCGGCCAGGCTGCGCGCGACGCCCGACCCGACGGCGCAGCGCACCGTGACCCCGGTGCGGGGCGTACGCCGCACCGACGTGCCGGTGGTCGTGCTGACGCTGCTGGTGCTGGCCGGGATGCTTCTGCCGATCCTCACCCTCGTGGTCGGGTCGTTGAGCGTCGGCGACGGGTGGGGGCTCGCCAACTACCGCGCGCTCACCACGGCGGGCGACGACCAGGCGCTGCTCGTGCCGGTGACGACGGCGCTGGTGACCAGCCTGCGCACCGCGGTCGACGCGACCTGGATGGCGCTGCTGGTGGGAATGGCGGTGTCCGTCATCGTCACCCGGCGCTCGCACTCGGTCGCCGAGCGGCGGGTGCGCTCGACCCTCGACGGCTTCTTCATGCTGCCGCTCGGGGTGAGTGCGGTGACCCTCGGCTTCGGCTTCCTCATCACCCTCGACCAGCCGCCGCTCGACCTGCGCGACTCGCCGCTGCTCGTGCCGATGGCGCAGGCCCTCGTCGCGCTGCCGCTGGTCGTGCGCACCCTGACCCCGGTGCTCGGCGGGATCGACGACCGCCAGCGGCAGGCGGCCGCGTCCCTCGGCGCCAACGCCTGGCGCACGATCCTCACCGTCGACCTGCCAGTCGTGTGGAAGCCGATGCTCGCCGCGAGCGGCTTCGCCTTCGCCGCGTCGCTGGGGGAGTTCGGCGCGACGTCCTTCCTCGCGCGCGACACCAGCCCGACGCTGCCGGTCGTGATCTTCCGGCTCATCGGACACCCCGGTGAGATGAACTACGGCATGGCCCTCGCCGCCTCCGTCGTCCTCGCCGTCGCGACCGCCGTCGTGATGCTCGCGGTCGAGCGGCTGCGCGTGCCGGGAGTGGGGACCTTCTGATGAGCCTCTCGATCTCCGACGTGACGGTCCGCTACGGCGACACCGCGGCCGTCGACCACGTCTCGCTCGACCTCGCCGCCGGGGAGGTGCTCGCGGTCCTCGGCCCGTCGGGCTGCGGGAAGTCCACGCTGCTGCGCGCCGTCGCCGGGCTCGAGCCGCTGTCGGCCGGCGCGATCGCGTGGGACGGCACCGACCTCGGTGGCACGCCGACCCACAAGCGCGGGTTCGCGCTGATGTTCCAGGACGGCCAGCTCTTCAGCCACCTCACCGTCGCCCGCAACGTCGCCTACGCCCTCAGGCTCCGGCGCACGCCGTCGGCCCGCGTCGCCTCGAGGGTGCGCGAGCTGCTCGCGCTCGTCGGCCTTGAGGGATACGACGACCGCCTCCCCGGCACGCTGTCCGGCGGGGAGCGGCAGCGGGTCGCCCTCGCCCGCGCCCTGGCCGTCGAGCCGCGGCTGATCCTCCTCGACGAGCCGCTGTCCGCCCTCGACGCGACCCTGCGCGAGCGGCTCGCCGGCGACCTCCGCTCGATCCTGCAGGCCGCCGGGACGACGGCGCTCCTGGTCACCCACGACCACGAGGAGGCCTTCGCCCTCGCCGACCGGCTCGCCGTGATGCGCGCCGGTCGCGTCGTGCAGGCCGGCGCGATCGACGAGGTCTGGCGCGCGCCCGTCGACGAGGAGACCGCGCTGTTCCTCGGCTACGCCCGGATCGTGCGCGAGGACGCGGCAGCGCGGGTGCTGGCAGCGGCGGGGATGGCGTCGTCGTACCCCTCGGGTGCGGCCGTGGCACTGCGCCGCTCGGCCCTCGTCGTCGACCCGGACGGGTCGCTGCACGGTCGCGTCGAGTCCGCGCGGGTGACGCCCGAGCAGGTGCGGCTGGTGGTGTCGGTGGACTCCGTCGGGTCGGTCGACGCGGTCGCCCCGCTGGGCAGCCGGGTGTCGCCCGGCGACGAGGTCGCGCTGCGTGTCGATGTGACGAGGCTCGCCGCTCTGCCGATCGCGCAAGCCACTTGACGCGTCCCTAGACTCATCCCTTGTGTACAGACCCGCCTACGCCCTGCTCGTCGGCGTCGCCGGCACCATGGGCGTGCTGGCGGTCACCGCCGCGATCACGCTGAACCGGCCGCTCGTCGACCCCGAGGGATTCCTCGGCCCGTCGTGGCTGCGGCTGCCGCTGCTGGTGCTCGGCGCCTTCCTGCTCGACCTGCTGCCGCGGACGCTGTGGTACTCCCGGCTGAAGCCCGCGCTGATGCCCGACATCGTGCGCGAGCGGATCCGCACCCACTGGGACCGCGAGCGGATCATCCTCGTCGTGCTCGGCCTGGTGAGCTTCTACATCACCTACGTCTGCTACCGGAACCTCAAGTCGTTCCTCCCCTTCATCATGGGCGAGGACAAGTACGACCGTGAGCTGCACCTGATCGACCGCGCGCTGATGTTCGGCCACGAGCCGGCGACGATCCTCCACACGATCTTCGGCACCGGGATCCTGTCCCACTTCCTGTCGACCATCTACCTCTGGTTCCTGCCGCTGGTGCCGCTGGCGCTCGCCGCCTGGCTGGTGTGGTCGCGCAACATCACCTTCGGCTACTGGTTCGCCACCTCGCAGTGCCTGGCCTGGACGCTCGGCACCGCGTCCTACTACGCCCTGCCGACCCTCGGCCCCGGCTTCCAGTACAGCTACCTCTACGCCGACCTCCCCGACACCGGGTCGAGCGCGCTGATGGAGGCCCTGTTCTACGGGCGCAAGGGCGTGATCCGCGACGGGGCGGAGGGGGCGGTCCAGTCCGTGGCCGGCTTCGCGTCCCTGCACGTCGCGATCACCCTGCTCGTCGCGCTCATGGTCCAGTACACGATCCGCAACCGGCTGATCCGGATCGTGTTCTGGTGCAACTTCTCCATCACCGTCGTCGCCACCCTCTACTTCGGCTGGCACTACATCGCCGACGACCTCGCCGGCGTCGTGATCGCCCTCTTCTCCTTCTGGCTCGGCGGGCTCGCCTCCGGGCAGAAGTTCGACAGACACGGGCTCGCCTCGCACCCCACCTCGACGACGCGTCAGGTGCCCGTCGACGCCGACTGACGCGTCGTACCCCTGTTTCTGCGGCGGTCACCGGATATCCGGTGACCACCCCGCTTGTCGGCCCAGATCTCGGCCGACAAGCGGGAGACTGGGGTGCAAAGGTCAGGCCGCGCCCTTGTTGCGCGAGGCCATCACCTTCCGGATCCGCGTCGCCAGCAGCTCCGGGCGAGCGAGGTCGGACCACGTAATCCGGATGCAGGTCCAGCCGGTGAGCTGGCACACCAGCACCTCACGCTTCTTCTCGCGCATGAGGAACTCATCGAGCGTCTCGCCCTCGCGGCGGTGCTTCGCGTACTTGATCTTGCCGTCGAACTCGACGAACACGTTGAGCTCCGGCCAGGCGAAGTCCACCCGCGCCACGAGCGTGCCCTGCTCGTCGAAGACGTCGACCTGCGGCTCGGGCCTCACCAACCCCTGCGTGTGGGCCAGGAAGCTGAAGCGGTCCTCGCCGACGGACTCCAGCCGATGATCGGCGAGATGCATCACGAGGTTCGTGGTCAGGCTCCCCGGCCACTCGCGATGCGCCTCGGCCTGCGCGACGAACTCGTCCAGCGTCATCGCCTTCGCGTGGAGGAGCCGGTTGACCGCGACGAGCGCTGCCTCGACGCCGCCGATCGTCGTGACCTCGAAGGCCGATCGAGCGGCCGTGCTGATGACCACGCCGTTCAGCTCCTCCTGGTCCTCGGGCTCCAGGATCCCGCGATGAGGTGTCCAGTCGGCCTGCCGCCGGCCCGCCCGGTGGTTGCCGGTGCGGGTCGTGTGGACCACGTCCAGCGAGAAGCCCCACAGCGGGATGCCGCGCTCGACGATCGACGACACGTGGGTCAGCGCCGTCGCGCTGTGCGCCCTGGCTCGTACGGCCCGAGCGAGCAGCCGGTGCCGGTCCTCGGGCGTCAGCCGGTCCCACACGTCGTGCTGGACGTAGGCGCCGTACCGGATGCGCTTGAGCACCTTCGCGCGCACCAGGCGGTCGATCTGGTTGTCCGTTATGCCGCTCGCGAGCAGGTCGCGGCGCAGCCGGACCAGGCCCTCGAGGTCCACCTGTGGCTCCGTCATGCGGGATGGGATGCCCATCGACCGACCAACGTATGCCGGGGCCGTCGCGGCTGTGGACAACCGTCACTAGCGGGCGACCTTTGCACCCGAGTTTCCCGCTTCGTCACCCGGATCTGGGCCGACAAGCGGGGCGGTCACCGGATATCCGGTGACTCCAGATCGAACGGGACGGGAACTACATCGATGTAACTTGCAAGCCGACACGCCGAGCGACGGTGAAAAAGTTGAGGAAACTGTTCCGTGTGTGACGAAAGTTCATTAACGTGCCTCGAGTTGCCCGTGCGGTGGGGAAGCCGCACGGGCCCGAGACCACACAGGGAGCCCCCGTGCCCTTCGTTCCGCCGCTGGACCCGACGCCGACACGCACGAGCACGGCACGGCGTACGACGTCGCGCTGGGCGACCGCGCTCGTACTGGTCGCCGGCCTCGGGCTCGGCGGGCACGGGATCGCGTTCGCCCAGGACGACGACGGCGTGCCGAGCGAGGCCGACGTCGAGCAGGCCCAGCGCGACGCCGCCGCCAAGGAGCGTGACGTCGCCGACGTCCGCGCCGACCTGATCAGGGCCAACTTCGCGCTCGACAGCGCCGGCGACACCGCCGCGCAGGCCGCCGAGGCCTGGAACGGTGCGCGCTGGCGGGCAACGGAGGCCCGGCAGGAGGCGGAGGACGCGGAGGCCGCGGCCGCGACGGCGCGAGACGACGTCGCCGAGCAGCGCGAGCTCTACGCCAACACGGTCGTGCGGTCCTACGAGCAGGCATCGCAGGTCCAGGGGCTGTCGGCGGTCGTCGAGGCCGACGGCATCAGCGCGCTCATCGACCGCTCGGTCACGCTAGGCAACACCTCCGACGCCCTGGACGGGCAGTACGACTCGTTCATCGCTGCCTCCGCTGTCGCCGAGGTCACCGCGACGGCCGCCGAGCGGGCCAGCGAGCGCGCCGAGTCCGCTGCCACGGAGGCCCGCGCGGCCCACGACGCCGCAGCCTCGGCGCAGGCCGACGCGGGCGCGCTCGCCGCGTCGATCGCGGCGACCAAGTCCGACCTGATCGCCGAGCTCGCCCACCTCACGGGCATCTCGGTCGAGCTCGCGGAGAAGCGTCAGCAGGCGCTGGAGCAGGCGGCTGCCGAGGCCGCCGCTGCCGCGGCCCAGGCCCAGGCGGAGCAGGAGGCGGAGGAGGAGCACGAGGCGACCCCGACCTCCACCCCGACCTCCACCCCGACTCCCACCCCGACGTCCACGCCCACCCCGACCTCCACGCCCACCTCGACGAGCAAGCCGACGCCGACGCCGACCCCGACTCCCACCAGCACCCCGACCGCTTCGAGCACCCCGACCCCGACGAGCACGCCGACGCCCAGCACGCCGGTCCCCACGACGCCGAGCCCGACTGCGACGCCGACCCCCACGCCGACCCCCACGCCGACACCCATTCCCACCCCGCCGCCGACGCCGGGCGATGCGAGCGCCGCGATCGCGTACGCCCAGGCACAGATCGGCGACCCCTACCGCTGGGGTGCCGCCGGTCCGAACGCCTGGGACTGCTCCGGGCTGACCTCGGTCGCGTGGGCGCAGGGCGGCAAGTCCCTCCCGCACTACTCCGTCGCGCAGTACACCCAGTCGACCGCGATCACCGCGAGCCAGCTGCAGCCCGGCGACCTCGTCTTCTGGGGCTCGTCGAGCAACCCGGGCTCGATCTACCACGTGGCGCTCTACGTCGGCGACGGCCAGATCGTCCACGCACCGCGCACGGGCCGGAACGTCACCCAGGAGTCGATGTACTACTGGCGGGCGCCGAACTTCTTCGCCCGGCCCTGATCACGGGACCTTTGCACCCGAGACTCCCGCTTCGTCACCCAGATCTCGGCCGACAAGCGGGGTGGTCACCGGATATCCGGTGACCGCCGGGACGAGCAGCCCTCAGCGCACCTTGCGCGCGAACCGGGCGGCGAGCTCGCTGGGCGGGAGGTCCCCGTCGAGGACGAGGCGGGTGGGCCAGGCGGAGGTGTCGATCCCGGACAGCTCCTCGAAGAGGTCGAGGTCCTTGGCGTAGACCTCCGCGACGCGGGCGAGGTCGTCGCCGGTCGGCGCGGTGCCGGGGACCTGCTCGGCGCCGGCGTGCCAGTTCCTCAGCGGCGGCACCTGCTCGAAGCGGGGAAGGCCGAGGAAGTCGGTCGTCCGGTCGATGGTCGCCTCGAAGTCGCCGAGCATCGAGCGCAGCTCCAGGAGCAGCCACTGCTGCCGCGGGAACAGCTCGAAGCCGCGCTGCAGCTGCTCGCCGTAGAACCCGCGCGCGATGCCGGTCATGTGACGCCACCGCATGGTGCGCACCTCGTCGGGCGGGGGGACCGTGTCGGGCAGCGAGGTGTGCGGCCACTCGGTCAGGAAGTCCGGCCAGTCCGGCCACGCCAGGTTGCGCGAGCGCAGCATCACCCAGTGCGAGAACAGCCGCTCGAGCGGGTCGCGGAACACCGCGATGAGCGGCATGTCGGGCTTGTACTGCCGCATCCGCTCCATCGCGTGCGGCCAGTAGAGGTACGTCGGTGAGGCGTCGCCGACCATCGTGTGGACCGCGGCGCGGCGCGGGGCGGTGTAGTCGCGGGCGTGGTCGGGCGAGGACCAGTCGACGGTCTCGTCGTCGAAGTAGTGCCGCTCCTTGTCGGGCGGCTGGCACACGAGCCGGTGCTGGTTGAGCGTGACCGCCAGCGTCGACGTACCACCCTTCTGCACGCCGACCACGGCGTAGTTGTAGGGCAGCACGCCCAGGGGATCGCCCTGAGGGGTGGCATCCGGCACGTTCATCGCGGTGAACCTACCCGGATGGCTACGTTGGGACCATGACGGCACAGGAGCAGGCGCCCGACGTCGAGGCCGACGGCTACGTGCAGCCCGAGGTCGACGTCGAAGCGATGCGGGCGCTGCTGGACGGCCGCCACCGCGAGGTCCGCGACCTCGTCCGCACCAACCTCGCCGAGCACGCGCAGGTCCTGCTCGACCAGGAGCAGATGACGACCGCCGACTTCCGCGAGCGCGTGAAGGACGTCGTGGTGACGATGGCCGCGACCGGGCAGACCGGGATGGGGTTCCCCGAGGAGTACGGCGGGGGCGGCGACATCGGCGCCTCGATCGCCGCCTTCGAGACCCTCGCGCTCGGCGACCTGTCGGTGCTGGTGAAGGTCGGCGTCCAGTTCGGCCTCTTCGGCGGCGCGGTCCTCCAGCTCGGCACGAAGCCGCACCACGACGCGTACCTCGCCGACCTCGTCAGCGGCCGCACGATGGGGTGCTTCGCGATGACCGAGACCGGGCACGGCTCCAACGTGCAGGCCCTCGGCACCGTGGCGACGTACGACGTCGAGGCGCAGGAGTTCGTGATCACCACGCCCGACGACGCGAGCCGCAAGGACTACATCGGCAACGCGGCGGCGCACGCCGAGCTCGCGGTGGTGTTCGCGCAGCTCGACGTCGCGGGGGAGCGCCACGGCGTGCACGCCTTCGTCGTCCGGATCCGTGAGGGCGGCGAGGTCGTCGACGGCGTGCGCATCGAGGACTGCGGTCCGAAGATGGGCCTCAACGGCGTCGACAACGGCCGGATCTGGTTCGACGGGCTGCGCGTGCCGCGGACCGCGCTGCTCAACCAGTTCGCCGAGGTGACGCCGGAGGGTCGCTACCTCTCGCCGATCGACAACCCCAACAAGCGCTTCTTCACGATGCTCGGCACCCTCGTCCAGGGTCGCGTCTGCGTCGGCGGCGCGGGCATCAACGCCTCGAAGGTCGCGCTCGCCATCGCCATCCGCTACGCCGTGCGCCGTCGCCAGTTCGAGGCGACCGACCCCGAGCAGGAGCAGGTGCTCCTCGACTACGGCATGCACCAACGCCGCCTGCTGCCGCTCGTCGCGCGGACCTACGCCCTGCACTTCGCCCAGGAGGTCGTCGCCGGCCAGCTGCACGAGGTGTTCTCCGGCCCGGGGCCGACCGAGGAGGGCAGCGACGAGCACGCCCGCCGGATGCTCGAGTCGCGGGCCGCCGGCACCAAGGCGCTCGGCACGTGGCACGCGACCCGGACCATCCAGGAGTGCCGCGAGGCCTGCGGGGGCGCGGGCTACCTCAGCGAGAACCGGTTCGCGGCGCTCAAGGCCGACACCGACGTCTTCACCACCTTCGAGGGCGACAACCACGTGCTGCTCCAGCTCGTCGCGAAGGGCCTGCTGACCGACTACGCAGGCGAGTTCGAGGAGATGGACCAGCTCGGCATGGCGCGCTTCGTCGCTGGTCTCGCGGTCGACACCGTCGTCGAGCGGACCGCCGTGCACAAGCTCGTGCAGTCGGTGCGCGACCTGCTGCCGGGCGGGGACACGTGGGACCAGGAGGCCGGCCTGCTCGACCCGAACTACCAGCTCGCGATGCTCCGCTTCCGTGAGGAGCACATGATCGGCGGGGTCGCCCGCCGGCTCAAGCGCGGCATCGACCAGAAGGAGAACGCGGGCGCGGTGTTCTCCCGCGTCCAGGACCACGTCATCGCCGCGGCCCGCGCGCACACCGAGCGGCTGGTGCTCGAGGCCTTCGTCGCGAAGACGGCCGAGCTCCCCGACGGCGACCTCAAGGTCGCGCTCAACCTGCTCTGCGACCTCCACGCGCTGTCGACGATCGAGGCCGACCGGGCGTGGTTCATGGAGCACGGGCGGCTCTCCAGCACCCGCTCGAAGGCGATCAGCCGCGAGGTCAACGCGCTGTGCCGCAAGGTCCGCCCGCTCGCTCGTCCCCTCGTCGACGCGTTCGGCGTGCCGGAGGAGATGCTGCGCAGTCCCGAGCTCATGGCCTGGGGCGACTGACGTGAGGCTCCCCGGTCTGGGCGGCTGGAGCGAGGACCCGCTGTGGTCCTACGTCTACCCCTGGCTCGTGGAGCACGAGCACGTCGGCGGAGCCGCGTGGCGCGCCGGCACCGGCAGCGACCTGTCGCTGCTGCACGACGCGGCCGCCGAGATCGGCACGCTGCCGCGCGGGGCCCGGGTCCTCGACGTGCCGACCGGCTCCGGCGTCGCGCTGCGCGGCCTCCGGCCCGGCCAGGGCGTCGACCTGGTGGCCGCCGACATCTCCGCCACCATGCTCGAGCGCGCGATGGCCACCGCCCGGCGCCGGGGCGTCGCCGACCAGGTCACGCCGCAGGTCGCCGACGTCGGTGACCTGCCCTTCCCCGACGACGACTTCGACCTCGTCGTCTCCCTCACCGGCCTCCACTGCTTGCCCGACCCGCACCGGGCGATCGAGGAGATCGTCCGCGTCGTCCGGCCCGGCGGGACGATCACCGGCAGCTCGCTGTTCACCGACACCGGGCCGCGCTACCGGCCACTGCGCTGGGGCGGCACCGCCATCGGCATCCTCGGCCCGATGTGCTCCTCCGCCGAGGCGCGCCAGTGGCTGCGCGAGGCCGGCTGCGACCACGTCGACCTCACCCTCCACGGCGGGCTCGGCTACTTCCGCGCGACCAAGGAGGAGTGAGATGACCTTCGGTGGACTCCCGACCCGCTTCGAGCCCGACGGCGTGAGCCGCGGCGTCGCCCTCGTCGCACCCGGGCGGGCCTACTCGCCCAGCGCGCCGCTGCTCGAGCTCGCCCGCCGGTCCCTGCTCCAGCACGGCTTCGCCGTCCAGCAGATCTGGTGGGACGCCACGACGCGCGGCGAGGAGGACCCGGAGGAGTGGGTACGCCGTCACGTCGCGGCCGCGCACGCGCAGGAGCAGCGTCATCCAGGAGGGGGCGACCGCGTGCTCGTCGTCGCCAAGTCGCTCGGCACCCGTGCCGCGTCGTACGCCGCCGAGCGCGGGCTCGACGCGATCTGGTTCACCCCGCTGCTCGTGGAACCGCAGCTGGCCGAGGCCATCGGTGCCAACGCCGGACGCCAGCTCCTCGTCGGCGGCCTGGCCGACGAGCTCTGGGACGCCGCCGTCGCCCGTGAGCTCGCCGACGCCGGCTGCGACGTGCTCGAGGTCGCGGACGCCGACCACTCGATGGGCACCGACGACGCGGTCCGCACCGCGGAGATCCACCTCGAGGTCGCCCGGGCCGTGGACGCCTGGTTGTCACGGACCCGGGACGCCACCGTTCGTCCGACCTAGGGTCGCTGCATGAGCTACGCGATCATCAGCAAGACGCACGTCGACGCACTCATCACCGCTGCCCGCCGGTGGTCGTCCTCGACGCTCGCCCTCGAGCTGCCGGCGCACGTCGCCGACGAGCTCGCCCTGACCGACGAGGACGCGGACCGTGCCGGGTTCACGCTGTTGATCACGAACTGGAACACCGCCGTCCTCGGCGGCGACCCGGAGCAGGGACACGTCGACGAGGACGAGATCGAGTGGATGGAGCAGGAGTACATCGACGACGGCTTCGCGAAGCCGACCGCGTACGCCTTCGACGAGCTGCCCGGCTCGCCGGCCCCCGAGCGCGTGCTCAGGCTGATCGCGTCCTACCGCTACCAGTCCGACTGGGAGGGGGAGGGGCTCCGGCACGCCGCCGGCATCATCGACGCGCTCGAGGCGGCTGCCCGGCACCAGCTCGGTGGCCGCTCCGCCGCCGACCTCACGGAGATGCCCGGGTTCCAGGACACCCCGTGGCTGCCGGGCGAGGACGACCGCGACCTGTTCCTCCGCGCCGGCGCCTGAAGCAGCCGAACGCCGGCTCCTGGTTGTCACAGACCTGAGCCGGCCGGTGTCTCCATGTCATCGCACCCACCAGAGGAGATGACATGCCCAGCCAGTTCCGCATCCCGAAGGCCACCCTCGACGGCGCCTACGGCGCGATCATGACCCGCGTCGCGAGGCGCATGTGGGGCCAGGTCCCCGACAACGCCTACGTCCTGTGGCACAACCTGCCCGTCGCCAGGGCGGTCTTCGGCTTCGAGCAGAAGGTCGCGAGGTGGAAGGCGCTCGACCCGCACCTCAAGGCCTACGCCGAGATGGCCAGCGCCGGCGTCATCGGCTGCTCGTGGTGCCTGGACTTCGGCTACTTCATGGCGCACACCCAGGGCCTCGACGAGGCGAAGGTCCGTGAGGTGCCGCGCTGGCGCGAGTCGGACGTCTTCACCGACCTCGAGCGCGACGTGATGGCCTACGCCGAGGCGATGACCGCGACACCGCCGACCGTCACCGACGAGATGGTCGCCGACCTCGACCGGCAGCTCGGCCACGCCGCGTTGGTCGAGCTCACGATGATGGTCGCGATCGAGAACGAGCGCTCGCGCTTCAACTCGGCCCTCGGGCTCGCCTCGCAGGGCTTCAGCGACGTGTGCGAGCTGCCGCTCGCGCAGGCTGGGACCATCGGTCGGTGAGCGCGGACCACTTCATCGCCCACCGCAACCTCCTCTTCACCGTGTCCTACGAGATGCTCGGCTCCGCCGCCGACGCCGAGGACGTCCTGCAGGAGGTCTGGCTGCGGTGGGCGGACCGGCTCCGTCAGGAGGACGCGACCGAGGTCCGCGACCCCCGGGCGTACCTCGTCCGGATGGCGACCCGCCTCTCGCTGAACCGGCTCCGCACGCTGTCGCGCCGCCGCGAGGACTACGTCGGTCCGTGGCTGCCCGAGCCACTGCTGACCTCGCCCGACGTCGCGCTCGACGTGGAGCTCGCCGACAGCGTCTCGACCGCGATGCTGCTCGTGCTCGAGACGCTGCCGCCGACCGAGCGCGCAGTCTTCGTGCTGCGGGAGGTCTTCGACGTGCCGTACGACGAGATCGCCGAGGCGGTCGAGAAGTCCGAGCCCGCCGTCCGGCAGATCGCCAGCCGCGCCCGCGCGCACGTGGCCGAGCGCCGCCCGCGCGCCTCGGTGAGCCGGGCGGAGTGCGACGCGGTGATCGAGCGGTTCCGCGCGGCGACCGAGTCCGGCGACCTCCAGGGCCTGATGGACGTCCTCGCGCCCGACATCGTGCTGATGACAGATGGCGGCGGGAAGGTCCAGGCCGCGCTCAGGCCCATCCACGGTCGCGACAAGGTGCTCCGCTTCCTCACCGCCGTCACCCCCGTCGCGATCGAGCTCCAGCGGGTCTGGCTCAACGGCTCCCCGGCCATCCAGTTCGTCATCGGCGGCCGGCGCGACGGCGTCGGCACGATGCTCGTCGAGGACGGCGTCGTCACCCGGCTCTACCTCGTCCGCAACCCCGACAAGCTCGGCTCGGTGCTCGCCCCCGTCGACCTCGCCCGGCTGTAGCCGGTCGCCGGCCCGCGTCGCCACGGGCGGGCGAGCGTTCGCGGTGGGCGAAACCGGAAGCGGAATCATCCTCCGTTTCCCGCACGTTGGACCGGCATGACCCAGAACCTCTCGCTCCCGGTGGTGTTCCTCCACGACACGGTCGTGCTGCCCGGCATGGTCGTGCCCATCGAGCTCGACGACTCCGCCCGCGCGGCGATCGACGCCGCACGGCTCGCCCACGACTCCGCGAAGGACGACGAGCCGTCCCGCGTGCTGGTGGCCCCGCGCCTCGAGGACAGGTACGCCACCCACGGCGTCGTCGCCGTCGTCGACCGGGTCGGCCGCTTCGCGGGCGGCAAGCCCGCCGCCGTCCTGCGCGCCGAGCGCCGCGTCGCGATCGGCGCGGGCGTCTCCGGCCCGGGCGCGGCCCTCTGGGTCGAGGCCGAGCCGGTCCCCGAGACGCCCGTGACCGACGAGCTGCGCACCCTCGCCGAGGACTACCGCGCGCTCGTGGTCTCGATCCTGGAGCGCCGCGAGGCGTGGCAGATCATCGAGAACGTGCGCCGGATCTCCGACCCCGACGTGCTCGCCGACACCTCCGGCTACGCGCCGTACCTCTCCGACGACCAGAAGCGCCAGGTCCTCGAGACGCCCGACGTGGGCGAGCGGCTGCGGCTGCTGCTCGAGTGGACCCGGGCGTACGACACCGAGGACGAGGTCACCGACAAGATCAGCAACGACGTGCGCGAGGGGCTGGAGAAGACCCAGCGCGAGTTCGTGCTGCGCCAGCAGCTCGCCGCGATCCGCAAGGAGCTCGGCGAGGGCGAGCCCGACGGCTCCGACGACTACCGCGCCCGCGTCGAGTCGGCCGACCTGCCCGAGGCGGTCCGGGAGGCCGCGCTGCGCGAGGTCGACAAGCTCGAGCGCTCCAGCGACCAGGCCCCCGAGGCCGGCTGGATCCGCACCTGGCTCGACACCGTCCTCGAGCTGCCGTGGAACGAGCGCACCGAGGACTCCCACGACGTCGCCGCGGCGCGCGCCGTGCTCGACGCCGACCACCACGGCCTCGACGAGGTCAAGGACCGCATCACCGAGTACCTCGCCGTCCGGGCCCGGCGCGCCGAGCGCGGCCTCGAGGTCATCGGCGGCCGCGGGTCCGGTGCCGTCGTGCTCCTGGCCGGGCCTCCCGGTGTCGGCAAGACGTCGCTGGGCGAGTCCGTCGCCCGCGCCCTCGGCCGCAACTTCGTGCGCGTCGCCCTCGGCGGCGTGCGCGACGAGGCCGAGGTCCGCGGCCACCGCCGGACCTACGTCGGCGCCCTGCCGGGTCGCATCGTGCGGGCCATCAAGGAGGCCGGCTCGATGAACCCGGTCGTCCTGCTCGACGAGGTCGACAAGGTCGGCGCCGACTACCGCGGCGACCCGGCCGCGGCGCTGCTCGAGGTGCTCGACCCGGCGCAGAACCACACCTTCCGCGACCACTACCTCGAGCTCGACCTCGACCTGTCGGACGTGCTCTTCATCGCCACCGCCAACGTGGTCGAGCAGATCCCGTCGGCACTCCTGGACCGCATGGAGCTCGTCACGATCGACGGCTACACCGAGGACGACAAGGTCGCCATCGCGCGCGACTTCCTCGTGCCCCGCCAGCTCGAGCGGGCCGCGCTCACGGCCGACGAGGTCACGATCTCCGACGCCGCGCTCGGCGAGATCGCCGCCAACTACACCCGCGAGGCAGGCGTGCGCCAGCTCGAGCGGCTGCTCGCGAAGGCGTTCCGCAAGGCCGCCACGAAGCTCGCGACCGGTGAGGTCGAGCGGATCGACGTCGACCTCGACGGCCTCGAGGACCTGGTCGGGCGACCCCGGTTCACGCCCGACACCCACGAGCGCACCGACGTGCCCGGCGTCGCGACCGGGCTGGCCGTCACCGGCCTCGGCGGCGACGTGCTCTACGTCGAGACGTCGGTGTCCGACGGGCCGGCCGGCCTCACCGTGACCGGCCAGCTCGGGGACGTGATGAAGGAGTCGGCCTCGATCGCGCTGTCCTGGGTGCGTGCGCACGCGGGCGAGCTCGGGATCGACGCGGCCGTCTTCGAGAAGGCGATCCACGTGCACTTCCCGGCGGGCGCGATCCCGAAGGACGGGCCGTCCGCGGGCGTCACGATGGTGACCGCGCTCGTGTCGCTCCTGACCGGGCGTCCGGTGCGCTCCGACGTCGGGATGACCGGCGAGGTGACGCTCTCGGGCCGGGTGCTGCCGATCGGCGGCGTGAAGCAGAAGCTGCTGGCCGCGCAGAGGGCGGGGCTCGCCGTGGTGTTCGTCCCGGAGCGCAACCGCCCCGACCTCGACGACGTACCGGCCGAGCTGCTCGCCGACCTCGACGTGCGCCCCGTCGGCCGGGTCACCGACATCCTGGCCGAGGCCCTGGAGCAGGGCGCGGCCGTGGGTGAGGCCAGCGCGGCCTGAGGCCCGAAATGACCTGACTCGAGCGGACACACGTCCGCTCGAGTCAGGTCATGCTGCACGTCGAGCGTCCGGGACGCCCGACCAGTGGGCCGGGATCAGGCGTCCTCGCCCAGGCTGTCGTCGGCGAGGTTGTCCAGGTCGTTGCCGTGGCCCTCGGTCTTGAAGCGCTCGAAGGAGGCGTGGACCTCGGCCTCGGCCTCGGTGCGGCCGACCCAGTCAGCACCCTCGACGGACTTGCCGGGCTCGAGGTCCTTGTAGACCTCGAAGAAGTGCTGGATCTCGAGCCGGTCGTACTTCGAGACGTGGTTGATGTCGCGCAGGTGCTCCAGGCGCGGGTCGTGGCTCGGCACGCAGAGGACCTTGTCGTCGCCGCCGGCCTCGTCGGTCATCCGGAACATGCCGATCGCGCGGCACTCGATGACGCAGCCCGGGAACGTCGGCTGCTGGAGGATGACGAGCGCGTCGAGCGGGTCGCCGTCCTGGCCGAGGGTGTTCTCGATGAAGCCGTAGTCGGCCGGGTAGGCCGTCGAGGTGAAGAGCATCCGGTCGAGGCGGATCCGCCCCGTCTCGTGGTCGACCTCGTACTTGTTGCGCTCTCCCTTGGGGATCTCCACCACCACGTCGAAGCTCAGCACGTCTTCCTCCACTCTCCGGCACGCCAACGGGGCCGTCTACAGGTCTCGCTCAGGTCTGGCTCGGGCGTCCGGCGAGGTGGCCCGACGCGCGCTGCTCGGGGCAGTGTCCCGCACAATGGCCCCGATGCGCGAAGCGGAGGGGTCGAAAAGACGGAGACGTGAGGTACGCCACCTCGTGCGGGTGTGGCTGCCCGCGCTGCTCGTCGTCGCGCTGCTGGCCGCCGGGGTCGGTGCCTACCGCTTCGAGTGGGGCCAGCGCTACCTCCCGTGGCTCTCCGCCGACCCGGCGACCGAGCCGGAGCAGGTGCTGCCCCCGGCGGGCCCCGAGCTCCCGGAGTGGACGACGCCGGCCCCCGACGCGCAGCCGGTCGACGAGACCTCCGCGATCGCGCCCGACAGGGTCGAGGCCGCCGTCGCGAAGCGGCTCGCCGACCCCGACCTCGGACGCCACGTCGTCGGCGCGGTGAGCTCCCTCGAGCCCGGGTCCGCGGTGTGGACGAGCGGCGACGGTGAGTACCTGCCCGCCTCGACCACCAAGCTCCTCACGCTCGGTGCGGCGCTCGACGTGCTCGGCCCCGACCACACGTTCAGCACGACCGTCGTCCGCGGCGACGGGCCGCGCGAGGTCGTGCTCGTCGGCGGGGGAGACCCGATGCTCGCCAGCCAGCCGCTCACGGTCGCGGAGGCCGGGTCGTCGTACCCCGCCCGGGCCGACGTGACCACCCTCGCCGTCCAGGCGGCCGACGCGCTGCGGGGCCTGGGGAAGGTGCGGGTCCGCTTCGACGACAGCCTCTTCACCGGGCCCACCGACAACCCCGCGTGGCGCCGCGACTACGTCCCCGACGACATCGTCAGCCCGATCACCTCGCTGATGGTCGACAGCGGCATCGCTGCCGACGGGCTGGCCCGCTCCGACGACCCGTCCCTGGCCGCCGCGCGGGTCTTCGCCGACGCCCTCCGGGCCGCCGGCGTGGAGGTGGCCGGCGAGCCGCAGCGGGTCGTCGTACAGCCCGACGCGGAGGTCCTCGCCTCCGTCGAGAGCGCGCCCCTGTCGGAGGTGGCCGAGCGGATCCTCGACGTCAGCGACAACGAGGGCGCCGAGGTCGTGGGCCACCAGGTCGGCCTCGCCGTCTCGGGCACCGGCTCCTTCGAGGCCGGCGCCGCCGCGGTGCTCGGCACGCTCTCCGGACTCGGGATCGACGTCACCGGCGACGAGGTGTACGACGGCTCCGGCCTGTCGCGGCGCAACCGGGTCTCGACCACCACGGTGCTGCAGCTGCTCCAGCACGCCGCCGGGCCCGACGGCGAGTCGATGCGCAACCTCGTCACCGGCCTCCCGGTCGCCGGGTTCACCGGATCGCTCACCTACCGATTCGCGGACGGCCCGGCGCTCGCCCGCGGGCTGGTGCGCGCCAAGACCGGCACCCTCACCGGCGTCCACGCGCTCGCCGGGATCGCGGTCGACCGCGACGGCGAGCCCATGGCCTTCGTGCTCGCCGCCGACCGGGTGGCGGCCGTCAAGTCCCTCAACGCGCGCGACGCCCTCGACCGCGCCGCCGCTGCCCTCGCCGCCTGCAGGTGTAGCGCTTGACGGCTCGCGGGTAGGCGACCCAGCCGTCACGAGAGTCCTTCTGCAGGGGGTTCTCGTCCGCGGCGCGCCCGTGAAGTAACGACGAGGGCTGTGTCGCGGAGGAGCAGCGCTTGGGGTCCCCGCGCGCTTGTGACGGGGGAGCGGAGCGGAGGAGTCAGAAGCTCGTGGGGTGAAGCGTTGCGGGGGAGCGGCGCGGCAACGAGGAGGCACGAGCGGGCTTCCGGCGCCGCGGACACGCGCCGAAGCGAAGCGGAGGCGCCAAAAAGCACAGTGATCCATGGTCACGGGTGGCCGGACCCACGGCCCTTGGTTTCGACACGGGCGCCAGGGCGCCCTGCTCAACCAGCGGGGCGCGCCGCGGACGGTGACCCCGCTTCCGGCGCTGGGGCCGCTCACGGCCACCCCGCTAGTGTCGTGACATGGACCTCGTCGACTGGGATTTCGCCGTCACGGTCGGCACGCGGTTGTCCGGACCGGGCCCGGAGGTGAGCCTCGACGAGGCGGCCGCCGCGGTGGTCGAGCTGCGGGAGGGTGCGGCCCGGTCGACACCGCTGGTGAGCGAGTTCACCGGCCTCCACGCGGCGGCGGGCACCGCGCCGGTGCTGGTCGTCGACCGCGCCGGCTGGATCCAGGCCAACGCCGACGGGTTCGCCAAGATCCTCGCGCCGATCAGCGACAAGCTCGCGGCGAAGGCGGAGAAGAAGGGTCCGCCGTCGGCGCTCGCCCAGACGATCGGCTCGCGCGTCACCGGGAGCGAGGTCGGGCTGATGCTCGGCTTCCTCAGCTCCAAGGTGCTCGGCCAGTTCGACCCGTTCTACGACCCGCACGGCCGGCTGCTGCTGGTCGCGCCCAACATCGTCCACGTCGAGCGCGAGATCGACGCCGACCCGAGCGACTTCCGGCTCTGGGTCTGCCTGCACGAGGAGACCCACCGCGTGCAGTTCACGGCCAACCCGTGGCTCGCCGGCCACCTCGAGACCCAGATGGCACAGATCGCCGACACCCTCGAGCCGAGCAACCTCACCGAGGCGCTGCGCCGCGGCGCCGAGGCGATCCGCTCCGGCCAGGGCGGCATCCTCGACCTCATCTCCTCCCCGGAGCAGAAGGAGGTCCTCGACCGGGTCACCGGAGTGATGTCCCTGCTGGAGGGCCACGCCGACGTCGTCATGGACGGCGTGGGTCCGAGCGTGATCGGGTCGGTGGCCTCGATCCGCAAGAAGTTCAACAAGCGTCGTGCCGGGCTCGGCCCGCTCGACAAGCTCCTCCGCCGCCTGCTGAGCCTCGACACCAAGATGGCGCAGTACCGCGACGGCGCGATCTTCGTGCGCCACGTCGTCGACAAGGTCGGCATGGAGGAGTTCAACGCCATCTGGACCGGTCCCGAGACGTTGCCGTCGAAGGACGAGATCGTCGACCCCGACGCGTGGGTCGCCCGCGTCCTGTGACCGCCCGGTGACCCTGCACCCCTCGGTCGCGGCCGTGCGGGTGCCGGTCCGCACCGCGCTCGCCGGCCTCACGCCGGGTGACCTGGTCGTCGTCGCGTGCAGCGGCGGCGCCGACTCGCTGGCCCTCGCCTCCGCCGCCGTCTTCGAGGGCCACCGCCTCGGCCTGCGGGTCGTCGGCGCGACCGTCGACCACGGGCTGCAGCCCGGGTCGGCCGATCAGGCCGAGCGGGTCGCCGTACAGCTCGCGGGGATGGGGGTCGACGAGACCCTCACCGCGCGCGTCGACGTCGACGTCGCCTCCGGGCTGGGCCCCGAGGCGGCTGCCCGGGAGGCGAGGTACGCCGTCCTGGAGCAGGTCGCCGAGCACCTCGGGGCCGCGGTGGTGCTGCTCGGCCACACCCTCGACGACCAGGCCGAGACCGTGCTGCTCGGCCTCGCCCGCGGCTCGGGGGGCCGGTCGCTGCAGGGCATGCGGCCGGGGTTCGGCGTCTTCGCGCGTCCGCTGCTCGGCGTCCGCCGGGACGACACGGTGACCGCCTGCCAGGTCGAGGGCCTCGACCCATGGGACGACCCGCACAACCACGACCCCGGCTACACCCGCGTCCGGGTGCGTGACCGGGTGCTGCCGGTGCTCGAGGACGAGCTCGGGCCGGGGGTGGCGCGCGCGCTCGCCCGCACCGCCGGGCAGCTGCGCGACGACATGGCCCTGCTCGACGAGCTCGCGGGCGACGCCCTGGCCGACGCCCGCCGCGAGGCGGGGCTGGCCGTCGACGTGCTCGCCGTGCTCCACCCCGCCATCCGGCACCGGGTGCTGCGCGCCGCGGCGCTCGGCGCGGGCTCGCCGGCCTCGGAGCTCACCCGCGACCACGTCGTGGCCGTGGACGCCCTCGTGACCGACTGGCGGGGGCAGAGGTGGATCGACCTGCCCGGACCGCTCCGGGCCGCGCGGCGCGAGGGCCTCGTCACGTTCGAAGTCCTGCCGCCTGCCCGGTGATCTTGCAGAACGGTGCGCGAATCGGGTGGTCGTTGCCTACAGTGACCACCGGGGCCGGCAGCACGCGCACGAGGAGAAACACGAGATGGCATCAGTGATCGTCGTTGACGACGACCAGTACCTGCGGGAAGTGCTGTCCTTCATGCTGGAACGGTTGGGCCACACGGTCACCGCAGCAGGGAGTCCGACCGAGGCCCTGACGGTCTTCGAGTCGCAACGCTTCGACGCCGCCATCCTCGACTGGAGCATGCCCGGCATGACCGGCGGCGAGCTCTGCGAGCAGATCCGTCGCGACCCTGCGGTCGCGGACACGCCCATCATGATCCTCACGGCCTACGCCGACCAGCAGACGAGGGACCACGCACTCGCCGCAGGTGCCGACCAGTTCATGACCAAGCCGCTCACCCTCGCTGAGCTGTCGTCGAGCGTCGAGGCACTGGTCAACCTGCGCGGGTGACGCCTGCGCCTGTCCGGGAGCACCCGAGCGGGTGACCTGCGCGGGTCGAACCGCGCAACACCGGGACGGACGGCGCGCGTCGTCGTACCTTTGGCTGAGATCACTCGTTGAAACCGTCAAGGTTGCTTCTGGTGGCGGCTCCGGAGGAGCTGTGGTCAGGACACGAAGGAGCAAGGTGCCGGTCACGAGCAGGGCGCATGACGACCACTGACCTCGCCCGCGAGGTCGGAAGGCGCGGCGAGGTCGCCGAGCGGGGGTCGCACCGGGGGCGCGTCGTCCTGGTGCTGCTGCTCGCGGTCGTCGTCGTGATCGACCTGGTCCTGTCGCGGCGTGCTTCGGACAGCGTCTTCTTCGTGGTCGTGCTGTGGCTGGCCGCGGCGGCTGCGTGGGCCGGTGCGCTCCGGGGTGGAGCGCGCCGCCTGGCGGGCATCATGCTCGCCTCTGGCCTCTCTCTGAGCGCGGTGGGAGACACGCTCTGGGCGATCCTCGTGGCGCGGGGCGAGGCGGTGGACGTGTCCGTCGCCGACGTCGCGTGGTTCGCGTGCGACATCGCGATCGCCGTCGCGCTGCTCGTCGTGCTGAGGCAGAGCGGAGCCGGCAGCCAGGACCTCGACTTCACGCTCGACGCCGCGACCATCGTGGTGGGCAGCCTGCTCCTGGTCTGGTCGGTCTCCAGCGACGTGGTCGTCGCGACACCCGGCGCGAGCGCCTGGGCGGGTGTGGTGGCCGCGGCCTACCCCATCGCGGACGCACTCCTGGTGGCGCTCGTCATCCGGGTCCTCACCAGTCGCGCGGCCCGACGCTGGCTGCACCCGACGTTCGCGATCGGCCTGGTCATGTGGCTGGTGGCCGACATCCTCTACCTGTTCGTGGCGTCGCCGCTCTTCACACGTGCGGCGGACCTCATCTACCTCTGCGCGCCCGTCCTCCTCGCGTTCAGCACGTGGAAGAGAGGGCGCGACGATCGCGTCGGCGAGGAGGTTGCCACGCGCGGGCGCCCTCTGCTCCAGATCGTCATCGCGGTCGGACCGCTGATGGTCCCTCCCACGTTGGCCATGGTGGGCCATTTCCAGAGCCGCCCCGACGCGCGGTACGTCCTCGCAGTGAGCTCGCTCGTGCTCGCCGCACTTGCCGGTGCGAGAGCCGTGCGCCTGGTCAGGGCGGAGCAGCATGCGCTCGCAGAGCTGAAGCAGGCGCGCGACGACGCGATGGCGGCATCGCGTGCCAAGTCGACGTTCCTCTCCACCATGAGCCACGAGCTCCGTACTCCGTTGACCTCGGTCCTCGGCGCCGGTGAGCTGTTGGCGGTGACCGACCTCGACGACTTCCAGCGCGACATGGTGCATCGCGTGTGCCGGTCGAGCACGGACCTGCGGTCCCTCGTCGAGGTGGTGCTCGACTACTCGCGCCTCGAGGCGGGCACGGCCGAGGCTGCCGCCGTCTCCATGGACCTGCGGCACCTCGTCACCCGGATCGGTGCTTCGTACGGCATCCGTGCGAGGTCGGCGGGCCTCCGGCTGGAGTGCCAGGTCGATCCCGCGCTGCCCGAGTGCGTCACCGGCGATCCGGAGCGGGTCCTCCAGGTGCTCGGCCACCTCCTCGACAACGCGGTGAAGTTCACCCCGGAGGGCAGCATCCGGCTGTCGGCGACCAGCGACGACGACGGGTCCGTCCTGACGTTCGCCGTCGAGGACAGCGGGATCGGCATCCCCGAGCAGCACCTCGCCGCGGTCTTCGACGCCTTCACCCAGGTCGACCCGTCCTCCACCCGCAATCACGGGGGCACCGGCATCGGCCTGGCGGTGTGTCGGCGGCTGACGGCGCTGATGGGCGGCACGATCGCCGTCTCCAGCCGGCTCGACGCCGGCAGCAGGTTCGTCGTCCGTCTCCCGCTGCGTCCCGCGGACTGCTCGGACGTCGTGCGCGTGCCGAGGCAGGCGCGCATCCCGGGCTGACCTGCGCGGCTCGCGCGCCCTAGGCTTCAGCCCATGGACTCGTCCCACGTGGAGCACGACCTGGTCAACATCCTCTTCACCGAGGCCCAGATCCAGCAGCGGCTGGGGGAGATGGCCGCGCAGATCACGGAGGACTACGCCGGCCGGGACCTGCTCGTCGTGGGCGTCCTGCGGGGCGCGGTGATGGTGATGGCCGACCTCGCGCGGGCGATGCCGGTCCACCTCGAGATGGACTGGATGGCGGTCAGCTCCTACGGCTCCGGCACCAAGTCGAGCGGCGTGGTGCGCATCCTCAAGGACCTCGACACCGACATCAGCGGCCGCGACGTGCTGATCGTCGACGAGATCATCGACACCGGCCTGACCCTCAGCTGGCTGGTCAACAACCTCTCGAGCCGCAGCCCGGCCAGCGTCGAGATCGCGACCCTCCTGCGCAAGCCGGAGGCGCTGTCGATGCCGGTGGAGCCGAAGTACGTCGGCTGGGACATCCCCAACGAGTTCGTCGTCGGCTACGGCCTCGACTACCGCGAGCGCTACCGCAACCTCCGCGACATCGGCACGCTCGCGCCCCACGTCTACTCCTGAGGTCCCTGCCGGGTCGAGCGGGTCGCCCCGCTTCACCCCGGCTGGAAGAATGGCAGTCCACGCGGCGTGTAGCGTCGCGTTCCTCATCTCCGAACAGCTGAAAGTTGCCTGTGAAGCGCATATTCAAGGGTCCGTGGCTGTGGATCGCCCTGTCCGCGATCGCGGTGCTCGTCGCGATCCAGTTCCTCGCACCCAGTGACGGCTACGACGAGGTCGAGACCTCGACCCTGTCGAACTACATCACCAAGGGCGAGGTCAAGGAGATCGAGTTCAACGGGGCCGACTTCGAGATCCGGGCGACCCTCGACGACGGCGTGCGCGCCGACGGCGACAAGGTCGTCGCGCAGTACATCGACGGCCAGCAGGAGACGCTCCTCGCGGACGTCGCCAAGCAGGTGGCGGACGGCACCATCGAGAAGGCCAACTCGACGGTCCCGCAGCCGAGCTTCCTCGGCTCGCTCCTCGCCACCCTCCTGCCCTTCGCGCTGATCATCCTGCTGTTCATCTTCCTGATGAACCAGGCACAGGGCGGCGGCGGACGCGGCGTCATGCAGTTCGCCAAGTCCAAGGCCAAGCTGATCTCCAAGGACATGCCGAAGACGACGTTCAGCGACGTCGCCGGCTGCGAGGAGGCCATCGAGGAGCTCGGCGAGATCAAGGAGTTCCTGCAGGAGCCCGCCAAGTTCCAGGCCGTCGGCGCCAAGATCCCCAAGGGTGTCCTGCTCTACGGTCCTCCCGGCACCGGCAAGACCCTCCTCGCGCGCGCCGTCGCGGGCGAGGCGGGCGTGCCGTTCTACTCGATCTCCGGCTCCGACTTCGTCGAGATGTTCGTCGGCGTGGGTGCGTCCCGCGTGCGCGACCTCTTCGAGCAGGCCAAGGAGAACGCTCCCGCGATCGTCTTCATCGACGAGATCGACGCCGTCGGGCGTCACCGTGGCGCCGGCATGGGCGGCGGCCACGACGAGCGCGAGCAGACCCTCAACCAGCTCCTCGTCGAGATGGACGGCTTCGACGTGCGCGGCGGGGTCATCCTGATCGCCGCGACCAACCGCCCCGACGTGCTCGACCCGGCGCTCCTGCGCCCGGGCCGCTTCGACCGCCAGATCCAGGTCGACGCCCCGGACCTCAACGGCCGCCACCAGATCCTCAAGGTCCACTCGCGCGGCAAGCCGATCGCCCAGGACATCGACCTGCTCAGCATCGCGCGCCGCACGCCGGGCTTCACCGGCGCCGACCTGGCCAACGTGCTCAACGAGGCCGCGCTGCTCACCGCGCGCAGCAACTCCAAGCTGATCACCGACCAGTCCCTCGACGAGGCGATCGACCGCGTCATCGCCGGCCCGCAGCGGCGCACGCGCCTGATGAGCGAGCGCGAGAAGCTCATCACCGCCTACCACGAGGGCGGCCACGCGCTGGTCGCCGCGGCGCTCCCCGGCACCGACCCGGTGCACAAGGTGACGATCCTGCCGCGCGGTCGCGCGCTCGGCTACACGATGGTGCTGCCCGACCGCGACAAGTACTCCCAGTCGCGCAGCGAGATGCTCGACTCGCTGGCCTACATGCTCGGCGGCATGGCCGCGGAGGCGCTGATCTTCCACGACGTCACCTCCGGTGCCGGCAACGACATCGAGAAGGCCACCAACCTGGCGCGCGCGATGGTGACCCAGTACGGCATGACCGAGCGCCTCGGCGCGGTCAAGCTCGGCGACAACAACTCCGAGCCCTTCCTGGGCCGCGACATGGGCCACTCGCGCAACTACTCCGAGGAGACCGCGGCCGCGGTCGACCAGGAGGTGAAGGCGCTACTGGGCCACGCCCACCAGGAGGCCTTCGACATCCTGGAGACCAACCGCGACGTGCTCGACGCGCTCGTGCTGGCGCTCCTCGACAAGGAGACCCTCGACAAGGCCGAGATCGCCGAGATCTTCGAGCCGCTCACCAGGCGGCCCACCCGTCCGGCGTGGACGGGCTCGCCGGAGCGCGTGCCCTCCACGATCCCGCCGGTCGACATCCCGCAGGAGATCCGCGACCGCGCTCAGGCCGACGCGGTCGCGCAGGAGCAGGGCGCCGGCGCCATCCTCACTCCGCCCGGTGCGGGCGGTGACGTCCACGGCAGCCCGGCACCCGGTCCTGACACCCCGATCCCGCCGACCCCCTCGGAGTCCTCGTGACCGACCCGGTCTCCATCCCGGAGCGCGCGCCGGAGGACGTACCCGTCTTCGACCACGAGCGTGCCGAGGCAGCAGTCCGCGAGCTCCTGTTCGCGATCGGTGAGGATCCCGATCGCGAGGGGCTGCTCGAGACGCCGGCGCGCGTCGCGCGCGCCTACGCCGAGCTCACGCAGGGCCTGCGGCAGAGCGCGGCCGACGTGCTCACCACGACCTTCGACCTCGGCCACGAGGAGATGGTGCTGGTCCGCGACATCGAGCTCTGGTCGATGTGCGAGCACCACCTGGTCCCGTTCACCGGCGTCGCCCACGTCGGTTACATCCCGGCCGAGACCGGCAAGATCACCGGGCTGTCCAAGCTCGCCCGCCTCGTCGACGTCTACGCCAAGCGCCCGCAGGTGCAGGAGCGGCTCACCACCCAGGTCGCCGACTCGCTGCTGGAGATCCTCGAGGCGCGGGGCGTCATCGTGGTGATCGAGGCCGAGCACCTCTGCATGACCATGCGCGGCGTCCGCAAGGCCGGCGCTCGCACGATCACCTCCGCGGTGCGCGGGTCGTTCCTCACGGACTCTGCCACCCGAGCCGAGGCGATGGCGCTGATCCGCTCGGGCACCAGGTGAGCGTGGCGGCCCTCGCCCGCGTCCCCCGCGTGATGGGGATCGTCAACGTCACGCCCGACTCCTTCTCCGACGGGGGTCGCTTCGACACCACGGAGACCGCGGTCGCGCACGGCCGGGAGCTCCTCGCCCAGGGTGCCGACCTGCTCGACATCGGTGGCGAGTCCACCCGTCCCGGCGCGACCCGCCCGCTGGTCGCCGACGAGCTCGGCCGCGTCGTGCCCGTCATCCGCGAGCTCGCGGCCGGCGGTGCCGTGGTCTCGGTCGACACCATGCGCGCCGAGGTCGCCGAGGCGGCGCTCGAGGCGGGGGCCACCGTCGTCAACGACGTCTCCGGCGGCCTGGCCGACCCGCGCATCCTCGAGGTCGTCGCCGGGAGCGGGGCCACCTACGTCGCGATGCACTGGCGCGCCCACGCCGACCGGATGCGCGACTTCACCGACTACTCGCCCGACGGGGTCGTGGAGACCGTGCGCCGCGAGCTGGCCGAGCGCCTCGACGCAGCCGTGGCCGCCGGGATTCCGGGCGAGCGCATCGTCCTCGACCCGGGGCTGGGCTTCGCCAAGGAGGCCCCGCAGAGCTGGGAGCTGCTCGCCGGGCTCAACGCGATCGCCACGCTGGGCTGCCCCCTGCTGGTCGGCGCCAGCCGCAAGTCGTTCCTGGGCTCGCTCCTGGCCGTCGACGGGGTCGCGCGGGGTGTCGACCACCGCGAGCACGCCCACGTCGCGCTGGTCGCCCTGCTGGCCGAGCGCGGGGTCGACCTGCTGCGCGTGCACGACGTGCGCGCGACCCGCGACGCGCTCGCGGTGGTGTCCGCCCTCGGAGGGAAGAACCTTGGATGAACTGTCGGTGACCGGCATCGAGTGCTTCGCGCACCACGGGGTGTTCGAGTTCGAGAAACGCGAGGGCCAGGTCTTCGTCGTCGACCTCGTGCTGGGCATCGACACGCGCCCCGCAGCCGCCTCGGACGCGCTCGTGGACACCGTGAACTACGGCTCGCTGGTGGCCGACGTGAAGGCCGCCGTCGAGCGTGACCCGGTCGACTTGATAGAAACTGTCGTCCAGCGAATCGCGGACACCTGCCTGTTTGACAGTCGTGTTGAATGGGCGCGAGTCACGCTCCACAAACCTGATGCACCCATCGACGCGACCTTCTCGGACGTCGCGCTGACGATCACCAGAACGCGAGGCAACGCTCATGACTGAGACCCCGAACCCGAACATCGTGGATGCCGACTCCCTCACCGGGGAGATGCACCCGATCCGCCGCGTGGTGGTCGCGCTGGGGTCCAACCTGGGTGAGCGGCTCTCCTCCCTGCAGGGCGCGGTCGACGCGCTGGCCGACACCCCCGACTTCTTCGTCACGAGCGTCTCGGGGATCTACGAGACCGACCCCGTCGACGCACCCGAGGGCTCCGGCCCCTACCTCAACGCCGTCGTGCTCGCCGACACCACGCTCCCCGCCGCCCGCCTGATGGAGCGCGCGCTCGCGATCGAGGACGCCTACGACCGCGAGCGCAGCGAGGTCCGCAACGCGCCGCGCACCCTCGACGTCGACCTGATCGTCGTGGGCGACCGCCGCTCCAACGAGGACTTCCTGCGCCTGCCGCACCCGCGCGCCCACGAGCGCGCCTTCGTGCTGCAGCCCTGGTACGACCTCGAGCCCGACGCGGTCTTCCCCGAGCTCGGCCCGATCGCCGACCTGCTCGCCGCCGTCGACTCGTCCGGTGTCCGCAAGCGCGAGGACCTCTCGCTCGAGGTGGAGTGAGCACACCACGCCCCGACGACGAGCCGGAGGAACCACGCGGCACCCTCCGCCCGACGTCGGCGCGTGCGCTGACCACGTGTGCGGTCGTCGGCCTCGTGCTCGGCTGGGCCCTGCACCCGGTCTCGGTCCGGATCTCCGGCCGGCCGCCGCTCGTCTCGTGGACCCAGGCGCTGGCACTGGTGCTGGTCGCCGCGATCCTGGCCTACCTCGCCTGGCACACCTGGCAGACCGTCCAGGTGCGCGGTCGGCGCCTCGAGGTGCACCAGTCGGTCAACCGGCTCGTCCTCGCCCGCGCCTGCGCGCTGGGCGGCGCCGCGGTGGGGGCGGCGTACCTCGGCTTCGCGATCAGCTGGCTGGGTGACGAGTCGCAGTACGCCGACCGCTGGCTGGTGCGCTCGGTCGTGGCGGCCCTCGGCGGGCTGGGCGTGACGGTGGCCTCCCTCGTGCTCGAGCGTGCGTGTCGCACGGATGGCGGACAGTCCCCGCCCTAGGGTGGCCCCATGCCTTCCCAGCAGCCTCAGCAGTCACAGGCGTCCCGGACGCCCGCTCGTCGCCGCCAGCGCAGCACGCGCCTGGCCGTCGCGGTCGCCCTGCTCGCGATCGCCGCTGTGGTCGTGATCGGTGCGGTCGTGTCGGCATCGGTTGTCCTGACCTCCGTGGCCGCCGTCCTCGCCGTCGTCCTCGGTGCCGCCGCGACCCGCATCACGCACTCCGAGCTGATGCAGGCCCGCCGCGACGCCGCACAGGACCGTGCCGCGCAGGCCCAGCAGTACCGTGCCCTCGCCGAGGAGCGCGCCGCCGAGACCGACGCCTTCGCCGCCGACATGACGCGTCGGATCCTCGAGCGCGAGGAGGCCATCGACGTGCTCAAGCAGGCCCTATCGGCCGCCCAGAAGAACGCCGCCGAGCAGACCCTCAAGCGTGGCCAAGAGGCCCGCCGTGCCGACGCCGCCGAGCGCGGCCTCACCGTCGCCCAGAGCGGTCGCGACGACGCCGAGGGCCGTGCCGCCGAGGCGATCGTGCTCGTCGCCGAGCTCGAGGCCGAGCTCGACGTGGTGCGGGCCGAGGTCGACTCCCTCCGCGCCACCGTCGCGCGCCAGAAGCACAGCGCCTGACGCTCGTCCTGAGCGGTGGCCCAGCCACGTTCCCGACCCCGGGAATGTGGCTGGGCCACCGCCATTTCGGGGTGTCGCGCGAGTCCGGGCCCGGGGCGGTGAGTGAGCCACATTCCGTGGCCCGCGAAGGTGGCTCACGCACCGCTCGACCTCCCGCCATCGGCGTGGGGAAGAATGATCGCTCGTGATTCCCGAGGACAACCGGTTCGAGAGCGACCCCGCCGACGCGTTGCCGGAGGACCCGGGACTCCCCGAGGGGTGGTACGCCGACGCGCCGGACGGCGCCGACCCCGCCACGGTCGAGCGGCTGACCGAGCTGCTCCGCGGCCACGAGCGCGCGGGTCGGGGCTGGGCGGGCTCGGGTGAGGACGACGTCCTGGTCGAGGTCTCCGAGCACGGCCTCGCGATGCGGGAGAACCTCGTCGTCCGTGACCGGGACGGCCGGATCCAGGCGTGGGGGAGCGTCCACGACCGCGCCGAGGGCCGGATGCTCTTCGTGCACATCGTCGACCGCGACATCGACGAGCGAGCCGCCGACGCGTGCAGCGACGCCCTGTTCACCTGGGCCGAGGCGCAGGCGAGGTCGGTGGGTGCCGCCCGCGGGCTGGCCGAGCAGCAGATCGACACCGGAGCCTTCGCCGACGACGAACGCCAGCACGGCTGGCTCCTGGACGCCGGGTTCCGGCGCGTGCGCACCTGGTGGCAGATGAGCCGCTCGGTCGAGGCCGCCGAGGCCGAGCTCGTGCCCGACCCGGCGCGCTGGGAGCGCAAGGGCGTGGTCTTCCGGCTGGTCGAGCGGCAGGGGGACGGCCTTCCCGACGTCGAGGACCTGCGGGCCGTCCACGACGTGCTCGAGGGCGCCTTCACCGACCACTTCAACTCGGCCGAGGAGACCCTGCAGGAGTTCGTCCACCGCCTCCGCGAGGACCCGGGCCACCGCTGGGACCACTGGTGGCTGGCCGAGCTCGAGGACGGCGAGCCGGCCGGCGCCCTCGTCGGCACGGTGAGCGAGTCCGCCACCGGCCCCGACGGGTCGTACGTCTCCTACCTGGGCGTCCTCGAGTCCGCGCGCGGCCGCGGTGTCGCCACCGGCCTGCTGCGCACGATCATCGCCGACGCCGCCTCCCGCGGGCGTGACCGCGTCGGCCTCGAGGTCGACGCCGACTCACCGACCGGCGCCGACGGCCTCTACACCTCGATGGGCTGGGGCACGAAGTACGTCACGGAGTCGTGGCACCGGGACGTGACGGTCCAGTAGGTCCGGCACTCTTTGCACCCAAGACTCCCGCCTCGACCCCCAGATCTCGGCCGACAAGCGGGGTGGTCACCGGATATCCGGTGACTCCAGAGTCAGCGCAGCGACTCCCGCAGCGCCTTGTGCACCCCGGCGGGGGTGAGCACGCCGAGGAAGGTGGGGCCGCGGCGGACCCCGACCATCGGCTTGTCGTCACGCAGCATCGCGGCGAGGGCGTCCTCGAGCGAGGAGTCGATGTCGATCGCCGCGCCCAGGTCGCCGGTGGAGACGCCGTCGAGCGGCTCGAGGTGCTCCTCGCGGAGCCGGGTGACGGTCAGCGTGCGGAGCCCGCCCGCCCCGACGAAGTCGGCCACCTGCTCGTCGGCGGGGTGGGCGAGCAGCTCGCCGGGGGTGGCGTACTGGGCGAGGCGGCCGCCGGCGGCGAACACGGCCACCCGGTCGCCCATCCGGATCGCCTCGTCGATGTCGTGGGTGACCAGGACGACGGTCTTGCCGAGCTCGGCCTGGAGCCGGCGGAACTCGTCCTGCAGCCGGTGGCGCACGACCGGGTCGACGGCGCCGAACGGCTCGTCCATCAGCAGGACCGGCGGGTTGGCGGCCAGGGCGCGGGCGACGCCGACGCGCTGCCGCTGCCCGCCGGACAGCTCGTGGGGGTACTTCCGGGCGTACTGCTGGGGGTCGAGGCCGACCGTGTCGAGCAACTCGCGGGCGCGCTCGCGGGCGGTGGACTTCGACTCGCCGTAGAGCAGCGGCACGGTCATCACGTTCTGCTCGATGCGCTGGTGCGGGAACAGCCCGATCTGCTGGATGACGTAGCCGATGCCCCGGCGCAGCTCGACGGGGTCGGCGTCGGTGACGTCCTGGCCGTCGAGCCAGATGCGACCGGTGGTCGGCTCGATGAGGCGGTTGATCATCTTCAGCGTCGTCGACTTGCCGCAGCCGGACGGCCCGACGAGGCAGACCATCTCGCCGCTCCCGACGTCGAGGTCGAGCTCGTGGACCGCCACCGTCCCGTCGGGATAGGTCTTGCCCACACCTTCGAGCCTGATCATCGAGTCGCCGCCCCGTGTAGCGTCCATGCGGTGACCTTACTGGGAGCCGCCGACGACCCGAGCTGCTACAGCGCCCTCGTCAACGACTGGGTCTGCCTCGACTACGTCGCCGACCGCCAGCAGGAGATCCTCGACGCCACGGTCCAGCACATCGGCCTCACGGTGGTCTCGGTGCTGGTCGGGCTGGCGATCGCGTTCCCGCTCGCGCTGGCCGCCCGTCGGCTGCCGCGTCTCGAGTCGACGATCCTGGCGATCACGACCGGCATCTACACCGTGCCCTCCCTCGCGCTCTTCCCGCTGCTGGTGCCCTTCACCGGGCTGACGGCGACGACCGTGGTCATCGGCCTCGCGCTCTACGCCCTCACGATCCTGGTGCGCAGCCTCCTCGAGGGGCTGCGGTCGGTGCCCGACGAGGTGCGCGAGTCGGCGACCGGGCTCGGCTACAACCGCACCCAGCTGCTGCTCAGGGTCGAGCTGCCGCTCGCGCTGCCGGTCGTGATGGCCGGCCTCCGGGTCGCCACGGTCTCGACGGTGGCGCTGACGACGGTCGGCTCGCTGGTCGCCTACGGCGGCCTCGGCAACCTCATCAAGGACGGCGTCCTCACCAACTTCCGCGCGGAGCTCTTCACGGCGTCGCTGCTGTGCGTGCTCCTCGCCGTCTTCCTCGACGTCGTGCTGGTGGTGGCGCAGCGGATGCTCACCCCGTGGACGAGGGGAGCACGGGCATGAGCGTCTTCAGCGACATGTGGGCCTACCTGTCCACCGGTGGCAACTGGAGCGGGAGCGACGGCATCGCGGCCCTGCTCGGCCAGCAGCTGCTCCTCACGCTGACCGCGCTGCTGATGGCGATGGTCGTCGGCCTGCCGATCGCGTTGTGGCTCGGCCACCTCGGCCGCGGCGGGTTCCTCGCCATCAACATCTCCAACGTCGGTCGCGCGATCCCGACGTTCGCCCTGCTGGCGCTCCTCGTCGTCGCACCGTGGCCGGGCGCCGCCACCCTCGGCCCCTACGGCCGCGCCGGCCTGGCCACCCTCATCGCGCTGACCCTCTTCGCCCTGCCGCCCATCATCACCAACTCGTACGTCGCCATGCGCGAGGTCGCGCCGGAGGTCCGGGAGGCGGCCCGGGGGATGGGGATGACGGGGGTGCAGCAGTTCTTCCGGGTCGAGCTCCCGCTCGGGCTGCCGCTCGTCGTCTCGGGGCTCCGGCTCGCGCTGGTGCAGGTGTGGGCGACCGCGACGATCGCCGCGCTCGTCGCGGGTCCCGGACTCGGCCGCATCATCACCGACGGCTTCTTCCGCTCCAACTACGGCAAGGGCATCGCCGGGGCACTCGTCGTCGCTGCGGTGGCCCTGGTCCTCGAGCTGCTGGCGGCCCTGGTCCAGCGGGCGGTCGACACCACCCGGAGGGCTACCCCTACAGGTGGTCACACTGATGCGTTGTCGGTGACCGGGACTACCGTTGACGAGCCCGCCGAATCCCTCGGCTGAGGACAGCACCTCCGGACACGCGCAGCCGCATGCTGCGGGACACAAAAGGAACACCATGAAGATCGTTCGTCCACTCGCCGCGATGCTCGCCGCCACGGCGCTCGCGCTCACCGGTTGCGCCGGTGACGACCTCTCCAGTGACTCCGGCTCCGACGACTCGGGCTCGTCCGGCAGCGCCGACAAGGGCTCGCTGACCATCGCCGGCCAGAACTTCCCCGAGGCCACCCTCGTCGCGTCGATGTACGAGCAGCTCCTCGAGGACGCCGGCTACACCGTCGACACCAAGCTCGTCGACTCCCGCGACGCCTACATGCCCACCTTCCCGGGCGACGTCGACATCGTCCCCGAGTACGTCGGCGGCATCGTCAACTTCCTCAACACCCAGGCCAACGGCGACTCCGCGAAGCCGTTCGAGGCCGGTGACGGCCAGCAGCTCGCCGACGACGGCGCCACCCTCCTCGAGGACGCCGGGATCGAGCTGCTCGACATCTCCCCGGCCACCGACACCAACGCCTTCTTCGTCACCCAGGACTACTCCGACGCGGAGGGCGTGACCACGCTGTCCGACCTCGAGGGCAAGAGCGTCGTGCTCGCCGCGGCGCCCGACTGCGAGGGTCGGCTCGACTGCGAGGGCGGCCTGTCCGACGACTACGGCATCGACGTCACCAAGGTGCTCGAGCTCGGCTACGCGTCGGCCCAGACCTACAAGTCCGTGCTCGACGGCGAGTCGCAGCTCGGCGAGACCTCGACCACCGACGGCACGCTGGAGTCCCAGGGCCTCGTCGTGCTCGAGGACGACAAGGAGATCCAACCGGCGCAGAACCTCGTGCCCGCCGTCTCCGCCGACTTCCTCGCCGAGCACCCCGACGTGGCCGACATCCTCAACCCGCTGATGGCCGCGCTCACCACGGAGAACCTCACCGAGATGAACGGCCAGATGGCCGTCGACCGCGCCAAGCCCGAGGACGTCGCCAACGACTTCCTCACCTCGCAGGGCCTCCTGTAGCGAACGAGGAAGGGGCGCTGCCCACGGTCGGACCGTGGGCAGCGCCCCTTCGTCATGCCGGGGTCAGACCTCGTGCTCCCGCAGGACCAGCGCGGCCGGGTCCACGGTCGCCTCGTCGAGCACCGCGTGCGGGACCGAGAGCCGCCAGGCACCGGTCGCCACGTCCTGCACGCGGGGCGCGGGTCCGTCGAGCCCGGCCACCCACTCCATCAGGGCGGTGACGTCGGCGCGGCGGTCCTCGGCGACCAGCCACCCGGCCAGCCGGTGGACCGGCGGCAGTCCGCTCTCGAGGAGACCGCGCGGTCCCCAGAGCTCGAGCACGCCCGACCGGAGCAGCCGCCACCACTCCGGCGAGCAGCCAGGGACCAGCAGGAAGTAGCGCCAGAGGTCACCGGCCAGCACGCGGTCGACGAAGACCTGCTCGACCTCGGCCGAGCCGTGCGTGCGCACCGACGCGAGCGACGTCCGCTTGGTCTCCCAGCGGTCGGCGAGGTCCTGGACCGACGACGCGCGGGTCTGGGTGATCGAGCCCTCGCGGATCCGCCAGCGGTAGACGACCTCGTCGAGCACGTCGAACGACCCGTCGAGGAAGGACCGCGTCGTCGTCGGCTGGTCCTCGTAGCGGGTCCCCTCGGGCCACGACAGATCGGCGGCGTCCCAGAAGGACCGGCGCCAGACCTTGTTCCACGCGAAGACGTCGCCGAGGATCTCGGGCCGCTCCTCGATCCGCGCCCCGCGCAACGGCCGGTGCAGCCGGCGCATCCACGGCGGCTCGACCATCCCGTCGGCCTCCCAGCGCACGATCGAGCCTGTGGCGAAGTCGGAGCCCGACTGACGGAGGGCGCCCACGAGGTCGGCGTACGCCGTCGGGGGGAGGACGTCGTCGGAGTCGAGGAACGCCAGGTAGTCGCCGCGCACGTGCTGCGTGCCGAGGTTGCGGGCCGCGCCGAGCCCGCCGTTGACCGAATGGACGACGCTGATCCGGGTGTCACGACGGGCCCAGCCGTCGGCGATCTCACCGGTCCGGTCGGTCGCCCCGTCGTCGACGATGACGGCCTCCCACCGCTGGTGGGTCTGGGCCAGCAGGGACCGGACGCACTCGTCGAGGTAGTCCTCCACGCCCCATGCCGGGATGACGACGCCGAGGAGGGGCGCACGGGAGAACAGCCGCATGAGTGCGGAGACTAACCGCCGGTAGGCTCACCGCCGTGACCGAGCAGCCCAGAGCGATCGACGAGATGAACCCCGACGGCGTCCCCCGGAAGGTCCTCTTCGTCGCCGGCGCCGGCAGGAGCGGCACGAGCACGCTCGCCGGCATCGTCTCCAGGCTCGGCATGCACGTGCCGCTCCCCGAGGTCCCGCCGGACGACTCCAACCCCCGCGGCTTCAGCGAGCCGCAGTGGGTCGTCGACGTCCACGACGAGTGGCTCGCCGAGTCGCTCGTGCAGGTCAGCGACTCGCGACCGGAGGCGTGGTTCGAGACCGGTCGGATCAGCAGCCGCGAGCCGGCCCGGGTCCGGGTCAGCGAGTGGCTCGAGCCGCACTTCGCCGAGCACCCGGAGCTCGTCGTGAAGGACCCACGGCTGAGCTGGTTCCTCGGCCTGTGGCGGGTCGCCGCGATCCGCACCGGTGCGACGCCCGTCTTCGCCACGATGCTGCGGGCGCCCGCGGAGGTCGTCGGCTCCAAGCAGAAGTACTACGCCAACAAGCTCGGCTCGGCCCACCTCGCGGCGAGCTGGGTCAACATGCTCCTCCACACCGAGCGCGCCACCCGGCAGGCCGAGGGCGACGGCGGTCGCGTCTTCGTCCGCTACGAGGACCTCCTCACCGACTGGGTGAGGACCACGACGGCCCTCGGGCACGCGCTCGACCTGCAGACGATCATCCACACGCGCAGCGACCAGATCCGCGAGGTCCACCGCTTCATCGACCCGAACCTGCGCCGGGTGACGTCCACGCTGGACGACCTCGCCCTCCCGAGGCGCCTCCACGACCTCACCGGCCAGACGTGGGAGGAGCTCAACCGGCTCGCCGACGAGGGCGGCGACACCACCGAGCGGCAGGCGACCTTCGACCAGCTCCGTGAGGAGTACGTCGACCTCTACGAGGAGGCCGCGGCCATCAGTCGCTCCTCCGCCGAGCACGCGCGCCACCAGGCCCGGCGTCGTGCGCTGGCCGAGGCCGCCGCCCAGGGGGAACCGGCCCGGTCGCTCGCCGACCGCGTGCCCCACGACGTACGAGCCGCGATCCCGCCGTCGGTGCGGCGCGGGGTGCGCAAGGCGCTCGGCCGCGAGCGGGACGACCAGCCGTGACGATCCCGATCGGCTCCGGCCACGGGCTGACGAACCTCGAGGGCCACACGGACTTCGACATCGTCTGGCCGTGGAACCAGCCCGGCGGGCTGCGTCGCGGATCGACCGCCGTGCTCCGGGTGAAGAACGAGGCGCCCGGCCTGCGGTTCGTCCTCCCGCCGCTGCTGCGCGCCTGCGACCACGTGCTGCTGGTCGACAACGGGTCCGACGACGGCACCGGCGAGGAGGCGCTCCGGGTGGCCGCCGAGCACGGCCTGTCGGAGAAGTTCACGCTGGAGGAGTACCCCTTCCAGGTCGCCCGCGCCGGCGCGGAGCACCTCGCGGTCAACGAGCGCTCGGTCCACTCCCTGGCGTACTTCTACAACTGGTGCTTCTCCCACGTCCGCACCCGCTACTCGTGGAAGTGGGACGGCGACATGGTGCTCACCACCGAGGGCGAGGTGTCGATGTCCGACCTGTCGTGGCAGGTCGGGATGGCCGAGGCGGTCATCCGCTTCCCGCGCCACGGGCTCTACATCGAGTCCGACCGGAAGGCCTACCTCGACCTCGGCCTGCGCAACATCGAGGAGTGGGGCTTCCCGATGAGCCCCGACTACGTCTACACGAAGGCGCCGGAGTGGGAGATCCGCACGACGCCCGACCGGATCGAGATGTTCGCCCTGCCGCAGGGCCTCTGCGTCGAGCTCAAGTGGCTCGACGGTGACGAGTTCGCCCACTGGACCAACCCGGAGTCGTTCGCGACCTCCATCCGCAACCGGCGCAAGCGGCGCGAGTGGCTGGTCTGGAACGCGCTGCACGACGGTGAGGTGCCCGAGGGCGTCGTCGGGATCGAGTCGCCGGACGGCGTCCACGTCGTCGACCACGTGACCCACACCTGGCTGCCGCGCGCGCCGAGGCCGTTCGTCGTCGACGACCCCGACCACGCGAAGCTGCACCTGCGCGCCTGAGGGTCCACCGGGCGGCTCCGGAGTCCGTACGCCGTCGAGTGGCATGCGTCACGTCGTCGTCCCGTTCCTCCGCGGAATCCGCGGGCGTAGGCTCGTGGTTGATCGCAGTAGATCGGTACCCGCGAGGGACTGAAACGAAGAGGTCGACATGACGAAGTCCGTTGATGGGTTCCGCATCGGCGTCGTGGGCGCAGGCCGCGTCGGCGCCGTCCTGGCGGCCGCGTTCCGCGCCGCCGGCCACGAGGTCGTCGCCGCCGCCGGCGAGTCCGACGCCTCCCGCCGCCGCATCGACGCGCTGCTTCCCGGGGTCGAGGTCGCCAAGCCGACCGACGTCGCCCGCGCGAGCGACCTCCTCCTGCTCACCGTCCCTGACGACATGCTGTCCAACGTCGTCACCGTGCTCAGCGACAGCGGCGCGATCCGCGCCGGACAGGTCGTCGTGCACACCAGCGGCCGCCACGGCCTCGCCGTGCTCGAGCCCGCGCGCCGCGTCGGCGCCCGCACGATCGCGATGCACCCGGCGATGACCTTCACCGGCACCGACGTCGACCTGCCGCGCCTCGCGGGCTGCGTCTTCGGCACGACCGCCGACGAGGCCGACCGCGAGCTCACCGAGTCGCTGGTCGCCGACCTCGGTGGCCGCCCGATGTGGGTGCCGGAGGACCGCCGCACGCTCTACCACGCGGGTCTCGCCCACGGTGCCAACCACCTCGTCACCCTGGTCGCCGAGGCGATGGAGATCCTGTCCGCCGCCGGCGCCGACGACCCGGCCGCCACCCTGCGCCCGCTGCTCAACGCCGCCCTCGACAACGCCCTCGACCACGGTGACGCGGCCCTCACCGGGCCGATCGTCCGTGGCGACGTCGAGACCGTCCGGGCCCACGTCACCGACCTGGTCGCCAACGCGCCCCAGACGCTGCCGTCCTACCTCGCGATGGCCCACGCCACCCTCGGCCGTGCCGTCACCGACGGCCGCCTGCTGCCGATCCGCGCGACCGCGATCCTCCGCGTGCTCGACGCCGCCGAGGCGGGCGTGCGCACCGGCAAGGACGACGTACGTCGATGACGACCCCTCCGGTCCTCGCGAGCACCCGCGAGGAGCTGGCAGCCCTGCTCGCCGAGGCCCGTCGGTCCGGCGAGCGGGTGGCCTTCGTCCCGACCATGGGCGCCCTCCACGAGGGCCACGCCAGCCTGATGCGCACCGCCCGCGAGGCGACCGACGGGCCGGTCGTGGTCAGCATCTTCGTCAACCCGATGCAGTTCGCCCCGACCGAGGACCTCGACCGTTACCCGCGCACCCTCGACGCCGACCTCGAGGTCTGTGCCGCCGAGGGCGTCGACGTGGTCTTCGCGCCGAGCGTGGAGGAGATGTATCCCGGCGGCTTCAGCCACGACTCCGTCCACGACGGCGTCACCGTCGCGCCTGGCCGGCTCGCCACGATCCTGGACGGCGCCTCGCGCCCGGGCCACTTCGACGGCGTGCTCACCGTCGTCGCGAAGCTCTTCGGCCTGGTCCGCCCCGACGTCGCGGTCTTCGGGCAGAAGGACTACCAGCAGCTCGCCCTGATCCGCCTGATGGTGCGCGACCTCTGCCTGGGCATCGAGGTCGTCGGCGGCGAGACCGTCCGGGAGCCCGACGGGCTCGCGCTCTCCAGCCGCAACCGCTACCTCGACCCCGACCAGCGGCAGGCCGCGGCGGCCCTCAGCCGGGCGCTGCGTGCGGCGCAGGACCGGGCGCCGTACGGCGTACCCGCCGCACGCTGGGCCGCGATGGCGGTGCTCAAGGCGGAGACGGGTCTCGAGCTCGACTACCTCGCCCTCACCGACGTCGACCTCGGCGAGGCGCCGGAGGTCGGCGAGGGCCGCATCCTCGTCGCCGCCCGGGTCGGCACCACGAGGCTCATCGACAACATGGCGATCACGTTCGACCGGATCGCCGCCCCGGCGGGGACCGCAGCCGCGGCCTCGACCACCCACTGAGGAGGAACGCCCATGCTCCGCACCATGATGAAGTCCAAGATCCACCGCGCCACCGTCACCCAGGCCGACCTGCACTACGTCGGCTCGGTGACCGTCGACGAGGACCTCCTCGACGCCGCCGACCTGCTCGCCGGCGAGCTCGTGCACATCGTCGACGTCACCAACGGCGCCCGCCTCGAGACCTACACCATCGCCGGCGAGCGCGGTTCCGGCGTGATCGGCATCAACGGCGCGGCCGCCCGCCTCGTGCACCCCGGCGACGTCGTGATCCTCATCGGCTACGGCCAGATGGAGACGGCCGAGGCGAAGGAGCACCAGCCCCACGTCGTCTTCGTCGACGCCGACAACAAGATCATGGGCACGGGCTTCGACCCCGCCGAGACGTTCGGGGACCCGTCGCTGTCCCGGGGCGACCTCGTCACTCGATAGCCTGCACGGATGACCACCCACCGGCCGGTCCCGGGTCGCCTGCGTGCGCCCGCACCCGGTTGGACCACCCGCGCGGACGTCGTCGTGGTGGGGTCCGGCATCGCCGGGCTCACCGCCGCCCTCCGCATCCACGCGGCTGATCCCTCGCTCCACCTCACCGTCGTCACCAAGGACGTGCTCGCCGCCGGCTCCACCCAGTGGGCGCAGGGCGGCATCGCGGCCGCGCTCGGCCCCGGCGACACCCCGGAGCAGCACGAGCGCGACACGCTCGTCGCCGGCGCGGGTGCCTGCGACGTCGAGGCCGTACGCGTCCTGGTGACGGAAGGCCCGGACGCCGTGCGCGAGCTCATCGCGCTCGGCACCCAGTTCGACCACCACCCCGACGGCGAGCTGTCGCTGACCCGCGAGGGCGGGCACCACCGCGACCGGATCGCCCACGCCGGCGGCGACGCGACCGGCGCGGAGATCCAGCGCGCGCTGATCGCGGCCGTCGAGCGGGCGCCGGAGATCGAGGTCATCCAGCACGCACTGGCGGTCGACCTGCTCCGCGCGGCCGACGGCGGGGTCGCCGGCCTGACCCTCCACGTGCTCGGCGAGGGCCAGCACGACGGGGTCGGCGCCGTGCACTGCCGCGCGGTCGTGCTCGCCTCCGGTGGGCTGGGCCAGGTCTTCAGCCAGTCCACCAACCCGAGCGTCTCGACCGGTGACGGGATGGCGCTCGCGATGCGCGCGGGCGCCCGGGTCCGCGACCTCGAGTTCGTGCAGTTCCACCCGACCGTGATGTGGCTCGGTCCCGACTCGCAGGGCCAGCAGCCCCTCATCTCCGAGGCCGTCCGCGGCGAGGGCGCGTTCCTCGTCGACTTCGAGGGCCACCGCTTCATGCAGGGCCAGCACGAGCTCGCCGACCTCGCTCCGCGCGACGTCGTCGCCAAGGCGATCACCCGCCGGATGATCGAGACCGGCAGGCCGCACATGTGGCTCGACGCCCGTCACCTCGGCGCCGACTTCTGGGAGCGCCGCTTCCCGACGATCCTCCGCGTCTGCCGCGAGCACGGCGTCGACCCGGTGACCGACCTGATCCCGGTCGCCCCCGCCCAGCACTACGAGTCCGGTGGCGTCGCGACCGACCTGTGGGGGCGTACGACCGTGCCCGGCCTCTACGCCACCGGCGAGGTCGCCTGCTCCGGGGTGCACGGCGCCAACCGCCTGGCCTCCAACTCGCTGCTCGAGGGGCTGGTGTTCTCGCGCCGCATCGCCGAGGTGCTGCCCGGGGAGCTGCGTGACTGGGCCGAGCCCACGCCCGACGAGCGGCCCGAGGGCCTTGTGTCCGGTGACCGACGTCGCGCCCTGCAGGACGTGATGACCTCCCGTGTCGGCGTGCTGCGCGCCGCCGACGGCCTCGCCGAGGCGCTGGAGTTCCTCACGACCGTCGACCCGGGCGAGCCGGTCGTCGGGCCCCCCGCGTGGGAGACCACGAACCTCCTGACGATCAGCACCGCGCTCGCCGCGGCCGCCGCCCTGCGCACCGAGACCCGCGGCTCGCACTGGCGCGAGGACTTCCCCGACCGCGACGACTCCAGGGCCGGCCACGTCGACTCGTGGCTCGTCGACGGCGACGTCCGCAACGTGTGGGAGCACGCGCCCTCGACCGACCCGTCGACCACCGGAGCTCTCGCATGACGAGCCTCGACGACGTACCCCAGGAGCTCCGCGACGAGCTCGAGACGGCCGGGCTCGACCTCGACCAGGTGTGGGCGAAGCTCGCCGAGGCCTTCGAGGAGGACCTCCCGGAGAGCCCGCACGTCGACCCGACCAGCGAGTCGACCATCCCCGCCGACGCACGCGGCGAGGCGGTCTTCGGCGCGCGCGAGGACGGCGTCGTCTCCGGTCTCGGCATCGCCGCGATCACCTTCTTCATGGTCGGCGCCGACGCGACGGTCACCGACCGCGTCCCCGACGGCACCCGGGTGGCGAAGGGCGACGTCGTCATGCGGATCACCGGCCTGACGCAGCGGATGCTGGTCGCCGAGCGCACAGCCCTCAACGTCGCGAGCCACCTGTCGGGCATCGCCACCGCCACCGCGAAGTGGGTCGAGGCGCTCGAGGGCTCGCCGACGCGCGTCCTCGACACCCGCAAGACGCTTCCCGGCCTCCGGGCGCTCCAGAAGTACGCCGTCCGCTGCGGCGGCGGGGTCAACCACCGCTTCTCGCTCCAGGACATGGCGATGGTCAAGGACAACCACGTCGTCGCCGCCGGGGGAGTGCTCCCCGCGCTCGAGGCGATCCGCGGCCGCCACCCGGGACTGCCGGTGGAGGTCGAGGTGACCACGCTCGACGAGCTCGAGGAGCTGCTCGCCCTGCCCGAGCCGCCCGAGCGGGTCCTGCTCGACAACATGGACGACGCGACCATGGCCGATGCCGTACGCCGCACCGCCGGGCGGGTGCCGCTCGAGGCCAGCGGCGGGATCACCCTCGAGCGTGCCGCCCGCATCGGTGCGACCGGCGTCGATTTCGTGTCGGTCGGGGCGCTGACCCACTCGGTGACGGTCTTCGACCTCGGCATGGACCTGCTGTCATGACCCTGCTCGCCGTCGACATCCGCAACACCCACACCTTCCTCGGCCTGCTCGACGGCGAGGACGTCAGCGACCACTGGCGGGTCAGCTCGCTGGAGGGCCGCACCGCGGACGAGTGGTCGGTGCTGCTGCTCGGCCTGCTCGGTGAGCGGGTCGACGACGTCGACGGCATCGCCCTGTGCTCGACGGTCCCGGCGGTGCTCCACGAATGGCGCGAGATGATCGAGCGCGAGTTCGACGACATTCCCGTGGTCGTGGTCGAGCCCGGCGTGAAGACCGGCATTCCGGTGCTGATGGACAATCCGCGCGAGGTCGGCGCCGACCGGATCGTGAATTCACTGGCCGCGGCCACCCTCCACGGTGGGCCCGCCATCGTGGTCGACTTCGGCACGGCCACCACGTTCGACGTCGTGAATGCGAAGGGACAGTACGTCGGGGGTGCGATCTCGCCCGGCATCGAGATCTCCCTCGACGCGCTCGGGCGCCGGGGCGCGCAGCTGCGCAAGGTCGAGCTGGTGCGGCCGAGGTCGGTGATCGCTAAGAACACCGTCGAGGCGCTGCAGAGCGGCATGGTGTTCGGTGTCGCCGCGCAGGTCGAGGGCCTGGTCGCGCGGATGATCGCCGAGCTCGGAGAACCCGCCGGGAGCGTCACCGTGATTTCCACCGGGCACCTCGCCGCATTGTTGGTCGACGACTGCTCGTGTTTCACCGTGCATTCCCCGTGGCTCACCCTCCAGGGATTGCGACTCGTGTTCGAGCGGAATTCCTGACCCGCAATTGCTGGAAGGGACTCCTTGACACATTTCGCGACTCTTCGCGTTCTTTTCGGGAATCGGTTCGATTCTGATTCAATGCTGTGATCCGCGCTTGCCCCCACAAAGCGCAACAGCAGAAAAGGAATTCCCCATGGCACAGAAGGTCAACATCGTCCTCGTCGACGACCTCGACGGGACCGACGCCACCGAGACCGTCACCTTCGGGCTCGACGGAACGACCTACGAGATCGACCTCAACGACGCCAATGCGTCCGCCCTCCGCGAGGCGCTCAGCGGCTACGTCGGCCACGCCCGCAAGGTCACCGGCGGCGCCCGTCGCGGCCGCAAGGCTGCCGCGACGTCGTCCTCGAACACCAAGGACGTCCGCGAGTGGGCCAAGGCCCAGGGCATGGAGGTCTCCGAGCGCGGCCGCATCTCGGCCGACGTGCAGCAGGCCTACGACGCCGCTCACTGACACGTGTCCCCCTCGGAGTGGCCCGGGCTCCTCACGGGCCACCTGAGGGGTCGCAGGCGCCGGTCCGGCATCCGGTCGTGGGCCAACGCCCTCGTCGCCGAGCACGGCCGGGCCGTCGCCGACGTGATGGGCCTCGAGCCGGTCCGGGTGCTGGTCGTGGTCTCACCCCGCCCCGGGATCGCCGTCACGGGCGGGCGGGTGATCCGGCTCCACGAGCCGTGGTTCGTCGAGCACCCGGACGACGCCGGCTGCGTGGTGCACGAGCTCTCCCACGCCTACCTCCAGCCGCGCGAGCACTCCGAGCGCACCCACTGGGTGATCGAAGGCATCGCCGACCTCACGCGCAACCGGCTCGGCCTGTCGACCGAGTGGTCGCAGCCGGGCTTCGAGCCGGGCGCCGCGCTCACCGGCTACCAGCCGTCGGCCCACTTCCTGGCCTGGGTAGACGAGCAGGCTCCCGGCACCGTCGTCGCCGTGTCGCACCGCCTGCGGGAGGGGACGTACGACCCCTCCCGCTTCGCCGTCGACGGCCGCACGGTCGACGAGCTGGTCCGCGACTACGAGGCCGCCCACGCCTAGCCCCGAGGCGGGCTCAGCCGACGTCGGCGTAGATGGCGCGCCGCACGTCCGCGGTCAGCTCGGCGTACTCGGGCAGCGAGCGGATGTCGGCGACGGGCACGCTGTGCCCGTCGCGGCCGAACCGCGCGGGTGCGTCGAAGACGATCCGGCCGGGTCGGGGGCTCATCACGAGCACCCGCGATCCCAGGTAGACCGCCTCGTCGACGCTGTGCGTGATGAACAGGATCGTCTTCCCGGTCTCGCGCCAGATCTGGAGGAGCTCGCCCTGCAGTCGCTCGCGGGTCAGGGCGTCGAGGGCACCGAACGGCTCGTCCATCAGCACGATGTCGGGGTCCCCGGCCAGCACGCGTGCGATCTGGCAGCGCTGCTGCATGCCGCCCGAGAGCTCGTAGGGGCGGTGCTCCGCGAAGTCGCCCAGGCCCACCAGCTCGAGGTAGTGGTCGGTCCGGGCCCGTCGCTCGGCCGCCGGCACGCGCTGGAGCCGGGGACCCACCTCGACGTTGCGGCGCACGTTCAGCCACGGGAAGAGGGTCGGCTGCTGGAAGACGACGCCGCGCTCGTGCCCCGGTCCCCGCACGGGCTCGCCCGACACGGTGACCGAACCGCTGCTCGGCTCGGTGAAGCCGGCCAGGATGCGGAGCAGCGTGGTCTTGCCGCAGCCGGACGGGCCCGCGAGGGTGACGAACTCGCCCGGCGCGATGTCGAGGGTCGTGGCCGCGAGCGCGGGCAGCGACTCGCCGCCGACGTCGAAGCTCTTGGCCACACCGTCCAGCGAGATGGCGCGTCCCTGGCCCGCGCCGGTCGTCACGGGCCCACCGAGCCCGCGGGCCGCGCGTCGACGTGCGAGGCGTAGTCCTCCGTGCTCCCCACGGCGTCGATGCCGCCCTGCTCCAGCAGGAAGGACGCAGTGGTGTGCAGGTCGTCGGCGAGCTTGCCGCCGAGGTAGTCCGGTCCGGCCTGGGTGGCGGCGTCGAGGAAGGTGAGCCCGTCGAACTGGGGCAGGACGTCCTCGGGGTCGATGCCCAGCACGACGGCGACCGACTCCGCGGCCTTCTCCGGGTCGTCCTGGATCATCGCCACCGCGTAGTCCTGGGCCTTGGCCCACTGGTCCATGAAGGCGGCGTTGTCCTCGGCGAAGGCCGCGTCGACCGTGCCCACGTCGAAGGTGGGCCGGCCAGCCTCAGCCGTGTCGGCGCTGGAGAGGATGCGGGTGCCGCCGTCCTCGATGAGCTGGCTCTGGGTGGGGTCCCAGACCCACGCCGCGTCGATCTGGTCGCCCTGCCAAGCGCCGGCCATCTTCTCGGGGTCGAGGTTGATGACCTTGACGTCCTTGTCGGGGTCGAGGCCCTCCTCGATCAGGGCCTGCAGCAGGGAGTAGTGGGCGGTGCTGCTGAACGGCACGGCGATGGTGGCGCCGCGCAGGCCCGCGAGGTCGGTGACCGACGGGTCCTTGGCGATCAGCGACTCGGCGTCGCCGATCACGTCGTGGATCCAGACCACGTCGAGGTCGACGTCGGCGTTGGTCGGCTCGGAGGACGCGATGGTCGCGGGCGAGGAGCCCATCAGGCCGAGGTCGACCTCGCCGGCGCCGTAGTAGCCCACGACTTCGCCGCCCGACGCGGCCTGGACCCAGGTGATCGTGGCGTTGGGCATGCACGCCTCGAGCAGCCCCTGGTCCTTGACCACGACGTCGCCGTTGGGGATGGCCTGCCAGGCGATCCTGGCGGTCGTGTCGATCGACTCGTCCGGTGTCCACGGGCAGGCCGACTCCTCCGGAGCGGCGCTGCTCGAACGGCCGGACTCGACGCAGCCGGTGAGGCTGATCGCGAGGCATGCGGTGGTGGCGGCCGCGGCGAGGGTGCGGAAGTGGGGCATCGGTTCTCCTGGGGTGACGGGGACGTGGAACAGGGGTGGGAGCTGCGGTCGTACGTGAAGAGGGGTGTGGGGTCAGGCCCGGCCGCGCCAGGGCACGAGGGCGCGCTCGAGCGCCTTGAGGCCGAGGTCGAGGACGATGGCGGCGAGGCCGATCACGAAGATGCAGGCGACGACGAGGTCGCTGCGGAGCTGCTCGCCCGCGAGGTAGGCGAGGCCGCCGATGCCGGGGATGCCGTTGGCGATCTCGGCGGCCACGACCGTGGTCCAGGCGAATCCGGTCGCGACGCGGATGCCCGTCAGGATGTCGGGAAGGGTCGAGGGCAGCACGACGGCCCAGAGGGTCCGGGCGCGACCGGCGCCGAGGCTGAGCGCGGCATTGACCTGGTCCTCGCGCACGCCACGGACGCTGGCCATCGTCGCCATCGTGATCGGCGGGAACGCCGCCAGGAACAGCAGCCACACCTTGGAGGTGTCACCGATGCCGAACCACACGATGAGCAGGCCGATGTAGGCCAGCGGCGGGAGCGAGCGCAGGAAGTTGAGGTAGGGCTCCAGCAGGGTGCCGAGGAAGGTGGTGCCCATGACCAGGCCGAGCGGCACGCCGACGAGGATGCCGCCGCCGACACCGGCGGCGATGCGCTGGAGGCTCGCGAGCAGGTGCTCCCACAGGTAGTAGTTCTGCTCGCCCCGGACCATGCGGCTCGATCCCGCGCTGACGGGGTGGTCGGAGTTGGCGCGCGTGAACGCGTCCCACACGTCGCCGGGCGACGGCAGGAACAGCGGGCGGACCAGACCGGCGCGGGTGACGGCCCACCAGACGGCGAGCAGCACGACGAAGGTGGTCACGTGCAGCGCAGCACGGCGCACGCGTCCGCGTCGCGCCGCGCGGCGGCGGGTGTCAGCGACGTCGCGGTCACGCGGGGCGGCGCGCTGCAGGGTCGGGGTGAGGCTCATCGGGGGTCCTTCGTGAGGTGGAGCTCAGGCCCGAGAACTTAAGCATACTGAATTACTAGACTTATCGACGCCCCCCGGTCCTCCGTTCGCTGTCAGCGGACGGGCTCGTGCTGTGCGGGGGAACACGTAGGCTGGAGTCGGGCGTTGAGCCCAGTGTTCGTGCTCCCGCCCCGGCGGGGGGCCAGCGGACCACGCAGACGTAGAGGAGCGCACATGTTCGAGCGGTTCACCGACCGAGCCCGGCGAGTTGTCGTGCTGGCCCAGGAAGAGGCCCGCATGCTCTCCCACAACTACATCGGGACCGAGCACATCCTGCTCGGTCTCATCCACGAGGGCGAGGGCGTCGCCGCCAAGGCCCTCGAGTCCCTCGACATCTCCCTGGAGGCCGTGCGCGCCCAGGTCGAGGAGATCATCGGCCAGGGCCAGCAGGCCCCGTCCGGCCACATCCCGTTCACGCCCCGCGCCAAGAAGGTGCTCGAGCTCTCGCTGCGCGAGGCACTCCAGCTGGGCCACTCCTACATCGGCACCGAGCACATCCTGCTCGGCCTGATCCGCGAGGGGGAGGGCGTCGCCGCGCAGGTGCTGCAGAAGCTCGGCGCGGACCTCAACCGGGTGCGCCAGCAGGTCATCCAGCTGCTCAGCGGCTTCCAGGGCAAGGAGTCGGCCGCGTCCGGCGCCCAGACCGCCGGTGCCGGTGGCGAGGCGCCGTCCAGCTCGCTGGTCCTCGACCAGTTCGGCCAGAACCTCACCCAGGCCGCCCGCGAGGGCAAGCTCGACCCGGTCATCGGTCGCGAGCAGGAGATCGAGCGCGTGATGCAGATCCTGTCGCGACGCACGAAGAACAACCCCGTCCTCATCGGGGAGCCCGGCGTCGGCAAGACCACGATCGTGGCCGGCCTCGCCCAGGACATCGTCAAGGGCAACGTGCCCGAGACGCTGAAGGACAAGCAGATCTACACGCTCGACCTCGGCGCCCTCGTCGCCGGCTCGCGCTACCGCGGTGACTTCGAGGAGCGCCTCAAGAAGGTGCTCAAGGAGATCCGCACCCGCGGTGACATCGTGCTGTTCATCGACGAGATCCACACCCTCGTCGGTGCCGGTGCGGCCGAGGGCGCGATCGACGCCGCCAGCATCCTCAAGCCGATGCTGGCCCGCGGCGAGCTGCAGACCATCGGCGCCACCACCCTCGACGAGTACCGCAAGTACCTCGAGAAGGACGCCGCGCTCGAGCGCCGCTTCCAGCCCATCCAGGTCCAGGAGCCCTCGATCGCGCACACGATCGAGATGCTCAAGGGCCTGCGCGACCGCTACGAGGCGCACCACCGCGTCACCATCACCGACGAGGCCCTGGTCTCGGCGGCGACGCTGGCCGACCGCTACATCTCCGACCGGTTCCTGCCGGACAAGGCCATCGACCTCATCGACGAGGCCGGGTCGCGACTGCGCATCCGCCGGATGACCGCGCCGCCGGACCTGCGCGAGTACGACGACAAGATCGGCGACGTGCGCCAGCGCAAGGAGGCCGCGATCGACGGGCAGGACTTCGAGGCCGCGGCCCGCCTGCGCGACGAGGAGAAGCAGCTGTCCGCCCGCCGTGCCGAGCGCGAGAAGCAGTGGCGCGCCGGCGACCTCGACGAGATCGCCGAGGTCGACGAGGAGCTGATCGCCGAGGTCCTGGCCGTGGCCACGGGCATCCCGATCGTGAAGCTCTCGGAGGAGGAGTCCACCCGTCTGCTCAAGATGGAGGACGAGCTGCACAAGCGCGTCATCGGCCAGGAGGACGCCGTCAAGGCACTCTCCCGCGCGATCCGTCGTACGCGTGCGGGCCTCAAGGACCCGAAGCGTCCCGGAGGGTCGTTCATCTTCGCCGGCCCGTCCGGCGTCGGCAAGACGTGGCTGTCCAAGACGCTCGCGGAGTTCCTCTTCGGCGACGAGGACGCGCTCATCCAGCTCGACATGAGCGAGTTCTCCGAGAAGCACACCGTCTCGCGGCTCTTCGGCTCGCCTCCCGGCTACGTCGGCTACGAGGAGGGCGGCCAGCTCACCGAGAAGGTGCGCCGCAAGCCGTTCTCAGTGGTCCTGTTCGACGAGGTCGAGAAGGCCCACCCCGACATCTTCAACAGCCTGTTGCAGATCCTCGAGGAAGGTCGTCTGACCGACTCCCAGGGTCGGGTGGTCGACTTCAAGAACACCGTCATCATCATGACGACCAACCTCGGCTCGCGAGACATCGCCAAGAGCGTCAACCTCGGCTTCGGTGCCGTGGGCGCCGACGCGGCGGGCTCCTACGAGCGGATGAAGAGCAAGGTCTCGGAGGAGCTCAAGCAGCACTTCCGCCCCGAGTTCCTCAACCGTGTCGACGAGATCGTGGTGTTCCCGCCGCTGTCGCAGGAGCAGATCGTCGCGATGGTCGACAACATGATCGCTGCCGTCGAGCTCCGGCTGAAGGACCGCGACATGTCGCTCGAGCTCACCCAGCCCGCCAAGGCGCTGCTGGCCGAGCGCGGCTTCGACCCGGTCCTCGGTGCCCGACCGCTGCGCCGCACGGTGCAGCGCGAGATCGAGGACGTGCTCGCCGAGAAGATGCTCTTCGGCGAGGTCGGCCCGGGGCAGATCGTCCTGGTCGACGTCGAGGGCGAGGGCCCGGCGGCGAAGTTCACGTTCCTCGGCCAGAAGAACTCGGCCGTGCCCGACATGCCGCCGTTCGAGACCGCCGACCTGGCGATCGAGCCGCAGCGTGACGACGAGGGCAACCTCGAGGGCCCGGACGACTCCGAGGGTCCGGTCGACGTCCCGCGCGACCCGGCCTGACGTTCAGCCAGATCGCCTGATCACCCCGGGAGCGCCCAGCGCCCCGGGGTGATCTGCGTCAGGAGGCCGTCGTCGACGAGGCCGGCCAGGCAGCGCTCCCGCTGGTCGGCCCGCGGCCACGCCGCCTCGGCCTGCGCCGTCGTGACCGACGACTGCTCCCGGGCGAGGGCCATGATCCGGCCGCGGCACTGCCGGTCGGTGCCGGCCCACGCCTGCCCGCGGCGGGGCGGACCGTCGTACGCCGGGAAGCCGGCGCCGCGCCAGGCGCACACCTCCGCGATTGGGCAGGCGTCGCACGACGGCTGGCGCGCCGAGCACACGAGCGCGCCGAGCTCCATCGTCGCCACCGCCCAGGTCGCTGCGGTCGCCTCGTCGTCGGGCAGCAGCGCGGTCGCGACGTCCCGCTCGGCGCGGGTGACGGCCGGTGCGGGGAACTCCTGCCCGGACACCGCGCGGACCAGCACCCGCCGGACGTTCGTGTCGAGGACGACGTGCCGCTGGCCGAAGGCGAAGCTCGCGATGGCCGAGGCGGTGTAGTCCCCGACGCCCGGCAGCGCGAGCAGGTCGTCGTACGACGTCGGGACCTCGCCGCCGTGCCGCTCGACGATCGCGGTGGCGGCGGCGCGCAGCCGGAGGGCGCGGCGGGGGTAGCCGAGGCGGCCCCACATCCGCACGGCCTCGCCCGTCGGCTCGGCGGCCAGGTCGGCCGGGGTGGGCCAGCGCTCGAGCCACAGCGCGTGGACCGGCAGGACGCGCACGACCGGCGTCTGCTGGAGCATGAACTCGCTGACCATCACCGACCACGGCGTGGCCTCGAGCCCGCGCCAGGGCAGCTCGCGCGCGTGGTCGTCGTACCAGCCGAGCACGGCGTCGTGCAGCGCGCCGGGAGTGGGGGAGTCCATCGCGGCGATCGTAGGTGAGCCGGTGCGCCTCCGCCGAGACGGGCTCCCGGCTCCATAGCCTGACCCCATGCCGACGACCGTCCGACCCCGAGGGCCTCTCCCGGCCCGGGTCTACTGGACCCGTCGACTGGTCGTGCTCGGCATCCCGCTCGTGCTCGTGGTCGTGCTCGCCCGGATCCTCGGCGGTTCGTCCGACGCCACCGAAGCGGCCGGCGAGAAGGCGACCCGGACCGGCGCGAGCGTCGCGCCCACTCCTGCCCCCTCCGCCGGCCCGACCGCCGGCGCGGGGACGGGCAAGAAGAACAAGGGCAGGAAGAACAAGGGCGACCAGGGCCAGCAGCAGGGGACCGCGCCGCCCGAGCCGGTCCTGGCCGAGCCCTCCGGGCCCTGCGACGCCTCCGACATCGTCGCGACCCCGGCGGTGACGCAGGTCGCCGGCGGCCAGGACATTCCGCTCACGTTCAACCTGCGGACCGTCGTGACCGAGGCCTGCACGTTCCAGGCGTCGGCGCAGACCATGACGGTGACGATCACCTCGGGCAGTGACTTCATCTGGAGCAGCCAGCAGTGCCCGGACTCGATCCCACTCCAGGACGTGGTCGTCCGGAACGCGGTCGAGGTGCCGGTCACGCTCACGTGGGCCGAGGGCAAGAGGTCCGACGAGACCTGTTCGGGACGCACCGACTGGGCGCGCCCCGGTTTCTACCACGTCGAGTCGGCCGCCCTCGGCGGCGAGGGCACCGACGTCCAGTTCGAGCTCGTCGCTCCGCAGCCGGGCGTCGTCACCCAGACCGCCGACCCCCAGACCCAGGGCGGCACCGGCAAGAAGGGCGACCGGTCCCACACCCCCGGCCAGGACGGTACCGGCAACAGCGAGGGCTGACCGGGCACTTCCTCCCCGTCTCGGACGCCGACCGGGCACTTCGTTCCCGTGTGGAACGCCGACCGGGCACTTCGGTTCCCCCGCATCTGCGGGGGAGCACGAACTTCCAGGGGCGTGCACGGCACCAGAAGCTTGGACATCCCCGCATCTGCGGGGGAACTGGAAGGGCCAGCCCGGGCGTACGACGTCCTGCCGGGGGTCCGAGGGTCGTGACCTCACGGTGAGGTCTCGACGTGGCCGTCACGACCTCTCGCCAGCCGCGGACACGTGTCCGGGATGTCGCCCCCGACGGACCGGTGCGAGGGCAGTTCCTCGGACACGTGTCGGAGCAAGTGGGGGTACGTCGACCTGGCGGGCGCCGCTGGCCTCCGAGGGTCTCTGCCTCCCCCAGGGATTTCGACGCGCCCGTCGCCGCCTCGTGCCTCAGCGGCTGGGCTTGCTCAATCTGGGCCGTCTCGTCAGATGTAGCGCTCGGTGATGCTGGACTCGGCGAGGCGGGAGAGGCCCTCGCGCACGGACCGGGCGCGGAGCTCGCCGACGCCGTCGACGGCCTGGAGGTCGTCGATGCCGGCGGACAGCAGCTGCTGGAGGCCGCCGAAGTGGTCGACGAGGCGGTCGACGACCGCGACCGGGAGGCGGGGGACCTTGGCGAGCAGGCGGTAGCCGCGCGGCGCGACCGCGGCGTCGAGGTGCTCGGCACCGCCGAGGCCGATCGCGCGGGCGACGGCGGCGGGGTCGACGAGCTCGGTGGAGGACAGGCTCTCGAGCTCGGCGAGGTGCACACCGGGGCCGGCCTGGCGGCGCTTGCCGGGGAGGTAGTCGCGCACGACGAGCTCACGCTCGGCGTCGACGCCGGTGACGAGCTCCTCGAGCTGGAGGGAGAGCAGGCGGCCGTCGGTGCCGAGCTCGAGGACGTAGTCCTCGATCTCGGTCGCGATCCGGATCACCATCTCGAGGCGCTGCGCGACGACGGCGACGTCGCGCACGGTGACCAGGTCCTCGATCTCGAGGGCGGACAGGGTGGCGGAGACCTCGTCGAGGCGCAGCTTGTAGCGCTCGAGCGTGGCGAGGGCCTGGTTGGCGCGGGACAGGATCTTGCCGGAGTCCTCGAGGACGTGGCGGATGTCGCCGACGTAGGCCGCGATGATCTGCATCGACTGCGACACCGACACGACCGGGTGCCCGGTCTGCTTGGCGACGCGCTCGGCGGTCCGGTGCCGGGTGCCGGTCTCCTCCGACGGGATCGTGTGGTCGGGCATGAGGTGCACGGCCGCCCGGTGGATCCGGGTGAGGTCCTTGTCGACCACGATGGCGCCGTCCATCTTCGCCAGCTCGCGCAGGCCCGTCGCGGTGAAGGGCACGTCGAGGGTGAAGCCGCCGGTCGAGATCGACTCGACGAGCTTGTCCTGGCCGAGCACGATCAGCGCGCCGGTGCGGCCGCGGAGGATGCGCTCGAGGCCGTCGCGCAGCGGCGTACCGGGTGCGATCGAGGCGAGTGTTGCGCGCAGCCGAAGCTGCTCGTCGTTGCGCTCTGCCACCGATCCTCCGCGTGCTCAGTCCGTGCTCGTGCTCGGGGCACCCCCGTGCGTCCCCGGTGAAGTGTAGGGCGCGGCACGCCTTCCGAGGCGTCCGTGACTGACCCGTGACCTGCGGCTCCGAGCTGACTAGAGCGGCGGCGTGAGCTCGAGCGTGAGCAGCGCGCTGAAGATGTCGTCGACCTCCACCACGCGGAGCCCGTCGACGGTGCGGCGCGAGGGGATCCCGCGCTCGCTCTCGAGCGGACGCCCGCGCGGCACCACCGCCACCTTGAACCCGAGCCGCGCCGCCTCGGCGATGCGCTGGGGCAGGTCACGGACCCGACGCAGCTCGCCGGCCAGGCCGATCTCGCCGATCGCGACCGCGCCCCGCGGAGCGGGCACGCCCAGGTGCGAGCTGGCGACGGCGACCGCGATGGCGAGGTCGGCAGCAGGGTCGTGGAGCTTGGCGCCGCCGACGGTCGCGACGAAGGTGTCGCTGCCCGTGATCCGCAGCCGCGCGTGCCGCTGGAGCACCGCCAGGACCATGTCGACGCGCGAGGACTCGACCCCCGAGACCGTGCGGCGGGGGCGCTCGAGCGGCGACGGGGTGAGGAGGGCCTGCACCTCGGCCAGCAGCGGGCGCCGGCCCTCCATCGTGACCGCGACGCAGGTGCCGGCGACGTCCTGCGTGTGGTGCTCGACGAAGAGGCCGGTGGGGTCGGTGACGGCCTGGATGCCCTCCGACGACAGGTCGAAGCAGCCGACCTCGTCGATGGGGCCGTATCGGTTCTTCATCGCGCGGACCATGCGGAAGCGGGAGTTGCGCTCGCCCTCGAAGTGGAGCACCACGTCGACGAGGTGCTCGAGGACGCGCGGGCCGGCGATCGAGCCGTCCTTGGTGACGTGGCCGACGATCACCGTGGTGATGTTGCGGGTCTTGGCGACGCGGATCAGCGCGGCCGCGACCTCCTTGACCTGGGTGACGCCGCCGGGCACCCCCTCGATGCCGGAGGCGCCGATGGTCTGGATCGAGTCGACCACGAGCAGCGTCGGCCGGACCTCCTCGATGTGGGTCAGCACCGCGCCGAGGTCGGTCTCTGCGGCGAGGAAGAGCTCGTCGTGCACCCCGCCGGTGCGGTCGGCGCGCAGCCGCACCTGGGCGGCCGACTCCTCGCCGGTGACGTAGAGCGTGCGCTGGCGGGTGCGCGCGGTCTGGGCGGCGACCTCGAGTAGCAGCGTGCTCTTGCCGACGCCGGGCTCCCCGGCCAGCAGGATCGCCGCGCCCGGCACCAGGCCGCCGCCGAGCACGCGGTCGAGCTCGGGCACGCCGCTGGAGCGGGCGACCGACTCGGTGATCGGGACCTGACCGATGGGGACGGCCGGGGTCGACACCGGCCCGGCGGCCGCGCGCATCGTGGGTGCGCCCGCCTCGGCGACGGAGCCCCACGCCTGGCACTCGCCGCACCGCCCGACCCACTTGGCGGTCTCCCAGCCGCACTCGGAGCACCGGTAGGAGGAGCGCTGCCTGGGGGCCTTGGTCGACATGGGCGCCACGCTAGGCGAGGCCACCGACAGCCCCGCGGACGCTCACCGGGAGAGCAGCGCCGCGATGGCGTCGTACCCCCGGGCGCGCGCGTGCGCGAGGGCCGTCACGCCGTCGCGGTCGGGGATCGAGGGGTCGGCGCCGCGCGCGAGCAGGATCGCGACGATCCGCTGCCAGCGCTCGGTGCCCTCGCCCAGGACCACCGCCTCGAGCAGCGCCGTCCAGCCGAGGTCGTTGACGTGGTCCACGTCGACGGCCGTGTGCTGCAGCGCCCAGCGGACGTAGGCCACGTGGCCGCGCTCGGACGCCGGGATGATCGAGACGCCGCCGTAGCGGTTGCGCAGCGCGACGTCGGGGTCGAGCGGGAGCAGCAGCTTCGCCATGGCGACCGAGCCGGTGACGCCGGTGACCAGCCACGGGGTGTCCTGTTGCGCGTCCACGGCGTCGGGGTCGGCTCCGAGGCGGGTGAGCAGGTCGGCGACCTCCAGCCGGTCGTCGATGACCGCGAGCAGGAGGGGCGTACGACGACGCGCGTCGCGCACGTCGACCGGAGCACCAGCCCGGAGCGCCAGCGCCGCGCCGTCGGCGTCGCCGCGGGTGGCGGCGCGCAGCAGCTCCGCGCCGGGTTCGCGGACCGGGTCGTCGGCGCGGGTGAGGAGGCGGGCGAGCGAGGTCAGTCCCAGGGCGTCGGCGCGCTCGGCCGAGTCGGCCACCTCGGCGCCCTGCGCGAGCAGCTCCCGGACGTCGGCGCGTGCCGCGGCAGGGTCGGCGACAGCTCCCCGGACCGCCTCCGCCAGCGGCGACAGGTCGGGCTCCGTCACCTCGGGCACCGCCGGGGACCTGGTGGGACTCGGCGTGCCCGACGGAGCCGGATCGGGCTCCGGGCTCGCCGAGCAGGCGGTCGCGGCCAGCAGCCCGACGACGACCAGTCCCAGCCCCGCTGCTCTCCTTCGCACGGCACGATCCTCCCAGCCCGACCCACACCCGCGCGCCGTCCACTGGTCTCGACCACGTTTCCACAGCGTGGCCGCCCGGCCTGTGGAAGACCCGGCGATCCTGTGGACGGAGCGGCCGTTGCTGGGGACCCGGACCGGCCGTCGGTGGACGGACCGGTGGAGGACGAACGCCCCTCGACCGACCCCTTGCGCCCGCCCCCGGGACGGGCGTAGAACTTCTCCCACGCAGCCCGGCAACGGGAGGCGGGATGGCTCGGAGACGAGGATCCGACCGGCGGGGAAGCTTCGGCAGACCGGCCGCCGCGACTGGGTGACGCAGGAGCGGGGATCAGCGGGGACGGGCCGTCGACCGGAGGTCGTCACATGATCCGGTCACCCTGGAGGGCCCTTGCGACTCATACTCGCGAGGGCCCTTCACCCGTTTGGTGGGCGAGGCGCCCGCGAGCGAGGCTTTATGCTCGGCTCCTTGGATCGGTCAAGGGGACGGGTCGAAGGGGGGGCAGCAGATGGGGCGCAGTGACAGTCGGGTCGGCGGCAGCCAGCTCCCGGTCACGCCCCCGACGCTCGCCGACGTCGCCGAGCGCGCCGGCGTCTCGCGCCAGACCGTGTCCAACGCGGTCAACAACCCCGACCTGCTGCGGCCCGACACCCTCGAGCGGGTGCGCCAGACGATCGCCGAGCTCGGCTACTCGCCCAACCGCGCGGCCCGCAACCTCCGCACCCGCACGTCGTCGCTGATCGGCCTGCGCTTCGCGCCCGCCCAGGAGGGCACCGCCAACGCCGCGATGGACCGCTTCGTCCACTCGCTGGTCGAGGCCAGCGAGGAGGTCGGCTACCACGTCCTGCTCTTCCCGGGAGACGACGAGGACCCGATCGGCGGCTACGACAACCTGCTGCGCTCGACCGCGGTCGACGCGTTCGTGGTGACCGACACCTACCTCGGCAACCCGCAGGCCTCCTGGCTCACCGACCAGCGCGCGCCGTTCGTCGCCTTCGGCAGGCCGTGGGACGACGAGGAGGCCCGGCACGTCTGGGTCGACGTCGACGGCGCCGCCGGCACCCGGCTGGCCACCCAGCACCTCATCGACCGCGGCCACACCCGCATCGCGTGGATCGGCTGGCGCAAGGACTCCCCGATCGGCGAGGACCGCCGCTCGGGATGGCTGAAGACCATGCACGCCCACGGCCTGTCCACGACCGGGCTCGCCTCCCGGGTCGAGGACGTCGTGCACAGCGGCGCCGAGGCGGCCGCCGTGCTCCTCGACGAGTCCGCGCCCACCGCCTTCGTGTGCGCCTCCGACACGCTCGCCATGGGCGTGCTCCACACGCTCTGGATCCGCCAGCTCGCGCCGGGGCGCGACATCGCGGTGGTCGGCTTCGACGACTCCCAGGTCGCGCAGGTCTTCCCGGTCGGCCTGACCTCGGTGCGCCAGCCCCTCGAGGACGTCGCGGTCGAGATCGTCAACACCTTGCGGCTGCTGCTCACCCACCAGCCCGTCGACACGTGGGGCGTCCTGCTCGAGCCGACGCTCGCGATCCGCGAGTCGAGCTGATCGAGCCGCCCGGCACGACCTCGAGGGCTGAGCCCTAGTAGTGCCGGAACCAGACGTTGACCGCGTAGTCGACCGTCGTGCCGGTGTGGGAGGCCAGCGCCTCCTCGGCCGCCTCGGGCGGGAGCTCGATGCGGACCACGCTCTCGAGGTCCTCCCGCGACGCGAACGACCAGCCCATCTCGATCGGGCGGCGCCGCCACCCGTGCATCGACCAGAACCGCTCGACCGCCACCGGGTCGACCTCGGGGAAGCCGCGGCGGAACCAGCGGCCGAACGTCGACCGGGTCGGGTCGTTGTCGATCACGAACGCCGTGCCCCCGCGTCGTACGACCCGGTCGAGCTCGCGCAGCCCCGGCTCGGAGCCGGGGCCGAAGAAGTAGGCCCACCGGGCGTGCGCGACGTCGACCGAGGCGTCCGGCACGGGCAGCGCCTGGGCGCCGCCCTCGAGGACCGAGACGTGGTCGAGGGAGCGGGTACGACGACGGGCGAGCGCGACCAGCGGTGGGTGCGGCTCCACGCCGACCACCTGCGCCGCGGTCGAGGCCCACAGCGGCAGGTGGAAGCCGCTGCCGCAGCCGATGTCCAGCACGCTGCGACCGGCCCAGTCGCCGAGCTCGCGCATCGCGGTGGCGATCCGGTCGTGGGGGTCGGCCGCCCGGTTCTCGAGCTCGTAGAGCTCGGGGGTGTTCCAGATGTTGGGGCTGGGCCGGGGTTTCATGGGAGGTGAGATCTCGACGCGCCCGTCACGCCCTCGTGCCTCGGCCGTGGGGCTTGCTCGATCTGGCCGAGCCCACGCGGCGAGCTCGTTCCTCGTTCGCCGCTGCTCGTCTCAGATGCGGACGAGGCCGTGGGGCGTCTGGAGCTGGACCGCGACCACGCCGGGGGTGCCGTTGGGGGCGACCCACTCGACCTTGACGTCCTCGAGCGGCGCCTCGACGGTCTCGCCGAGCCACTCCGAGACGCGCTGCGGGTCGCCGGCGATCTCGAGGCAGGCGAGGGAGAAGTCGCCGGTGGCGCCGTTGCTGGGGCGGAGCTCGTCGGGCGACTGCCACTGGATGAAGAAGGGGAGCTGCGGGTCGGAGAGGAGCCCGTTGACGCCGATCTGGCGCCAGAGCAGCTCGGTGCCGTCCGGGCGGTGGCGGTTGCCCTTGACCGACTCGCGGCCCAGGCGCGCCTCGATGGGGGCGATGTCGGGGACCGAGACGACCCAGCCCATCCAGCCGCCGCCGAGGACGGAGCGGGCGCGCACGGCCTGCCCGAAGGGCGCCTTGTCGCTCGCCGGGTGGTCGAGCACCTCGACGATCTCCATGTAGATGTCGCCGGCCAGCGGCAGGATCATGTTGCGGGTGCCGAAGCGGGGGTGCACGCCGCCGTCGATGAAGTCCGTGCCGAGCAGCCCCCCGAGGCGCTGGGCGGTGCTGGCAAGACCATCAGGTCCGGCGGCGAAGCTGACGTGGTCCAGGCGCATGCAGAGATTCTGCGACCGTTCGCGAAGCGGCTTGACACCGGGGTCGGGTTGTCTTGACGTCGAGCGAAATGGGCGTGACGGTCATCTCGGGTCGGCGGGGTGAAGCGCGAGGGCCGATCGCGACCGGACGTGGGCCTCGCAGTGCCGCGCCAGCTCGGCGTACCCCGCGCGGCCCATCAGCTCGACGAGCTCGGCCTCGTGGGTGAGGAAGACCGGCTCCGGGGCGACGTGCGCCTCGGTGTTGCCGGAGCAGTACCAGTCGAGGTCGTGCCCGCCCGGACCCCAGCCGCGGCGGTCGTACTCGCCGATCGAGACCTCGGTGTAGGAGGTCCCGTCCTGCCGCTCGACGCTGCGGAACTGGCGGCGGATCGGCAGCTGCCAGCACACGTCGGGCTTGGTCTCCAGCGGGTTGCGGCCCTGCCGCAGGGCCAGGCCGTGGAGCGCGCAGCCGGCACCGCCCCCGCCGCTCGCGGGAGCAAAATCGGTGCGGTTGTGGAACACGCACGCCTGCTGGTCGTCGACCACCACCGCGAGGGTCTTGCGCTCGCCGTCGTCGTCGGTCTCGATCCAGTCCTTCTTCCTCACCGCGCGCCCGGGGTGGAGCTGCCAGTCGTCGGGGGTGAGCTGGGCGACGAACGTGGCGACCCGCTTCTCGTCGTCCTTGTCCGCGAAGTGGGCGCCGAGGGTGCAGCAGCCCACGTCGGGTGCGTCGGCGTAGATCCCCCGGCAGCCCTGGCCGAAGATGCACGTGTAGCTCGACGTGAGCCAGGTCAGGTCGCAGCGGAACACCTGGGTGTCGTCTGCCGGATCCGCGAACTCGACGTACGCGCGGGGGAACACCAGATCGACTTCGGGCACCCACCCACCCTAGTAGCGTGGCTGTCATGCGCCTGGGCGTCCTCGACATCGGATCCAACACCGGTCACCTGCTGGTGGTGGATGCCCACGGTGGTGCCGCGCCGCTCCCGGCCTCGTCGCACAAGCAGCCCCTGCGCCTGGCCGAGCACCTCGACGCCGACGGCGCCGTCACGCCCGCCGGCCTCGACGCGCTCACCGCGTTCTGCGCCTCCGCGACCGAGATCGCCGAGGACAAGGGCTGCGAGGAGATGCTCGGCTTCGCGACCTCGGCGGTCCGTGACGCGGTCAACTCCGACGACGTGCTGGCCCACGTGGAGAAGCACAGCGGGGTCGCGCTCGAGGTCCTCTCCGGTGAGGACGAGGCACGCCTCACCTTCCTGGCCGTACGCCGCTGGTTCGGCTGGTCGGCCGGCCGGCTGGCGGTCTTCGACATCGGCGGCGGCTCCCTCGAGATCGCCGGCGGCACCGACGAGGCCCCCGACGTGGCGTGGTCGCTGCCCCTGGGCGCGGCCCGGCTGGCGCGGATGTGGTTCGGAGGCGGCCGACCGACCGACGACGACATCAAGGAGCTCCGCAAGCAGGTCCGCGCCGACATCGCCCGCGACGCCGGCCACCTGCTGCGAGGCGGCGTGCCCGACAAGGCGGCAGCCACGTCGAAGACGTTCCGGTCGCTCGCGCGGATCTGCGGTGCCGCGCCCAGCGCCGACGGCCCACTGGTGCCGCGGGTCCTCGAGCTCGCCACGCTGTCGGAGAAGATCCCGCAGCTGATGGAGCTCTCGCCCGACGAGCTGGCCGCGTTGCCCGGCGTCTCCCCGAGCCGCACCCACCAGATCGTGCCCGGCGCGCTGGTCGCCGAGGCCTGCATGGACATCTTCGACCTGACCGAGCTGGAGATCTGCCCGTGGGCCCTGCGCGAGGGCGTCATCCTCGAGCGGCTCGACCAGATCTCGGTCGTGACGAGGCTCCGCTGACGATGGCCTCCCGCTCGACCCCTGCGGCGACTCCCACGATCGGCCTGTCCACGGCGTCGGTCTACCCCGAGTCGACCGCCCACGGCTTCGGCTGGGCGGCCTCGACCGGCTACGACGCGGTGGAGGTGATGGTCGGCATCGACTCCCTCAGCCAGCAGATCGACGCGGTCAGGAAGCTGAGCGACCACCACGAGATCCCGATCTGCGCGGTCCACTCGCCCTGCCTGCTGTTCACGCAGCGGGTGTGGGGCACCGACCCCTGGGGCAAGCTCGAGAAGTCGGCCGAGATGGCCCACGAGGTCGGTGCCGATGTCGTCGTGGTGCACCCGCCGTTCCGCTGGCAGAAGGACTACGCCGCCGGCTTCGTGGAGGGGATCGCCTCGCTCGAGGCCCGCACCGGCATCGCCTTCGCCGTCGAGAACATGTATCCCTGGCGCGCCTCCTCCCGGCGCGGGATGGAGATGTACCTCCCCGGCTGGGACCCCAGCGAGCAGGACTACGCCAACACCACGATCGACCTCTCCCACGCCGCCATCGCCCGCTCCGACGTCATCGAGATGGCCGACCGGCTGGGCGACTCGCTGCGCCACGTCCACCTCACCGACGGCTCCGGCTCCGCCAAGGACGAGCACCTCGTCCCGGGCCGCGGCGTGATGGGCGCGCAGGCCTTCCTCGAGCACCTGGCTGCCCAGGACTTCGGCGGGCACGTCGTGCTCGAGATCAACACCCGCCGCGCCGCCAACCGCGCCGAGCGCGAGGACGACCTGCGCGAGTCGCTCGAGTTCGCCCGCGAGCACCTGGGCCTCCCGCCGCGATGAGCCGCCCGCGATGACCACCGCCCGCGGCCGGCGCCCGGGTGCCCCGGACACCCGCGCCGAGGTGCTCACCGCCGCGCGGGCGTCGTTCGCCGAGAAGGGCTTCCGGGGTACGACGATCCGCGCCGTCGCGGCCTCCGCAGGTGTGGACCCCGCGCTGGTGCACCACTACTTCGGCACGAAGGACGACCTGTTCGTCGCCGCCCTGCAGATCCCCGTCGACCCGCGCGAGGTGCTGGCTCCGGTGGTGGCCGCAGGTCCCGACGGCGCCGGCGAGCGGCTGCTGCGCACCTTCCTGCGCGTGTGGGACGACCCGGCCGTCCAGCCCGGGCTGCTGGCCATGGTGCGCTCGCTGATCACCGACGACAACGGCGGGCTCGTGCGCGACGCCTTCATCCCCGTGGTGGTCGGCCCCGTCCTGACCGGCCTGGTCGCCGACCGGCCGGAGGTGCGGATCCCGCTGGTGGCCAGCCAGCTCATGGGCCTCATCGTCGCGCGCTATGTCGTCGCCCTGCCGCCGCTCGCTGCGATGCCCGCCGACGACCTCGTCGCACGCGTCGGGCCCACGCTGCAGCACTACCTGACCGGCGACCTCCCCTAGCCGTCCTCGTCCCTCCGGGCTGTCGGACCGGTGGTCCAGACCTCAGCAGGATCACCGATGCGCGTTCGTGGCGACCGGCGGATGGTGGTCCGACCAGCCACAGCAGCTCTTGGGAGGGACCAGCGATGGCACCAGCATCCGACCGGCACCAGCAGGCACCGCACCACGGACGCGACGCGTTCTTCATCGTGGGGGAGGGCGTCGTCGGCGACGCCCCGGACCGCGCGTTCAGCGCCCGGGCGAACACCAGCGCGACGAGCGCCGCCGCCCCCGCCGCCCCGACCTTCCGCTTCTCGCGCGTGGGCCCCACCGGCGTACGCCTCCCGGAGGCCACGCTCCGCAAGGTGGCCCTGGCGATGACCGGCGGCTCGGAGACCGACGGTGACATCCCGTCCGGCTACACCTACCTCGGGCAGTTCGTCGACCACGACCTCACCTTCGACGCGACCACGGTGGCGTTCGGCGACGACGTCTCGCCGGCCGACCTGCTCCAGGGCCGCTCGCCGACGCTCGACCTCGACAGCCTCTACGGCGCCGGCCCGCTCGACCCGGTCTCCGCGCACTTCTACGAGGCCGACCGCACGCGGCTCAAGGTCGGCAAGACCACGAAGATCGGCAGCGACGTTGCGCGCGTCGGCTTCGACGTGCCGCGCGTCGGTGGCGGTGGCGTCGACCGTGACCTGGCGGACATCCCGGACCGGCGCAACGACGAGAACCTCGTCGTCGCGCAGACGCACGCCGCGATGATCCGCTTCCACAACCGGGTCGTGGCGGATCTCGGGCCCGCCACGCCCCCCGGTGAGCGCTTCGAGAAGGCGCGCCGCAAGGTGGTGCTGCACTACCAGTGGATGCTGCGCCACGACTACCTGACGCGGATCTGCGACGGAGCCGTCGTGAAGGACGTCTTCTCAGGAGGCCGCAAGATCGTCGAGCCCGGCGCCGACCCGCTCACCATGCCGACGATGCCGGTCGAGTTCTCCGTCGCGGCGTTCCGGCTCGGGCACTCCATGGTCCGCGAGGCCTACGACTGGAACGCGCGCTTCCCGAACGGGTCGGGCACCCTCGACCTGCTCTTCTTCTTCTCCGGCACCAGCGGGGGCCTCGGCGGCGACCCGACCCTGCCGTCGAACTGGATCGCGGACTGGCGCCGGCTCTACCGCTTCGCGCAGGTCGGGCACGGCGAGCTCAAGCCGCCCACCGGCGAGTTCAACCTCGCGCGCCGCATCGACACTCGCCTGGTCGACCCCCTGGCCACGCTGCCGATGGGCTCGTTCGGCGGCAGTGTCAGCGACGAGGGCACGATCCGGGCGAACCTCGCCTTCCGCAACCTCGTCCGCGCGCGGATGATGAAGCTCGCCAGCGGCCAGCAGATGGCCGCCCTGCTCCGCGCGAACGGCGTACCTGTCACGACGCTGACCAAGGCCCAGCTCCGCGGGTCGGGCGGGCGCAGCACCGCCAGCCTCGACGGGCTCACCGCGCCCCAGCTCGACGCCTTCCTCAAGGACACGCCGCTGTGGTTCTACGTCCTGCGCGAGGCCGAGCTCAACGACGGCGTGCTCACCGGCGTCGGCGCGCGGCTCGTGGCCGAGACCTTCCACCGGGCGATGGAGGGCAGCACGTTCTCGATCGTGCGCAACCCCGGCTTCCGGCCGAGCCTCGGCGAGAAGGACGGCCGTTTCCGGATGGCCGACCTGCTGCTCGTCGCGTTCGAGGGCAGGAAGGAGCTGCTCGCCCCGCTCGGCGACTGACCTCCCGGGAGGTTGACGGGCGCCCGACCCCGTCGCACAATTCAACACAGGATGAAAAACGTGGTGGAAGTGCGTGACCTCGTCGTCGTACGCGGCGCGCGCGAGGTGCTGCCCGGCATCAGCCTCGACGTCCCGGCGGGCGTCACCGGCCTCCTCGGGCCGAGCGGGTGTGGCAAGACCACCCTGTTGCGCAGCCTCGTCGGCGCCCAGCGGGTGCGGTCGGGGACCGTCCAGGTGCTGGGGGAGCCGGCCGGGAGCCCGTCCCTGCGCACGCGGATCGGCTACGTCACGCAGTCGGCGAGCGTCTACGACGACCTGACCGTCTCGGAGAACCTCACGTTCTTCGCCCGCGTCCTGGGCGTCGGCAGCGACGAGGCCGACCGCGCGACCGCGTCGGTCGGCCTCGCCGACCACCGGTCGCAGGTCGTGGGGCGCCTGTCCGGTGGCCAGCGCAGCCGGGTGAGCCTGGCGGTCGCCCTGCTCGGTACGCCGGACCTGCTGGTGCTCGACGAGCCGACGGTCGGGCTGGACCCGGTGCTGCGCCGCGACCTGTGGGAGCTGTTCCACCGGATCGCCGACGGAGGGGCCGCGGTGCTCGTGTCGAGCCACGTGATGGACGAGGCCGAGCGGTGCCACCGGCTGCTGCTGATGCGCGAGGGCCGGATCATCGCCGACGGCTCGCCCGACGAGATCCGCGCGCGCACCGGGGCGCCCGACATCGAGGGCGCGTTCCTCCGCCTCGTGGAGGCGGCATGAGCGCCACGGTCACCCTCGCCGTCGCCGGCCGCGTGCTGACCCAGGTCCGCCGCGACCGCCGCACGGTGGCGATGCTGCTCGTCGTCCCGTGCCTGCTGATCAGCCTGCTGTGGTGGATGTTCGAGGACCTGCCGGGCGAGCAGTTCGACCGGTTCGGGCCGGGCCTGCTGGCGATGTTCCCCTTCATCGTGATGTTCCTCGTCACGAGCGTCACGACCCTGCGCGAGCGGAGCAGCGGCACCCTCGAGCGACTGCTCACGATGCCGATGGGCAGGCTCGACTTCCTCCTCGGCTACGCCCTCGCCTTCGGCCTGCTCGCGGCGGTCCAGTCCGTCCTCGCGGTCGCGGTCAGCGTCGGGCTCCTCGGCCTCGAGGTCGAGGGCTCGGTCTGGCTCCTCGGCGTGGTCGCGGTCGTCGACGCGGTGCTCGGCACCGCCCTCGGCCTGCTCGTCAGCGCGTTCGCGACCACCGAGTTCCAGGCCGTCCAGTTCATGCCCGCCTTCGTGCTGCCCCAGGTCCTGCTCTGCGGGCTCTTCGTGCCGCGCACCTCGATGCCCGGGGTGCTCGAGGCGATCAGCAGCGTCCTGCCGCTGTCGTACGCCGTCGACGCCATGCAGGAGCTCGTCGGGTCCGCCGGCTCCGCCGAGGTCTGGCGCGACGTCGCGGTCGTGCTCGCCTTCGCGCTGGCGGCCCTCGCACTCGGTGCCGCCACCCTGCGCCGCCGAACGCCCTGACGTAGCCTTTCGGCATGTCCCTGCTCCGCCAGCCGATCCTGCTCCTCGCCCGCAGCGAGGGGGTCAAGAAGCTCGTCTCGACGATGCCCGTCTCGAGCGGGATCGTCACCAGCTACGTCCCCGGCGAGTCGACCGCCGACGCGGTGCGGGCGACGTCCGGGCTGGTCGCCGACGGCCTGCGGGTCACGCTGGACTACCTGGGTGAGGACACCACCGACGCCGCCCAGGCCGAGGCCACGGTCGCGGCCTACAAGGAGGTCCTGGCCGACCTCGCCGCGAAGGGACTCGCACCCCAGGCGGAGGTGTCGGTCAAGCTCAGCGCGATCGGCCAGTTCCTCCCCGACAACGGCCACAAGGTCGCCCTCGAGAACGCCCGCGACATCTGCCGCGCCGCCCGCAACGCCGGCACCACGGTCACCCTCGACATGGAGGACCACACCACCACCGACTCGACGCTGACGATCCTGCGCGAGCTCCGCAAGGACTTCCCCGAGACCGGCGCCGTGCTCCAGGCGATGCTCCACCGCACCGAGGCCGACTGCCGGGCGCTGGCCTACGAGGGCTCGCGCGTGCGGCTCTGCAAGGGCGCCTACATGGAGCCCGAGCACGTCGCCTTCCAGGACAAGGTCGACATCGACAAGTCCTACGTCCGCTGCCTCAAGGTCCTGCTCGGCGGCCAGGGCTACCCGATGATCGCCACGCACGACCCGCGGATGATCCAGATCGCCTCCTCGCTCGCGAGCCGCTTCGGCAAGCGCCCGGGCACCTACGAGTTCCAGATGCTCTACGGCATCCGCCCCGAGGAGCAGAAGCGGCTGGCCGCCGCCGGCGAGACCATGCGCGTCTACATCCCCTACGGCACGGAGTGGTACGGCTACCTGATGCGCCGCCTCGCCGAGAAGCCGCAGAACCTCGCCTTCTTCGCCCGCTCGCTGATCAGCAAGAAGTAGGCTCGCCGCCACGAAGTAGATTGACGCCATGAGCACTGCGATCATCGGCGCCGGCGTGATGGGGGAGACCCTCCTGTCCGGACTCGTCCGAGCGGGGCGCCGCGTCGACCAGCTGATGGTCGGCGAGAAGCGCGCCGAGCGCGCCCGGGAGCTCGAGGAGCGCTACGGCGTCGCCGTCGTCTCCAACCGCGAGGCGGCTGCGAAGGCCGACACCGTCGCGCTCGTGGTGAAGCCGCAGGACATGGGCGACGTGCTCGAGGAGATCGCCCCCGACCTGCGCGCCGGCCAGCTCGTCGTCTCCCTCGCCGCCGGCATCACCACCACGTTCATCGAGTCGCGCGTGCCCGAGGGCGTGGCTGTCGTCCGGGTCATGCCCAACACGCCCGCCCTCGTCGACGAGGGCATGGCGGCGATCGCACCGGGCTCGCACTGCGACGAGTCGCACCTCGCCGAGGTCGAGTCGCTGATGTCCTCGACCGGCAAGGTCCTCCGGATCCCCGAGAAGCAGATGGACGCGGTCACCGCGATCTCCGGCTCCGGTCCGGCCTACATCTTCTTCGTCGTCGAGTCGATGATCGAGGCCGGCGTCCACCTCGGCCTGCCCCGGACCACCGCGACCGAGCTCGTCGTGCAGACGCTCGTCGGCTCGGCCGCGATGCTGCGCGAGACCGGCGACCACCCGGTCGTCCTGCGCGAGCAGGTCACCTCGCCCGGCGGCACGACCGCCTCGGCGTTGCGCGAGCTCGAGATCCACAAGGTCAGGGCCGCGTTCCTCGCCGCCATGGAGGCCGCGCGCAACCGCTCGCGAGAGCTCGCCGAAGGCTCCTGACGACCTCGTCGCGCAGCCCGCGCCCGATGACGATTCCCTGAGGGGCGCGCGTCATGCCTGCCCGACGGCCTCGCGCACGTCACCGCGGTCGAGCATCGCCAGGCACCACGCGAAGTGCCCATCGGAGAGGTCCGTGCCGAAGCAGCACGCGGTGACGAGGGCGTACGCCGCCCGGTGGGTGGCCAGCCGTGCCGGGTCGTGGCCGAAGGCCGAGGTGAAGGCGGCGTCCAGCTCGCGCTCGACCTCCCGTGCCCGCGGTCCCCACATGTCGAAGACGCTGGCCGTGACGGCCGCGTCGAACGCCGGGTCGCCCGCCGTGCTGAGGAAGCCGAAGTCCAGCACCGCCGAGGCGCGCCCGTCGGCGACCAGCACGTTGGCGGCGATCAGGTCGCCGTGCACCAGCGCCGGCTCCGCAGGGGTGAGCGTCTCGAGGGCCCGGACGGTGCCGGCCGCGACCGCCTCCACGTCCGGACGCGCGGCAGCGAGGAAGGACCCGAACCTGGATGCCCGGCGGCGCACCAGGTCGGCGAGCTCGAGCTCGAACGGCCGGGTCGCGCCGAACGCCGGCTCGTCCGGCAGCACCGGGAGCGAGCGCAACGCCGGGGACCCGGGCACGGCCGCGAGGGCAGCCAGCGCCTCGGTCATCGCATCGACGTCACCGGTGGCGAGGTCGGGCGACGAGCCGTCGGCCTCCCAGAGCGGGCGTCCGCGCAGCCGTCGCTCGACGGTCACCCATGTGCCGTCGAGGTCGAGCACGTCGTGGATGCGCGGGAACGCCGGGGCGTCCTCCGCGCCCTCGACCGCCTCGAGGAACCCGCGCAGCAGCACCAGGTCGTCGTACGACCGCCGGGACCAGACCTTGGCGACCGTCTCGTCGGAGATCGCCACGACGACCCCCTCGATCCCGGCGCCGAGCACGCCGAGGTTCGCGAACCCCAGCCGCTCGACCACGGCGACCGCCTCGGCCTCCAGCCCGCGCACGACGCGACCCCTTCAGGCGCCGCGGAGCTGGCGGACCACCCCGAGCGCGTCGTCGACCAGGCCCCGCACCAGCGGCAGTCGCGTGAGGCGGACCGACCGGTCCACGAGCGGCACCATGCCGGCGACGAGGGTGCGGGTGCGTCGCTGTCCCGGGCTGTCGTCGTACACCCAGAACAGGACCATGCCCATGTGCAGGAGCCACAGGAGGTCGGGCAGCTCCTGGCGCAGGGCCGGTGCGACCTTGAGGTCCGAGCCCTCGACCGCCCGTCGGAAGAGGGCCGTGCTCGCCTCGCGCGCCGGTGCGGAGTCCGCCGAGAAGGGGGAGAGCGGCGAGCGGGGGTCGGCGGCGTTGCGGAAGAACTGCCCGCCGAAGTCGTGGAACGGCTCGGCGACGTCGAGGAACGACTCCATCACCCGGCGCAGCCGGTCGGCGAAGACGGTGTCGTCGTAGGCCGACTCGGCGGCGGCCGCGTGGGCGACCTGGAGCTGGTCGTAGAAGGCCTGGACGAGCTCCTCCTTGCCGGAGAAGTAGTAGTAGGCGCTGCCGAGCGAGACGCCTGCCTCGTCGGCGATCGCCCGCATCGTGGTGGCGTCGTAGCCACCGGCCCTGAAGAGGTCCAGCGCGGCGGCCACGATCCCGGCCCGCGTCTGCTCGGCCTTGGCCGATCGCCTCGCCGGCGCCTTCTCCGAACCCGTCCCCGAACTCGTCCCCGAACCCGTCTCCGCCACGGCGCCACCCTAGGACGTCGGTCGGCAGCACGCGTCGGTGCACGCGGCCGCGCGGTCGCGCCGGGGCAGCCCGGACATGGCGTTGCGGATCCCGGCGGCGAGGTGGGCCGCACCCCTGGCCATCGGCAGGCGCGAAGGCCGCGCGAGCGACTCGGCCAGCGAGCGGTGGGCGGTCGTCGCCCAGAGGGCCATCACCCAGGCGTGCGCGCCCTCCCACACCTCGCCCGAGTCGCTGACGACGGTGATCTCCACCAGCGTGCGCTCGTGGTCGAGGGCCGGGAACCGCTTGCGCGCGGCCCAGGATCCCGCAGGCACCAGGTCGATCGGCACCAGGGCCGGCTGCCGCGACAGCCACCCGCTGAAGGTGCAGCACAGGGGGCAGCCGTCGTCGTACAGCACCGTGAGGCGCACTCCTCAGCCCTCGAAGGCGGGCCGGACGCCGCCCACCACGTGCTGCGGAGGCAGCGGCGGGGTGCGGAAGGCCTCCTGGCGCACGCGGCGACGGATCGAGTTGAAGACGTAGACGTTGGTGAAGTGGATGAGGCCGAGCACGACCATGACGACGCCGACCTTGAGGCTCACCACCTCCATCAGGCTCGGCAGGTCGCTCACCGCCTCCCCGGTGCGCAGGTAGAGCAGCACGAAGCCGACGTTGAGCAGGTAGAAGCCGACGACCAGCAGCTTGTTGATCGCGTCGGCGAGGGCGGTGTTGTCGGCGAAGACGTCCTGGAGGAAGACGCCTCCGTTGCTCGAGAGGGTCCGGGCGACCCACACGGTGAGCGGCACCGTGACGGCGAGGTAGGTGAAGTACGAGGTGGCGGTCCAGTCCATGGCGGAGACTCCTTTGAACGTGTTCAAAAATGATGTGGCACCACCGTAGCGCAGTTCTGAACATGTTCAAATAGGTCCGACCTGCGGACCGGGCCCCCGGCGCGGGTAACGTCCGCCACATGGAGTGCGAGGGCCCCACGTCGGTCGTGTTCGACCAGACGCTGTGCGAGTACGACTTCGGACCCACCCACCCGATGTCCCCGATCCGCGTCGACCTGACGATGCGGCTCGCCGACGAGCTCGGTGTCCTCGACGGCATCAAGCGCGTCGACGCGCCCATCGCCACCGACGAGCAGCTGCTGACCGTCCACGAGCAGGGGCTGCTCGACGCGGTGTTGAAGGGCGGTACGACGCCCGGGTTCGAGGACTCCTCGCGTGGCCTCGGCACCGACGACGACCCGTGCTTTGCTGACATGCACACCGCCAGCGCGCACGTCGTCGGCGCGAGCCTCGAGGCCTTCCGCCAGGTCTGGAGCGGCGAGTCGCTCCACTCGGTCAACATCGCCGGCGGCCTCCACCACGCGATGCCCGAGCGGGCGAGCGGCTTCTGCATCTACAACGACGTCGCGGTCGGCATCAAGCAGCTGCTCGCCGACGGCGCGGAGCGGGTCGCCTACGTCGACATCGACGTGCACCACGGCGACGGCGTCGAGAAGGTCTTCTACGACGACCCGCGCGTGCTGACGATCTCCCTGCACGAGACCGGCCAGATGCTGTTCCCCGGCACCGGCTTCCCGACCGACACCGGCGGCCCGGGCGCCGAGGGCTCGGCGGTCAACGTCGCGCTCCCGCCCGGCACGTCCGACGCCGGCTGGCTGCGCGCGTTCCACGCCGTCGTGCCCCCGATCCTGCGCGAGTTCCAGCCCGACGTGCTCGTCACCCAGCACGGCTGCGACTCCCACATGAACGACCCGCTCGCCCACATGATGCTCAGCATCGACGGCCAGCGCGCGGCCTACCTCGCCCTCCACGACCTCGCCCACGAGGTCGCGGGCGGGCGCTGGGTCGTCACCGGCGGAGGCGGCTACTCCGTGGTCGACGTGGTGCCGCGGGCCTGGTCGCACCTGCTGGCGATCGCCTCGGGCCGCGCCCTCGACCCCGCGACCGAGACGCCCCCGATGTGGCGGGCGTACGTCGAGGAGGTGCTCGGCGCGACGCCGCCGTTCCGCATGACAGACGGCCGCACGCCGGCCTACCGCGACTGGTCGAGCGGCTACGACCCGGACGCCTGGCTGGACCGCGCGATCAACGCGACGCGCACCGAGGTGTTCCCGCTGCACGGCCTCGACCCGCTGCCCTGAACGAGCGCGGTCCAGTCCACGCCGAGCGTGGATCGCGGCGGCGCAACTCGACACGCCGCTCGTCCCACAAGTTTCTCTGCCATTCCTCTTCCCCATGCGTCACACAAGCCCTAGTCTCAGCCGGAGCGGCACGCCTGTGACGCCGGTGGGGAAGCCGGCGCCGTCGCCGCGCAGAAGGATCGGTGCACACCCATGGCTGAGAACATCCCTGGCGACATGTCCGAGGCGCAGTTCCTGACCATTGCCGAGGTCGCAGCGAAGATGCGCGTCTCGAAGATGACGGTCTACCGACTCGTCCACGGCGGCGAGCTGCCCGCGGTGCGCGTCGGCCGCTCGTTCCGGGTCACCGAGGACGACGTCAACGAGTACCTGCGCAAGAGCTTCTACAACGCAGGCTGAGCACGCCCGACCTGCTCCGGGGCCGGCTGGTCCGACCCTGCGAAGAGACGATTCCGCGCTCCACATGCCCGGCAAGTAGGGTGTGCGGGTCCGGCCGACGAACGTCGGCCGAAAGGAAAGGTCTCACCGTGGGTTCTGTCATCAAGAAGCGGCGCAAGCGCATGGCCAAGAAGAAGCACCGCAAGCTGCTCAAGAAGACGCGCGTCCAGCGCCGCAAGCTCGGCAAGTAACACCCCTCGCCCATGGGACGGGTCGTGCTGGTCACCGGGATCTCCCGGGACATAGGGCGACGATTCGCGCGCGCCGCGGCCGGCGACCCGTCCATCGAGCGAGTGATCGGGGTGGATGTCGTCCCCCCGCGGGGCGACATCGGGGACGTCTCGTTCGTCCGCGCTGACATCCGCAACCCCGTCATCGCCAAGGTCCTCGCCAAGGAGGACGTGGACACCGTCGTCCACATGAGCGTGATCGCCACGCCCGGCTCGGCCGGCGGTCGCGGGACGATGAAGGAGCTCAACGTCATCGGCTCCATGCAGCTGCTCGCTGCGTGCCAGAAGTCGACGACGGTGAAGCACCTGGTCGTGAAGTCGACGACCACGGTCTACGGTTCGAGCCCGCGCGACCCCGCGATGTTCACCGAGGACATGGGCCCCAAGCGCCTGCCCTCCTCCGGCTACGCCAAGGACGTCTACGAGATCGAGGGCTACGTCCGCGGCTTCGCGCGCCGCCGCCCCGACGTCGGCGTGACCATGATCCGCGCGGCCAACGTCGTGGGTCCCCACGTCTCGAGCCCCCTGACCGACTACTTCCGGTTGCCGGTCATCCCGCGCGTGCTCGGCTTCGACCCGCGCCTGCAGTTCCTCCACGAGGACGACCTCCTGCGCGTCCTGCGCCACTCGGTGCTCACCGGCATCCCCGGCACCTTCAACGTGGCCGGCGACGGGATGGTCACCCTGTCCCAGGCCGTACGCCGTGCCGGCAAGCCCGCGGTCTCGATGCCGCGCTTCGCCGTCGGCCGCCTCGGCGCGACCATGCGGCAGGCCCGCCTCTCGGACTTCTCGCCCGAGCAGCTGGGGTTCCTGACCTACGGTCGAGGAGTGGACACCACCCGGATGCGCACCGAGCTCGGCTTCGAGCCGTCCTACACCTCCGCCGAGGCCTTCGCCGACTTCTGCCGCGAGATGCAGCCGGGCGAGCTCCGGTCCCCGCTCGCCGAAGGGGCCGGTCGTGGTTGAGGAGGCCCGCGACGGGGCCGGGCAGGACGCCGTCGTCATCCCGATCGGCACCGGCGGCCGTCCCGGCCGCGGCACCGGCAGCGCGCGCCCGTCCTCGGCCGCTCGCAACCTGGCGCCCGCCTCCCGCAAGCAGCCGACGGCCTCCCGCAAGCCCGCCGCCAAGCCCGCCGCCGCCAAGCCTGCGCCGAAGAAGCCCGCGCCCACGCCGATCGACGCTGCCGCCGCCCCCCGGGCCGAGCGCATCACCGAGCGCGAGCCCGCGGGCGGCATCCCCGTCGGCGACTGGCTCGCTGCCGTCCAGGGCGCGGCCCACGAGGTCTTCGGGGCCGACTGGGAGCGCCGTCTCGCCGAGCTGATGGCCTTCGCCCGCCGACGGCTCGAGGGTGACTACGAGGTCGACGACTACGGCTTCGACCAGGAGCTCACCGAGCGGTTCTTCATGGCCGCGCTGCGCCCCGTCGCCGAGAAGTGGTTCCGCCTCGAGGTCCGCGGCCTCGACAACATCCCGGCCGAGGGCGGCGCCCTCGTGGTGTCCAACCACTCCGGCACCGTGCCCCTCGACGGCCTCATGACCATGCTGACCGTGCACGACCACGCCGGACGGTTCCTGCGCCCGCTCGGTGCGGACCTCGTGTTCAAGATGCCGCTGATCAGCTCGCTCGCCCGCAAGGGCGGCGCCACGCTGGCCTGCGTCGAGGACGCCGAGCGGATGCTCGCCGGCGGCAACCTCGTCGGCGTCTGGCCCGAGGGCTTCAAGGGCATCGGCAAGCCGTTCAGCGAGCGCTACAAGCTCCAGCGCTTCGGTCGCGGCGGCTTCGTGTCCGCCGCGCTGCGCACCGGCGTACCCATCATCCCGCTCTCCGTCGTGGGCGCCGAGGAGATCTACCCCCTCGTCGGCAACGTGCCGTCGCTGGCGCGGCTGCTCGGCGTGCCCTACATCCCGATCACGCCGTTCTTCCCGTGGCTCGGCCCGCTCGGCATGGTGCCGCTGCCGTCGAAGTGGATCCTCGAGTTCGGCGAGCCGATCCGCACCGACGCCTACGACAGCGCGGAGGCGGAGGACCCGATGCTCGTCTTCAACGTCACCGACCAGGTGCGCGAGACGATCCAGCACACGCTGTTCGACCTGCTCCGCGACCGCGACGGGGTCTTCGGCTAGTCGGTCGTCGCTCCCGCAGGGGCGGGGCGGACTGCTACTTCTTGCCCGGCAGGAGACCGCCGGTCGCGTTGCCGAGCAGGCCGCCGGTGAGGCCGTCGACGGTGCCGGTGACGTCGCCGATCAGGCCGCCGGTCGCGTCGTCGAGGCCGTTGGTCAGGCCGCCGAGCGCGCCCCCGGTGAGCCCGTCGACGGTGTCGGTCAGGTTGCTGGTGGTGGTGGTGACCGTGGTGGTCACGGTGCCGACCGGGTCGGTGGGGTCGGGCTTCGGGATGTTGGTCTTCACCGGCTCGGTCGGGACCTGCGTCGGGTTCGTGGTCGGTAGGTTGGTCGGCAGGTTGGTCGGGAGGTTGGTCGGCAGGTTGCCCGGCAGCGTCGTGGGCAGGGTGCCCGGGTCGGTGCCTCCGGGCGTCTGGAGCAGCTCGGGGACCTTGATGCCCTTCACGTCCTGGGCGGAGATCGGGGCGCCCTCCAGGGTGAGGTCGTCCACGTCGAGGCCCTGGAGCAGGTCGGGGACCGCGGCGCTGGTCAGCACGAACTCGGGCAGCTCGGTGATGCCGCCCTGGCAGGCAGCGCACGCGAAGCTGATCTCGAGATCGAGGTCGGAGAGCGTGCGCCCAGCGGCCAGGAACTGCTCCTCGGCAGCGGCCGGCACGTCGTCCTTGATCGCGTCGAGGCGGTCGAGGCTGGTGGCCGCGAAGTCGCGGGCCTGCTGCACGTCGACCTCGGAGCCGCCGGCTGAGTACGACGCCAGGACGCTGCGCACGCCGTCGCCGGACTGCTCGGTGAAGGCCTCCAGCGTGGACGGGATGAGCTGGTCGTGGCCGCCCTCCGCGGTGAGCGTCTCGAGCTCGTCGAGCCGCTCCCCGGCCTGCGCGAGCTGGAGCTTGCCGCGGGCCGCGTCGTCGGGCGCGAGCCGGACCTGGGCGGACTCGATGCCGCGCTTGACGTGGTACAGCGATTCGCCCGGCAGCGAGGCCTGGGCCGCGACCGCCATGGTCGCGGTGGCGCCGACGAGCGCGACGCCACCGAGCAGGGTGGCTGCCCGGCGCTGGCGCTTGCGGTCGCCCACCGGCATCGCGAGCCGCGAGGGGACCTCAGGCTGCGGCACCAGGACGGTGTCGGCCTCGGCCATCAGGCGTTCGCGCAGGGAGGCGGTGAAGTCGGCGCGCGGCGCGGCCTCGGGCAGTGCGCGGAGGTCGGCCACGACGTCGAGCAGCTCGGCGAACCGGGCGGCGTCGCGCTCGGTGAGCGGTGCGTCACGGTCGCGGGAGAGGAGTCCCTCGAACTCGTCGGCTCGGCGGCGTGCCGAGAAGGCGGGTGTCATCGTGCTCGTCCTGTCTCGATGCTGGCGGATCCTCCCAGACAGGGGAACGAGCCAGGAGCGGACGTGGTTACGGGTCCGGTGGAGGAGGCCGGTGTGAGGTGCGCCATCAGTCCCTCAACCCCTCGGGCATCAGCTTCGCCAGGTTGCGCACACCGCGCAGCTGGAGCTGCTTGACGGCTCCGTCGGAGCGGTCGAGGGCGCGTGCCGTCTCGGAGATCGACAGGCCCTGGAGGAACCGCATGATCAGGCACTCGCGCTGCTCGGTCGGCAGCTGGGTGAGCGCCTCGAGCAGGACCTCGTTGGTGAGGTCGGCGATGACGGTGTCCTCCGGGCCGTCGGTCGCGTCGTCGTGCGGCGTCATGTCCTCGGTCGTCATCTCGAGGCGGGTGCGCCCGGCCTTGAAGTGGTCGGTCGTGAGGTTGCGCGCGATGGTCATCAGCCAGGCGCCGAAGTCCTTGCCCTGCCACCGGAAGTTGTTCATGCTCCGCAGCGCGCGGAAGAAGGTGTCGGAGGTCAGGTCCTCGGCGAGCGACTGCGAGCGGGTGCGGTAGTAGAGGAACCGGTAGACCGACGGCTGGTAGTGGTCGTAGAGGAGGCCGAACGCCTCCTTGTCGCCCGTCCGGGCGAGCTCGACCAGCGCGATCAGTCGCTCCCGCTCGGCCTCGTCGACCTCGGACGAGGCGGCGTTGTCCTCGTCGCCGAAGGGACCGGGTCCGCCGGCCGCACCTGCGTCCGCCGGGCCGACGGTGGTGGCCTCCGACATGAGCACCGTGCCCGGGCCGGCGAGGTGCGGCACCGGGTGGGCGAGGGCGGCGAGGACCGCGCGCCGTAGCGCGTCGAGTCCCTCACCGAGCGTGCGCTCGGGCTCCAGCCGTGGCATGCGGTAGCCCCTCCCAGTTACTGCTGCATCCTCCACGATAAGCGCGGGACCGGGACCTGTGAACCCGTGAGTAACTATGAGTTACCAAGAAATTCTCAGGAGTGCCGGCTGCGTGCCCTCACCGTCGTACCCGCGGCGACGGCGCCCGAAACCGCGCCGGCGACGGCGGCGGCCATCAGGCCGGCACGCGCGGCCTTGCGGCCGGTGCGGTAGTCGCGGACGCGCCAGCCGTTGGCCCTGGCGTGCGCGCGGAGCCGCGTGTCGGGGTTGATCGCGCAGGGGTCGCCGACGAGGGAGAGCATCGGCAGGTCGTTGGCGGAGTCGGAGTACGCCGAGCAGCGGGCGAGGTCGAGCCCCTCGCGGGCGGCGAGCGCCTTGACCGCCTCGGCCTTGGCCGGGCCGTGCAGGAGGTCGCCGACCAGCTGGCCGGTGTAGACGCCGTCGACGTGCTCGGCGACGGTGCCCATCGCGCCGGTCAGCCCGAGCCGGCGCGCGATGATCGCCGCGATCTCGATCGGGGCGGCGGTGACCAGCCAGACCCGCTGGCCCTCGTCGAGGTGGAGCTGGGCCAGCGCGCGGGTGCCGGGCCAGACCCGGTGGGCCATCGACTCGTCGAAGATCTCCTCGCCGAGCTCCTCGAGCTCGGTCGTGGTGTGGCCGGCGATGAAGGACAGGGCGGAGTTGCGGGCGTCGGCGACGTGCTCGGGGTCCTCCACGCCCATGATCCGGAAGTAGGCCTGCTTCCAGGCCGCCTCCGCCATCTCGCGGGTGGTGAAGAACTTGCGGCGGTGCAGCCCGCGCGCGAAGTGGAAGATGCTCGCGCCCTGCATGAGCGTGTTGTCGACGTCGAAGAAGGCCGCGGCCGCCGGGTCGCTCGGCGTGCGGAGCTCGTTCTCGACCTCCGCGGACGCCGCGGCCGCCTCGCCGGCGAGGGCGGAGCGCTGCTGCAGGTTGAGTCGCCTGGGTCGCTCCGACGGGGTCACGCGGCCAGCGTAGCCAAGCCCGACCTGCCCCGTGCTGTGGAAGGATCTGCCCATGCCGCGCAACGACATCTCCGCGTTCGTGGCCGAGGCGGCCGCCGACGTCCCGGACCGGCAGGCACTGGTGGAGAGCGGCGGACGCACGCTCACGTGGTCGGCCCTCGAGGACGAGGTCGCCCGGATCGCCACCGGTCTCGGGACCCTCGGCATCCGCGCCGGGCAGCGGGTGATGATCGCGTCCGCCAACCGCATCGAGTTCGTCACGACCTACCTCGGCGTGCTGCGCGCGCAGGTGGTCGCGGTGCCGGTCAACCCGCGCTCGACGGCCGACGAGATCGCCCGGATGGTCGCCGACTCCGGCACCCGGCTGGTCGTCGCCGACGACACGTCGCTCGAGGTCGTGCGCGCCGCCCTGTCCCTGCTCGACGCCGACGCGCGTCCGCGCCTGGTCGTCACGGGAGCCGAGCCCGCCGGGTCGGAGCTCGCGCACGCCGAGCTGCGCGCCGACGTCGTACGCCCCGTCCCGCCGTTGCCCGATCCGGAGAAGCTCGCGGCCCTCCTCTACACCAGCGGCACCTCCGGGCGGCCGCGCGCCGCGATGCTCAGCCACCGTGCGCTGCTGGCCAACATCGAGCAGGTCGCCGCGGTCGAGCCGCCGATGATGCACGGCGACGACGTCGTGCTCGGCGTGCTGCCGCTGTTCCACGTCTACGGCCTCAACGCCGTGCTAGGCGGCGTGCTGCGCCACCGCGCGCGGCTGCTCCTGGTCGAGCACTACGACCCGCAGGCCGTCCTCGACCTGATCGACGACGAGGCGTGCAGCGTCGTGCCGATCGCGCCGCCGGTCTTCGGCCACTGGCTGCCCGACGAGCACCTCAAGGAGCGGCTCGGCCCGGTGCGGCTCGTGCTGTCGGGGTCGGCGCCGCTCGAGCCGTCGGTGATCGAGGCCTTCGAGGAGCTCACCGACATCCCGGTGCACCAAGGCTACGGCCTGACCGAGGCCTCGCCCGTCGTGACGAGCACGCTCTGCAGCCACGACAACCGGCCCGGGTCCGTCGGCGCGGCGCTGCCCGGCATCGAGCTCCGCCTCGTCGACGAGACCTGGGGCCAGGTCGAGGGCGAGGACCCCGGCCAGATCCAGGTCCGCGGCGCGAACCTCTTCAGCGGCTACTGGCCCGACGGGGCCGATGGTCCCGACGCCGACGGCTGGTACGCCACCGGTGACGTCGGCTTCCTCGACGCGAGCGGCGACCTCTACCTCGTCGACCGGGTCAAGGAGCTGATCATCGTCAGCGGCTTCAACGTCTACCCCAGCGAGGTGGAGGACGTCGTTCGCGAGGTCGACGGGGTGGCGGACGCGGCCGTCATTGGCGTACCCGACGCGGAGACCGGCGAGGCGGTGGTGGCCTACGTCGTCGCCTCGCACTTCCGCGAGCACGTCGAGGAGGCCGTGCGGGCGCACGCGATCCTGCGGCTGGCGCGCTTCAAGCAGCCGACGCGGATCGAGCTCGTCGACGAGCTTCCCTTCACCGCGACCGGCAAGGTGCAGAAGGGCCGGCTCCGCGGCTACGAGCGCCGCCGCGCGCTGGGGCTTCTCGAATGAGCACCTCATGACGGCCCGCGTCACCCTCTACTCCCGCCCGGGCTGCCACCTCTGCGACGACGCCCGCGTCGTCATCGCCCGCGTGTGCGCCGACCTCGGTGAGACCTTCGAGGAGGTCAACATCGAGTCCGACGACGGGCTCGAAGACCGCTTCGGCGAGGAGATCCCGGTGACGTTCGTCGACGGGAAGCAGCACGACTACTGGCGCGTCGACGAAGCACGGCTGAGGAAGGCTCTCGGCGCCTGATGCGTTGAGGACGGCGTGAGGCTCTCCCTGCTCGACCGGTCGCGCACACGCGTCGACTCCGCCGATGCCGATGCGCTGGAGGCCACGGTCGCCCGGGCGGTGCACGCCGAGGAGGTCGGCTACGACCGGTTCTGGGTCGCCGAGCACCACGCGGTGCCGGGCATCGCCTCGGGCGTCCCGGCGCTGCTGCTCGCCGCGATCGGCGCCCGCACGTCGAGGATCCGGCTGGGGTCGGGCGGGGTGATGCTCCCGCTGCACCAGCCGCTCGTGGTCGCCGAGCAGTTCCTCGTGCTCGAGGCGCTGCACCCGGGCCGGGTCGACCTCGGCCTCGGTCGCTCGCTCGGCTTCACCCCGCCGGTGCGACGCGCGCTGCGACGCGACCACGAGGACGGCGACACCTTCGAGGACGACCTGGTCGAGCTGCGCGGCTACCTCGACGGCACCTCGGAGGTGACCGCGCGGCCCGCCACCGGTCGTGCCGTCCCGATGCACGTGCTCGCCACCGGCCGCGGCCTCGAGGTCGCGGCCCGGCTGGGTCTCCCCGTCGTGATGGGCGGCCCGATCCTGTCGTCGCCCGACCTCGCCCCGGCGCTGGACGGCTACCGCCGCGCCTTCCGGTCGCACCTCGGGAGCTCGCCCTCCGTCACGGTCTCGCTCGACGTGCTCGTCGCCGACGACGACGCGACCGCGAGCGAGCTCGCCCTGCCCGAGGCGTGGGCGATGGCCAGGTCGCGCCAGACCGGTGAGTTCCCGCCGCTGGAGTCGGTGAAGGCGATCCGCGCGGCGGCGTGGCCCGACCAGGTACGCCGTCGGGTCGAGGAGTCGGTGTCCCGGGCGGTCACCGGAAGCCCCTCCGTCGTGCGCCGCCGGCTGGAGGTGCTCGCCGAGCGCACCGGCGCGGACGAGCTGCTCGCGAGCTCGTCGACGTACGACCGCGACGCGCTGCTCGCCTCGGACCGGATGCTGCGCTCGCTCCTCTGAGCCGTCGGTCGGCCCTGCTCTACTCAGGACATGGTGGAGGTCGTCGTCGGGGCGCTGGTGCGGGACGGTCAGGTCCTGCTGGTGCACCGGCGGCCCGACAAGCACGCGTTCCCCGGCACCTGGGACCTCCCTGGCGGGGTGGTCGAGGCGGGGGAGTCCGAGCTGGACGCGCTGGAGCGTGAGCTGCGTGAGGAGCTCGGCGTGGAGGCCGATACGTCCACGACGTCGCTGATGTGCCGGGTCGATCTCGGGACCGCGCACCTGGCCGCGTGGCTCGTGCCCGACTGGGCGGGCGAGCCGGCCAACGCCGCGCCCGAGGAGCACGACGACCTCGGCTGGTTCGGGCTCGACGAGCTACCTCCGCTCGTGCACGAGCTCGTGCGTCAGTCCGTCGTGACCGCGATGAGCACCTGACGGGAGGATGTTGCGGGAACGCTCGGATCCGGATCTGGTCGGAGGGATGGACGGCCCACCCGGACGTGCCTGTGGCCCCGCCGTCGCGGTGACTGGCGGGGTGTGGGGCGGGGTCATGGTCGTTCGGGCTCGAGCCGGCTGGTGCCTGATCTGTCGCGTCGGAACCTGTGGCCGTGGGGGCTGGTCCACTCGAACACGCCGGGCGCGACCATCTGGTAGCGCCAGCTGGTGAAGGTCTTGAGCCGGTGGTGTGACCTGCACAGGCAGGCGAGGTTGTCGGACCGTGTGGGTCCTGGTTGTGGTCTGCCTTCGGCTTCGGCGTCGTGGTCGTACTCGACGACGTGGTCGACGTCGCAACGTCGGGCCGGTCTCGTGCAGTGCGGGAACACGCAGGTGCGGTCGCGCAGGATCACCTGCTCACGGATCCGGTCGGGGATCTCGTAGCCGGGAGCGTTGAGGTTGTGGTTGAGGTCGATGACCGGCTTCACGGTGATCGTGGTGCGGGAGTCGCCGCACCACGACTGGAGCTGCTCGAGAAGCAGGAGCTTCTGCCGGTTCTCCATCCGTCCGGTCGGCCCGAAGACCGTGCCCTCGCTGGTGATGTCGGCGTCGAAGTGGGCGTGGAAGACTACCTCCCGCGCAACCGGAAGGTTGGGGAGGTCGGGTCTCGATACGCCTCCTCGTTCCTCGTCGGCTACTCGACCACCTGCAGAGAGGTCGAGGGCGGTCTGGGTGCGGGCGAGGTTGCCGAGGGCCTTGGCGCGGCGGACGTCGAGGGTCTCGGTGGACCCGAGGGCTTTCTGCGTGGCTGCGTCGCGCGCGAGGGCGTGGTCGAGGTCGATGCCGTCGGCGAGGTCGAGGTCGGCTTCGACGTGGATCGTCCCGGCGAAGTGCACGTCCTGATCCAGGACGGTGACATGCCGCGGATCGACGTACAGGTAGCCGTCCTCCGGATCCGACCAGGGATCCGGGTGGGCGAGGTCGTAGCGCTTGATGGCTTCGGCGACGAGGCGGTCGAGCTGCGCGACACCGACCTTGCCTGCGACCGCGGCGACCTGGTCGTCGACCCACCCGGCTGCGTCACGGGTCAGCGAAGGAACAGAGTGGATGGTCGCCTCGGCGACGGACCGGGCACGCCATGCCGGAACAGAGCCGGAGTGGACCTGACCCCACAACCGGGGGAGGCGGTGGCGGAGCTCGAGGGCGTGCCCGATGAGCTTCTTGGCCGCGGTCGTGCTGATGCCGAGGACGGCTCCGAGCTCGGCGACACAGAACTCCGCGACCAGCGGGCAGCCGTCGCCGGCGATGGGTTCTTCGTGCTCGGAGCCTGTTGTGGTGAAGGCGGCGGCGAGGTGGATCGACTCGGGTGGGTGCAGATCAGCCCACCGGGCGGCGAGGTCGAGCTGGTCGGCGGCTGCCTTGTCCTCGACGGCCTTGCGGTCGCGCAGGGCAGCGAGCAGGGCCGAGGCAGTGAGGTCGTCGACCCCTGCCTCTGAAATCGCTGCCAGCGCTTCGCTCATGTGTTCGATTGTAGGCGCGAGGACCGACAGCGGACATGCCGGAGCGCATCTGTGGGGAACGGGATCGACGTGGTCGTCAGGCTCGCTCCGCCAGCACCACCGCGCCGCGTGCGAGGTCTCGCCGAGGCCACTGCTGCGAACGCCCACTACGCCGTCGGAGGCCGCTGATGCAAGTCGGGGCGACCCCGCCACAGGTGGGTCATCTCACATGTGCTAGTCCGACGATCTCCCGTTTTGTTCCTTCGTTCACAAACTCCTACAGTGACGGAGTCACGCGAGGTTCGCGGGACTGGAAAGAAGCAGCTGTGACCGCACGGACCCCCGACTCTGCCCGGGACATTCCCGAAGCAACTGTCGCCAGGCTTCCCGTGTACTTGCGTGCCCTGACCGGCCTGGCCGAGGACGGCACCACCACCTGCTCCAGCGAGGAGCTCGCCGCGTCTGCGGGCGTCAACAGCGCCAAGCTCCGCAAGGACCTCTCCTACCTCGGCAGCTACGGCACCCGCGGTGTCGGCTACGACGTGGAGTACCTCCGCTACCAGATCGCCCGCGAGATCGGCGTGACCCAGGACTGGCCCGTGGTCATCGTCGGCATCGGCAACCTCGGGCACGCGCTCGCCAACTACTCCGGGTTCCGCAGCCGCGGCTTCCGGGTGGTCGCGCTGCTCGACGCCGACCCCGACCGGCACACCGACGTGGTCGCCGGCCTCGAGGTCCGCAGCTTCGAGGACCTCGAGACGATCGTCGCCGAGCACGACGTCTCCATCGGCGTCATCGCGACCCCGGCTGTCGCCGCCCAGTCGGTCGCCGACCGGATGGTCGCCTCCGGCATCACCAGCATCCTGAACTTCGCCCCGACCGTCCTGACGGCGCCGGAGGGGGTCGACGTACGCAAGGTCGACCTGTCGATCGAGCTGCAGATCCTGGCGTACCACGAGCAGCGCAAGGCGGGGGCCATCGAGACGGAGGTCCTGTCATGAGCGTCCTGGTCGTGGGGATCTCCCACAAGTCCGCACCCGTGGGTCTCCTCGAGAAGCTCGCCCTCGACCCCGACGGCGCGATCAAGCTGGTCGGCGACGTCGTCGCCGGCGAGCACGTCACCGAGGCCACCGCGATCGTGACCTGCAACCGCCTCGAGGTCTACGCCGAGGTCGACCGCTTCCACGGCAGCGTCGAGGACGTCTCCGGCCTCCTCGTCGCGCGCGCCGAGCAGCCGACCGAGGCGATGCTGCGCCACCTCTACGTCCACTACGACGAGGGCGCGGTCTCCCATCTCTTCCAGGTCGCCGCCGGCCTCGACTCGATGGTCGTCGGCGAGGGCCAGATCCTCGGCCAGACCCGCGACGCGCTGCGGATCGGCCAGGAGCACGGCACCGTCGGACCGGCCCTCAACACCCTCTTCCAGCAGGCGCTCCGGGTCGGCAAGCGCGCCCACGCCGAGACCGACATCGACCGCGCCGCCCCGTCGCTGGTCAGCACCGCGCTCGAGCGCAGCACCGCGCCCGTCGAGGGCGCCCGCGCCGTCGTCATCGGCGCGGGTGCGATGGCCTCGCTCGCCGTCGCCCACCTCGCCCGCGGCGGTGCGTCGAGCATCTCCGTCCTCAACCGCACCGCGAGCCGGGCCCAGCGCCTCGCCCAGGAGTACGGCGCCACGTCGCTGCCGATGTCGGCCCTGGTCGACGAGCTCGCGGGCGCCGACATCGTCGTCTCGTGCACGGGTGCGCCCGAGCCGCTCGTCCGGCTGGTCGACGTGGTCACCGCCCGCGGCGGCAGCGACCGGCCGCTGACGGTCATCGACCTCGCCCTGCCGCACGACGTCGACCCCAAGCTCGACGAGCTGCCGGGCGTCGAGCTCATCAACCTCACCAGCCTCGCCGACGCCCTCCGCGGCCTCGAGGCGACCGCGGGCGTCGACGACGTCCGCACCATCGTCGGCCAGGAGATCGCCGCCTTCCTCGCCGTGCGCCGCCAGGCGAGCGTCACGCCGACCGTGGTCGCGCTGCGCTCCATGGCCACCGCGGTCGTCGACGCCGAGATGGAGCGCCTCGCGACCCGCCTTCCCGACCTCGACGAGGCCACCCGCGCCGAGGTGCTGCACACCGTGCGCCGGGTCGCCGACAAGCTGCTCCACGAGCCGACCGTCCGGGTCAAGGAGCTCGCCGACGCCGAGCCCGCCGTGTCCTACACCGCGGCGCTGGCCGAGCTGTTCCGCCTCGACCCGCAGGCGGTCGACCGGGTGACGCGGGCGGAGGGCAAGTCGTGAACGCCCCCACCTCGAGGCCGATCCGCCTCGGCACCCGCGCCTCGGCCCTCGCCACCACGCAGTCCGGGCACGTCGCCGACCTGATCCGCGAGCGCCTCGGCTGCGAGGTCGAGCTCGTCGAGGTCGCGACCGAGGGCGACGTGAGCAGCGCCCCGCTCGCCACGATGGGTGGCACCGGCGTCTTCGTCAGCGCGCTGCGCGACGCCCTGCTCGAGGGCCGCGTCGACGTCGCCGTCCACTCGCTCAAGGACCTCCCGACCGCACCCGCCGACGGCATCGCGCTCGCCGCGATCCCGCCCCGCGAGGACCCGCGCGACGTCGTCGTCGCCCGTGACGGCCTGACCCTCGGTGAGCTGCCCGTCGGCAGCCGCCTCGGCACCGGCTCGCCGCGCCGGGTCAGCCAGCTCGCGGCGCTCGGCCTCGGCCTCGAGCTCGAGGGCATCCGCGGCAACGTCGACACCCGGATCCGCAAGGTGCGCGAGGGGCACTACGACGCCGTCGTGCTCGCCCGCGCGGGTCTCGCCCGCCTCGGTCGCCTCGAGGAGGTCACCGAGGTGCTCGACCCGCTCCAGATGCTTCCCGCGCCCGGCCAGGGCGCCCTCGCGATCGAGTGCCGCAGCGACGACGAGCTCGTCACCGCGCTGGCGCAGCTCGACGACCCCGCCACCCGCGCCGCGGTCACCGCCGAGCGCGCGGTCCTGTCCACCCTGGAGGCCGGCTGCTCGGCCCCGCTCGGTGCACTGGCCGACGTGGTCGAGGGCGACGACGGCGACGAGCTGTGGCTGCGCGCGGTCGCCCTGTCGGAGGACGGAGGGCTGTCGGTGCGGATGAGCGCCAGCGGCCCCGTCGACGACGCCGCCGGACTCGGACAACGCCTCGCGAGCGAGATGCTCGCCGAGGGAGCAGCAGACCTGATGACGGCACCACATTTCGAGGACCACCAGTGAGGAACCAGCACGCATGACGCGAGTACAGACCCCGCAGGAGACCACCCCCGCCAACCCGGGCTGGGTGTCGTTCGTCGGCGCCGGTCCCGGTGACCCGGGCCTGCTGACGGTTCGGGCCGTGGAGCTCATCAAGACCGCCGACGTGGTCGTGACCGAGGCGCCGGAGCACGTCGACCTCGTCCGCCAGCTGCTCGGCCTCGTCGAGGGGCCCGAGGGCGGCTTCGAGGGTGGCCCGGAGATCGTCGACGGCGGCTTCGGCGAGGACGGCCAGCCCCTGACCCACGCGGCGCGCGGCAAGGTCGTCGTACGCCACGGCAAGAAGCAGCGCGTGGTTCGCCTGATGACCGGCGACCCGTTCCTCTACGCCTCCGGCCCGGAGGAGGCGCAGGCGTGCGCCAAGGCGGGCGTCGGCTTCGACGTCGTGCCCGGCGTGTCGTCCGTCAGCGCCGTCCCGGCCTACGCCGGCATCCCGCTGACGACCAAGCGTCACAAGGAGATGGCCGTCGTCACCTGCGGCGACAAGGTCGACTGGAGCGCGTACGCCGACGACCGCACCCTCGTGCTGCTCTCCGGCGTGGGCAGCATCGGCGAGACCGCCGCCGCCCTCATCGAGGCCGGCCGCTCGGGCGAGACCCCCGTCGCGGTGACCCGCGTCGGGACCACGACCGAGCAGCAGACCCTCGTCTCCACCCTCGCCGCCGTCGCCGCCGACGTCCGCGCCGCGCGGGTCGCGCCGCCGGCGATCATCGTCGTCGGTGACGTGGTCGACCTGCGCGAGACGCTGTCGTGGTTCGAGACCAAGCCGCTCTTCGGCTGGCGCGCGCTGGTGCCCCGCACCAAGGAGCAGGCCGGCTCGCTGTCGCGCCGGCTGCGCGAGTACGGCGCCGTGCCCGAGGAGGTGCCCACGATCTCGGTGGAGCCGCCGCGCAACCCGCTGCAGATGGACAAGGCCGTCCGCGGCCTCGTCGAGGGTCGCTACGAGTGGATCGCCTTCACCTCCGTCAACGCCGTCAAGGCGGTGCGCGAGAAGTTCGAGGAGTACGGCCTCGACGCGCGCGCCTTCTCCGGCCTGAAGATCGCGGCCGTGGGCGACAAGACCGCCCAGGCGATCGCCGACTGGGGCCTGCGCGCCGACCTGGTGCCGTCCGGCGAGCAGTCCGCCGCCGGCCTGCTCGAGGAGTGGCCGCCCTACGACGAGCTGCTCGACCCGATCAACCGGGTCTTCCTCCCGCGCGCCGACATCGCCACGGAGAACCTCGTCGCCGGCCTCATCGACCTCGGCTGGGAGTGCGACGACGTCACGGCCTACCGGACCGTGCGGGCCACCCCGCCGCCGGCGCCGGTGCGCGACGCGATCAAGACCGGCAAGTTCGACGCCGTCGTGTTCACGTCGTCCTCGACGGTGCGCAACCTCGTCGGCATCGCCGGCAAGCCGCACCCGTCGACGATCATCGCCGTCATCGGTCCCGCCACCGCGAAGACCGCGGAGGAGCACGGCCTGCGGGTCGACGTCCTGGCTCCCTCGCCCGACGTCGAGGTCCTCGTCGACGCGCTGGCCGACTTCGGTTCCTCGCGACGCCTCGCGATGCTGGAGGCCGGCGAGCCGGTCACCCGCCCGAGCGAGCGCACGCCGTCGGGTCGCCGCAAGGCCCGCGCGAAGTAGTCGTCGAGCGGTGGGTGGGACGGGTTCTCCGAGCCGGGAACCCGTCCCGCACACCGCTGCGGGAGGATGGTCGGCGTGACTGACGAGTTCCAGGTCCAGGCCCCGCTCATCCGACCCCGGCGACTGCGCCGCACCCCGGCACTGCGCCGGATGGTCGCCGAGACCCACGTGCTGCCGAGCCAGCTCGTGCTGCCGGTCTTCGTCCGCGAGGGCATCTCGGAGCCGCAGCCGATCGCCACCATGCCCGGCGTCGTGCAGCACTCCCGCGACTCGCTCAGGGCCGCGGTCACCGAGGCGGCCGAGCTCGGCCTCGGCGGCGTGATGCTCTTCGGGATCCCCGAGCACAAGGACGCCACCGGTTCCGGCGGCATCGACCCCGGCGGCGTGCTCAACCTCGCGATCACCGACGTGGTCGCCGAGGTCGGCGACCAGCTCACGGTCATGTCGGACCTCTGCCTCGACGAGTTCACCGACCACGGCCACTGCGGCGTGCTCACGCCCGACGGCGAGGTCGACAACGACCTCACGCTGGCGGCGTACGCCGAGATGGCGCTCGCCCAGGCCGCCGCGGGCGTCGACATGGTCGGCCCGAGCGGGATGATGGACGGCCAGGTGGCCGTCGTGCGCCAGGCGCTCGACGCGGCCAGCCACACGAGCGTCTCGATCCTCGCCTACTCCGCGAAGTACGCCTCGGCCTTCTTCGGCCCCTTCCGCGAGGCGGTCGACTCCTCGCTCACCGGCGACCGCAAGACCTACCAGCAGGACCCGGCCAACGGCCTCGAGGGCGTGCGCGAGGTGCTCCTCGACGTCGAGGAGGGCGCCGACATCGTGATGGTGAAGCCGGCCCTGGCCTACCTCGACGTGATCCGCCGCGTGCGCGACGCAGTCGACATCCCGGTCGCGGCCTACAACATCTCGGGTGAGTACGCCATGGTCGAGGCGGCCGCCGCCAACGGCTGGATCGACCGCGAGGCCGCCATCGTCGAGACCCTCACCTCGATCCGCCGCGCCGGCGCGGACGTGATCCTCACCTACTGGGCCTCCGAGGCCGCCCGGCTCTTCCGCCGCTGAGCGTGGGCTCCGGTCGCACTCGCCGCCGCCTGAGCGGTGTGTGAGCCACATTCCTGAGGTGCGGAACGTGGCTCACACACCGCCCACGGGAGTGTCGTACGCCGACACGCGGGCGAGCGGTGTGCCACCCACATCCGCGACCCGCGGAATGTGGCTCACGCACCGCTGAGCGGCTACGGGTTGATCAGGTTGTTGATGCAGGCGTTGAGGGCCGCGACGTCGAGGGCCGAGATGCCGGAGGCGAGGCACTGGGTGGTCGCCTCGGCGACGGTCAGCACCGACGGCACGACCGTCGGGAGCGGGACCGTCGGGATGACGGTCGGCAGCGTCGTCGGGAGCTCGGTCGGAAGGCCGGTGGTGGGGTCGCTGGTCGGCGTCTGCGTCGGGGTGTGGGTCGGCGTCTGGGTCGGCGTCTGGGTGGGCGTCTGGGTCGGCGTCGGCTTCGAGGTCGGGGTCGGCTTCGACGTGTGGGTGGGCTTGCCGCTCGGCTTGCCGCCCTTGTCGGGCTTCGTCCCCCCGGTCGTGCTCTGGCTGGTCGGCGACGTCGGGTCGGGGAGGATCACGCCGGTCGTGAGCGTCGAGGTGGGCACGGCGCTGAAGTCGCCGTCGAGGTAGGCCTGCATGATCTGCATGACCAGGTCGACGTAGGCGTTGGAGTGGTTGTAGCGGTAGACCGACGCGCGCTGGCCCTGCTCGGCGGACAGGTCGTCGTCACCCGAGCAGAGGTAGACCGCGGTCGCGAGCGACGCGTCGTCGATGTCCTGGGGGTTGCGGGTGCCGTCGTTGTCGCCGTCGACGCCGACGACCGCCCACGTCGAGGGGATGAACTGCATCGGCCCGACGGCCCGGTCGAACTCCGTGTCGTTGTCGTACTGCCCGCCGTCGGTGTCGGGGATGAGCTGGGTGCCCTTCTTGCCGTTGAGGGCGACGCCGTAGATGCCGGGGCTCGCGACGCCCTGGGCGTCGAGCGAGTTGCCGGACACGCGACCGTGGTCGGACTCGACCCGGCCGATCGCGGCGATGAGCTCCCACGGCAGGTGGCACGCGGAGTCGGCCTTGTTGATCACGGCCTCGGCACGCTGGTAGGCGGCGAGCGCGGCCTGCGGGATGTCGCTGGCCTGCCCCGGGGAGACGGCGGCGGACCGGTTGACCGCCTCGTCGCCGATGCTGGCCGGTGCCTCGATGACCGCTGCGGGCAGGCTGGTGCCGTCGGGGAGCGTCCTGGAGCCGTCGGAGTCGGCGCTCGCGGTGCCGACGCCCACGCCGGCGAGGCTCGCGGTCCAGGCGGCCGAGAGCACGGCGAGCGGCACGAGGGCCGTGGCCCGACGCACGGAGCCGAACTTCGACATTGCTCTCATCTCCCAAGGCGCAGCTGGTGGAACAGTCCCGTACATGGTGCCCCGTGAGGGGCCCCTCACACCTCACAACGACAACTCTTCACCCCAAGTTACGCGCGGGTTACATGTGTGCCAACCCACAGGCGTCCGCCCGAGGGCCGTCCCGGCTGGGTCGGGCTTGCAGGCCTGCGTGACAATGAGCCGGTGACCTCCGAGACCTTCCTCTCCAGGACGGCGGCGAGCGAGGCGCTCTTCGAGCGTGCGCGCGCTGTGACGCCCGGAGGCGTGAACTCGCCCGTCCGCGCCTTCAACGCCGTCGGCGGCACCCCTCGCTTCATCACCTCCGCGTCGGGGGCCTGGCTCACCGACGCCGACGGCAACGACTACGTCGACCTCATCTGCTCGTGGGGCCCGATGCTGCTCGGCCACGCGCACCCCGACGTGCAGGCGGCCGTCGCCGGCGCGGTGGCCCGCGGTACGTCGTACGGCACCCCCACCGAGCCCGAGGTCGAGCTGGCCGAGGAGATCGTCGCGCGCACCCCCGTCGAGCGGGTCCGATTCGTGTCCTCGGGCACCGAGGCGACGATGTCGGCCATCCGGCTGGCGCGCGGCGCGACGGGGCGCGACCTCGTCGTGAAGTTCGCCGGCTGCTACCACGGCCACGTCGACCCGCTGCTGGCCGAGGCGGGCTCCGGCGTCGCGACGCTCGCGGTCCCCGGCACCAGCGGCGTGCCGGCCTCGTCCGCGGGCGAGACGCTCGTGCTGCCCTTCAACGACCGCGAGGCGGTGACGGCGGCGTTCGCGGCGCACGGGCCGCGCATCGCGTGCCTGATCACCGAGGCCTCGCCCGGCAACATGGGCGTCGTCCCGCCCGCACCGGGCTTCAACTCGTTCCTGGCCGAGACCTGCCGCGCCCACGGTGCCCTCTTCATCTCCGACGAGGTGATGACCGGCTTCCGCGCCACCGAGCAGGGCGGCTGGGGCCTCGACGGCGCGATCGAGGGCTGGGTGCCCGACCTGATGACCTTCGGCAAGGTGATGGGCGGCGGCTTCCCGGCCGCGGCCTTCGGCGGACGGTCCGACCTGATGGGCTTCCTCGCCCCGGAGGGCCCCGTCTACCAGGCCGGCACGCTGTCGGGGAACCCGGTCGCGACGACCGCTGGCCTGGCCACGCTCCGCCTCGCGACGCCCGAGGTCTACGCCCAGCTCGACCGCACGGCCACCACGATCCGCGACGCGGTCGCCGAGCACCTGATGGCTGCCGGCGTCCCGCACGTGGTGCAGTCGGCCGGCACGATGTTCTCGGTGTTCTTCCGCGACGGCGCCGTCCACGACTTCGCCGAGGCCAGCCAGCAGGACACCGCGGCCTACGCCGAGTTCTTCCACTCGATGCTCAACCAGGGCGTCTACCTGCCGCCGTCGGCCTACGAGGCGTGGTTCGTCTCCGCGGGTCACGACGACCGGGCGATCGCGACGATCCTCGCCGCGCTCCCCGCGGCAGCCGTCGCAGCCGCCGCGGCAGGGGGGCACTGACGTGGGCGTGCAGACGATCGTGCACCTGCTCCGCCACGGCGAGGTGCACAACCCGCAGGGCATCCTCTACGGCCGCCGTGACGGCTTCCACCTCTCCGAGCTCGGCCACCGGATGGCCCAGCGCGTCGCCGACGAGGTGGGTGACCGCGACATCGTGCACATGCGGACGTCGCCCCTCGAGCGCGCGCAGGAGACCGCGGCGCCGCTGGCCCGCGCCCGCGACCTCACGCCGGTCGTGGACCCGCGGGTGATCGAGTCCTCCAACAAGTTCGAGGGCGTCAGCTTCGCCGGGGGAGCCAGGACGTTCCTCAAGCACCCGCAGCTGCTGCGCCACATGTACGACCCGCGCACGCCGTCGTGGGGCGAGCCCTACGACGAGATCGCCGGCCGGATGGTCGCCGCGGTCCACGACGCGCGCGACGCCGCCGCCGGCCACGAGGCCGTGGTCGTCTCCCACCAGCTGCCGATCTGGACGACGCGGCTGTTCCTGGAGAAGCGCAGCTACGTCCACCACCCCAAGCGCCGGCAGTGCACGCTCTGCTCGCTCACCAGCATCGTCTTCGACGACGACCAGATCGTGCAGGTGCGCTACTCCGAGCCGGCCGGCGACCTGATCCCCGTCGGCGACCGCTCCGCGCCGTTCTCCGCCGGTGGTGCACCGGGCGAGGACCGCCCGTGAGGGTCGTCCGCCCGCTCATGGTCCTGGTGTGCCTGCTGCTCCTCGCCGGGTGCTCGGGCGTGTCCGGCACCGGCGACAAGGGCTACATCACCGGCGAGGGCGTGCCCGTCGAGGTGAAGGCCGTCGACCGGGGCGACCCCGTGGACCTGACCGGCGACGACCTCCAGGGCGAGCCCATCGACCTCGCGGACCTGCGGGGCAAGCCCGTCGTCGTCAACGTGTGGGCCTCGTGGTGCCCGCCCTGCATCGCCGAGCAGCCCGAGCTGAACGACGCCGCCGACCAGCTCGGCGACGACGTCGCCTTCGTCGGGGTCAACATCCGCGACGCGTCGCGCGACGACGCGACGGCGTTCGTGCGCGACCTCGAGGTCGGCTACCCCTCCATCTACTCCGGCGACGGCGCCGCGCTGTTCGCGTTCGCCGGCACCCTCGGCCCGCGGTCGATCCCCAGCACCGTGGTCCTCGACGCCGAGGGCCGGATCGCGGCGTCCGTGCAGGGACGGATCCCGAGCGTGCGCACGCTGGTCGCGCTCGTGGAAGGGGCGCAGGGGTGAACGACTGGCTGCAGGACACCGCCATGTCCGGGTCGATGGTCCTGGCGCTCCCCGTCGCGCTCGTCGCCGGGCTGGTGTCGTTCTTCAGCCCGTGCGTGATCCCGCTGCTGCCCGGCTACCTGTCCTACGCCACCGGCGTCTCGGGCGCCGACCTCGAGGAGGCGCGGCGCAGCCGGATGGTGCTCGGTGCCGTCCTGTTCGTGCTCGGCTTCGCGGTCGTCTTCGTCCTGCTCGGCAGCCTCACGGGCGCGGCCGGCGCCTGGCTGTTCGTCCACTACGGCCAGCTCAACGTCGTGCTCGGCATCATCACGATCCTGCTCGGCGTCGCCTTCCTCGGCGGCTTCGGCTTCCTCCAGCGCGACTGGCGCATCCACAAGGTGCCGGCCGTCGGGCTCGCGGCCGCGCCCGTCCTGGGCTTCCTCTTCGGGGTCGGCTGGACTCCGTGCGTCGGCCCGACGCTGGCAGCCATCAACGTGCTCTCGGTCAACGAGGCGACGGCGACGCGGGGCGCCGTGCTGTCCGGGGTCTTCGCGCTCGGCCTCGGCCTGCCCTTCATCGCGGCGGCCTTCGCCTACCGCCGGATGATCGGCGCGTTCAAGGCGGTGCGCCGCCACCAGGTGCTCATCATGCGGCTCGGCGGCGTGATGATGGTCGCGGTCGGGCTCCTGCTGGTCACCGGGTGGTGGGAGCGCATCGTGCAGAGCCTCCAGGCCAGCGTCCTCGGCTTCTGGACGCCGCTGTGACCGACCTCGACAAGCGGCCGTCGGACGACCGCCAGGCCACCGCGCTGCCCATGGACCTCACCGGCCGCGAGCTGTTCCGCTGGGTCTGGCGCCAGGTCACCTCGATGCGCACGGCGCTGGTGCTCCTGCTGCTGCTCGCCCTCGCCGCGATCCCCGGCTCGGTGATCCCGCAGGAGAACATCAACTCCCTGGCCGTCACCACCTGGCGCGACGACCACCCGCGGCTCGCGCCGATCTGGGACCGCCTCGACCTGTTCTCGGTCTACGGCTCGGTGTGGTTCTCCGCGATCTACATCCTGCTGATGATCTCGCTCGTCGGCTGCATCATCCCGCGCCTCTTCGTCTACGCCCGCGCCCTGCGGGCCAAGCCCCCGAAGGCGCCCCGCAATCTCCTGCGCCTGCCGGAGTCGACGTCGTACACCACCGACGAGGACCCGGACGTCGTGCTCGCCCGCGCCGCGAAGGTGCTGCGCCGGCGACGCTTCCGGGTCGTGGGTCCCGAGGCCGGCACCGCGACCGGCGACAGTGCCGTGTCCGCGGAGCGCGGCCACCTGCGCGAGGCGGGCAACCTGCTCTTCCACTTCGCCGTCCTCGTGGTGCTGGTGGGCGTCGCGGCCGGCAGCCTGTTCGGCTACAAGGGCGGCGTGATCCTGCTCAACGGCAAGGACTACGGCTTCTCCAACAACCTGTCGCAGTACGACGACTTCGCGCCCGGCAACCTGTTCGACCCGTCGGTGATGGAGCCGTTCTCCTTCACGATCACCGACTTCGACGTCGACTGGATCACCGAGGGCGCACGCGTCGGGATGGCCCGCGACTTCGTCGCCCACCTCGACTACACGACCGAGCCGGGTGCGCAGACCGAGAAGTACGACCTCAAGGTGAACCACCCGCTCAGCATCGGCGGCACCGACATCTTCCTGATCGGCCACGGCTACGCCCCGGTCGTCACCATCCGCGACGGTGACGGCAACATCACCAAGAGCGGCCCGGCGGTGTTCCTGCCGATCAACGCGCAGACCTTCGAGTCGTTCGGCGTCATCAAGGCGCCCTTCGCGAAGCCCGAGCAGCTCGGTCTCGAGGGCACCTTCTACCCGACGTTCGCCCTCGGCGAGGACGCTGACGGCAACCTGTCGATGCCGGCCTCGGTGTTCGGCGCGGCCGGCAACCCCCTCCTCTCGCTGCAGGTCTGGACGGGCGACGTCGGGGTCGACGACGGCGGCGCGTCGTCGGTCTACGTCCTCGACAAGAGCAACGCGACGCAGCTGACGAAGGCGAACGGCCAGCCCTTCCGGATGGACCTCCGCCCCGGCGACACCGTCAACCTCCCCGACGGGCTGGGCAGCGTGACGTTCGACGGGCTCCAGCGCTGGAACAAGATCCAGGTCAGCCGCACCCCCGGCACCATGGTGGCGCTGACCGGCGTGGTCGCCGCGCTGCTCGGGCTGCTCGGCTCGCTCTTCGTCCGGCCGCGCCGGGCCTGGGTGCGGGCACGTCGCCGGGACGACGGCACCACCCTCGTCGAGGTCGCCCGCCTCGACCGCTCCAACGGGGCCGTCCCCGGTGAGAGCACCGAGCTCGCAGACATCGTGGAGGCCCTCCGGGCCCCGCAGAAGGAGACGTCGTGACCGACGCGCAGTGGGAAGTCTTCAGCTACCAGGGCATCGAGGGCGCGTCCGTCCTCTACTTCCTGGCGATGCTCGCCTACTTCGTCGAGCTCGCCGGTCTCCGCACCGTGGCCCGGGACGCCGAGGTCGAGGACCGCCGGACGGCGGTGGCCGGCCGGCTCGGACTCGTGCTGACGTCGTTCGCCGTGGTCGTGCACTTCGTCGCCCTCGTGGCGCGCGGTCTCGCCGCCGACCCCAACCGGGTGCCGTGGGGCAACATGTACGAGTTCACGATCGCGGGCACCTTCGTGGTCGCGCTCGCCTTCCTGGTCGTCACGCGGGTCTGGGGCACCGACTGGCTCGGCCCGCTCGTCACGACGTTCGTGGTCGCCGCGCTGATGGCCGCGTTCCTCGGCCTCGACGACGCCGTGCTGCCGCTGCCCGACGCGCTCAACTCCTACTGGCTCGTCATCCACGTCATCTCGGCGGTGATCTCGACCGGCGCCTTCACTATCGGCGCACTGCTGTCGGGGCTCTACCTGATCAAGAGCCGCTCCACGAAGGAGACGGGCTACCTCGCACGGCTGCCCGAGCTCCCCAAGCTCGACCGGCTGTCCTACCGGATGCACGCGTTCGGCTTCCCCGTGTGGACCTTCGCGGTGCTGATCACCGGCCCGATCTGGGCCCACCAGGCGTGGGGCGCCTACTGGAACTGGGACCCGAAGGAGGTGTGGGCCTTCATCACGTGGGTGGTGTACGCCGCCTACCTCCACGCCCGGGCCACCGCCGGCTGGCGTGGGCGCAACGCGGCCTACCTGGCGCTGGTGGGCGTCGCGACGCTGTGGTTCAACTTCATCGGGATCAACTTCTTCAGCAGCTCGAGCCAGCACTCGTACGCCGAGAGCGAGGGGGCGGAGCACTCAGTGGTGCACCACCGCGCCGACTCAGCCGTCGTCGACGTCCTTGCGCCGGTCGAGCCCACGCAGGAAGTCCGGGTCATCGTCGGGGGCGATCAGCCGGCTCTGTGACCCGCCCGACCCACCGTCGAGGCGCTTGAGCGAGATCCGCACCAGCGTCCACACGACGAACGCGATGACCGCGACGATCAGCAGGACCTTCAGCATTCCTCCAATGTAGACCCATCGACCTAAGGTGGACGCCGTGAAGGAGTTCGTCGTCTACACCGCCATGAGGATCCTGCTGTTCCTCGCCTCGTTCGGCATCGTCGTCGGGATCATGGCACTGCTCTTCGACGGCACCTACAACCTCCTGCTCGCGATCGTGCTGGCCTTCCTGATCTCTGGCCTGGCGTCCTTCTTCCTCCTCGACCGGCAGCGCGAGGCCTTCGCCCGGCGCGTCGAGACGCGGGCCGCGAAGGCGGCTGCCGCGTTCGAGGAGCGCAAGGCCCGCGAGGACGCGGAGTCCGACTGACGCCATGGCACCGACGCTGGCGGTGACCCGGCAGCAGGCGCTCGCGTGGCGCCTGGGGCGCCAGCACCTGCTCTCCGGGGCCGGTGACGTCGTCGAGGTCGTCCGCACGCTCGGTGCGGTGTCGGTGTTCGGCTCGGACCCCGACCTGTCCGTACGCCGTCGGCTGGCCGACCCCGGCACGCCGGGTGAGGTCGGGCGCGCGCTGGCCGACGGCCGGCTGATGCGGACCTTCTCGTTCCGCGGGTCGGTGCAGGTCATGGACCCCGCCACCGCCGGCGACTACCTCGCCCTCCGCTCGGCCGGTCGCCAGTGGGCCCTGAAGAGCTGGGTCGAGCACTACCGGCTCCCGGCCGACGAGTGGCCCGCGCTGCGCGAGCTCGTCCGCGACGTGGTGGCCGCAGGGCCGGTGCCGCCGCAAGCCGTGGCCGACGCGGTCACCAGTGGCCGGTGGGAGCACCTGGCGAAGGAGTTCGCCGAGCCCAACATCACCCTCCTCAAGCCGTTCGCCTGGCAGGGCGACGTCGCCCTCGCGCCGTCGGCCGAGGGCGAGCTCCTCCTGCAGAGCCCGGCCGTCGCCCCGGCCTGGCAGGGGGTCCCGCCCCTCGAGGAGGCCGGTCCGCGTGCCGTGCTGGCGTACCTCGACGCCTACGGCCCGACGACCCCCGAGCTCCTCGAGCAGTGGCTCGGTGGCGGGCTCAGCGCCGGCCGGTCACGGCTGAAGCGCTGGTGGGCATCGGTCGAGGACCGCCTGGTCGAGGTGGACGTCGACGGCGAGCGGCGCTGGCTCCCGGCGGACCGTGCCGACGAGCTGCTCGCCGTGGCGCCCTCCGACGCGGTCGTGCTGCTGCCCGGCAAGGACGACTGGGTGGTGGGACCCGGCACGAAGGACACGTGGATCGTGCCCGCCTCCCACCGCACCGACATGACGCGGGGTGCGAACCCGGTCGTGGTCGGCGGCGTCGTGGCCGGGACGTGGCGGCTGTCCGGGTCCGCGCTGGAGTCGACGTGCGACCCGGCCGGCCTGCCAGAGGAGGCGACCCGGCTGGGCTCGCTCCTCGGCCGCGACCTGTCGCTCAGAACCCCGTGAGGTTGTAGGGCTCGTCCTCGAGGTCGGCGACGGCACCGAGGCGTCGTACGGCGTCGGGGGTGGCGGCCAGCCGACCCGCGCGGTGCAGCTGCCGGACCGGTACGCCGGCGGCGTACAGGCTGCCGAGCGTCTCGGCGCTCATCGTCACCTCGGGCTCGTCGTCGGTGGTTGCCACCTCGGCGACGCCGTCGCGGGTCGTCACGCGGAAGCGGCCGGCGGCGTGGCCCTGGGGGTCGTCGACCTCGAGGACGAGGGAGTCGTCGGCGCCCCACGGCCGGGCCGCGAGCGCGCGCGGGACGTCGAGCACGCGGAGCCAGAGGAAGTGGCGGCTCGCCGTCAGCTTGAGCCGGTCGATGTCCACCAGCGCCCAGCGCAGCGGGTCGTCGGGGTGGGCGAGGTTGAAGGTCACCTTCTGTGCCCGGTCCGTGTGGGCCAGGAAGGACCACAGGCCGAGCTGCGCGGTCGGGTCGAGGGCGATCATCTCGGCGACCTTCAGGGTGTAGTCCTCGCCCCACGAGTAGATGACGAAGCCGTCGACGGTGCCGCCGTCGTCGAGGTGGACGGCCGCACGGATCTTCGTGTTGGGGGCACCCGTGTCGAAGTCGAACGCGCCGGTGTGGATGTCCGCGTAGGCCGCCGGCCACTCGACCGACCCGCGCTGGCGGGCGTGGAAGGCGTCGAAGACGGCCTTGACGTGGGGCCAGGCGTCGGCCGGCTCCACCATCTCGACCCGTCCGCGGTCGTCGTGGGGCCGCAGGGCGAACCCGGGCGAGGTGTCGAGCTCGATCGTCTGGTTGAACGTCGCCGGGCCGAAGCCCCAGCGGCCGTAGATCTCGGCCTCCGACGCGGTCAGCGCCGCCAGCGGGACACCCTGCGCCACGGCGTCGGCGAGGTCGTCCTCGAGGAGGCGTCGCAGCAGCCCCTGGCGGCGGTGCGTCGAGCTGGTCGTGACGTCGGTGATCATCCGCAGCGGGAGCAGCTCGAGACCGGCGTTGAGCGTCTTGTCGAAGCTGGCGTAGGTCGCCACGGGCATGGGACCGGAGCCGAACTCACCCGGCGGCAGCCAAGCGCCGGTGACCCTGGCCCGGTCGGTCCGGTAGTGGGCCGTCCAGCGCGTGACGACCTCGTCGTCGGGACGCGGCTCGCGGAAGCCGCGCAGGGTCGCACCGATCCAGCCGCGGCGTCGCGCCACCGCCTCCTCGGAGTCGTCGAGGAAGTCGAGCGTCGCGAAGTCGTAGTCCACGTCCGCACGGTAGCCAGCGGCGTCGCCGCCGGGCGACGCATTTAGCCGCGCACGAGGAGGGGCACCGCCACGAGGACCGACCAGGCCAGCTCGGAGGCGCCCGTGGCCGCGAGGACCGGGATGAGCGCGGGACCCTGCGCGCCACCCAGCACGGCCCGCGTCGGAGCGATCGCACGGCCGAGGAAGACCAGGCCGAGGAGCACCCACCACGTCGTCGCCGCAGCGATCGCGACGACCGCCGCGGCCGCGACGAGCACGAGGAAGGCGTAGAGGTAGCGGGTGCGCTCGTCACCGAGCCGGACGGCGAGCGTGCGCTTGCCGGCCACCGTGTCGGTGGGGATGTCGCGCAGGTTGTTGGCGACGAGGATCGCGCACGCGAGCGAGCCGATGCCGACGCCGGCGTAGAGGGCCGGCCACTCCCAGGTCTGCGTCAGCACGAACGTCGTACCGATCACCGCGACGAGGCCGAAGAAGACGAAGACCATGACCTCGCCGAGGCCGAGGTAGCCGTAGGGCGTCTTGCCGCCGGTGTAGAACCAGGCGGCGACGACGCACACCAGCCCGACGGCGACCAGCCACCACGCCGTGGTGGCGGCGAGCACCAGGCCGGCCACGCCCGCCACACCGAAGGCGGCGAAGGCAGCCGTCTTCACGGCCTGCGGGGTCGCCGTGCCGGACCCGACGAGCCGCATCGGGCCCACGCGGTCGGCGTCGGTGCCGCGGATGCCGTCGGAGTAGTCGTTGGCGTAGTTCACGCCGACCTGCAGCGCCAGGCTCACGACGAGGGCGAGCAGCGCCTTCCACCAGGCGAGATCACCGAGCGGCGCGCCGTCGACGTACGCAGCCACGCCGGTGCCGGCGAGCACGGGGGCGACGGCGGCGGGAAGGGTGCGCGGCCGGGCGCCGGCGAGCCAGTCAGCGGGTGAGGTCACCGGTGGATTCTGGCAGGGCGGGCTCGGGTTCGAGCATCGAGGGAGGTCCGGCGGCGACGACCTCCTCGGGGTCCGGCTTGTCGGCCCGGGCGTCGGCGAGGACGTCGGCCGGGACGTTGCGCTCGAGGAACCGGCGGCCGGCGTGCGCGGCGTAGTGGAGGCCCACCGCGCCCGACGTCACGATCGCGGCGATGGTGAGCCAGCCGTAGGCGCCCCAGTGCATCGCCAGGAAGCCGTAGACCGCAGGCGCCCAGAAGCGGCCGAGCGTGCTGCCGAGCTCGGAGACGCCCTGGTAGTCGCCGCGGCGTCGCGGGTCCATCAGCTCGGCCTCGAAGGTCCAGCCCGAGGCGGACAGGAAGAGCTCGGCCCAGGTGAGCACGACGTGGCCGAGGAAGAACATCACGATGGTGACCCAGCCGACGGTCTCGTGCGTGGCGAGCGTGATCAGGCAGGTGAGCACGAAGAAGACGGTGGAGAGGCGTACGGCTCGCAGCGCGGTGTCGACGTCGTGGATGCCCCGCGAGGCGAGCCGGGGGAGCACGATGCACATCACGGTGTGGGCTGCGAAGAGCACCGCCACCAGGACCTTCGGGGCATCGGTCTCGGTCACCAGCCAGACCGGGATCACCGTGTGCAGCAGCACCTGGTTGGTCCACATGATCCCGATGAAGAAGGTGGCTGCGATCCAGCTCCGGTTGCGGATCGCAGGGATGCCCTCGGGCTTGGCCCGCGGCTCGTCGCCACGGACGTCGTGCGTGGCATCGGGCAGTCGCAGGATGGCTGCGCTGTTGGCGACGTAGAGGATCGCGGTCAGGACGGGCGCCCACCGCAGCACGTCGGTGCCGAACGCGATCGCGCCGGCCCCGAGGAAGGCGCCGAGGCTGAAGCCGACGTTGAGCGCGGAGTACATGTAGGCCCGCGACTCGACCCGCTCGGACGGAGGCAGCACGTCGATGACGTACGCACCGTGCGCGGCGCCCCCGAGCGTGCCGGCCACCTCCATCACGACGGCGAGCGCGATGTATTCGGGGAAGCTGTCGATGAAGGGCCACGCCAGGAACAGCAGGCCCTGGACGATGGCGCTGAGCGACCACATCCGCTTGGGCCCGAAGTGGTCGACGAGCTTGCCGCTGGGCACCGCCACGATGAAGCTGGCGACCGCCGCCACCGTGAGCCCGATGCCGACCTCGGCTAGCGAGAGGCCGACCACCATGGTGAAGAACACCGCGGAGCCCGCCAGGAAGGTGCCCTCGCCCGACGCGAACAGCAGCGACTGGGTCGAGAGCCGACGGGCGAGGAGCGACGGCGGGGTGGCGTAGCGGATCAGTGCGGCGAACATCGAGGGACATTCTCACCGGTCTGGCGGGCGACGTCGCGCGAATTGATGCCGGGACCTGGGTCGAGATCCCTCGAGGCAGTCCGGCGAATCGATCACTTGATCGAATGTCGCAGATTCTCACATGGTTTCTGCAGGTCAGGTGTCGGCGGGCTCTGGGACAATGGATTCATGTCCATCACCAGTCTGGCTCCGCTCGCCGGCACGGCCTTGTCCCGTGCGGCGCTGGACCGGGCTGCTGCGGCGATCGGTGCGCGACGGCGGGCGGAGGTCGAGGTGCTGGAGTCCGCCCTCGCGTGGGCCCACGCCCACGTCGTGACCGACCTCGCCGACTCGGCGGGCTGGCGCTCGGAGACGATCCACGCACCCGGCAGCCGGGCTGCGCTGTTCGGCGAGCGGCCGCTGCCCATCGCGGGTCCGGGCGCGCCGCTGGTGGCGGAGTTCGCGGTCGTGGAGCTGGCCGCCGCACTGGAGCTGTCCCACGAGGCGACCTTTGTGCTGCTGGGCGACGTCCTCGACCTGGCCCACCGCCTGCCCCGGTTGTGGGCGCTCGTTCGGTCGCAGGCGGTGCCGGTGCGGCTCGGTCGCGAGGCTGCGCGGGAGTCGCGCGACCTGACCCCGGACGCGGCGCGGCACGCGGACCGGCTGCTCGCCTGGCAGCCCCGCCGGCTGAATCCCCACCGGGTCGGGGTCCTGGTCCACGAGGCGAGGTTGTACGCCGACCCGGACCGCGCGATCGCCGACCACGACGCAGCGCTGGCCCGCCGGCGCGTCGAGGTCCACCACGAGGAAGGCGCACTCGGCGTCAGCGAGGTGTTCATGAGCCTCGACACCGGTGACGCGATCGCGTTCGACCACACCGTGTCCGCGATGGCGACCACGATGAAGGCGCTGGGCCACGGTGGTGACCTCGGCGCTCGCCGCGCCCACGCCGTCGGGCTCCTCGCCGACCCCCAGCAGGCCCTCCACCTCCTCGCTGCGGCAGGCGGCCTCGACGACGATGACCCGAGGACCTGCGTCGCCGACGATGCCGCCCACGCCACCCCGTCACCGTTCCGCCGGCCGACACCTCCCGGCGGCGCCGGCGACGTGGCAGGCGCGGCCACGGGCGAGAGAGGGGGTGCGGCGGGTCAGGTGAGGCTGGTCGTCCACGTCACCGACCGTCACCTCCTCGCCCCAGCGAGCGCTGACCGGTTCGGCGTGGCCCGGTGCCCGCAGCTCGGCCCGATGCTCATCGGTCGGCTCCGCACGTGGCTCCTCACCGCCGGCACCGTGATCATCGAGCCCGTGGTCGACCTCGATCCCGCCGCACACCCGCCGGTTGATCGCCACGACCCACCCGCCCGGATGGCAGCCATGGTCCGCCACCGCGACCAGACGTGCGTCTTCCCTGCCTGCACCCGCCCGTCCGCGCAGGCCGACCTCGACCACATCGACGCCTACGTCCCGATCAGTGGCGACACCGGCGCAGGGCCGCCCGGCCAGACCCGGCCCGACAATCTCGCGCCCCTGTGCCGTCGGCACCACCGCGCCAAGACCTTCGGCACCTTCACCTACCGGCGCCGTGACGACGGGGCGTACGAGTGGACCCTGCCGTCCGGACGCGTCGTCACCACCGACCCGCCCAGGCCGAGACCGCTCCCGCCCGAGCACCGGCAACCACCCCGCAGACCCTGACCGCCCCACTGCCCGACACCACCCGGTGATCGGGCCACGGGCGCGCGCAGTCAGGGCTGGGTGTTCGAGTCGAAGTCAGGCGAGGGGAGTGACCCCGTCCGCGGCGGCGCCAGGCTCGCGCCGTCCTGAGAGGAGTAGTCGGTCGAGACGAGCGAAGTGCTCACATCCGGATCGACTTCTGGCGACTCCGACATCGCGGCGGGTCGGAGCTTGGGCGGCGCCGCGGACCACGCACGCAGTGATTCGAGGACGTCTCGGTAGAAGCCGTCGACCGACAGCAAGACTGAATCGATGAACGACCCACGCCCACGCCCTCGTTTGGTACCGAGTGTTGTGGTCGTCGCGAGCCGAAAGGTCCTGATCTCCTTCGCCGCATCGTGGATCAAGGTCGACGGCTCATCACGCACGACCGACAACAGCTCGGCGGCTTGCGAGCCCCTCGCGTGTGCCACGAAGGTCTCGACGCGGGTCGAGTCTGGGGCGGCCTTGAGCTGACGGACCAGCCAGTTCACCCTGGTGGTGGGTCGGCCCTCACGCGGCGCGTCCACGTCGACGTGGCATGTCACTCGTCCGGATCGGAGATCGGCCGTGACGACGAGGTCGCCAACTGTGTTGGGGATGCGGATTGCACCGGAGAGCTCTCCGGTCGCGCACAGGGCCTGCGCCAGACCCTGAGCGCGGATCGAAGGATCGGCAGTCTCCTTGCGGGAGAGAACTGGTACGACCTCGGTGCCGAGCTGACGTCCGAGCTGGAGGTTGGCAAAGCGCAGTAGTGCGTCGAATCGCGCCACCACTTCTGCGATGCCCTTGTCGGTCGAGCGCAGCGTTCCCGCCGACACCTGGTCGCGCACACCGACCCACGCCTCACCCATGTCATCGAACTCCAAGGCGCCGGACTTCCGGTGTTCGAGGTATCGGATCAGTTCTCCGAGGATCCATGCTTGGTCGGGGTCGGCGACCCCCCGAAACTCCTTCTGCATCACCGCATCGGCGAGTACCTGTGACCAAGAGACATGGTGCAGTGACACCTTGCGGAGCTTGCGCTTGTCCACCTTGGTGGGATGTTGGCCGGCGATGGCGGGAATTTCGTTCGAGATCGTGATCACCGCGTCAAAGCCTTGCTCACGAGCGATATCGAGATAGTTCTCGAGCTGTTCGGTCTCGAGGTTGTTCGCGCCGGTCTTCACCTCGACGAGCGCAGTCCAAGCCTTCGACCCGCGGGAGACTCGAATCAACCCGTCCGGGTAGAGCCTTCGTTCGCCAAGAACGAATGGGACCTCGATGAAGCACTCGAGACCGCCCGCTGGAGCGCCGAACGGCTTGACGAAGCCTCGACCGAACTCCTTGACCGCGGAAAGCACGGCGAGCAGAGCCGAAGTGGCACGGCGCTCCTGTTCTTCCGCGCCGTTGATCCCGGAGGTCGGGATCAAGCGCGCTTCGTGCCAAGACTCTTCTGCCACGGCTCCCCAAGTCGTCGAGTGCGACGGCTCTCGCGAGCCAGTGGGGGGACGTTAGCGAAGCGGAGCGGGTTGGTGGCTCATTTGGACCCAAGTCTCGCCTCGGCGCTCAGCTGACGCTCCCGCTACAGCGACAGCACGACTCCGGCGATCGCGGCGTTGGCGAGATTGGCGAGGGCACCGGCGAGGAGGGCGCGGAGCCCGAGCTGGGCGACCACGCTGCGCCGCTCGGGCAGGAGCGAGCCGATCGTGCCGATCTGGATGGCGATGGAGCTGAAGTTGGCGAACCCGGCGAGCGCGAACGTCACCACGGCGACGGTGACGGGGGAGAGCCCGTCGACCTCGGGTCCGAAGTTCGCAAAGGCCACGAACTCGTTGAGCACGGTCTTCTCGCCGATCCAGGAGCCTGCCTGGACGGACTCGGACCACGGGACGCCGAGCAGCCAGGCGAGCGGCGCAAGGGCTCGACCGAGGATGCCCTCGAAGGTGAGGTCATCGGCGCCGAACCACCCCCCGACCGCCGCGAGGATCCCGTCGGCCATCGCGATCAGCGCGATGAAGGCGATCAGGAGACCGCCGACGGTCACGGCGATCCGCCCGCCGGCGATCGCGCCTCGGCCGATCGCGTCGATCACGTTGGACGACTCCTCGTCGCGGACGTGGCGCACGTCGACCTCGTCGTCGGAGTCGACGGGCGTCGCACCCTCCAGCTCGTCGTCGTCCGGCGTGCTGTCGGGCCACATCACCTTGGCCATCAGCAGGGAGGCAGGAGCGTTCATGACCGTCGCGGCGAGGAGGTACTCCAGGGGCGCGCCGAGGAGCGAGTAGCCGACGAGGGTGGAACCCGCCGCTGCCGCGAAGCCGGCCGTCATCACCGTGAAGAGCTGTCCGCGCCGCAGGGACCTCAGGTAGGGCGCGATCATCAGTGGCGCCTCGCTCTGGCCGAGGAAGATCACCGTCGCGCCGTACATCGACTCGACCTTGCTGATCCGCAGCAGGCGGGACAGCGCACCGCCGAGCAGCCAGGTCGCCCACTGGACCACGCGCAGGTAGTAGAGCAACCCGATGAGTGCGCCGAGGAACACGATGACGGGAAGCACCTGCAGGGCGAAGATCGTGTCGCCCTCCTCCCCGACGTCGAGGAGCGGTCCGAACACGAACGACGTGCCCTCGTCGGCGTACCCGATGAGTGTCGCGACCCGGTCGGACACCCACGTCAGCGCCTCCTTGCCGGGCCCCCACCGCAGCACGAGCACCGCGAACCCGACCTGCAGTGCCAGGGCGACCGCGACGGTGCGCCATGCGATGCCGCGCCGGTGCTTGGAGAGCGCCACGGCGATGAGCAGCAGCAGGGCGAGTCCGAGCAGTCCACGGAAGCCAGCCATGACCCCACCCTGCCTCTCCCCGCGACCCCTTGCCCTCCCCGGAGGGCGGGCGACGGCTACCCGCGGTTCAGCTCGACCGCGGCCCGGACCAGCGCGACGAAGGCCTCCTCGTCGAAGGTGTCACCCTCGAGGACGTCGACCGCGCGGCGCTTGCCGGCGTCGAGGCTGGAGTTGAACACGCCGGCGGGGTCGTCGAGGGAGGCGCCGCGGGCGAAGGTGACCTTCACCTTGTCCTTGTAGGTCTCCACGGTGCAGATCAGCCCGTCGAGGGTGAAGGTCGGGACGCCGTCGGGGTTGGAGGCCTTGCGCCACTTGGCCTCCTCCTCGACGCCGGGCGCACCCTGGTTGATCAGGGCGCGCAGGTCGTCGACGAGGTCTGCCCGCCAGTCGCCGGCCATCGTCAGGCTCCGGGGACGACGCGCATGTCGCGGTCGGCGCCGCCGTCGAGGGCGCGCAGCGCCTCCTGGTAGGCCTCGCTGTCGTGCGCGGCCACCGCGGCCTCGACCGAGGGGAACTCGATGACCACGGTGCGGGTGGTCTCACCCTTCTCGAAGGTCGCCTCGGGCATCCCGCGGACCAGGAAGGTGCCGCCCGCGGCGGTGAGGGCCGGGCCGGCGAGGACGGCGTAGGCCGCCACCTTGTCGGGGTCGTGGACGGCCTTGTAGGTGGTGATCCAGTACGCGCTCATGGCATCGAGCGTACGACGTGCTCGTGGCGTCAGGACGCCGACCCGTGGCGCGCGAGGTAGCGCTCCGCGGCACGTGCGGACGGGCCCATCGTGAGGGTCGCGACGACCACGATCGCCGCGATCGTCAGCCAGCCCAGGGAGCCGTGCTCCATCGCCAGGAACGTGAAGAGGGCGGGCGCCCAGACCGAGCCGAGGGTGCCGCCGATCTGGGCCGCGCCCTGGTACTCCGCACGTTGGTCGACGTCGGTGAGCTCGGACATGAAGCCCCAGTGGCCCGCCGACTGGAACAGCTCGGCGCCGGTCACGGTGACGTGCCCGAGCCAGACCAGCGCGATGGTCACCCACCCGATGGTGTCGTGGGTGACGAGCACGATCCCGCAGGAGAGGACGAAGAACCCGGCGGAGATGTACGACGCCCGCAGCGAGCGCGCGACCGAGTCGATCCCGCGCGCGGCGGCGACCTGGAGCAGCACGGCCATCACCGTGTTCGTGCCGAACAGCCAGGCGAGCAGCACCCGCGGGGCGTCGGTCTCCTCGACGAGCCAGAGCGGGATGACAATGTTGAGCAGCACCTGGTTGGTGCCCAGCACGCCGTCGCCGGTCATGAGCGCGACGAACGCGCGGTTCCTCAGCGCGGCCGGCTTGATCACGGCCTCCTCGGCGGCGACCGGCTCCTTCGCTGGCGGGTCGGGCAGCCGGGTGATCCAGAACGCGTTGCCCAGCAGGATCACACCGGTGAGGATCGGCACCGCCCGCACGACCGCGTCGCTGTTGGTCGCGAGCGCGAGCCCGCCGATGAGGGCGCCGAGGGTGAAGCCGATGTTGAGCGCGGCCCGCATGAAGGCCTGCGACTGCACGCGCTCCTCGCGGGTGAAGACGTCGATCGTGTAGGCGCCGCGCCCGCTCCACCCGGCCTGGCTGACCACCTCGAGGAGCACCATCATCACGAGGAACGCCGCGAACCCGGAGATCAGCGGCCACACGAGGTAGAGCAGCGCCGTCAGGGCAGCGCAGATCGCCCAGATCCGCTTGGTGCCGACCTTGTCGGCCAGCTTGCCGGCGGGCACCGCGAAGAAGAACGACGCGATGCCGGCGACCGTGAGGCCGACGCCGACCTGCGCCGCGGAGAGCCCGACGATCTGCGTGAAGAACACCGCGGACCCGGTGAGGAAGGTGCCCTCGCCGATCGCGAAGAGGATCGACTGCACCGAGAGGGAGCGCGCGAGGGGAGAGGGCGGGAGCTGGCGCTGCCACCACGACTGGCGCTCCTGGTCGGTCCCCGTCTCACCCATCGCAGGCCATCGTGGCACCGGGGACTAGCGTGAGTCGCGTGAATTTCCTGCGACCGTCCGACGATCCCGCGGTCGCGGTGCGGCAGCTGTCGGAGTGGCTCGACGCGGTCGACCCGGAGCCGCTCCTCATCGAGACGTCCGGGTCCACGGGCCGCCCCAAGGGCGTCGTCCTCACGCGCCCGGCAGTGCTGGCCAGCGTCACCGCGTCGGCCCGCCGGCTCGGGGCCTCGGGCCGCTGGCTGCTCGCGCTCCCGTCGTCGTACGTCGCCGGGGTGCAGGTGGTCGTGCGCTCCCTCGTGGCCGGCCACGAGCCCGTCGTCGTGCACGACCTCGACCTCGCCGGCGCGGTCGCCGCCGGTGCGGGCGACGACGTCCCGCTCTTCACCTCGCTCGTGCCCACCCAGCTGCACCGCGTCCTCGACGACCCGGTGCAGCTCGCGGCACTCGTGCACTGCCACACCGTGCTCGTCGGTGGCGGCGGCATCGACCCCGACCTCCGGCGCCTCGCCCAGGAGGCCGGGGTGCGCGTGGTGACGACCTACGGCTCGTCGGAGACCGCCGGCGGCTGCGTCTACGACGGCCTGCCGCTCGACGGGGTCGGCGTCACGATCGCCGCGGACGGCCGCGTGCGGCTCGCCGGCCCGACGCTGTTCAGCCACTACCTCGACGACCCCGACCTCACCGCCGAGACGCTCGTCGACGGCTGGTTCCTCACCTCCGACGCGGGCCGCCTCGACGAGGACGGACGCCTGCAAGTGCTGGGCCGCGTCGACGACGTCGTCATCACCGGCGGCGTGAAGGTCCCGCTCCCCGCGGTCGCCCGGCGCCTGCGCGAGCACCCGTCCGTGGAGCAGGCAGAGGTGCTCGGCGTGCCCGACGACGAGTGGGGCCAGCGGGTGGTCGCGGTCGTCGTGGGGGAGGCCGTCGCGGACGCCGAGCTGCGCGACTGGGTCGGCGAGGCCCATCCGCGGTCGTGGGCGCCGCGCGAGGTGCGCCGCGTCGCGGCGCTGCCGCTGCTCCCCAACGGCAAGGTCGACCGCCAGGCCCTGAGGGCGGGCCTGTGATGCACGTCTTCTCGATCCCGCTCCGCACGAGGTTCCGCGGCATCACCGTCCGCGAGGGACTCCTCATCCGTGGCGACGCCGGCTGGGGCGAGTGGTCGCCGTTCCTCGAGTACGACGACGCCGTCTCCCGGCCGTGGCTGGCCTGCGCCCGGGAGGCCGCGGACCTCGGCTGGCCCGCACCGGTGCGCGACGTCGTACCCGTCAACGTCACCGTGCCCGCCACCGACCCCGAGCGCGCCCACGCCATCGTGGCCGCGGGCGGTTGCCGCACCGCGAAGGTCAAGGTCGCCGAGCGCGGCCAGGCGCTCGCCGACGACCTCGCGCGCATCGAGGCCGTCCGGGACGCGCTCGGGCCCGACGGGCTGGTCCGGGTGGACGCCAACGGCGGCTGGGACGTCGACGAGGCGGTCGCCGCGATCGCCGCGCTCGACCGCGCGGCCGGCGGTCTGGAGTACGTCGAGCAGCCGGTCGAGAGCGTCGAGGACCTCGCCGTCGTCCGCCGCCGGGTGCAGGTGCCGATCGCCGCCGACGAGTCCATCCGGCGGGCCGAGGACCCCTACCGCGTGCGCGACCTCGAGGCCGCCGACATCGCCGTGCTGAAGGTGCAGCCGCTCGGAGGAGTCCGTGCCTGCCTGCGGATCGCGGAGGACATCGGGCTCCCCGTGGTCGTCTCCAGCGCGATCGAGTCGAGTGTCGGGATCGCGGCCGGGGTCGCGCTCGCGGCCGCGCTGCCCGAGCTGCACCACGCGTGCGGGCTCGCGACGATCCAGCTGCTCACCGACGACGTCGCCGTCGACCCGCTGCTGCCGGTCGACGGGCTCCTTCCCGTCTCTCGGCCCGAGGTCGACGAGGCCGCGCTCGCCCGCCTCGCCGCACCCGACGACCGGGTCGCCCACTGGCGCGAGCGGCTGGCGTCGGTAGGGCAGGATCTGGACTCGTGACGAACCCCTCGACCGAGCTCGCCCGCGCCGTGGTGACAGCACTGCGCGGGGCAGCGGTGCGCGAGGTCGTCGTCGCGCCCGGATCGCGCAACGCTCCGCTCTCCTTCGCGCTCTACGACGCCTCGCGGGCCGGCGGGCTGCGCCTGCACACCCGGGTCGACGAGCGGACCGCCGCCTTCCTCGCGCTCGGCCTCGCGAAGATCAGCCGGGAGGCGGCCGCCGTCGTCTGCACCTCCGGCACCGCCGCGGCCAACCTCCTCCCGGCCGTGATGGAGGCCGCCCACGCCGGCGTGCCGCTCGTGGTCGTGACGGCCGACCGTCCGGCCCGGCTGCGCGGCACCGACGCCAACCAGACCACCGACCAGGTCGACCTCTTCGGCAGCTTCGCCCCGACGCTCGACGTCACGTCCGCCGACCTCGACGAGCTGCTCGCGTTCGTACGCCGCCACCGCCACCGCAGCCCGGTCCACCTCAACGTCCAGCTCGACGACCCGCTCCTCCCCGACGACGACGGGTGGGACGGAGGGGACGCCCCCGAGTGGGTCGACCTCGACCCCGGACCGACGCAGACCCAGCACGTGCTCGCGATGGGTCCCCGCACGGTCGTGGTGGCGGGGGACGACGCTGGCCCCTTCGCCCGCAACCTCGCCGAGCGCGCGGGCTGGCCGCTGCTCGCCGAGCCGTCCAGCGGCTCGCGGACGGGTGACCACGCGATCCGCACCTACCGGCTCCTCCTGTCCGGCGGGCTCGGCACCCGCATCGAGCGGGCGGTCGTCCTCGGCCACCCGACCCTGTCGCGGCCCGTCGCGCGACTCCTCGGCAGTCCCGACGTGGAGGTGGTCTCGGCCACCCACCGGGGTGCATGGTCCCGGCGGCCGTTCCCGGTCGCCCACGAGGCCGACCACCTCCTGCTCGACGGCACCGACGACCCGGCATGGCTGGAGGAGTGGCGCGAGGCGGACCGCACGACCTCGCGTGCCCTCGACGCGCTGCTGGCGGCCGAGCCCGACCTGACCCCGCACGAGGCGGTCGGTGCGGTGAGCCGCGCCGTGCCGCCGGGCGGGCTGCTCTTCGTCGGCGCCTCGAACCCGGTCCGCGACCTGGACCTGATGGCCGCCCGCTACGAGGTCGGCGCCCGGCGCTTCGTCGCCGCCAACCGCGGCCTGGCCGGCATCGACGGCACGACCAGCAGCGCGATCGGTGCCGCACTCGGCCGGCCGGGGTCGACGCGCGCGATCGCGCTGTTGGGTGACGTGACCTTCCTGCACGACACCACCGGCCTGGTGATCGGCCCGCGCGAGGAGCGGCCGGACCTCACGATCGTCGTGGTCAACGACGACGGCGGCTCGATCTTCGCCACCCTCGAGCAGGGGGCGCCGGCGTACGCCGACCGCTTCGACACGCTGTTCGGCACCCCGCACGGAGTCGACGTCGCGAGCCTCTGCGCCGCGGTGCGGGTGCCGCACCTGCGGGTCGACAGCCTGCCCGAGCTGGAGCAGGCGCTGGCGATGCCCAACGGCGGCATCGAGGTCGTCGAGGTCCGGGTGCGCCGGGACAACCGGCGCGAGCTGGACGGAAAGATCCGCGCGCTGACCCTTCCCTGAGAGGGAGGGATCAGCGCGCGGACGGTGCTGCTGGGTCGTTCGGTCGATCAGGGCTGCGGGGTCTCCCACACGCGGACCCAGTCGACGTCCATGCTCTGCGGGAGCTTGGAGTCCTTCATCTCGAGCGCCTCGTAGTCCGAGGCGAGCATGCTGAGGATGAGGTACTGCTGGGCCTTCGAGACGCGGGCCGACGTGCGCCAGGTCTCCTTGCCGTCGATGTACATCGAGATCGCCTTGGGCGTCCACTGCACCGAGAACACGTGGTAGTTCTTCGACCAGCCGTCCTTCTTGTTCTTCAGGAAGGACTCGGAGTTCTTGATCCACGAGCCGGTCTTGATGAGGCGCTGGCCCTTGTACCAGTGGATGAAGCTGGTGAGGCCGCCCTGCGGGTGCTTGTCACCGAAGTACTCGATGACGTCGATCTCGTGGCCGGCGCTGCCGGGCTGGTTCTCGCCGATCGGCTGCAGCCAGAAGCTGGCGTGCTGGCCGCGCGACTTCTGCATCTTGATGCGCGCGGCGGCGACGCCGTAGCGGAAGCTGAAGCCGTTGCTGTCACCGGTGCCGATGTGGCCGTTGAGGCGGTAGGAGATCTTCTCCTTCTTCTTGCGCGAGGACGCGGTGCACTTGTCGCTGCGCGACTTGTCCTTGATGACGCTCAGGCGCAGGGTGCCGCCGCCGACCTTGACGGCCTCGGGCGAGCCCTTGGAGCACAGGCGCTTGCTCTGCGCCTCATAGTCCTGGCCGCGCATCGACCAGACGGGGTTCAGGGTCGAGCCCGAGAACTCGTCGGAGAAGGTCGGGGTGACCCACTGCGAGGTGTCGGCGCTCTTGCTCGAGACCGTCTTCAGGCCGCCGAGCTTGGCAGCGGTGACGCGGTAGGTCAGCGGCTGGCCGCCCTTGGAGACCTTGGCGCGGAAGTAGGCCTTGCCGGACTTCTCCTGGCGGGCCGTGCCGGCCTTCTTCCACTTCGTGCCCTGCTGCACCTCGAGGGTGACCTTGCGGCCGACCTTGACGGGCTTGAGGGTGGCGATGACCGAGCCCTTGGCGGAGTTGGCGCTGGCGGGGCGCTTGCCCTGCTGGACGATCTGCGGGAGCACCTCCAGCGAGATCTTCTGTCCCGCCTTCTTGGTGAAGACCGACGACGTGGCGGCGGCCGGAGCCGACGCGTCGGCGTCCTTCGCGGAGCCGATCTCGGTCGTCAGGAGCAGGGACGCGGGCAGGAGCAGCGCGGCGACGCTGCCTGCGAGCACGCGGCGTGCAGACATGTGAACTCTCTTCGTCTCGGGTGCGATTGGCATGGATCCCCCGGGGCACTCTCTCCACCCGTCAGAGGCGCGACCACCATAACCGCGGACCCCATGCGTCACACATTCATCAGCAAAATCCCCGCGGTCGTAGGCTGGCGGCATGCGGATCACGAAGTTCGGCCATGCCTGCGTGCGGGTGCAGGGAGAGGGCGGGGTCGTCGTGATCGACCCCGGCAGCTTCAGTGAGGCGGAGGCCGTCGACGGCGCCGACGCGGTGCTGCTCACCCACGAGCACGCCGACCACGTGCACCCCGACCACCTGCGCCGCTCCGACGCCCCGATCTGGACGATCGCCGCGGTCGAGCGGATGCTGCGCGAGTCCGCGCCGGACGTGGCCGAGCGCGTCACCGTCGTACGACCCGGCGACCGGCTCGAGGTCGCCGGCACGTCCGTGGAGGTGGTCGGCGAGAAGCACGCGGTGATCCATCCCGACTACGACCGCTTCGACAACTCCGGCTACCTGCTCGAGTCGGGCGGCAGCAGCGTCTACCACCCGGGCGACTCGCTCACGGCGCCGCCGCGGCAGGTCGACGTCCTGCTCGCCCCGGTGAGCGGGCCGTGGCTCAAGATCAGCGAGGCCATCGACTTCGCGCGCGAGGTCGGCGCGCCCACCTCGCTCGGCATCCACGAGCGGGTCTACAGCGACGTCGGCGTCGCGATGGCCGCCAGCCACTTCCGCAACCTGCTGCCCGAACCCCAGGCGTTCGAGCTGCGCGACGCGGGCCAGGACCTCTAGGCCGACCTGGGCCGATCTGTGCCGCTCGTCGCCGGCTAGGGCGCGTCCGCGCCCAGCGCGTCGCGCACGGGCACGAACTTCGCCTGCGACTCGGCGAGCTCGGCCTCGGGGTCGGAGCTCGCCACGATGCCGCAGCCGGCGAAGAGGCGTACGCCGCCCTCGGTGACCATGGCGGAACGCAGGGCGATGCCCCACTCGCCGTCGCCGTCGCCGTCCATCCAGCCCACGGGGCCGGCGTAGCGGTCGCGGGCCATGCCCTCGATCTCGGAGATCAGCCGCGTCGCGGCGGGGGTGGGGGTGCCCCCGACGGCGGCCGAGGGGTGCAGCGACTCGGCGAGCTGGAGCGAGGTGGCGAGGTCGTGGACCACGCCGTTCACGTCGGTGGCCAGGTGCATCACGTTGGGCAGGTGCAGCACGAAGGGCGCCTCGGGGACGCTCATCGAGGAGCAGTGCGGCTCGAGCGCGTCGGCGACCGAGCGCACGGCGTACTCGTGCTCCTCGAGGTCCTTCGACGACCGGGCCAGGGTCGCGGCGAGGGCGAGGTCGCGTTCGTCGTCGCCCGTACGACGGATCGTGCCCGCGAGCACCCGCGAGGTCACCAGCCCGCGCTCGCGTCGCACCAGCATCTCGGGGGTCGCGCCGAAGAGGCCGTCGACGTGGAAGGTCCAGCACATCTCGTAGCTCTCGGCGAGCCGGTGCAGCGGCCAGCGGACGTCGATGGGCTCGTCGGTGGTGGCGATGAGGTCGCGCGCCAGGACGACCTTCTCGAGGTCGCCGGCGGCGATCCGGTCGACGGCGTCCGCCACGACCGACATCCACTCCTCGCCGTTGCGGGCGCCGTCGGAGAAGACGAGACCGACCGGCGGGTCGGGGCGAGGCGCGGTCACGAGGTCGGGGGCGTCGACCGAGACGGTCGTCAGCCACGTGCGGTCGCCGCGGCGGCCGACGACGACCTGTGGGATGACCAGGACGGAGTCGCCCGGCTCGTCGGCGAAGGCGAAGGCGCCGAAGCACACCAGCCCGGTCCCGGGCTCGCCGACGTGGTCCTCCACCTCGGCGCGGGCCACGGTCTCCGACCACCACTTGACCGCGTCGCTGAACCGGGTCGGGCCGGAGGTCTCGAGGCGGGCGGCGACTCCCCAGCCGACGAGGCCCTCCCCGCGGCGCAGCCAGCTGACCGGGTCCTGCTGGGGCAGCAGGTCGAGCAGCGGCAGGTCCGCCCGGTCCACCGGGACGGTGCGCACGACGAGCGGTGCGGCAGGACCCGCCTGGGGGGCGGACGAGGGGGTCGTCACGAGGGGGGAGCCTACGCCGGGGCTCCTCACCTCCGGGGCACAGATGGCCGAAACCGTGAACACGGCCACACCTCCTGCCCTACTTTCGCCTCGTACACCAGCAGTCGAAGGAGCCGCAAGTGCCTGTTCAGCATTCGCCGTTGGCGCGCCTGGAGCGTCACGCACGCAGTCGCGCCCTCGACGTGGCCGTGGCGGAGCAGCGCGACGGGGCCTGGACCTCGCTGACCTGGAACGAGCTCTACCGCAGGGCGATCGACGGCGCCGCCGGGATGATCGAGGCCGGGGTCAACCCGGGCCAGGTCGTCGTGATCCGGGTGCCCACGGGGATCAGGCAGGTCGAGCTCGAGCTCGCGACGCGCGTCGCGGGCGCCGTGCCCCTCCTCCTGCCCGAGCACATGGACCGCGCCGAGGTGGGCCGCCTGCTCGACGAGATCGAGGTGCGCCTCGTCATCGTCGACGACGACAGCCGTCTCGCGCTGCTGCAGGAGGCCGGCCTGATGGAGGCGCAGCTCTTCGAGTGCGACGACCGCTCGTGGGAGCGGCTGCGCGGGATGGGCCTCGAGCGCCGCAAGCGCCAGCCGAACCTGCTGACGTGGGTCGACACCGCCCGGGCGGGGGCGTCCTCGGGCGCCGTGCTCGGACTGCCGCGCGAGAAGAGCCTCGCCTGGCTCTTCCGCCCGGAGTCGTCCGGCACCCTGGCCGACCTCACCGGCGACGACGTCGTCGTGCTGACCGGTGAGGCGACCGACCGGTTCACGACCGTCGTGCGCGACGCGCACCTGACCAGCGGCTGCACCCTCGCGTGGGTGGAGCGTCCCGACCAGCTCGAGGGCGCCCTGGCCCGCTGGTCGCCGACGCACGTCCTGCTCGACCACGTCGCCGCCCGCGAGCTGGAGGACCTCCTCGAGCACGCGACGGTCGACGGGGCACCGTGGCACGAGGCGCCGCTGGAGGTGCTCGAGGCCACCAGCGCCCGCGTCGCCGAGGCGAGGCTGGGCTCGAAGGCCCGCAAGCTCGCCGACGACGTCGCCGGACTCACGCCGTGGTTCGGCGGCCGGGTGCGCGTGCTGGCGCTCGACGCCCGGGTCAACCGCACGATCAGCGGCCTCGCGACCACGCTCGGCTTCCGGATCGGTCGCATCGCGCACCACCCGGCCGTCCGGCTCGAGCTCGCCGACGAGCACGCGGTGGTCGCGGTCCCGGCCGCTGCCGTGGTGCCGGTCGCCGCGGATGCGCACCTGCCGCGCCGCGGCGCCAGCCGGAGCGACCTGGACGCGGCCTTCTCGCTCGCCGGCTCGTGACCGTCGTCTCAGGACCTGAGAACCGGTTCCACGACTGATGAACAAACGCAACAACCCCAAGTAAAAGCCGCACGCCCGGGCACCCGGCGCACGAAAATCCTTGTTGAACGAACAACCAGTCGATCCAAGGGGGTGAGTCGATGGCCTACATCCTGCATGCACGTGCGTCGGCCCTCCCGACGCACGACGAGGCGGTGCTGCCGCCGTCGCCGCTGCGCCGGCTCGCGACCCTCGCCGCCGAGCGTGGCGACGACATCGCCTACCTCGTCGCCACCAGCGCCGGGGTCGAGGCGCGGTCGTGGTCGCAGGTCGAGACGACCGTGCAGCGTGCTGCCGCCGGACTGATCCGCAGCGGCATGCGCAGCGACCAGGTCGTGCTGTCGCTTCTGCCGTCGGCGCACCCTCACCCCGAGCTCGACATCGCGCTGCGTGCCATCGGCGCCGTCGTCATCCACGTCTCGCCGCGGACGCCCACCGAGGACCTGGTCCGCGAGCTCACCGGCGTCGACGTGCGCCTCGTCGTGTCGCAGGCCGAGTCGGAGCTCGACCGCCTGGCCGGTCTGCGGTTCCCCTCCGCCGAGATGCTCGACCTCGGCGACGACTCGTGGACCCGGCTGCTCGCGCTCGGCGCCGAGCGCCTGGTGATGGACCCCGACGCCGTCCACCGCCTCGACCGGGTGGTGGACCCCGCGGGCACCGTCGCGCGGCTGCTGCCGCCCAGCGCGGCCCTCGCGCGCGTCGCGCCGGAGGCGGGAGCGGACGACCTCGACGACCTCCTCCCGCGCGACGGCGTCACGCTGCTCGTCGGCGAGCACACCGATCCCTTCGTCCACCTCGTCCGTGACGCCCACCTGGCGTCCGGCGGCACGCTCGCCCACGTGGCCACACCGCCCGAGCTGCCCCTCGCCCTCGACGCACTCGGACCCACCGCACTCGCCCTCGCGTCCGGCGCGAGCGCCGCGCTGGGCGACGTGGTCTCCAACGTGACGGTCCCGGGCGCCCGGCGCCTGCTGCCCGCACGGGTGCGCTCCGCGAACGCCGTGGCCCTGCGGGCCTGGCTCGGCGCGGGGATGGAGCGGGTCGTCGGTGAGGAGCTGTCGGAGGGCGTGCGCGACGCGCTGCGCGCCTGCGACGTCGAGGGCCTTATCGCCCGCCCGGCACCGCTGCGCGACGCCGACCTCCCCGTCCCGCCGCCCGTCGTGATCGGCGACGCCGCCGACCTGCCCCGGCGCTCGCGCGGGGAGCCCGGGCGCGACTTCGGGCTCCGGCTCGAGCGGTCGCTCCGGGTCGTCGAGGAGCCCGAGGAGTCGGCGTTCGTGCTGCCCTCGCTCCCGCTCTTCGGGGGTGAGTCGTTCCTCGACAAGCTCCTCCTCCAGCAGGCCGCCCAGGCCGAGCAATGAGCGAGCGGCACGGCGCGGGCCTGATGGCCCGGCTCCGGGCACGCCGCTCCCACCAGACCTCTCCCGACCACAGCGGCCGGGAAGAACACCCAGAAGAAGGAAACGAAATGACCAACGTTGACGTGATCCTCAAGGAAGCCGTCCAGATCGACGGCGCGGTTGCCGCCCTCCTCGTGGACTACCAGTCGGGCATGGCCCTCGGCCAGGCCGGCGACGCCACCGTGATGAACCTCGACGTCGCCGCCGCCGGCAACACCGACGTCGTCCGCGCCAAGATGCGCACGATGGAGAGCCTCGGCCTCAACGACACCATCGACGACATCCTGATCACGCTGGGCCAGGCCTACCACCTGATCAACCTGCCGAAGGGTCACCCGGGCCTGTTCATCTACCTGGTGCTCGACAAGCAGAAGGCGAACCTCGCGATGGCTCGCCACAAGCTCGCGACGCTCTCCACCCAGCTCGAGATCTGAGCGCCTCCTCCGGGCCGCTGTGACCGGTCAGGATCGGTAGACGATCACCTTGTCGCCGATCCTGACCTGGTCGAACAGCCACTGCACGGTCGCGTAGTCGCGCACGTTGACGCATCCGTGCGACGCGCCGTTGTAGCCGTTGGCCGCGAAGTCGGGGGAGTAGTGCACCGCCTGCCCGCCCGAGAAGAACATCGCGAACGGCATCGAGGTGCCGTAGAGGCTGGAGACGTGGTCGCGTGACTTGCGGAAGACCGCGAACGCGCCCTCGCGGGTCGGCAGCTCGTCGGAGCCGAAGCGCACCTCCACCGTCCTGAGCACCACCCCGTCGACCACCCAGCGCAGCGAGCGCGAGGTCTTGTCGACGCACATCGCCCGTCCCGTCGTGCACCGCGGGTCGAGCGCCGGCCCGGTCGGCACGATGTTGAACAGCTCGGCCCTCGTGGGCTCGCGGGTCATGTCCTTGAGCCGGGTGAGCGTGCGCCGGTCGACCTGGCCGGTCACCGGGATCCTGCGCTTGGCCTGGAAGCCCTCGACCGCCGCGACGGTCGTGCGGGTGAAGCGGCCGGTCACCTCGGCGTCGTACCACTGCAGCTGCTTGAGCCGGGCCTGCACCTGGCGCACCCACATCCCGGAGTCGCCGCGCTCGAGGAGCGGACGACCCGGCGTGTAGACGTTGTGCAGCGCGTCGGACGTGGGCTCCGTCGTGCGCGCGACGATCTTCGTCCACGTGCGCTCGTCGACGACGCCGTCGGCCGTCCAGCCGCGGCGCCGCTGGAAGGTGGCCACGCCGTCGCGCGTCTCGGGGTCGAAGCGGTTGGTCACGACCTCCGAGTGGAGGTCGAGCTGGTGGAGCCGGCTCTGCAGGACGCGCACCCGCCAGCCGGTGTCGCCGAGCCGCATCGGGGCGAACTCGCGGGCCGACGCACCCGCCTGGGCGGCGTACGACGACGTGGTGGGCGCGGCGAGCGTGGTGGCGGCGCACAGGAGTGCGAGCAGCAGCACCAGCGCGGGCTGACGGCGTGACATGTGGTTCCTCCCCCGGGGAATGCCAGACGGACTCAGTCTAGGGACGCGCACCGACGCCCCCGGGTTGCGTCCCGCGCCACACGAGGCCGGACGGGGATGCACCCGCGTTGGGTCCGACGGGGTGCGGACGCCTACGCTCGGCGCGTGGCCCGCGCAGAGCTCGACAAGCAACCGACCGACGTTCGTCGCATGTTCGACACCGTGGCCAAGCGCTACGACCTCACCAACGACCTGATGACGGCCGGCATCCAGCGCAGCTGGCGCCGCTCGATGGTCGACGCCGTGGACCCGCAGCGCGGCGACCTCGTGCTCGACCTCGCCGCCGGCACCGGCTGCTCGAGTGAGCCGTTCTTCACGCGCGGTGCGACCGCGGTGCCGTGCGACTTCTCGGTCGGGATGCTCCGGCAGGGCAAGCGGGACCGGCCCTCGCTGCCGTTCGTCGCCGGCGACGGCACCCGGCTGCCGTTCCTCGACGAGACCTTCGACGCGGTGACCATCTCCTACGGCCTGCGCAACTTCGTCGACCCCGTCGCCGGGCTCCGCGAGATGCGCCGGGTCACCCGTCCCGGCGGCCGGCTCGTGGTGTGCGAGTTCAGCCGCCCGACCAACGGCGCCTTCCGCTCGCTCTACCTCGACGGCTTCATGAAGGCGCTCCCGAGGATCGCGTCGGTGACCGCCAGCGCGTCCGACGCCTACGTCTACCTCGCCGAGTCGATCCGCGCCTGGCCCGACCAGGCCGGGCTCGCCGACCTGATGGTCGAGGCCGGCTGGCAGGCGCCCGAGTGGCGCAACCTGACCGGCGGGATCGTCGCGCTGCACCGCGCGACCGCCTGAGGGGTCGCAGCGCGCGTCGCCGGCGAGGTCCGCCGCGCGGAGCTCCTCCGCCGGAATTAGGGCACGTCGATATTGCCTAAATGTGCAGGTCAGCGCGGCAATACGTCATCCGCCCCCCTGCGTGACCTACGCGACATCGCGGGACTACAGTGTGGTCTGCGCCACTCGTGAAGCCATTCACAAGGTCACATTCTCGGTGGCCGGCGCAGGAACACCTGGTGCACCGGAAGGGAAGCGATGGATCTCTACACGCCGATCCTGGCGCTGGCGCTCATTGCGACGGGCTTCGCGGTCTTCTCCGTGATCATGAGCGCGTTCATCGGCCCCAAGCGCTACAACCGGGCCAAGCTCGACTCCTACGAGTGCGGCATCGAGCCGACGCCGCAGCCCGTGGGCGGCGGCCGCTTCCCGGTCAAGTACTTCATCACCGCGATGCTCTTCATCGTCTTCGACATCGAGATCATCTTCCTGTACCCGTGGGCCGTCCACTTCGACCAGATGGCCCTCTTCGGCCTCGTCGAGATGGTCCTCTTCATCGCAACCGTTTTCGTGGCCTACGCCTACGTGTGGCGCCGCGGAGGATTGGACTGGGACTGACATGGGTCTCGAGGAGAAGCTGCCGAGCGGCGTCCTGCTGACCACCGTCGAGGGGGTCGCCGGCTACATGCGCAAGGCGTCGTTCTGGCCCGCGACCTTCGGCCTGGCCTGCTGCGCCATCGAGATGATGACCAGCGGCGGCCCGAAGTACGACCTCGGCCGCTTCGGCATGGAGGTCTTCCGCGCCAGCCCGCGCCAGGCGGACCTCATGATCGTGGCCGGCCGCGTGAGCCAGAAGATGGCCCCGGTCCTGCGCCAGATCTACGACCAGATGCCCGAGCCCAAGTGGGTGCTCGCCATGGGCGTCTGCGCCTCGTCGGGCGGCATGTTCAACAACTACGCCGTCGTCCAGGGCGTCGACCACGTCGTCCCGGTCGACATGTACCTCCCCGGCTGCCCGCCCCGCCCGGAGATGCTGATCGACGCGATCCTCAAGCTCCACGACCAGGTGCAGCAGACCAAGCTCGGCGTGAACCGCACGAACGAGATCGAGGAGCTCGAGACCGCCGCCCTGCGCGCGCTCCCGACCTCGGAGATGAAGGGGCTGCTGCGGTGAGCGAGAAGCCTGACGGCAAGCCCGAGGAGAAGGTGGCCGACGCCACCGACGGGAAGGTCGACGAGAAGGCCGCCGGCAGCGCGGGCGGCGAGTCGGACGACAAGACCGACGCCAACGAGTCCGCCCGCCCGTCCGAGGAGAGGAACCTCGAGGCGGCCAAGGCCGAGACCGGCACCGGCGGCGGGGTCGAGCAGCCCGCCGAGGAGCAGTCCCCGGAGAACGTGCCCGCCCCGACCGGCGAGGTGCGCTCGGTCGGCGAGCGCCACGGCATGTTCGGCGTCAAGGGCTCCGGCGACACCTCCGGCTACGGCGGGCTCGTCAGCGCGAAGGTCTTCCCGGCCCCGTCGGCGAAGCCCTACGGCGGCTGGTTCGACGAGGTCGCGGGTGCGCTGGAGGCGCGGCTCGAGGCGACCGAGCTGACCACCGCGATCGAGAGCGTCGTGGTGCACCGCGGCGAGATCACCTTCCACGTCCGCCGCGAGGACCTGCCGTTCGTCGCGCAGATGCTCCGTGACGACGACGCGCTGCGCTTCGAGTTCTGCTCCGGCGTCAGCGGGGTCCACTACCCCGACGACACCGGTCGCGAGCTGCACGCGGTCTACCACTTCACGTCGATGACCCACAACCGGCGCATCCGCGTCGAGGTCTCGGCCCCCGACGGCGACCCGCACGTCCCGAGCCTGGTCAGCATCTACCCGACGCTCGACTGGCACGAGCGCGAGACCTGGGACATGTTCGGGATCGTCTTCGACGGCCACCCTGCCCTGACCCGGGTCCTCATGCCCGACGACTGGCCGGGCCACCCGCAGCGCAAGGACTACCCGCTCGGCGGCATCCCCGTCGAGTACAAGGGCGGGTCGATCCCGCCGCCGGACCAGCGGAGGTCGTACAACTGATGGTCACCGAACAGGACTTCTACGCAGCGCCCGGCGACACCAGCCAGGGCAAGGTCTTCACCGTCACGGGCCAGGACTGGGACTCGATCACCCAGAGCATCGGCGAGTCCGCCGAGGAGCGGGTCGTGGTCAACATGGGCCCGCAGCACCCGTCCACGCACGGCGTGCTCCGGCTGATCCTCGAGCTCGAGGGCGAGACGGTCACCGAGGCGCGCTGCGGCATCGGCTACCTCCACACCGGCATCGAGAAGAACATGGAGTACCGCTCCTGGGTGCAGGGCACGACCTTCTGCACCCGGATGGACTACCTCTCCCCGTTCTACAACGAGGCGACCTACGTCCTGGGCGTCGAGCGGCTGCTCGACATCGAGGACGACGTCCCGGAGAAGGCGCAGGTGATGCGCGTCCTCCTCATGGAGCTCAACCGCATCTCCTCCCACCTCGTCGCGATCGCGACCGGCGGCATGGAGATCGGCGCCCTGACGGTCATGACGATCGGCTTCCGCGAGCGCGAGCTGGTCCTCGACCTCTTCGAGCTGATCACCGGCCTGCGGATGAACCACGCGTTCTTCCGCCCCGGCGGCGTCGCCCAGGACCTGCCGCCCGGCGCGCTCGACGAGATCCGCGACTTCATCGCGCTGATGAAGAAGCGCCTGCCGGAGTACGCCGCCCTCTGCAACGCGAACCCGATCTTCAAGGGCCGCCTCGTCGACGTCGGCCACCTCGACCTGGCCGGCTGCATGGCGCTCGGCCTCACCGGCCCGGTGCTGCGCTCGACCGGCTACGCCTGGGACCTGCGCAAGACGCAGCCCTACAGCGGCTACGAGGACTACGACTTCGAGGTCCAGACCTGGGACACCTGCGACTCCTACGGTCGCTTCCGGATCCGGCTCAACGAGATGTGGGAGTCGCTGAAGATCGTCGAGCAGGCGGCCGACCGCCTCGCCGGCCTCGAGGGCGCCCCGGTCATGGTGGGCGACAAGAAGATCGCCTGGCCCAGCCAGCTCGCCATCGGCAGCGACGGCATGGGCAACAGCCTCGACCACATCCGCCACATCATGGGCGAGTCGATGGAGGCGCTGATCCACCACTTCAAGCTGGTCACCGAGGGCTTCCGGGTCCCGGCCGGCCAGGCCTACGTGCCGATCGAGTCGCCGCGCGGCGAGCTGGGTGCTCACGTCGTCTCCGACGGCGGCACGCGTCCCTTCCGCGCGCACTTCCGCGACCCGTCGTTCACCAACCTGCAGGCCACGAGCGTGATGAGCGAGGGCGGCATGGTCTCCGACGTCATCGTCGCCATCGCCTCCATCGACCCCGTGATGGGAGGAGTCGACCGATGAGCACCCCCTCCAATCTCGACGAGAAGACCTGGGGCGAGCTGCGCGAGATCGCGGCCCGCTATCCCCAGGCCCGCTCCGGGCTGCTGCCGATGCTGCACCTCGTGCAGTCGGTGGAGGGCCGGGTCACGCCGGAGGGGATCGAGGCGTGCGCCGAGATCCTCGGGATCAGCGCCGCCGAGGTCAACGGCGTCGCGACCTTCTACACGATGTACAAGCGCAAGCCGGTCGGCGACTACCACGTCGGCGTCTGCACCAACACGCTCTGCGCGGTGATGGGCGGCGACCTGATCTTCGAGCGGCTCAAGGACCACCTCGACGTCGGCAACGACGAGACCACCGAGGACGGCAAGGTCACCCTCGAGCACATCGAGTGCAACGCGGCCTGCGACTACGCCCCGGTGATGATGGTCAACTGGGAGTTCATGGACAACCAGACCCCGGAGTCCGCGGTCCAGGTCGTCGACGACCTGCGCGCCGGCAACGAGGTCCACTCCACCCGCGGCCCGCGGCTGTGCACCTGGCGCGAGGCCGAGCGCGTGCTGGCCGGCTTCCCCGACGACCGCGCCGACGAGGGACCGACCGCCGGTCCCGCATCCGTGGTCGGCCTGAGGCTCGCGCGCGAGAACGGCTGGACGTCGGGTGCCGCCGCCGGTTCCGAGAAGGAGCAGAGCAATGGCTGACACGTTGACCCCGGTGCTGACGGACAACTGGGACGCCGACCGCGCCTGGACGCTCGCGTCCTACGAGGAGCGTGGTGGCTACGACGCCCTCGACAAGGCGTTCGCGATGTCGCCCGACGACGTCATCAACACCGTCAAGGAGTCCGGCCTGCGCGGCCGCGGCGGCGCGGGCTTCCCCACGGGCATGAAGTGGGGCTTCATCCCGCAGGACAACCCGAAGCCGAAGTACCTCGTGGTCAACGCCGACGAGTCCGAGCCGGGCACCTGCAAGGACATCCCGCTGATGATGGCCAGCCCGCACACGCTGGTCGAGGGCGTCATCGTCAGCTCCTACGCCATCCGCGCCAACACCGCGTTCATCTACGTCCGCGGCGAGGTGCTCCACGTGATCCGCCGCCTCCAGCGCGCGGTGCAGGAGGCCTACCTCGCCGGCCACCTCGGCAAGGACATCCACGGCTCCGGCTACGACCTCGACCTGATCGTGCACGCCGGCGCCGGCGCCTACATCTGCGGCGAGGAGACGGCGCTGCTCGAGGGCCTCGAGGGCCGCCGCGGCCAGCCCCGCCTGCGCCCGCCCTTCCCCGCCGTCGCCGGCCTTTACGCCAGCCCGACTGTCATCAACAACGTCGAGTCCATCGCGTCGGTGCCGAGCATCATCGTCAACGGCGCGCCCTGGTTCGCCGGGATGGGCACCGAGAAGTCGCAGGGCTTCGGCATCTTCAGCCTCTCGGGACACGTGAAGACCCCGGGACAGTACGAAGCACCGCTGGGGATCACCCTCCGACAGCTCATCGACCTGGCCGGGGGCATGCGCGAGGGCCACGAGCTGAAGTTCTGGACGCCCGGCGGGTCGAGCACCCCGCTGCTCACGCCCGAGCACCTCGACATGCCGCTCGACTTCGAGTCCGTCGGCGCGGCCGGCTCGATGCTCGGCACGCGCGCGCTCCAGCTCTTCGACGAGACCACCTGCGTCGTGCGCGCGGTGCTGCGGTGGACCGAGTTCTACAAGCACGAGTCGTGCGGCAAGTGCACCCCGTGCCGCGAGGGCACGTGGTGGCTCACCCAGACGCTGGCCCGGCTGGAGAAGGGGCAGGGCAGCGAGGCCGACCTCGACCTGCTGCTCGACCAGTGCGACAACATCCTGGGCCGTTCCTTCTGCGCCCTCGGCGACGGTGCCACGAGCCCGATCTCGAGCTCGATCAAGCACTTCAGGGATGAATACCTCGCGCACCTGACCCACGGCGGCTGCCCGTTCGACCCCGCCGCCTCCACCGCCTTCTCGCCTGTGGGAGCTGAGGCATGACGACGACCGACAAGGCGCCCGAGAAGGTCGACACCGACCTCGTCACGCTGACCATCGACGGCGTGCAGGTGAGCGTCCCCAAGGACACCCTGGTGATCCGCGCGGCCGAGCAGGTCGGCGTACAGATCCCGCGGTTCTGCGACCACCCGCTGCTCGACCCGGTCGGCGCGTGCCGCCAGTGCTTGGTCGACATCCCTGACGCCGGCAACGGCCGCGGCTTCCCCAAGCCGCAGGCCTCCTGCACGCTGCCCGTCGCCGAGGGCATGGTCGTCAACACCCAGGCGACCAGCGAGGTGGCCGACAAGGCCCAGCAGGGCGTGATGGAGTTCCTGCTGATCAACCACCCGCTCGACTGCCCGGTCTGCGACAAGGGCGGCGAGTGCCCCCTGCAGAACCAGGCGATGAGCAACGGCCGCGGCGAGAGCCGCTTCGCCGAGTCCGGTGGCGTCAAGCGCACCTTCCCCAAGCCGATCAACATCTCCGCGCAGGTCCTCCTCGACCGCGAGCGCTGCGTGCTCTGCGCGCGCTGCACCCGCTTCTCCGAGCAGGTCGCCGGTGACCCGTTCATCGCCCTCGCCGAGCGGGGCGCCCTCCAGCAGGTCGCGATCTACGAGCGCGAGCCCTACGAGAGCTACTTCTCGGGCAACGCGATCCAGATCTGCCCGGTGGGTGCGCTCACCTCGGCCGACTACCGCTTCCGCTCGCGCCCGTTCGACCTGGTCTCCACGCCCGGCGTCGCCGAGCACGACGCCTGCGGTGCGGCGATCCGCGTCGACCACCGCCGCGGCAAGGTCGTGCGCCGGCTCTCCGGCAACGACGCCGAGGTCAACGAGGAGTGGATCAGCGACAAGGACCGCTTCGCCTTCCGCTACGCCGCGGGGGACGACCGGATCACCTACCCGCAGGTCCGCGAGGACGGCGAGCTCCGGCCCGCGTCGTGGCCCGAGGCGTTCGCCGTCGCCGCCCGCGGGCTCCGCGAGGCCGGTGCCGGTGCGGTCCTGACCGGTGGTCGCCTGACCGCCGAGGACGCCTACGCCTACGGCAAGTTCGCGCGCGTCGCGCTCGGCACCAACGACGTCGACTTCCGCGCCCGACCGCACAGCGCGGAGGAGGCGTCCTTCCTCGCCGCGCAGGTGGCGCTGTCGGGCGGGGTGACCTACGCAGACCTCGAGGCCGCGCCGGTCGTCGTGCTGCTGGGCCTCGAGCCCGAGGACGAGGCGGCCACGATCTTCCTGCGGCTGCGCAAGGCGGCCCGCAAGGGCCGCACCCAGGTGGTGTCCGTCGCGCCCTACACCTCCCGCGGCCTGCACAAGATGAACGGCCGCCTGGTCCCGGCGGTGCCCGGCACCGAGGCCGAGGTCATCGCCTCGCTCAAGGACGCCGAGCACGGCGTGACCAAGGACGCCGTGATCCTCGTCGGCGAGCGGCTCGCCCAGACCCACGGGGCGCTGACCGCGGCGAGCCAGCTGGCCGCCACCACCGGTGCCCGGCTGGCCTGGGTGCCGCGCCGGGCCGGCGACCGTGGTGCGGTCGAGGCGGGTGTCCTGCCCAACCTCCTCCCCGGCGGCCGTCCGGTCGACGACAAGGAGGCGCGCGTCGACGTGGCCGCCGCCTGGGGCGTCGGCACGCTCCCGGCCAAGGCCGGTCGTGACGGCAACGCGATCGTCGCCGCGCTCGCCAAGGGCGACCTCGGTGGCCTCGTGGTCGGCGGCGTCGACCCCGACGACACCAGCGACCCCGCCGCCTTCCGCGCCGCGCTCGACGCCGCCGGCTTCGTGGTCAGCCTCGAGCTGCGCGAGACCGACGTGACCCGGGTCGCCGACGTCGTGCTCCCGGTCGCCCCGGTGACCGACAAGTCCGGCTGGTTCGTGACGTGGGACGCGCGGGTCCGCGAGTTCGACGCGGTCTTCACCAACCCCGCCTCCCTGCCCGACCTGCGCCTGTTGGCCGGCATCGCGGAGGAGATGGGTACGCCGCTCGGCTTCCGCACGGTCGCCGAGGTCCGCGCCGAGATGCAGGCCCTCGGCCCGTGGGACGGTGCCCGCCCCTCGGTCGACGCCGGCAAGGCGCCCCGCGCCCCCCGCGCGCCGAGGAAGGGTGAGACGGCCTTCGCCCTCGCCACCTGGAAGCAGCTGGTCGACCTCGGCTCCATGCAGGACGGCGAGGTGCACCTGCGCGCCACCGCCCGCACGCCGGTCGCGCGCCTCAGCCAGGCGTCGTACGACGCGGTGCTCGGCCTCGTCGAACCCGGCGGTGAGCACCTGGTCACCGTCACCGGTGACCGCGGCAGCATCACGCTGCCGGCGGTGGTCGCCGACCTGCCCGACGACGTGGTCTGGGTCCCGGCCCGGTCCGTCGGCCGCGGCGTCCTCGCCGAGCTCGCCTCGCCCGGCAGCCCGGTCACCGTGAAGGGAGCCCCGCAGTGAGCCTCTCGGTCATGAGCGTCCTGCCGCTGGCGGCCGACCTGCCGGAGACGGACCTGTCGAAGTTCGGCCAGGACCCCTGGTGGGTGATCCTGGTGAAGGCCGTCCTCATCTTCCTCGTGCTGGTGCTGCTGACGCTGTTCAACATCTGGTTCGAGCGCCGGGTCGTGGCCCGGATGCAGCACCGCGTCGGTCCCAACGTGCACGGGCCCTTCGGCCTGCTGCAGTCACTGGCCGACGGCGTGAAGCTGGCGCTGAAGGAGGACATCGTGCCGAAGGCGGCCGACAAGGTCGTCTTCCTGATCGCGCCGGTCGTCGCGACCGTGCCGGCCTTCATCACCTGGGCGGTCATCCCGTTCGGGCCCGAGGTCAACTTCTTCGGCCACCGCACGCCCCTGCAGCTCACCGACATGCCGGTCGCCGTGCTCTTCATGATGGCGATCGCCTCGATCGGCATCTACGGCATCGTCCTCGGCGGCTGGTCGTCCGGGTCGACGTACTCCCTGCTCGGCGGCCTGCGCTCGAGCGCCCAGATGATCTCCTACGAGGTCGCGATGGGCCTCGCGCTCGTCGCGGTCTTCCTCTACGCCGGCTCGATGTCGACCTCGGAGATCGTCGCCGCACAGGACCGCCTCTGGTTCGGCCTGATCCTGCTGCCGTCGTTCGTCATCTACGTCATCTCGATGGTCGGCGAGACCAACCGTGCCCCCTTCGACCTCCCCGAGGCCGAGGGCGAGCTGGTCGGTGGCTTCCACACCGAGTACTCCAGCCTGAAGTTCGCGCTGTTCTTCCTGGCCGAGTACATCAACCTCGCCACCGTCTCGGCGATCGCCACCACGCTGTTCCTCGGCGGCTGGGCCGCGCCGTGGGGCGTCGAGCAGGTCTGGGACGGCGCCAACTCCGGCTACTGGCCGGTGCTGTGGTTCTTCGGCAAGGTCTTCCTCTTCATCTTCCTGTTCGTCTGGCTGCGCGGCTCGCTGCCGCGGATGCGCTACGACCAGTTCATGGCGCTCGGCTGGAAGATCCTGATCCCGGTCTCGCTGGCCTGGATCGTGGCCGTCGCGACCATCCGCGTCATCTCGCTCGAGGGCAACATCAACCGCAGCTACCTCGTGGCCGCGATCGCCGTCCTGCTGGTCCTCACCGTCGGCCTGATGTTCCTGGGCGACGGCAAGGGCGAGGAGCCCGAGGTCGAGGCGAGCGAGGAGCCGCACGACGCGTTCGCGGGCGGCTTCCCCGTCCCGCCGATGCCGGCGGGCGGTGCCGTCCGCGGTGGCGCCGCGCCGCTGTCGTTCGCGACCTCTTCGGGGGGCCACACCACCGTCACCGCCGCAGCGGAGGAGAACCATGAGTGAGTCCCAGCCGTCCGGCGAGGAGTCGAAGGGCATCAAGGAGTCCCTCTGGGACCCGATCGCCGGCTTCGGCGTCACCTTCCGGACGATGTTCAAGAAGGTCGTCACCGAGCAGTACCCGTTCGAGAAGCTGCCGACGGCTCCGCGCTTCCACGGCCGCCACCAGCTCAACCGCTGGCCCGACGGCCTCGAGAAGTGCATCGGCTGCGAGCTGTGCGCCTGGGCGTGCCCGGCCGACGCCATCTACGTCGAGGGTGCGTCCAACTCCGACGACGTCACGGGCGTGGACGCCGACGGCAACCCGGTGACATCTGGCCGGTTCAGCCCCGGTGAGCGCTACGGCCGCGTCTACCAGATCAACTACCTGCGCTGCATCCTGTGCGGGCTCTGCATCGAGGCGTGCCCCACCCGCGCGCTGACGATGACCAACGAGTACGAGCTCGCCGACAACAACCGCGCCGACCTGATCTACGAGAAGTCCGACCTCCTGGCCCCGCTGCTGCCCGGCATGGAGCAGCCGCCCCACCCGATGCGCCTCGGCGACGACGAAGGTGACTACTACAGGGGGACCACGCGATGACGTTCTGGATCCTCGCCCCGATCATGGTGGTCGCCGCGCTCGGCATCCTGTTCGTCCGCAAGGCGGTGCACGCCGCGCTGCTGCTGGCCGTCGTCATGGTGAGCCTGGCGTTCCTCTACGCCGTGCTGGACGCGCCCTTCCTCTTCGCGGTGCAGATCATCGTCTACACCGGCGCCATCCTCATGCTGTTCCTCTTCGTGATGATGCTGATCGGCGTCGACGCCTCCGACTCGATCGTGGAGACCATCCGCGGTCAGCGCGTGCTGGCCGTCGCGTTCGGCCTGGTCCTCGGGGTCGTCCTCGTGGTGGGCATCAGCCAGGTCACGCTCGGGACGGTCGTCGGCCTCGACGAGGCCAACACCGGCGGCAACGTCCCGGCGATCGCCAACATCCTCTTCTCCAAGTACGTCTTCGCCTTCGAGGCCACCAGCGCGCTGCTGATCACCGCCGCGCTCGGCGCGATGGTGCTCGCCCACCGCGAGCGGCTCACGCCGAGGGCCACGCAGGCCGACCTCGCCGCCCAGCGCATCCGCGACTTCGGCGAGCACGGGAAGCACCCCGGCCCGCTGCCCTCGCCCGGCGTCTACGCCCGCCACAACGCGGTCGACACCCCGGCGCTCCTGCCCGACGGCACCGCCGCCGAGTCGTCGGTCTCGCGGGTGCTCGCCGCACGCGGCACGGTCCGCTCGGCCCCCGCGCTCGCCGACGACATCGACGACGTACGGCGCCAGATCGCCGGCCTCGACGGGCACAGCGACCCGACGGGGATGCCCGAGACGTCCGGCAAGGCCGGCACCCCGGCGAGCACGACGGAGGACGAGAAGTGACCCAGTACGTCGTGCTCTCCGCGATCCTGTTCACCATCGGCTGCGTGGGTGTCCTCACCCGGCGCAACGCCATCGTGGTGTTCATGTGCGTCGAGCTGATGCTCAACGCCTGCAACCTCGCGTTCGTCGCCTTCGCCCGCCAGCACGGCAACCTCGACGGCCAGATCACCGCCTTCTTCGTGATGGTCGTGGCTGCCGCCGAGGTCGTGATCGGGCTCGCGATCATCATGACCATCTTCCGCACCCGACGCTCGGCCTCGGTCGACGACGCCAGCCTGCTGAAGTACTGAGGGAGCGATCGTGAACCTCTTGTCCCACTCGGTCCTCCTCGCGGCCGAGACCCCGACCCACGCGCCCGTGGTCGCGCCCGACACCGGTGCCGGCGGCGTGTTCGACCTGCTGTGGCTGGTCATCGCGCTGCCGCTGCTCGGCGCGCTCGTGCTGCTCGGCATCGCGCCGTTCCTGCCGGCCTCGCTGAAGGCGACCGTCGACAAGCGCGGTCACCTGCTCGGCACCGCCATGGCGGTCCTGTCCTTCGTGCTCAGCCTGACGCTGTTCATCTCGCTGCTCGGCCGTGACGCCGAGGAGCGGCAGGTCGGCCAGCACCTGTGGACCTGGTTCGAGACCGGCCAGCTCACCGTCGGCATGGACCTGCTCTACGACCAGCTCTCGGCGCTGTTCCTGCTCCTGATCACCGGCGTCGGCTCGCTCATCCACGTCTACGCCATCGGCTACATGGAGCACGACGCGCGCCGTCGTCGCTTCTTCGGCTACCTCAACCTCTTCGTCGCGGCCATGCTCACGCTGATCCTCTCGGCGAACTTCGTGGGCCTGTTCCTGGGCTGGGAGGGCGTCGGCCTGGCGTCGTACCTCCTCATCGGCTTCTGGCAGCACAAGCCGTCGGCGGCGAGGGCAGCCAAGAAGGCGTTCGTGATCAACCGCGTCGGCGACATCGGCCTGACGCTGGCGATCGCGCTGATGTTCGCGACCTTCGGCACCTCCGACTTCGGCGGCGTCAGCGAGCTCGCCGGTGAGGCCGACCAGGCCACGCTCAACGCGCTCGGCCTGCTGCTCCTGCTCGGTGCCTGCGGCAAGTCGGCCCAGGTGCCGCTGCAGGCCTGGCTGCTCGACGCGATGGAGGGCCCGACCCCGGTCTCGGCCCTCATCCACGCAGCCACCATGGTCACCGCCGGCGTCTACCTCGTGGTCCGCTCGAACTTCATCTACGAGCTCACCCCGGTCGCCCAGACCGCCGTCGTGGTCGTCGCCACGGTCACGCTCCTGTGGGGTGCGGTGCTCGGCTGCGCCAAGGACGACATCAAGAAGGCGCTCGCCGGCTCGACGATGAGCCAGATCGGCTACATGATGCTGGCCGCCGGCCTCGGCCCGGTCGGCTACCCCTTCGCGATCTTCCACCTGCTCACGCACGGCTTCTTCAAGGCCAACATGTTCCTCGGCGCCGGCTCGGTCATGCACGGCATGGACGACGACGTCGACATGCGCCACTACGGCGCGCTGCGCCAGGCGATGCCGGTGACCTTCCTGACGTTCGCGATGGGCTACCTCGCGATCATCGGCTTCCCCGGCTTCTCCGGCTTCTGGTCGAAGGACCGGATCATCGAGTCGGCGCTCGCCGACAACCTGGTGATCGGCCTGCTGGCGATGCTCGGTGCCGGCATCACGGGCTTCTACATGACCCGGCTGATGCTGATGACGTTCTTCGGCCAGAAGCGCTGGGAGAAGGACGTGCACCCCCACGAGTCGCCGAAGGTGATGACCGTGCCGCTGGTGGTGCTCGCCGCGCTGTCGGTGCTCGGTGGCCTGCTGCTCCTCGGCGACTGGATCGTCACCTGGCTCGAGCCGGTGACCGGCCACGCCGAGCACCACGAGCCGCCGCTCCCGGCGATCGTGATCACCCTGATGATCACCGCCGTCGTCGCGATCGGTGTCGCGGCCGCCTGGTTCCTCGTGGGCAAGCGCGACATCCCGCGCGAGGCACCGCGGGACGTCTCCTTCGCCACGAGGGCCGCCCGCGCCGACCTCTACGGTGACGCGATCAACGACGCCGTCGTCGTGCGACCCGGTGCCGGGCTGGTCAGCGGCCTGCTGACCCTCGACCGGGGCGGGATCGACGGTGCCGTCATGGGCGGCGCCGCCGCCGTCGGTGGCATCTCCGGCGCCCTGCGTCGCGTGCAGAACGGCTTCGTCCGCTCCTACGCCCTGTCCCTCCTCGGTGGCGCCCTGCTGGTCGTCCTCGCTCTCCTGGCGGTGAACCTCGGATGATGCTGACTGTCCTGATCCTGCTGCCGCTCCTCGGCGCGCTCGCGGTCGCCTTCGTCCCGCGCGCACAGGTGCGCCCGGTCGGCCTCGCCTTCGGCCTCGCCTCGCTGGTCTACGGCCTCGTGGTCGCCAGCCAGTACGACGTCGACGGCGGCATGCAGATGACCGAGACCCACACCTGGATCGAGGCCATGGGCGTGCACTACGCGCTCGGCCTCGACGGGCTGGGGCTGATGATGGTGCTGCTGACCGTCGCGATCGTGCCGCCGGTGATGCTCGCCTCCTGGAAGGAGAGCGAGTCGCCCGAGGGCGGGGGAGCGCGCTCCTTCTTCGCGTGGGTCCTGGCGCTCGAGGCGATGTCGCTCGCGGTCTACACCGCGACCGACGTGCTCCTCTTCTACGTCGTGTTCGAGGCCACGCTCATCCCGGCCTACTTCCTGATCGGCGGCTTCGGCCGCTCGGGTCGCGGCCGTGCGGCGACGAAGTTCCTCATCTACCAGCTCGCCGGCGGGCTCATCCTGCTCGCGTCGGTGGTCGGGCTCTACGTCGTCTCCGCCGACGCCGGCAACCCGAGCTTCCTGATCAGCGACCTGGCCGCGCTCGACATCGACCCGATCACCCAGCGCTGGCTCTTCGTCGGCTTCTTCGTCGCCTTCGCGATCAAGGCCCCGATCTTCCCGTTCCACACCTGGCTGGCCGACACGAGCGAGAAGGCGACGCCGAGCACGTCGGTGCTGCTGGTCTGCGTGCTCGACAAGATCGGCACCTTCGGCATGCTGCGCTTCTGCCTCGGCCTGCTGCCCGACGCCTCGCAGTGGGCCACGCCCGTCGTGGTGGTGCTCGCGCTGGTCTCGATCGTCTACGGCGCGCTGATCGCGATCGGCCAGGACGACGTCCTGCGCCTCATCGGCCTCACGTCGCTGTCGCACTTCGGCTTCATCGTGCTCGGCATCTTCGTCTTCAACGCCACCGGCGGCACGGGTGCGGTCCTCTACATGGTCAACCACGGCATCGCGACGGCGCTGATGTTCCTCGTCGCCGGGTTCCTCATCAACCGCACCGGCACGACGCTCATCAGCGAGATGGGCGGCGTCGAGAAGCACGCGCCGATCCTCGCCGGCTCGTTCCTCATCGGCGGGCTCGCGGCGTGCGGCCTGCCCGGCCTGTCGCCGTTCGTCTCGGAGGTCATGGTCATCATCGCGGCCTTCGACCACCACTGGCTGGTCGGCTCGGTCGCGGTGCTCGCGATCGTGCTGGCCGCGATCTACGCGCTCTGGATGTACCAGCGCACGATGACCGGCCCCGACCTCGACGGCACGGCACCGGTGGCCGACCTCGACCGGCGTGAGGTCGGCATCGTGGCGCCGCTCGTGCTCGCGCTCGTGATCTTCGGCTTCTTCCCGATGCCGCTGCTCGACGTCATCAATCCCTTCGTCCACGACTCGCTGACGAGTGTGGGCATCAGCCTGGAGGGTGGTCACCAGTGATCGACTTCGTGAAGCCGAGCATCGACTACTTCGAGCTCTCGCCGCTGCTCATCGTCTTCGCCGTCGCCTGCCTCGGCGTCGTGGTGGAGGCCTTCCTGCCGCGCGCCCTGCGCTACCGCGCGCAGGTCGTGCTGTCGCTCGTCGGCCTCGTGGCCGCGCTGGTCGGCGTCGTCCTCGTGGCCCGCGCCGTGGCGACGTACGACGACGGGGCCGCGCGCGGCATCCTCGCGGTCGGCGGCACGGTCGCCGTCGACGGCCCGAGCCTGTTCATCTGGGGGCTGGTGCTCGCCTTGGCGATCGCCGGCGTGCTGCTCTTCGCCGAGCGCCACCTCGACGGCGGGGTGTCGGCGTTCGCCGGCCAGGCCGCCGCGGTGCCGGGCACCGACGCCGAGACCGCGGCGATCGCTGCGCAGCGCGAGCACACCGAGGTCTACCCGCTGATGATGTTCGCGGTCTTCGGGATGATGCTCTTCCCCGCGGCCAACGACCTGCTGACCATGTTCGTCGGCCTCGAGGTCCTCTCACTGCCGCTCTACCTCCTCAGCGGCCTGGCCCGGCGCCGGCGCCTGCTCAGCCAGGAGGCGGCCCTGAAGTACTTCCTGCTCGGCGCCTTCTCCTCCGGCTTCTTCCTCTACGGCGCCGCGCTGCTCTACGGCTACGCCGGCTCGATGGACTTCGCCGCGATCAACGAGGCCGTGCGCAACGACGTGAGCAGCAACAGCCTGCTGCTCATCGGCACCGGCCTGCTGTCGGTCGGCCTGCTCTTCAAGGTCGGCGCCGTCCCCTTCCAGGCGTGGACGCCCGACGTCTACCAGGGCGCCCCGACCCCGGTCGTGGCCTTCATGGCCGCCGGCACCAAGGTCGCCGCGTTCGGCGCGCTGCTCCGCCTGTTCTACGTCGCCCTCGGCGCCGACCGCTGGTCGTGGCAGCCGATGCTGTGGATCATCGCGATCCTCTCGATGTTCGTCGGCGCGATCCTCGCGATGACGCAGAGCGACATCAAGCGCCTGCTCGCCTACTCCTCGGTCGCGCACACCGGCTTCATCCTCGTCGGCGTGATCGGCCTGCAGGGCTCCGCCGACCTCGCCTCCGGCGAGATCACCTCGCTCCAGGCCGTGCTGTTCTACCTCGCGACCTACGGCTTCGCGACCATCGGCGCCTTCGCCGTGGTCAGCCTCGTGCGCGACGGCGGTGGCGAGACGACGGCGCTCGCCCGCTGGGCGGGGCTCGGCAAGGAGTCGCCCCTCGTGGCGGCGGTCTTCGCCTTCTTCCTGCTCGCGCTCGCCGGCATCCCGCTGACCGCCGGCTTCGTGGGCAAGCTCGCCGTCTTCTCGGTCGCGCTGGCGGCCGGTGCCTGGCCGGTGGTCGTGGCCGCGATCGCGGCGAGCATCCTGGCGGTCGCCCTCTACGTCCGGGTGATCAAGGTGATGTTCTTCGACGAGCCCGTCGGCGACGGACCGAGCGTGGCGTACCCCTCGGTGATGACCGCGACGACCATCGCCGTCGGTGCGGCTGTGACCCTCGTCCTGGGCATCGTGCCGGGCCCGGTTCTCGATCTGGCGGCCGTTGCTGGAGAATTCATCAGGTGACCGACTCGCCCCTCGCACTGCCTGTCGTCGACGCCGACCTCGAGCGCCGGCTCGTGGACCGGCTCGCACACATCGACGAGCTGCTCGAGGGGCACTGCCAGGGCCGGACGCCCTACGTCTCGCAGGCCGCGACGCACCTGATGATGGCCGGCGGGAAGCGGTTCCGTCCGCTGCTCGTCCTGCTGGCGGCCGAGACCGGGACCCACCCCGAGGCCGAGGAGGTGGAGACCGCGGCCTGCGTCGTGGAGCTCACCCACGTCGCCTCGCTCTACCACGACGACGTCATGGACGAGGCCGACCTGCGCCGCGGTGCCGACACGGCCAACGCACGCTGGGACAACCTGGTCGCGATCCTGGTCGGCGACTTCCTCTTCGGCCGGTCCTCCGAGCTCACCGCCGACCTCGGCCCCGACGCCGTACGCATCCAGGCGCGGACGTTCACGCACCTGGTCGAGGGCCAGATCCTCGAGACCGTGAAGCCGGGACCGGGCGAGGACCCGCTCGCGCACTACCTCGAGGTCGTCGCGGGCAAGACCGGGTCGCTCATCGCGACCTCGGCGCGCTACGGCGCGATGTTCGGCGGCGCCCGCCCCGAGGTCGTCGAGGCGCTGAGCGCCTACGGCGAGATCGTCGGCTCGGCCTTCCAGCTCTCCGACGACATCCTCGACATCGCCTCCGAGTCCGACACCTCGGGCAAGACGCCGGGCACCGACCTGCGCGAGGGCGTGCCGACGCTGCCGGTGCTGATGGCCCAGGCCTCCTCCGACCCGGCCGACGAGCGGCTCCTGTCGCTGCTCGGTCGCCCACTGACCGACGACGCCGAGGTCGCCGAGGCCCTCTCGCTCCTGCGCGTGCACCCGGCCATGGCCCAGGCACGTGACTACGTCGTCGGCCAGGCGGCCCAGGCCAAGAAGCACCTCGAGGTCCTCGACCCCGGCCCGGTGCGCACGGCCCTCGAGTCCTTCGCCGACGTCGTGGCCACCCGCTTCGCCTGACCGGCCGTCGGGCGGTGAGTGAGCCACCTTCGGCCCGCGCCGAACGTGGCTCACACACCGCTCCGGAGCCGGGACGTCAGGCCGCGCTCGCCTGCGCGATCAGCCGCAGGTGCCGGCGGCGGTGGTTGACGGTCTCGACGGTGAAGAGCACGAGCGCGACCCAGACCATCGCGAAGCCGATCCAGCGGCTGGCGGGCATGTCCTCGTGGAAGACCAGGATGCCGAGGGCGAACTGGATGGTCGGCGCGAAGTACTGCAGCAGGCCGAGCGACACCATCGAGACCCGGATGGCCGCGGCGCCGAAGAGCATCAGCGGGACCGCGGTGACGACGCCCGTCGTGGTGTAGAGCAGGGCGTGGCCGAGGCCGTGCGAGCCGAAGCTCGACTGCCCCTGGGCGGTGATCCAGACGACGTACGCCAGCGCGAACGGCGCCATGACCAGGGTCTCCAGCGTGATGCTCTCCACGGCGGCGACGTCCGCCTTCTTCTTCGCGAGGCCGTAGGCGGCGAAGCTCAGGGCGAGGACGAGCGCGATCCAGGGCGGGCGGCCGTAGTCGACGCTCAGGACGCAGACCGCGAGGAAGGCGATGCCCATCGCCACCCACTGGAGGGGGCGCAGCCGCTCGCCCAGAACGAGCACGCCGAGGAGCACGGTGACGAGCGGGTTGATGAAGTAGCCGAGCGAGGTCTCGACCACGCGACCGCTGTTGACGCCCCAGATGTAGGTGCCCCAGTTGATGGTGATGAGGACGGCCGCGCTGCTGATGAGGAGGACCTTCCGTCGGTCGCGCAGCAGGTCGGCGAAGCCGCCGACCTTCCGCCACGCGGCGAGGACCACGACCATCGTCAGCAGCGACCAGAGCAGCCGGTGCGCGAGGATCTCGACGGCACCGCCCGGCTCGAGCAGCGCCCAGTAGACCGGGAGGGTGCCCCAGAGGAGGTAGGCCAGCGCTCCGAGCACGAGTCCGCGACGGTTCTCTGGCACTCCGGGAGTGTAGGGCCGCGACGTCGCCTAGCATGGACGCGTCTCCGGGGTCGGGACCCCGGGGAGGTCAGCACGTCATCGTCTCTCGAGGGGGAAACACCATGCGGGTCTTCCGCACCGTCCTGGCAGCGTTCGTCGCTGCGCTGCTCGCCACCGTCGCGCTCAGCACCGGAGCCACCGCCGGCTCTGCGCCGAAGCGCATCATCGAGGAGCGGCCCCCGGGCGACCACCAGGTCTCCTACAACGCCTTCAAGCTGCGCGGCACGGTCATGGAGCCGCAGGTCGACGGCACGCTCCTGCCCTACGTCGGCAAGGTGAAGATCCTCAAGAAGGCCTGCGGGAAGTGCAAGTGGAAGACGGTCAAGAAGATCAAGACCAACGACCGCGGCGTCTTCAAGACCCGGATCTTCGCGCCCGAGAAGGGCCGCTGGAAGTGGCGCTCGAAGGTCGACAGCTCCAGCGGCTTCGGCAACACCAAGGGCAAGGTCTGGACGCTCTACTTCGACTGACCACCCGAGCGAGCCGCTGACCCGCAGGGGTCAGAGGATCGTCCAGGTGTCACCGCCGCCGATCAGCGCCGCCAACCGGGCGGACTGGTCGGCGGTGCCGTTCCCGGCCGAGGCCTGGCTGGCCGCGGTGACCTGCTCGCGCGCCGCGTCGTCGTACGTCGTCCGCTGCACCTGGCGGAAGATGCCGATGGGCGTCTGGTTGAGGTAGCCCATGTCGGTCAGCCGGGAGATCGCGAAGGCCTGCGACGGGTCGGCGTTGTGGGCGTCGTGGACCAGCAGCTGCTCGGCCGGCACGTCGGCGGTGTCGACGATCGCGACCCCGCCCGAGGCGTTGTCGCGCACGAGGCCCCGGGTGCCTGCCGAGAACGTGATCGGCTCGCCGTGCACCAGCGGGATGATCGCGTCGCCCTTGGTGTCGGGCGACTTGATCGCGTCGAAGGCGCCGTCGTTGAAGATGGGGCAGTTCTGGTAGATCTCGACGAGCGAGGTGCCGCGGTGGGCGGCGGCCGCGGCGAGGACCGCGGTGAGGTGCTTGCGGTCGGAGTCGATGGTGCGGGCGACGAAGGACGCCTCCGCACCGAGCGCCAGCGAGACGGGGTTGAACGGGTGGTCGACCGAGCCCATCGGCGTGGACTTGGTGACCTTGCCGGCCTCGGAGGTGGGGGAGTACTGGCCCTTGGTGAGGCCGTAGATGCGGTTGTTGAACAGCAGGATCGTCATGTTGACGTTGCGGCGCAGGGCGTGGATGAGGTGGTTGCCGCCGATGGAGAGGGCGTCGCCGTCGCCGGTGACGACCCACACCGAGAGGTCCTCGCGGGCCGTGGCGATGCCGGTGGCGATGGAGGGCGCGCGTCCGTGGATGGAGTGCATGCCGTAGGTGTCGAGGTAGTAGGGGAACCGGCTGGAGCAGCCGATGCCGCTGACGAAGACGATGTTCTCGCGGCGCAGCCCGAGGTCGGGGAGGAAGGACTGGACGGCCTTGAGCACGGCGTAGTCGCCGCACCCGGGGCACCAGCGGACCTCCTGGTCGGAGGTGAAGTCCTTGCCGGTCTGCGGCTCGTCGGTGGTGGGCACGTTCTCGGTGCCGGACCGCAGGCCGGGGAGGCCGAGGTCGGCCGGGACGGAGGTCGTCATCAGATGTGCTCCTTCTGGGTGGGCTCGCCCCACACGCCGAGATCGATGTCGATGCCCTCCGCCTGGCCGACGAGCTCGCCGATCGCGTGCGCGAGCTCGGTCGCCTTGAGCGGCAGCCCGCGGACGTGGTTATAGCCGACGGCGTCGACGAGGTACTTCGCGCGCAGCAGGAGGGAGAGCTGGCCGAGGTTCATCTCGGGCACGAGCACCTTGTCGTAGCCCGTCAGCACCTCGCCGAGGTTGCTCGGGAACGGGTTGAGGTGGCGCAGGTGTGCCTGCGCGACGTGGTAGCCGGCCTTCCGGACGCGGCGTACGCCGGCACCGATGGGACCGTAGGTCGAGCCCCAGCCCAGCACGAGGACCTTCGCCTCGCCGGAGGGGTCGTCGACCTCGACGGGCGGGATCGTGTCGGCGATCCGGTCGACCTTGGCCTGGCGGGTGCGGACCATGAAGTCGTGGTTGGCCGGGTCGTAGGAGATGTTGCCGTGCCCGTCGCCCTTCTCGAGGCCGCCGATGCGGTGCTCGAGGCCCGGCGTGCCGGGGATCGCCCACGGCCGCGCGAGGGTCGCCTCGTCGCGGAGGTAGGGCCAGAACTCGGCGTCCTCCCCTGAGCCGTGGTTCTTCTCGGTCGCGAAGTCCGGGTCGATCACGGGGAGCTCGTCGACAGTGGGCACGCGCCACGGCTCGGAGCCGTTGGCGAGGTAGCCGTCGGAGAGCAGCAGCACGGGGGTGCGGTAGGTGACCGCGATGCGGGTCGCCTCGACCGCGGCGGCGAAGCAGTCGCCGGGCGACTGGGGCGCCACGATCGGCACCGGCGCCTCGCCGTTGCGGCCGAACATCGCCTGCAGCAGGTCGGCCTGCTCGGTCTTGGTCGGCAGGCCGGTCGAGGGGCCGCCGCGCTGCACGTCGACCACGACGAGCGGGAGCTCGGTCATCACCGCGAGGCCGATGGCCTCCGACTTCAGCGCCACGCCGGGGCCGGACGTGGAGGTCACGCCGAGGTGACCGGCGTACGACGCACCGATGGCGGCGCCGACGCCGGCGATCTCGTCCTCGGCCTGGAACGTCGTGACGCCGAAGGACTTGTGCTTCGAGAGCTCGTGGAGGATGTCGGAGGCCGGGGTGATCGGGTAGGTCCCCAGGAACACCGGGAGCCCGGACTGCACACTGCCGGCGACCAGGCCGTAGGCCAGGGCGAGGTTGCCGGTGATGTTGCGGTAGGTGCCGGGCGGCATGACCGCCGGCTTGATCTCGTACTGGACGGCGAAGGTCTCGGTGGTCTCGCCGAAGTTCCAGCCGGCCGTGAAGGCGGCGAGGTTGGCGTCGCGGATGTCGGGCACCTTGGCGAAGCGCTTGCCGAGGAACGTGGTCGTCGGGTCGGTCGGGCGGCCGTACATCCACGACAACAGACCGAGGGCGAACATGTTCTTGGCGCGCGAGGCGTCCTTGCGGGAGAGCCCGAAGTCCTTGACCGCCTCGATCGTCATGCCCGTGAGGTCGACCGGGTGGACGGCGTAGGCGTCGAGGGTGTCGCCGTCGAGCGGGTTGTCCTGGTAGCCGGCCTTGGACAGGTTGCGCGCGGTGAAGTCATGGGTGTCGACGATGATCGTCGCGCCCTTGTGGAGGTCGCCGAGGTTGGCGCGAAGCGCGGCCGGGTTCATCGCGACGAGCACGTCGGGGGCATCGCCGGCGGTGAGGATGTCGTGGTCGGCGAAGTGCACCTGGAACGAGGAGACGCCCGGGAGCGTGCCCTGGGGTGCGCGGATCTCGGCCGGGAAGTTGGGGAGGGTCACCAGGTCGTTGCCGAAAGCGGCGGTCTCCTGGGTGAACCGGTCGCCGGTGAGCTGCATGCCGTCGCCCGAGTCGCCGGCGAACCGGATGATGACGCGGTCGAGCTGCTTGACCTCTTTCTCTGCTGCTACCACAAGGGGAGACGATAGCCGTCGGTCCCTCGTCGCCCGGGCGTTCCTGCCCTGTGGGACGGACGCGTTCGTCCCACCATCCGAGACGCGAGCCGATGGCATCCCCGCGGGCGTCGGCACGGTTCCGCAGGCCGATGACCTGCCCTTTTGTTAGTTGGCCTCACGAATCACGCCGGGGTAATTGGTAAGGACATCTAACGAACCCCTTGTGACCCGGCTCACGGAGTCCCTACGGTCGAACGACCGGGCGCACCGCGCCCTTCGATCTCGGGAGGATCCATGTTGTCCACGCTCGCCCCTCGATCCCGGAGAGGACGTGTCGCCGGCCTGCTGGCCGGGGCCGTCGCGTCCGCGGTCCTGCTGCCGTTCGCGCTCGCCGCGCCGGCCTCCACGCTGGCCCCGGCCGGCTCCACCGCGGCCGCCGCGTGCGCCGGCACGGCCTGGACGTCTGCCGCGACCTACACCGGCGGCGCCGAGGTCACCCACGGCGGCCACAACTGGCGCGCGAAGTGGTGGACCCAGGGCGAGACCCCCGGCACGACCGGCGAGTGGGGCGTGTGGCAGGACCTCGGTGCCTGCGGCGGCACGACGACCCCGCCGACGACCCCGCCCACCACGACCCCGCCGACGACCCCGCCGACGACCAACCCGCCCACGACGGGTCCGGGCGGCAAGAAGGTGATCGGCTACTTCACCAACTGGGGCACCTATGCCCGCAACTTCCACGCCAAGAACCTCGACACCAACGGCTCGGCGTCCAAGCTGACCCACATCCTCTACGCCTTCGGCAACGTCCAGAACGGCCGCTGCACCATCGGTGACTCCTACGCCGACTACGAGAAGGCCTACACCGCCGACCAGAGCGTCGACGGTGTCGCCGACACGTGGGACCAGGACCTCCGCGGCAACTTCAACCAGCTGCGCAAGCTCAAGGCGAAGTACCCCCACCTCAAGGTCATCTGGTCGTTCGGCGGCTGGACCTGGTCGGGCGGCTTCACCCAGGCCGCGCAGGACCCGGCCGCCTTCGCCTCGTCGTGCCACGACCTCGTCGAGGACCCGCGCTGGGCGGACGTCTTCGACGGCATCGACATCGACTGGGAGTACCCCAACGCCTGCGGCCTCACCTGCGACAGCAGCGGCAACCAGGCCTTCCCGCGACTGATGCAGGCGCTGCGGGGCGAGTTCGGCAGCGACCTCGTCACCGCGGCCATCACCGCGGACGGCACGAGCGGCGGCAAGATCGAGGCGGGCGGGTACGACGCGGCGGCGCAGTACGTCGACTGGTACATGCCGATGACCTACGACTACTTCGGCGCCTTCGCGGCGCAGGGCCCGACCGCACCGCACTCGCCGCTGTCGTCCTACCCCGGCATCCCGACCAACGGATTCGACTCGAGCACCGCGATCGCCAAGCTCAAGCAGCTCGGCATCCCGTCCTCGAAGCTGCTGCTCGGTATCGGCTTCTACGGCCGCGGCTGGACCGGCGTCACCCAGGACGCCCCCGGCGGCTCGGCCACCGGCCCGGCTCCCGGCACCTACGAGCAGGGCATCGAGGACTACAAGGTCCTCAAGAACACCTGCCCGGCCACCGGCACCGTCGGCGGGACGGCGTACGCCAAGTGTGGCAACCAGTGGTGGAGCTACGACACCCCCGCCACGATCGGCACCAAGATGGCCTACGCCAACGACCAGGGCCTGGCCGGTGCGTTCTTCTGGGAGCTGTCGGGCGACACGTCCAACGGCGAGCTGATCACGGCCGTGAGCAACGGCCTGAACTGACGCACGACTGACGCACGGACACGCCGCTCGGGACGGCGTACGACGGGCCGGGGGCGGTGAACGCCTCCGGCCCGTCGGTGCGTCCGGCGCCCGTCCGGGCGTGGCCGCGCGGACCGGTCTGGACAGGTGAGCCACGACACGGTGGATCAATGTCAGCCCGGTCCATAAAGTCATGTATGTTTCTCGACATTGCTCACCGATCAAGAAAGTCGAGTACCCCTCATGCAGAACCGTTCACGTGCCGCTCTTGCGGCCGCCCTGGTCGGTGCCCTCGCCACCCTGTCCGCCTGCGGTGGCGGTTCGGGCTCGGGCAGTGACGACAGCACCGCGCTCCGCCTGAGCGGGTTCTCGATCCTCGAGACGGCCAACGAAGGCATCTTCGAGGACTTCCAGGCCACCGACGAGGGTGCGGACGTCGAGTTCGAGCCGTCCTACGGCGCCTCGGGCGACCAGAGCCGCGCCGTGGCCGACGGTTCCAAGGCCGACGTCGTGCACTACTCGCTCGAGACCGACATCACCCGTCTCGTCGACGCCGGCATCGTCGCCGACGACTGGAAGGACAACGCGACCAACGGGATCGCGACCTCCTCGGTCGTCGTGTTCGTCGTCCGCAGCGGCAACCCGGACAACATCACCTCCTGGGACGACCTGGTGAAGCCGGGCGTCGAGGTCATCACGCCGAACCCGGGTTCGTCCGGCTCCGCGCGCTGGAACATCCTCGCCGCGTGGGCGCACGCCACCGGCGGCACCGACGACGAGGCGGCCGGCCGCGACTTCATCACCAAGATGCTCAACAACGTCATCGCGCTCCCGTCCAGCGGCCGCGAGGCGACGACCGCCTTCACCGACGGCTCGGGCGACGTCCTCCTCTCCTACGAGAACGAGGCGATCCTGGCCAAGCAGAACGGTGCGGACATCGACTACGTGGTCCCCGACGACACGCTGCTGATCGAGAACCCGGCTGCGGTCACGGTCGACGCGCCCCAGGCCGCGTCCGACTTCCTGTCCTTCCTCACCGGCCCCGAGGCGCAGGCGGACTACGCGTCCTTCGGCTTCCGCCCCGTCGTCGACGGCGTCGACATCCCCGAGGTCGAGGGTGCCAACGACCCGAGCGACCCGTTCCCGACGCCCGGCACGCTCTACACCATCGACGACAACTTCGGTGGCTGGGCCGACGCGGCCCCGAAGTACTTCGGCACCGGTGAAGAGGGCGACGTCCTCGGCATCATCACCGAGCTCCAGCAGAAGACCGGCCAGGAGGGCGAGGAGTAATGTCAGCCGCCCTCACCGGGGCGACGATCGACGCCGCCGGTCCGGCCTCCCCGCAGGGGGGCCGGACCCGGCGCACGACACCCCGCAACACCCTGACCTCCGGGGCTGGCGTGGGGCTCGGGCTGGCCATGATCTGGTTCAGCCTGCTCGTGCTGCTGCCCCTCTCGGCGATCGTGGCCCGTGCAGCCGCAGGCGGGTGGAGCCAGTACTTCACCGTCCTGCAGAACCCGCAGACGTGGAACGCCGTCCAGCTCACGGTGACCCAGTCGATCGTCGTCACCTTGGTCAACGTCGTCGTCGGCACCGTCATCGCCTGGGTCCTCGTGCGGGACCGGTTCTGGGGCCAGAAGCTCCTCAACGTCATCATCGACGTGCCGTTCGCGCTCCCGACCGTCGTGGCAGGCCTGGTCCTGCTCGGCCTCTACGGGCCGAACAGCCCGATCGGGGTGCAGTGGGCCTTCACGCCCAACGCGGTCACGCTCGCGCTCGCCTTCGTGACGCTGCCCTTCATCGTGCGGACCGTGCAGCCGGTGCTCGAGGAGCTCGACACCGACGTCGAGCAAGCCGCGGCGTCGCTCGGCGCGAGCCGCGCCACGATCTTCCGGCGGATCATCCTGCCCAGCCTCGTGCCCGCCATCGCCTCGGGTGCCGCCCTCAGCTTCGCCCGGGCGATCTCGGAGTACGGCTCGCTGGTGCTGCTGAGCGGCAACCGGCCCAACGAGACCGAGGTCGTCTCGGTCCGCGTCCTGTCGTTCATCGAGAACGGCAACTACTCCTCCGCCGCGGCGCTCGCCTCGGTGATGCTCTTCATCGCCCTGCTGGTGATCGTCGCGCTGGACATCCTGCAGAGGAGGGTGGCCCGCCGATGGTGAGCACCTCGACCCCCACCAAGTGGATCCTGCGGCTCGTCGCCGTGGGCTACGTGTTCTTCCTGATCGCCTGGCCCCTCGGGCTCCTGGTGCAGCGCACCTTCGAGGGCGGGCTGACCAACCTCACCGACGCGCTCGGTGACGAGGACGTGGTCGCCGCACTCGCCCTGACCGGCAAGATCGCGCTCGCCGCGGTGCTGATCAACCTCGTCTTCGGCGTGACCATCTCGCTGCTGCTGGTCCGCTACGAGTTCCCCGGCAAGCGCGTGCTGTCCGCGCTGGTCGACCTCCCCCTCTCGGTGTCGCCGGTCGTCGTCGGCCTGGCCCTCGTGCTGGTCTACAACGGCCGCGACGGCTGGCTGGGCCAGGGGCTCGAGGAGGGCGGGATCTCGGTCATCTTCGCCACCCCCGGCCTGGTCATGGCGACCTGCTTCGTCGCGCTCCCGCTCGTGATCCGCGAGGTCGTCCCGGTCCTCAACGAGATCGGCGACGAGCAGGAGCAGGCGGCCCGCAGCCTCGGCGCCAACGGCCCGCAGACCTTCCTGCGGATCACCCTGCCCAGCATCAAGTGGGCGGTCGTGTACGGCGTCGTGCTGAGCCTGGCGCGCTCCGTCGGTGAGTTCGGCGCGGTCAAGGTCGTCTCGGACAACGTCGCCGGCAAGACCCAGACGGCCACCCTCGCGGTCGAGAAGAGCTACCAGAACTTCGCCCAGGGAGAGGCGTACGCCATCGCCTTCCTGCTGGTGATGGTCTGTGTCGCCAGCCTGATCGTGGTCGCCCTCCTCCGTCCCAAAGTCCATGACTGAGCGCCCGCGCGCTCGCACCCGAAAGGTCACCCCATGAGCATCGAAGTGTCAGGGCTGAACAAGAAGTTCGGCGACTTCGTCGCGCTGGATGACGTCAACGTCTCGATCCCGACCGGCCAGCTCACCGCGCTCCTCGGGCCCAGCGGTGGCGGCAAGTCGACCCTCCTGCGCATCATCGCCGGGCTGGAGAAGGGCGACACCGGCACCGTCAGCATCGAGGGGGTCGACGCCACGACCCTGCCGCCGCAGAAGCGCAACGTCGGTTTCGTGTTCCAGCACTACGCGGTCTTCAAGCACATGACCGTCGCCAAGAACGTCGCCTTCGGCCTGGAGATCCGCAAGCGGCCCAAGGACGAGATCGCCCACCGGGTCGACGAGCTGCTCCAGCTCGTGCACCTGTCGCAGTTCGCCCACCGGCTGCCCTCGCAGCTCTCGGGGGGCCAGCGCCAGCGCATGGCCCTGGCCCGTGCGCTCGCCGTGGAGCCCTCGGTCCTGCTGCTCGACGAGCCCTTCGGTGCGCTCGACGCCAAGGTCCGCAAGGAGCTGCGCGAGTGGCTGCGCCGGCTCCACGACGACGTGCACGTCACCACCGTGTTCGTGACCCACGACCAGGAGGAGGCCCTCGAGGTCGCCGACGAGATCGTGGTCATCAACGAGGGTCGCGTCGAGCAGGTCGGCACGCCCGACCAGCTCTACGACGAGCCGGCCAACGACTTCGTGATGTCGTTCCTCGGCGAGGTCACCCACCTCGGAGGCGTCTCGCTGCGGCCCCACGACATCGAGATCGAGACCGCACCGACGCTGGCGGGCGCCGTCGAGGGCACCATCTCGCGGTTGATCCGGATCGGCTTCGAGGTACGCCTCACCGTCCTCACCGTCGACGGAGACGAGGTGTCGGTGGTGGCCACCCGCACCCATGCCCGCGCGCTCGGGCTCGAGGAGGGCGCCAACGTGTGGCTCACCCCGGCCGCCGGCGCGACCGTCGTGCCCCGGATGGCGGTCGCCGGCTGACGCCCACCGCTCCACCCCGGAGGGTGGGCCGTCGGTGGAACAGGTCGATGTGGAGCGCTCGACGCACTACGGTGCGCGGGTGAACATCGGGACGACCCCGCGCGACGCCCTGTGGGCTGCCGTGGAGGCGTTCGACGCCGAGGCCGCCGAGCTCGAGCTCAAGCGGCTCTTCCACGGCATCCCGCTCTCGGGCGCCGTCGCCACGGTCGTCCTGCCGTTCCTCGCCGACGTCGGTGACCGGTGGGAGGACGGATCGCTCTCCGTGGCGCACGAGCACTTCGTGAGCGAGCTCGTGCGCCGCAGGCTCGTCACCGTGTCGGCCGATGCGCGCGGCGCGGTCACGGACGACGCTCCGGTGGTCCTGCTCGCCTGCCCGGCGGGGGAACGGCACGACATGGTGCTGCTGTGCGTGGCCCTGATGCTGGGCGAGCGCGGCGTCCGGACGCGCTTCCTCGGGGCCGACACGCCGGTGCCCGCGATCGCGACCGCCGCGCGCGGGACGGGCGCCGACGCGGTCGTGCTCGCCGCGACCCGGCCGACGGTCTTCACCGCACACAGCTCGGCGCTGCGACGGCTGGCCGACGACCACCCGCTCTACATCGCGGGCAAGGGTGCGGACGACCACATCGGTGCGGAGATCGGTGCCGTGGCGCTGACCGCGGATCCCGTGCGCGCCGTGGCGGAGCTGGTGGGCGCGCTGGCGCGGGCCCGCGGCGGCTGGTGAGGCCCGCGCGCGACTAGCCCCGCGCGGGCTTCGCGACGCGGAACGTCGTCGTCGTACGCGGCCCCTTGCCGACGCTGTTGACCGCGGTCACGGTCACCGTGAGCTTGCCCACCTTCAGCTTGCTCCGCTTCAGGGTGATCTTCGTCTTCGTGCGCTTCTCGGTGAGCAAGGCCTTCTTGCCGAGCGTGACCTTCACCTTGTAGCCGGTCACCGTCGACGCGGGGGCCTTCCAGGTCACCTTCCACGACACGCCCGTCGACTTGCCCGCGACCTTCAGCTGGGTGACCTTGAGCGGTACGGCCGGGGTGGGTGTCGGGGTGGGTGTCGGGGTGGGTGTCGGGGTGGGCGTCGGGGTGGGGGTGGGTAGCGGAGTGGGCGCCGGAAGCGGGGCGAAGGTGAGGACGCTCCGATAGCCCCTTACGGTGAGCTGGCCCGTCGAATCCACTGCTACGCCTGTGGGCGAGTCAAGCTCGGTGGCTCCCCCTGTGAGACGCGCATATGGCGCAGTGTCTCCTCCTGGTGCGCCAGACGCCCAGGCAAGCACCGCGCCGAGCTCGCCAGCACTGCTGTCGGCGACGTACAGGTTCCCCTGTTGGTCGAACGTCATCGCGAACGGACTGCTCAGCCCGGTGTTCGGTCCGGCGATGCGGCGGATCGGTGCGACGTCGTTGCCTGCGTTGGGTGGGTAGGTAGAGATGGACTTGGCGTTCGGATTGGCCACGTGGATGTTTCCCGAGCTGTCGAGTGCGACGTCAGTCGGGCGGTCCAGGCCAGTGCGTGCACCCCTGATGGTCCGGCTCGGTGGGGTGTTGCCAGTGGCGGTGGGCGCGAACCACAGGACAGAGTCAGCCTCGCGGTTGGCGACGTAGAGCCCGCCCTGCGGATCGAGAGCCAAGCCGTAGGGCCAGGAGAGGCCTGGCTGCGGGCCTTCGATCCGATCTGCCGGACGAGTGTCGCCCGACGCACCTGCGGCGAAGATCAGGATCTTCCAACTCGTACCCTTGCCTTCGCTCACGTAGATCCGGCCGTCGGGTGCGACGGCCATGCCCCACGCCCATACGAGCTCGGTCAAGGCGCCGGTGATCCGGCGGACCGGTGCCTGGTTGCCCACCTGACCGGCGTCGAAGACCAGGATGGAGTCCGCGAGGAGCACGTAACGCCGCCCGGCGGCGTCGACGGCGACGTCCTTGATCTCGGTGAGACTGGTGTTGCCACCAACCAGTCGGGCGATCGGCGGCGTGTTGATGGCGGCCGCGAGGGCCGGCCCGACGCCGCAGAGCACCAGGGCGAGAGCGAGGGCCAACGCCCTCCAGCGCGTGATCATGCGCCGGAGTATGCGCCCGCGCGACGGGGAGGGCCAGAGTGCTGGCCCCCGAATCACCGATAGTTGGTGAACTGCACCGCGAACTCGTAGTCCTGCGACTTCACCAGCTGCTGCACGGCCTGCAGGTCGTCGCGCTTCTTCGACGACACCCGGAGCTCGTCGCCCTGGACCTGCGCCTTGACGCCCTTGGGGCCCTCGTCGCGGATCAGCTTGGAGATCTTCTTGGCGTCCTCGGAGGTGATGCCCTCCTTGAGCGCGATGTCGATCTTGGACACCTGGCCGGACTGGCGCGGCTCGGAGGTGTCGAGGATCTTCAGGCTCTGGTTGCGCTTGATCAACTTGTCCTGGAAGACGCTGAGCACCGCGCTGGCACGGTCGTCGGCGGAGGCGGTGATCTCGATGGCCGTCTCGCCCTTCCACTCGATGGTGGCGCCGGTGCCCTTGAAGTCGAAGCGGGTGGCGATCTCGCGAGCGGCCTGGCTCAGGGCGTTGTCGACCTCCTGGCGGTCCAGCTTGCTCACGATGTCGAAGCTCGAGTCAGCCATTTCTTGTGCCTCCTAGTGGGGGCTCTGCGAGCGCCCCGGCGATTCGTGGTGAAGTCCGTGCCTTGCTATTGTTCCGCACGGCCCGGCAGGTTGCCCGAGCGGCCAAAGGGAGCTGACTGTAAATCAGCCGGCATTGCCTACAGAGGTTCGAATCCTCTACCTGCCACTGGACGGATCAACGGGTCCAGTCGCAAGACCCCCGCACCGCGTGCGGGGGTCTCGTGCGTTCCGGGCCCGGCTGATTGACTGCCGGGGTGAGCCACCCGATCTCCTCCACCCCCTCGGTGCCCTTCGGTCCCGACGACGCCTGGCTGGACGCCGAGTGCCGTCGCCTCCTCGACTTCGGCCGCCGGGTCGTCCACCCGACCGGCGGCGCGGCGTGGCTCGACGACGACGGTGCGCCGGACCTCTCGCGGCCGGTCCACACGTGGATCACGAGCCGGATGGTGCACGTGTTCGGCCTCGGCGCTCTGATGGGCGTCGAGGGCAGTGCGTCGATCGCGACCGCGGCGCTCGCCGGGTTGCGTACGACGTTGCGCGACCCCGAGCACGGCGGCTGGTTCGGGTCGGTCGACGCGGGCGGCGCGCCGGTCGAGGAGACCAAGGCCTGCTACGCCCATGCCTTCGTGATGCTCGCGGGCTCCACCGCCGTGGTCGCCGGCCTGCCCGGCGCCGCGCCGTTGCTCGAGGAGGCGACGGACGTCTTCCTCGAGCGGTTCTGGGACGACTCGCTCGGCCGGGTCGCCGACGAGTGGGACCGCGCGTGGACCGCGCCCCTGCCCTACCGCGGCCTCAACTCGAGCATGCACTCCGTCGAGGCGATGCTCGCCGTCGGTGACGCCACGGGCGACCGCGCCTGGCACGACCGCGCCGCCCGGATCGCGGAGATGGTGGTCGACCTCGCCGCGGCCCACGAAGGTCGCCTGCCCGAGCACTTCGGACCGGACTGGTCGCCCGACCTCGAGCTCAACCGCGACCGGCCCGACGACCCGTTCAAGCCCTACGGTGCGACCGTCGGGCACGGCCTTGAGTGGGCGCGCCTGCTGCTCCACCTCGAGGCGACCCTCGGCGACTCCGCCCCCGCCGGCCTCCTCGACACCTCCCGCCTCCTCTTCGACCGGGCGGTCGCAGACGGATGGGACGTCGACGGCGCACCGGGCTTCGTCTACACCACCGACTGGTCCGGCGAGCCGGTCGTGCGCACGCGCATGCACTGGGTCGCCGCGGAGGCGACCGCGGCCGCGGCGACACTCCACCGTCGTACCGGCGAGGAGGGCTTCGCGCTGCAGTCGGCCGAGTGGTGGGACTACGTGGTCGAGCACCTCCGCGACACCGAGCGCGGGTCGTGGCATCACGAGCTCGACACCGCGAACCAGCCTGCCGCGACCGTGTGGCCGGGCAAGCCCGACCTCTACCACGCGGTCCAGGCGACCCTGCTGCCCCGGCTCCCGCTCGCGCCGAGTCTCGCGAGCGCCGTGGCCCTCTCGGCGTCGGCCTGATGGGCGGCATGATGGGAGCCATGACGACGGACCGGACGGACGCAGCAGCCAGGGTCCTCGTCGTCGGCGAGGCGCTCGTCGACGTCGTCCCCGACCATGACGGCATGCCGCGCGACCTGCCCGGCGGCAGCCCGGCCAACGTGGCCATCGCCCTCGGCCGGCTGGGTCGCGACGTACGCCTCGTGACCCTCCTCGGCGACGACGAGCGCGGCGCCGTGGTGCGCGCGTGGCTCGAGGCGAGCGGCGTCACCGTGCTCGCCCAGCCGACCGGGTCGGGCCGCACCTCCAGCGCCGCCGTCACCCTCGACGCGTCCGGCGCGGCGTCCTACGTCTTCGACCTCGACTGGGACCTCCCCGCCGTGCCCGACGAGGACTGCGACGTGCTGCACGTCGGGTCGATCGCCACGGTGCTCGCACCCGGTGCGGACGCGGTCCTGGCCGCGTTCCGTGCCCACCGGGGTCGCGCCCTCCTGTCGCTCGACCCCAACGCCCGCCCGGCGATCACCCCCGACCGCGCCGACCCGGTCGCACGCGTCGAGGAGCTCGTCGCGCTCGCCGACGTGGTGAAGGTCAGCGACGAGGACCTCCACTGGCTCCACCCCGACGCCGACCCGGTCGTCACCGCCGCCCGCTGGGCCGAGGCGGGTCCGGCGCTCGTCGTGGTGACCCGCGGCGGCGAGGGCGCGGTCGTCGTACGCCCCGGTGGCGCGCCGCTCGAGGTGCCCGGGGTCCCGGTCGCCGTGGCCGACACCGTGGGCGCGGGCGACACCTTCAGCGGGGTGCTGCTCGACGCGCTCCTCGGGCTCGGCGTCGCGGGCGCCGGCAGCGGTGACGCGATCCGCGCGCTGTCAGACCGCGAGGTGCTCGAGGCCGTCACCACCGCGGCGATCGGCGCCGCGATCAACGTCTCGCGACCGGGCGCCGACCCGCCGTCGCGCGCCGAGCTCGACACCGCCCTGGGGCTCCCCGGAGCGGGCGAGGAGTGACCACCGAGCAGGTCCACGACATCGGCAAGAGGCGCGCCTGGGTGATCTGGGCGGTCGCGCTCGCGGTCTACGTGCTGGCGGTCTTCCACCGCAGCTCGCTCGGCGTCGCCGGCATCATCGCCGCCGAACGGTTCCACATCAGCGCGACAAGCCTGGCGACGTTCACCGTCCTCCAGCTCGTCGTGTACGCCGGCATGCAGGTGCCGGTGGGCGTGCTGCTCGACCGCTTCGGCTCGCGCGCGATGCTGCTCGGCGGGCTGGGGCTGATGACGGCGGGGCAGCTCGCCTTCGCCTTCGCGGGGTCGTTCCCCGCCGCCGTCGCCGCGCGGGCCGCGGTCGGAGCGGGCGACGCGATGATCTTCATCAGCGTCATCCGGCTCGTCACGGTCTGGTTCCTGGTGCGCCAGGCGCCGATGGTCACGCAGGTCACCGGCCTCACCGGCCAGCTCGGCGCGATCGCCGCGGCCGGCCCGCTGTCGTACCTCCTGCACGAGCTCGGCTGGACCCGTGCCTTCGCCACGACCTCGAGCATCGGCCTCGTGCTCGTCGTCGCCGTGGCGCTGCTCGTCAAGGACTCGCCCTACCGCAGCGACGAGGTCGTCGCGATCAAGCTGCGCGCGCTCGCGCTGTCAGTGCGCACGGTGTGGGGCAACCCCGGGACCCGGCTGGGGATGTGGTCGCACTTCACCTCGCAGTTCTCCGCGACCGTGTTCGCGCTGCTGTGGGGCTACCCGTTCCTCGTACAGGGGCTCGGCTGGTCCTCCGGGGGCGCCAGCACGCTGCTGATGGCGATGACCGCGTGGGCCGTGGTCAGCGGGCTGGTGACCGCGCGGCTGGTGGCTCGGCTGCCGTTCTACCGCTCGTGGATCGTGATCGGGATCGTCATCGCGATGGTCGTCGCGTGGACCGCGGTCCTGCTCTGGCCCGGCGCCGCACCGCACTGGCTCGTCGTCGTGATGGCCTTCGCGACCGCGAGCGGCGGACCGGCCGCGATGGTCGGCTTCGACCTGGCCCGCTCCTTCAACCCCACCCACGAGACGGGCCGCGCCAACGGGCTGGTCAACATCGGCGGCTTCACCGCCTCCCTGCTGACGATGGCGCTCATCGGCGTCGTCCTCGACTTGTCAGCCTCCGGCGGCATGGGGTCGTACTCCCTCAGTGACTTCAAGCTCGCGCTCTCCGTGCAGTACCTCTTCTGGGCCTTCGGCGTCCTCCAGACCCTGCGCTACCGCCGCCGCGGCATCGACCACCTCGCCCGCCTGCACCCCGGGGCGATCGACCAGATGAAGTCCGGGCGGCCGTTCGTGCACCCGGGGATCGGCACCGAGGGCGTCTGAGGCTCGTCGTGATCCCCGGCTGACCGGGGATCACTCAACATGTCGGCGCTTGCAAGGCCTGACAAGTCCAGTGATTGACGGACGACCCGCTGGTGTCAGCCGACCTTGCGGTACTTCCGGTGCATGGTCTGCCGGGTCACGCCGAGCAGGGTCCCGATCTCGGCCCAGCTGAGGCCGCTGTTGCGCGCCCGGCGTACGGCAACCTCCTCGCGCCGCGACAGGTCCTTCTTCGCCTCCCGCACCGCCGCGAGCTCGTTGAAGATGCCGCCACCGTCGCCGGTGTCCACCGATGTCCTGGTCATGGCGTCAGCATATGCTGACAGATCGGCTCGTTCCAGCGACCTTTGCACCCGAGTCTCCCGGTTGTCGTCCGAGATCTGGTCCGACAACCGGGGCGGTCACCGGATATCCGGTGACTCCAGCCAGGCGAGCCCGTCTCAGCCGACCTTCCCGTCACCGTCGGAGTCGAGGTCACCCGTCGGATCGGGGGCGGAGGCGTCCTCGAGGAAGTCGCCGCCGACCGGGTGGCCCTGCCACGAGACGAGGCTCCAGCCGGCGTCGAAGTCGCCGTCAAGGACGATGAGGGCTGTGTTGTGGAGCGGCTCGGTGGCCGGGGGAGCGTCGGGGGTGGGCAGCATCCGCGACGAGGTCCAGGTCCGGAGCGCCGCGCCGTGGCTGACGATCAGTGCCGAGGCGTGACCGGCGTCGACGATCTGCCGGACGGCGGCGTCGTAGCGCGCGAGGAACTCCTCGCCCGTCTCGCCGCCGGGCATCCGGGCGGCGACGTCGCCCTCGAGCCAGGTCGCGACGGTGCCGATGTAGCCGGCGACGGCGTCGTGGTCGTGGCGCATCTCGAAGTCGCCCGCGTCGATCTCCTCGAGCCCGTCGAGCTGGGTCGGCACGAGGGCGCGGTCGTCGGCGGTGGGGCGGCGGTCTGGTGCGTACGCACGCGGCTGGAGACGTAGATCGCGTCGAGGGGCTCGTCGGCGAGGGCCTTGGCGGCGGCGACCGCCTGGGCGCGGCCGAGGTCGGTGAGGTCGACGCCGGGGTGCGCGGTGTCGAGGGCGCCGGAGACGTTGGCGTGGGTCTGGCCGTGGCGCATGAGGAGGAGTCGCACGAGGAGAGGCTTTCGGGGGCTAGTTGTTGAACTGGGAGGTCTTGGACGAGGCGAGCTCGAAGGCCTGCTCGAGGGGGATCGTCTCGAGCGCCTCGGCGATGTCGGTGCCGACCTGGCTCACCTCGACGCCGCGCTCGAGAGGGACGAGGGTGTGGACCAACCGGTCGTCGTAGGCGTGGACCATCGTGAAGGCCTGGTTGGTGTCGACGCCCGACACGAAGCGGTCGACCGGCGCCGGGTCGCTGGTGTAGCAGCTCGCGGAGGTGACCGACACGGGTACGCCGGCGAAGGTCGACCACGTCGAGAGGTGGAGGTGGCCGGCGAGGATCCCGCGCACGTCGGTGCCGGTGACGACGTCGGCCAGCGCCTGCTGGTCGTGCAGCTCGATCAGCTCGGCGGCCCGCAGCATCGGGAGCGGCAGCGGCGGGTGGTGCATGGCGAGCAGGGTGCCGTGCTCGGCCGGCGTGGCGAGCTCGGCGGCGAGCCACTCCAGCTGCGCGGGCTCGAGCACGCCGTGGTGGTAGCCCGGGACGCTCGTGTCGAGGGCGATGATGCGCAGCCCGTCGACGACGTGGACCCGGTCCTGGAAGCCGTCGTCGTCGGAGTCGTAGAGGCCGCGGGCGTAGGGCGCGCGCTCGTCGTGGTTGCCCATCGTCCAGATCACGACGGCACCCATCTCGGCAGCCGCCGGCTCGACGATCGAGCGGAGGGTGGCGTACGCATCGGGCTCCGCCTGGTCGGCCAGGTCGCCGGTGAAGACGAGGGCCTGCGGCGCCGGACGTACGGCGGCGAGGCGGGCGAGCGCACGGCGGAGGTTCGCGACGTTGTCCACGACGCCGTAGTGCAGCCCGCCCCCGCCGATCAGGTGCGGGTCGGAGAGGTGGGCGATCGCGTGCCGCGGGGCGGCGTACTGGCCGAGCTGTCTCACGGACTCACCCTAAAGTGCGGCGAAAGGGCAGCGAAGGGGTTATCCGGGCGTTCACCCCGGCGTCGGTTCGCGGTCGGCGACCGCCCCTACCGTCCGCTTCGTGGTGTCACGTGGAGTCGTCGGGAGCGTGTTCGTCCTGCTGGGCGGCCTGGTCGTCGCGACGATCCCTCCGAGCGCGGCCGTGGCCGCGGTCGACCTCCTGCAGGTCCTGCGCGGATCGCAGTGGGGACGCATGGCAGGACTGGTCGTCGTCCTCGTCGGCCTGGGCATGCTGGCCTCCGCCTGGCTGCAGCTGTGCCGTGAGTCCGCACGCGCCGACGAGCGTGACCAGGGCGCGATGCTCGCCCGGGTCCGGAACACGACCGTCCTCTGGTCGCTCCCGCTCCTCGTCGCGCCGCCGCTCTTCTCCCGCGACGGCTGGTCCTACGCCGCCCAGGGCATGCTGGCGCACCGCGGGATCTCCCCCTACGACTACGGGCCGTGGAGCCTGGTCGGTCCCCGGTCGATCCCGGGGCCTCTGACCGAGGGCGTCGACCCGCGCTGGATGGCCACCCCCGCCCCCTACGGCCCCGTGCCGCTCATCGGCGGGGACGTGGCGTCCGGGTTCACGGCGGACCCGTGGCTCCTGGTCGTCGCCCACCGGGCGATGGCCCTGGTCGGGCTGGTGCTGCTCGCCTGGGCCGTGCCGCGCCTGGCGCGCTGGTGCGGCGCCAACCCCGCACTGGCGTCGTGCCTCGTGCTGGCCTCGCCGCTGATGGTGTCCAACGGCATCGCCGGCCTGCACAACGACCTGCTGATGGTCGGCCTGATGGCGGCCGCGCTGGTCGTCGCCCGCGAGCACCACTGGGCAGCCGGTGCCGTGCTCGGCGGCCTCGCCGCGGGGGTGAAGCTCCCCGGCGGGCTGGTCTGCGTCGCCGTCGTGCTGGTCACCCTGCCCGCGGCGGCCACCGTCGCCGTACGCCTGCGCCACACCGCCCGGGTCGGCGTCGTCGCCGTCGCGGCCCTCGTGCTGCCGGGCGTCGTCTGGGGCCTGGGCATCGGCTGGCTCGGAGCCCTCGCGGTGCCCGGCACGGTGAACACCCCGCTCTCCATCCCGACCGTCGTCGGCGGCTGGTTCGACCTCGTCTCCCAGCTCATCGGGCTCGGCACTCCCGACGAGACCTTCCTCGACATCGTCCGCCTCGTCGCGCAGGTCGGCATCGTGGTCGTCACCGCGTGGGTGCTCCTCACCAGGCCGACCGGCGACCGGCGCGAGGCGGTCCGCTCGCTCGCGCTCGTGATGGCCGCGACCGTGGCGCTGAGCCCGGTCGTCCACCTCTGGTACTTCCTGTGGTTCGTCCCGTTCGTCGCGGTCCTCCGGCTGGGCCGGGGCGCGACGGCCGCCCTCGTCGCGCTCTCGCTCGTCTCCGGGCTGGTCGCGCCGATGGACTCCTCACTGCACGGCGCCTACCTGGCGATCGTGATCGGCTCCCTGGTCGTGGCCGCCGCGGCCGCGCTGCTGCTGATCACCCGGCGCGCGCGCGAGCGGCTGGCCGGCATCGCGACCGACGAGTGGACCGCCAGCATCGACTCCACCGTCGCCGACCACGGGTAGCGCTCGGCGCGTGCCCGGGCGGCTGCGCGGCGGTACGCCGTGGGGCGGGCCGCGACCTCCAGCACCGCGTCGGCCAGGGCTCCCGGCTCCGGGGCGCCCCACGCGCCGGAGGAGGCGTCGACGAGCTCGCGCGCGCCACCGCGGTCGGCGGTGACGACGGGCGTGCCGGACGCCAGCGCCTCGAGCACGGCGAGCCCGAACGTCTCGCTCGGGCACACGCTGAGCGCGACGTCGGCGTGGGCCAGCGCGCGGCTGAGGCGGGCCCGCGAGTCGACGTAGCCCCGGAAGCGGACCGGGGCGTCGCCGGCGATCTCCTCGAGCTCGTCGCGGTGCGGGCCGACGCCGTAGACGTCCATCCGCACGGGCACGCCGCGACGGTGCAGCTCGACGGCGGTGGCGACGGCGAGGTGCGGGCTCTTCTCCCGCGACAGCCGGCCGGCGTGCACGAGCCGGAGCTCCCCCCGGTCAGGTCGCAACGCACCGCGCGCGTGCGGCCGGAACGTGTCGAGGTCGACGCCGAGCGGCACCCGCACGACCGGGCAGCCGGCCGCGTCGGCGACGTCCTGGAACTCCTGCTGGGCGTACGCCGAGGTCACCACGACGGTGTCGACGCTGCGCACGAGGAGCCGGTTGAGCAGGCCGATCGAGACCTTCGAGGTGGTGTCGAAGCCGGTGCGGAGCGCGAGCATGTCGCCCAGCCGCTCGTGCGACAGGAGCACCGACCCGACACCGTTGCGGCGGGCCCACCGGGCGACCGGCAGGAGCGTGAGCTTGTCGCTCAGCTCGATCGACGTCGGCTCCCACTGCTCGAGCACCTCGGTGACCCGCCACGGCTCGACGATCAGCCGGTAGCCGCCCCCGACGCGCGGTGCGCGCAGCTGGACGACGTCGCCCAGCGGCGTCGACTCGCGGGCGTCCTCGGGGCCGGGCACGACGAGCAGGCGCCGGCACCCGGCCTCGACGTAGCCGCTGCCCAGGGCGCGCAGCGCGGTGCGCATGCCTCCCGACGCGGGTCCCACGAAGTTGGCCAGCTGGGCGATACGCATGCTGCGCACGCTGGCGCAGCGAGGTGAACGGACCCTGACCTCTGGCTGGATGCCAGGGGGCAGGTCAGTGCGCGGGGAGGACCCGGCCGGTGACCTCGCCGAGCGAGATCCGGCCACCGCCCGTGCCGGGAGCGGTGTAGCGCAGCGTCACCTCGTCACCGTCCTCGAGGAACGTGCGCTCGCGCCCTGCCACCGTGAACGGCTCCTTCCCACCCCAGCCGAGCTCGAGCAGCGACCCCCGCTGACCGGGGTCGGCGCCCGAGATCGTGCCCGACCCCCACAGGTCGCCGGTGCGCACGCTGGCGCCGTTGACCGTGGTGTGCGCGAGCATCTGCGCGGGCGACCAGTACATCGAGCGGTAGGGCGGGCGGGCGACGACCTCGCCGTCGAGGACGACCTCGACCTCGATGTCGAGACCGGCGGGCCCGTCGATGCGGAGGTAGTCGAGCACCTCCGGGTCGTCCTGGCCGGGCAGGTCGGTCCACGCCGCGTCGAGCGCCGCGAGCGGGGTGACCCACGCGCTGATCGAGGTGGCGAACGACTTGCCGAGGAACGGGCCGAGCGGGACGTACTCCCAGGCCTGGAGGTCGCGCGCCGACCAGTCGTTGAGGCCGACGACGCCGAAGGTGTGCCGCGCGAAGTCGGCGGTCGCGACGCGCTCGCCCATCTCCGACGGCACGCCGACGACGAAGCCGAGCTCGGCCTCGATGTCGAGCCGACCCGAGGGGCCGTACGACGGCAGCGCGTCGGTGGGGGCCTTTCTCTGGCCCGACGGGCGGACGATGTCCGTGCCCGAGACGACGACCGTGCCGGAGCGGCCGTGGTAGCCGACCGGGAGGTGCTTCCAGTTCGGCAGCAGCGGCTCCTGGTCGGGGCGGAAGATGCGGCCGACGTTGGAGGCGTGGTGCTCGGAGGCGTAGAAGTCGACGTAGTCGCCCACCGTGAAGGGCATGAGCATCCGCACCGAGTCGACGGGCGAGAGTGCCGGCTCGACGAGGTCGCGCTCGGTCTCGTCGGTGAGCAGTCCCGTCACCCACGTCCGGGTCGAGGCCCAGGCCTCCGGACCGGCCGCCATGAACGGGTTGAGCGTCGGCTGGTCGAACAGCGCGTGCGTGTCGACCATGTCGGCCGCCGCCACGATGCTCAGGTCGAGCACGAAGTCGCCGATGCGCACCGCGACCCGCGGGTGCTCGCCGGAGCGGGCGAAGACTCCGTAGGGGAGGTGGTCGACATCGAAGCCGGAGCCGGCGGCTCCCTCGACCCAGGTCGTCAGCGTGGTCACGGTGCCTCCAGCAGTCCGAGGGAGATGAGGTCGTCGAGCGGCTCGGACACCGAGCACGACCCGAACGAGGTGAACCAGCGGCGGGCCGAGGACGGGCCAGGTCCCGGGAGGCCGGCGGCCAGGGCGGCGCCGTCGCGCTGCTCCAGCACGTCGGTCGCGTCAGCGACGGTGCCACCGTCCCAGAGCGCCTGCGTCGCGGCGAGCACGTTGAGGAAGCCGTGCGCCCCGCCGCCCTCCGGGTCGTGGCGGACGGCGCGGTGCAGGCCGGCCGTCGCCTTGAACCGGAGCTCGCGGTCGAGCGCGGCGTCGATCCAGGCCGCCACCGTGGGGGAGTCCGGGACCAGGTCGTGGTCGACGTTGCCGAGCCGGAGCTTCAGCTGGTGGTCGCAGGCGGCGACCTCGTCGGCGGCCGCGAGCCACGCCGCGGTCGCCGGCCCGGGGAGCTCGACGAAGATCGGCACGTCGATGTCCGCGTCGCGTGCGGCGGCGTCGATGCGTCGTACGTTGCCGACCGGGTCGTCGACGTCGCGGACCGCGATCTCGACCGCGGCGACCTCGAGCCCGAGCCTGGCCGCGGCACCGATCGGCCCGGCGAGCTGGCCCGCGCCGCCGGTCACGACCACCGACAGCGGGCCGCCGAAGCCCCGCACGAGCGGGAGGTCGGTGTCGCGGAGGACGAAGCTGCCGACGAGGTCGGCGTACCACTCCGTCCGGCGGGTGCCGAAGGCCGCCGTGGCCTCGTGGATCGGCACGTCGCCCGGCGGGAAGATCGCCGCGTCGTCGATCAGTGCGCGCCAGGCCTCGGGGAGCGGGGCCGGGTGCGGGTCGGGAAGGACAGGTGCGTCAGCGGGTGCCACGGGTCTACTCTAGCCACCAGATAGCGGACATCAGTGTCCGATAATCGGATGAATGGAGCGGGCGGATGGCCCACTACCGAGCCCTCGGGCGGCTGCCGCGTCAGCGCCACACCCAGCTGCGGGACGACGACGGCCACCTCTACCGCGAGGAGCTGATGGGCGAGGAGGGCTTCTCGTCCGACTCGTCGCTGCTCTACCGCCGCGGCGTGCCCAGCGCGATCACGAACAGCGAGGTCTGGGAGCTGCCCGACCAGTCGCGCACGCCCAACCACCCGCTCAAGCCGCGGCACCTCACGCTGCACGACCTCGCGACGGGGACCTGCCCGGTCGAGGGACGCCGGCTCGTGCTCGGCAACAACGACGTCCGGATCACCTACGTCGTCACCGGCACCGACGCCTCCCCGCTCTACCGCAACGCCATCGGCGACGAGTGCGTCTTCGTCGAGTCCGGCACCGGCACCGTCGAGACCGTCTTCGGCGTCGTGCCCTACCGCGCCGGCGACTACGTCGTCGTGCCGCGCGCGACCGACCACCGCTGGGTGCCGGCCGAGCCGTCCCGGCTCTACGCCATCGAGGCCAACAGCCACATCCACCCGCCCAAGCGCTACCTCTCGCGCTTCGGCCAGCTGCTCGAGCACGCGCCCTACTGCGAGCGCGACCTGCACGGACCGGACGAGACGTTCCGGGCCGAGGGGACCGACGTCGAGGTGCTGGTCAAGCACCGCACCAGCGCGGGCATCGTCGGCACCCGGATGACGTACGCCACCCACCCCTTCGACGTCGTCGGGTGGGACGGCTGCCTCTACCCCTACACGTTCAACATCGAGGACTACATGCCGATCACCGGAAAGGTCCACCAGCCGCCGCCGGTGCACCAGGTCTTCGAGGGCTGGAACTTCGTCATCTGCAACTTCCTGCCCCGCAAGGTGGACTACCACGAGCTCGCCATCCCGGTGCCCTACTACCACTCCAACGTCGACTCCGACGAGGTCATGTTCTACGTCGGCGGCGACTACGAGGCGCGCAAGGGCTCGGGGATCGGGCTCGGCTCGATCAGCCTGCACCCCGGCGGCCACGCGCACGGCCCTCAGCCGAGCGCGATCGAGGCCAGCCTCGGCGTCCACTACTTCGACGAGTCGGCCGTCATGGTCGACACCTTCGCCCCGCTCGAGCTCGGTGAGGGAGGCCTCGCGGTCGAGGACCCGGCCTACGCCTGGACGTGGGCCGGTCGCGGGCCGCAGGGAGACGACGACGCGGTCTTCAGCAACAGCTGAGACCGCCCGCGGGCTAACCCATGTCCGCGACTAGACTTTCGAGGTGACCGCCACCGACTCCTCCCGGGACCGGGCGGTCGCCTCCCGGGCGGTCGTGCTGATCCCCCTCGTGCTCGCGCTCCTGTCGATGATCGGCCCGTTCAGCATCGACACGCCGTTCCCGGCGTTCACGCAGATGGGCGAGGCGCTCGACGTCGGCTCGCACGAGCTCCAGCTCGTGGTCACGGCCTACATGCTGGCCTTCGCGACGATGAGCCTGTTCCACGGTCCGCTGTCCGACGCGATCGGTCGGCGCCCGGTCATCATGGGCTCGCTCGTGGTGTACGCCGTCGCCTCGGTCGCGTGCGCGTTCGCGCCGACCCTCGAGCTGCTGCTCGTCGGCCGCGTCGTGCAGGGCCTCGCCGCCGGTGGCTCCACGATCGTCAGCCGCACGGTCATCCGCGACCTCTTCGACGGCCCGCAGGCCCAGCGGATGATGAGCCAGGTCGCGGTGATCTTCGGCGTCGCACCGGCCATCGCCCCGATCATCGGCGGCCTGCTCATCCAGGTCGGTCCGTGGGAGACGGTCTTCTGGTTCATGGCCGTGATGGCGCTCCTGCTCATCGTGCTCTCGGTCGCGCTGCTGCCCGAGAGCCACCCGGTCGAGCGCCGGGTGCCGCTGCGGGTCGGCGAGATCTTCCGCGGCCTCGTCCAGGTCGCCCGCGTGCCGTCCTTCCACCGGATGACCTGGGCCGCGACCCTCGTGTTCGGTGCCCAGTTCCTCTACATCGGCGGCGCCTCGATCTTCGTGGTCGACCTCCTCGGCGAGGGCGAGCTCGACTTCTGGAAGCTCTTCGTCCCGATGATCGGCGGCATGGTCGTCGGGTCGGTCGCCAGCGGTCGCTTCGGCCGCACCGTCACGAGCTCGGAGCTGGTCACGTTCGGGTACGCCGTCAGCACGGTCGGCGCGGTCGTCGGCATCCTCGTCGCCCTGACCCCGGCCGGGGAGATGCTGCCCTGGGCCGTCGTCGGCATCTCGCTCGTCGCCTTCGGCAACGGCCTGGCCTTCCCCAACATCCAGCTCCTGATGCTCGACCTCGTGCCTGCGCGCCGCGGTGCGGTGATGTCGGCGTCGTCCTTCGTCACGCTCGTCTTCAACGCCGTCAGCGCCGCCGTGCTCGCGCCGTACGCCGGCCGGTCCGTGCTGGGCTTCGCGGTCGCGGCTGCCGGCTGCGTCCTCCTCGGCTGGGGCTTCTGGACCTGGAACCGGATCGCCCTGCGCCGCCAGGCCGCCGCTCGCTCCTGAGTCTCCAGGAGACTCAAGGCCCGACGGGCGGGCGAGTCGGACGCCTGGAGGGAGTCGACCTCAGGACGTCCAGGCCCGCCAGAGGTCGGCGTACTCCCCGTCGAGCGCGATGAGCTCGTCGTGGCTGCCGAGCTCGACGATGCGCCCGTCCATGACGACCGCGATCCGGTCGGCGTCGTGGGCGGTGTGGAGCCGGTGGGCGATCGCGACGACGGTGCGGCCGGTGAGCAGGTTGTTCATCGAGCCCTCGAGGGTGCGGGCGGTCCGCGGGTCGATCAGCGACGTCGCCTCGTCGAGGACGAGGGTGTGCGGGTCGGCGATGATCAGCCGCGCGAGCGCGACCTGCTGGGCCTGCGCGGGGGTGAGGGCGAACCGGCCGGAGCCGATCATCGTGTCGAGCCCGTCGGGCAGCCGCTCGACCCACGCCAGCGAGCCGACGGCCCGCAGCGCGTCGCGGACGGCGTCGTCGTCGGAGTCCTCGCGCGCGAGGACGATGTTGTCGCGCACGGTGCCGATGAAGACGTGGTGCTCCTGGGTCACCAGCGCGACCTCGGTCCGCAGCACCTCCAGCGGCAGGTCGACGAGGTCGACCCCGCCGACCCGGGCGGTCCCGGTGCGCGGCCGGTTGATGCCGGACAGCAGCCGCCCGAGGGTCGACTTGCCCGACCCGCTCGGGCCGACGACGGCGAGCCGCTCGCCCACGGCCAGCCGCAGGTCGACGCCGTGCAGCACGTCGTGGCCCTCGCGGTAGGCGAAGCGGAGGTCCGCAGCTGCCAGCTCGACGCCGTCGGGCAGCCGGTCGCCGGCCTCGCGGTCGGGCGGCACCTCCGCGATCCCGAGGAGCCGGCTGGTCGAGGCGGCGCCGACCTGCAGCCGGTCGACCTCGCCGATGACCGCGTCGAGCGGCTCGCCCAGCGCGACGACGTAGAGCATGGCCGCGGTGATCTGCCCGAGGTCGACCCAGCCCCGGCTGTAGCCGTAGGCGCCGACCACGAGCGTGACGACCTGGGGCACCTGGAAGGCGCCGTTGAGCGCGGCGAAGAGCACGTTGCGGAGCGTCATGCTGTAGCGCTCGGCCTGGCCCGAGACCTCGATGTCGTCGCCACCGGCGCGCACGCGGCGTGCGGAGAGGCCGAGGGCCTCGACCGTCCGCGAGCCCTCGACGGTCTCGGTGAGCGTGGTGTTGATCCGGGAGTACGTCGCCCCCTCGGTGATGTACGCCTTGGGCGCGCGCCGCAGGTAGGTGCGCACCGCGGGGGCGCAGAGCGCGAAGACCAGCAGCGCGGGCACGGCCAGCACGAGCGAGTTCAGCAGCATCGCGAGGACGGACAGCACGACCGTCAGCAGCGAGATCAGCAGCCGGGGCACGCCCCACTGCACCGAGCGCGCCATCGTGCCGACGTCACGGGTCACGCGGGTGACGAGGTCGCCGGTGCTCGCGCTCTCGACGCGCCCGACGGGCAGCCGCAGGATCGTGCCGACGACGTACTCGCGGGCGGAGGCGAGCAGGTCCTGCCCGAAGTACGTCGAGGTGCGCTGGGCGGCGAACGTGAAGAGCGCCTGCAGCACCACGACCCCGACCACGGTGAGCGCGAGCGAGTCCAGCCCGGTCACCCCGGCGCCCTGCGACTGGACGCGGTTCACCAGCTCCCCGAGCAGGCGCGGCACGACGAGGGCGGACCCGGCGGCCAGGGCGTTGAGCACGACCAGCAGGACGAAGCTCCGCTTGCGGCTCCGCACCAGGTCGCCGAAGAAGGCGAGCACCGCCCGGTTGCCCGACACGGGCCAGCCGCGCACGGGGTTGCGGGAGGCGGCGTACACGTCCTCGGCGCGCTGGCGGCGCAGGTCGTGGCGCTGCCAGAGGGCCCGGTTGCGAGCGCGTGCGCCGCCGTGCCCGGGCGGTCGCAGCTCGTCGGGGATGACGGGCGGGTCGGCCGACCGGTCGCGCCACGTCTCCGCCGAGGTGGCCAGGAGGTCGGGTGCCATCGAGGTCATCGAGCCACCTCCTCGTCGTCGAGGGCCCGCGCGACCACGCGCCGGTAGTCGTCGTTGCCGGCCAGCAGGTCGGCGTGGTCGCCCTCGGCCGCCACGGTCCCGTCGTGGAGGAGGACGACGTGGTCCGCGTGGTGCAGCCACAGCGGGGAGACCGTCGCGACGACCGTGGTGCGCCCCCGCCGGGTCTCGGCGACGCGCTCGGCCACGCGGGCCTCGGTGTGCGCGTCGACGGCGGACGTCGGCTCGACGAGGACCAGGACGGGCGCGTCGGTGGCGATCGCCCGGGCGAGGACCACCCGCTGGCGCTGGCCGCCGGAGAGGCCGCGGCCGCGCTCGTCGAGCTGGCCCTGCCAGCCCTCCGGCAGGGCGTCGTAGACGTCCTCGGCGTTGGCGACCCGCAGCGCGTGCTCGGCCTCCTCGCGGGTGAGCCGGCCGTGCGGGTCGACGGCGTCCTGCAGCGTGCCGGCGAAGACCTGGCTGCCGGTGTCGCTCACCAGCACCTGGCGGCGTACGTCTCCCAGGCTGGCGCGGGCGAGGTCCACCCCGCCCAGCGTCACGCCCCAGTCGCGGCCGGCGCGCTCCTCGTCGAGCGCGGCGATGCGGGCGCGCTCCTGCGCCCGGGCGGCGCGGGCACGGCGCGCGGCGCGGCCCTTGGCTCCCGCCTCGTCCTCGGTCGGCGCCGGCTCGGTGTCGGCAGGCAGGTAGCGACCGAGCCGGTCGGCGAGCGCGGCGCTCTGCTCGGGCACTGCGCTGACCACGACGGTCAGCAGCCCGGGTCGTACGTCGAGCCCGCTGGCGTCGTCGTGGAGGCCGGCCGTGCCGTCGAGGGCCACCGGCTGCGCGGGGTCGCGCCACGGGGGTCGCTGCTCGAAGATCGCGACGGCCTTGCGCGCGCTCACCAGGGCGCGGGTCACCTTCTGCGCGAACTCGAAGAAGGTCCGGATCGGGCCGACCATGAACAGGCCGTAGCCGAGGAAGGTGATCAGCTCGCCGACGGTCAGCGCGCCCTCCTGGACCTGCCGGGTGCCCAGCCAGACCAGCGCGACCAGGAAGATCCCGGAGAGCAGGACACCGACGGCCTCGACCACCGCCTGCCAGATCCCGGCCGCGACGCCGGCCTGCCGCGCCGACTGCGACTGCCGGTCGTAGTTGGCGCCGAAGGTCTGCTCGCCGCCGATGCCGCGCAGGATCCGCAGCCCGGCCACGATGTCGGTGGCCAGCGAGGTCAGGTCGGAGGTGCGCGAGCGCTCCACCTCCTGGCGCCGGTGGAGGGGGCGCAGCAGCGGCAGTGCGGCGCCGACCAGGACGGGTGCGGCGACCAGCGTGAGCACGCCGAGCTGCCACGACATCGTCAGCACGATGAACGCCACGGTGAGGTACGACGCCAGCTGGCCGGCCGTGCGCGCCACGATCTCGGTGAGCGCGCCGAACTCGTCGGAGTCGCTCGACGCGACGCTGAGCACCTCGCCGGTGGGGGAGCGCCGGGGCAGCACGTGCCCCATCTGCGCCACCTTGCGGGTGACCATCTCGAGGGTGCCGTAGAGGCCGACGAGCCAGCTGCGGACCACGAGGGTGTGGGAGACGACCCCGAAGACGCCGCCGATCAGGACGACGACCAGCAGCAGGGCCGCCCAGCCCAGCAGCGCCGCGACCGACCCGCCGACGATGCCGTCGTCCACCGCGCGGCCGAAGATCCAGGGTCCGAGGGTCATCGGGAGGAACCACAGCGCGTAGCAGAGGGACGAGAGGGCGATCAGGCCCTTCTGCTGCCCGAGGACCCAGCGGAGGAACGCCGCAGGGGACCGGGTGTCGGGGTCCGGGGTGGGTGCGTCGTCGGTTCCGGTGAAGAACGTCGCGATCCGGGGAGGGAAGTCCTGCATGACCCGCACGACCCTAGGCGCCCGGACCCCGAACCCACGAAGCATTAACGCCTCTGTCGCTCGGCTGGGGCGAGGAGGCAGGATGGGAGGGGTGACGCGGCTGAAGAAGAAGGTGACCGACCGCCTGCGAGGCGTTCCGGAGATCGACCCGGTCGAGGACGACCCGAAGGTCGACGGCTCGGCCCACGCGGCGGCCGGGGTGACGGCGGTGGCGGTGGCGATGCGCCGCGCCGTCGGGCAGATGGGCCCGGTCCGCACCGCGCAGACGCTGCTCAGGCTCAACCAGGTCGACGGCTTCGACTGCCAGGGCTGCGCGTGGCCCGACCCCGACGCCGGTCACCGCCACGCCGCGGAGTTCTGCGAGAACGGCGCGAAGGCCGTCGCCGAGGAGGCCACCAAGGAGCTCCTCGACCGCGACTTCTTCGCCCGGCACTCGATCGCCGACCTCGCCGACCGGTCGGAGTACTGGCTGGGCAAGCAGGGCCGGATCACCGAGCCGATGGTGCTGCGGCCCGGGGCCACCCACTACGAGCCGATCTCGTGGGACGACGCCTTCGCGACGGTCGCGCGCCACCTCAACGCGCTCGACCACCCCGACCAGGCCGTGTTCTACACCTCCGGCAAGGTCTCCAACGAGGCCGCGTTCGCGTTCCAGCTCTTCGTCCGGTCCTTCGGCACCAACAACCTGCCCGACTGCTCGAACATGTGCCACGAGTCGAGCGGCACCGCGCTGGTCGAGACGATCGGCATCGGCAAGGGCTCGGTCAGCCTCGACGACATCCACCGGGCCAAGCTCCTCGTGGTCGTCGGGCAGAACCCCGGCACCAACCACCCGCGCATGCTCAGCGCGCTGGAGGAGGCCAAGAACAACGGTGCGAAGATCATCTCGATCAACCCGCTCCAGGAGGCCGGGCTGGTCCGCTTCAAGAACCCCCAGCACGCCAAGGGCGTCGTCGGTGGCGGCACCGCGCTGTCCGACCTGCACCTGCCGGTCCGGATCAACGGCGACCTGGCGCTCTTCCAGGCGATCGGCCACCTCCTCGTCGAGTGGGACGCGCTCGACCACGAGTTCCTGGCCGACCACGCGACCGGGCTCGACGACTACGTCGCCCACGTGGCCGACCTCGACTGGGAGCAGGTCGAGCAGGCCACCGGCCTCTCGCGTGCGCAGATCACCGAGGCGGCGACCTACTTCCGCGACTCCCCGGCGACCATCACCTGCTGGGCGATGGGCATCACCCAGCACCGCAACGCCGTCGGCACGATCAAGGAGATCGTCAACCTGGCCCTCCTGCAGGGCAACATCGGCAAGCCGGGCGCGGGCGTGTGCCCGGTGCGCGGCCACTCCAACGTCCAGGGCGACCGCACGATGGGCATCTGGGAGCGGGTGCCCGACCACTTCCTCGACCGGCTCGACGCCGAGTTCTCGATCACCTCGCCGCGCGAGCACGGCCACGACACCGTGGCGGCGATCCACGCGCTGAAGGACGGCGAGGCCCGCGTCTTCTTCGCGATGGGCGGCAACTTCGTCGGCGCCACCCCCGACACCGAGGTCACCGAGAAGGCGATGCGCAACGCCGCGCTGACCGTGCAGGTCTCGACCAAGCTGAACCGCTCGCACGTCGTCACCGGCGGCGAGGCGCTCATCCTCCCGGCGCTCGGCCGCAGCGAGAAGGACATGACCGGCGGTCGCGAGCAGCGGGTCACCGTCGAGGACTCGATGTCCGCGGTCCACGCGTCGAAGGGCCCGCTCGAGCCGGCCTCGGAGCACCTGCGCTCGGAGGTCGACATCATCTGCTCGACGGCCCTCGCGACGCTCGGTGCCGACCACGTCGTGCCGTGGGCCCACCTGAGGGCCGACTACACCGAGATCCGCCGCCGGATCGCGCGCGTGGTGCCGGGCTGTGACGACTACGACCGGCGCGTCGACACCCCCGGCGGCTTCGTGCTGCCGCACCCGCCGCGCGACAGCCGCACCTTCACGACCCCGTCCGGCAAGGCGGTCCTCAGCGTCACGCCGTTCGACGTGCTGCAGGTCCCCGAGGGCCGGCTGATCCTCCAGACGCTGCGTTCGCACGACCAGTTCAACACCACCATCTACGGCCTCGACGACCGCTACCGCGGCATCAAGAACGGCCGCCGGGTCGTCTTCGTCCACCCCGACGACGTGTCCGCGCTCGGCTGGTCGGAGGGCGACGTGGTCGACCTGGTGGGGGAGTGGACCGATCCGCGCACCGGCGAGCGCAGCGAGCGGGTCGCACGCGACTTCCGCATCGTCGGCTACGACCAGCCCCGCGGCTGCGCGGCCGCCTACTACCCCGAGACCAACCCGCTCGTCCCGCTCGACCACATGGCCGAGGGCAGCCGGACGCCGGCGTCGAAGTCGCTGGTCGTCCGGCTCGCGGAGCGCGGCACGTGGCACTCCGGGGCCGAGGCGAGCGACAGCGGCGGCGCCGGCCGCAGCGACGTACGGCCCCACCACCTGAGCTGAGCCCGCCCGACTCCGCGGACTCCGCCACACGGATTCGCCGGGACGGGTACGGTGGCCAGCGATGACCCCGCACATCGACGTGCTCACCTCGCGCGAGGTCCCTCTGGGCGGTCCCCGGGCCATGCGCGTACGACGCACGCTCCCGCAGCGCCACCGCTCACTCATCGGTGCGTGGTGCTTCGTCGACCACTACGGTCCCGACGAGGTCACCGACACCGGCGGCATGGTCGTCGCGCCGCACCCGCACACCGGGCTGCAGACGGCGAGCTGGCTCTTCGAGGGCGAGATCGAGCACCGCGACTCCGCCGGCAACCACGCGACCGTCCGGCCGGGCGAGCTCAACCTCATGACCGCGGGTCGCGGGATCAGCCACTCCGAGGTCTCGACCGCCGGCACCGACGTGCTCCACGGCGCCCAGCTCTGGATCGCCCTGCCCGAGGGCACCCGCCACACCGACCCGTCGTTCGAGCACTTCGCGCCGAAGCCGGTGCGCGGGCCGGGCTGGGAGGCACGGGTCTTCCTCGGCTCGCTGCTCGGCGCCGAGTCCCCGGTCACCACCCACACGCCCCTGCTCGGTGCCGAGCTGATGCTGGCGACCGGCAAGACGCTCGAGATCGAGGTCGACGAGGGCTTCGAGCACGGCGTCATGCTCGACGTCGGGCTGGTGTCGGTCGACGACGTCGAGCTGAAGCCGAGCGACCTGGCCTACGTGTCCCCGGGGCGGACGACCCTCACGATCACCGCGCTCGAGGAGTCGCGGATGCTCGTGCTCGGCGGCCCGCCGTTCGGCGAGGCGATCGTGATGTGGTGGAACTTCATCGGCCGCACCCACGACGAGATCGTCGGCTACCGCGAGGAGTGGCAGGCCCAGATCGACGACGGCCGGCAGGTCGACGGGCGCTTCGGGGTCGTCGACATCGACATGGACTCCATCCCCGCGCCCGAGATGCCCAACGTCCGCCTCAAGCTCCGCCACTGACGCCGAGTCGGCGGCATGGTCGCGCGGGTTGTCGGTGGCGTGGGCGAGGATGCTGGGGTGGAGAGCGGAATCGGCCCGGTCGTCGGTGACGACGGCATCGCGCGGTGTCCCTGGGGCGCGAGCTCCGACGTCTACGTCGCCTACCACGACACGGAGTGGGGCGTCCGCGTCAGCGGCGAGGCGGCGCACCTCGAGCGGCTCACGCTGGAGGCCTTCCAGTCCGGGCTCTCCTGGCTGACGATCCTCAACAAGCGCCCCCGCTTCCGCGAGGTGTTCGCCGGCTTCGACGCCGACGCCGTCGCGGCCTTCGGTCCGGCCGACGTCGAGCGGCTGATGGCCGACACCGGCATCGTGCGCAACCGCCGCAAGGTCGAGGCCGCGATCACCAACGCCCGGGCCACCGTCGCGCTGCGCGAGCAGGGTGGGCTCGAGGCCTTCATCTGGTCGTTCCGGCCCGAGCCGGGCCCCGCGCCGGTGCTGACCGGGGACGTGCCGACCACCTCTCCCGCGTCGCTCGCCCTGTCCAAGGCGCTCAAGAAGGCCGGCTTCGCCCACGTCGGCCCCACCACGATGCATGCCCTGATGGAGGCCATCGGCCTCGTCGACGACCACCTCGCGGGCTGCCACCGCCGCGGCACCGCCTGACGTCAGAGCGGCTTGCGCCAGACCGAGACGTGGCTCTCGGAGTCGTTCGTGAAGGGTGAGCCGTGCCAGTCGGCCACCCGGCGCTCGAGCTCCATCCCGGCGAGCTGCGCCATCAGGTCGCACTCCGCCGGCCAGATGTAGCGGAAGTTGCTGGCGCCGTAGGTCACCGTCCCGTCGTCGTGGCGGCGGTAGTGGTGCGAGGTGCCCTGCTGGGTGGTCATGTCGTAGGTGTCGAGGCCCACGTGGTGCTCCCCGACGTGGAACGGCACCGCCGCCTGCCCCGGCGGGAACCGCCGGATCCCGGGCACCCACAGCTCGACCACGAACCGGCCGCCGGGTGCGAGGTGGGCGGCGGCGTTGCGGAAGACCGCCACCTGCTCGGCCTGCGTGCGGACGTTGCCGATGCTGTTCCACACGACGAAGACGAGGCTGAACTCGCCGGGCACCGTCGTGGTCGCCATGTCGCCCACGGTGACGTCGAAGCCGGGGCTCTTCTCCAGCAGCCGGTCGGCCATCGGCTGCGACAGCTCGATCCCGCTCATCGCGATGCCGCGTGCGGCCAGCGGGATCGCGACCCGTCCGGTGCCGACCGCCAGCTCCAGGGCCGGCCCGTCACCGGCCAGGTCGGCGAGGAGGTCGACCGCGGGGTCGAGCACCTCGGGGCCGAACATGAACGCCGAGCTCTCGTCGTACGACGCCGCGCTCTCGGCGTCCCAGTAGTCGCTGCTGCTCATGGCGTCCACGCTGCCCCCACGGCATCGCCACCCGCCACCCATTTGTCCCGGTGTTGTCCTAGCCTCACCGGATGACGCGCGTGCACGCCTTCACCGACGACGCCCTGGCCGACCTCGACGCGACCGGCGTGGTCGAGGCGCTGCGGGCCGGACGGGTCTCGGTGGGCGAGGTGGTCGATGCGGCCATCGCCCGCACCCAGCAGGTCGACGGGGCGCTGGGCGCGGTGGCCCACGCCGCCTTCGACCGCGCCCGCGACGAGGCCCGCCGACCCCGGGCGGGCTACTTCTCGGGCGTGCCGACGTTCGTCAAGGACAACGTCGACGTGGCCGGCATGCCGACCCAGCACGGTTCCGACGCGTTCGTCGCCGGCCCGGCACGCGAGGACGGCGACCTCGCCCGGATGTACCTCGCGACCGGCCTGCTCCCGCTCGGGAAGACGCAGCTCTCGGAGTTCGGCTTCTCCGGCGCCGCCGACCACGTCCGCCTGGGCCCGGTCCGCTCGCCCTGGAGCACCGACCACTACGCGGGCGCCTCGTCCGCGGGCTCGGCCGCGCTCGTCGCCGCCGGCGCCGTCCCGATCGCGCACGCCAACGACGGTGGTGGGTCGATCCGGATCCCGGCGGCGGTCAACGGCCTCGTCGGCCTCAAGCCGACGCGCGGGCGCCTGGCCCAGGACCGGATGATGCGCCAGATGCCCGTCCGGATCGTCTCGGACGGCGTGCTGACCCGCAGCGTGCGCGACACCGCCGCCTTCTACCGCGAGGCCGAGAAGGTGTGGCGCAACCCGCTCCTCGCCCCGGTCGGGGACGTCGCCCGGCCCGGCAAGGCGCGGCTGCGGATCGCCGTCGTGACCACGGGGATCGGGCGCGAGTGCAGCCCGGAGGTGCGCGAGCTGACCCTGCGGACGGCCGCCCTCCTCGAGCGGCTCGGCCACCACGTGGACGAGATCGACAACCCGGTCCCCGACAGCTTCCCGGAGCACTTCGTGCGGTTCTGGTCGCTGCTCGCGCTCGTGATCGTCCGCCGCGGGCGGAAGGACTTCGGCCCCACCTTCGACCCGGCCAGGCTCGACAACCTCACCCTGGGCCTCGCCCGCCACGCCGCCCGCAGCCTGCCCAGGCAGCCGCTCTCGATCGCGCTGCTGCGCGGCTCGCGCCGGCTCGCGGCGCGCCACCGGGCGTCGTACGACGTCACGCTCACGCCGACGCTCGCGACGGCCACGCCGCTGGTCGGGCACCTGCGCCCCGACCAGGACTACGACGAGGTCATGGGCCGGCTGATGGACTGGGTCGCCTTCACGCCGCTGCAGAACGCGACCGGCGAGCCGGCGATCTCCCTGCCTCTCGCGACCACTGCCGACGGGCTGCCGCAGGGCATGATGCTGGGCGCCGGAGCGGGCCGCGAGGCCCGTCTGCTCGGCCTCGCGCTCGAGCTCGAGGAGGCCGTCGGTTGGCCCCGGATCCACGCCTGACGAGCGCTGCTCGGAGCCGATTTCTCATCGCGCCGGGGCGTGTGTATCGTTCTCCGTCGTTGCCCCTTTAGCTCAGTCGGCAGAGCGTCTCCATGGTAAGGAGAAGGTCTACGGTTCGATTCCGTAAAGGGGCTCTGGGTCAGACCTCCTCAACGGGTGGTCCGGCCTCCGCGGCGGGGTAGCTCAGGTGGTTAGAGCACACGGCTCATAATCGTGGTGTCGCGGGTTCGAGTCCCGCCCCCGCTACCACCAAATCTCACCGCACCACCCGCAAACCCTAGGACTTCCCATGGCCAGCAAGAGCTCTGACGTTCGCCCCAAGATCACGCTCGCGTGCACGGAGTGCAAGGAGCGCAACTACATCACCAAGAAGAACCGTCGCAACGATCCCGACCGGATCGAGCTGAAGAAGTTCTGCCCGCGCTGCCGCAACCACACGGCGCACCGCGAGACCCGCTGACGCTCTTCTTCGTCGCACCCGACCCGTCCGAGACCTCGGACGGGTCGTCGCGCTTCCCGGGTGGGTCCGCAGGTGCCGTGGTGTCCTAGGCTGCGGGAATGCCCGTCGACCCCTCGCTGGTGGGGCGTCAGTTCCCCGCGCCGGCACCCCTGACCGTCACCCCCGAGCGCGTGGCCGCCTTCGCCGCGTCGGTCGGCCACCCCGGTGACCCCCTCGAGTCGGTGCCCCCGACCTTCCCGATCGTGCTGGCCTTCGACGCCATGACGGCGTTCCTCGACGCCGAGCAGATCGACCTCCACCGGATCGTCCACGGGGAGCAGCGCTTCGCCTACGCCCGCCCGCTCACCACCGGTGACGAGCTCAGCGCGACCCTCACCGTGACCGGCCTGCGCCAGATCGGCGGTGCCGACATCATCGCCACGGCCAGCGAGATCACCGACGCCACCGGCGCGGTCGTCTGCACCGGCAAGGCCACGCTCGTCCACTCGTCCGGATCGGACGGTGCGCAGTGAACGCCGGGGACGCCCTCGAGCCGAAGACCTTCACGGTCACCCGCGCGGACCTGGTGGCCTACGCCGACGCCAGCGGCGACCAGAACCCGATCCACCAGGACGAGGAGGTCGCCCGCAGCGTCGGCCTCCCCGGCGTGATCGCGCACGGCATGTTCACCCTGGCGCTGGTCGGCCGGGCCGTCGCGGAGTGGACCGACGGTGCCGAGGTGGTCGACCTCGGCGCGAAGTTCACCAGCCCCGTCGTCGTGCCCGCGGAGGGTGGTGCAGACGTCGTCGTCGCCGGCACGGTGAAGTCCGTCGCCGACGGCCTCGCCACGCTCGCGCTCGAGGTCACCTGCGAGGGCCAGAAGGTGCTCGGCATGCCGAAGGCCGTGGTCAGGGTCGCCGGTGCCTGACCTCCGCGACCACACCACCCTGCGCCTGGGTGGGCCCGGCCGCGAGTGGGTCCGGGCGACCACGGAGGACGAGCTCGTCATGGCCGTCTCCGAGGCCGACGCGGCCGGCACGCCCGTGCTGGTCCTCGGCGGCGGGTCCAACCTCGTCGTCGCCGACGCGGGCTTCGACGGCCGTGTCGTCGAGGTCGCCACGACCGGCGTGAGCGCCGACGTCGACGACTCCGGCGACCCGTCGTGCTCCGGTGCCACCGTCACCGTCGCCGCGGGGGAGTCGTGGGACGGCCTCGTCGCGCAGGCCGTCGACCGCGGCTGGATCGGCGTCGAGGCGCTGTCGGGCATCCCCGGCTCGGTCGGCGCGACCCCCATCCAGAACGTCGGCGCCTACGGCCAGGACGTCGCCCAGACCGTCGCCCGCGTCCGGGTCTGGGACCGCACGCTGCGCGGCGTCCGCTCCTTCGCCGCCTCCGAGTGCCAGTTCGGCTACCGCTCCAGCCGCTTCAAGGCCGACCCGGGCCGCCACGTCGTCCTCGACGTCACCTTCCAGTTCCGGCAGGCGTCGCTGGCCACCCCGGTGCAGTACGCCGAGCTCGCCCGCGCGCTCGGTGTGGCCGAGGGCCAGCGGGCCCCGGCCGTCGACGTGCGCGCCGCCGTCCTCGCCCTCCGCCGGGGCAAGGGGATGGTCCTCGACGCCGACGACCACGACACCTGGTCGGCGGGCTCGTTCTTCACCAACCCGTTCCTCACCCCCGAGCAGGCCGCGGCACTCCCCGACGACGCGCCCCGGTGGGATCAGCCCGACGGCTCGCTCAAGTCCAGCGCCGCCTGGCTCATCGAGCACGCCGGCTTCGGCAAGGGCTTCACGAGCCCGACGGCGGGTGACCGGGTCGCGCTGTCGTCCAAGCACACCCTCGCGCTCACCAACCGCGGCGGCGCCACCACCGACGAGCTGCTGACGCTCGCCCGCGAGGTCCGTGACGGGGTCCGCGACCGGTTCGGCGTCACCCTCGTCAACGAGCCCGTGACGGTCGGCTGCGCCCTCTGACCCCCCGGACGTCCGGGTGGCAGGAGGTCAGGCGAGCCAGGCCGCGATGTCCGCCTTCGCGTCCGCGACGACGTCGGAGGGCGCCCGGGAGGCCTCGAACGACATCTCCGCCAGCCGGGCGAGGGTGGCGTCGTCGAGCTCGTGGGCCGCGCGCATCGTGGCGTACTGGCCGGCGAGCCGGGAGCCGAAGAGCAGCGGGTCGTCGGCGCCCAGGGCGACCGTCGCCCCGGCTGCGAGCAGCTGGGGGAGCGGCACGGACGTGAGGTCGGAGTAGACCCCGAGCGAGACGTTGGAGACCGGGCACACCTCGAGCGCGACGCCCGCCTCGACGATGCGGTCGAGCAGCGCCGGGTCCTCCGCGCTGCGTACGCCGTGCCCGAGCCGCTGCGCGCCGAGGCTGTCCAGGCACTGGCGCACGTGGTCGGGCCCGCGCAGCTCGCCACCGTGGGGCGCCAGCAGCAGGCCCGCGCGCTCGGCGATCCGGAACGCACCCTCGAAGTCGGCGGTGGTGCCGCGGCGCTCGTCGTTGGAGAGCCCGAACCCGACGACCCCGCGACCGGCGTACTGGCCGGCGAGCCGGGCGAGGGTGCGGGCGTCGAGGGGGTGCCGCGTGCGGTTGGCCGCGACGACCACGGCGATCCCGAGCCCGGTGCGCTCGGAGGCGTCGCGCACGCAGTCGAGCACCAGGTCGGTGAACTCGGTGATGCCGCCGAACCTCGCCGCGTAGCCGCTCGGGTCCACCTGGATCTCCAGCCACCTGCCCCCGTCCCGCACGTCGTCCTCGGCCGCCTCGAGCACGAGTCGTCGTACGTCGTCGGGCATGCGCAGCACCGAGCGCGCCACGTCGTAGAGCCGCTGGAAGCGGAACCAGCCCTTCTCGTCGGCCGCGCTGAGCTGCGGGGGCCACTCCTCGACGAGCGAGTCGGGCAGCACGATGCCGTCGCGCTCGGCGAGCTCGAGGAGCGTGGCGTGGCGCATGGAGCCGGTGAAGTGGAGGTGCAGGTGCGCCTTCGGCAGCTCCGAGACCTCACGCCGCCGCTCCACCTCGTCCACCATGCCCGGCATCGTAGGCACCTCGGTTCGACCCGGCATGGGTCGGCCCCGTATGCTTCCGGATTGGTGGTTTCGCCAGATGCTTCGGCATGCCCCCAGCGATGGGGATCGACCACCGGAGGGCACTAGCTCAACTGGCAGAGCATCGGTCTCCAAAACCGAAGGTTGGGGGTTCAAGTCCCTCGTGCCCTGCGAGAGAAGCACTGCAACGCAACGACGAGAAGGTGGAAGACGTGGCCGACGGCAACGCGGTTCAGGACCGGCGCGACTCGCGCGGCGACGACCGTGGGCGCACCAGCCCCGCCACGTTCCTGCGTCAGGTGGTGGCCGAGCTCCGCAAGGTGGTGTGGCCCACCCAGCAGCAGCTGATCACCTACTTCTTCGTCGTGCTGGTGTTCGTCATCGTGATGATGATCCTGGTGACGGTGCTCGACCTGGCGTTCGGAAAGCTGGTCTTCGAGCTCTTCACCGGCGGCAGCAGCGTCCAGTGACGACCGGGGACCCTGTTCCCCACCCCCAGCAACGAACTACGGAGTGAGACGTGTCTGACAACTTTGACGTGGACCAGGTCGACGACCAGGTCGACTCCGACGTCGAGGAGACCCTCGAGGACGACCTCGAGGCCACCGAGGACACGGTCGAGGAGACCGACGAGGTCACCGACGAGGTCACCGGCGAGCTCGAGGACGCCGACGAGGCGGACGAGGTCGACTCCGCCGACGTGGACTCCGACGACGAGGACTCTGACGACGAGGACTCCGACGACGCGCCTGCCGAGGCCGAGGAGAACGACCCGCTCGAGGCGTTCCGCCGCGAGCTGTGGGCCAAGCCCGGCGACTGGTTCGTCGTGCACACCTACTCCGGCATGGAGAAGCGGGTCAAGCACAACCTCGAGAACCGCATCATCTCCCTCAACATGGAGGACTACATCCACGAGATCGTGGTCCCCACCGAGGAGGTCGCGGAGATCAAGAACGGCCAGCGCAAGATGGTCACGCGCACCGTCCTCCCCGGCTACGTCCTGGTCCGCATGGACCTCACCGACGAGTCCTGGTCCGCCGTGCGCCACACGCCGTCGGTCACCGGCTTCGTGGGCCACAGCCACCAGCCCGTGCCGCTGAGCATGAGCGAGGTCGAGGACATGCTCGCCCCGGCCGTCGTGGCCGTCGCCGAGGCCGAGGCAGCCGCCTCGGGCGAGAAGGGCTCCTCCACCACGCCGCGCAAGCCGGTCGAGGTCGCCGACTTCGACGTCTCCGACTCGGTCATGGTGGTCGACGGTCCGTTCGCCACGCTCCACGCGACGATCACCGAGATCAACGCCGAGTCCCAGCGCGTCAAGGCGCTCGTCGAGATCTTCGGCCGCGAGACCCCGGTCGAGCTGTCGTTCAGCCAGATCCAGAAGGTCTGAGCCCCGAAGTCCGAGCCTGCGAGGACTTCGCAGGGCGAAGAGATTGAGGAGCGTCGACCCGGACGCGCTGCGAAGCGAGCGGCCGGGTGACGCGTCTCGAAATCCACCCGGGTGGTTCCGATTTCACGAGGAGCCGCTCGGGAGCGACAATGAAGTAGCGACAACCCGTGGCAGAGGACAGGTGTCCTCGTCATGACCACACGAGAGAAAGAAGAAGGCAATGCCTCCCAAGAAGAAGATCGCCGCACTCGTCAAGGTGCAGCTGCAGGCCGGTTCGGCCACCCCGGCCCCGCCGGTCGGTACGGCGCTCGGTCCGCACGGCGTCAACATCATGGACTTCTGCAAGGCCTACAACGCCCAGACCGAGTCCATGCGCGGCAACGTGATCCCCGTCGAGATCACCATCTACGAGGACCGCACGTTCGACTTCATCACCAAGACCCCGCCGGCCGCCGAGCTCATCAAGAAGGCTGCCGGTCTCTCCAAGGGCTCCGGCGTCCCGCACAAGGAGAAGGTCGGCAAGCTGACCAAGGACCAGGTCCGCGAGATCGCGACCACCAAGCTGCCCGACCTCAACGCCAACGACATCGACGCGGCCATGAAGATCGTCGAGGGCACTGCGCGCTCGATGGGCATCACGACCGACTGACTCGTGGGAGAGCCGCGCTGGCTCGCTAACCACATCCTTCGCACCAGAGAAACGAGAAGACCATGCAGCGCAGCAAGACCTACCGCGCGGCGGCAGAGTCGTTCGACCAGGACGAGATCTTCGCCCCGCTTGCCGCCATCAAGATCGCCAAGGGCGGCTCCAAGAAGAAGTTCGACGAGACCCTCGACGTCGTCATGCGCCTGGGTGTCGACCCGCGCAAGGCCGACCAGATGGTCCGCGGCACCGTCAACCTCCCGCACGGCACCGGCAAGACCGCCCGTGTCCTCGTGTTCGCCAACGCCGACAAGGCCGAGGCTGCCCGTGAGGCCGGCGCCGAGTTCGTCGGTGGCGACGAGCTGATCGAGAAGGTCGCCGGCGGCTGGCTCGACTTCGACGCCGTCGTCGCGACGCCCGACATGATGGGCAAGGTCGGTCGCCTCGGCCGCGTCCTCGGCCCGCGCTCGCTCATGCCGAACCCGAAGACCGGCACGGTGACCCCCGACGTCGCCAAGGCCGTCACGGACATCAAGGGCGGCAAGATCGAGTTCCGCGTCGACCGCCACGCCAACCTGCACTTCATCATCGGCAAGGCCTCGTTCACCGAGACCCAGCTCGCGGAGAACTACGCCGCGGCGCTCGACGAGGTGCTCCGACTGAAGCCGGCCAGCTCCAAGGGCCGCTACATCAAGAAGATCACCGTCTCCACGACGATGGGCCCGGGCATCCAGGTCGACCCGAACCGCGTCAAGAACGTCGCTGCCGAGGACGAGTCCGCCGAGGCCTGATCCACCGCAGCCAGCCGGCCCGGTCGCCCCTGCGGGGGCGCCCGGGCCGTCCTGCATTTCGGGCCCCGGCGCCGTTTCGGTGTGGAACCATCGGGTAGGAAGGCGTCGGGCATCCAGCCCTCGTCCAGCCGGTCCGGCTCACCCACGCATCGCCAGGAGATCCACCATGCGCGTCACCCCTCTTGCCCGCCGCCTCGGCACTGCCGCCCTGGTGCTGACGATCGGCGTCGGCGTCACCTCCTGCAGCAGCGACGACTCGAGCGCCTCTGACTCCTCGAGCTCGGCCACGGACGAGAGCACCGACGCAGGCGCCGACTCCAGCGAGTCGCCGAGCGAGGAGCCCAGCGAGACGACGGCAGCGCTCGCCGAGCTCTCGAGCGCCGACTTCTACCCGTCCGTGATGGCGGCGATGAAGGAGGCGGAGACCTTCAACTTCTCCACCACCTCGGGCGCCTCGGGCCAGACCCAGGAGATGACGGGCCAGGCGCGCTTCGGCGACAACGGCGTCGAGATGAAGGCCTCGAGCACCGGCGCGCAGGCGATGGACATCGTCCTGCTCGACCAGGTCATGTACATGAAGTCCCCCGACCTCGGCACGGGCGACAAGTGGATCAAGATCGACCTGAGCGACCCGAACTCGCTCTTCGGCATGATCGGCAAGGCCACCGACCCGGAGGTCATGTTCCAGGCCATGGAGAAGCCGAAGAAGCTCGAGCTGGTCGGCTCCGAGGAGGTCGACGGCGTCGAGACCAACCACTACCGGATCACCCTGGACCCGTCGAAGTACCTCGACGCGATGGGCTTCCCGGCCTCGATGGCCGACATGCTCCCGAAGGAGCTGGTGACCGAGATGTGGGTCGACGGCGACAACCTCCCCCGCAAGTTCTCCCAGACCATGGAGATCCCGAGCGCCGCCGGCGGTGCGTCCTCGAGCTCGACCAGCGAGGGCACCTACTCCGACTTCGGCACCGAGGTCGACATCGAGGCCCCGCCGGCCGACGAGGTCACCGAGGACTTCCCGGGCGCCTGAGCCCGGCCGCCGGACTGCCAGCCCTTCCGACGACACGAGGGGCGTACGCCGCACACAGCGGCGTACGCCCCTCGTCGCACGTCAGTCGTACGTCAGGTCCCGGGGGTCACTCCACGAAGACGCGCTCGTCGATCAGCTGCTCCTTGACCTCCGCGCCCTCGGACTCGTAGCGGCCCTGGTCGAAGCGCGTGCGGAACTGGAGCACGACGCCGTCGCGGCCGAAGCGGTTCTTCTCCACCGAGAGGACGGCGAAGTCCTTGAACCGCTCGGCGTTGTTGAGGTCGTAGGTCAGGTGGTGGCGCGCGACGATGTCGAACTTGTTGTTGAGCACCATCACCACGTCGGCCTCGTAGGCCAGGGCGCTCGAGCCGCGCAGGTCGTTGGCCCGCATCCGCCGACCGGAGCGCAGTGCCTCCTTGTCGGCCGCCGCGATCGCGAGGACCGGCGCGCCGATGTCGATGGCGAGGTCCTTGAGGCCCTCGACGATCTCGGTCGACCTGGCCTCGTCGCCCTGCTGGTGCGACTTGACCTTCTGGAGGTAGTCGACGACGACGAGCGGCACGCTGCCGGCGATCTCGGTGACGGTCGCGATCGTCTCCTGGATCGCCGTCAGGTCGGTCCGGGTGCCGGTCGAGCGGTGCAGGAACAGCAGGTCGGAGTACTGCTGCATCCGGGCCAGGGCCTCGGGACCGGCGGGCACGGACTCCATGCGGTGCTCGAGCGAGCTGACCCACAGGTCGTCGAAGATCGAGCGGATGTTGTTGACCCGCACCATGTCGGACTCGTCGAGCTCGCCGGCCTCGAGGGCCAGCAGCTTCTGGGTGATGTCCTCGGCGTCGTGCTCGTAGGAGAAGTAGAGGACCGGACGCCCGCTGGCGGCGTTGTTGCGCGCGATCTGCAGCGCGAAGGTCGACTTGCCCATGCCCTGCGGGCCGGCGAGGAGCAGCAGCGAGCCGGCACGCATGCCGCCGCCGATCTGCGGGTCGAGGCCGCCGAAGCCGGTCTTCCACACCCGGCCGGCCGCGTTGCGGCCGGTGAGCATGCGCTCGTCGCTGCGCGCGAGCGAGACCCCGACGGTCGTGAGCTGGTCATCCACGTCGACAATGGAACCAGCCGCACGCTCCGGCGGCAGCCGAATGCCGGAGTTCGCGGCGTGAGCCGCCTCGCGTCCGTGACGATTTGGCGGGGCCCGAGTCGGCGCGTACTGTTCCCCTCGAAACCAAAGACCGCAGGTTCATCACGGGCTCCAACGCTCGGGATGCGAAGGTTCGCAGCAGCGGACGGCCGGCGCAGGTGACAGAGCAGCGATGCAGATCGCACCACGCCCTGAGCCTGTGCTCAGGGCGTTCGTCGTCTGTGGGCCCGAGACCGGTGGTCAACCCCGGAAGGAGACCCATGGCGCGGGCAGACAAGACTGCCGCCGTTGCGGAGATCGTTGACTCGTTCAACGACTCGGCCGGCGCTGTACTGACCGAGTACCGCGGGCTCACCGTGAAGCAGCTGCAGGACCTGCGGCGAGCCCTCGGCGAGAACGCCAACTACGCCGTGGTCAAGAACACGCTGGCCAAGATCGCCGCCACCGAGGTGGGCATCGAAGGCTTCGACGACCTGCTGACCGGCCCCACCGCCATCGCCTTCATCAATGGAGACGTGGTCGAGGCTGCCAAGGGTCTGCGTGACTTTGCCAAGGCGAACCCCGCCCTTGTGATCAAGGGTGGAGTCCTCGACGGCAAGCCCCTCGACGCTGCAGAGGTGGCCAAGCTGGCCGACCTCGAGTCGCGCGAGGTGCTCATGGGCAAGCTGGCGGGCGCGATGCTCGCGAGCCTCTCCCAGGCCGTCTACCTGCTCAACGCGCCGATCGCCCAGGCCGCCCGCCTCGCGGGTGCGCTCCAGGCCAAGGCCGAGCAGGACCCCACGATCCTCGCAGGTGGTGCCGGCACGCCGGCTGCTCCGGCTGCCGAGGACGCCCCGGTCGAGGAGGCCGCTTCCTCGGAGGCGACCGACGAGCCCGAGGCGACCGACGAGGCAGCCGAGCCGGCCGCCGAGTCCACCGACGCCTGAGCCCAGGCCGACGTACACCACCTGAAACCCCGGCGCTGCCGCACCTCGCGGCAGGGCCACAGACGAAAGGTTTGCCATCATGGCGAAGCTCAGCACCGACGAGCTCCTTGACGCCTTCAAGGAGATGACCCTGATCGAGCTCTCCGAGTTCGTGAAGCAGTTCGAGGAGACCTTCGGCGTCACCGCCGCCGCCCCCGTCGCCGTGGCCGCCGCCCCGGCCGCCGGTGGTGCCGCTGGTGGCGACGCCGCCGCCGAGGAGAAGTCCGACTTCGAGGTCGTCCTCGAGGCCGCCGGCGACAAGAAGATCAACGTCATCAAGGAGGTGCGCGCCCTCACCTCCCTCGGCCTGAAGGAGGCCAAGGACCTCGTCGAGGCCGCGCCCAAGACGATCCTCGAGAGCGTCGACAAGGCTGCCGCGGACAAGGCCAAGGAGGCCCTCGAGGCCGCCGGCGCCACCGTCACCGTCAAGTGACGATCCGCTAGCTGCTCCAGCACGTCCCAGCCGAGGGGCGGTCACCGACAGGTGGCCGCCCCTCGTGCCATCTCGGGACGAATTTCGTGGGCCCGGAGGCCTGTCGTCGCCCGCTCGTTGCTACTAGAGTTGGCGTCGTCGGTCGCGCATCACGAAACGAGTCGCATCATGCGCAACAAGCAGTCGGCGGCAACCTTGACCCGCCTCCTGGAGCACGCCCGCTACGAGGTGCTGCCCACGGCCACCACCGAGGACAAGGTGCTCGAGCACCTGCCGCGCGACCGCACCATCACGGTGACGGCGTCGCCGGCGAAGGGGCTCGACGCCACCTTCGACCTCGCCGAGCGGCTGGCGGGCCACGGCTACACCGCGGTCCCGCACATCGCGGCCCGGATGGTCACCGGCCGCACCGAGCTCTCGGAGATCGTCGACCGGCTCACCGGCAAGGGCATCACGAGCGTCTTCGTGCCCGGCGGTGACGCCGAGGCAGCCGGTGACTACCCCGATGCCCTCGCGCTGCTCGAGGACCTCAAGGACCTCGGCTCGCCGTTCAGCCACGTCGGGATCACCGGCTACCCCGAGTCGCACCCGACGATCCACGACGACCTGACGGTGCAGTCCATGTGGGACAAGCGGCGCTACGCCACCCACATCGTCAGCAACCTCACCTTCGACCCCGCCGTCGTCAAGGACTGGGTACGCCGCCTCCGGACCCGCGGCGTGGCGATGCCGCTGCTGCTCGGCATCCCCGGCCCGGTCGAGCGCACGAAGCTGCTCGGCATGGCGACCAAGATCGGCGTCGGCGAGTCGACGAAGTTCCTCGCCAAGAACAAGGGCCTCTTCGCCCGCCTGGCCGCCCCCGGCGGCTTCACCGGGGAGAGCTTCCTCGAGAAGTGCGCGCCCGCGCTGGGCGAGGACGGCGCCCTCGTCGAGGGCCTCCACGTCTTCACCTTCAACCAGATCGGCGAGACCGAGGCCTGGCGCACCGACATGCTCGAGCGCCTCCGCAACGGCTAGCCCGCCGAGTCGGCAGAAACTTCTCAGGTCCGCGCTGAGTCGGCAGGAACTTTCTGCCGGCTCGACGGGGTGGGGCGTCAGCTCACGCCGACTCAGCGGGGGCGACGAGGTCGGCGATGGCCGACTCGAGGCCGTGGTCGCCCGTCTCGACGACGGTCAGCGGCAGGCCGATGCTGGCCGCCGCCTCCTCGGCGAGGGCGCGGAGGTCGTCGTCGGGTGCCTGGGCCAGCCAGACGACCCGGGTGTAGTTGCCGAAGTAGGTGTCACGCAGCTCGGGGTAGCGGTCCAGGCCCATCTCCTGGATCACCGTGCGCCCGAACGAGCGGACGAGGAAGTCGGTGAGCAGGTAGGTGCCCGGCTGCTCGTCGAAGAACTTCTCGAGGCGGGACGGCCCGGCGTACACGTCATAGCAGTGCAGTCCGGGCAGCCGCTCGAGCGACAGCTCGCGGCACACCTCGTCAAGGGCACCGTAGGTGCCGCAGTCGGCGTAGCCGATCACGACGCGGCCGTAGGACTCGCCCAGCCGCAGCGCGAGGTCGCGCACCTCGGCCGCGATGCGGTCGGGGTGGTTGTGGAGCAGCGGAGGGAGCGGGTGCACGTCGACGGGCCAGGCGTTGCGCTCGACGACGGCAGCGGCCGGCTGGGCGATCGCACCGCAGGCGATGATCGCGGTGCGACCCGAGCGGTCAGGGCCCTGGTCAGGGAGCCGTGAAGGAGAGCTGGTCGACGAAGGCGTCGTTGAAGTCGGGTCGGTCCGAGAGCTCGACATAGGTCACCTCCTCGAGCAGGGCCAGTGCGCCGGCCCGCTCGCGGACCGACAGCAGGGCCATCTTCGCGCCCTCTCCGGCCACGTTGCCGGCCGCGACGATGCGCAGCACCGGCAGCTGGGGCACGAGCCCGATGCGGACCGCGGAGGCGGGGGAGAGGTAGCTGCCGAACGAGCCGGCGAGCAGCACCTGCTGCACGTCGCGGTGCTCGAGGCCGAGCTCCTCGAGGAGGAGCGACCAGCCAGTGGAGATCGCGGCCTTGGCGAACTGGAGCTCGCGGACGTCGCGCTGGGAGAGGTAGACGCACTCGTTGGGCTCGGCGTCGGGCGTGGGGCGGTGGAGGATGAAGACCCGCTCCTCGCCGATGCGTGCCATCCGGTCGGCCAGGGCGGGTGCGATCTCCTTGGCGTCCTCGTCGGGGACGAAGCGGCCGCTGGAGTCGAGCAACCGGACCTTCACCAGCTCGGCGACTGCGTCGACGAGCCCGGACCCGCACAGGCCCTTCGGCTCGACGTCGCCGATGACGCCCAGCGTGACGGCGGGGTCGTCCCCCTCGGCGCCGGGGTCGAGCTTGATGACCTCGATCGCACCGTCGGCGGCGCGCATGCCGCAGCGGATGGCGCCGCCCTCGAAGGCCGGACCGGCCGGCGCGGCGGTCGACAGGATCGTCTCGCCGTCGCTGAGCACGATCTCGCAGTTGGTGCCGACGTCGATGAAGAGCCGGGTGCGCTTGTCGCGGTCCATGCCGGTGGCCAGCATGCCGGCGACGATGTCGCCACCGACGTAAGCGCCGAGGGCGGGGAAGAAGAAGGCGCGGGCGCGGGGGTGGATGTCGAGGCCGATGTCGGAGGCGAGCACCGACGGCGGCTGGGCCGCGGACATCACGAAGGGGGCGACCCCGAGCGGCTCGGGGTCGATGCCCAGCGCCAGCGCCGTCATCGTGGCGTTGCCGGCGACGGCGACCTCGTAGACGTGCTGCGGGTCCACACCCGCCTCGCGGCAGACCTGCGCGGTGAGCTCGGAGAGCGTGCGGCCCGCGGCGTCCTGGAGCCGGCCCAGCGCGTCGGGGTCCATCATCGTGGCGCTGATCCGGGTGATCACGTCGCCGCCGAAGGGCTGCTGGGCGTTGAGCATCGACGTCACCGCCATCGGCGTGCCGGTGCCGACGTCGAGGAGCGTGCCGACCACGGTGGTGGTGCCGAGGTCGAAGGCGATGGCGTAGCGCGAGCCGGTCGTGTCGCCGGGCTCGACGTCGATGAGTGCCTCGTCGACGATGACGGCGGTGACCTTGAAGTCCGCCTGGCGCAGGACGGTCGAGAGCCGCCGGAGCACGTGGAGGTCGGCGGTGAGCTCGAGGTCGTCGATCGCCTCGGTGAGGCGGACCAGGTCGGTGCGCTGGTCGGCGAGGCTCGCCTCGGCCAGCTCGACGTACCTCTTCTGCAGGGCCGGGCGCAGGATCACCTGGCGGCCGATGCCGACGGTCGCCGCCTTCGGGCGGGTGGTCAGCGGCGGCACCTCGACCTTGAGGTCGCGGGTGGCGTGCACCAGGCAGCCGAGCCGCCAGCCGTCGGTGAGCTGCGACTCGGTGAAGGTGCGGGCGTCGTGGCGCGTGATCGGCACCTCGACGTCGGAGGTGATCTGGATCTTGCACTTGTGGCAGGTGCCGTGGCCGCCACACGTGGAGTCGATCGCGATGCCGTTCCACGACGCCGCGTCGAAGACGGTGACGCCGGGCGGCACGCGGACGGACCGCTGGGCCGGGGGCACGTCGGCGCCGCCCTCCGCCTTGCTGTGGACGGTGAAGGCGAGGTCCACGCGGCCGGTGCCGTCGTGGGGGACGGGCTCGGTGCCCGGCCTCTCGATCAGGCCCTCGCGGGCCACGTCGGCGATCGAGAAGTCGGGCCCTTCGGGAGGCTGGCTCATTGCGGGGTCCCCGCGACGTCGTTCGGGGGAGCGGAGCGGAGGAGAAGAACGTCGTGGGGTGCTCTCACGCTGTGGCCGCCTCCGCCGCTGCCTGCTTGGCCCGGTGCGCGGAGATCCACGCCATGCCCCAGTCGTCGTGCCCGAGGAACACGTCGGCGGCACGCACCGACTCGACGATCAGCGGGGTCCGGGCGTCCATGATCGCGCTCGTGAGGCCCGAGGCCATCGCCATCGGCAGCCACGTCGCGTTGAGGGTGTGCCGACCGGGCATGCCGAAGGAGACGTTGGACGCGCCGCACGTCATGTTCACGCCGAAGTCGTCGCGGATGCGTCGCATCACCTCGAAGGTGACCAGGGAGGTGCCGGTGTCGGCGCCGATGGGCATCGCCAGCGGGTCGATGACGATGTCGGCCTGCGCGATGCCGTACTCCTCGGTGGCCACGCGGATGATCTTGCCGGTGAGCTCGACGCGCTTGTCGGCCTCCATCGGGATCTCGTCGTGGTCGTTGGGGAGCGCGATGATCGCGGCGTCGTACTTCTTGACCAGCGGGAGGATCGCCGCCATGCGGTCGTCCTCGGCGGTGATCGAGTTGACCAGCGCGCGGCCCTGGTAGACCGACAGTCCGGCCTCGAGCGCCTCGACGACCGAGGAGTCGATGCAGATCGGCAGGTCGGTGAGCTCCTGCACCATCTGCACGGCCTTGGCCAGCAGCTCGGGCTCGTCGGTGAGCGGGACGCCCATGTTGATGTCGAGGACGTTGGCACCGCCCTCGACCTGGGCCTTGACGTCGCGCTCGATGGCGGAGAAGTCGCCGGCGCGCAGCTGCTCCTGGAAGATGCGGCGGCCCGTCGGGTTGATCCGCTCGCCGATGACGCAGAACGGCTGGTCGTGGCCGATCACGACCTCCTTGGTGGCGGAGCGCAGCACCGTGTGGAGGCTCATGCCATCACCTTCGAGCGCTTCGCCTCGAGCAGGGCCTTGGCGCGCTTGACGGTCTGCGAGGCGTCGGCGGCGTAGCCGTCGGCGCCGACCGCGTCGGCGTACTCCTGGGTCACGGGCGCCCCGCCGACCATCACGATGACGTCGTTGCGCATGCCGGCCTTCTCGAGCGCGTTCATGTTGGCCTTGAACATCGGCATGGTGGTGGTGAGGAACGCCGAGAAGCCGACGATGTCGGGCTGGTGGAGGTCGATGGCCTCGACGAACTTCTCCGGGGCCACCTGGACGCCGAGGTCGATGACCTCGAAGCCGGCGCCCTCGAGCATGATGTTGACGAGGTTCTTGCCAATGTCGTGGACGTCGCCCTTGACGGTGCCCATGAGGAACTTGCCGACGGTCTCGACGCCGGTCTCTGCCAGCAGGGGGCGCAGGCGCTCCATCGCGCCGGCCATCGCCCGGCCGGCGATGAGCATCTCGGGGACGAAGAAGTCACCGCGCTCGAACCGCGCACCGACCTCCTCGAGCGAGGGGATCAGGGCGTCGAACAGGAGCGACTGCGGCTCCATGTCGAGCTCGAGGCCCTGGTTGGTCAGGTCGAGCACGCGCGGGGCGTTGCCCGTGAGCGTCTCTTCGTAGAGGGCCTTGAGGATCTCCTCGGGAGTCATGCGACAACCTCCTGCGTGCGAACGGATCGGTGAGAGGGCTTGGCCGGGCCGCGCAGCAGTGCCGACAACGCGGTGGACTGGTCCAGCAGGTGGCGGCCGAGCTCGTCGAGCCGTTCCTGCAGGCGGGGGGTGGGCCCGGAGATGCCCAGGGCGGCGACGACCTCGCCGTGGATGCCGACGACCGGCACGGCGAGGCCCGTCAGGCCGATCTCCAGCTCGTCCTCGGTGACGGCCCAGCCGCGCTCGCGGGCGCGGACGCCGTCGCGGCGCAGCGCGGCGCGGTCGGTGATCGTCGCGGGCGTCGGCTGCTCGAGGTCGCCGTCGGGCAGGGCGAGGTCGCTCCAGGCGAGGAAGACCTTGCCGAGCGCCGAGCAGTGCACGGGGACGTCGACCTCGGTCCAGTCACGGGTGCCGAGGAGGAAGGTGGAGTCGACCTGGGCGACCTGCACCACCCGCTCGGCGCGCGAGACGCTCAGGTGGACGGTCTCGCCGGTGGCCTCGCCGGTCTGCTCCATCACCGGGCGGGCGAGGCGGACCAGCTCCTCCCACGGGTCGTGGCGGGCGGCGTAGAGCCAGAAGAGCCGGCCGGCGACGTAGGAACCCGAGTCGTCGCGCTCCAGCAGGCCGGAGCGCTCCAGCCCGGTGAGCAGTCGCGAGGTCGTGGACTTGGCCAGCCCGCTCGAGTCCTGGAGCTCGCCGAACGTCAGCGGCTCGTCGGCGTGGACGACGGTCGCGACCAGGTCCGCGGCGCGGTCGAGCGCCTGCGTGCCGGTGGCGGCGTCACTCACGACGACTCCTTCGTCCGAGGGGGTTCCCAACGAGTTCCATGATGTGGAACCTTTGTTCCACATCATGAGGCTAGAAGCCGTCGTGAGCCGAGGTCAAGGGATTCGGTCACGTCGCTCCGGCCGCCCCCGAACGAAATCCGCTGCAGGAGGACCCGTTGTTCCGCAACACGATGCCGCGCTACGAGGTGCTGTCCCAGGAAGCCATGGCCACCCTGGACAAGGGCTGGCGACGCCTGATGACCGAGATCGGCGTCGAGTTCATGGACGACCGGGCGCTCGAGCTGTTCCGCAAGGCCGGCCAGAAGGTCGAGGGCAACACCGTCTTCCTCGACCCCGACTTCGTGCTCGAGCAGGTGGCCAAGGCGCCGGGCGAGTTCGACATCCAGGCGCGCAACCCCGCGAACAACGTGCACATCGGCGGCGACTCGATGGCGTTCGGAGCGGTCTACGGGCCGCCCTTCGTGCGGCAGGGCGACGTACGACGCGACGCGACGATGGACGACTTCCGCAACTTCACCAAGCTCGCGCAGTCCTACTCCGTGCTCGACTCCGCCGGCGGCGTGATCTGCGAGCCCAACGACACCCCGCTCGACAGCCGCCACCTCGACATGACCTACGCGCTGCAGACGCTGACCGACAAGATCTACATGGGCAACGTCGTCTCCGGCGTCAACGCCGCCGACACGATCGCGATGAGCTCGATCCTGTTCGGCTCGCGCGAGGCGATCGAGAAGACGCCCGCGTCGATCTCGCTGATCAACTGCAACTCCCCGCTCCGCTGGGACGACCGCATGCTCGAGGCGCAGTTCGAGTACTCCGCGGCCGGCCAGCCGGTCGTGCTCACCCCGTTCATCCTGATGGGCGCGATGTCGCCGGTGACCATCCCGGCGGCGCTCGTGCAGCAGATCGTCGAGGCGCTGTCGGGCATCGCCCTCTCGCAGCTGATCCGCCCCGGCACCCCGGTCGTCTTCGGGTCGTTCCTCTCCAACATCGACATGCAGTCGGGCTCGCCGACCTTCGGCACCCCCGAGTCGGGCCTCGGGCTGCTCTGCACCGGCCAGATCGCGCGCCACTTCGGCCTGCCCTTCCGCACCGGTGGCGGCCTGACCTCCTCCCAGGTCGCCGACGCGCAGGCCGGCTACGAGGCACTCATGACGCTGATGCCGACCTTCCTGGCCGGCGCCAACTGGGTGATGCACTCCGCCGGCTGGCTCGAGGGCGGCCTGGTCGCCGGCTACGAGAAGTTCATCGTCGACATCGAGCTGCTGCAGATGCTCCAGCACGAGTTCACGCCCCTGGAGATCGACGAGGCGTCGATGGCCTTCGACGCCCACCAGGAGGTCGGCCACGGTGGTCACTTCCTCGGCGCGATGCACACGATGGAGCGCTTCCGCACCTGCTTCTACCGCCCGCTCCTCTCCTCCTCGGAGAACTACGAGCGCTGGATGCGCAACGGCGGCAACGACGCCAACGACCGCGCCACCGTCGAGTACCAGAAGACGCTGGAGGCCTACGAGCAGCCCGCGATCGACGACGCGGTCCGCGAGGAGCTCGAGGACTACGTCATCCGTCGCCGCGCGGAGCTCGGCGACTGATCAGGGCCCCGGCGAACGGGGCGACGCCTCGGAGGCTGCGAGGAACTCCACCAGCCGCGCGGTGAGCTGGGCGGGGGCATCCTCCTGGGCGAGGTGCCCCGCACCCTGCAGCCAGTGCAGCTCGGCGCGGGGGAGGGCGGCGGCGAGCCGCTCGCCCTTCTCCGGCGCGAGCCACGTGTCGTGGGTGCCCCAGCAGACCAGCGTCGGGACGGTGACGTCGGCGTACAACGGTTCGAGCTCGTCGGTCCACCGCTGGTCGTTCTGCGCCATCTGGCGGTAGAGCGCGGCCTGGCCCCGCTCCCCGAGCCACGGCTCCACGAGGGCGTCGAGCACGTCGGCCCGCAGCCCGCGGTGGCTGGCGGTGCCGACGTAGCCGCGCACCAGACCTTCGTGCACCTCGGACGGCAGGGCGGCGAAGACCTCCTCGTGGTCCTGCGCCAGCCGGAACAGCCCGGTGCCCCACGGGCCGTGGGTGACCGCGTCGACGAGCGCGAGCCGGTCGTACGCCGCCCCGTGCAGCAGGTGCGCCCGCAGCGCGACGGCTCCGCCGAAGTCGTGCGCCACCACGGCGGGTGAGTCGAGTCCCCAGTGGTCGAGCAGCGTCGCGAAGAGCTCGCCCTGTGCGCGCAGCGTGACGTCCTGGCCGCCCCGCTTCTCCGAGGCGCCGTAGCCCGGCATGTCCCAGACGTGCACCGTGTGGGTGGCGGCCAGCGCTGCCGCGACCTCGCGCCAGACGTAGGACGAGAACGGCGTGCCGTGCAGCAGCACGACCGGCGGCCCGTCGCCGAACCGGTCCCAGGCCACCTCTCCCTGTGGTCCGGCGAAGCGCTCCGCCAGGGTCCAGCCGGTCATGGGAGCCTCCTCAGCTGAGGCCGATGATGGTGCCGTCCTCGGCCAGGTCGATCCGGGCCGCCGACGGGTCGCGGGGCAGTCCGGGCATGGTCATCATGTCGCCGCACACCACGACGACGAAGCCGGCGCCGGCCGAGAGGCGTACCTCCCGGACGTGCAGCTCGTGGCCCGAGGGCGCGCCGAGCGAGGTCGGGTCGGTGGAGAAGGAGTACTGCGTCTTGGCCACGCAGACCGGCAGCCCACCGAAGCCGTCCTTCTCGATGCGCTGCAGCCGGCGTCGCGCCTTCGCCTCCCAGGTCACCTGCCCGGCGCCGTAGAGCCTGGTGGCGATCGCCTCGACCTTCGCGGTCAGCGGCAGGTCGTCGTCGTAGGTGAAGGAGAACTCGTACGGCGACGGCTCGGCCAGCGTGGCCAGCACCCCTTCTGCCAGCGCCGTGGCACCCGGCCCGCCGTCGGCGAAGTGGGTGGCCGGGAAGGCGCGCACGCCCTCGTCGGCGACGAGCTCGACGACCCGGGCGACCTCCGCGTCGGTGTCGGTGGGGAAGCGGTTGACCGCGACCACGGCGGGGATGCCGTAGACGTTGCGGATGTTGGCGAGGTGGCGGCGCAGGTTGGCCATGCCGGCCTCGACTGCTCCGATGTCCTCGGTGCCGAGGTCGGCGAGCGCCACGCCCCCGTGGTACTTCAGGGCCCGGACTGTCGCGACCACGACGGCCACGTCGGGTCGCAGCCCGGACTTGCGGCACTTGATGTCGACGAACTTCTCCGCACCGAGGTCCGCGCCGAAGCCGGCCTCGGTGACGACGATGTCGGCGAGCCGGAGCCCGGCCCGGGTCGCCATGACCGAGCTGCAGCCGTGCGCGATGTTGGCGAACGGTCCGCCGTGGACGAACGCGGGGGCGCCGCCGAGCGTCTGCACGAGGTTGGGCGCGAGGGCGTCGCGCAGGAGCACCGACATCGCCCCGTCCGCGCCGAGCTCGCGCGCGGTCACCGGCACCATCGCCCGGGTGTAGCCGATGACGATGTCGCCGATGCGCCGCTTGAGGTCGCCCCACGACTCGGTGAGGCAGAAGATCGCCATCAGCTCCGAGGCGACGACGATGTCGAAGCCGTCCTCGCGCGGGAAGCCGTTGGCGTGGCCGCCCATGGCGACGACGACCTCGCGCAGCGCGCGGTCGTTGGTGTCGAGCACCCGCTTCCACGTCACGCTGCGGACGTCGATGTCGAGCTCGTTGCCGTGGTGGACGTGGTTGTCGATGAGGGCGGCCAGCAGGTTGTTGGCCGCGGCGATCGCCGCGAAGTCGCCGGTGAAGTGGAGGTTGATGTCACTCATCGGCACGACCTGGCTGAAGCCGCCGCCGGCGGCGCCGCCCTTCATCCCGAAGACCGGCCCCATCGACGGCTCGCGCAGGCACGCCACCGTGCGGTGCCCGAGGCCGTGCAGCGCGTCGGTCAGCCCGACAGTGGTCGTCGTCTTGCCCTCGCCCGGTGGCGTGGGGGAGATGGCGGTGACCAGCACCAGCTTGCCCAGCGGTCGGTCGACCAGCGACGACAGGTAGCCGATGTCGACCTTCGCCTTGTGGTGGCCGTAGGGGACCAGGTGCTCCTCGGCGATGCTGAGCGTCTCCTCCGCGACCTCGCGGACGGGACGCAGGACTGCTGCATTGGCGATCTCGATGTCGGACTGCATGGGGCTCCCTCGATCGGTCCCCGGGCCTCGGGGCGGGGTGGCGCCTGTCGGACGCCTAGCGGAAGACGACCGTGCGGTCGCCGTTGCGCAGCACCCGCGACTGGGCGTGCCAGCGCACCGCTCGCGAGAGCACCTGCGCCTCCACGTCGCGGCCGGCTGCGACGAGCTGGTCCTGGTCGTAGTTGTGGTCGACCCGCAGGACGTCCTGCTCGATGATCGGGCCCTCGTCGAGGTCGCCGGTGACGTAGTGGGCGGTCGCGCCCACCAGCTTGACGCCACGGTCGAAGGCCTGGTGGTAGGGCTTGGCGCCCTTGAAGCTCGGCAGGAACGAGTGGTGGATGTTGATCGCGCGACCGGAGAGCTGGCGGCACAGGTCGTCGGTGAGCACCTGCATGTAGCGCGCGAGAACGACCAGGTGGGTGCCGGTCTCGTCGACGAGCTCCATCAGCTGCTTCTCGGCGTCGACCTTGGTCTCCGGCGTCACCGGGATGTGGTGGAACTCGAGGCCGTAGGACTTCACGAGGGCCTCGGCGTCGGGGTGGTTGGACACGACCGCCGGGATCTCGATCTGCAGCGCCCCGGTGCTGGCGCGGAAGAGGAGGTCGTTGAGGCAGTGCAGGTGCTTGGAGACCATGATCAGCGTGCGGTAGGGCGCGGCGGCCGACCACAGCTCGTAGGTCATCTCGCGCTGCTCCGCGATCGCGGCGAACTTCGCGCGGAGCTCGTCGGCGCCGGCGGCCGCGGGGGCGTCGAACCCGATCCGCATGAAGAAGCGATCGGTCAGGCGGTCCCAGAACTGCTGGCTCTCGACGATGTTCGCACCCTGCTCGACGAGGAAGCCGGAGACGGCATGGACGATGCCGGGCCGGTCCGGGCACGAGAGGGTGAGGACGTACTCGGATCCGATGGGACCCTGGACCATGGTGTCTCCTGAGCGAGATGGGGCGGGATGGGGGCGAGCGGCGCTCCATTGTTGCGTCCGACGAAACGCAGTCTGCGATACGCAACAGCCTTCGCGCTAGAGGCTGCGCTAGTGTCCCGGACATGACGGACGTGGTCGACGGCCGTGGCCGGAGCGAGGAGGTCGTCTCCCCGAGCTCTGCGGTCACCGGTGCGGGGGTGCAGTCGGTCGACCGTGCCCTGGCCATCCTGGAGGTGCTCGCCCGCACCGGCGAGTCGGGTGTCACCGAGATCGCCGGCGAGCTCGGGGTGCACAAGAGCACCGCGTTCCGGCTGGTCGCGACGCTCGAGGCGCACCGCCTGGTGGAGCAGACCACCGACCGCGGCCGCTACCGGCTCGGGATGGGCATCCTCCGCCTCGCCGGCGCCACGACCGCCCGCCTCGACCTGGTGCAGGAGGCCCGCCCGCTCACCCGCCAGCTCGCCGCGGACACCGGCGAGACGGTCAACATCGCTGTCCTGTCCGACCACTCCGCGCTCTACCTCGACCAGGTCGCCGGCTCGTCGGCGCTCCAGCCGCACAACTGGGTCGGGCAGCACATCCCGCTCCACGCCACCAGCAACGGCAAGGTGCTGCTGAGCTGGCTCGACGACGCCGCGCTCGAGACGGCCCTCGGCACCCTGGCGACGTACACCCCCCACACGATCACGGCGCGCGACGACCTGCGCGACGAGCTCGCCCAGGTGCGCGACCAGGGCTACGCCGTCGCGATCGACGAGCTCGAGGTCGGCCTCACGGCCGTCGCCGCGCCGATCCGCAACGCGCACGGCGACGTCGTCGCCTCGATCAGCGTCTCCGGCCCGTCGTTCCGCCTCACCCAGGAGCGGGTGCCCGAGGTCGTGCGCCAGGTGCGCGAGGCCGCCGTCGAGGTGTCGCACCGACTGGGCTGGGGTCACCGCTAGGTCACGGTGTGACGGTCACCCTTGACGAGGGGGTGTCCTCGCAGCATCCTTCGGGTGTCCTGCTGGTTGCGCTCGGAGCATCCGGTTGCGACATACGCAACGTACTCGAGCCGAGGGTGGTCAGCGCGTGCCGGATCTCTACGTCGATGGAGCGTGGGTGTCCGCGCGCGCCGGAGGCCGCCGGGAGATCCGCTGCCCCGCTGACGGGACGCTCGTCGCCGAGGTCGACGAGGCCGACTCGGGCGACACCGAAGCCGCCGTCGCCGCCGCGCACGCCGCCTTCCACGAGGGACCGTGGCCGACGACGTCGAGCCGCGAGCGGGGCGACCTGCTGCTCCGCCTGGCCGACCTGCTCGAGCGCGACACCGACGACATCGCCCGGATGGAGTCGCTCGACACCGGCAAGCGCTTCGTCGAGGGGCAGTACGACGTCGCCGACGTGGTCTCCGTCTTCCGGCACTACGGCCGCATCGCCGCCGAGGAGTCCGGCCGGATGGTCGACACCGGCAGCGCCGAGGTCGTCAGCCGCATCGTCCACGAGCCGATCGGCGTCTGCGGCCTGATCACGCCGTGGAACTACCCCCTGCTCCAGGTGTCGTGGAAGGTCGCGCCGTGCCTGGCCGCGGGCAACACGTTCGTCCTGAAGCCGAGCGAGCTCACGCCCCACTCGGCGATCCACCTGATGCGGCTGCTCGAGGAGGCCGGGCTCCCGGCCGGCGTCGGCAACCTCGTCCTCGGCGCGGGTGCGACCGCGGGTGCGCCGCTGTCGACGGACCCGCGCGTCGACATGGTGTCCTTCACCGGCGGGCTCGAGACCGGCCGCCGGATCGCCGCGGCCGCGGCCCCGACGGTGAAGAAGGTGGCCCTCGAGCTCGGCGGCAAGAACCCCAACATCGTCTTCGCCGACGCCGACCTCGAGGTCGCGCTCGACTACGCGCTCACCGCCGTCTTCCTCCACTCCGGCCAGGTCTGCTCGGCCGGTGCGCGACTGCTCGTCGAGGAGTCGATCCACGACTCGTTCGTCGACCAGCTCGTCGAGCGTGCGCGGCGGATCCGCCTCGGTGGCCCGTTCGACGAGGCTGCCGAGACCGGGCCGCTGACCAGCGCTGTGCACCGCGAGAAGGTCGAGGCGTACGTCGCCGCCGGGCTCGCCGAGGGCGCGGTGCTGCGCTGCGGTGGCGCCCGTCCCGACGACCCGGCGCTGGCCGACGGCTTCTACTACCTCCCGACGGTGCTCGACGGCTGCACGACCTCGATGTCGGTCACCCAGGACGAGTCCTTCGGCCCGGTGCTCACCGTCGAGACGTTCCGCGACGAGGACGAGGCCGTCACGATCGCCAACGACAGCATCTACGGCCTCGCCGGCGCGGTCTGGACCCAGGACGCCGGCCGTGGCCAGCGCGTCGCGGGCCGGCTGCGGATGGGCACGGTCTGGATCAACGACTACCACCCCTACGTGCCGCAGGCCGAGTGGGGCGGCTACAAGCAGTCGGGCACCGGACGCGAGCTCGGCCTCGCCGGGCTCGAGGAGTACCGCGAGACCAAGCACGTCTGGCACAACATCAGGCCGGCCGTGCAGCACTGGTTCTCGCCGGACCGGTCGAACAAGACCACTGAGTCGGAGCAGGCGGACTAGTCATGGCAGCGGATCGGTACGACGTCGTCATCGTGGGTGGAGGGTCGGCCGGCAGCGCGCTCGCCAACCGGTTGTCCGCCGATCCCTCGACCTCGGTCCTGGTGCTGGAGGCCGGTCGCACCGACCGCTTCGACCCGCTGATCCACGCGCCGGCCGCGCTGCCGTTCCCGATCGGCAACCCGCTCTACGACTGGAAGTACGAGTCGGAGCCGGAGCCCGCGATGGGCGGTCGCCGGGTCTACCACGCGCGCGGCAAGGTGCTCGGCGGCTCGTCGTCGATCAACGGCATGATCTTCCAGCGCGGCAACCCGATGGACTACGAGCGCTGGGCGGCAGAGCCCGGCATGGAGTCGTGGGACTACCTGCACTGCCTGCCGTACTTCCGCCGGATGGAGTCGCTGATCCTGCCCGACGGCATGGTCGGCGCGGACGCCTGGCGCGGTGGCTCCGGTCCGCTCAAGCTGGAGCGCAGCCCGGCCACCAACCCGCTCTTCAGCGCGTTCTTCGAGTCCACGACCCAGGCCGGCTACCACCTGACCGACGACGTCAACGGCTACCGGCAGGAGGGCTTCGGCCGCTTCGACCGCAACATCGTCAAGGGCGTGCGGATGTCGGCGGCGCGCGCCTACCTGCACCCGGTGATGAGCCGGAAGAACCTCACGGTCGAGACCTTCGCGCACGCGACGAAGGTCCGGTTCGAGGGCAGGCGTGCGGTCGGCGTGGAGTACCTCCGCGCCGGGCGCAAGCACCACTACGTGGCTGCGGGCGAGGTGATCCTCTGTGGGGGTGCGATCAACTCGCCGCAGCTGCTCCAGCTGTCGGGCATCGGCAACCCCGAGCACCTCGAGCCGCTCGGCGTGGAGATGGTGCACGACCTGCCGGGCGTGGGGGAGAACCTCCAGGACCACCTCGAGGTCTACATCCAGTACTCCTCGCTCCAGCCGGTCTCGATCGTCGAGGGCCTCAAGTGGCGCAACCGCCCGCTCGTCGGTCTCGAGTGGCTGCTCAAGCGCACAGGCACGGCCGCGTCGAACCACTTCGAGGGCGGCGGGTTCGCCCGGTCCAACGACGACGTCGACTGGCCCAACCTGATGTTCCACTTCCTGCCGATCGCGATCCGCTACGACGGCTCGCCGGCGCCCGGCCAGGACAAGTACGCCCACGGCTACCAGGTCCACATCGGACCGATGTACGCCGACACCCGCGGCTGGGTGCGGATCGCCTCGACCGATCCGAGGCAGAAGCCGAAGATGCTCTTCAACTACCTCTCGACCGACAACGACAAGCGCGAGTGGATCGAGGCGGTGCGCGTCGCGCGCACCATCCTCAACCAGCCGGCGATGGCACCGTTCAACGGCGGGGAGATCTCGCCCGGCCCGTCGGTCGAGACCGACGAGGAGATCCTCGAGTGGGTCCGCAAGGACTCCGAGACGGCCCTGCACCCGTCGTGCACGGCGAAGATGGGGACCGACGAGATGTCCGTCGTCGACCCCACGAGCATGAAGGTCCACGGCACCGAGGGACTCCGCGTCGTCGACGCGTCGGTCTTCCCGTTCGTCACCAACGGCAACATCTACGCCCCCGTGATGATGGTCGCCGAGAAGGCAGCCGACCTCATCTTGGGTAACTCTCCGCTCCCGCCCGCCGACGTGCCCTACTACCGGCACCGTGCCGGCATGCCGCTCTACCCGCCCGGCGACCCCCGCAACGGCGGGACCTCCATCCCCGAGGAGTCCGCATGACCGCAGCCCTGTCCGTCGACAGCCTCTGGAAGATCTTCGGTCCGCGCTCGGACAAGATCATCGGCACCCCCGACGCCGAGCTCTCGCGCGCCGACCTCAAGGCCAAGACCGGCAACGTCGTGGGCGTCAAGGACGTCTCCTTCGACGTCGCGCCCGGTGAGGTCTTCGTCATCATGGGTCTCTCGGGCTCCGGCAAGTCCACCCTCGTGCGCCTCCTCACCCGCCTCATCGAGCCGACCAGCGGCTCGGTGAACCTCGGCGGTGTCGACATCACCTCGGCCTCCGAGGCCGAGCTGCGCGACGTACGCCGCAAGCAGGTGTCGATGGTGTTCCAGCACTTCGGCCTGCTGCCCCACCGCCAGGTGATCGACAACGTCGCCTACGGCCTCGAGGTGCGCGGCGTGCCCAAGAAGGAGCGGCGCGCGAAGGCAGGCGAGATCGTCGACCTGGTGGGCCTGTCGGGCTACGAGATGTCCTACCCCGACCAGCTCTCCGGCGGCATGCAGCAGCGCGTCGGCCTGGCGCGGGCGCTGGCCGGCGACCCGGAGATGCTGCTCTTCGACGAGCCGTTCTCCGCGCTCGACCCGCTCATCCGGCGCGACATGCAGAACGAGGTCATCCGGCTGCACAGCGAGCTGGGCAAGACGATGGTCTTCATCACCCACGACCTCGCCGAGGCGCTCAAGCTGGGTGACCGGATCATGATCCTGCGCGACGGCGCCATCGTGCAGGTCGGCACGCCCGACGAGGTGGTGGCCCGCCCGGCCGACGACTACGTCAAGGACTTCGTCTCCGAGGTGCCCAAGGCCCACGTCCTCACGCTGAAGTGGGTGATGCGCGAGCCGCGTCCAGGCGAGGCGCTCGACGGCCCCACGCTGCCGGTCACCACGGTCGTACGCCAGGCGGCGCGCACCGCGATCGCCTCCGACGCCCCGATCCGGGTGATGGACGGCGACACGATGCTCGGCGTGGTGGACGAGGAGGACATCATGCGAGTCGTCGTGGCCGAGGAGGAGTCATGAGCCAGCCGACCACGGCTGGCTCCGGCATCGCCGCGCGAGGCATCGTCGAGACCGAGAAGCTCAACCACCCGAAGGACAAGCGACCCGTCGAGCCGGGTGCGGCGCCGCCGGTCGTCGAGGACTCGGGCATCAGCCGCTGGATCCCCGCCCTGGGCGTGATCCTCCTCTGGATCGTCGTGTGGTCCTTCACCAAGGGCACGAACACCCTCGCCCTGCCCGGTCGTGAGCACACCGACCTGCACCAGACCTTCACCGACTTCAACAACACCCTGCTCGCCAGCCGCGACACCAACCCGGTCATGCAGTCCACCAACTCGATCTCCGAGCTGCTGCGCAACTTCTTCGACTGGGCCCAGCGGATGCTCGTCCGCCCGAACCTGCCGCGTCCGGTGCCCGAGATCGGCTGGCTCGGCATCGTCGCCCTCGCGACCTGGGTCGGCTACGCGATCGCGAGCTGGCGGATCGCGCTGCTCGTGCTCGCCTCGTTCCTGTCCTTCGGCGTCTTCGGCTTCTGGCAGGACTCGCTCGACCTGCTGATCGTCACCGGCATGGCGGTCGTGATCACGATCCTGGTGGGCCTCCCGCTCGCGGTCCTGGCCGGCACCAACGTGCGCGCCAACCGGGTGATCACCGTCGTGCTGGACTTCATGCAGACCATGCCGACCTTCGTCTACCTCGTCCCGGTCGTGCTCTTCTTCGGCATCGGGGTCGGCGGCGCCGTCGTCTCGACGCTCATCTACGCCGTGCCGCCGATCGTGCGGATCGCGGGCTTCGGCATCCGCGAGGTGTCGACCACGACGATCGAGGCCACGGACTCGGCCGGCCAGACCTACTGGCAGCGCCTGCTGAAGGTGCAGCTCCCGATGGCGCGCAAGACGATCATCGTCGGCCTCAACCAGACGATCCTGGCGGCGCTGTCGATGGCCACCATCGCGTCCTACATCAACGGCCCCGGCCTCGGGAAGCCCGTGCTCAACGCGCTCGTCGCCAACGACTTCGGCGGCAGCTTCGTGCCCGGCGTGCTCATCGTGGTGATGGCCGTGATGCTGGACCGTACGACGACCGCCGCCAGCGAGCGCTCGGAGCGGGTCGCCCGTGGTGGCGGCGGCAACGTCCGGTTGCGCCGGATCCTCCTCGCCGTCACGGGAGTGGCTGCCCTGGTGTGCGTCTACCTGTCGCGCCTCGAGCTCAGCCTGGCCCAGTTCCCGACCTCCACGCTCGGCAGCACCGTCTCCGACGGGGCGGACGACGTGATGGGGAGCATCGTCGACCTGATCGGTGGAGTGACCGAGAGCTTCAGGAACGCGATCAGCTACGGCTTCCTCAACCCGTTGCAGTCCCTGCTGGCCGAGTCCCCCTGGTGGCTCTCCGGGCTCGGCATCCTGGGTCTCGCGCTGGTCTTCGGCGGTGTGCGGGCGCTGATCACGACGGTCGTGTGCCTCGCGGGCATCTGGTACCTCGACCTTTGGCACGACGCGATGCTGACGCTGACGATGGTCCTGGTCGGCACGGTGCTGGTGATGGTGCTGGCCCTGGTGTTCGGCGTGTGGATGGCGCGCAACCGCTGGATCGACCTCGGCATCCGGCCGCTGCTCGACGCCGGCCAGACCATCCCGCCCTTCGTCTACCTGATCCCGGTGCTCGCCCTCTTCGGCTCCAGCAGGTTCACCGCGATCGTCGCGGGCGTCGTCTACGCCGCCCCGGCGGCCATCAAGCTCGTCGCCGACGGCGTCAAGGGCGTCTCCCCGACCACGATCGAGGCGGGTCGCTCGACCGGTCAGACGACGTGGCAGGAGATCACCAAGGTCCAGCTGCCGATGGCCAAGGGCTCGCTTGTGCTGGCCACCAACCAGGGCCTGCTCTACGTCCTGGCGATGGTCGTCATCGGCGGCCTCGTCGGCGCGCAGGCCCTCGGCTACGACGTGGTGCTCGGCATCTCCCGCAGCGAGGAGTGGGGCAAGGGCGCCGCCGGCGGCCTGACCATCGTGCTCCTCGGCGTGATGCTCGACCGGATCACCCGCGCCGCGGCCGAGGTGCGCCGCGACGACGGTCCCGGCACCCGTCGTGCCTTCAACGTCCGGCTGCCCATCGGGCCGCCCGGCAGGTAAACCACCCACGCACCACCCGCCCCCAGAAGAAGCCAGAGAAGGAGCAGCACCATGAGCACCACCAGAAGCCGAGGGACCCGCCTGGGCGCCCTCGCCGCCGTCGCCGTCATGGCGCTCTCCGCCTGTGGCGGGGGTTCCATCGAGTCCGAGACCAAGGCCAACGAGGAGAAGGCCGCTGCCTCCGGCGGCGAGTGCGGCGACCTCAACATGGCCGTCAACCCGTGGGTCGGCTACCAGGCCAGCGCCTACGTCGTCGGCACGGTCGCCGAGCAGGAGCTCGGCTGCACGGTCAACTACAAGGACCTCAAGGAGGACGTCTCCTGGCAGGGCTTCGGCACCGGCGAGGTCGACGTCGTGATCGAGGACTGGGGCCACCCCGACCTGGAGAAGAAGTTCTTCGCCGACTCCGGCGACGGCACCGCCGAGGACTTCGGCCCGCAGGGCAACGTCGGCATCATCGGCTGGTTCGTCCCGCCGTGGCTCGCTGAGGAGCACCCGGACATCCTCGACTACAAGAACCTCAACAAGTACGCCAGCGAGTTCGCCACCTCGGAGTCCGGCGGCAAGGGCCAGTTCCTCGGTGCGGACCCGTCCTACGTCCAGTTCGACGAGGCGATCGTGGCCAACCTCGACCTCGACTTCAAGGTCGTCTTCTCCGGCAGCGAGGCCGCCTCCATCGAGGCGTTCCGGAAGGCCGAGCAGAACAAGGAGTGGGTCATCGGCTACTGGTACGAGCCGCAGTACTTCAACGCCGAGGTCGCCATGCAGCGCGTCGCCCTGCCGCCCTACACCGACGGCTGCCAGGACGACCCCCAGAAGGTCGCCTGCGACTACCCGGAGACCGAGCTGAAGAAGATCGTCGGCACGGACTGGGCGGCCAGCGACTCCACGGCCGTCGACCTGGTGAAGAACTTCACCTGGACCAACGAGGACCAGAACGTCGTCGCCGGCTACATCGCCGCCGACGGCATGTCGCCGCAGGACGCGGCTGCCAAGTGGATCGCCGACAACCCCGACAAGGTCGCGGCCTGGATGTCCTGAGCCACGTCGCCGAGGTGAACGACAGATGACCACGCGGCCCCGATCGAGCCTTGACACTCGATCGGGGCCGCGCCACTGTACGTGTGTTGCAAGTCACGCACTACGTTGCGCTCGGCGCAACGGGATCGGTAGGCGTCCATGGCAATCAAGGAATCCGGGCCCGACACGGCGGTGCCGCCGTCCTCGGAGCCGCACGGCCACTTCCCCCTCGACAAGATCACCTTCGGCGTCGCGGCCGGGCTCGCGGTCGCCTTCCTGCTCTGGGGCGGGTTCGACTCGGAGGGGATGGGCACGGCGACCGGCAAGACGCTGTCGTGGCTGACCTCGTCGTTCGGCTGGCTCTTCATCCTCGTCAGCGCGGTCTTCCTGCTCTTCTCGGCCTACCTCGCCGTCACCCGCTACGGCAACATCAAGCTCGGCCCCGACGACTCCGAGCCCGAGTTCTCCACGTTCTCGTGGGTCTCGATGATGTTCGCCACCGGCATGGGCATCGGCCTGATGTTCTGGGGCGTCGCCGAGCCCCTGACGTACCTCACCGCGACGGACGCCTCGAGCATCCCGCCCGGTCGAGGCGAGGCCGGCACGCCGGCCGCCGCGGGGACCGCGATGGAGTACGCCTTCTTCCACTGGGGCTTCCACCCCTGGTCGATGTACGCCGTCATCGGCCTGGCGATCGGCTACTTCGCTTACCGCAAGGGCACCGGCAACCTGGTCTCGGGCGCCTTCGGCCCGCTCCTCGGTGCGCGCGCCAAGGGAGGGCCGGGCAAGGCGATCGACATCATCGCCATCTTCGCGACGCTCTTCGGCTCGGCGACCTCGCTCGGCCTCGGCGCGCTGCAGATCACCGGCGGCCTCGACGACGTCTTCGGCTCCGGTGACTCCAAGTGGCTCACCGTCGGTGTCATCGCGGTGCTGACCCTCTGCTTCGTGCTGTCGGCCGTCACCGGTGTCGAGAAGGGCGTGCAGCTGCTCTCGAACGCCAACGCCATCGCCGCCGTGCTGCTGGTGTTCTTCCTGTTCGTCGTCGGCCCGACGGTCTTCATCCTGAGCACCTTCACCGAGTCGCTCGGCGGCTACCTGACCCACCTGCCGGCGATGTCGTTCCGCACCGGGGCCTTCGGCAACAGCGAGTTCCTCAGCACCTGGACGATCTTCTACTGGGCCTGGTGGATCTCGTGGACCCCCTTCGTGGGCATGTTCATCGCGCGCATCTCCAAGGGCCGCACGATCCGCCAGTTCGTGGTCTACGTGATCCTGGTCCCGAGCATCGTGTCGTTCGCCTGGTTCTCGATCCTCGGTGGTGCCGCCATCGACCTGCAGCTCACCGGCGTCAAGGACATGGGCGCCGAGCTCGCGGCCAACGGCACCGAGGGTGCACTCTTCACGATGCTGCGCGAGTACCCCCTCGCGAGCATCACCGTGGTGCTCGCGGTCTTCCTCGTGGCGATCTTCTTCATCACCGGCGCCGACTCGGCCTCGATCGTGATGGGCATGCTCAGCCAGAACGGCAAGGAGGAGCCGATGCGCTGGCTGGTGATCTTCTGGGGTGTCGCCCAGGGCGCCGTGGCCGCCCTGCTGCTCTTCTCCGGCGGGCTCGGGGCGCTGCAGACGCTGGTGATCATCGTGGCCGGGCCGTTCATGCTCGTCATCTGCGCGATGTGCGTCTCGCTGATGAAGTCGCTGCGCAAGGAGCCCTACGAGTCGACGCTCCCGCCGCGGGTGCGCCGTGCCGTGCTGCACGCCCAGCAGTTCGACTCCATGGAGCACCACACCGTCGCGCTCGCGGGCTACGGCGCCGAGCCGGAGGAGGTCACCGCGACTCCCGAGGACGGGGCCGGCGACCAGGGCGGCGCCAGCGCCACCTACTGACCTGCCCACCGTCGCCCCCGACTCCTTGACAGCGGTCGGGGGCGACGGCGTACATTTCTTTCTGTCGCACATAGCGCAACGAGTTGCGCCATTCGCAACATCCTGATCCCTTCAGCTCCCACCCGCCCCGGCCCAGGAGGCTCGCCATGGCAGAGGTCCCCACGACCGCAGACGTCGTCGTCATCGGAGCCGGCATCGTCGGCAACAGCCTCGTCCACCACCTCACCCGTCTCGGGTGGAAGAACGTGGTGCAGATCGACAAGGGAGCCCTGCCCAACCCGGGCGGCTCGACCGGTCACGCGTCGAACTTCATCTTCACCGTCGACCACTCGCGCGAGATCACCGACATCACGCTCGACTCGGTCGCGCAGTACAAGGAGATGGGCGTCTTCACCGAGTCCGGTGGCTTCGAGATCGCCCGCACCGAGGAGCGCATGGAGGAGCTGCGGCGCCGCATGTCGAGCGCCAAGGCGTGGGGCATCGAGTCCGAGCTCGTCAGCCCCGCCTTCGTGAAGGAGAAGGTCCCCTTCATCGAGGAGGACCAGTTCATCGGTGCCTTCTGGACCCCCGGCGTCGGCGTCGTCGACTCCCTGCGCGCCGGCACGATCATGCGCGAGCGGGCCCTGGCGACCGGCGAGCTCACTGTGGTCCCCACCGTCGAGGTCATCGGGATGGACACCGAGGACGGCCCCCACGGGACCCGCAGGATCACCCGCGTGCGCACCACCGGCGGCGACATCGAGGCGAAGACGGTGGTCATCGCGGCCGGCGTGTGGAGCCCGAAGCTCGGCGACATGGCCGGCATCAGCATCCCGCTGACCCCCGCCGTGCACCAGATGATCAGCGTCGGCCCCTGCCCGCAGCTGGCCGAGACGGAGGGCGAGATCTCCTTCCCGATCGTCCGCGACATGGATACCTTCTGTTACGAGCGCCAGCACGGCGCCGACATGGAGGTCGGCTCCTACGCCCACCGCGCGATCCTCCACGAGCCCGAGGACATCCCCTCGATCGAGCAGGCCAAGCTCTCGCCGACCGAGATGCCCTTCACGGCCGACGACTTCGACCCGCAGCTCGAGCAGGCCTACGAGCTCATGCCCGAGCTGCTCGGCGCCGAGGGAGCGGAGCAGCGCTACGCCATCAACGGCCTGCTGTCGCTGACCTGCGACGGCAACCCGATCCTGGGCGAGAGCGAGGTCGCCGGCCTCTGGACGGCCGCCGCCGTCTGGATCAAGGAGGGCCCGGGCGTCGGCCGCGCGGTCGCCGAGTGGATGACCCACGGCTACTCCGAGATCGACCTGCACCACAGCAACATCGCCCGCTTCCACACCCACCAGAAGCGCCGCGAGCACACCCGCCTGCGCACGACCGAGTCGTTCATCAAGACCTACGGCATCGTGCACCCCAACGAGCAGTACGAGTCCGACCGCGACCAGCGCAAGGCGCCGATGTACGACTCGCAGGCCAAGCTCGGTGCGGTCTTCTTCGAGGCGGCCGGCTGGGAGCGCCCCTTCTGGTACGAGTCCAACGCCGACCTCGTCGAGCAGTACGGCGACGCCGTGATGCCGCGCGAGCACGAGTGGGACTCGCGCTGGTGGAGCCCCATCATCAACGCCGAGCACCTGCGCATGCGCGAGGCCGCCGCGGTCATCGACCTGTCCGCCTTCTGCATCTTCGACATCGAGGGCCCCGAGGCGCTCGACGTCGTGCAGAAGACCTGCGTCGCGCAGTGCGACGTGGCCGTCGGCAAGGTCATCTACACCCCGGTCCTCGACGCCAAGGGCGGGTTCCTGTCCGACCTCACGGTGATGCGCCTCGGCGACGACCACTTCCGCGTGGTCACCGGCGGTGCGCACGGCATGGCCGACCGCGCCTGGTTCTCCGGGCACCTGCCCGAGTCCGGCACCACCACGCTGACCGACAGCACCGACACCGTCGACACGATCGGCATCTGGGGCCCGAAGGCCCGCGAGGTCCTCGCCTCGCTCACCTCCGACGACGTCTCCGACGAGGGCTTCGGCTTCCTCACCTGCCGCGAGATCACCGTCTCGACCGCAGCCGGCGACCTCACGGTGCTGGCCTCGCGGATCTCCTACGTCGGTGACCTGGGCTGGGAGCTCTACGTCCCGATGGCGCAGGGTGCCGACCTCTGGGAGGCCCTGCTCGAGGCGGGCGCGCCGCACGGCGTCATCCCGGCCGGCATCGGCGTCTACGGCACGACCGGCCGCATCGAGAAGGGCTACCGGGCCTTCGGCGCCGAGCTCGACGCCGAGCGCAGCATCGTCGAGGCCGGCATGCAGCGGCCGAAGGTCAAGGCCGCCGACTTCGTCGGCAAGGAGGCCTACCTCGCCCAGCGTGAGGCCGCTCCGCAGTCGGTGCTCTGCACCCTGACGGTCGAGGACCACACCTCGGCGTCCGGCGTGAAGCGCTACATGCTCGGCGGCGAGCCGATCATGACCCGCGACGGCGGTGTCCTCACCGACGGCCACGGCCACCACCCCTACGTCACCAGCGCCGGCTCCGCGCCGTCGCTCGGCAAGCACGTGCTGCTGGCCTACCTGCCCATCGACCAGGCCACCCTCGGCAACGAGCTGGCCGTGTCCTACATGGAGGAGCTCTACCCGGTCGTCGTCGGCTCCGTCGACGCCACCCCGCTCCTCGACCCCGAGAACGCGAGGCTGCGATGACGAACCCGCTGGTCTGCGTCAAGCGCGTCGTCGACTCGTCCAGCGAGGTCGTCCTCACCGATGACGCGCAGGGCGTCGACGGCCGCTTCGCCGGCTTCACCATGAGCGCGCACGAGGAGTGCGCGGTCGAGCTCGCGGTGCAGATCGCCGCCGCCGGTGGTGGCGAGGCGGCGGTGATGACGCTCGGCGACGCCGACGCCGTCGAGCAGCTGCGCGCCGCGCTGGCGGTGGGCTGCACGAGTGCGACCCACGTCGTCGCCGACTCGCAGGGCTTCGGCCCCGCCGACGTGGCACGCGAGATCGCCGCCGTCGTACGCGACCACGAGGCCGCGGGCACGCCGCACCAGCTCGTGCTGCTCGGCAACGACGCCGCCGACAGCGGTGACTTCCAGGTCGGCATCCGGCTCGCCTACGAGCTCGGCTGGCCGGTCGTCAACGGGGTCAGCAGCGTCTCGGTCGAGGACGGCGAGATGATCGCGAGCGGCTCCGGCCCCGACGGCCACGAGACCTACCGGGTGCCGCTGCCCGCCGTCGTCACCGTCCTCGAGGGTGGCGTGCAGCCGCGCTACCCCACGGTCCCCGGCCGGATGAAGGCCAAGAAGGCGCCGGTCGAGGAGCGCGAGCCCGCGACCGCGCCCGCCGGCCCGTCGCGCCTGCGACTCGTCCTCCCGCCCCCGTCGCCGTCGTCGGTGCAGGTGCTGGGCAAGGGCCCCGAGGCCGCGCCCGCGGTCGTCGACCTCTTCGAGCAGCTGGGGGTGCTGTCCCGATGATCCTCGTCCTGGTCGAGGTCTCGCCCGTGGGCGAGGCCGTCGAGACGTCCCGCGAGGCCGTCACGTTCGCCCGCGACCTCTCCGCCGCCGGCGGGGGAGTGCCGATCGACGCGGTCGTCGTCGGCGAGCCCGACGACGCGCTGGTCAAGACCCTCGCCACCTACGGCGTCCGCCGCGTGCACGCGCTCACCGGGTCGGCGTACGACGCCTACTCCGGCGCCGCGTGGGCCGCGGGCCTGATGGCGGTCCGGGAGAAGGCCGGCTCCGTGGTGGTGATGGCCGCCGGCACGTCGCGCGGCAACGAGGTGCTCGCCCACGTCGGTGCCCGCACCGGGCTGCCGATGGCCGCCAACGCGATCTCCTTCAGCGGCCTGTCGCCCTTCACGGTGACCCGCCAGGTGGTCGGCGGTGCGGCGCTCGAGGAGATGCAGCTGGCCCAGCGGCCCGCGATCTTCTCCGTCGCCGGCCACGCCGTCGAGGCCACGCCCGCCGACGTCCCCGGCTCCGGCGAGCTGGTCATCGAGACCCCCGACGTCGCCGGGGCCGACCTCGTCGCCCGCGTCGTGTCGACCGACGAGCCCGAGCCCGACCTGTCGGGTGCGCTGAAGTCCGCCAAGGTCGTCGTCGGCGCCGGTCGCGGCGCCGGCTCGGCCGAGGGCTTCGACGACGTCCTCGAGCTCACCGAGCTGCTCCACGCCTCGCTCGGCGTCTCGCGCGTGGTGACCTCGCTCGGGTGGCGCCCCCACCACGAGCAGGTCGGCCAGACCGGCAGCCGGATCTCGCCCGACCTCTACATCCCGTGCGGCATCAGCGGTGCCATCCAGCACTGGGCCGGGTGCAGCAGCGCCAAGGCGATCCTCGCGATCAACAACGATCCCGACGCCCCCATGGTCACCAAGGCAACCCACGCCGTGATCGGCGACATGCACGAGATCATCCCGGCGATCAACGAGGAGATCCGCCGCCGCCGCGGCGCCTGATCCCTCGCCCTCGCCGCCGGTGGGCGGTGCGTGAGCCACTTTCCGCGAGGTCGGAACGTGGCTCACGCACCGCCCACTGGTGCGTCGTACGCCGACACGCTCCCGAGCGGTGCCTCAGCCACGTCGCGAGTCGGCTCGATGTGGCTCACGCACCGCTCGGGGCAAAGGTTCCGGCACGCTCGCGCGTTCTCGTGACGAGCGTCGCACGTGGGCGTAACCTCGCGCGCAGTCCGCCGTTGGACTACTCAGCAGTAGCCAGCACCACTGACCGGGGGAGGGAAGGGGTTCCGCACGCCATGGGTGTCGAGATCCAGGTCAACGACCTCTCGAAGTCGTTCGGCAAGCAGCTGATCTGGGGCGACGTGACCCTCACGGTCCCCGCCGGCGAGATCTGCGTGATGCTCGGCCCGTCGGGCACCGGCAAGTCGGTCTTCCTCAAGACCCTCATCGGGCTGCTCAAGCCCGACAAGGGCTCGATCATCATCGAGGGCACCGACATCGCGAGCTGCTCCGAGCGCGACCTCTACGAGATCCGCAAGCTGTTCGGCGTGCTGTTCCAGGACGGCGCGATGTTCGGCTCGATGAACCTCTACGACAACGTCGCCTTCCCGCTGCGCGAGCACACCCGCAAGTCGGAGTCCGAGGTCCGCGACATCGTCATGGAGAAGATGGACCTCGTCGGCCTCCTCGGCGCCGAGGACAAGCTGCCCGGCGAGATCTCCGGCGGCATGCGCAAGCGCGCCGGCCTGGCCCGTGCCCTCGTGCTCGACCCCGAGATCGTCCTCTTCGACGAGCCCGACTCCGGCCTCGACCCGGTGCGCACGGCGTTCCTCAACCAGCTGATCGTCGACCTCAACGCGCAGATCGACGCGACGTTCCTCATCGTCACCCACGACATCAACACCGCGCGCACGGTGCCCGACAACATCGGGCTGCTCTACCACCGCCACCTCGCGATGTTCGGCCCGCGCGAGCAGCTGCTCAGCTCCGAGGAGCCGGTCGTGCGGCAGTTCCTCAACGCCCAGCGCGTCGGCCCGATCGGCATGTCGGAGGAGAAGGACGCCACCGAGCTCGCCGCCGAGGTGGGCCAGGAGCTCCCGCCGCTGCCGCCGATCCCGCTCCAGCTCGACCCGTCCAACGGCATCCCGCGCCGCAGCCAGCGCCCCGCCGGCGAGTGGTGCCGGGAGAACGGCATCACCCCGCCGCCCGGGTCGTTCGAGTCCAGCAACGCCGGCCTGGCGCCGGGGGCCTGATCTCTCGTGGCCACCTCGACGACCTCGCGCGCCCTCGCTCCGATCGGAGTCGCGGGCAACCTGTTCGCGTTCGCGCTCGACGTCTTCCGCGGGCTGTTCCGCCGGCCCTTCCAGCTGCGCGAGTTCATCCAGCAGGCCTGGTTCATCGCCTCGGTCACGATCATCCCGACCGCGCTCGTCGCGATTCCGTTCGGCGCGGTCATCGCGCTGCAGGTCGGCGGCCTGATCAAGCAGTTCGGCGCACAGTCCTTCACCGGCTCGGCCTCGGTGCTCGCGGTCATCCAGCAGGCCGCCCCGATCGGCACCGCGCTCCTCATCGCCGGCGCGGGCGGGTCCGCGATCGCCGCCGACCTCGGCGCGCGCAAGATCCGCGAGGAGCTCGACGCGATGATGGTGCTCGGCATCGACCCGATCCAGCGACTCGTCGTCCCGCGCGTGCTGGCCTGCATGCTCGTCGCGTTCTTCCTCAACGGCATGGTCAGCGTCGTCGGTGTCACCGGCGGCTACGTCTTCAACGTGATCCTCCAGGACGGCACGCCCGGTGCCTACCTCGCCAGCTTCACCGCGCTCGCCCAGCTGCCGGACCTCTGGATCGGCCTCATCAAGGCCCTCGTCTTCGGCGTCATCGCCGCGATCGTCGCCTCCTACAAGGGCATGAACGCCAGCGGTGGCCCGAAGGGCGTCGGCGATGCGGTCAACGAGTCGGTGGTGATCACGTTCCTGCTGCTCTTCGTGGCGAACTTCGTGCTGAGCCTGGTCTACCTCCAGATCGTCCCCCCGAAGGGCGGATGACATGGCCGTCTGGTCCAAGCCCCTCGCCTCGCTCGACAACCTCGGCGGGCAGCTCGCCTTCCACCTCGCCGTGCTGCGCGCGGTGCCGCGCTCGATCACCCGCTACCCCCGCGAGATCATGCGCATCCTCGCCGAGGTCACCCTCGGGTCCGGCGCACTCGCGGTCATCGGCGGCACGGTCGGCGTCATCATCGGCATGACGTTCTTCACCGGGGCGCAGGTCGGCCTCTCGGGCTACGCCGCGCTCAACCAGCTCGGCACGGCCGCCTTCTCCGGCTTCGTCTCGGCCTACTTCAACACCCGCGAGATCGCCCCGCTGGTCGCGGGGATCGCCCTCGCCGCCACCGTCGGCTGCGGCTTCACCGCGCAGCTCGGCGCGATGCGGATCTCCGAGGAGGTCGACGCCCTCGAGGTGATGGCGATCCCCTCCATGCCGTTCCTCGTCGCGACCCGGGTCGTCGGCGGACTGATCGCCATCATCCCGCTGTACGTCGTGGGGCTGCTGTCGTCGTACTTCGCCAGCCGGCTCGTGGTGACCCAGGTCTACGGCCAGTCGCCGGGCACCTACGACCACTACTTCAACGCGTTCCTGCCCCCGGGCGACGTGCTCTGGTCGTTCGGCAAGGTGCTGATCTTCGCCGTCACCGTCATCCTCATCCACTGCTACCACGGCTACACCGCGTCGGGCGGGCCCGCCGGCGTGGGCGTCGCCGTCGGCCGCGCCGTGCGCACCAGCATCGTCGCGATCAACGTGCTCGACCTCTTCCTGTCCATGGCCATCTGGGGCGCCTCGACCACCGTCCGGCTGGCGGGGTGAGGCGACGATGAACAGCCTCAGGACACGCGGGCTCGGGATGGTCTTCCTGGCGCTGATGCTCGCCTCGGTGTGGGCCACCTACGGCGTCTTCACCAAGAAGTTCAGCGACTACGACGAGGTGACCGTCCACGCCTCGCGGATCGGCCTGCAGCTGCCGCACCGCGCCGACGTGAAGATCAAGGGCGTCATCGTGGGCGAGGTCCTCGACTACGTCCCGACCGCCGACGGCGCCGACATCACCCTCGGCCTCTACAAGGACCGGGCCGCGCAGGTCCCGAGCGACGTGACCGCCTCGATCCTGCCCAAGACGCTGTTCGGCGAGAAGTTCGTGTCGCTGGTCGTCCCCGACGGCGGGTCGTCCGCGAAGCCGATCGCCGACGGTGACGTGATCGAGCGGACCAATCTCTCGATCGAGGTCGAGGCGGTCCTCAGTGACCTCTACCCGCTGCTGCGCGCGGTCCAGCCGGCCGACCTCAACAACACGCTGAACGCCGTCGCCACCGCGCTCGAGGGCCGCGGCGAGCAGCTCGGCGAGAGCATCGAGACGCTCGACGACTACCTCACCCGCTTCAACCCCGAGCTCCCCGGGCTCGTCGAGGACCTGCGGCTGACCGCCCAGGTCTCCGACACGTACGCCGACGTGCTGCCCGAGGTCGCCACGATCCTGCGCAACACGATCACCACCACCACGACGCTCGAGGACCGTGAGGACAAGCTCCAGGCGCTCTTCAACGACGTGTCGAAGTTCGCCGCGGTCGCCGAGCGGTTCTCCCGCAACAACGGCGACAACATCGTGCGCCTCGCCGACCTCTCGCAGAGCCAGCTCGAGGTGCTGGCCCGCTACGCGCCCGGCTATCCCTGCCTGCTCGGCGGACTGGTCAACGTGGGCAAGCTCCAGGCCGAGGCGTTCCGGGGGTTCACCCTCCACATCGTGCTCGAGACCCTGCCCAACCAGCCGCGCGGCTACACCGCGGCCGACGTCCCGGTCTACGGCGACAAGCGCGGCTACTACTGCGGCCGGCTACCCAGCCCGCCGTGGAGCCAGAGCAACCCGGTGACCCACCAGCCGAACTTCGTCGACGGCGTCAACACCCCGACCGGCAAGGGCACCAGCCGCGTCGCTCCCGGCTGGTCCGGTGACGCTGCCGGGTACGCCGGTGGGCGCGACGAGTCGTCGCTCCTCAAGGCGCTCCTCGCGCCCGGCCTCGGCGTGAGCGCGGACGACGTGCCCGACCTGGGCGTGCTGCTCGTCGGTCCGATGGCCCGCGGGGCGGAGGTGTCGCTGCGATGAGCAGGATCCTCGACAAGAAGACGTCCGCCGACCTCCTCAAGCTGCTGGTGTTCGTGGTCGTCACGTCCCTGGCCACCGCGGTGCTGGTCGTCACGATCGGCAACCTCGGCTTCGGTTCCTCGCGCACCTACAAGGCGGAGTTCAGCGACGCGACCGGCGTCAACAAGGGCGACGACGTCCGGGTCGCGGGCGTCCGGGTCGGCACCGTGAGCAAGGTCGAGATCGTCGACCGCACCCGGGCGCTCGTCACGTTCTCGGTCGACGACGGCACGTCGGTCAACGGCGGCACCAACGCGGCCATCCGCTACCGCAACCTCGTCGGCCAGCGCTACCTCTCGCTCACCCAGGAGGTCGGCGACACCCAGCGACTGGCCGACGGTGCGACGATCCCGATCGAGCGGACCAGGGCCGCGCTCGACCTGACGGTGCTCTTCAACGGCTTCAAGCCCCTCTTCCAGGCGCTGTCGCCCGACGACGTCAACCAGCTGTCCTTCGAGCTGGTGCAGGTCTTCCAGGGCGAGGGCGGCACCCTCGAGGGCCTGCTCGCGCACACCGCCTCGGTCACCTCGACCCTGGCCGACCGGGACGAGGTCATCGGCCAGCTCATCGACAACCTCTCCCTGGTCCTCGACCACGTGGCCGACCGCGACAAGCAGCTCACGCGGCTGATCACGTCGTTCCGCACGCTGGTCGGCGGGCTCAAGAAGGACCGCAACGCGATCCTCGACTCGCTCGAGGACGTCTCGACCCTCTCGGTCGAGACCGCCTCGCTGGTCGACGGCATCCGCCGGCCCTTCGTGAAGGACATCAAGGAGCTGCGCGCGGTCGCCGGCAACATCGACAAGAACAAGGCCGAGCTCGACCGGGCCCTGCAGGTGCTGCCGATCAAGCTCGACAAGATCGGCCGGACCGCGATCTACGGCTCGTTCTTCAACTTCTACCTCTGCGAGTTCCAGGGCAGGGTCAACCTGCCCGGTGGCGTGCAGGTCCCGGTGAAGTACGAGACCGGCTCCGACAGGTGTGATCTCGGATGAAGCCGTTCAGGGAGCGCAACCCCGTGGTCGTCGGGGCCGTCAGCATCGTCGTCCTGGCGATGGTGCTGGTCGCCGCGCTTCGCGCCGACGACCTGCCGGTCATCGGCGGCGGCGACACCTACCACGCGATGTTCACCGAGGCCGGCGGGCTGAAGGTCAACGACGAGGTCCGCATCGCCGGCGTCCGGGTCGGCAAGGTGAACGACATCGCGCTCGAGGGCAACCGCGTCAACGTCACCTTCAAGGTCGACGACACCGCCGACTTCGGCACCGACACCCGTGCCGCGATCAAGGTCAAGACGATCCTCGGCGCGATGTTCCTGGCCCTCGAGCCGGCCGGCAGCGGTCAGCTCGCGGAGGGCGGCACCATCCCCGCCGAGCGGACCTCGTCGCCCTACGACGTGGTCGAGGCCTTCGAGGGCCTGGCCTCGACCTCGGAGCAGATCGACACCGACCAGCTCGCGCAGTCGCTGACCACGCTGGCGGACCTGACCCGCAACACCCCTGAGGAGTTCCGCGGGGCGCTCGACGGCCTGAGCCGGCTCTCGGCCAACGTCGCCGCCAAGGACGAGCAGCTCGGCGGCCTGCTGACCAACCTCGAGCGGGTCTCCCGCGTCCTCGACGAGCGCGACGAGGACATCGTCAGGCTGATGAAGGACAGCGACGTGCTGTTCCGCGCGCTGGTCGCGCGCCGCGACGCGGTCCACGAGCTGCTGGTCTCCAGCACCCAGCTGTCGCGGCAGCTGACCAAGCTGATCCGCCAGTCGCGCGCCGACCTCAAGCCCGCCCTCGACCACCTCGAGAACGTCGTCGCCGTCCTCAACAAGAACGAGGACAACCTCGACAGCAGCCTGCGGCTGATGGCGCCGTTCTACCGGGTCTTCGCCAACACCCTCGGCACCGGTCCGTGGTTCGACACCTGGATCGCCAACTTCCCTCCCGTCCCGCAGGTGGGTGGCTGACATGGACAGTGCGATGGACCTCCTCAAGCGCTTCCTCGTTCCCGTGATCGTGCTCGCCTTCGTCGTCGCGGCGGCGATCAGCGTCCTCGGCGGCAGCTCCGGCCGGACCGTCGTCGCGCACTTCCCGCGCACCATCTCGGTCTACGAGGGCAGCGACGTGCGGGTGCTCGGCGTGCCGGTCGGCACGGTCACCCGGGTGGAGCCGACGGGCACCGACGTCACGGTCACGATGCAGTACGACGACGACGTGCAGCTGCCGGCCGACGCGAAGGCGGTGATCATCGCGCCGTCCGTCGTGGGCGACCGCTACGTCCAGCTCACGCCGGCGTACTCCGGCTCCGGCAAGGTGCTCGCCGACGGGGCCGTGCTCGGCATCGAGCGCACCTCGCAGCCGCTCGAGCTCGACCAGATCTACGACAGCCTCGACCGGCTCAACGTCGCCCTCGGCCCGCGTGGTGCCAACAAGACGGGCGCGCTGTCCGACCTGCTCGCGGTCACGGCCGACAACTTCGGCGGCCAGGGCACGACCTTCCGCCAGACCATCAAGGACTTCTCCAGGCTCACCTCCACCCTGTCGGGCAACAAGGAGGAGCTCTTCGGCTCGGTCGACGCGCTCAACGGCTTCCTCGAGACGCTCGCCGACAACGACGACACGGTCCGGCAGTTCAACCAGTCGCTCGCGGACGTCTCGACGATGCTCGACGGCGAGCGTGAGGAGCTGGTCGCCTCGGTGAAGAACCTGTCGACCGCGCTGACCGAGGTCAAGACGTTCGTCGAGGACAACAAGGACTCGCTGAGCCGCAACATCACCGGCGTGAACCGGGTGGCCAAGGTGCTCGTGCGCCAGCGGGCCGCCCTCGACGAGATCCTGCACACCGCGCCGGCCGCGCTCAACAACCTCGCGCTCACCTACAACCCGCAGGCCGGCACGCTCGACACCCGCGCCAACCTCGGCGAGGCGATCAACCAGATCCGGTTCGACCCGGCCGCGCTGCTCTGCGGCTTCGTCAACCAGGCCGACCGGTCCGAGCAGCTGTGCGACACCATCAGCGGCCTGCTGGCCAACCCGCGGCCCGGCGCGCTCGGCAACGGCGGCCGGACGAAGCTGCCGGCCCGCGACGTCTTCGACCCTTCCCTCGGCGGACTCGTGGAGGTGGACCGATGACCCGGCTCACGGCCCTCGTGGCGTGCCTCTTCGGTGCGCTGGTGCTCTCCGCGTGCGACGCCAGCGTCTACTCGCTCCCGCTTCCCGGCGGCCCCGACGTGGGGGACGACCCGATGACCATCAAGGTCGAGTTCGCGGACGTGCTCGACCTCGTCCCGCAGTCGACGGTGAAGGTCAACGACGTCAGCGTCGGCAAGGTGACCGCGATCGACCTCGAGGGCTACCAGGCGCTCGTCACCCTCCAGGTGCGTCGCGACGTCGACCTGCCCGGCAACGCGATCGCCGAGCTGCGCCAGACGAGCCTGCTCGGCGAGAAGTTCGTCGAGCTGTCCGCGCCGGCCGAGGGCGCCATCCCGGCCCGCCTCGGCGACGGGGCCACGATCCCGATCCAGCGCGCCGGCCGCAACCCCGAGGTCGAGGAGGTGCTCGGTGCCCTCAGCCTGCTCCTCAACGGCGGCGGCGTCGCCCAGCTGAAGACCATCACCCAGGAGCTCAACAAGGCGCTCGAGGGCCGCGAGGACTCCGCCCGCAACGTGCTGACCAACCTGCGCGAGTTCACCGGCCAGCTCGACGCGAACAAGGCCGACATCGTCGACGCGATCGAGAAGCTCAACCGGCTCGCGATCGAGGCGGAGAAGCAGCTGCCCACGATCGACAAGGCGCTCGACGAGCTGCCCAGCGCCCTCGACTCGATCAACCGCCAGCGCGACGACCTCGTCGAGATGCTCCAGTCGCTCGACCAGCTCTCCGCCGTCGCCGTCGACGTGATCGCCCGCTCGAAGGGGGCGACCATCACCTCGCTCGAGCGGCTCGACCCGGTGCTCAGCCAGCTCGCCGCGTCGGGCGACGACTTCACCAACGCCTTCCAGGTCTTCCTGACCTACCCGTTCGTCGACGAGGTCGTCGGGCGCGACCCGCAGGTGGCGCGCAACCTGCACATGGGCGACTACACCAACCTGTCGATCACCCTCGACCTCGACCTGCTCGGCGGCATCAGCGCCTCGCCGACCCTGCCGACCAACCTGCCCACGGTCCTCGACCCGACGGTCATCCTCAACGACGTCCTGGCCTGCCTCCAGAGCGGCGACCTCACCAGCGCGGCCTGCCAGAAGGTGCTGACCAACCTCGAGAAGCTGACCAAGCTGCGCGAGGAGTGCCAGAAGTCGGAGAACCGCGACAAGGACATCTGCCGCGAGCTCAACCTGATCCCCGGGCTGCCGACGCTGCCCGGGCTCCCGACCGGCACCCCGACCGCGACGACCACGGGTCCCACGCTGCCGATCCCGACCACGCTCCTCCCGGGGCTGCCGGGGCTCCCACGCGCGGGCACGGACGAGAAGCCGCGGCCGGGCAACCCGACGATCGGCGACCTCATGGACCGCTACGACCCCGCGCTCGTCAGCCTCCTCGTCCCGGGGATGGTGCAGCGATGATCACCCGTCGGACCAGGCTCCAGCTCCTCGTCTTCGCCCTCATCACGCTGGTCGGGGTCAGCTACGTCGGTGCCCGCTACGCCCGGCTCGACCGGCTGGTCGTCGACCAGAGCTACACCGTGGTGGCGCACTTCGCCGACTCCGGCGGTGCGTTCCAGGGCGCCGAGGTGTCCTACCGCGGCGTCCGGGTGGGGGAGGTGCGCGAGCTCGTCCTCACCGACGACGGCGTCGACCTCGTCCTCGACATCGACGACGAGTTCGACGACATCCCGGCCGACGCGCACGCGCTGGTCGGCAACCGCTCGGCCGTCGGCGAGCAGTACGTCGAGCTCCAGCCGCAGAGCGACAAGGGCCCGTTCCTGCAGGACGACTCCGAGATCGCCCGCGACCGCACCACGACGCCGATCCAGACCGACACCCTGCTGACCCACCTCGACGAGACGGTGCGCAGCGTCGACCAGGACGACCTGCGCACGGTGACGAAGGAGCTGGGCCTCGCGCTCGGGGGCGCCGGTCGCGACCTGCAGACCATCCTCGACACCAGCAACGACTTCATCACCGCGGCCGACGAGAACTTCGACGTCACGGTCGACCTGATCCGCAACGCCAACACCGTGCTCGACGGCCAGGTCGACTCCGAGCGCGCCTTCCGGCGCTTCGCCCGCGACCTGTCGTCGTTCACCACCACCGTCGCCGCCCACGACAAGGACCTCCGCACGCTCATCGAGGACGGCTCGCTCGGCGCCAACGAGCTGCGCACCTTCCTCGAGGACAACGAGGTCGAGCTCGGCGACCTGATCAACAACCTCGTCACCACCGGCGAGGTCGTGGTCAAGCACCTCGACGGCATCGAGCAGCTGCTCGTGATCTACCCGTACGTCGTCGAGGGCAGCTTCACCGTCGTGTCGAAGTCGCCCGGCACCGGCCTCTACGACGCCCACTTCGGCCTGGTCCTGACCCAGGACCCCGCGGTGTGCCACGCCGGCTACGAGAACACCGACCGCCGTCCGCCGCAGGACGGCAGCAACCGCCCGATGAAGGAGGACACCCGCTGCACGTCCCCCGCCTCGGAGACCAACGCCCGCGGTGCGCAGAACATCCAGGCGCCGCGCGCGGCCACCGGATGGGGTCCGGCCGACCTCGCCTACGACCCCGACACGGGCACCCTGACCTCCGATCCCGCCGCCATCGAGCGGCTGGAGCGCGGCGGTAGCGTGGCCCCGGCCAGTCTCGGAGAGGAGACGTGGAAGTGGCTCTACCTCCAGCCCCTGCTGGCACGCGACTGACCCCCCGGGTCCGCACGGCGATCGCCGCGGCACTGGCGCTGGTCGTGGTGGTGTGCCTCGGCCTCGTGGTGTGGCTCTCGACCAGCTCACGTGCCGAGGCCGACGGCGGCCTCACCCTGCCCGACGAGCGCGAGCAGGTGATGAGCCTGACCAGCCAGTTCGTCAAGCGCCTCGGCACCTACAGCCCCGACATGCTCGACGAGTCGGGCCAGATGCCCGACTACCGCTCCCAGGTCCGCGAGGTCATCACGCCCAAGTTCGCCGCCGACTTCGACAAGGAGGTCGCGACCGCCGAGCAGCTCGTCGCCCAGGGCGGGATCACCCGCAGCGCCGACGTGTTCGCCACGGCCGTCTCCTCCATCGACGACGACTCCGCGCGGGTGCTGGTCGCCGGTGCCTTCACCGACAGCTACACCCAGGGGGAGGGCGCGAAGGCGAAGACCGTCGACCAGGAGCCGCTGCCGTTCCGGTTCACCGTCGACCTCGTCAAGATCGAAGGCGACTGGCTCGTCGACGACTTCACCCCCGTCAGCTCACCCGACGACGGCTCGGGCACCGGCGGCGCGACGCCGACCGAGGGGAGCACTCCGTGAGCGACGTCCCCACCTGGTACGACCTCCTCGACGTCGACCGCGACGCCTCGACCGACGAGATCCGCGCGGCCTGGAAGTCGCAGATCGCCGACCTCGAGCCCGGCGACCGGCGCTTCGACGCCCTCAACCGGGCGGCCCGGGTGCTGCTCGACCCCGTCGCGCGGTCGTCGTACGACGCCGAGCACCCGGTGGTCGTCGACGACGACCCGGTCGCGGACGAGGCCCCGGCGCCCGCGTCCGTCGACCGCGCCACGCCGCCGCTGGTCGAGGAGGGCGCCCCGGCGCCCGTCACCGGACCCGGTTCCGACGACGCGACGCCCGGTGGCGTGCCGTCGTGGCTGCTCGCGGGCCTGGCGATCGTCGCGGCCGGCCTCGTCGCGGTGACCGCGTGGATGTGGACCAGCGCCGACTCCGGCGCGGGCGGCTCCGCTGCCCGCGACGCCCAGGTCGCGGCCGAGCGCGCCGTCGTACCCGTGCTGTCCTACGACTACGAGCACCTCGCCGACGACCAGAGGGCCGCGCAGGCACTGATGACCGGCAGCTACCGCGAGGAGTACGACAAGCTCTTCGCGGTGCTGGAGGAGAACGCGCCCCAGACCAGGACGAAGGTCAGCGCCGAGGTGGTCGCCTCCGGGATCGTGCGCGCGAGCACGGACCGGGTGCAGGTGCTGGTCTTCGTGGACCGTCCGACGACCAACAAGCTGAGCTCGGAGCCGGTCGTCTACAAGGACCAGGTGACGCTCTCGATGCAGCTCGTCGACGGGGAGTGGCTGGTCGACGACCTCGTCACGTCGCCGGTCCAGGGATAGGGCGAAGTCTGCTGGACGCGGCACTCTCGGCGAGGATCTCGATGACATTGCCGACGACGAAACCAGCAAGTTCGGGAAACGCGGGCCTGACATACACGCGAGCCACCTCAGAACCGCGCGTTTGATCTGGCGCATGGTTCGTCGCTTGCACGCTCCTTCGACTTGCCCCCGGTGGTGCCCGAGTATCACTTGGTTGTGAGCTCGGCTGTGCGTCGCTTCGGCGGTGTTTCGCGTTCGGCCTGCCGCCTGCAGGGCGTCAGATCTACCAGGACAAGGGCCTGTCTCCCGACAACGCGGAGGACCTGCTGCCGCCTGATTACGACCCGAACATCAAGGCTTCCAGCGCGCCCGCGGCTTCTTCGTGCCGCTGGACTTCGTCAAGGTGGTCCAAGGGTGGATGACGGCAGAGGCCTCAGGAAGGCGCTAGAGAACAAGAGGTCCTGACGGACCAAGAGAGCCGGCAACAGATCACTTTGGTGCCGGCCCTTCGTCATGCTCGTGCTGAGTACGCCCATCGCGGCCGCGATGTTCTTGAACGGGGTAGTCGGCCTTCGGAGGCCGGCGTACAACTTTGGTTCGGTCTTTCCATGAGTCCCCAAGTGCTACGACCCCTTCGGATCGTGCGCGATAGCGTCGCGGGTTGACCATTCGGGTGGCAGTGTCGCGCCAGCCATTAATCCTTCGTCGAGGGCGGTGAATGCTGCGGCAACCGAGTCGGCTAAGCGAAGCGCGTCAGCGAAGTTGTCATCGCTAAGTGCCTGCATTTCAGCTATCTGATCGCGGATCAGGCTCAACAGTTCAGTCGGGTGCATGCCGAGTCCTCTCATAGCCTTTATCGGTTTGATACAGCCTGCCGCTGCAACGCGCTGGCCAGTTGATGATCCACAGCCCGAAGTCGCGGGGCTCGACCCAGAGTGGCGCCACGTCATCGTTCGAGCAGCCCGCGGCCACCGCGATTGCTTGGTACGACGCACCGTCGAGGTACATCTCAACGATGCGTTCCGTATCTACGGGTGTGCGCTTCGCCGGCACCGGGTTCCTCCGTCTGTCACTGATAGTCCTAGGGGACACGGGTCCTGCTCAGACGCCCCCAGGCAGGGGGCCGAAATGGGACAATGTGGGATGTGCGAGGACACCGGCCAGACCCTCTCAAGAAGCCAGCGCAAAGCCCTCAGCAAGCGTCGAGCCGCAGCTGCGCGCAAGGCAGCTCAGGACCCGATGGCAGACCGCATCAAGGCCGCCAAACGAGCCGCACGTCAGCGACCGGCAAAGGCCAGAACCCAGTCCATGTGGTGCGCGGCGGGCTGCCCAGCCTAGGCAAGAAGCGCTGAGTGGATCGCCGCAAGACTGTCCCCAAACTCTGCCGCATCTCTACCTGTACACACACCATGTTGTGCTCAGTGACATATGCGCTAGAGTTCTTGCGACAGAACAACACCAGCCTTGGGGCGAACTCCCGCTAGAGATCTCCGCCCCAAGGCCAGCACCTAGGAGCATCTCATGATCAGCACCAACAGCACGGCGGTCACCATCACCGCCGACGTCACCAACTGGCCAACCTCGGCCCGAACCGAGCTCCTCGAGCTCATCGACCGGCTCTCCGTCCAGGCGGTCAACGGCCCCACCCTCACCCACGCGGACGACTCCGACGACTACGAGCCGTCCGGGTGGAACGGCGAGGCGTTCGACGAGATCTACGGCAAGCTGCTCTCCTACCCGGCGCAGGCGGCCGTCATCCTGCGCGCGATCAGCAGCGGCACGGGCTTCGTGTCGCGCGACGACGTGTACGAGCTCGCCAAGTACGAACAGGGCCGCTCGCTGAAGGGCTTCACGCGTCCGATCCGGCGCCTGACCCAGCAGCTCATCGACAAGGGCATCCTCGAGGAGGAGGTGGACGAGCTGCTCGAGACGGCGTACGACCAGAGCGTCAAGGGCTACCAGCGTGCGCTCGGCTTCCGCGTCCCGATGGAGGTCGTGAAGATGGCGCACCAGTGGCAGCGCGAGGGCAACGTGCGTCGCATCGCGAAGGGCCGGGACAAGACCGCCTGACATGAACACAGAAGGGCCGGCATCAGTCACCTGGTGCCGGCCCTTCGCCATGTCGTGGCTACTCGTAAAGGTAGTCGTACTTGTTCGGGTCGAGACCCCGAGCGCGGAGGTCTGCCTCGATCTCTTCGATCGTGATGAAGCCGTCAGCGACGAGGTCCTCCCACGTCAGGTCCGCGATGATCTCCGCGAGCGTGCGCTCGGGCTTGGCGTCGGGGGTCTCTGGTTCATCGGACACGAGGCCAGAGTATGTCGCCGGATGCTGCGGCTGGCCGCCTAGCGGGCGCTCTCAATGAACTCGGCCAGCGCGTCCAGGTTGTGCTCCCATACCAGCTTCAGCCCCATGTTCTGAGCCTTCACGAGGTTCTTCAGCGAGAACACACCTTGCAGGGCGGCGACCGGGACGCAGTTCGCTGGGCCAAGCTCGTTCACCCATGCCTGGGCCTTCTCGCCGCAGTCGTGAATGAGTCGCTTGTAGGAGTTGACCTCGCTGTTCGACACTTTGCACTCGATCGGCATCAGTCGGCCGTCGTGCAGACGCACAACGATGTCCGCCTTGCCGCCCGCAACGGAGGCTTCGCCGGAGAACTCTCCCGCCTTCGGTCCTTGGCTCGAGTTCTTGATCTTGACGGGCGGCACTTCGCGGAAGCCCGCCTCCACGAGCTTGGCCTTGACCTCAGCTTCTAGGCTCGCGCCCCGACTGCGTCGCCAGGTCTCCACCTTGCGGAAGGCGAACATCGCGGAGGTCGCGACGAGTGCCGTGTGACGCTCTGCCTCGGTGGCGTCGCGGCCCTCGCCAACCCACGGAAACCGCTCTCGATCGAGTCCAAGGAAGATGATCTCGATGATGTTGAGTGCGACCGACGGGTCCTTGGCGATGACGGTCGGGGCCAGAGACGTGTCCGCGAGCGTCTTCAGGTCGTCGGCTGACAGCGGCGGCGAAGCGATGTACCGGCATAGGTCGATGCGGGCTCGGGTGGCGAGCATCTCCTGAGCGTTGGAGTTCGCCATCGTCAGGTCAGCGGACACCTCAAGGATGTCGGAGAACACCGCGTACGCCTCGGAGTAGAAGTCGAGGTAGTGGTCGAGAGGTTCGTCGATGCGTTCGTCGCGGAATCGTTGGGTCGACTCTGCTCGGTCAGAGGACAGCTCGTCCCGAGTCCAGCTGTGCATCGGCATCGTTGAGGATCTCCAGGTTCGGCACGGGGAGCCGCTCCATCTCCCGCGGCTCGAACTTCGTGAGGCCGCCAGCGTACGTGCGGCCCTGGCCGAGCGTGACCGAAACGCGCAGGTGGTCGCCCAGGCGAGCGATGGCCGGCTCGCTCATAGCTTGGCGCGGGTACACGCCGTGAGCGATGTTGATATGCCGAGCCTCAGCGATGTTGCGGACGAAGGCCGGGGGGCGTCGCGCCATGTAGGTGGCAAGGATCGGTGCTGGCTTTCGTAGTCCGACGGACCACCAGGCACGACGGTTGGTGGCGACATACCCGCTCTTCGTCGCCTTGACCTCGGGGCGTCGTAGAAAGCGCTCAACGGCCTTCTTCTCGTCTGCGTCGAACACGTCGAGGTCAGTGGGCAGGTCGATGACGACCCGCAGTGCCGAGTCGTCTGTCAGCGAGTCGCCGGCCTCGAAGAGTTCGCGAGCCTTGGTCACGGAGGACATGAGCACGCTGTGAGGAAGGTCCACGGCGCCGCGGTGCTGCACCCAGACCCTGTTGGCGCCGGTGACGGTGCCGCGGTGGACACGAGCCAGTTCGCCGAGTTCGACGTACCCGTCGGGGAGCTTCGCCGCGGTGCGAAGCAGGGGAGACCACCGCGGTGCCTCGACGAGACGCTGCCGTGCGACCTCCTGGCCCCCGCTGAGCTTGCCGAGGTCATCCAGGCTCTTGACCGGGTGCATTCGGATCGACTCCACCGGCTTGCCAACCTGGTAGCAGGTGATGGCTGCCGTGGTAGCGGCATCGCTGAACGGGAGAGCGGTTGGGTCGACGACGTGGATGGACTCACCGCCGAGCCCATCGACTAGGAGCTGTCGTACGAGGGAGCCGTAGTTGACGTCGAGCCATTCGGACGAGGTGACGAACGTGCCGTAGTCGCCGGTGCGGGCGTGGCTGAGGGTGGCGAGGAAGAAGTGAACGTGGAGCCCGGCGAGTTGGGAGGCCTTGTAGCCATGTAGCTGGCTGGTTGCCGTCAGCCACTTCTTCCAGGCGGGAGTGATGCCGTGGTGGCGAACGTACGGGGGGTTGCCGACGTACGCCGTCGTGCCTTCGATCTTGGGCAGGTTCAGGGAGCGGTAGTCGATCAGCTCGATACGTGCTCGCTCGGAGTGTCCTGCTGTGGCGAGGTTGGCGCGAGCCATGAGGCCGGCGATGGGGTCGAGGTCTGCGCCGATGAGTTCGGCGTCGGGGTGCGCTGTCGCTGCGGCGAGGAGGAAGCGAGCGGAGCCAACACCCGGGTCTACGACGCGTGCAGGGGACGGCTGAGTGAGGGTCCAAGCGATCATCGCGTTGACGATGGGTGCAGGTGTATACGTCTGTCCCTGGGGGCGCCGGTCTTCGGCGGAGCGGATGCGGCAGAACGCGTCTCCGAGCGGGTCCATGCCGGCGAGGATGGCTGCGCGCAGTTCATTGACGGCAGACACAGGCTGCGCTGCTGTGTTGGCGAGCTCCTTCTCAGCCTCACTCCACCCAGACACGTCCTCAGCCCCAAGGGCCAAACACGCAGCAACCAGCTGCTCGATCGTTTCCATCTGCACTCCGTGCATCGTGCCTCCCTCCACCGACATCACATTCACCGTTCATGCCCCGCGTAGACCAGACCCGTCCGGGCCAACCTGAGGTAGTCCTCAAGGTGGTCCGTAAGCGGACCCGACACCTTCTTCAACTTCGCGTCGACGAGCTTCGCGTCTTCGGGCGTGAGCGGGCACGTGCTTCGCCTGAGGTACACGGACCAGGTCTCAGGTTTCGGGAACGAAGTCATCCTCGGGACCAGGTCCGCCAGGTCCACACCTTCGAGCGCAGGCGCCAGCCGCTCGACGCTCACCGGCATCAGGAGAGGGTGCACACGGTCCCGAAATGTGAGGGGCGCCTTGGTGCGCTCTACGGGCCCGCGCACGACGGCGCGGGCGAAGATCCGGCCCTTGTCTCGCGTCGGGTTGTGGAACGCCCCGCGAGTCGCGTATAGGTAGATGACGTCCCCCCTCACGAAGTTCGGGAACGTGTTCTTGTACCGCTGTTCAGGGAACGCCACAGTCTCGTTGTCGAGCACCCAGCCTATGCCCCGACGATCTCCCAGCACGATGAGGTGAGCGGGGTTCCGAGACGTCGACATACGGTCGACTCTACCCAGCCGTCGGGACCCCTCGCGGCTCTTCTCAGCGTGTCTCGAGTCGCCCATCTCTCACCCGCCACTCCATGAGGTTGCAGCCCACTCGTCACTTCAAGAGGTCCTCCGGCTTACCAACCGACCGCGGCCGCGAGCTCGTCGACGGTCGTGCGGGGTTCGGTGTCCTGAACGAAGTACAACCAGTACTTCATCGGCCAGCCATCCACGATCAGTCCGATGATGTGGGCGAGACGCTCGGTGCGGGCGAGGTCGCTGGCGTCGCGCGCCCCACGCGAGGGTGCCGATGGCGAGGGCGTGGGAGAGGTGGCGGTTCTCGTCGTCGCGGGAGAAGGCGCGGTGTCCCTTCGGTTTGGGCGTGTCGGCAAGGCCAGCGCCTCGGCGTGCGCGCGTAGGACCCGTCGGCATAGAGCAGCGGGAACGGCGTACTGGTCAGGGCGCCTCTTGGTCTGCGCGAGTTTGCGGGTGCGCCTGGCGCCGTGGGCTAGGTGTACTGACCACAGAGGTTGGTGACAGCTGACTGGGTCTAGACGAGATGGAGACCTCCGGGTGAGGTGTGAAGCAACCACGCATTCGCACCCCAGATCCGGAGGTCTCCATGTCCCACGCTAATGCCACGCTGACCCCGCGAGGGCGGCTGTATCTGGCCCGCTGTGTCGTCGAGGACGGTTGGCCGCTACGACGTGCTGCCGAGCGGTTCCAGGTCTCACCCACGACCGTGAAGCGGTGGGCTGATCGCTACCGCGAGCACGGTCCCTCAGCTATGGGCGACCGATCCAGCCGGCCACACCACTCGCCACGACGGACCAGCCGCCGGCTCGAGGCCAAGATCAAGCACCTGCGCACCACCAAACAACTCGGCCCCGTGCAGATCGCCGGCCGCCTCGACATGAACTCTTCCACGGTGGGACGGGTGATCGCGCGGCTTGGACTGCCCAAGCTGGTCGGGATCGATCGCGCCACCGGCCTGCCGGTCCGCCGTGACGCCGTGGTGCGCTACGAGCACCCGCACCCGGGCGATCTGGTCCACGTCGACATCGAGAAGCTCGGCAACATCCCCGACGGCGGCGGCTGGCGCATCCACGGCCGCAGCCAGGGCGGGGTGAACAGCCAGGCGCACCGCGACCCGGACCGGGCCCGCAAGGTCCACGGCCGACCGAACCTGGGCTACGCCTACATCCACACCGCGATCGACGACCACACCCGACTGGCCTACTGCGAGATCCACTCCGACGAGCAGGGCGCCACCGCGGCCGGGTTCTGACGTCGAGCCGTGGCGTGGTTCAACGCCATCGGCATCCACATCCGTCGAGTCCTGACCGACAACGGCGCCTGCTACCGCTCACGCACGAGGGCCGAGGCCATTGACGAGACCGGATGCCGACACAGCCGCACCCGTCCCTACCGACCTCAAACCAACGGCAAGGCAGAACGCTTCAACCGCACCCTGCTCACCGAGTGGGCCTACGCCAAGCCGTACTACAGCGAGACCGCCCGACGACGGGGCTTGCCAGCCTGGCTACACATCTACAACCATCACCGTGCACACAGCTCACTCGCAGGCCACCCGCCCATCAGCCGTGTGACCAACCTGCCGGGTCAGTACGTCTAGGCCTGGTCCCGGGGCGCGACCGCCACAGGACATCCACAGGACACCGGGAATCGGCGCGTTCTGCTTGACCGGCGCCACTTCGGAGTTCATAGTCGTGGCCAACGCGTGGAACTCTCCTTCCGTGAGGGCGACCAGAAATGGGCCCCGCGTTTGTGGCGTGTCCACTTTTCCGCTACCGTAGGTCCTTGCGCCTGCCCTCAGATGCCCGACGCCCTCCGGACGGCTGTTGCGGTGGTCGGCCGGCGCCGAGATCACTTGGATCATTTGTGAGGACACCTCTTGGCCGCGCGCAGCTCCGCTGGTAACCACCGTCGCACCTCTTTCGCAAAGATCACCGAACCTCTCGAGGTTCCCCCGCTCATCTCGCTCCAGACGTCCAGCTTCGACTGGCTGGTCGGTGGCGAGCGCTGGGAGGCGGAGGTGGCTGCCCGCAGGGCCGCCGGTGAGGACGTCTCCGAGAAGACCGGTCTGCAGGAGATCTTCGAGGAGATCTCCCCGATCGAGGACTTCTCCGAGACGATGATGCTCTCCTTCGACAACCCCGTCTTCCTCGACGAGAAGTACACCGAGGAGGAGTGCAAGGAGAAGGACTTCACCTACTCCCGCCCGCTCTACGTCTCCGCCGAGTTCATGAACCACGAGACCGGCGAGATCAAGGGCCAGACGGTCTTCATGGGCGACTTCCCGATGATGACCCGCAAGGGCACCTTCATCATCAACGGCACCGAGCGCGTCGTCGTGTCGCAGCTCGTCCGCTCGCCGGGCGTCTACTTCGAGTCGACCCCGGACAAGACGTCCGACAAGGACATCTACACCGCCAAGCTCATCCCGAGCCGCGGCGCCTGGCTCGAGTTCGAGATCGACAAGCGCGACCTCGTCGGCGTGCGCCTCGACCGCAAGCGCAAGCAGAACGTCACCGTGCTGCTCAAGGCGCTCGGCTGGACCACCGACCAGATCCGCGAGGAGTTCGGTCAGTACGAGTCCATGATGCTGACGCTCGAGAAGGACAGCGTCCGCTACGAGGTCGTCCACGAGGAGCTGCAGAAGAAGGCGCGGGGCGAGGCCCCGACCGCCGAGCAGGTCAACGACGAGGTCACCCGCCTCGCGCTGCTCGACATCTACCGCAAGCTCCGCCCGGGCGAGCCGCCGACGGCCGAGGCCGCGCAGACGCTGCTGAACAACTACTACTTCAACGGCAAGCGCTACGACCTGGCGAAGGTCGGCCGCTACAAGATCAACAAGAAGCTCGGCCTCCACGAGGCGTTCGACCAGCAGACGCTGACCATCGACGACGTCGTGGCCGCCATCCGCTACGTCGTGCAGCTGCACGCCGCGGGTGTCACGGTCGAGGCTCCCGACCTGGTCGACGCCGAGGGCAACGTCGTCGAGGGTCCTGACGGCGCGCCCGTCAAGGTCCAGGCCGACGACATCGACCACTTCGGCAACCGCCGCATGCGCACGGTCGGCGAGCTCATCCAGAACCAGCTCCGCACGGGCCTGGCCCGCATGGAGCGCGTGGTGCGCGAGCGGATGACGACCCAGGACGTCGAGGCCATCACGCCGCAGTCCCTGATCAACATCCGTCCCGTGGTCGCGGCGCTGAAGGAGTTCTTCGGCACCTCGCAGCTCTCGCAGTTCATGGACCAGACCAACCCGATCGCCGGACTGACGCACAAGCGTCGCCTCTCGGCCCTCGGCCCCGGTGGTCTCTCGCGCGACCGCGCCGGCATGGAGGTCCGTGACGTCCACCCGTCGCACTACGGCCGCATGTGCCCCATCGAGACCCCGGAAGGCCCGAACATCGGCCTCATCGGCTCGCTGGCCTCCTACGGTCGGATCAACCCGTTCGGCTTCGTCGAGACCCCCTACCGCCGCGTGGTGAAGGGTGTCGTCACCGACGAGATCGACTACCTCACCGCCGACGACGAGGACCGCTACGTCATCGCGCAGGCCAACGCCCCGCTCGACGCGAAGATGAAGTTCGCCGAGGAGCGCGTGCTCGTCCGGCAGAAGAACGGTGAGGTCGACGCGATCCTCGCCGAAGAGGTCGACTACATGGACGTCTCGCCGCGCCAGATGGTGTCGGTCGCGACGGCCCTGATCCCCTTCCTCGAGCACGACGACGCCAACCGTGCCCTCATGGGTGCCAACATGCAGCGCCAGGCCGTCCCGCTGATCACCAGCGACAGCCCGCTGGTCGGCACCGGCATGGAGTACCGCGCCGCCGTCGACGCCGGTGACGTGGTCGTCGCCGACGCCGCCGGTGTGGTGAAGGAGGTGTCCGCCGACGCCATCGAGACGATGAACGACGACGGCACCTACCAGACCTACAAGATGGCGAAGTTCCGTCGCTCCAACCAGGGCACCTGCATCAACCAGCGCCCGCTGGTGAAGGCCGGTGACCGCCTCGAGGTCGGCACGCCGATCGCCGACGGTCCCTGCACCGACGACGCCGAGATGGCGCTGGGCACCAACCTGCTCGTCGCCTTCATGCCCTGGCAGGGTCACAACTACGAGGACGCGATCATCCTCAGCCAGCGCCTGGTGCAGGAGGACGTCCTCACCTCGATCCACATCGAGGAGCACGAGGTCGACGCCCGCGACACCAAGCTCGGCCCCGAGGAGATCACCCGGGACATCCCGAACATCTCCGAGGAGGGCCTGGCCGACCTCGACGAGCGCGGCATCATCCGCATCGGCGCCGAGGTCACCACCGGTGACATCCTGGTCGGCAAGGTCACGCCCAAGGGCGAGACCGAGCTCACCCCCGAGGAGCGCCTGCTCCGCGCGATCTTCGGCGAGAAGGCGCGTGAGGTGCGCGACACCTCGATGAAGGTGCCCCACGGTGAGTCCGGCACGGTCATCGGCGTGCGGGTCTTCGACCGCGAGGACGGCGACGACCTTCCTCCGGGCGTCAACCAGCTGGTCCGCGTCTACGTCGCCCAGAAGCGCAAGATCTCCGTCGGTGACAAGCTCGCCGGCCGCCACGGCAACAAGGGCGTCATCGCCAAGATCCTGCCGGTCGAGGACATGCCGTTCATGGAGGACGGCACCCCGGTCGACGTGGTGCTCAACCCGCTGGGTGTGCCGCGACGCATGAACATCGGCCAGATCCTCGAGCTCCACCTCGGCTGGCTCGCCAAGCAGGGTTGGGACCTCAACCTCTCCGGCGAGAAGGGCGAGTCGGACTGGAAGAAGCGCCTGATCAAGATCGGCGCCGAGAAGGCCGACCCGAACACCAAGGTCGCCACCCCGGTGTTCGACGGTGCGCGCGAGGACGAGATCACCGGCCTGCTCGGTGCGACCCTCCCGAACCGCGACGGCGAGCGGATGGTCAAGGAGGACGGCAAGGCCGCCCTCTTCGACGGTCGCACGGGCGAGCCGTTCCCGGAGCCGGTGGCCGTGGGCTACATGTACATCCTCAAGCTCCACCACCTCGTCGACGACAAGATCCACGCTCGCTCGACCGGCCCCTACTCGATGATCACGCAGCAGCCCCTGGGCGGAAAGGCCCAGTTCGGCGGTCAGCGGTTCGGCGAGATGGAGGTCTGGGCGATGGAGGCCTACGGCGCTGCCTACGCCCTCCAGGAGCTGCTGACGATCAAGTCCGACGACGTGCCGGGACGCGTGAAGGTCTACGAGGCCATCGTCAAGGGCGAGAACATCCCCGACTCCGGCATCCCCGAGTCGTTCAAGGTGCTCGTCAAGGAGATGCAGTCGCTCTGCCTCAACGTGGAGGTGCTGTCGCAGGACGGCTCCACGATCTCGCTCAAGGACGCCGAGGAAGACGTCTTCCGGGCGGCCGAGGAGCTCGGCATCGACCTGTCCCGCCGCGAGCCCAGCTCCGTCGAAGAAGTCTGAGGTGCACGTACGCCGGCTCCGGCCGGCGTACGTCCCCCAGTCCCCAGCTCAACTTTCCACGTACTAACGAAGGACTGCAGCCATCGTGCTCGACGTTAACTTCTTCGACCAGCTTCAGATCGGCCTGGCCACCCCGGAGGACATCCGGACGTGGAGCCACGGCGAGGTCAAGAAGCCGGAAACCATCAACTACCGCACGCTCAAGCCCGAGCGTGACGGCCTCTTCTGCGAGAAGATCTTCGGTCCCACCCGGGACTGGGAGTGCTACTGCGGCAAGTACAAGCGCGTGCGCTTCAAGGGCATCATCTGCGAGCGCTGTGGCGTCGAGGTCACCCGCTCCAAGGTGCGTCGTGAGCGCATGGGCCACATCGAGCTCGCTGCTCCCGTGACCCACATCTGGTACTTCAAGGGCGTCCCGTCGCGCCTGGGCTACCTGCTCGACCTGGCGCCGAAGGACCTCGAGAAGGTCATCTACTTCGCCGCCTACATGATCACCTCGGTCGACGAGGACGCCCGTCACCGCGACCAGGACTCCCTCGAGAACAAGGTCGGCCTGGAGCGCGAGCGGCTCGAGAAGCGCCGCGACGCCTCCGTCGAGGACCGCGCCAAGAAGCTCGAGGAGGACCTCGCCACCCTCGAGGCCGAGGGCGCCAAGGCCGACGCCAAGCGCAAGGTGCGCGACGGTGCCGACCGCGAGATGAACCAGCTCCGTGACCGCGCCAACCGCGAGATCGCGCGGCTGGAGGAGGTCTGGGACACGTTCAAGAACCTCAAGGTGCAGGACCTGCTCGGCGACGAGCTCCTCTACCGCGAGATGAAGACGTGGTTCGGCAAGTACTTCGAGGGCTTCATGGGCGCCACGGCGATCCAGAAGCGCCTCCAGGACTTCGACATCGAGGCCGAGGTGGAGTCGCTGCGCGACACCATCGCCAACGGCAAGGGCCAGCGCAAGGTCCGCGCCCTCAAGCGCCTCAAGGTCGTCGACGCCTTCCGCAAGACCGGCAACCAGCCCATCGGCATGGTGCTCGACGCCGTGCCGGTGATCCCGCCGGACCTGCGCCCGATGGTCCAGCTCGACGGTGGCCGCTTCGCCACCTCCGACCTGAACGACCTCTACCGCCGCGTCATCAACCGCAACAACCGCCTCAAGCGACTGCTCGACCTCGGCGCGCCCGAGATCATCGTCAACAACGAGAAGCGGATGCTGCAGGAGGCTGTCGACAGCCTCTTCGACAACGGTCGTCGCGGCCGTCCCGTCACCGGTCCGGGCAACCGCCCGCTCAAGTCGCTCTCCGACATGCTCAAGGGCAAGCAGGGTCGCTTCCGCCAGAACCTGCTCGGCAAGCGCGTCGACTACTCCGGTCGTTCGGTCATCGTCTCGGGCCCGACGCTCAAGCTGCACCAGTGCGGCCTGCCCAAGCAGATGGCGCTCGAGCTCTTCAAGCCGTTCGTGATGAAGCGCCTCGTCGACCTGTCGCACGCGCAGAACATCAAGTCCGCCAAGCGGATGGTCGAGCGCGGCATCCGGGCCGAGGTCTGGGACGTGCTCGAAGAGGTCATCACCGAGCACCCGGTGCTGCTCAACCGTGCGCCGACGCTGCACCGCCTCGGCATCCAGGCCTTCGAGCCGCAGCTGATCGAGGGCAAGGCCATCCAGCTCCACCCGCTCGTGTGCGGCGCGTTCAACGCCGACTTCGACGGTGACCAGATGGCCGTCCACCTGCCGCTCTCCGCGGAGGCGCAGGCCGAGGCCCGCATCCTGATGCTGTCGACCAACAACATCCTCAAGCCGTCGGACGGCCGTCCGGTGACCATGCCCTCGCAGGACATGATCATCGGTCTGTTCTGGCTGACGTCGGACCGCGACGGCGAGCCCGGCGAGGGTCGTGTCTTCTCGTCGCCGGCCGAGGCGATCATGGCCTTCGACCGTCGCGAGATCACGCTGCAGAGCAAGGTCCGCATCCGTCTCAACGACATCGTGCCCCCGCTCGACCTCGAGCTCGGTGCCGACTGGGAGGACCGCACCGCGATCCTGCTCGAGACGACGCTGGGCCGGGTCTTCTTCAACGACACCCTCCCCGCGGACTACCCGTTCGTGAACGAGGAGGTCGGCAAGAAGCGCCTCGGTGCCATCGTCAACGACCTGGCCGAGCGCTACACCAAGGTCCAGGTCGCCGCCTCGCTCGACGCCCTCAAGGACGCCGGCTTCCACTGGGCCACCCGCTCGGGCGTGACCGTCTCGATCGACGACGTCACCACGCCGGACAGCAAGGCCGAGATCCTGGGCCGCTACGAGGCCCAGGCCGAGAAGGTCCAGAAGAACTACGAGCGCGGTGTGATGACCGACGACGAGCGTCGTCAGGAGCTCATCGAGCTGTGGACCCAGGCTGCTGCCGAGGTCGGTCGCGCGATGGAGACCAACTTCGACCGCAAGAACCCGATCTACATGATGGTCGACTCGGGTGCCTCCGGAAACATGAACCAGATCCGGCAGGTCGCGGCCATGCGTGGTCTGGTGGCCAACCCGAAGGGCGAGATCATCCCGCGCCCGATCAAGGCCAACTTCCGCGAGGGCCTCTCGGTGCTCGAGTACTTCATCTCGACCCACGGTGCCCGCAAGGGCCTCGCCGACACCGCGCTGCGCACCGCCGACTCGGGCTACCTGACCCGTCGTCTGGTGGACGTCTCGCAGGACGTCATCATCCGTGAGGACGACTGCGGCACCGAGCGTGGCCTTCCCAAGCGCATCGACGACGAGCACGTGGAGACCTCGGCCTACGCCCGGGCCGCCGCGGTCGAGGTCACCCACCCGGAGACCGGCGAGGTCCTCGCCGCCGCCGGTGAGGACCTCGGCGACGTCAAGATCGGTGAGCTCGTGGCCGCAGGCGTGACCGAGGTCAAGGTCCGCTCGGTCCTGACCTGCGACGCCCGCACCGGCACCTGCGCCAAGTGCTACGGCCGCTCGCTGGCCACCGGCAAGCTGGTCGACATCGGTGAGGCGGTCGGCATCATCGCCGCCCAGTCCATCGGTGAGCCCGGCACGCAGCTGACCATGCGCACGTTCCACACCGGTGGTGTGGCCTCCGCGGACGACATCACGCAGGGTCTGCCCCGTGTGGTCGAGCTCTTCGAGGCCCGCTCGCCCAAGGGTCGTACGCCGATCTCGGAGTCCGCCGGTCGCGTGAAGATCGAGGAGACCGACAAGGCTCGCGTCGTCGTGGTCACCCCCGACGACGGCTCCGAGGTCCAGGAGATCCCGGTGTCGAAGCGCTCGCGCCTCAACGTCGAGGACGGCGACCACATCGAGGTGGGTCACCACATCACCTCCGGTACGCCCGACCCGCAGGACGTGCTGCGCATCCTCGGTGTCCGCAAGGCCCAGGAGCACCTCGTGGACGAGGTCCAGGAGGTCTACCGGTCCCAGGGTGTGTCGATCCACGACAAGCACATCGAGATCATCGTGCGGCAGATGCTGCGTCGCGTGACGGTCATCGAGTCCGGTGACACGAACCTGCTCCCGTCCGACCTGGTCGACCGGGTGCGGTTCGAGGAGGAGAACCGTCGCGTGGTATCCGAGGGCGGCAAGCCGGCCTCGGGTCGCCCGGTCCTCATGGGCATCACGAAGGCCTCGCTCGCGACCGAGTCGTGGCTCTCGGCGGCCTCCTTCCAGGAGACCACCCGAGTCCTCACCGACGCCGCGATCAACGGCCGCTCCGACAGCCTCCGCGGCCTGAAGGAGAACGTGATCATCGGCAAGCTCATCCCGGCCGGCACCGGCCTCGAGCGCTACCGCAACATCCGGGTGGAGCCCACCGAGGAGGCGCGCGCCGCGGCCTACTCGGTCACCGGCTACGACTCCTACGACTACGACTTCGGTCCGTCGTCGCAGGCCGTCGCACTCGACGACTTCGACTTCGGCTCGTACCAGAACTGATCGCAGTCACCGTTCGGACCCCGGTCTCCCAGTGGGAGGCCGGGGTCCGGCGCATTTCGGTCCTTGGGCCGGGCGCGAGCCCGACGCACACTGGATCCCATGGCCCGTTCTGTCTGGCACCGCTCCCTCTGGTCCATGCTCGCCCTCTGCGGCGTGCTCCTCGCCACGTCGCTGCACCTGCACGGCGCGCAGCCGGCGGGCGCGAGTCCGCCGACCCGCAGCGCGGCGACCAGCGTGACCGGCGCGACCGCCGCCGTCCCGGAGTGCACCAACGCCGACCTCAAAGCCAGCTACCGGGCACGGGACGCCGGGGTCGGGCACCGCTACGGCGCGCTCCGCCTGCGCAACACCAGCGACAGCACGTGCTGGGTGCGTGGCTTCGGCGGGTTGTCCTACGTCGGTGGAGGTGACGGCACGCAGGTCGGGGCCGCCGCCGACCGCGACGGCGCAGCCGGCGCACGGGTCGTGCTCGAGCCGGGGGACCGGGCGACCAGCCAGGTCGACGAGGTCGTGGCCGTGAACTACCCGCGCTCGCGCTGCCGCCCGACCCCCGTCGACGGGTTCCGCGTCTACGTGCCGGACTCGACGCAGTCGCAGTTCGTCCGGCACCGCACGACCGGGTGCGGCAACGACGCGGTCCACCTGATCTCGCACCGCGCCTTCCGCGGCTGACGTACGCCGCACGTGCGGCGGTCGTGGCCTCCGGCCGACGATCCTTGGGGCCAGGACCGCCGCACCTGCACACGTGTCCGAGAACCTGCCCTCCGGAGCCCCGCTCGAGGGCCATGTCTCGGACACGTGTGGATCGTGCGCGCCTGCGGTCCGCGTCCTGATGTCGAGACGCCGACACCTTTTGATTGACGTACGTACAAAAGTCGCCCTAGCGTCGAGCTGATGTGGCCCCCGTCACATCGTGACTCGGATGAAGGGTGGACATACATGTGCTTCGGACATGACGGAGACGCGGCGCTCGAGCGATCGCTGGCCGAGAAGGGCGCCAGCCGGCGCGGACTGCTGAGGGGAGCGACCGTCGGCGCAGCGGCGCTCGGTGCGCTCGGCGCCTCCCCGGCGACGGCCGGCGGCAAGGGCCACGGGCCCGGTCACGGCCACGGCCACGGCCACGGCCACGGTGGCGGGCGCCGCAAGAGTCTCGACCACGAGCTGATCAGCATCCAGCTCTACACGCTGCGCTCGGCAGCCGCTGCTCCGGCTGCCGGCAACGCGGTGGCGATCGGGCACGCGGCCGTGCTCGCCGCGCTCGCCCGCTACGGCTACGAGCGCGTGGAGCTGGCCGGGCTCTACGGCGAGACCGCGGCGAGCATGCGCGCGATCCTCGACGGCCTGGGCCTGCGCTCCACCTCGAGCCACGACGGGATCAGCGCCGACACCGGCGGCGCCCACGTGAAGTTCCAGAACGCGAAGACCCTCGGCCAGCAGTACGTCAACGTCCCCTACCTGGCGTCCGCCAACCTGTCGGACTGGCAGCGGTGGGCCGACCAGATGAACGCCGAGGCCGCGATCGCCAAGCGCTACGGGCTGAAGTACGGCTACCACAACCACGCGCACGAGTTCACGACCGACCTCGGCGGCGGGCTCACGCCGTGGGAGGTCCTGATGGACCGCCTCGACCGCCGACTCGTGCACCTCGAGGTCGATCTCTACTGGGCCTTCACGGCGGGCGTGAACACCGGCCACACGACCGCGGAGTCGGCGCTCCAGTTCGCCAAGGACGTCGTCAACGAGGCGCCGTTGGCGGTCCGGCAGTACCACGTGAAGGACCGGACCTCGATGGGCACCAGCCAGCCCGAGGCCGACATGTGCGACCTCGGCGTCGGCGTCATCGACTTCCCGTCGCTCTTCCGCAACCACGAGGTCGAGGAGTACATCGTCGAGAACGACACCCCCGACAACGCCGCAGCGCCCCTGCTGACGGCCGCCGTGGGCCGGCTCTACCTCGAGCACCTGGAGTACTGAGCGCCTGGCCGAGGTGGGGTGAGGTGCCGTCTGCGAGGATTTGCGCGTGACGAGCCCTCGCCCCACCCCGACGACCAGCAGAGCGACCGACGTCCTCGTCGTCGGCGCCGGCCCCGCCGGGTCCGCCGCGGCCGCCTGGGCGGCCCGGGCGGGGCTCGACGTGGTGCTCGCGGACGCCGCGACCTTCCCCCGCGACAAGACCTGCGGCGACGGTCTCACGCCTCGCGCGATCGGCGAGCTGCAGAGGCTCGGCCTCGAGGACTGGCTCCGCTCGCACACGGTCAACCAGGGCCTCCGCGCCCACGGCTTCGGCCAGACGCTGCTCCTCCCGTGGCCGGGTGGGTCCCTCCCCGACTGGGGATCGGCCGTCGCCCGCACCGAGCTCGACGACCACCTGCGCACGGTGGCGCTCGACAGCGGGGCCACCGGGATCGACGGCGCCCGCGCGGTCGGCGTACGACGCGAGGGCGAGCGGGTCGCGGCCGTCGACTTCCGCGGCGCCGACGGGGCGACGTTCGAGATCGCGTGCCGGTGGCTGGTCGTGGCCGACGGCGTGCGGTCGCCCCTGGGCAAGCTGCTGGGTCGCGAGTGGCACCGTGACACGGTCTACGCCGTCGCCGGCCGGTCCTACGTCGACTCCGACATGTCGGACGACCCGTGGATCAGCTCGCACCTCGAGCTGCGTGACGAGCAGGGCGAGCTGGTGTCGGGCTACGGCTGGATCTTCCCGCTGGGCAACGGCTCGGTGAACCTCGGCGCCGGCACGCTCGCCACCAGCAAGCGGCCGACCGACGTGGCCATCAAGCCCCTGATGCAGACCTACGCCGACACCATCGGCAAGGACTTCGGGCTCTCCGGAGAGCTGCGGATGCCGACCTCGGCGCTGCTGCCGATGGGTGGCGCGGTGAGCAACGTCGCCGGGCCCAACTGGGCGCTGATCGGCGACGCCGCTGCCTGCGTCAACCCGCTCAACGGCGAGGGCATCGACTACGGCCTGGAGACCGGGCGGTTCGTCGCCGAGCACATCGCGAGCGGCACCGGCCTCGGCGAGGCGTGGCGCCACACGCTCGTCGAGCACTACGGCGAGTCCTTCTCCATCGCCCGCCGCCTGGCCGGGATGGCCACCCAGCCGAAGGTGGTCTCGGCGCTCGGGCCCGTCGGGATGCGCTCCGACTGGCTGATGACGCTCGCGCTCCGCTGGATGGGCAACCTCGTCGACGACGCCGACCGCGACCGCGCCGCCCGCGTGTGGCGGTGGGCGGGCGCGCGCTCGATGGCAAGCGACGCCCGGCCGCCCTTCTCCTGAACCGATCCCGGAGACGTGTCGCTACGAAGCACCAACATGGGTGAGTCCGTCTACCGCGCGACCAACGTGCTCGGCCGCGCGGCACTGCGGCTGCTCGGCGTGCGCACGGAGTGGTCCGGCCTCGAGCACGTGCCCGAGCACGGGCCGGTCATCCTCGCCGCCAACCACGTCGGCTTCCCCGACTTCGTGGTCGTCGAGCAGGCGGCGGTGGAGCGGGGCCGCTTCGTCCGCTTCCTGTGCCGCCACGACATCTGGGACGCGCCGCTCGTCGGCCGTGCCATGGACCGGATGCGGCACGTCCCGGTCGACCGCGACGCGCCCGCGGGGGCGTACGTCGCCGCCCGCCGGCTGCTGCGCGACGGCGAGGCCGTGGGGATCTTCCCCGAGGCGGGGGTGAGCCGCTCGTTCACCGTGCGGTCGATGATGCGCGGGGCTGCGAGCCTGGCGCGCGAGACCGGCGCCCCGGTGGTGCCGGTCGCGGTGTGGGGGACCCAGCGGATCTGGACGGCCGGCGCGCGGCCCGACCCGACCCGCGGGCGCCGCGTCGACCTGGCGTTCGGTCCACCGCTCACCGTCGGGCCGGGGGAGGACCTGGCCGAGTCGACCCGGAGGCTCGGCACGCTCCTGACCGGGCAGCTCGAGGCGCTGCAGCAGCTGCCGCACCACCGACCGGCACCCGGCGAGGCCGCGTGGTGGTACCCCGCGCACCTGGGTGGGGACGCACCGACGCGCGCCGAGGCGGCGTACGTCGACAGCGTGCCGCGCTCGGCGGTCAGCCCGACGTGGGGGCCGAGCCGGCTTCCCGGCTGACCGCGCGTCGCTTCTCCACGTAGCCGAGCGGGTTGGTGAACGGCTCGAGGACGCGGCGCACCGGTGGGCTCGCCAGCAGCAGGGCGAGGGCGACCGCCCCGACCACCGTGAGCACCAGCCCCGAGACCGGATGGGCGGCCGTGAAGTCGGGCCAGCCGAGCGCCTTGACCGTCTTGATGACGAAGCCGTGGAACAGGTAGACGACCATCGTCGCCGTGCCCATCGTGGTGAACCAGCCGAGGTTGCGCCGGGGCACCAGCGACATCGCGGCGAAGGCGCCGACGAGGCCGACCATCATCACCGTGAGCCGGGTCTGGAAGACGAACTCGTCGTCGATCGGGATGTCGGAGTAGCCGGTGTCGTACCAGAGCAGCGCGGCCGCGGCCCACGTGTCGGTGTAGACCGCCATCACGCCGATCCCGATGAGCATCGGCACGGCCGCGAGGCGCACCCAGACGTCGTCGAGGTGCTTGAGGTGTCGCGGCTTGAGGTGCAGGCCGAGCACGAAGAACGGCAGCAGCCCGAGGAACCGCGGGATCATCAGCGTGGTGTCGGTCCACAGGCCACCGAGCAGGCTGACGATGACCGAGAGCGGCAGGAAGAGCCAGTGCAGCTTGAGGATCGGCGTCACCAGGCGCCACATGAGCAGCACGATGAGGTACCACATCGTCCAGTGCGGGACGAGCCAGATCGGCCCCTGCACGTCCTCGCCGGCCACGCCGCGGCGGAAGTAGAACAGGGCCGGCTCGAAGAGCAGGTAGGGGATCAGCAGCGTGTAGACGAGGCTCTTCAGTCGCCGCGGGTCCCACTCGAACGACTTCGAGAGGTAGCCGCTGACGAACACGAACGCCGGGATGTGCCAGAGGTAGATGAAGTCATAGACCCAGTGGCTGCCGGCGCTCTCCTCCACGAGGCCGATCGCGTGGCCGACGACGACGAGGGTGACGAGGACCATCTTGACGTTGTCGAGCCAAGGATCACGGGACGGGGGAGCCACGGCGCTCACCGTACTTCACGCCCCGATCACTAGGTTGGGAACATGAGCTCCCTCCCCCGACGACAACGCGTGGCCGCGTATGCCGTCATGCTGCGCGAGCGCGAGGGGCGCGTGGAGATCCTCCTGAGCCGCCTGGCGCCCAAGGTCTCGCGCACCGAGCTCTGGACGCTGCCCGGCGGCGGCGTCGACCACGGCGAGGACCCGCGGGCCGCGTTGGTGCGCGAGATCCACGAGGAGACCGGGCTCGACGCGACGGTGGGCGAGACCGCCCGCGTCTACAGCGCGCACCTGCCGCGGGCGACCCGCGACGGCCGGCTCGTCGACGCGCACGCGATCCGGATCGTGTACGACGCCTGGGTGCCGACCGACGCCCCTGCACCGCGCGTCGTCGAGGTCGACGGCTCCACGGTCGAGGCCGGCTGGCACGCGCTGGACGACGTCGCCTCGGGTGCCGTCCCGGTGGCCGCGCAGGTCACGGACGCCCTCGTCGACCACCAGCCCTTCCGCCTGCAGCGGGTGGCGGCCTACGCGCTGGCGACGCGCGACGGCCGGGTGCTGCTGACCCGTCTCTCGCCGCGCGCGGCGCACCCCGGTCGCTGGACGCTCCCGGGCGGCGGCATCGACCACGGCGAGCACCCGTCGGTCGCCCTCGCCCGCGAGGTGGAGGAGGAGTGTGGGCTCACCTGCGAGGTCGGCGAGCTGCTCGGCGTCCACGACACCCACTTCTCCGGGCACGCGCCCTCCGGCCGGATCGAGGACTTCCACGGCATCCACCTCGTCTTCCGGGCCGAGGTCGGCGCCGGAGAGCCCCGTGTGCTGGAGGTCGACGGCACCACCGACGAGGTGGCCTGGGTCTCCGTGGCCGACGTCGAGTCCGGCGAGGTGCCGGTCCTCGACCTGGTCCCGGCCGCGCTCCGGATGTCCTGACCCCTCCGCGTCCGACCTAGACTGGCGCGGTGAACCCCCGCCAGCGCCGTCTCGTGATCCCGGTGGCGCTGGGGGCGCTGATCCTCATCGTCGTCATCGCCGCGATCCTGTGAGCGAGTGGCAGCGGCTCCGGACGGCGATCCTCGACGCCGACCTGGTGCGCGCGCTCGCGAGCGGGCGCCGCAAGGGCCAGCCGGCACCGGTCGTCGAGGGTCGTGAGGTCCGCCGGGTCGAGCTCCGGGTCGTCGACCTCAAGGCCGGTCCGCACCTCCAGGTGGTGTCGTACGACGCCACGCAGGCGCACACCGCCAACCACCTCCTCGGCGAGGCGGCGGACGCAGCGGTCGACGTCCTGCTCGCCCAGCCGTTCGCCAACTGGCACGTCGACACCGCGACCGAGACCCTGCAGCTGCGGGTGACGAAGAAGGGCGTGCCGATGCTGCACGCCTCGTCCCGGTCGGAGGCGGTCGAGGTGTCGCGCGTCCACGACCGCGACAAGGGGCGGCTGCTGCGCGAGGACGACCCGGCCCTTGTCGCCCTCGGCATCAGCGACGCGCAGGGGCGGGTCAAGCCCAGCCGGCAGGCGAAGTACCGCCAGGTCGAGGAGTTCCTGCGGCTGCTCGACGCCAGCCTGGCCGACGGCCTGGCCAAGGGGCACCTCCGCACGCCCACGGCCGACGACCCGCTCCGGGTCGTCGACCTCGGCTGCGGCAACGCCTACCTGACCTTCGCCGCGCACCAGTTCCTCACCGGCCCGGTCGAGGCGGGCGGGCGCGGCCTGCCGGTCCGGATGACCGGCGTCGACGTCCGCCAGCAGTCGGCCGACCACAACTCGCGGATCGCCGCCGAGCTCGGCATCGAGGCCGACTTCGTCGTCGGCACCATCTCCGACGCCGCACTCGACCTCGCGCCCGACGTCGTGCTCGCGCTGCACGCCTGCGACACCGCCACGGACGACGCGCTCGCTCGCGCCGTCGGCTGGGGTGCGCCGCTGGTGCTCGCCGCCCCGTGCTGCCACCACGACATCGCCAGCCAGCTCCGCCAGGCCCCGCCGCCCGCCCCCTATGCCGCGCTGACGCGCGACGGGATCCTTCGCGAGCGCCTCGCGGACACGCTGACCGACGCGCTGCGCGCCGAGCTCCTGCGGGGGCTGGGCTACCGCGTCGACGTGGTGCAGTTCGTCGAGAGCGCCCACACCCCCCGCAACACCCTCATCCGGGCCGTCCGGGTGGCTGAGGTGGTCGACGAGGTGGACGAGGTGGGCGGGGCCACGACGCACGACGCCCCACACGACCTGGCGGCCGCATGGGGCGTACGTCCGAAGCTGGCGGAGCTGCTCGGCCGCTGACGCGTCAGCCGGTGAACAGCGCCGACGCCCGGTCGATCGTCTGCCACAGGCCGTAGGCCAGGGGGATCCCGACCAGCAGCCACGCGAGGGCGATGAGGACCGGGCTGGTGGTCGAGGTGGTGCTGCTGGGCTCGCTCATCGGGCGGCCTCCTGTCGCTGGGAGATGCGGTCCTCGTTGGCGGCGTGCGCGTCCTGGTCGAAGTGGACCTCCGCGACCGGCTTGATCATCAGGTTCGACACGAAGCCGACGGCCAGCACGCCCACCATGGTGAGCAGGGCGGGGCGGTAGTCCGCGGCGACGAGGTTGCCCGGCTCGCCGATGCTGTCGAGGATGCCGTTGACGATGAGCGGTCCGGCCACGCCGGCGGCGGCCCACGCGGTGAGCAGCCGGCCGTGGATGGCGCCGACCTCGAGGGTGCCGAAGAGGTCCTTCAAGTAGGCCGGGACGGTCGCGAAGCCACCGCCGTAGTAGGAGATGATCACGACCGCGAGCGCCACGAAGACGACGGTCGAGCTGCTGCCGAAGAGGGCCAGCAGCAGGTAGAGCACGAGCCCGACGCCGAGGTACATCACGTAGGTCGGCTTGCGCCCGATCCGGTCCGACAGGCTCGACCACACGAACCGGCCGAGCATGTTGGCCAGCGACAGCACGCCCACGAACCCGCCCGCCGCTGCGGCGGAGATCGAGCTCGTGCCGTTCTCCCGGAAGAAGTCCTGGATCATCGGTGCGGCCTGCTCGAGGATGCCGATGCCCGCGGTGACGTTGCAGAACAGCACGACCCAGAGGAAGTAGAACTGCGGCGTGCGGATCGCCTGCCGGGCGCGCACGAGGGCGCCGTTGGTGCCGGGGGAGTGCTCGGCGGTGCTGTCGTCGCCGTGGCCCGGTGGCACCCGGATCAGGGTGGCGCCGATCAGCATGAAGATCGTGTAGACGACGCCGAGGGTGAGGAAGGTCTGGGCCAGCGCCGAGCCCGACGCGACCGCGCCCGGCTCGGTCGGCACGAAGTCGGGGTCGTAGACCGACATGAGCTTGTTGGACAGCGGCGAGGCGATCAGCGCACCGCCGCCGAAGCCCATGATCGCCATCCCGGTCGCCAGGCCGGGGCGGTCGGGGAACCACTTGATCAGCGTCGAGACCGGCGAGATGTAGCCGATGCCGAGCCCGATGCCGCCGATGACGCCGTAGCCGAGGTAGAGCAGCCACAGCTGCGAGGTCGCGATGCCGGCGGAGCCGACCAGGAACCCGGTGCCCCAGCAGATCGCGGCCGCGAGCATCGCCTTGCGCGGCCCGGAGCGCTCGACCCACGTGCCAAGGACCGCGGCGGACAGGCCGAGCATCACGATCGCGATCGAGAACACCCAGCCGATCGCGGTCAGGCTCGAGTCGAAGCTCGCGACCAGCGAGGTCTTGAACACCGAGAACGCGTAGACCTGGCCGATGGACAGGTGGACCGCCAGGGCGGCAGGCGGGATCAGCCAGCGGCTGAAGCCCGAACCGGCGACGATCGCCGACTTGTCGAGACGCGACATGCACATCTCCTCTCCGAGAGACCGTCGTCACGGTACGTCCGGGTGGTTGAGGTGTCACCTACCCGCAGGGAGGTCGTACGCCGAACGGTCGGTCCCGCACGCCCAACGGGCCCGCGGCTACCGTGGCGGCGTGAGGGTGCGGGGAGCAGCGGTGGCGGCGGTCGTCGCGCTGCCCTTCCTGCTCGGCGCCGCGTCGGGGACGCCGGGCGTGGGCGCCGATCCGGTCCTCCGCTTCGCCGACCCCGACATCGTGGAGTCGAGCGGCCTGGTCGTCGTCGACGGGCTCGTGGTCACCGTCAACGACTCCGGTGACTCCGGCCGCGTGTTCGCCGTCGACCCGGCCACCGGCGACACCGTGGGCGTGACCTCGTGGTCGCCCGACCCGGTCGACGTCGAGGCGCTCGCGCCCGCCGGGCCGGGCCACGTCTGGGTCGCCGACACCGGCGACAACCGGCACGTGCGCGACTCGGTCGAGGTGCTCCGCGTGCCGGTGGGCCGCGGCGACCGCAGCGTCGAGCCGGCGTCCTACGAGCTCCGCTACCCCGACGGCCCGCACGACGCCGAGGCACTGGTGCGGCACCCGCTGACCGGCCGGCTCTTCGTGATCAGCAAGGGCGTCTTCTCCGGGAGGGTGTACGCCGCTCCGCTGCGGCTGCGGGCCGACCGCCCCAACGCGCTGGTGGCCGTCGGCGAGGCACCCGGCATGGTCACCGACGCGACCTTCCTGCCAGCCGGCGGCGGGGTCGTGGTGCGGACCTACACGAGCGCCCACCTGGCGGCGTACCCCTCGTGGGAGCCGGTCTCCTCGTGGGACCTGCCCGATCAGGACCAGGGCGAGGGGCTGGCCCTCGATGGGCGTGACCTGCTGATCAGCACCGAGGGTGCCCGCTCGGAGGTGCTGCGCGTCCTCCTGCCCGCCGAGGCGCGCGCCACCGACCGGCAGTCGGCCGCGTGGACCGCACTTCGCTGGGTCGCGGCCGCGCGGGGGACGCCCCTGTGACTCAGCCCAGCGCGAGGTCGAGCGCGGCCTGCACGTGGAGCGTGGTGCAGGGGAAGACGGGGAGCTCGACGTCGGCCTGCTTGACCAGCAGCTCGAGCTCGGTGCAGCCGAGGAGCACGCCACCGGCTCCGGCGTCCCAGAGCTCCTCGATGATCCCGACGACGGCGCTGCGGGTGCGGGGGAGCACGACGCCGTGGACGAGCTCCTCGTAGATCGCGTCGTTGAGCAGGTCGTGGTGCGCGACGTCGGGCACCACGACGGTGAGCCCGTGGCCCTCGAGGCGCTCGACGAAGAACGACTCCGACATCGCGACCTTGGTGCCGACCAGGCCGACGGTGGAGATGCCGGCGGCCTTGACCGCCTCCGCGACCACGTCGGCGAGGTGCAGCACCGGGATGTCGACGGCCTCCTCGACCTGGTCGGCGACCTTGTGGAACGTCGTGGTGCACAGCAGCAGGAAGTCCGCCCCGGCCCGCTCGACGCCCTGCGCGGCGTCGGCCAGCAGCGTCCCGACCTGGTCCCAGCGCTCCTCGTCCTCGAGGTGGGTGACCTCGGCGAAGTCGACGGTGGTGAGCGCCAGCTTCGGTGACGAGAGGCCGCCGAGGCGCTCCCGCATCCCGAGGTTGAGGTCGCGGTAGTAGGCCGCGCTGCTCTCCCAGCCCATGCCGCCGACGAGTCCGATGGTCTTCACGCGCGGCAGTCTCCCACGTCTCAGCTGCGGTGCACCTTGTGTGCCGCAGCCTGGGCGCGGGGCTTGATCACGAGCTCGTCGATGTCGACGTGGGAGGGCCGGGTGGCGACCCAGGTGATGGCGTCGGCGACGTCCTCGGCGACGAGCGGCTGGTCGACGCCGGCGTAGACCGCGTCGGCCTTGGCCTGGTCACCGTCGAAGCGCACCAGCGAGAACTCGTCGGTCCGCACCATGCCCGGGGCGACCTCGCTGATCCGGATCGGCTCGCCGTTGAGCTCGAGTCGCAGGGTCTCGCTCACCACCTTCACGCCGTGCTTGGCCGCGGTGTAGCCGGCGCCGCCCTCGTAGGCCCAGCGCCCGGCCGTCGAGCCGACGTTGACGACGATCGCGTCGCCGCTGGCGCGCAGTGCCGGCAGCAGCGCCTTGGTGACCCGGACGAGTCCGAGGACGTTGATGTCGTACATGTGGCGCCACCCGTCGAGGTCCGCGCCGTCGACCCGGTCGACCCCGACCGCACCGCCCGCGTTGTTGACCAGCACGTGGCAGGTCGGCACGGCCGCGGCGAGCGCGTCGACCGACGCCTGGTCGGTGACGTCGCACGTGATCGCCACGCCGCCGATCTCGGCCGCGAGCGCCTCGATGCGCTCGGTGCGTCGCGCCGCACAGACGACCCGGAAGCCCTGCGCGGCGAGGGCGCGGGCGGTCGCGGCGCCGATGCCGCTGGAGGCCCCGGTGACGACGGCGGTGCGGGGGAGGGTCTGCTCGGAGGTCATGGCTCCATCCTGCCAAGATGCTCCTGTGATCTACGCGGCGGCCGACGGTTCGGCACTCGGCAACCCCGGTCCGGCCGGATGGGCGTGGTACGTCGACGACGGCTGCTGGGCGTCCGGCGGCTGGCCGCGCGGCACCAACAACATGGGCGAGCTGATGGCCGTCCTCGACCTGCTCCAGCAGACCGCGCACCTCGACGACGACCTGCACGTCTACTGCGACAGCAAGTACGTCATCGACTCCGTCACCAAGTGGATGGCGGGCTGGAAGCGCAAGGGCTGGAAGAAGAGCGACGGCAAGCCGGTGCTCAACGTCGAGCTGATGAAGGCGCTCGACGAGGCCATGGACGGACGTCGCGACCGTGTCCACTTCGAGTGGGTCAAGGGCCACGCCGGGCACGCGCTCAACGAGGCGGCCGACAAGCGAGCCAACGCCGCCGCGTCGGCGTACCAGCGCGGCGCCGAGCCCGACGCGGGCCCCGGCTTCTCCGGCAGCAGCACCGCCCACCCGGCCGCGGCCGTCGGCCAGGTCGAGGAGGAGCCCGACCTGTTCAGCGGCCTGGAGGACGTGGCGCCCACGACCGACGAGGAGCACGTCATCGCGATGGAGCGGGCGCTGCTCACCGACGAGGTGCGCGGTGACCGGGCGGCCGTCGCTGCCCTGCTCCACCCCGCGTGGCAGGAGGTCGGCCGCTCCGGCCGGCTGTGGAGCCGCGACGACATGCTCGACGCGATCGGCCCCGGCGAGCCGGTCACCCTCGACGTCGTGTCGGTCGAGCGGGTCGACCGCGACACCATCCTGCTCGTCTGGCGGGCGCTGGCCGACGGTCGATCGACCCTGCGCAGCAGCCTCTGGGTGCGCACGGGCCAGTCGTCCGGGGGTCCGTGGCAGCAGCGGTTCCACCAGGGCACGGACGAGGCCTGACCGGGGCCCTCGCGCTGGGGCGGGCCGGGAGTGGCGTGGCACACTCGTCCGATGCCCCCCGCGAAGCTCGCAGCCGCCGGAGCAGTCCTCGGCGGCGCCCTCTGGATCGTGCACGCCCTGCTCGGAGGCGGTGACGACCCGCTCTCCGACATCCTGTTCCTGGTCGGCATGGCCAGCCTGGTCGTCGCCGGCGCCGTCTTCGGCACCAGCCTCGTCAAGAGCGACGCCGTGGCCATGCGGGCCACCGTCGGCCTGGCCTCCGGGTTGCTCGTGCTCAGCCTCGTCGAGGCGTTCCGGCCGGCTGACGCGCCCTGGTACAACGGCTTCTGGGGCATCCTCGCCGTCGTCGTGGGGGGCATCTCCCTCGCGCGCAACCGCGGCAGCGACGCCGGCGGACGGCCCACGCAGGGCGTGCACGCCCGCTAGCCGCCACCGGGCACCCACCCCTCGGGACGTGCGCGGGAATCCCGGGCGCAGGTGGAAGGTTGCACCGGAGGTGCCCTCCCCGGGTGCCAGGACACGAGCAGCATGGAGGCAGCGTTGGGCGAGCGCGTGGCGATGATCAGCCTGCACACCTCACCCCTGGACCAGCCCGGCACGGGCGACGCGGGCGGGATGAACGTCTACGTCATCGAGCTCTCCCGGCGCCTCGCTGCCCAGGGCATCGCGGTCGACGTCTTCACCCGCGCCACGTCCTCGACGCTGCCGCAGGTCGTGGAGGCCGCCGACGGGGTGCTCGTCCGCCACGTCGCCGCCGGCCCGTTCGAGGGCCTCGCCAAGGGTGAGCTGCCCGGCCAGCTGTGCACCTTCGCCCGCGAGGTTCTGCGCACCGAGGCCCTGCAGCCGCTCGGCCACTACACGGCCGTGCACTCCCACTACTGGCTCTCCGGCCAGGTCGGCGCCCTCGCGCGCGATCGCTGGAACGTTCCGCTGGTGCACTCGATGCACACGATGGCGAAGGTGAAGAACGAGGCCCTCGCCCTCGGCGACACCCCCGAGCCGGTCTCGCGCGTCATCGGCGAGGAGCAGGTGGTCGAGGCCGCCGACCTGCTGATCGCCAACACCGACACCGAGGCCCGCCAGCTCGTCGACCTCTACGACGCCAGTCCCGACGCCGTCGAGGTGGTCCACCCGGGCGTCGACCTCACCGTCTTCGCCCCACGCGACCGCGCGGAGGCCCGCCGCGAGCTCGGTCTCCCCGACGACGCGGTGGTGCTGCTGTTCGCCGGCCGGATCCAGCCGCTCAAGGCGCCCGACGTGCTCCTGCGCGCAGTCGACGTGCTCCTGCGCGACGACCCGTCCCTGCGCCACCGCCTCGTCGTCCCGGTTGTCGGCGGTCCCTCGGGCAGCGGCCTCGAGCACCCCACCGCGCTGGCCGACCTCGCCGCCGACCTCGGCATCGCCGACGTGGTCCGGTTCGTCCCGCCCGTGACCCAGCCCGAGCTCGCCGTGTGGTCCTCGGCCGCCACGGCCGTCGCGGTGCCGTCCTACAACGAGTCCTTCGGCCTCGTCGCCGTCGAGGCGCAGGCCACCGGCACGCCGGTCGTGGCTGCCGCCGTCGGCGGGCTCACCACCGTCGTCCGCGACGGCGTCAGCGGTCTGCTCGTCGACACCCACGAGCCGCGCGACTGGGCCGCCGCGCTGCGCCGGCTCGTCGACGACCCCGCCCTGGTCGAGCGGCTCGGACAGGGCGCGATCGCGCACGCGCAGGACTTCTCGTGGGAGCACACCGCCGAGCAGACGCTCGCCGCCTACGAGCGGGCCGCCGCCCGGATGCGAGCCGTCCCCGCGTGATGGGATGGAGCGCATGAGCGCCACCTCCTCCGCGGTCGAGACGATCCGCGCCCACCTCGCGGACAACGAGATCGAGCACGAGGAGACCACTCGTGACGGCGTGGAGGGCGCGAGCTTCTCGCTGACCCTGCCCGGGGAGAAGAAGCTCCAGACCCCCGTCCGGCTCGACGTCGGACCGCACGCTCTCGGCGTGCACGCCTTCGTGTGCCGCAACCCCGACGAGAACCACGCCCGCGTCTACCGCTGGCTGCTCGAGCGCAACCTGAGGATGTACGCCGTCTCCTTCGCCGTCGACCGGCACGGGGACATCTACCTCGAGGCGCGGCTGCCGCTCGCGTCGGTGAGCGACGACGAGCTCGACCGGCTGCTGGGCTCCGTGCTCGCCAACGCCGACGAGTCGTTCAACGCGATCCTCGAGCTCGGCTTCGCCTCCTCCATCCGCAAGGAGTGGGAGTGGCGGGTCGCGCGCGGGGAGTCGACGCGCAACCTCGAGGCGTTCCGCGGCTGGCTCGAGACCGGCACCGCCCCCGAGCCGGACGCCTGAGCGACGCCGCTCAGCGAGTCGCGGCCCGCGGCTTGCGCCGCGTCATCAGCACGCCGGCGATCGCGAGCGCCCCGCCGACGAAGGTCAGCGACGGCGGCACCTCGTCGATGGTCAGCCAGGCGATCAGGGTGGCGATCAGGGGCACGAGGAAGGTCGTCAGCGACAGCGCGCCCGCGTCGGTGTGGGTGAGCGCGAAGGCCCACGTCGTGAAGGCGATGGCCGTGGGGAAGACGCCGAGGTAGACGATCCACCACAGCTCCGGGCCGCCGTCGGCCACGATGCCCGGCAGGTCGCCGGAGAACGGCAGGCAGGTCACCGCGCCCATCAGGAACGACACCAGGACCACCTGGACGGACGGGATGCGGCGCAGCAGCACCTTCTGGGTCAGCACCCCGACGGCGTACATCGCCGCGGCGACGAGCACCAGCACGACGCCCAGCAGGCTCGCGCCGGCGTCGGAGGAGGAGCCGCGGGCGATGACCGCGACCCCGGCGAAGCCGACCAGCATCCCCGCGACCAGCCAGCGGTGCAGCACCTCGCCGAACAGCGGGATCGCGAGCAGCGCCACGATCACGGGGCCGATCTGGATGATCATCGCGGCCGTCCCGGCGTCGACGTGGCGCTCGCCCGCGTTGAGGGCGAGGTTGTAGACCCCGAACCAGCCGACCCCGCCCAGCGCCAGCAGCAGCCACTCGCGCGGTGTGGGGCGGACCCATCCCCGCCGCAGGACCAGCGGCAGCACCACCAGCGCGGCGACGAGCAGGCGCCCGGAGCCGAGCGCGCCCGGGCTGACGTCGTGGGCGACGTGCCGGATCACCACGAACGCCGAGGCCCACATCACCAGCGTCACCGCGCCTGCCGCGACGGGCAGCCAGGCGGGCGGTGCGGTGGTGGTGGTGGTCGCGGTGGAAGCGGTCGTCGTCACGAGTCAAGGCTAGGAACGGTCATGACGAACCGCCAGCGGTTTTCGGACGACGAACGTCGCGATCCCGCCGCGTCCGACCGTCCTGCGGTCTGGTCGGGGGGAGCTCGACACGCTTGCGGCTGGGCCCCTTACCTCCGGTCAGAGGTCCAGCTTGTAGCCGAGCCCGCGGACCGTGACGAGGAACTTCGGCTCGCCCGGGTCGGGCTCGAGCTTGGCGCGCAGGCGCTTCACGTGGACGTCGAGGGTCTTGGTGTCGCCGACGTAGTCGGAGCCCCAGACGCGGTCGATGAGCTGCCCGCGGGTGAGCACCCGGCCGGGGTTGCGCAGGAACATCTCGAGGAGCTCGAACTCCTTGAGCGGCAGCCGCTGCTCGTTGCCGTCGACCGTCACCACGTGCCGCTCGACGTCCATCCGGACCGGGCCGGCCTCGAGCGTGTCGGGCATCAGGTCCGGCTCCTGCCCGCGGCGCAGCACGGCGCGGATGCGGGCGACCAGCTCGCGCGGGGAGTAGGGCTTGGTGACGTAGTCGTCGGCGCCGAGCTCGAGGCCGACGACCTTGTCGACCTCGTCGTCCTTGGCGCTCACCATGATCACCGGGACGGACGAGGACTGCCGGATCTGGCGGCACACCTCGGTGCCGGGGACGCCCGGCAGCATGAGGTCGAGCAGCACGATGTCGGGCCCGAAGCGGTCGAACTCGGTGAGGGCCGTGTTGCCGTCGGCGGCGATCGCCACCTCGTAGCCCTCCTTGCGGAGCATGTAGGCGAGCGCGTCGCTGTAGCTCTCTTCGTCCTCGACGACGAGTACGCGGGTCATCTGTGGGTCTCCTGCTGTGTTCTGCGTGTGGGTACGGGGGTCTGGGGCCGCGCGGGTGCGACGACCTCGACGGGGGTGGTGGGTCCGGCCGCGTCCGTGTGGGGACCTGCGTTGCGGGGCAGGGTGAGGGTGAACGTCGAGCCCTGGCCCTGCACCGACCACACCGAGATGTCGCCGCCGTGGGTCGCGGCGACGTGCTTCACGATCGCCAGGCCCAGGCCGGTGCCGCCGGTGGAGCGGTGCCGGGCGGGGTCGACGCGGTAGAAGCGCTCGAAGATGCGGTCGATGTCCTCGGCCGGGATGCCGATGCCCTGGTCGACCACGGACACCTGGATCTGCTCGCCCTCCGAGCGCGAGGTCACCACGACCCGGGAGCCGTTGTTGGAGTAGGCGACGGCGTTGGCCACGAGGTTGCTGATGGCGGCGCCGATCTGCTCCTGCGAGCCGAACACCTCCAGACCGTGCTCGCCGCGCGACTCGACGACGATCTCCTTGGCGGTCGCCTCCATCGCGCTCGTGTCGACCGCGGTCGCGACGGCGGCGTCGACGTCGACCATGACGGGCTTCTCGAGCGGGTCGTGGCCCTGGAGCCGCGACAGCTCGATGATCTGCTGCACCAGCTTGGAGAGCCGGTCGCTCTCGGTGAGCATCCGGGTGGCGAATCGCTGGACGGCCTCGGGGTCGTCGGAGGCGTCGGTGACGGCCTCGGCGAGGAGGCGGATCGCGCCGACGGGGGTCTTGAGCTCGTGGCTGACGTTGGCGACGAAGTCGCGTCGGACTGCCTCCACCCGGCGCTCGCGGGTGCGGTCCTCGACCAGCGCCAGCACGAGGCGGGCACCGAGGGGCGCCACCCGCGCGGTGAGGGTGCGGCCGAAGCCGCCGTCGGCGGCCGGCAGGTCGATGTCGCTCTCGCGGATCTGGCCGTCGCGGCGCACCTGCGCGATGAGGTCGAGCAGCTCCGGCACGACCACGGTGTTGCCCCGCACCAGCCCGAAGGCGTACGCCGGCGCCGAGGCCTTGAGCACGTGGTCGGACTCGTCGACGACGACCGCGCTCGAGCGCAGGATGCTCAGGACGGCTGCGGCGCCCTCCTGGACCGCGGGCTCCTCGTGGGCGGGCACGGCGTAGCGCTGGCGGTCGCTGATGTGCCACGCCAGGACGGCCCCACCTGCCACGATGGCCCCGATGATGGCGGCCAACCCGGCCTGCATCGTCGGATCCACACCCACCATCGTACGCACGCGGAGACCCGCGCCAGACGTGCTGGACAGCGGGCCCCGAGTGTTCATCCGGCGTTCATCGAGGGCGTGCAGGTGTTCGCTTCGACTGCCTAGGGTGGTGGGCATGCGCGAGGCTTTCCACGACCAGCTCGACGGGATCTTTGCCGACCTGTCCGAGATCTGCGGACAGGTCGAGGTGGCCGTACGCGAGGCCACCAAGGCCCTGATGACCGGCGACGTCCACACCGCCGACCAGGTGATCAGCAACGACAAGGTGATCGACGTCGCCCGCGAGCGCGTCGACGACACCGCCTTCTCGCTGCTCTCGCTCCAGCAGCCCGTCGCCGGCGACCTCCGGGTCATCGTCTCCGCGCTGCGGATGGCGACCGAGCTGGAGCGGATGGGCGACCTGTCCGTCCACGTCGCCAAGATCGCGCGCCTGCGCGTGCCCTCGGTCGCGGTCCCCGAGGAGCTCCGCCCGACCATGCAGCGGATGGCCGAGACCGCCGAGGACATGGTGCGCCGGGTGCGCGCCATCATCATCGAGCGTGACGTCGAGGCCGCGATCGAGCTCGGCCGCGACGACGAGGTGATGGACCAGCTCCGTCGTCGCAGCTTCACCGAGCTGTTGTCGGCCGACTGGCAGCACGGCGTCGAGGCCGCGGTCGACATCGCCCTGCTGGGCCGCTACTACGAGCGCATCGCCGACCACTCGGTCTCGGTCGCCAACCGCGTCGTCTTCGTGGTCACCGGCGACCTCCCGACCCGCGACTGACCCAGCGACGACGAAGCCCCTGCCGCCGGACCTCGGTCCTGGCGGCAGGGGGCTCTCGTGTGTCAGCGACCCTGGTTGGCGACCGCGGCGGCAGCGGCGGCTGCGGCCTCGGGGTCGAGGTACTCCCCGCCGGCGACGGTCGGGGCGAGCGACTCGTCGAGGCGGTAGACCAGCGGCATGCCGGTGGGGATGTTGAGGGCGGCGATGTCGTCGTCGCTGATCCCGTCGAGGTGCTTGACGAGCGCGCGGAGGCTGTTGCCGTGCGCGGCGACGAGCACCGTCTTGCCGGACTGGAGGTCGGGGACGATCTCGGACTCCCAGTAGGGGAGGAACCGGGCGATGACGTCCTTGAGGCACTCGGTGCGCGGCAGCTCGTCGCCGAGGTCGGCGTAGCGCGGGTCACGGGCCTGCGAGAACTCGTCGGCGTCGTCGAGCGGGGGCGGCGGGACGTCGAAGGAGCGGCGCCAGAGCATGAACTGCTCCTCGCCGTACTGCTCCAGCGTCTGCTTCTTGTCCTTGCCCTGGAGCGCGCCGTAGTGGCGCTCGTTCAGGCGCCAGCTGCGCTTGACCGGGATCCAGTGGCGGTCGGCCGCGTCGAGGGCGAGCGCGGCGGTGTTGATGGCGCGGCGCTGCAGGGAGGTGTGCACGACGTCGGGGAGGAACCCGGCGTCCTTGATCAGCGAGCCGCCGCGGACCGCCTCCTCGCGGCCCTTGTCGGTCAGCGCGACGTCGACCCAGCCGGTGAAGAGGTTCTTGGCGTTCCACTCGCTCTCGCCGTGGCGGAGCAGGACGAGCGTGTAGGTCATGAGGCGTCCATGCCTTCCCAGTAGCCGGTGTCGTCGCGGACGACGGGGACGTTCATGGTGATCCGCTCGCCGTTGCCGAAGTCGATCGACAGCGGGACGAAGTCGCCCGCGGCGAAGTCGCCGGTGAGCACGATGTCGGCGGCGGGGTCGGCGAGGTTGACCAGCCCGCCGGGTGCGACCGCGATCGGCTCGAAGTCGGCCGCCTGCACGGTGGAGTCCTCACCGGCGACACCGGTGAAGGTCTGCTCGTCGTCGACGTCGTTGTTGGACAGCGAGGCGACGAAGGTGCCGGAGCCCTCCGAGGCGGAGACGACGACCGCGGAGAGCACGTCGACGATGCCGTCGCGGTTGTTGCTGCCGCTGCCCGGGGTGTAGTCACGCTCGGTCGCGTAGTCGAAGCCGCACGAGGACAGCGGAGCGGCGAGCGCGATGACCGCGGCGGCGGTCGCGAGGGGTCGGAGTCGCATGGCCCACAGCCTAGCGTCGGCTCAGGTCAGCCCGACCGTCCGCCCTGCGATCAAGATGGCGATCGCGACGGCGCCGGTCCACACGCTCGCGATCACGAGCATCCGGGGCGTCCCGGTGCGCAGCGCGAGCCGCAGCGGGAGCGAGCGCTCGCCCTCCTCGTGGTCGTGCACGAGGCCGGGCAGCGCGAGCAGGACGTGGACGCCCAGGCCGAGCGCCGCGGCGAGTGCGACCAGCGTCGGCGTGGGCGGCGTCGTCGTACCGGAGCCGCCCCAGCCGCCGTGGGCGAGGAACACCGGGTAGAGCGCGAAGCCGACCACCCACGGCACGAACGACAGCACCGTCGCGTGGAGCAGCCGGTCGCCGACCGCCGAGACCGCGAGGAGCGTGAGGTACGCCGCCGCGGCCTCGCGCCCGTTGGCCACGGCGAGGGGTACGACGAGCAGCACCGCGCACGCGATCGCGAACCACACCGTCCCGGGGTCGAGGGACTCGTTGCCGAGGGGCTTCTCCGGGCGGTGCCGGGCGTCGCGGCGGCGGTCGGCGAGGTCGTCGGCCCAGCCGAGGACGGACTGTCCGACGAGCACCGTCCCACCGACCAGGGCGACCTCGCGGAGGGGGCGGCCGGCCACCGCGGCAGCCGCGGCGAGCGTGGCCGCGGTCACGAGGGCCTGGCGCGGGTGCGCGGCCCGGACGAGGGCCAGCGACGGGGTCGTCGACATGGGGCGCAGTATGCCCACACCTGCTCCGGGAGGTGGCCCGCACCACACCGACACGCGTTCTGTCAACCCCGGATGTGGCCTCTGACCTGCGGAAACGCGTCGGGAGCCGATGCGAACCCGTGTTAGAATGGACACCTAGGAAGGGGAACTGAACATATGACTTTCACCGTCGGCGAAACGGTCGTCTATCCCAATCACGGGGCCGCAGTCATCGAGGACATCGAGATGCGGACGATCAAGGGAGAGGACCGGCAGTATCTCGTCCTCAGGATTGTCGCTCAGCAGGACCTGGTCGTTCGCGTGCCGGCCTGCAACCTCGATCTCGTCGGGGTCCGTGACGTCGTCGACAAGGAGGGTCTCGACCGCGTCTTCGACGTGCTGCGTGCCGCCCACGTCGAGGAGCCGACGAACTGGTCGCGCCGCTACAAGGCCAACCTGGAGAAGCTGCACTCCGGCGATGTCATGAAGGTGTCGGAGGTCGTCCGCGACCTGTGGCGCCGCGAGCGTGACCGCGGTCTGTCGGCCGGCGAGAAGCGCATGCTGGCCAAGGCCCGCCAGATCCTGGTCTCCGAGCTCGCGCTCGCGGAGAAGACCAACGAGGACAAGGCCGAGGCCATGCTCGACGAGGTCCTCGCCTCCTGAGCCACGCTCCACCAGCACCACGACCCGACCCCCGGCGCACGTCCCGTGCCGGGGGTCGCGTCATGTCCGGGTGCCTCGGGGATAGCGTGGCCCCGCCATGAGCATCTACGACGACGACCCCGCCCGTGCCCTCGGCATGGTCGTGGACGAGGGGCGCGGCGCGCTTCCCTACCGCCTGGTCCACGGTGAGTCGCTCGTCGCCTGCGCGGCGTGGGCGCTCGGGCAGGCCGGGGTCGACCTCGTCGACGCCAGCGTTCCGTGGACCGGCATCGTCGAGGCCGGCGAGGACGTCGTCGTCCACGACGCGCTCTGCCCCCTGACGCCGCCCGACTTCATCGTCGACTGCCTCGCCGCCGCTCGCTTGACCGGGCTTCCCGTCGTCGGCGTCGACCCGGCCGGCGCCCTGCTGTCGCCCGTCGTTCTCCCGGCTCCCGTCCTCGTCTCGCTGCCCGCGGTGCCCCTGCCGGACCTCGACCGGCTCGTCGGGCTGCTCGAGGCGTCGTACGACGTCCAGCGGCGCGTGGCGCCCCCCGCTGCAGCCCGCGTGGCCACCGACGCCGACATCGCCGCGCTCGAGCGGCTGACGGTCCCCGAGACCGGTTCCGAGGCTCCCGAGGACTCCGCGTGACGGCCGCAACGGCGGTGCTCGCCATGGCCGGGCGCGACGGGCTGCCGTTCGCCTCGCTGCACCGGTCGCCGCTCTACCTCCACGCCCTCCGCTCGCTGGCTGCGTCCGGGGTGGACCGCCTGCTCGTCGCCGTCGACGCGGGCGACCACGACCGGGTCGTCCGCGAGGTCCGGCACGCCGGGGTCGCGGCCGAGGTCCGCGCGGGTGCGGGCTGGTGGGAGGAGCTGCGGGCCGCCGGGACGGCCTCCGGGCTGCTGGTGCACGACGCGCTGTGCCCGCTGGCCTCGGCCGACTTCCTGCGCGAGGTCCGCACGGGCGCGGCGGCGACGCCCGAGGTGTCGGTGCTCGCCTTCCGGCCCGTCACCGACACCGTCAAGACGGTCGTGGACGCCCGGATCGGCGGGACCATCGACCGCGAGGGCCTGGCCGCGCTCGTGTCGCCGGCCGTCGTGGCGCCGTCCGTGCTGGGCGCGGCCCTCGAGCGTGACGAGCGGCCGCCCGTCGACGACTTCGCCCGGCTGGCCGCCTGGCTCCGCGAGCGCGGTGAGGTCGGGCTGGTCCGGGCGCCGTCGCTCGCGCGCCGGGTCGACGACGCGTCGTCGGTCAACCTGCTCGAGTGCGTCGACGAGCTCGCCCGCCGCGTGCGCCGCGAGCCGATCAGCGACGCAGCAGGCCCCGGAACTCCCTGAGGAACTTGCCGGGTTGGCGCAGCACCGCCCGGGGCAGCTGCCTCAGGTAGCCGGCCGGGTCGCGCGAGACGCGCCGCATCATCCGCCGGGGCTTGCTCACCACGCGCTGCTCGAGGTCGAGGGCGTACGCCGGGATGAGCGCGCGCGAGGAGAGCTCGACGTGGGTGCCGCAGCGGGTGCAGCGCACCGAGTCGAGCAGCCGGCCGGTGTAGTGGAGCTCGTGGTCGGTGAGCAGGTTGCAGACCTCGCAGTGCAGCTCGGCCTCGGTGGTGCTCATGGGCGATCGCCGTGGGGGATCAGGTCCCGCAGGTGCGACATCGCAGACTCCCGTCGGTGGCGCTGCCGACCGGACAGGTCCCAGTCGGCCTTGGCGAGCAGCCGCTCCGCGAGGAACAGGTCCTCGGGGAACGTGATCTTGATGTTGCCCGCGTCGCCGTCCACGCACAACACCGGGACGTCGGTGTAGCGCTCCATGCAGCTCGCGGTGTCGGTGCCGACGAAGCCGTCGGCGTGCGCGAGGCGGTAGGCCTCGAGGAGGGGCTGGGCGCGGAACGCCTGAGGCGTCTGCACGGCCACCACGCGGTCCGGGGGCTGGTCGCCCTCGCCGAGGGCCGTGAGGTGGCCCTGGTCGCGGACCGGGATCGCGCCCCCGTGCTCGAGGGCGGCCTCGATCACGGAGGCGAACATCGTCGTGACCGCCAGCGGCCGGGCGGCGTCGTGGATCACCACGACGTCGATCTCGTCGGCCTCGATCATCGGGGCGAGCGCCTGGAGGGCCTGCCACTCCGAGCTGTGCCGGCTGTCGCCGCCGACGACGACCTCGACCTCGGGTCCGGCCACCTCGCGGTCGAGCGTGGCCGTCACGGTCTCCCGGTCCTCCTCGCGGATGACGAGCACGGTGTGGGTCACGGTGGCGAGCCGGCGGGCCGACTCGATGGACCAGGTGAAGACCCCGCGGCCGGCCAGGGGCAGCAGGACCTTGTTGGTGTGGTGCCCGCTGCGGCGCCCCTCGCCCGCGGCGAGCATGACGACCGCGGCGCGGGCGGACGGGGGGAGGGGCACCGCGTGAGCCTAGATCACGGCCTCACGCGGGGCGTACCCCTCCACCCGTCGCTGCTCAGCCCGCGATCAGGGCGCTGAGCTCGGCGAGGCTCGGGACCTCGCTGGCGTCCTTCTCCATCGACTCCTGGATGCGGCGCATCCGCACGATGAGCGAGGACTCGTCGAGCTCGACGTCGTCGTAGGTCAGCGTGTGGTCGACCGGGACGTCGTGCTTGAGCGTCGCGCCGGCCAGCACACCGAGCGGGACGAGGTTGTCACGCGCGAAGTCGTCGGCCGGGTCGATCAGGCCGCGGACCATCATGCCGCCGATGCCGTCGATCCGCTCGCCGGCCTTCAGCGCCCGCTTGGCCTGGGCGCCCACCTCGGCGGTCCAGTGCTCCGAGGTCAGGCTGGGACGCTTGTCGAGGACGATCTCGTAGACCGTCAGCGGCGCCTCGATGCTGGCCAGGTGGTAGGGGCGGTAGAGGGCGAAGTAGGGCCCGTCGCCCATCTGGAGGTAGGTCATCTCGTGGTGCACGTAGGGGTCGTCGGTGCGGATGATGACGAAGACGCCGGGGGCGACGTCACCGGTGCAGTAGTCGACGACGCCGGGGTGCTCGATGATGCCGCCGTCCTTCGCGAGCGCGAACGTCTCGTGGAGGGTGGCGACCGACGACGGCGGGCCGTGCATGCCGCGCTTGCTGACGCCGAGACCGGTGGTGTTGGCCAGCGAGGCCATCTCGATCATGGCCTTCGAGCCGTCGACGAAGCTGGTGAGCATCTTGGGGTTCATCTGCTTCTGCGCCGCGCGCTCGGCGAGCGTCTCGGGGGTGGCGTAGGGGTCGAGCGGGTTGTTCTTGCCCTTGCCGGCGCAGATGACCTCGAAGTTCAGGTCGCGCGCGTAGTCCACGAGGATCTTGGTCTCGACCGGCTCGTCGCCACGGCACACGGAGTAGACCGCGTCCGACTGGTCGGCGAGCTGGGCGAGGTAGCGACCGACGGTGACGTCGGCCTCCACGGTCAGGGTGGCGACGCTGATCCCGGCGGCGAGCGCCTGGACGGCGACGGACACCGCGACCTCGGGGACGCCGGTGGCCTCGACGACGACGTCGAGCGGCAGCCCGGCGAGCCGGTCGACGCTGGTGAGCGCGACGCTGCCACCGCCCTCGATGACGGCGACGGCGGCGGCCGTGTCAGCGGCCTCGGTGGGGGTGATGCCGGCCTGGGTCAGCGCCTCGACGGCGCGCTCCTGCTGGACGTCCAGCACGGCGGACAGCGTGATTCCGGGCATCCGGAGCAGCTGGGCGGCGAACCCGCGACCCATCTGCCCGGCGCCCACGAGGCCCACCCGCAGGGGGCGGCCCGTCTCGTCCAGCCGGTGCTGGAGCCTGTCTCGGTAGCTCATGGTCAGTCCTGTTCGGGGGTGGTGTCCGGCCGGGTGATGCGGAACGCGTCGCCGGTGGCCAGGAGGGGGATGGGGCCCTTGCGGACGCAGACGTCACCGGGCAGCTTGGCCTCGGTCAGGCCGTCGGCCTTGATGTCCATGTGGCCCAGGTTCAGGAGGTTGTCGCGGACGACGTCTCCCACCGCGAGGACCTCGAGCGTCTCCTCGCCGAGGTGGACGAGGTCACCGGGGCGGGGACCGTCGTCGCTGACGGAGACCCGGTGGAGGACCGAGATGTCGTGGAGCTCGGCGGGGGCGTGGTCGGCGAAGAAGATGAGGATCCCGTGCTCGAGGAACGCGGGAACCTGCTCGCCGACCGCGGTCACCGTCGTGTCGTACACCAGGGTCGAGCCTTCGCTCACGCCTCCTTCACGTCCTCGGGCTTCACGCCGGAGACGAAGAGCTCCTCGGTGATGAACTGCGCGAGCGGCCCGGCGGGGCTGGTCGCGTGCACGTCGACGGTGAGCACCTTCTTCATCGGGTAGACGCCGACACGGGCGGTGCCGCCGCAGTCGATGACGGCGACGGCGATCTTGTCGAAGGGGGCCGACGACTTGAAGCCGTCGAAGGCCTCGCCACCGGTGAGGTCGGCGATGCGCTGGGCGACGGGGTGGATGCCACCGCCGGTGATCGAGGCCACCAGGGGGCGCTCGTCGGTCGGGAGGACGGTCAGGGGACCGCCCCAGCCGCCGCGGCCCTTGCTGACGACGACGGACTTGTAGTCACTCATGACTTCTCCTTGGGGTTGGGGGGAGGGGGTCGAGTCGGGTCGAGTGGTGAGGTGGTCCGGCCGGCGGGTTCGCCGGCCGGACCGGGTGGGTCAGCTGCTGCTGCTGTAGAGGCCGAAGCTCGCGAAGTAGGCGATGACGACCGACAGCGGTCCGGTGACCAGGCGGGAGATCAGGACGGCGGGCACGCCGACCTCGACGGTCTCCGGCTCGGCCTCTCCGAGGGCCAGGCCCACCGGGATGAAGTCGCAACCGACCTGCGGGTCGATCGCGAACAGGGCCGGGAGGGCGTACTGCGGGGGGATGTCGCCCTCGCCGATCCGGGTGCCGAGCAGCACGCCGACGACCTGCGCGATGACGGCACCGGGGCCGAGCACCGGCGAGAGCACCGGCAGCGCGCAGAAGATGCTGATCGCGAGCAGGCCGACGAGGCTGCCGGCGAGCGGCTCGATCAGGTGCGCGAGCGCGTCGCCGAGGCCCGTCTTGTTGATGATGCCGATCAGGACGGCGATGAACGCCATGAAGGGCAGGATGTTGCGGATGACGGTGTCGATCGTGTCGCGGCCGGCCTGGTAGAGCGTGCCGACGACGCCGCCGACAGTCGTGCCGATCTTGACGAGGACCTTGTTGAGGCCGTCCATGCCGCCGCCGGACTTGGTCTGGGTCGTGGTGCTCATGCCGCGACCTCCTCGTTGCTCGTGCGGCGGGCCAGCATGCGGGTGGTGATGATCTCGGTGAGGACGCCGCGGATGAAGATCACGACGAGTCCGACGATCAGGTAGCGCACGGCCAGGTCGCTGGTGTTGAGGCCGAGCGTGGTGATGCCGGCCGCGATGCCGAGGTAGACGAACAGCTCACCCGCGTTGGCGTGCGGGAAGATGCCGGTGATCGGGTGCACGAAGCTCACCGCGGAGTCGTAGAAGGCGGGCTTGTACTTCTCGGGGAGGAAGCGGCCCATGGTGTAGGCCATCGGGTTGGTCAGGAAGAACACCGACAGCACCGGCAGCAGCAGGTAGCGGACGGGGTAGTACTGCAGCCCCGGGCGGGCGGCGACCTCGCCGAGCTTGTCGATCCGCTCCGGACCGATCATCCGGATCAGCGCGTTGACGAAGGTCAGCAGCACGATGAGCGTCGGGATGATGCCCGTCACGAGGCCCAGGAAGACCTCGCCACCGGCGTTGAAGAGGCCGATGAACCAGTTGGCGGCGTCGGCGAGGGCGCCGAAGACACCGGTCGGCGGGTCGACCGTCGGGGTGTCGGCGGCCAGCGGGAGGACCGCCAGCGCCATGGGGGTGAATGGCATGATTGCTCCTGTCGAGTCGGCTCTGTGTTGAACCTGGTCGTGATGCTTGCCCGGCATCTCTCTCACCGGCGGACGTGATCCGCTCGATGTCTGACCCACCGTCCGGCCCCGGGCTCCACCCCGGGGCGGGTCGGTGGTGTTGCTGCTACACCTCGGCCCGGGCCGACGTGCGTGCTGCGCCGTAGAGCTCCGCTGCCTGGCGTGCGGCCAGGCGCTGGGACGGCGAGACGTGGGGGAGCTTGCGGTCGCCCCGCAGGACGGACAGCTTGAGGTCGAGGAGACCGGGGACCGGCTTGGACCGCGCGAAGGTGGTGAGCCCGCCGAGCGTGATGGCGTCGCGGACGATCCCGTCGGGGTCGACGGCGATGGCGACGAACGAGCGGCGGCCCTTGTAGCGGTTGCCGCCGACGCCCACGCTCACCGTGCCCTTCGTGCGCAGGGCGCGGACGTCGTCGTTGAACGCCATGGACTGGCGGTAGGTGAAGAAGATCTGGACCAGCCAGCCCGCCACGAGGGCGGCGATGATGATGAATCCTGCGTGCACGTCACTTGCCTCCGTGGGTGGAGCCGGAGCCGGCAGCGCTGAGCACGCTGCGGGCGAGGGCCTCGTCGCAGACGAGGGAGTCGATGATGCGGCCGCGCAGCGCGCCGAGGACGCCGGGCGCCTTGGCCCGTCCCGAGGCGACGCCGACCACGTTGGGGATCTCGAGCAGGTCTTCGAGGCTGATGCCGAGGACCCGGTCGTCGACGACGCCGCGGATCGGCGCGCCCTGGGCGTTGTAGTAGCGCGCGGCCACGTCGCCGACGGGCTCGTGGCTCCAGAACTCCTTGCGCTCGGCCGCGCTGAGGCTCAGCGAGTCGAGGATCGCCGACGACGAGCCGTGGGTCGGCGTGCCGACGCCGATGAAGGCGATGTCGGCGCCCTTGGCGTCGGCGAGGGCGTCGGTGATCGACGGCTCGGCGAGCAGCGCGTCGCGGGAGGTCGAGCTCTCGAGCGTGGCGGGGGCGTGGAGGAACCGGTACTCCGCACCGAGGCGGACGGCGAGCTCGCGCACCAGCTCCTGGCCGCTGATCTCGTTGCTGATCGACGACAGGCCGCCGACGAGCTGGACCAGCGTCACGCGGTGGTGCTCGTGGTCGGCGGTCGTCGCGTAGACCATCGACTGCAGGGCGTGGCCCCACGACATCGCGACGGTCATCGAGTCCTTGAGCTCGTCGAGCAGGAGGCGTGCGGCCTGGGTGCCGACCGCGTCCTCCATCCGGAGGCCGGGGACGTTGCGGGTGTGGGCGACGCGGACCTCGCTGAGGCCGAAGGTGGTGCGCAGCTCGTCCTCGAGCTCGTGGACGCGACCCTCGGGGTCGTTGATGCGGATCTCGACGATGCCCTGGCGCTGCGCCTCGGTGAGCATCCGCGAGACGTTGGAGCGGCTGGTGCCGAGGGTGGCGGCGATCTCGGCCTGGGACCGGTCCTGCTGGTAGTAGAGGCGCGCTGCTGCCAGCAGCGTGGCCGGGTCGCGTGGGGCTGGCATCGTCACCTCCGTGCAGATAGGTCGTCACATATGATCGGGCTGGAGCAATGAAAGCCTGTGGCGTCGGTCACGTCAAGTACCTGCGGCCAACTTGTGGCAGACCTGTGGAACTCACCCGGACGTACGACGCCCCCGCACTCCGGCGGAGTGCGGGGGCGTCGGCGCCGGGCCGGCCGGACGGGGCCGGTGGACTAGGCCAACAGCGCGTTGAGGCGGGAGGCCAGGTCGTCCGGGCCGGCGAGGCCGGTCAGGAGCGTCTCGTCGAGGTCAGGCGCGCGCAGCACGCCGATCACCCGCCCGAGCAGCGGCACCTGGGCCTGCGGGTCCGTCACGAAGAGCATCAGCACCAGCCGGGCCTCGATGGTCCGGTCGCGGCTGCCCATCTCGCCGAAGGTGATCGGCGCGCGGGGCACCAGCGCGCCCAGCGCCGGTCGTACGACGTGCTCCGCGCCCACGTGCGGGATCGCCGCGGGCACGGGAAGGGGCAGCCCGGTGGGGTACTCCTCCTCGCGCGCCAGCACCGCGTCGACGTAGGACGGGTGGGCGACGCCCTCCGCCACGGCGCGCTCGGCGAGCAGCCGGATCGCGGCGCCCGCGTCGTCGACGTCGGCGTCCACCATGCAGAGCCCCGCCTCGAGCGAGGCTGCCGTCATGCGGCGGCCCCGGCGGTCTCCTGCTGGGCCTCGGCGGTGTCGCGGCGGGCCACGATGCGTCGTACGACGAAGGCGAACGCCAGCGCGACCACGAGCATCACGACCGCGGCCACGGGTCCGAGCTCGCCCATCCCGACCAGCAGGCCGGTCAGCGGGTTGGCGCCGTCGACGAGCGAGGAGATCCGGTTCGACCCGGAGGCGTTGTCGAAGCCCGAGGCGAGCGCGACCGAGGTGAAGGTGCCCGAGATCGCGGTGGCGATGAACAGCCCGCCGCCGATCGCGATCGCGCCGCCGATGACCGAGCGGACGATGTTGCCGCCGAAGAGCGGCACCATCACGGCCACGATGAACGGGATCGTGGCGAGGTCGACCAGCGGGAGGACGCGGTTGCCGAGCGGCGCGAGGGCGATCGCGACGAGCAGCGTGACCGGCACGAGGATCAGCGAGGTCGCCACGACGGCGGGCTGGCCGGCCGCGATCGCGGAGTCGAGGCCGATGTAGTAGCGGCGGCCCGGGAAGCGCTTCTGCATGAAGGTGCGCGCGGACTCCGAGACGGGGACCAGGCCCTCCATGAGGATCGCGACCATGCGGGGCAGGATGACCATGACCGCGGCGACCGTGATGCCGAGGGTGAGGATGGCGATGGAGTCGGCGCGCGGGTCGTCGAAGCCGTAGCCGGCGAGGCCGATCACGAGGCCGATCACGAGGCCGAGGAACATCGTCTCGCCGAACAGGCCGAAGCGCTTCTGGATCGAGGCCGGGTCGGCCTCGAGCTTGTTGAGGCCGGGGATCCGGTCCATCAGCGCGTTGAGCGGGAGCGCCAGCAGCGCGTAGGGCGCGGACGTCATGTGCGGGAAGGAGATGTCGGGGAAGCCGAAGTACTTCTGGATCATCGGTGCCGACAGGTCGGCCAGGGCGAGGGTGATGATCATCGCGATCCCGGCACCGAACAGGCCCCACCAGAAGCTGTCCATCACCACGGCGACCAGGGCGCCGCCGAGGGCGAAGTGCCAGTAGTTCCACAGGTCGATGTCGAAGGTGCGCGTCAGGCCGGTCAGCAGCAGCACCACGTTGAGCGCGAGGCAGAAGGGGATGATGACCGCGCCGACCTTGGAGCCGAACGCGATGGCCGCGCTCGAGGGCCAGCCGACGTCGACGATGTCGAGGTTGACGCTGAGCCGGTTCGCCAGCTCGGTAGCCGCCGGGCCGATCGAGCCGCCGAGCAGGCCGATGACGAGGTTGACGCCGATGAAGCCGACGCCGATCAGGATGCCGGAGCGCAGGGCGCGACCGGGCTTCTGGCCGATGGCGATCGCGAAGATCGTGATCAGGACCGGGAGGACGACGGCCGCGCCGAGGTCGGTGATGTAGGACGAGAACGCTTCCATGGAGGGATCTCTCTGTGAGGTGGCCCGGCTCCCGAGCGCCGGGAGGGGAGCTACTGCAGGTGGCCGACGATCTCGGCGAGGGTGGCGTCCTGGCCGATCCCGGTGAGGAACGGCAGGCCGGCCACGACGGGCACGGTCACGGTGTCGGGGACCGTGGTGGTGGCGACGATGAGGTCGACGTCGGGGGTGCCGCTGAGGAGGTCCATGACCTTGCCCTGGGTGACCTGGGCCTCGATGCCCTGGCCGGCGAGGTGGTCCTTGATGCTGGTCGCGACCATCGTGGAGGTGGCCACTCCGGTGCCGCAGATGACGAGGATCTTCTTCATGTGGTGCCTTCCGTGCTGGGGGACTGGTGGGTGAGGAGGCTGCGCGCGAGGCTCTCGTCACACACGAGCGCGTCGACGTGGTGGCCCAGGAGCGCGCCGTAGACGGCGGCCGTCTTGTCGCGGCCGAAGGCGACGCCGACGACCAGCGGGATCGCGTCGAGGTCGCGCAGGCTGACCGAGACGACCCGGTCGTCGACCGGGCCGGTGACCGGGGCGCCGGTGGCGGTGAAGTAGCGCCCGGCGAGGTCGCCGACCGGTTCCTGGTCCCAGAAGGCGCGCGCGTCCTCGGGGGAGAGGGCGAGGGAGTCGACGACGGCCGCCGACGAGCCGGAGGAGGGCGTACCGATGCCGACGAGGGCGACGTCGCACCCGCGGGCGGCCTCCAGCGCCTGCGCGACGCTGGGCTCCTCGCGCAGCGCGCGTGCCGCCTCGGCCGAGCCGAGGGTGGCCGGCGCGTGCATGAGGCGGTAGGTGCCGCCGAGGGCCACCGCGAGCGAGCGGGCGAGCTCCTGGCCGCTGACCTCGTTGCCGATCGCGGACATGCCGCCGAGCAGCTGGACGACGGTGACGTCGTGGTCGCGGTCGGTGCTCATCGCCTCGACGGCGGCGTGCAGGGCGCGGCCCCACGAGAGGCCCACCGTGGTGGTCTCGGCCAGGGACTCGAGGAGCAGGGTCGACACGAGCGACCCCACGCGCGCCGCCGACTCCCCGGCGTGGGGGTTGCGGGCCGAGACCCGCACCTCGCTCAGGCCGAAGGCGTCGGCGAGGCGCCGCTCGAGGTCGCGGGCGCGACCGCTGGGGTCGTGCACCTTGATCTCGACGATGCCCTGCCGCTGCGCCTCCTTGAGCATGCGGGAGACGTTGGGGCGGCCCGTGGAGAGGATCTCGGCGATCTCCGCCTGGGACTTGTCCTCGAGGTAGTAGAGCTCGGCGACCCGCATCAGGATGGCGGGATCGCGGGGGGCAGGCATCGGCACCTCCGTGCTTACGGGCGGCACGGGAGTGCCGATGCGGGAACCGTAGGTGTGATCGCGGTCACGGTCAAGCACCGCGGAGGGGCGGGAGCGCGCGGGGGACGCGCACCCGCCCTGTCCGGGGTCCGGCCTCAGAGGCCGCCGGAGAGCCGCTTCGAGAAGGCCTCGAGCAGCTGGGCCCCGTGGGCGCCGTCGGCCACCCGGTGGTCGACGGTGAGGCCTGCGTTGACGGTCAGTGCCACGCCCAGGCCGCCCGGCACGGCGACCGGACGCTGGGTGATCGTGCCCAAGGACAGGACGCTGGCCTGCGGCGGCGTGAGGAGCGCCTGGAACTGGTCGACGCCCAGTCCGCCGAGGTTGGACAGCGAGCCGTTGGCCACGCCCATGTAGGCCGGGTCGAGCTTGCCCTTCTGGACCCGGGCGACGACCGAGCGCACCTCGGCGTCGACGTCGGCGATCGGCCGCGCGTCGGGCTCGGTGAAGGTCGGCACCATGAGCCCGCGCTCGGTGGCGACGGCCAGCGCGATGGCGGGCGGCCCGGCCTCGGTGGGCGCGTCGTCCTCCCAGCGCGAGAGCAGCTCGGGCACGTCGCGGAGGGCGGCGGCGTAGGCCCGCAGGAGGACGGTGGTCCACGACACCCCGTTGCGCACGGCGTTGGCGGTGTCGAGGTGGACCTGGCGCCAGACGGTGAACTGCGGGATCACCGCGGTCGGGACCATCTTGCGCGCGACCGCCCGGCGGACCGCGATGCGGCGGTCGTCGGTCGGCCTCGGCGCGCTCGCCGCGGGTGTGGCAACGACGGCGGGCGCGGGAGCCGGTGCCGGTGCGGCAGCCGGCGCCGCAACGGGTGCGGGCGCGGCAGCCGGTCGTACGGCCTGCTCGACGTCCTCGACGCGGACCAGCCCGTCGGGGCCGGTCGGCGTGACCGAGGCGAGGTCGACGCCGTTGTCGCGGGCCAGCGCGCGGGCTCGGGGCACGGCGGGCACGATGCCGCTCGACGCGGGCGCCTCGGGCTCGGTCGCGGCGACCGGCTCGGGGGCGGCGTCGGGGACGGGCGCGGCGGCCGGCTCCGGCTCGGGGGTGGGAGCGGCCAGCAGGTCGCCGAAGCCACCGCCGGTGTCCTCGCCCTCGACCCAGCCGATCGGCTCGCCGACCTCGACGGTGCCGGACTCCACGACGATCTCGACGAGGGTGCCGGAGACGGTGCTCTCGACCTCCATGTCGACCTTGTCGGTCATCACCTCGCAGACGACGTCGCCCTCGGCGATCTCGTCACCGACGCGGACCATCCACTCGTTGACCTCGCCCTCGGTCATGGTCATCGACATCTTGGGCATCCGGATCGCGAGCCTGGCCATCAGGACTCCTTCATCATCGTCTTGGCGGCCTCGACGATGTTGTCGACCTGCGGGACCGACGCCTTCTCCAGCTGGGGCGCGTAGGGGATCGGCGCGTCCAGTCCGCTGAGCCGGCGCACGGGCGCGAGCAGGCGGTAGATCGTCGGCGACTCGGCGATGCGCGCGGACAGCTCGGCGGTGAAGCCGACGTGGCCGGGGGCCTCCTGCACGAGCAGGGCCCGGCCGGTGCGCGACACGTCCTCGTGGATCGGGGCGTCGTCGAGCGGAGTCAGCGTGCGCGGGTCGATCACCGAGACCTCGATGCCGTCGGCGGCGAGGATCTCGGCGGCCTCGAGCGAGCGCGACACCATCACACCGGTCGCCACGATCGTGATGTGCTCGCCGCGGCGGCGTACGGCGCTCTGGCCGAGGGGGACGCGCACGGCCTCCTCCGGGACGGGGCCCGACGTGCGGTAGAGCAGCTTGTGCTCGAGCACGATGACCGGGTTGGGGTCGTCGATCGCGGCGAGCAGCAGGCCCTTGGCGTCGGCGGCGGTCGCCGGCATCACGACCTTGAGCCCGGGCACGTGGGCGAACCACGCCTCGAGGCTCTGGGAGTGCTGGGCCGCGGCGCCGGTGCCGGAGCCGAGCGGCGCGCGCAGCACCATCGGCACCGACATCGCGCCGCCGAGCATGTAGTGGATCTTCGCCGCCTGGTTGACGATCTGGTCCATCGCCTGGTTGGTGAAGTCCGAGAACTGGATCTCCACGATCGGGCGCATCCCGGCGAGCGCCGCGCCGACGGCCGCGCCGACGATGCCGAGCTCGGAGATCGGGGTGTCGCGGATCCGGTCGGCGCCGAAGCGGTGGAAGAGGTCGCCGCTGACGCCGAAGGCGCCGCCGTAGACGCCGATGTCCTCACCGAGCATGAAGACGCGCTCGTCGGCCTCCATGGACTGGCCGATCGCCTCGCGGACGGCTTCTGAGTAGGTGATGACGCGGTCCGTGCTCGGCGCCGCGAGGTCGAGGGGTGTGGTGGTCACGAGGGATGTCTCCTGTGTCTGGGTCGCGGGTCAGGCGCGGGCGAAGACCGCGTCGAGGAGGTCGGACGGGTCGGCGTCGGGAGCGGCGTTGGCCTGGCGCACGGCCTCGCGCATGTCCTCCATGGCCTGGGTGCGGATGGCCTGCACCTCCTCGTCGGTCAGCAGGCCGGACTCCTTGACCTGCGCCTCGAAGCGGAGGATCGGGTCCTTGGCACGCCAGTCGGCGATCTCCTCCTTGGTGCGGTAGAGGTTCTTGTCCGACTTGCTGTGGCCCTTCCAGCGGTAGGTCAGGTTCTCGACCAGGGTCGGGCCCTCGCCGGCCCGCGCGCGGGCGACGGCGGTGCTGACGGCGTCGTGCACCGCGTCGAGGTCGTTGCCGTCGACGGTCACGCCGGGGATGCCGTAGGCGGCACCGCGCTCGGAGATGTTCTCGATGGCGAAGGACTTCTCGGTGGAGAAGGACATGCCGTACTTGTTGTTCTCGCAGATGAAGACGACCGGCAGCTTCCAGATCGCGGCCAGGTTGACCGCCTCGTGGAAGGCGCCCTCGTTGGCGGCGCCGTCGCCGAAGAAGCAGGCCACGACCCGGTCCTCGCCGCGCATCTGGAACGCCAGCGCCGCGCCGGCGGCGATCGGGATGCCGCCCGCGACGATGCCGTTGGCGCCGAGGTTGCCGGTGGCGGTGTCGGCGATGTGCATCGAGCCGCCACGGCCGCGGCAGTAGCCGGTCTCCTTGGCGAGCAGCTCGGCCATCATCCGGGTCAGGTCGGCGCCCTTCGCGATGCAGTGGCCGTGGCCGCGGTGGGTGGAGGTGATGGCGTCGTCGGTGCGCAGCGCGAGGCACGCACCGGTGGCCGAGGCCTCCTGGCCGATGGAGAGGTGCATCGTCCCGTGCATGAGGCCGCGGGCGAAGAGGTCGTCGACGGCCTCCTCGAAACGACGGATGGTCCACATGGTCAGCAGGGCGTGGGCGGCGGTGTCGTGGTCGGCGCCGGGGGTGGCGGTCATGCGAGCTCCTATATGCACATATGTGCTTCTGGTCGTCACGTTTGACCCGATAGTAGGTGACGGCCATCACCGCGCACAAGAGCCCGGGCGTGCGCGATGTCGGACGCGCCGGGGTGGCGGCGCACTGCGGGTGCGGTCCGGGTCGCCGCGCGACCTGCCGCCACCCCGGACGGTGGGGCGGGACGGCGGGGCGGGGCGGTGGGCAGGACGGTGGCGGGAGCCGTCAGCCGGTGACGAGCGCCGTGGCGATGGCGGCGACGCCCTCACCGCGACCGGTGAGGCCGAGGCCGTCGGTCGTGGTCGCGGAGATGCTGACCGGGGCACCGACCGCGGCGGAGAGGGCCGCGGCAGCCTCGGCGCGACGCGGGCCGAGGCGCGGCGCGGTGCCGATGACCTGGACGGCCACGTTGCCGATCTCGAAGCCGGCGGCACGCACGCGGCGGGCGGTCTCGCTCAGGAGCGTGGCGCCGGACGCACCGGCCCACTCGGGCTCGGAGGTGCCGAAGTTCGACCCGAGGTCGCCGAGCCCGGCGGCGGAGAACAGCGCGTCGCACGCGGCGTGGGCCGCGACGTCGGCGTCGGAGTGCCCCTCGAGCCCGGCGGGCTCGTCCGGCCACGACAGCCCGGCGAGGTGCATGGGCACGCCGGGGACCAGTCGGTGCACGTCGGTGCCGATGCCGATCCGGGGTAGGGCCACGCCCGGCATCATGCCCGACGCGCAAGAATGGTGGGATGACGACCCGTACGCCCTGGCGGCTGGCCGGCGTGCTGGCCGGACTGGCCGGACTGGCGACCAGCTATGCGACCGCGATGGTCTTCACGATCCGCGAGGCGCCCGTCGTCGCCGTGGCCGAGCTCGTCATCCGCCTGACGCCGGGCGCGGTCGCCGAGCGGGCCATCCAGGTGCTCGGTCACCTCGACAAGCCGGTCCTCGTCGGCGGAGTCGTGGTGCTCGTGCTCGCCTGCTTCGCCTGGGCGGGGTCGCTCGCGCGCCGGTCCTGGTGGTCCCCGCTGCCGGTGTGGGTCGCGCTCGCTGCCGTCGGACTGGTCGCGGTGCTGAGCCAGCGGGGTGCCGGGGTGGTCGACGTGCTCCCGGTGGGGGTCGGGCTGGTGACGTGGATCGCGGTGCACGCGGCCCTCGTCGACGCGCTGCGCCGCGGCGCCCGCCGTCCCGACCTCGAGTCGCGCGAGCGGCGCGTCTTCGTGATGGTCGCCGGCGTGATCGCGGTCGCCTCGCTCGGCATCGCGGTCGCGGGCCGGGTCGTCGGCGCCGGGCGCCGGCAGGTCGAGGCGAGCCGCCAGCTGCTCCGCATCCCGGGGGTGACCCGCAAGCCCGCCCCGCCGAAGACGTCCCTCGGCCTGCCGGGCATCAGTCCCTGGCAGACGTCCAACGAGGACTTCTACCGGATCGACACCTCGATCTCGGTGCCTGCGATCGAGCCCGACGAGTGGTCGATCCGCATCCACGGGATGGTCGACCGTGAGCTCACGCTGACCTACTCCCAGCTCGTCGCCCGGCAGCTGACGGAGTCGTGGATCACCCTCAACTGCGTGAGCAACGAGGTCGGCGGCGACCTCATCGGCAACGCGCGGTGGAGCGGCGTGCGCCTCGCCGACCTCCTCGAGGGGCTCGGGGTCAGCGACCGGGCCGACTGCGTGCTCCAGACCTCGCACGACGGGTGGACCTGCGCGACGCCGCTGGCGGCGCTGACCGACGACCGCGACGCGATGCTGGCCGTGGCGATGAACGGCCGACCGCTGCCCATCGAGCACGGCTTCCCGGTGCGGACGGTCGTGCCGGGCCTGTACGGCTACGTGTCGGCCACGAAGTGGGTGGTGGACATGGAGGTCAGCACCTTCGCCGACTCGGTCGGCTACTGGACCACGCGCGGCTGGTCGGCGCAGGGCCCGGTGAAGATCGCCTCGCGCATCGACGTGCCGAGCTCGGGCGACGAGGTCGCGGTCGGGTCGGTGTCGGTCGGCGGGATGGCCTGGCACCAGCACACCGGGATCTCGAAGGTCGAGGTGCAGGTCGACGGCGGTGCGTGGGAGCCCGCCGAGCTCGGCCGGGTCCCGTCCGACGACACGTGGGTCCAGTGGGCGCTCACCGTCGACCTCGACGAGGGCGACCACGAGGTCCGGGTGCGCGCGACCGGCAAGGACGGCGAGACGCAGACGAGCGCCGTCGCGCGGCCCGACCCCGACGGCTCGACCGGGTGGCACACGATCCAGGTCAGCGCGCGCTGACGGATCCGCTGCGCGTCAGCCGTTGCGGATGACGTACGCCGTCCCGCCGGAGGCCGCGATCCAGATCCGCTCGAACTCCGCGCGGTCGTAGACCCGGCGCACGTCGGCGTTGGTGGCACCGGCCGGGTCGTTGACCACGACGTCGCCGTCGGCCTCGAAGCCGACGATCACGAGCAGGTGGCCGTTGCTGGCCGCGATCGGGGCGCCCGTGAGCTGGCCGCGGCCGAAGGCGATGGAGGCGACCAGCGGCACCCCGGCGGCGATGTAGTCCTCGGCCTCCCGCAGGCCGCTCATCCGGGTGACGTAGGAGTCGCCGGCGACGAGCGTGGCGGCGTAGGCGGTGTTGAAGGCCCAGTTGCCGGTGCCGCGGTAGCCGTGGTCGTAGACCATCTTCGCGGTGTGGTCGACGACGGCGTCGACGTGGCCCGGCGCGATGCCGGTGGGGGCGGGGGAGATGCCGTAGTAGCCGAGGACCATCGCGGTCGACGTGGCCGAGCACCAGGCCTCGCCGCCTCCGCCCCACTGCGGGTAGTGGCCGGTGTGCACCATCTGCGACAGCGCCGGGACGTCGAGGACCGTGCCCACCACCGATGGGCCGGGCGTCGAGGTCGGTCGCGGGGTCTTCTCACCGGCCGAGGCGACCGCGCCCACGCGCTCGAGCGCAACGGCGTTGGCGGAGCCCTTCGGACGCATCAGCGTGACCCGCACCTGCCAGGCGGTGATCGTGCTCGCGGCGGTCCACGTGTCGACGTTGACCGAGCCGAGGTCGTCGGGCTGGCCGGAGTACGTCGTCCGCTTCACGGGGCGGTTGGTCCGCGACCAGTCGGCCATGGTGTCCCAGCTGCCGGTGCGGCCGTCGGGTCCCTTCGCGCGGACCTCGACGCGGACCATGCTGCGGCCCGGCGTCGAGGCCTCCCACGTCGGGATGAGCGAGGTCGCGCCGAAGCCGGGGCTGGCCCACGGCGAGGTCCAGGTGCCGGCCTCGTAGGCCCTGCCGGCGACGGTGCGCGGCCTGGCGTCACGCAGCGTGACGACCCCGCGGCCGAGCTTGAGCCCGCTGCGACTGCCCGCCTTGAAGTCGGCGTACGTGCTCCACGACGTCAGCTGCACCTGCGCCGCCGCGCGTCGCGGCACGACGTCGTGGTCGGCCGCGGTGGCCGGTGCGACGAGGCCGCCCAGCAGGAGGGGGAGGGCCAGGGCGAGGGCGGCAGGGCGTCGGAGCACCGGTCGACGATAACCCGCAGGATCCCATGCGTCACAGGAGTCACAGGATCCGTGCGCACGCTCGCCGAGTCGGGGGATCGCCCCCGCGCACCTACACTTGCGCAGGTGACTCTGAGGCTCCACGACACCGCCACGCGCGAGACGCGCGACTTCGTCCCCCTCGTCGAGGGCCGGGCGGGCATCTACGTGTGCGGCCTCACCGTGCAGTCCGAGCCGCACGTCGGCCACGTGCGCTCCGCGGTCAACTTCGACGTGCTCCGGCGCTGGCTCTCGGCGACCGGCCACGAGGTCGACTTCATCCGCAACGTCACCGACATCGACGACAAGATCCTCACCAAGTCTGCCGAGCAGGGCGTCCACTGGTACGCCCTCGCCGCCGCGATGAAGCGCGAGCTCGACAAGGCCCTCGCGGCCATCAACGTGCTGCCGCCGACCTACGAGCCCGGCGCCACCGGCCACGTGCCGGAGATCGTCGAGCTGACCGAGCAGCTCATCGCGAAGGGCCACGCCTACGCCGCCGAGGACGGCAGCGGCGACGTCTACTTCGACGTGCGCAGCTGGTCGGACTACGGCGAGCTGACCCGGCAGAAGGTCGACGACATGGAGCCCGCCGGCGACGCCGACCCGCGCGGCAAGCGCGACCCGCGCGACTTCGCCCTGTGGAAGGGACAGAAGTTGGCGTCGGAGCCGGAGACTGCATCGTGGCCGTCGCCGTGGGGTCGGGGAAGGCCCGGCTGGCACATCGAGTGCTCGGCGATGGCCGGCAAGTACCTCGGCCCCGCCTTCGACATCCACGGCGGCGGCGTCGACCTCCGCTTCCCGCACCACGAGAACGAGCAGGCCCAGTCGCGCGCGGCAGGCCGGCCGTTCGCGTCGTACTGGCTGCACAACGCCTGGATCACCACGGCCGGCGAGAAGATGAGCAAGTCGCTCGGCAACTCCCTCCTCATCCCCGAGGTGCTGAAGCGGGTCCGCGGGCAGGAGCTGCGCTACTACATGGTGGCGGCGCACTACCGCTCGCACGTCGAGTTCAGCTTCGAGGCGCTCGACGAGGCCGCCAAGGCCTTCCGGCGGATCGAGGACTTCCTCGACCGTGCCGCGCCCGTCGTGGGTGAGTGGTACGCCGCCCTGCCGGACGCGTTCGTCGCCGCGATGGACGACGACCTGGGCACCCCGGCCGCGGTGGCCGTCATCCACGACTCCGTGCGCGAGGGCAACAAGCTGCTCACCGACGGTGCGTCCGACGCGCTCGCTGCGAAGTTCGGCGAGGTGCTGGCGATGCTCGACGTGCTCGGCCTCAACCCCGCCGACGAGGCGTGGGCGACCGGCGGCTCCGACGACAAGCTGACCGAGGTCGTGGACGCCCTGGTGCAGGGCCTCCTGGCCGACCGGGCGGCGGCGCGCGAGGCCAAGGACTGGGCCCGCGCCGACGCCATCCGTGACCAGATCAAGGCGGCCGGCGTCGAGGTGGAAGACACCCCGACCGGCCCGAAGTGGAGCGTGTAGAAGTGGCCGGTAATTCGCAACGCAAGGGCTCGATCAAGAAGTCCGGCAAGGGCAACCCGACCGCCGGCTCCGGCGGGCGCGTCCGTCGTGGCCTCGAGGGCAGGGGACCGACGCCCAAGGCGAAGGACCGGCCCTACCACAAGGCGCACAAGATGGCCGCCCGCGCGGAGAAGGAGAAGTCCACCCGCACCAGGCGGCGGACCTCCTCCGACGCCGAGTGGGCCGCCGGTCGCAACTCGGTCCTCGAGCTGCTCCAGGGCGGCGTGCCCGTCTCCGCGGTCTACGTCGCCGAGGGCACCGAGCGCGACGGGCGCATGCGTGAGGTGTTCAAGCTCGCCGCCGAGCAGGGCCTGACCATGCTCGAGGTCACCCGCAACGAGATGGACCGGATGACCAGCGGAGCGGTCCACCAGGGCCTCGCCGCGCGGCTCCCGGCCTACGAGTACGCCCACGCCGACGACCTGCTCGAGCGCGCCGACGACCACAAGGAGCCCGCGCTGATCGTGGCGCTCGACTCCGTGACCGACCCGCGCAACCTCGGCGCCGTGATCCGCTCGGCAGCCGGCTTCGGCGCGCACGGCGTGCTCATCCCCGAGCGCCGTGCCGCCGGCATGACGGCCTCCGCCTGGAAGACCAGCGCCGGAGCGGCCGCCCGCCTCCCCGTCGCGCAGACGGTCAACCTCACGCGGCAGCTCAAGGCCTACCAGGACGCGGGCTGCATGGTGGTCGGCCTCGCCGCCGACGGCGACCTGTCGCTGCCCGAGCTGGTCGCCCCCGGTGGCCTCGCCGAGGGACCGCTCGTCGTGGTCGTCGGCTCGGAGGGCAAGGGCCTGGGCCGCCTCGTCGCCGAGACCTGCGACCAGATCGTGTCGATCCCGATGGCCGGCCAGCTGGAGTCGCTCAACGCCGGCGTGGCCGCCTCGGTCGCCCTCTACTCGATCTCGCAGGCCCGTCTGCAGTGACCACGCCTCCTGAGGCCGGCTGATGGGCCGTCGACGCCGCCTCGTGGCGGGCATCGCAGTCGTCTGCCTGAGCGTGCTGCTCGGGATCTCCGTCGCGGTCTCGCTGTTCCTCAGCAGCAGCCGGACGATCGTGCTGGTCGGCCACGACACCGTCGTACGGCCCACGTTCGAGCGCGATGCTGTGGTGGAGACGGGCCCGCTGCTGCCGGACTTCCGGTTCCGCGACGTCGGCCCCGTCGGCGTGCGCCTCACGCTCGGCAAGACCGAGGTCGGCTCGATCGAGGAGCTCGTCGAGCGCTACGCCTACATCGCCGGCGACCCGACCGCGCCGGTCGGCAAGGTCCAGGACGTCGTGGTCGACCTGGCCGTCTCGGCCGCCCTGCGCGGGCTGGGGGTCGGGCTCGTGCCGATCGCGTTCTACCTGCTGCTCGGCCGGCACCGGCGCGGCCAGCTCTTCCGCGGGCTCCGCACGCGCAACGGGATCCTCGCCCTGGCCCTGCTGCTCGCGCTCCCGGTCCTCGTCTGGCAGCCGTGGGAGGCCGACGAGGAGACGCAGGAGGACCAGGGGACGTGGCAGACGCTCGCCGAGCTCGCCGGCCCCGACGTCACGCTGCCGGCCGAGACGCGCGGCATCGAGGTGCGCACCGGACCAGTCACGACCGAGAGCAAGAAGCTCGTGCTGAGCGCGGTCGACACCTACGAGAAGAGCAAGGAGTTCTACTCCACCGCCGCCGAGGGCGCCGCCGACCTCGACGTCCGCCGACCCGAGGACGGCGAGACGGTCGCGCTGCTGGTGACCGACCGCCACGACAACATCGGCATGGACCGGGTGGCACGGGCGATCGGCGAGGCGGCCGGCGCGACCGTCGTGCTCGACGGCGGCGACGACACCTCGACCGGCCAGCCGTGGGAGGCGTTCAGCCTCGACTCGCTCGCCGCCACCTTCGACGACTGGGACCGCTTCGGGATCGCAGGCAACCACGACCACGGCACCTTCGTGTCGTCCTACCTCGCCGACAAGGGCTGGACGATGCTCGACGGCGAGGTGGTCGACGCGCCGTGGGGCGGCACGCTCCTGGGCGTGGACGACCCACGCAGCAGCGGCCTGGGCAACTGGCGCGACGAGTCCGGCCTGAGCTTCACCGAGGTCGGCCTCCGCATCGCCGACGCCGCCTGCGCGGCCCAGGACGACGGCGAGCGGGTCAGCACGATCCTCGTCCACGACGCCAACCTCGGCCGCGAGGCGCTCTCCCGCGGCTGTGTCGACCTCGTGCTCGGTGGCCACACGCACGTGCAGGCAGGCCCCGACGCCGTCGAGGGCGAGGACGGCGAGGTCGGCTACACCTGGACCAACGGCACCACCGGCGGGGCGGCGTACGCCATCGCGCTCGGCAGCAAGCCGCGCCGCGACGCCGACGTCAGCCTGGTGACCTACGCCGACGGCCGGCCGGTGGGCCTGCAGTGGGTCCGGCTGCGCACCGACGGTTCGTGGCTCGTCGGGGACTACGCCGCGATCGAGCCGGGCTGAACCGACCCGGGCCGACCCGGGTCCGGCGGAGCGTGGTGGCCGTGCCGGGCTGGGCCCCCACAGTCCCAGCCCGGCACCTGCGATCCTCCGTTCCGTCAAGGCGAGCGCAAGCCCGGATTCAGTTTTCACCTCCGCTGAAACCCGTTCGCTTCAAGATCCGGGTGACGGGCAGCGCGCTGTCAGGCATTCCCTGATACTCGCCACGTGCCGGAGCAGCCGCGGATGACGGTGGTGGACGACGCCACCCCGCTGGGCGGCTCGTCGATCGACGTCGCCGCACGCATCGCCTGGACGATGCGGATGGCGCGGGTGACCTCCGGCGCCCCGGACAGCCGAATGCGCTCCCTCGCCTCGGCGCTGGGGACGAGCACGGCCCGGATCTCGCGCGCCGAGACCGGTCAGCTGCGCGACGGCTCGCTGGTCGACGGCTACGAGCAGGTGCTCGGGATGCCGGAGGGGTCGCTGCGCGCGCCGATCGACGTGCTCGCCCGCACCTTCCCGGCGTCCAGCCCGCCCGACGCCCGGCCGGGCGAGGCGATCAGGTCGGTGGCCGAGCTCTCCGAGCTCACCGAGCGCCTCGACTCCGGGGCCGCGGCGACCGGTGGCGACTGGCTGCGCTGGGCGCGCTCGATCGCCGCACCGGGCAACATCGGGATGCCCGTCCCGCTGGCGCAGCGCGTCGTCCGGCGGCTGGTGCGTGAGCTGGCCCGCTCGTGCGGCCACGGCTACCCCAGCCGCTACGAGGCGCTGGCCAAGCTCCGGTGCAGCGACTACGGCTTCCTCGTGCTCCGCGCGGCCCGGCACGAGGTCGCGCACCCGCACGCCCAGGGACTCGCCGACCTGCTGAGTGCGGTGGGCGAGGCGGTGACCCTGGACGGGGTCGCCTGGTGCCTGGAGCTGCTGCGCTCGGACCGGGCCCAGCTCGCGATCTGCGGCGCGCTCGCCCTGGAGAACATGGGGGAGATCAGCCCGGCGGGCACCTTCTGGCCGACGGTGCTGCCCGACCTGGTCAGGGCGTTCGACGCCTCCGAGCCGGGCTCGTCGCAGGAGGAGTGGGCGGCGCACCTCATCCGGCTCGTCCCGTCGTCGACCGCTCGCTCCGCGGCCACGAAGCCGGGTCGCCGGCTGCCGCCGGCGCCCGAGGTCGAGGGCTTCGACCGGCACCGCGCCAACCGGCAGTGGCAGCAGTGCGCCGCGATCGCCACCGACGTCGGTCACGAGGTCGGTGTCGGCGACCAGCCGATGCTCGCGCGGCTGCTCTTCGACATCGGCTACGGGCACTGGGAGACGCGGGCGGTGACCGGCTACTTCCTGCTCGCCGGGCTGCCGGCCCTCGCCGACCCGGTCTGGGAGCGGTTCCGGGTGCTCGTGGACGGCGAGCCCGACCGGCGGATCCGCCACCGGATGGCGCGCCGCCTGCACGGGGCGCTCGCCGGCCGGGCGAACGACGGCGTCGTCGCGTGGCTCGACTCGCCCGACCCCGTCCTGCGCTCGGCCGCGCTGCAGGTGCTGGGGGCGTCGGGGCACGTGCTCGCGCTCGACGTCGTACGCGCCGCGCTGACCGATCCCGGCACCGCCCGGGCCGCCACCTACGCCATCGGCATGAGCGGGCACCCGGTGCTGCCGCAGGTCGTGCGCGACCCGACGCTCGACGCGCAGGTCCGCGGGTCCGCGGCGTGGTGGCTGGAGGGTGGGTCGCGCATCGACGTCTGAGCCGCTGCGGTCACTCCTGGCCGGTGATCGCCTCGTCGGGACGAGCGGTGAGGTAGCGGTCGATGTAGTCGCGGGCGGTCTCGTGGATGTTGACCTCGTGGCCCGCCCGCTCCGAGAGGTACCACCGGTGCTCGAGGATCTCGTGGAACACCTCGGCGGGCTCGAGCTTGCCGGTCGCGTCGGGCGGGATCATCGCCATGATCGGCTCGAAGATCTCGTGCATCCACCGGCTGGCGACGACGTGCCGGTCCTCGCGACCGAGGTCGAAGTGGGCGGTGAAGGCGGCGAGGTCGTTGAGCAGCCGCCGGGCCTGGTTCTCCTCGACCGACATGCCGGTGAGCGCCTGCACCTCGCGGGCGTGGTGGCCGAGGTCGACGACCTTCGGCTGGATCCGGATGGTGTCGCCGCCGAGGTCGGTGACGATGTCGAGCTCGTCGACGTCGAACCCGAGGTCGTTGAGCCGCTCGACCCGGCGCTCGATGCGCCACATCTCGTCGGCGCCGAACTCCTCGAGGTCGGTCAGCTCGCGCCACAGCGCCTCGTAGCGCTCACGGAGGTGCTCGATGATCGCGAAGCCGTCGATCGGGTGCTGCACCGCGCCGCTGGCGCTGAGGTCCATCAGCTCGGCGAAGATGTTCTCGCAGCCGACGGTGATGTCGTAGTCGCGCATCCGGTCGCTCACGTCCTCGTGCAGCTCGCCGGTCTCGGCGTCCACGAGGTAGGCCGCGAGCTCGCCGGCGTTGCGGCGGAAGAGCACGTTGGAGAGCGAGACGTCGCCCCAGTAGAAGCCGGCCAGGTGCAGGCGCACGAGCAGGACGGCCATCGCGTCGATGAGCACGGGCACGTGCTCGGCGGTCATGCCGCGGCTGAAGAGGCTGCGGTAGGGCAGCGAGAACTGGAGGTGGCGGGTGATCAGGACCGCCGGCAGCCCGCTGCCGTCGGGGGCCTCGCGCCCGGTGACGACCCCCTGCGGCACGACCGAGGGCATGCCCATCCGCTGGAGGTCGCGCAGCATCCGGTACTCCCGGAACGCGATGTCGTCCTGGGTCTCCTTGACCGCGTAGACGTAGCTGCCGAGCCGCACGATGCGCACGACGTGGCGCGAGAGCCCACGGGGGAGGGGCACGACGATGTCGTCCGGCCACTCCTCGAGCGGGGTGTCCCACGGCAGGCCGACGATCGCCGGGTCCGGCCGGCTCGCGACGATCCGCAGGGGCATCCCCGCAACCTACTCCGGACCCACGCTCCACACGTCGACCCGCGGCCCGTCGCTCGACGGCACCTCGAGCCCGTCCGGGCCGGCGAGCAGGTCGCCGCCGCCGGGCTCGGAGCCGAAGAGGTGCGTGGCCCCGGCCAGCGGCAGGGTGAAGGAGGCGCCGCCCGCCCGGCGCGCGACCACGAGCACTGAACCCTGGGGGTGCTCGCGCAGGTGGGCGATGGTGTCGTCGTCGACGTGCGCCCACCGCAGGCCCCCGCGCCGGAGAGCGGGGTGGCTGCGCCGCAAGCGGGCGAGGTCGGCGTACGTCGCCATGGTGGCGGTGTCCCACTCGTCCGAGCGGTGCCACGGCATGGTCCGGCGGGCGTCCTCGCCGTTGACGCCCTCGAGGCCGATCTCGTCCCCGGCGAAGACCATCGGCACGCCGGGCAGCGTGAACTGGAGGCCGACGGCCACCCGGTGGACCGCGGTGTCGCCGCCGACGACCGTGCGGATCCGGGCGGAGTCGTGGGAGCCGAGGATGTTCCAGCTGTTGGCGGTGGCGCGCCAGCCGAGGGTGCCCTGCCAGGCGCGGAAGGTCTCGACGACGGCCGCTCCGCCGCGCCGGGGCACCGGGACCGGACGACCGAAGGGACGGGCGGGCGAGGCGGGGTCGCGCACCCATGACCAGACCGGCCAGGAGAAGCCGGAGTAGTTCATCGTGCCGTGCCAGCCGTCACCGTCGACGTCGCCGGTGGCGTCGTGGTTGTGCTCGCCGATGACCCACGGGTCCTCCCGCAGGTCGGCGGCGGTCGCGCGCGCGGCGCGGGCCACGTCGTGGGCGACGTCGATCGGGCCGAGGCGTCCGGTCATGTTGGCGACGTCGATGCGCCAGCCGTCGACGTCGAAGGGCTTGCGCAGCCAGCGCCCGACCACCGAGTCCGGGCCCTCGACCATCGCGGCGCGCAGGTCGGGGTCGGTGTGGTTGATCTTCGGCAGCGTGCCGTGGCCCATCCAGCAGGCGTAGGTGCCGTCGTCGTTGAAGTAGTAGTAGGTCCGGTGCGGCCCGGCCGGGTCGTCGCTGGCCGAGAGGAACCACTCGTGGGTGTCGCCGGTGTGGTTGGTGGTGAGGTCGCCGAGGATCCGCCAGCCACGCTGGTGGACCGCGGTGCTGAGCCGGTCGTAGGCCTCGTCGCCGCCGAGGAGCGGGTCGACCTCGGTGAACGTGGTGGCGTTGTAGCGGTGGTTGCTCTCGCCCGGGAAGACAGGCGTCGTGTAGAGGATGTCCGCACCGACCCGCTCGATGTGGTCGAGGTGCTCGGTGATCCCGTCGAGGTCGCCGCCGAAGAGCTGCATCGGCGTGCGCGGGTCGGTGCCCTCGAAGGCCACCTCGTCGTCCCACTCCGCCGCCAGCGCCCAGTCGGGCAGCGCGCGGTCGTCGGCCGCGGCCGACCGGGCGAACCGGTCCGGGAAGACCTGGTAGACCACGCCGTCGCGCCCCCAGTCCGGCGCGGCCGGGTAGGCCGCCAGCCGGAAGTCGGCACCGTCCGGGACGTCGTGCGCCACCGGGCCGGCGCCGGTCAGCCACTCCTGCTGATCGCCCCGCACGACCAGGAACCGGTAGTGCGTCACCGGGTTGTGGACCGGCAGCTCGGCGGCCCACCAGACCACGTCGCCCTCGGTGGACGTCGTCGTCGCGTGGAAGACCGGCTCGGCGTCGTACGTCGTGCGCAGCCAGATCGCGTCGACCGGGTCGCTCGCGCTGGTGCGGACGCGCACGACCACGGTCTCGCCCAGCGCCGGCGCCTCGTCGGAGACGTAGAGCGGGGAGCCGTCGTGGTGAGGGAGGTGGAGGAGGCTCACGAGCCCCATCCTTCCTCACCTAGGATGGCCGCCGCGCCGCGAGGCGTACGCCGGTGTAGCTCAGTTGGTAGAGCGCATTACTTGTAATAATGATGTCGCGGGTTCGATTCCTGTCACCGGCTCCGCCCGTGCTGCTGCTTCACCATGGGATGTCGACGAAAACGCACTTCCCCCACGCAACTTCACGAGGGAAGTGCTGCACGTCCCGACATCCCATGGTGAAGCGTCAGCGGACCTGCTCGACCACGAACTCGTTGGCCGGCGAGGCGATCGCGTCCTGGGCCTCGACCAGACGGAGCTCACGCTCGCCGGAGTCGTGGGTCGCCCTGAGGACGGCGAAGACCGAGGAGGCGGTGCGCGCGAGCGCGTCGGCGGCCGAGCCGGTCGTCCTCAGGTGGGCGGTGAAGAGGGCCGCGGTGATGTCGCCCGAGCCGTTGGCCTTCATCGGCAGGCGCGGGGTGGTCACCAGCCACGCCTCGTCGCCGGTGACCGCGAGCATCTCGATCGAGTCCTCGGGCGCGCCGATCCGCAGGACCGAGGTGACCAGCACCGTCGACGGACCGAGCGCGCGCACCTCGTCGACCGCCTCGAGGGTCGCCTCCAGCGGCGAGGGTCCGCTGAGGCTGTCGCGGTCGGTGATGAAGCCGAGCTCGAACTGGTTGGGCGTCAGCAGGTCGGCGACCGGGATGATCGTCGAGCGGTACTTCGGCGGGATCGCCGGGTTCACGAAGCAGCCCGAGGTCGCGTTGCCCATGACCGGGTCGCAGGTGTACGTCGCCGCCGGATTGGCCGCCTTGACCTGCGCCACCGCGTCGGCGATGACGTCGGCGATCTCCGGGGATCCCTGGTAGCCGGACAGGATCGCGTCGCAGGACGCGAAGGCGCCGCGCTCGCCGATGCCGGTGATCACCGCGGCGACGTCCTCGGCCGCGATCAGCGGCCCGCGCCACTCGCCGTAGCCGGTGTGGTTGGAGAAGTTGACCGTCAGCACCGGCCACACCTCGTGGCCGAGGCGCTGGAGCGGGAAGACGGCGGCAGAGTTGCCGACGTGCCCGTAGGCGACGTGGGACTGGATCGAGAGGACGCGCATCCCCCGAGGTTAGTCGGGCGGGTCAGGCGACCTGCAGCGACCGCTTGGAGAGCCCCATCCAGTAGCCGTCGATCACCTGGGTGCCGGGTGCGTCGGCGGCCGTCGCGGCGCCCAGCGTCACGAAGAGCGGCGTGTAGTGCTCGACGGTCGGGTGGGCGTACGGCATCCCCGGCGCCTTCGACCTGTAGTCGGACAGCAGGTCGACATCGCCCCGCGTGAGCGCGTCGGCGGCCCACAGGTCGAAGTCGACCGACCAGCCGGGTGCCTCGGCCTCGATGCGGAACTCCTTGAGGAACGGCAGGCCGTGGGTGAGGAAGCCCGAGCCGATGATCAGCACGCCCTCCTCGCGCAACGGGCGGAGCCGCTCGCCGAGCTTCATCAGCCGGTGCGGGTCGTCGGTCGGCAGCGACATCTGGAGCACCGGGATGTCGGCCTCCGGATACATGATCTTCAGCGGCACCCACGCCCCGTGGTCGAGCCCGCGGGAGACGTGCTGGTGGACCGGTTCGCCGTCCGGCATCATCGCCGCGACCCGCTGCGCGAGCGCCGTGGCGTCGGGGGTCTCGTAGGTCATCTGGTAGTACCGCGGCGCGAACCCGCCGAAGTCGTAGACCAGCGGCGCGCCGCTCGCGGTCAGGCTCACCGGCGCGGACTCCCAGTGCGCGCTGACGATGAGGATGGCCTTCGGTCGCGGCAGGTCGCCCGCCCACGCCCTCAGCTGGCCCGACCAGATCGGGTCGTCGAGCAGCGGCGGCGCACCGTGGCCGATGTACAGGGCGGGCATGGCAGTGGTCATGACATCCTCAATAGTCCGGGATTCAACTATATTCCCGGCGTAGTCCACCGGCAAGTGGTCGTCATGGGGCCGTCCCGGGAACCAGAACCCGGTGGACTACCCCCGGGGTGGGACGTCGTCGTACGTCGGCAGCGTCCAGTCGATCGGCTCCGCGCCCTGCTCCTCGAGCAACCGGTTCACCTGGCTGAACGGCTTCGAGCCGAGGAACCCGCGGTGCGCGCTCAACGGCGAGGGGTGGACCGACTCGACCGACGGGATGGAGCCGAGGAGCGGCTTGAGCGACTGCGCCGGCCGACCCCAGAGCACCGCGACGCACGGGCCGCCGCGTTCGGCCAGCGCCGTGATGGCGCGCTCGGTGATCGGCTCCCACCCCTTGCGCTGGTGGCTGTTGGAGTCACCGGGCCGCACGGTGAGGCACCTGTTGAGCAGCATCACGCCCTGGTCGGCCCACGCGGACAGGTCGCCGTGCCGCGGCGGCACGACGCCGAGGTCGTCGCGCAGCTCGAGGTAGATGTTGCGCAGGCTCGGCGGCAGCGGCCACACGTGCCGTTCGACCGCGAAGCTCAGCCCGATCGGGTGCTGCGGGTTGGGGTAGGGGTCCTGCCCCACCACCAGCACGCGTACGTCGGCCAGCGGGCGCTCGAAGGCCCGGAACACCCGGTCGGCGCTGGGCTGGTAGCCCCGGCCGGCCGCAGACTCCTCCTGCAGGAAGCGGCCCATGGCCGCGATCTGCCCGTCGACCGGGGCGAGAGCGGCGGCCCAGTCGGGCGCCACGCGCCCCTTCTGGACGAGCCCCTCGAGAGAGCTCATCCCCGGGCTCCGAAGGCGGGCCTCTGCAACCGGTCGAGGAACGCCACCAGCAGCGCCTCGCGCATCGCGGGCGACGCGACGTCCAGCATCGCGTTGACCTCCGCCATCCGGGTCGGCAGCTCGAGGTCGCCCTGCTCCGACGCACCGACGAGCCCGGACGCGGCCAGCAACCCGTCGAAGTCGTCGTCGCCCAGCGTGGCCGGGTCCAGCGCCTCGATGAAGGCGACCACCCCGGCGTCAACCGCCACGGGCCCGGCCGCCTGCGCCGCCACCACCGACTCGCCCAGCGCGGACGCGAGGTCCTGCACGTGCGCGAGCGTCCCGGCGCTGACCGACAGGTGGATGCTCGGCCCGTGGTCGCCGTACGACAGCTGCGGCTGGACGTACCACCCGCGCGAGACCAGCTCGTCGGTCAGCGTGAACGGGTCGAGCGTCTCGTCGGTGGCGAGCGTGACGAGGGTCGAGTCCGGCGCGACGACGAGGTGGAGCGCGGGCTCCCGCTCGACGCACGCGACGATCGCGTCGACGGCGGCGAACGCCCGACCGGTCAGGTCGGCGTAGCCGTTGTCGCCGAGGTGCTGCACGACCGCCCACGTCCCCGCGATGGGTCCGCCGGACCGCGTCGACTGGGTCGTCGCGTTGAGCATCGTGTAGCCCGGCCAGGCCGCCGAGGCGAAGAACTGCGGCTTGCGCAGCGACCCGTCGCGGTGGAGCAGCAGCGATGTCCCCTTGGGGGCGTAGGCGTACTTGTGCGTGTCGACCGAGATCGACGTGACGCCCTCCACCGCGAAGGTCCACGGCGGCACGGCCCGGCCGAGGCGGGCGGCGTACGGCAGCACCCACCCGCCGATGCAGGCGTCGACGTGGCAGCGCACACCGCGCGCGGCGGCCGCCGCGGCGATGTCGGTCACCGGGTCCACCACGCCGTGGGCGTACGACGGTGCGCTCGCGACGACCAGGACGGTGTCCTCGTCGATGGCGTCCGCCATCGCCCTCGCGTCGGCCCGGAAGTCGGGACCGACCGGCACGATCACGGCCTCGACGCCGAAGTAGTGCGCCGCCTTGTGGAACGCGGCGTGCGCCGTCGCGGGCAGCACCATCCGCGGCCGTACGACGTCCGGGCGGGCGTCCCGCGCGCCCTGCACCGCCAGCAGGATCGACTCCGTGCCACCAGAGGTCACCGTGCCGACGGCGTCGTCGGGCGCGTCGAGCAGGCCGCACGCGAAGCCGACGAGCTCGTTCTCCATCTGCAGCAACGACGGGAACGCCGTCGGGTCGAGCGCGTTGGACCCGGCGTAGGCAGCGACCGCCTCGCGTGCGATCCGGTCGACCTCCGGGTCGCCGGAGTCGTAGACGTAGGCGAGGGTGCGGCCCCCGTGCACCGGCAGGTCGGCGCCCTGGAGCGCCTTCAACCGCTCGAGTGGGTCAGTCATCGATTCCTCCGTGTCCGGCGAGCGGTCCGTGGGTCGCGGCCGCGACCTCGGCGGTGTCGAGGGAGTACTGCCGCAGCCACCACAGGCTGGCGATCGTGAGGGCGGCCGGCACGAGCGAGAAGCCGAGCGCGATCGCGGTCAGCGCCGAGTCGGGCTGGCTGATGTCGCGTCCCTCGCTGGACAGGTAGCCGCCGAGCGCGAGCATCAGCGCGAACAGCGCCGGCCCCAGCGCGAGCCCGAGGGTCTCGCCCGCGGTCCACACGCCCGTGTAGACCCCGGCCCGGTTCTCACCCGTCCGCGCGGCGTCGACCGCGGCGACGTCGGGGAGCATCGCCATCGGGAAGACCTGGCAGCCGGCGTAGCCGACGCCGACCAGCCCGGTCGCCACGAAGGTCCACACGTCGTTGCCGCCGCGGGCCAGGACCGCGAGCGCGGCACCGGCGGCCAGCAGCAGCGACGCGGCGAGGTAGCCCTGCTTCTTGCCGACGCGCTCGCCCCACCGGGCCCACAGCGGCGTCAGCAGGAGGGCCGGCCCGACGAAGCAGACGAAGAGGATGGTGGCGGCGCCCGTCCGGCCGAGGAGGTCCTCCGCGACGTAGGCGACTCCCGCGAGCATGCAGCCGGTGGCGAGCGCCTGCAGGACGAACGTCGTCAGCAGCACGCGGAAGTCCCGTGCCTGCCCGACCACCCGCAGCTGCTCGCCCAGCGAGCCCGCTCCGGCACTGACGGCGCCGATCGGTGCGGTGCGCGTGCCCCACCAGGCACTCACGACGCCGACGAGGATGACGAGGGCCATCGCCACGCCCATCACGCGGTAGCCGTCGCGACCGCCGACCGCGTCGCGGATCACGGGCGCGGTCGCGCCGGCCAGCATGATCGTGAACGCGAGGATGGCGACCCGCCACGTCATCAGCCGCGTGCGCTCGTCGTACGACGTCGTGATCTCCGCCGGCATCGCGACGTAGGGCACCTGGAAGAAGGCGTACGCCGTCGCCGCCAGGACGAAGAACACCATCACCCACCCCGCCTCGAGCCACCGGCTGTCGAGGTCGGGTGCGGCGAAGATCAGCGCGAACGCCCCGGCCAGCATCAGCCCGGCCCGGATCAGCCACGGTCGACGCGGGCCGGCGGGGTCGGTCGTGCGGTCGCTGACGCGTCCCGCCACCGGGTTGAGCAGCACGTCCCACGCCTTCGGCAGGAAGACGACCACGCCCGCCCACAGCGCCGCGATCCCGAGCTCGTCGGTGAGGTAGGGGAGCAGCATCAGCCCGGGGACGGTCCCGAACGCACCCGTCGCGACCGACCCGCTGCCGTAGCCGATCCGGACCCCGCGCGACAGGCGCGCGGCCTCGCCCGGCGACGCGGTTGCCGTCACCGCTGGCCCAGCGCCCGCGAGCCCGACGAGCCGTAGCGCCGCGCGGGGTTGGACCCGATCGCCGACGCGGACGCGGCCTGGGCGGGGGCGGCCTTCTTCGCAGGACTCGACTTCCTGGCGGGAGCCTTCTTCGTCGATGTGGCCTTCGCCGCTGCCGCCTTCGTGGCGACAGGGGCCTTCTTCGCCGGAGCCTTCTTCGCAGCGGCCTTCCGGGCAGGCTTCGCCACCACCGGCACCACGCCGGCCGACCACTGGTCGACCCACTCGTCGATCGTGGTCCACGTGGTCCCCCGGGCGGCCCGGCCGGTGAGCATGCCGAGGTGCCCGCCGGGCACGATCTCGAACTGCACCTGCCGCGAGCCGGTCAGCAGCGGCACCACGGCGCGTACGGCCGGCAGCGGCGCGATGCCGTCGGTGTTGCCCGCGAAGACGAGCACGGGCACCCGGATCGCGGCGAGGTCGACGGTCCGCGAGCCGATCTCCATGCTGCCGCCGGCGAGCGCGTTGCCCTTGACGAAGCGGTGGTAGAGCTGGCCGAAGGTGCGCCCGGGGTAGGCCGTCATGTTGGCCCGGAACCGGTCGACCGCCTCGAGCTGGGCGAGGTAGTCGGTGTCGTCGAGGTGGGTGATCACCGCGAGCGGCTTGGTCACCACCTTCTGCGCCGACGCCGCGGTGAAGGCCCAGTTGACCAGCGGCACCGGCACGCCGCCGAGCGCGCGGTAGGCGCGGGTGACCGCGCCCTTGCCCTGGGTGAGGTTGAGCAGCGGCCGCACGGGTGCCACCAACGGCACCTTGCGCACGTCGACGGGGGAGCCGAGCACCGTCAGCGAGGCGATCGGCAGGTCCTGACGGTCGGCTGCAGTGAGGAGGGCGAAGATCCCGCCCAGGCTCCAGCCGACGAGGTGCACGCCGCGGCCGCCGGAGTGCTCGTGGACCGTGCGGATCGCCTCGGGCAGGACCTCGTCGACCCAGTGCTCCACACCGAGCGCACGGTTCTTGAAGGAGACCTGGCCGTACTCCAGGAGATAGGTCGGGCGTCCCTGCGTGACCAGGTGCTCGACGAGCGAGCAGTCGCGTCGCAGGTCGAAGCACAGCGCGGGCGCGGCCAGGGGCGTCACCAGCAGCACCGGGTCCCCGGCCTCGGCCACGTCCCGGGCCGGGCGGTAGTGGTAGACCTCGCGCAGCTCGCCGTCGTCGATGAGCGTCCGCGGCATCGGGCGCAGGTCCGCGAGGCCGCCGTAGAGCACGGCGTGCGCGACGTTTCCGGCCGCCGCGACCACCTGGTCGGGCGTGGGGATCAGGTCCATGGGAAGAATCTACGCACCGGGTGCATCCAACCGAGGTGTTCGCGCCGAGAAGGGGGAGACAGGGTGCCGACCGGCACCCCCGATGGAAGGAAACCCTCGATGAACCGACGCGTTCCCGCCCTTCTCGCCGCCTCCGCCCTCGCGCTCGGCGCGCTGGCGACGGCACCCGCCGCGACCGCCCAGGTGGCCACCACCAAGGCAGGCGACGACAGCCTCGCCGCGCTGCTGACGTCGGACGGCAACAAGTTCGACAACAACAAAAACGACTTCGACATCACGACCGAGGCCGTCCTCGCCGTCCTCGCCGCCAAGCCGGACTCGCCGGTCGCGCTCCTCGCCGACGGCTCGCAGCCCCTCACCGCGTTCGTGCCCACTGACGAGGCGTTCCGCCTGCTGGCCAAGGACCTCACCGGCAAGACCATCAAGAGCGAGAAGAAGATCTTCAACACGCTCGTCGAGCTCGCCGGCGTCGACACCATCGAGACCGTGCTGCTCTACCACGTGGTCCCGGGCAAGACGCTCACCAGCAACAAGGTGCTCAAGGCCAACGGCGCCTCGCTGAAGACCGCGGCCGGCAAGACCATCAAGGTCAAGGTCCGCACGAAGCCGTCCGTGTCGGTCACCCTGAAGGACAAGGACAAGAACGCCCAGGACCCGATGGCGATCCTCAAGCTCCTCGACCTCAATAAGGGCAACAAGCAGGTCGCGCACGGCATCGACCGCGTGCTGCGCCCGATCGACCTCTGACACGAGGCTGGCGCGCCGGTCGAGCGGAGCACGTCGCGCTCGACCGGCGCGCGGCCAGTACGTTGTCCCCGTGGTCAGTGGGGTGAGCGAGTTCGAGGGCCGTGACGACGTCCGGTCCCTCGCCTCGCGCCTGGTGGCGGGCGAGGAAGCGGCGCTCGAGGCGATCTTCGATCGCTGGTCGGCCCTCGTCCACACCTTCGCCCTCCGCGCCCTGGCCGACCACCACGACGCCGAGGAGGTCACCCAGCAGGTGTTCGTCTCCGCCTGGCAGGCTCGCCACACCCTGGTCCCCACGCCGGGGGCGTTGCCGGCGTGGCTCCTCGGGATCGCCAGGCACAAGGTCGCGGACGTGCGGGCCGCGCGGGCGCGGGACGCACGCAAGGTGGCGCGCGTCGCCGCGGTCCCCGACGCGACCACGGTGCACGACGAGGAGCTGGTCGACCGCGTCGTGGTCCGTCAGGTGGTCGACGAGATGCCCGATCCGCGCCGCGCGATCCTGCGGCTCGCATTTTGGGGCGACCTGACACACAACCAGATCGCCGACCGCACCGAACTACCACTGGGCACGGTGAAGAGCCACCTGCGCCGGGGGCTGCTGGAGCTCCATCACCGACTCGAGGAGGTGCGCCATGACCCATCCTCAACCTGACGAGCTCGCGGGCCTCGTGGTCGACCCCTCCGACGCGGACCCCGCCGTCCTCGAGCACGTGTCCGGCTGCGACGAGTGCGCGGGCCTGGTCGACCGGCTCGCCGGTGTCCGGTCGTCCGCCGCCGAGTCCGAGGCGCTGGTCGCGCCGCCCGAGGGCGTCCGCCACCGGGTGCTCGCGGAGATCGCCGGGTCGAGCGCCCGGGTGGTCCCGCTGGTCCCGCCGCCCTCGCGCCGTCGTGCCCTGCCGGCCTGGGTCGTCGGCCTCGCCGCCGCGGTCGCGCTCGTGGCCGGGCTCGGCCTGGGCCGGTTGACCGTCGGCGACCCCGATCCCGTCCCCGACCGGCGCGACCCGGCGACCGTCGTCGCCGCGGCCGACCTCACGGCGCTCGACAGCGAGCAGTCGCGTGGGGTGGCCGAGGTCGTGCGTGACGCCGACGCCGTGACGCTGCGCGTGAAGGCGCGTGACCTCGGTCAGGAGGAGGGCTTCCACGAGGTCTGGCTGATCAACCTCGACGGCGTCCGGATGGTGGCGCTGGGAGTGCTCGGCGACGGCGAGGCGGGAGACTTCCGGGTGCCCGGCGACCTCGTCGACGAGGGCTACCGCATCGTCGACATCTCGATCGAGCCCGACGACGGCGATCCCACCCACTCCGGGGTGAGCCTGGCTCGCGGCGAGCTCGCATGAGCCGACACTGCCGCCGGGCGTTCGCGCGCGGTTCCTCGACATCACCCGGTGCGAGGGCTAGGCATGTCCCATGAGGTGGAGGTACGCGATCCTGGGCGGCACGGCCGTCGCGACGGCGGCGACAGCGGTGCACGACCTGGTCCAGAAGAAGCACGCGATCCTGCGAAACTTCCCGGTCGTCGGCCACGCGCGGTTCGTGCTGGAGACGTTCGGTCCCGAGCTGCGGCAGTACGTCGTGACCGACAACGACGAGGAGCGGCCGTTCAGCCGCGACCAGCGCCGCTGGGTCTACGCCAGCTCCAAGATGCAGAACAACTACTTCGGGTTCGGCACGGACAACGACATCGAGAACCTCGCGGGCTACCCGATCATCAAGCACCGCACGTTCACCGGTCCCGGCGCCGCGGTCATGCCGCACGCGCAGGAGGAGGTCGTCCTGCCGTGCGCCAAGGTGATGGGGGCGGCGCGGGGTCGTCCGCAGGCCTTCCGTCCGCAGTCGGTCGTGAACATCTCCGGGATGAGCTTCGGCGCGCTGTCCGGCAAGGCGATCGAGTCGCTCAACAAGGGCGCCGCGCTGGCCGGCTGTCTGCACAACACCGGTGAGGGCGCGCTGTCACCGCACCACCGCCACGGCGGTGACGTCGTCTTCCAGATCGGTACGGCCTACTTCGGCTGCCGCGACGAGCACGGTCGCTTCGACCTCGCGCGACTCGTCGACCTCGTGCAGTCCGCACCGGTGAAGGCGATCGAGGTCAAGCTCAGCCAGGGTGCCAAGCCCGGCCTCGGAGGCATGCTCCCCGGCGAGAAGGTCAGCCAGGAGATCGCCGAGATCCGCGGCATCCCCGTGGGCCAGGACTGCGCCTCGCCGAGCCGGCACACCGAGTTCTCCGACGTCGACTCGATGCTCGACTTCGTCGAGGAGGTCGCGCAGGCCACCGGGCTTCCCGTCGGCATCAAGTCCGCCGTCGGCAACCTGACGATGTGGGACGAGCTCACCGCCGCCATGGCCGACGGCCAGCGCGGCGTCGACTTCGTCAACATCGACGGCGGCGAGGGCGGGACGGGCGCGGCGCCGATGATCTTCGCCGACTCCGTCGCCTACCCGTTCCGGATCGCCTTCTCCGAGGTCTACCGGCGCTTCGCCGCGGCCGGGCTCACCGACGACGTGGTCTTCATCGGCGCCGGCAAGCTCGGCATCCCGGAGAACGCGATCGTCGCCTTCGCCCTCGGCGTCGACATGGTCAACGCCGGTCGCGAGGCGATGATGTCGATCGGCTGCATCCAGGCGCAGAAGTGCCACACCGACCACTGCCCGGTCGGCGTCGCCACCCAGGACCCCCGCTACACCCGCGGCCTCGACGTGTCGCTCAAGAGCGTCCGGGCCGCCAACTACGTCCGCTCCATGCGCCGCGACCTGCTCAAGGTCTCCGAGGCCATCGGGGTGGTGCACCCCGGCCTGATCTCCCCGCGCGACATCGACCTCCTCGACGGCACCCGCACGCACGTCGGGCTCGCGGAGACCTACGGCTACGACCCGTCGTGGCCGCGCCTGGGCGAGCGGCTGGTCAAGGAGATCGAGGCGATCATGGTCGCCCAGGACGGGACGGACCACGCCGTCGGCGAGGCCCGGCCCGGTCGCTAGCGCGCGGCAGGCTTGCGCGTGGTCTTGTCGTGGTGCTCGGGCAGGGTCTCGAGCTCGTGGAGGAAGCTGGCCGCCCAGCGGGCGACGTCGTGCTGGACGACGGTCTTGCGCATCGCCCGCATCCGGCGACCGGTCTCCTTCTCGTCGGCCGCGTAGGCCTCGAGCAGCGCGGCCTTCATGCCGTCGATGTCGTAGGGGTTGACCAGCCACGCCTGCCGGAGCTCCTGGGCGGCGCCGGCGAACTCCGAGAGCACGAGCGCGCCGTCGTCCTCGAAGCGGCAGGCGACGTACTCCTTGGCGACGAGGTTCATCCCGTCTCGGAACGGCGTCACGACCATCACGTCGGCCGCGCGGTAGAGGGCGGCCATCTCCTCGCGGGGGTAGGAGGAGTGCATGTAGGAGATCGCCGGGCGCCCGATGCGGCCCTCGTCGCCGTTGATCCGGCCGACCAGCCGCTCGATCTCGTCGCGGAGGATGCGGTACTGCTCGACGCGCTCACGTGACGGCGTCGCGACCTGGACGAAGACGGCGTCCTCGACGTCGATGTGTCCGTCGCGGACCAGCTCGCCGAAGGCGCGCAGCCGGGAGTAGATGCCCTTGGTGTAGTCGAGGCGGTCGACGCCGAGGAAGATCTTCCTCGGGTTGCCGAGGGCCGCTCGGATGTCGGCGGCCCGCTTCGCGACGCCCTCGGAGCGGGCGAGCTCCTCGAAGCCCGCGGTGTCGATCGAGATCGGGAAGGCCGTCGCCTTCACCGGTCGGCCGTCGGGGAGGTAGATCGTGTCGCGGTGGGTCTTGTGGCCCACGCGGCTGCGCACGAGGCGGACGAAGTTCGCGGCCGCGCCCGGCAGCTGGAAGCCGATCAGGTCGGCACCCAGCAGGCCCTCCAGGATCTGGCGGCGCCACGGCAGCTGGGAGAAGAGCTCGGCGGGCGGGAACGGGATGTGGAGGTAGAAGCCGATGCGCAGGTCGGGGCGGCGGTCGCGGAGCATCTGCGGCACCAGCTGGAGCTGGTAGTCCTGGACCCACACGGTGGCGCCCTCCGCGGCCACCTCGGCGGCCCGGGCGGCGAACCGCTCGTTGACCGAGACGTAGGAGTCCCACCACTCGCGGTGGAACTCCGGCTTGGCGACGACGTCGTGGTAGAGCGGCCAGAGGGTGCCGTTGGAGAAGCCCTCGTAGAACTCCTCGACCTCCTGCGAGCTCATCGAGACGGGCACGAGGGAGAGGCCGTCCTCGACGAACGGCTCGAACTCGTCCTCGTCGGCCGAGCCCGGCCAGCCGATCCAGGCCCCGTCGTTGGCGCGCATGACCGGCTCGAGCGCGGAGACCAGGCCGCCGGGGGATCGGCGCCACGAGACCTCGCCGTCGGGGAGCGTCACCCGGTCGACGGGCAGGCGGTTGGCCACGATCACGAGGTCTGCCTGCGGGACTCGGCTCACGACGTCACCCTATCGACGGGCGGTGACGGGCGGGTCACCCCTCGGTGGCCGGGCGGCGTCCAACGCCCGCGTCCGAGCGGCATCCGGAGGGGTGGGCGGGGGTGGTCCGGGCCCGCGTCCGAGGGATGGCCGGAGTTTGTCCAGACGACTCGCCGGAGGCGAATGACATCGTTGTCGTTCGTCACCTAGACTGACCGCAGTCCACCCGGGCACGGGTGGACGTGGGGTCGAAGAGGAGATGGCACTGATGGACGCAGCGTCGCAGATCGCAGCCGAGCAGCAGGCTGCTGCCGGGCTCAGCCAGCGCGACGGCGACATCCTGGAGTTCGAGCGCCACTGGTGGAAGTACGCCGGTGCCAAGGAGCAGGCCGTGCGCGAGAAGTTCGACATGTCCTCGACCCGCTACTACCAGGTCCTCAACGCGCTCATCGACCGCCCCGAGGCCCTCGAGGCCGACCCGCTCCTGGTCCGTCGCCTCCGTCGGCTGCGCGCCTCGCGCCAGCGCCAGCGTTCCGCCCGTCGCCTCGGCTTCGAGGTCTGACACACCTGCGTCAGCCCGCCACCCACTCACGATTGGTCACCTTCCCCATGGCCTTCTTCCCCAGCGCCACCGGCCGCCGTTCCCGTGACGAGCGCGGCGTCGCGTTCCCGTCCCCGCTCGTCATGCTCTCGGTCCTCGCCGTGGCGATGGCCTCGATCACCTTCCTCGCCACCCGCGACCAGGCGCCCACCGAGCGCCGCGTCGACAACACCGCGACCATCGCCAGCGCCGAGCAGTCGCCGGAGCCCACGCCGACCGCGACCAGGACGCCCAAGCCCAAGCCTGCGATCAAGCGCGGCGAGGTCTACGTCGAGGTCTACAACAACTCCGGCATCAAGGGCCTGGCCGCCACGACGGCCACGAAGGCGACCACGATCGGCTGGTCGGTCGTGGGCGAGGACAACTGGTACGGCGTCGTCCCGACGACCACGGTCTACTTCCCGCCGCGGCTCCAGGCGGCCGGCAAGCAGCTCGCGCTCGACCTCGGCATCGCGCGCACCGCGCCCGCCGTGGGCGAGATGAGGAAGGACCGGCTCACGGTCATCCTCACCACCGACGCACCCCAGTAACCGTCGCCACGCGGCCACCGGGCGGCCAGCGGTCGGTTGGCCGCACGTCCGGCGCGCGTGGTTGGGTGGGGGCATGGAGTTCACCTCCGACGATGCGCGCGCCCACTACGACGCCGTCCGCGACGTCCTCGCCGGCGTCGTCGTCGGACTCGACTTCGACGGCACGCTGTCGCCCGTGGTCGACGACCCGGAGTCGGCGCGCCTGCACCCCGGCGCACCCGGTGCGCTGCTCGAGCTCGCCGAGGCGGTGCGGGCCGTCGCGGTGATCACCGGTCGTCCCGCGCGCCAGGCGATCGCGATGGGCGACCTCGACGCCCTCGGCAACGCGATGCTCGACCGCGGTGCCGAGCTGTTCGTCTTCGGCCACTACGGCAACGAGCGCTGGTCGGCGACCGACCAGCGCATCCGGTCGCCCCGTCCGCCGGCCGGCCTGGCGACGTTCGAGCGCGAGCTCCCGTCCGTGCTCCGCACCGCAGGTGCGGCCGACGCCTTCATCGAGGAGAAGGGGCTCGCCGTCGCGGTGCACACGCGCCGGATGGACGACCCTGCCGCCGCGTTCGAGCGGCTGGTCAAGCCCCTGACGGTCCTGGCTGAGCGCCACCACCTCTCGGTCGAGCCCGGCCGCAACGTCATCGAGGTGCGCTCCGGCGAGATGCACAAGGGCCAGGCCGTGCGCGCGTTCGTCGCGGAGCAGGAGGCCACCGGCGTCGTCTTCGGCGGTGACGACCTGGGGGACGTCGAGGCGTTCGAGGCCGTGCGGGCGCTGCGCGCCGACGGCCTGCCCGGGCTGGTCGTCTGCTCCGCCTCGCACGAGCGCCCCGACCTCGTCGAGCTCGCTGACGTCGTGGTCGACGGGCCCGCCGGAGTCGTGGACCTGCTCAGCCGGCTCGTCCGCGCCTGACCCGCGCGGCCACCACCGGCGTGAGGAGCGCCGCGCTCAGCGAGGCGAGCACCAGGAAGTAGGGCAGGTAGAGGTAGACGTAGCGGGCACGCGCCTCGAAGAGGAGCAGGAAGGCCACCAGCATCAGCAGGCTGAGCCGGGCCATGGTCGCCGCCGACCCGAGCCCGCGGCCGCGGTGCAGCGCCCCCGCGGCGACGAGCAGCAGCACGACCAGCCACGTGCCCTGCCACAGCGAGAACGTCGTGGCGTAGCGGTCGCCGTGCAGTCCCATCCACCGCTGGATGCTGATGCTGCGGGGGTCGGTGACGAGGAACGGGGTCGGGTCGACCGACATGCCGCCCTCGCCCCACGCGAAGAACGAGCCGTCGCCGAACGTCCAGGTGAGCTTGCGCTCGAGGAAGCGGGCGTAGCCGACCGGTCCCATGTCCGCCACGCGATCGAGGTAGCGGTCGAGGTTGGCCCTCGTCCGGCCCTCCAGCGGCAGGGCCCGGGTCTCGAGGACGTCGGCCTCGGCGTAGGAGCCGAAGTAGTCGTTGTAGGCGCCCGGCGGCTGCTGCGCGCCCATCTTCAGGAAGTGCGTGACGCCGAGCCGCTGCGGGGCGGCCTCGTCGGTCGTCGCCATGCCCCACGAGGAGACGAGCTCGCCGACGAGCAGCGTGCCGACGACCACGCCTGCGACCACCCCGGCCGCGCACGCGGCGACCCCCCGCCACGACCGGCGCAGGGTCGGGACCGCGACGACGAGGGCGACGAGGGCGGCCGCGGCCAGCGCGAAGACGGCCGTCGGCTTGAGGGCGTAGCCGACCATCGTCACGACGGCCATCGCCGCCCACAGCGCCACGCGGGTCGTCGTACGTCGCCGGGAGCGCTCGAGGCTGAAGAGGTAGAGCACGGCCGCGGGGAAGGGCATCGTCAGCGTGTCGGAGTAGGCGACCGGCACCCAGGGCGACAGCGCGACGAACACGACGGAGAAGGCGAGCAGGAGGTAGGCCGCCACGGGTCCGCCCATGCGCCGTGCGGCGAGGTAGGCCAGCGCGACCGCGCTCGTCATCGCACCGGCGACCAGCACCACGGCGGCGGCCCACAGGTCGGGGTTGCCCCGGCTGATCGTGAAGGCGTCCCACAGGTGCAGGACCGCGACGACGAGGGCGTTGTTCGGGTAGGTGCTGATGTAGGACACCTGGCCCGGGTCGTCGGGCAGGCCGAGCGCCATCCGCTCGGCGATGCCGGCGACCTGGCTCGCGTCCCACCCGGGCGGGAGCCGGATGGCCCAGCCGATCTGGACCTGTGCGTAGAAGATGCCGGCCAGCGCCAGGGCGACGAGCGTGCGCCGTGGCCACGGGTGGCCCTCGAGCCAGCCGGCACACCGGGCCAGGGCGAGCGTCGCCGGCAGCAGGGCGACGACGAGCACGGCCGCCACGACCAGGCTCGGTGCGGTGCTCCAGCGGTAGGCGCCGTAGAGGGGCGAGACGACCGTGTGGACCACGACGACCAGCAGCGCCGCCGCCAGCACGACCGCACCGGCTCGGGAGAGCAGCCTCATCGCACGGACTCCTCGTCGGTCGCCTCGTCGGTCGTCCCGGCCGTGGACCTGTCGGCGAAGACGACGCGGTCGTACCACCCGTAGTTCCACAGCAGCCCGACACCGACGGCGGCGACCTTGCCGGCGAGGGCCGCGGGGGTGTCGGCGACACCGAGGCCCCCGAGCAGGTGGCCGACGGCGAGGATCACCAGGGGGTGGATGACCCACAGGCACACGAGGGTGACGGCCAGGAACGGCACCAGCGTCGAGCGCAGCGACGCGGTCGAGCGGAACGAGAAGGCGCGGTTCGCGACGAAGCTGAAGGCCATCCCCGCCGAGGTCGAGGCCAGGTTGGCCGCCACGACACCGGCACCGGCGGCGGTCAGCACGGCGAAGAGGCCGACGTCGATCGCGGTGTTGACGACGCCGACGAGCGCGAACCGGCTCGCGGTCGACCTCACCACGGGTCGCCGACCACCCGGGAGACGCTGTAGAGCGGCCGGTCCTGGACCTCGATGTAGACCCGGCCGAGATAGCTGCCGAGGATGCCGAGCATCGAGATCTGGACGCCGCCGATGAGGAAGAGCGTGATCGCGAGGAACGCCCAGCCGGGCACGGCGTTCTCCGGGGTCGCCAGCCGCACCACGACGGCGTACACGATCCCGACGACGCTCAGCAGCGAGAAGAGCAGGCCGACGCGGCTGATCAGGCGGAGCGGCGCCGTGGAGAAGCCGAAGATCCCGTCGCCGGCCAGGCTCAGCATCTTCGAGAGCGGGTAGCCCGTGGTGCCGCTGTGGCGGCGGTCGCGGTCGAAGGCGACGGCCTCCTGGCGGAAGCCGACGTGGCTGACCATGCCGCGCAGGAAGCGGTTGTGCTCGCGGTACTTCCCGAGCTCGGCGACCACCGTGCGGTCGAGCAGGCGGAAGTCGCCGGTGTCGCGCGGGATGTCGATCGACGCGGCGCGCGACAGCACCCGGTAGAAGGCGTGGGCCGTGGTGCGCTTGAACCACGAGTCGTCACGGGTACGCCGCTGCGCGTAGACCACGTCGGCCCCGGCCTCCCAGCGCTCGATCAGCTCGAGGCTCACCGCGGGCGGGTCCTGCAGGTCGGTGTCCATGATGATCGCGGCGTCCGCGTGGCAGGCGTCGAGCGCGGCGGTGACGGCCTTCTGGTGGCCGAAGTTGCGCGAGAGCCGGATGACCACGACCCGCTCGTCCTGCTCGTGGAGCCGCATGAGGACGTCGAAGGACCGGTCGCGCGAGCCGTCGTCGACGTAGATGAACTGGACGTCGTAGCGGTCCGCGAGCGTGTCGGTGGCCGCGACGAGTGCCGCGTGGAAGGCCGGGACACCCGACTCCTCGTTGTAGACGGGGAGCAGGTACGCGATCCGCCTGCGGGCGGAGGACGGTGCGTCGGTCATCGGGTCTTCCAGTCGTTCGAGCCGGCCGGGCCGCTGGGCAACGGATCCGGAGGACCGTACAACACCCGTAGGTCGCGGGCAGAAGTCCCGTGGCCGGACGGTGCGACCACATCGTGGACCCGATGTGCGCATCGTGAGACAGCCTGCCTACTCTGGTCCTGCTCATCACGAGGGACTGAGGGAACGGCCCGTTGAAGTCCCGGCAACCACCCATGAGCCTCCTGTCCGGAGACCTCCGGCAGTCATGGGAGCAGGTGCCAAATCCGGCCCACGCGAAAGTCGCGGGGACAGATGAGAAGGAGGACTTCATGAGCACCCTGCTGGACGACACCACCCCCGCCTCGGCGAAGAAGGGGCTGCGCGACGGCGCCTTCGGCAACGCCCGTGCGCTCGCCTGCCGCGAGTGCGGCCACGAGGTCGAGCTCGGCCCGTCCTACGCGTGTCCCGAGTGTTTCGGGCCACTGGAGGTGGCCTACGACTTCCCGGCCGTGACCCGCGAGGAGATCGCCGCCGGGCCCCGCAACATCTGGCGCTACAAGGCGCTGCTGCCGGTCCCGACCGACATCGAGCAGAGCCCGAACACCGAGCCGGGCTTCACCCGGCTGCTGGAGGCGAAGAACCTCGCCCGCGAGCTCGGCATCGACAGGCTCTGGGTCAAGGACGACTCCACCAACCCGACCAACTCCTTCAAGGACCGCGTCGTCGCCTGCGCCCTGAGCGCGGCCCGCGAGCTCGACGCGAAGGTCTTCGCGTGCCCCTCGACGGGCAACCTCGCCAACGCGGTCGCCGCGGCCGGCGCCCGCGCCGGGATCCCGACCGTGGTCTTCATCCCGAGCAACCTCGAGACGCCGAAGAAGGTCAACTCGGCGGTCTTCACCGAGAAGCTCGTCGCCGTCGACGGCAACTACGACGACGTCAACAAGCTCGCGTCCGAGATCGCCGGCGAGGAGGAGGGCTGGGCGTTCGTCAACGTCAACGTGCGCCCCTTCTACGCCGAGGGCTCCAAGACCCTGGGCTACGAGATCGCCGAGCAGCTCGGCTGGCGGCTGCCCGACCAGATCGTCATCCCGGTCGCCTCGGGCTCGCAGCTCACCAAGGTCGACAAGGCCTTCCAGGAGCTCATCAAGCTCGGCCTCGTCGAGGACAGGTCCTACAAGGTCTACGGAGCGCAGGCCGCCGGCTGCTCGCCGGTCTCGGTCGCCTACAAGGCCGGCACCGACGCGATCCGGCCGGTGAAGCCCGACACGATCGCCAAGAGCCTGGCCATCGGCAACCCCGCCGACGGCGTCTACGTCCTCGACGTCTGCCGCCGCACCGGGGGTGCGGTCGAGGACGTCACCGACGACGAGGTGCGCGACGCGATCGTGCTGCTCGCCCGCACCGAGGGCATCTTCACCGAGACCGCCGGCGGCACGACCGTCGGCGTGCTGAAGAAGCTCGTCGAGTCCGGCCAGCTCGACACCTCGCTCGAGACCGTCGTCATCAACACCGGCCACGGCCTCAAGACCCTCGACGCGATCTCCGACCGGGTCGGTGCGGCCGCCACCATCGCCCCGTCCTACGACGCCTTCGTCGCCGCCAACATCCTCTGAGGAGAGACCAGCACATGAGCGTGTCCGTCCGGATCCCCACCATCCTCCGCACCTACACCGGCGGCGAGTCCGAGGTCAGCGCCGAGGGCGAGACCCTGGCCGCGGTCCTCGACGACCTCGACGCGAGCTACTCGGGCATCAAGGCCCGGATCCTCGACGACTCCGGCGCGCTGCGTCGCTTCGTCAACGTCTACGTCGGCAACGACGACGTCCGCTTCCTCGAGGACCTCGCCACGCCGACCCCGGACGGCGTGCAGATCTCGGTGATCCCGGCCGTCGCCGGCGGCTGAGCGGAACCAGACCCGGACGTCGGCGCGTCGGAGGGACATGACCTCGATGAAGCGCACGTCCCTCGTCGTCCTGCTCGCTGCCGTCGTCGGCGCGGGCGCCGCACCGGCGTACGCCGTCACGGACCCGCAGCCGGTGCAGCCGTTCGTCCCGGGCGCGAACGACGACCCCGCACTCGACCGCGCCTGGCAGCGGTGGCAGGCCAGGGACGTCGACGACTACGTCATCACCGTCCGGACCAGCTGCTACTGCCGTCCGGCGCCCGCGGTGCGCACCGTCGTCCGCGACGACGAGATCGTCCGGGTGACCAAGGGCCGGCGCGACGTCGGTCCGGTCCTGGGCTACTCGATGGACGAGATGTTCACCCGGATCCGCGAGGCCCAGGGCACGGCCGACGCGGTCGACGTCGACTACACGCGCCGCGGCGTCCCGACCTCGATCACGGTGGACCGGATCGCGGGCGCCGCGGACGACGAGCTCTACTACACGGTGTCGCTCAGCCGCCTCTGACGCGTCCGCGTCACGGGGCGCGTACGTCGACCACGGCGGCGTGGCCGCGGCCGTCGATCCTGACCTCCGCGACGGCACCGTCGCGGAGGAGCTGCTCGGCCTGCTTCGCGTCGTCCTGCGGGAGGAACCAGCTCTCGATCCCGCAGCGGACCTGCCACGTCCGGTCGTCGCAGGCGAGGTAAGGCGCGTCGTCCGGTCGCTCGCGGCTCCACCTGCCCGCCCTCCAGACGTCGCCGTCCCGGACGAGCGTGACGTAGAGGTCGCCGTTGCGACCGTCGTCGAGGACGGGGTTGTCGTCGTCGCGCAGACCGGGGTAGTCGAGCGCGACGTAGGCGCCACGGAACGGGTCGATCGGGTCGACGGGCGCCGCCCGCAGCAGGTAGGTGTCGCCGGTCGTGCGGGCGGACAGCTGCGGCGCGACCGCGAGTCCGACCATGACCAGCTGGCTTGCGGCGACCACGCACGTGGTGAGGATCCGGTTCATCGGGCTGCTCCGTCGGTGTCGTCGGTGGTGGTGTCGAGGGCCTGGGCGAGCTCGCGTCGGGCGCGGTCCACGAGGAAGCCGGTGCCGAGGAAGACGGTGCCGAGCACGACGAACAACCACGCGCCGGTCACGATCGGGGCGAAGACCGCGAAGCTCTGGAAGGTCGTGAAGACGACCAGACCGACCATCGCCATCCACGAGAGCGGCGGGTGCTCGCGCACCGTGCCGAGGGCGACCAGCGCGACGGCGAGGGCGACGTAGGCGCCGACCGAGACGGCGGCGCGCAGCCAGTCAGCGGCGTCGACGTCGGTGGAGTCGGTGCCGGTGCTCCACATCGCCAGCAGGGTGGCGGCGCCGAGCACGACGATCGCGCCGGCGGGCTCGAGCGCGCGGAGCCCGGGTCGGACGAGCACGGACCCTGCGGCGGCGACACCTGCGGCCGCCAGCACGACGACCAGCCAGGGGGACCACTCGACAGCGCCGCCGCCGATCTCGGGCACCGCGGCCACGAAGAGCGCCAGCAGGGCCATGCCGCCGGCGAGCGTGCGCCAGGTCCACGCGAAGGAGTCCAGCCGCCCGTCGTGCACGACCGCGAGGCCGGCCGCCAGCACGGCGGCGGCACCGAGGAGCACCACGACCGTGAGCCCGCTCTGGGCGTCCCACATCGGCTGGACGAACCACCAGTAGAGGCCGGTCGCGATGCCGACCACGAAGGGCAGGTAGGCCCGGGCGAGGTAGCCGTGGAGCAGGGTGCCGGCTGCCCAGAGGCCGACGAGGCGCGGCTCGAACGCCGGCACCTGGAGCGACTGGGCGGCCTGGAAGATCACGGCGCCGGTGCCGAGGGCGGCGAGCAGCCGGATGCCGCCGACGAGCGGAGCCGATGCGCGGCGGGCGGCGAGCGCCTCGCCGCCGACGAGGAAGAGGAGCCAGAGGCCGCCGACCACGCCGAAGCGGGCGACGGGGGAGAGCTGGTCGAGGTTGGCGGCGACCAGCCAGATGAGCCCGACACCGACGAAGCCGCCGCCGAGGAGGAGCAGGACGCGGCCGATGCTCGATCGCGCGTGGTGGTCGGAGCGGTAGCGGGTGCGGATCGCGTCCGCCTGCTCCGGGGTGATGAGTCCCTGGGAGGTCCAGTCGGAGACCTCCGTGCGCAGCCAGGAGAGCTGGCGCGGTGGGACCGGACGGATGGTGAGCGTCGATGTGTCGGTCATGGCCCCAGCCTGTGCGCATGACCGGCAGGGCACATGAGTACGACGACCCAACTCTGCCGCTCCGTTGGGGCACGCGATGCCCGGGCGTGCCGGACCGTTCATGTCGGTGTGGTTCAAGGGACGCGTGTCCAGCAAGCACCTGACCCGCGCCGGCGTGGCACTGGCCGTCGTGAGCGGCCTCGCCGGTGGGACGGCGTACGGCGCCCGGGAGCTGTTGCAGCGCCAGGCCGCGCAGGCCCGACGCGCGATCGGCAAGCCCCTCGGCGAGCAGGCGCCGTCGGCCGACCGCCACTACAAGAAGAAGTACGGCGAGCCGGTGGACCTGCTGGTGCTCGGCGACTCGGTCGCTGCCGGCCTCGGTGCCGAGAAGCCCAAGCACACCCTCGGTGGCCGGCTGGCGCGTGGCATCGCCCGGGAGGCCGGCCGCTCGGTCCGGCTGCGGACGGCCGCGGTCGTCGGCTCGGAGAGCAGCATGCTCGCCGGACAGCTCGCCTCGTTGCCGGCGTCGTACCGTCCCCATGTCGCCGTCATCGTCGTCGGAGGCAACGACGTGACGCACCGCGTGCCGGTCTCGGAGTCCGTGCGCCACCTCGCCGACGCGATCGACGAGCTGCGGGGCCGCGGGGCGGAGGTCGTCGTCGGGACCTGTCCCGACCTCGGGGCGCTGCGACCGGTGCCGCAGCCCCTGCGCGCGCTGGGCTCCCGGGCCTCACGGCAGCTCGCCGCCGCCCAGCGCAGCACCGCCCTCCAGCGTGGTGCGCGCGTCGTCTCGCTCGCGCACGTGGTCGGTCCGTTCTTCATCACCAACCCCGAGGAGATGTTCAGCCTCGACCGCTTCCACCCGAGTGCGCACGGCTACAAGCGCACGGCGAAGGCGATGCTGCCCTCGGTGCTGGCCGCGCTGGGCGTGGTGGAGGCCGTACCGTTCGGGCACCACGCGCCCGGGGTCGGCGGGTCAGGCTAGGGTCTGCGGGTGCGTACCACTGCTCGACGAGCCGGCCAGGTCGTCAAGAAGGCGGCCCTCAAGGCCGGCCTCAAGCAGCCTCCCGCCGAACCCGCACCGGTGGCCGTCGACCCGAAGGCCGAGCGCCGGCGGCGGCTCCTGGCCAGCAACCTCACCGAGCTCGCGATCGAGTTCCGCACCGACAAGTGGGGCGTGCACAAGTACACCCCCCACTACGAGCGGCACCTCGAGCACCTCCGCAAGGAGTCCTTCACGCTGCTCGAGCTCGGCATCGGTGGCTACCAGAAGCGCCGCAAGAGCGGCGCCTCGATGAAGATGTGGCGCTGGTTCTTCCCCAAGGCGCGGATCGTCGGCCTCGACATCGAGGACAAGACCTGGCTGACGCGCGGTCACATCCACACCTACCTCGGCGACCAGACGGACCCGAAGATCCTCCACCGGATCATCGAGGAGCAGGGTGCCCCGCTGGTCGTGATCGACGACGGCAGTCACATCCCCGCCCACGTCCGTGAGTCGTTCCGGATCCTCTTCCCGCTGCTGCCCGACGGCGCGATCTACTGCATCGAGGACACCCAGACCTCCTACTGGCCGGCGTGGGGCGGCCAGCTCGACCCGCGCGCCCCCGGCACGTCGATGGACCTCGTGAAGGACCTGGTCGACGGTCTCAACCACGAGGAGTTCCTCGTCGAGGGCTACGAGGCGACCTACACCGACCAGTGGGTCCGGGCGGTGCACTGCTACCACAACCTCGTGATCATCGAGAAGGGTGACAACCGCGAGGGCACCAACCGCGACCACTCCGCGCACCAGTTCCACGGCACGTCCGAGGTGACCGGCCCCGAGGTGTCCGGGTGACGGTGCTGCTCGCCACGAGCGCCGGCTACCCGGACGGCGAGCCCGGTGCGCCGCTGCTCGACGCGGCTCTGCGCGACCGCGGGATCGACTTCGCGTGGGTGCGCTGGGACGATCCGTCCGTGGACTGGGACGCGGCCGACCTCGTCGCCCTCCGCTCGCCGTGGGACTACTTCACGCGGCAGGAGGAGTTCCTCGCCTGGACCGCGTCGCTCGACCAGTCGCGCCTGCTCAACGGCGCCGACGTCTTCGCGTGGAACCACGACAAGCGCTACCTCGCCGACCTCGGTGACCTGCCGGCCGTCCCGACGCTCCTCGCCGATGACCGCGCCGGGCTCGCCGACGCCGTACGCCACTTCGGTCAGGCCGTGGTCAAGCCGCGCATCAGCGCGGGCGGCGCCGGCCTTCTCGTCGTCGACGACCCCGCCGACCCGCGCCTCGGTACGCCGATCCGCAGCACGCCCGACTACCCCGAGGTCGGCGGCCCGTGGGTCGTCCAGCCGCTCGTCGAGTCGATCCGCACGGTCGGCGAGGTGTCGGTCTACGTCCTCGGCGGCGAGGTCACCGCGCGCTTCGACAAGCTGCCGGGTGCGGGCGACGTGCGCGTGCACGAGGAGTTCGGCGGCCAGGTGCGCGAGGTGGCACCCGGCGAGCTGGCCGACCTCGCGCTGCGGGCCGCCGACGCCATGGCCGATCGCTTCGGGCGCCCCCTCGACTACCTGCGCGTCGACCTGCTGCAGTGGGACGGCGCCTGGGTGGTGAGCGAGCTCGAGCTCATCGAGCCCGGCCTCTACCTCGAGGTCTCGGCGATCAATGCGGCGCCGTTCGCCGATCTCGTGGCGAGGCGCTTGCCCGCGTAGTCATTTCGGACTACGTGTCTAGTGCGTCGTGATCATTTCCCGCGGCTGGACGGCAAAGTTACCCAGATCGGGAGAGGGCCAGTCTCGCCAGCCGATACTTTTGCGGCTGATCTGGCTGCACTGGGGGGTGCAGCAAGACGGGTCCTCGGCATGGGGTCGAGGGGTCCAGGAGGCAGCCGTATCGGGCGGCGCCACTGTTGGAGGGGGAATCCAGATGCTCACGTGGCGTCGTCGTCGTCGAGGCGAACGCGGTGCGGCAGCGGTGGAGTTCGCCCTCCTCGTCCCCGTCCTGCTGATCTTCATGCTCGGCATCGTCGAGCTCGGCCTGTTCATGAAGGACTACGTGTCCATGAGCAGCAGCGTGCGCGCCGGTGCACGCTCGGCCGCCGCCTCCGCGGACGCCGGTCCCGGCACCTGCGAGGCGAGCTCGAACCCGCCTCCGTGCACGCCGATCATCGCCCCGGCGCTCGCCCAGGCGGCCGCGGACACCATGCAGACCGCCGGCACGGCCATGAACGCCGAGGACATCCAGTGGGTGATGATCTACTCGGCCAACCAGGCGGGCTACCCCGGCACCCTCACGAGCATCCCGAACTCCTGCACCGACAAGTGCGTGATGTACGTCTGGGACGCCGGGCTCAAGAAGTTCCGCTACTCCAGCGGCTCGTGGACCTCGACCACGGTCAACGCCTGCCTCAACGACGACAACCGGGAGTCCGTCGGTGTGGCGCTGCGCGCCAACCACAAGTGGATGACCGGTCTCGTCGGCGGCCTCATGGGCGGCGACAAGGTCATGACCGAGCGCACCGTCTTCCAGTTCGAGCCGCTCGAGCAGGACCGCTGCAAGCCCGGCACCCCCAACGCCCACGGCTGATCGGACGACACGACGTGAAGCTCTTCCGCATCCCCAGCAAGCGCCGCCGCGACGAGGCCGGAGCTGTGGCGATCCTCATCGCGATGTTCTTCGCGTTCATCGCGCTCCCGGTCGGCGCGCTCGCGGTCGACATGTCCCGGATCTACGTCGAGCTGCAGCGTCTCCAGGCCGCTGCCGACGCCGCCGCGACCGCGGGTGTGACCTACATGCCGGATGACTTCGACAGCGCGAAGGCGCGCGCCCTCGCCATCGCCGAGGACAACGGCTTCCCCAACTCAGGCACCAGCAGTGTCTCCGTGGTCATGGGCGACAAGCCGACGCAGCTCAAGGTCACCGTGTCGTCGACCGTCTCCAACGCCTTCGCCAAGGGCATCGGAGTTCCCAACTCCACGGTCTCGCGCTACGCGGTGGCCGACTTCAACGGGCCCGCGCCGATGGGGAGCCCGTGCAACTCGTTCGCCAACGAACCAGCCGGGTCTGCCCAGCAGGGCCCCTCCACGTCGCAGACCAAGGTCCCGACCTACGCCACGTGCACGAACCCGCAGTTCTGGGGCGCGATCGCCGGTCCCGAGACGTGGAAGGACCAGGGGTCGCAGTACGACGCGCGCAAGTGCGGCGGCACCGAGGACGGCTGCGCCAGTCGCGCGGGCGGCGCCGCGAACAACGAGTTCGAGCCCCGCGGCTTCGTCTACCTCGTCCGCGTCGCCGCTTCCGGGGTCGGCCAGTCCGTGCGTCTTCAGATCTACGACCCTGCCTACGTCGAGACCGCTTCGGACTGCACCATCGGGCCGGTCGCCATCACGAGCAACCACTACTACTCCTCGAGCGACATCTCCTCGGGGGACAACGACAAGTACCCGCTCGCCACCACTGACGCGAACCTCCGGTACGACAACGAGAACAACGCGTTCTGCACGGGCGACTCCGACAACGACGGTCGACGTTTCGGCAGCGAGGTGCCGACGATCACCTCCTTCGCCCTGCGCAGCCCCGTGGACAACCTCAACCCGTACTCGGCGCCCGCCCTGAACCCGGCGCAGTGCACCAAGCAGTGGCCCGGCTACAGCAACACGTCGAGCTACGTGAACCACAACAACGGCAACGGCAACCACTACGACTGGACGGCTGGACCGCGCGAGCGGAACCTGCGCAACTCGGGCAGCAACAACGACTACAAGCAGGACGTCGCACGCGTCTTCCACCAGTGGGTGGACCTCTGCACCTTCACGCCGACGAAGGCGGGCGACTACTACCTCCAGGTGCGGAGCAACGTGGCCCTCCCGGCGAGCTACACGCTGGACTCGACCGGTGCCGTGGCCGGCAACTCGAACGTGGTCAACCAGGAGGGTGACGACACCAGCGTCCTCGGCAACGGCACCAACAACTTCGCGCTCCGCGCCGTCACCGGCGCCGCGGCCGGCGCCATCACGGTCGCGCCGTTCGAGAAGATGCGGATCTACGCGAACGCCGACTCCGCCAACACGACGTTCAACCTGGTGCGGGTCGCGCCGGCTGCCGCCAACAAGACCCTGGTGGTGACCTACTTCGACGTCGGCGAGGCGACGAGCTCCGGCTCGAGCTCGGGCTCCGTCCAGTTCATCCCGCCCGGTGACGCCAAGCTGGGGAGCGTCGCGATGACCTCCGCCGCCAACTGCGTGGCAGCAGGGCCGACGACCGGGAACCTGAGCAACTGCAAGGTCAACGGCATCACCTCGACGACCAACAACGGCAAGCTCCAGACGGTCCGGATCCCGATCCCCAACAACTACACGTGCCAGGTGACCACCCAGGGAGGGTGCTGGTGGCGGGTGGCTGTCAGCTTCCCGGGGGCGGAGGTCCACGACGCGACCACCTGGACGGCCCGCATCGTCGGCGAGCCCGTCCGCCTCATCGAGTAGCACCTCCAGCCCGTCGCGAACGCCGTCCCGGACCTCCGGGGCGGCGTTTGCACTCTCGGGGGTCGAGTGCTAAACATGATGCTGGCACTCTCGTCATGAGAGTGACAGCGACCCCAGGTGACGCTGAGGTCCGCAGAAGCCGGCGGGAATGGATCGCAGGCGGAGCGGGCCGTCCGTCGCGGGCAGCCCAGCTGGTGGCCGCACACACAGACTCACGTCGATAGGAATCGCACGCGATATGGCCAAGCTGATTGCTTTCAACGAGGAGGCCCGCCGCGGCCTCGAGCGGGGTATGAACACCCTCGCCGACGCGGTCAAGGTCACCCTCGGCCCCAAGGGCCGCAACGTCGTTCTGGAGAAGAAGTGGGGCGCCCCCACGATCACCAACGACGGTGTCTCGATCGCCAAGGAGATCGAGCTGGAGGACCCCTACGAGAAGATCGGCGCCGAGCTGGTCAAGGAGGTCGCCAAGAAGACCGACGACGTCGCCGGTGACGGCACGACGACGGCCACCGTCCTGGCCCAGGCCATGGTCCGCGAGGGCCTGCGCAACGTGGCCGCCGGCGCCAACCCGATGGGTCTCAAGCGCGGCATCGAGGCCGCCGTCGCCGCCGTGTCCGAGCAGCTGCTCGCCATGGCGAAGGACGTCGAGACCAAGGAGCAGATCGCCTCCACCGCGTCGATCTCCGCCGCTGACACCACCGTCGGCGAGATCATCGCCGAGGCGATGGACAAGGTCGGCAAGGAAGGCGTCATCACCGTCGAGGAGTCCAACACCTTCGGGCTGGACCTCGAGCTGACCGAGGGCATGCGCTTCGACAAGGGCTACATCTCGGCCTACTTCGCCACCGACCTCGAGCGCATGGAGGCCGTGCTGGAGGACCCCTACATCCTCATCGCCAACTCCAAGGTGTCGACGGTCAAGGACCTGCTCCCGCTGCTGGAGAAGGTCATGCAGTCCGGCAAGCCGCTGCTGATCATCGCCGAGGACGTCGACGGCGAGGCGCTGTCGACCCTGGTCGTCAACAAGATCAAGGGCACCTTCCGCTCCGTCGCCGTCAAGGCTCCGGGCTTCGGTGACCGTCGCAAGGCCATGCTCCAGGACATCGCCATCCTCACCGGCGGCCAGGTCATCTCCGAGGAGGTCGGCCTCAAGCTCGAGTCCGCTGGTCTCGAGCTGCTCGGCCAGGCCCGCAAGGTCGTCATCACCAAGGACGAGACCACCATCGTCGAGGGTGCCGGCGACCAGGGCCAGATCGAGGGCCGGGTCAACCAGATCCGCGCCGAGATCGAGAAGTCGGACTCCGACTACGACCGCGAGAAGCTCCAGGAACGCCTCGCCAAGCTGGCCGGCGGCGTGGCCGTCATCAAGGTCGGCGCGGCCACCGAGGTCGAGCTCAAGGAGCGCAAGCACCGCATCGAGGACGCCGTCCGCAACGCCAAGGCTGCGGTCGAGGAGGGCATCGTCGCCGGCGGCGGCGTGGCGCTCGTGCAGGCCGCTGCCACCGCGTTCGACAAGCTGGACCTGACCGGCGACGAGGCCACTGGCGCCAACATCGTCCGCGTCGCGACCTCGGCCCCGCTCAAGCAGATCGCGATCAACGCCGGTCTCGAGGGCGGCGTCGTGTCGGAGAAGGTCGCCAACCTGGAGGCGGGCCACGGCCTCAACGCCGCCACCGGCGAGTACGTCGACATGATCGCCACCGGCATCATCGACCCGGCCAAGGTCACCCGCTCGGCGCTGCAGAACGCCGCGTCGATCGCCGCGCTGTTCCTCACCACCGAGGCCGTCGTGGCCGACAAGCCCGAGAAGGCCGCTGCCATGCCCGGCGGCGATATGGGCGGCATGGGCGGCATGGACTTCTGATCCCCGTCTGACGGAGTGTCCGCGGCGTTGGCGCCGCTCGACGCCCCGCTTCGCTCCAAGGGCGCCTTCGCGGCGCCGCCTTGCGGCCACACGCGTCATACAGGGATCAGGGTTCGACCCGATCAGCACCACCAGCGAGGCCTCCGCTCCGGCGGGGGCCTCGCTGCCATTTCGCTCGACGGGTAGGAATGTCGCATGCGCCTTCCCGTGCCCGGCCCGCGTGACGTCCTCACCGCCATCGAGCGGGGCACCGATCAGGTCGAGGCCCTGATCGGCGCGGTGCCCCGGGTGCTGGCGCTCCTCGACGACGCCGAGCGGCTCCTCGTGCGGGCCTCGGCGGCGATCGACCGCGTCCGGGAGGTCACCGAGGCCGCGAACGTCATCGTGGTGCGCACGAGCGCCGTCGTCGACGACGCCGACGCGCAGGTCGTGCGGGTGACCGGCCTGCTCGACACCTTCGAGCCCTCACTGACCCGGCTCCAGCCCACGCTGGAGACGCTTGCCGACACCACGTCCCCCGACGAGGTACGCGCGCTCGTCCAGCTCGTCGACCACCTCCCCGCGCTGACCGCCACGGTGGAGAAGGACCTCCTGCCCGTGCTCGGCACGCTCGGGTCCGTCGCCCCCGACCTGCACGACCTGCTCAACGTCTCGCGCGAGCTCAACGAGATCCTCGGCAAGGTCCCCGGGATCGGACGCCTCAAGCGCAAGGTCGAGGAGGACGACGATGAGCTCCCGGTGACGTGAGCACGCATCGGATGTGACCCACGTGACGGGAACGCACGACACGCGACGCGCGTCCAAGGGCATGTGGCACGGTGAGGACACCGGCCCGGTCCACCAGGAGGAATCGTGAACACCAGCCGTACCCCCAGCCGCGCACGCCAGCTGCTCGTCGTACCCGTCCTCCTCGCCGCGCTCGGCGGACTCGCCGCGTGCGGCTCCGACGACGCCGCCGACACGAGTGCGGACGACACGACCGCGTCGGACACCACCTCCTCGGGCGCCTCCGAGGGCGATGCCACCACCGACACCCTCTCCCTCGTGGCCGACGGCTCGACGGCAGGCAAGTGCGCCGTGCCGTCGGCCGAGATGCTCTCAGGCTTCGACACCGCCTTCGAGGGCACCGTCACCAGCGTCGAGGACGGCACCGCGACCCTCCAGGTCGACCAGTGGTACGCCGGCGCCGAGGCGACGACGGTCACGGTCGAGGCGCCGAGCCAGGACATGCAGGACCTCCTGATGGCGGTCGACTTCCAGCAGGGCAAGACCTACCTCGTCAGCGCCACCGGTGACCGGGTGACCCTCTGCGGCTTCACCGCCGAGAAGTCCCCGGAGCTCGAGTCGCTCTACGCGGAGGCCTTCTCGCAGTGACGTCGGTCGTCGGGCTGCTCCTCGCAGCAGGTGCGGGGAAGCGGTTCGGCGGCCCGAAGGCGCTCGCGCGCGACGACGACGGCACGTCGTGGCTGCTCCGATCGGTGCAGGCGCTGCGGCCGTGTGCCGAGGTCGTGGTGGTGCTGGGCGCCGAGGCCGAGCGTGCCGCGGCGTTGCTCCCGATGTCGGTGGCCCGGATCCGCGCCGACGACTGGGCCGAGGGCATGGGGGCGTCGCTCCGCACCGGTCTGCTCGCCCTCGAGCCGACCGACCACGACGCCGCCCTGGTGTCGCTGGTCGACCTGCCCGACGTCGACGCCGCCGTCGTGGCCCGCCTGGCCGGGGCGGTGTCGGGCCGCGGCGACCTCGTGCGGGCGTCGTACGACGGTGTGCCGGGGCACCCGGTCGTGCTGGGCCGCGACCACTGGTCCGGCGTCGTCGAGGGTGCGACCGGCGACCGCGGTGCTCGCGACTACCTCGCCACGCACGACGTGGCGCTGGTCGAGTGCGGCGACCTCGCCACCGGTGCCGACGTCGACACCCGCTGAACCTCGTGACCCGGGTTGGGCATCGCACGCCAACGTGCGACCAACGTGCTGGGTCGTAGCCTGAGCGCATGGAGTCAGCCGCGGACGTCGCCGCCCGCCTCGGAGCGACCGGGTACCTCGCCGACGGTGAGCTGGCCACCGTCGTCTTCCTGGCGTCGCGGATGCAGCGGCCGCTCCTGCTCGAGGGCGAGCCGGGCACCGGGAAGACCGCGCTCGCCGAGGCGCTCGCCCAGTCCCTCGACCTCCCGCTCGTGCGGCTGCAGTGCTACGAGGGGATAGACGCCAGCCAGGCCCTCTACGACTGGGACTTCCCCCGCCAGATCCTGCACCTGCGCGCCCTCGAGGCGGCCGGTGCCGTCGACTCCGACGAGGCCGAGAAGAGCCTGTACGACGAGCGCTTCCTGCTCGCGCGACCGGTCCTCGCCGCGCTCCGCCAGGCCCCCGCCGTGCTCCTGGTCGACGAGGTCGACCGCGCCGACGACGAGTTCGAGGCCTTCCTGCTCGAGGTGCTCTCGACCTGGCAGGTGACGATCCCCGAGTTCGGCACGGTGACCGCTCCGGAGCCGCCGCTGGTGGTCCTCACCTCCAACCGCACCCGCGAGCTCCACGACGCGCTCAAGCGCCGCTGCCTCTACCACTGGATCGACCACCCGGGCCTCGAGCGCGAGGTCGAGATCGTCCGCTCGCGGGCGCCCGAGGTCAGCGAGGCGCTGGCCCGGCAGGTGGTCGGGGTCGTGCAGCAGCTGCGCACCCGCGACGACCTGCTGAAGGCGCCCGGCGTGGCCGAGACGCTCGACTGGGCGCGGGCGCTGACCTACCTCGGCACCGCCGAGCTCGACCTGGCGTCCGCAGCGGCCACCCTCGGCGCCCTGCTGAAGTATCGCGAGGACGGCGACCGGGTGAAGGCGGCGCTCGACCGGATGCTGTCGCGATGACCACCGCGCCGGGGTCGCCACGCGGTGCCGACGAGGTGCTGCTCGGCTTCACGCGCGCGCTGCGGGCCGCCGGCGTGCCCGTCACCCAGGACCGGTCGCACGGCTTCCTCACCGCGGTCGCGACGGTCGGCGCCGACGACCGCCAGGCGACCTACTGGGCGGGCCGCGCCACGCTCTGCGGATCGCCCGACGACCTCGCCCGCTACGACCAGGTCTTCGCGGCGTGGTTCGACCCGCACGACGGGTTGCCACGGTCGCGCCCGCGCGAGCAGAGCCGGCCCCGGGCGCTGCACATGCTGCCCGACACCGAGGCCGCGGGCTCCGGTGCGGGGGACCAGGAGGAGGACGTGGTCCGCGCGATGGCCTCGACCTCGGAGGTGCTGCGCCACCGCGACGTCGCGACGCTCGACGCCGCCGAGAAGCGGCGCCTGTCCGGGATGTTCGCCCGCCTCTCGCTGCGCCCGCCGCAGCGGCGTACGGCCCGGCACCGCAGGTGGCACCGCGGCCAGGTCGACGCCGCCCGCACCATGCGCCGCTCGCTGCGGCACCTCGGCGAGCCGGCGGAGATCGCGTGGCGACGACGGGGCACCCGCCCGCGCCGCGTGGTGCTCCTGGTCGACGTCAGCGGATCGATGAGTGCGTACGCCGACGCGCTGCTGCGGCTCGCCCACCGGCTCACCCAGTCGGCGCGGGCCACCGGCGGGACGGTCGAGACGTTCACCGTCGGCACCCGGCTGACCCACGTCACGCGGGCGCTCCGCTCGCCGGACGCCGACCGCGCCATCGTCGCGGCGGGCGAGGTCGTGCCCGACTGGTCGGGCGGCACCCGGCTCGGCGAGACGCTGCGGGTGTTCCTCGATCGCTGGGGCCAGCGCGGGCTCGCGCGCGGCGCCGTGGTCGTGGTGTTCAGCGACGGGTGGGAGCGCGGCGACGCGGAGCTGCTCGGCGAGCAGATGGCCCGGCTGAAGCGGGTCGCGCACCGCGTCGTCTGGGTGAACCCGCACCGCGGCAAGCCGGGCTACGAGCCGCTCCAGGGCGGCGTCGTGGCGGCGCTGCCGCACTGCGACGAGTTCCTCGCCGGCCACTCCCTGGCGACCTTCGCGGACCTCACCGGGGTGATCGCCCGTGCGTGACGTGCTGCCCGAGCTGCTGACGTGGTGGGAGGCCGGCGAGACCGTCGGCGTCGGCACCGTCGTCGCGACCTTCCGCTCGGCGCCGCGCCCGCCGGGCGCCTCGATGCTCGTCGGGCCCGACGAGTCCGCGGTCGGCTCGGTCTCGGGCGGTTGCGTGGAGGGTGCGGTCTACGACCTCGCGCAGTCGGTGGTCGCGTCGGGGGAGCCGGTCCTCGAGCGCTACGGCGTCTCCGACGACGACGCCTTCGCGGTCGGCCTGACCTGTGGCGGCATCCTCGACGTCTTCGTCGAGCAGGTCTCCCGCGAGACCTTCCCCGAGCTCGGCGAGGTCGCGGCCGACATCGAGGCCGGCCGCCCGGTCGCCCTCGCCACGGTCATCGAGCACCCCGACCCCGCGTGGGTGGGCCGCCGGATGGTGGTCCGTCCCGAGAGCGACCCGGTCGGTGCCATCGGCTCACCGCGGGCCGACGCAGCAGTGCACGACGACGCCCTCGGGCTGCTCGCGGCGGGCTCGAACGCGACCCTGACCTACGGCCCCGACGGCGAGCGCCGCGGCGAGGGGATGCGGGTGTTCGTGTGGGGCTTCGCGCCCAAGCCGCGGATGCTGGTCTTCGGCGCCATCGACTTCGCGGCTGCCGTCGCCCGGGTCGGGTCGTTCCTCGGCTACCACGTCACCGTCTGCGACGCCCGGCCCGTGTTCGCGACCACCTCGCGCTTCCCCGGCGCCGACGAGGTGGTCGTCGACTGGCCGCACCGCTACCTGCAGGCCGAGGTCGACGCCGGCCGGGTGGACCGGCGCACGGTGCTGGCCGTGCTGACCCACGACCCGAAGTTCGACGTGCCCCTCCTCGAGGTCGCGCTGCGCCTGGCCGACGACGTGCGTCCCGGCTACATCGGTGCGATGGGCTCGCGGCGCACGCACGACGAGCGGATGGAGCGGCTCGCCGAGGCCGGGCTCACCGACACCGAGCTCGACCTCCTGTCCTCGCCCATCGGGCTGGACCTCGGTGCCCGGACGCCCGAGGAGACGGCCGTCTCGATCGCGGCCGAGATCGTCGCCCGCCGGTGGGGTGGGTCGGGGGAGCGGCTCGCGACGACGCAGGGCCGGATCCACCGCGAGGACTGAACCAGTCCCCGCTGCCCTGTTACCAGCGTCACTCGCGAGTTAGGTTGGCCCCGACCCCGGGGGAGCCGCCATGCAACGCGATGACCTGCACGACCGGCGCGTGCGCGCCGTGCGCGCGTGGACGCGCTTCGTCGCGCAGGGCGACGACGAGGACGACGCCGTGCGTCCCGAGATCCTCAGCAGCTGGCAGCTCTCGGGCGTCGTGTCGCCCGACGTGACCCATGCCCCGCTCGCCGACGAGGGCGACACGGCCGACTTCTGGAACGCCTCGCCCCTCCAGACAGCCGTCGAACGGGTCCAGGACGAGCTGCGTCGCACGGCCGAGGACGGCGACCTGGTCATCGCCGTCACCGACGACCAGACCCGGATCCTGTGGACCTACGGCGGCCGGGTGATGCGACGCAAGGCCGAGACGGTCAACTTCGTGCCCGGTGGACGCTGGGACGAGCGCAGCGTCGGGACCAACGCCCTGGCAATCGCCGGTCGCACGGCAGCGCCGTCGATGGTCTTCAGCGCCGAGCACTACGCCGAGGTGGTGCACAACTGGGTCTGCTGGGCCGCGCCCGTCTTCGACCCGGTCACCGGCCGCTCGCTCGGCGTGATCGACCTGTCGACGACCTGGGACCGCACCCACCCGATCGGGCTGGCCACCGCGCGCGTGATGGCACGGCTCATCGAGGGCGCGCTGCCCACGGACCGTCGTACGCCGTTCGCGGGGGACGTCGGCCCCGACGAGCCCGGGCTCGTGCTGACGCTGCTCGGGACCGCGGAGGTGTGGTTCGACGGGCAGCGGCTGCTGCTCAACCGCCGCCAGACCGAGATCCTCGCGCTCCTGGCGCTGCACCCCTCCGGCCTCTCGGTCGAGCACCTGCACGCCCTGCTCTACGGCGACGCCGCGGTGACCACCTCGACGCTGAAGGCGGAGGTCTCCCACCTGCGCACGGCACTGTCCGGCCAGCTCTCGTCGCGGCCCTACCGCCTCACCATGCCGGTCACCAGCGACGTCGAGGAGGTGCAACGCCTCCTGCGCCGTGGCGACGTACGACGAGCGGTGCGCGCCTACGGCGGCGACCTGCTGCCCGGGACCGAGTCGCCCGCGCTCGTGCAGATGGGCGACTACCTCGCGGTCAGCGTCCGGGAGGCGCTGCTGAACGACCCCGACCCCGACGCGGTGCTGCGCTACAGCGAGCTCGCGCCCTACGACACGGCTGTCGTCGAGGCGTGCCTGGCCGCGATCCCGGTGCACCACCCGGTCGCCCCGCTGCTCAAGGGCAAGCTCGCCAGCGCACGTTGACCGTTCCTTGAGATTCCGGTCATTTCCCACGTAGTGGCTGGCCCGGGTCGAGGAGCGAGGTCGATCCTGCAACGAGGTGCCGTGCCGGGAGGGCGCGGCCCCGACGAGGGAGAGTTGCATGGTCACGACACGAGGAGGGATGGCGGCGGGAGCGGCCGTCCTGCTCGCGGGGAGCCTGCTCGGCGCCCCCACGGCGGGGGCAGCCCCCGCACCCGAGCCCACGACGGTGGCGAAGAAGCTGGTCTCGCCGCTCAGCATGGTGGTCGCCGGCGACGGCACCGCCTACGTCAGCCAGAACTTCGCCGGCCTGCTCACCGCGGTCCCGCCCGGAGGCAAGCCGAAGGTCGTCTTCGCCGCGCCCAGGAAGGGGACCGAGGTCGGCGCGCTGTCGGAGTCGGGCGGCGTCGTCCACTTCGCGACGACGAAGGGCAAGAAGGCGGTCCTGTGGTGGATGCGTCCCGGCGGCAAGCCGATGATGCAGGCCGACCTCGGCGCCTACGAGGCGAGGAAGAACCCGGACGGGAAGCAGGCCTACGGCTTCAGCGACCTCGACGCGACCTGCCTGGCGCAGATCCCGAAGGAGGTGCCCGGCGCCTACACGGGCATCGTCGAGTCGCACCCCTACGGCTCCGCGGTCCACCGCGGCACGACCTACGTCGCCGACGCCGCGGGCAACTCGATCCTCGGCGTGGACGCCAGGGGCAAGGTCTCCACCGTGGCCGTGCTCCCGCCGGTCGCCGTGGTGATCACCGCCGAGGCGGCCACGGCGAACAAGCTCCCCGCCTGCGTCGTGGGGCACACCTACGCCTTCGAGCCGGTCCCGACGGACGTCGAGGTCGGCACGGGCGGCTGGCTCTACGTCAGCCTCCTGCCCGGCGGTCCGGAGGACGGCAGCACCGGAGCCAACGGCATGGTGGTCAAGGTCAAGGCGAGGACCGGCAAGGTGCGCACCGTCGCAACCGGCCTCGCGGCGGCCACCGGCGTCGCGGTAGCCGACAACGGCGACGTCTACGTCGCGCAGCTCTTCGGCGGGATGGTCTCGCGGATCAAGGCGGGCTCCGACCGGGCCGTGCCCTACGTGATGGCGAAGATGCCGGCGGCGGTGGAGTGGTCCGACGGCCACCTCCTGGTCTCGGCCAACGTCCTGTCCGAGAAGCCGCGGGGCACGGTCCTGCAGTACTGAGGCCCGGGGTTGGTCCGCGGGCAACCGCGGACCAACCATCGGCACCTAGCGTCGGTCGTGAGAGTGACCCACCTCACACGCCTGGAGGCGCCCCATGACCAAGATCGAGCTCACTGTCGACGGAGCCGCTGTCTCCGACGACGTCGAGCCCCGGATGCTGCTCGTGCAGTACCTCCGGGAGAAGCTCGGCAAGACCGGCACGGTGATCGGCTGCGACACCTCGAACTGCGGGGCGTGCACGGTGCACCTCGACGGCTCGAGCGTGAAGTCGTGCAACGTGCTGGCCGTGCAGGCCAACGGCCGCACCGTGACGACGATCGAGGGACTGGCCGAGACCGCGGAGGGCGACCTCCATCCCGTCCAGGAGGCCTTCCGTGAGTGCCACGGCCTCCAGTGCGGCTTCTGCACGCCGGGCATGATCATGCAGGCCGTCGACCTGCTCGCGGAGAACCCGAGCCCCACCGAGGAGGAGGTCCGGCTCGGCATGGAGGGAAACCTCTGCCGCTGCACCGGCTACCACAACATCGTCAAGAGCGTCCTCCACGCCGCCGAGGGAGCCCGCTCATGACCGCCACCCAGGACCGCCCGGCCGCAGAGATCGGCAAGGACCGGCGCCGCAAGGAGGACCAGCGGCTGATCACCGGCCGCACCCGGTGGACCGACAACATCACGCTCCCGGGGATGCTGCACCTCGCGATGGTGCGCAGCCCGTTCGCCCACGCCACGATCACCTCGATCGACACCGAGGCCGCCGCGGCCTCGACCAACGTCGTCACCGTGCTGACCGGCAAGGACTTCGGCGAGGAGCTCGGCGCGTGCATCAACGCGTGGCCGATCACGCCCGACCAGAAGACGCCCGCCCACTCGCCGATGCCGGCCGACCGGGTCGCCTTCGCGGGCGAGATCGTCGCCGTCGTGGTGGCCCGCAGCGCCGCCGCGGCACGTGACGCCGCCGAGCTGGTCGACGTCGAGTACGACGAGCTGCCGGCCGTCGTCGGCATCAAGAAGGCGCTCGAGGACCAGGTGCTCGCCCACCCCGACCTCGGCACCAACAAGTCGGCGCTGTGGGTCTTCGACTCCGGCGAGGCCGGCACCGGCTCCGACGTCGAGGCGGCGATCGAGACCGCCCGCGCCGACGGGATCGTCATCGAGCGGGAGTACCGCCAGCAGCGGCTGATCCCCGCCTTCATGGAGCCCCGCAGCGTGGTGGTCGACCCGACCAGCGAGCAGCTGACCATGTGGTCGGCGACGCAGATCCCGCACATCCTCCGCTTCGCGCTGGCGGCCACCACCGGCGTGCCCGAGTCCAAGATCCGCGTCATCGCACCCGACGTCGGTGGCGGGTTCGGCGGCAAGCTCCAGACGACGCCCGAGGAGATGATCGCCTGGGGGGTGGCCCGCCGGCTCGGGAAGCCGGTGAAGTACACCGAGACCCGCAGCGAGAGCCTGATGGCCGCGCACCACGGTCGCGACCAGGTGCAGACCCTGACCCTCACCGCCGACAAGGACGGCAAGGTCACCGGCCTCAAGGTGCACCTCGACGCCGACCTGGGCGCCTACGTCGCCATCGTCGGTGGCGGCGTGCCGGTGCTGGGCGCGTTCATGTTCAACGCGATCTACAAGTTCCCGGCCTACCGCTTCGAGTGCCAGACGGTCCTCACCAACACGACCTTCACCGACGCCTACCGCGGCGCCGGCCGGCCGGAGGCGACGTACGCCATCGAGCGGCTGATGGACGAGCTCGCCGCGGAGGTCGGCGTGGACCCGCTGGAGATCCGCGAGCGCAACTGGATCACCCACGAGGAGTTCCCGTTCACCACCGTCGCGGGCCTGGAGTACGACACCGGCAACTACGAGGCCGCGACGGCGAAGGCGAAGGAGTCCTTCGGCTACGACGAGCTGCGCCGCGAGCAGGCCGAGCGCCGCGAGCGCGGTGACCGCGTCCAGCTGGGCATCGGCGTCTCCACCTTCACCGAGATGTGCGGCCTCGCGCCGAGCCGGGTGCTCGGCAGCCTCGACTACGGCGCCGGCGGCTGGGAGAGCGCCAGCGTGCGGATGACGCCCCTCGGCAAGGTCGAGGTCGTCACCGGGGCGAGCGCCCACGGCCAGGGCCACGAGACGGCGTTCAGCCAGATCGTCGCCGACCGGCTCGGGGTCCCCTTCGAGGACGTCGAGGTGCTGCACGGCGACACCCAGGTGGCGCCCAAGGGGCTCGACACCTACGGCTCGCGCTCGCTCGTCGTGGGCGGCGAGGCGCTCGTCAAGGCGGTCGACAAGGTCATCGACAAGGCCAAGGTGCTCGCAGCCCACCTGCTCGAGGCGAACGCCGACGACCTGGACTACGCCGACGGCAGGTTCACCGTCCGCGGCACCGACCAGGGCAAGGCGATCCAGGAGCTGGCGACGGCGACCTTCGCAGGTCACGACTACCCCGAGGGCATGGAGCTCACGCTCGACGCCGACGCGACCTACGACCCGGTGAACTTCAACTACCCCCACGGCACGCACCTGTGCGCGATGGAGGTCGACACCGAGACCGGCGCGGTCAAGATGCGCAAGTACACCTGCTGCGACGACATCGGGACGATCATCAACCCGCTCATCGTCGCCGGCCAGGTGCACGGCGGCCTGGTGCAGGGCATCGCGCAGGCGCTGTGGGAGGAGGCGGTGTACGACGACGCCGGCACGCTCGTGAGCGGGTCGTTCGTCGACTACCTCCTGCCGACCGCGGCCGACACGATCTCCTTCGACGTCGTCCACACCGACGACCCGAGCATCTGCACGACCAACACGCTCGGCACCAAGGGCGTGGGCGAGGCGGGCACCATCGCGTCCACCCCGGCGGTCGTCAACGCCGTCGTCGACGCCGTGCGCCACCTCGGCGTGAGCGACGTCCAGATGCCCTGCACCCCGGAGCGGGTGTGGCGCGCCATCCATGCCCACGACGGTGCGGCACCGACGGAGGAGTCGGCGATGCCGCACTTCGACGAGGGAGCGCCCAACCAGGCCCCCGTGACCGGAGAAGGAGCAGCCCAGTGATCCCGGTGGAGTTCGACTACCTCGCCCCCACGTCGGTCGAGGAGGCACTCTCCGCGCTCGGCGAGCACGGGGACGACGCGAAGATCCTGGCCGGTGGCCAGAGCCTGCTGCCCGTGCTGCGGATGCGCCTCAACGCGCCGGAGGTCGTCATCGACCTCGGTGGCATCTCCTCGCTGCGAGGCATCCGCGACGACGGCGACGCCATCGTGATCGGGGCGATGACCACCCACCACGACGTGCGTGACCACGACCTCGTCAAGGAGCACGCGCTGCTGCTGTCGAAGGCGGCCGCGGAGGTGGCCGACTCGCAGATCCGGCACCGCGGCACCTTCGGTGGTGCCCTCGCGCACGCCGACCCGGCGGGTGACCTCGGCGCGCCGGCGCTCGCGCTCGGCGCGCAGTTCGTGATCGCCGGACCGGGCGGGTCCCGCACGGTCGAGGCGTCCGACTTCTTCGTCGACCTCTTCGAGACGGCCATCGGCGACGACGAGATCCTGACCGAGGTCCGGGTGCCCAAGCACACCGGCTGGGGCGCGCACTACGAGAAGTTCGTCCGCGTCGCCCACCAGTGGCCGATCGTCGCCGTCGCGGCGACCGTGCGCGGCTCGATCGACGAGGCGAGGATCGGGCTCACGAACATGGGGTCCACCCCGCTGCGGGCCTCTGCCACCGAGGCCGCCCTCGTGGGAGCGAGCGCGACGGAGGACGGCGTACGCGCCGCGGCCGAGCTGGCTGCCGAGGGCACCAACCCGCCCTCCGACCTCAACGGTGCGGCCGACTACCGCGAGCACCTCGCGCGGGTGCTGACCGGTCGTGCGGTGCTGAAGGCGGCCGGTGCGTAGATGGAGCTGAACCACCGGTTCACCGTCCCGATCGGCGTCGAGGAGACGTGGGCGCACTTCAACGACATCGCCTCCGTCGCCGAGTGCTTCCCGGGCGCCCAGGTCACCGAGGCCGACGAGCAGTCGTTCGCCGGGTCGGTGAAGGTCAAGCTCGGCCCGATCGCCCTGCTCTACAACGGCACCGGCACCTTCGTGGAGAAGGACGAGGCCGAGCACCGCTTCGTCGTCGACGCGAAGGGCAAGGACAAGCGCGGCAACGGCACGGCCGGGGCGAAGGTGACCGTCGTCATGACCGACGCCGGCGGCGCGACCGACGTGTCCGTCGACACCGACCTGGCCATCACCGGCAAGCCGGCCCAGTTCGGCCGCGGCGTGATGCAGGACGTCTCCGACAAGCTCCTCGGTCAGTTCGTGGCCTGCCTCGAGCAGCGCCTCGCCGCACCCGAGCCGACTCCCGAAGCCGCCCCACCTGACCCGGGGACCGCGGCGGGGGTGGATGCTGCCCTACCCCCCGAGCAGCTGGCAGCCCCGCCCCCGTCGCCCCCTCCCGGTGCGCAGCACCGGCCGCCTCCCGCACCGCCGCGGGAGGCGGAGGCGCTCGACCTCGGCAGCGCCGTGCTGCCGGTGATCGCGAGGTCCTACTGGAAGCACGCGCTGGCAGCGCTCGCCGGCCTCGCGGTGGTCAGGCGGCTGCTCAGAAGACGTTGAGCGGGCGGAACTGCACCGAGATCCGGGGCCCGGCGTGGGCGACCTTGGGAACCGCGTGCTCCCAGGTGCGCTGGCACGAGCCGCCCATCACCACCAGGTCGCCGTGCCCCATCGTGACCGAGACGGACGCACCGCCACCGCGGGGCCGGAGCATGAGGCGGCGCGGGTCGCCGACGCTGACGATGGCCACCATCGTGTCCCCGGTGCGGCCGCGACCCAGGTTGTCGCCGTGCCACGCGACCGAGTCACGGCCGTCGCGGTAGTAGCAGCAACCGGCGCTCACGAAGGGCTCGCCGAGCTCGTCGCGGTAGTGGGTGCTCAGCTCGTCGCGGGCGCGCTCGAGCGCGGGATGGGGGAGCGGGTCGCCGCCGAGGTAGGTGTGCACGAGCCGGGGCACGTCGACCACCCGGTCGTACATCTCGCGGCGCTCGGCCCGCCACGGGACGTCGGAGACGAGTGCGGAAAACGCGGCGTCCGGGTCGGCCAGCCAGTTGCGCTGCACGTCGATCCACGCTCCGCGCGACAGCGTCCGACGCTCAGGGCTGAGCGCCACGGAATCCGTGGTGGAATCGGCGAAGAGGGACGACTGGAAGTCCACACCGGGCATCGTAACCCATCGTCGAACAGGCGTTCGAAGTTCCGGGTTCCGTCGAGTGTTTATCGAAGGAATCCTCAATGTAGTGACACCTGGTCCAGCCCAGTCCTAACCTGACTTGCTATGGAACCTGTGGACCTCGTCGTACCGCGCCAGCGGGCGTTGAAGCACGTCCAGGTTCGTGAGCACGTCCGCAGCCTCATCGAGGCGCAGCCCCCGGGCTCCGCGGCACCGTCGGAGCGCGAGCTGGTCGCCCGCTTCGGAGTGGCCCGGATGACCGTCCGACAGGCGCTCGACGCGCTGGTCGCCGAGGGCCTCCTGGAGCGCATCCCGGGACGTGGCACGTTCGTCGCGCAGCCGCCCAAGACCGCCGGTCGCCTGACCTCCTTCACCGAGGAGATCCGTCGCCGGGGGATGCTGCCGGAGTCCCAGACCCTGCTGGCCCGCGTCGAGCAGGCCGGTCCGGGCGTCGCCCGCGCACTCGACATCTCGCCCGGTGACCCGGTGCTGCACTGGCGCCGGCTGCGCCGTGCCGACCAGGCCATCGTGTGCGTCGAGGACGCCTACCTCAACGAGGTGCTGCTCCCGGGCTTCCTGCAGCACGGCACCCCGACGAGCCTCTACGAGGCGCTCGGTGCACGCGGCCTGCGTCCGACCGAGGTCGAGGACTCGATCAGCGCCGACCGCGCCAGCGCGGAGGAGGCCACGGTCCTCGAGATCGCCGAAGGCGACCCCGTGCTGCGCCACTCGCGCCGCGCCGTCTCCGAGGGACGCATCGTCGAGGTCTCGCGCACCTGCTACCGGCACGACCGCTTCACGGTCTACCAGTCGCTCACCGACCGCTGACCCCAGCGTCCGGCCTCACGCGCGCAGCTCCTCGAGCTCGCGCGTGAGGTTCGCGCGCGCGTCGGCCTCCCACAGCGCGCGGCCCTGAGGCGTGTGGAAGAGCCACGGCTTGGCGGCGAGGTCGTCCAGCACGAGCGCCCGGCCGACCCGGAAGTCGTCATCCTCGACGTGGGCGAAGTCGGCGCGCACGCCCGCGACGTAGGCGTCGTAGCGCTCGCGCGGGGCCGCCAGGATCGCGAGGTCGGCATCGCTCAGGGCGCCGCCCGCCGGGTCGTCGTCGCCCGGTCGGTGGTGCACGGTCATCCGGACCAGCCGCGCCACCTCGTCGGCGTACGGCACCGGGAGGGCGCGCTCGGCCCACTGCGCCGACAGCTCCTCGTCGTCGGCGGTGCCGTCGTAGACCGCGTCGTGGAACCACGCCGCGAGCGCGACGGTCGTCGCGTCGAAGCCGGCGCCGGCCGACCGCAGGAGGTCGAGGCGGTCGATGACCTCGGTGAGGTGCAGCAGGTCGTGGTAGCCGTCGCGGTCCCACGCGCCGAGGAGCTCGTCGCGCAGCGCGAGGTGGTCGCCGAGCGGCCAGCGCTGCGACAGGTCGTGGGCGAGGCTCACGCCCGCGCGTCCTCGATCGACTGCGCGTGCTCCCGCCCCGACGTCATCGCCCACCGGATGGCGCTGGTCGAGATCGTGCCGAGGGCACGACCGACCGTGCGGTCGAGGGTGCCGTCGAGGATCGGCGGGTGCGGCAGCCCGAGCTCGCGCCGCTCGTGCTCGGAGGTCAGCGAGACCGCGGCCCCGACCAGGGAGAGGTAGGCCGGCCGCGCCGCCAGTGGCAGGTCGGGGTGCCAGACGAGGAAGCGGATCGCGTCGCGCGCCGCGTCGGTGCCACGCAGCTCGGGGGCGTACGACGCCAGGGTGGCGGCGAGCTCGTCCTCGGTCTGCGGTGCATCGAGCACGCCGAGGTGCGTGGCCGCGACCCCGGCCTGGGCGACGTACTCGTCGCGCTCGGCGCCCACCAGCGGCCGGTGCCCGAAGCGGTCGTGGGCGCGGAGGAAGCTGTCGATCTCGGCGGCGTGCACCCAGCCGAGCAGGTGCGGGTCGGAGGCGGCGTAGGGCGTCCCGTCGGGCATCGTGCCGACGACCGACTCGTGTGCCCGCTGCACGGCCCGGATCAGCTGCAGGGCGTCGCGCTCGGCGCCGAAGGTCGTCATCGCGATGTAGGTCGACACCTGGGCGAGCCGGCCCCACATGTCGCCGCGGTAGCCCGAGTGGTCGGCGACCCCCTGCATGGCCGCGGGGTGCAGCGACTGGAGCATGATCGCGCGGATGCCGCCGACGAACATCGAGGCGTCGCCGTGGACGCGGTGGATCGGCGAGCCGGGCTCGAACCAGCGCGGTCCCGGGGTGCCGTGGACACGCTCGCGCTGGCGGGGACCGTCGGGACCCGCGACCTTGCGGAAGATCTCGGCGCCGATGCGGTCTCGGAGGGTCACTCCACGAGGCTAGCGGTGTGATCCACGCGGGCGTGGTCGCTGACGTCGTACCTCCCCTGCTGGCGACGCAGCAGGGGAGGTCAGGCCTCGGCGGCGAGGTCCCCGGCGTCGATGATCCGGTAGGCGTAGCCCTGCTCGGCGAGGAACCGCTGGCGGTTCTGCGCGAAGTCGGCGTCGACCGTGTCGCGCGAGACGACCGTGTAGAAGTGCGCGCTGCGTCCCTCGGTCTTCGGCCGGAGCAGGCGGCCGAGGCGCTGGGCCTCCTCCTGGCGCGAGCCGAACGACCCGCTCACCTGGATCGCGACCTCGGCCGAGGGCAGGTCGATCGAGAAGTTGGCGACCTTGCTGACCACCAGCAGCCCGATCTCGCCGGAGCGGAAGGCCTCGAAGAGCCGCTGCCGCTCCTTCACCGTCGTCTCGCCCTTGATGACCGGGGCGTCGAGCATCGCGCCGATCTCGTCGAGCTGGTCGATGTACTGCCCGATCACGAGGGTCGGCTGCCCGGCGTGCTGCTCGACCAGGTCGCGCACGACGTCGATCTTGGCGTGGGTGCACGACGCCAGCCGGTACCTCGTGTCGGGGTCGGCCGTCGCGTAGGCGAGCCGCTCGCCGTCGGGCAGGGTCACCCGCACCTCGACGCAGTCGGCGGGGGCGATGTAGCCCTGCGCCTCGATGTCCTTCCACGGGGCGTCGTAGCGCTTCGGTCCGATCAGCGAGAAGACCTCGCCCTCGCGGCCGTCCTCGCGCACGAGCGTCGCGGTCAGGCCGAGGCGCCGGCGCGCCTGGAGGTTGGCGGTCATGCGGAAGATCGGCGCGGGCAGCAGGTGCACCTCGTCGTAGACGATGAGGCCCCAGTCGCGCGCGTCGAGCAGCTCGAGGTGCGGGTAGACGCCCTTCCGCTTCGTGGTCAGCACCTGGTAGGTCGCGATCGTGACCGGCCGGACCTCCTTCACGGCGCCGGAGTACTCACCGATCTCGTCGGCCGTCAGCGACGTCCTCCTGACCAGCTCGTCCTTCCACTGCCGCGCGCTCACGGTGTTGGTGACCAGGATCAGGGTGGTGGCCTGCGCGTGCGCCATCGACGCGGCACCGACGATCGTCTTGCCCGCTCCGCACGGCAGCACGACCACGCCCGACCCGCCGTCCCAGAACGACTCGGCGGCCTCGCGCTGGTAGGGCCGCAGGTGCCAGCCGTCCTCGGCGAGGTCGATCGCGTGCGCCTCGCCGTCGACGTAGCCGGCGAAGTCCTCGGCCGGCCAGCCGATCTTGAGCAGCGCCTGCTTGAGGTTGCCACGCTCGCTCGGGTGGACGGCGACGGTGTCGGGGTCGAGGCGCTCGCCGATCATCCCGGCGACCTTCTTGGCGCGCAGCACCTCCTCGAGCACCGGGCGGTCCGTCGACGACAGCACCAGCCCGTGGACGGGGTGCTTCTCCAGGCGGAGCCGGCCGTAGCGCCCCATCGTCTCGGCGACGTCGACCAGCAGCGCGTGCGGGACGGCGTACCGGCTCCAGGTCAGCAACGCGTCGACCACCTGCTCCGCGTCGTGGCCCGCGGCGCGCGCGTTCCACAGGCCCAGCGGCGTCAGGCGGTAGGTGTGGATGTGCTCCGGGGAGCGCTCGAGCTCCGCGAACGGCGCGATGGCCTTGCGGGCCTCGCCGGCCGAGGGGTGGTCGACCTCGAGCAGGAGGGTCTTGTCCGACTGGACGATGAGGGGGCCGTCGTTCACCGCTCAATCCTACGGATCAGCTGGCCGCGGCCTTCTGGCGAGCGCGGTAGGCCGCGACGTTGGCGCGCGAGGAGCAGCGGTCGGAGCAGTAGCGGCGCGACTGGTTGGGCGAGGTGTCGACGAAGACGTTGTCGCAGCGCGCCTCGGTGCAGATCCCGAGCCGGGTGGCGCCGAGGTCGCACACCAGGTTGGCCAGCCCCATGAGTGACTCCGCGACCAGCAGCTCGGCCACCGAGGACGCCCGGTTGGTCACGTGCATGTGGAGGTTCGACGGGTCGTGGTCGGAGATCATCGGCGTGACCGGGTGGCTGGCGAGCAGGTCGTTGAGCGTGCCCACCACGAGCGGTACGTCGTCGGCGTCGGAGGCCTCGAACACCGGGCGCAGCTCGACCTGGAAGGCCTGGAGCGCGGGGATGTCAGCCGCGACCACCGACCTGTGCAGCCAGCTCCGGTCGGCGAGGTGGTCGGTCAGCGACCCCTCGTCGACCAGCTCGGCGTTGACGAGCGCCGCGGAGCGCTCGGCGTAGCGGATGAAGTCCACATTTCAATCGTAGCCGGGGACTGGTCCTTACAGCGTGCGGACGCCGGTGATCCGGTGCACCGCGAACTCGCGCACGTCGTCGGCGCGGTGGTCGTACGCCGACAGCCGGCCGCCGTCGAGCCGCCGCGGGTCGACGACGCGCTCGCCGGTGGCTCCGTGGTTGTCGACGTAGCCGATGACCACGGTGGTGCCGGCCTCGATCGCCTCGCGGATGGCGACCAGGGCGGCCGACGGGTTCGTCGTCCCGGTGGTCGTCGCCGGTCGCGACGACTCGGCCCGGTCGCCGGCGCGGATCGCGGTCGCCACCGCGCGGACCTGCGCGGCGGCGCGTGCCTCGACGGCTCCGGCCGGGCGGCGACCGCGGCGGGTGCGGGCGCGGTGGAGGTCGGGTCGGCTGACCCGGACGGTGCCGTCGGCGGCCTCGACGACGGGCGCCGCACCGAGCTCGCGCAGCCGGGGGAGGAGCACGTCGAGCGGGGACGTGGCGATCGCGACGGTCGGGGCGAGCAGGCGCAGGCCGAGGGTGCGGGCGCGCGGGTCGTGCACGAGCGCGGCGAGCGCGGCCTCGTCGTCGGCACGCAGGAAGGCCTCCGCGTGGCCGACCCGGACCGTGCCGAAGGTGCGCGCGACGTCGTCGACGAGGAACTCCAGGGGCTGCGGCACCGGCGTCTGCGACACCGAGCCCAGGAAGTCGCGCACCTCGACCGCCGACCACCCGGCGTCGAAGCCGCGGCGCAGTGATCCCGAGGTGAAGCGGTAGACCGTCGCCCCGCCGCGCGACTCCACGTCGGCGAGGAGGTGGAGCCGGCGGGCCACCTCGGTCTCCAGGGGGCCGGGCGCGACGGCCGTCAGGTCCGCCTGGAGGAGGACGTGGTCCACGGCTCGCGGCAGCTGTGGGTCGATGGCCGCGGCGGCGCCCGGGAGGTCGCCCTCGGCGACCAGCCGACCGCTCGGCGGCAGGCCGCCCGCGCCGCTCACGCCGAGCACCGCGGCCTCGGACAGGGCGGCGGCGACGAGGTCGGCGAAGACCCGCGGGCGGCGCGGCCGGAGCCAGTCGACGCGCTGGACGAGCGAGGCGATCCCGGTGCCCGCCGCGAGCACCTCGCCGTCGGGGAGCCCGGCCAGCTCGGACAGCGCGAGGCGGCGGGCCTCCTCGGCCAGGCCGCTGGAGAGCTCGGGCGCGAGGGCGTTCCACGCCTTGCCGGCCGAGTCGCGGGAGCCGACGAGCGAGGGCATCCGGCTGCTGGCGAGCCAGCCGCCGACCAGCCGGGCCCACCGCTCGGAGATCGGTCGCCCCGACCACACGTCGAACTCCTCGGTCGGCAGCCACGACGGCGTCCCGTCGGCGACGGCCGCCTCGGCGACGAGCCCCGCGGAGAGGGCGACCTCCACGACGAGGGCGGCCTCCGCCTCGTCGACGTGCAGCTCGAGCGCGGCCGCCTTGAGGTCGCGGACGGCGAGGCCGCCGCTGCGCAGCACCGCCGGCGGCGCGACGCCCCAGTGGTCGAGCAGCAGCTCCACGCGTCGTACGACGTCGAAGGCGGCACCGGCCGCGCTCCGGGCGACGAGTGCGGGCTCGCGCGTCGACGTCGCCAGGTCGGACACGTCGTCGACCGGCGCGGTCGTGGTGTGGCCGCCCCGCAGTGCGAGCCCGACCTCGCCGGGCAGGACCACGTTGTCGCCCTCGCGCGGCACGAGCAGGCGTCGGCTCAGCAGCTCCTCGGCGGGGCTGCGGGCGTCGGCGGGGGAGACGGTGCGGCGGGCGGCGCCCGTCGTGCCCTCGCCGCCGTGGTCGTCGACGTGGCGCAGCAGGGCGGTCGCCGCCGGGCTCAGCTCGGCGATCCGGGCCGCGATGTCGGCGGCCGGCGCGGGCTCGGGGCTGGAGGGCCGCAGGCCGCTCGTGATGCCGGGCATGCCGCGCATCGCGTCGGCCACGCCGGTCAGTGCGCGGAGCCCGCCGGGCCCCTCCCAGGCGAGCGCCAGGTCGAGCAGCCGCTGCAGCGCGGCCGTCGTACGACCCTGGTCGGCGTGGACCAGTGAGATCAGGTGCTCCGAAGTGGTTTGACCTGCAACCAGCAGGGCATCTAGGACCGTGAGCTCGAGGCGGTCCAGTCCGTCGAGGGCCCGGTGAATCGACGAGCGAGTGGCGGCCCGCGAGGCCAGCTGCGACGAATCCTGAGGGGCGGGTGTGGCGAGATCCGGTCGGGCCCCGAGCAGCGCCACGAGTCGCTCGTCGGGCCAGCTGCGCAGCTGGTCGGCGAGGGTGCGTGCGGGTGTCGTCCGCGCTGAACTGGACATCCCTCTTACGCTACTCGCCGGGTCGGTACCACCGCCCACGATCTCGACACGGGGCGAAGAGGGCACGGCATGAGGAACGTTGATCTGCACCACGGGGCGGCGAGCGACGTCGGTCTGGTGCGCAAGGTCAACGAGGACTCCTTCCTGGTCGCGCCGCCGGTGTTCGTGGTGGCCGACGGCATGGGCGGCCACTCCGGCGGCGACGTGGCCAGCCAGATGGTGGTCGAGGAGTTCGCGCGGCTCGCGCACTCCTACGACCCGACCCGCGGTGCCGAGCAGGTGGCCGACGCCTTCGCCCGCGCCCAGACCCGCATCGTCGAGTTCGGCAACGCCCACCGCGCGGTCCAGCCCGGCTGGCACGCCGGCACGACCGCGGTCGTCGCGGTCCTGGTCGACGACAACGGCGTGGCCAAGTGGCTGCTCGCCAACCTCGGCGACTCCCGGATCTACCGCATCACCGAGGGCCGCCTCGACCAGGTGAGCGTCGACCACTCGGTGGTGCAGGAGCTCGTCGACGCCGGCCACATCACGCCCGAGGAGGCGGCCGTCCACCCCGAGCGCCACGTCATCACGCGCGCTCTGGGGAGCCCGGGCGGCATCCACCCCGACTTCTTCCTCCTGCCCCTCGGCTCGGTCGAGCGCCTGCTGCTCTGCAGCGACGGCATCTCGGGGATGATCGAGGACAAGGAGATCGAGGACATCCTCGAGACCGTCGCCGACCCGCGCGACGCCGCCGACAAGCTGGTCCGCGCCGCCATCGCCGCCGGGGGTCGCGACAACGCCACGGCGATCGTCGTCGATGTGGTGGGATTGGTGAAGGACGACACCTATGACTCCCAGCGCCAGCTGGAGAGCCTCGAATCGAAGCTGGGGGGACGACTGTGAGCACAGAGGCGAGGTTCGCCGCAGGCGACTGGTACGCCGTCGTGGGTGACGAGGTCACCGTCCTGTTGCCCGGCAGCCAGCGCGGCCGGGTCGCCGCGATCTGGGACCTCGCCGACAGCGGCTCCGGGGCCGACGCCGTCCTCGACGCCCTGCTCGCAGGCGGGCTGTCCTCGCTCGACCACGTCGCGCTCGTCGCCCACGGCGACGACGCCACCCGCCTCATCGTCCGCGGCGCGCCCAGCGCGACGATCTCCACGACCGGCGGGGAGGAGATCGTCTCGGCCGCACCCGGCACTGCCTGGGCCGAGCGCCTCGTCACCGGCGTCACGAGCCTGCGCATCACGCTGACCGGCGACGGGGTGGCCGACCTGCCGCTCACTTCCGGGATCGCCCGGGTCTCCGTCGTCGTGCTCGGTGCCCCGGTCACAGGCGACGCGGCCGCACCCGCGTCCTTCGCCCCCGTCGAGCAGCCCGTCGAGCAGCCGGTGGACGTGCCCGCCGAGGAACCGGTCACGGAGCCGGTCGCGGAGACGGTCGACGAGGAGCCGGTCGTCGAGCAGCCCGAGCCGGTGGCGTACGCCGACCCGCTGTCCGACCCGGTCCCGGGCGAGCCCGTCGCCGCCCCCGGGCTCGTGCCCGGCTTCGTCCCCGAGGCCGCTCCGGTCCCGTCCGCGCCGATGAGCTTCGGCGAGCCGGGCGACGACCCGACCCCGACCGGCGAGACGCCCGTGGTCGAGGAGCCGTGGTCCGAGCACGACGGCCACACCCAGGCCGGCGCGCCGATCCCCGACTTCGTGCGGCCCCCGATCCCCGGCCAGGAGATGGCTCCCGACGTGGTCTCGCAGCCGGTCGCCTCGCTGGTCTTCTCCACCGGTGACGTCGTCCTGGTCGACCGCACCGTGCTGGTCGGCCGCGCGCCCGAGGCACGCCGCTTCGCCTCGCACGACCAGCCCCACGTCGTCTCGGTGCCCAGCCCGCAGCAGGAGATCTCCTCGACGCACCTCGAGATCCGCCCCGGCGCCGGCGCCGACCACGGCTCGGCGATCGCGACCGACCTCGGCTCCACCAACGGCACCGTGCTCGCCCAGCCCGGTCTCGACCCGGAGGAGCTCAAGCCGGGCATCGCGGTCAGCCTGGTCCCGGGCGCCGTCCTCGACCTCGGCGACGGCGTCACCATCCAGGTCACCAACCCCTAGCGACACCCCGTGACCCAGCACCCCCCGCACCCCCAGCACCTGCCGCCCGGTCCGCCGCACGCGATGACCTACCCGGTCGCCCAGCTCGAGCGGCGCTTCACCGCCTTCGCGATCGACCGGCTGCTGGCATGGAGCCTGCTCGCCGCGGTCGGGCTCGTCACCGCGTTCTTCGTCTCCGACGAGCTCTGGACCGTGGTCGGAGCCGTCGCCGGCGCGACCGTCCTGCTCTGGCTGGTGCTCGCGATCGTCCTGGGCGTCAGCGGGACCTCGCCGGGCAAGGCGATGGCCGGGCTCCGCGTCGTCCACCACGGCACCGGCACCCCGATCGGCGTCGGCCCGGCCCTCCTCCGCTCGCTGGTGCTCGGCATCGCGGGCCTGCCCACCTTCGGCATCGGCGTCGCCACCCTCGCGTGGACCGCGGTCGAGGACCGCGGCCGCCAGCGTCGCGGCTGGCACGACCACCTGACCCACACCGTCGTGGTCGACGTACGTCCCGTGGTGGAGGTGGCCGCCGAGGTCGACGAGGGGCCGCGCCACATCGTGAACCTCACCGCCATGCGCCTCATCCCGGCGCCTGCCGTCGAGGTGCCCCGCACGCCGGAGCGCTCCGAGCAGTCGATGCGCCGCCAGCCGCTGCCGGCCGACGTCGCCGCACCGCCCGCGCCGGCATCCATGCCGCACGCTCCGACGCCGCAGGCACCGGTGCCCCAGCAACCGGTGCAGCCGACCCCGGGTCAGCCCCATCCGCAGGCCCACTCGCAGCCGCCCGCGCAGCCGGTGGCCCAGCAGGCGCCCCCCAGCAGGCGCCACCCCAGCAGGCGCCCCCCCAGCAGGCGCCGCCGCAGTGGTCGCCGCCTCCGCAGGCCCAGCGACCGCCGCCGGTGGCCGCGCGCTGGCGGGTGCACTTCGACAACGGCGAGAGCTTCGTGATCGCCGGCCTGGCGCTCGTCGGCCGCCGGCCCGAGGCGCGGGCGGGGGAGCAGGTCGCCCACCTCATCCCGCTGCAGTCGGCCGACATGTCGGTCTCCAAGACCCACGCCCAGTTCGGCCCGGCCTCCGACGGCACGATCGTCGTGATGGACCGCGGCTCCACCAACGGCACGACCCTGGTCCGGCAGGGCGTCTCCCGGCAGCTCGCCCCGGGCAAGCCCGCCGCCCTCGTCGACGGCGACAAGGTCGTCTACGGCGACCGTGAGATGACGATCAGGCGCGAGGCGTAGGCAGTCGGCCGCCTGCCGGCCCGCTGCGGACCGCCCGTGGGGCGCGCCCGGGTCAACGGGTCGGGGTCAGCGGGTCAGGGTCAGCGGGTCAGGGCCAGCGGGTCGGGGTCAGCGGGTCAGGGCCACCGGGACCCTGATGACGCCTCCGCGGGCGCCGAGCCAGACGAGCTCGCCGTCGTCGAGGCGCCCCGGGGTGCCGGGGCCGGAGACGGTGATGGTGAAGCGCGCGGTCTCGCCCGGCGCCAGTCGTACGGCGAGGGGCTGCACGCGCACCCGGTGCGAGGTGAAGCCGCGAGCCGTGACGGAGAAGTACTCGGCGCGGGTGCCGATGTTGGTCAGCGTGCGGACCGCCGTCGTCTGCCGCGACGACAGCAGCAGCGAGCTGGCGTTGAGGTCGGCCAGGCTGTGGGAGCGCAGCGCGCGACGCCACGCACCCGGATCCACGTCGAGCGCGAGGTGGGCGGTCGGCACCCGGCCGGGAAGTGCGCCGGCCCCCTGCTGGAGGGCCGACGAGCCGCGGATCGGCCGCGCGGCGGTGACGACCAGCGACCGGACGATCGCGGCGGAGTAGTCCGGGTGGGCGGACCGGACGAGTGCGGCGAGGCCGCTCGCGTGGGCCGTGGCGGCGGAGCTCCCGCTGAAGACGCCCCAGCCGCGACCGGTCGAGTCGGGCAGCGCACCGAGGACGGCGTCGCCGTCGGCCACCGCGTCGGGCTTGAGCACGCCACCGCGCGGGTCGCCGGACGCGCTCCACGGTGCCGTACGACGGGTGCCGGGGTCGCCGGTGACCCGGGACATCCGGACCCGGGTGTCGGGGTGGCGCGAGGCCCAGCGGACGAGCTCGCGGCCGGCTGCGACGGCGAGGTGCACGGTCGGCACGGCGTGGAAGTCGGCGCTCACGGCGCCGGGGCGCCGGTTGACCAGGACCATCGCCCGGCCGCCGGCCTGCGCGACGGCGTCGGACTTGTCGATGCGGCCGATGCCGCCGCGACGGCACACCACGATGCGGTCGGCGACCTGGCGCGGGTCGAGGGCGCCGGGTCGGCACTGGGCCGCCGCGCGGCGAGTGGCACCGGGTGCGGCGGCGTCAGGGGCCAGCACGACGCGCCCCCTCACGTCGACGGGTCGCCCGCCGCCGGTCCACGACCGGCCGCCGGGCAGGGTGATCCGCCCGCGTGACATCCGGCCGACGGCGGCACCGACCGTGGTGACCCACGGCGCCGCGTGGGCGGCGTACGCCGACCCGGAGGAGTTGCCGGACGCACCGACCACGACGACGTCGGCCTCCGCGGCACCGAGGAGCGCGCGCTGGAGGGTGTCGATGCCCTCGCCGCCGGCCAGTGCCAGGCTCAGCACGTCGACGTCGTCAGCGACCGCGGCGTCGACCGCGCTGACCACGTCGGCGGTGGAGCAGCCGTCCCCCGACGGGTCGGGCGCGCCCCAGCAGGCCTTGTAGGCGGCGATCCGCGCCTGCGGCGCGACGCCGCCGAACTGGCCGGCGTCACGGTCGTCGACCCGCACGGTGACGCCGGCGTTGCCGGCCGCGACGGACGCGACCTGGGTGCCGTGGCCGAGGTCGTCGAGCGCCGAGAGGGTCTCCGAGGTGCGGATCCGGTCGGCGCCGAAGCCGTTGACGAACCAGCGGGCACCGACGACCTTGCGGGTGCAGTCCTCGACCGTCCAGCCCTCGCCCTCGACGCACTCGCCGGTGAAGTCGCGGGGTGCGGCGCCGAGGCCGGGCACGGCGGCGAAGGCGGGGGAGCCCGGGGCGATGCCGGAGTCGACCACGCCGATCACCACGCCGGCGCCGCCCCTCAGCCGCGGCGAACGAGCGGCACCGCGGACGGCGGCGAACGACGTACGTCCGGCGAGCGGGCGGACCTCGTCGGCCTCGATGGCAGCCACGCCGGGCTGGTCGTCGAGCGCGTGGACCTGGGCGTCGGTGAGGGGTGCGGCGAAGCCGTTGAGGGCGGTGGTCCAGCGGTAGGTGGGCTCGCTGGCGCCGATCGCACCGAGCACGGCGTCCTGGCGGGCGAGCAGCTCGGAGGCATCAGCCCGGCCGGCGGCGGTGCCGGCGCCCTGGAGGGTCACGAGCGTCAGCGTCGCGGGTGACGTGGGCGTCGCCTCGGCCACTGCGAGACCGGCGGCGGGGAGGGTCGCGGCAAGCACGAGCACGCCGCAGCCGAGGAAGCGCCCCACTGCTCGTGCACCCATGGTGCGTCACCCACCTCGTCGTCCGTACTGGCCTGCTGCTGGTTCCCGCCGCGTCCGGCGGGGCCCCACGAGTGGTCCATCGTCCCAGCAGTCACGGCGCGGGGCAAAGGGCGGTCGGCAGAACCCGTTGGTGGCGGCTCGTCCCCGCGCCCTATCCTTTGCGCGCCGACTGCACCGAGCGGGTGCCGGCACTCGTGACTGACCGACCTGAGTGGAGTGGACCGTGCCCAGTGGCAAGGTGAAGTGGTTCGACGCGGAGAAGGGCTTCGGCTTCCTGTCCCAGGAGAGCGGCCCGGACGTCTACGTGCACTCCGACGCCCTGCCCGAGGGCGTCACCACCCTCAAGGCCGGCACCAAGGTCGAGTTCGGCATCGCCCAGGGCCGCCGCGGCGACCAGGCGCTCCAGGTGCGCGTCCTCGACGCGCCCGCCTCCGTCACGCGCAACCAGCGCAACGCGCAGCGCAAGCAGCCCGAGGCGATGGTCACGATCGTGGAGGACCTCATCAAGATGCTCGAGGGCGTCGAGGAGACCTACCGCCGCGGGCGCCACCCCGAGCGGGCCGCCGGCCGCGGCACCGCCAAGGTGCTGCGCGCGCTCGCCGACGAGCTCGACATCTAGGCACTCCGGGGCTGGTACGCCGTCAGGTCCGGGCAGGTGCCTGCGCACCCCGTGCCGGCCGGCTGACCAGGACGAAGGTCGCCCAGAGGCCGAGCGCGCCCGCGGCGATGCCGAGCCCGAGCTGCGGCATCAACGGCATCGCGATGCCGATGAACCCGCCGATGACCCACGCCAGCTGCAGCGTGGTGTCGGAACGGGCGAAGGCGCTCGCCTGGATCCGGCTGGGGATGTCGCGCTGGATCGTGGAGTCGAGCGACAGCTTCGCCAGCGACTGCGCCAGCCCCGCGGTGAGGCCGAGCAGCACCAGCGGGACGAGCCCGTAGAACAGGGCGGCGACCGTCGCGACGACGGCGTCGGCGAGCAGGGCGAGCACCACGGTGACGGCCGGGTTGAGCTTGCGCAGCAGCGACCCGATGGTGATGCCGAGCGTGTTGCCCAGCCCCGCGGCGCCGATCACGAGACCGAGCAGGACCTCGGGCCGCCAGTCGCCGATCGGGTTCTCGCGCAGCAGGAACGCCATGAACATGGTGAGGAAGCCCGAGAGCCAGCGCGGCCCGCAGTTGGCCCGCAGCGCGAAGGCGACCGCGGCCGGGATGCGGGTGCGCGACCGCTTGCCGGTCGTCGTCGGCTCGGACTCCTCGCCGCCGAGGACGAGGTCGCCCTCGCCGTGGCTGGCGTCGACCTTCTCGGGCAGCCGGATCGCCCAGATCGTGGCGATCACGAAGATGACGAACGCGTAGCGCAGCGACCACTCGGGGCCGAACGTCGAGGCGAGCACCGCGAGCGGCGCGGAGACCCCGGCGCCGACGACGCCCGCGAGCGAGACGCGCGCGTTGGCCTTCACCAGCGTGAGGTCGCGCGGCACGAGCCGGGGCACGGCTGCGGCGCGCGTCACGCCGTAGGCCTTGGACGCGACGAGCACGCCGAGCGCCGCCGGGAACAGCCAGTAGGACTCGGTGGCGACCGCCGTGGCGAGCACCCAGCAGAGGAAGCCGCGGATCGCCATCGTCGAGCCGACGGCCCAGCGGCGGCCGTGGCTGAACTTGTCGAGGAACGGCCCGATCAGCGGCGCGACGATCGCGAACGGGAGCATCGTGATGCCGAGGAAGAGGGCGACCTGGCCGCGGGCCTCGCCGGTCGGAACCTGGAAGAACAGGGTCCCGGCGAGCGAGATCGCCACGGCCGCGTCGCCCGCGGCGTTGAAGGCGTGCAGCTCGATCAGCCGCGAGAGGCCCGAGTCGCCGGCGCCCTCCGCCCGGGCGGCGCGACGGGCCTGCCGCACGGCGTACTGGCCGGCGGTGCCGGCACCGTGGCCGACGGTGCGCGCACCCCGCCCCGCGGCGCGGACGCCGCGCGCGGCGCCCGACAGCGAGCGGCGCACGGCACCGCTGGGGTGTCCGGCGATCGGCTCCGTCGGCTCGCCGCCGCGCTGGTCGGCGTGCTCCCGGTCGTACCCCCGGTCGTGCCCCTGGTCCTGCCCCGGGACGGGGTGGGGGTGCTCGGAGGTCACGTGCACCATCTTGTCCTACCCACCCGACAGCGCGGGTCAGGACGGTCCGGGTGGGACGTCGACGGGACAGGATGACGGGGCGTTTGCGAGGATGCACCTGTGATTGCTCTCCCCACCCGTGCCGGCAAGCCGGACTCGACCCTCGCCAAGGCCATCGACCTGGCGCGCGAGGTCGTCCTCGAAGTCGCCGAGCCCGGTGAGCTGGGCGAGCACCTCGGCGTCCACGCCGAGGGCGAGCGCCTCGTGACCCACCACTTCGCGTGCGTCCGTGCGGGCTACCCCGGGTGGTACTGGTCGGTGACCATCACCCGCGCCAAGCGCGGCAAGGAGCTGACCGTCAACGAGGTCGTGCTGCTGCCCGGCGACGAGGCGATCGTGGCCCCGCCGTGGGTGCCCTACAAGGAGCGGATCCAGCCCGGCGACCTCTCGCCCGGCGACCTGCTCCCCGTCGAGGACGAGGACGCGCGCCTCGTGCCGACCTACCTCGTCGGCGACGACCCGCTCGACACGCCGCTCGACGGCGACGCGAAGGCGCAGGTGCGCCGCGTGGCCGAGGACCTCGGTCTCGGCCGGGTGCGCACCCTCAGCCGTGAGGGCCTGGACATGGCGGCCGAGCGCTGGCACGACGGCACCGGCGGCCCCGAGGCCCCCCTCGCGAAGAGCGCGCCCGACCACTGCTTCTCCTGCGGCTTCCTGGTCCGCCTCAACGGGTCGCTGTCCACGCGGTTCGGCGTCTGCGCCAACGGCAACGCCAACGACGACGGCCGGGTCGTCACCCTCGACCACGGCTGCGGGGCGCACTCCGAGGTCAAGCTCGCCCGCAAGCAGCAGCCGCTGCCGATGCCCGAGCACGTGCTCGACACGCTGACCGACGACGAGGTCTGAGGAGTCGCGGGCCTCAGCCCGCGGCCAGCACCCAGACGGCGTACTCGTCGTGGGGCTCGTGCAGCTCGTAGCTGCCGAACCGGTGCACCACCCGCAGCCCGGCTACGGCGACGTCGGCGACGAACTCGTCGGCCGGGTAGGTCCGGCTCCCGGTCTTCACGGCGGTCAGGTGGAAGCCGACGACCGCGCGGCCGCCGGGCGCGAGCAGGTCGCGGACCCGCTCCAGGACGGCGACCTCGGTGTCCTCGCCGAGGTAGATCATCACGTTGCCGACCACCACGACGAGGTCGAAGGCACCGACCTCGGCCGGGTCGAGGGCGAGGGCCTCGTGGGGGAGCACGGCGAGGTCGGCGTACGTCGACTCCGACTGCGCGCGCAGCGCCGGGTCGGGCTCGGTCGCGACGACGTCGTGACCGCGGGCCTTCAGCGCCGCCGAGACGCGACCCATGCCCGACCCGATGTCGAGGATCCGGGCGCCCCGTGGGGCGAGCGCGTCGACGAACCGGGCCTCACCGTCGACGTCCGCGCCGTTGGCGACCTGCGTGGCGAAGTGCTGGCCGTAGCCGCGGTTGTCCTCGCCGGTCAGCTCCCAGCGGGTCCTGGGCAGGGTCACCGGTGTGCTCCGCCGCTGGACTGTGCGGCGCGCTCCTTGCGGCGACGCCGGCAGTACTCCAGGCCGCAGAGGCCGAGGCCGAAGCCCGCGAGGCAGGTCCAGAGCCACCAGGTGCGGCCGTTGTCCTGCAGCGTGCTCCAGAAGGGGAGCAGGCCGAGGAAGCCGAGGAACCACAGGGCGGTGCCGACCTCGGTGGTGCGCACGCCGTCGACGTCGAGGGGCTCGACCTGAGCCACGATGTAGGTGCGGTTGCCGATCTCGTGCTGCGTCGGCTGCTCGTCGCCCAGGTCCACGATCGTCACGCTACACGCGCGACACGGCACGAAACACGGCCGTAGCAAGGTTCTGCCACACTGCGGTTCCGTGAGTGACACCAAGACTGCGCCGGCAGCCGGCCTCGACGGATTCTTCAAGATCAGCGAGCGGGGATCGACCGTCGGTCGCGAGCTCCGCGGCGGCCTGGTCACCTTCCTCACGATGGCCTACATCATCGTGCTCAACCCGCTGATCCTCGGCTTCGTGCCCGACTCGACCGGCGCATTCCTCGGCGGCGGCGCCGAGCCCGGCAGCGGCATCCCGGCGATCGCGGCGGGCACGGCGCTGGTGGCCGGCGTGCTGACGATCCTGATGGGCGGCTACGCCAACTTCCCGCTCGCCCTGGCCACCGGGCTGGGCCTCAACGCCTTCGTGGCGAACTCGATCGCGCGCCAGTCGACCTGGGGCGCGGCGATGGGCCTGGTCGTCCTCGAGGGCGTCCTGATCCTCGTCCTGGTGCTCACCGGCTTCCGCAAGGCGGTCTTCCACGCGGTGCCGCAGCAGCTCAAGGTCGCGATCTCGGTCGGCATCGGCCTCTTCATCGCGCTCATCGGCTTCGTCGACGCCCGCGTCGTCACCCGCATCCCCGACGCGTTCCAGACCACCGTCCCCGTGCAGCTCGGCGGCGACGGCCACCTCGGCGGCTGGCCGGTGCTGGTCTTCGTCCTCGGACTCGCGCTGGTCATCTCCCTGTGGGTGCGGAAGGTCCGCGGCGCGATCCTGATCTCGATCGTCGCCACGACCGTGGTCGCCGTCATCGTCGAGGCGGTCGGCGACATCGGCGCCTCGTCGGCGGACAACCCGAAGGGCTGGTCGCTCAGCGTGCCGACCCTCAGCGGCGACGTCGTCGGGCTGCCGCACTTCGACACCCTCGGCGGCTTCGACCTCTTCGGTGCGTTCGGCAGCGCCGGTACCGGCACCCTTGCCGCCCTGCTCCTGGTCTTCTCGCTCCTGCTCGCCGACTTCTTCGACACGATGGGCACGATGACGGCCATCGGCGCCGAGGCCGGGCTCAACGACGAGGAGGGCATCCCGCCGAGCGCGCAGAGGATCCTGGTGGTCGACTCCGTCGCCGCCATCGCCGGTGGCGCGGCCGGCGTCTCGTCCAACACGTCCTACATCGAGAGTGCCTCCGGCGTCGGCGAGGGAGCCCGGACCGGGCTGGCGTCGGTCGCGACCGGGGTGCTGTTCCTGCTCGCCACGTTCTTCACGCCGCTGGTCGCCGCGATCCCGTCCGAGGCCGCGGTCCCGGCGCTCGTGCTGGTCGGCTTCCTGATGATGCAGCAGGTCACCGAGATCGACTGGCGCGACCTCGAGGTGGCGATCCCCGCCTTCCTCACCGTCGTGCTGATGCCGTTCACCTACTCCATCTCGGTGGGCATCGGCGCCGGCTTCGTGGCCTACGTCTTCATCAAGGCCGTCGTCGGCAAGGCCCGCGACGTCCACCCCCTGATGTGGGTCGTCGCCGCCCTCTTCGTCGTCTACTTCGCCTACACGCCGATCAGCGGCTGGCTGTCCTGACCGCCTGAGCGAGCTTCTCTTCCTCTGGGTTTCCCCGCATCTGCGGGGAAACCCGGACTTCGACGTGCTTGCACAGCACCAGAAGCTCGAGACTCGCCCACGAGGTTCGGGCACGGAACCCTGCCCACGCACCGTGGAATAGTTAGCACAGGTAATGAGTTATGCTAACGACATGCCGACCGCCGACCTCCGCACCGACGCCGGGCTCGCCTCCGAGCTCCGGGGCGGCGTCATGCGCCTGCGCCGCCGCCTGATGAGCGAGCGCCACCCCGACAACGACCTGAGCATCAGCCAGATGGTCGTCCTGGGCCTGCTGGTGCGCCTCGGCGACCAGACGGTGGGCGAGCTGGCCCGCGCCGAGCGCGTGCAGCCCCCGTCGATGACCCGCACGGTCAACTGCCTGGAGGAGGACGGCTTCGTCGTACGTCGTCCGCACGAGACCGACGGCCGCCAGGTCGTCGTGACCCTGACCGACGCGGGGCGCGCCGCGGTCCTGGCCGACCGCCAGCGCCGTGACGCCTGGCTCTCGCGGCAGCTCGAGGGCCTCACCGACGCCGAGCGAGCCACCCTCCGCGACGCGGCGCCGATCCTGGCCCAGCTCGCCATCAACGACTGAGCTCCACCGACCACCCGACCGCTGACCACCCGAGGAGTCACCACGAGTCCCACCTTCCGCTCCCTGGCCAACCCGAACTACCGCCGCTACGCCGCCGGTGGTGTCGTGTCCAACACCGGCACCTGGATGCAGCGCGTCGCCCAGGACTGGCTCGTCCTCCAGCTCGCCGCCGGCTCCGGCGCGACTGCGCTCGGCATCACGACCGGCCTGCAGTTCCTGCCCTTCCTGCTGCTGACGCCCTTCGCCGGCCTCGTCGCCGACCGGATGCCCAAGCACCGCCTGCTCCAGCTGACCAACATCGGCATGGCCGTGCCCGCCGGGATCCTCGGCATCCTGGCCGTCACCGGGGTGGCGCAGGTCTGGCACGTCTACGTCCTGGCGCTCATCCTCGGCGCGGCCTCGGCCTTCGACGCCCCGGCGCGCCAGTCCTTCGTCAGCGAGCTCGTCGACCCCGTCGACCTCACCAACGCCGTCGGCCTCAACTCGGCCAGCTTCAACGCCGCCCGCCTCGTCGGCCCCGGCCTCGCCGGCCTGCTCATCGCCGCGTTCGGCGGGGGAGCGGTCGCGACCGGCTGGGTCATCCTGCTCAACGCGGTGTCGTACGCCGCTCCCATCTGGTCGCTGCGCCACCTCGACGTCAGCCGGATCGACGCCGCCACGCCCGTCAGCCGGGGACCCGGTGCGATCCGTGAGGGCCTCGCCTACGTCAGGGCACGCCCCGACCTGATGCTGGTGCTCGGCCTGGTGTTCTTCGCCGGCACCTTCGGCCTCAACTTCCAGATCACCTCCGCGCTGATGGCGACCGAGGTCTTCGCCAAGGGTCCCGAGGAGTTCGGCCTGCTCGGCACGGTCCTGGCGATCGGCTCGTTGACCGGCGCCCTCCTCGCCGCGCGGCGCACGCAGGTGCGCCACCGCCTCGTCGTGGGTGCAGCCCTGGCGTTCGGCGTCTCGGTCGTGCTGTCGGGCCTGATGCCGTCCTACCTCGCCTTCGCCGTCTGGGCCCCGGTCACCGGGTTCCTGGCGCTCACCATGATCACCGCTGCCAACACCTACATGCAGCTGCACACCGATGCGGGCGTCCGCGGCCGCGTGATGGCGCTCTACATGATGATCTTCATGGGCGGCACCCCGCTCGGCGCGCCCATCATCGGCTGGATCGGGCACGAGTACGGCGCACGCTGGACGCTGGTCGGCGGCGGCCTCATGACGATTGCCGGGGTTGCGTTGTCTGCGATCATGTACCTGAGGCTCCAGAGGGCCCGCCACCAGCGGGCTGACGAGGTCGCCGAACCGGTCGTGGAGACGGCCTCTGCGGCGTTTTGACCCTGTCGTAGCGCCCGAGTAGCCTCAATCCTTGTGTCTGGCACGTCCAGACCCCTGCCCATGCTCAGAGTCGCGGCCCGTCCGGGACGCACCAGACCCGCTGGCATCAGGCACACCGCACGAACGCTCGAACCCCGAGTCCGGCACCGCGCCGGTCCGTGATGAGAAGACAGAGAGAGGGAACCACCCGGTGCCCACCATCAACCAGCTGGTCCGCAAGGGCCGCCAGGACAAGGTGTCCAAGAACAAGACGCCTGCCCTGAAGGGATCCCCGCAGCGCCGTGGCGTCTGCACCCGCGTCTACACGACCACCCCGAAGAAGCCGAACTCCGCCCTCCGCAAGGTCGCCCGCGTGCGCCTGAGCAGTGGCGTCGAGGTCACCGCCTACATCCCGGGTGTCGGTCACAACCTGCAGGAGCACTCGATCGTGCTCGTGCGCGGCGGCCGTGTGAAGGACCTTCCCGGTGTCCGCTACAAGATCATCCGCGGCTCGCTCGACACCCAGGGTGTCAAGAACCGCAAGCAGGCCCGTAGCCGCTACGGCGCGAAGAAGGAGAAGTAATGCCTCGCAAGGGTCCCGCTCCCAAGCGCCCGCTCGTCGTCGACCCCGTCTACGGCTCGCAGCTGGTCACGCAGCTCGTCAGCAAGGTCCTGCAGGACGGCAAGAAGGCCGTCGCGCAGCGCATCGTCTACACCGCCCTCGAGGGCTGCCGCGAGAAGACCGGCACCGACCCCGTCGTCACGCTCAAGCGTGCGATGGACAACGTGAAGCCGGCCATCGAGGTCAAGTCCCGCCGCGTCGGTGGTGCGACCTACCAGGTCCCCGTCGAGGTCAAGGCCAACCGCTCCACCACGCTGGCCCTGCGCTGGCTCGTGGGCTACGCCCAGGACCGTCGCGAGAAGACCATGTCCGAGCGCCTCATGAACGAGATCCTCGACGCCAGCAACGGCCTCGGTGCCGCTGTGAAGAAGCGCGAGGACACCCACAAGATGGCCGAGTCCAACAAGGCCTTCGCCCACTACCGCTGGTGACCGGTGCGGGGCTCCGGTGACGGAGCCCCGCCCCCACCACACCCACCTACTCTTACGAGGGACTGAGACTTTCAGTGGCTGTCGACATCACCACCGACCTCAAGCAGGTCCGCAACATCGGCATCATGGCGCACATCGACGCCGGCAAGACCACCACCACCGAGCGCATCCTCTTCTACACCGGCATCACCTACAAGATCGGTGAGGTCCACGAGGGCGCGGCCACGATGGACTGGATGGAGCAGGAGCAGGAGCGCGGCATCACCATCACGTCCGCCGCGACGACCTGCTGGTGGAAGAAGCACCAGATCAACATCATCGACACGCCCGGCCACGTCGACTTCACCGTCGAGGTCGAGCGCTCGCTGCGCGTCCTCGACGGCGCCGTCGCCGTCTTCGACGGTGTCGCCGGTGTCGAGCCGCAGTCCCAGACGGTGTGGCGCCAGGCCAACAAGTACGCCGTGCCGCGCATGTGCTTCATCAACAAGCTCGACCGCACGGGTGCCGACTTCTACAAGTGCGTCGACTCCATCGTCGAGCGCCTGCACGCCACCCCGCTGGTGCTGCAGCTCCCGATCGGTGCCGAGTCCGACTTCATCGGCGTCGTCGACCTGGTCGAGATGCACGCCAAGGTGTGGCGCGGCGAGACCGAGATGGGTGAGGACTACACCATCGAGGAGATCCCCGCCGACCTCGCCGACAAGGCCGCCGAGTACCGCGAGAAGCTCGTGGAGACGCTGGCCGAGGCCGACGACGACATCATGGAGGTCTACCTCGAGGACGGCGACACGTTCGACGTGCCGACCCTCAAGGCCGCCATCCGTCGCGCGACCCTCGCCGACAAGCTCAACCCGATCCTCACCGGCACCGCGTTCAAGAACAAGGGCGTCCAGCCCCTGCTCGACGCCGTCGTCGACTACCTGCCCTCGCCGCTCGACGTCGACGCGATCGTGGGCCACAAGCCCAACGACGAGGACGTCGAGATCCTGCGCAAGCCGAGCGACGACGAGCCCTTCTCGGGCCTGGCGTTCAAGATTGCCTCGGACCCGCACCTCGGCAAGCTGATCTACGTCCGGGTCTACTCCGGCAAGCTCGAGGCCGGCTCGACCGTGGTCAACTCGGTCAACGGCCGCAAGGAGCGGATCGGCAAGGTCTACCAGATGCACGCCAACAAGCGTGAGGAGATCGCGTCGGTCGGCGCCGGCCAGATCGTGGCGGTCATGGGTCTGAAGGACACCAAGACCGGCCACACCCTGTCCGACCCGACCCAGCAGGTCGTCCTCGAGTCGATGACGTTCCCGGCCCCGGTGATCGAGGTCGCGATCGAGCCCAAGACCAAGGGTGACCAGGAGAAGCTCGGCACCGCGATCCAGCGGCTCACCGAGGAGGACCCGACCTTCACCGTCAAGACCGACGAGGAGACCGGCCAGACCATCATCGCCGGCATGGGCGAGCTCCACCTCGAGGTCTTCGTCGACCGCATGAAGCGCGAGTTCAAGGTCGAGGCCACCGTCGGCAAGCCGCAGGTCGCCTACCGCGAGACCATCCGCCGCAAGGTGGAGAACTACTCCTACACCCACAAGAAGCAGACCGGTGGCTCGGGCCAGTTCGCCAAGATCGTCATCTCGATCGAGCCGAACATCGACCCCGAGACCGGCACCGGCGCGGGCTACGAGTTCGTGAACGCCGTCAGCGGCGGTCGCGTCCCGAAGGAGTACATCCCCTCGGTCGACCAGGGTGCCCAGGAGGCGCTGCAGTTCGGCATCAAGGCCGGGTTCCCGATGGTCGACGTCAAGGTCACCCTCGAGGACGGCGCCTACCACGACGTCGACTCCTCCGAGCTCGCGTTCAAGATCGCCGGCATCCAGGCGTTCAAGGAGGCCGCGCAGAAGGCCCAGGCCGTCCTGCTCGAGCCGATGTTCGCCGTCGAGGTGACCACCCCCGAGGGCTTCCTCGGCACGGTCATCGGCGACATCAACTCCCGCCGGGGCCAGATCCAGGCACAGGAGGAGCGTCACGGCGACCTGGTCGTCAGCGCCCTCGTGCCGCTGTCAGAGATGTTCGGGTACGTTGGCGACCTGAGGTCCAAGACCTCCGGTCAGGCGTCGTACTCGATGGAGTTCGACTCGTACGCCGAGGTTCCCACGAACATCGCCGACGAGATCGTGAAGAAGGTCCGCGGCGAGTGATCGCTGCCGGATCCTCGGCACCCAGCTACACCCCACACCCACGAGTCACGTAACAACAATCAGGAGGAGCCCCAGTGGCTAAGGCGAAGTTCGAGCGGACCAAGCCGCACGTCAACATCGGCACCATCGGTCACATCGACCACGGCAAGACGACGCTGACCGCGGCGATCACCAAGGTGCTGCACGACAAGCACCCGGACCTCAACGAGGCTTCGGCGTTCGACCAGATCGACAAGGCTCCCGAGGAGCGCCAGCGCGGCATCACGATCTCGATCGCGCACGTCGAGTACCAGACCGAGGTTCGCCACTACGCGCACGTCGACTGCCCCGGTCACGCCGACTACATCAAGAACATGATCACCGGCGCGGCCCAGATGGACGGCGCGATCCTCGTGGTCGCCGCCACCGACGGCCCGATGCCGCAGACCCGTGAGCACGTGCTGCTCGCGCGCCAGGTCGGCGTCCCCGCCCTGGTGGTCGCGCTCAACAAGTGCGACATGGTCGACGACGAGGAGCTCATCGAGCTCGTCGAGATGGAGGTGCGCGAGCTCCTCTCCGAGTACGAGTTCCCGGGCGACGACATCCCCGTCGTGCGCGTGGCGGCCTTCCCGGCCCTCAACGGCGACGCCAAGTGGGGCGAGTCGATCGTCGAGCTCATGCAGGCCGTGGACGACTACATCCCGACCCCGGAGCGCGAGACCGACAAGCCGTTCCTCATGCCCGTCGAGGACGTCTTCACGATCACCGGTCGTGGCACCGTCATCACCGGTCGCATCGAGCGCGGCATCGTCAAGGTCAACGAGGAGGTCGAGATCATCGGCATCCGCGAGGGCTCGCAGAAGAGCACCGTCACCGGTGTCGAGATGTTCCGCAAGCTCCTCGACGAGGGCCAGGCGGGCGAGAACGTCGGTCTGCTCCTCCGTGGCACGAAGCGCGAGGACGTGGAGCGCGGCATGGTCGTGATCAAGCCGGGCACGACCACCCCGCACACGAACTTCGAGGCCTCGGTCTACATCCTCTCGAAGGACGAGGGCGGCCGTCACACGCCGTTCTTCAACAACTACCGCCCGCAGTTCTACTTCCGTACGACTGACGTGACCGGTGTTGTGACCCTTCCCGAGGGCACCGAGATGGTCATGCCGGGTGACAACACCGAGATGTCGGTCGAGCTCATCCAGCCCATCGCGATGGACGAGGGCCTGCGCTTCGCCATCCGCGAGGGTGGCCGCACGGTCGGCGCCGGCCGCGTCGTCAAGATCACCAAGTGATCTGAGCGCCTGAGGGCGCACGAGCACCACACCGAGACCCCGTCTCCCGCAAGGGAGGCGGGGTCTCGTGCTGCTCGACCGGTGTCGGTGGCCGCGGCTACGGTCGGGGCCATGACCCTGAGCATCGGCATGATCACGATCGACACCCCGGCGGCCACGCCGCTCGCAGCCTGGTGGGCCGAGCGCTTCGGTGCCGAGGTGGTGCAGGACTTCGGCGGCGAGTTCCTCATCGTCGCCGGCGGCGGCCTCCCCGCGCTGCTGGGCTTCCAGCAGGTCGACGACGCCACCCCGGGCAAGAACCGGGTCCACCTCGACCTCGCGGCCCCCGACCTCGACGCGGCGGTGGACGAGCTGGTCGCAGCAGGCGCGGGACTGGTCGAGCGTCGCGGCGACGACGACTTCCGCTGGGTGACCCTCACCGACCCCGACGGCAACCAGTTCTGCGTCTCGAGCCGCCACGACGCCGAGCAGGCCCTCACCTGAGCGCAGGCCCCGTCGCGCCCGCCCGGGCCCGGGTGGCAGGATCACCGGCCATGGATGCCCAGGCTCTCGAGTCCACCGTCTCCCGCGCCGTGGTCAAGGTGTTCGGCCGCGCGCCCGACCGTCTCCAGACCCTGGTGGGCGGGCGCCGGGTCAACCGGGCAGGCGCGGTCCTCGAGCCCGAGGTGGCGGCGGCCCTGCGCCTGCTCGACGCCCTCCCGGAGAGCGACTACGCGTCCCTGACGCCCGCGGCTGCCCGGCTGCGGGTGGACGGGGAGGCCGGCCTCTTCGGCGGTCACGGGCCGCAGATGGCGCTCGTGGAGGACGTCGAGATCCCCACCTTCGCGGGCGGCATCACCGCACGCCGCTACCTCGCCCACCGCGACGACGCCGACCGGCTGCTCGTCTACTTCCACGGCGGCGGGTTCGTCGTCGGGTCCCTCGACAGCCACGACGTGCTGTGCCGGTTCATCGCCGCCCACGCCGGCGTCTCGGTGCTCGCCGTCGACTACCGGCTCGCCCCCGAGCACCCCTTCCCCGCGGCGCTCGACGACGCCCGCGCGGCGTTCATGTTCGCCGCCTCGAAGGCTGCTGCCTGGGGCCACGACGTCCACCGCATCGGGGTCGGGGGCGACAGCGCCGGTGGCAACATCTCGGCCGTGCTCTGCCAGGACCTGTCCGGTGCCCAGGTCCACCCGGCCTTCCAGCTGCTGCTCTACCCGGTGACCGACACGAGCCGTCAGAGCGCGTCCTACCGCGAGTTCGCCGAGGGCCACTACCTCACCGAGAAGCAGATGGACTGGTACACCGAGCGCTACCTCGGCGACGCCGACCGCACCGACCCGCGGGTCTCGCCCCTCCTCGCCGAGGACCTGACCGGCCTGCCGCCCGCCTACGTCGCCACCGCCGGCTTCGACCCGCTGCGCGACGAGGGCGAGGCCTACGCCCGGCGCCTGGCGGAGGCCGGCGTACCCGTCGCGCTGCGGCGCCACGACAGCCTGATCCACGCCTTCGCCAGCACGACCGGCGTCGGCCGCTCGGGTCGGGAGGCGGTGCTCGAGGCCTGCGGCGCGATCCGGATGGGGCTCGGGGCCGGACTGCGGCGCCACGCCCCGATCTGACGGCCATGGGGTTCACCAGGGCCGAGCTCGAGTCCTTCCGCGACACCGAGGTGCCCGACCTGCTGCCGCCGCCCGACCAGCCGCTGCGGCTGCTGTTCGTCGGCATCAACCCGGGACTGTGGACCGCGGCGACGCAGACCCACTTCGCCCATCCCGGCAACCGGTTCTACCCGGCGCTGCTGCGTGCCGGGATCCTCACCACGCCGATCGACCCGGCCGCCGGGATGACCGACGCCGACCGCGAGGCGTTGCGTTCGCGAGGGATCGGCATCACGAACGTCGCCGCGCGAGCCACCGCCCGGGCCGACGAGCTGACCCGTGACGAGCTCCGCGAGGGAGGCGCCCGACTGGTGGAGCTGGTGGCCGAGCGCACCCCGCGCGTGGTCGCGGTCGCGGGCATCACGGCGTACCGGTCGGCGTTCGGCGCCCGGAAGGCGACGGTCGGCGAGCAGCCCGAGCCGTGGGGCACCTCGCGCGTCTTCGTCGTGCCCAACCCGTCGGGCCTCAACGCCCACGAGACCGTCGACTCGCTCGCGGACGCCTACGCCGGTGCGGCGCGGGCCGCCGGCGTGCTCGGCTGAACCGGTCAGCCCAGGTCGACGCCCTCGAAGTCCTCGGGCGTGAACTCCCGCTTCTCGACGAGCACCATCCAGTTGCCGGAGTTGTCGCGCATCAGCGCCTCGACACCGTAGGGCCGCTCCTCGGGCTCCTGGAGGAACTCGACGCCCTTGGCCCTGAGCTCCTCGAAGGTCGCGCGGCAGTCGTCGACGTCCATCCCGACGCCGGGCAGGCCGCCCTCGTCCTGGGCACGGCGCATGGCCTCGATGAGGTAGTCGGGGAGCGGACCGCTCGGGGTGGTGAGGTGGAGGTGGACCTCGGGCTGCTTCGGGTGGAAGACGGTGCACCACCGGAAGTCGGGACCGAGCTGCAGGTCGTCGCCGACCTCGAAGCCCAGGACGCCGGTGTAGAAGGCGAGGGACTCGTCGATGTCCTTCACCCAGACGGACACGAGGGAGATGTTGGTGATCATGCCTCGAGCCTAGGAAGGGTCGCCGCCGTCGTGCTTCTCCTGTGTTGCTCTCCCGCGCTCGACGAGGCCGGCCATGAAGACGTAGCACCCGGGGATGCGCGGGTTGCCGGCGACGGCGTACCTCCGCTGGAAGTCGCTCGGGCTCTCGCCGACGATCTCGCGGAACCTCGAGCTGAACGACCCGAGGCTGCTGTAGCCCACCGCGTGGCACACCTCGGTCACCGTCAGGTTCGCGCTGCGCAGCAGGTCCTGCGCGCGTTCGACCCGGCGCTCGGCGAGGTAGGCGGCCGGCGTCGTGCGGTACGTCGTCGCGAACGACCGGGTGAAGTGGAACCGGCTCATCCCGGCGAGCCCCGCGAGGTGGTCGAGGTCGAACGGCTCGGCGAAGTGCCGGTCGAGGTGGTCACGCGCCCTGCGCAGGTGGACGAGGACGTCGCCCGGCACCCGCCGCTGGCCGGTCATCCGAGCAGCGCCTCCACGGCGCCCCGGAACGCCGAGGTGTGCGCGTCGACGTCGGCGCGGGTGTGGAAGGGCGAGAACAGCGACATGTTGTGGAACGGCGCGAGCAGGACGCCGCGGTTGACCGTCCAGAGGTGGAAGAACGCGTCGAGCTCCTCGTCGACGGCGGCAGCCGCCTCGGCGCCCGCGCGTGGGGGCGGGCAGAACCAGTACTCCGCCCGGCAGCCGAGACGCTGGACGTGCCACGGCAGCCCGTGCTCATCGATGACGTCCTGGATGCCGGCGGTGAACGACACCGCCAGCGGGATCGCGACGTCGAAGTCCTCCTGCCGCAGGGCCGTCGACAGGGTGGCCCGGACCGCGGCCATCGCGAGGGCCGAGCCGGACAGGGTGCCGCCGACGCCCGCGACGTCGATGTCGTGGCCGAGCATCGGGCCCTCGAGCCGCGCCGCGACCTCGGCGCTCATGCCGTAGGCGGCGACGGGGATGCCGCCGCCGATCGGCTTGCCGATCACCACGAGGTCGGGGTCGAGGTCCCAGGCCGCGGTCGCGCCGCCCGGGCCGGCGCAGATGGTGTGCGTCTCGTCGTTGACCAGCAGCACGCCGTGCCTCCGGGTGATCTCGCGGACGCCGGCGAGGTAGCCCTCGTCGGGCAGCACGATGCCGATGTTGGTCAGGGCTGGCTCCATGAGCAGGCACGCGACGTCACCCTCGGCGAGCCGGGCGCCGAGGGCGTCGAGGTCGTTGAAGGGCACGACCGCGGTCGTGACCGACACGTCGACCTGCGGGCCGAGCGCTCCGGGGCGGGGTACGACGCGGTCGCCGGCGCGGCCGTGCTCGAGCACGCCCAGCGTCTCGTCGACGGTGCCGTGGTAGCACCAGTCCATGACCGCGATCCGCGGCCGTCCGGTGAGGTGGCGCGCGAAGCGGAGCACGAACCGGTTGGCGTCGGTGGCGGTCATCGCCATCTGCCACCGGGGCAGCCCGAAGCGCCGGCTGAGCTCGGCCGCGACCCAGGCCGCGTCGGTGGACGGCAGCATCGTGGTGATCCCGCGCTCGGTCCGCTCGCGGACCGCGTCGGCGACGGCGGGCAGGCAGTGGCCGGTCATCGAGCCGGTGTCGCCGAGGCACAGGTCCACGTAGGTGATGCCGTCGACGTCGGTGAATCCGCCGCCTCCGGCCGACTCCACGAAGAGCGGGAACGAGCCCGGCCAGCGGGTCATCCACGGCATCGGGACCCCGGCGAGGAGGTGCTGGCCGGCCTCGGCGGCCAGTCTCGCCGAGGTCGGGTGGAGGTCGACGAAGCGTTGTTCCTCCGCAGCCCGCAGCGAGGCCAGCCGTGTGCGGTCGATCGTCACCGCCGGCTCACATCGCGCTGCCGACGTACTTGGTCTCGAGGTACTCCTCGATCCCCTCGAACCCGCCCTCGCGGCCGAACCCGGAGTGCTTGACGCCTCCGAACGGCGCGGCCGGGTTGGAGACGATGCCGGTGTTGACCCCGACCATGCCGAACTCCAGCGCCTCGCTCACCCGCAGCACGCGGGCGTGCGCCTTCGAGAAGACGTAGGCGACCAGGCCGTACTCCGTGTCGTTGGCACGCGCGATCGCCTCCTCCTCGCTGTCGAAGGTGGTGATCGGCGCGACGGGGCCGAAGATCTCCTCGCGGAACACCCGCGCCGTGGCCGGTACGTCGACCAGCACGGTGGGCGGGTAGAAGTGACCGGGGCCCTCGGGGATCGCCCCACCCACGACGGCCTTCGCGCCCGCGGAGACGGCGTCCTCGACGAGCTCGTGGACGCCGGTGCGGGCCTTCTCGGTGATGAGCGGGCCGACCTCGACGCCCTCCTGGGTGCCGTCGCCGACCGTCATCGCTCCCATCCGCGCGGCGAGCTTCTCGGCGAACTCCTCGGCGACGGCCGAGTGGACCAGGAAGCGGTTGGCCGAGGTGCAGGCCTCGCCGATGTTGCGCATCTTGGCGAGCATCGCACCGTCGACGGCGGCGTCGAGGTCGGCGTCGCCGAAGACGATGAAGGGAGCGTTGCCGCCGAGCTCCATCGAGACCCGCAGCAGCTGGTCGGAGGCCTGTGCGACGAGCTTCTTGCCCACGGCCGTCGACCCGGTGAAGGTCAGCTTGCGCAGCCGGGAGTCCTTGATGATCGGCTCGCAGACGCCGCCCGAGTCGGTCGTGGTGATCACGTTGAGCACGCCCTTGGGCAGGCCCACCTCCTCCATCAGGCCGGCGAGCGCCAGCATCGTGAGCGGGGTCTCCGCGGCCGGCTTGACCACCATCGTGCAGCCGGCGGCGATCGCCGGGCCGATCTTGCGCGTGCCCATGGCGAGCGGGAAGTTCCAGGGCGTGATCATCAGCGTCGGGCCGACCGGGCCCTTCATCGTGATCAGGCGGGTGTTGCCGGCGGGCGCCTCGGCGTAGCGGCCGTGGATGCGGACCGCCTCCTCGGAGAACCAGCGGAAGAACTCCGCGCCGTAGGCCACCTCGCCCTTCGCCTCGGGCAGGGCCTTGCCCATCTCGAGCGTCATCAGGCGGGCGAAGTCGTCGGCCCGCTCGGTGACCAGCTCGAAGGCGCTGCGCAGGATCTCGCCGCGCTTGCGGGGCTCGGTCGCCCGCCACTCCGCCTGGGCGCCTGCCGCGGCTGCGAGAGCGCGCTCGCCGTCGGCCGGCGTGGCGTCGGCGACGCTCGTGAGCACCTCGTCGTTGGCCGGGTTGGTCACCTCGAAGGTGGCGCCGCCGCTCGCGTCGACCCACTCTCCACCGATGAGGAGGCGGGTCGGGACGGTCGCGATCACGGGCTCGTTGCTGGTCATGCCCCCACCTTGCCAGCCCCGTCCGAGCCGGCCGCGGCGTCGAAGGCGGCCTCGAAGATGTCGAGGCCCTCGACCAGGAGGTCGTCGCCGATGGCCAGCGGCGGCAGGAAGCGGAACACGTTGCCGAAGGTGCCGCAGGTGAGCGTCACCAGGCCCTCGGCCGAGCAGGCCCGGTGGACCGCGCCGGCGAGCGCCGCGTCCGGCGTACGACCGGGGCCGTCGCTGACGAGCTCGACCGCCAGCATCGCGCCGCGACCGCGGATGTCGCCCACGCGGTCGGGGTGACGCTCCGCGAGTGCGCGCAGCCGGGGCAGGAAGATCGCCTCGATCTCGCGGGCGCGGGCCGGCAGGTCGGAGGCCTCCATCGTCTCGATGGCGGCGAGGGCGGCCGCGCACGCGACCGGGTTGCCGCCGTAGGTGCCGCCGAGTCCACCGACGTGGACGGAGTCCATCACCTCGGCGCGTCCGGTGACGGCGGCCAGCGGGAGCCCGCCGGCCATGCCCTTGGCGGTGGTGACGAGGTCGGGGACGACGCCCTCGTGGTCGCACGCGAACCAGTCGCCGGTGCGCGCGAAGCCGGTCTGGATCTCGTCGGCGATGAGCAGGATGCCGTGCTCGGTGCACCACTCGGAGACCCGCTTGAGCCAGCCCGGCGGCGGGACGATGAAGCCGCCCTCGCCCTGGATCGGCTCGATCAGCACGGCCGCGCAGTTGTCCTCGCCGACCTGCGCGTGCACGGTCGAGACGAAGGCGTCGAACGCCTCGTCGGCGCACGCCTCGGCTCCACCCGGCCAGCGGTAGGGGTAGGCCATGGGGGAGCGGTAGATCTCGCCGGCGAAGGGTCCGAAGCCGTGCTTGTAGGGCATGTTCTTCGCGGTCAGCGCCATCGTGAGGTTCGTCCGCCCGTGGTAGGCGTGGTCGAAGACGACGATCGCGTCGCGGCCGGTGTGGTGGCGCGCGACCTTGACCGCGTTCTCCACCGCCTCGGCGCCGGAGTTGAAGAGCGCCGAGCGCTTCTCGTGGTCGCCCGGCGTGAGCTCGGCGAGCTTCTCGCAGACCGCGACGTACTCCTCGTAGGGCGTCACCATGAAGCAGGTGTGGGTGAAGTCGGCGACCTGCCGCTGCACGGCCTCGACCACCCGCGGCGAGGCGTTGCCCACCGTCGTCACCGCGATGCCCGAGCCGAAGTCGATGAGCTGGTTGCCGTCGACGTCGCGGAGGATGCCGCCACCCGCCTGCTCGACGTAGACCGGCAGCGTCGTGCCGACGCCGGCGGAGACGCTCGCGACCTTGCGGGCCTGCAGCGACTGCGACTTCGGGCCCGGGATCTCCGTGGCGAGGATGCGTTCCTGGGAGAGCGTCATGCCCTGTCCTCCATTCCCCACGGGGATCCGTACCCCTCGGGCTTCGGTGCTGCGAGCAGGTCGAGGAACGGCCTGGGGGGCAGCGCCTCGGGGCCGAGCACACCGGTGCCCGACCAGGTGCCGTCGGCGAGGAGCTCCAGCGCGACGACGGGGTTGATCGCGGTCTGCCACACGACGCACTGCGCGCCGTAGTCGCGCATCGAGTCGGCGTTGTCGACCACGTGGTAGAGGTACGTCGAGCGTGGCTGGCCGTCCTTGCCGGTGCCGGTGACGAACATCCCGGCGCAGGTCTTGCCCTCCATCCGGGGGCCGATCGTCGCGGGGTCGGGCAGGCACGCGGCGACGACGTCGCGCGGGGAGACCTGCACGCCCTTGACACTGACCGGCTCGGTGGAGTCGAGGCCGAGCGTGTGGAGGGTGCGCAGGATGCCGATCATCTCCTCGCCCAGGCCGTACTTGAACGTCACGCGGTCGGCCTCGACCCAGCGCGGCATGAGCAGCACCTCCTCGTGCTCGACGTGCACGCACTCGACCGGACCGATGCCCTCGGGGAAGTCGAAGACCTCGGGCTCGGAGAAGGGCGGCAGCGTGAAGAACCCCTCCTCGAGGTCGCCGTTGCCGCGGGCCCTCTCCCACACGACCGGCGGGTTGAGGCACTCCTCGATGATCGTCCACATCGAGAAGCCGGGTGCGAAGACCTCGTTGCCGTCGTCGTCGCGGATGACCAGGTTGGCGCCGTCGCGGGTGCCGAGCTCGTCGATGTGGTCGAAGAGCTCGTCGGCCGCGTAGCGCGCGAAGACGTCGGAGAGCCCGGGCTCGACGCCGATCCCGAGCAGCGCCAGCCGGCCGGCCCGCTCCCACTCGCCAGCGAGCGCGAACTGCTCGTCGCCGAGCTTCACGCCGACCTTGGCGTAGGGCTCCTCGGGGTGGCGCACCGACAGGCTCATCGCCATGTCGAGGTAGTGGGCGTCCGCGGCCAGCGCGCCGGTGAAGATCGGCATCACGAAGCGCGGGTCGACGGCGTTGAAGACGTGCGTGGCCCGCACCTCGCGCGCGAGCGCGGCCACGGCGTCGGCGTCGGAGGCGTCGACCTGCGCGGCGCTGAACCGCTCCTCGCCCTCGCGCCGTCCGCGCGCCGCCTCGACGGTGCGCTCGGCCCGGGCGAGGTCGTAGTCGGCGACGACCCAGGCCTCGAAGTAGTCACGCTCGACGGCGATCCGGGCTGCGGCGTCGCCGACGCCACCCGCTCCGACCATCAGGACCCGCATGGGTTCCGGCACTTGCTCACTCACTCCTTGTACTTGGATGCCCGCAACGAGCTCACGACCTGCGCGCCGATGACGAGCAGGACGGCGAGCACGAACATCGAGAAGCCGATGACGTTGGCCTCGGCAGGGATGCCACGACGCGACGCGACGTAGACGAACTTGGGGAACGTGGACTCGTTGCCGGAGACGAAGTTGGTGATGATGAAGTCGTCGAACGACAGCGAGAAGGCCAGCATCGCGGCGCCCGCGATGCCGGGCAGGATCAGCGGGAAGGTGACCTTCCAGAAGGTCTCCATCGGACCCGCGTAGAGGTCCTGGGCGGCCTCCTCGATCCGGGGGTCGAGGGACTGGATGCGTGCCTTCACCGTGACGACCACGAAGCTCAGGCAGAACATCACGTGCGCGAACACGATCGTGCCGAAGCCGAGGCTGATCCCGATGTTGGTGAAGCCCTGCACGAAGATCGTCAGCAGGGCCGCGCCCATCACGATCTCGGGGGTCGCCATCGGCACGAAGATCAGCAGGTTGCTGGCGGCCTTGCCGCGGAACTTGTAGCGCACCATCGCCAGCGCCATCATCGTGCCGAGCACCGTCGCGACGACCGTGGAGATCACGCCGACCTGCAGCGACGTGACCAGCGACTCGCAGGCGCCGGCGACCCGGCACGGGTCCTGCCAGTGCTTCCACGTGAAGCCCTGCCACACGATGTTGGTCTTGCCGTGGTCGTTGAAGGAGAACGCGAAGGTGTAGGCCACCGGCAGGAACAGGTAGAGCAGCACCAGGATCGCCGAGATCACCGCGAAGTGGTTGGCCAGCCAGAGCTGGGCCCGCTTCGCAGCCGAGGGCCGGTACGCCGGTGAGGTTGCGGAGGACGTCGTCATGTCGGCCACCTCAGATCAGCTCGTCGGTGCCGAAGCGGCGCACATAGAGGAACACCATCGCCAGGATCGCCGCCATCAGGGTGAACGACAGGGCGGCGGCGACCGGGTAGCCGCCCGGCACGGCGAGGAACTGGTCGTTGATCACGTTGCCGACCATCTTCCCGCGCTGGGGGCCGAGCAGCTCCATGTTGACGAAGTCACCCGCGGCCGGGATGAAGGTGAGCAGGGTGCCGGCGAGCACGCCTGGCATCGACATCGGCAGGGTCACCGTGCGGAAGGTCGTGAAGCCGTTGGCGTAGAGGTCGCCGCCGGCCTCGATGATGCGCGGGTCGGCCCGCTCGAGCGAGGCGTAGATCGGCAGCACCATGAACGGCAGGAAGTTGTAGGTGAGGCCCGCGACCACGGCGACCGGCGTGTTGATGATGTGGCCGTTCGGCAGCAGGTGCAGGAAGTTCAGCGTCTGCGCCACCCAGCCCTCGTCGGCGAGGATCTGCGACCACGCGAAGGTGCGCAGGATGAAGGAGGTGAAGAACGGCGCGACGACGCAGATCATCATCAGGTTGCGCCACCTCCCGGCCTTGAACGCCATCGCGTAGGCGAGCGGGTAGGCGACGACGAACGCGAGGAACGTGGCGAGGCCGGCGTACACGAACGAGCGCGCGAAGTGCGGCGCGTAGTCGGTCAGCGCGTCGACGTAGTTCCCGAAGTTGAGGTCGCGGTAGTAGTAGCCGGCGAAGCCGGGGAACTGGCTCTGCAGGCTCACCGACGCGAGCTGCACCAGCGGCAGGATGAAGAAGACGCCGAGCCACAGGACACCGGGCAGCAGCAGGAGGTAGGCCGTCCAGCTGCGCTTGGCGGTCTCGGGGGCGGGCGCCGCCGGGTCGACGGACGGGTCGCCCGCGACCTGGGCGATGGCGCTCATCTGCTCACGCCTCCCCGACCGGCACGCCGAAGGCGTGGCCGGGGTTCCACGTCAGCCACACCTCGTCGCCGGGGCGCAGGTCGACGGGCTCGACGTCGAGGTTCTGCTCGTAGCAGCTCCACGTGGCGCCGCTGGGCATGTCGACGAGGTAGGTGGTGGCGACACCGAGGAACGACACGTCGCGGACCACGCCCTTGACGTCGTTGCCGACCCCGTCGGGCTGCTTGCGCGACACCGTCACCTTCTCGGGACGTACGCCGAACAGCACCTCGCCCTCGTGCACCTGCGAGCGGGACCTCGAGATCTTCACCTTCGTCCCGAGGACGTCGGTGACGAGGTGGTCGCCGTCCGTGCCCTCGATCGTGCCGACGCCGGTGTTGGCCTGGCCCAGGAAGTTGGCCACGAAGCGGGTGAGGGGGAGGTCGTAGAGCTGGGCCGGGGGACCGAGCTGCTCGATGCGGCCCTTGTTCATCACCGCGACGGTGTCGGCCATGGTCATGGCCTCCTCCTGGTCGTGGGTGACGTGGATGAAGGTGAGCCCGACCTCGGTCTGGATCCGCTTCAGCTCGACCTGCATCTCGCGGCGCAGCTTGAGGTCGAGGGCGCCGAGCGGCTCGTCGAGCAGCAGCACCTCCGGGTGGTTGACCAGCGCCCGCGCCAGGGCCACGCGCTGCTGCTGGCCGCCCGAGAGCTGGGACGGCTTGCGCCGGGCGAACTGCGTCATCTGCACGAGCTCGAGCGCCTCGTCGGCACGCGTCATGGCGTCCTTGTCCTTGCGGCGCTTGGGGCCGAAGGCGACGTTGTCGCGGATCGTCAGGTGCGGGAAGAGCGCGTAGGACTGGAAGACGGTGTTGACGGGCCGCTCGTAGGGCCGTGAGCCGGTGAGCTCGGTGTCGCCGATCATCACCCGACCCGACGTCGGCTGCTCCAGCCCGGCGATCATCCGCAGCGACGTCGTCTTGCCGCACCCCGACGGGCCGAGCAGGGCGAAGAACGAGCCCCGGGGGACCAGTAGGTCGATGTCGTCGACGGCGGTGAAGTCGCCGAACGACTTGGTCACGCTCTCGAGCTTGAGGTCGCCGCGCGCCTCACGGAATCCGGCCATGTCAGTTCCCCATCACCTTCGTGGACCACAGGTCGGCGAACTCGATGTCCTCGTCGGAGTCGAGCACCCGGAAGGACTGGATGTTGTGCTCGGCGATGTAGTCGGCGGTGGGGAAGATGAACGGGCTCTCGGCCAGCGTGGGGTCGATCTTCTCCATCTCCGCCTGGGCGCCGTCGACCGGGCAGACGTAGTTGACCCAGGCCGCGACCTGGGCCGCGACGGCCGGGTCGTAGTAGTAGTTCATCAGCGTCTCGGCGTTGCGCCGGTGCGTCGAGGTGATCGGCACCATCAGATTGTCCGACCACAGCGTGCCGCCGGACTCGGGGATAGTGAACGTCCAGTTGTCGTCACCGGTGTCCGCGGCGAGCACGAAGATGTCGCCGCTCCACGTGATGCCGGCGACGGCGTTTCCGCTGGTGAGGTCCTCCATGTAGGAGTTGCCCTTCACCTTGCGGATGTAGCCCTCCTCGATCTTCTGCTCGATGAAGTCCAGCGCCTTCTCGAACTCCGCCCTGCCCCAGTCGCTGTCGATGTCGACGCCCTGCGACTGCATGACCAGGCCGGCGGTGTCGCGCATCTCCGACAGCACGACGATGCGGCCCTTGAGGTCGTCGGTCCAGAGGTCGTCGAGCGACTTGAGCTCGCGTCCGACCTTCGCCTTGTTGTAGCCGATGCCGGCGAAGCCGCTCTGCCAGGTGATGGAGTGCTCGCGCCCGGGGTCGAAGGAGACGTCCTTGAGCGGCTGCAGCAGGTTGCTGACGACGTTCGGCATCTGGATCAGCTCGAGCGGCTGGCACAGCTGGTCGCGGATGACCCGCGCCGCCATCCAGTCGGTGAAGGTGAAGATGTCACGGTCGATGCTCTGGCCGGCGCGCAGCTGCGGGCCGACCTTGGCGTAGTAGGAGTCGTTGTCGTCGACGTCCTCGCTGTAGCTGACCTCGATGCCGGTCTGCTGCATGAAGGCCTCGAGGGTCGGGGACGACGTCTCCTTCCCGTTCATGTCGAGGTACGCCGTCCAGTTCGCCCACTTGAGCGTCTTGTCCGTGTCGGAGACGTCCTTCGGCAGGTCGAGCGCGGCGGCACCTCCGGACGGCGGCTCGGGCGGCGCGCACGCGGACAGTGCGGCGACCGAGCCGGCGGCGAGGCCGGATCCGAGCAGCGCACGGCGGCTCATCGGGCCGGACATCGCCTGGGTCAGGGCGGCTGCCGGTGGCGACAGCGGGCGCCGGGGGCGGCGCGCGATCGGTGTCATCAGTTCTGGTCCCCTGCTCTCAGCCCGAGTGGTGTCTGGTGTCGTGCCCGGTGTGCTGGTGGTCCGGTGGTGCCGTGCCTCGAGACGTGTGGTCAGCTCTCGATGTTGGCCATCACGTGCTTGACGCGGGTGTAGTCCTCGAAGCCGTACATCGACAGGTCCTTGCCGTAGCCCGACTTCTTGTAGCCGCCGTGGGGCATCTCCGCGACGAGCGGGATGTGGGTGTTGATCCACACGCAGCCGAAGTCGAGTGCCTTCGACATCCGCATCGCGCGCCCGAAGTCCTTGGTCCACACCGACGACGCGAGCCCGTAGTCGACGCCGTTGGCCCAGCGGACCGCCTCGGCCTCGTCGGAGAACTTCTGCACGGTGATCACCGGGCCGAAGATCTCGTTCTGGATGGCGGCGTCGTCCTGACGCAGGCCCGAGAGGACCGTGGGCTCGAGGTAGTAGCCCGCGCCCAGGTCCGTACGCCGGTTCCCTCCCGCCGACACGGTCGCGTGTGGGGGCAGGTCCTCGATGAAGCTGCTGACGTGGGCCAGCTGCCGGGCGTTGTTGACCGGCCCGAACAGGGCGTCCTCGTCGTCCGGCAGGCCGACCGGCGCCTGGCTCCGCGCATAGTCCGCGAGCGCCGCGACGAAGTCGTCGTGGATGCCGGGCGCGGCCAGCACGCGGGTGGCGGCCGTGCAGTCCTGGCCGGCGTTGAAGTAGCCGGCGATGGCGATGCCCTCGACGGCCGCCTCGATGTCGGCGTCGTCGAAGACCACGACCGGCGCCTTGCCGCCGAGCTCGAGGTGCACGCGCTTGATGTTCGGCGCCGCGCTCGCGGCGACCTCGGCACCCGCGCGCACCGACCCGGTGATCGCGACCAGGCTCGGGGTCGGGTGCTCGACGAGCAGCCGGCCGGTCTCGCGGTCGCCGGTGACGACGTTGAGCGTGCCGGCCGGGAGGAACTCCGAGGCGAGCTCGGCCAGCCGCAGGGTGCTCTCCGGCGTGGTGTCGCTCGGCTTCAGGACGACGGTGTTGCCCGCCGCCAGCGCCGGCCCGATCTTCCACACCGCCATCAGCAGCGGGTAGTTCCACGGCGTCACCTGGCCGACGACGCCGATCGGCTCGCGGCGGATCCACGACGTGTGGCCCGCCATGTACTCGCCGGCCGCCTTGCCCTCCAGGACCCGTGCGGCGCCGGCGAAGAACCGGAGCTGGTCGACCATCGGCGGGATCTCCTCGCTCGCGGTGAGCGCCTTGATCTTGCCGGTGTTCTCGGACTCGAGGTCGATGAGCTCCTCGGCGTGGGCCTCGATCGAGTCCGCGAGCTTGAGCAGCGCCAACTGGCGCTCGCTGGGCGTCGTGCTGCCCCACTCCTCGAACGCCGCGCCGGCTGCCGCGTAGGCCGCGTCGACCTCCTCGCCGCCGCTGACCGGAGCCTGGGCCACGACCCCGCCGGTGGCGGGGTTGACCACGTCGCTGGTCGAGCCGGCACCGGGGACGTAGGCGCCACCGATGAAGTTGCGGAGCGTGCGAGGGCTGGTCACGAGGGGTCCTCCCGATCGGGTGCGGTGCTGGGAGACTAGGACGGGTGCGGGACCGAACTCCATAGTTGTCCGCAACAAAAGTGCGGTAATCGCAGATTTAACGAGTCTGAAATGCGGATTCCGCGCAAGTCGGCTTGCGGAGAAGGCGGCGCGCACCCCACCATGGGGCCCATGACCGAGCCATCTGTGCGCCTCGATGCGACCGCCAAGCGCATCATCGAGCTGCTCCAGGAGGACGGCCGGATCTCCTACGCCGCCATCGCGAAGGCGGTCGGCCTGTCCGAGGCCGCCGCCCGGGCGCGGGTCCAGAAGCTGCTCGACTCCGAGGTGATGCAGGTCGTCGCGGTCACCGATCCGACGCAGGTCGGGTTCACCCGCCAGGCGATGATCGGCGTGCGCACCGAGGGCGACCCGATGAAGGTGGGCGACCGCCTCGCCGAGGTGCGCGAGGTCGACTACGTCGTCACCACCGCCGGCAGCTTCGACCTCCTCGTCGAGGTCGTGTGCGAGGACGATCCCCACCTGCTCGACGTCATCCGCCAGATCCGAGAGCTCGACGGCGTGGTCTCCTCCGAGACCTTCGTCTACCTCAAGCTCAACAAGCAGCACTACAACTGGGGCACCCGATGAGCACCGATCCGTCCTTCGACTATCAGACCGCCGGTCGCGACCACCTGTGGCTGCACTTCACCCGGCACTCGACCTACGAGAACGGCGGCGAGATGCCGCTGATCGTGAAGGGGGAGGGCCACAGGATCTGGGACAGCCACGGTCGCGAGTACATCGACGGCCTCGCGGGCCTCTTCGTCGTCCAGGTCGGCCACGGCCGCGAGGAGCTCGCCGAGGCGGCCGCCCGGCAGGCGAAGGAGCTCGCCTTCTTCCCGCTCTGGTCCTTCGCGCACCCGAAGGCCGTCGAGCTCGCCGACCGGATCGCCTCGATGGCACCCGGCGACCTCAACCGCGTCTTCTTCACCACCGGCGGCGGCGAGGCGGTCGAGTCGGCCTGGAAGCTGGCCAAGCAGTACTTCAAGCTCACCGGCAAGCCCAACAAGCACAAGGTGATCTCGCGGGCCGTCGCCTACCACGGCACCCCGCAGGGCGCGCTCTCCATCACCGGCATCCCGCCGCTGAAGGAGATGTTCGAGCCGCTGGTCCCGGGCGCGCACAAGGTGCCCAACACGAACTTCTACCGCCGTCCCGACTACGTCGGCGACGACGAGAAGGCCTTCGGCCGCTGGGCCGCCGACCGGATCGCCGAGGCCATCGAGTTCGAGGGCCCCGACACGGTCGCCGCCGTCTTCCTCGAGCCCGTCCAGAACGCCGGCGGGTGCTTCCCGCCGCCGCCCGGCTACTTCGAGCGGGTCCGCGAGATCTGCGACGAGTACGACGTCCTGCTCGTCTCCGACGAGGTCATCTGCGCCTTCGGCCGCGTGGGGGAGATGTTCGGCGCCTCCGAGTTCGGCTACCAGCCCGACATCATCACCTGCGCCAAGGGCATGACCTCGGGCTACTCGCCGATCGGCGCGATGATCGCCAGCGACCGGCTCTTCGAGCCCTTCAAGTCCGGCACCACGTCCTACGCCCACGGCTACACGTTCGGCGGGCACCCCGTGTCCTCGGCCGTCGCGATGGCCAACCTCGACATCTTCGAGCGCGAGGGGCTCAACGCCCACGTGCAGCAGAACGCCCCGGCGTTCCGCGCCACCCTGGAGAAGCTGCTCGACATCCCGATCGTCGGCGACGTCCGTGGCCACGGCTACTTCTACGGCATCGAGCTGGTGAAGGACCGCGAGACCAAGGAGACCTTCGACGAGGCGGAGTCCGAGCGGCTCCTGCGCGGCTACCTCTCGGGTGCGCTCTGGGAGGCCGGGCTCTACTGCCGCGCCGACGACCGCGGCGACCCGGTCATCCAGCTCGCGCCGCCGCTGATCATCGGCCAGCCCGAGTTCGACGACATCGAGCAGCGCCTCCGCTCGGTGCTGACGGGAGCCCTCGCCCACCTCTGACATGGGCGCTCGCCTCGATGTGACCGGCCCCGGGTGAGCGGGGGAGGATGCCTCGCGTGAACGACGTCGTCCGCCCCGCTCGCCCGCACCACAAGCTCACCGAGGACGGGCGTCGCATGCGCGAGGTCCTCACCTACTCCCGGCGCGGCAGTCGCTTCACCCCGCGGCAGGCCGAGTCGTGGGCGGCGCACCAGGCCGACTGGGTGATCCCGGAGGAGGCCGTGGACAGGCCCGGCTTCTCGCTCGCCGAGCGGTTCGGCCGCGAGGCGCCGCTGATCGTGGAGATCGGCTCCGGCATCGGCGAGGCCACGGCGGTGCTGGCCGCCGCCCGGCCGGACCACAACGTGCTCGCCCTCGAGGTCTGGCTGCCGGGAGTCGCGGACTCGCTGTGGCGGGTGGCCGAGGCCGGCGCCGACAACGTCCGGTTCTGCTCGGTCGACGCCGTCTGGTCGCTCGAGCACCTGCTGGCGCCGTCGAGCCTCGCCGAGCTGTGGACGTTCTTCCCCGACCCGTGGCGCAAGACCAAGCACCACAAGCGCCGCCTGGTGAACCCGGCCAACGCCGCGCTCGTCTCCTCGAGGCTCGTGCCCGGCGGGGCATGGCGGCTCGCGACCGACTGGGCCGACTACGCCGAGCAGATGCGCGAGGTGCTCGACGCCGAGCCGACGCTGGAGGGCGGTCCGGTCGAGCGCTGGGCCGAGCGCCCGGTCACCCGCTTCGAGCGCAAGGGCGTCGAGGTCGGCCGCGACATCGTCGACTACGTCTACCGCCGCACGAACTGAGGCTCAGCCACCCAGGAGCGCGAGCTCCTCGTCGACGTAGGGGTCGACCTCGCCGATCGCGTCGAGCTCGTCCTTGAGCGCCCGCTGGATGTCCCGTGCCCGCTCGGTCTCGCCCAGGAGGCGGAGGGTCCACCCGACCATCCAGCGCGCGACGCGGGTACGCGCCGGGTCGCCGATCCGCATGCGTGCCTCCAGTGCCTCCTCGAACGCCACCAGTGCGGCCTCGTGGTCGCCCGCATCCGCGTGGACCATCCCGATGTTGTGGAGCAGCGACGCGTCCCAGTCGAGGGCGACGGGGGAGGAGGCGGCCCGCGCGCGGTCCAGGGCCACCTGCTGGGCCGCCAGCCGGTCCGGGGGGCTCGACCACGAGCGCCACCATGTGGAGGGCGTCCACCTCGAGCTCCTCGAGGCCCGCCTCCGCCGCGGCCCGCGCCGCCTGCTCGAACAGCGGCCGCGACCCGGCCTCGTCACCCGCCGAGCGCAGCAACCGGCCCCGCTCGAGCGCGACCCGGACGACGCCCTCCGGGTCGGCCGCCTCGATCGCGTCGAGCACGGCGTGCCCGTCGGCGTACCTCTCCTGCAGCCCGAGCGCGCGTGCCACCTGCGTCATGGCGTACGCCGCCGACGGGTCGCCGGCCGTCGCGGCGAGGGCCCGGAAGCGCTCCTCGGAGCCGGCGGGGTCGTCGAAGTCCCAGAGGTCGTGGAGGGCCGGTGCCATGTCGGGAGCGTAGGACGCACCTATCCTCCTGTCATGGGACGAGTCACGCGCGCGGGAGCGGTGCTCTGCGCGACCGCGCTGCTCGTGACCGGGTGCTCGGGCTCCACGGGTGGGACGGACGAGCCCGCCCCGTCCGGTGCGAGCACCGGTGCGACGGCGGACCCGACGGACGCGTTGCGCGAGCGCTGCGGCTCGGCGATGCCCGACGACGCCGACCTCGAGGCGATCACCCTCACCGGTGCGGCGGGGGCTGGGATCGAGGCCGCCCGCATCGGTCCGGCCGACGCCACGACCGTGGCCGTGCTGCTGCCGCAGATCAACGGGATGTGCGGCTGGGGACGGTGGGCGACGTTCGCGCAGGACGCGGGACTGACCTCGCTGCTCGTCAACCCCTGCGGCTACGGCGAGTCGGTCTGCACCCCCGAGCAGGACGCCGACCCGCTCGAGGAGGTGTCCGCGGCCGTCCGGCTCGCCCGCGAGGACCTCGGTGCTCGCCGCGTCGTCCTCCTCGGCACCTCGATGGGCGGTTCGCTCACGGTGATGGCGGTCGCCGCCGGCGCGGACGTCGACGCCTGGGCGGACATCTCGGGTCCGTCGTCGTGGGAGGGGGTCGAGCTGGTCTCCCTGGCGGGCGACCTCCCTGCGGCCGGGTTGGTCGTGATGGCGCCGAGCGACGGCCGGGCGGCCTTCCGCGACGCGGGCGCGCTCGCGCGCACGGCGGGCGTACGCTTCCTCCCGGGCAGCGACGGCCACGGCTGGGACCTCCTCGTCGACCCCGTCGACCACCGGGTGACGGCCATCGGCAGGCGTCTGCTGGCGCTCGCCGAGGGCTGAGGTCGCCCGCGGACATTCCGATTTGGCGTGGACGTGCGGAGTCTGTCAAGATGTTCCGGTTGCTCCGGCGGGTCGCCGGGGACGGCACACCTTGACTTCTGAATCGCGTCTCCTTGATCGAGCCAGTCGTCTGCGTGCGCCGCACCAGATCATTCCGGTGATCGGAGACCCGACCAGATCCGCCGACCGGCGGGTGCCATCCAGAGCTTCACCGCCTCCCCAGATGGAGGCGTGTCACGAGTAGCAAGCGCGACACGCCCGACCGCGGGGGTCGGAGGATGGCGGAGAGACAGGCGGTGCTCGCCCAACGGGGGCTGAGCGCCGAAACAGACCAGGCGTACGAGATCGAAGAGGACAGGGACCTATGGCGGGACAGAAGATCCGCATCAGGCTCAAGGCCTATGACCACGAGGTGATCGACACCTCGGCGCGGAAGATCGTGGACACCGTCACCCGCACGGGTGCGAAGGTCGCCGGCCCTGTGCCGCTGCCGACCGAGAAGAACGTGTACTGCGTCATCCGCTCGCCCCACAAGTACAAGGACTCCCGCGAGCACTTCGAGATGCGCACCCACAAGCGCCTCATCGACATCATCGACCCGACGCCGAAGACCGTCGACTCGCTGATGCGTCTCGACCTGCCTGCCGGTGTCGACATCGAGATCAAGCTCTGAGGCTGCTGAGATGACTTTCGAACGCAACGTGAAGGGGCTGCTGGGCACCAAGCTCGGCATGACCCAGCTCTGGGACGAGAACAACAAGGTCGTCCCCGTGACCGTGATCGCCGCGAGCACCAACGTGGTCACCCAGGTCCGCCAGCCCGAGGTGGACGGCTACAACGCCATCCAGGTCGGCTTCGGCGAGATCGAGGCCCGTAAGGTCAACTCGCCCGAGGCGGGTCACTTCTCCAAGGCCGGTGTCACGCCGCGTCGCCACGTCGCGGAGATCCGCACGGCCGACGCCGCGACCTACACCGTGGGCCAGGAGATCACCGTGGAGACCTTCGCCGCCGGCGAGGAGATCGACGTGACCGGCACCAGCAAGGGCAAGGGCTTCGCCGGAACCATGAAGCGTCACGGCTTCTCCGGTGTCTCCGCCTCGCACGGTGCCCACCGCAACCACCGCAAGCCGGGCTCCATCGGTGCCTGCGCCACGCCGGGTCGCGTGTTCAAGGGCACCCGCATGTCGGGCCGCATGGGCAACGACACGGTCACCACCCAGAACCTGACGGTGCACGCCGTCGACGCCGACAAGGGCCTGATCCTGATCAAGGGCGCCGTTCCCGGCCCCAAGAACGGTCTCGTGGTCCTCCGCTCGGCCGCCAAGAAGACGCAGGAGGCCTGAGCATGGCTGTCAAGACCGTCAAGGTCGACCTCCCCGCCGAGATCTTCGACGTCGAGGTCAACATCCCCCTGATCCACCAGGTCGTCGTGGCCCAGCAGGCCGCGGCCCGCCAGGGCACGCACTCGACCAAGCGTCGCGGCGAGGTCCGCGGCGGTGGCAAGAAGCCCTACAAGCAGAAGGGCACCGGTCGTGCCCGCCAGGGCTCGACCCGCGCGCCGCAGTTCGCCGGTGGTGGCATCGTGCACGGCCCCAAGCCGCGCGACTACGACCAGCGCACGCCGAAGAAGATGAAGGCCGCCGCCCTGCGCGGTGCCCTGTCCGACCGGGCGCGCAACGACCGCGTGCACGTGGTCGAGTCCCTGGTGTCGGGCGACAAGCCCTCCACCAAGGCCGCCCTCGCCACGCTGACGTCGCTGAGCGACCGCGTGGGCTACCTCGTGGTGCTCGAGCGCTCCGACGCGATCACCTGGCTCTCGCTGCGCAACGCGCCCGAGGTCCACATCGTCGCCGTCGACCAGCTCAACACCTACGACGTCATCGCCTCCGACGACGTGGTCTTCACGCAGGGCGCCTACGACGCCTTCGTGAACGGCACGAGCGCCGGCACCGCTGCTGCCCCGGCCACCAAGGCCGAGAAGCCCGCCGCGACCACCGAGGCCCCGGCCGAGGTCAAGGCGTTCGCCGACGTCCCGGCTGCCGACGAGGCCGCCGCCGACGAGGCGCCCGCCCTGCCCCAGGGTGCCAAGGCCCCGCTCAAGAGCGGCAAGGCCCCCAAGGGCTACGAGGTCAAGGGCAACGCCGACTCCGGTCTCTACCACGAGCCCGACGGCCAGTGGTACGACGCCACCGAGGCGGAGTTCTGGTTCAAGAGCGCCGAGGACGCCGAGGCCGCTGGCTTCACGCGCGCCGGTGGTGCGAAGGAGGACGACAAGTGAGCACCCTGCACAAGGACCACCGCGACATCCTGATCGCGCCGGTCGTGTCGGAGAAGAGCTACGGCCTGCTCGACGCGAACAAGTACACCTTCATCGTCCGCCCGGACGCCAACAAGACCGAGATCAAGATCGCGGTCGAGAAGGTCTTCGACGTCAAGGTCACCTCGGTCAACACGATCAACCGCCAGGGCAAGACGCGCCGCACCCGCTACGGCCTGGGCAAGCGTCCGAACACCAAGCGCGCGATCGTCAGCCTCGCCGAGGGTCACCGCATCGACATCTTCGGAGGTCCGGTCTCCTGACCGGGCTCCTGACTAGGAACTGACATGGCAATCCGCAAGTACAAGCCGACCACCCCGGGCCGTCGTGGCTCGTCCGTGGCCGACTTCGTCGAGATCACCCGGACCACGCCGGAGAAGTCGCTGACGCGCCCGCTGCCCAAGAACGGTGGCCGCAACAACCAGGGACGCATCACCACCCGCCACAAGGGTGGTGGCCACAAGCGTGCCTACCGCATCATCGACTTCCGTCGCTACGACAAGGACGGCGTGCCGGCCAAGGTCGCTCACATCGAGTACGACCCCAACCGCACCGCCCGCATCGCGCTGCTGCACTACGCCGACGGCGAGAAGCGCTACATCGTCGCCCCCAAGGGCCTCGAGCAGGGCACGCCGGTCGAGTCCGGCCCGAACGCCGACATCAAGCCCGGCAACAACCTGCCGCTGCGCAACATCCCCGTCGGCACCACGATCCACTGCGTGGAGCTCCGTCCGGGCGGCGGCGCCAAGATCGCCCGCTCGGCCGGCAACTCCGCCCAGCTCGTGGCCCGCGAGGGAAGCCGCGCGACGCTCCGCATGCCCTCGGGCGAGATGCGCTTCGTCGACGTGCGCTGCCGCGCGACCATCGGCGAGGTCGGCAACGCCGAGCAGTCCAACATCAACTGGGGCAAGGCCGGCCGCATGCGGTGGAAGGGCGTCCGCCCGACCGTCCGCGGTGTCGTCATGAACCCGGTCGACCACCCGCACGGTGGTGGTGAGGGCAAGACGTCCGGTGGTCGCCACCCCGTCTCGCCCTGGGGCCAGAAGGAAGGCCGTACGCGCAAGCGCAAGGCGTCCGACTCCCAGATCATCCGTCGTCGCAAGTCCGGCAAGGGTAGGAAGTAACCGACATGCCTCGCAGCCTGAAGAAGGGCCCCTTCGTCGACGACCACCTTCAGAAGAAGGTGGACGCCGAGAACGAGAAGGGCAGCCACAACGTCATCAAGACCTGGTCGCGCCGGTCGATGATCGTGCCCGACATGATCGGTCACACCATCGCCGTGCACGACGGTCGCAAGCACGTCCCGGTCTTCGTGACCGACTCCATGGTCGGCCACAAGCTCGGGGAGTTCGCCCCCACCCGCACCTACCGCGGACACGTCAAGGAAGACCGGAAGGGACGCCGTCGATGAGCACCACCGAGCGCAGCCGCACCAGTGCGCGCCGCGAGTCGCTGCTCGGCGACCAGCCGGGCGCGTTCGCCAGCGCACGCTACGTGCGGATCACCCCGATGAAGGCCCGCCGTGTCGTCGACATGGTCCGCGGGCTCCCGGTCGACGAGGCCCTCACCCTGCTGCAGTTCGCGCCGCAGGCCGCCTCCGAGACCGTCTACAAGGTGCTGGAGAGCGCCGTCGCCAACGCCGAGACGACCGAGGGCCTCAACCGGGCCGACCTGGTCCTCTCCGTCGCGATGGTCGACGAGGGCCCGACGATGAAGCGTTGGCGTCCGCGTGCCCAGGGCCGTGCCACCCGCATCAACAAGCGCACCAGCCACATCACCCTCGCGGTGCAGCCGGCCGACGCGCTCACCACGAAGAACGGAAAGGGTGCCTGATGGGCCAGAAGATCAACCCGAACGGCTTCCGCCTGGGCATCTCGACCGACCACAAGAGCCGTTGGTACGCCGACAAGCTCTACAAGTCGTACGTCGGCGAGGACGTCGCCATCCGCAAGCTGCTCTCCAAGGGCATGGAGCGGGCCGGCATCTCCAAGGTCGAGATCGAGCGCACGCGTGACCGCGTCCGTGTGGACATCCACACCGCGCGTCCCGGCATCGTCATCGGTCGCCGTGGCGCCGAGGCCGACCGCATCCGCGGCGAGCTCGAGAAGCTGACCGGCAAGCAGGTCCAGCTCAACATCCTCGAGGTCAAGCAGCCCGAGATCGACGCTCAGCTGGTCGCCCAGGGAGTCGCCGAGCAGCTCGCAGGTCGCGTGCAGTTCCGTCGCGCCATGCGCAAGGCCATGCAGACCTCGATGCGCTCCGGTGCCAAGGGCATCCGGATCCAGTGCTCGGGTCGTCTCAACGGCGCCGAGATGTCGCGCACGGAGTTCTACCGCGAGGGCCGCGTGCCCCTGCACACGCTCCGCGCCGACATCGACTACGGCTTCTACGAGGCCAAGACCACCTTCGGCCGCATCGGCGTGAAGGTCTGGATCTACAAGGGCGAGGTCGCCGGCACCCGTGCCGAGCGCCAGGCCCAGCAGGCCGCCCGCGCCGGTGCCCCCGGTCGCGGCGGTCGTCCCAACACCCGTGGCGGCGAGCGCCCGAGCCGTGGTTCGCGCGGCGACCGCGCCCCTCGCGCCGAGTCGAGCGAGGCTCCGGCCGAGGCCGCTCCCAACGCCGGATCGGAGGCCTGACCTCATGCTGATGCCCCGTCGCGTCAAGCACCGCAAGCAGCACCACCCCAAGCGCACCGGCGCTGCCAAGGGCGGCACGTCGCTCGCCTTCGGTGAGTTCGGCATCCAGGCGATCGAGGGTCACTACGTGACCAACCGACAGATCGAGTCGGCCCGTATCGCCATGACCCGCCACATCAAGCGTGGCGGCAAGGTCTGGATCAACATCTACCCGGACCGTCCGCTGACCAAGAAGCCGGCCGAGACCCGCATGGGTTCCGGCAAGGGTTCCCCCGAGTGGTGGGTTGCCAACGTCAAGCCCGGCCGCGTCATGTTCGAACTCTCCGGCGTGGACGAGACCGTCGCCCGCGAGGCCATGCGCCGCGCGATGCACAAGCTCCCCATGAAGTGCCGGTTCATCTCCCGTGAGGCCGGTGAATTCTGATGGCTACCAAGCTGAACGCCCACGAGCTCGACGAGCTCGACGCCACCGAGCTGGAGGCGAAGCTGCGCGAGGCCAAGGAGGAGCTGTTCAACCTCCGCTTCCAGGCGGCCACCGGCCAGCTGGACAGCCACGGCCGGCTCCGCGTGGTCAAGAAGGACATCGCCCGCATCTACACCGTGGTCCGCGAGCGCGAGCTCGGCATCCGCACCGCGCCGGGCACCAACGAAGAGGCGAAGGCATGAGCGAGAACGTAGTTGAGCGCAACCAGCGCAAGGTCCGCGAGGGCCTGGTCGTGAGCGACAAGATGGACAAGACCATCGTCGTCGCTGTCGAGGACCGCGTGAAGCACGCGCTCTACGGCAAGGTCCTGCGCAAGACGTCGCGCCTGAAGGCCCACGACGAGACCAACCAGTGCGGCATCGGCGACCGGGTCCTCATCATGGAGACCCGTCCGCTGTCGGCCACCAAGCGCTGGCGCCTCGTCGAGGTGCTCGAAAAGGCCAAGTGACCTCAGGCCCCGCCGGGCCTCGAGCACAAGTTTCCACATATCAGTTCGGCCAGGCTCGCTCCCCGCTGAGGGGGCGAGAACCAGCTCGACAACCAGGAGAAATCAATGATCCAGCAGGAGTCGCGACTCAAGGTCGCCGACAACACCGGTGCGAAGGAGATCCTCTGCATCCGTGTTCTCGGTGGCTCTGGCCGTCGCTACGCCGGCATCGGTGACGTCATCGTCGCCACCGTCAAGGACGCGATCCCCGGTGGCAACGTCAAGAAGGGCGACGTCGTCAAGGCCGTCATCGTGCGCACCGTCAAGGAGCGTCGCCGCGCCGACGGTTCCTACATCCGCTTCGACGAGAACGCCGCCGTCATCCTCAAGAACGACGGCGAGCCCCGTGGCACGCGCATCTTCGGCCCCGTCGGCCGCGAGCTGCGCGAGAAGCGCTTCATGAAGATCATCTCGCTCGCCCCCGAGGTGCTGTGAGAGATGGGTAAGGACATGAACATCAAGAAGGGCGACACCGTCAAGGTGATCGCTGGCAAGGACAAGGGTGCCCAGGGCAAGGTCATCTCGGTCCTCCGCGAGGAGGACCGCGTGATCGTCGAGGGCGTCAACCTCGTCAAGCGCCACACCAAGTCGGTTCAGCAGACCAACACCACCGGCGGCATCATCACGCGTGAGGCGCCGATCCACGTCTCCAACGTGATGCTGGTCGAGGGTGACGGCGTCACCCGCATCGGCTTCCGCCGCGACGAGGTCACCAAGCGTCGCCCCGACGGGTCGACCTACAGCGCCACCCGCTCGGTCCGCGTGTCCCGCAAGACCGGCAAGGAGATCTGAGATGGCCGAGACCACCACCGAGATCCCGCGTCTCAAGGCGCGCTACCGCGAGGAGATCATCCCCGCGCTGCGCTCCGAGTTCGAGATCGCCAACATCATGCAGGTCCCCGGCCTGACCAAGATCGTGGTCAACATGGGTGTCGGCGAGGCTGCTCGCGACTCCAAGCTGATCGAGGGCGCCATCCGCGACCTCACCGCGATCACCGGCCAGAAGCCGGCCGTGACCAAGGCCCGCAAGTCCATCGCGCAGTTCAAGCTGCGTGAGGGCATGCCGATCGGTGCGCACGTCACGCTGCGCGGCGACCGCATGTGGGAGTTCCTGGACCGCCTGCTCTCCCTGGCGCTGCCCCGCATCCGCGACTTCCGCGGCCTCTCGCCCAAGCAGTTCGACGGCCGTGGCAACTACACCTTCGGTCTCACCGAGCAGGTCATGTTCCACGAGATCAACCAGGACAGGATCGACCGGTCGCGCGGCATGGACATCACCGTGGTGACCACCGCCACCAACGACGACGAGGGCCGTGCGCTGCTCAAGCAGCTCGGCTTCCCGTTCAAGGAGAACTGACATGGCGAAGACTTCCCTCAAGGTCAAGGCCGCTCGCAAGCCGAAGTTCGCTGTCCGCGGCTACACCCGCTGCCAGCGCTGCGGCCGCCCGAAGTCCGTCTACCGCAAGTTCGGCCTCTGCCGTATCTGCCTGCGCGAGATGGCCCACCGCGGCGAGCTCCCCGGCGTGACCAAGTCCTCCTGGTAATCACCTCACACCCGTTGAAGGTCCCCAGGCCGCGAGCCTGAGGAAACCACGACGAGAAAGAACCACATCATGACGATGACTGACCCGATCGCAGACATGCTCACGCGTCTGCGCAACGCCAACCAGGCGTACCACGACGTGGTGTCGATGCCTTACAGCAAGATGAAGGCCGGCCTCGCGGAGATCCTCAAGCAGGAGGGGTACATCACCTCCTACGACGTCGCCGACAACGTCGACGCCGAGGGCGAGCCCGCCGTCGGCAAGACGCTGACCGTGACGCTCAAGTACGGCCGCAACCGGGAGCGCTCGATCGCCGGCGTCCGCCGCATCAGCAAGCCCGGCCTGCGCGTCTACGCCAAGCACACCAACCTGCCCAAGGTCCTCGGTGGCCTCGGCGTCGCGATCATCTCGACGTCGCAGGGCCTGTTGACCGACCGCCAGGCGAACCAGAAGGGCGTGGGCGGCGAAGTCCTCGCCTACGTCTGGTGACCCGGACCTACTGAGACCAGGAAGAGAGAGAAGCATGTCGCGCATTGGCAAGCTCCCCATCGCGGTCCCGTCCGGTGTCGACGTCGCGATCGCCGACTCGCTGGTGACCGTCAAGGGCCCCAAGGGCACCCTGTCGCACACCATCGCCTCGCCGATCACGGTCGCCAAGGGCGAGGACGGTGTCCTCGAGGTTCAGCGCCCCGACGACGAGCGCAACAGCCGCTCGCTGCACGGCCTGACCCGCACGCTCATCAACAACATGGTGGTGGGCGTCACCGAGGGCTACGAGAAGAAGCTCGAGATCGTGGGCGTGGGTTACCGCGTCCTGCCCAAGGGTCCGACCCAGCTGGAGTTCCAGCTCGGCTACTCGCACCCGATCATCTTCGACGCCCCCGAGGGCATCACCTTCACCGTCGAGGGCCCGACCAAGCTCGGTGTCGTCGGCATCGACAAGCAGCTCGTCGGAGAGGTTGCGGCCAAGATCCGCAAGCTCCGCAAGCCCGAGCCCTACAAGGGCAAGGGCGTGCGCTACGCCGGCGAGCACATCCGCCGCAAGGTCGGAAAGGCCGGTAAGTGACATGGCGATCTCGCTGAGCAACAACAAGCACACCGCCAACCGCGTTCGTGCCCGTCTGCGCCGTCAGGCGCGCGGTCGCAAGCGGATCAACGGCACTGCCGAGCGTCCGCGCCTGGTGGTCACCAAGTCGGCCAAGCACCTCTCGGTGCAGGTCGTCGACGACCTGCAGGGCGCCACGCTGGCCTACGCCTCCACCATGGAGGCCGACGTCCGTGGCACCGAGGGCGACAAGACCGCCAAGGCCAAGAAGGTCGGCGAGCTGGTCGCGTCGCGTGCCAAGGCGGCCGGTATCGAGGACGTCGTCTTCGACCGCGCCGGCAACAAGTACCACGGCCGCATCGCGGCCCTGGCCGACGCCGCCCGTGAGGGCGGCCTCCAGTTCTGATCGCCCACGCGAAGAATTCTGAAAGAGGAGAAGACTCATGAGCGGAGCCCAGCGCGGACAGCGCGGTGGCGAGCGCCAGGGTGGTGACCGTCGCGGACGCGACAACGGTCGCAACCAGGCGGACAAGACCGCCTACATCGAGCGCGTCGTGGCGATCAACCGTGTCGCCAAGGTCGTGAAGGGTGGTCGTCGCTTCAGCTTCACCGCCCTCGTGATCGTCGGCGACGGTGAAGGTCTGGTCGGCGTCGGCTACGGCAAGGCGAAGGAAGTTCCCGCGGCGATCGCCAAGGGTGTCGAGGAGGCCAAGAAGCACTTCTTCAAGGTCCCCCGCATCCAGGGCACCATCCCGCACCCGGTGCAGGGCGAGAAGGCCGCGGGCGTCGTCCTGCTGCGTCCCGCCGCTCCCGGTACCGGCGTCATCGCCGGTGGCCCGGTGCGTGCGGTCCTCGAGTGCGCCGGCATCCACGACGTGCTGAGCAAGTCACTCGGCTCGTCGAACCAGATCAACATCGTCCACGCGACGGTCGAGGCCCTGCGCATGCTCGAGGAGCCCGAGGCCGTGGCTGCTCGCCGTGGCATGCGGGTCGAGGACGTCACCCCGGCCGCGCTGCTCAAGGCGCGCGCCGAGGGCCAGGCGGAGGCCGCGGGGGTGCAGGCGTAATGGCACAGCTCAAGGTCCAGCAGAAGCGCGGCACGGTCGGCCTCAAGGCCAACCAGCGCGAGACGCTCCGCTCGCTCGGTCTCAAGCGGATCGGCGACGTCGTCGTGAAGGAAGACCGCCCGGAGATCCGGGGCATGATCAACACTGTCCGTCACCTGGTGACGTTCGAGGAGGTGGAGTGACATGACGCTCAAGCTGCACCACTTGCGTCCCGCTCCGGGCGCCAAGACCGCCAAGACCCGCGTGGGTCGCGGTGAGGGCTCCAAGGGCAAGACCGCCGGTCGCGGTACGAAGGGCACCAAGGCTCGCTACCAGGTTCCGGTGGCGTTCGAGGGTGGCCAGATGCCGATCCACATGCGCCTGCCCAAGCTGAAGGGCTTCAAGAACCCCTTCCGCGTGGAGTTCCAGGTCGTCAACCTCGACCGCCTCGGGGAGCTCTTCCCCGACGGTGGCGCGGTGACCGTGGCCGACCTCGTCGCGAAGGGCGCGGTCCGCAAGGGCCAGCCCGTCAAGGTCCTGGGCCAGGGCGACATCTCCGTCGCCGTCCAGGTCAGCGTCGACGCGTTCTCGTCCTCGGCCAAGCAGAAGATCGAGGCCGCAGGCGGCTCCGCGACCGTGGCTTGAGGCCACGCACTCGCACATTCGGTGAAGGCCCGGCCGCACAGTGGGAACTGTCGGCCGGGCCTTCGTCGTTAGCGGGGAAGCGGGCTCTCGACCGCCACTTGTTAGGCTTCCCCGGGCTTGTCGGCGTACTGCGTCGAAGGTCTCTCGTCCGCCCGCCGATCCTGGCCGGGCACCCTTACGAAAGAGGAACCAGTGCTAGGCGCGTTCGCCAACGCTTTCCGGACTCCGGACCTGCGGAAGAAGCTGCTGTTCGTCCTGCTGATCGTCACGATCTTCCGGCTCGGATCGCAGGTGCCCACCCCGGGCGTCCACGTGGCCAACGTCCAGGCCTGCATCAACCAGCTCGAGGAGGGCGGGCTCTACAGCCTGATCAACCTCTTCTCGGGCGGTGCGCTGCTCCAGCTCACCATCTTCGCGCTCGGGATCATGCCCTACATCACGGCCTCGATCATCCTGCAGCTGCTCGTCGTGGTCATCCCACGGCTCGAAGCGCTGAAGAAGGAGGGCCAGGCCGGCCAGACGAAGATCACCCAGTACACCCGCTACCTCACGCTCGGCCTCGCCGTCCTCCAGGCGACCGGCATCGTCGCGCTCGCGCGCAACGGCGCGCTGCTGCAGGGCTGCAACCGCGACCTGCTGCACGACAACGGCACCCAGACGTTCCTCGTCATGGTCATCACCATGACCGCCGGCACCGCGGTCATCATGTGGCTCGGTGAGCTCATCACCGACCGCGGCATCGGCAACGGCATGTCGATCCTCATCTTCACCCAGGTCGTCGCCACCTTCCCGGCGTCCCTGTGGAGCGTGAAGACCTCGCAGGGCTGGGTCACCTTCGCCATCGTGATGGTGATCGGGCTCGTCCTCGTGGCCGGCGTCATCTTCATCGAGCAGGCACAGCGCCGCATCCCGGTGCAGTACGCCCGCCGCATGGTCGGTCGCAAGATGTTCGGTGGCAACTCCACCTACATCCCGCTCAAGGTCAACCAGGCCGGCATCATCCCGGTCATCTTCGCCTCGTCGCTGCTCTACCTGCCGGCGATGGCGGTGCAGTTCAACCCCGACAGCAAGAACCCCGTGCTGGACTTCATCAACCGCTACATGGTGGGCGGCGACCACCCGCTCTACATGGCGATCTACTTCCTGCTGATCATCTTCTTCACGTACTTCTACGTCTCGATCACCTTCAACCCTGTCGAGGTGGCGGACAACATGAAGAAGTACGGCGGCTTCATCCCCGGGATCCGGGCGGGCAAGCCGACCGAGGACTACCTGTCCTACGTCCTGTCCCGCATCACGTTCCCTGGAGCTCTCTACCTCGGCCTGATCTCGTTGGTCCCGCTCGTCGCGTTCGCGATGATCCAGGCCAACCAGAACTTCCCGTTCGGTGGCACGTCCATCCTCATCATGGTCGGCGTCGCGCTCGACACGGTGAAGCAGATCGAGAGCCAGCTCCAGCAGCGCAACTACGAAGGATTCCTCCGCTAAATGAGACTGATCTTCATGGGCCCGCCCGGTGCGGGCAAGGGCACGCAAGCGAAGTTCGTGGCCGACCACTTCGGCGTGCCGGCCATCTCGACGGGCGACATCTTCCGGGCCAACGTGTCTGCGGGCACGCCGCTCGGTGTCGAGGCCCAGCGCTACATGGACTCCGGTGAGTACGTCCCCGACGAGGTCACCAACAAGATGGTGCGCAACCGCATCGACGAGGACGACGCCGCGCCCGGCTTCCTCCTCGACGGCTACCCGCGCACCCTCGCCCAGGTGGCCGAGCTCGACGGCATGATCGAGTTCACCGGTCACCGCCTCGATGCGGTCGTCGTGCTGACCGTCGACGCCGAGGAGCTCGTCCAGCGGTTGCTGCAGCGCGCCCAGACCGACGGTCGCGCCGACGACACCGAGGACGTCATCCGGCGCCGCCAGGAGGTCTACACCGAGCAGACCGCTCCGCTCATCGAGGTCTACCGCGAGCGGGGCATCCTCGTCGAGGTCGACGGCATGGGCGAGGTCGACGACGTCACCAAGCGGATCTTCGACGCGCTCGACGTCGTCCCGCAGAGCTGACCCACCGGACGCAGGACGGGTGCAGGACGACCATGGCGTTGCGTGACCGCGGGATCGAGATCAAGTCGGCCGACCAGATCGACCTGATGCGGGTCGCCGGGCGGCTCGTGGGGGAGACCCTCGAGCTGCTGCGCGACGCCGTGCGTCCCGGGGTCACCACGCTCGAGCTCGACACCCTCGCGGAGACCAACATCCGCGACCACGGCGGCATCCCGTCGTTCAAGGGCTACAGCCAGCCGCCGTTCCCGGCGACCATCTGCGCCTCGGTCAACGACGAGGTGGTGCACGGCATCCCCGGCCCGCGCGTGCTGGCCGAGGGGGACGTCATCTCGATCGACTGCGGGGCCATCGTGCAGGGGTGGCACGGCGACGCCGCGATCACCGTGCCCGTCGGCGAGGTGCCCGACGACGTACGTCGACTCCTCGAGGTCACCGAGGAGTCGCTCTGGCGCGGCATGGCGGCCGCCCGCCTCGGCGGCCGGGTGACCGACATCAGCCACGCCATCGAGACCCACGTCCGCGCGCAGGGCCGCTACGGCATCCTCGAGGACTACACCGGTCACGGCATCGGCACCGAGATGCACATGGCTCCCAACGTGCCCAACTACGGCCGCAAGGGCCGCGGCGCCTCGATCGTCGAGGGCCTCGCGCTGGCCGTCGAGCCGATGGTCACCCTCGGCAGCAAGCACACCGACCTGCTCGAGGACGAGTGGACCGTGGCGACGGTCGACGGGTCCTACGCCGCGCACTTCGAGCACACGTTCACCGTCACGCCGCGGGGCGCGTGGGTGCTCACCGCCGTCGACGGCGGCGAGGCCAGGCTGGCCGAGCTCGGCGTCCCATTCGGCGGACGCTGAGACCGCGAGTCGACCACGCCCCACCGGGCGTGGAAGGATGGATCCGCTGGAGGGGAGTATTCCCCTGACGGTGGTGCCGTCATCACGGTGTCGCGCGAGCGGCCCCCGGTGTCACCGGTTCGCCCATCCAGGTGAGCGGAAGAGACCTCCGGTGGCCGTGCCGTGCGCGGACACCGGCACTCACCTTCACCCCTAGGAGCAAACAGCGTGGACGTCCCCCTCTGGGTCTGGATCGCGACCTTCGCCGTCACCATCGTCATCTTCACCTTCGACCTCGTCGTCGTGGGCCGCCGCCCGCACGAGCCGAGCATGAAGGAGTGCGCGACCTACCTCTCGATCTACGTCGGCCTGGCCATCATCTTCGGCGCAGGCGTGTGGCTGACGTGGGACCACCAGCACGGGCTGGAGTTCTTCTCCGGCTGGCTGGTCGAGTACTCGCTGTCGATCGACAACCTCTTCATCTTCATCATCATCATGGCGAAGTTCGCCGTGCCCAAGGAGCTCCAGCAGTACGCCCTGATGATCGGCATCGTGATGGCGCTGGTCATGCGCGCGATCTTCATCGGTGTCGGCGCGGCCGCGATCAACAACTTCAGCTGGGTCTTCTACCTCTTCGGCCTGTTCCTGGTCTACACCGCGATCAAGCTCGCCAAGGAGGGCGCGGAGGACGAGGACGAGGAGTTCGAGGAGAACAAGCTCGTCGCATTCGTCGAGCGACGCTTCCCGGCCACGTCGGAGTGGCACGGCAAGAAGCTGCTGGTCGCCGGTGACGGCGCCAAGAAGATGATCACGCCGATGTTCATCGTGATCATCACGCTCGGCACGACCGACCTCCTGTTCGCGCTCGACTCGATCCCCGCGATCTTCGGCATCACCAAGGAGCCCTACCTGGTGCTCACGGCCAACATCTTCGCGCTGATGGGCCTGCGCCAGCTCTACTTCCTCATCGGCGGCCTGCTGCAGCGCCTGATCTACCTCTCCTACGGCCTGGCGTTCCTGCTCGCGTTCATCGGCGTCAAGCTGATCCTCCACGCGATGCACGAGAACGAGCTGTCGTTCATCAACGGTGGCGAGCACATCTCGTGGGCCCCGGACGTGCCGATCTGGCTCTCGCTCGTGGTCATCATCGCGACGCTCGCCGTCACCGCGGCCCTGTCGCTGTTCGTGTCGAGCCGCCAGACGCCGGAGGAGCAGGACGCGGCCAGCGGCCCGCGTCGCGACTGGGACAACGACTGACGCTCAGCAGCGTCGGGCGACTCGTCGTACGACGTCCGCGTCGGCCGTGGTGAGGGGCAGGTCCCACGCCACGGCCACGCGGACGTAGCGGCGCACGTAGTCGCAGCGTGCCCGCCGCCACGGGGGCAGCCACTCCCCGGGGCCGTCGGCGAGCTTGTCCTGGTTGCTGCGGGCCGAGACGGCGAGCAGCTCGCGGCGTACGTCGTTGGCGAACGCCACGCGCCGGCGCTGGGACCACGCCCACGCGCCGCCGTGCCACGCCCGTGCGAGCGGGTACACGTGGTCGACGGCGATGTCGTAGCCGTCGTCGCGCCAGGTCATCCGCTCGCCGGTGTAGGGGTCGCGCAGCCGTGCCTGGTAGATGCGGCAGCGTGAGCCCCACCGCATCTCGATGTCGCTCATCTGCAGCAGCAGGACGTCCTCGCGGGTCGAGCAGCCGTTGTGCCCCCGGGGGCCGTCGTGGTCGTCGGTCCACGGCTCGCCGAACACGCACGCCCCGGGATCGCAGGCGCGGTCGTAGCCGGGGTGGTACCCGAGGTCGTCGACGACCCGCGCCCGGTCGAGGAGGCCCAGGATGCGGTCCTTCTCCGGTGAGGCAGCCGAGGCGGCCGGGGTCGGTGCCACGGGGGAGGTGCCGGTGAGGCCGAGTGCGAGGACGCACGCAGCGATCAGGACACGCACTGGCTCGTGCTCGGCGAGACGTCGTCGCCCCGCGTCATGCGGAGGTCGAGGCAGACCGGGTCGGGGGTGCGGACCAGGAGCTGCTGCTTGGTGGTGGTCCCGGCCTCGTCGGTGTCGTCGCGGTGCCAGCTGAAGGTGTCGCCCGGCTCGACGTCGACCGGCGCGTTCCACTCGAAGAGGACACCGCGCGGCGTGCGGCTGCCGGTCAGCAGGGGCGCCTGGGTCAGCGTGTCCACGACGATGCCGTCGGGCGTGCGGGTCGCAGCCGGGTCGCCGACGCCGGGGTCCTCCTCGCGGTCGCCACCGAAGAAGAGGAAACCGAGGATGAGGGCCAGCACGGCGACGCCGACGCCGGCCCACACCAGGCCGGAGACACCCGACCCGGAGTCGGTGTCCTCGGCGGCGTCGGGGTCCTGCGCCGCGATCCGGCGCGGCCCGCTGGCGGAGATGACGGTCACCGGCTTCATGGCGGTGGCGTCCTCGGGGACGTCGACGACGTCGGGGGAGGGCGGCGCCGAGGCGTCGGGCCGGTCGCCCTCGACGGCGACGGCGGTGCGGGCCCACCCGGCGGCGGCCTCGATCCGCTGGAGCGCCCGGGCGAGCTCGAGGGCGCTCTCGGGACGGTGCTCGGGACGCTTGGCCAGGCACTGCTGGAGCAACCGGTCGAGAGCGGGAGGGACGTCGGGACGCTGGGTCGCGGGCGGCGCGGCGTGCAGGATGCGGGCGCTGAGGGCGCGCGTGGAGTTGTCCCCCGACGGGATCGCGAACGGCGACCGCCCGACGAGCAGGTGCCAGATCGTCGCGCCGAGCGAGTAGACGTCGGACGCGACCGACCCGTTGGACCGGCCGTCGAGCAGCTCGGGCGGCGACCACGGGTAGGAGATGCGCACGTCGTTGTCGCCCTCGACCTCGGCCATGTGGCCGGCGATGCCGAAGTCGGTGAGGGCCGGCTCGTGGTAGCTGGTGACGAGGACGTTGCTGGGCTTGATGTCGCGGTGCAGGATGCCCGAGCGGTGCGCCGTCTCGATCGCGCTGGCGAGCTTGATGCCGGTGGAGACCGCGTCGACCGGGGCCATCGGGTTGGAGCGCACCCGCACGCCGAGGTCCGGCGGCGGGCAGTAGCGCATGACGAGGAACGGCCGGCCGCCCTCGGCCGTCACGCCGGCCGTGATCACGGAGACGATGTAGGGGTGGTCGGCCAGGCGCGCCATCGCGTTGGCCTCGGCGGTGAAGAGGTACTTCTCGCGGTCGGTCAGCGGCACGTCGGGACGCACGACCTTGACCGCGACCCGCTGGCGCGGCCACTGCTGCTCGTAGAGGAAGACGTCGGCGAAGCCGCCGCTGCCCAGGTGCTCGACGAACGCGAACCCGGGGATGACGGGGGCGCTCACCGGCCGATCCCCCCTGACTCGTAGCGGACGGCATAGACGTGCGCGAGGTCGATGACCGTGCCGGGCTCGAGGACGTAGGCCTCACCCGGTCGCATGCCCTGCGGCTCGCGGCCCGGGAGTGCGATGGTCGTCCCGCCCCGGCTGTCGAGGTCGCGGGCGACCACGTCCCACCCGTCGAGCTCGATCTGCAGGTGGCGCCGGGACACGAACGAGTGGTCGGACGGCAGGTGCACCAGGTGCGGCCAGTCGGTGCTGCCCGTCGCCGGTGCGGGCTTGCGGCCGATGATCACGCCGCGGTCGAGCGGGACGACCTCGCCGGTCGGCAGCCGCAGCCCACCGAGCGAGGGCCGGTCGACCCGTCGCGGCTCCTGCGGCGCCACGCGCTGGTGGCACACCCGGCACTGGGGCGAGATCGGTGGGGTCAGGTGGCCCAGGGGACAGCTCACGGCCAGCACGGTCGGCGTGGTGCTGTGGGAGAGGTGCGCGGGACGGTGCGACGTCGACCCGTCATGGTCGTCGGCCCCGGCACCACCGTCGGCGTCGGGATCGGCGGCGGGTGCGGTGTGGGGGTCGGTGTCGGGACGGATCGTGGTGTGCGTCCCCTCCTCGATGCGCGCGACCAGGAGCGGGTCGGGCTCGGAGGTGTCCATCAGGGAGCCGGTGTCCTCGACGGGCCGGCGGATCCTGGTGCGCGGCGGGGGACCGTCGGGCCCCTTGGCGGCGAGGATCGAGTCGGGGATGCCGTCGATCATCGCCGCGGTCGGTGCCGGCGCCTCCACCTCCTGGGCGCGGTGGGCAGGTGCGGTGCGCACCACGACCGGCTGGATCTCGACCCGGTCGGCGGCCACGACACCGCCGACGAGCCGGCGCGTGGGGGCGAGCGCAGCGGGGTCGTCGCCACCGTCGAGGCTGAGCACCCGCGCGGCACCGGACAGGCGCACGTGCCCGGTGCCCCGGGACACGGTGGTGGAGGAGCCCGGGGTGAAGTCGACCAGCGCGAGCCCGGGCGGGTCTCCCTCGAAGGCCTTCTCGACGATCGCCATCACGCGCTCGACGACGGAGGAGCCGCTGGGGGCGGTGAGCGACAGCGCGTCCCAGATCTCCTGGACGACCTGCTCGTCGGCGGGGTCGGTCAGCAGCAGCCAGTGCGCGCCGCTGCCGAGCAGCACGCCGGCACCGCTGGCGTACCTCGCATCCACGATCACCGTCGGCCCCCCTCGCACACGCCCACCACTCCATCATCACCCATGTGGCCGTTCGGCCGCACGCGGTCCCGACTTGATGGATCCTGACCTCATACATACCCTCCTCTGGGTAGACGGCTGCGGACGCGCACGTCACCGGCGGGGGCCAAGGGGGATTGACGTGGGACGTGGGGCGACGCTGCGTCGGCATCGCGCGGGCATCGCCTCTGCCCTCGTCCTCACGCTCGCAGCGGGAGCGGTCGTCACCTACGCGGTGACCGCCAGCGGCTACAAGAAGCACGAGGCCGAGCTCAACGACGGTGGCGTCTGGGTCGTCAACGGCGACAAGGGCTGGTCAGGTCGGCTGAACAAGCCGATCAACCAGCTCGACGGCGTCGTGCCCAGCCAGGACGGCAAGACGCGCCTCGACGTCGTGCAGGACGGCGCTGCCGTCGTGAGCCTCGACATCGACGCGGCGCGCGGCCAGTCGATCGACGCCAGCAGGCTGGTGTCGCAGGACGGCGGTGCGGCCGCGGTGCCGGCCGGCGGCGAGGTCCGCATGGCCGGCGGCACGCTCGCGAGCGTCGACGCCGAGACCGGCGACGTCTGGGCGGTGCGCTACGACGACCAGCTGGGCTCCCCGGTGATGACCGCGGTCGACCGCCAGTCGGAGCCGCTCGCCGAGACGGGCGAGGGCGCCTCCCTCGCGGTGAGCCTGGCCGGCACGGTCGTGGTGACCTCCAGCGTCGACGGGACCGTCACCACGCTGGCGGCCGGTGCCAGCACGTTCTCCGGCGAGAAGACCCGGGACCTCCCGGGGGACGCCGGACAGGTCGCCGCGGTGACGACAGTCGGCGAGCGCATCGTCACCCTCGACCCGGACGCCGGGGTGGTCAGCGTCGTCGGTGGCGGCACGGGATCGGTCCCGCCCGGCTCGGTCCTGCAGCAGTCCGGCCCCGCGGCCGACGCGGTGCTGGTCGCCGGCCCGGACGCGCTCTACAGCGTCGACCTCGACTCGGGCGACGTGACGACGGTGGCCGACGCCGAGGGCACGCCCGTCGAGCCGGTGCGCCTGGGTGCGTGCGTCTTCGGTGCGTGGTCCGGCGGCACGGGCCACCTCGCGACCCAGTGCGGCTTGCAGCCGGCAGCGACCAGCGACCTCGGCGGCAACGCCACCGCCCTGGCCTTCCGGGTCAACCGCGGCGAGATCGTCCTCAACGACGCCAACAGCGGAGCGGTCTGGGACGTCCAGCAGGAGAAGCCGATCCGGATCGACAACTGGGAGTCGTTCACCTCCAAGAAGAAGAAGGACGACGACGAGGAGGACAACGAGAACCAGAACGACACCGACCGGCGTCCTCCGCAGGCCAAGCCCGACTCCTACGGCGTGCGCGCGGGTCGCACCACCGTCCTGCACCCGCTCGACAACGACTCCGCCCCCGAGGGACGGCTGCTGAGCATCGTCGACGTCGAGCAGCCCACTGGCGGCGCCCGCGTCGAGATCAGCCCGGACGGGCAGACGCTGGTCCTCCAGATGCCGGAGGAGGGCCGGCCCGCCCGGTTCGACTACTTCATCGACGACGGGCGCGACGGCCTGTCCGCCCACGCCACGGTCGACGTGGACGTGCGCGGCGACCAGGACAACGAGGCCCCGGAGCTGCGCGCGGGCTACGAGAAGCCCACCTACAAGGTGCCGCACGGCGGCTCCCTGGCCGTGCCCGTCCTCTCCGACTGGCGCGACGACAGCGACGGCGACACGATCCTGCTCGACTCGGCCCGCGCCGTCGGTGGCGACGAGAGCGGCGCCATGGCCCGGACGACGGCCGACGGGCGCATCCGCTTCTCCGCACCGACCACGGCTGCCGACAGCCAGGAGACGGTGCGCGTCGACTACGCCGTCACCGACGGTCGCTCGGCCCCGGTGCGCAAGTCGATCAGCTTCCAGGTGCAGGCGCCCAAGGACCAGCGGGCCTTCGCGCCCAGCGCCCAGCCCGACGTCGTCCGCGGGGAGGTGGGCCAGCCGATCAAGATCCGCCCGCTCCTCAACGACCTGCCCGGTTCCGACCCCGGCGCTCCGAACGCCGAGCTGAGCCTGGGCGGCAAGGTGCCGCAGCAGCCCGGCGCGAAGGTCGTCACCGACCTCGACTCCGGTCAGCTGACCGTCACCGCCGACCGCGTGGGCACCTACTTCCTCAAGTACGACGCCGGCTACGGCAACGCGCCGCCGGACCAGGGCACGATCCGGGTCGACGTGAAGCCGCGGCCGAAGCGCTCCGCCGACCCGATCGCGATGCCCGACACGCTGACGATCTACGGCCAGGCGCCGGGCATCGTCGACGTGCTCGCCAACGACCTCGACCCCGCCGGTGGGCTCCTCGTCGTGCAGCGTGCCTCGGCCGAGGACGAGCGCCAGCTCGACGTGGCCATCATCGACGGCCGGTGGCTGCGGATCTCGGCGGTCCAGCCGGTCCTCGCCCCGGCCACGCAGACGGTCTCCTACACGATCAGCAACGGTGCCAACTCCGGCGTGCGTGGCGAGGTCGTCGTCACCCAGCGACCCGAGCCCGAGGACAACACCCCGATCACCGTCGCCGACAAGGTCGTCGTGCGTGCGGGCACCTCGGTCTCGGCGCCCGTCCTCGACAACGACGTGTCGCCCTCCGGCGACCGGCTCACCCTGCTGGGCAACGTGGTCGACGGTGACGCCCCCGGCATGCTCGAGGTGGTGGCACCCGTCGACGTCACCGGCGACGTCGGCAAGGCCTACGTGTCCGGACGCGTGGTCCGCTACGTCGCCCCCGAGCAGATCGCGGAGCGCGACACCTTCGAGGTCACCTACGTCGCCCAGAACCTCGACGGCCGACGGGCCGAGGGCCTGCTGAGCGTCACCGTGGTGCCGAAGGACGACCCCAACGACCCGCCGGAGCCGCCGACCCTCGAGGGCCGCGTCGTCTCGGGCGACACCGTCAAGGTGCGCGTGCCCGGCGTCGGGGTCGACCGCAACGGTGACCCGGTCACGGTCACCGGCATCACGTCCGCCCCGCGGCTCGGCCGCATCGTGTCCTACGGCGGCAACTTCCTGGAGTACCAGGCCTACCCGCGCACGACGGGGACCGACGAGTTCAGCTACTCGATCGTCGACTCGCAGGGCGCGTTCGCCACGGGCCTGGTGCGCGTCGCCGTCGTCGAGCCCGACGGCACCCAGCCGCCGCTCGCGGTCGCCGACCGGCTCACCGTCGCGCCCGGGCGCACCGCCACGTTCGACCCGCTCGCCAACGACTTCATCGCGCCGGGCGACTCGGTCGAGATCAAGCTGGTCGACGCGCCGGACGGCGTCGAGCTCGACCCGGAGACCAACCTCGTCACGGTCCCGGCACCGGCGACCGTCGACGAGCCGTCCGTGGTGATCGTCTACACCGTCAGCAACGGCCTGAGCCAGTCGCGCGCCACGATGACGCTCGAGACGGAGGCGGACTTCAACAACCCGCCGATCGTCTACGACGCGTTCGGGAGCGTCGAGGAGAGCGGGAGCGTCGTCGTCGACGTCCTCGAGGGCGCCTACGACCCCGACGGCGACGCCGGTGACCTCGTCGTGAGCGACGTGTCGGGCGACGAGTCGGCCACCGTGGTCGGGGGCTCCCGGGTCCGCGTGGACCGTGGCGCCTCGCCGAAGGTGCTCCCGTTCGAGGTCCGCGACGCCGACGGCGGCGTCGCCACCGCGTCGGTCTACGTCCCGCCGACCGGCAACGGCCTGCCCTACGTCCTGCCCGACTCCTTGATCCGGCTCGACGCGGGCGACAGCGTGGGCGGCAAGCTGTCCGACTACGTCGCCGCGCCCGAGGGAGCCGACGTACGCCTCGCGTCCGGGCGTCGATCGTGGTCGGGCTCGCCCGCGGCCCTCACCGCCGGCCCCGACGGCGACACGAGGTTCACGGTGTCGGCAGCACCCGGCTACCGCGGCCCCGGCGCAGTCCTGGTGGAGGTGACCACGTCCACCGACGCGTCCGGCAACGAGGACACCTCGACGACCGACGACGGGGCCACCGTGCTCCTGTCGATCCCGGTCCAGGTCGGCGACGACACGCCGACCCTCGAGTGCCCGTCCACCGTGGTGCCGATCTCCGCCGGACAGACCTACGACCTCGACATCGCCACGTTCTGCAAGGTCTACACCGTCGACCCACGGGACGCCGCCGGCCTCGACTACACCGCCGAGTGGAGCCAGGGCATCGACGGGGTCGACGTCTCCGCACCCGCGGGATCGGTCGCGACCATCACGGCGGCGGACTCCGCGACCCAGGGTGGGGAGGGCTCGCTCACCGTGCGTGCCGGTGGCAGCAACTCCCAGGAGATCCGCTTCCGGCTCGCAGCCGCGCCGCCCCCGACGCTGCTCCCGATCCGGGTCGAGACCCTGGAGGCGGGCCAGAGCCGCTCCTTCGACATCGCCTCCTACCTCCAGGCCGGCGTGTCCGACCCGAGTCCCACCATCGTCTCGGTCAGGAGCACCGGCAACTCGCAGGTCAAGGCCACGACCAGCGGCAGCAGGCTGACGTTCACCGCCACGAAGGACGCCCGCGGTGCGGACGCGAGCTTCCAGCTCGTCGTGAGCGACGTCGACTCCTCCGACGCGCCGGCGGCGCGTCGCGTCGAGGGGCGCGTCCAGTTCAAGGTCGTCGGCGTGCCCGACGCACCGGGGAGCCCGCGGCCGTTCCCGGACGCCGAGCGTGAGGGCGCGGTGAAGATGTCGTGGGCCCCGCCGGCGGACGACGGCGGCTCGCCGATCACCTCCTACGTCGTGCGCGAGGAGAAGAGCGGCGACACCCAGAGGTGCGACACGAACCTGTGCGTGTTCCGCAACCTCGACAACGGCCGCAACTACTACTTCCGCGTGAAGGCCGTGAACCGGGTCGGGGAGAGCGACTGGAGCGACCTGTCCAAGCAGGCGCGCGCCGACACCGCACCCGGCCGGGTCTCCAACATCCGGATGACCGACCGTGGCAACGGCACGATCACCTTCGCGTGGGACAAGCCGACCACCCAGACCTCCAAGATCCTCAGCTACTCCGTCTCGTGGGCGGGCGTCAGCGAGCCGATCGTGGTGCCGGGCGACAAGCCCAGGTTCACCGCGACCGGTCTCGACAACAACGCGCGCTACGTCTTCCAGGTGAAGGCGGTGAACGAGACGGGCGTATCGCTGCCACGTTTCTCCCCGGAGATGCAGTCGCTCGGCACCCCCGTTCCTCCTGCGGCGCCCGCCGTCGTCGACCTCGAGGCGGGTGCCAACCAGACCAACGTGAGGATCAGCTGGCAGGCAGTGCTGCCCGAGGGCCCCGGCCCGACGGCGTACACCGTCACCTACAGCAACGGCTCCACCACCGGTGCCGTCCCGGGGTGCCAGAAGCTCGTGTCGCTCACGTGCACGCACTCCGGCGTGCCCTACGACGGGCTCACCTACACCTACCGCGTGGTCGCGGCCAACGAGCCCGGCAACCGGTCGCTGCCCAGCGAGGGCACCGCGATCCAGGCCGTCGGCCGACCGGCCGCGTGGGGCGGCTTCACCGCGAGCGCGACCGGCAACAGCCAGGAGGCGCAGCTCCAGTACACCGTTCCCGATGCCCGTGGCTCGACGAGCAAGGTCGACATCCTCGTCGCCGGAGTCGCGGTCCGGACCTTCAACCAGCAGACCGGCTTCGTCACGACGCGCGTCCCGACGCCGAGCAACGAGCAGCCCTACCCGGTCCAGCTCAGGGTGTGCAACGAGGACGCCCCCGCCGGCTGCACCCTCAGCGCGACCCAGAACGTCCAGACCTACGGGCGTCTCGACGGGATGCTCAACGACATCCCCGACGCTGCCGTCAGCGGCAAGCAGGTGACCTGGACGGTCAGCGGCTCGAGCAACGGAGACCCGGGATCGCTGGTCTACCGCATCAACGGCGGGGCCGAGCAGACCATCAACCTCACCGGCGTGGGCGGCTTCAGCCAGGCGATCACCACCACGACCGAGGACTTCGCTCAGAACGTGACGCTCGACGTGCGGCTGGTCGACACCGCCCCCGCCGGGCGGGGCGAGGCACGCAAGTCGAAGACCTCCATCAGCGGCGTGCCCGATCCGGGCGTCACCGTGGAGCGGCGCCTGCAGTGCCGTGACGACGACAACGACCCGAACAACAACTGCTGGCAGGGCGAGGGCAACGGCAAGCCGCCGCCCTGCGAGCGGGACGGCTGCGGGTTCATCAAGTTCTACGTCTCGGGCTTCTACGAGAGCTTCACCTGCCGGGTGAGCATGAGCTGGAACGGCTACACCGGCTGGCGCACGTACTCCTTCAACAACCCCGTGGGCGGGCAGGTCTCGCAGGACACCGACTGGTACTCACCGAACGGTGGCGGTGCCACCATCACCTGCCAGGGCAACGGCTTCTGGCAACGGACGGCGTCCGGTTCCCAGGGCTGGTAGCCACCTCCACCACCTTTCATCACGCACCTCCGAGACAGGACACGCACCGCATGACGATCAGCCACGAACAGGCCGAGTGGTTCAAGTCGACCTTCGACCAGCTCACCGACAACATGGAGAAGGCCGTCCTCGGCAAGCGCCACGTCGTCCGGCTCGCGCTCACCTGCCTGCTCTCCGAGGGACACGTCCTGCTCGAGGACTTCCCGGGCACGGGCAAGACGATGCTCGCCCGCGCGCTGGCCAACACCGTGCAGGGCAGCCACGCGCGCATCCAGTTCACGCCCGACCTGCTGCCCTCCGACGTCACCGGGGTGACCGTCTACGACCAGCACAAGGGCACCTTCGAGTTCCACCCCGGCCCGATCTTCCACACGATCGTGCTGGCCGACGAGATCAACCGCGCCTCGCCGAAGACCCAGTCGGCCCTCCTCGAGGTGATGGAGGAGGGACGGGTCACCGTCGACGGCGTCGCGCACCCGGTGGGCAGGCCGTTCCTCGTGATCGCCACCCAGAACCCGATCGAGCAGGCCGGCACCTACCGCCTCCCCGAGGCGCAGCTCGACCGCTTCCTCATGAAGACCTCGGTGGGCTACCCCGACCGCCAGGCAACCGTCGAGCTGCTCAACAACGCCGCGGTCCGCGACCGCGCCGCCCTCGTCACGCCGGTCATCACGGCCGCGACGATCGCGCAGATGAGCGGGCTGGCCGACGACGTCTACGTCGACCCCGCGGTGATCGGCTACGTCGCCGAGCTCGCCGAGGAGTCCCGCCGCCAGCCGCACGTGAAGCTCGGCCTGTCGGCCCGCGGCTGCCTGGCCTTCGTCCGGGTCGCCAAGACCTGGGCCGCCGCCGACGGTCGCGACCACGTCGTCCCCGACGACATCAAGGACCTCGCCGAGCCCGTGCTCTCGCACCGCCTCCTGCTCGACGCCGAGGCCCAGTTCAGCGGCATCGACGTGCAGACGGTCATCTCCCGACTGCTCGACTCGGTCGCGCCGCCGACCGACCGCGTGGGGGGCTGAGACGTCCCATGAGGCAGCGGTTGAACGATGCGCTCGGGGTCATCAAGCCGATCGGCTGGTTGGTCCTCGGGCTCGGCCTGGGCTCGCTCCTGGTCGCCACCGCCATGCAGTGGCGCGAGCTGGCGGTCCTCGGTGTGGCGTGCCTCGCGCTGATCGTCCTCGCGCTGCCGTTCCTCGTCGGCCGCACCGCCGTCTCGGTCGACCTCCGCCTCCAGCCCGAGCGCGTGGCGGCCGGGCAGTCGGTGGCCGCCGGCGTGCTGGTGGTCAACCGCGCCACGTCCCGGCTGGTGCCGACGACGCTCGAGGTGCCCGTCGGCTCGGCCGTCCACCGCTACGGCATCAGCTCGCTCGCTCCAGGCGCCACGCACGAGGAGTCGTTCACGATCCGCACGGAGCGGCGCGGGGTCATCTCGGTCGGCCCCGCCATGACCCGTCGCGGCGACCCGGTCGGCATCTTCTCCCGCGACGTCGTCTGGACGCCGGTGCGCGAGGTGCTCGTGCGTCCGCACCTCGTGCCGATGGAGTCGCTCGGCGCCGGGCTGCTCCGTGACCTCGAGGGCGTCTCGACCGACGCCGTCAGCCAGAGCGACCTCGCCTTCCACGCGCTGCGCGAGTACGTCCCCGGCGACGACCTGCGCCACATCCACTGGCGCTCCTCGGCCAAGGTGATGGCCTCCACCGGCGAGTCGGCTCTCCTCGTGCGCCAGTACCTCGACACCCGTCGCAGCCACGCCACGATCGTGGTCGACGACGACGTGTCGTCGTGGGCCGACCCGGAGGACTTCGAGACCGCGATGGCCGTCGCCGCCTCGATCGCGGTGCGGGCCGTGCTGGACGAGTTCGACGTGTCGTTCGTCTGCGGTCGCCACGCCTCGACCGGCTCCGACGGCTACCTCGCGCTCGACGCCGTCTGCCGGGCCGAGCTCGGCCGCCGCGGCATCGTCGAGTCCGGCCGCCAGGCCACCACCCTCGCGCCCGACACCAGCCTCGCCTTCTTCGTCGGCGGCCGGGGGACCGAGTTCACCGACCTGCTGCGCTCGGCTGCCGCGTTCCCGCCCGAGGTACGCCGCTTCGGCATCGTGGTCGACCCCGAGGGCAACAGCCGGGTGACCGAGACCGGCGGCCTGCCGGTCCTCCACCTCGCCGCCAAGGAGGACCTCGGCGGCCTCCTGCGCTGGAGCGTGCGATGACTGCGCGCCGCTCGAACGCCGACGCGATCCGGAGCCAGTCCACCGGGACCCGCACCCGGGTGCGGTCGCACCCGCTGCTGCCCGACCGCCACTCGTGGATCGACATCGGCTTCACCCTGGCTCTGGTCGGCATCGCGCTCAGCGCCTTCGGCTCCTCGTTCACGGGCTCGCAGTACCTCGTGGTCGGGCTGCTCGGCGCGCTCGTCGCCGTGGTCGTCACCCACCTGACCCGCGCCGCCGGCTGGCCGATCATCTCCGCCGTCGTCATCTGCCTGGCCGTGTTCTTCCTGCTGGGCGGGCCCCTCTGCCTGCGCTCCCTGGGCGACACGTCCGTGCTCCCCGGCGCCTCCACGCTGAGCCGGGTCGCCGATCAAGCGGTCTTCGGCTGGAAGGACCTGCTCACCACGTTGCCGCCGATCGACGGCGACGGCCCGCTCCTCGTGCTGCCGTGGATGTCCGGGATGATCGCCGGCATCGTCGGCCTCGGCCTGGCCCATCTCCCGGCGCGCCGGCCGTGGCTCGCGGCCCTGCTGCCCGTGGCCGGCCTCACCCTCGTGCTCTCCGGCGCCATCGTGGTCGGCGTACGCCACCCGCAGTCGCTGCTGCTCCAGGGCTCGGTCTTCGCCGGCGTGGCGCTCGCCTGGCTCGCGGTCCGGGCCCGCCGCGCCAGCGCGACCGTCCAGGGCGGCACCACGTCCTACGTCCGGGGCGTCGGCGCCGTGGTCATGCTCGCGCTCGCCGCCGCGCTGGCCTTCCCCGCGAGCGCCGTCTTCGCCCGCAACGACCGCGAGCGGCTCGTGGCCCGCAACTGGGTGGAGCCGCCGTTCGACATCGGCCAGTACCCCTCGCCGCTGGCGGGCTTCCGCAAGTACGTCGACCTCAAGGGCCGCACCGACGACGCCAACGTCTACGACAAGGCGCTCTTCGACATCGAGGGCGTCGAGCCCGGCACCCTCGTCCGGTTCGCGGCGATGGACCGCTACGACGGCATGGTCTGGGGCGCCACCGACGACGCGCTGCCCGGACCGGCCGACGACTCCTTCCAGCGGGTGTCGTCCACGATCGACAACCCGGTCCGCGGCACGGAGGTCGACGTCACGATCACCCTCGACGAGGGTTACGACGGCGTGTGGCTGCCCACCGTCGGTGCGCTCCAGTCGATGGCGTTCGAGACCGCCGACGCGCGGGCGAAGGCCGAGGTCTTCCGCTACAACCTCGCCACGTCGACCGCGGTCGTGCCGAGCGGGCTCCAGCCCGGCGACCGCTACACCTTCACCGCCGTCGAGCCCGACGACGAGCTGACCCGCGGGACCGTCGCGTCGTCCGACGTGACCGGCCTCCCCGCGAGCGCCGCCTTCATCCAGGGCCCGACCGAGAAGTGGACCGAGTCGGCGGGCTCGGACCCCATGGCGCGCGTCCTCGCTGCCGCCGAGCACCTCAGGACCGAGGGCAAGTACTCCGACGGCATCGGGCGCACCGAACGGGTCTACGTCGCCGGCCACAGCGTGTGGAGGCTGTCCGACGAGTTCGTCAACGCCCCGCAGATCGTCGGCAACGACGAGCAGTACGCCGCCACGATGGCGCTGATCGCCAACAACATCGGCGTGCCGGCGCGGGTCGTGCTCGGCGCGACCGTCCCCGAGGGGGGCACGGTCACCGGCAAGGACGTCTCCGCGTGGGTCGAGCTGCGCGCGGCCGACGGCTCGTGGAAGACGCTGCCCACCAGCGCGTTCATGTCGACCACGCCACCCGCCGACCAGCTCCCCGAGACCAACACGCCGATGTCGGGCACCGTCATCCCGCCGCCCAACCCGATCCCGCCGCCGTCCGACGCGGGGGAGCAGAGCGACGCCGACCTCAAGGAGCGCCGCGCCACCCGCAAGGACGCCGACGACGAGGAGGGCCTGATCGCCGGGCTCCCCGGCTGGGTCGGCGCCGTGATCACCTACGTCGGCGGTCCACTCCTGCTCATCGCCCTGCTCCTCGGCGCGGTCGTCGCCCTGAAGGCACTGCGCCGCCACCGCCGCCGCAGCGCCGACTCGGCCTCGGCCCGCTTCGTCGGCGCCTGGCGCGAGCTCGTCGACCACGCGCTCGACCTCGGGCAGGTCGTCCCCCTCGGCCCCACCGTGACCCGCCGGGAGCAGTCGGCGGGCATCGTGTCCGACGGCGCGGCGGGGCTCGCGCGCCGCGCGGACAGCTCCGTCTTCGGCCCGAGCGCGCCCGAGGCGGACGCGGCGGCGACGTACTGGGCCTCCGTCGACGCCGAGCGCCGGGCGATGTCGCAGGGCGTACGCCGGCGCCAGCGCCTGCTCGCGGCGATCAGCCTGCGCTCGCTGCTGGGCGTGCGCTCGCGGCCCCGGGCCGACGCGGACGGTGCATCCGACGAGGAGGCGTCACCGGCCGGCCGGGTCGCGCGCCTGGGGGCCGCCCTGCGCAGGCCCTCGGATTGGCGTTCTCGCAGGTCGCCTGACTAAACTGGTGCGTCGGCCCAACGTGGGCTGTGTTCTGTGGTGCCTCGCGGCTGCCCGGAATCTCGTGTGAACGTCTCGACGGTCGTGCGCGTGCCCGGGGAAATGAGGTCTCGCAGGCCGCCTCACGAGGTCCACCGGCCTCCTGCACGCAGGAGCCGGGCGGTTCCCGGGCCACGGTAGACAACGAGACAACAGATTGTGGAGGACATGCCGAAGAAAGAAGGCGTGATCGAGATCGAGGGCACCGTCGTGGAGGCCCTTCCCAACGCCATGTTCCGCGTGGAGCTGGCGAACGGGCACAAGGTGCTCGCGCACATCAGCGGCAAGATGCGACAGCACTACATCCGGATCCTCCCCGAGGACCGGGTCGTGGTGGAGCTCTCGCCGTACGACCTCACCCGGGGTCGGATCGTCTACCGCTACAAGTGACAGTCCAGCCGAGTAGCAAGGATTCGTTGACATGAAGGTCAACCCCAGCGTCAAGCCCATCTGTGACAAGTGCAAGGTCATCCGCCGTCACGGCCGGGTCATGGTCATCTGCGAGAACCCCCGCCACAAGCAGCGTCAGGGGTGAGCGTGGGCTTCCAGGTACGGCGCAGCCGGAGCTGGATGCCCATCGCGAGCCGCGCAGCCGCTTGCGGCAAGCGGGCCTGAATCCCAGCAGGACCACAGCAACTCCATACAACGTGATCGCTAGGCCGGGCACCGCCCGTCCGAACCACCTCCGGAGCACTGGCCGGAGCTCGAGTCCCCTCGGGGGTCGAGGCGCGACACGTCCGAAACCAGGGCGAGAAACAGAACAGGAACCACCACATGGCACGCCTCGTTGGTGTCGACCTCCCGCGCGACAAGCGCATCGAGGTCGCTCTCACCTACATCTACGGCATCGGCCGTACCCGCTCCCAGCAGCTGCTCGCTGCCACCGGCGTGGACCCGAACGCTCGCGTCCACACGCTCGGTGACGAGGAGCTGGTCAAGCTTCGCGACGAGATCGAAGCCAACTTCAAGATCGAGGGTGACCTCCGACGTGAGGTCCAGGCGGACATCCGCCGCAAGATCGAGATCGGCAGCTACCAGGGTCGCCGCCACCGCATGGGCCTTCCGGTCCGCGGCCAGCGCACCAAGACCAACGCGCGCACCCGCAAGGGCCCGAAGCGCACCGTCGCCGGCAAGAAGAAGGCGAAGTGATCGGCGCCCTGCGCTGATCACCGCCGTCATCGAAGCTTCCAGACCAGAACCTCACAGGAGTTACTGAATGCCTCCCAAGAGCCGCGCGACCAAGGTCCGCCGCAAGGAGAAGAAGAACATCGCTCAGGGCGAAGCCCACATCAAGAGCACGTTCAACAACACCATCGTCACGATCACCGACCCGACCGGTGCGGTGATCTCGTGGGCCTCTGCCGGCACCGTCGGCTTCAAGGGCTCGCGCAAGTCCACCCCCTTCGCCGCCCAGATGGCTGCCGAGGCCGCCGGCCGTCGCGCCATGGACCATGGCATGAAGAAGATCGACGTCTTCGTCAAGGGTCCGGGCTCGGGTCGTGAGACCGCCATCCGTTCGCTGGGTGCCATCGGCCTCGAGGTCGGCACCATCCAGGACGTCACGCCCACACCCCACAACGGATGCCGGCCGCCCAAGCGCCGCCGCGTCTGACCCGAGACTGAGAAAGAGAGACTGAAACATGGCCCGCTACACCGGTCCCATGACCCGCAAGTCGCGCCGTCTCGGTGTCGACCTCGTCGGCGGTGACGCTGCCTTCGAGAAGCGTCCCTACGCGCCCGGCCAGCACGGTCGCGGCCGCATCAAGGAGTCCGAGTACCTGCTGCAACTCCGTGAGAAGCAGAAGGCGCGCTTCACCTACGGCGTGATGGAGAAGCAGTTCGTCCGCTACTACAAGGAGGCCAGCCGTCGCCAGGGCAAGACCGGCGACAACCTCCTGCAGCTCCTCGAGTGCCGCCTCGACAACGTGGTCTACCGCGCCGGCTTCGCCCGGACGCGCCGCCAGGCCCGCCAGCTCGTCGTGCACGGCCACTTCCAGGTCAACGGCAAGAAGGTCGACATCCCGTCCTTCCAGGTCACCGACCACGACATCATCGACGTGCGCGAGAAGTCGCTCGAGTCGACCCCGATGATCGTGGCCCGCGAGACCCACGGCGAGCGCGTGACGCCCGCCTGGCTGGAGGTCATCCCGTCGCGGATGCGCATCCTCGTGCACCAGGTTCCGATCCGGGCGCAGATCGACGTCCCGGTCCAGGAGCAGCTCATCGTGGAGTACTACTCCAAGAAGTGACCCCTTGTCGGTGGCCTCCTCCTCGATCGGGGGAGGCCGCCGACGCCCCTCTTCCACACCACTCCTCATCATGTTCGGATCCGTCAAATAGCGGGTGGATCCGGAAAGGACAGCCTCCGTGCTCATCGCTCAGCGCCCCACCCTCACGGAAGAGACCGTCGACGAGTTCCGCTCGCGGTTCGTCATCGAGCCGCTGGAGCCGGGCTTCGGCTACACGCTCGGCAACTCGCTGCGTCGTACGCTCCTCAGCTCGATCCCGGGTGCGTCCGTCACCAGCATCAAGGTCGACTCCGTCCTCCACGAGTTCTCGACCATCGAGGGCGTCACCGAGGACATGACCGAGATCATCCTCAACCTCAAGGGCATCGTCGTCTCCTCCGAGCACGACGAGCCGGTCGTGATGTACCTCCGCAAGTCCGGTGCCGGTGACGTCACCGCCGCCGACATCACGCCGCCCGCCGGTGTCGAGGTCCACAACCCCGAGCTCAAGATCGCCACGCTGTCCGACAAGGGCAAGCTGGAGATGGAGCTCGTCGTCGAGCGTGGCCGCGGCTACGTCTCGTCGGTCCAGAACAAGGGTGCCGACAACGAGATCGGCCGCATGCCGGTCGACTCGATCTACAGCCCCGTGCTGAAGGTGACCTACAAGGTCGAGGCCACCCGTGTCGAGCAGCGCACCGACTTCGACAAGCTCGTCATCGACGTCGAGACCAAGCAGTCGATCCGTCCCCGTGACGCGATCGCCTCGGCCGGCAAGACGCTCGTCGAGCTCTTCGGCCTGGCCCGTGAGCTCAACGTCGAGGCCGAGGGCATCGACATCGGCCCGTCGCCCGTCGACGAGCAGCTCGCCGCCGACCTGGCCCTGCCGGTCGAGGACCTGCAGCTCACGGTTCGCTCCTACAACTGCCTCAAGCGCGAGGGCATCCACACCGTGGGTGAGCTCATCTCCCGCTCGGAGCAGGACCTGCTCGACATCCGCAACTTCGGCGCCAAGTCCATCGACGAGGTGAAGGCCAAGCTCGTCGAGATGGGCCTCTCGCTCAAGGACAGCGCGCCCGGCTTCGACCCGCACGCCGCCCTCGCCGCCTACGGCGACGACGACGACGACGACGCGTTCATCGAGGACGAGCAGCTCTGATCTCCCGGTCCCGGCCACCTCACGGTGGCCGGGATCGTACGACCCAAACCGACCGGCAGCCCTGCCGGTCGTCTACCCGGGTACCTGACACGGCCCGAGAGAAGGAAGGCACGACATGCCCAAGCCCAAGAAGGGCCCCCGCCTCGGCGGCAGCCCGGCCCACCAGCGCCTGATGCTGTCGAACCTGGCCACCGCCCTGTTCGAGCACGGCCGGATCACCACCACCGAGACCCGCGCGCGCCTGCTGCGCCCGGTCGCGGAGAAGCTGATCACCAAGGCCAAGCGGGGCGACCTGCACAACCGTCGCGAGGTCCTCAAGACCATCCGCGACAAGTCGGTCGTGCACACCCTGTTCACCGAGATCGCGCCGACCTTCTCGGAGCGTCCCGGCGGCTACACCCGCATCACCAAGATCGGCCCCCGCAAGGGCGACAACGCCCCCATGGCGGTCATCGAGCTGGTGACCGAGGCCTACAGCCCGAAGGCCCCCTCCACCAAGAAGACCGAGGCTGCCGCCGCTCCCGCGCCGGCCGCCGAGCCCGAGGTCGAGGAGACCGAGGCCACCGCGGCCGAGGAGCACGAGGCTGCCGCCGCCGAGCACGAGGCTGCTGCCGAGGAGCACGAGGCCGCCGCTGAGGAGCACGAGGCTGCTGCCGAGGAGCACGAGGCCGCCGCTGAGGCTGCCGAGTCGGACGAGACCCCCGCGGACGAGTCCAAGGCCTGAGCCACACAGCCGCACCACGAAGGCCCGCCACCCCACCCGGGGCGGCGGGCCTTCGTGCGTCCTGACGGGACGGGTCAGAGGGAGGCCAGGACCTCGGCGGCGTCGAGGGAGCGGGGACGTACGCCGTCGCGCGCGGCAGCGTTCGAGATCCGCTGGAGGGCGGCGTTGGCGGGGACCGGCACTCCGTGGAGGCGCCCGAGGAGCACGATCTCGCCGTTGAGGAGGTCGGTCTCGACGTCGCCCGTGCCGCGGGTGAGGCTCTGCCAGGTGGAGCCGAAGGCGTCGGCGCGCTGGCGGCCCCGGAGCTTGTCGCCGCGGCGTACGGCGTCCTCCTCCGTCGACACGACCGGGATCCCGGCGGCTGCGAGGACGGCCTCGCCCTCGGCCCGGACGCGGTCCTGGAGCTCGTCGGCGGCGGGGGAGGGCTCGAAGCACGCCTGCACGGCGTTGCCGAGGTTGAGCACGAGCTTGCGGTGCTTCCACGCCATGATGTCGGGCCGCGGGACCGACTCGAAGCCGGCGCGCTGAAGGTCGTCGGAGACCGCGGTGCAGACGTCGTCGACGCCGGTCGGGTAGCGGCCGATGTCGAGCAGGCCGGGGATCGGGTGGCACTGCTGGACCACGACGCCGGGCTCGAGGTGGGCGCACGGCTGCATGACGGTGATGCCGTAGGTCCGCTCGAACCGGCGCAGCAGCTCGCGCTCGTTGGCGACGCCGTTCTGCACCGAGACGACCGGGGTGCCGGGCGGGGCGCTGGTGGCGAGGTCCTCCAGGGCGGCGACGGTCTGCTGGCCCTTCACGCACAGGAGCACGACGTGGTCGTCCGCCCAGGTGACGTCGGCCGGGGAGCCGACGGCTTCCACCCGGGCGACCTCGCGGCCGGCCGCGGACTCGACGACCAGGCCGTCGGTGCGGATGGCCTCGAGGTGCGGGCCGCGCGCCACGAGCGTGACGTCGACCCCCGCCAGGGAGAGCCGTGCGCCGATGACTCCACCGACCGCACCGGCCCCGATGACGACGTACCTCATGCCGCCACCCTAGGAGGTGACGACTACCGGCCTGCCCGGGCGGGGTCGCGACCCACGAAGCCGATCAGCCGGGCGACGACGGGGGCGTCGTCGGGGACGGGCACGGCGGGGCCGTACTGGCCCGAGCTGCGGAGCACGTCCTCCATCGCGGCCATCCCGCCGAGCAGCTCGGCTGCGAAGTCCTCGTCGAGCCGGGCGACCTGGCCGGTCGCGGTGGCGAGGTCCCAGGAGTGCATGAAGACGTCGGAGACGTAGAACCGGTCGATGGCCTGCGCCAGCGTCATGGTGCCGAGGAAGGGGTGGGTGAACTCGTCCTCGCCGCGGTCGGTGAGCAGCGACTGGACGCCGTCGGCGTGGTGCTGCCAGGCGCCGACGGGGTCGTCGGCGGCAGACGGGCCGGCGGGCAGCTCGACGCCGCCGGAGGCGAGGAAGCCCGGGAGCCAGGTGACGAGGTGGTCGACCACGTCGCGGGCGGTCCAGCCGTCGACGGGAGCGGGGGCCGACCAGTCGGTGGTCGCGCCGACGAGCCGGGAGAACTCCCCGGCCACCTGCTCGTGGCGGGCGGCCGGGGCGTCGGGGAGCGCCATCAGAGGGTGCCCTCCGCGAGCATCCGGTCGAGCTTGGCGTAGCCGTCGTGGATGCCGGACTCCATGCCGCTGGCGAGCATCTGGTCGCGTCCCTCGAAGGAGTCGCAGAGGGAGAACGCGTGGAGCCGGGTGCGGCCGTCGCCGAGGTCCTCGAACGTCAGCGTCTCGAGGGCGACCGCCTCCGGCATGCCCTCCCACGTGAAGGTCTGCACGATCTTCCCCTCGCCCACGAACGGGAACGTGCCGCGGAAGGCGTACTCCTCCTCGCCGCGGGTGGAGACGTAGCGGTAGGCGCCGTTCGTGCGGCACGACCACTCCTCGACGCGGGTGGAGAGCGAGCTCGGCCCGACCCACTGGGCGAAGAGGTCGGCGTCGGTGTGCGCGCGCATCAGCTGCGCGGGCGTGGCGTCGAAGTCCCGCCAGATGTGGACGGCCGGCACGTGCTCGTCGGCGAGGATGGCCGCCTCGGGGAAGCGGGTGGACGTGTCGGGGCTCTGGGTGGTGGTCATGATGCGGTTCCTTCCTGGGTGAGGTCACTGCGGGTGGTCGTGCTGGTCGTGCTGTCGTCGTCCTGCATCCGCGCGAGCACGGCGTCGAGGCGGCTGAACTGCTCCTCGGCCCGTCGGCGGTAGCGCTCGATCCACGCGGTCATCAGGTCGAACACCTCGGCTTCCAGGTGCACCGGGCGGCGCTGGGCCTCCTTGGTCCGGGTCACCAGGCCGGCGTCCTCGAGCACCTTCAGGTGCTTCGAGACGGCCTGGAGGCTCACGTCGTAGGGCTCGGCGAGGTCGCCCACGGTGTGGTCGGCCTCGGTGAGACGAGCCACCATGTCGCGACGGGTCGGGTCGGCGAGCGCGGCGAAGACGCGGGAGAGCTGGTCCGTCATGGAGCACCTTCTTCAACTGATCGGTTGAATAGAAGGTAGGGCGATGGACGTGACGTTGTCAACCCATCGGTTGACAAAGGGTCAGCGGGGCACCCGGACCGTGCGCGAGGTCGCAGCCCCGCACTCCGCGACACCGGAGCTGTAGGCCAGCGAGACGGTCACGTGGTAGCGCGCACCACCGCGCCCCGCGAACCTGCGGCGGCCGTCGTGGGACGCGATCGACGCGACCACCTTCTCGTCGCGGTCGGCCCGCTCGCGCCAGAGCGTGATCTTGGCGCGCGCGGAGCATGCCTTGACCGGTGAGGTCACCCGCGCCTGGAGCCGGCGCTCGCCCTTCAGCCACGTCAGCGACACCCGGCGCGACGCCGACGGACAGCCGGTGGGGTTGCTCGACGCGACGGTCGGGCAGCCGTCGCCGTCGTCGGGGAGGCCGTCGCCGTCGGAGTCGGGGCCGGCGTGCGCGACGGCACGCTCACCCGCGGGCGATGCCGCGGCGGCCGGCGCGGCGACGTGGGACGTCGGCGCGAGGAGGACGACGGACGCGAGCAGCGGGGCGAGGCGCAGGGAAGTCATGACGTGGCCAGAGTAGGCACGGTCAGGCCCCGGGTGCGAGTGAACGTCCGGCACCACGCCACCTAGGATCGTCCCGTGCGGCTGCGGATCGACTGTGCCTATGACGGCACCGACTTCTCCGGGTGGGCCGCCCAGCCGGGGCTGCGCACCGTGCAGGGCACGCTCGAGTCCGCGCTCGCGACCGCGCTGCGGGTGCCGCAGCCGCGAGTGACCGTCGCCGGCCGCACGGACGCCGGCGTGCACGCGCGCGGCCAGGTGGCCCACCTCGACGTCGAGCCCGGGGTCCTCGAGGCCTCGGCGGGACGGTCGGCCGACCCGCCGCTGGACGCCCTCGCCCGCCGGGTCGACGGGATCCTGCCACCGGACCTGCGCGTACGACGCGTGAGCGAGGCGCCCGCGGGCTTCGACGCCCGCTTCTCCGCCGTCTGGCGCCGCTACGCCTACCGCATCGCCGACGCGCAGGAGCTGGCCGACCCGCTCGTGCGCGGACACGTGCTCAGCTGGGGTCGCCGGCTCGACGTCGAGGCGATGAACGAGGCCTCCGCGCCACTCGTCGGGCTCCGGGACTTCGCGTCCTTCTGCAAGCAGCGCGAGGGCGCGACCACGGTGCGGACCCTGCTCGACCTCGACTGGCGTCGCGACGACGCGGGCCTGGTGGTCGGGGCGGTGCGCGCCGACGCCTTCTGCCACAACATGGTGCGCGCGCTCGTCGGCAGCCTGATCGCGGTCGGGGAGGGTCGGCAGCCGACCTCCTGGCCCGCCGAGGTGATGGCCGGACGACGCCGCGACCAGGGCGTGCGCGTCGTGCACGCCCACGGGCTCACGCTCGAGGAGGTCGGCTACCCCGACGACGACGAGCTGGCCGCACAGGCCGACCGTGCCCGAGCCAAGCGAGAGGCCATCGATGCCTGACCCGAACCCCGACGAGACCGTCGAGCACTACTTCTCCGCGGACCCGAGCGTGCCGTTCGAGCGGGAGAGCTTCACCGCCGAGCTGTGGGGGAGCAGCCTGACCTTCGAGACCGGGGCGGGCGTGTTCAGCCGCGGCCACCTCGACCACGCGACGGCCGTGCTGTTCCAGGAGCTCGACCCGCCGCCGCAGGGCCAGTTCCTCGACCTCGGCTGCGGCTACGGCGTGATCGGGCTGGCGCTGGCCCGGGCGGTGCCGCTCGCCAACGTGACCGCCGTCGACGTCAACGAGCGCGCGCTCCTGCTCGCCAACGAGAACGCCCGCGCGGCCGGGCTCGACCCGCGCTTCGTGGCCTGCACGCCCGAGCAGGTGCCGGGCAACCAGGTCTTCGACGAGATCTGGTCGAACCCGCCGATCCGCATCGGCAAGGCGGCGCTGCACGAGCTCCTGCTCACCTGGCTGCCGCGGCTCGCGCCCGGCGGCCGGATGGTGATGGTCGTCGGCAAGTTCCTCGGCGCCGACTCGCTCCAGCGCTGGCTCGTCGAGCAGGGCTGGCCCACCGAGCGCCTGGCGAGCCACAAGGGCTTCCGCGTCCTGGAGACCCGGCGCGGCTGAGCGGCTGCTAGGTGTACTGACCACAGAGGTTGGTGACAGCCGACTGGGTCTAGACGAGATGGAGACCTCCGGGTGAGGTGTGAAGCAACCACGCATTCGCACCCCAGATCCCGGAGGTCTCCATGTCCCACGCTAATGCCACGCTGACCCCGCGAGGGCGGCTGTATCTGGCCCGCTGTGTCGTCGAGGACGGCTGGCCGCTACGACGTGCTGCCGAGCGGTTCCAGGTCTCACCCACGACCGCGAAGCGGTGGGCCGACCGCTACCGCGAGCACGGTCCCTCAGCTATGGGCGACCGATCCAGCCGGCCACACCACTCGCCACGACGCACCAGCCGCCGGCTCGAGGCCAAGGTCAAGCACCTGCGCACCACCAAACAACTCGGCCCCGTGCAGATCGCCGGCCGGCTCGACATGAACTCTTCCACGGTGGGACGGGTGATCGCGCGGCTTGGACTGCCCAAGCTGGTCGGGATCGATCGCGCCACCGGCCTGCCGGTCCGCCGTGACCCCGTGGTGCGCTACGAGCACCCATACCCGGGCGATCTGGTCCACGTCGACATCAAGAAGCTCGGCAACATCCCCGACGGCGGCGGCTGGCGCATCCACGGCCGCAGCCAGGGCGGGGTGAACAGCCAGGCGCACCGCGACCCGGACCGGCCCCGCAAGGTCCACGGCCGACCGAACCTGGGCTACGCCTACATCCACACCGCGATCGACGACCACACCCGACTGGCCTACTGCGAGATCCACTCCGACGAGCAGGGCGCCACCGCGGCCGGGTTCTGGCGTCGAGCCGTGGCGTGGTTCAACGCCATGGGCATCCACATCCGTCGAGTGCTGACCGACAACGGCGCCTGCTACCGCTCACGCATGTGGGCCGAGGCCATTGACGAGACCGGATGCCGACACAGCCGCACCCGTCCGTACCGACCTCAAACCAACGGCAAAGCAGAACGCTTCAACCGCACCCTGCTCACCGAGTGGGCCTACGCCAAGCCGTACTCCAGCGAGACCGCCCGACGACGGGCCTTGCCAGCCTGGCTGCACATCTACAACCATCACCGTGCACACAGCTCACTCGCAGGCAACCCGCCCATCAGCCGCGTGACCAACCTGCCGGGTCAGTACAGCTAGGCAGCGCCGCCGAGGAACATCCCCAACCGCGTCCGGGTCTGCTCCGGGTCCCCGGGCATCGCCCCGTTGACAGCCCGGCAGATCCACCCGAGCCGCATCGCCCGGCGTGCGGCGTCGCCGAGCTGGTCGGGTGAGAGGTCGTAGGCCTCCGCGTAGGGACGCAGGTAGGCCGCGAGGTGCGGCCCGAGGTCCTCCGACCCCGCGACGTCGTCCACGCCCCACGCGATCACGCCCTCGAGCGTCACGGCGAGGGTGAAGAACGGGTGGGAGACGCAGGCGTCGCCCCAGTCGAGGATGTGGGCGCGACCGCTGGCGAGGAACACCTGGCCGTCGTGGAGGTCGTCGTGCTGCACCGTCTCCCGGACGCCGTACGCCGCCAGCGCGTCGCACAGCTCCGCGACCGCCGGCGGGTCGGGCAGGCGCGGGTCGGGGTCGTCGAGGCCGGCCAGCAGGTCGGCGTATGCCCCGGGCAGCGTGTGCAGGCGGCGGTCGGGCACGCCGAGGGCGAGGAGGGTGTCGACCTCGTCCTCGCAGGCGATCTGGATGCGCGCGTAGGCCCCGAGGGCCTCGGCCCAGTGGTCGAGGCTGCGCTCCTCGGCGACCACCTCGCGCAGCCGGGGAGACATGTCGGCCATCAGCATCCAGCCCGTCTCGAGGTCGAACGGCCAGGGGACGGGCACCCGCTCGTGCGAGCGAGGCGCGAGGAAGGCGGTCAGCGCCGCCTCGTGCGCCATCGACTGGTCGTTGGCCTTGAACCACCTCGTGCCGAGCCGGGTCGTCACCCGCATGACGGTCGACCAGTCGGTGACGTGGGTCTGCTCGATCGCGACGACGGGCGAGTCGGTTCCGTCGAGCTGGTCGTGGATCCACGCGTGGACGGCGGTGACGAAGTCGGGCTCGCGCCAGCGGTCGCTCAGGTCGGGCATGCCGCGCATCCCATCCCGGCACCGCGAACGGGGTCAACCGGATTCAGGCCGGCCGGGTGTCGACCAGCACCCCGATCTTGTCGATGCGGTGCTCGGGGTTGTCGAACCGGTCGGCCCAGTAGTTGCCGTTGGCGTGGTCCTCGAGGGTCGCGCAGGTGGACAGCGTGATCATCGGCCGCGTCGCGGTCTCGTCCGGGTGTCCGGGCACCTCGGCGCGCTGGGCGCGCAGCGAGGCGGGCCGGCGGAACGACGTCCAGCGGGTGCGGCGCACCTCGTAGACGAAGACCGTGTCGCCGGTCCGCACGAGGATCCGGTCGCCCCGCACGAGCGACGGTGAGCTGCGCAGCGGGGCGGTGCCGGTGAGCCGGTGCCCGGTGACGATGTAGTTGCCGACCTCGCCGGGCGCGGTGCCGCCGCGCGGGCCGCGGGGCGAGGCCATCTCCCCGGCGTCCTGCAAGGCCGTGCCGGGAGCGTCGTCGGGCGAGCCGCGGTAGCGCACGACGGGGAAGTCGCGCAGGCCGATCGCCGGGATCGTGACGAAGGAGCGCCGGGGCTCGGGCACGGCGGCCGGCTCGCTGGTGGGCTCGGCGGTGGGCTCGGCGGTCGGCTCCTCGGTGGGCGCCGTCGTCGTCGCCTCCGGGGTGGGGCTGGTCGGGCTCGGGGTGGCCGGGGTCGACGGGGTGGCCGGCGCGGACGTCGTACCACTCTCGGCGGGTGCGGTGCCGCGGCGCGGGTCCTCGGCGGTGCAGCCGGTGGCGACCGCGACGACTGCCGCGGCGAGCACGAGGGCGGGACGGCCTGCCACGCCTCCCACCGTACGGAGACGGGCCTAACCCAGCCGGACGGGCAGCCGGTCCACGGCGTGGACGATGGCGAGCTCGCTGAACGTCAGCTCCGACGGGTCGCAGGCGAGCGACAGGTCCGGGAAGCGTCGGGCGAGCGCGACCAGGGCCGTGCGCAGCTCCATCCGGGCGAGCTCGGCGCCGACGCAGCGGTGCAGGCCGTGGCCGAACGCGAGCGTGCCGGCCGCGTCGGTGGTCGGGTCGAACGACTGCGGGTCGACGTGGCGCGCCGGGTCGCGCCCGGCGCCGGTGAGCGAGACCACGACGATGTCGCCCTTGCGCACGCGCGCCCCGCCGATCTCGACCTCGTGGCGGGCGATCCGGGGGAAGGCGACCTGGACCGGGCACACGAAGCGCAGCAGCTCCTCGACCACGCGGTCGACCTCCTCGGCGTCGCCGTGCTGGAGGGTCTTCCACGACTGCGAGTCCTGGAGCAGGACGTAGGTGCCGAGCGAGAGCATGCTGGCGCTGGTCTCGTAGCCGCCGAGGAAGATGCCGTCGGCGAGCCCGCCGAGCTCGACGTCGTCGAAGTCGGCGCCGTGGTCGGCGACCATCCGGGACACGAGCCCGTCGGGCAGGTGCGGGTCGCGCCGTTCGGACTCGACGAGGTCGATGAGGAACTCGCGCGTTCCGGTCGCGGTGTCGAAGATGCCGGCCCCGGCGTCGCGCAGGTCGAAGCGCGCGGCGCCGTGCTGGCGGAACTCCGCGCGGTCGACGTCGGGCATGCCGAGCAGGTCGCAGATGACACCGAACGGCACGGCGAAGCCGAAGTGCTCGACGAGGTCGACCTCGGGGCCGTGGGCCTCCATGTCGTCGAGCGCGGCCTCGACCACGCGGTCGATGTCGTCCTGGAGCTCGGCGAGCCGCCGGCGGGTGAAGTAGGGGGTCAGCACGCCCCGGAGCCGGCCGTGGTCGGGCTGGTCGGTCATGCCGAGGCCACCGATCCGCTCCGCCGGCGCCCTGTCCTGCCGCCCGATCAGCCCCCGCACGTCGTTGGCGAACGCCCCGGAGTCGGCCAGCACGGACCGGGAGACGTCGTAGCCCGTCACGAGCCAGAGCCGGGTGCCGAAGAGCCGGCCCAGCTGGACGACGTCGCCGCGGGCGCGGCTGGCCTCGAGGCGGGGCACGGGCTGGACGCCGTCGCGCTGCAGCGGGAAGCGGATGCTCGCCGGGACGCGCTTCACGGACGCGATCGCGAGGCGCAGTGCGGAGCTGCGCAGGGCGGTGGCGAGCGAGGAGGACATGGGGCAAGTCAACCCTGTCGGGTGGCACTCCACCATCAGGCATCCCCCCGACACGCCTCCGGGGCCATCCCTGAGGCGCGAACGGGCAGGATGGGGCCCATGGCCTACGACGCAGCCCCCGACAGGTACGACGACTCCACCGGCATGCAGTACCGCTTCACCGGCCGGAGCGGTCTCAAGCTCCCGGTGCTGTCCCTCGGGCTGTGGCAGAACTTCGGCACCGACCGGCCCGAGGAGACCCAGCGCGCGATCCTGCGCCGCGCCTTCGACCGGGGCGTCACCCACTTCGACCTGGCCAACAACTACGGCCCGCCCTACGGCCGCGCGGAGGAGAACTTCGGGCGCTACCTCGAGGACGACTTCAAGCCCTACCGCGACGAGCTGATCATCTCCACGAAGGCCGGCTGGGACATGTGGCCGGGCCCCTACGGTCAGGGCGGCGGGTCCCGGAAGTACGTCCTCGCCTCGCTCGACCAGTCGCTGGCACGCCTCGGCCTCGACTACGTCGACATCTTCTACAGCCACCGCTTCGACCCCGACACCCCCGTCGAGGAGACGATGATGGCGCTCGACGCGGCCGTGCGGTCGGGCCGCGCGCTCTACGTCGGCATCTCGTCGTACTCCGCGGCGAAGACCAAGGAGGCCGCCGACATCGCGCGCGAGCTCGGCACGCCGCTGCTGATCCACCAGCCGTCCTACAACATGCTCAACCGCTGGATCGAGGACGGGCTCCTCGCCGAGCTCGAGCAGCAGGGGATGGGCTGCATCGTCTTCTCCGCGCTCGCGCAGGGGCTGCTCACCGATCGTTACCTCGACGGTGTGCCGCAGGACTCCCGTGCCGCGCGCGACGACTCGACGATGACCGGGCTCGACGACGAGACGCTCGAGCGGGTGCGCAACCTCAATGAGATCGCCCAGGAGCGCGGCCAGAAGCTCGCCCAGCTCGCCCTCCAGTGGGTGCTGCGCGACGAGCGGGTGACCAGTGCGGTGATCGGGGCCTCGAGCGTCGAGCAGCTCGACACCAACCTCGATGCCCTCGAGAGCCCGGCCCTGACGGGGGTCGAGCGCGCGGCGATCGACTCCTTCGCCGTCGAGTCCGGCATCAACCTCTGGGCGAAGCAGACGGAGGAATGAGCGCGTCTCCGCAGCGGGTGGTCGTCGTCGGGGCCGACGCCGCCGGCATGTCCGCCGCCCACCAGGCGCTGCGGACGGCCAGGCGGACCGGTCGTGAGCTGGCGATCACCGTGCTCGACAAGGGCACCCACACGTCCTACAGCGCCTGCGGGATCCCCTACTGGATGGCCGGTGACGTCGCGAGCGGTGACGACCTGGTCGCGCGCACGGCCGAGCAGCACCGCGAGGCCGGCATCGACCTGCGGCTCGGGACCGAGGTGGTCGCCGCCGACCTCGCCGCGCGGACGGTGACGACGGCCGACGGCACCGTGGTGGAGTACGACGACCTGGTGGTCGCCAGCGGCGCCCCGGCCGTGGTGCCCGACTGGGCGCTGCGCCCCGACGGGTCGGCCCACGACGGGGTGGGTGTGGTCAAGACGCTCGACGACGGCGCGGAGTGGCTCGAGCGGTTCGCTGCCGCGGGCGACGACGCGCGCGTGGTCGTCGTGGGTGGCGGCTACGTCGGCGTCGAGGTGGCGGAGGCGGCCCTGCGGCACGGATTCGCGGTCACCGTGATCACCCGTGGTCAGGGCATGTCGATGCTCGAGGACGAGATGAAGGAGCGGGTCAACGCCGCCCTGCGCGAGGCCGGCGCCGAGGTGGTCCTCGGTGCGGAGGTGACCGGGCTCGACACGCGCGACGGCCGCGTCACCGGCGTGCACTGGGACGGCGGGAGCCGGCCGGCCGACCTCGTGGTGGTCGCGACCGGCGTCCGTCCGGCCACGTCGTTCCTGACCGGTTCGGGTCTCGAGATGACCGGCAACGGCGCGCTCCGGCCGGACCCGCACGGTCGCGTCGCCGAGCACGTGTGGGCGGCCGGCGACTGCTGCGAGGTGCGGCGGCGGATCGACGACGCATGGGTGTTCCGCCCGCTCGGGACCTATGCCACCAAGCACGGACGTGCGCTCGGCGACAGCCTCGCCGGGGGATCGCTCGCCTTCGACGGCATGGTCGACACCGCCATCACCCGCTTCGTCCACGGCGACACCTACCTCGAGATCGCCCGGACCGGGCTGTCGCGCGACGAGGCCGCGGGCCTCGACGTCGTCGCGCTGGTGACGGAGGGGACCACGACCACCGACTACATGCCCGAGGCCGAGCCGATCGCGATCTGGGTGATGGCCGATCGCGAGACCCGCCGCCTGCTCGGCGTGCAGGTCGTCGGCGGCCGGGGTGCCGGCAAGCGCATCGACACCGCCGCCGCCGTGCTCTGGTCCGGCGGCACGGTCGACGACCTCGCGTGGATGGACCTCGCCTACGCCCCGCCGTTCTCCTCGACGTGGGAGGTGCTCGGCGTGGCGGCCCGGCGGGTGGCGGAGAGAATCTGACGCCTGCCCTGCAACACCCGGCCGGGATGCGGCGTTGGTAGGGCATGACGACGTTGATCGAGCTCGGGAGGACCCGCGTGGAGGTGCCCGACTTCGACAGCTGGGTCGCGGCCCGGGGTCCGGGACTCCTGCGGCTGGCCTACGTCCTCACCGGCAGTGCGACCGACGCCGAGGACGTCGTGCAGGACGCGCTGTCCCGGGCGCTGCCGCGCTGGTCGCGGATCGCACGCGTGGAGGACCCCGACGCCTACGTGCGCCGGATGGTCGTCAACGCCAACGTCTCGGGCTGGCGAAAGTTCCGCCGGCGCGAGCTGCCCGTCGACACCGTCCTCGACCGTCCGGTGCCTGCCGGCGTGGAGCCGGAGGAGCGCGACCGGCTCTGGCGCGCCTGCCGGGCGTTGCCGGCCGACCAGCGCACCGCAGTGGTGCTGCGGTTCTACGAGGACCTGGACTACGCCGAGATCGCCGCCCTGACCGGGGTGCGCGAGGGCAGCGTGCGCTCCCGCGTGTCCCGCGGGATCGCGACGCTCCGACACGAGCTGGGAGACGACGATGAGTGAGCGGACGAGCGATCTCGAGGCACGGCTGCGCGACGCCCTCGGCGAGCACGCCGCGGCGGCGCCCGACGCGACCGGGCTGGCCGCGGGTGCGCGGCGACGGCTCCGCCGGCGTCGTACGACACTCGCGGTGGCGGTCGCGGGCGTGGTCGCGGCCGCAGTGCCGTGGGGGCTCACCGCCCTGGGCGACGGCGGCGGGAGCGGGACGGGTGACCCGGACGGCACGCGTGTGGCCACGCAGCCGCCGGTGGCGATCCCCCAGGGCTTCCGCGCCGAGACCTGGCACGACCTGACCTTCGACGTGCCCGACGACTGGAGCCACGGCGGCACCGACTGGTGCGCCTTCGACGGCACGCTCGGCGATGCACCGCGGGTCGCGCGACCGGACACCGTCGCCTTCCGGATCGGGTGCTCGCCCACCCACGGCTGGGGCGCGACGATCGGGGTGCTGGACGGCGAGGAACCGCCCTACGCCAGTGGTGACGTCTGGCAGGCGTGGTTCGAGGGGGAGGACCCGGACTATCCCGACGGGACGTGGATGGGCTACTGGCAGGACGGACAGGACACGGTCGTGGTGGCCACTCCCGACGAGGCACTCACCCGCCGGATCGTGGACTCCGTACGACGCTTCGTGGGTGTCGACCCCCACGGCTGCCCGGCCACGCTCGGGGACGCTGAGGCGCTCACCTCGAGCGACAGCCCGCTCACGCTCTGCCGCTACGACGCGCAGGACCTGCTCGCAGCGAGCGGGACCTGGACAGGTGGGGCGGCCGCGAGCCGGTGGACCACTCTCGAGCAGGCGCCGGTCGCCACCCTCGACAGCGGCTGCGCCAACCAGTCCCTGAGCAGCCGCATCGTGGTCCTCGACGCCGACGGCTACCGCGGCACGGGGGTGGTCGACGGCTGCCGGAAGGGCCTCGGCCTCTACTTCGACGGCTCGACGCGGAAGCTGACCCCGGCGGCGCACCAGGTCCTGGCCTCGATCGGCTGAGCCTCGATCGGCTGAGCCTCAGTCGGGCTGGACCGCCTTGCGCACCTCGTTGACGCAGAGCGCGACGAAGGCGAGCGCGCAGAGCACCATCAGCACGTTGGAGTGGAGCTTGTTGCGCCACTCGGCCGGCGTCCGGTCCGTGTTGAGCAGCCACAGCAGGGTGACGGCGAGGAACGGCATGAAGAACGCGCCGAGGACGCCGTAGGCGAGGATCAGCCAGACCGGCTTGCCGAGGAACATCATGATCATCGGCGGGAAGGTCAGCCAGAGGATGTAGGCGCGGTACCACCTGCCGCCGGCGCGGGCGTCGTCGGCGGGACCGTTGGTCATGTGCCGCATGAAGTCGGCGAACATCAGGCTGACGCCGTTCCACACACCGACGAGCGACGACATCGCCGCCGCCCAGAAGCCCAGCAGGAAGAGCTTGCCGGCCCACTGGCCGTAGCGGTCCTGGAGCACGACGCCGAGGTCGACCAGGCCCTGGTCGCCGCTCTCGATCGCGACGCTGGTCGAGTAGAGCAGCTCGGCGCCGACGACGAGGGTGGCCAGCACGAAGATGCCGGTGACGATGTAGGCGACGGTGTTGTCGATGCGCATGACCCGCATGAACTCCGGCGTGTTCCAGCCCTTCTCGCGCAGCCAGTAGCCGTAGGCCGCCAAGGTGATGGTGCCGCCCACGCCGCCGGCGAGCGCCAGCGTGTTGACCAGGCCGTCCTCGGGGATGCGCGGCGCGAGGCCGGTCAGCAGCTCACCGAGGTTGGGCAGCGTCAACAGGGCCGCGCCGACCATCGTGACGAACATGATCCCGACCAGCGCCGCGAGCACCTTCTCGAAGATCCCGTAGCGCCCCGTCCACACGAGCAGCAGGCCCAGGACGCCGGAGAGGATGCCCAACCACGTCGTCGACAGGCCGCCGGCGAGACCCTGCAGGGCGAGCCCGGTGCCGGCCATCGCGGCAGCGCCGTACACGAAGCCCCAGATCACGATGTAGGGCGCGAAGTACCACGTCGTCCATGCCCCGAGCGAGCGCCAGCCCTCGAAGATCGTCTTTCCGGTCGCCAGCGAGTAGCGGCCCGCGCCCTCCACCAGCACGATCTTCATCACGCAGCCGACGACCACGCACCACAGCAGCGTGTAGCCGAACTTCTGCCCCGCGATCAGCGTCGCGACCAGGTCGGCCGCACCGACGCCGGTGGCGGCCACCACCAGTCCGGGACCCACGATCTTCCACTTCGTGGCGGGCGCTTGCTCGGGCGTGGTCGTCGAGGCCATGCGTGCCACCCTAACGGTGGACTAGACCGCATATCCATGCGACGACTCGGGGTCGGGCTTGCGACAATCGTCCACGTGGGACATGTGGACGTGGCCGGTGTGAGGTACGAGCTGCCGGACGGGCGGGTGCTGCTCGACGACGTCAGCTTCCGGGTCGGCGACGGCCAGAAGGTCGCCCTCGTCGGCGCCAACGGGGCCGGCAAGACGACGCTCCTGCGCATCGTCACCGGCGACCTGACCCCGCACGCGGGTGTCGTCACCCGGTCCGGCGGGCTCGGGGTGATGCGCCAGTTCGTCGGCCACGGCGGCGGTGACGAGACCGTCCACGACCTGCTGCTCTCGGTGGCCCCGCCGCGGGTCCGCACGGCCGCGGAGGCCGTCGACGCCGCCGAGCTGGCGCTGATGGACGTCGACGACGAGCGCACCCAGATGGCCTACGCGACCGCCCTGGGGGAGTACGCCGACGCCGGCGGCTACGACACCGAGGTGGTCTGGGACGTGTGCACCACCGCGTCGATGTCGCTGCCGTTCGACCGCGCGCGCCACCGCCTGCTGTCGACCCTCTCCGGTGGTGAGCAGAAGAGGCTGGTGCTGGAGTACCTCCTGCGGGGCCCCGACCAGGTGCTGCTGCTCGACGAGCCGGACAACTACCTCGACGTGCCGGGCAAGATCTGGCTCGAGGAGCGGATCCGCGAGTCGGCGAAGACCATCCTGTTCATCAGCCACGACCGCGAGCTGCTCAACAACACCGCGACCCGCATCGTCACCGTCGAGCTCGGCAGCGCCGGCAACCTCGTGTGGACCCACCCGGGCGGCTTCGCGTCGTACCACGAGGCGCGCAGCGACCGCTTCGAGCGCTTCGAGGAGATGCGCCGGCGCTGGGACGAGGAGCACGCCAAGATCAAGGCGCTCGTGCTGCGGCTCAAGATCAAGTCGGAGTACAACGACGGCATGTCCTCGCAGTACCGCGCGGCGCAGACGCGGCTGAAGAAGTTCGAGGACGCCGGACCGCCGATGGAGCAGCCGCGCGAGCAGCAGGTGACGATGCGGCTCAAGGGCGGGCGCACCGGCAAGCGCGCCGTCGTGGCCACGGGGCTCGAGCTCACCGGTCTGATGAAGCCGTTCGACCTGGAGGTCTGGTACGGCGAGCGGGTGGCCGTGCTCGGCTCCAACGGATCGGGCAAGTCGCACTTCCTGCGTCTCCTCGCAGCCGGCGGCAGCGACCCGGACGTCGAGCACCAGCCGGTCGGCGACCCGCCGGAGCCGGTCCGCCACACGGGCAACGCCAAGCTCGGCGCCCGGGTCCGTCCGGGGTGGTTCGTGCAGACGCACGCCCATCCCGAGCTCGTCGGCCGGACGCTGCTGGAGATCCTGCACCGCGGCGACGACCACCGTGACGGCATGGGCCGCGAGGCCGCGAGCCGGGTGCTCGACCGCTACGAGCTCGCCCACGCCGGCGAGCAGGCCTTCGAGTCGCTGAGCGGCGGCCAGCAGGCGCGCTTCCAGATCCTGCTCCTCGAGCTCTCCGGCGCCACCCTGCTGCTGCTCGACGAGCCCACCGACAACCTCGACGTCCAGTCGGCCGAGGCGCTGGAGGCCGGGCTCGAGGCCTTCGAGGGCACCGTGCTCGCGGTCACCCACGACCGCTGGTTCGCCCGCGGCTTCGACCGGTTCCTGGTCTACGGCGCCGACGGCGAGGTCTACGAGTCGCCCGGCCCGGTCTGGGACGAGGGACGCGTCAGCCGGGCCCGATGACGCGGAGGCGGCGTCCGGGACTCCTCGTACCTCGGCCAGGCCTCAGGAGACGTTGACGCAGACCACCCAGGCCTCGCCGAACCCGGGCGTCGGAGCGCTGGGGCCCGGCGAGTACTCGACCTGCCACCCGGTCCCGTCGCTCAGCGGCTTGCTGTCGTCGAGGAACCACATGTACTGCGCCTGGCTCCCGCCGCCGCCGATGGCCTTCTTGCCCGTCGGGCAGAGTGCCTGGGCGGTGTAGGACCCGTTCGACGACACCGTCGTCCCGCGCACCACCTGGTAGCCCGAGACCCCCGCCGGCCCGACGGGGCCCTGGGGCCCGTCGGCGCCCCTCGGGCCCGTCGCCCCGGCCGGTCCGGTCACCCCGGTGGCTCCGGCAGGTCCGGTCGGCCCGGTGGTTCCGGCAGGTCCGGCCGGACCGGTCGCGCCGGCGGGGAGCTGGCCGTCCGCGAAGTCCTTGGCGGCGAGGCTCCCGTCCGCGACGTCCTGGCTGCTGATCGCGCCGTTCTTGACGTTCTTGCCCGTGATGGTGCCGGCCTTGAGGTCCTTGCCCGTCAGCGACCCGTCGAGGACGTCCTTGCCCGTGACCTGCACGGCGGCGTACGACGTCCCGCCGAGTGCCACCACCAGCGCCAGCGTCGAGGTCACGTGCGCGTAGCCGATCCTCATGTGTCCACCCGTCCCGGAGTCGTGGGCGTCCGTCGCGGCTGCCACGTCCCTGCCCGCGCACGACCTTCCCACTGCGCGCGCGGTGTGGTGGTGGATTCGCCGATTTCGCCGGTGCGCGAGCCGCATCGCCGGACCCTTGCCACGCGAGGGCACCAGGGTGATGCTGACGGGTGTGACCTTCCACGGTGGCTACGCCCTGCGACCGGGGGATGCGCTCGAGGACCTCGACATGGGAGGCGGCAGCCTGCTGTCGCTCAAGGTGACGGCAGCCGAGTCGCACGGTCTCGTCACGGTCCTCGAGGGGGTCGTCCTCGCGGGAGGGCCGCCGCTGCACGTCCACGACGCCGAGGACGAGGTCGTCGTCGTGGTCGAAGGAGAGCTGGACTACCAGGTCGGGGCCGAGCGAGGTGTCCTCGCCGAGGGCGGCGTGCTGTGGTTCCCGCGGTCCGTGCCGCACGCCGTCGCCAACCTGGGCGCGGCACCGTGCCGGTTCGTCACCGTGGTCACGCCCGGTGGCATCGAGGAGTTCTTCCGCGGCCAGCGCGACTACCTCGCCGGCCTGTCGCCGGGGCAGGTCCCCGATCCCCGCGCGATGGACTCGATCGAGGGTGCCGAGCAGCGCCGCGTGGTCGGCCCGCCGCTCAGAACGCGCTGATGCCCGTCTCCGCGCGCCCGATGAGCAGCTTCTGGATCTGCGAGGTGCCTTCGTAGAGCGTCATCACGCGGGCGTCCCGCAGGTACTTCGCGACCGGGAAGTCGTCGACGTAGCCCGCCCCGCCGTGCACCTGGATCGCGTTGTTGGCGGCGCGGACCGCGGCCTCGGACGCGAAGAGCTTGGCCTTGGACGCGGCGGTGCCGTAGGGCTCGCCGCGGTCGATCAGGTCGGCGCAGCGCCACGCCAGGAGGCGGGCCGCGTCGGCGTCGACGGACATGTCGGCGATCAGGTCCTGCACGAGCTGGAACGACGCGATCGGCTTGCCGAACTGCGTGCGCTCGGCGGCGTACGCCACCGACGCCTCGAGGCAGCCCTGCACGATGCCGACGCAGCCGGAGGCCACCGCGAGGCGCCCCTTGTCGAGGGTGCCCATCGCGATCTTGAAGCCCTGGCCGACCTCGCCGAGGCGCGCGGAGTCCGGGAGCCGTACGTCGTCGAGGAACAGCTCGGCCGTCGCCTGGCCGCGCAGGCCGAGCTTGTTCTTCACCTCGCGGGCGCGGAAGCCGGGGGAGTCGGTCGGCACGAGGAACGCGGTCACCCCGCGCGGGCCGTCGTCGCTGGTGCGGGCGAAGACGAGGGCGACGTCGGCCCAGGTGCCGTTGGTGATGAAGAGCTTCTGGCCGTTGACCACCCAGTCGTCGCCGTCCCGGGTGGCGCGCGAGGTGAGGTTGCCGGCGTCCGAGCCGGTGCCGGGCTCGGTGAGCCCGAAGCACCCGAGCTTCGTCGCGGACGCGAGCGCGGGCAGCCACTCCTGCTTCTGCTCCTCGGTGCCGTGGAAGAGGATCGACTTGCCGACGAGCCCGCTGCTGACCGAGACGATCCCGCGCAGCGCGGAGTCGGCGCGGCCGAGCTCCTCCATCGCGAGGGAGTACGTCACGTAGTCGCCGCCGACGCCGCCGTACTCCTCCGGGATGGTGAGCCCGAAGAAGCCGAGCTCGGCCATCCGGGGCACGATCGCGAGGTCGACCGACTCGTCGTGGTCCCACTGCATCCGGTGCGGGACCGCCTCGCGCTCGAGGAAGTCGCGCGCCAGCGACCGGAAGGCCTGCTGCTCCTCGGTGAGCGAGAGGTCCATGCCTAGAGCGCCTCGACCAGCTCGTGGTCGTCGACGCGCGCGGCCAGGCGGGTGAGGTGGTGCGAGCCGTTGCCGAGCCACTGCTCCAGGACGGTCAGGTGCGCGGTGCCGACGCCGACGGCGTACTCCGCGGTCATCCCGATGCCGCCGTGCAGCTGGATCGCCTCCTGGCCGATGTGGCGCCCGGACCGGCTGACCTGCAGCCCCACCCGGTCGGCTGCGTCGGCGACAGCCTCGGGGTCGCCGCCGGCGATCGTCATCGTCGCCCAGTCGACGAGGCTGGTCGCGAGCTCGAGGGAGACGTACATGTCGGCGGCGCGGAAGTTCAGCGCCTGGAAGGTGTTGAGCGTGACCCCGAACTGCTTGCGCGACTTCAGGTAGTCGGTCGTCGCCCGCACCTGGCTCTGCATCACGCCGAGCGCCTGGTTGGCGCCCATGATCCGGGTGAGGTCGCTGATCGTGGCGATGCTGGCGGACAGGTCGCGTCCGGGCTCGCCGAGCGGCGTGGCCGCACTGCCGTCGAAGGTGACGCTGGCAGCGCGGGTGAGGTCGGCCGTCGCGTATCCCGTCACGGTGGCTGCGGACGCAGCCACGAGGAAGACACCGGTGCCGCCGTCGTCAGGCAGGGCCGCGGTCACGACCAGGTGGTCGGCCGACTCGCCGCCGACGACCGGGTCGGCCACTCCGTCGAGCGTCCAGTCGCCGCCGGAGACGGTGGCGCGGACGCCGTCCGCGCGCGAGGCCCAGCGTCCACCGGGGGAGGTGTCGGCCGCGGCGAGCACGATCTCCCCGGAGCTCAGCCGGCCCAGCAGGTCGGCCTTCTGCTCAGGCGTGCCGACCGCGGCGACCAGGCCGCCCGCGTGCACGACCGTGGCGAGGTAGGGCTCCGGCGCGAGCACGCGGCCGAGCTCCTGGCACACGATGCCGATCTCGACCGGCCCGGCCCCGACGCCGCCGTCGGCCTCGCTGAAGGGCAGCCCGAGGACGCCCATCTCGGCCAGCCTGCCCCAGAGGGCGCGGTCGAAGCCCGGCTCCTCGGCCACCGTGCGCCGGCGCGCCTCGTGGTCGGCGTACGCCCCATTGAGGAGGCCGCGGACGGCCTCGCGCAGGGCCTGCTGCTCGTCGTCGTAGGTGAAGTCCATCGTCGTTGCTCCCTCAGAGTCCCAGGATGGTGCGGCTGATGATCTGGCGCTGGATCTCGTTGGACCCGCCGTAGATCGAGGCCTTGCGGAGGTTGAGGTAGGTCGGTGCGGACCGCCGTGCCCAGCCTTCCTGCGGTGAGTCGTCGCCCGCTCGCGACGCCAGCGACGCAGGTCCGGCGAGCTCGAGCGCGAGCTCGCTGACGGCCTGCTGGAGCTCGGTGCCCTTGAGCTTGAGCACCGACGACGCCGGGTGCGGCGCGCCGTCGGAGGAGTTGGCGACGACGCGCAGGGCGGTGAGCTCGAGGGCGAGCAGCTCGTTCTCCAGCTCCGCGACGCGAGCCCGCACGAGCGGGTCCTGCATCTGGTCCGCGGCGGTCTGCTTGAGGGTGGCCAGCGCCCGCTTCGTGGCACCGACCGGCGCGACGCCGACCCGCTCGTTGCCGAGCAGGAACTTGGCCTGCGTCCAGCCGCTGTTGAGCTCGCCGACCATGTTGTCGCCGGGCACGCGGACGTCGGTGAACCAGACCTCGTTGACCTCGTGGCCGCCGTCGATCAGCTCGATCGGGCGGACCTCGACGCCGGGCGTGGTCATGTCGATGAGCAGCATCGAGATGCCCTGCTGCTTCTTCACCTCGGGGTCGGTGCGCACGAGCGTGAAGATCCAGTCGCCGTACTGCCCGAGCGTCGTCCAGGTCTTCTGGCCGTTGACGACCCAGTCGTCGCCGTCGCGCACGGCGCTGGTGCGCAGGCTCGCGAGGTCGGAGCCGGCGTCGGGCTCGGAGAAGCCCTGCGACCACCAGATGTCGAGGTTGGCGGTGTCGGGCAGGAAGCGCTGCTTCTGCTCCTCGCTGCCGAACTGCGCGATCACGGGGCCGATCATGGAGGCGTTGAAGGCCAGCGGGATCGGCACCCCGGCGCGCTGCATCTCCTCGTGCCAGAGGTGCCGCTGGAGCTCGGTCCAGTCCTGCCCGCCCCACTCGGTCGGCCAGTGCGGCACGGCGAGGCCCTCGGCGTTGAGGATCCGCTGGCTCTCCACGATCTGGTCGCGGGAGAGGTGGCGCCCCTCGAGGACGGTGTCGCGGATCTCCTGCGGGACCTTGCTGGTGAAGAACTCCCGCATGCGGTCCCGGAACTCGGCGTCGGACGGGCTCAGCTCGAGCTGCATGTGACTCCTCGGTAGAAGACGGATCAGGCCGGCCGCACCATCATGGCGCGGCCGGCCTGAGCCTGACGACGGAGGTCCCCCGGAGGGGTAGGGGTCAGCCGTTCGTCGAGGTGGCGTCGGAGTCGAGCACGAGGTCCGCGCTCTGCTCCTTGCCACCGCTCGTCCAGGTGACGCTGACGGTGTCGCCCGGACGGTAGGAGCGGATGGTGGCGACGAGGGAGTCGGCACCCGTGATGCGCTGGTCGTCGACCTTGGTGATCACGTCGC